>CANGBX010000001.1 GCA_947452455.1 Beijerinckiaceae bacterium
AGAGCAGCACAGGGAAAAAAGATGAGGGCTTGCATCGCGGCAAAATGCTTTGGCCTGTGATTTTTAGAGAGAGCTTGAAGGCTGTAAACAAAGCTTACCTCTGAAAAAAAGTAAAAGGGGGTGACGACAAATACCGCGTAAGATGCCCCCAAAGGAGGGTCGAGATGCACCACAACGAGCGCAATAAGCGCTGGAATTCGTGACGCCTCTGAGACGACAAAAAACTGTCCTGAAGGATTAAATGTGCCCTTGAACGCCCAAAAAAGAACAGCAAGCGAAGCGCAGAGAACAGCGCTGTACATTGCAATAATCGCGACAAATGGATCAAAAGACATCGCGGGGCACCTAGGACGTTATGCAGTCGTAACCCAGTGCCTTGCTCAGCTCAAGTCTACGTACTTTGGTACGTAGTGAATTTATTCGAGCGGTTTGAAGCGTAATATCACGAAATATCAGCGATCTATGTACCATTGTACGTAGCGCGTATCTCTCGCGAAAGTATAGCTCAGCCTATGCTTTTCTGAGTTTCGTGTTGTCGGTCGCGTTCAAAGCAGAAGCTGATCCGTCGACGCGAACCTCTCATTGAGGGATCGTCCGTGCCAGCCCTTAAAAATGTGTCTCGTTTCGGCATCGTGCTGATGTTGGCTTTAATCGTTTCAGCTCTTTGGCCTCATCATGAGGCATTGGCTCTTGGTCCTCCAGGTGGGGGAGGGAGTTGCATGGCTCCTGCGATTACAGGCATGTCACCCACTTCCGGTCCAGCTGGAACGTCAGTCACCATAACTGGTATGGGGTTTACGAACTGCACAACCGTAACTTTTGGCACTGCAAGCGTTACTCCTGTGAATGTTGTGAGTGATACAACGATTACGTTGCAGGCTCCTGCTGGTGTGTCCGGAACCGTGTCAGTCGTCATTCCGGGCGCTATGGGTAGTAGTGCAGATGCAGCAACAGCCAATCCGAATTTTTTTATTACCCCTCAATTCACATACACGACCCCCCCGACGATCACTTCAATGAGTCCCTCGTCTGGAACAACATCGGGCGGGACATCGGTGGTTATCTCCGGAACAAATTTAACGGGGGCCACAGGAGTCAATTTCGGTGGTACTGCGGCTGCATCTTTCACCGTTAACAGTGCCACGCAAATCACGGCTGTTTCACCCGCGGGATCTGCTGGTGCGTTAAACATAACTGTTGTCACTGCTGGTGGAACAAGTGCGACTGGTGCGAACTCACAGTTTACATATGTCGCGGCTGGCCCAACAGCGACAGCCAATACCACCGCGCAATCGTTGACCGTTGGCACTCGCATGACCAATTTTACGCCGCTGACAGGCTCTGGTGGCACTGGTCCGCTGAATTATTACGTCAGCGCTGGTACTCTGCCCGCGGGTTTGACGCTCAATCAATTAACCGGTGCGGTCACTGGCACGCCGACAGCAACTTACAGCACTGCGAATGTGGTGTTCGCTGTTAAAGATGCAAATCTTGTGGACGCGACGACGACCAGTACTGTGAGCTTCACAGTTGCGGCGGCTGCGGGTCCGACAGCGACGGCCAATACCACCGCGCAATCGCTGACCGTCGGCACTGCGATGACGAGCTTTACGCCTCTGACGGGATCGGGCGGCAGTGGCTCGCTAGTCTATTCCGTCAGCTCAGGCACATTGCCGGCTGGTCTCAGCCTCAGTTCTTCGACCGGTGCAGTTACCGGCACGCCGACAGCGACCTATAGTGCCGCGAATGTGGTGTTTGCGGTTCGGGATGCCAATAATACGGTCGCTGCGACGACCAGCACTGTGAGCTTCACAGTTGCGGCGGCCGCACCCACTGCCACCTCGATTGCCCTTACGGCTTCGACAGCCTCGCCACAGGTCAATGCGAACGTCGTTTTGACGGCTACCATTACGCCGAGCGCCGCTTCTGGGACGATCACGTTTAAAGATGGGTCGACCACAATCGGCACTGGAACTTTGTCGAGTGGTGTCGCAACGCTCACCACATCTTTTACGAGCGGTTCGCACTCGCTTACCGCAACTTATGCGGCGACGGGCTCATATGCTGCATCTACCAGCAACACGGTCGCTGTCACTGCGGGTGCCAAGCCCGATCCGGCTACTGACGCGAAAGTCCGCGGCGTGGTTTTCTCGCAATTGTCTTCGGTTGACCGTGTCGGACAGTCGGCCATGGATACCGTCCAGGGCCGTTTGGAGCGCCTGCATGGACGAGTGGACGTGTTCGAGAATGGTATTCATCTGACGAGCGCACCGGATCGACTGCCCGCTCTAGCTTATGCGGATCCGGCTGAGGATCTGAAAAACAAAACGCGCGGTGCCTCGGGTGTGCTGGAGCGCAAAATGGCAGCGGAAAAGGCCGTTGCTGGGAAGTCGCGCAACGCCTCCTTGTTGGAGCCCGCCTATGCACTTTGGACCTCCGGCATGATCTTGGTCGGCAAGGAAGCCTATGACGGTCTTTCGCAAAAGAGCCGCTCGACGATGTCGTCGGTCACCGCCGGTATGGACTATGCGTTCTTACCCGGTGTTCGCGCTGGCATGGCCGTGGGCATCTCCCGCGATACGACCAAAATCGATGACAATGGTACGTCCAATAACGGTTCGGCTGTCACGGGCACGCTCTATGCCTCGTGGAATGTCTTCGACACGGTGTTCCTCGACGGCCTTGTCGGCTATGGCGACGTGCGGTTCAAGACGAGCCGGTATGATGCCAATGCGGCAGCGACATTGAGCGGTGCGCGCCCGGCCAGCATGGTCTTTGTGTCGATAGCCTCATCGTGGGAGCAGAAGGCGGGAGCTCTGTCTTACGCGCCATATTTGCGTCTCGATATGAGCAAAGCTTATCTCAAGGATTATACGGAGCAGGGCTCGGCCAATTGGAACTTGAATTTTGCAAGCGTCGATATGACCTCGCAAGCGGTCGCGATTGGCTTTAGAAGCCGTTATGATCTCGCCATGTCTTGGGGGACACTGTCGCCCACAGCGCGCTTTGAATATCGCCGCGGTGTTGGTGACGCGGTAACGCAGGCGATATCATACGAAGTCGATCCGAGCACTGTCTATAATCTGACACGTGGAGGAACAGTCCGTAATTCGCTGACGAGCACGCTGGGTCTCTCCGCTTCGGGCCCTGGCGGTATCAGAGGAACTCTCGAATATCTGACGAGTGTTGGCGGCAGCGGATACGTGTCCAATGGCGGCCGCGCGCAATTGGAGATCCGGTTCTAAGATCCGGAGAACCTATATCCACAAAATTTATGGCAGCCATCCCCACCGGGTGGCTGCCACGTCATGCTAAATACCTCCACCGAATAAATTTAGAGACAATAGCTATCCGGTTTCCGGTCGCGCGCACGCGCGCGCGTTAGGTGTCTAAAAACTCTGCCTGCAGGAGACATGTAACGCGTCACATTCGGGTAGTTTTGACTGTTACGCGTTACTAATTCCGCGAACACCTATCGTGGGAGCGGAAATAAATTCCACCCCGGCGGCTTTGAATGCCTCGATGAGGGTTCGTAGTTTCGTCTGATTGGTAGGGAGTCGTCTTTCCCAAAACCGTATTTGCCGCTCATCCACGCCAAGCGCCGCCCCTAAATCGCGTTGGGTCCAGCCGATAAGAGCCCTTGCGGCTCGTATTTGGCGACAGGAAATAAGTTCACCTGTTGGGGCTGTCACGTCCCGCTCCTCGTAGGAGAGAGCGTCCGGTCTAAATGTGTGTAAAGGGCACGGCGAAGGCCCGACTTGTCCGAGGCTTCTGCAGCGCGCAGTAATCCTAGCCGGATGAGTTCGCGAATTTCCTCATCCCGAATTTCAAGGGTCAGGCATTGAAGCCCGCGTTTTCTTCGGTCCCTGTAGAGTTTCTGTCGGCGCGATGCGGGAGATGGCATCGTTAAACTCCATTAAATTTCAATGGAATTATACCACATTGCGTGTGACACGTCATACCAAACAGAATGTCAGGATGTCTGCCACAGATCCCCGCGTGAGACGCGATAGTGGTAGCTAACGGTGCGTGCACTGGTGATCCGGATGATGCCCGGAAGAGATTTGATTTTCCGCAGAATGGCAGCCCTACGCTTGTGTGATGGAGAGCCGGCGCAACGCCATATTGCATCGTTGAGGGGGGTGTCGTCCTTTTTTGTCATAACCAATTGACGATGGATCGCGAGAATTAGAGGCAGGGCTATGGCGGCATCCGCATCCACGACAGCGTGCAATATGGCTAGCGGGAATTTCGGTATGAAGTGGTGATTGTTCTCACGTGGTACAATGCTCTCTAAGCGCCGCAATTCGGCGTCGCTCATTGTGTCATTAGCTGTAGGGCAGGGCTTACTGGAGGGCATCGCTGCTCCCTCCATCTATAGATATATAAATTATAGATAGAGGTTCCATGCATATCCCTCCAGCGGGGTATGCCACCACCCCCGAGGGGGTGATGGCAATGTGACGCAATGTAGATGCGTCACGCTGGAACATTGCCAGCCTTTTTGAGCCGGCCCATGACACGAGAAAACATAACACTCCCGCGTGCTTCGTCTTCGAACCGATCAGGGTAGCGGACAATCTTGATGTCCGAGCGGCAGCGTTTGCCTGCGCCGAGAACGATCTCTGAAGCCTGTGCCATGATTTCAGCAACGGCGGCGGCCTCTTGATCAATCTGGTCGACCGGGGCTTCCAGCAACAATGCATCGTGAATAGGCGCACAGATTTTGTGCCCCGCTTCAATCGCCATCGATAAGCCTAGACGCATCATTTCTGCGCCATGACTTTGCATCGGCCAATTAAGAATAGACCGCGCATTCACCTCGGCTTTGCAGCCCGGCGGGAAATGTATCCGCCAGCCAAAGACGGTTTCCAGCGGGAAGCCCAACAATACGCGTTCGACATTCTCCTCAGCCCAGCGCCAAAACACGCGGTATGTGGCCCGATGTAAGCGGAGAAGCTCACGGGCGCGGTCGATATGGATCCCAGACTGCGCCGAAATACTTTCAGGTCCCATGCCGTAATTCACGCCAAGAACGACTGCCTTACAGGCATTCCGGATTTCAGAATGCGTGTGCTTCGTGGCCTCCGGTGGCGCAAGGCCAGCTTGTTTCGCAAAAGCGATGTAGGGGTCGCCAGTTGCGTACGCCTCCCAGAGTGCATGATCGCCGGAAAGTGCTCCAGCAATCGCTATCTCTTGGCTACTCCAATCGATGTAGGCGATTGCACGGCCATCGGCAGGTTTGATCAAATGGCGGATCCAAACAGACGGGCCGAAAATGAACCGGCTGTTTGAGGGCTGGTTGCGGCCGGTTTTCGCGCGGAACGTAGACAATAGCGTCCGGTTACGCCCATCTGGTCCGATACTCAGTTCGCTAAGGCGAAGTTGTCCCAGCGCGTGACGCAACTCCCGAAGCGGTGCGAGGATCGGAAACCCACGTGCCTGAAGGCGGAATGTATCATCGTCCAAAGCCAAGGCGCCGGAAGCCAAGCGGGGCCAAGGAATGTTACGGGCGGTGAGAAACCGAGCGAACTTCTCGGTTGAGAAGCGCCCGTCTTCATAAACGCCATAGTCGATGTCGATTTCGTCAATCAGGCCGCGCTTGATTGCGTCCCAATTTTCAACCAACTCGGACCAGAGCGTCTGATCGAGCGGGATGCCGTTGTTTTCCACGACCCCTGCTGCGGCCATGTAGCGGCCACGTAGGAGTGCTTGACCAAAACGGCCGGGGTGGCTCGTCAACAAAGGCAGCATGGCCCCCAAGAGCACCTCAAGGGCATCCACGTCGCTTTGACAGTAAGCCAAGATCTGGGCCTTCTCATGGTCTGACCACGGCCCACCGCGCATGACCAAATCGCGCATTTCAGCTTTTTCTTCCCCCGCGATGGCAGGCAGGCCAAAGTAATGCAACGCTCCAAGCAGGCTGTTTCCGTAAATCGATCCAACGCCGTTCGTTAGGCAACGGAACTCCGTGAAGAGGTCCAGCAAGCGGCACGGTGGAGGCCAGCCCAGAACATCAAAGCACGAGCTTTCTGCGCTCGCGTAGAAGGCGACGAATAGATCCCCCGTGCCCATTTGAAATGGGCAGGACAACATCTCGTCACCCCAAAGGCGGATCACCTGCTCTGTGATGAGGCATTTAGCCACCATACAAACGGGTATCGGTTTGTGGCCCGGACGGACCACAAACTCGAAGTCTAGAACCCACACGTGGCGATAGCCGAGACCGCTCAGTGTCTTTGAAAGAAAATTGCTCATGCGAGTCCCTGCAAACGGTTGAGAACCGGATGGTTGGTGTTGTCGATAAGGCGGCCACCGCTAAACGCGAGGCGCAGGAGAGTAGGCAGGTCATCCGTGGGCCAGTTGGGTTCAGACAAGCCCGGAGGGGCAATGAACACGTCGTAATAACCACCGCCCATGTTTGCGGCCATTCGCACCCATGCGGTTTCGGCACGGGTTGCGATTTCACGCGAAGTCTTATGCCAAGGATTTTCGCGACCATCGCTTGTGGGCAGCGGAACGGGCCAGAGGAACGGTGTCCCCGAGCGATTGCAGCACAGGCGCAAATCTACGGCGCGCGTTTCGCCTGGGAAGGCGGCAGCAATTTCCGGCACCACGACGTAGGTTTCGCGATCTTCTTTCAGTTCGAGGATGGCGATGTTCAAGCGATATTCCGTGCTCGGGTGGGCGCGGAAATATTCTTGGCGGGTGGGTTTGCGGACTGACAGATGAAGAAGCGCTTTTTTGACCCCCAGTTCCGACCCCATTGAGGGGTCGATGCGGAGAGAGAGTGGGTTAAACGGGTCGTTATCACTGGCGTCTGAAGACATTTGAGAAATCCTTGTTTCTAGATTGCTGGCCGCGGATTTTGTTAGCGGCTGCTGAGTGTTTTGAGGTTGGCTTACCGGTTTGCTTCCGGTGCAAGGAGGCGGTCGAGCTAAGCGCTCGGCGTTCACTTCCGAATGGCAAATTTGGCCAAGATGAAATCGCGGAATTGGCATGTGTCGCTCGCTTTTGTGCGAGCCGCCATTTGCGAGGGCGCAAGAAATTTGCTAAAATTACTGTGTTCCAAGACAGCAAATCAGCGCATCCGGGCGCCCTTCGTAAGAGGGGGCTCGGTTGTTTATTCGCTTTGCGTATTGAGGTGAGGGTTCGCGATGCGCTCGCACTCAGCGAGGTGTCGCTTAATCGTTGACAGGCGCCACCCCAGCTTCCGGTAGCCGATCTTAATGGGCGCGGGAAACTTCCCTGTCTTTGCCAGTCGGCGCAGATGCACGCTGCTCGTTCCGACAGCTTCTGCTGTTTGTGCTGTGCTCAGAATAGGGTCGCGCGCAAACTCTTCAGGCAAACCCTTGTGGGATTTCGCCAGAGCTGTTGCTGTTTGTTGCTCGATCATTTTGTCCGGTCCATCTGCTGATTTGGTCAGTCGATGGGGTCAAAAGAGAGCAAATTGTATCGCGCCGCATCCGGTAAAGGTCGGCAATTAATTGCCGACCCGCCCGCTACTTTTCTTTCGTGGCTTCTTTCGTTCGCGCTTTGGTTTCACGCCATTCGGGAAAATAGTTTTGGGGTTCTCTCCCGCAATAAGACGGAAAAGACCACTGAAATTGTCTTTTAAGACAGTCTCCCCCGGGGCCGCCCCTTCTCCAAAGTGTTTGTCACACCACGCTGAAACATCTTGGATCAGGTCTTCTAAATTCTTCGGCTTTTTTTCTTGGCTCATCAGGTACGCAACACCGGCGGAAACAACCTGCCATTCAATCGTCTCACGGCGCCCCCTCTTGCCGCCCCTGTTTATCGGCGGCGTCTCCTCAGGGGGGAGTAAATCGAACGACCAGTCCGGCACGAAAACGTGCATCTGGTAGGCGGCCTCGTCGTAAGGCATGCCTATTTTGGCGGTGACGCTACCCTCCCGAAAAATCTGCTCCGCGCGTTTTTCCCCGAAGGTCTGCCAGTGGTTTTGTTCTAACCGAACCACGTGGTCTTCATTATGCGGGTCAAATGCCGACGCTGTTATTTTGCCTGTAATCAGTAGTTCAAAAAGGACACCTGCCGCATCATCGGAATGCGAGGCTTTAAGCTTGTTGTATAGCTTCGTAATGATGATGTCGTTCATGGCTTGTGAGCCCTACAAAGTTGCGAAATATGTTCGGACCAAAGAAGCAGTGCTGCCCGTTTCTCCGCAGCGTAGGCCGCATGGTTATAGACCCCCGCGATCCCGGCCTTATGGCCGCTCACATGGTTCAGGACGGCTTCGACGACGTGCGGTTGGACACCGAGATCTGCCATGCGCGTGGCGGCCGTTCTCCGTAAGTCGTGGAGCCGCCATGGCGCTAGCGGTTTTGCTTTCGGATTCGTTGAGCGCAAAGCGGCATTGATGCGCTGGTCGAGTGTTGTTTTTGCTTTGCTCCATCCAGAAAACGGCCCCACGCGTGTACCAAAGCAGAGAGCGCGGTCCCCACGAGGCGGGATACTTGCCAAAAGCTCCAACACCAGCGGCGACAAAGGCACGCTGTGTTTCCTGCTGTTCTTGGTACGGCTTGCGTCCATCAGCCAGCTTTCGGAAGTAAAATCCAACTCGTCCCATTGCATACCGGCGACTTCTTCACGGCGCTGCCCCGTGAGGAGTAGCAGCTTGACGATCAGACCATATTGCCCAGCGCCCGAATGCTCCCAGATCAGCCGGAGTTCTTCATCGGAAAGCACTCGGTCTCTGGAGATCTCCTTAGCAAGGCGGCCGGTCCCACTGACAGGATTTTCATCCGTAAGACCCTGCTCAACAGCCCAGCTAAAAAGCCCTGAGAGATAGGCCCGTGCACGGTTTGCAGCAAAGGGGCCGGACTCCTCCGCGATCTCGCCAAGCCTGCCAGCAACCATGGCCCGACCAATTTGATGGATCCCCGTTTGGTGCAGGGGCCTCCAGTGTTTGTTAAGGCTCCGTCTAACTTCGGCCAGCGTCCGTGGGCTCAGGTTTCTCTCGGCGTAGTTGTGGAGGTATTTACCGATGCAGTCGGCGAGGGTCTCATGCGCCTGCGCACGCGTTCGCTGTTTGTCGACCTGAGGGTCTCCCCCAAGCTGGACCTTTGCCATAATATCCCGAGCGCGTCGGCGAGCTTCATCGGGGTCCATGGTCTCAACCGAGCCGAAGCTGACCCTGCGCTGTTTCGTGCCGATACGGTACTGGGCAATCCAAGTCCTTTTTCCGCCTGCGCGTAGGCGAATACCAAAGCCCGGCAACACGCTGTCGAACACAATGCTTTCGGCCTTACCTTCGGCCAGTTTCAGGGCGTTTATGCTGGGTTTTGTGAGCCGCATGGCAAGACCTCTGGGAAGCGTATGGGAAGCAATTTTCGGATCTCATAGGATCTTTTTTGTTTCCACAATCAGAGGGTCTAAAGAAAAATAAGCCTATTTTCAAGGAAAAATGTTATATCTGTTTCCCTAAGTTTTCTTATGTATCAAATTACCCTCAGACTACGAATCTGAGGGTCAGAGGTTCGAATCCTTTCGGGCGCGCCATTTTCTCTTCTTCATAACCTGTCGTCACACGCTTTCGCGGCTCACGCCTGTAAAGCGCTTGCCTCGTCCAAGCTTTTGGCCAATCCTTTGCCCCAATAAAAAACGCGCTCACGCGCAGCAGGGGAGGGGTGGATGGCCGCTGGTCTGTCCAGAACGCGCATCTCGAAACATTTATGCCTCGGTGTGATCGCTCTGGCGCTCGCGCCCGCTCTTTGGGGTGGTGCGGCAGCGGCCGATGAGGTCGAGACTTTTTATAAGGGCCGCAATGTTGATGTGCTGGTCGGCTATGCGCCGGGCGGGCTCAATGATGCGCTCTCGCGGGTTGTCGCGCGACATATGGGCAAACAATTGCCGGGCAACCCAAATCTCGTTGTGCGCAATATGTCTTCAGCCGGACCGATCGGCATTGCCAATCACATGTTCAATGCGGCGGATAAAGACGGTTCCGTCATTGCCTCGCTTGATCGCACGGGCGCGCAGCTTGCCATTCGCGGCGAAATGAATGTGCGTTTTGATCCGATGAAATTCGTCTGGCTCGGCTCTGTCGCTTCCTTCGAGCAGGATGCTTATCTCGTGCTCGTCAATTCCAGCCACCCCGCCAAGACAGCGGCAGACTTAAAATCAGGTTCGTTGAAAGCATTGATCGGCTCAGTGGGTGCGGGCTCGACCAATCAGGTCTTTGCCATGCTCGCCAAAGATGCTCTGAAATTGAATATTGAAACCATCCGCGGATATCGCGGCACGGGGCCGATTTTTCTGGCCATGCAATCCAATGAAGTCGATGGCATTGTGACGGGCATCAGCACCATGATGACGACGCAAAGCGATATGTGGACCAGTGGCAAAGTGCGGGCCTTGGTTCAATTCGGTCGCGCCACGCGCCATTCTTCGCTGCCCAATGTGCCCACAGGCCGTGAATTGGCCCCCGATGACGATACGCTCGCTCTGATCAAATTTGCCGAGCTGCCGTTCGCCATGTCGCGGCCCTTCATTGCGCCGCCCAATGTGCCAGCAGACCGCGCGCAGGCTTTGCGCAAAGCTTTTATGGCGACCATGGTGGATAAAGACTTTGTCGCCGAACTCGAAAAAATCAATTTCGATGATCTGAGCCCGATTGATGGCGATGCCATTGTCGAGCTTTTGCGGGGCGCGATGAAAACGCCCAAATCCATCATCGACCGCTATAACCAGATTGAAAAAGCAAGCGGCTAAAAGGCTGCGGGAGAAAGATCAATATGACTTTGATTATCAACAATGACGATGTCGCCCGCATTTTGACAATGGAAGATACGATCGAGGCTCTTGAGACGAGCTATCGTAATCTGGCGCTGGGTGAGGCTGTTTGTCGTCCGCGCATTGATATTCGTATTCCCACCAGCGATCCGGCAAAAAATTATCAATTCGGTTCGATGGAAGGCGGTTCGACCGCGGGCTATTTCGCCGTGCGCATGAAGTCCGACATCGTCTATGAAATGCGCTACAATGATGTTGTGACGCAGGAAAAATATTGCCTTCAACCGGGTACTTTTTGCGGCCTGATCTTTCTCACCTCGATTGAAAATGGCGAGCCGCTGGCCTTTATCAATGATGGCGTGCTGCAACATATGCGCGTGGCAGGTGATGGCGGCATCGGTGTAAAATATATGGCCAAGCCCAATGCGAAAGTCGTTGGCATGTTGGGCTCTGGCGGCATGGCGCGCGACCACATGGCCTCTTTCATGGCGGTGCGAAATATTGAAAAGCTGCAGGTCTACAGCCCGACCAAAGCCAATCGCGAAGCCTTCGGCCGTGAAATGGCCGCCAAATACAATATCGAAGTGCAAGTCTGCGAGCGGCCGGAAGATGTTTACAAGGGCGCAGATATTGTTGCGGCGCTGACGGATTCTGCAGTGCCCGTTCTGAACGGTGCCTTGGTTGAGCCGGGCGCTCATATCATCAACATTGGCGGCAGCGGCATTCCCGACAAAGCGACAATGGATCGCGTCGATGTTTACTTGCGCTTCGGTGATGCACCTGCCCCTGTGGGTCGTCCAGAACTGGCGCTCGATGATGAATATATCGGTTGGGAAGCGCGCCCCAAGACGCGCAAATTCGGCGATGGTCGCTCGGGCAAGACAGGCCATGGCGTGATGCTGCCTGAAAAGCGCATCACTTTGCATGACATTATGACGGGCGTCTCACCGGGGCGTTCCTCGCCTGATCAGATCACTTGGTCGGAGCGCGGCAATTTACAGGGCGCGCAATTCTATGCGGTGGCTGGTCGTGTCTATGAACTGGCGAAGAAAAACGGGCTTGGATATGAAATTCCGACCTCGCTCTTCTTGCAAAATATCCGCAATTAAAAAGATCACGGCGGCATGGGCTGGTTGAACAGGGATGTCGGAATCTCTGTTCCCAGACCCTTGGCGCGCGCCCGCTCATAGATGAGATGGGCGACAGCGGTGAATTGCGCGCCGACACCCGTGCTGTTCAGAAAAATCGTGATCTCATCGTCGCGTGCGCGGGTGCGTATGCGCCCCGACACGAGTTCTCCCAGATCAGGAAAATCATTCCAATTGATCCCGCTGTCGGGGTGATCGCGCATGATGAAATTGTGGCGGCGTTCCATCTCGGCAAAATCACTCGAGACATATTCATGCTCTTTCATGCGCGTGTGAAAGACACTGATATCAGCACGGGCAAAGCAATCAGCCATGGGCTCATCGCGCTGCATGCAGGACAGATGCATGCCCGGCTCCAACCATTGCGCTTTGAAGAAAGGTGCGCGGCTGTTGGTGGCAGTAACCGCAATATCCGCGCCACGCACAGCCTCTTCAGGCGAAGAGGCGGCTGAAAAAACAATGCCAAGCTCTTCTTGCATGCGCGTGCAAAAAGCCTCTGTCTCCTCAAGCTTCGGGCTATAGACGCGCACCAGTTCAATAGGTCGGATCTGACAGAGAGCCGCAATTTGTGGGCCTGCCTGATTGCCGGCCCCAATCAAGCCGACGGTCTTGGCATTCTTGCGAGCCAGATATTTCGCGCCAATCGCATTGATCGCGCCCACCGCATATTTCTGCAAAATGCCGTCTTGCAGAATGGCAATCAATTCGCCTGTCGCTGATGAAAAGAGAAAGACAAGCCCGACCCAGCTTTGATTTTCAGCCGCGGGTATTTTGATGCGCCGTCTTGCGTCATCGACAAGCGGAAACGCCACCACATCAGACGTCACGCGGATCGAGGCGACTTGCCAGCGCGGGATCGCACCATCCAGCGTCTTGAATTGATGGGCAGCTGGAACATCTGCGCCAATCGCGGCCGAAGTGGGATGAAACAAATCCGTGCGGCCGCGATAAATGGCGCTGCCCGAACCCAAATCCGCATAAGTGTCTTCCAGACAGGCGATAACCGAACCGATGTCGAGCACCTGTTCGGCATCGCCTGTTGAAAGGATCAGTGTCACTCGGTGATCTCGCGCACTTTGGCAATGCTTTCGGGCTTGGCCGCATAAACATGCGCGATGACTTTGGCCGCTTCTTCACCTGTCATGGCTTGCACGGGCAGATTGAGTTTTTTGGCGTCTGCCAAGAAACCCTCATCCTTCATCGTCGCATCAAAGGCGCGGCGTATGATCTTCAAACGGTCTTCAGGCACAGCTTTCGACATGATGAAGGGACGCCCCACTTCACTCGACGCTGCAAAGATTTCCAGAATTTCTTTCTGCTGCTCTGTTTTCACGAATTTGCCGGCATAAGGAATGTCAGCGGGCATCGAGGCTTCACGCGAGGGTGAGAAAGAGACGAGCGGATTGATTTTCTTATCCGTGATCCATTCGGCAGGCAGGCTGCTCCATGAGCCGCAATCGGCATCCAATTCGCCACGCTCGAGTGCGAGCTTTTGCTCGGCAGAACCGGGGAAGCCGAGCACATGACGGATTTTAATATTGAACACATTGCGCAGGGTTGAAGCGTTCATGTAATTCGCAGTGCCCTTGGCCGTGCTGCCAAAGACGGTTTCCTTGCGCGCAACAAGATCATCCCAGTTCTTGATGCCCGTGGCATGCCAAGCGTAGCAGACACGCACTTCCGGCGCGATGCTGCCAATCCATGCAACGTCAGTGAAATTCACTTTGATGCGGTTGGGGTCAACCAGAGATTCCAAAATCAGCGCCGGATTAAAGGCTAAGAGATAAGTGCCATCTTTGGGCTGCGTCGCATCAAGCTGGCGCACGGCATTGAGCGAGCCGGCACCGGGCAGGTTCTGCACAATGGCTTCCGGCTTGCCGTCGATATGTTTGTTGATGTGGCGGGCCAGAAGGCGGCCATAGCTGTCATAACCACCGCCCGGCGAATAGCCGATGACCACGGTAAAATTCTTGCCCTTGTAGAAGGAATCTTGCGCGAGCGCGTTTGATGCGGCGAGCGCCGTTAGGGCGCAAAGGCTCTGCAGCAGTTTCTTCATGTTCTCCTCCCAAATTTACGGCTGATCTTGCGACCATTTAGCACTGTTTTTAGCAAGTTTGGGCCGTTCCTGTCCAATCGGGCAAGGTCACCTCTTGGCCCAAGAGAAAAGCGCGTGACCTTTGGGCGCGAAGCCGCTAATCAGGCCTCCTCATTCGCACCTGCCGAGCTGCTTTTTCTCATGATCCGTCTTGAAAATATTTCCCGTCAAAACGGGCACCAGATTTTGTTCATCGAAGCTTCTGCCGCGCTTCAGCGTGGCGAGAAGATCGGGCTTGTCGGTCCCAATGGCGCGGGCAAGACAACATTGTTTCGCATGATCACGGGGCAAGACTTGCCTGATGAAGGACAGGTCGGTGTCGATCGCGGTGTGACGATCGGATATTTCAGTCAGGATGTGGGCGAAATGTCGGGCCATAGCGCCGTCGCGGAAGTGATGGAAGGCGCGGGGCCTGTGAGCGAAGTGGCATCCGAGTTGAAAGAACTCGAAGTCGCGATGGCTGATCCTGATCGGCTTGATGAAATCGAACAATTGGTCGAACGTTATGGCGAAGTGCAGGGCCGCTTTGAAGAGCTCGACGGCTATGCGCTCGAAGGTCGTGCGCGCGAAGTTCTGGCCGGCTTGAGCTTTACCGAAGAGATGATGGATGGCGATGTCGGCAATCTCTCGGGTGGTTGGAAAATGCGTGTGGCTCTCGCCCGCATTCTGCTCATGCGTCCCGATTGCATGTTGCTCGACGAGCCCTCGAACCATCTCGATATTGAAAGCCTGATCTGGTTGGAGAGCTTTCTCAAAGGCTATGAGGGTGCAATCCTCATGACCTCGCATGATCGTGAATTCATGAACCGCATCGTCAATAAGATTATCGAAATTGATGCGGGCTCGCTCACCACATATTCCGGTGATTATGAATTTTACGAGCAGCAGCGCGCGCAGAATGCGCAGCAGCAGCAAGCGCAATTTGAGCGCCAGCAGGCGATGCTCGCCAAAGAAATCAAATTTATCGAGCGGTTCAAGGCGCGCGCCTCACATGCGGCGCAGGTGCAAAGCCGCGTGAAGAAACTTGAAAAGATCGAGCGCGTCGAGCCGCCCAAGCGCCGCGAGGCCGTGGCTTTTGATTTTCCGCCAGCTCCCCGCTCGGGGGATGATGTGGCCATGCTGAAAGGTGTGTCGAAGTCATATGGTGCGCGCAGCATTTATGACGGGTTTGACTTTTCCATTCGTCGCCGCGAGCGCTGGTGCATTATGGGCGTCAATGGTGCGGGCAAATCGACGTTGCTGAAGCTGATTGCGGGCGCCTCTGATCCGGATGCCGGGTCGGTGACCATCGGCGGTTCGGTGAAAATGGGCTATTTCGCGCAGCATGCGATGGAATTGCTTGATGGTGATCGCACGGTTTTTGAATCGCTTGAAGATTCTTTCCCGCAAGCAGGGCAAGGCTCTTTGCGCGCCCTTGCCGGCTGTTTCGGTTTTTCGGGCGATGACGTGGAGAAGAAATGCCGCGTCTTGTCGGGTGGCGAAAAGGCGCGTCTCGTCATGGCGAAAATGCTCTACGATCCGCCGAATTTCCTCGTCCTCGACGAGCCGACCAACCATCTCGACATGATGACCAAGGAAATGCTCATCAAGGCGCTCGCCGAATATGATGGCACCATGCTGTTCGTTTCGCATGATCGTCATTTCTTGGCCGCTTTGTCGAACCGCGTGCTGGAGCTGACGCCCGAGGGCATCCATCAATATGGCGGTGGCTATACGGAATATGTCGCGCGCACGGGTCAGGAAGCGCCGGGCCTGCGCTCGTGATGTTTCCGCTTGCCTTGCAGGCTTTCAGCTACAACCATGCTTGATATGAGCAAGCCACATCAGATTCGTGTTGCCGTTGCGGGCCTTGGCGCCATTGGCCTGTCAGTCGTCCAAGCGCTTGCGCACGGCGTCGAGGGCTTCGAGCTTGTGGCGGTGAGTGCCAAAGATCGCGCAGCAGCTGCGCAGCGTCTCTCTGATCACTCGATCTCTGTGCCGGTTCTGCCTGTTGAGGATTTGGAGGGTCATGCTGACCTCTTGATTGAATCAGCACCCGCAGATCTTTTGCCAGATTTGGCGCGTGCGTTTCTCTCCAAGGGCAAAAGTATTGTTGTGCTCAGCGTCAGCGCTTTGGCAGAACATCTTGATCTGGTTGATCTGGCGCGTGCTACAGGCGCGCAGATTTTTGTGCCGAGCGGCGCTTTGCTTGGCCTTGATGCTGTGGCTGCGGCTGCGCAAGGCGCAATCCATTCTGTGCAACTTGTCACCCGCAAGCCGCCGGCAGGTTTCGGCTTGTCAAATATCCCTGCGCCACAATGTATTTTTGCTGGCTCTGCCCGTGAGGCAGCGCAAAAGTTTCCTGCCAACATCAATGTCGCAGTGGCTTTGGGTCTGGCCGGCATCGGCCTTGATGAGACACAAGTTGAAATCTGGGCTGATCCGGCTGTGACGCGCAATGTTCACACAGTGACGGTGCAATCGGATTGTGCGACATTTTCAATGTCGATTGAAAATGTGCCGAGCGAAAATCCCAAGACCAGCAGAATAACAGCCCTTTCCGTTTTGGCTCTGTTGCGCAAAATGCGCGCGCCGCTGCGAATTGGCTCGTAAAGGAGAATGAGACATGGATCTCGGTTTGAACGGCAAAGTGGCGCTCATCTTTGGTGCGAGCGGTGGCTTGGGCAGCGCTATGGCCACATCACTCGCCAAAGAGGGTGCGAAAGTCGCCATCGCTGGCCGCAATAGCGCAGCGCTTGCCACACTCGCGACATCGCTGCGCGGTGCTGGCGCTGACGTGCTGGAGCTCAATTGGGATCTTGCTGATCTCTCGGTTATCGAGCCCAATTTTGCCAAGATCGAAAGCACTTTTGGTCCGGTTGATATTCTCATCAACAATACGGGTGGTCCGCCGCCATCCACGGCTGCCAATGTCGGCGCGGAAGTGTGGGAAGCGCAATTCCATGCCATGGTTGTCTCGGTGATCAAAATCACCGATCGCGCTTTGCCGCAGATGCGCGCGCGCAAATGGGGCCGCATCATCACCAGCACCTCGTCAGGCGTGGTCGCGCCGATCCCCAATCTTGGTGTGTCCAACGCTTTGCGCGCCACATTGGTGGGCTGGTCGAAAACCTTGGCGCGCGAAGTGGCGGGGGATGGCATCACCGCCAATATTATTTTACCCGGTCGCATCGCCACGCCGCGCATCGCGCAGCTCGATGAGGCGCGCGCAGGCCGCGAGAAGATTGCGGTGGATGATGTGGTGAAGCAAAGCCTGTCGCAGATTCCCGCTGGCCGCTATGGCGATCCGGCTGAATATGGCGATGTGGTGGCCTTTCTCGCCAGTGCGCGGGCCTCTTATGTGACGGGCACAGTGGTGCGCGTCGATGGCGGTTATATCGCCAGCATCTGACAATCTTGCGCTCACGCCATTTTTGACTTGCAGCCAGCCCTCGCTTTTCTCACACTGTCGCAAAATGACAGAAGAAAAGGGAGGGATTCATGGCTCTGCTCGAAGGCCGCGTGGCGGTCATATCCGGCGGTGGGGGCGATATTGGCGGGGGCATTGCGCTCCGCTTCGCTGCCGAGGGTGCCGCCATTGCGGTTTGCGATGTGTCACTCGACAAGGCCGAGAAAGTTGCGAGCCAAATTCGCGCAGCTGGTGGTCGTGCTCTTGCTATTGCCGTTGATGTTTCCAAGCCGGAGCAATGCGAGGCAGCTGCCGCGCGTACCGTCGCGGAATTTGGCAAGATCACCACATTGGTCAATGCTTCGGCCACAGTCTCGCCTGATGGCAATGTCGAGAAAATCGCGCTAGCTGATTGGCAGCGCGCATTGGATGTCAATTTCACCGGCACGTTTCTGATGTGCAAATATGTCATGGGGCATATTCGTGCGGCAGGTGGTGGCGGCGCTGTTGTCAATATTGCTTCAAGCCATGGTCACTTTGGTTTGCCGGGGCGCTCGGCCTATTGCTCGACCAAAGCCGCGATCATGCATTTCACCCGCGTGCTCGCCATTGATTATGGCCCGCACAACATCCGCGCCAATACGATTTCGCCGGGCCCCATTGATACGGAGCGCTCTTTGCGTCGTTATGGCTCGCGTGAGAATTCAAATCGCGTGCGTGGTGTTGGTCAAGTCTTGGGCCGCACCGGTACAGTGGAAGAAGTGGCTGCAGCCGCGGCTTTTCTTGCCTCTGATGAAGCAGCTTTCATCACCGGAACAGATTTGCTCGTCGATGGCGGGCAGACGTCTTTCAAAGGTTCTTCTCTGGAGCGTTACTCCTCATGAAAAAAACTCTCATCCTTGGCGCGCTTGCTGCGCTCACTCTGTCGGCGCCTGCATTCGCACAAAGTGATTTCTATGCCGGCAAGCGCATTACCATCATCGTCGGCTCGGAATCAGGCGGGGGCTATGACACGCATGGCCGCATTATGTCGCGTCATTTCGGTCGTTTCCTTGCCGGCAATCCCGCGATCATCGTGCAGAACATGCCGGGCGCAGGCTCGATTGTTGCGACCAATTATCTCTCCAATGTCGCTCCCAAAGACGGCACAAGCATCGGCATTATCCAGCGCACCATGTTGACCGCAAAAGTCGCGCGCATGGAGGGTGTTCAATTTGATCCGATGCTGATCAATTGGGTTGGCAATCTGACAACAGAAACCGGCATGGTTGTCTCATGGCACAATCATCCGGTGAAAACGGCACAGGATCTTTTCACCAAAGAGCTGATTGTCGGTGGTGCGGGTGTCGCGGCTGATACGGAAGCAACGCCCCGTCTTTTGGCTTATGTGCTGGGCATGAAGTTCAAAGTCGTGTCTGGCTATCGCGGCAATACGAATATTCTGCTGGCGCTTGAGAATGGCGAGATTGGCGGCGTGGGTGATTGGGCTTGGCCCAATATCAAGACACGGAGGCCCGATTTCCTGCGAGATCGCAAGATCAATCTCATCATGCAGCTCGGATTTGAAAAGCTTGATGATGCGCCAGCCGATGTGCCGCTCGTCATGGATTTTGCCAAGACGGAGGATGAGCGCAAAGTCTTGCAGCTCTATTTCGCGCAGAAACAAGTGGCGCGCCCTGTCATGGCGCCACCCGGCGTTTCGCCCGAGCGCATGAAAGAATTGCGCACCGCGTTCAACGCCATGGTCAAAGACCCCGAAGCCATTGCAGATGCAATTCGCTCAGGCGTTGAAATCAGTGCGACCACATCGGAAGATGTCGGCAAGGTGATGGCACTGATTGCCGCCACGCCGCCACATATTGCCGATCGTCTGGCCGAAGCGATTAAGCCGCGCTAAGGCTTACTTCCGCTTTTGTATGCTCATGCAGAAAGGCGGCAAGTTCGCCTTCTGCAATCTCCGTGTCACGCGCCGCCGCGATAAAGAAAAGTTCTGACAAGGGCGGCGTTGTCAGTTTCAGCAGTGAGGCCTCCAGCAGCAAAAGATCACGGGGACGATTGTCGCGATAAGCGTCAATCATGCCGCGATGCGCGCGGTTCAAGAAGCGCCGCAGCGCCAGCCCGAACGGCGTTACACCTTCCCTGCGCAGATGCCCGCGCAGGAATCCGATCACATCGATCGCATGGCCAAGGCTTTCCTTGGCCTCCGGCGCGCCGGCGGCCCCCCGCAGGGCCGCCGTGCGCACTGAGCCTACCAAGCACCCGAAGAGCATCATGAGGCGCTCCTCTTTCGAGGAATCCGCGACAATCCCCTGTAGTAGCGGGAATCGGGAATCATCGACGTCAAACGACAACATGAGTGTCCTTCGGGGCTCTGGAGTGAAGACGCTGACCACAGGGGTCCGCAATCAGCGTCAGGTCTTTAGACGGTTCGGGGCCGCAAAAATTGAGTCCCTCCCCGCATCTAATTTTTGGTCAGCCCCCTCCTTTGGGGGTGTTTCCCGAGGGAAGGGCCCATGCCATGATGGGGGAGATCAAAAATAAATTCCGGAGGCGCCCCATGCTCTTGTCCCGCTTCACCCAAGCTTTTGCCCTGAGTCTGCTCGTTTTGGCGGGCTTGCCGGGTCCCGCGGCCCAGGCGCAGGACTATGCCGCCGTGCTCGCAGCCCCTGACAGGAGCGAGGCCGACCGCCAGAATGACGTCAAAAGGCAGGCGCTGGAGCTTTTGACCTTCTCAGGCCCCAAGACGGGCTGGAATGTGCTCGATATGGGGGCGGGCGGGGGCTATTCGACCGAGCTCATGGCCCGCGCCGTGGGTCCGAGCGGCAAGGTTTATGGGCAAAATGGGGCCATCAGCGAGCGCTTCGCCGCCCGCGCCAAATCCCCCGCCATGGCGAATGTGGTGGCCCTCGCGCGTCCCTTTGATGATCCGCTGCCCGCGGGTACTCCCAAGCTCGACCTCATCACGTTCTTTTTCGTCTATCACGACACGACCTTCATGGAGGTCGACCGCGCCAAAATGAACAAGGCCATGTTTGACGCCCTGAAGCCCGGCGCCTTTCTGGTGATTGCCGATCATTCGGCGCGGCCGGGAGAGGGCACGAGTGTTGGCAAGACGACGCATCGCATCGAAGAAAGCGCGCTGGTGGCCGAAGTGACGGCAGCCGGATTTAAGCAGGTCGCGAGTGCGGATTTCCTGCGCAATCCCGCCGATCCGCGCGATGTGTCCGTCAATCGCTCAGGGATCAAGAATGATGAATTCGTCATCCGCTTCCAGAAGCCGTGAGGCTGGTCAGACCGCCACAGAATGTCTGGCGCGGGCATGGCGCAGATAGCTGTCGAAGGTCGAGGCAACGATACGCGCGAGCCCGACGCCCGCGGGTGTCAGCGCGATTTTAGCGCCCGCGCGGATGATCAAGCCATCGCGCGCAAGTATATCGAGCTGCTTGACCTCGGGCTCATACCAATCAGGTTCGGCGTCAAAAAAGCCGCCCGCCACATCAAGATCAATCGTGCCATCACACATGATGCGCTCGATGACATAGGCGCGCAGACAATCATCCATGCTCATGGCGAGCCCTTTTGAAACGGGCAAGCGGCCTGCTTCAACAGCACGCCCCCAAGCGCCTGTTTCCGACAGGTTCTGCACATAACCAAAGGGCGTGCGACCGATGGATGTGGCGCCAAAGCCGATCAGGCTGCGCGCATCATCATCCGTATAGCCTTGAAAATTGCGGTGCAGTTTTCCAGCCCGCATGGCTTTGGCCAGCGTGTCGTCGGGCAAAGCAAAATGGTCGATGCCGATGGGGACATATCCACCCGCGATTAATTCCTGCGCCGAGGAATAGGCTTGAATTGTGCGTTCTTCAGCGCCCGGCAGCGCCGCTTCATCAATCATGCGCTGGTTTTTCGCCATCCAGGGCACATGCGCATAGCCAAAGAGCACGACACGATCCGGCTTCATCGCCAGGCATTCCTTCACGGTCTTGCTCAGCGCGGCTTCTGTCTGTTGTGGCAGTCCATAGATGAGATCGTAATTGATCCCCTTCACGCCTACAGCGCGGAGTTTTTCCGTTGTCTTTTGCACAAGTGCCGCTGGCTGGATGCGATTGATGGCGGCTTGCACTGTCGGGTCGAATTCCTGCACGCCAAGGCTTGCGCGGGTGAAGCCGAGCGCGCCAATGCGGGCAATCATCTCGTCTGAGATCGTGCGCGGATCGGTTTCTATGGCCCGCTCGGCGTCGGCTGTGAACGTGAAATGCTCTTCGATGGTGCGGACAATTTTTTCCAGATCATCGGGGTGAATGGCGGTTGGCGTGCCGCCGCCAAAATGCAAATGAGCGACTTTCATACGTGCCGGCAATTGCGCAGCAACAAGAGCAATTTCTGCGCAGAGATGATCGATATAGGTGCGCACCGGTTGATAGCGCGCGATCAGCTTCATATTGCATCCGCAATACCAGCACATTTGCTTGCAGAAAGGAATGTGCACATAGAGCGAGATGGCTTCCTGCGCAGGCAGAACTGCGAGCCAATTGCGATAGATCTCCTCGGGAAAATCTTTCTCGAAATGCGGCGCTGTCGGATAGCTCGTATAGCGCGGCACGGCGCGGCGCGCATAAAGCGCGAAGAGGGCAGATTCGGCGCTATGGCGCGCAGGGGCAAGATCGGTGCGCAAGGGCGTGGTCCTCCGGAGCGGGCTTGCAAAAGGGCTCGGGGAGGCAGATTGGCAGGTGGCAAAAGCGGCCGCTTTGATCTGGCGCTATGTTTTTTGTCTTTTCGATGGGGCTGCGGGCTCGACCGGGGCTGCGGCAGGGTTCATCTTGCGCGGGTGATGCGGGATGAGCTGGGTGAAGTGATGTTGCGCAGGGCTATCTGTCTATTTCTGCTTATCCTTTCAGGGCAAATCAGCGCTCCTGCGCAGGAGCGGCCCCGCACCTCCTCCTTGGGTGTCGTCCTGTTGCACGGCAAAGGCGGCCAGCCGGGCGGCAATATTCTCGGGCTTACCAAAAGTCTTGAGGCGGAGGGCGTGAATGTCATTGTCCCTATCATGGCTTGGAGCGGATCGCGCGGGCAGCCTTTCAACTATGACAAGACCTATGAAGTGGCCCTGCGCGAAATCGATAGTGCGATTGCGAAATTGCGGGCTCTTGGCGCAAAGAAAATCATCATTGCGGGGCAGAGTCTGGGGGCCAATGCGGCGCTTGCCTATGTGGCGCGCAAACCATCCGGCATCGCGGGTGTCATTATGCTCGCACCCGGACAAGCGCCCGAGCGGATGCGGTTCCCCGGTGTTCAGAATGCGCAGGCCAAAGCACGAGACATGATTGCTGCGGGTCAGGGTCAGCAACGCGCCGATTTCCCCGATATCAATGTCGGCCAGAGTTTCATGGTCTCAGGAACTTATGCTGGCTGGTATTCCTATTATAATCCTGAGGGTCGCGCGAATATGCCAGATAATGCGGCGCGTCTGCGCAGCGTCCCGCTGCTTTATGTCGTTGGCCGTTCTGATCCGATTTACAGGCTGGGACGCGGATATGTTTTCGAGAAGGCAAGCAAGCATCCCAAGAGTCGCTATGTTGAAATTGATGCGGACCATCTCGACACGCCGGACAAGGCTCGCTCAACCGTGCTTGATTGGTTGAAGAGCTTGTAAAGAAAAAGGGCGCCGTTTCCGGCGCCCTTTCCAAGATCAGAACAAGAGTTCAGATCACGCCTTGTCCTCGGCAAAAATATCCTTGTCCTTGTTCTCAGGCACAAAGATGAGGCCGATGACAAAACAGCCCAGCGCGATGATGATCGGGTACCAGAGACCGTAATAAATATCCCCGGTCTGGGCGATCATCGCGAAGGCTGTGGCGGGCATGAGACCGCCGAACCAACCGTTGCCGATGTGATAGGGCAATGACATGCCGGTGTAGCGGATACGCGTCGGGAAGAGTTCGACGAGTGCTGCTGCAATCGGGCCATAGACCATCGTCACCAGAACGACGAGATAGGTCAGCACCGCGATCAGCGCGAGCGTCTGGCCCCGCAGATCGAAGAAGCCCGACATTTTCACAATGCTGTCGTTCTTCACGCCTGCAACCGGATAGCCACCAGCCCCCAGCGCATCATTCACCGCCTTGGTGAAAGCAGCTGGAGCGTTTTTGGCATCATCGCCCGTCAGCTTGCTCGAATCGTAGGCGGCGACTTCCTTGTCACCGATGCGGATTTTGGCAACCTGGCCCTTGGCACCCTGTTCAACCGAATAATTCACCGACGAGCGTGCGAGTGTTGCTTTGGCAATATCGCAAGACGAAGTGAATTTCGATGTACCTGTCGGGTTGAACTGGAACGAGCATTCGCTCATGTCAGCCAACACAGTGACCTTGGTGTTCTGTTGCGCCTTATGCAGCATGGGATTTGCTGTCTCGGAGATGAACTTGAACACCGGGAAGTAGGTCACGGCAGCCAGGATCATGCCTGCCAGAATGATCGGCTTGCGGCCGATGCGATCTGACAGCGAGCCGAAGATCACGAAGCCCACGGTTCCCAGGATCAACGACCAAGCGATGAGCACGTTGGCGGTGAACATGTCGACGCGCAGGATGCTCTGCAAGAAGAAGAGCGCGTAGAATTGGCCCGTGTACCAGACAACGGCCTGACCGGCGACGAGGCCGAGCAGAGCGATGACGGCAAACTTGGCGTTTTTCCACTGGCCGAAAGCTTCCGACAAAGGCGCCTTCGACTGCGTGCCTTCTTCCTTCATCTTGGTGAAGGCCGGGCTTTCTTCCATCTGCAAGCGAATCCAGACCGAGATCGCGAGCAGGAAGATCGACAGCAAGAAGGGAATACGCCAGCCCCACTTGGCGAATTCAGCTTCGCCCGTCCAGGAACGCACGCCCAAGATCACCATGAGCGAGAGCAGAAGGCCGAGTGTGGCAGTCGTCTGAATCCAGCTGGTGAAATAGCCACGGCGGCCTGGTGGTGCATGTTCAGCGACGTAAACAACCGCGCCACCATATTCACCACCCAGCGCCAAGCCCTGCAACATACGCAGAACAATGAGCGTCACAGGCGCGAGCCAACCAATCTGCTCATAAGTGGGCAAACAGCCGACGATGAAGGTCGAGGCACCCATGATGAGAATGGTCATCAGGAAGGTGTATTTGCGACCCACAAGATCGCCAAGGCGACCGAAGAAGAGCGCGCCGAAGGGGCGAACGAGGAAGCCAGCCGCGAAGGCGAGTAGCGCGAAGACGTTTCGCGTCGCCTCCGGGAAGGAGGAAAAGAACTGCGCGCCGATGATGGCAGCGAGCGAACCGTAAAGATAAAAATCATACCATTCGAAAATGGTGCCGGCGGACGAAGCCAGAATGACGCGCTTTTCTTCGCGGGTCATCGGCCTTGTGCGATCAGCCTGATCGGGAACAGCGATAGACATGACGTCTCCTCTCTTTCG
This sequence comes from Beijerinckiaceae bacterium, assembly GCA_947452455.1. Classification (GTDB taxonomy): domain Bacteria; phylum Pseudomonadota; class Alphaproteobacteria; order Rhizobiales; family Beijerinckiaceae; genus Terripilifer. Next base: position 24,825 of record CANGBX010000001.1, read on the forward strand.
CGCATGACCATTATTCAATTCGAGTCATGGCGCGGGACGGGAGCTAGTCATCGTTCACGTGCTGTTAAGGTCTAATGACAAACTAGTTATTACATCACGCGCATGTATTTTATGCGCGCGCTCAAATGCAGAAAGTCTCTGGAAAATAGGCATGTGTGGCTTTTGCGTGGCCGCATTGTCCCCACATGCTCACGGGTCTTTGAACGGGCCTTACGTCAAAAGGCCCCAATCGGCGGGCACCACGCCTTCGGCTACACCCTTGCGCACATAGTAGTTCCACAATTTGCCAATGTGGAAATCACGCATCTCATGCTTGTTGATCTGCACGAGTTCTTCGTCTGTGAAGGGCTCGGGTTCGGCACCTGCTTGCAGCACTTGCATCATGGCTTTGGCATTTTCTTCAAAATGCACGGCATCAACGAGCAGAGCTGGCACGCTTTCGGCCACCAGCGTGAGGCCGTGGCCGCGCATGAGCACGGCATGGTGCGGCCCCATGGTCTTGGCGAGAGCCGCGCCTTGTTCGCGCTCTTTGATATGGCTCGGATCGGGATGGGTCGGGATACCGCTTTCCCAGCGCACGGCGCGGGCGCGCATCAATTGCAATTGCACGCCCTTCATCATGGTGAAGGCAATGGCGAGTTCCATATGGCAATGGAGCACGCTTTCAATATCGGGCCGGGCTTTCAACACTTCGAGATGTAGCGCCAGTTCGGCCGGCACTTTGCCTTCCCCTTGCACGACATTGCCTTCGTAATCGACGACGAGCAGACGCTCGGGGCGCAGTTCCGCACGCGAGTCGAGCCCTGTCTGGATGATAAAGGTTTCACCACCGGGCAGTCGTGTCGCGACATGGCCCGAATAATCGAGAATGCCTTCGGCGACGAGAATGCGTGTCGCGGCTGCGACCTCTTTGCGCAATTGGTCGTGGATTGTGTTGAGATTGGAAGCCATCATTTACCTGTATTGTTGTTTTGTTCGATGCCGCCAATGATCTCTTGCAGGCGCGCTGCAATATTGGGTGGCGTGGAGACGATGTCCGCAACAATGCGCTGCATCTCTTCGCCAGAGACCGGTTGAATATCGAGATTTTCTTTCTTCGCCACTTCGAGGAAGGCGGGATCCTTCATCATCCGGTCAAAGTTGCTGCGCAGCATCTTCACACGATCATCGGGCACGCCGGGCGTGGTGAAGATCGGCCGACCAATCGTGGTCGAAGCTGACAGAAGCTTCAGCACGGCGCGGTCTTCATCATTCTTCGCCAAATCCATCAGCAGAGGCACATTCGGCAGATCGGGGGCTTTGAACAGGCCGATCTGCACAAGGATGGTCAGCTTGCCGTCAGCCACCCATTGCGGACGGGTGGATTTCCAGGCACCCCAAGAATTGGAGCCGCGCCCCGCCACTTCCCCGCGCTCCATGGCGAGATTGATGTCATTACCGCCCGGATAGCCGGTGATGATTTTGAATTTTGTGCCAAGCAAAGCATTCATCGCTTTGGGATATTGCGACGAGGTGGAGCCGCCCGTGGCGCCCAGTGGAATTTCGATGCGCTTGGCATCATCGATATTTTTAACAGGGCTCGTTGCCAGAATGGCGGTGGTGTTGTTATCGGCCGCCGGATTACCGATGTAGATGAGCTCGCGCGTATCAATCTTGAGCTGCTTGTCGCCCATAGCTTGTTCGACAGAAAGTGATTGATCGGCAGTGGCGAGCACGGTGCCATCACGCGGGCCTGCGCTGTAGAGCCAGGTCACAGCGGTCCTGCTGCCGCCACCGGGCATATTGCGCGGCACGATGACCGGAGTGCCGGGCAAGTAATTGCCAAATTGGCGGGCCACGAGGCGGGCGTAGAGATCATAAGTGCCACCGGCCGAATAGCCGATGATCATGTCGATCTTCTTGCCCTTGTAGAAATCATCGCCGCTTTGGGCTTGCGCGGGCAGGGCGCAAAGTGTTGCCACAAAAGCGAGGCCGATACGCCCCGCCCGGATTGTTCCGGTCATCTCATCCTCCCTTAGCCACTCTTTTGAGGCGGCTTTTCTGGGGGCAGAATAGGCGAAAGGTGGCATGGCGTCCAACCGCCTTTGCCTTTGACAGCACACGGGCGCCTGCTAGCCTCATCGGGCCTGTCTTCAAGAACAGGAATTTTGGGGGAATTATCCATGCTCAAGCCATTTGCTGGTCTCATTTCAGGCGCTCTGCTCGCCTGTTTCGCAATGGGTAGCGCGCAAGCCGCCGAACCCTTCCGCATCACGTCACCGACCTTCAAAGATGGCGATGTGCTGCCGAAAAAATTTGGCGGTATCAGTCCGGCCAATAAAAATTGCATCGGCGAGAATGTTTCCATTCCACTGCAATGGACACCGGGGCCCGAGGGTACCAAATCTTACGTGCTGATGATGGTTGATCTCGCGGGCCGTATGGGCTCAGGCGTTGATCATTGGCTGGCCTATGGCATTCCCGCCAATGTCACCAAGCTTGACGAAGGCGCCCACTCCAAGGCGCAAGATTTCATCACCGGCGGCACGGCTGGCAATGATACGCAGCTTTATTTTGGCCCTTGTCCCGCACCGGGCTCAGGCATCCACCATTATGTGATCACTCTGGTGGCGACCGATCTTGCACCGGGTGAACTCAAGCCCGGTCTCAAGCGTGACGAGATCATCAAAGCCATGGCCGGTCGCGGCAAAGCGGTGACAGATATGGTGTTGCGCCAAGAATATCTGCCCTGATTGATTTGGCATCGGCCTTGCTCCTGTCTGAAATGCCCCCCATATGGAGGCCATGATGAGCAAGGCCGATCCTGATCTCGCCAAAATAATCAGCGAGATTGCCCAAGAGATGAGCGCGCGCGAAGATCGCGGGCGCGTGGCAAGCTATATTCCGGAACTCGCCAATGTGGATCCCGCGCGCTTCGGCATGGCGTTGATTGATCTTGATGGGCATGTGCATCTGGGCGGCGATGCGGATGTGCCTTTTTCCATCCAGAGCATTTCCAAAGTTTTCACACTGACTTTGGCTTTGGGCCGTATTGGGGATCGCCTCTGGCAGAAGGTCGGACGAGAGCCGTCTGGCAATCGCTTCAATTCCATCATCCAGCTCGAACATGAAATGGGCGTGCCGCGTAATCCCTTTATCAATGCGGGCGCGATTGCGGTCACGGATGTCATTCTCTCAGGTCGCGCGCCGCGCGAGACCTTGGGCGAGATTTTGCGCTTCATGCAATTTCTGGCTGATGATGAGACGATCTTTATCGATCATGAAGTTGCAGCGTCCGAAAAGCGCACCGGCTTTCGCAATGCCGCGCTCGCCAATTATATGAAAAGCTTCGGCGTGATCGACAATCCGGTCGACAATACGCTGGGTGTTTATTTCCATCATTGTGCGATGGCCATGTCATGCCGCCAATTGGCGCGTGCAGGATTGTTTCTGGCCAATAATGGCCGCAATCCGGTGAGCGGACATTCTGTCGTTTCATCCGAGCGCGCGCGGCGCATCAATGCGCTGATGATGACGTGCGGCCATTATGATGGCTCGGGCGAATTCGCCTATCGCGTCGGCCTGCCGGGCAAAAGTGGCGTGGGTGGCGGGATTATGGCCATTGCGCCGGGTCGTGCCTCCATTGCGGTCTGGGCGCCGGGGCTGGACGAGACCGGTAATTCGCATCTCGGGCGCATCGCGTTGGAAGAATTGACCAAGCGCACGGGCTGGTCGGTCTTTGGTCATTAAAGCCGGTCGAGCTCGAACTTCGCGACGCTGAAGGCAAGCCATCCGCAAATGGCAAGCAGCAAAGCCCCCATGACATAAAAGCCGTTGTCTAGCCCGAACCATTGTACGACATAGCCCATTATGACGGGCGTCACGATGGACGCGAGCCGATTGTTGGTGACGCGCAATCCTACAATCGAGCCTTGCACTTCGCGCGGCACCGCGCGCGCCTGCAATGCAAACATCAAGGGCTGCACAATGCCCTCCGACAGGCGGCGGATGGAATGGGCAAGGCCGAGCAGAAAAAATACCGAGCCAAAGACAGGTGTGAGGGCGAGCAGCACGATGGAGCTGGCTGTAAAGCCGATCATCAGCCAAGCGGTCGAAAGACCGCGCAAGAAGCGCACGCCGAGTGAGCCAAGCCCGTTGAAAATTTCTGCAAAAGAAAACAGCGAGCCGATCAACGTGCCCGTATAGCCGAGATTTTTCAAGTAAACGATGAGGAATGAGCTTTCTGCCGCATTGGTTGCATGGCGCGTGAAAGAAATGGCGAGTGTGAATGCCACGGCCGGCAGCACAGCGAGTTTCAACGAGCCCGTATAATCAGACATCTTTGGCAAAAGATCGCGCCATGCGATTTTGCCGACGACGGTTTCTGCCTTTTGCGGATTTTCAATGCGCAGCACCGCAAAGAACATGCAGGACGACCAAGCGGTAATGCCCAGAAAGGAAATCTGCGGCCCCGCCAAATCCCACAACAGGCCCATGAGGAGCGGGGCGAAAATCGTGCCGATGCGCGAATAGAAAGAGAATGTGCCGATGCGGCTGGCATCGCCACCGGTGACCTGCGCGATCAGAGTTTGTGCGCCGATCCATGTCATATTGCTGGAATAGCCGATCAGCATTTGCAGCACGATCATCACGGCCAGCCATGGCAGAAACGGATAGGCGGCCGCCACAAGGCCCGTCATCGCCGTGAAGAAAAGCATGACGCGGCGCGTGCCCAGCCGATCCATCAGTGCGCCGCCGTGAATGGCCAAGACAAATGTCAGCGCTGAACGCGCGCCCACCAGGATGCCGATTTCGGCAGGCTCTGCGCCTTGCAGCACGGCCCAGAGCGGCACGACGAAGGTGAGGAGTTCGGCTTGCCCCATGCTGAACAGGCCGGAAGCATAGGTCGCAGGCAGGTTGGAGGTCTGCGGCGCTTGGGTTGGCTGCAGCGCTTGAGCTTTGTCTTTCTTGTCGTCGTCAGCCAAAGTTGCGTCGCGCTCCCAATGTTTTTGCTTGGGTCCGCTCTAGAGCATGGAAGCAGGCCTTGGCAAGTTCGGCCCCGCGCGGTTAGGCTTTTTGCATGAAGCGCCTGCTTGCTGCCCTCTTTTTTGGTCTTTTCGCTCTGCCTGCGGGTGCGGAGCAATGGCTTTTGCACAATGGCCGGATCGCAACGCTCGATTCGAGAGCGACCATGGCTGAGGCCATTCTGATTGATGGCGAGACCATTGCAGCTGTGGGTGATGTTTTATCACTGCGCGCACAAGCAAGCCCGCAAACGCGGGAAGTTGATCTTCGTGGACGCCTCGTCATTCCCGGTCTGATTGATTCTCATATTCACGCGATCCGCGCGGGTCTGACTTTCGCGCAAGAAGTCAATTGGACAGATGTGCCATCACTCGAAGAAGCATTGGTGCGCATGGCCGATGTCGCTGCGCGCCGCCCGCTTGATGCGTGGATTGTTGTGCCCGGTGGGTGGAATGCGCAGCAATTCCGCGAAAAGCGTTTGCCCACACAAGCCGAGATCGAAAAGGCGGCCGCAGGGCGTCCCGTTTATGTGCAAATGTCTTATGCGGGCGTGCTTCTTTCGCAGCGTGGTTTGTCTATGTTGGGGCTCACACAAGAGAGCGACTTACAAGGCGCTGCTCGTTTCGAGCGTGATCCGCAAGGCCAAATGACGGGTTGGATTCTGGGTGATCTTACAGCCGTGGTGGCGCTTTATGATCGCTTGCCCAAACCCTTGCTTGATGAAGCCAAGCGCGGCACGCGCGCTTTTTTTGCCGAGTTGCATCGCTATGGCGTGACAGGCGTGTCGGATCCCGGCGGGCATAATCTGGCGCTTCATCAATATGCGCCCGTGCAGGAACTCGCGCGTGATGGCGCGCTTACCATGCGTGTGCGCTATTCACTCTGCGCGCCGCGCGCAGGCAGCGAGCTATCGGATTTTCAGGCTCTCACACAAAATTTGCCGATGCATGCGGGTGATGATTTTCTGCGCTTCAATGGTCTTGGCGAATGTGTGACATGGGGGCTTTATAATAACGACCAGCCGAGCATCGAACAGCTTGCGCAATTTGAAGAGCTGGCGCTTTGGGCTGCGCGGAGCGGACTTGGGCTGACGGTTCATTGGAACAATGAAGCGTCCGTTCATCACCTGCTTGATCTCTTCGCGCGTGTTCGCCAACAGATTGATTATGCCCCGTTGCGCTGGTCGGTTGCCCATATTCATGATGCAAAGCCAGAGACGCTGGCGCGCATGAAAGACCTGCATCTGGGTTGGTTGATGCAAAACCGTCTCTATTTTGCAGCGCCGGCCTTTCTCGCCAATTATGAAGCCGCGCGTTTGGCGCAAATGCCACCACTCGCGCGGGCGCAGCGCATGGGCCTGCCATTGGGCGGTGGCACGGATGCGGATCGCGTCATGTCCTATAATCCCTTTGTGGCTTTGCGCTGGATGCTGGATGGGCGCACGCTGTCGGGCCTTGAGACTCGGGCGGAAGACGAGCGGCCGACGCGCGAGGAGGCCTTGCGCATCTGGACGCAAGGCTCGGCTTGGTTCTCCCATGAGGAGACGCGTCGCGGGGTCTTGCAGGCCGGTGCGCTGGCCGATCTGGCTGTCCTGTCGGGCGATTTTTTCAGCCTGCCGGTCGAAGAGATTGCCGGTCTGCGGGCAGAATTGACCATGGTCGGCGGGCGCGTGGTCCATGCCGCTGGGGATTTGGCCTCCTTGGCTTCACAATAATGCGCGCGCTCTGGACGTGCGGCCCATTCTGTCGCAGATTCATGCTCATCAAGAAGGCGCAAACAAGCCTTCATCGAGGGGGAGGGGAAGAATGGTTGTCTTTCTTCTGATTTTGCACGGGCTTTGTGCGGTTGCTCTATTGGGGGCGATTACGCATCAGACATTCGCAGCTTGGTGGCCGGCACGCAAAGCCATTGGCTTCACGCCAAGTTTCCGCGCTGTGCAGGGTGCGAAATTCACCAATGCCATTGTCATTCTTTTTATCATCACATTCGTTTTGGGTGCGGTGATTTACCCGCCCTATCGACTGAATGGGCGCACTTATCTTGAGACGATGCGCATGTGGTCGGTGAATGGCTCTTTTGAGCTCAAGGAGCAATTTCTTGCCATTGGTCTTGGCATGCTGCCCTTCTATTGGCACGTCTGGCGCCAATCGCTTGACGACACTTTGGCGCTGGCGCGCAAGATGACAAGCGCGCTTTTGTTTTTCGCGGTCTGGTTTGGATTTATCACCGGCCATGTCGTGAACAATGTGAAGGGAATCATGTGATGAATATCGCGCGTCTCTCCCCGATCTTTTCCGCTGCTTTTGCCATCGCCTATGTGATCATCGAGCAAAATAATCTGGCTCTTTTCACCTATCATCCGCGCATCAATGAATGGGGATGGTTGATGGAGCCTTCGCGCAACGGGCCAGGCATGTATTGGTTCGGCTGGCTTGGTTCTTCCGCTCTTGTGGCAAGCCTCGTCGCGCTGATCAGTGTGCCGCTCTTGCGCAATAGGCCGGTGCCTTCCATCATGGGATGGGCCGTGCCGCTGATCTGCATGGTGCTCTTTGTCTATCTGCTGCGCGCTTTCTTCTTCCGGTAAAAAGGCTTCACCCATGTTCAAGAAAACAGCCTTTTGCAGTCTTCTTTTGGCCTCTCTGGTCATGCCGGCTTTTGCGGGCGGTGATGATGTCGAGCCGGGTCTGGGCGATCCGGCCGATGGCCCACCTTTTTTCGGCGAGGTGGTCGATCTGAAAAGCCGCAAGACATTGGTGGATGCTCTGGTGCGCGCCGAATTCGGCAAAGGTCAGGTCATTCTGACGCGCACCGACCCTGAAGGGCGTTTTCGCTTCGGTGCTTTCGGGCGTACGGTTGATCCCAATTCAATTCAATTCACCTGTTCGATGAAGGGCTATAAGGCAGTCGATCTCCTTCGCACGCCGGGTCCACGCGATGAGTCGCCAATCGAATTGAAATGCCTGCTGGAGCCGGGTTGATTATTCCGGAACGGGGGCGCCTTTGAGATCCATGATTTCGATCACATTGCGATCGGGGTCGTGGAAATAGGCGCTGCGGCCGCGGAATGTGCCGTGTTCGCGATCTTCTTCTTTGAAGATGCGAATGTTCTTTTCAGCGAGAAATTTTTTCATCTGGTCATAGCGCTCGCCGCGATAGACGAAAGCGGTGTGAATGTCGTGCTTATCGCCGGGGTTCACATCAATCGGATTTTCCGAATAGGTGAGGACGAAATAAACGCCCTCGCAGTGCATGAACACCATGTGGCTGTTGCGGCGAACCTTCGTCAGCCCGAGAATGCCCGTGTAAAAGGCTTCCGACCGGTCAAGGTCTTTCACGGGGATCGCAAAGTGGAGGACGGCTTCGGCTTTCATGGTTCCTGCCCCAGATTGTTGTTTTGACGAGAGGTTAAGTCGGCCCGGCCAGCTTGGCAAGCGGACCGCCTATTGGTAGTTTTGCCCCCAAAGGCTCGCCCATCAGCATCGGCAAGGGCCTTAGGAGGATAAAAAAGATGCGCGCGTTCCGACGGGCTTTGGCCGTTTCTACCCTTTTCGCAACAGCTGCTCTGTTCGCCGTTACTCCGGCGCGTGCCGATGCGATCGAGGATTTCTATAAGGGCAAAACAGTCAGCCTGATCGTCTCCTCATCGACGGGCGGGGGCTATGACACGCTGGCGCGCCTGCTCACGCGTTTCGTCTCGCGTCATTTGCCCGGTCAGCCGAATATTGTGATCCGCAACATGCCGGGTGCCGGCGGCATTGTCGCGACCAATCATCTCTACACATTGGCGGCCAAGGATGGCTCGGTCATTGGCGCGGTGCAGAACAACACGCCGTTCGAGCCGCTCTTTGGCACCAAAGAAGCCCAATATGACCCGACGAAATTCAACTGGCTCGGCTCGCCCTCCGTCGAGACCAGCATTCTGACGGTCTGGCACACAGCGCCCGCCACCAATCTCGAAGAGGCCCGCAAGATTGAATTGAAGATGGGCTCGTCGGGCGCCAATTCCACGCCGAGTTTCTATGGCCGTCTGCTCAACGAGACTTTGGGCACCAAGCTCAAGCTCATTGTTGGCTATCCGGGCCAGAATGATGCGCTGCTCGCCATGGAGCGCGGCGAGCTCGATGGCTATCCGAGTGTATTTTACAATTCGCTGGTTTCCACGCGCCCCAATTGGCTGCCGGAAAAGAAGGTCAAGCTGATCGTCCAATATGGCGCGGAAAAGCTGCCGCAATTGCCCGACGTGCCCTTCGTGCTGGACCTCGTGAAGAATGAGGATGACCGCCAGCTGTGGCGTGCCGCGGTTGGCCCCATTGCCACGGGCCGCCCCTACCTGCTGCCGCCGGGCGTGCCGCAAGAGCGCGTGGTGGCCATGCGCAAGGCCTTCTGGGATGCTTTTAACGACAAGGAATTCCTGTCCGAGCAGGCCAAGGCCAGCCTTGGCGCAGATACCCCTCGCACGGGGGAACAAATTCAGGATATTATTGTGCAATCCTATCGGTCGCCCCCTGCGGTTGTGGAGCGTTTGAAGAAGCTTCAGCAGAGCCAATAAGGCAGGCAAAGGAAACGGGTCAGAACAATGCTCGATAAAAACAAAGCCCTCAGCGTCACCCCCGCCGAACTCATCGCCCGTGCGGAAGCACTGGTGCCGGTCTTGGCCTCGCGTGCCTCGCAGGCCGAAAGCCTGCGTCGCTGCCCGGATGAGACGATTGCCGATTACGTCAATTCGGGTCTGCTGCGCGTCTGCCAGCCGATGCTCTATGGCGGTTATGAAATGGGTTATGACGTGCTGTGCACGATCATCCAGACACTCGCGCGCGGCTGCGCCTCGCAGGCCTGGACCTATATGGTGCTCGCCGACAATCCGCTGAAGCTCGCGACCTTCTCCAAAGAAGCGCAAGACGAAGTCTGGGGCAAAGACGATACGCAGCGCGTCGGCGTGGCTGTCGCGGCTGTCGGCAAAGGCAAGCGCGTGGATGGCGGTATTACCTGGGAAGGCCTGCATGGCTTTTCGAGCGGCATCGACCATGTGCATTGGCTGATCTGCGGCGGCTTCATCATGGAAGAAGACGGCAGCAAGACGGGCTGCATGGTTGTTCTGCCCAAGAGCGATGTGACCGTGATCGATGATTGGAAAGTCATCGGTCTGGCTGGTACGGGCTCGAAGAGCTTCAAGGTCGACGGCGCTTTTGTGCCCGCGCATCGTTTCATTCTGAAGAAAGATTACGATGCGGGCACAACGCCCGGCGCACAGCTGCATAATTCGCCGGTCTTCCGCATGCCGCGTGGTGGCGTGTCGGCAGCAAGCTATACGGCGGCGGCCCTTGGCTCTGCGCAGGCTTTGCTCGAGAGCTATTATGAATATACAGCACCCCGTAAATCGCGCGGCAAGGCTGTGGCGGAAGAACCCGGCACGCAGATGCTGATCGGTCTGGCGTCTGCCGAGCTCGAAGCAGCGGACCGCATGTATATGGGTGCGCTGCGCGAGACCATGGCCGTGCTGGAGCGTGGCGAGAAAGTCTCGAAAGAAATGCAAGTGCAGGGCAAGCGCAATTGCTGCTATGCCGCGCAACTCGCCATGCAGGCCGCGCAGAAGATTTTCAATTTTGCCGGCGGCCGTGCGTTGTTCCTCGACAGCCCGATGCAGCGTCAGTTTCGCGATTGTTTCGCGGCATCCGCGCATCATTCGCTGTCTTGGGATTCAGCGGCCATGGAATATGGCAAATATCAATTGCAGGCCCACCAGCCGCATTGAAACAAAAGGCCGGCCTCCTCGTCATTGCGAGGCGGCCGTAGGCCGACGTGGCAATCCAGATCAAGCAACCAACATGCGCCGCAGGCGCCGCTGCTCTGGATTGCTTCGCTTCGCTCGCAATGACGGTGCAAAGGCGGCCGGTTTTCTTATCAGATCACGCCTGCTAAATGGGCGAGCACGCCTGCCGCTGATGTGGCGGCCAGCACTTGCAGCATGCCTGCTTTCATCCGGAAGATGGCGTAAGCCGCACCTATACTGAGTGCGAGTGCGGCAGGATTGAGCGAGAGCAGCACAGGCGCATCAATGCCGTGCCAATTCATCGTCTGCGCAAAGATGGTGTGAACCGCAAACCAAAGCGCGAGATTGAGAATGACGCCTACAACAGCGGCCGTGATGGCCGAGAGTGCGCCAGCAATCGCCTGATTGCCGCGCAGCCGCTCGATATGTGGCGCGCCCAAAAAGATCCACAAAAAGCACGGCGCGAATGTCACCCATGTGGCGAGCAAGCCGCCCAATGTTGCAGCGAGCAAGGGAGGCAAAGTGCCGGCATCCCGGAAAGCGCCCATAAAGCCCACAAATTGCAGCACCATGACCAACGGGCCCGGTGTCGTCTCGGCCATGCCGAGTCCGTCGAGCATTTCGCCGGGCTTCAGCCAGTGGAAATTTTCAACCGCTTGCTGCGCGACATAGGCGAGCACCGCATAAGCACCACCAAATGTCACAACCGCCATTTTGGAAAAGAAAACGGCGATTTGCGAAAAGACATTGTGCGGGCCAAGCGTGAGCAGAAGAGCGGCAACCGGAATAAGCCAAAGCAAAGCCGCCACAAAAGCCGCGCGTTGTGCGCCTTGGCGCATGGCGGGTGAAATGGCGCTGTCTTCCAGCGCGCTGGCTTGCGCAGTGCCGTGAGCGGAGCTCACCAGAAAATCCGGAAGCCCGAGCGATGAGCCGATAAAGCCGATGAGACCGGCTGCCAGAATGACAAGCGGAAAAGGCGCATTGAAAATGAAAAGCGCGATAAAAGCGCTGACCGCCAAGCCCTTCATGACAAGGTTTTTCAGCGCGCGTTTGCCAACACGCACAACGGCTTCAATGACAATGGCCAAGACGGCGGCTTTCAGACCGAAGAAAAAAGCGGCGACAAAACCCACCGAGCCGAACAGAGCATAAATATAGCTCAGCGCCATAATGGCGATGATGCCCGGCAGGATGAACAACAGCCCGGCCACGAGGCCGCCGCGCACGCCATGCATCAGCCAGCCGATATAAGTGGCCAGCTGTTGCGCCTCGGGGCCTGGCAGCAACATGCAATAGTTCAGCGCATGCAGAAATCGCGCTTCGGAGAGCCAGCGCTTCTCATCGACAATAATGCGATGCATGACGGCGATCTGGCCAGCTGGCCCGCCAAAAGACAGGGCCGCAATGCGCAGCCAAACACGCAACGCCTCGCCGAATGAAATGCCGTGATTCTGCATTGGCCTGTGCCTGTTTTATCGCTTGCTTGCGCGGCATAGAGACGGGCGCGCGGCCTGATGTCAATCTCACGCAGACCGGAGCTGACGCGCGTCGCGTGATGGGTTAGAATAAGAGATATCACAAAAGGATTTTTCGCTATGGCTGCTCGTCCGCCCGTTGCCTTTTTGCCGTCACCGCCAGCCCATTGGGTAGGGGATGGGTTTCATGTGGTGCCGCTCTTTGCCGATCTGGCTTTTCGCGAAGAGGTGAGCCCTTTTTTGATGCTCGATTATGCAGCGCCTGTTGAATTTCCCCCGCGCGCAAAACCGCCGGGCGTGGGCGCGCATCCTCATCGCGGTTTTGAGACCGTGACGATTGTCTATCATGGTGAAGTTGAACATCGCGACAGTGCGGGCCATTCCGGCACGATCGGGCCGGGTGATGTGCAATGGATGACGGCGGGCTCTGGTCTGCTGCATGAAGAATTTCATTCGCGTGAACAGACCAAGCGCGGCGGCCTTGTGTCGATGGCGCAGCTCTGGGTGAATTTGCCTGCAAAAGATAAGTCAGCACCGCCCGCCTATCAGACGATTTTGAATGCGCAGATTCCAGCCGTTGATCTGGGTGCGGGAAATCGCTTGCGTGTCATTGCTGGCGCTTATGGTGACGCTCAAGGACCGGCGCGCACATTTTCAGATTTGCATGTCTGGGATGTGGAGCTGAAAGCCGGGGCTGATGTGGTTTTGCCGATTGCCGCAGATGACAATGTCATGGTCGCGCATTTTGCCGGCACTCTGCATGTCGAAAATCAAGATTTACCTGAGCCCGGCTTGCTCATGTTTGGCCCGCAGGGCGATGGCATTGCGCTTCAAGCCAAAAGCGATGTGAAGCTTTTGGTGCTTGCCGGAAAGCCGCTGGGCGAAACCATTTCTCACTACGGCCCCTTCGTCATGAATACGGAGGCCGAAATCAAACAAGCCATGGCAGATTTCCGTGCCGGCAAAATGGGAAGCCCGGACTATTTCGACGCTTAAGGCGCGTAACGGAGCGTGCCCGCTTTGTTGACATCATAGCCGGTGAGTTCTCCAGCGCGTTTGGTAAAGCGCGGATCACGCAGCAGAGTGAACAAGGCCTGCATGGGCGGGCGGAAAAAATCCGCCTGTCGCATCAGCAGATCGAAATGCTCAAATTGCAGTGGCACAAAATCAAGCCGCGCGGCTTTGGCCGCTGAACGTGTGGCAATGCCGCAATCGGCTTGGCCACTCGCCACAGCATTGGCGAGATCTGGCCCCGTCAGGCATGGCGGCAGAAGGCGATTGAGGCCCGCTGCAGAAGGGCCGATCCGCTGCAACAGCACATCGAGCAACATTTGCGCGCCAGCGCCTTTTTGGCGCACCGCCATGCTGGCTTTTTTCGCCAGCACATCTTCAAGCGACAAAATGTTTTTCGGATTACCCTGCGCCACGAGCAAGCCTTGCTCGCGCTTGGCGAAAGCCACCAGCACGCCATCATGCAGACCCGCGAGCCGTGTCACCGCGCGCGGATTGGCATCGTCCACATCAGCGGCGTGATAATGAATGGCGGCGGCCAGCACCTCTCCGCGCAAAAGCCGCGCGACACCGGCTTCCGAGCCTTCCGGCAGGCTGGCAAGCCCCGAGCTTGATTCGCGCAAAGCCCATTCGAGCAGGGCATCCTGCGAGCCGCCGACAATCGGCGGGGCGGGGCGCGCCTGCATGCCGACGGGTGTGGCGAGGCCGGACAGAACCCAGCGGTCAAGCTCATGACGGGGAAAGAGCCATTTGCCCGTGACTTTGGAGCAGGGGATCGCGCCCTCGGCGACAAGCTCATAGAGCTTGCGCTCTTTGAGGCGCAGATAATCGGCGGCTTCGGCAGTGGTCAGCAAATCCATGCCTGCATTTTTATGCGCTGAAGTGCAGGAATTCAAGAGTTTGACTTTTCGCGGAATAAAAACCCTATCTGGCATCAGGAGATGCTGATGAATGAAGGGTCTAGCGCCCTTGTGCTCGTTTTATCGGGCGATCCGGCGCTTTATGCCATTGTCCGCTTGTCACTGGTTGTCAGCCTGAGCGCTGTCGGCCTGGCGGCACTCGTCGGCCTGCCGTTGGGCGGGCTGATCGCGCTCACACGTTTTCCGGGCCGAGCGGGTGTGATTGTCCTGCTCAATGCCTTTATGGGCCTGCCCCCTGTGGTGGTGGGTCTCGCAGTGTTTCTCTTGCTCTCTCGCTCGGGGCCGCTGGGCTCATGGGGCTTGCTGTTCACGCCGACCGCCATGGTGATCGCGCAAGCCGTGCTGATCACGCCGATCATTGCAGCACTGACGCGCCAGACCGTGGAAGATGATTGGAGCGAAGTTCGCGACGAGCTCAATGCCATGGGCGTGGGGCCGTTGCAGCGGCTGATGACATTGCTCTATGACGCGCGCATTGCGTTGGTCACTGTTTTGCTCGCGGGCTTTGGCCGTGCGGCCGCAGAAGTCGGCGCAGTGATGATAGTGGGTGGCAACATCAACGGCTTTACGCGTGTGATGACGACAGCCATTGCGCTGGAAACATCGAAAGGTGATCTGCCGCTGGCCATGGGGCTTGGCCTCATTCTCATCGCCATTGTCTTTGCCATCAATGCAAGCGCATGGGCCTTGCGGCTTTATGCAGAAAGGCGGATCGGATGAGCGATCTGCCGGTCACACTCACCAAAGTCTCTTATGTGGTCGGCGAGACGTCGATCTTGCGTGATGTCGATCTTGTCGTGCGCACAGGCGCGCCGACTTTTGTTGTCGGGCCGAATGGTTCTGGAAAATCGACGCTTTTGCGCCTCGTCATGGGATTGATCACGCCAACAGCGGGCGCGATTGAATGGGCGGGGGCGCGTGATCCTGCGCCGCGCCGACGCGCCATGGTGTTTCAACATCCAGTGATGCTGCGCCGCTCGGTAGCGGGCAATCTGCTTTATGCGCTTGAACAAGCGGGCGTCGAGAAAAGCCTGCGCGACAGGCGTTGCAGCGAGCTTCTGCAGAAGGTCGGCCTGTCCGATCTGGCTGATCGTCCTGCGCGGCGCCTGTCGGGAGGCGAGCGCCAAAAGCTTGCCTTTGCGCGCGCACTGGCGCGTTCACCCGAATTGCTCATTCTCGATGAGCCGACAGCCAGTCTTGATCCATCTGCAACATTGGCGCTGGAGCGTCTCATCGCGCAGGCAGCCGCAGAGGGCATTAAAATCCTCATGGCCTCGCATGATCTTGGCCAAATGCGTCGCTTGGCGGGCGATGTGGTGTTTCTGCATCGTGGACGAATTCTGGAATCAGCGTCTGCGAAAGATTTCTTTGAGCAACCTGTCAGCGCGCAGGCATCTGCCTTTTTGCGCAGTGACCTTATTTTGGAGGACTGAACGATGCGACTTCTCTTTTCTGCTCTGACCATTGCCTGCCTGACTTTTGGCGCGCAGGCGCAAGACAAAATCATCACCATTGCCTCGACCACATCGACGCAGGATTCTGGGCTTTTCAATCATCTCCTTCCAGCCTTCAAAGCCAAAACCGGCATTGATGTGAAGGTGATTGCGCAAGGCACAGGCCAAGCGCTCGACACAGCGCGGCGCGGCGATGCGGATGTTGTGTTCGTTCACGCCAAATCAGCAGAAGAAAAGTTCCTCGCCGAAGGCTTTGGCGTGAAGCGTTTTGATGTCATGTATAATGACTTTGTGTTGGTTGGCGCAGCCGCTGATCCCGCGGGCCTGAAAGGCTCGAAAGATATTGTCGCCTCACTGAAAACCATTCAGGCAAAAGCTGCCCCCTTTGTCTCGCGTGGTGACAAGTCCGGCACGCATGTGGCCGAGCTCGATTTGTGGAAAGCGGCGGGCCTCGATCCGGCAGGCAGCAAGGCTGATTGGTACAAGGAGCTCGGCCAAGGCATGGGCGCGTCGCTCAACACGGCCAAAGCCATGGGCGCTTATCTTCTCTCCGATCGCGCCACGTGGATTTCCTTCAAGGGCAAGGATGGCCTCGCCATTGTGGTGGAAGGCGACACCAAGCTTTTCAATCAATATGGCGTGATGCTGGTCAACCCCGCCAAGCACCCGCATGTGAAGGCAGATCTCGGTCAGGCCTTTGTTGAATATGTCATCTCGGCCGAGGGCCAGAAGGTGATTGCTGATTACAAGATTGAAGGCCAGCAGCTGTTCTTTCCCAACGCGGCCAAGTGAGTTACACCCAAGGGCATGAGTGCCCTTCGCCCTTATTCTGATGCTCTTGAAAGCCTGCTCGCGCGGCTTGTGCCCGTGCGCGCGCAAGCCTGCGCACTCGCGCAAGCCGTCGGGCACGTTGCGGCAGAAGATGTGATTGCGCCGCAGCCTGTGCCTGCAAGCGCCATTGCTCTGCGTGATGGCTATGAAATGCAGGCGCAGGTGATTGCAGGCGCCTCTTCTTATGCGCCTGTTGTGCTAACGCACACGCCACGCTTTGTGGCCGCCGGTGAGGCTTTGTCGCCTGATGGTGATTGCGTGGTGGAAGCCAGCGGTCTTGATCTCGATAGTCCTTTGCCACAGGCTTTGGTGGAAAGTTTTCCGGGCGAAAACATCCGCCGTGCGGGCGAAGATTTTGCGCAAGGTGCTATTCTGGTGCGTGCCGGCGCGATCATCTCATCGCAACAGGCTTTGCTGATGTCGCAGGCTTGTGTGCAGCAGATTGGCGTGCGCGCGCCCGTTGTCGATCTGCGTGGTGATGACACATTACTCGCCGCCTTTATGCGCGATCAGCTGAAACTAGCGGGCGCCAAATTGGAAGGCGCGCCGGATCTGGTGATCGTACTGGGTGCCAAGTCCGGTAAGCAGCGTCTCGCATTGGAGCCGGGCGCTGATCTTTCCTTTGGGGAAGAGCAGGGCGTGCCCGCGATCTATGTGCCTGCGCGCATCGATCATGTTTTTGCTGCTCTTTATGGTTTTGTGCGTCCCGCTTTGGCGCATCTGTCAGGCGCGCAAGAAGCCGAGGCGCGCCTGCCTCTGGCGCAGAAAATTGCCAGCCGTGTCGGCGTCGCCGAATTTGCATTGCTGGAAGCACGCGACGGGCAATTTCATCTGCGTGCTTTGGGTGATCTGCCCTTGCAATCGCTGGCGAGCGCCACACATGTCAGTCTCATTGCGGCTTTGAGTGAAGGCCATGCCGCGGGCGATATGATGTCTGCTGTTCCGGTTCGCACATGACGAAGAAACCCGATGCCAGTCTGGCGCAGGACCAGTTCCTGTCCATTCTCTCTCGCGAAGAGGCGCTGACGCGTTTTGATGCGGCTTTGTTTCCGCGCGTTGCTATGACAGAGCGTGTGGCTTTGGCTGAGGCGCTCGGGCGTGCCTTGGCGCAAGATGTGTGCGCGCCGATTGATGTGCCCCCGTTTGATCGCTCGAATGTCGATGGCTTTGCCCTGCGTGCGGCTGATCTTGCGCAAGCTTCCGAAACATCTCCTGTGCGCCTTGCGCTGAATGATGAAGTGATTGCCTGCGGCACAGCACCCAGGTTCGCTGTCACGCCGATGACAGCAACGCCCATTGCGACAGGCGGCCCCGTGCCGCGTGGTGCTGA
Source organism: Beijerinckiaceae bacterium (assembly GCA_947452455.1). Lineage (GTDB taxonomy): Bacteria > Pseudomonadota > Alphaproteobacteria > Rhizobiales > Beijerinckiaceae > Terripilifer. The sequence goes on from CANGBX010000001.1 coordinate 42,620, forward strand.
TGCGATTATCATGATCGAGCAAACGCAACCCGCGGCTGGCGCCATTGATGTGCGCCGCGCGGTGAGTGCGGGGCAATTCATTTCTTCCGCTGGCACGGATATGGCGCGCGGTGAAACGGTGCTGCGTGCTGGCATTGTGATTGGTGCGCGCGAGATCGGCATGCTGGCGGCTTGTGGCATTGCCGAGATCGATGTGATGCGTATTCCGCGTGTGGCCATTCTCTCAACCGGCGATGAATTGGTGCAGCCCGGTGGCGTGTTGAAGCCCGCACAGATTTTCGACACCAACGGCCCGATTGTAGCTGCGGCTGTGCGCGAAAATGGCGGCATGCCTATTTTCTTAGGCCATGTGGCAGATGATGAGGCAGCCCTCGAAAAAGCCATGCGCGATGCGCTGGCTAGGCATGACATGCTGATTTTGTCGGGTGGAACATCCAAAGGTGCGGGCGATTATACGCATCGCATTCTTTCCCGCCTTGGCCAGATTATCGCTCATGGCGTTGCGCTGAAGCCTGGAAAACCTTTGTGTCTGGCGGTTTGTGATGGCAAGCCCGTCGTCATTTTGCCGGGCTTTCCGACATCGGCCATGTTCACCTTCCACGATATGATCGTGCCCTCGTTGCGCCGCATGGCGGGTTTGCCGCCGCGCAAAGATGCGAAAGTCGAGGCGCGCGTGCCGGTGCGCATTGCTTCCGAATTGGGGCGCGCCGAATTTGTTATGGTCGCGCTCGTTGAAGGCGCGGACGGGCTGCTCGCCTATCCCACAGGCAAAGGGTCTGGCGCGATTACGAGCTTCGCGCAGGCCGATGGTTTCTTGCGCATTGATGCGCTGGCAGACCATATGGCGGCGGGGACATCCACCGAAGTCACTTTGTTCACGCCGCATCTGCGCGTGCCAGATCTTACCATCATCGGCTCGCATTGCACGGGGCTTGATGTCGCCATTGCGCCTGTGGCGCAATCAGGATTTGCCACACGCATCATTGCCGTGGGCTCGCTCGGTGGATTGGCAGCAGCCAAGCGCGGCGAATGTGACATTGCACCCATCCATCTCTTCGATGACAAGAGCGAGACCTATAACAAGCCTTTCCTCAGCGAAGGTTTGGAGCTTGTCGAAGGCTGGCGGCGCATGCAGGGCATTGTCTTTCGCAAAGATGATACACGTTTCGCGGGGCTTGATGCGCGTGCCGCTGTCGGCAAGGCGCTGGCTGATCCGCATTGCCTGATGGTCAATCGCAATCAGGGTGCGGGCACGCGCATTTTGCTCGACCGTTTGCTTGATGGGGTGAAGCCCGAGGGTTATTGGAACCAGCCGAAGTCACACAATGCCGTTGCAGCCGCTGTCGCGCAGGGCCGCGCCGATTGGGGCATGACGATTGCACCTGTGGCGGAGGCTTACGGTCTGGCTTTTCTACCCTTTGCGCAAGAGCATTATGATCTGGCGCTCGTCACCGCGCGCAAGGATAAGCCTGCCGTGCAGGCGCTTTTGGCATCATTGAACTCGGAAGAAACGCGCGAGGCGCTCAAGGCCGCCGGCTTCACTCCAGCTCCGTCATTGCTTCGCTTCGTTCGCAATGACGACTAGTCGTCGAGTGCGGCGAGGCGTTCGGCTTCTGCCAAATCATGTGGCGTATTGGCGTTAAAGAACGGATCGACGGGGCGCGTTGGCCAATCAACCGTTGCGAGCGCATGGCGCGCGGTCCAGCGGTCGATCTTGCGGCAATCTTCTTCGACCAAAGCTTTGCGTAAATCGTGACGCAGATTCACACTCCACAAGCCAATAACCGGATGCGTTTGTCCGTCTGAGCGCGCCACGCAAAGTTTCGCATCCTCTTCGCGCCTAAGAGCATGAAAGCGCGCCACCAGATCGCGCGGCAGGAAAGGGCAATCAGCTGCTGCGCTCACCACCCATTGCGTTTCCGGCCGATGCTGCGCTGTCCAATCAAGGGCTGCAAGAATGCCGGCCAGAGGCCCTGCAAAATCGGGCACATCATCGGGCACGACCGTCAGGCCAAAAGATGCAAAGCGCGCGGGATCGCCATTGGCATTGAGAATGAGGCCTGAGCATTGCGGCCCGACACGATCAATCACGCGCTGCAAAATGGTGCGGCCTGCAATTTCGCGCATGGCTTTGTCGCCACCGCCCATACGTCGTGCGAGCCCGCCTGCGAGAATGACGCCGATTGTGTCAGTCATCATCGCCTCCCTTGCGGCGTGTGCGCATGCTCTCCTCTGCAACAAAGGCGAGATCCTGATCGAAGATGATGCGCTCTTGTCCGGCGAGTGCAATGAAACGCTTGCCCTTGGCGCGACCAATCAGTGTGAGCCCCACTTGGCGCGCCAGCTCAACGCCCCATGCTGTAAAGCCCGAGCGCGAGACAAGAATCGGAATCCCCATGCGCACGGTCTTGATAACCATTTCGGATGTCAGTCGCCCGGTCGTGTAGAAAATCTTATTGGCGGGATCGATCTTTTCGCGAAACATCCAGCCCGCAATTTTATCGACTGCATTGTGTCGGCCGACATCTTCCATATAGCAAATGGGCTCGCCCTTTTCGCAGAGCACGCAGCCATGGATCGCGCCCGCTGTGAGATAGAGCGAAGGCGTTGTGTTGATTTTATGCGTGAGCTCATAGAGCCAGCTGGTGCGCAATTCCGCTTGCGGCAGATTTGCTCCCTCAATCGATTCCATCAGATCGCCAAAGGCCGTGCCTTGCGCGCAGCCGGAGGTGAGGGTTTTCTTTTTCAGCTTCTGTTCAAAATTGGTGCCGCGTTCCGTGCGCACGACAACCACTTCGAGATCGTCGTCATATTCGACTTCGGTGACGACATCATCGGCTTTCAGCATATTCTGATTGAGCAGATAGCCGAGCGCCAGATATTCGGGGTAATCATTGATCGTCATCATGGTGACGATTTCTTGCGCATTGAGATAGAGCGTCAGTGCACGCTCGACCGGCACACGGATGTCTACGCTGGCGCCCGTCTGGTCAATGCCCGTCACAGCTTCGGTAAGCCGCGGATTGTCAGGGTTGGGCAGAAGCAGCGCTTTTTTCATGCGCGTCACTCGATCACGATGCGTGGTGCAGGCTTTGCCGCCTTGTCGAGCGAAGCCCAAACTTTTGCGGCAATATCTTTGTAGATTTTGGCGTGATGCGAGTCAGGATCGGTTGCGACAATCGGACGGCCATCATCTGATGTTTCGCGGATGTTCATATCAAGCGGCACTTCGCCCAGGAAAGGCACGCTCAGTTTTTCAGCTTCTGCGCGCGCGCCGCCGTGGCCGAAGATCGGCGAAATGTGACCGCAATTCGGGCAGCAGAAGCTCGACATATTTTCGATTATGCCGAGCAGAGGCACATCGACTTTCTGGAACATGGCAATGCCGCGGCGTGCATCGATTAATGCGAGATCTTGCGGGGTCGAAACGATGACCGCGCCCGACGTCGGTGTTTGCTGCGCCATGGTGAGCTGCGCATCACCTGTGCCGGGCGGCAGATCAACGACGAGCGCATCCAACTCGCCCCAAGCGACTTCGCGCAGCATTTGCGTGATGGCGGAAATGACCATCGGGCCGCGCCAGATCATCGCCGCATCATCATCAATCAGAAAACCGATCGACATGACTTTCACGCCATAGCGTTCCATCGGCTCCAACATGCGCGGGCCGACCATGCGCGGCTTGCCACGCAGACCAAACAGGCGCGGTTGCGAGGGGCCGTAAATATCAGCATCGAGAATGCCGACTTTGAGCCCCATGCTGGCAAGGCCGAGTGCGAGATTACAGGAGGTGGTGGATTTGCCGACGCCGCCTTTGCCGGAGGCGACGGCGATAATGTGTTTGATGCCGGGCAGTGCTGCGGGCTTCGATGTTGCGCGTTGCTGCTGCGGCGTGGCCGATTTGCTTGGCGCTTTATCTGCGGTCAGGCCAACGAGAGCGGAGGAGACGCCGGGCAGTGTGCGGATTTTTGCTTCTGCCGCCGCGCGCACAGGTTCCATGCTGGCCGCCTCAGCTGCATCAATGGCAATGGCGCAAATGACTTTGCCATCCTTGATGACAATGCCGGTGAGGCGGCCAGAGGTGCTGAGGGAATTGCCATCCGGCAATTTGATGCTTTCCAGCGCGCTCAGAATATCTTTGTCTTGCAAGGCCAATGTGTGCTCCTCACGATCCGGCTGGATCGCTACCATTCTTGTCACGCGCGCGCAGATAATCTTCCGTCGTCATAATGGGCGGACGCTGCGGGGCGGCGTGGGGATCGAAACTTTCATTCATCACCGCTTCGACGCGGCAATTGTCGCACATACGCACCACATCAATTCGCTTGGCATGGGGGCCTGAAAACATCCAATGCTTGTCTTGGAGTTTGGAGACGATGCGTTCAATCGTGCTTTTGGTCCCAAAAGCCGTGCCGCAGGAAATGCAATGGAAGGGTTCTTCTTCCTTCACCACGCGTGCGGGTGTGGCCCAAGCTTCAAAGTCGAGGCGCGGTGCCAGTGTGATGACTTTTTCGGGGCAGGTCGCTTCGCACAAGCCGCATTGCACGCAGACGCTCTCGGTGAATTTGAGCATGGGCTTGTCGGGATTGTCCGACAAAGCGCCTGTCGGGCAGGCGGTCACGCAAGAATGGCAGAGCGTGCAACCATCAATGTTGATATCGAGCCCGCCGAATGGCGCGCCGCGCTCCAGTGCGATCACGGGCACGGGCGCGGGAGCTGAGAGATGCAATTCGCGGAATGCGTTTTCAAGCACGGAGCGTTTGCTGCCGCGCGGCTCGAAGCTCGCGGGTTTTGGCGAGGCGGTGCCGGGTTGCAGCGCGAGCAACGAAGCGCGCAACTGATCGGGATCATCTGTCTCGATCAGTTGGATGACATCCCCGCCAAAGCCGAGACCTGCAATGATTTTCGAAGATGTGGCAATCACACCTTGCAACCCCGACAAATCATGCTTGGGCTTGTGATGGGCGAGCAGTGCAACGCCCGATGCGCCAAAGGCGAAGGCGGCTGCAAAAATATCATAAGAGAGCTGTGTGATTTCATTGACGCGCAAAGGGAGCACATGGGCGGGCAGGCCCTCGCCAAAGCGCGAGAGCGCATCAATCATCGGTTCGCCATGTTCACCATCATGCAGAAGCACAATCGCTTGCGTGCCACCCGCTGCGCGATAGGTGCGCAGCAAGGCGCGCAAGCGGCGCTCGACGGCGTCGGCGGGCGGGAGCGCGTAAGCAGCCGCACCCGTCGGGCAGACGGAGGCGCAAGCGCCGCAGCCTGCGCAGATGTTTTCATCAATGGCGACATGATTGCCATTGGGCGTGATGGCACCGGTTGGGCAGAGATCGAGGCAGCGCGTGCAGCCGGTGATCTTGGAGCGCGAATGGGCGCAGAGGCTTTCGGTGAAATTCACATAGCGCGGCTTGTCGAAAGTGCCGACCATGGTGGCGGCTTTTGCAACGGCGCGTGCAACGGCCGCGCCATCACGCGGATCTGCGCGCAAATAGCCGTCGCGCAATTCGGAAGCGGGAAACAGCGGCGCATAGCCGCTGAGGTCGAGAATGATATCGCAATGCGAGCTCGCGCCATTGGCGCCTGCGCCAAAGATCAGGCGGTCGCGCGACGAGGGTGAAGCGAGCGCCGTGTCATCAATGGTGAGTTCAAAAGCACCCAGATGCCCTTTGGCATTGCGCACATGGCCTTTGATGACCGGAAAGTCGCGTGTGCGCGGCGGCGTGACATCACCGGGGCGCGACAGCATGACGGTGACATCAAGTGTGTCGGCCAGTTGGCGTCCGGCTTCAATGGCGGTTTCATCGCGGCCGTAAATCAGGATCACGCCTTCAGACTGCATGGATACAAGCGAGATCGGCGGCATGTCTTCGCGCGCTGCCGCAATGAGAGCGGCCATTTTCGGCCCCGCTTGTGCGGCCTCTTTCGACCAGCCGGCAGTCTCGCGAATATTGACGAAGGTGAGTGGCGCGCTGGCCCCCAGATCTTCCGCAACTTCGGAGAAGAGCGGGCTTTCCTGCGTGCAGGCAATGGTGACAGGCGTGTTGCTGCTCAAAACTTGTTTAACGAGATCAAGCTGCGCGCCGCAAAGCTGGTCGGCGCGCGTGAAGGCCCCGCAGCCTTTTTCCAGCGCAGTGGCGTCGAGCGGCATGGTCTTTTCGCAGGAACAGACAAAAAGCCGGTTTTCGGCAGACATTCAGGCGCACTCCCTTGGCTTGAGACGTAGATAGCCCTTGGCAGAGCCCTTTGACATGGGGCAGGGGCAAGGCTTCGGGAATTTTTCCGTGAGCGGGACGGGGAATGGACCTGCTTTTAGGACGGTAGTCCTATAATCTTGCGCCATCATCCACCCTTCTGCACCAAACCCATGTCCTGCCGTCACGGCCCTTTGGCTTGACTGAGCGTGGAAGGCGGCTACCTCCTTTGTGTTCCAAACGAGTTGAGCCATGCCCATAGACACGCCCGCCCTTGATCTGCCACCCGGCTTTAGCGCTGTTGCCCTGCGCGAGCATGGCGATGCTTTTGCCCATGCGCAGGCCATCGCGGCTGAGGCGGGGGCTGGCACGCTGGTGCATGTGCGCCGTTATGATCTCATCGAATTTGCCATCGTGCTGGAGCCCGAGGAGCCACTCGCCTCGGCGCGGCGTGCCCATTATGCCTCGATGGTGGCGATAGCTGATGCCATTGCTGCCCATTGCCCGCCCGAGCGGACGGTTGAATTCAAATGGCCGGACACGATTCTCTTTGATGGCGGGTTGATTGGCGGTGCGCGGCTCGCTTGGCCGAAGGATTGTGCGGAAGATACCATTCCCGATTGGCTGGTGACGGGGATTATTTTGCGCGCAGCTGATCTCTCCCATGTCGAGACAGGTTTGGTGCCGGGCGCCGTGTCGCTTCTCTCGGAAGGGTTTGAACTGATCGATACAGACATGCTGATTGGCTCTTATGCGCGCCATCTCATGGTGCATTTTGATCGCTGGAAGGAACGCAGCTTCAAGGCTGTGGCGCAGGACTTTTTTGCGCGCATGCCCGCCAAGAAAGCCGGAGAGCGCCGCGCTATTGACGGCAATGGTGATCTCTTGGTTCACGCGCCGCTGGATCAAGGCGAGCCCGAGCGCACGCTGTTTTTGCCCGCGCTGCAACTCGAGAGCTGGTATGATGCAGACAATAGCGCACCGAAATTTCAGGCGGGCGTGTGATGAAACTGCCTCGCACATTGCGGCTTGATCCTTCGGACACATTTGTCTTTGCCAAAGCGGCGGAGGCTGGTGAATGGGCTGTGTCGGGCTCGTTCATGTTTTTCGATGCGGATCTCGATGCTCTGGCACCGAAGGAACGCGCCGCTTTGCGGGCTGGCTTTTTGGGGCTTTCTTCTTTCGGCTGGTCCACGCTTAGCGTGGTGACACCGATCACCGAGGATGAGCGTGCGGGTGCTGTGGAAGGGCTGGCGCGTTTCATCCATGAGCAGATGGGTGCGCCTTCGCTCGAGGCTGCGCGCGCGGCAGCGGAAGATGAAATCGCTTTTGCCGCATCCATCTGCGATCATCCGGAAGGTACGGTGCTGGCAGTCCAACGCGGTCTTGAGGATGGTGAAATCCGTGAGCGCTTTCGTACGCTTCATCAGCGGGCTCGTGAGAAGGGCGCTGACAGTTTGCATGCGCAGGCGCGCGCCTTCACTTTTGTCGAGAGCGAAGGTGAGGATGGCGGCGTGGAAGAGCATGTCGATTTGATGGGTCTGATGAAAGACAAAGCGCGATGAGAGAATTTTGGGTTTCTTCCGGCCATCATCTCGTGCGCCGTGCTGACCATGGCGGGCTGATTGTTACGCCTGAATGGATGATGGCCTATCTGGCGCGCCCCGAATTGCTGCCGCCGGATGAGGCTTGTGCGGCGGAGCGGGCTTTGCATGCAAGCCTGATGGCTGATCCTTTCCGCAGTGTGACGGCGGATGATGTGGCGGCCATTGCCGATCCGGACGGGCGCGAGAATTGGCAATTCATGCTGGCCTTTCGTGATCGCATTTTGAAAGCGCCTTCGCTGGAGGCGGCTTATCTCGATTTTGCCAAGCATGGCGCGGATGGTGTGCCGCCGATTTTTCTGTCGCAGCTCGCGCACCTTGTTCTACGCAATGCGCTTGATGAATGTGATGATCCGTTTGTGTTGCGCGCAGCCGAGCTTTTCTTCCGCGCGCAAAAAGCCACCGTCCATGAGGGCGCGCTTTTGCTGGCCGATGCGGAAGTGGTTGAAGCGCAGCAACAGTTGAAGGACAGCGCGCATCTGACGCCGCTGACCGCTTTGCTTGATCCCGTGCCGGAATTCGGCAATCTCGACATTATGGATGACGAGAATGCCTGGACCTATTGGTCGCGCTCGGATGCGCATACGATGATCATGAATATCGGCGCGAATAAAAAGGCGCGTGAATCCTTCGCCCGTGTGATTGAACTCTGGGTGAAACATTTGCTCGATCTTGAGGTGAGTGTCGAGCCGCTGTCGGCCATTGAAGATAAGGATTGGCGCTGGTTTGTTGGGCTTGATTCCGAGGGCACCAAGATCGGCAATATGCTCTGGAAGGGCGCGACTTTGGGCGCGGGTTTTTCCGAGCGCGTGGTGACGCTGATGCGTATGGTCATCAAGGATGAGGACCGCGTGCGGGCTGATCTGCGGGGTGCGCCGATCTATCTGATTGGCGCGATGGATGCTGACAAGATCTGGCGATTGAAGCCGCAGAATCTGGTGGCTGGCCTGCCGCTGCTCGAAAGCAAAGTGTCATGAGCACTTTCGATCAGGAGATCACACGCACGGTCGGTGTCGTTCTGTCACGGCGTGTGATCCAGCATGCCTGGGCGGATGTTGTATGGTCGCCCGACAGTGTTTTGTTTCCGGCTCCCGATACGCCGCCGGGCACAAAAATCTCGGATGATGGCGAGCGTGCGCTGATTTATGCGGGCGAGACCACGATTGAGCTTTTTGCGTCTGACACGACCAATTATCGCGACAATATGCTGGAAGGCTCAGCGCGCCTTTGGGTTGCTGCGCGACTTGAAAATGACGTGCCGTCTTTTGTGCGCGTGACCGCCGATCCGACGGAAGGAGAGGCTTGGTTTGCAGCCGGATTTGAGATTGTCGGCGTTATTCCCATGCCTGAGGATATTGCGTCATGGATCGCGGCCTTTTCGGACGCCTATCATGTCGAGCGTGAGTTTTTGAAACGCCAGCGTGATCGCAGCGAGCGCCAAGGCGATAAAGCACGCAAGCCTGGAGAGCGGCGCGAATGAGCGCAGACGAAGATCGCCCTTTTCTGGCGCGCTGGTCGCAGCGCAAGCGCGAGGTCGCGAAAGAGGCCGAGGTCCAACAGGTCGTGCCCTCAAGCGAGGCGTCTGTTCCGGCTGCGCCCGAGGAAGAGGATTTTGATCTCTCGCTTTTGCCCAAGCTCGACGAGCTGACACCCGCAAGCGACCTGACACTGTTTTTCAAAAAGGGCGTGCCGGAGGTGCTGCGCAATGCGGCCCTGCGCAAAATGTGGACGCTTGATCCAGCTGTTCGCGATTACCGCAGTGAGGCGCTGGACTATGCCTATGATTGGAATGCGCCGGGTGGCGTGCCGGGCGGCGGGGATCTGCCCGCAGACTTCGATTCCCGCGAAATGGTCGCCCGGATTTTCGGTGACGATCCAGCCGACGAAAATGTGATCGGAAATGTTGCAGCGCAACAAGATCAAATAGTTAGCGGCGAGAAGCCCTTAGACACCTCTAGCGAACCCCAGATAGGGGCTGTAGAACCCCAAAAAAATGAGGATCAGCAAGAAGTTAGTGCACCAGTAGGGGCTTTGGCGGCTGATGATGCGCCGGCCAAGAAGCGTCGTCATGGCAGAGCTTTGCCGTCGGCTTAGCAAAAAGGATAAGCTTGAGAAACATTCAGCTTTCTATGACATTATGAAGATAATGCAGATCAGCGCAGATAGACGCTGACTTTCAGGGCGAATGGAGTTTCGGGTGCTGAGTGCTGAGGCTGTGAAGCCGGAGGTCGATGAAATCGATGTTCTGCGAAGTGCCGAATATGCGCTTCTCTCAGTTCTGCTTGGGCAAGCCCCGAGCGGGGACCTGCTTTCACGCGTCGCCGATTTGCGCGGCGATGCCACGCCTCTCGGCCTTGCCCACATCGAACTTGCAGACGCCGCGCGTGCAATCGACGAGACGGTGGCGGGTCGCGAATATTTCAATCTCTTCATCGGCGTCGGTCGCGGCGAATTGCTGCCCTACGGCTCCTACTACCAGACGGGCTTCTTGCATGAGCGCCCGCTGGCGCGCGTGCGCGAAGACCTCGCAGAACTTGGTGTCGAGCGCGCCGGACATATGCGCGAGCCCGAAGATCACATTGCAATTTTATGCGAGATCATGGCTGGCATGGCGCGTGGCGATTTTTTGGCCGACACAGCGCGGCAGGGGCAGTTTTTCGAGCGGCACATCCAGCCATGGGCCGCGCGTTTCTTCGCTGATCTCGAAACAACGGGCGCAGCGCAATTCTACAAATCGGTCGGTCGTGTTGGCCGCACCTTTATCGAACTCGAGACGGAGGCTTTTAAACTGCCCCATTAAGTGAGGTGGTTTGAAAGGCGACGGCTCTCACGTCATCAACCGGAGGGAACGGTTATGAGCAAAGTTGAACAGAAGAAAGAAGGCGGCATGGATCGCCGCTCCTTCTTCCGCGCAGGCAGCGGCGCTGCTGTGGCTGCGGCGACAGTTGTGGCGACGGGTGCAGAGCCCGCAGCCGCAGCTGAATCGGCCTCTGAGCGCACAAAGGCGCGCTACAAAGAGACCGAACACGTCAAGACATTCTATCGCGTCAACCGGTACTGAGGAGCAGTTCCCATGCTGACGAAAAGAAAAGAAGCAGTAGCTTCGCGCGCGCGTCTTTCAGGCTTGGCCGCAGGCCTTGCTTCGGGCGTTCTCGACCGTCGTTCATTCCTGCGTCGTTCGGGACTGGCGGCTGGTGGCGTTGCCGCCATTGGTTCGCTGTCACTCGGCGCTGTCCGCAAGGCGGAAGCTGGCCCGGTTGTGGCTGGCGTGAAGAGCGAAATCAAAAAGAACGTCTGCACCCATTGCTCGGTCGGCTGCGGCGTTGTGGCTGAAGTGCAGAATGGCGTTTGGGTCGGCCAAGAGCCGGCCTATGACAGCCCGATCAATCGCGGTTCGCATTGCGCAAAGGGCGCCTCGGTGCGCGAACTCGTGCATGGTGATCGTCGTCTGAAATATCCGATGAAGCTTGTGAATGGCGAATGGACCCGCATTGGTTGGGATCAGGCCATCAACGAGATCGGCGACAAGATGAACGAAATCCGCGCCAAGAGCGGTGCGGATTCGGTCTATTGGCTTGGCTCGGCGAAATTCTCCAACGAAGGCGCTTATCTCTTCCGTAAGCTCGGCGCTTTCTGGGGCACGAACTCGGTCGACCATCAGGCCCGTATCTGCCACTCGACCACGGTGGCGGGTGTTGCCAACACCTGGGGCTATGGTGCGCAGACCAACAGCTACAATGACATTCGCAACGCCAAGACCATCGTCTTCATGGGCTCGAATGCGGCGGAAGCCCATCCGGTTTCCTTGCAGCATGTTCTCTCCGGCAAGGAGATCAACCGCGCGAATATGATCGTGCTGGACCCGCGCTTCACGCGCACGGCCGCACATGCAACGGAATATGTGCGCATTCGTCCGGGCACCGATATTGCGGTGATCTGGGGCATGATGTGGCACATCTTCAAGAACGGCTGGGAAGATAAGGAATTCATCGCACAGCGCGTGGCTGGCATGGATCTCGTGCGCGCCGAAGTTGAAAAGTGGGGTCCAGAAGAGACCGAACGCGTCACCGGCATTCCGGGTGATCAGCTGAAGCGCGTGGCGGAAACTTTCGCCAAGCAGCGTCCCTCGACCTTCATCTGGTGCATGGGCGGCACGCAGCATACGGTGGGTACTGCCAACGTGCGTGCTTATTGCAACCTGCTGCTCGCCACCGGCAATGTCGGTGTGTTTGGTGGCGGCGCCAATATTTTCCGCGGTCACTGCAACGTGCAGGGCGCGACGGATATGGGCCTCGATATCACCTCGCTGCCGCTCTACTACGGCCTTGTTGAAGGTGCGTGGAAGCATTGGGCGCGTGTCTGGGAAGTCGAATATGATTTCCTGCAGGCGCGTTTCGATGAAGTGCCTGCCAAGTCCGGTCGTCCGGCGCGTACGCGCAAGGAAAATATGGAACTGCCGGGCATTCCTTCGACCCGTTGGTTTGATGCGACTTCGTTCAAGTCAGACGATGTTGATCAGCGCGACAGCTTGAAGGCCATGATGATCTTCGGTCACGGCGGCAATACGGTTCCGCGCATGCCCGACATGGTGAAGGCGCTTGAGCAGCTCGAGCTGCTTGTTGTGGCTGATCCGCATCCGACGACATTCTCCGCGATCTCTGGTCGCAAGAACGGCACGTATCTTCTGCCGATCTGCACGCAGTTCGAGACGGAGGGTTCGCGCTCGGCTTCCAACCGTTCGATCCAATGGGGTGAAAAGGTCGTCAATCCGATCTTTGAATCGAAAGATGATTACGAAGTCATCTATCGTTTCGCGACCAAGCTCGGCTTTGCCGACAAGATGTTCAAGAACATCAAGGTCGAGAACAATCGCCCGGTGCCGGAAGACATCTTGCGCGAAATCAATCGCGGTGGTTGGTCGACAGGCTATTCGGGTCAGTCGCCAGAGCGCCTGAAGGCGCATCTGCGTCATCGCGAGAAGTTCGATCTCGTCACCTTGCGTGCACCCGCTGATGTGCCGGAAGTGGGCGGTGATTATTACGGTCTGCCGTGGCCATGCTGGGGCAAGCCGGAAATTCGTCATCCCGGAACGCACACGCTCTACAACACCAATCTTCATGTGAAGGATGGTGGCGGTACGTTCCGCGCGCGCTTCGGCACTGTTTATGAAGACAAGAAGGCCGATGGCACATCGACGACCTATAATCTCTTGGCGGAAGGCTCTTACTCGAAGGGCTCCGAGCTGACCGACGGTTATCCGGAGTTCACTTACGGTATTCTGAAGAAGCTCGGTTGGGATAAGGATCTCACCGAGGATGAAGTGGCGACGATCACCAAGATCGGGGGTGCCAATCCGGATGCTGTGGGCTGGGCCATCGATCTGTCGGGCGGCATCATCCGCGTCTGTCTTGACCATGGCGTCTTGCCTTACGGCAATGCCAAGGCACGTGCGGCGGCTTGGAACCTGCCCGATCCGGTTCCGGTCCATCGCGAGCCGATCTATACGCCGCGCGTTGATCTCGTCGCCAAATATCCGACGCGTCCCGATGGCCGTCAGTTCCGCATGATGAATGCGGGCTTCTCGGTGCAGAAGGCTGCCATTGAGAAGGGGATCGCGAAAGACTTCCCGATCATCCTCACCTCGGGCCGCCTCGTTGAGTACGAAGGCGGTGGTGAAGAAACCCGCTCGAACAAGTGGCTTGCTGAATTGCAGCAGGACATGTTCGTCGAAATCAACACGGCCGATGCTGCACAGCGCGGCATTGCTGATGGCGGTTGGGTCTGGGTCTCTGGTCCAGAAAACAAGTCGAAGGCGAAGGTCAAAGCGCTCGTCACAGATCGCGTTGGCAAGGGTGTGGCATTCATGCCCTTCCACTTCGGCGGCTGGTTCCAGGGTGTCGATCAGCGCGGCAATTATCCGAAGGGCACGGACCCAATCGTGCTCGGTGAAAGCGTCAACACGGTTACCACCTACGGTTATGATCCGGTCACGGGCATGCACGAAGGCAAGGTGACTCTCTGCCAAATTCAGGCAGCGTGAGGAGATTGAGAAATGGCACGTGTGAAATTTCTCTGTGATGCGGATCGCTGCATCGAATGCAATGCCTGCGTGACTGCTTGCAAAAACGAGCATGAAGTTCCGTGGGGCATCAACCGTCGCCGTGTGGTGACGATCAATGACGGCAAGCCGGGCGAGCGCTCGGTTTCCATGGCCTGTATGCATTGCACGGATGCGCCTTGCGCCGCCGTGTGCCCCGTCTCGTGCTTCTACACGACAGCGGATGCTGTGGTGCTGCACTCGAAGGATCTGTGCATCGGCTGCGGCTATTGCTTCTACGCGTGCCCGTTCGGCGCGCCGCAATATCCCAAGGTCGGCAACTTCGGTTCGCGCGGCAAGATGGACAAGTGCACCTATTGCGCAGGCGGTCCGGAAGAAGATTTCTCGACCATCGAATATGAGAAATACGGCCGCAATCGTCTGGCAGAAGGCAAGCTGCCGCTCTGCGCAGAAATGTGCTCCACCAAGTCGCTTCTAGCGGGTGATGGCGAGATGATCGCCACCATCTACAAAGAGCGCGTGATGAAGCGCGGTTATGGTTCGGGTGCTTGGGGCTGGAAGACAGCCTATAAAGAAACCGTCGCCATCTGATGTCTCACGCACACATTTCGAAAGGTCGTGCGATGAAAGCACAGCTCAAAACACTCGTGGCAGCTCTGGCGATCCTCTTCGCCAGCGCCATGCTGCCTGCCGCCGCGCAATACAATAATTTCAATCCGACCAAGGAAGCCGTGCAGGAAGACAAGCTCCTGCAACAGCTGAAGGAAGGTGATCGTCTCTCGGGCCGCATCACCATTCCCGACCCCAAAGCCGCTTCGCTGATTCAGCCGCAGGGCCAGAGCTGGCGTGATTTCCACCAGAACAAGCTGCCGACCATTGGTGGCGTGGTTCTGCTCGGCATGCTCGGCGCGCTGGTGCTGTTCTTCCTGGTGCGTGGACGCATCAAGGTTGAGCATGGCTTCTCAGGCAAGACGATCACGCGCTTTGCGTCGATTGATCGCTTTGCACATTGGATCACGGCGGGCTGTTTCATCATTCTCGCGCTTTCGGGGCTGAATGTCTCCTTCGGGCGCATGGTGATTTTGCCGTTCTTCGGTGCAGAAACATTTGCGATGATCAGCGGCTATGGAAAGCTCGCGCATAATTATCTCGCCTTCCCATTCATGGCTGGCGTGGCGCTGATGTTCCTGCTCTGGGTGAAGGACAACATCCCCAACAAGCTGGATCTTGAATGGCTGAAGCAGGGTGGCGGGCTCTTCGTGAAGGGCAAACATCCGGCCGCTGGTCGCTTCAATGCAGGCCAGAAGGGCGTGTTCTGGATCGTCATTTCTGGCGGCGCTGTGATGTCCGTCTCGGGCTGGTTCCTGCTGTTCCCCTATCAGGCGCCTGATGGAATCGCGGGTCTTCAGCTGATGACGACTGTCCACGCTGTTCTGGCAGTGGGCTTTGTTGCTGCCATGCTGGCCCATGCCTATATCGGCTCGGTCGGAATGGAAGGCGCGTTCGATGCCATGGGCACGGGCGAAGTCGACGTGAATTGGGCGAAAGAGCATCATGCTCTTTGGGTTGCTGAAGAAGAAGCAAAGGCCCGTTCTGTCCCGCGCAACAGCGTGCCGGCGGAATAATTCGGTTTCACATCGAAAGAAGTCTGACTGCCCAGTCATGCCGGGCAGTCTTTTTTTTGGCAATGCGCGCGCCTATTCCCCTCCCCCTTGTGGGGAGGGGTTAGGGGTGGGGGTCGTGATCACCTTGGTGGTTGGCGGGGCTGTGCGCTATTACCGAAGATAGCGCGACCCCCACCCCAGCCCTCCCCACAAGGGGGAGGGGGATCAGATGGAGCCTTTATGAAACTCATCGGACTGGCAGGTTGGAGCGGAGCGGGCAAGACTACGCTGTTGGAGCGTGTCATCCCGCATTTGATCGCGCGCGGCATGTCCGTCTCGACGCTCAAACATGCGCATCATAAATTCGATGTTGATGTCCCGGGCAAGGATTCCTGGAAACATCGTCAGGCGGGCGCGACCGAAGTGCTGGTGGCCTCCGCCAATCGCTTCGCGCTCATGCATGAATTGCGCGGAAGCCCAGAGCCGACGCTGCCGGAATTGCTCTCGCTGCTGTCACCCGTTGATCTGGTGATTGTGGAAGGGTTCAAGGCTGATCCGCACCCGAAGATCGAAGTCTATCGGGCCGAGAACCAGAAGCCGTTTCTGCATGTGCAGGATGCAGCCATTGTCGCGGTGGCGAGTGATGTGCCGGTGGAGACCGCGCTGCATGTGTTCCATCTCGATGACATCGAGAATATTGCCGATATGATGTTGGCCAAGGCCGTTCCGCTGAGTGACGTTCTGGCGGCTTCAGGAGACTAGGCGGGAATGGTGCAACTTTCCGACGATTGCTTTGCCTTTGGCGGCGCCTTGATGCCGGTCGATGAGGCTATGGCCATTGTCACGCAGCGCTTGTTGGCTGTGGAAGGTGTGGAGCGTGTAGCGCTGCATGAGGCCGACAATCGTGTGCTGGCCCATGCGCTCGAAGCGCCTGTGCCGCTGCCACTTTTCATGAATTCCGCTGTCGATGGTTACGCCATTGCCAGCACCGATCTTCCGCAAGAGGCTGCGCGCACATTCTCCATTTCGCAGCGTGTGACGGCGGGTGCTGTCGCGGCCCCGCTCGCGCAAGGCACAGTGGCGCGCATCTTTACCGGCGCGCCTATGCCCGATGGTGCCGATACGGTGTTTATGCAGGAAGATGTGGAGCTCAATGGCGACCATGTCATTCTGCCGTCGGGTTTGAAGCCGCGCGCCAATATGCGCCCAGCGGGCGAAGATATTGCGCAAGGGGCGCTCGCTATTCCCGCAGGCACGCGTCTGCGCCCGCAACATGTGGCGCTTGCGGCAGCGCTCGGCCTGTCGCATGTCGAAGTGCGTCGTCGCATCAAAGTGGCGGTGTTTTCGACGGGCAATGAAGTCGTAGCTCCCGGTGATGCGCGCACATCCGCGCAGCTTTACGATTCCAACCGCTACATGCTGGCCGCTTTATTGCGCCGCTTGGGGTGCGAGGTTTCGGATCTCGGCATTTTGCGCGATGAGCACGCAGCGCTTGCAGCAGGGCTAAAGCAGGCGGCGCAAAATCATGATCTGATTTTGACGTCTGGCGGCGTCTCAACCGGTGAGGAAGATCATGTGCGCAGCGCGGTGGAAGCTGCGGGCTCGCTGGTCTTGTGGCGCATGGCGATCAAGCCGGGGCGGCCTGTGGCGATGGGCGTGATTGATGGCACGCCTTTCATTGGCCTGCCGGGCAATCCCGTCGCCTCTTTTGTAACCTTTGCTTATGTCGTGCGGCCTGCCGTTCTGGCTTTGTCAGGTGCGCGCGTTGAAAAGCTTGTTGCGCTGCCGGTGCGTGCGAATTTCGCTTACAAGAAAAAGAAAGGCCGGCGCGAATATGTCCGCGCCAGCCTGACGGTTTTGGAAGATGGCACGCGCGGGATCCAAAAGTTTCCGCGCGAAGGGGCGGGGCTTTTGTCCTCGCTATGCGAGACCGATGGTCTTGTCGAACTGGCTGATGATTGCGAGGGCGTGAAGCCCGGCGATGCTGTCGCCTTTATCGCTTATCCAAGCCTGTTCTAGATTACATACGGATCAGATTATGGCCGGGGTCGCCGACGCGTGCAGCTGAGGTTGCGAAAGCCTTGTCAGCAGTCTGCTGCTGGCTATCGAGCACCATTGCAGCGCCCACGGCGAAAACCACAGCCACGATCACGGCAGAGATGAAAGCTTTCATCGGATACTCCTGTTGCTACGTCTTGAAGCGGCTGGATGAGCCACTTGATCTGGATTGAATCTATGGTGGTCATGGGCCGCTAAATCAAGCTTTTCAGCGTGGTCGGGCGGCTTTCTCGATAAAATCTCCGAGGGCTGCGCGATCTTCATCAGAGCCCACCCTTTGTTCGGGCATTTTGGTGCCCGGCGTAAAGGTGCTTGGGCCGAGCTCGAAGAGTTTGGCGATGGTTTCTTTGGTCCAGACAATGTCATGGGCGCCAAAGCCTGCCGAATAGACATAACCAGACGCCGTGCCGATACGTCGCCCGATCACGCCGTAGAGCGTCGGCCCCGCGCGATTCTCGGCATCGGGCGTCAGCGTGTGGCAGACGGCGCAGGCTTTGAAAACTTCCGCGCCGCGCGAGCCATCGCTGACAAACATCTCGGTCGGTTTTTCAATGACAATGGGGCCCAGATGATCGCCATTGACCGCGCTCCAGCGGCGCACAAGACGATCGCCTCCGCCCGTGAAAAGCACTTTGCCATCGGCTGAGAAAGCTAGCGACCAGACGGGCAGGCCCGGCCCGTTCAATGTGAAGAGCGCTTTGCCGCTGGCTGTGTCGAAGAGCGTCACCGAACCGCGCGGGCTCGCGGCTGCGACCCGCATACTGTCTGGAGAAAAAGCAATCGCAATGAGCGGCGAGTCTGCCGCTTCTATCTTGCGCAGATGATTGCCCTGCGCATCGAGCAGAAAGAGCGTGCCATCAGAGCCGCCAGCCGCCATGCGCCCATCTGGCGCGATGCTCAATGCGTTGAGTGGTGAATCAAGTTTGATGACGCGCGCTGCGCCTTGTGCGGGCCAGATGCGTAAGGTCGCGTCATAGCCTGCGCTCACAAGTGTTACGCCATCAGGCATGAAGCCGATGCCATTCACATTGCCTTGGTGACCTTCAAGACGACGCGGCGTGCCGCCTTCAAGCGGCGTGATAGCGAGGCTAGAATCCCAGGATGCTGTGGCGAAGCTTGTGCCATCGGGCGAGACGCTCAGGGCCGCAATGGGCGCTGTGTGGATTTTGTCGACGCGGATCGGCTTGGTGAGATCATTGCGGGCCCAGATGGCCAGGCGGCCATCTTCGCCTGCGGTGACAAAGCCGTTCGGCGTGACGCCCACCGCATTGACCGCGCTCTCATGCGCCCGCAGCACGGCCCGCGCTGTGCCGCGCTCCAGAGCCCAGACGATGGCCGATGAATCGAAAGAGCCGCTGATCGCTTCTCGCCCATCGGGCGTGACGGCAAGCGCCCGCACAGGCCCGCCATGGCCGCGCAATTCGCCTTGGGCGAGGGCAGGCGTGGCGAGCAGGGCAAGGAGCAGTATTCTGATGAACATAGGCTTTAATTTAGAAGCGGTGGCGCGCAGGTCTAGTCTCGAATGTGTGACCTGCTACTGACGCCCTAGATGGCGCGACCCCCACCCCTAACCCCTCCCCTCAAGGGGGAAGGGGATTTGATGCAGCATGCGATGCTGGTGACTTGTCTCGATGCTGGTGCAGTCTCCACCCTCCCCCTTGAGGGGAGGGTTGGGGTTGGGGTCTGCGTATCTCTGCGTGAGGGGAGTTGACGGCTCCCGTGCGCTTCGCCATCTGTTGATCCATGTCCACAACACTCCTCGATCTCACCGGGCTGAAATGCCCTTTACCCGCGCTCAAAACCCGCAAGGCGCTGAAATCTGTTGCGCCGGGTAGCAAGCTCGAGGTGCATTGCACCGATCCGCTGGCGGTGATTGATATTCCCAATCTCATCCGCGAGACCGGTGACCGTATCGAAATCCGCGAGCGGGATGAGAAGCGGATCGTCTTCCTGATCGAGAAGGTGGCGTGATGGCTTGGCCGACTGAACTGCGCCTCTCGAAAGATCGCCGCACGCTGTCTGTCTCGTTTGATGATGGCGCGCATTATGATCTCTCCGCGGAGCTCTTGCGTGTCACGAGCCCGTCAGCCGAAGTGCAAGGCCATTCGGAAGCCGAGCGCAAGACGGTGGGCGGCAAGCGCAATGTGTCCATTCTCTCCGTCGATGCGGTGGGCAATTATGCTGTGCGCCTCATCTTTGACGATATGCATTCGACAGGCATTTATTCATGGGATTTTCTGGGCGATCTCGGCAAAAACCGAGATGCGAAATTCCAATCCTACCTCGATGATCTCGCTGCCAAAGGGCTCGACCGCGACAAGCCCGGCGTGAAATAATCAAAACGACAAAAATAAAAAAGGGAGGCAGAAATGGCAGAGACGATTGGCATTATCGGTGTGGGGCGTATGGGCCAGCCGATGGTGAAGCATCTTATCAAGCATGGCTACCATGTGCTCGCCAACGATATTAGCGCAGAGAATATCGAGAAAGTGCGTGCGATGGGCGCCACCATTGCGGCATCGCCCGAAGAAGTCGGCCAGAAAAGCGCCTTTGTCATTCTGGGTGTCGGCTATGACGAAGAGGTCAATGAAGTTGTGCTCGGCGAGAACGGCCTTCTGGCAGCTATGGCTTCTGGCGGAGTGATTGCTGTTTGTTCGACTGTGTCGCCCGATACGGTAAAGGCTTTGGATGAAAAGGCGCGGGCCAAGGGCTGCGATATTCTCGATGCGCCGATCTGCCGTGGTCGCTGGTTTGCTGATGAAGGCAAATTGCTGGCGCTGTTTGGTGGCCGCAAAGATGTTGTCGAGCGTGGGCGCAAAGTCTTTTCCTGCTTTGCCTCCGACATTTCGCATTTGGGCGACGTGGGCCATGGCCAAGTCGGCAAAGCGATGAACAATCTGATGCTCTGGATTACCTCGATCGGCTTGATCGAGGCCGGACGGATTGCGCAATCGACCGGCATTGATCTGCCGAATTTGCGCGATGCTTTGATGATGTCGTCGGGCAAGAGCCAGGCTCTGGAAGATTGGGATCAGACGACGTTCACATGGGCACTGAAAGATATGCAGATCGTCATGAAAATGGCCGATCAAGCAGGCCTGTCGGCGCCGATCACCGGCGCAGTGAAAGAGCTGGTGAAAGAAGGGCGTCGTATCAAGGCGACCAATCCACCGCAATGGACGCGGAGCTAGCGCGTCATTGCGAGGAGGGCTTTAGCCCGACGTAGCAAACCAGTGCGTGCGCCCTTTTTTATCGGGTGTCCTGCTATGGTTTGCCGCGTCGCTTTGCTCCTCGCAATGACGGTGGAGAGGTTGCGTTCTCTGGATCCGTCATTGCGATTGTCGCGAACAACTCTTAATGCCCGACAGGCACCATTTCATTGTAAAGCGCGATCACGTCTTTGGGTGTATCCGCGGCGCGTTTGACGAGATCGAGCACACCTTTACCATCGATAGGTGAGAGTTCGATGTTCACCTTTTCAGCGTCGGACTGGAAATCTTTGTCCTTCACCATATCGACGAATGCTTTTTGCAAAGCAGCCGCGCGATCGGCTGGCACGCCGGGAGGCGCCAAGAAGGGCAGCGCCATGAAGAAAGGCAGTTCTGCAAATTCGACCAGAGCGCGCATGCGCGGATCTGTTGCCAGTTCGCGACCTGTCGGGACATCAGGCAGTGCAGGCAGACGCGTGATGCGGCCGAACTGGATGAGCGGGCGCACTTTCTTATTGTTCCAGAGCGAGGGCTGACCCGCGCGCACGGAATTATAGCCGATCACTTGGCCATCCAATTCGCGACGCTCCATTGCCAGGAACATGGGTGCCGCACCGGGATAGCCGCGCACGACATCAATGTTCATGCCGAGCACCGTTTTGGCGATGATCGCAAATGTCAGATTGGTGGAGCCGGGTTGATCGCCGCCGAGCTTGGTGACAATGCCGGGCTTGCGCAGATCAGCGGCGCTCTTGGCCGGATGATCATCATTGACGAGCAGCAGATAGCCGTCATCCGCATAAGACGACAGCGAGCCGAGCCAAGTATATTTCTGCGGATCGAATTTGGCGTTGCTGTTGCCTTGGATCTGCAATTGCATTGTGCCGCGCTGGATGAGCGAAATCACCGAGCCATCACGTTCAACCGTGTTGTAGAGCTTATTGGCCGCGACAAGCCCGCCACCGCCCGGCAGATTCTGCACGACAATATTGGGGTTGCCGGGAAGGAAGCGACCCAGATGGCGCGAGACCAGGCGGCC
The DNA here is from genome assembly GCA_947452455.1 of Beijerinckiaceae bacterium. GTDB lineage: Bacteria > Pseudomonadota > Alphaproteobacteria > Rhizobiales > Beijerinckiaceae > Terripilifer. The sequence goes on from CANGBX010000001.1 coordinate 64,389, forward strand.
AGAAATGTCGTTAATGCCGCCCGGAGAGGTTGGCACAATGAGTGTGATGGTTTTGCCTTTGTAAAAACTCTCCACGCTTTCTTGCGCAAGGGCGGGCAAAGGCAGAGTTGTTGCGGCGGTGAGGCCGGTCAGAAATCTACGGCGATCCATGGAGTGTTCTCCTTCATTATTCCCAGATCGTCATTGCGAGCGAAGCGAAGCAAACCAGAGGCAATACATGTGGCTTTTCTGGATTGCCGCGTCGCTACGCTCCTCGCAATGACGGGCTTATCACTTCGGCAGGGGCGGCATGGTTTCGAGAATTTTTCCGTAGCCGGCTTTGGGTTCATTGATGTGCAGGCGGCGCTGCACTTCCCAGACGCGCGCAGGCACAGGATGAATGACAGGCACGCCGAGATCTTGCTCGAGCATGTGGATGATGTTGAGCACACGCCAGCCGGAGCCCAGCATATAGATCACATCGCCGCCGCCTGATTTCAGGAAGGCTTTTTTGATGTGGCCATAGACCTGCTCGCCGGAGAGTTCCTGCGCACGGTCGAAGGGCACTTCAATGCCGGCCATGCATTTCACATCAAAGCCCGCGTCCTGGAAGTAACGTGAGAATGTGTTGTTGATGTCGCCGGGAAAGTATGTGGCACCGACAATGCTCTTGGCGCCGAGTGCGCGCATGGCGGTGATGTGGTTCTGGCCCGAGGTGAAAATCGGTACGCCGAATTTTTCTTCCCAGCCCTTCACGATTTCCGCTTCGCGCTTCAGGCCCTGCACCATGAAGGGCGGCGCGCCTGAGGGGTGAATGAGATCGCAGCCGGCATCGGCGCAGATTTTGATCTGGTCTTCATAAGCGGCGAAGACTTTTTCGAACTCATCGCGCGTGCCGCGGCTGATGTTCAAAAACATCGGGATGACGCCGATGCCTTCGGGTGCGAGACGGATGAATTCTTCGGTCGAGCCCGGACGCAATGTCGGATGCACCATGCCAAGCGTGCCACGCCAGCTTGAAAAGCCCATATTTTCCTCCCCATTCTTTTTTCAAGTCGCCCAGTCTTTGTGCCGGTGCGGATGGAGGGAGTTTAGGGGAGTATTTCTTGTAATACCAGACCCGTCATTGCGAGGAGCCGAAGGCGACGCGGCAACCCAAGGGCCTCACGTGAGGCCTCTGGATTGCTTCGCTTCGCTCGCAATGACGTTCGTGAGGATTGGCACCTCACATAGCGACGTTGAACTTGTCCATTTTCGGCGTGACGCCGTTCTTCTTCATCTCGTCCAGCCATTCGCGGTGGATGCGCGGATCCTGATCTTCATATTCGATCTGGTCGCCACCTTCCTTGATGGAGAGCGAGACGGCACCCTTCTCACCATTCACGCCAATCAGCGAGCGGCGCTGCGAGAGCATGGTGGGATAGCGCAAGCCACCGACCGCTGTCGCGAGGTAACGCGCAGGCTCAGTGGACGTGTTGAAGTGCTGGTGGAATTGCTGGTCGGCGGGCGGGAAGACCGTGCCGTGCTTCCAGTCGATGCGGATGAAATCCTTTTCATGCGGATACCAGAGTAGCGAATAGCCGTGGCCGGTGACGCACATGACGTGAAAAGACGGACCATGCTTATGGCCCTTCTTGTAGGTGCCCACCGGCATTTCCGAAATATGCGCATGCATAATGCCATCAGCGAGCACGAACATGATGTTGGTGCCACCAGCGCCACGATCACCCCAGCTCTTCAGCTCAATGCCAGCGAGATCGGGGACGAAATTGGTTTCCCACATGTGGTTGCCGGGGCGCACGGTGATGAGATCACCTTCGCCCGAGAAATAGCCCTGCTTGCCCGCACGCGCCATGAAGTCGCGGTTGGTGTTGAACACAAAATCTTCGTCATGGAAGACATTCATGATCATCGGCAGATTGGTGGTGGAGACAAGCAAAGCGCGCTCACGGCCCGAGCCGTTGAAGTGGCGATGCGTGGCGTTGAGCGGAATCGCGAAGAGGCTCTTCGGGCCCCATTCAAACGAGCGCTTGGTGCCATCTGCAAATTCAATCTGCGTCGAGCCTGTGCCTTCGAGCACATAGATCACATCTTCATACAGATGGCTTTGCAGTGCCGTCGACTGGCCGGGGCCAATGTCGAAAAGGAACATGTTGGAGAAGTCGCCGCGGCCTTTGAGGTGCACAGCCGCACCCTTCACGCCATAACGGGCCCAAGGCTTGGTCTCGACCGAGAAGAGATCAACACCGTAATCTTCATGAACGGGCAGGCCTTCTTTTTCGACCCAGTTCAGATAGGGGTCGACGCCATAGCGCGGCTTGTCAGTGCTCATCTTTTATTCTCCCGTTTATTCTTCAAAGATTATTGGCTGGATTGTCGAAGAGCAGCGATTTGATGACCACCGGCACAACGCCGGGCGGTGAAATCAATTCGCCAATGTCGACAAAGTCGAGTTCTTGCAGCTGCACGCCATCAATCGAGACGACAGCGCCTTCAAGGCCCTCTTCATCTTGCAAGAGGCGTCCCATGGTGCGGCCGACATCGCCGTCGATCATCAGGCACAGCGTATTGGCGCGTTTGCCATCAGGGGCCACAGCGGCCTTGATGGCGCGTGCCGCATTGGCAAGGCGTGAATATTCCGGATCACCATGCCAAGTGAAAGCCACCGCCAAGCGCGCGGAGGGTTCAAGATCGAGCACGGCCATTTTTTCATGAATGCGCTTGATGATATCGGCGGCGGGAATGTCATCCGACAGATCCATGCCGATTTGCACGACAGGGATATTGTGCACGGGCAGGATGCCTTCCTGATCTTTCGGCAGATAGATGGTTTTGCCAGAGACCTGCACGGTGAATTGCGACGCACCGATGACGGTCGCACGAATGCGATTGCCCGGATCTTCAACAGGGGTCGTGGAGCGCGCAGCGAGTTTTTCGCGAATGGCAGCAGCCAGTGGCTTGGCGATATCGCCGAACTCTTGTTCTTCCGTGCCGAAAATATATTCCGACACACCGCCCGAGAATGTGATGATCTCGGGCTTGAGGGAACGGTCGAGCGGTTCGGTGAGTGCAATTTTCTGGCCCAATTCATCGAGCGGATCGTTGACGATCTGGTCGACGGCGAGTTCTGCCAAGCGCACCGCAATCTTCTTGCGCGTCATCGCATTGGACAATGCGCCCGTTGTCGTTGGCAGGCCCAATTCATCAGCGACGAGCTGGGCTGATTCATCGACGCGCGTCCAGCCGATCTTGCCATCATGGGCGACGAGGCGCCCACCGACCGCAAAGGCAGCGACAGATTTGATCATGCCCTTGTCGATGAGTGCGAGCTTGGTTGTGCCGCCACCAATATCGACATGAAGGACGACAGCATTTTTCGCTTTCGACAAAGCAACGGCACCCGAGCCGTGGGCTGCAAGCGTGCATTCAAGCTTGTGGCCTGCGGTGGCGCAAACGAATTTGCCAGATTCTTCGGCAAAGAGTTCGTCAATGGCGCGCGCATTGGAGCGCTTGATCGCTTCACCGGTGAGGATCACGGCGCCCGTGTCGATATCTTCGCGCTTGACGCGCGCATCGCGATAACAGGCGCGGATGAATTCTTGCAGGTAAGCCGCATCAATCATGCCATTGGGCAGGAAGGGCGTCAGCATGATCGGCGAACGCCAGACCACTTCGCGCCCTGTCACAACAAAGCGGGCGGAGAGGCCCTGCGAGACACGTTGCAGCGTGACTTTGGCAAAGAGCAGATGCGAGGTGGATGAGCCGATGTCGATACCGACTGTTTTCAGCTCGACGGATTCTTGTGCCCAGATCCAGGCAGCCATGGCGGCCTTGTCTTCGTCCGACATTCCGTTGTGGTCGTGTTCCTCATCCAGATCGTGCATTTTTATGACCTTCTATTCGGGCCTTTGTTTCAGGGCGTTTATTCTGCTGCGTGAGATTGCGACTCATGCGCCATTTCTTCAGGTGTTACACCCATGACGCGCCAGTCGGTTGTTTTTGGCACCACGCCCTCAAAGGACATGAGCTTTGCGTGCGGGATTCGCGGCTCCAGCGTGCCGATGGCGGGGCCACCGGCGGCAAAAGTCTTGGCGGCCTCGACCATCTGCTTGCGGAATTCGACAATGGCGAGATCGCTGGCACCCAATCGGTCGTGCGTGCGATCAGCAATCGGCCCCATGGTTTCCCACATGACAATGTCCTGGTTGGGAATGCCCGGAATGCCGGTGAAATTGCCAAGCTTCATCGCCTTGCGATCTTGCAGATAATTATTGGCGCGCGTGCGGACCTTGATGAAATATTTGTCGACATCAATGCCCACCTGCGCATGCAGGAATTTGCGCCATTCTTCGGTTGCGGGCGTTGTCGCCGCATCGCCCCAAGCAATGAAGTGGAAGGCGGTGTGCGTGTCATCTGTCGGCACATGCAGAATGGCGACATTGTAGAGATTGTTGGGCGGGATCAGCACGGTGTAAGGCGCAATGAAAAGCGTCGTGCGGATGTAATCATGCGTCTGCGGATTGGCGATGGGCTTGCGGATCGCCGCATAGCGAAAACCGAAAGACGTGCGCTGCACTTGCATGCGCGGCGCTTTGTCGGTGGAGGGGCGCAACCAGTTTGTGTCGGTGGCGGCCGCACCCGGCACGCGCGCTGGCACCATGTCGGAGGAATGGAGCGAAGAGGAATGGGCGCTATCAATCGCGCCCTCCAGAATCTGCGCCCAATTGCAATCGATGTGAATCTTGGCAATGGAGACGCGTGTTTCTGGTGTGGGTTGAAACACGGGCGGCTCGAACTCGGGCATGGATTCGGCGGGGCCCATATAGACCCAGACAAAGCCCGCACCTTCACGCACCGGATAGGCCTTGTGCTTGACCTTTTCCGTCATGGTTGAGCCCGCGGGCTCGGAGGCCATTTCAACGACATTGCCGTCAACGTCGATTTTCCAGCCGTGATAGAGGCAGCGCAGGCCGCATTCTTCATTGCGGCCGAAGACGAGCGAGGCGCGCCGATGCGGGCAGAGTTCGTCCAATATGCCCACACGGCCTTCGGTGTCGCGGAAGACGACGAGATCTTCGCCGAGCAGACGCAGTTTCAGCGGGGCGCAATCGGGCTCGGGCACTTCTTCAATGAGGCAAGCGGGCAGCCAATGGCGGCGCATGATCTGGCCAGCTGGCGCATCGCCTTCGACGCGGCACAGGAGATCGTTTTCCTCTTTCGTGAGCATGGCGTTCCTCGACTTGCTTAGCTCTCTAAGTTTCCGCCAACATAGCGGGGTGGCGCGGGCTTGTCCACGGGGGTGGGGGCCCGTTTCCCGACGTCATTGAATCGCCGTCGGCCTCCTCGCAAGGGCGGCGGGCATTGCGCGACCCCCACCCCTAGCCCCTCCCCACAAGGGGGAGGGGGACCAGGTTGCGCTGCTTCTCCCTCCCCCTTGTGGGGAGGGACGACTCTGCGCAGCAGAGCGGGGTGGGGGTTGTGTTGCCTCGCCCGTCATTGCGAGCGCAGCGAAGCAATCCAGATGCCTCACGTGGGGCCTCTGGATTGCCGCGTCGGGCTTTGCCCTTCTCGTAAGGACGGGGCTGGGCCCTTGAACAAATATCCTTAGCCTTCTAAGTAAGTCGGGTAGGTACGGAGAGGGTTGATGGCGGTGGATGAGCTGAAGCAGGCTTTGCGGATTACGGACAAGCGTCCTGCTGCCGATGGCATTGAATATTTCGAGCTGAAAAAGCCCGATGGTGGCGAACTCATGCCCTTCATGCCCGGCGCTCATATTTCCATGCGCGTGCCCAATGGCGACGTGCGCAAATATTCGCTCTGCAATGATGCCGAAGAGCGCGACCGCTATTGCATCGCCGTGAAGCGTGAAGAGGGCGGGCGTGGTGGCTCGATCAGCCTGATCGATGAGGCGAAGGTCGGTGACGAGATCATGGTCTCGGCGCCGCGTAATGATTTCGAGCTGGTGGCAGCGCCGCAATATGTGTTCATCGCAGGCGGTATTGGCATCACGCCGATCCTGTCAATGATCAAATGGGTTCGTGCTGCGGGCACGGCGAAATTTAAACTCTATTATCTGACACGCTCACCGGAGATGACGGCCTTTCTTGCCGAGCTGAAAGCGCCGGAACTGCGCGGCATGGTGACGATCCATCATGATGAGGGCGATCCGGATAAAGCTTTTGATCTGTGGCCAGTGATGGAAAAGCCCGGTGCGGCGCATCTTTATTGCTGCGGTCCGCGCGGGTTGATGGAGGCCGTGCGCGATATGACCGGGCATTGGTCAACCGCCAAAGTGCATTTTGAAGATTTCACACCGCCCGGTGCGATCACCAAAGCGGAAGATGTGCCTTTCACCGTGCGGCTTGCCAAGACGGGCGCGGTCTATGATGTGCCGGTGGGCCAATCCATTCTCGAAGTCTTGCGCGCGCATGGCCATGATATTTCTTTCTCTTGCGAGAGTGGGTCCTGCGGGTCCTGCAAGACGAAGCTCGTCTCGGGCGATGTTGACCACCGCGATCTTGTGCTTGCTGATTATGAGAAGGCGAGCCAGATCATGGTTTGCGTGTCACGCTCATTGGGCGGCGAACTTGTTCTTGATCTGTAAGGCTGACACATGAGCGCGCGGCCCCTCAAACTCGGAATTGCAGGCATAGGCCGCGCCTTTTCCTTCATGATCCCGACCTTTCGGGATGATCCGCGCGTGACCATTGTGGCTGGTTTTGATCCGCGTGAGGAAGCGCGTTCCCGCTTCATGCAGGACTTCGGCGCACCCGCTTTCGCCAGTATGGAAGAGCTCTGCGCCAGCGATGTGGATGCGATTTATATTGCCTCGCCGCATCAATTCCACGCGCCGCAAGTCGCTATGGCGGCCGCGCATGGCAAGCATGTGTTGGTGGAAAAGCCCATGGCTTTGTCGCTGGCTGATTGTCAGGCGATGATTGATGTGACGCGCAAAGCAGGCGTGCATCTGATCGTTGGGCACAGCCATTCATTCGATGCACCAATCCGTAAAATGGCCGAGTTGGTTTCGAGCGGCGCTTATGGCACCTTGCGCATGATCACGGCGATGAATTTTACCGATTTCATGTTTCGTCCACGCCGGCCGGAAGAACTCGACACCGCGCAAGGTGGTGGCGTGATTTACAATCAGGCGCCCCATCAAGTGGAGATGATCCGCCTCATTGCAGGCGGGCGTGTGAAATCCGTGCGCGCCATGGCAGGCGTGTGGGATGCCCATCGCCCGACAGAAGGCGCCTATAATGCGTTTCTGACTTTTGAAAATGATGTCAGCGCGACCATGACCTATTCCGGTTATGCGCATTTTGACAGTGATGAATGGCTCGACTGGACGAATGAATTGGGTCTGAAAAAAGATCCGAAAAATTATGGTACTGCGCGCAAAGCCATTTTGGCTTCGGGCAATCTGGCGGAAGAATCGGCGCTGAAAAATGCGCGTAATTATGGCGGTTCTGCTTATGCCGACCTATCTGATCTGAATGCACGCCAGCACCAGACATTCGGTTTTATGTTGGCAAGTTGCGAGCGCGGTGATCTGCGTGCCTTTGGTGATGGTGTGCGCATCTATGGAGATGCAGCGCAAGAATTTCTGGCGCTTGATCCCCCCAAAGTTCCGCGCAGTGAAGTGACGGATGAGCTGGTGGCAGCTGTGTTTGACAATGTGGCGCCGCTGCATTCTGGTGAATGGTCGCTGGCGACCATGGAAGTCTGTCTCGCGCTGTTGCAATCAGCACGCGAGGGCCGCGAGATCACTCTGCAGCATCAGGTGGGTTTGCCATGACCAAGCGCAGCAATCTCGCACAAGTCATCCAGCATCATTGGCGCGAATCCGTGCCGGATGATCGTCTCGCTCATCTCATCAAAGATGCGTCGCGCGGATTGGGACGCGCTTTGCAAATGCGCTTGGCTGAACATGGCGTGTCCTTCGGTCATTGGACCTTTTTGCGTATCTTGTGGAATGGCGATGGCATGGCGCAGCGCGCTTTGTCGGATATGGCGGGTGTGATGGAGCCCACCACTTTTTCGGCTGTGAAGGCGATGGAAAAGCTTGGCTATGTCGAGCGCCGCCAGAAGCCCGGTGATCGCAAGCAGGTGTTCATTCATCTGACCCCGCTCGGTCATTCACTGAAAGACAAGCTGGTGCCGCTGGCCGAAGAGGTCAATGCCATTGCGATCGAAGGTTTGGAGGAGCGCGAGATTGTGGCTATGCGCAGAGCTTTGCTCGCCATGATCGATAATCTGGCGCGTGACGAGGCGCAGGCTGCGGGCGACAATCGCCGCATCCCTTCCACGCGTGAAGTCGCGGGGCGTTTGTCTAGCGCACAGCCATCGCGTAAATAAGCAATCTGATTTTCTTTGGGACCACATCCATGACCATGGCCTTCTTCAATCCGATCCTGCTCGAAAATGCCGTGCGTGCCGCACTTGATGAAGATTTGGGTGACGCTGGCGATATCACGACCATGGCAACCATTCCTGCCGATATGCAGGCCTCTGCCGTCATGGCCGCGCGCAAGGGTGGTGTGGTTTGCGGCCTGCCGCTGGCTGAGGCCGCGTTTCGTCTGATTGATCCGAAATTGTCGTTTGAGCCGCTGGTGCAAGAGGGCGCGCATGTGCCGGCCAAAACGCCTGTCGCCCGCATCAAGGGCAATGCGCGCGCCATTTTGACGGCTGAGCGTGTGGCTTTGAATTACGCTTGCCGCTTGTCGGGCATTGCGACGATGACGGCGGAATTTGTGGCGCTTGTGGCCCATACCAATGCGAAGATTTGCTGCACGCGCAAGACCACGCCCAATCTGCGCGCTTTTGAAAAATATGCCGTGCGGTGTGGCGGCGCGATGAACCATCGCTTCGGTCTCGATGATGCCGTGCTCATCAAGGATAATCACATTGCAGTTGCTGGCGGCATTCGCGCGGCTCTGCGTGCGGCGAAAGCGGCGGCCGGGCATTTGGTGAAGGTCGAGATTGAAGTCGATACGCTTGATCAGCTGCGTGAAGTGATTGCCGAGGGGGCGGATTTTGTTTTGCTCGACAATATGTCGGTCGAGCAAATGCGCGAGGCGGTTGCTATGGCCAAGGGCCATGTGAAGCTGGAGGCCTCTGGCGGCATCAATCGTGGCAGCGTGAAAGAGATTGCCGAGACGGGCGTCGATTTGATTTCATCGGGCGCGCTGACACATTCCGCGCCGATTTTGGATCTCGGTTTGGATATCGAGATCGGCTAACATTTTCGCCGTCATTGCGAGCGTAAGCGAAGCAATCCAGAGCCTCACGTGTGGCTTTCTGGGTTGCTTCGTCGCTGACGCTCCTCGCAATGACGAGCCTAGAGGCTCGTCACTCGAGTCGAACGTTTTTCGAGAAGTCGTAGGACTTGGCGAACGAGCAATCGTAAGCCTGCATGACCGGATCAGCCTTCCAGTTCGGCGACAGAACACGCGCCAAAAACTTTTGCTGATCAGCCCAGCCTTGTTCAGCCTGCGGCTTGCGGTAGCGGCCGGGCATGGTGTCATTCAGCCAGCCATGGGGTGCATCGGCGTAGACGTGAATGTCATAGCTCTTCTTATTGGCCTCAAGGCAATTGCGCATGCGTTGCACATCTTCCACCGCGATGATGTGATCGGAGGCGCCAAAAGCACCAAAGACCGGGCAATCGAGTGAGGCCAAAATATCATCGAGCGTTTTGGGCTGGCGTTCATTGATCGCCCATTCGCGTTTGGAAGCCGCGCCATACCAGACAATGGCTGCGGTGATCTTGCGTTCAGCCGCATAGACCAGCGGATGACGACCCGTCTGGCAATAGCCAGCCACAGCCACTTTTTCCATATCGGCGCCAGCTTCATTCGACATGGCTTTGATCGCCGCGTCGATATTTTCCAGCGCTTCCATGTCGCTCATGTCATAGCGGCCATCGCCGCAATTGAGCTTGGGCTGATCGGGATGGCGGAAAAAGAAATTGGGGGCGAGCACAGCAAAACCGTCGCTAGCGCAACGCTTGGCCAGATCGCGCGTGTGCTGCACGAGGCCGTAGCGCTCATGCATCAGCACCACCACAGGGCGGCGCTCGGAGCCGGCGGGCCGTGCCAGAAAAGCCGGCATGCCGTTCGAACAGGTGACTTCCTTCGTTTCAATCGACGTCATGTCTAACTCTCCTCAGGCGCGCATCAGCGCGACAATATCATCCACATTCATCACGCGGCTCATGCGCGGGAAAACGCGGTCCATGAAAAACTCATTGTTATTGCCGCGCGTCGAGAAACAGGCGTCACGTGCGACCACAATGCCGAAGTCGAGATCACGCGCGGCAAAGACGGTGGAGGCAATGCCCACATCGGTCGAGCCGCCGCAGATGATGATGTTGACGATGCCACGTACGCGCATCTGCAATTCGAGATCGGTCTGGAAGAAAGAATTCCAGCGGTGCTTGGGCACCATCACGTCACCCTTGGCGGGTGCGAGTTCGGGGGCGACTTCCGCATCTTTGGAATCGCCATAAAAGCGCGGCTTGATGACGGCGTCAGGCGCGCTGGTGGAGCCCAGATCCATATCTGTGTCGGTGAGGCGCAAAACCGTGTCGGAGCCGTCAGGCGCGTGGTGGCCGGAAGGGTAGAAGGCCGTCATGCCGACTTTGCGGGCACCCATCAGAAGGCGCTGCATATTGGGCAGGATATTGCGGTCGGCCAGAAACTTTTGCTTGGCAGGATCGCGCGGGTGCAAATAGCCGTTGAGGCTGTCGAACATGACGAGCCCGGTGGTGTTTGCCGAGAGCTCTTTTTCCATGCGGGATATTTTGGCCATGCCGCCTGTCCTTTTCTTGTTTTTGGGAAGGCTCAGGATAGGGGCTTGCTCTGCCTCGCACAATGGGCCGAAAATGGACCCAAAGACCGCCAGAGGCGGCAGGGAGGATCAAAGATGAGTGTTCTGGTCACGGGAGCCGGTCTGGTCGGCACGTCATTCGCGCGTGAGGCCATCAAGCGGGGGGAAAAGATCGTCTTTTTCGATCCCGAGCCGCGCCGCTCTTTTATCGATTTCAAATGCGGTGCGGGCCGGGCCGAGCTGGTGCGCGGCGATGTGCGTGATCTGCCCGCGCTCTTTGATGCGGTGAAGACGCACAAGGTCGAGACCATTGTCCACACTGCCGGCTTGATCGGCGGGCGCGTGCAGCAATCTCTGTCGCTGGCTTTCGATATCAATCTGGGCGGCACGCGCAATGTGGCTGAAGTGATGCGCCTCGCGGGGCTTCGCCGTCTTGTCCATATTTCAACCTTCGGTGTTTACGACACGCGTCGCGAGACGTCCGGCACGGTGGATGAGTCTTTTCCGCGCGGCGCAGGGCGCGGCTATGGCAATCTGAAAGTCGCCAAGGAAGTGCTGCTGGAGGCCTATGCCGATCTCCACAAGTTCGAGCTCGTCATGCTGCGCCCGGCCAATGTCTATGGTTTTGGGCATTTCTGGGCTGGCTCATCGGGTGGGGCAAAAATGCAGGCCTTGCTGGAAGCAGGCCTCTCGGGCGCCAAGGCGCGCATCCCTTCCGCCGAGACCATGACGAATGAATATATCTATGCCGAGGATATGGGCCGCGCGGTTGATCTGGCTGTGACAAAATCCCTGCCCAAGGGTACGATCTTCAACATCGGCAATGGTTTTGTCACGCCTTTTGAGGATGTTGTGGCAGCTGTGCGCGCTCATTGTCCGGCTCTGAATTATGAGATCGAGGCGGGCGAGCCGCCCAAAAATAAGGCCGTCCCACTTTCGATCAGCGCGGCTGAAAAACATCTCGGCTGGCGGCCTGCTCACGATATTGTGGCTGGCTTTGGGGCCTATCTTTCGGAAATCAAAGCGGCCCGCGCGCAAGGTTTCTGAAGCACATGCGACTTTGGTCGATCACGGCCTTTGGGCATGGCGCATTATGTCGGACGCGGTTAAGGTCGAGGCAAGAAGATTCAAGGGGGGCGATGTGTGACCAGACCCGAAGCGGGTTGGTGGCGTGTCTTCCTTGTGGCTTGAGGAGGATGAACGCATGTCGGATCAGGTTTCACCGTCCGAAGACCAATCGCGCGGGCTGATCAAGTCCACGCAGGAGCTGGGTGCTGGCCTGTTTCTGATCGCGGTTGCTTTGTTTTTCTATTGGCAGGGTCTTGATCTGCCGCGTGGCTCGCTGCGCGCGCTTGGCCCTGGCATGTTGCCCTTGGCGCTGGTCACAATGCTGGGTATCGGCGGCCTGATGATGGTTATCTATTCTTTGCTGGAAGTGGGCCCTCGCTTGGAGCGCTGGTCGCTGCGGGGTCCGTTCTTCGTTTTTGGCGGCATTATTCTGTTCGCGCTGCTCATCCGCACCTGCGGCTTGATGATCGCTGGTCCCGTGTCGATGATTTTCGGCATGATGGCGAGTGAAGAATTCGAGCTGAAAGAAGCCACCATCTTCTCGATTGCGATGACCATCGTCTGCATCCTTCTTTTCAAGACGCTTCTGCGCCTGCCGATCCCGGTGATTGGTACGCTGCTTGAGCCGATCTTTCCTTTCTGAGCCGGAGAATTTTTCATCATGGAAGCTTTCCTCGGCAATCTTGCTCTGGGCTTTGGCGTTGCGCTAACGCTGAAGAACATCTTTCTCTGTTTCGTTGGCTGTATGGTTGGCACGCTGATTGGCGTGTTGCCCGGTGTTGGCCCCATTGCCACCATTGCGATGCTGCTGCCCATCACCTTCGGTTTTGATCCGACAGGCGCACTCATCATGCTGGCCGGTATTTATTACGGTGCGCAATATGGTGGCTCGACGACAGCCATTCTCGTGAACATCCCAGGTGAGGCGACATCCGTCGTCACCACGCTTGATGGTCATCAGATGGCCAGGCAGGGCCGCGCTGGTGTGGCGCTGGGCATGGCGGCGATGGGCTCGTTCTTTGCGGGCACTGTGGCGACTTTGTTCATTGCCGCACTGGGTCAACCTTTGACCAAACTTGCGCAGCTCTTTGGTCCCGCCGAATATTTCGCACTGATGATCATGGGGCTTGTGTTTGCCGTTGTGTTGGCGCGCGGCTCGATTCTCAAAGCGATCTGCATGATCTTGCTCGGCCTGTTGCTCGCAACGGTGGGCACCGACTTGGAAACGGGTCAGGAGCGCATGACGCTTGGCATTCAAGATCTTTCAGACGGCGTCGATTTTGCCGTGCTGGCTATGGGTATTTTCGGTTTTGCGGAAATTGTTCGCAATCTTGAAAATCCTGAAACGCGTGACGTTGTGCGCGCTGCTATTGGCCGTTTGTGGCCAAGCAAGGATGACTTCCGTCAGTCTTACTTCCCCATTCTGCGTGGTACGCTGATTGGTGCTGTGCTTGGCATCCTGCCAGGCAATGGCGCTGTGCTGGGGCCGTTTGCCTCCTACACGGTTGAAAAGAAGCTTGCGAAAGATCCCAAGCGCTTTGGTCGCGGTGCGATTGAAGGTGTGGCGGGTCCGGAGTCCGCCAACAATGCGGGCGCACAGACGGCCTTCATTCCGCTGCTGACTTTGGGCATTCCGCCCAACGCTGTGATGGCGCTGATGGTGGGTGCGATGACCATTCACGGCATTATTCCTGGCCCGCAGGTGATGACCAAGAATCCGGAATTGTTCTGGGGCATGGTCGCGTCCATGTGGATCGGCAATCTGATGCTGGTCATCATCAACCTGCCGCTGATCGGTCTGTGGGTGAAACTCTTGCAGGTGCCTTACCGCATGATGTTCCCCGCCATCATGATCTTCTGCTGCATCGGCATTTACTCGATCAACAATTCCACCAGTGACGTGCTGTTCACGGCCTTCTTCGGTCTGGTCGGATATACGCTGCTGAAATTCGGTTTCGAGCCCGCCCCGATGTTGCTCGGCTTCGTGCTGGGCAAGCTGATGGAAGAAAAGCTCCGTCAGGCCTTGATCCTGTCGCGCGGGTCTTTCTCGACCTTCATCGAGCGCCCGGTCTCGGCTGGCCTGCTTCTGGTGGCGGTCGTCATGCTGGCGCTGGCGCTTCTCCCCTCGATCCGGAAGGGCCGAGACGAAGTCTTCACGGAATAGTCGATCACATATCCGGCACTGGACGATGGGATAGCTTCCTTCGTCCAGTGCAAGCTCCCATACTCTCTTCAAGGGCCGCCCAATGGCCTGAACAAAGAATGGGAGCGAATTGTATGAAAAAGCTCATCCTGGCCCTTGCGGCCACAGCGATGATGACAGGCGCCGCGCAGGCCCAGTCCTATCCAAACCGTCCGATTTCCATGATCGTCCCCTTCGCAGCGGGCGGGCCGACCGACATTATCGCGCGCATCGTCGGCGAGCATATGTCGAAGACGCTCGGTCAGCAGATCGTTGTCGAGAACGTGGCGGGTGCGGGTGGCACAACCGGCATCACGCGTGCCGCGCAATCGAAGAATGACGGCTACACAATCATGATGGGCCATATGGGCACGCATGGTGCAGCTCCCGCACTCTACCCCAATTTGAAATATGATCCGGCCAAGGATTTCGAGCCGATCGGCATGGCCGCCGGCACGCCCATCCTGATCGTCGCCAAGAAGAATTTTCCGGCGAAAGATCTCAAGGAAATGATGGCCTATCTGAAGGCCAATCCGGACAAGGTGAACCAGGCCCATGCGGGTATTGGCGCCGTCTCGCACATGACCTGCATCATGTTCAACAGCCAGCTCGGCATCAAGCCGACAGCCGTGCCTTACAGCGGCACAGGCCCGGCTTTGAATGATCTCGTGTCGGGTCAGGTCGATTATATGTGCGACCAGATCGTCAACCTCGTCCAGCAGGTGAAGGCTGGCGCGATCAAGGCCTATGCGATTGCAACGCCTGTGCGCTCTCCGGCTTTGCCTGATCTGCCCACCACCATCGAAGCTGGCATGCCCGATTATCAGGTGACCGCTTGGAACGCGATTTTCGCGCCCAAGGACACGCCGAAGGAAGTTGTCACCGCCCTCACCGATGCGCTCGGCAAGGCGCTTGATGACGAAGCCACCAAGGGCCGTTTGCTTGAACTGGGTGGCGTTCTGCCGACCAAGGACGAGCGCGGTGGCAAGTGGCTCGGCGAATTCGTGACCAAGGAAGTCGCCCGCTGGACGCCCGTCCTGAAGGATGCGCCGAAGTAAGCTTTGGGCTTTGAGATCGAGAAAGGCGCCGGAGCAATCCGGCGCTTTTTTTTGTGGCTCACCCCCAGCGACCGTCATTGCGAGGAGGCCGTAGGCCGACGCGGCAATCCAGAGGTCACGCGTGTGGCCTCTGGGTTGCTTCGCTCTGCTCGCAATGACGGCCATAATTCTCAAAAATTGAGAATATGAATTGACTCTCGCTCAGCCCTCTCTTAGCTTTCGCTCAAACGGGAGGATCCTCATGACCTATTCAACGCTCCATGCCGCCGCCTATCTGCACCACATTGAATTGCAGAGCTCCGATCCTGCGCGGCTCGCCAAATTTTATGGCGATGCCATGCAAATGCAGGTCGAGAAGCACGGCGATGTTTTCGTCTGCCAAGGCCCGCAGCGTCGCCTGATCGTTTCCAAGGGGCAGGACAAGAAACTCGCGCTCGGTGCTTTTGCCTGCCGCGATGCGGAGGCACTGGAAAGCTTGCGTGGTCGCGCCACCAAGGAAGGCCTCAACCCGCAAGATGCGCCCTCGCTGCTCATGGACAAGGCTTTTGCGGTCATCGATCCAGATGGCAACCGCATTCTCTTCGGTCTCGCCAAGAAAGATCCGGAAGGCCTCAAAGGCCTGAAAGGCCCGACGCAGCATTTGACGCTGGCCACACATGATCCCGAAGCCATTGAAGCTTTCTATGCAGGCAAACTCGGCTTTGCCGTGTCAGACCGCGTGCGCAAGCCCAATGGCGAAGTGGCCACCATTTTCACGCGTTCCAACCATGAGCATCATACGCTCGCCTGCTTCCGTTCAGATCGTGTGGGCGTGGATCATCATTCTTATGAAGCCGGTGAATGGAATGTCATTCGCGATTGGTGCGACCATCTCGCTACGCTCGACATTCAATTGATGTGGGGGCCGGGACGCCATGGTCCGGGCAATAATCTCTTCATCTTCATCGTCGATCCGGATGGCAATTGGATCGAGATTTCGGCGGAGCTTGAAATCATTCACGACCGTCCTGTGAAGGAATGGCCGCATGCCGAGCGCACGCTCAATCTCTGGGGCAAAGGCATTCTGCGCAGCTAAGACAATGTGAGAGCGCGAAGCCCATGGCAGGTCTGTCACGATATATGGCTGTGCTACGCCTTTTCTCGGAAGGCGTGCCGACATGGACCGTGGCAGAAATGGCCGATGCGCTTGGCGTTCCGCAAAGCACAGCCTATCGCACTGTGCGCGACCTTTTGAGTGAAGGTCTGGTCGAAATGTCCTCCGAGGCGCGCTATCGCCTCGGACCCGCCTTCATCGAATTTGATCGCCTCACGCGGCTCACCGATCCGCTGCTTTTAGCGGGCGATCAGATTTTGCGTGACGTGGTGCAAGAGGCGGGCATTCCCTGCGTGGGCTTGCTGACACGGCTTTATGGGCGCGAAGTCATGTGCATCGCGGATGCGGCTTCGCCCGATGCGTCATTCTCGCCAAGCTACGAGCGCGGACGGCCGATGCCGCTGACGCAAGGCGCAACATCCAAAGCCATTCTCGCGCGTTTGCCGAGCAAGCGTTTGGTGAAACTGATCGGCCGTGAGGCGGCTGATGCCATGCGTGATGAATTGGCCGCATTGCGCCGCGCTGGTTTTTGCTTGGGTCGTGGCGAGATTGATGAAGGATTAGCTGGTCTCGCCGCACCGATTGTGTGCGAGGCGGAAGGTTTGATCGCCTCTCTGTCTCTGGTTGTTGAAAGCCATCGTTTGGCAGGTGCGCGCGAGGAACGCTTGCGTGCGCTGCTCATCTCCGCAGCGCAAGAAATGGAAAAGCGTTTGCACGCGGCAGAACATATCAAAGAAGGAAGTCCGGCATGAGCTCTGGCATGAGTGCGGCAAAGACGCTGACTTGCGACGTTGCCATTGTGGGCTCGGGGCCGACAGGTATGACGTTGGCGCATTTGCTGGGTCAATCCGGCGTGAATGTCATTCTGATCGAGCGCAATGCAACGACGGTGACGCAGCCTCGTGCCGTGTCGATTGATGATGAAGCTTTGCGGACCATGCAGGCCCTTGGCCTTGATCGCGATATCATTGCGGATGTGATGCTGGACTATGGGTCCAATTATTTCACGCCCCAAGGCATTTGCTTTGCCAAAGTCGAGCCGACCACGCGCGAATATGGCTTTCCGCGCCGCAACGCTTTTACCCAGCCCAAGCTGGAAGCAACGCTGCGCGCCAATCTCGCACGCTATGCCAATGTCATGCAGCTGTTCGAACATGAATGCGAAAGCGTGACGGAAAATGAAAGCGGCGTTTTGCTGCGCCTGCGCCATGCCTCGGGCGATGTGCTGGTGGAAGCAGACTATGTGGTGGGCGCAGATGGTGCGCGCTCGGCTTTGCGCAAAGTGATCGGCGCTAATCTCGTGGGATCCACCTACAATCAGAAATGGGTCATTGTTGATTTGGCCTCGACCAAAGAGCGCATGCGCCAGACGCGCGTGATGTGTGATCCCAAGCGCCCCTTCATCACGCTGCCGGGACCGGGTGGCATTCGTCGCTATGAATTCATGCTGCATGAAGGCGAGGATGAAGAGCGCGCAGCCTCACCCGAATTTGTGCGCGAGCTTTTGGCAGCTGCGGGGCCTGATGCGGATTCACCCGTCGTGCGCCGTCAGGTTTACACATTCCATGCGCGCAAGGCGGATCGCTGGAATTCGAAACGCATTTATCTTGCTGGCGATGCCGCGCATTTATCGCCGCCCTTCGCGGGGCAGGGCATGAACAGCGGCTTGCGCGATGCGCATAATCTGGCTTGGAAACTGGCCGCTGTGGTCAAAGGCCAGATGGGTGCGGGTCTGCTCGCAACCTATCAGCGCGAGCGCGAGCCCCATGCTTGGGCTTTGATCGAACTCGCCATGAATATGGGCCGCATCATGATGCCGACTTCCGAGCGCCAAGCATGGCTCGTGCAAAGCGCCTTCCGCTTGGCGGCGCGTTTTGTGCCTCCCGTGCATGCCTATTTTGCGCAGATGAAATACAAGCCCAAGCCTTTCTATGCCGATGGTTTCATTGCTGATGATGCAGGCTTGAAGATTTCCGGCCGCATGTTGCCGCAAGCCACCCTCGAAACACATGATCGCACGCGCTTGCGCTTTGATGATGTGGCAGGCTCTGGTTTTGCAATCGTGGCGATTGGCGTGGATGCGCAAGCTTTGGTGGCAAGCGTTGATGTGTCTTCGCTCGGTCTTGGCGCTGTGCCACGCATCGCCATTGTGCCGCAAAAAATCAATCTCGAGCCGACGATGCATGAGGGTATTGTTGCGGGCCGTGATCTCGACAATCATATGGGCGAGATGGCCACGCGCACCAAGAACATGCTGATCCTGCTGCGTCCGGACCGCTATGTGGCGCTGGCGATGCGGGTCGAGCAGGCGCAGACGGCAGGTACGTTTGTGGAGATGGCGCGTGGGCTTGTCAGCCGTATGAAATAAGCCGTCATTGCGAGCCAAAGGCGAAGCAATCCAGAGGCCGTATGTGAGGCTTTCTGGATTGCTTCGCTTCGCTCGCAATGACGGTGCTTTTAGCCGTCGACGCGCGCCAAGAATTTCAACACGCGGGTGTTGAATTCATCGGCGCATTCGATATTGCCCATATGTCCGGCTTTTTCGAAGACGTGCAATTCGCAATCCGGAATGTTCGCGACGAAACCATCCGTATATCCGGGCTCGCGCAATGTGTCGTGACGGCCTGCAAAGACCAGCGTCGGCACTTTGATTTGGCTGTAGTCAATCGAGTCGCGCTCGCGCCGATCACCTGATCCATCGCGGAAGGGCGCTTTGAAACGCGCCGCCGCTGTGGCTTCCCAAGCACCCGGCAGATTGGCGAGTTCAAGGCGGCGATCCAAATAGGCTTCATTCTTCGCCCATGACTGATCGACAAACATGACTTCGATAATCTTGCGCAAATGTTCGCGCGTGCCGTCATACGTGTTGAGTGTTTTGCGCGCTTCATTGTTGGGCGCATCGCCCCCGCCCGAGCAGCAGGTGACAGAGCGCAACGGCCAATCAGGATCTTGGCGCGCAGCAACTGTGAGGCACAGGCCACCCGACATGGATGAGCCCATGACATGAACGGGGCCCAGGCACATGACTTCGATGAAACGGCGGATGTGATCAATGCGGCGATTGAACTGGCCGTTGAAATCGAAAATTTTGTCGGTGCGGCCAAAGCCCAGATGATCGGGAGCCATCACATGATAATGCGCGGCCAGCGCATCCATGTTGAACTCCCAGGAGAGTTCAGCAGCGCCGCCGAATTCTGCAGAGTGCAAGAGCAAAACAGACGGGCGCCGTCCACGATGAACGGCGCCCGCTTCCATGTAATGCGTCCTCACTCCGTCGATCGAGACGAAGTGAGAGGAACTCATTCCGCAGCCGCCTTTGTGTTCAGCGGCTTGGTGCGCGGCAGATCCTTGATCTGCGGGAAGACTTCCTTGGCGAAGAGCGACATGCTCTTGACCGTGCGCGCATGGTCGAGCCAGCCAGCCTGCTGCATCATCAGCAGGTGGTCGAAGCCACCAACGAGGTCATAGAGACGCTTGAGCTGCTTGGCGACGCTGTCAGGCGTGCCATAGACCATGACGCCTTCTTCCTTCAGGAATTCCATCGTCTTGGCGCGCATCGCATCGGTGCGGCCCGTGAATGTGCCCTTGAGCGCGTTCACGTTGAAGTCGACCGGCACATAGCCCGGAGGATTGCGATACTGCGGTTCCGTCTTGGCATTGAGATACCAAGTCAGTTCGCGTGCACCCTTTTCAGCCTCTTCTTCCGTATCGGCTGTGTAGACGAGCGGCATGTAAGCTGTGCCACCGCCGCCGGGCAGGCCCGTGTCCTGATAGGCGGAGCGATAGCCGTCGAACATCCACTTCACCTTCGTATGCGGCTGCAAGAAGGTCGCGAAGACGAAGCCACGCGCAGCAGCGCGCTTGATGTTTTCCAGATCCGACGAACCCGTGATCCAGATCGCGGGATGGGGCGTCTGGTAGGGGCGCGGCCAGAGATTGATCGCACGGCGATGTGTGAACTTGCCTTCGAAGTTGAAGGGCTCATCCACGGGGCTCCAAGCCTTGGTGACAAGATCAATGCCTTCCCACAAACGCTCGACCGTTTCGGTCGGGTTGGAATTGGCGGCAAAGATTTCATACGGCACGCCGCGCACGAAGCCGACTTCGAGACGACCGCGCGAGATGCAATCGATCATCGCCATTTCTTCGGCGATGCGGATGGGGTCGCCACGATTGGCAATCGGATTGCCGAGAATGCAGATCTGGCCCTTTGAGGTCTGGCGCGCAAGGATTGCCGCGGTGAGCGGTGCGCAGACGTCGATGCAGGTCGCGGTCTGGTGATGCTCGTTGCAGAGCAGGTCGAGACCCAGATCGTCGGCGATCATATATTCGTCGAGATAGCGATTGTAGAGATCCGCACCAATCTTCGGATCGAAAAGCTTGTTGGGCAATGACACACGCATTGTCGACAAGCTCTCGAGCGGTGGCAGGTTTGGATAGGGCATTTCGGTAAAGTGCCATGCACGCATGTTGCAACCCTTCCTTAGTTTCCAGTGACGTTAGTTGATGAAGCCATTCAGCGCGGACATGAACGCATCCGTCGCTTCAAGGTGGGGATAGTGACCAGCATTCGCAATCTTCACGAATTTCGCGCCGGGCACGAGTTTCGAATAGGCCTCGCCATAGCTTGGCGCGGTGATGCCGTCCTTCTCGCCCCAGATGAAGAGTGTCGGCACATTCACGCGGTGCAGACGCTGGCGCAGATTGGGATTGTGCATATAGGGCGACCAGCAGAAGCGCGCGAAGCTTTCCATGTTGCGAGCAACAACGGTGAGCTGATCGTCGTTCATGGTCGAGAAGTCGCGCTTGCCATTTTCGGGGTTCGCCCATTTGGCGGTGACCACTTTGGACGGATGGTCTGTCCAGATGTCCATGATGTCA
Source organism: Beijerinckiaceae bacterium (assembly GCA_947452455.1). Taxonomy (GTDB): domain Bacteria; phylum Pseudomonadota; class Alphaproteobacteria; order Rhizobiales; family Beijerinckiaceae; genus Terripilifer. The sequence continues at coordinate 85,480 of CANGBX010000001.1, forward strand.
CGGTCATAGGGGCCACCGACCTTCACGCCATAAGCATCGACAAGAACGAGCTTGGAGATCTTGGTGGTGTTCTTCACCGCCATTTCAGCGGCAATCCAGCCGCCGAGCGAGAAGCCGACAACAGTCACATCCTTGAGGCCGAGCACGTCGATCACATCAAGCATGATGTAGGAGAGATCATCCGGATTGCCCATCCAATCGGGGCGTTCGGATGTGCCAAAGCCGGGAGGCGAGGGCATAATGACTTCGAATTTTTTTGCCAGATCATCAACAAAAGAAGCGCCGCGCTCCAGCTGCTCTTCGCTGGCGAGCAACAGAAGCGGACGGCCTGCGCCGCGGCGTTCGACTTCGATCGACAGGCCACCGGCCTTGATCATTTGGACGTTCCCACTCCCTGACATTTTTTGTCCTTTCTTTTTTAAATGCTTGGTATCGGCTGCTGGCCAACCAGCGTAATGCCGTAGCCATCAAGGCCGACGACGGTTCGCTTGGTGTTGGACAGAAGAACAATGTTGCGCGCACCCAGATCAAACAGGATCTGCGCACCCACGCCATATTGCCGCAATTCATGGATCGGCAGGCTCGACTTTTCGCCCGAGCGCTCACGCACAGCGCGCGACAGAAGTGTCGCAGAAGGATCGCGGATGATGACAATCACGCCACGGCCTTTTTCCGCAATCATACGCATCGAGGCTTCGAGTTCGCCGCCACGTGCGCGCGCATCGCCGCCCGCAAACTGGCTGAGCGTATTGTCGCCCAGAGCATCGGCCATGAGATTGGCTTGATGCATGCGCACCAGCAAAGGCTCGTCACCTGAAATATCGCCGCAGATAAGGGCGAGATGTTCGGCATATTCAACGCGATTGGCGTAGACCTTGACCTGATAAGCGCCACCAAAGCGGCTGGTGATCTGCGTTTCCGCAATCACCTCGACCAGCTTTTCTGTGCGGCGGCGATAGGCAATGAGATCGGCGATGGTCGCGATTTTCAGCCCGTGTTCTTGCGCGAATGTCACAAGGTCGGGCATGCGCGCCATTGTGCCATCGTCATTCATGATCTCGCAGATCACGCCTGACGGATTGAGCCCTGCAAGCCGAGCGACATCGACAGCGGCCTCGGTATGGCCAGCGCGCACGAGCACGCCGCCATCTTGCGCGACCAGCGGGAAAATATGACCTGGAGACACAAGGTCTTCGCGCCCGCGGTTGCCATTGATTGCCACTGAAATTGTATGGGCGCGGTCGGCTGCAGAAATGCCTGTCGTCACGCCTTCAGCCGCTTCAATCGAAACAGTGAAGGCCGTTTGGTGTGGCGCGTCGTTTTTGGGCGCCATCATCTGCAGGCCGAGCTGTTGGGTGCGCTGGCGCGTGATGGAAAGGCAGATCAGGCCGCGGCCATATTTGGCCATGAAGTTGACCGCATCCGCATCGGCCTTTTCGGCCGGAATCACGAGATCACCTTCGTTCTCGCGGCCCTCGTCATCGACGAGAATGAACATGCGTCCCTGACGGGCGTCTTCGATGACGTCTTCGATGGGCGAGAGAAAGGCTGAATGTGGTGACATGAACCGCCAGCTTGCCGTTTTTCGGCTGTTTGAAACCGCCGGGACCAAGCCCGAGAGTCTATTGAAGTTTAAGGTGCGGCACGGGTCGGGGAGGGGTCAATGGCCCGTGCGGGTGCAGAGAGACCCGACTTTGCGCAAAACGCAAGGGTTTGACTGGGGGCGCAAGAAATCGCATCCTTGGGGGTAAGTTAGGCCGTTCGACCGGTCTGGCAGGAAAGACGATTGGAGGGCGCTGTGAGCGGGTTGATCGAGGCCATACCGGCCCCGGTGGCGGGTTGGGTCGACTTCTGTGCGACCCTCGCGGCCCGGTCAGGCGCGCCTTTGGCGGCCGATGTGGGGGCGGCGCGCCGCACCATCCTCGAAATGTCGCAGGGCCGCTGTACTTTCGAAATCGAAGATCCCTCGCGTTTCTATGGGTTTAGGGGTGCCGAGGCCCGTGTTGGCCGGATGAGCCTCAAGTTCCTCTCCTGGGATTGCGAGAGCCCCTGCGAGACCGTGACCTGGCGCAACCACGACCACCATATGGCGCTTCACATCCCCCTGCGGGGTGGGTTTCAGGCCCGCCAAGGGGGGGATTGGGTGGATGTGCCCCCCGGCACGGCGCTGGTCGTCTCGGCGGCGGGCGAGACGCGGCGCAAATGGGAAGGCCCCAGCGATCTCCTCAACATTATGGTCGACCGCGATGCGCTCGACCAAAGCGTCACGCGCGAGGCTTTTTCGGGCCCCGATGGCGTGTTGAAATTTCCGGCACTCACGCTGATTGATCTGAAAGAAGCCTCCACGCTGGCGCGTTTCATCGACATGCTCATTCATGATCTGGAGAGCGAGCATTCGGCTTTTTCCGATTTGGCTGTGGGCCTCGAAGCCGAGCGCGTTTTGTTGCAGCTCGTTTTGCGTTCCATGCGCCATGAAGTCGAGCGCCGCCCGATCCATGAACGCTATCGCATTGTGCCGGCCTATATGCGGCGCGCCGAGCGTTTTATCCGCGAGCATTTTGGTGAGACGCTGGATATGGCGCATATTGCTGAAGGGTCCGGTGTGTCTGTGCGCACGCTGCAATATGGTTTTCGCAAATATCGCGGTGCAAGCCCGATGGCCTATTTGCGTGATGTGCGTCTGTCCTCGGCGCGGCGCGCTTTGATTGACGGGCGCGCGGAGTCGATTGGCACCGTTGCTGCTTCGGTTGGTTATCCGAGCACCAGTCAATTCGCGCGCGATTACCGCGCATCTTTTGGCGAAAGCCCAAGTGAAACACGCCGCATGTTGCGGGGATGAGATGATGACAAGAAAACCGTCGTTGCGAGCAAAGCTTCGCTCGCAATGACGGACGAGGAGGAAATAAAATGAAAAAGTTGTTGTGCGTCGCTTTCACCTCGACGGCGATTTTGTCCGGACCCGCCTTGGCGCAAGCACCGGCTGATTTCTACAAGGGCAAGACGCTCGATATGATCATCGGCTTTTCGGTTGGTGGCGGTTATGACGTTTATGCGCGCACGGTCGCGCGCTTCATGGGTGAGCAAATTCCAGGCAAGCCGCGCATTGTGCCCAAAAATATGACGGGTGCCGGTAGCCGTGTGGCGGCAAATTTCGTTTATAATGTTGCACCCAAAGACGGCACGGTGCTGGCCACCGCCGATCAATCCATGCCGCTTGAACAGGCCGTGGGTGATGCGGGCATTACATTTGATACGCGCAAATTCACATGGATCGGCACGCCGATTTTCGAGAACAATACACTCGTCACATGGCATACATCGCCCGTGAAAACGGTGGACGATGCCAAGCGTTTGGAAGTCGCTGTGGGCGCGACGGGTTTCAACACGTCAGCGCAATATCCGCAGGTGATGAATTCTCTGCTCGGCACCAAGTTCAAAATCATCATGGGTTATCCGGGCGGCAATGAAATCAATCTCGCCATGGAAAATGGCGAAGTTGCAGGCCGTGGCTCGAACAATTGGACGTCGTGGAAATCGACCAAGCCCGATTGGATTCGTGACAAGAAGATCAACATTCTCGTGCAGATCGGTCTGACCAAAGCCGCAGATTTGCCCGATGTGCCGCTGCTGATGGATCTCGCCAAAAATGAAGATGATCGCCTCGCGCTGAAGCTTGTCTCGGCGCCCCCGATGGTGGGCCGCCCCGTCTTCTCGACCCCCAATGTGCCTGATGATCGCACCAAGGCTCTGCGCGATGCTTTTGATGCGACGATGAAAGATCCGGCTTTCCTGGAAGAAGCCAAGAAGACAGGTCTCGACATCAATCCGATTGGTGGCGCGGAGCTGCAAAAGATTGTGGCTGATATTATCGACACGCCAAAGCCTGTGCGTGATCGCCTTGCTTCGATCCTCTCGCTGATTGATCGCGACAAGAAGTAACGATCCGAAGGATCGTCATTGCGAGGAGGGCGTAAGCCCGACGCGGCAATCCAGAGGTGACACGTGTGGCTTCTGGGTTGCTTCGCTTCGCTCGCAATGACGGCGCTTAAAAGGAAAACAAAAAATGAAAAAGACTTTTGCTGCTCTTCTCGCCACCACGCTTCTGGCGGCCCCTGCTGTCGCGCAGGATGCTGACTTTTACAAAGGCAAGACGGTCGATCTTTACATCGGCTATGCGCCCGGTGGTGGCTACGACACTTATGCGCGTCTCGTTGCGCGTCACATGGGTAATTACATGCCCGGCACGCCGAATTTCGTGCCGAAGAATATGGCGGGCGGTGGCGGCCGTGTGGTCGCGGGCTATATTTTCAAAGTCGCCGCCAAAGACGGCACCGCCATTGCGATGGCGGATCAATCGCTCGTTTTGCAACAGGCGATTGGCGATACAACGATCCAGTTCGACATGAATAAATTCGTCTGGGTCGGCAATCCATCGGCTGACAATAATACGGCGGTGACGTGGTATACGACGGGTGTCAAAACCATTCAGGAAGCCACGCAGAAAGAAGTCATCGTCGGCGCGACCGGCCCCAATACATCCGCGCAATTGCCGCAGGTGATGAATGCGATTTTGGGCACGAAGTTCAAAATTGTCTCCGGCTATCCGGGCGGCAATGAAATGAACCTCGCCATGGAAAATGGCGAGATCGGTTCGCGCGGCTCCAATCCTTGGTCGTCGTGGAAAGGCACCAAGCCCGATTGGGTCAAGGACAAGAAGATCAACATTCTCGTACAGATTGGCCTGACGAAGGCTGCTGACTTGCCAGATGTGCCTCTGCTGCTTGATCTGGCGAAGAATGATGATGATCGCGCGGTGCTGCGTTTGATCTCGGCGCCCGCCACCATTGGTCGCCCGCTCTTTGGCCCGCCCGAAATGCCGGCCGCGCGTTTGGCCACGCTGCGCAAGGGTTTTGACGCTATGGTCAAAGACAAGGCGTTCCTGGATGAGGCGGCGCGTGAGCGGCTCGACATCAATCCGGTTTCGGGTGCCGACCTTGCCAAAATCGTTGCCGATATTGTCGCAACACCAAAACCCATTGCCGATAAGCTTGCGGCGATTATTGCCGAACCCAAATAAGGATCATTGCGATGACGAAATTATATTATTCGCCGGGCTCCTGTGCGCTTGGCATTCATGTGCTGATGGAAGAGATCGGCGCGCCGTATGAATTGGCCAAGGTCAATCTGGCGGCGCGCGAACAATTTTCAGCCGATTATGTGAAGCTCAATCCGAAGTCGAAAGTCCCCGCGCTCTTGCGTGATGATGGAACAGTGCTCACCGAATGGCCGGCCATCGCGACCTGGTTGGCGTTGAACCATGCCGAAAAGGGCTTGCTCTCGCTGGAAAAGGAACAGCTCGCCCGTACATTGGAGGCGGTCGATTATGTCTGTGCGTCTTTGCACATGCAGGGCTTCACCCGCATGTGGAAGCCGGAGGCTTTCAGCCCCAATGCGGATGACCATGCGGCCGTGAAGGCGCGTGGCCAAGAGATCGTCGACAAGGGGCTCATCTGGTTCGATGGCGAGCTGGCAGCCAAGGCCTATCTCGGTGGCGCCCAGATGAGCATTGCTGATGCGGCCCTGTTCTATCTCGAATTTTGGGTGGCCGAGCGGCTGAAACAGGCTTTGCCGCCCCATGTGGCTGCCCATTATGCGCGCATGCGGGCCCGCCCCGCGGTGGCCAAAGCTCTGGCCGATGAGGGGCTCGTTTGAGCCCCTTTGGCACCTAGGACTAAAGTTGACTCTTGAGGTCTCTGCGGCGAAAACGGGGACCTCGAAAAACCAATAAAGACAGCTATCAAGGGAGAAACGGGATGCTGACGGATCGTCCGGAGGGGAAAGTCGATGACAAGGTCGGCTTTGGCAGTGATGTGGCCGCGCAAATGCTGCGCCGCTTCGGCTTCAAATATGTGAGCCTCAATCCCGGCGCGAGCTATCGCGGCCTGCATGATTCCATCGTGAACCATATCGGCAATGTCGATCCCTCGATGTTGCTCTGCCTGCATGAAGATCATGCGGTTGGCATTGCGCATGGTTACGCCAAGGCAACCGGCGAGCCGATGGCTTGCGTGCTCCACTCCAACGTCGGCCTGCTGCATGGCTCGATGGCGCTCTACAATGCTTGGTGCGATCGCGCGCCGATGTTTGTGCTGGGCGCGACCGGTCCGGTCGATGCATCGCTTCGTCGTCCGTGGATCGACTGGATTCATACGTCTGCCGATCAGGCCGGCATCATCCGCGACTTCATCAAGTGGGATAACCAGCCATCTTCCGCTGATGCGCTGGTCGAAGCTATGGCACGCGCCAATATCATGACGCGCTCCGAGCCCAAGGCACCTGTCTACATCTGCCTCGATGCAGGCTTGCAGGAATCGACACTCGAAAAGCAGCCGGAATGGCCCGATCTCAACCGTCTCAAGCCGCCGGCCCCGCCGCGCGCTGCCAAGGCCGATCTCGATGCGGCTGTGAAGCTCTTGAAAGATGCCAAGCGTCCTGTCGTGCTGATGGGTAAGACGGATTGGACGGATGAAGGCTGGCAGGCACGTATCAAGCTTGTCGAGCGTCTGGGCGCGGTGGTCTTCACCGATTTGAAGAACCGCTCTTCTTTCCCGACCGATCATCCGTGCCATGTTGCCGCGCCCTTCAATCAGGTTGGCCGTGCGCCCAAGCGCATCATCGATATTCTGGAACAGGCCGATGTGGTTCTGGCTCTCGAATGGATCGATCTGGCGAGCGCTCTGCGCATCAAGAAGGGCCAGAAGATTTCGGCCAAGGTCATTGCGACCGGCATGGATCAATATTTGCACAATGGCGCGCATGCCAATTATCAGGCGCTGCCGGAGTCGGATATTTTCATGGCAGCTGCCGCTGACTCGGTCATTGCCGATCTCAATGCGGAACTGGGCGCTGGCAAGAAAGATTGCTGGCAGAAAGCCGAGCGCAAGGACGTCAAGATTGATCCGACTCGCGTGACGATGGATCAGCTGGCTGTCAGCCTGCGTGCTGCTTTCGAAAATCCCGATAAAGTTTCGCTCGCGGCCATCTGCCGTGGCTGGACTGCTGATTTGTGGCCCTTCCGTCATCCGCGCGCTTATCTGGGTAAAGATGGTGGCGGCGGCATTGGTTCGGGCCCGGCGCTTTCGGTCGGCGCGGCGGTCGGCAATGCCGGCACTGATCTCCACACAGTTGCGATTCTGGGAGATGGCGACTTTGCCATGGGTGGTCATGCCATCTGGACGGCTGCGCGTCATCGCATTCCGCTGCTCGTTCTGATCAATAACAACCGCTCTTATTTCAACGACGAATTGCATCAGGAAACGATTGCGGTTCGCCGTCAGCGTCCGCCACAGAACCGTTGGATTGGCCAGCGCATGACCGACCCCGATCTCGATTTCGCGAAATTCGTGGAAGCGCAGGGCGCAGTCGGCATCGGTCCGGTGAAGACACCGGCCGAGCTGGATGCGGCCATCAAGCGTGGCGTGGACATTCTCAAGAAGGGCGGCGTCTGCCTGATCGATGTGCACATCGAGCCGGGCGAAGAGCGCGGCGCGGCCTCCACGGGCCATCGCGATACCTGATCTAAAGAGGGGCGCTGAAAAGCGCCCCTTTTTTAAAACAGCCGTGCAGCAAAGGATGCCTTGCCGTGCAACGCCTCACCATTAGCCTCGACGACAATATTGCCGCCGCGATTGATGCTTTCATGGAAAAGCAGGGCTATTCCAACCGCTCGGAGGCCATTCGCGACCTCGTGCGTGATGCGCTGGTGCGCTCGGAAGAGGCAGGCCCTTCGACACATCGTTGTGTGGCGGCGGTTTCTTATGTTTACGACTATAACGGTCGTGATCTCGCCATGCGGCTTGATCGTGCGCAGCACGAGCATCATGACCTGACGATTTCCACCATGCGCACGCGCCTTGACCACCACCATTGTATGGAAGTGACCCTTTTGCGGGGTCATACGGACGCTGTTCGCAAGCTGGCCGCGCAGACCATGGCGGAGCGGGGTGTGCATTTCGGGCAGGTCAATCTGGTGCCCATTCAGGATGGCGGCCATTCCCATACACATGATGATGATGGTCATCACCATGATCATTCCACACCCGCGCTTTAGAGTGCTTTACAGGGGCCGCTCGCGCGTGCACAATCTATCTTAATCGGGCAGACACGACCCGTGGTGAATAGGGAGGATATAAAATGCCGCACGACTTGCCGTCGTTTGAAAATGTCGCGGTCGAACGCGATGGCGGAACGACTTTCATCATTCTGAACCGTCCTGATAAGCGCAATGCCATGTCGCCGCAGCTGCACATGGATATGTGCGATGCGCTCGATTGGGCCGAAATGGATGATCAGACAAAGGTGGTCGTGATCACAGGCGCAGGCGGCAATTTCTGCGCCGGTCAGGATTTGAAACTCTATTTCCGCGGCACGGAAAGCGACCCGAAGGCGCGTGTGCGTGCACGTCGCGCAGCGCATACTTGGCGCTGGGATCGTTTGTCCTCTTTCCCCAAGGCTACGATTGCCATGGTGCATGGCTATTGCTTCGGCGGTGGTTTCACGCCCGTGATCGCTTGCGACTTTGCGGTGGCTGCTGATGACGCGACCTTTGGTCTGTCGGAAGTCAATTGGGGCATCATCCCCGGTGGTCTCGTGGCTTGGGCTGTGACGGAAGTCATGAATTACCGCGACGCGATTTATTACTCGGTCACGGGTGATCGCTTCTCGGGCAAAGAAGCCGCGGCGATGAAATTCGTCAACAAGTCAGTGCCGTTGGACAATCTGCGCGCTGAAGTGATGGAACTTGCCCGCAAGCTCGAAGCCAAGAGCCCGGCTGCCGTCAAATACACCAAGGAATGTGTGCGTATGGTTCGCCGCATGACCAAGGATCAGGCGATGGATTATCTCAACGCCAAGAGCGATGCGCTGAAGCATGTCGATCCGGAAGGCGGTCGCCAGAAGGCGATGAAGATGTTCCTCGACGATAAGGTTTTCAAACCCGGTCTCGGCGAATTCAAGCGCTGAGTTTTTGATCAGAAATGCGCGGGCCGGATTTTTCTGGCCCGTGTTTTTATCTCTCCGCTTTAAGGAGAAAGACCATGGCGTCTCGTTTTTTTCACCGCCGCTCCCTTCTTCTTGCCGCAACGCTCGCCGCTTTTGCGCAGCCCGCGCTCGCGCTCGATCAGGCCATGATCGACGCTGCGAAAAAAGAAGGCCAAGTCACTTGGTATACGACACAGATCATCGACCAATTTGCGCGCCCCGCTGCGCAGGCCTTTGAGAAAAAATACGGCATCAAGGTCAATTATGTCCGCGCCAATTCAAACGAAGTGGCACTGCGTATTTTGAATGAAGCGCGTGCGGGCAAAATGCAGGCCGATGTGTTTGATGGCACGGGCGCGACCGCCTCGCTGAAGAGCGAGAAGATTCCAGCCAAATGGATTCCGGAAAACGCCAAGAGACTGCCCGCAAATTATATCGATCCGGAAGGCTATTGGGTTGCGACCAATCTCTATGTGCTAACGCCGGGCTATAATACCGAGCTGATCAAAAAGGGGACGCAGCCTAAAACATTCCAGGATCTGCTTGACCCGAAATACAAGGGCAAGATTGCGTGGAATTCGACAGCCTCATCCTCCGCAGGTCCGGGCTTTGTCGGCGTCGTGCTCAATTCCATGGGCGAAGAAAAGGGCATGGCCTATCTGCGCGAACTCGCCAAGCAGAACCCGTCGGGTCTGGCGGTCGCTGCGCGTCAGGTCCTCGATCAGGTGATTGCGGGTGAATATGCAATCGCGCTGAATATTTTTAACAATCATGCCGTGATCAGCGCAGCAAAGGGCGCGCCGGTGGATTGGGTTCCGATGAATCCGGCTTTGGCTGTGCTCTCGGTGATTTCGGTGACGAAGGATGCGCCCCATCCCAATGCTGGCCGTCTGCTCCTGGAATTTTTGCTCTCGGAAGACGGGCAGAAAATCTATCGCGACGCGGATTATCTGCCCGTCGATCCGAATGTGCCGCCGAACGATCTCTCGTTGCGTCCTGATGGTGAAAAATTCAAAGCCATCTACAAAACGCCTGAAGAGATCGACAAGGAAATGCCGCGCTGGGCCGAGATTTTCAAAAGCCTGTTCCGGTGAGTAAGGCATGAGTCAGGCATGAGTCAGGCATGAGCGAGGTTGTGGTGAAAGAGACGGGGCAGGAGACGCGCGGTTTTTTTGCGCGTTTCATGCCGCGCGATGAGCGTGTTGTTCTTGTCGCGATCATCGCGGGCATTTTTGCCATTCTGGTTCTGCCGCCGCTCATCTTCTTGCTCAAGGGTGCTTTCACCGTCACGCAAAATGGTGAGACACATTTCAGCGCGCATCGTTTTGCCATTGTGCTGGCGCAGCGCGGCATCTGGACGAGCGCCTATAATTCCTTTGTCTTTGCTTTGGGCAGCGCGCTGCTGGCGCTGGTCATTGGCGGTGTGAATGCGTGGCTCGTTGAGCGCACGGATACGCCGTTCAAGCCGCTGGCATATCTCACGACGATCATCTCTCTGGGCACACCCTATGTGCTCTACACCAGTGCGTGGTTGCTTTTGCTCTCGCGCTCCGGTCCGATCAATTCCTGGTATCGCGAATTGACTGGCGAAACGGGTGTCTTGATCAATGTCTATGGGCTTGGCGGGATGATCCTCATCGAGGGTCTGCTCTGGTCGCCGCTGGTTTTTCTTTTGCTTGGCTCGACGCTGCGCAATTTCAATCCCGATCTTGAAGAAGCCGCGCGCATGAGCGGGGCAGGCACGTGGCAGACCTTGCGGCGCATTACCTTCCGCTTGTCGCTCCCCTCTGTGCTCGCGCTCGCCATGCTCGTGTTCATCCGCACGGTGGAAGCTTTTGAAGTCCCCGCACTTGTTGGCCTGCCCGGTCGCGTGCATGTGCTGACGACCGATATTTATGAAATGATGCACCGGACCATGCCGCCAGATGTGGGCTCGGCCAGCACTTTGTCGACCTTGCTCTTGTGCATTGTGGCAGTGCTCTTGTGGTATTATGGCCGCCTCACGCGCAATGCCGAGAGATTTGCCACGATCACGGGCAAGAATTTTCGACCCAATAAAATTCCGCTCGGCAAATTCCGCCCGCTGGGTGGCGCTGTGCTGGTGCTGAATTTTCTGTGTCTGCTTATTCTGCCGATGTTGATCCTCGTCTGGGCTTCGTTGCTGCCTTTTTATCAGACGGTGCGCGCGTCAGCCTTCAAACTGCTCAGCTTCAAACATTATGTCCGCATTTTTGAATCGGATCGCTATCTGTCGCTGCTCGGCAATACGCTTCTGGTCGCTGTGGTCACGGCAACCATTGTCATGGTGATCACGGCCATTGCTGCTTGGCTGAGTGTGCGCAAACTTCCCGGTGCGCGCATGGTCGATCAGTTGGGTACTGTGCCGCTCGTTTTCCCCGGCATCGTGCTGGGTGTGGGCGTGATGCAGTTTTTCCTCTCCATGCCGATTGGCATTTACGGCACGATCTGGATCATCGTCTGGGCGTTTCTGATCAATTATCTGCCCTATGGTATCCGCTATTCTTATGCGGGCATGTTGCAGGTGCATCGCGAATTGGAAGAAGCAGCAGCTGTGTCTGGTGCTTCGCCGTTTCTGGCGTTTCGCCGCATCGTCTTCCCGCTGTTAGCCCCTTCGCTTGTTGCCGGTTGGCTCTTCATCTTCCTGCTGGCCACGCGCGTTCTCACGCTTCCCGTGCTTCTGTCAGGTCCGTCATCACAGACCATGGCGGTGGCCATGTTTGATCTGTGGAGCAATGGGCAGGGGCCGGAACTTGCCGCTCTGGGGCTTCTCTGGAGCTTTGCGATGACGGCTGTGGCTTTGATCTTCTATTTCTTCGCTCGTCGCTCTGGTGTCGGGCTTTACGGACAAGGTTGAGTGACATGAGCGAGAACAAGACGCAGGAACAACTGCGCGTGGGCGCCAAGAAAGTCGAAGCGCTGCTGAACCCGAAAAATGTCGTCATCATTGGCGCAACAGATAAGCCCGGCAATTGGCCACAACGCGTGTGGCGCAATTTGTCGCGCTATGGCTACAAGGGTGCGGTCTTCCCGTTCAATCCGACGCGTGAAAGCGTGTGGGACACGCGCTGCTATCGCTCCTTTGCCGAGCTGCCGGAAAAGCCCGATCATCTTGTTGTGCTGGCGCCAGCCAAAGTCGTGCCTGGCCTGTTGCGCGAAGCCGCTGCGGCAGGCGCGCGCTCGGCCACGGTGATGACATCGGGCTTTGAGGAATCAACCGAAGCCGATGGTCGCGCTTTGGCGGATGATCTGCGCACGACGATTGAAACCACAGGCCTCGCGGTTTCGGGTCCCAATTGCCTCGGCAATTTCAATGCAGCCATCAATTTCTTTTCCATGCCCGATGATCGTGCGCAAAAGCTGGCGCATGGGCCTGTGGCGGTGCTCGGCCAGTCGGGCGGTATTGTCATGGCGATCAAGCGCTCGCTGGAAGAGCGCGGCGTGGATACGCAAGCCGCCATCACCAGCGGCAATGAGACGGGCCTCACCACAGCCGATTACATTGCTTATTTCGCCGGTGTTGCCGATGTGCGCGTCATCTCCTGCTATCTTGAAAGCGTGCATGATGGTGCGCCATTCCTCGAAGCTCTGCGCATGGCGCGCAAGGCTGGCAAGCATGTCGTGATTATGAAACTCGGCTCGTCCGATGCAGGCCGTGCCGCCGCCGCCGCTCACACAGGCGCGCTGGCTGGTTCGATGGAAGCTTTTGACGCAGTGGCTGGCCGAGCTGGCGCGATCCGTGTTGGCAATTTGGATGAAATGGTCGAGGCGGTTGAATTCCTCGTTCATGCGCCTGCCCCTCAAGGCAAGCGTCTGGGCTCGATTACGTTCTCAGGCGGCATGCGCGGTCTTTTGCTTGATGCTGCGGAAGCTTGCGGCATGTCCTACCAGCCTTTGTCGGATGTGACGCGCAAGAAGCTTGAAGAGATTCTCTCGGTGGGCTCTATCATCGGCAATCCGCTGGATGCAGGCTTTGCGGCTTTGTCGAAAGAGGGCGCTTATCTGCGCTGCGTCGAGATTTTGCTGGATGATCCGGACATCGACATTCTGCTCTTGCAGGAAGAATTGCCGCGCGCTGCTGGCACAGAGCGCAAAGAGCGCAATCTGCGTGAAGTGAATGCGCTGGCAGCCAAGGCCAAAAAGCCCATCGCTTATGTGAGCATGATTTCTTATGGCTTGAGTGATTACAGCCGCACTCTGCGCGCTGAATTCACCAATCTGCCCTTCCTGCAGGAAGTCGATCGCGCTTTGCGCACGATGCGCGCCATCACACGCTCTATGGATGCTCATGCAGGTCAGGAACCCAAAGCGCCAGCGCCCAATGCCAAAGGCCGTGCTTTGCTGGCGGACTTAAGCGCAGCGGCCAAGAGCATCACGTTGAATGAAGTGGCCTCCAAAGCTTTGCTCAGCACTTATGGTGTGCCGGTGTCGCAAGAAGAATTGGTGACAAGCGAAGATGCTGCGGCCGCGGCGGCTGCACGCATCGGCTATCCGGTGGTCGCGAAAATTGTCTCGGCTGCCTTGCCGCATAAGTCGGATATTGGTGGCGTGAAGGTCGGCCTCAAGGATGAGGCTGCCGTGCGTGCAGCCTATCGCACCATCATGGCCAATGTCGCCGCCTTGCCGAGCAAGCCTCCGGTTGATGGCGTGCTGATTGCGCAAATGGTCTCGGGTCAGCTCGAATGTGTGCTGGGTGCGAAACTTGATCCCGAAATGGGGCCTGTCGTGATCTTCGGGTCAGGTGGCGTTGATCTCGAATTGACGCGCGATGTGGCGCTGGCAGCCTGCCCGCTGGATGAGGCGGGTGCTTTGCAGCTGATTGCGCGCACGCGTGCGGGTACAATTGCGGCCGGCTATCGCGGACGCCCCGCGCTTGATCGCAAAGCCATGGCGCAGGCGCTGGTGGCGCTCTCCCATCTCATGGTGGATGCGCAAGGCGCAATTGCGGAAGTCGACGTCAATCCCTTCCTGGTCAGTGAAAAGGGCGGCGTAGCGCTCGATGGGCTTGTCGTCCTCAATCGCTAAACCCGCATGAAGTAGGGCTTGGCCCCGCTCTCGCTGCTCGTTTAGAAAGGGGAGAGGCCGCGCAACAAGCGCGGCTCTATGAGCAACGAGGGGAGGGTGAGAGGGTGAAGCGTCACGTGATCATTCCTTTGATCGTGGCTTGCGCCCTCTTCATGCAGAATCTCGATTCAACCTCGCTCGCTACAGCTCTGCCGACCATTGCAGCCTCGTTTGGTGAATCGCCGCTGCGCTTGCATCTGGCCATTACCGCTTATCTTTTGGCGGTCGCCGCCTTCTTGCCGATGAGCGGTTGGGTGGCCGACAAATATGGTGCGCGTATTGTCTTTCGCGTGTCCATTGTCATTTTCACACTCTCATCCATTGCCTGCGGCCTGTCGCAGGATTTCAACCAGCTGATCATCGCGCGCATTGTTCAAGGGTTTGGCGGCGCATTGATGGTGCCTGTTGGCCGCCTCATTCTCGTGCGCTCTGTGCCCAAAGCAGAACTGGTGAGCGCAATGGCCGTGATGGGCATTCCCTCCGTGATTGGTCCGATAATGGGGCCGCTGCTGGGCGGGCTCATCACCACCTATTCGCATTGGCGCGGCATTTTCTGGATCAATGTGCCGGTCGGCATATTGGGTTTCTTTCTGGCCGGAAAATATATCGAGAATATGCGCGAAGAGGAGATGAAGCCGTTTGATTGGACGGGCTTTGCACTCACCGGTTTTGGCTTGGCTGCAACGGTTTTTGGTCTCGATACAGCATTTGCGAAAGGCAGCCCCGATGTTCTGGGGCTTGGTCTTCTTGCTGCAGGTCTCATCGCTTTGACGGTCTATGTGGTCTATTCGCGGCGCATTCCCAATCCCATCATTGATCTGAGCCTCATGCGGCTGCCGACATTCCGGGCCAATGTGATAGGCGGCTCGGTGTTTCGCATTGGCGTTGGCGCGATCCCCTTTTTATTGCCGCTGTTGATGCAGGAAGGGTTTGGTTATTCGCCCGTGGAATCGGGCGCCATTACTTTTCTCTCGGCTGCAGGGTCGCTTGGCATGCGCACTCTCTCCAAGAGTGTGTTGCGCCATTTTGGTTACCGCTTTGTGCTGGTCTGGAATGGTTTGATCGCGAGTTTCTTCATGGGCATCTGCGCATTTTTCAATGCGGATATGCCTCTATGGATCATGATGATGCTTATTTTCTGGGGCGGTGTGACGCGTTCGCTCGAATTCACGGCGCTCAACTCGATCGCTTTTGCCGATGTTGAGCGCGCAGAAATGAGCCACGCCATGAGCTTCTCTCAATTGGCGCAGCGTCTCTCGCTCACCATGGGTGTGGCTTTTTCCGCCATCATTCTGCATCAGGTCGCAGGCGACGTGACGCCTTTGCCGGTGAGTGCTTTTTCGATTGCTTTTGGCCTGATCGGAATTGTTTCAGCAGCCTCTGTTTTCAACTTTATGGCGCTGGGTGCCGATGCCGGCGCTGTGCTGGCGGGGCGTAAATCTGAGACCAAGGATGAGGCGGGTTGATTCGCTCGCGCAACTGCACAGGTTTCCCAAAATGGGGGCAGCCACTCAAAACGCTGCCAAACAGGGGTCAAACTTCCGCTACGGAACAGCAGAGTTAGAGCTAGTGAATAGCTAAGCTACAGTATTTTTGTAACTTTTTTTGCAATTTTCTTATCTGTAAACGGCACGTTTGCATTTCTTGGGCTATGTTAACTCTCATGCCGGGGGGCGAGGTTTGCGTGCCATTGTGGCCCATCGGCTTCTTTTGGAAGAAAGAGGCTCGAAACTGATGAAGGCTTTTGACGATAATTTTGAATCTGCGCGCCGGCATTTCGGCGTGGCACTCATTGATCTGAATTATGCTGTGGCCGATCTTGCTCGCGCACAAGTCAGCGAAGATATGGAAATCGGCACATCAGCCGCAATTGAACTGCTCAACCGCGAGATCGAACGTCTGGCGGAGCTTTCCGCTTTCATTGATCGTGTGGCAGATCGCATGCCCGGTGAAGACCCGGCTGTTCTCGAGCAATGGTGGCCAGAATTGACAAGGCGCGACAAGAAACTTGCGCGGGGATAAAACTCGAATGGCGCGCTTACGGGCGCGCCATTTTTTATGCCTTGTAGAAATCGCGATACCAATCAACGAAAGCGCGCACACCCTCTTCAACGCTTGTTTGTGGAAGAAAGCCGGTGAGCTTTTCTAATTCGCTGGTCGCCGCCAATGTCGTTTGCGGCTCTCCTGGCTGCATGGGTAATTCATTGCGCAGCGCTTTGCGCCCTGTCGCCTTTTCAATCGCCGCAATATAGGCGTTGAGCTCAACCAATCGCCCGCCTGCAATATTGATCACGCGCCAAGGGGCGGCGGGTGAGCCGTTGGTTGCGGCAGATGCTGTGGGTGTCAACGGCAAGAGGCGCACAATGCTCTCGATGCAATCATCCACATAAGTGAAATCGCGCTGCATCTCGCCATTGTTGTAAATATCGATGGGTTTGCCTTCGAGAATAGCGCGCGTGAATTTGAACAGCGCCATATCAGGGCGACCCCACGGGCCATAGACAGTGAAGAAGCGCAGCACGCTGGTCGGCTGGTTCCATATATGCGCATAAGAATGGGCCATGGCCTCTGTGGCGCGTTTGGTGGCGGCATAGAAGGAGAGCTGATGGTCGGCGCGATCTTTTTCTGCAAAAGGCGTGGCATTGGCGCCATAGATCGAACTGGTTGAAGCCATCAGAAAATGTTGCGCGGGACAGGCGCGCAAAGCTTCCAGCAGATTGAATGTGCCGATGATGTTGGAATCGATGTAAGAGCGGGGCGCTTCCATGGAATAGCGCACACCCGCTTGGGCTGCGAGATGGATGACAATATCGGCGCGCGTATCTTGCACAAGCCGTGTCAGCGCGCTCTCGTCTTCCAGCATGATCTCATGGGCCTGGAAGTGATTGGATGTCAGCAAAGCGGCATGGCGGGCACGCTTCAGCGCCAGATCGTAATAATTCGTCATGCCATCAAGGCCGACAATGTCATGACCTTCCGCCAGCAGCCTGCGGCAGAGATGAAAGCCAATGAAACCGGCGGAGCCCGTGACCAGAATGCGCATGCCAAAAGTCCTTTGCGCTGAACCTATGCCCGCAAAGGGGCGGGCAAGGCAAGAGCGTCTCTATTCGGCTCCCGGTGAGGCTTTGTAAGCATCGATGATTTCGGAACCCGTGGCCCGCCAGACCTGATCATGTCCGGCAATATAGGCCAAGGCACGACCCAGCGCGCGAATGCGATGCGGCACGCCTGTCAGGAAAGGATGGAGCGCAATGCACATGACACGGGGCAGACGCGCGCCTTCTTCATAAAGCACGTCAAATGTTTCGCAGATGCGTGTCTCGAAATCATGCGTCGAGATAGACGGCATGTTGAATAAGGGCATGTCATTCAAGTCGAGCGTATAGGGAATGGAATAAAGCCCGTTGTTCATGCGGAAGGGCAGATCATCACTCACCCAATCGGCAACATAATCTACGCCATGCTCTTTCAACAGGCCAAGCGTGTTCCAAGTTTCTGTGAGGCCCGGCCCAAGCCAGCCGCGCATTTTCTGTCCCTGATCTTCAATCGCGCGGCGTGTGGCGGCAATGGTGGCGCGCTCGGTTTCGAGATCCATGCCAGACAAAGGCGTGGAATTGGTGAGGCCGTGGCCCATCAATTCCCATTTCAACTTGGCGCATTCTTCCATAATGCGCGGATAGTGCTGCGCCACTTCGCCATTCAGAGCGACGCTGCCGCGAAATCCGTGCTTGTCCATACATTCCATCATGCGCCAGACGCCGACGCGATTGCCGTAATCGCGGCGCGAATAATTGCGCACGTCCGGCGCATTGGGCCCACGCTCCAAATGAAAATGTTCGATATTGGGAACGATCCAAACCGCCACGCGTGCTTGATGAGGCCAAACCACAGGCTTGCGCTCAACAATCGGCCGATAGGGAAAAAGCGAGGCGGGGTCGAAGTCCATGATGCTATTCCTCGATGCAGCGCAGGGGCGCATGATTTTTTAGATCATGCACGTCTGCGCGCAGAGTTCCAGCAAGTAGAAGAGCAAAAACAAAGAGGGGCTGCCGTGAGGCAGCCCCTCCATTGTCTTTGCCGCAGCGGTTGCGTTTACTGGACGCCCACCTCAGCGGAGGCATGAATCCAGTTACAAAGCTCCGGCGTGGGACAATGAGACACTGGATCACCTCCTTTCGATTGTTGAAGAACAAGCACAGTCTGCTGGCGAATCAGCCAAGCCTGCAAGTGGAATTTTTATCCCCCTCAAGCAGGGATCTGCGGCGTTAACTTTTCATTAAGTTTTATGCGACGACTTGACCTTTGCATCTACGGGCGGGGCATGCGAGTTTCGCCCAGGGCTTCAGCCAAAGGAGAGGCATCATGTTCACGATTGAAATCGCGGGTTGGGCAATTGCGGTGACCAATGCGGATGAGGAACAGGCGCGTGAACTGATCGAGAGTGAGGAGTTTCGCGAAGACCTCACGCTCATGCACAGCGATGGCAAGCCCATCTGGGATGGCAAGGCTGCGCTGGCCTTGCGCAAGGCAACAGAATCTGAAGTCGAAGAATTTGACGATGCCGACGATCTCGATGACGACGAGATGGAAGATGACGGCGATCCTGCCGTTGTTTTCCTCATCGATATTGATGATGAAGACGAGGATGAAGAATAAGAAAAGGGCGCCGTAAGCGCCCTTTTTTACTTCTTGCCGCCAGAGCGTTGCAGGCTTTTGATGCGCAGCGGCGGCTGACCGGATTTTTCGGCAATTTCGCGATCTTGCTGTTCAATCACTTTACGCGCGGGTTCATCTCCATCGAGGCCGCCGAGCAGCTCACCCGGCACGCGGCGGTTGGAGCGGCGCGAGCCATCCTCATAGAGAACATCGAAGAGAACAAATTCGCTTTTGGCCGTTGGTTTCTTCGCCATGTTCTTTCTCCATTCCGGCCAATTTATGAGCTTGGCGTCATCGTCAGCCTAGAGCTTGCGTGCAATCGTCAATGAAGCGCAAGCTTACCCGCTGTTCGCACTCGCGCAGCATTAGACCGACGTAGTCGGCTTCGAGGCCTGAGTAAAGCCTGAGCGGTAGAAGGGCGACCCGACTAGGCAAACCCTGCCAGCTTGGCCGTGCGCGGCGCCCCTCCAATCCGCGCAGGAACGCTTAGCCTCCGCATGGGCACATCGGTCAATTTAGGCGATGCGAGCGCCCAACAGTCCGGCCCCCCTCCCGTAAGAGACGCGCAAAGATCAGCAAAGTGATGGAGCTTTGCGGCGCAGTGACATGGTTTAAAAAGGATTAACGACGAGTTGAGCCAAAAGTTTCCTTCACGTGGTCTTTGTTTGATTCGACAAAGCGAAACAAAGAGCAACCAATATTGAGTCTAAATGTTTCAAAAAATAGACTATATGCATTTGATTAAGACAATTACGTAATGATCCCAGTACTAACTTCGCATAAGTCAAAAATTGGCTGAGCCAGCAAATTTGTCGAGTCTTGTACCGGGCGCGTCATGTCTCTGATTGTCATTCTGGACGACCGGGTTTCGAACCGGAATATTTTCGCCAAACTCGCCGCCTCCATTGAGGAGGATGTCGAGGTTCACACTTTTGGTGATCCGGAAGAAGCGCTGACATGGCTGGCGGCCCATACACCCGACCTAGTCATCACCGATTATAAAATGCCGGAGATGGATGGCGCGGAATTCATCCGTCGTTTTCGTACATTGCCTTCCTCAGTCGATGTCCCCGTGATCGTTATCACGGTTTATGAGGAGCGCAGCTTCCGTTTGCGCGCTTTGGAAGCGGGGGCGACAGATTTCCTTCACTCGCCCGTGGACCACCATGAATTTATCACGCGTGCCCGCAATCTGTTGAAGATGCATAAGCAGCAAATGTTGCTGGCCAGTCGCGCGACGCATTTGCAACGTGAGTTGGAGCATAGCAAGCGCTCGCGTCAGCATGTCCTTTGTGATTCCCGCAATCAACTCGCGCAAATCATCGACACTGTGCCTGTCGCCATATGTGCGGCGGACGCAGACGGATTTTTGATTTTTGCCAATACAGCCCAAGCCGAATTATTGGGCATCGAAGCCGATGCCATGGTGGGTCAGAGGCTTGAGGGCCTGTTTGGTGACGAGGTTGGGGCGCGCATGTTGGCGCTCAACTCCATTGTGCTTGAAACGGCCAAAGCTTTACCGCCGTTTGAAGACGGCTTCGTCGATTGCAATGGTGAGGCACGCGTCTTTCTCACCACCAAGTCACCGCTCAAAGATCATATGGGTGAGGTGATTGGCGTTCTGACCAGTGCGCTCGACATTACCGCGCGCAAACGCACCGAAGAGCATTTTCGTCATCTGGCACATCATGATCCGCTCACCGATTTGCCCAACCGCACGCTGCTGCATGAGCGTATGCGCCGTTTGATTGCACGTGCCAGACGTGGCGAGCAATCTTTTGCGCTGCATTTTCTCAATCTGGATGGGTTCAAAGCGGTCAATGATCTGCTGGGCCATTGTGCGGGTGATCGCTTCATCGCCCATATTGGCACTCAATTGCAAAAAACCATTCGTGCAGAAGATACGCTTGCGCGGCTAGGCGGCGATACATTCGCAATATTGCAGTCGCATGTAACATCGAGCGAAGATGCGTCCGAATTCGCGCAACGTATTTTGAAAGTGATCGCGCAGGCCTCCGATTTTGAAGGCAGGGATTTGCGCACAACGGCCAGCATTGGCATTGCCATTCATCCTGATGATGGCAGGGATGGTGCAGATCTATTGAAAAATGCGGATCTCGCCATGTATCGCGCCAAAGCCGGGCAGGGCAATGCTTTTTGCTTTTATGCTGCCGACATGCAGCTGCCTGCGCGCGCTTTCATAGCCCTTGTTGGCAAAGTGCCCCCGCTCGCAGCAAGTGCTTAGAGTGAGCGTGGCCATGTCAATGCCACAACAAAGCGCGCGGGCACCAAGCCAAAACTGGCTCATTGCGCGTCTCAGCAATAGGCCTGACAGCGAGCATGAACTCACCATGAGCCGATTGGCGCTTAGCATGGTGGCATTCCTCGCTTTGTTTATTGGCTATTTGGGCGGCAGTGAAGAGCACAGACTTTATCTGGAAAAGATCAGCATTTACTTCATCGCTTTTACGGGTGCGACCGTATTTCTCTTCGTTCATTTGTTGATCTATCCAGGCATTTCACCTTTTCGTCGATTGCTTGGTATTCCGATTGATATTGGCTGTGTTGCCTATCTGATGCATTCGGGAGATGAGCTGACAGCTTTCACCTTTCCCATTTTTCTCTGGGCCATTTTCGGCAATGGTTTTCGCTTCGGAGTGAAATATCTTTTCATCGCAGCCTTCATCGGCTTTTTGGCATTTCTCGCGGTCGTCGCGACGACGCCGTTTTGGCGTGATAATCGCGAGTTGAGCGGCGGTCTTTTGGCAGGCCTGATCATTCTGCCCGTCTATATTTCTATGCTCATTCGCCGCCTGTCAGAGGCCAAGCGTCAGGCGGAAGAAGCCAGTCGCGCCAAGAGCCTTTTTCTGGCTTCGCTCAGCCATGAATTGCGCACACCGCTCAATGCTGTGATCGGTTTGAGCGATATGTTGGCGTGCGCGCAATTGCCGCGCGCGCAGGCAGATATGGCGCGCACGATTGGCAAGTCGGGGCGCTCTCTGCTCAATATGATCAATTCCTTGCTGGATTTGTCACGCATGGAAATCGGCAAGAAGCCGCAGATGGGTGTCTTCGCGCTGCACGACATGCTGCATGATATTCGTGACATGCTGAATGTGCAGGCGCGCGCCAAGGGCATCGAGCTGGCGCTGCATCTTGATCCGCATTTGCCTCTGCATGTGCAGGGCTCCATGCGGCATTTCGAGGAAGTGCTGATCAATCTGGTGGGCAATGCGGTCAAATTTACCAGCCATGGTTTTGTTCGCATTGATGCATGCGTGGTGCATGAAGCAGATGCGACCATGCGCCTGCGCATCGCAGTGACGGATACGGGCATTGGCATTGCCCCTGAAGCGCAGGCGCGGATTTTTGAATCTTTCACACAGGCCGATGAGACGATCATTGATCGTTTTGGTGGCACGGGCCTTGGCCTTGCGATTGCCCGTCAGCTTGTCGTTGCCCATGGTGGCGAGATTGGTGTTGAGAGCGCTTTGGGGCATGGGTCGACCTTCTGGTTTGAAATGCAGGTCGGCAGGCTCAACGCAGAGGAAATTATCGCACAAGTGTCATTGCCTCATGCGCGCTGCCTACAGCCGTTGCGTATTCTGGTGGCTGAAGACAATCGCACCAACCAAATGGTTCTTGCCCAAATCTTGAAGCAAGACGGGCATGTTGCTGTGATGGTTGAGAATGGCGATCTTGCGGTCGATGCCTTGCTACAGGAGCGTTTTGATCTCGTCCTGATGGATGTGAATATGCCTGTGATGAATGGGCTGGATGCGACGAGATTTTATCATTTCGCCATGGTCGGGCAGGAGACCGTTCCGGTGATTGCGCTCACCGCCGACACAACGCCGCAAACAGCCGAGACATGTCGCGCCCTTGGCATGGTTGCTTGTCTGAACAAGCCGATTGAGTCTGGCGATTTACTCAAGGCGATTGCCAAATATGCAGTCGTCCGCGCACCAGAGGTCATGCCGCCTCTTGCACCAGCCAGAGACAGGAAAACTATTTCTGCCATTGTGCCGATTGATCCGCGCGCATTGTTTGATCTTGAAAAACTTGGCGGCAAAGCCTTTGTCGAGGAGATCATCTCGCAATTCATCATTGAGTCTGGCTGTGTCTTGCAAAAGCTCAGTGATGCTGTGCAGGCTCAGGATGTGACGGGCTTTCGTGATCATGTCCATGCTTTGCGCTCTTGCGCCGCTAATGTGGGGGCGCAGGCGGTTTTTCGTCGCTGCTTGGATTTGAGTGATATTGACGAAGCCGAATTGGTTCGCGTGGGGGCCACCCATTTGCACGCGCTTGAGCGTGACTTGGCCTCGGCCTGTCGCATTTTGCAGCCGCTGGTGCAGGCGGCTTAAGCGCGCTCCACGCGGCGGCGTTGCGCGAGAGCGAGGCGCTCCATCCGGCGCAAATCCGTTTCGCCAAGGTGCATGGCTGTCTCCACCCAAATGTCGGTGATGTCACATAATTCATCGAACGTCAGGGGCGCGACACGCTGGCGTGCTTGGGCCAGTGATTTATACATACGATAGCGCGCTTCGCTGCCTGAGATGAATTTGCGGACTTCCGCCTCGCCCTCGCCATCTTCTGCCAAAACATCAACGAGGCCCATGTCGTAGAGTTCTTCAGCTGTATAGATTTTACCTGAGAGGATCATACGCTCGGCCCGCCCAAAGCCGATCTTGCGCGATAAAAAGCTCATCGAGCCCATGCCGGGAAAGAGATTGAATAATACTTCCGGCAGGCCGAGACGTGCACTGCGTTCTGCCACCAGAATGTTGAACGACATGGCACCTTCAAAGCCGCCACCCAAAGCGTCACCTTGCACAAGGCCGATTGTGAGGACTGGCGTATTGAAGCCCATCGTCATGTGAAAAGCGACATCGCAACAATCAACCGCATAAGCGCGCAGGCTTTCGCGATCCTGATTGCGGATCATCGCGACGAAATGCTGGAGATCACCACCCAGATTATAAATTCCGGGCAGGCGTGAAGCGCCGACAAAATAGCGCAAGCCAATCTCTGAAGCATGATCATGAATGGCATGGCGCAGTGCGATCAGTTCACGCAGCAGGGAGGGGGTGAAACTGGGCGGCCCTTTCGGGTGCATGAAACACCAGAGTGCGGCATGGGTGGTGTCTACCTGCACGTCGAGCTCGCGCAATTGGGGTAGCTGCAGCGATTGTGGTGCGGCTGCGGTGTTGGCTCGAAGGGCGTGGGGCGGGGCCGGCTCCGGCCGGGCGCTAGGCAAGGCTTCAGCCAAGCTCCGGAGCTTGGTGCCAAGAGGAACATCAAAAAACGCCATAAGCTTTACTCCCCGCCGCTTGCGAGTGCACAACCGGTGCGAGAAGAAAGGTAAACATAATTTAATGTTTGTGAACCATTTTGTTACATTGAAACCCAAAATGGTTAATCGGCAGAAGGTCGGAAGGAAATTGAATTGTTGAATATTTGAAAGCTGACAGAGGATCTTAGCGGGACAGCAAGCGCTTTTTCCGGCCGATTCTCACGTTTTCGCATGAGGTGTATCGCGCAATTCCTTTTCTTCCATTCGGCCAAGAAAAAGAAAGGAGAGGGCGAGCGAAACGGCGGTCAAGAGAAAGAGCCAGGTGAAACCGCGTGCCAGCCCATCGGTGTTTTGTGTGGTCGCGCGCAACAAGATTTCATGCGCACTACCGCGCACAGCGCCCGACAGACTGATCAGAATAGTGCCAAAGCAGGCGACGACAAAAGCGCTGCCGAGTTGGCGCAAGAAATTCAGCAGCGCCATGGTCGCTCCCATTTCATGGCGCGGCACAGCGTTTTGCAATGCTGTGGTCGTGACAGGCAGCATGGCACCCAAGCCCATGGAGAGCGAAGCCAGAACAATCTCCAGCACGATAAAATGCATGTATTGCGCGAAAGCAAAGAGCAGCAGAGCCGCGACAATGGAAATGGCAAGGCCAATCATGCCGGGGCGCTTATAGCGTGCACTTCGGCCCATGATGCGGCTTGCAATGCCCGCACCGATGGTTGTGCCAACGACCAAGGGCACCAAGGCCATGCCTGCTGCATTGGCATTATAGCCAAGCACAATTTCAAAATAGATCGGCAAGAAGATGATGAGACCAATCAAAACGCTCATCGAAAAGCACACAGAGACGGTGCCGTTGAAAACAATCTGGTTTGATAAAACAGAGATCGGGATCAGTGGCTCGCGGGCATGGCGCAGACGCAGCACAAGGCCTGCAAGCAAAACCGCCGATCCTGCAAGAAGCCCCAATATAGCAGGCGAATCCCAAGCATAGCGTGTTCCGCCCCAGCTCAGCGCGAGCATCAGGCTGACCGACATGCCGATCATCAACACAGAGCCTGCAATATCGAGATCATGCGGGCGGCCATGGCTTGGGAGCCGGCGCAATTTGCGATCGGTCATGAGAAATGCTGCAAGCCCTAGCGGCAGATTGATCCAGAAAATCATCGACCAATGAAAATATTCAGACAGGAAGCCGCCGATGACGGGGCCGCCCAGTCCCGCAGCCAGCCATGTCGTTTGAATATAGACCTGATATTGCGGCCGCTGTTTGGGCGGGATGATGTCACCAACAATGGCTTGTGTCAGGGCGATCAAACCGCCACCGCCCAAGCCCTGCAATCCGCGCGAAAGAACGAGCGCCAACATATTGGTCGAGAGCGCGCAGGCAATGGAGCCAATCACAAAAATGGAAATCGCAATCAGCAGAATGGGCCGGCGGCCATAAATATCGCTGAGCTTTCCATAGAGCGGCGTCACCGCGGTGGAGACGAGCAGATATGAGGTGACAATCCAGGGGAGGTTTTCGAGGTCACCCAAAACGCGGCCGAGCGTGGGCATGGCGGGGGCGACAATGGTCTGGTCGAGCGCACCCATGAATTGGGCGAGCATCAAGCCGCTCATGATGGACACGATCTCGCGTCGGCTCAGGTCTGTGGAAGGCGCCGCCGCCGGTGAGGTCATGGTGTGTCCAGGATCCGCTCGCTTGGGTTGAGGGCTGGGATTTAGAAGGCTCAGACCAGTGGGGTCAATGGTTTCGGGTGGATCAGAGGCCAGTCGGGGTGTTGTGGCTCTTAGCCTGTGAAATTATCTGAGGCTTGGTGCAAATCCCCGCCATGGGGGAAGTTTCCATCTGTAAAGGGCGGGCGAAGATCGTTTTTGCTCCAATCCGCAGGGGAGCGCCCCCCGTATCAATGGGTGTCTGTGCCGCCGCTCATGTGCGGTCCGGAACAGGGTTTCCAGCCGGGTGGCATTCTTGCGTTTTCGCCTTGAACGTCGCGCGGCAGAGCTGCATATGAGGGCGAACCAGATCGCCAATTTCGTCTGGGCCAAGTCGAAGGAGAAAACATGACGTTCAAGACCACTCTGGCGGCTGCTGCCGCTTTCGCCCTGATCGGTTTCGCCGGACAGGCCATGGCGCAGGACGCTGAAGCCGGTGAGAAGAGCTTTGCCAAGTGCCGCGCTTGCCACCAGATTGGCGAAACCGCCAAGAACAGCGTGGGCCCGAACCTCAATGGTTTGATCGGCCGCCATTCGGGCGCAGTCGAAGGCTATAATTATTCGGAAGCCAATAAGGGCTCGGGCCTGACTTGGGACGAAGCGACGTTCAAAGAATATATCAAGAACCCGCGCGCCAAGGTTCCCGGCACAAAGATGGTTTTCGCTGGCATCACCAACGAAACCGAAATCGACAATCTTGTGGCTTACTTGAAGCAGTTCGATAAGGACGGCAAGAAGAAGTAAGTTTGACCACTTCGGAGAGCGCGGATGAAATCCTCTGTCTTGTCGGACGATGTCATTCGCGCTCGCCTTGCCCAAGAGCTGCCAAGATGGGCGCTCATGGATGGCGCGCTGGAGCGTACCTATAAAACAAACGGCTGGAAATCGACGCTGATGGTGGTCAATGCCATTGGCCATATCGCCGAAGCCGCTTGGCATCATCCCGATCTTCATGCCTCATGGCCTGCCGTCAAAGTGCGTCTCAACACGCATGATGCAGGTGGCATTACGGAAAAAGATTTCGCGCTCGCCACGCAGATTGAAAAAATGATCATGTGGCAGCCTGCCTGCGAAGGCTCAGTGCTCGAAGGCACGCCAAGCGATCCGCAATATGCCTATATTTCCTACAAGGACTGAGATCCGCGCCGCGCATGGACGCCAGCGCGAAGAGGCGCTAGAGCTTGAGCCATCCAACTCAGCCTATTTTGATCTGCAATGACAAAGCGCCAGCCTGATTCCGCACCACCTGCACGCCTTGGCGCGCTTGCGACCCTGCCTGTCTTTTTCAGGCTCGCGGGTCGCAAAGTTGTGCTGGCAGGTGGTGGCGATGGTGCCGCCTGGAAAGCGGAATTGCTAGCCGCCACGGGTGCACAGGTGCTGGTCTTTTGCGCAGAGCCCACGGACAAAATGCGCGCGACAGTCTCTGACCTTGCCAATGTGGAATGGATCGCACGCGCGTGGAGCGCGGCTGATCTCGCAGATGCGTCTCTGGCGATTGGTGATGTCGAGAGTGATGAAGAGGCGCAAGCCTTTCGGGATGCAGCGCGCGCAAGCGGCGTTCCTGTGAATGTGGTGGATCGTCCCGCCTTTTGTGATTTTCAATTCGGCTCGATTGTCGAGCGCTCGCCCGTCGTCATTGGCATTTCAACGGATGGTGCAGCGCCTGTCTTCGGACAGGAAATCCGTGCGCGTATTGAAACCATTTTGCCGCAGGGTTTGCGCCTCTGGGCGCAGGCGGCCAAAAATTGGCGCCCCGCCGTCTTGGCAAAGAAATTTGATTTCCGCACACGCCGCACCTTTTGGGAGCGCTTTACCGCGCTGGCATTTTCCAAAGCCGACGATCAGCCGCAGGAGACAGATCTCCATGATCTGTTGGCGCAGATTGAAACGGGTGGCGCTGATCTGCCGCGCGGCTCTGTAGCTCTGGTTGGCGCGGGGCCGGGTGATCCCGATCTTCTCACGGTCAAAGCCGTGCGCGCGCTGCAATCGGCTGATGTCGTTCTCTATGATGATCTTGTCTCACCGCGCACGGTCAATGCGGCGCGGCGTGAAGCAACCCGCATTGCGGTTGGAAAGCGCGGCTATAAGCCGTCCTGCACGCAAGAAGATATTACCGCCATGCTGGTCTCGCTGGCGCGTGAGGGCAAACGCGTGGTGCGTTTGAAGGGCGGCGATCCGATGATCTTCGGTCGCGCCGGCGAAGAAATTGCAGGCGTGGTGCAAGCGGGTATTCCCATCGAAATTATACCCGGTGTGACGGCGGCCTCGGGTGCGGCCGCGTCTCTTGGCCTGTCGTTGACTGAGCGTGATGTCGCGCGCCGTCTCCAATTCATTACGGCGCATGGGCGCAATGGAAAGTTGCCGGATGATCTGGCGCTGTCAGCTTTGACAGATCCGCGCGCAACGACCGTTGTCTATATGGGTGTGAAAACTTTGCCTCTGCTGATTGAACGGCTTTTGGCAGAAGGCATAGATCCGGCAACGCCCGCTATTGCGGTGGAGCGCGCTACATGGCCGGATGAGCGGCGCATTGCAGCACCTTTGTCATCCTTGTCGGCACAAGTTGCACAAGCGCAGATCGAAGGCCCTTGTCTGGTCCTCATTGGTGCGGCTTTGGGCGGAAACCTATTACCTCTGCGCTCACACAAATAAAAAAGCGCCGCTCGATTGCGACGCTTTTTTTGTAAGAGCTGGCTTTTACTCTGACAGGGTCAGGGCTGCTTTCTTCGCGCCATTATGAGAGGCGTGTCCGCCTTTACGACCCGCCGCAGAGGCGAGTTCATGGTTTTGCGAGAAGGAGCGCTTGGCAGGGTTCACATTCTGCCCGCCTTTGCGACCGGCTTCTGCTGCGAGATTGGGGTTTTGGGAGAAGCTGCGTTTCTCGTTAGGAACACTTTCTCCACCCCGGCGAGCGATTTCGCGCTGGCGTTCTGGGCTCATAGCAGCAAAGCCGCGAAGTGATTTCTTTTTCTCTTCCATGGGATGCCTCGCCTCGTTGCGTTCAAGTTCACTTATGAGAAACGCGACGGACAAGGTTCGGTTCCCGCCAAGACGAGTTTTTTAATTTCCCAATGAAGTCTGTCTTTTTGTTTTATACCGCATGCTCATGAGCTGCGCGTTTCGAGCGTCTGTCAAAAAACAGCGCTTGGGAAATCACGGCTTTCAGGGAATCAACCCCAAAGGGCTTGGTGATAAGGAAGGCGGGTTCTGGTGGCTGGCCTGTGAGAAAACGCTCGGGATAGGCCGTGATGAAAATGACGGGCACTTCCATATTGCCGAGGATCTGATTGACCGCTTCAAGGCCCGACGAGCCATCGGCCAGTTGAATATCAGCCAGAATGAGTCCCGGTTTTTTGGTCTCAATCGTTTTGACAGCTTCTTTATGTGTGCGCGCAATTGCGATCACATGATGTCCTAGTTCTTCGACAAGTGTTTGGAGATCCAGCGCAATGAACGGCTCATCTTCAATAATGAGCACATCCGTGCGGATCTGGTCGGAAATTTCTTTGCTGGCCGCATCAATCAGGCTTGCAGCTTCATCTGTCGAGCAATCTAATGCTTTGGCGACTTCGGCTGTTTCAAAACCCTCCAGCGAGGATAGCAGGAAAGCAATGCGCGGGCGCAGTGAAATAGCATCAAGGCTGCGGCGTGCGCCGGCTTCATCTGGTGCGGGTGAGCCTGCCGCAGCGTCATCTATGGGGGCAGCGGCCCAGACTTTCAGAAAGACGCGGTAAAGCGAGGTGCGAACATGGGCACCCATTTGAATAGCTGATGGATTGCTCACAATAGATTCAAGTGTTGCAAGGACATAGGCATCTCCACTCGCTTGTGTCCCAGAGAGTGCGCGGGCAAACCGGCGCAAATAAGGGATATGCGAGGAAATCGCCTGGGATACCGACATGCTTTTTGCCTTTGCTGAAAGAGACCGTCGCGCCTCATCTATCTAACCCTAAAATGTAGGATTGGTTCCAGTGTCAGTGGAACCAGATGTGCGGTTCAAACGTTGTGGTTGGAATTGCTGATCTTAAAGGTGGGCTGGCGCAGGATTGTCGGGGGGCGCATCCTGTGTCGAAGGGGGGTACGAGTGATGGATGAAAATAGCGGCATAAAGAAAAAGCCGAGTGCCGTATCGGCACGTTCGGTCGTCAAGGATCCTAGCGGGCGTGGTCCGGCCGCGCCCGCCAGTGCGGGGCCGCCTAATAACATACAGGTACAGGCGGCGGCACCCAACATGGCTGAAACAATGCAGGTAATCGGGGATGGCAGCGCGCAAACAGGGCCCAATGTGAAGGCCTATATCGAGCGCCAGCTGAAGTCTGTTTATGACGATGTGTTGAATCAGCCAATTCCCGATCGCTTTCTTGAACTCCTCAACACGCTCGACAAGGGCGTCGATGGCAACAAGCCTGAGACAGAGGACAAATGACCGGCCCGGCCGCAGTGATTCAGGTGAGCCCACAGCTCAAATCCGATCTTCTTGCGGCGATCCCGAGGCTGCGCGCTTTTGCGGTCTCACTCTGTGGCAACCCCGATCGCGCTGATGATCTGGTTCAAGAAACACTTGTGAAAGCTTGGAGCCATCTGGACTCCTTTGTCGAGGGCACGAATTTGCCCGCCTGGCTCTTCACCATTCTGCGCAACATTTATTATTCCGAATATCGCAAGCGCCGCCGTGAGGTGGCCGATTCTGAAGGCACGATTGCCGCACGTCTGGCAACGCCGCCGGCACAAAACGGCCATATGGATTTCCTCGATTTTCGTGAAGCTTTGCAAAAGCTTCCGGCTGACCAACGCGAAGCTTTGGTGCTGGTTGGCGCATCCGGCCTGTCTTATGAGGAAGCCGCGAGCATTTGTCATTGTGCAGTTGGCACCATGAAAAGTCGCGTCAATCGCGCCCGTCACCGGCTTGTTGAATTGCTCTCGATGGGTTCGAGCTCGGATTTTGCCCCTGATGCCAATTGGCAAACCGGCCTTGATACGCTTATCACAAATTATCGTCCTGCGCGCACAGGCAGCGAGTGAGGGTGATGCGGGATTAAACATGCCGCATCCAAATCATTGTGCCGGGGGTTGCGGCATCAGGCGGCGCAAACACGCTTTGGTGATGTCGTTGAATTTCAGCTGCTCGTCGGGGGTGAGCTGGTTACGCGCAACCGCACGGCCCATGCCTTTGTCAGTCGCGTCTTGGGCAATACAGCCGCAGGCGCGCGTGCACAAACCCGCTTCGCCACCCGTGGTCACACATTGAGTCTCGCAGCCGCGCATGAAGCCTGATTGCGCGCCCAGAATATCCGCATCGCGCGGCGCGGTGAGTGTGGCGCCGATAAAGACCAGAGCGAAGAGCACAGGCTGGTGGGTGAGATAAAGCGCGAGTGTGTGCTGTCCGCCCCAAACAAAACCGCGACCTAAAAAGCTTTTCGGCTGCCAACTGCCGAGTTTTTGCGGCAGACCTTTTGCAGCCACTGCGCGCCCAGCCAGCAGCCCCAGCAGCATGACGCCAAACCATGGCAACAGGGGCCGCCAATCATTGGTCATCGGTGGATGCGTGCCCAGGCCCAGCCATTGTAGAAGCGGCGCATCGAAAGCAGGCTCCGATATCACTAGCGGCAAGACGAGTGCGACAAGCGCAAGAGCTGCAACCAGCACAGCGGGTGCGAAGATAAGCGGCAGGCTGAGCGCGCTGCCCAAGGCCAGCAGATGCAGAATGCCAAACCAGATAAAGGCCTCGGGGAAGATGAGATAAGTGACGGCGGTGACGGCGAGTGCAGACAGGCCAATCAGGCCGATGCGCATCAAGGCGCTATGCAGATCAAGCCTGCTGCGTGCGGCCAGCGTCAGGCCAAGCCCCGCGATGAAGACGAAGGAAGCGGCAATCGCATGGCCGAAACCATGAAAGCCAGCGCTGTCGGTAAAACCTTCTGGCGTGAGGCGGAAATAGGCCAGATCCCAGCAAAAGTGGAAGACAAACATCGCCACAAGCGCAAGTCCGCGCGCAGCATCAAGCGCGGAAAAGCGTTTTGTGGAGACCTGTTCCATTATTTCGGCGCGGCGGGCTTATCGCTGAAATGGCTGAAGATCATATCTGGCGCGCTTTTATTGTGTTGCGAGGGCACAGTGCGGCCCGCCCAGATCTCCGTCACATCGGCGCCTTTGAAAGACATGATGGGCGCTTCGCCCCATGCTTCGACGCCCTTGTTACGCCAGGCAACACGCGCAACATCGGAATTAAATTCCGTCGCATACATGGAGCGCATGGAGGCAAATGGATAATTGCGTGGCACATCTGATGAAAGACTCGTTTCAATGATGAAACGTTCCTGATCAATCGTGTCGATTTTCAGTTTGGCCGAACCGCCGCGCGCAAATTCCAGCGTGAAAGTCATGGTCGCGGGATCAAGCGCGATGCTTTTCAAATCCACAATCGGGCGATCTTTGATCTCGACCGGGCCGATGAGGAAGGACGAGCCATAGGCTGTCCAGCGCATGTCGGCGAAAGGCAGAGGCCGTGCACGCCAATAGCCATCAGGTGGATAGATGACGAGCACTTCTTCGGCGCGCTCACGATATTTCATCCAGAGCTGCACCATGTGCAGTCCCTTGATTTCGCGATTACCGATGCGGATCGGCACATTGGCGGGACGCCAGAAGGAAGGATAAATATAACCCGTCAGCCAGAAGTCCGGCGTTTCCCAAAAAGTAATGCGCTGCTCTTTGGTGGCATCCGAACGATAGACGGGATCAGCCGACATATCACACGAGGTGAAATCAGGCGCATAACGATCCACATTGATCGTGCCGATATAGGCGGGGTGGGCTGCCTGAATGCGGAAGTCGCGCACATTGGGCGAGGTGAATGTCAGTTCGACATTGTCTTTCTCGGCGCAGAGCACAGGCACCGAACGATTGGCAACATTGACGGCCAGCTCATTCGGATTGATGCCCTCTTTTGGCGGCACAAATTCGGGAGCCACTGGCACAGGTGTCTTCACCGGCGGGCGCTGCGCAGATTGGGCGTATGCGCCAGTTGCAGCAAGCGTTGCAGAAACAGCAAGACCTAAGGCAATCAGTCGGGCTTTCATGTCGCGTCTAACTTTCTTTGCAATGATATGTCGTTGGCGGCGGCCACGCTTTCCAATGTGGTGAGCACAGGTGGCGGCGCCAGATCTTCTGGAATGGCACAAAGGCCGGTCTTTTTCAAAAAAGCCCCGAAGGCTGGCCCCGAAGTGAACACAGCAAAAGGAGCTGCCAGAACATAGCCCAGCGTCAGCGGCAAAGACCAGAGGATGAGTTGGGGCGCAAGCTCGGCGGCAATAACAAAGAGAAGACCACCGTAAACCATTTGCGGCCACAGGCCTTCCAAAGCTTCTTCAAGCGTCAGCTGATGGGCATCACGCGATTGGCCACTCCAGACAACGGAATGACCGAAGGCCAGACCAATGATGAAAATGCCCGTGCGCAATGTGGTGGAGGCGCCCAGCATGAAGGAGAAGAGAACCTCTAACAGAGCGCCCGAAAAGAAACGGAACGCCCCGCCATAGCGGGCCAGTGCGCCGCGGGTAAAGGCAATATCCAGAAAGCCTGCAAGTTTGGGGGCGAGATAGAGCGCCAAAAAGGTGAGGTAAAAAGCAATCGCTGATTGCGCGGGAAAGCGCGTGAGATCTTCGCCATCCAGCGGCTTGAGTGCAGCGAGCAGCAGAATGAGCGTGAACGCCGGCACGCCGACAAACATCATGATCGCCCAGACAAGCTGGAAGCGGCTCATCGGCTCAATGCCCTTCATGTCGAGCAAGCGCCAATATTGCATATTGCCCTGACACCAGCGCAGATCTCGTCGTGTGAATTCGAGCAGCGTCGGCGGGTTGTCTTCAAACGAACCGCTTTCTTCCGGCAGCACGCGACATTCATAGCCCGCGCGGCGCATGAGCACAGCTTCGACCTGATCATGCGAGAGGATTTGCCCGCCGAGCGGTGGGCCGCCGGGTAAGACGGGCAAATGACATTCGTCGCGGAAGGGCGCAATGCGCACAAGTGCATTATGGCCCCAGAAAGGCCCGCAATCGCCAGCCCACCAAGCGCTGCCCATTGTGTAGGGCCTCATACCGTGGCGCATACCAAATTGAAAAATGCGTGCAAAGCCTGATTGTGTCGGCGCACCGACAACAAGGCTCTGCAAAATACCAAGCTTCGGATAGGCCTGCGCCATGCGCACCATGCGGCGAATGGTATTTCCCGACATCAGACTGTCAGCATCGAGCGGCAGCATGAATTCGAAGTCGGCGCCATAACGCTCGCAGAAATCGCGGATGTTGCCGGCCTTGAACCCTTCATTGGTTTCGCGACGACGATAGTGAAGGCGCGAGGCAAAGCGCGCGTAGCGGGCTTTCAGATCTTCAAAACGGCGCTCTTCTTCCAAAGCAACAATGGCATCATTGGTGTCGCTCAAAATGAAGAAAGAGAAGAACAGATCTTCGCCCGTCTTTTCGAGCGAGAGCATGAGTGTCTCCAGCCGCGCATAAGCGCGCGCCGGGTCTTCATTGCGCAATGTCATGGTGATGGCCGTGCGGCTTTGCAGCGGCACAAGCTGGTCGCCAGCTTCTGCATAAGGCGCCACAAGCTTTCTGCTATCGCGGCACAGATGCAGCAACCACAAGCCCAAAAGCGCATTCCACACGCCCAGCACGCTCCAAGGTGCTGCAATGGCAAAGCAGAGGAAGATCAAACCATCGATCAGGCTCCAGCCCTGATCACCAAGAATGGTGCCGAGCCAGTATAAAAGGGCCAGATAAGTCGCTATGTTCAGAAAAGCAGCGGCAATCCGGCGACGCGCCAGAACCGTAGTCCTTTGCAGCCCCGCGGGCGTCATCTTTGCGTCATGGGTGGTCTGCGACATGATGCTCTCAGGTGGCGCCTTAAGCTTAGGCGCGGGACAATAGTGGGTCATAGCATGACGGTCGAGACAAAAGACGAAGGCGGCGGCCTCACGGGCCGTGCCCTTTGGTATACGGGCAAGGGCCAAGCACATCTGCGCCCCGTGGCCTTGCCAGAGCCCGGCCGTGATGAAGCGCTCGTCCTCACGCTCTGGTCCGGCATTAGCCGTGGCACGGAGCGGCTTGTCTATGAGGGCCGCGTGCCACAGTCCGAATATGAGCGGATGAAAGCGCCCTTTCAGGAGGGCGAGTTTCCTTACCCCGTTAAATACGGCTATTGCGCGGTTGGGATCATTGAGCAGGGGCCTAAAGATTGGCTCGGCATACCGGTTTTCTCGCTCCAGCCTCACCAAACCCATTTCGTCGCCCCCATTGACCGGCTTGTGCCCGTGCCTGATGGCCTGCCGCTGCGCCGCGCGGCGCTGGCCGCCAATATGGAAACCGCGCTCAATGCTTTGTGGGATTCAGGTGCGGGCCCCGGAGACCGCATCGTGGTTGTGGGTGCTGGCTTGGTCGGTCTTTTGGTCGCGACACTCGCGACGCGCCTGCCCGGTGCCGAAGTCATTGTGGTTGATGTCGAGCCGCAGCGTGCAGCGCTTGTGAATGCCATTGGCGCGGAGTTTCGCACGCCGGGCGCATTGGCGGGGGATGCCGACATTGTCTTCCATGCCAGCGCATCAGCGGAAGGTCTTGCCACCGCCATTGATGCCGCAGGCCTTGAGGGCACGATTGTCGAATTGAGCTGGTATGGCGACAAGCCTGTTATGGCCCCGCTTGGCGGCTCTTTCCATTCGCGTCGCTTGAAGCTGATTTCATCGCAAGTCGGCCATGTCGCGCCCATGCGTCGCCCGCGCTGGACTTATGAGCGCCGTCTCGCCAAAGCGCTCGATCTTTTGCGTGATGATGTCATCGACCGTTTCATCACGGGCGAAGTGGCTTTCGAGAATTTGCCGCAGGAATTGGACAGCATTTTCAATCCATCGGCTCCCGCGCTCGCGACCGTCGTGCGCTATTGATCTGATCCCAAGGAGTTTTGCTATGTATGCTCTTGAAGTGCGCGAGCACATTATGATTGCCCATTCCTTCAAAGGGGATTTTTTCGGGCCTGCGCAGAATATGCATGGCGCGACCTTTGTCGTGGATGTGGCCTTTTTCCGCGAGACTTTGAACGAGCATGAAGTGGTGGTCGATATCGGCCGTGCGCATGACGCGCTCAAGGCCGTTCTCGGGCCGATCAATTATCAAAATCTCGATGCTTTGCCGCAGTTCAAAGGCCGCCAGACGACCACAGAATTTTTGTCGAAACATATTTTTGACCATATGGCGGCAGCTGCCAAAAAAGGGGATCTCGGCCCCGGCGGTGAAGGCATTGTGAAAATTCGCGTGACCTTGCATGAGAGCCATGTGGCGCGTGCGTGGTTTGAAGGCCCTGTGGCCTGAAGCGATATGGAGCTCAGCGCCGCCTTCGCCATTCCCGGTGATCTGGCTTGCCTGACGGGCGGCTATGCCTATGACCGCGAAGTGCTAGCGCGCATCGCGGGCTTGCGACATCTGCCTCTGCCGCAAGGGTTTCCGTTTCCAACGCCGGATGTCTTGGCGCAAAGCGCCGCGCGCCTTTCGGCTATGGGGTCGGATGAGGTTTTGCTGTGCGATGGTCTCGCCTTCGGGGCTTTGCCCGAACATGTTTTGAAGCAGATCAGCGCCCGGATTGTTGCGCTGGTCCATCATCCGCTGGCTTTGGAGACGGGTCTCTCGGCTGAAGTCACGCAGGATTTGGTTTTGCGTGAACGTAAAGCGCTGGGTTTTGCACGCCGCGTGATTGTCACATCGCCGATCACGCGCAATCTTTTGGTCAGAGATTATGCGGTCGATGCCGCACGCATTACGGTGGCTTTGCCCGGTACACAGCGCGCATCACGCGCACGTGGAAGTGGTGCGAAAAGCTTGCAGCTTCTGGCAGTCGGTTCAGTCGTGCCGCGCAAGGGCTATGATGTTTTGCTGGATGCATTGGAGAAGTGCGACGACCTCGACTGGCACCTCACCATTGCCGGATCATTGGAGCGCACCCCTGATTATGTGCAGCCTCTTTTGGCGCGCGCCTCGGATCGTATTCATTTTGCCGGTGAAGTGACGAGCGATGCGCTTGATGCGCTCTACGACCGCACTGATCTCTTCGTCATGTCATCACATTACGAAGGGTATGGCATGGTGCTGGGTGAAGCCATGGTGCGCGGATTGCCAATTGTGACAACAGATGGCGGCGCCTTGGTCGAGACTGTGCCGGAACATGCTGCTTTGCGCGTGAAAGCGGGTGATGCTGCAGCTCTTGCGCAAGCTTTGCGCCGCGCGATAACCGATCAAAATTTGCGTCACACTTTGGCGGATGCCTCCTTTGCAGAAGGGGCGCGCCTGCCGACATGGGATGAGACCGCGCACTTCATTGCGCGTGTATTGAAAGAAGTGGCGCCATGAGCTTTTCACCCGATTGGCTTGCCTTGCGCGAACCGGCTGACCATGCCGCGCGTGCACCACAAATTGCACAAAAGGTTTTTGCCCATTTTGCTGGACGTGAGCGCATCACGCTGATGGATTTTGGCTGCGGCACGGGCTCGAATTTGCGGGCCATGGCGGCGCATCTGCCACACAAGCAAACATGGCGTTTGATGGATTGGGATGAAAATCTTCTGGCCGCCGCACGCGCGCGATTGAGCGATTGGGCAGATATGGCGCATGAAGAAAGCGGCCTCTTGTTTTTACGCAAAGGCGACCGCGACATCACCGTCGAGACACGGCAGGCGGATTTGGCGCGTGATCCCGGCCGCTTGGTTGAAGGTGTCGATCTCCTCACCGCGACAGCCTTTTTCGATCTGGTTTCCCCCGCCTGGATGGATGGGCTTTGTGACGCGCTGGTCGCGCGTCAATTGCCGCTTTACGCCATCCTCACCTATGACGGGCGCGAGACTTGGTCGCCGCCCCATGTGGCTGATGCTGCTGTGCTGGATGCTTTTCATGCGCATCAAAAAAGCGACAAGGGTTTTGGTGTTGCGGCGGGGCCTGATGCGGCGGACTATCTTGGAAAAGCGCTTGAACAGCGCAGCTTTTATGTGATGCGCGGGTCTAGCCCGTGGCTGTTGCAGCAGGGAGAACTATTGCGCCAGCTCGCGCATGGCGCAGCGCAGGCTGTTGGCGAGACAGGGCGTGTGCGTGCGGAAGATCTGGCCGCATGGCGTGTGGCGCGTGAAAGCGCCACCGCTTGCGAAATCGGCCATATGGATCTCTTTGCCAAACCGTTCTGATCAGCTCTTACGCGCTGGCAACATACGCTCCATCACGCCGTCGTGTTTGACCAAGCGATGCCAGAGTGCCGCGCCGACATGACCGACCAGCAGCACGACAATCGCAATGGCGGAAATCGCGTGCATTTTGAACAGCACTTTTGACAGAGCCTCGCTTTGCGGTGCGAGCGGGGGCAGTTCAAACAGCCAGAAGATCGAGATTTTGACAGGAAAAGCCGATGTCGCTGCCCAGCCAAGCAAGGGCGTGAGCACCAGCAACATATAGAGCGTGTGATGTGTCGCGGTGGAGACGCGTCGCTCGAAGGGTGTGAGTCCCGCATAGGCTTCCGGCGCGCCCGACATTTTGCGCACGGCCAAGCGTGCTGCGGCCAGAAGCAAAATCAGAAAGCCAAAAGAGCGATGAAGATCATAGCCCAAATTCTGGATCGGGCCTTCTGGCAAATCTTCCAGAATAAAGCCTGCTGGCAGAACGCCGAAAATGATCAGCGCGGTGAGCCAATGCAAGAGTTTTGAAGTGGCTGAATATTCGAGACGTTTCATTCTGTGCCTCCGGCTGCGCTGCGCAGATCGCAATCAATCAAAATTTCATTTTGTCCCAATGGATAAAAAACTGTCGCCGGACGCAAAGCTGACATGAGATCATCAATGGGTTTGAGATCAAGCCCGTTGCGTCCTGACCCGATGATGATCGGCGCGATCAAGAGATGCAATCGGTCAATGCAGCCCGCATCCAGAAAAGTAGAAATGGTTTTGGCGCCGCCCTCGATCAAAATTTTACGACAGCCGCGTGCAAAAAGCGCGTCGATCATGGCGCGCGGAGAAAGTTCGCCATCGACCAGAGGCAGACGAATTTGCTCGACGCCGGGAATGACAAAGCTTGTTGCGTCCTCACGCGTGATCAGCATGCAGGGCGTGCCGTCGGGTTCAAGCCATTTGGCGGGCCCGCGCAATCGGCTGGTCGGGTCAATCACCACACGGGCAGGGTTGGGCCCTGCAACGCGGCGCACATTGAGCTGCGGGTCATCGGCGGCAATCGTACCTGCGCCCACAACCACGGCATCCACGGACGCCCGTATGCGATGCAAATGGTCGAGCGCGGGCTCGCCATTGATATATTTGCTGGCCCCCGAGACGGTCGCGATGCGCCCATCCAGTGATTGGCCGAGTTGGGCCACCACAAAGGGGCGGGCGGGATCGGCCGACCGGAAGGGGCCGAAGGGATCGCCCGTTATCTCTGTGGCTGGGTCTTTGCCCTTGGGCATGGACGCTCCTAGTTTCTGCCCCAAATATAGGCTATGAGCGGGGCAACGGGAGGGTCGGGCGCCGCACAAGCAGGTGATTGGCAATGCCCGAGAGTGAGGTTCGTGTGACGGATCGTTTGCGTAGTCTATTGGTTGCCGGCGTTTCAGGCCAGATCAAGGTCGAGCGCGCATTGGCAGAAATTCGGTCGGGCCGCCCTGTGGCGGTCTCCGGTTCACAGGGAAGCCTTATCACAACACCAGTCGAAGCGCTGGATGAGACGATTGCTGCCGATCTTGAAACTTTGGCAGCTGGCCGCGCGCGGCTGCTTCTCGCGGCTCCCCGTTTGCGCCGCTTGGGGCTCGAGCGGCAAGAGGCAGGCGCACTCGCTCTGCCCAAATTGGATCTCGCTCGCATCGCTCATCTTTCAGTTGAAACAGAAGCGCGGATTGATGCGCCTGTGAGTGCTTTGTCGGAGCAAGATGAAGCCGCGCTCGAATTGATGCGTCTGGCTTTTGTGTTGCCGGCCTTGGTTGTCTTTCCTGCGGCGGATGCCGCACTTCTCGACACTTTGATTCACGTCAGTGTCACAGATGTGCAGGACTATCGCGCAGCACAGACGCACGAGCTCAAACTGATATCGCGCGCACCTGTGCCGCTTGAGGGTGCGCAGGAGAGCGAATTTGTGATTTTCCGCGGTGGGGAAGGTTTGCGCGATCAGGTGGCTGTTGTTGTCGGTCGGCCCGATCTCACAAAGCCTGTCACTGTTCGCCTGCATTCGGCCTGTCTGACAGGTGATCTCTTCGGCTCGCTCAAATGCGATTGCGGCGATCAATTGCGCCACACCGCGCGGTTTATGGCTGAAAATGGCGGCGGCATATTGCTGTATCTTGATCAGGAAGGCCGCGGCAACGGTCTGTCGAATAAAATCCGCGCCTATCGCCTGCAAGCGCAAGGCTATGACACATATGACGCCGATGAAGTGCTCGGCTTCGATCACGATCAGCGCGGTTTTGCTTTCGCTGCCACGATGTTGAAACAATTGGGCGTTAGCATCGTGCGTGTGATGACCAATAATCCTGTGAAGATTGCCGCACTCGAAGACGCAGGTCTGACTGTGGCTGCCGATCAGCGCATCATTGGCCGTCAGACCGATCAGAACGTGCGTTATCTGGCTTCCAAGCGAGATCGAGCTGGTCATTTCATCGATGTTCTCGATCAAGTGCCACCAGCGCAGGGCGGCGCGAAGGACTAAGCCGATATGGAGCAGCGCACGCCGGGTGCGGAACGCGATTACAGCGCCGCACTGATCATCTTCGCGGTCTGCGCCTTTGCGCTCGCACTGCCATGGATTTCCGGCCATGTGACGATTCCATGGGATGCGAAAGCTCATTTCTATCCGCAGCTCGTTTTTCTTTCCAAAACGCTGCACAGCGGGGAATCGCCCTTCTGGAATCCTTATGTCTTTGCGGGCTCTGTTCATATTGCTGATCCGCAATCGCTGATCTTCACTTTGCCTTATCTGCTGGTCGCCAAGTTCATTCGCGATCCCGGTTTCATCGCTGCGGATGCGACCATTTTTGGCATGATCTCGCTCGGCGGCCTTGCCTTGATGCTTTATTTCCGCGACCGCGGATGGCACCCCGCAGGCGCTCTGCTGGCTGGTTTGAGCTTTACTTTTGGCGGTTCGGCTGCTTGGCGTATCCAGCATATCGGCGAAGTCTTGAGTCTCGCCTTTTTCGCCATCACGCTTTTGTTCGTCTCGCGCATTTTTCTGCGTGGCGGCTGGTGGAATGGTTTGTTGGCTGGTTTCTTTGGCGGGCTGATGCTGATCGGGCGCGATCAGATTGCGCTGCTCTGCGCACTGATCTTGCTGATCTATGCCCTGTGGCATGTGTTTGTGACGCCGTGGCGCAGAAGCCTTGTCCCCTTGGGTATGGCGCTGGTCACAGGACTGATCACCATTGCCTTGCCGATTTCTCTGACGCTGGTGCTGGCCGAACAATCGACGCGTACCGAGATTGATTTTGAAGGTGCGGCGCGGGGTTCGCTGCATCCGGCCGCTTTGCTCACCGCTTTTGTCGCCAATCTTTTTGGGACGGATGGTCCCATTCAGAATTTCTGGGGTCCGCCGGAAGTCTCCGTCTGGGGCGGCAATTATAATCTCGCGCGCAATATGGCGAATGTCTATTTCGGTGCTTTGCCGCTTGTTGCTTTTCTTGGGCTTGGTGTTTTGGCAGGGCGCGTGTTTCGCCGTGATATGGCGCCCTTTGTCATCAGCTTTGTTTTGATGCTGCTTTATACGCTGGGTGATTTCACGCCTTTCTATAAAATGATCTTCGGCGTGCCGGGCCTCGATCTCTTCCGCAGGCCGGCTGATGCGACTTTCCCGCTCTGCGCTTTGGCCTCCATTCTTGCGGGCTATGCTTTGCATCGCTTCATCACAGATGAAGAGAAGAGCTTTGTTCGCAATGCACTCATGCCGACACTCGTTGTCGTGTCCGGTCTTGCAATTTCGGTCGCGGTGGCTTTGTGGAAAGATCGCCTGGCGCAGGCGCAAACGCCTTTGCTGATCGGCACCGGCTTTTTGGGCCTCTCGCTCATCGTTCTTTTTCTCTTGCGTCGCTTCAATCGCCAGATTGGCGCAGCCTCGCTCTTGCTTGTGGCTGGCGCTCTGACGTTTGATCTGGCGGTGAGTAACGGCCCGAATGAATCGACCGCTCTGCCGCCATCGCGTTTTGACGTGATGCGGACTGATACGGCGAATGAGACCATTTCGCTGCTGCGCCAAAAACTGGCGGAGACGGCAGGGCCTGATCGGATAGATCGCGTAGAGCTGGCGGCTGTTGGTTTTGATTGGCCCAATCTTGGCCTGATCCACGGCTTTCAACATGATCTCGGCTATAATCCTGTGCGCTTGTCCTGGTTTGTCGATGCGACCAATGCGCAGGATCAGGTGGCTGTTGCCGAGCAGCGGCCCTTTGCACCGCTCTTTTCTTCATATCGGTCACTGATGGCCGATATGCTGGGCGTGCGTTTTATCGCCTCTGACTTTCCGATTGAACGCATTGATCCCGAGCTCAAGAGCGGCGATCTCAATTTCATTGCGCAAACC
Organism: Beijerinckiaceae bacterium; assembly: GCA_947452455.1. Lineage (GTDB taxonomy): Bacteria > Pseudomonadota > Alphaproteobacteria > Rhizobiales > Beijerinckiaceae > Terripilifer. The sequence goes on from CANGBX010000001.1 coordinate 127,852, forward strand.
AAAGATGCTTACGTCTATGAAAATCCGCGTGCGCTGCCGCGTGTCATGATTGCCCGTCAGGCGAAGAAAGTTGATTTCGACGCACTATTTGAAACGGGCGAATGGCCCGAAGGATTTGATCCGCGCGAGACCGTGCTGCTTGATGGCGTAGATGCAGAAGACACGCAGCCGCGCCGCGCCGCGAGCGCGCGCATCGAGGCCTATCAGAATACGCAGGTGCGCATTTCCGTGAATGCGCCTGATGGCGGCTATCTTGTGTTGAATGATGTCTGGCATCCTTGGTGGCGTGTCGAGATTGATGGTCACCGCTCTGATGTCTTGCGTGCCAATGCGATTTTCCGAGCGGTGAAATTGCCGCCGGGCGCACATCAGGTGCGTTTCTACTTTGCGCCGCTGCGGGGTCTGCGATTGACCTTGCGCGCGGCGGTCCAATCTTTCTTGACGCGTTGAGAGACGTTCTACGATGGCGCCTGATGATCAGAAAAAAGAGCGCCGTCGCAAATGGCTTGCCAGACTGGGCACAGGCTTCAGCCTTTGTATCCTCGTCCTCTCCGGTTTTGTTTTAACGCGCACGGTTTCTGGCCTGCATTGGAGCGAATTACGCGCTGCTTTGGCTGCGACTTCGATGGAGCAGATAGTGGCCGCCTGCGTGCTGACGGCGTGCTCTTATCTCGCATTGACCGGTTATGATGCCGTGGCCCTGCGCCAATTGCGTGTGACGGTTCCTTACCGCACCAAGGCGCTTGGCTCTTTCACGTCTTTTGCAATTTCCTTCACGCTGGGTTTTCCGCTGATTACAGCGGGCACCGTGCGTTACTGGATTTATTCGCGGGTCGGATTAACGGCGGCCAAAGTTGCCAGTCTCACTGTCATTGCAGGCCTGACCTTTTGGCTTGGCATGGCGCTCGTCATCGGCATCGCTATGGTTATCCAGCCCGATAACATCACGGCGGTGAACCGTCTCACAGGCTGGATCAATCTCATCATCGGCCTCGCCATACTGGGCAGCATGATGTTTTATCTTGCTTGGGTGTCGCGGGGTCGTCGGCGTGTGCGCGTGCAGGGCCTGCGCCTCGAATTGCCGGGGTTGGGGCTCACACTCAGCCAATTGGCGCTGGGCGTGATTGATCTGTGTTGTGCGGCAGGCGCACTCTTCGTCATTCTGCCACACGGCCACGGGCTTGATTTCATCTCCTTCTGCGCGGCCTATGTGCTGGCTTGTTTGCTGGGCATTGCGAGTCACATGCCCGGCGGCATTGGCGCCTTTGAAGCGACCATGCTGAATGCTGTACCGGCACCCTCTACCGAGGCTTTGTTGGCCTCGCTCTTGCTCTTCCGCATTATTTATTATGTTGGTCCCTTCATTCTCGCGCTTGCCTTGCTGGGCGCGAATGAAAGCATCCTGCGCTGGAAATCTTTGCGCGCCGCCATGAACGCGCCCGATGAGGGCTAATCACGCATGCGCTTGATTGCTCCCCCCTTTCCCCTCCATAAAGGGGCACTTCGTCAAAGGGGCCTATTGTGATCCTTGCTTTTGTAGAGGCTTTGCCCAATCCGGTTCTGGTGATTGGTCCGGAACAGTCGATCGGCGCCTTTAATGCGGCGGCGCGCGGCCTGTTTCCGCTGTTGGCCTCTGGCCAGCGGCTCTTGCCGCTCGTCGTGCGCTCGCCTGATATTTTGGACGCTGTGGGCCGCGTGATGAAGGGCGGGGCGGCCGAGACCGTCGATCTCTATGAACGTGTCCCGGTTGAGCGTCTGTTCAAAGTGCATGTCGCGCCTTTTGAAAACACCGGTCAGCGCAATGTCCTTCTGAGCTTTGATGATTTGACGGATGCCAAGCGCACAGAGCGGATGCGTGTCGATTTCATCGCCAATGCCAGCCATGAATTGCGCACGCCGCTCGCCTCTCTGTTGGGCTTTGTCGAAACCCTGCAAGGTGCGGCGAAAGATGACCCCAACGCGCGCGAGCGCTTTTTGGGCATTATGCGTGATCAGGGCAAACGCATGGCGCGCCTGATCGATGATCTTTTGTCTCTGTCACAGATCGAGCGGCAGGAGCATGTGCGCCCGCAGACGCAAGTCGATTTTGCCGATGTTATTCGCCAATGTATCGATGCGCTGTCGCCGGTTGCCAAAGAGGTGAATGTTCGGCTGCAAGTCGACATCCCTTTGAAAATGCCGATCACAGGCGATCGCGACGAGCTGATCCGCGTGGTCGAAAATCTCATCGAAAATGCGCTGAAATATGGCGCTGATGATGAGGGCGCCGACACGCAGATTGAAATTGCGCTGAATGAAAAAGACGGCCAGGCGCGCTTTTCCGTGCGCGATCACGGGGCCGGCATTGCGCCCGAACATTTGCCGCGCCTGACCGAGCGCTTTTACCGCGTTGATGCGGGCAAGAGCCGCGCCAAGGGCGGCACGGGTCTGGGTCTGGCGCTTGTGAAACATATTGTGGCGCGCCATCGCGGCGTCTTGCGCATCTGGAGCGAGCCTGGGCAGGGAGCAGAATTTTCCGTCGAAATCCCGCTTTAAGCGGATGCGGTAAATCTTGGATCAAAGAAAAAGGCCGGGTCACCCCGGCCTTTTTTATTCGTCACCTTAAGCCAGGCGCGTGAGCTGCTGGGCGCGGCGTTCGCGGTCGCGACGGCGCTCTTGGGCTGGCTGGTAGGCGATGCGGGCATGGTGCTGACAATAGGGGCCCACACTGGCGCCCTTGGAGCCGCAGAAGCGGAACTCCGGCGTGGTCGGGTCGCCGACCGGCCAGCGGCACATGCCTTCACGCAATTCCATGATCGTGACCATCTCAGACATGGGAATGACCACATCTTCCATGGGCAGCGGCTCGGGGGCTTCCATCGGGCGGAAGGCCACGGCGAGATTGCCGCGCGCAACCGGAGCTGGCGGGCGCGGGGCTGGGCGGGGCGCTGCCGAGCGCGTCCGCTGACGGGGCGCGGCCGGGGCCTGCGCCTTCACACGGCCCGACAGGCCGAGACGATGCACCTTGCCGATGACGGCATTGCGCGTGATGCCGTGGGCGAGTTCTGCTGCAATCTGGCTAGCGCTGAGGCCATCCAGCCAGAGCTTCCGCAGGAGCTCCACACGTTCATCAGTCCAGGACATATGTGTCCTCCTCCAGGGTCCGCTACACAAGAATCCGGGAGCGCACGCTGCGCCGGTCATATCCGGCGTCGTTTGACGCGATACGCTCAAAGAATGGGTCGCCGTACGAGATGTCGTAGTCGACGGAGGGCACGCTACACTAGCCGTTGAATCAGGTGCAAGGGAGCGGCGGGCTCCTGCTTTGTTTTCCCCAAGGACTTCAAGAAACTGTCGCCTTTGCGCCACGTATCTCGAACAAGATGCTTCAAAACAGGCTGTTTGAGCCCTTCAGCGCACATCCTGTCTCAATTGACCGGGGACGCTCGAGAAACTACACTTGACTCTGAAGCTGCCGCCCTCTGGGGCGGCTCTTTCCTTTTAAGGCCCCCGTCAATCTGGCTGGAGAAACCTCTGTGACCTCTGCGCTTTTGCCGACCTATGCGCGTTATGACCTCGCCTTTGAAAAGGGCGAAGGCGCTTGGCTGACGGCGGTTGGCGGGCAGCGATATCTGGATTTCGGCGGCGGCATTGCGGTGGCGAGCCTTGGCTATTCGCACCCCCATCTGATCGAGGCTTTGACGGAGCAGGCCAAAAAGCTCTGGCATACGTCGAACCTGTTCCAGATTCCCGAAGGCGAGCGACTGGCCCAGCGCCTCGTTGAAAAATCTTTCGCGGATTTTGTTTTCTTCACCAATTCCGGCGCGGAGGCGATGGAGCTGGCGATTAAAATGGCGCGCAAATATCAAGCCGCCAGCGGACATCCGGAAAAATACCGGATCATTACTTTTGAAGGCGCTTTCCATGGTCGCACGCTCGCGACCATCGCAGCTGGCGGCAACAAGAAATACCTCGAAGGCTTCGGCCCTCCCGTTGATGGCTTTGATCAAGTGCCTTTCGGTGATCATGAGGCTTTGAAAAAAGCCATTGGTCCGCAAACGGGCGCGATCCTGATCGAGCCGATCCAGGGCGAGGGTGGTATTCGCCCCGTGCCGCCGCAATGCCTCAAGGGTCTGCGCCAATTGTGCGATGAGCACGGGCTGCTTTTGGTGTTCGACGAAGTGCAGACGGGTGTTGGCCGCACGGGCAAATTGTTCGCGCATGAATGGGCCGGCGTGACGCCTGACATTATGGCTGTTGCCAAAGGCATCGGCGGTGGCTTTCCGCTGGGCGCTTGCTTGGCGACGTATGGTGCGGCCAAAGGCATGACAGCGGGCACACATGGCACAACCTATGGCGGCAATCCGCTTGCTATGGCGGTTGGCAATGCCGTGCTGGATGTTGTGCTGGCCGATGGCTTTCTCGACCATGTGCGCGCCATGGGTGCGCGCTTGCGCCAAAAGCTCGGCGCTGTGCAAGAGCGCCATGCGGGCATTATTGAGCAAGTGCGCGGCGAGGGCCTGATGGTCGGCTTGAAGCTGGTGCCCAACAATGGTGAATTTGCTGCGGCCGCGCGTGCTGAACATGTGCTTGTTATTCCGGCGGGCGATAATGTTGTGCGTCTTCTGCCACCTCTCATCATCGGTGAGGCCGAGGTGGATGAGGCAGCCAAGCGGCTTGATGCGGCTTGTCTGCGTATGGAAGCGGCCATGAAAGATTCCACTGGAGTACAGGCGTGATGAGCGCGCAAAGCACAGGCGCGCCGCGCCATTTTCTGGATCTGTCGGATGTGGAGGCGAGCGAATTGCGCCGCATTCTCGACTGGTCGATTGCGACAAAAAAAGCCCGCGTCAAGGGCATGCGCGCCAAGCACCGTCCGCTCGAGGGCCGTGCACTCGCTATGGTTTTCGACAAGCCCTCGACGCGCACGCGTGTCTCTTTTGATATGGCGATGCGAGAGCTTGGCGGTGAAACGCTGATGCTGACGGGCGCTGAAATGCAGCTCGGTCGTGGTGAGACGATTGCCGATACATCGCGCGTTCTGTCGCGCTATGTCGATGCGATCATGATCCGCATTCTCGACCATGATGACATGGTCGAACTCGCGCGCTTTGCCAGCGTGCCGGTGATCAATGCGCTGACCAAGCGCTCGCACCCCTGTCAGGTTATGGCCGATGTCATGACCTTTGAAGAGCACAAGGGTTCGATCAAAGGCCGCACAGTCGCTTGGACGGGTGATGCGAACAATGTGCTGACCAGCTGGATTCATGCAGCCCAACGTTTCGACTTCACCATCAATGTTGCCACACCGGAAGAATTTGCACCTGGTGCAGCCATTGTCGATTGGGCCAAGGCGAATGGCGCCAAGCTCAACATCACACACGATCCGCGCGAGGCGGTGCGTGGCGTTGATTGCATCATTTCCGATTGCTGGGTGTCGATGGGTGATGAAGACGAGGCCCGCAAGCGCCATAATCTTCTGGCGCGCTATCAGGTGAATGATGAGCTGATGGCAACGGCAGGCCCGCAGGCGATCTTCATGCATTGTCTGCCCGCGCATCGCGGCGAAGAAGTCACCGATGCTGTGATTGATGGCCCGCAATCGGTCGTTTTTGATGAGGCAGAAAATCGCCTGCACGCGCAAAAGGGCGTGCTCGCCTGGTGTCTTGGTGAATTGAAGTGAGTGAAGCCGCTTCGCGTCCCGTCTCGGACATCGGTTCCGATGATGTGGTGCTGCCATTTGTCGTCGAGCCGCTGGAGAGTCGTGGCCGCATTGTGCGGCTGGGCGCGTCCGTTGATCGCATCCTCGCCCAGCATGGCTATCCAGCACCGGTTGCGCGCCTTGTGGGCGAAGCAGCGGCGCTGACGATTTTGCTGGGCTCGGCGCTCAAGTTTGAAGGACGCTTTCAAGTGCAAACGCGCACGGAAGGCGTGGTCGATATGATCGTCATCGACTTTGATGCGCCAGATCGCATGCGCGGCTTTGCGCGTTTCAATGAAGAAGGCTTGGCGCAGGCGATTGCGACCCATGAAGCTGCACCCGCGCAATTGCTGGGTCGCGGGCATCTGGCACTCACCATTGATCAGGGCGCGGATTTTTCGCGCTATCAAGGTGTGGTGCCGCTCGATGGGCAGGGGCTTGAACAGGCCGCGCATCAATATTTCCTGCAATCAGAACAGATCCCGACGGTCGTGCGTTTGGCGGTGGCAGAAAGCGTTACGGGCGATGGCGTGAGCTGGCGCGCGGGCGGTGTCATGCTGCAATTTTTGCCGCAATCGATTGACCGCATGCGCCAAGCCGATCTGCATCCCGGCGATGCGCCGGAAGGGGCAAGCATCCAGCAAGGCGTGGAAGATGATGCCTGGGTCGAGGCCAAGAGCCTTGTCGCCACCATCGAAGATCATGAATTGGTTGATCCGACTTTGTCGAGCGAACGGCTGCTCTATCGGCTGTTTCATGAGCGCGGCGTGAAAGTGTTTGAGGGCCAATCGGTGCAACATGCCTGCCGCTGCTCGACGCAGCGTATTGAAGACATGTTGCGCGGTTTCACTGTGCAAGAGCGCAAAGATATGGTCGGTGACAATGGCCGCATCGGCGTGACATGCGAATTCTGTTCGACGCACCGCGACTTTGATCCGAAGGATTTCGATGTCTGACGTGAAAATCCGGCTGCGCGACCTGTCGAAGGTTTTTCAGACGCGCGCGGGCGCTTTTACCGCGCTTGAACCGATGACGCTCGATATTCCAACCGGCTGTTTCTTCATGATCGTCGGCCCGTCGGGCTGTGGCAAAACAACTTTGCTGCGCATTCTGGCCGGCCTTGAGACACCGACTTCCGGCACGCTCGAAATCACAAAGCCCGCTGCAGGGCGCCCGTCCAATTCCATGGTCTTTCAAGGTGACTCGCTTTTTCCCTGGATGACGGTTTTTGAAAATGCCGCCTATGGCCTGCGCATGCGCCATCGGCCAGAGGGCGAAATCAAAGATGTCGTAGGGCATTATTTGCAGCGCACAGGTCTGTCGCGTTTTCACAATAGCTATCCGCATCAATTGTCGGGCGGCATGCGCCAGCGCGTCTCCATCGCGCGCGCCTTTGCCAATGATCCCGACATTCTCCTGATGGATGAGCCATTCTCCGCGCTCGACGAGCAGAACAAGATTCTGCTGCAAGAAGAATTGCTGCGCATCTGGGAAGAGACGCGAAAGACCGTCATGTTCATCACCCATTCGGTTGATGAAGCGGTGACGCTGGGTGATCGCATCATGATCATGACGGCCCATCCGGGGCGCGCCAAACAGATTGTCGATGTTCCCTTTGAACGCCCGCGCCGCGTGTTGGAACTGCGCGCCAAACCGGAATATGGCGAATTGGTCTATTCGATCTGGGGTGATTTGCGCGATGAAGTGCAGCGTGCGCGTGCGCTTGATGAAGAGAATGCCGCATGAAAAACTCCGGCACTTTCGGCTTGAGCCAAGACGCGGTCGAGCGCCTTCTCAATTTTGCGTCGCCCGTCATCCTTTTGCTGATCTGGGAATTGTGCGCACGCTTTGGCGTGATTGATGTGCGTTTCTTTCCGGCACCCTCAAAGATTTTCACGCAGCTCATCGTCATGGTTGAGAATGGCCAGCTGTGGAAACATTTCTGGGCGTCGATGCAGCGCCTCTTCTGGGGTTTCCTCTTTGGTGGCGTGCCAGCGCTTGCATTGGGTGTCGCCATGGGCCTCTCGCGTCCCTTGCGCATGCTGGTAGAGCCCATTGTGTCGGCCACTTATCCGGTTCCGAAAAGTGCCATTCTACCGCTGGTTTTGTTGATTTTCGGTCTGGGTGAAAGTTCGAAAATCGTGATGGTCGGCATCGGGATTTTCTTTCCCATTGTCATCAATGCCATGGCGGGCGTTCTCGAAATCCAGAAGATCTATTTCGATGTTGCGCAGAATTTTGGTGCGAGCCGTTGGCAAGTGTTTCGCACGGTCGCTCTGCCCGGCGCCATGCCTCTCATTCTCACAGGCGTGAAACTCGGCATCGGCATGGGGCTTGTACTGATTTCGATTGCCGAAATGGTCGGCGCGAAAAGCGGCCTCGGCTTTATGATGTGGAATGCGTGGGAAATTCTCTCGGTCGAGACCATGTATGTCGGTCTCATCGTAATCGCCGTGCTCGGGATTGTGTTTTCGCAGATCGTCACCGAGATCGAACGTCTCATCGTACCGTGGCGGAACGCGCGGTAATTTTCTCCGTCATTGCGAGCGAAGCGAAGCAACCCAGAGGCCCCACGTGAGGCCACTGGGTTGCTTCGTCGCTTTGCTCCTCGCAATGACGACTGGCGCGCCTAAAGAGCAAACCCATCAGTCGCTGCGACAAGTGCGCGCTGGATGCCCGCTTCCACTGTGGCATGTCCGGCATCGGGCACGATCTCGAGGCGCGAGTCCGGCCAGCTTTTGTGGACTTCATAAGCGGTGATCGGCGGCGTTACGCTGTCATAGCGCCCTTGCACGATCACACCGGGAATATGAGCGATTGTTTCCATGCGCGCGAGTAGCTGCCCTTCTTCCATAAATGAATCATGGACGAAATAATGCGCTTCGATGCGTGCCAGCGCGCGCGTTTGTGGACTGGCGAAAGAGGGTGCGGGTGCTGCGGGCGGGGTGCGCGGCATGAGAGTGAGAAGCTTGGCTTCATAGGCGCACCAATGAGCAGCCGCAGAAAGCTCGACTTCTTCATCGCCGCAAGTGAGGCGTTGATGATAGGCGCGCACCAGATCATCGCGCTCTTGGGCTGGAATAAAACCGGCAAAAGCCGCATGTGCTTCTGGGAAGAGATGGCGGGCGCCATCGCCATAAAGCCATTCGACCTCGCGTTGGCGCGCAGTAAAAACCCCGCGCAGCACAAGGCTTTTCACACATTCGGGATGGCTTTGTGCATAGGCAAGCGCCAAGGTCGCGCCCCATGAGCCGCCGAGCACGCAATGAAATTGCGTGATGCCGAGAAAGGCGCGCAAGCGCTCGATGTCGGCAATCAGATGCGGCGTGGTGTTGTTGTCGAGCGAGCCGATGGGCTTCGAGCGTCCAGCACCACGCTGGTCAAAAAGCACGATGCGATAGTGCTCGGGATCAAACAGGCGGCGATTGTCGGTGGAGCATCCGCCACCCGGCCCGCCATGCAGGAAGAGAGCGGGCTTGCCATTCGGATTGCCACACGTCTCCCAATAGAGAGTGTGGCCGTCGCCGGTTTCCAAAGCACCGATGGCATAGGGGTCAATCGGTGGATAGAAACCGGCGCGCATTTTTAGACCTTCGCGCTCTCCACGCGGCCAAGCGCGGCCGACGTCGGGAAGACGAGCGACTTGATGACAACAGGCACGGCGCCCGAAGTTTCGAGCATGGCGCCAATGTCGATGAAGTCGAACTCTTTCAGATTGATGCCGTCAATCGACACAATCGGATTGGTCATCTTCTGCTCTTCGAGGCAGTGAATGCCCACAAGCCCGCCAATATCGCCATCGCCCACAAGCACGAGCGGGAAGCCCTTGCTCAAATGCACAGACAGGCCCTTGCGCACGCCTGTCACGAAATCATCGAGACGGCGGAAGGTGGCTGAACCACCCCAGCGATAGCACATGGCAACAGCCTGTTCGCCTTCATGCAGATCCAGACGGCGCAGGGCTGTCTGGATGGATGCGGCAAGCGCATCCACATTCAGTTCTTCGTCTTCAAGTGGAAGATCCGGCGTAATGACAGGCACATTTCGCACGGGCAGCACATCCAGCGGATTGACGAAAATCGTCGAGCCCGAAACCTGGATTGTATATTGCGAGGCGCCAACGACAGTTGCGCGAATGCCTTCATCCGGACGCTCAAGGCGCGGGCCCCAGGCGGTGACGCGCTTCAAAATCGCGGCAGCGAGTTTGGGACCCAAGTCACCAAAGCCGGCCTTCTGGCGGTTGTAGACATATTCCGAAACGCCGCCCGAGAAAGTGACAGCATCGGGCTTCTTTTCATTCTTCAGCGCATCAACACGCAGAAGCGAAGCGGTTTCGCTCGAGAGCTTTTGCGCGCTGATACATTCCATCAGGCGCTCTGCCATCCTGTCGATCAGAGCTTCGAGCTTGGCCTCATCAGGCTTGGCGCCCATTTCCAGCGTCAGGCCGACTTCGGCAGCAAAGCGGCGGGCGGCTTCTTCAATGCGGACAATCTTGCCCTCGGCATCGAAGGAGAGCGTGCGCGCGCCCACATCAATGGCGGTCATTTCGACAATTTCGCCCTGTTCACAAACAGCGATCTTCGACGTGCCGCCGCCGATGTCGATGTTCATGACCCGGCATCTCTCGCGAAGCGACCGGGCGGCTGCGCCCGAGCCGAAGGCGGCGAGGGTTGTTTCCAGCCCGTCACCGGCCGAAACCGAGACGAATTTGCCGGTCTGGGCCGCGAAGAGCTCGCCGATGGCGCGCGCATTGTTGCGGCGCACAGCCACGCCTGTGAGGATCAGGGCGCCGGTGTCGATCGAAATGGGGTCGATGCCCGCCATCTCATATTGCTTGTCGATAAAGGTGCCGAGCTTGGCTTTGTCGATTTCGGTCAAATCGGCGGTGTAGGGGGTCAAAAGCACGTCGGATTCGTGAAAAACCTCACGTTCCGTGACCACATAGCGGTTATCGACGCGCTCCAGAACGAGGCGGGAAAAGACCAGATGGGAGGTCGAGGAGCCGATATCGACGCCGACACTGACCAAGCGGATTTCGTCTTCCTCTTCGAGGCTGCGCCGCACATTGCTGAAAAATACGCGTCCCCCAACGGCCTCGTCACTCATTCTGGCGCTCCTGTCACCTATTTTGGCCCGGTTTCCCGGGGCTTTGCCTTTGTCTTTTGCAATCGGCCAAAGCCGGGGGCGTGTCAACCACGCCGCCCCTCGAAGAAAGCTTTGTTTTCAGGGGGCTCGCGGCCCTCAGACTGCTGTTTCCGCTTGCCTTTGACCCGTCTAGACCTTAGTCGAATGAGAGACAATAAAAATAAGCCCTGAGACCAAAAGCGGGGCGGGAGGACGCGGGCCCTGACAGGACCGCCGACCAGACTTCAGGCGCCATCGGGCACACCCCCACAAGAGGGTCGATCCGGTTTTTGTGCGCGCCCAATTCAAAACAACAAGGGACGCGTTTTCATGGCCGGCGCCGACGACGACAAGAAGAACAAGGGACATTCCATGGCCGAACATCACGGCATGGGCCCGGGCTGGAAACACGAGCACGACGGTTATTCCGATCACGAACATGACGAATACGACATGGACGGCCCGATCGAAGACAATCCGCTCTGGCAGGCCGACAATGTTCATCTCACCAGCGTCGGTGTCGACATTGGTTCATCGGGCACGCAGGTCATTTTCTCGCGCATTCATCTGCGCCGTCTCGCTGAAGATCTGACGAGCCGCTATTACGTCGTCTCGCGCGAAACGCTCTATCTCTCGCCTGTGTCGCTGACGCCTTATTCCAGCGAAACACGCATTGATGACGTGAAGCTCGGCGAAATCATCAAAGCTGCTTATGAAGGCGCGGGCCTCAAGGCATCTGAAGTTGATACGGGCGCCGTCATTTTGACGGGCGAAGCTTTGCGCCGCGAAAATGCGCAGGGCATTTCCAACCTTCTGTCGGAAGCAGGCGGCGAATTCGTTTGCGCCACCGCAGGTCATCACATGGAATCCATGCTCGCGGGCTATGGCTCCGGCGCGGCCAATGTGTCGCTCGAGTCCGGCAAGCGCGTGCTCAATATCGATATTGGCGGCGGCACAACGAAACTCGCTGTGCTCGAAGGTGGTCGCGTGCTGGGTACAGCGGCTTTCCATGTGGGAGGGCGCCTGCAGGTCGTCGATGAAAATTTCAAAATCATTCGCCTTGATCCGGCCGGCAAGACGCATGCGAAACGTGCGGGCTTTGAATGGAAGCTCGGCGATACAGTGACCTCCGAGCAGCTCGACAAGGTTGCCGATGTCATGGCCGATACGTTGGTCGCCGCGCTGACAGCGCGCCCGCTTCCGCATGACATTGGCCATCTCTATCTCACCGATCCGATTCTCGATTACGGCAATCTCGGCGGCATCATGTTCTCGGGCGGCGTTGCCGAATATGTTTACGCGCGTGAAGAGCGCGACTTCGGCGATATGGGCAAACGTCTGGGCACAGCGATCCGTCGCAAGGTCGAACAGAACCGCTTGCCCTGGAGCTTCTTGCCAGCTGGCGAATGTATCCGCGCCACCGCATTGGGTGCGTCCGAATATTCGGTGCAGCTGTCGGGCAATACGAGCTATATTTCCAACCCCGGCGAATTGCTGCCGCGCCGCAATCTGCAAGTCATCCAGCCGCCGGTGGAAACAGGCGACGAGATTGAGGCGGAAGCGGTCGCCAAGGCCATCCGCGCGCATCGCAAAGCTTTCGAAGTTGAAAGCGCGGATGTCGATATTGCGCTGGCTTTGCGCTGGACGGGTGTTCCCTCTTACGACCGTATCGCGCCTTTCGCTCAGGGTATTATCGCCGGGCTTGCCGATCATATTGCAGCCAATAAGCCGCTTTATGTGATGCTTGATGGCGATATTGCGCAGACTTTGGGCGCGATCATGCGTGAAGAAATGGGCGTGTCTTCAGAAGTTCTCGTGATCGACGGCGTGATGCTGATGGATTTCGATTACATTGATCTGGGCAAAGTGCGCATCCCGTCATTCACCGTGCCGGTGACGATCAAATCTTTGGTCTTCTCGGAAGATCCGCGTGGGCCGCGCGCCAAGGAAATCATTCACCATCGTGCGGAAGATGATCATGGTCATGATCATGCCCATGGTCACAGCCACTCTCATTCACATGGTCATGGGCATTCCCATCATCATGGGCATGATCACAAGCACTGAGTGAGGGCGTCTTTTGTCATCTGTTCAGAATATGTCGGATCTTCCGCAGTCAGCGCCGCAACCTGCTGTAAAGGCTGATCCGAAATGGTTCGTGATGGGCGGCGTTGTGTCCATCGTGGCATGGCTGGCGCTCGTTCCTCTCTTTTTCTTGATCTATCAAAGCTTCCGCACGCCGGGCACGGCGCGTAAGCCCGCCATCTGGACATTGGGCAATTATCTCGAAGCCTATTCGAGCTCGGATACGCTGGTGCTCTTTGCCAATTCGGTGGAATTTGCGGCCGGCACGGCCATCCTCGCTTTGGTGATCGGCACCGCGCTCGCCTGGATGACCGAGCGCACCAATACGCCGCTGAAGCCGCTCTTCTATGCGCTCTCCATTATCCCGCTGATCATTCCCGGCATCCTCTTTGTCGTGTCATGGATTTTTCTGGCGAGCCCGAAGATCGGTCTTATCAATCTCGTTTTGCAAAAGCTGTTCGGCACGGAAAAAGTCTATGTCGATATTTATTCCATGGCGGGGATGATCTGGGTCGATGGTCTGCATTATGCGCCCATCGCCTTCTTGCTCATGACGGCGGCTTTCCGTGCGATGGATCCCTCGCTCGAAGAAAGCGCGATGATGAGTGGCGCTTCCATGTGGGGCATTTTCCGCCGCATCACATTGAAGCTCGCTTTCCCAGCGGTCGCTGCATCCTTCCTCATTCTTTTCGTACGCTCGATTGAAAGCTTTGAAGTGCCGGCTCTGCTTGGCTTGCCGGTCGGCATTCAGGTTTTCACGTCAGCCATTTATGATGCGATCCATTCTTACCCGAGCAATATCGGTCTGGCGGCGGCTTACGCCATCACTCTGCTCGTCATCACTATGGGCGGCATTTATGCGCAGTCGCGCATCACCGCGCAGGGCGGTAAATATTCGACTGTGACCGGCAAGGGTTTCCGTCCGCGCACGATTGATCTGGGCCGTTGGAAATATCTGACGCTGGCCATTTTCATCGTCTATGCGCTTTTGGTTGTGATCTTGCCCTTCTTGGTGCTGCTCTGGTCGTCGCTGCAAAAATATTACAGCGTGCCGTCATGGGAAGCGCTGCAGAATGTCTCGCTCGCCGCCTATATGACGATCATCAACTACCCGAGCGTTGGCACGGCCGTTTGGAATTCCTTCATTCTGTCGATCGGATCGGCCACCACGGTCATGGTGCTGACGGCGGTGGTCTGCTGGATTGTCCTGCGCACGAAAATTCGCGGCCGCTGGGTTTTGGACCAGATTGCCTCGGTGCCCCTCGTCCTGCCGGGTCTCGTTATGGGTCTGGCCATTATGGTCTGCTATCTGGCCATTGGCGGGGGCATTTATGGGTCGATCTGGATTCTCTTTATCGCCTATGTGACGCGCTTCCTGCCCTATGGCATGCGCTACAACACGACCTCGATGGTCCAGCTCCACAAGGAGCTGGAGGAATCGGCTGCCATGTCGGGGGCGAGCTGGCTGACGGCTTTCCGGAAGGTGGTCCTGCCGCTCTTGAAGCCCGGCTTGCTGGCTGGCTGGATTTATATTGTCATTGTCTCGGTGCGTGAATTGTCGAGCTCGATCCTGCTCTATAGTCCGGGGACAGAGGTGGTCTCGATTGTCATCTGGGAAATGTGGCAGAATGGACAATATGTGGAGCTTTCCGCTTTCGGCGTTATGCTGATCGCGACGCTCTTTGTATTTGTTATGACGGCCCAATGGGTCGGTAAGCGCTTCGGCGTCAAAGAAAACTAAAGGGGAGGGGAACATGCTCACACTGAAGGGGCTTAATACCGAATATCCAAGCCAGAAGGGCCCGCCGGTCAAAGCCGCGCAGGATGTGACCTTCGAGGTTCCGGCTGGGAAATTCTTTACCCTGCTTGGCCCCTCCGGCTGCGGCAAGACGACGACGCTGCGCTCCATTGCAGGCCTCGAGCGCCCGGTGGGTGGCGAGATCACAGTCAATGGCCTGACCGTTTTCTCGGCCGAGAAGAGAATCTTCATCCCGCCGAACCAGCGCAATTTCGGCATGGTCTTCCAGTCTTATGCGATCTGGCCGCATATGACGGTCTTCGCCAATGCCGCCTTCCCGCTTGAAGTGCGCAAGAACAAGCTCTCGAAAAATGAAATCCGCGAGAAGGTCATGCGCGTGCTCTCCGCCGTGGCGCTCGACCAATATGCTGAGCGCGAAGCGACCCGCTTGTCGGGTGGCCAGCAGCAGCGTTTGGCGCTGGCGCGCGCGCTCGTCATGGAACCGCAGCTGCTCTTGCTCGATGAGCCTTTGTCCAACCTCGATGCGAAGCTGCGTGACCGCATGCGTTTCGAGCTGAAGCGCATCCAGCGCGATTTGGGTCTGACCACGATTTACGTCACCCATGATCAGGGCGAGGCGCTGGCACTGAGCCACGAGATCGCTGTCATGAATGAAGGCCGCATCGTGCAGATCGGCACGCCGCGTGAAATCTATGATCACCCGCGCACGAAATTCGTGGCGGACTTCATCGGCACAACAAACTTCATCGACGGTGTGGCGCTGGGCAAAGACGGCAGCTCTGGTCGCTGGACAGTGCGTACGCCGATCGGTGATCTGCTTGTTCATACAGATCAGGCTTTGGCCGCTGACATGCGCGTCACAGTCTCGATCCGTCCCGAAGATGTGGAGCTTCTGGAAGAGCCGGCGGCAGCTGCCAATGGCCAGAACCTCATCACAGGTCTTGTTGATCAGAAGGTCTTCCTGGGCGACATGGTCGACTTCCAGGTCAAGGTCAATGATTACACCCTCTTGTCACGCGCGCATCCCTCGCTGCGCACGCCGATTGGCGACAAGATTTATGTTCGTATGAACCCCGAAAAATGCGTCGCGATTCCGGATTTGTCTCCGGCTCGCGCTGCTGCCTAATCAAAGAAGCCAAAGGAGATAAAAATGGCAAAGGACGCAATTGTCTCGGATGAAATGGCGAAAAAATTCGCCACCGAGAAAGACACCCCGTATCTGCGTTGGGTGCGCTCCGAAGGCCTCGACATCATCGGCGCGCACTATGTGCAAAACCTGCGCACGGTCGAGCTGAAGGATTGGGCACGTCGTGGTGGTAAGGGCGTTTTCATCAACCATGAAGCTTCGCGCACCTCGAATGATTGCTACGTCTGCGAAATCGCACCGGGCAAGAAGCTCGAGCCGCAGCGTCAGCTGTTCGAAGAAATGATCCTCGTGCTTGAAGGCCGTGGCTCCACGACCGTCTGGAACGACGAAGGCAAGCGCATCACCTTCGAATGGGGTGCAGGCGCGCTGTTCGCGATCCCGCTCAACACTTGGCATCAGCATTTCAACGGCTCGGGCACGACAGCAGCACGCTTCGTCTCCGTGACCAATGCGCCTCCGGTCATCAACCTGTATGAAGACACGAACTTCGTCTTCAACACGTCTTATGACTTCAAGTCGCGCTTTGCTGGCGAGCCTGATTACTTCTCCAACAAGGGCGAACAGAAGGGCCTTCTGCTCGAAACCAACCTTGTGCCGGATGCTGTCAACCTGCCGCTCATCACGGCCAAGGAACGCGGCGCGGGCGGCGGTCACATCCGCTTCAACATGGCGAAGGGCTCGATGAACAGCCACATTTCGCAGTTCCCGATCGGCACCTACAAGAAGGGCCATTGCCATGGTCCGGGCGCGCACGTCATCATCCTGTCGGGTGAAGGCTATTCGCTGATGTGGCCGGAGGGTGATGAACCCAAGCGCTATGATTGGGAAGTCGGCACAATGATCGTGCCCCCGAACATGTGGTTCCACCAGCACTTCAACACCGGCAAGACGCCTGCCCGCTATCTCGCGTTCAAGCATGAAGTCGTCTCGATGCGTAATGCGCAGGGCGTGCCGAAGGCTTGGATCTCGCGTCGTATCGGCGGCGATCAGATCGATTACGCCGATGAGAAGCAGGTCGTGCGCGACATGTTCTCGAACGAGCTCGCCAAGAACGGCCTCGAGCCGAAGATGGACGAGGCCTACAAGACAGAACTCGAGTCGCTGCCGCCCAAGCCCGCAGCTTAATTCGAAACTATGAAGTGGGGCGGAGCTTAGGCTCCGCCCTTTTTCGTCGTCTTTGCGAGGAGCATAGCGACGAAGCAATCCAGTCAGACGAAGCATCCCTCTGGATTGCTTCGCTTCGCTCGCAATGACGGGCTACAATTGGGGAGAGCCACATGGCCAAGGACGCCACCGTTTCCACCGAAATGGCGAATAAATTCGCAACGGAAAAAGACACACCTTATTTGAAATGGGTGCGCGGCCAGGGCCTCGATATTATCAGCGCGCATTTTGTGCCCGATCTGAAAGTCGTCGATCTCAAGCCTTGGGCTGAGCGTGGCGGCAAGGGCGTCTTCATCAATCATGAAGCCTCGCGCACCTCGAATGATTGCTACGTCTGCGAAATCCCCAATGGCGGCAAGCTCGCCCCGCGTCGTCAGCTGTTTGATGAAATGGTGTTGATCTTGTCCGGCCGCGGTTCCACGAAAGTGTGGAACGACAAGGGCCAGAGCCTCACCTTCGAATGGAAAGAAGGCGCGATTTTCGGCATTCCGCTGAATTGCTGGTTCCAGCATTTCAATGGCTCGGGTCAGGCGCCTGCGCGCTATGTCGGCGTGACCTATTGCCCGTCCGTTTTGAACCTCTACGGCGATCCGGAATTCGTTTTCAATTTCAAACATGACTTCACGCAGCGCTTCAACGGCGAGCCGGATTTCTTCGCCGCCAAGACGGAGCCGGAAGGCTTTTTGCTGAAGACCAATTTCGTGCCGGATGCTGTCAATCTGCCGCTCATCAGCGCCAAAGAACGCGGTGCGGGTGGTGGCCATATCCGCTTCAACATGTCAGGCGGCATGATGGCGAGCCATATCTCGCAATTCCCTGTCGGCACGTACAAGAAGGCGCATCACCATGGGCCGGGCGCGCATGTGATCGTGCTCTCGGGCGAAGGCTATTCGTTGATGTGGCCGGAAGGCAGCGAGCCGCAGCGCTATGAATGGAAGCCCGGCACATTGATCGTGCCGCCGAATGCTTGGTTCCACCAGCATTTCAATGCGGGTGCTGCGCCTGCGCGCTATCTCGCATTCAAGAACTGGTCGCCGCGCAATACGCAGGGCGTGCCGATGTCATGGATCTCGCGTCGTATGGGCGGTTTTCAGATCGACTATGCCGACGAGACCAAGCAAGTGCGCGACATGTTCTCAAGCGCGCTTGCCAAGCACGGCCTCACGCCGCGCATGGAAGAGGCTTACGAAAAAGAGCTCGAGACGCTGCCGCCAAAGCCTGCTGATTGGAAGTAAAAGAAAAGGCGGGCTCAGGCCCGCCTTTTTTATTGGTGTGACGCCACCGCGCCGTCATTGCGAGGAGCCAAAGGCGACGCGGCAATCCAGAGTCCACACGTGAGGCTTCTGGATTGCTTCGCTTCGCTTGCAATGACGGAGCCCGTCAAATTTTAAACGCTTCCAGCGTCTCGGGAGCGAAGAGTTCTTCGGGCTTCAGGAGCCGCTTCGAGAGGCCCTGCTCGTAGTGATAGCCGAGGAAGGTCTGGAGCGTTTCGTAATTCTTGTCCAAACCATAGGCCCAGTAATCATCGCCCATTTCAGCGCGCGTCTCATCCATCACCGCGCCCAACCACGGCACCATGGCTTTCAGAGCTGCTGTTTCTTTCAGATCTTCATAGGTGCGGCGCTGTGATTCATGGAAGGCCTTGAACAGGGCTTGGGCAATCCAGCGGTTCTTTTCATAAACTTCGCGACGGATCGCAACCGTGTGCATGATCGGGAAGATTTTCGTCTTGCGATAATAGTCGCGCTCGACCTGCGCATAGTCTGGGAAGAGACGCAGCACTTTAATGCCATCGAGTGTTGAAGGCGCGCGCGCTGTGTGGAAGGCATCGAGCTCGCCATCGCGCAGCATTTGCGAAATGGTTTTATCGTGCGGAATGGATTCGACCTTGATGTTGGAAGGCAGATCGAGCTTCTGCTTTTCAGGACGGCCCGGCTCTTCTTCTCCACCCGTGTAATACGTGACGCTATCCACCGGCACGCCATAATGTTCCGACAGAATGCCGCGAATCCACACTGGCGCGGTCATTTGATATTCCGGCACGCCGATCTTCTTGCCGATGAGATCTTTCGGCGTTTTGATGCCCGACTTGGCGCTCACATAAATACAGGAATGGCGGAAGAAGCGCGACGGAAAGACCGGAATCGCGATGAAAGGCGAGGGGTCTTTGAACAGCGATACGGTGTATGACGACAGCGACATTTCCGCGACGTCGAATTCGCGATAGCGCACCATGCGGAAGAACGTCTCTTCGACCGGCATGTCGAGATAGTTGAGATCAATGCCATCGGGCTGCACAGAGCCGTCGGCCAATGCACGCGTGCGGTCATAGTTCCAGCAGGCGAGCGAGAGTTGAAGCTTGGACATGGGGCGTTTCCTTATCGTATTTTGTCATTCATCGCCGTCATTGCGAGGAGCGGAGCGACGAAGCAACCCAGGGGCAACACGTGTGGCTTGCTGGTTTGCTTCGCTTCGCTCGCAATGACGGTGCAGCTATTACACAAACTGGTCGTAATGAACCTGCGTCGGCGGGATTTTCTTTTCGACGACCAAGCGCATGACGGCTTCAGCCATCATGGGCGGGCCAGCGAAATAGATTTCCATCTCTTTCAAGCCATCGCCAAAGGTCTGCGCGGCAACCTCATGCACAAAGCCGGTGAGGCCGCTCCAGTTGCCGGATTCCGGCATCGAGACGACGGGATAGTAATGAAGCTCTACGCCAAAGCCGCGCAGTTCCTTCAACATGTCTTCGCCGCAAATATCGGCCGGCGTGCGACCGCCATAGATGAAGTGCAGCTTGCGGCCCTTGAGCTTGTCGGACTTTGCCCAGCCGCGTGCAATCGACACAACAGGCGCAAGGCCTGAGCCGCCACCCAGACACAGAATATCGCGCTCAGAATCTTCACGCAGATAGGCCATGCCATAGGGGCCATCGAGGCCAATCTTGTCGCCGACATTCAAGCGATCAAAGAGCGCTGTTGTGCATTGTCCATTGGGCACGCGACGAATCTGGAAATGCCATTCCATGCCATCATCGGTGATATTGGACATGGAATAAGCGCGCCCACCAGCAATGCCTGGCACATGCAAGAGCGCATATTGGCCGGGCAGGAACATGACAGGCGTATCCAGCTTGAAGCGGAATTCGCGAATGTCATGCGTTATGTCGTGCTGACCCGTGAATGTGCCTTGCACACGCCGGGGCGCAATATGGGGCTTGTAATGATCGATCAAGCGCACCTTGATGTTGCAATCGCTGTGCGGCTTGGCTTGGCACCCCAGCCAACGCTTGCGCTGAATGTCGCGCTCCGTATAGGCGGGTGAATCCTTGCGCTCATGTTCGACTTCGCCTTCGACGAGTTCGAAACGGCAATTGCCGCAAGAGCCGACATTGCATTCATAAGGGAAGGCGAGCCCTGCGCGCAAAGCGGCGCGCAGAATCGTGTCGTCGTCTTCGCAGTTAAAGCTTGTTCCGCCCGTGATCGTGATCTGCTTCATGGTGTCGAGACCCTGGTCATTTGTTTTGTTTTAAGCACCCGCCAGCGAATTAAATCCGAGGCGGACAGAAATGGTTCTTGCTGCATCGGCAACAAGAGGCGCGAAGGAGGCGAGGGCCTCATCCGAAATGCGTTGCATCGGGCCAGCCAGACCGATGGCTGCAATCACGCGGCCATTGGAATTGCGAATGGGTGCTGCGACCGAGCGCATGCCCAATTCGCTCTGCTCATCTTCTGTGGCAAAGCCTGTTGCGCGAACATCTTCCAACGCTTTGCGAATGGCGCGCTCGCTGATGAGTGTTTTGGGCGTGCGTGGCACGAGGCCCTTCGCCAAAACATCATCCACAATTTCCTTGGGCTGGAAAGCCAGCATGGCGCGGCCTTCTGCCGTGCAGAAAGCGGGCTTGCGTGCGCCCAAGTCGGCGCGCATGCGGATCGCCTGATTGCTTTCAAGGTTCAGCACGAAAACGATTTCCGCGCCTTCCAGAATGGCCAGATGCACGGTCTCGCCGGTGGCTTCGCGCAAATGGAAGAGGAAGGGGCGCGCATCGGTCGCCACATTCATGCGCTGGCGCACAAGAGCGCCAAGGCCGAAAAGCGACATGCCCAGCCGATAGCGTTCCGTCTCGGGGTTTTGTTCGAGCAGGCCCTCGGAGACGAGCGTGGATGCGAGGCGATAGACCGTGCTTTTGGCGACGCCGAGGCGGCGCGAAAGCGTGGTGACGCCGATTTCCGCTTCGCCCTCGGAGAAACTTTTCAACAGGCGCACGGCCATGGCGACCGAGGAAAGACGCTGGGGTTCGGGGCGTTTGGCTTTCACAGGCGCAGCCAGCTCCACAGCGGCAATCTTGCGCTGGGCAGGAGCTTTCTTCGCCTTGGTGGAAACAGCCATGTGGTGCCTGTCAGCAAAAGGCCGGCGTGCGGGACGCCGGCCTGAAAGGGTCAGACTTCGATGTAGACAGTGTCGCCGTCGACCTTGGTGGGGTAGGTCTTCTGCGGGATCATGCAGGGCGGATCAACCACTTCCCCGGTCTTGATGTTGAACGAGCCATTGTGGAAATCGCATTCCACAACATCATCGCAAATCGGGCCTTCCGAAAGGGAGCCCGGACCATGCGAGCAAAGGTCATCCATGGTATAAAAGGCGCCGTTCAGGTTAAAGACGGCAAGAACCAGATCGCCGGTTTCCACCTTGATGGCGGTGCCTTCGTCCACGTCGCTGGCTTTGCACAAATCGATCCTCTGCGGCATTTCTGTCTCCTCGTTGACGTCTTACCGGACCTGATTTAGGAAAGGGTCAGGTCGGCTGCGGAACGCTGTTCCGTATGAAGGAACTGGCCGGTTCAATAACAAGTGTCCCGACAGTGGTCAACGCCCTAAAGGCCTTTATCTAAGCCTTTTGAATAGGACGAGACGCTAGCGGGTCGGCACGAGCACGGGAGCGCATTCATGCTGAAGAAAGAACAGAACGATCTGGTGACCCAGACGGGTCCGGGAACGCCGATGGGGGATCTTTTCCGCTCCTACTGGCTGCCGATTCTTCTCTCCGAAGAGCTGCCGGAAAATGACTGCCCGCCGGTGCGTGTGAAAGTGCTCTCCGAGCGCATGATCGCCTTCCGTGATTCTGAAGGCAAACTCGGCCTGATCGACGAATTCTGCGCGCATCGCGGCGTGTCGCTGTGGTTTGGTCGTAACGAAGAATGCGGTCTGCGTTGCCCCTATCATGGCTGGAAGTTCGACACGACCGGCCAGTGCGTCGACGTGCCTTCCGAGCCCGCCGAATCTGGCTATGCCAATAAGGTGAAGCTGAAGGCCTATCCGCTCATCGAAAAGGGCGGCGTGTTGTGGACCTATATGGGCCCGGCCGAAACCACACCGCCCGAGCCCGAGTGGGAATTTGCCACTGTGCCGCTCAATCAGAGCTTCACCTCGAAGCGCTTGCAGGACAATAACTGGCTGCAGGCCATGGAAGGCGGCATTGATTCCAGCCACGTGTCCTTCCTGCATCGTGGCGACTTGAACAACGATCCTTTGTTCAAGGGCGCTGCTGGCAACAAGTACAATCTGGCTGATTCCAAGCCTGTGTTTGAAGTGGTTGAGGCCCCCGGTGGTCTCTACATCGGCGCACGTCGCAATGCGGAAGAGGGCAAATTCTACTGGCGCATCACGCCTTGGGTCATGCCTTGTTTCACCATGGTTCCCCCGCGCGGCGATCATCCGATCCACGGCCATTTCTGGGTGCCGATCGATGATGAAACCTGCACGGCCTGGAGCTTCGATTACCATCCGACCCGTCCGCTGTCTGACAATGAGCGTCAGGCGATGAAGGACGGCAAGGGCATTCATGTGCGCTATGTGCCGGGCACCTATCGCCCGCTCGCCAACAAGGACAATGATTATCTCATTGACCGTGAAGCGCAGAAGGCTGGCCGCACCTATTCGGGTGTGGAAGGCATCGGCATGCAGGATGCGTCCTTGCAGGAATCGATGGGCCCGATCTGTGATCGCACCAAGGAAAATCTGGTCGGCACCGACAATGGCATCATCATGGCCCGTCATCGCTTGATGCGCGCTGCCAAGGCTCTTCATGAAAAGGGCGTGCTGCCTCCGGGCCGTACGGTCGAAGACATGAAGGTGCGCTCGGCCGCCGTCATTCTGCCGCCGGACCAGCCCTACAAGGATGCCGCAAAGGAAGCACTCATCGCCAAGGTCGGCGTGAAGCAGACTTCGGTTTAAGGCGCCTGTCCCCCTCCCCCTTGTGGGGAGGGGCTAGGGGTGGGGGTCGCGCAAGTCTTTGTCGTTTGCGCGTGTGCAAAAGTGACGAAGATTTATGCGACCCCCACCCTCGCTCGCTTGCAGCGAGTCGTCCCTCCCCACAAGGGGGAGGGAGTTTTGCTCGCAAGATTGCGCATTCTAGAAAGGAAACGGCGTCATGCTCCTGAGTGAATCGGCCCGCGTTACGACCGCTCAAGAAGCTCGCTTTCGGATCCAGACTCCCAATTCCAAGCCGCGCGCTGTGAAAGTGATTGCGCTGGATTCCGAGGCCGCCCGCCTCGTTGATGATATTTCAAAAAAGCCCTGGAATGGCGCGGCTTTCTTCAAGTCGCTGTCGTTCGAGCAATCGGGCGACGATAATGTCAAAGCATGGTTGAATGATCTGGCCGGCCACACCAGCGATCTTGTTGGCGAAGTTGCCAATGCTGATTGCGTGGTGGTGATTGCAGGTGCGGGCGAAGATGCGGCCTCTGTCTCGGTGATTGCAGAATTGTGCAATCATTATCACAAGACACTGATCGCGCTTGTTGTGCCGCAAGGCTCTTATGAGCAGGATACGGTGGATCGCTCGCTGAAGGCGCTGCGCCCCCATGCCAAAATGCTCGTGATCGCTCATGAGCGCGATTATATCGAAGCCATGCTGACTGCTTTGCGCGCGTGACAGACGAGCCGCAAAAAGAACAGCGTCCGTCGAAATTCCGGTCGCTTACCAAATCCATTGATCGCTCGCTTCTCGTGATGATGCTGATGGTGGTGGCAGCCGGCGTGGCTTGCTGGTTTGTCGAAGGCCAAGAGGCTTTCATGGAAAGCTTCTCGGCTGATCTCATCATGATGATGAAGATTGTGCCCAAGCTCGCGGCCGCACTTCTCGTAGCTTCTTTCTTGCAATTGATGATCCCGCGCAAACTGGTTGCGCGCTGGATCGGCGAAGGCTCTGGTGCCAAAGGTGTAGCCATTGCCACAACCATTGGCGCGCTGACACCGGGCGGTCCGATGACCAGCTTTCCGATGGTCAGCGCTTTGGCGGAATCGGGCACAGGCCGCGCGCCGCTGATTGCTTATCTTGTGTCATGGTCGAATCTTGGTTTTCAGCGCTTGCTGATCTGGGAATTGCCGCTGCTGGGGCCAACCTTTTTGATCATGCGTTATATTGCGTGTCTGCCATTGCCGTTTCTGGCGGCGTGGCTGGCCACCAAAATTCCGATGAGTATCGACAAGGATAAAAAATCCTGATGCTCGATCTCTCCACCATCATTCTGTTTCTGATTGCGCTGGGTCTTGCTGTGGTCGCAGCACGCCGCCAGCCCCATATTGTGAAACAGGGCACGGTGATGTCGGTGGAGCGTTTTCTGGCCGTCTTGCCACGCATGGCGCTTGCCATTCTTGCCGCTGGGTTTGTCAGCAAGCTTGTGCCGTCTGGGCCCATTGCCCATCACATCGGGCCGGAGAGTGGCATCTATGGCATTTTGCTGGCTTCGCTGATTGGCGCTTTCATTCCCTCAGGCCCGAGCGTGTCTTTCCCTGTGGTCGTTGTGCTGTTGCAGGCGGGTGCTGGCTTTCCGCAAGTGGTGGCTTTTCTGTCAGCCTGGTCGGTGGTCGCGCTGCATCGCGTGCTGATTTATGAGCTGCCTTTGATGGGCTGGCGCTTTGTTGTGGTGCGCGTTGTGTCCGCACTGCCGCTTGCCCCGCTTTCGGGTGTGCTGGCACAAGTGATCATAGATATTTTCCCGATAAAATAGGGGCTCGTATCGATGAAGAAGCTTTGTCTCGTCTCACTAGGGCTGTTGTTGGCAACCTGTTCGGCTCAGGCCGAGAGCGCCTCGTTCAAATCTCCGACAGGCAATATCAATTGCATCTATTCCGACTATGACAACAAGCCGGAAGTACGTTGCGACATCATGCAATTCACGCCGTCTTTCAAAACAGTGCCGCCCGGCACGTCGAATGAGATCATCAGATGCACGCCGCAAAAGCTCAATGCCTTTGTGATCACTCCGAATGATTCAAACGGCTCGGCTTTCTGCCCCACAGATGCAGCTATTGATGGCGAGCAGGTGGTTCTGGCTTACGGGCAGACGTTCAAGCGCGGCGGCCTTTTGTGCACGTCTGAAACGTCGGGCGTGACTTGCATGAATGCAGCAGGTCACGGCTTCTCGCTGTCACGCGCTTCGCAGAAAGTTTTTTAATCGTCCTTGCTTCGCTGACGCTCGTAATGACGGCGCAAGGTGCGCAATAAAAAAGCGCCGGTGTTTCCACCGGCGCTTTCTGTTTCTTCAATCCTGAAAGATCAGGCCATGCCAGCCTTCAAGCGCTCGGCCGTGAACGGGCCGCGGCGCAGGCGCACGCCTGTTGCATCAAAGATCGCATTGCCGACAGCGGCGACGACCGGGCGCATCGAGCCTTCACCCGCGCCTGACGGCGGCAGATTCTGGCGGTTGATGAGCACAACGTCGATCTCATGCGGGCGCTCGGTGATGTCCAGAATCGGATAGGTCAGCCAGTCGACGCTGGTGACATTGTCCTTGCTGAAATTCACCTCTTCATGCAGCGCGCGCGAGAGGCCTTGGCAGATGTTGCCTTCAATGCCCTGCGTGAGCAGACGCGGGTTGATCACGACGCCGCAATCATGCGCCACCGTGAACTTGCGCGCATGCACTTTGCCGGTTTTCACATTCACATCGACTTCCGCGACAATCGCGACGCGGGTGCCGTTGCGCTGCGCATAGGCAATGCCCATCCCCGTCACAACATCACCCTTCTTCGTCTTGGTCGCAGCCGTATGCGGCTTCCAGCCTGCCTTGTCGGCAGCCGCCTTGAGCACGTCCTTGTCGCGCTGTTCGGTCGCTGTCGCGAGGCGGAAAGCCACCGGATCCTGTCCCAGTGCGAAAGCCACTTCGTCAATGAAGCCTTCATTGGCGAAGTGAATTTCCGGACCCAGCGGATCGCGCAGATGCGAGGACCGCAGCGGGTTCATCACTTCGAGGAAAGGCGGGATGACTTCCCACGTCTGGTGCTTCACCGGGAAGGCATAGGATTCTTCCGGTGTGCCATAGGTGAGGCCGGGCTTGGCTTGGAAGCCAACGGCCTGTGCGCCGAGATTGTCTGACGGATCAGATTCATTCGACGACACATTGAGACGGTCAAACGCCTTCGAGTGGAAATGCCACGCGACAACTTTGCCGTCCTTGATGCCTGCACGGATCGTGTGGATCGAGGCAGGAGACTTCGGATCCCAGCCCGAGCCTTCGTGACGCATGCCCTGATAGCGCACCGGCTTGCCGGTCGCTTTCGAGAAGAGTGCCGCATAGACAGCCGCATCGCCCGCATCATTGCGGCCGTAAGAGCCGGGGCCAGCCACCCAGATGCCGCGCACCTGTTCAGGCTTCAGGCCCAGAATCTTGGCCACGCCGTCACCGGCGAAATGCGGCTTCTGCGAACCCGTCCACAAAGTGGTGATGCCATTGGGCTGATAGTCGACAACCGCGCAGGCAGGGCCCATCGAGGCATGCGACTGGAACGGCCATTCATAGGTCGCTTCAATCACCTTGTCGGCACCCTTGAAGGCTTCTTCTACTTTCGCGGGTTCGACATTCTTCGGCGAGCCGCCAGCCTTCAGCACTTTCGCATTGCGAATGTGCGTGAAGAGATCCTTCTGGTCTGGGAAGGGGGCCGGCACATCAGACCATGTGACCTTCAGCTGGTTTGCAGCCTTGATCGCATCCCATTCCTTGGGCGCAACAACACCGAGCAGTGCTTTTTCAAACACAACCTTGGCGCCGGGAATGTCCTTGATCGAGGCTTCATCCACTTTCACCGGCACAGCGCCAGCGCGTGGCGGCATGATGGTGCGGGCATGCAGCATGCCGGGCACTTTGATGTCGACGACATAATCGTCGGTGCCGAGCATTTTATATTCCACGTCACGGCGCGGTGCCGAAGTTCCATAGACCTTATAGTCCTTCGGATCTTTCAGCTTGGCGCGTGTCTTCATGGACAGATCGTTGCCGATCTTGCCGTTCCATTCGACTTCCGTGTCGAACCACTTGCCGCCGACAACTTCGGCGTAGGTCATCTTCTTCGAGGCGTCGGTCTTGGACGAGATCACACCATTGGCCGTGACCAGATCTTCCATCGGCACGTTGAGCTGCTTGGAGGCAATTTCCAGCATCACATAACGGGCTTCAGCCGCCGCATTGCGGAGCGTTGCGCCACCATGCGAAACGCCGGTCGAGCCCGATGCGCCACCCTGATTGAGGCTGGTGCCGGAATCGCCTGCCAGAATGATGACTTTTTCAGCTGGCAGATCGAGCTCTTCAGCCACCATCTGCGCGACGCCGGTATCTGTGCCCTGGCCCATGTCCATCTTGCCGAAATAGGCGATGGCCGAACCATCCGCACGGATCGAAATGTAAGAAGCAAGCTTCTTGGGATCGAGCGGCGGGCGCTTGTCGAGACCAGCGACAGCGGCACGCGCTATTTCGCCGGGCATCAAAACAGAAATCGTCAGCGCGCCACCTGTGGCGAGGAAATGACGACGATTGAGATGCGTGTTCATGAGTGTGTCTCCCCTCAGGCAGTTGCCGCGCGGCGCACAGCACGCATGATCGAGGCGTGAGTCGCGCAGCGGCACTTCAGGCCGGTGAGCGCTTCTTCGATCTGGGCGTCAGTGGGCTTCGGGGTTTTTTCGAGCAGGGCCACGGTCGTCATCACCCAGCCGTTCATGCAATAGCCGCATTGCGGCACTTGCTCGGCGATGAAAGCTTCCTGCACTTTGTGCGGCTTGCCGTTCTGGACGAGGCCGCCCATGGTCGTGATCTTGCCCTTGCCGATGGCGTCGACCGGCATGGAGCAGGAACGGACCGGCTGGCCGTCAATCAGCACCGTGCAGGCGCCGCATTGGGCAAGGCCGCAGCCGAATTTAGGGTTGCGCAATCCAAGGTCGTCACGCAGGGCATAGAGCAGCGGCATATCCGGATCTGCGTCTATGGTATGCGCCTTCCCATCGACGTTCAGTTCGATGCGTTTGGCCACGTTATCCTCCTCTTATTATCCGGGGTCATTCACCCCGTTCAGCGCCTATCCTGTCAGCTTTTGTGCGCAGCTCCAATATGCGACTTGCGCTTTGGCGCATGAGGGGTTGAAAAAGTGATCTGGTGTGGATGAGGGGCCGTCTTTGAACAATTTCTATGGCAGCGATGACAAGGGTTTAGCCCCCCTGATTCTGACCGCCAGCCTCGAGCCGGAGGCGCAAGAATATTTCGACCGGCTGCGCAAAGCCTATTTTCCGCCCGCCCGGAATATGATTCCCGCGCATCTGACGCTCTTCCACGCCCTGCCGGGCGCGCAGCAGGCCGAGATCGAGGAAGAGCTGGCCGAGCGCTGCTGGCAGGCCGAGCCCTTTGAGGCCCATGCCAGCGGCTTGCGCTTCACGGGCAATGGCGTGGCGGTGGTGGTCGAGGCGCCTGCGCTGGTGGGGCTGCACACTGGCATTGCGATGAGCTGGCGGGAGGTGCTGATCCCGCAGGATCGCCAGCGTTTCAATCCGCATGTGACCGTGCAGAACAAAGTCACGCCCGCCCATGCCCGCCAGACCTTTGATGCTTTGCAGGCGGTGTTCGAGCCCTTCCATTTCGAGATCGAGGGGCTGGACCTTTGGCACTATCGCGGCGGGCCATGGGAGGCCGCAGGGCGCTTTCCCTTTGGCGGGGTGCCGGAATAGGGCGCCATCCCTGCGGGGGCGCCAAGTCAACCAGACAAGCCTCACGCCTTGCTTCTGGATTGCTTCGCTGCGCTCGCAATGACGGCGCAGAGATGGCGCATTCCAGACCGTCATTGCGAGCCGAAGGCGAAGCAATCCAGGGGCCGCACAGGCGGTCTCTTGGTTATGATCAACAGTGTTCGGGAAAATGGAGCGGGCGAAGGGAATCGAACCCTCGTATGAAGCTTGGGAAGCTTCCGTTCTACCATTGAACTACGCCCGCATCGCGTGGTTCCACCTTAGCAAGCCAGACGCCCCCTCAGCAAGGGCAAGGCTCTCTTGACGAAAGACACGCCCTCGCTCATGCACCGATCATGAGTGATATGACCCTCGCCAAACCCTCGACAGACCTGCGCATTATGAGCGTGGTCGGCGGGGCGCATTTCACGAGCCATTTCTTCCAACTGGTGTTGCCGCCGCTGTTTCCGCTGATGCGTGAGAGTCTTGGCGTGACCTATACGGAGCTTGGCCTGTTGATGGCCATGTTCTTTGCGGGCTCCGGCCTTTTTCAAATCGTTGCTGGCTTTGTTGTGGATCGGATTGGCGCGCATGTCGTGCTGCCGGCGGGCATGGCTTTGCTTGCGGGCTCCATCATGCTGATGGGCTTCGCGCCCGAACTCTGGATGCTTTATGTGCTGGCTTTGCTGGGTGGCATCGGCAATAGCGTTTATCATCCCGCCGATTATTCCGTGCTGACGGGTCGCATCACATCCGCCCGCATGGCGCGGGCTTATTCGGTGCACACAGTCATGGGCACGCTGGGTTGGGCGGCAGCGCCGATCAGCATGACATTTCTGGCGCATCTTTATGATTGGCGCATGGCGCTGGCGATTGGCGGCGCGGCAGGGCTCATTTGCGCGGCTGTCGTGGCGCTCGACAAAGCCGATCTGATTTTGCCGCATCTCAAAAAAGAGCGTGTCAAAACGGATGGGCCGTCGAGCTTAAGCCTGTTTCTCTCTGCGCCGATTTTGATGGCGCTCGTTTATTTCACTTTGCTCTCGACCGCCTTCACGGGTGTGCAAAATTATCTGCCGACACTTCTGCCGGTGGTGCAGGGCGTGTCGCTGCAATTTGCGACGACCGTCACGACTTTTTATCTCACCGTTTATGCGGTGGGCTCGCTGGTAGGTGGCTGGTTGGCAGATCGTGCCGCGCGACATGACCAGATCATCGGCTTTGGCCTCATTCCCATGATGGGGCTCGTTCTGGCGATCGGCTATTTGGCCATGCCGGCTCCGCTGCTGATGCTGGCGGCTATGGGGACGGGCTTTTTCGGCGGCATGACCATCCCCTCGCGTGACATGCTGGTGCGCGCTGCAACCCCTCAGGGCTCCGAGGGGCGGGTGTTCGGCTTTGTCTATTCAGGCCTTGATCTGGGCGCGCTGATCGCCCCGCCCGTGATCGGCTATATGCTCGATCATGGGGCCCATCAGGCGCCCTTCCTGTTCATTGCGGGCACCTTGCTGGTCACGCTGGCGCCGGCTTTCTTCGTGGCGCGGCGGGCTTAAAGCCCCGTGCAAAAGCACTTGCCTTGCCCTATACTGGACAAATGGTGACGCAGAGCGAAACACAGTCTGAATATGCCGCTCCCGATGGCGAGCTGGCCCGGATCATCTGGCAAATGGCCGGGATCGGGGTGGCTCTGCTCGCCTCTGCGGCAGGCTTGCTGTGGTGGCATTTCGGCCCGGTGATTTTCTTCGATACGCTCGCCACTTTGCAAAGCTGCTTCTGAGCACTCATGACACCGCAGCAGAAAAAGCTCCTCCTGCCGATGATCATTCTCGCCTTCGGCTTTGTGTCGCTGGTTGGGGTGGCGCTTTTCATTGTCTCGCAACCTGCCGAGCAACGTGCCACCGCCAATATCGGCGGGCCGTTCGAGCTTGTTGACCAGAATGGCGCGCGGGTGACGCAGGCCTCCTATCAGGGTGGTCCGTCCATTATCTTTTTCGGTTTCACCCATTGTCCGGATGTCTGTCCGACGACTTTGTTTGAAATGACGGAAGTGCTGAAGCGCATTCCCAAAGATAAAAAAGTTGCCGCACTCTTTGTCACGGTTGATCCCGAGCGCGACACGCCCGAAAAACTCAAAGATTATCTATCGAGCTTTGATCCGCGTATTTCGGGCCTTTCAGGCACGCGCGAACAGATTGATGCGACGCTGAAAGCCTATCGCGTCTATGCGAAAAAAGTCCCGCAAGACAATGGCGAATATTCGATGGACCATTCAGCCATTATCTATCTGATGGACAAACAAGGGCGCTTTGTGAATGCGCTCAACATGCAGCAACCGCCAGAGGCCGTTGCGCGCGAAATCCAGCGCCTGATGTGAGTTAGAGATTTTTGGTCATGGATGTCGCATCCATGCCGAAATCGTCATCATTCTTGTCATAACCCGCATAGCCTTGTGCTTCGAAAAAGCGCTGGGCTGTATCGGTAGAAACAAGCGCGCAATTGGGCAGGCCCAATTCCCGTGCCTTGTTTTCAAGAGCTACGAGCAAGGCCTTGCTCACCCCCTGAAAGCGGAAATCAGGCGCCACATAAAGCAGTGTGATCTCGCCATCCCCGGTCAGCCCGCCCACACCGGCCATGATCGGGCCTGCTTCCACCACGAGGACATAAGAGCCCGGCGTTTCGATCCAGGCTTGCATATTCTCCGGCGTCTTGTTGATCAGCATGCCCTCGACAATGGCTGCCATATTGTGATGGTCGGCCTGGCAGAGCTCGGCAATGGAGCGGCGCACCAGGCTCGTGGCTGCCGCGACATCGTCGCTGGCGGCTGGCCGGATGACATAGGATTGTCCGCTGCTCATGCTTTTTGGCTCCTTTAGCTTTGGTTGGGCCCATATTTAAGTCTTGAGAAGGCTCGACGCCATGGGTCTCTTTGGGGCAAACTCTCGCCCATGTACACCGCCATCACCCGCGATATCCAGATCACCGTCATGCCGCAATTTGTGGCCGAACGCTCTGAGCCTGAAGAGGGCCAGTTTTTCTGGGCCTATACGATCGAGATTACCAATCTCGGCCGCGAAACCGTGCAGCTGACCGCGCGCCACTGGCTCATCACCGATGGCCATGGCGTCACAGAGGAAGTGCAGGGCCCCGGCGTTGTCGGCGAGCAGCCTGTCATCCCGCCGGGCGAAAGCTTTCGCTACACATCCGGCTGCCCGCTCACCACGCCTTCCGGCATTATGGTTGGCACCTATCAGATGCTTGATGCCGCGGGCCGGCCTTTTGAAGTCGAGATTCCGGCTTTCTCTCTGGACTCGCCTTTCGCCAAGCGCGTGTTGAATTGAGATGAACGCAGCCGCGCCACATGTGCTTCTTGAAGAAGCCATCGACATTCTGTCGCATCTGGTTGCCTTCGATACGGAAAGCTCGAAGAGCAATCTGCCGCTGATTGAATGGGTCGAAAATTATCTCACCCGCCACGGTGTCGCGAGCTTGCGCGTGCCTGATGCAAGCGGGGAGAAGGCAGCCTTGTTTGCCACCATCGGCCCGCTGACAGATGGCGGCATTGTGCTCTCGGGTCATTCAGATGTGGTGCCTGTGGCGGGCCAGAAATGGACGAGCGATCCGTTTCATCTGCGTCGCGAGGGCGGCAAGCTTTATGCGCGCGGCGCTTGCGACATGAAGGGATTTGATGCGCTGGTTCTGGCCTCGATCCCGCATTGGCAAAAAATACCGTTGAAAGCACCGCTGCATTTCCTGCTCTCGTATGATGAAGAAACAACATGCCTTGGGCCCGTCGATACGATCGCGCGTTTTGGCGTGGATTTGCCACGCCCGCGCGCGGTGATTGTGGGCGAGCCGACCATGATGCAAGTGGTCGATGCGCATAAGGCGGTGGCAACTTATCGCACGCTGATCACGGGTCGCGAGGCGCATTCCTCCAAGCCCGCACTTGGCGCCAGTGCCGTGCAGGCGGCTTGCGAAATGGTGACGGAAATCTATCGCATCGGTGCGGATGTCGCTGGGCTGGGTGTCGCAGCTGACCGTTTTGATCCACCTGTTTCCACCGTACATGTCGGTACGATTGCAGGTGGTACAGCGCGCAATATTATGGCGCGCGATTGTTCTTTCCATTGGGAGTTTCGCGCACTCCCCGGTGTGCCGCTGGATGCCGTTTACACGCGCGTTGAAGCCTATGTGCGCGATGTGCTTTTGCCGAAAATGCGCGCAACCGTCCCGGAAGCGACCATTGTCACGCAAGTCGAAATCGAAGTGCCGGGCTTGGCGCCGGAGCCCGGCTCTGCGGCAGAACAATTGGCGTTTCGTCTGACCAAATCCAACCGCACCCATGCGGTGGCTTTTGCGACTGAGGCGGGGCGTTTCCAAGCCGCGCAAGTGCCGACTGTTGTGTGTGGTCCGGGCTCGATTGATCAGGCCCATCAGCCCGATGAGTTCATCTCCGAAGAGCAGATGATCGCTGGCCTATCCTTTATGCAGGATCTTGGGCGCGAGCTTTGCTGAGTCCGTGTCGTGTTTTCGCCCAGTGATAGGGACGAACCATCAATTCATAGACGCCCTGCAAACAGGCCACTGACATTAAAGCCCAATGGGCTGCGCGAAAGCCAAGCCATGGCAGGCTTTTGAAAAGCCCGCGCCGCCACGCCCCCAGAAGCGTTGGCAGAAAAAGCGAAATGAATCCGCTAAGCGCAAGCCCCGTCCATAGATAATGAGCAATCATTGCGGGCCATGCATCTCTGGGTGCAAAGCTGCCGTCGAGCATGAGGTAGAGCACATAGACCGTGAACCAAATGCCGACGAGCGGACCAAAAGTATTGGCGATGAGCAGCGCCAGAATATGCGCTGCGCGCCAACAGCCAAGTTCGCGCCACAGGCGCAAAGGCTGGCGTGTATGGGTGATGCAGGTCTGCATCCAGCCCTTCATCCAGCGCCGACGCTGCGGTAGCCAGTTTGCAATATCATGCGGCGCTTCTTCCCAAGTCGTGGACGCCAGCATGCGGCATGAGTAGCCAAGCCGCGCCAAACGCAGGCCGAGATCTGCATCTTCTGTGACATTCCAGGCATCCCAGCCGCCAACCTCGCGCAAATATTTCGTTCGGAAATGATTGGATGTGCCACCCAGTGGCATAGGCAGATTTAAGCGGGACCAGCCCCACAAAAGCACATCGAAATGGCCGGCATAATCAATCGCAAACAGGCGTGTGAGCCAGCTGTCTCGCGCATTTTCAATAGCCAATGAGGCTTGCAGACAGGCCAGTTTTGTTCCCCCCTTTGCAAAAGCAGCAGCCGCTTTGCGCAATTGATCGGGCTCTGGTCGATCTTCCGCATCATAAATGACAAGCAATTCGCCGCGCGCATGAAACAGGCCGATATTGAGTGCGCGCGGCTTGGTGCGTGGCTTGCCTTGCGGGGCAATGATCACGCGAAAATGCGGCGGGAGGGCTTGGCTGAAAATGGCCGCACGTGTTTCCGCATCTTCTGCTTCGACCAGCAGTAAAATTTCATGCGCAATGACAGGATAGTCTAGTTTTTTGAGATGGCTGACGAGGCTCGCCACAATATTGGCTTCACGATAGAGCGGAACCAGCAGCGTATAGAAAGGCAATTGCGCCTCTCGCAAGGGCGGCTCTGTTGTGTGAGGCTTGGAAAGGCTTACGAAAAATGCGGCAAAACGAACCCCGACACCAAAGGCAACGGCGGCGCTGAAGACAGCGCAGAGAAACAGCCAGAGCAGCCCGCCATCAATCAGGCTGAAACAGGCCAGTGCTGTCACTATCGCGAGAATGGTTTTTTGCCCTTGGCTGAAACCCTCGCGCGCTGAATGTTCAGGATGGGTTTGCGCCAGATGTGTGCTTGCGTGATCTGCGATGCGGGCCCCAAATTGCTGGTCGATTGCGGCCGCAAATGCTTCTGGCGTTGTGATGATGAGATCATGCCGTGGTCGGCGTGATAGGCGGTGATGAAGCGCGCTTAATGCATGCCCTTGCGGGGCCATGAGCCAGCGACCATCCGACAGGCGTGCGGCACCCGCGCTAAGAGCGGCGGCCCAGTTCAGCCGTTTCTCGAAAGGTGGCGGCGAATTTGTGAAGCTCACGCCCAGATGTTGCGCGAAGGCACGGTAAAAATCGAATGCTTTGATCGTGCCTTCTGACAGCAAGATCTGTGCTGGCGCAGATGCGAGTTCAGCTGCGCGCAAACGCGCCTGCAAGATGAGCCCGTGCGAAAAGCCAATCGCCTCAAGACAGGAAAGTTCATCCCCATATTTGCGCGGGGCGCGTGAAACATTTTGGTTGAACGCGGGGGCAGGCGAGCGAACAGGCTGGCCGCGCTTGAAAACAGACACGAGAAAACTCCACGCACACAAAACATGAACCTAAAATGCGTGGCAGTTTTTGTCGCCTTGCTCTTAAGTCCTGTTGTGAAGCGGATTCACAATCAACCGAAGGTTGTGGCTCTACTCGTGACCTTGCCTTTAAAGCGCCGCCAGCCCGCGATTCACATCGTCGATCAGGTCTTCAGCATCTTCGAGGCCCACCGAGAAGCGCAGCAGGCCTTCGAGGATGCCCATTTCCAGACGCGCTTCAAGCGGCAGGCGTTGATGCGTCGTGGTGGCTGGATGGGTGATGATGCTTTTCGCATCGCCCAGATTGTTGGAGATTTTCACAATCTTCAACGCATTGGCGAAGCGGAAGGCAGCTTCTTTGCTGGCAAGCTCAAACGAAAACACCGTGCCGCCGCCGCGCATCTGCTTTTGCGCCAGTTCATATTGAGGATGGTCTTTGCGGGTCGGATATAACACGCGCAAAACACCGGGCTTGCCCGCCAGATAATCCGCCAGGCGTGTGGCGGATTGCATTTGCTGGTTGACGCGCACGGGCAGGGTTTCGAGAGATTTCAAAAGCACCCAGGCATTGAAGGGTGACAAAGCAGGCCCCGTCTGGCGCAGGAGATTGTGAATCTTCTCCTGAATGAATTGTTCGGACGCGAGAATGATCCCGCCCAGACAGCGCCCCTGCCCATCAACATGTTTTGTCGCCGAATAGACAACGCAATCCGCGCCCAGTTCCAGCGGGCTTTGCAGAAGCGGTGTGGCGAACACATTATCGACCGTGAGCAGGGCGCCGCCTGCATGCGCAATCTGGGCGACAGCGGCAATGTCGATGATCTCTAATTGCGGATTGGTCGGGCTTTCCAGAAACAGCACTTTGGTGTTTGGCCGCATGGCGGCTTTCCATTGCGCGAGATCAGTGCCGTCGACCAGCGTGCACGCCACACCAAAGCGCGGCATCAGATCTTCCACCACATAGCGACACGAGCCGAAGAGAGCTTTGGCAGCCACAATATGATCGCCTGCTTTCACCTGTCCCATGACGGAAGCCGTGACGGCCGCCATGCCGCTGGCAGTGGCGCGCGCGGCTTCTGCGCCTTCGAGTTCGGCCATGCGGCGCTCGAACATGGCAACGGTGGGGTTGGAAAAGCGCGAATAGAGAAAGCCCGGCACTTCGCCTTTAAAGCGCGCTTCGGCCTGTTCCATGGTCTCGTAGACATAGCCTTGTGTGAGAAACAAAGCTTCCGAGGTTTCGCCAAATTGCGAGCGCATCGTGCCGCCATGGACGAGCCGTGTGGCGGGGCGCAAGTGGCGCGTCTCGATGGGCGTTTTCTCACTCATAACCAGCCTCGAATAATTCCTGTCGCGCGTGGTATCACGCGCAATGAACGAAAAGATCGAAGCTGCCAGAAGCTCCGGCCTTTTAGCTCTGTTTAACGTGGGAGCAAGCCGACCGGCTCAAATGACCACGGAGGAAGACTAGGGGGCAGGCGGGGCAGGGGTCAATGCCCCAAAGGTCGTGCCACCTCAGTCATTGCGAGCGCAGCGAAGCAACCCAGTGGCCTCACGTGCGGCTTCTGGATTGCTTCGCCTCCGGCTCGCAAAGACGGGCAGAGGGGGTCTTCTGGGGATGGCGGGCCTGCCGTGCGCTCCCAGCCTTGGCGCGGGGCCCCCTTTCCGCTAGAGCCGACATATGAGCTCATTTACCCCCGCTGGTCAGGGCATTCTGGCCGCCCATCAGATCGAAGCCATGACGGCTGCTGGCCTCATCCGCCCGGCGCAGCCCTATGCGACTGGTCAGGTCCAGCCCGCCAGCCTCGACCTGCGGCTAGGCACGCGCGCTTGGCGCATGCGCGCCAGTTTTCTGCCCGGCCTTGGCCGCACAGTTGCGCAATGCATCGAGCATTTGTCGCTGCATGAGATCGACCTGACAGAAGGCGCGGTGCTCGAGACAGATTGCGTCTATGTCGCCGAGCTTCTGGAAAGCCTCGCGTTGCCGCCCTCGATCGCCGCTGCAGCCAATCCGAAAAGCTCGACCGGTCGCATCGACGTGTTCACCCGCGTCATCACCGATCATTCGCGCGAATTCGATCTCATTGAAGCCGGCTATAACGGCCAGCTCTATGCCGAGATTTCGCCGCGTACCTTCCCGATCCTCGCGCGCACCGGCTCGCGTTTGTCGCAAGTGCGTTTCCGTCATGGTCAGGCACGTCTCGACAATGCTGGCCATCTTGAATTGCATGCGCGCGAAAAACTGGTCACCTCGGCCGAGCCCTCGATTGCTGGCGGTGTGGCTGTGTCGGTCGATCTTTCGGGCTTTAATGGCACGAGCTTGATCGGCTATCGCGCCAAGCGCCACACGGGTCTGATCGATGTCGATCGTGTCGCCGCACATGATGTGCTCGATTTCTGGGAGCCGATCCATGTCGGCCGCCATAAGGATCTCGTGTTGGATCCGGGCGAGTTTTACATTCTGGCTTCCAAGGAGGCTGTGCGCGTGCCCCCCGACCATGCGGCCGAGATGACGCCGTTTGATCCGCTGGTCGGTGAATTCCGTGTCCATTATGCAGGCTTCTTCGATCCGGGATTTGGTGCGGCGGAAGCGGGTGGTGCGGGTTCGCGCGCTGTGCTCGAAGTGCGTTCGCATGATGTGCCCTTCATCGTTGAAGATGGGCAGATCGTCGGGCGCCTTGTTTACGAGAAAATGGCGGAAGCGCCGAAATCGCTTTATGGCGCGAGCCTGTCGTCGAATTATCAGGCACAGGGCCTGAAACTGTCGAAACATTTCCGCGCGCTTTAACCGCGCGCGATGTGACGGGGTGGGCACGTCTGTTTGATCGTGCTGCCCCAATCTAACCTTACGAGGGAAAGCCCATGTCTTCCGAACTTCTCGATGCCGCGACCAAGGCTGCCGCCTGGCCCTTCGAGGAAGCACGCAAACTTGTTGAGCGCGTGAAAAAGACCGGCCAGAAGGAAGTTCTGTTCGAGACGGGTTATGGCCCCTCGGGGCTGCCGCATATCGGCACATTCGGCGAAGTCGCGCGCACGACCATGGTGCGTTATGCGTTTCGCGTGTTGACGCAAGACAAGATCAAAACACGATTGCTGGCTTTTTCCGATGATATGGATGGCCTGCGCAAAGTGCCCGACAATGTGCCCAATGGCGACATGCTGCGCGAACATCTCGGCAAGCCGCTAACGCGCATTCCCGATCCGTTCGGCAAGTTTGAAAGCTTCGCCCATCACAACAATGCCATGCTGCGTTCGTTCTTGGATCGCTTCGGCTTTGAATATGAATTCGCGTCTTCGACCGATTATTACACATCGGGTCGTTTCGATGCGGCGCTCCTGCACATGCTGCGCAGTTTCGATGCGGTGCAGGCAATCATGTTGCCCTCGCTGCGTGCGGAACGCGCCTCGACCTATTCGCCTTTCTTGCCGGTGCATCCTGACACGGGCGTCGTCATGCAAGTGCCGATGGATTCGATGAATGTCGACAAGGGCACGATCTCTTGGACCGATCCTGATACCGGCGCGAAATTCGAAACGCCGGTGACGGGTGGCCATTGCAAGCTGCAATGGAAGCCAGACTGGGCAATGCGCTGGTATGCGCTCAAAGTCGATTATGAAATGGCGGGCAAAGATCTGATCGACTCGGTCAAACTCTCGTCGAACATTGTGCGCGCTCTGGGTGGCGTGGCGCCGGAAGGTTTCAACTACGAGCTCTTCCTTGATGAAAAGGGCCAGAAGATTTCCAAGTCGAAAGGCAATGGCCTGACGATTGAAGAATGGCTCACTTATGCGAGCCCTGAATCTTTGTCGCTCTTCATGTTCCAGAAGCCGCGTGAAGCCAAGCGTCTCTATTTCGATGTGATCCCGCGTGCGGTCGATGAATATTTGCAATTCTTGGGCGGCTATGCGCGCCAGGATATGAAAAGCCAATTGGGCAATCCGGTCTGGCACATTCATTCGGGTGAGCCGCCGCAGCCTGAATTGCTGCATCGTGCGGGTGAAGAGGGTGCTGGTGCGTCGATCTCTTTCGCCATGCTTTTGAATCTGGCGGCAGTTGCCAATAGCGAAGACCCGAATGTGCTGTGGGGCTTCTTGCGTCGCTATGCGGAGAATGTGTCACCGCAAACACATCCGCGTCTCGACAAGTTGGTGGGCTATGCGGTGTCCTATTTCCGCGACTTTGTGCGCCCAGCCAAAACCTATCGACTGGCTGATGATGTCGAGCAGGACGCTCTGCGCAAACTGGACGCGATGCTGGCAGCGCTTCCTGCTGATGCAGGTGGCGAAGAGATTCAAACCGCGCTTTACGATGTCGCGCGTCCCATCTCGCGCTATCAGGACATGAAAGCCAAAAATGCGACGCCTGAGCGCCCCGGCGTGTCGAATGATTGGTTCAACATGCTCTATCAGGTGCTCTTGGGCGAAGATCGCGGGCCGCGCTTTGGTTCCTTCGTGGC
Organism: Beijerinckiaceae bacterium; assembly: GCA_947452455.1. Taxonomy (GTDB): domain Bacteria; phylum Pseudomonadota; class Alphaproteobacteria; order Rhizobiales; family Beijerinckiaceae; genus Terripilifer. The sequence continues at coordinate 167,605 of CANGBX010000001.1, forward strand.
GCTCTATGGCGTCAAAGAAACACGCACCTTGATCGCCGATGCGCTCTCAGGTGCGCTGAAGGAAAAGCACGAGGCGTTTATAGCAAGCCGGAAGGCGTGAGCGACAACATAGACAAACGCCGTCATTGCGAGCCGCAGACGAATCAATCCAGAAGCATCACGTGGTGCCTTCTGGGTTGCTTCGCTTTGCTCGCAATGACGGCTGATGTGTTTCTTACTGGCTAGACCAGATGATCCGCGCCATCCAGGCGATTTTGTCTGAGGGTAAGTTGCGGTCATCGTGATCGGGGTTGAGCGATTTCAGCTCGACCACATTTTCTGTGCGGCGTTTCAATTCTTTCGCCAGCACTTCGCCTTCGAGCGTCTTCACCACAACGCGGTCGCCGCGACGCACGGAGGCGTGTGGCGAGACGATGATGACATCGCCATCGCGATAAAGCGGCAGCATGGAATCGCCCGAAATCTCCAACGCATAAGCATTGGGGTCTGGCGTGTCGGGGAAGGCAACTTCATCCCAACCCGCACCGGTCGGAAATCCACCATCATCGAAAAAGCCGCCCGCACCCGCCTGCGCCATGCCGATCAATGGAATGGTGCGCTTGGCGCCTTCATGGCCTTTGCTCAGAAAGGCGATGAATTCTTCCATGCCGGCGCCGGTCGCTTCCAAAATCTTGGCAATGCTCTCGGTCGAGGGCCAGCGCTGGCGCCCATCCGGTGTTTGGCGTTTGGATTTGTTGAAGGTCGTTGCGTCGAGCCCGGCTTTGCGCGCGAGCCCCGAGGGTGTCATCCCGTATTTCTGGGCGAGATTGTCGATGGCGGACCAGACCTGCGCGTGCGAAAGCATCCCTCGACCCTCCGGGAACATGACCTTGTTCCTGTAAGATAGGTATATATGCCTGTTTCACGGGGGAGAGCAAGATGTTTCACGGCTCCCGCTGTATGCAGGCGGCCAGCTCCACCCTATCTATCGGGGCGTATGGCTCTTTCTGATCTCCTCACTCTGACCCCGGCCGGGCTCTATTGCGCGGCGGCGGATGTCTATCTTGATCCCGTGCGGTCTGTGCCGCGCGCTTTGATCACGCATGGACATTCAGATCATGCGCGCGCGGGTCATGGCGCGGTGCTCGCCACACGCGAGACGCTGGCCATTATGGGTCTGCGTTACGGCGCCAAATTTTGCGAGCAGCAACAGGCGCTCGCTTATGGCGAAAGCATCACGCTGAATGGCATCGAGGTGAGTTTTCACCCCGCTGGTCATGTGCTGGGTTCCGCGCAAATCCGATTGAGGGGCCCGTCGGGCAGCGTGGTTGTGTCGGGCGATTATAAGCGCGCGTTTGATCCGACTTGTGCACCGTTTGAACTCGTGCGCTGCGATGCTTTCGTGACGGAAGCGACATTCGGTCTGCCTGTTTTTCGTCATCCAGATGCGGCTGGGGAAGTCGCCAAGTTGTTGCGCTCTTGCGCTGTGTTTCCCGAACGCGCGCATCTGGTCGGCGCTTATTCGCTTGGCAAAGCGCAGCGCGTGATGAAGCTCCTGCGTCTGGCTGGATGGGACAGGCCCATTTGGATTCACGGCGCGCTCGAAAAGATTACGCAATTCTATCAGGACGAAGGCATTGATCTGGGTGACATCCGCAAAGTCAGTGCGACAGATCGTGCAAAGCTGGCTGGCGAGATCATCCTTTGCCCGCCGGGACAATTGGCTGATCTGTGGTCGCGCAAATTTCCCGATCCTGTGACCGCATTCGCATCTGGCTGGATGCGTGTGCGCGCACGTGCGCGCCAGCGCGGCGTGGAATTGCCGCTTGTCATTTCCGATCATGTCGACTGGGATGATCTTTGCGCCACCATCCGGGAGACTGGGGCGTCAGAAATCTGGGTCACACATGGCGCAGAAGAAGCCATCGTCCATTGGTGCGAGACGCAAGGGCTTGATGCGCGGCCCTTGAACATTCTGGGCTATGGCGATGAGGATGCCGAGACGGTTGCGGAGGATGCCGCATGAATCGTTTCGCGCAATTGCTCGACAGTCTGGCCTATGAGCCCTCGCGCAATAACAAATTGCGCTTGCTGGCTGATTATTTCCGCGTGACGCCTGATCCCGAGCGGGGTTTTGCGCTGGCTGCGATGACGGGTGCTTTGTCTTTTGCCCATGCCAAGGCGTCGCTCATTCGCGCTTTGATCGCCGAGCGCACGGATCCTGTTCTTTTTGCCATGTCTTATGATTATGTCGGCGATCTGTCGGAAACCGTTGCGCTGCTCTGGCCTGCGCCACAAACAGAGCGCCGCAATATAGCTGCGCCCTCTCTGTCTGATGTTGTGCATGGCTTGCAGCAGGCGGATAAAAAGGAATTGCCGCAGCTTCTTGCCAGCTGGCTTGATGATCTTGATGAGACAGGCCGCTGGGCTTTGTTGAAACTCATCACTGGCGCTTTGCGCATTGGCGTGTCGCAGCGCCTCGCAAAGACAGCTGTAGCGGCGCTGGGTGGGAAAGAGCCCAACGAGATTGAAGAAGTCTGGCATGGCTTGGTGCCGCCTTATCTCGATCTCTTTGCTTGGGTCGAGGGCCGCGAAGACAGGCCCAAGGCTCTAGATCCGGCACCCTTCCGCACGCCCATGCTGGCGCATGCTTTGGATGAGGCCGATTTCGACAAGCTCGACCCGGCAGATTTTTCAGCCGAATGGAAATGGGACGGGATTCGCGTGCAAGCCTGCGTGGGCACAGATGAAGAGGGGCGGCGTGTCGCGCGTCTTTATTCGCGCACAGGCGAAGATCTCTCCAAAAGCTTTCCTGATTTGATGGAGATGCTCTGCGAGCCGCATTTTGGTGACGCCACAATCGATGGCGAGCTTTTGGTCTTGATCGAGCGCCAAGTGCAATCTTTCTCAACGCTGCAGCAGAGGCTCAATCGCAAAAGCGTGTCGCCAAAATTGGTCATGCAATATCCGGCTCATATTCGAGCCTATGATTTGCTGGCTGAGGATGGCGAAGATTTACGAGAGCTTTCATTTGTAGATCGTCGCGCGCGATTGGAATCTTTCATCACACGTCTTGGCCATCCGCGTCTTGATCTCTCGCCAGATGTTCCTTTCGATTCATGGGAGGCTTTGGCACAAGCGCGGCATGATCCGGCTTCTGTGGGCGCGCAAGATGAAACAGAGGCGATTGAAGGCATCATGCTCAAGCGGCGTGATTCCATCTATGTGCCGGGGCGGCCCAAAGGTCTCTGGTTCAAATGGAAGCGGGACCCATTCAATGTGGACGCTGTGCTCATGTATGCGCAGCGCGGGCACGGGCGGCGCTCCTCTTTCTATTCCGATTTTACCTTTGGTGTGTGGAAGGGTGCCGAGCTGGTGCCGGTGGGAAAAGCCTATTTCGGCTTTACCGATGCGGAGTTGAAAGAGCTCGACAAATATATCCGCAACCACACCCGCAATCGCTTTGGGCCTGTCCGCGAGCTCGATTTTTCGACCGAGCAGGGGCTTGTCTTGGAGATTGCGTTTGAGGGGCTCGCCCGCTCGACCCGCCATAAATCGGGACTCGCGATGCGCTTTCCGCGCATTTCCCGCATTCGCTGGGATAAGCCCGCGCGCGATGCCGACCTCATCTCCACATTGGAGGGGCTGTTGGAGCAGGGCCTGCGCCGCAGTCCCCCGAAGGGACTGGGCGATTAAAATACAAATAATTACAGATATTTAATTCAAGTCCTCCGCCTATCTTCAGGTTCATGGTGCCGTGAGATGCGCGGTTGCGGCTTTTCTGCGGGGCCTTTTTCGATTGGTGATGTGCCGCTCCCTTGGGCTTGCGTCAGAGGGGCAAGGCATGAAAGATGGGAGCAGGCTATGGGGAATAGACCATCCGTCCTGACAGAAGCAGGGGCGACATATCCGATCTGGATCAATGTCTGCTGAGCCGGGATCGGTCTAATAACCTCGCTCTATAATGGGTAGCCCAAGGGTTGAGGGGGATACGCGTGGATCAGAACACGACGCGCATTTTTATTGCTGACGATCATCCGCTGGTGCGGGGCGCGCTTCGTCAGGCTGTTACGGGTGCAGTGGCGCAAGCCGATATCGTCGAATGCGGCGATCTTGATTCGCTTAGCGCGGAACTTGAAAAAAATTCCGATGCCGATTTGATCATGCTCGATCTGTCCATGCCGGGCGTGCGTGGTTTTTCAGGTCTCATGTATCTGCGCGCGCAATATCCGAGCGTGCCTGTTGTCATCGTTTCGGCCAATGAAGATCGCGGTGTCATCCGCCGTTGCATCGATTTTGGTGCCTCTGGCTTCATCCCGAAGACAACAGACATCGAGGCCATGCGTGCCGCCATCCGTGCCGTGCTTGCTGGCGAAACATGGACGCCGTCGGATGTTGATCTCGGTGCACCTGCCGATAAGGAAACAGCCGATACCGTGCGCCGCTTGGCTTCGCTTACGCCCCAGCAGGTGCGCGTGTTGATGATGCTGTCCGAAGGCTTGCTCAACAAGCAGATCGCTTATGAGCTCTCGGTTTCGGAAGCGACCGTCAAAGCGCATGTGTCGGCCATTCTGCAAAAGCTTGGCGTTGAAAGCCGCACGCAGGCTGTGATTGCCGCCTCCAAAATTGAAGCCGGCCAGTGGCAGAGCACGGCGGACGCTTAAGCGCCCGCCATTTTAATGCCATTGTTGAGAGGCTGGATCGCCACCATGAATGATGCTCTGACACGTTTCTTTGGTGGCGCGCCGCTCGCGGTTGTTCTGCGCTTGCTTGTCGTTTCGTTGATCGTTGGCGCGCTGCTGATGTGGCTCGACATCCACCCGCGTGATGTGATCCGCGGGTTGGAAAATTTCATCCTGCGCATTTGGAATATGGGCTTTGAAGCTGTGCGCGAACTCGCCCAATATGTTTTCGCAGGCGCCGTCATCGTTGTGCCCGTGTGGCTCGTGATGCGCCTGCTCTCGGCGCGCGGGCGTTAAGCTGCGTTTTTCACCACGCGCCATTCGATCGTGAGATCTGCAGAGGATGCCAAAAGCATCAGGGCATCCAAACTGAACTTATCAATCCGCCCTCGCAAAAGATCATTCATGCGCGGTTGCGTGATGCCGAGCTTTTTAGCGGATTCGACCTGCGTGAGCTTCCAGCTGGCGATAGCTTCCTGAAGTGCTGACATCAATGTCGCCCGTGCCTTCATATTCGCAGCTTCAGCTGACGAATCTTCAAGAGCGTCCCATATGCTGGTGAAGCGATCTTCTGTCATGGCTTTTTCCTTTGTGCCATTTCTTTGAAACGTGCCGTTGCAAGCTCAAGGTCATGACGGGATGTGGTAGGTGTCTTTTTCTGAAATGCGTGAAGGATGTAAATTGCATCTGCCCATGCTGCGACATAGATGACGCGAAAAGCTCCCGACTTATCTCGCACCCGGATTTCGCGAACACTTTGGCCAATGCTTTTCATTGGCTTCCAGTCGTTAGGCTCTAATCCCTGCTGAAGTCGATCAATCTGGAATCCAGTCTCTCGCCTCGCGTTGTTAGGAAAAGCGCGAAGCTGGGAAAGCGAATCTCCCAGAAAGATAACGGACTTCATGATCCGCTTATATCTATTCTGATATAAATGTCAAGGTTTGCAGGATGGTGCGTGTTTCAATGTGGCAGCATCAAAAGCTGCCCGCCCAATCTTTCGCTTTTGATCCGCGCAAAGCCATGAGAGTCGTGCCGCGTTCGCGCAGCATTTGCGCGAGGCCTTTATGCAGCGCGCCGACCATGCCGGGGCCTTCATAGACCAGCATGGAATAGACTTGCAGCAATGTCGCGCCAGCTTCGATCTTCGCCATAGCTGTTGCTGCATCTTGAATGCCGCCCACGCCGATGATCGGGAATTGGCCTTCGACGCGCAGATAGGTTGCGGCGAGCATTTTGGTGGAGAGTTCGAACAAAGGCTTGCCCGAGAGGCCGCCGGTCTCCCCCTTTTGTGTGCTCTTCAGTGTGTCGGGGCGTGTGATCGTTGTATTGCCGACGATCATGCCATCCATGTTGCGCGCGCGGGCCACGCGCACAATGTCATCGAGATCGCCTGCTGTGAGATCGGGCGCTATTTTCAACAGCATGGCCTTGCGGCCATATTGCGCGGCCATTTCATCGCGCACATCAAGCGCGCGGGCGAGCAAAGCGTCCAGTGCAGACGCCTGTTGCAAATCGCGCAAGCCCGGCGTGTTGGGCGAAGAAATATTGATCGTGAAATAATCGGCCACATCGGCAAAGGCGCGAATGCCCTTGGCATAATCGCCCGCTCGATCTTCGCTTTCCTTATTGGCGCCGACATTCACGCCAACAATACCACCGTGCCCTTTGCGCGCTGCCAATCGTGCATGGACAATCGCGTGGCCTTCGCTGTTAAAGCCGAAACGGTTGATGACAGCCTCATCTTCAACCAAGCGAAACAAGCGCGGCTTTGGATTGCCGGGCTGGGGCAGGGGTGTAATCGTGCCGACTTCGACATGGCTGAAGCCCAAGCGCAAAAGCGGATCGGGCACATCGCCGCCTTTGTCAAAACCTGGCGCCATGCCAAGCGGCGCGGGAAAATGCAGACCAAAGGCTTCAACAGCAAGCAGGGGATCGTGATGCGCGAGATTGGGCAGCGGCAGATTTTTCAAAGCGCCAATGGTGAAGCCATGCGCCTGTTCGGGATCCATCGCGAAGAGAAAGGGGCGCGTGAGCAGATTGACCAGACCCGTCATGTCAAAAGATCTCCGAACTCATGCATGCCATCACTTTTCATCGGCAGCGGATGGACGCTCAGCACTTCATTCATGGCGAGTGCGCGATAGAGGTGGGGAAAGAGTGCGCCACCGCGAGAGGGTTCCCATTTGAGCTTGTCACCAAGCTGGTGGGCTTCAATCACTGCGAGCACGAGATCGCTCTGCCCGACAAAATGTTTGGCAGCTGTCTCGCGCGCCTGTTCGGCTGTCGAGAAATGGATGTAGCCATCGGCCAGATCAATCGGCGCGCCGGTGAAAGCGCCTTGGGCGACGGCTTCATCCCAGAGGCTTTTGGGGGCGATTTTGTAAATCAGGGTCAAGTGAAAGCTCCAATCTGCGCGCGAAGCTAGCGGGGCCGAGGACAGGGGGCAAGCATGGGCCTTGACGCTTGAGCCTTTCCATCGTTGAAAACAGGCCCATGACACATGTTCTTCGCTCCTCAGGCCATTTGGCCGCCGACCGCCGCTATGATTATGCGCGCGGCGCTGCGGCCGAGGGCGATCATGCGGCCGCGAGTGACCTTTTGCAGCAGACACTCGAAATTGCGCCGACATGGGCGCCTGCCTGGTTTGCTCTGGGCGAGGCGCGCGAAGAATTGGGTGAGACAGGTGCCGCCGCCGAAGCCTTTGCGCAGGCGCTCGCGCATGATCCCGAGGATTCGCAAGGCGCGCGTTTGCGCTTGGCGCGTTTGGGAGCAGTTGATCAGCCCGCGCAGCCACCGCAAGCCTATGTGCGCGATCTCTTCGATCAATATGCAGCGCGGTTTGAAACGCATCTCGTCAAAGATTTGGCCTATCGCGCCCCCGCCGTTTTGCGTGAGGCCGTCTTGCGCGCGACCCCGGCGCGCCGCTTCGTGCATGCGCTTGATTTGGGATGTGGCACGGGACTGATGGCCAAAGAAATGGCCGATCTGTTTGATCAAATTGCGGGTGTTGATCTCGCCCCTGCCATGGCGGCCAAAGCGCGTGCGAGCGGATTATATGTGCAGGTCGAAGCCGGAGATTTGCTCGACTTCTTGAACACCCGCACGCCTGCCAGCGCTGATCTGGTTATTGCCGCAGATGTCTTTGTCTATTGCGGCAAGCTTGAAGACATTTTCGCTGCCGTGCGGCGTGTCGCCCAAGAGCAAGCTGTGTTTGCTTTCACTCTCCAGCGTGGGCAAGAGGGTGAATATCGATTGGGCGAAGATTTGCGCTATGCCCATTCGCCCGCCTATATCACGCGTTTGGCGGGCGCACATGGCTTTGCACTGGCCTCATGTGACGAAGTGTCTGTGCGCCAAGACCGCGGGCAGCCTGTGCCGGGCCTTTCCGTGGTGCTGCTTGCGCCTTAGTTTGTACCCGTGCGCCAAAAAATAAAAACATCTCTCTTGCCTGCCCGCTTTGCCGATTGGTTTCAAGCGCGCGGATGGCGCGTGCGCGATCATCAATTGGAATTGCTGCGCCACGCGCATGAGGGCCAAGATGTTTTGCTCATTGCCCCGACCGGTGCAGGCAAGACTTTGGCTGGCTTCCTGCCCTCGCTCATTGAATTGAGTGCACAAAAAAGCAATGCGCCCGAAGGGCCCGGCCTGCACACACTCTATATCTCGCCTCTGAAAGCGCTCGCTGTCGATGTGGCGCGCAATCTGGAAATCCCTGCGCAGGAAATGAAACTCAGTCTGCGCATCGAGACGCGCACGGGTGACACGTCAGCCTCCAAGCGTCAGCGCCAGCGGCGTGATCCGCCGCAAATCCTTCTCACCACACCGGAGCAATTGGCGCTGCTTCTTGCGAGCCCCGATTCCCTGACTTTGTTTTCTTCCCTGCGCCGCGTCGTGCTGGATGAATTGCATGCTTTGGTGACCTCCAAGCGCGGTGATTTGCTGGCGCTTGGTCTGGCGCATTTGCGCACGCTCGCACCTGCCATGCGTGTGACGGGGCTTTCGGCCACGGTGCGCGAGCCGGATGAATTGCGTCGCTGGATTGTCGGCTCGCCTGCCAAATCAGGCTTGGTGATTGCGCCGCCTGGCGCTGCTGCTGATCTCTCCATGCTGGATACACGCGAGCGTCTGCCATGGTCAGGCCATGGCGGCACGCATGCGGTGCGCGAGGTCTATGAGCGCATCAAAGGGGCTTCAACGACACTCATATTCGTCAATACACGCGCGCAGGCAGAAGCTATTTTCCAGCAGCTCTGGCGTATCAATGACGACAATCTGTCGATTGCTTTGCATCACGGTTCGCTTGATGCAAGCCAGCGCCGCCGTGTCGAAGAAGCCATGGCGCAGGGCAAATTGCGCGCTGTGGTGTGCACCTCGACACTCGATCTCGGTATTGATTGGGGCGCGGTTGATCTCGTCATCAATATGGGTGCGCCCAAGGGTGCCAGCCGTTTGGCGCAGCGCATTGGCCGCGCCAATCATCGCTTGGATGAACCCTCGCGAGCCTTGCTCGTGCCCTCCAATCGTTTTGAAGTGCTCGAATGTGTCGCAGCAATTGAAGCCGCGCGTGAAGGCGCGCAGGACACCCCGCCGGCCCGCTCGGGTGCGCTGGATGTTTTGTGCCAGCATATTCTGGGTATGGCTTGTGCAGCGCCATTCGATGCAGAAAAACTCTTTGATGAAGTGCGCTCTGCTGCGCCCTATGCTGATCTCGCGCGCGCCACATTTGATGCGGCGCTCGGATTTGTGGCCACTGGCGGCTATGCGCTCAAGACTTATGATCGCTTTGCCAAGATCAAGCGCAATAAGGATGGACTCTGGCGTGTTGCCAATGGCAATGTGGCGCAAAGCTACCGGATGAATGTCGGTACAATTGTCGAATCCGAAGTGCTGAAAGTGCGCCTTGTGCATGGCCGCCCTTCAGCGCCGCGCGGTGGAGCAACGCAAACGCGTTTCGGCACGCTTTACGCGCCGACCAAATTAGCCTCAGGCAAGAGCGGCCCCTCTGCTTACACGGGGCCCTTGCGGCGCGGCGGGCGCGTGCTCGGCGAGATTGAAGAATATTTTCTTGAAACGCTCGCGCCCGGCGACACTTTCCTGTTCGGGGGCGAGATTCTCGCGCTCCAAGGCATTGTTGAAAATGAGGCGCTGGTCAGTCGTGCGCGCTCGGATGAACCGAAAGTGCCTTCTTATGCCGGCGGAAAATTTCCGCTCTCTACTTATCTGGCAGATCGTGTGCGCTATATTCTTGCCCATCGTGGGGCGTGGAAAAACTTGCCCGAACAAGTGCAGGATTGGCTGAATTTGCAGCGCGCGCGTTCACGCTTGCCGCGCGCCGGTGATCTTCTGGTTGAAACATTTCCGCGTGCTGGACGGCATTATCTTGTCGCCTATCCATTCGAGGGGCGTCTCGCGCACCAGACGCTTGGCATGTTGTTGACGCGGCGCATGGAGCGAATGGGGCTCAAGCCGCAGGGGTTTGTCGCCAGTGAATATGCATTGGCTGTGTGGAGCCTGTCCGATATTGGCACGCGCATAGAAAAAAATCTGGTGAGCCTTCAAGAGCTCTTCGCACAAGATATGCTGGGCGATGATCTCGAAGAATGGTTGCAGGAATCAGCTTTGATGAAGCGCACCTTCCGGCAATGCGCCGTTATTTCGGGTCTGATTGAGCGGCGTTTTCCGGGCAAGCAAAAGAGCGGCAAGCAAGTCACAATCTCGACCGATCTTGTCTATGACGTGCTGCGCCGTCATGAGCCGGATCATATTCTGCTGCAGGCTGCGCGTGATGATGCGGCCACAGGTCTGCTTGATCTGGCACGCCTTGCCGACATGCTGGCGCGTGTGCAGGGCCATATCATCCACAAGGATTTGGAGCGCGTTTCGCCGCTGGCTGTGCCGATCTTGCTGGAAATCGGGCGCGAGCCCGTGTACGGGCAAGCACAGGACGAGATTTTGGCGGAAGCAGCCGCCATGCTGGTTGAGGAAGCAGGCGCGTGATCATCGGCAATGGGCAGGAGATTTTGATCGCAGGCGAGACCTGTGTCGCTGATCCGTCGGGCGCGCTTTGGCATATCGCCACGCGCAGTATCATCGTGTCCGACTTGCATCTGGAAAAAGGCTCAAGCTTTGCGCGCCGCGGCATGTTGCTGCCGCCTTATGATACGGTGGCAACCTTGATGCATTTGCGCCGTGTGCTGGATCATTACAATCCCCAGCGTGTGATTGCTTTGGGCGATTCTTTTCATGATGCACAAGCAGCAGAACGGCTCGCCGATGCGGAGCGCAAAAAAATTGTCGACATGCAGCAAGACCGCACATGGGTCTGGATTTCCGGCAATCATGATCCCGCACCGCCTCACGGCCTTGCAGGTGAAATGATGGATGAGTTGCGTATTGGCGCGCTCATCTTGCGTCACGAGCCGCAATCAGGTGCAGCGGAAGGTGAAGTGGCGGGTCATCTTCATCCCGTGGCGCGCGTTGTCACCAAGCGCGGCAGTTTGCGTCGGCGTTGTTTTGTCAGCGATGGTGCACGCTGCATTTTACCAGCCTTCGGGGCTTATGCGGGCGGGCTCAATTTGCGTGATCGGGCTTTTGCGCTGCTCTTTCCAGATCGCACGCCTCAAGCTCATGTGCTCGGCCGCGACCGCATTTATTCGGTCGCGCTTGAACAATGTTATGCGGATTAGGCGAGCCCTGAGAAATCGGCCTGTGTGAACCACAGGATCGCCATCGAGGCGATGACGGCGATGGTCAGGCCGAGGCGCAATTGCGCAAACCAGCGCGGCGCGCGTTCTGTTTGCACGAGATAAAAATCCCAAACGCCTTGCAAGATGAAAGCGACGCCAAGAATGCCGAGCGAGAAGGCGAGATTTTGCACATTGATGAAAGCCGCCGCCCAGCCCACCAAGGAGGGCAGAGTGGAAATGCTGAAAGAAAGCCCGCGTTGCATCGGATCTTTCTCGCTCATTGCAAGACCCCAGCCAATGCCGCCCAGAAAAGACAGGATCGAAGCAGCATAGAAGACATAAGCGAGGATCAGTCGGTCGGCGAGCAATTCATCGCTCACGCGGCCTTGCCAGAGAGCAAGTCCGAAAAAGGGAATGAGTCCGGCTGCGCCCAGTAGGAGCGCGGAAACCGGCATTGCTTTTTGCGATGTTTCGTTCTGCGTCATTGCAACAAGGTCACGCGCTCGCCGCCTTTGTTGCGCGGTTCTGCGGCGGGCGGATTGGTGCTGACCAAATTTTCAACAGGCACAGGCTCGTTGATCGCCGGGTCCGGCGTGGCTTGCGCAAAATTGTCGGTCGCTTTGCGTGCTTCGCCCAATTGGCGCGGTTGCAGGCGCTGGGCAATTTCATCGCGCTTCAATTCGGCATCCGCATCGCCTTGCTTGCCGGCAAGCGAGAACCACTTATAGGCTTCGATCAGATTATTTTCGACACCAAGACCGCGTGTGTGCAGGACTGCCAGATTATATTGGCTGTCGCGCAGGCCGTGTTCTGCCGCTTTGCGGAAGAGGCGACTAGCGCCGGCATAATCAGGCTTGCCGTCGAGACCATCGGCCAGCAAGACACCGAGATTATGCATGGCGCGCACATGGCCTGCTTCTGCTGCGCGGCCATACCAGAGCGCAGCCTCTTTGCTGTCAGCTGTTACGCTGATGCCTTTTTCGAATAAAGTGCCGAGGCGATATTGCGCGGGCGCATAATTTTGTTCGGCTGATTTACGAAACCAGTCGAGCGCTTGGCTTGCATCGCGCGGCATATTGCGCCCTTCGAGCGCGCGTGTGCCCATTTCATGCTGGGCGGCCGCTTGGCCATTTTGTGCGAGCTCAAGCAGCAGCTCTTCGGTGGAACGGCTGCGGGTGGATGTCGCCCGCATGAAATCGGGTGATGATGTTGCTGCATCAGCCACAAGCGCGCGTGTACCCATGGGGGCAGTAGGCATTTCTATGGCTGCTTGTGCAGCAGCGCGGGGCCGCTTGGGCCCTTGGGCAAATTGCCAGCCCGCCAGAATAAGAGCCAAAGCGGTGCAGCCGTAAACCGTCTTGCGGATTGTGTCTGCCACGCGCTCACTGCTGTTTTCTTGCAGCGATTCCGCGGCAGCACGCGCACGTGCGCGCGCCAGTGTGGCTTCATCATCATGGCGCACGGGCGGGGGCGGAGAGCCGCTGATCTGCGTCGCGCGTCGGGCTGCTGCAATGAAACTCGCCTTGGCGGCGCGTGGCTCTTCAATGTCCATGGCGAGCTCTTGGCGCTCGGCAGATGGTGAAGGCGCGTCACGCGTCAATGCGGGCGGTGTAAAGCCTGTGCCGGGTTCAATCAGAACCTCGGGTGCTTTTTGTGTGAGCGGTGGCAAAGCCACTGGTTCTGGCGCGGGTGTGTGTTCAAGATCAGCGACGGGCTCGGCTATGGGCGCAGACGCCTCAGTAGCTTCAGCTCCATCCTTCGGCGGTGGTTCATCATGATCTGGCGCATCTGGCTCGCGCTTCCGCAGGCTGCCGACGTCGCTTTCCAGCATCGCCAGACGGTCCACAATTTTTTCAAGCGTCTCATGCACTGCATTCAATGTTGCATCTGTGCGCTCTTCGCGAACAATCTGCGTCTCATTGATTTGAGGGGCGGCTTGGCGCGTATTGGCGATTTGCGCGACGACATCGCTGATGCTGCGCTCGATCGTATCAATCGCATCAACCGAGCCGCCATTGCGCTCCAAGCGCTCAGAAATGCGCGACAACTGGTTTTCAATCGCATTCATGGCGCGTGGATCAGGCGCACCCGCACCTGTCACACGCTCCACTTTGGCGCTAAGCTGGGCGACGAGGTCTTCCAGACGCGTTGATGTGGGGTGCGCCAAAGCCTCACCCAATTCACCGACACGGGCAAGAATGGCGGAAGCCTGTTCATCGGTCATCGCGCTTTTGGCGAGGTCCAATCGATCCAGAAACTCGCGATGCAAGGTTTCGAATTTTTGCAAGAAGGGAGGCGTGTCGAGCTTTTCGGCAATCTGCGAGACGCGCTGTTCAATCGTCTCCAAGCGCTGCAAATGGTCACTGGTACCGCGCATGCCGGCATTTGCCGCGAGGCGCTCGATGGAGAAGCGAATTTCCGACAGGCTCTCGGTGAGCGCGGAATTGGTCGGCGCAGTGCGGCTGGCGAGATCTTGCAGTTTTTCTTCCAAGGCCGCGAGGGCGGGATTACGCTCCATGCGCTCAATCGATTGGCGCAGTTGCGTCAAGGTCTCGATGACATGCTGCGGGAAGTGATCGCTCTTTTGTGCGAGATCCGCCATACGCTTTTGAATGCTGGCGAAAACCGGATGTTCGGCCAAAGCATCAATGGAGCGGCGCATATCGGTCAGCACATGTTCCACAACCGGGGGCACATCACCCTGATTGCGGAGCGCCTCTTCGACCCGCTTTTCCAAAGCACGCAAAGCGGGGCTGGAATCAAGCCGCTCAATCGAGCGGCGCATGCCGTCTACCAGTTCAATCAGGCGGTCAGCGATTTCGCGCGGGACAGTTGCCAAGTCCTCAACGCGCGCGGTGAGTGTGCGGATCTGCTGTTCAAGCTGATCCTGCTTGGCCATGCGGCCTGAAATTTCCGACAGGCTGCGCGCCAAAGCTTCGACTTGCTGGCGCAGCAGCGTGAATGCCATGGCATCGACACCGCTTTCAGCCATATGGTCGAGGCGCTGGCTGAGCACATCAATCTCATCACGCAAGGCGCGCGCCATTTGGGCTGGCGCATGATTGATGGCGCTTTGCATTTCCGCGAGCAGAGCGACAATGGGTGACAGTGCTGCTTCACTCACGCCTGCGGCGCGGGTTTCATCAATCTTGCCGACCAAATCTTTCAGGGCAGGTGTGATGCTCTTGCTCGCCATCGTCTCGACATTGCGGGCAAGCTCGCTCACCTGTCGACGCAAAGTCACCACTTCTTGAGAAGGGCTGGCGCGGCGTGCGGGCTCTGGTGCTTCATCACGCAGGCGGGCTGCAATACGCGCCAATTGACCATCGATTTGCGAAGAACCTGTCGTACGGCGTGTTTGTGTGGGCGCATTCTTTTTCGGAATGGCGCGTGCGATCAGCAGCTCTTCAATTTCAGCAATGCGGCGCGCCACATCTTGCGTGGCGTCATCTTCTTCGCCATCGAGGCGGCGTGTCGCAGCATCCAGAATATCGAAACGCGTGGTGCGTGGGCGTGGTGTCACATCTTCACGACGACGACGCGGCTCAACCTTGCGGGTGGCGTCTGCCAATCTTTCGCTGATGCTCTCAATTTTTTCGTCATCGGTGAGATCATCGATCTCTATGCCGAGTTCACGTGCTTTGGCCTGAAAGGCTGCGTCCAGCCAATCGCCCAGGCTCAAGCCCGCGCGGCGAGCCGCTGCACGCGCGGCTTCGCGCGCGTCAGGAGCGCCGTGAATTGCATGCCAGGACACTGACTTCGTCATCCAACCGATCTCGCCGCGGCCCAAGCCAATGAATCGCTACCTGGGGCCCAGCCCGACCTTCGCCAATCAGGGTAAACACGGCGTTAACCATGACCTCTTTTGGCACAGGCCCGCTAGCAAACGGCGGTTGTGCTGCCCGAAGGTTACAATCTCCGATTGCAAAATGTCGCGACTCAGGGTTAATCTCAATCGTTGCAATAAATGTATCACTTCCCGTAATGGTTGTGGTCCTGATTTTGAGAAAAGAGGTTGCCAATGCTGACCGAGGACAGCCGCCGTTCCGCGCTCCTAGCCCCTAAGAGCCGGCCTTTTGGCGTAGAACGCCCCGTGTCTGAGAGTGATTTCATGTCGATAGGCGACGTTTCGCGTCTCTATGGGCTGAGTTTAAGGGCTCTGCGTTTCTATGAGGAAAGGGGCCTTTTGCTGCCCCTGCGGCGCGGTGTGACCCGTCTGTATGATGGTAAGACCCGCGCCCGTCTTGAGTTGATTTTGAAGGGAAAACAGCTTGGATTCACGCTGACGGAGATCCGCCGGATGATCCAAGAAACAGAGGATAACTCTGCGTCACCGGAGCTGGCTTTGGCGCCAGGCCAGGTTCTTGACCAAATTGCGCTGCTTGAGCGCCAGCGTCGCGACCTGGATGTGGCCATTGCGGAGCTGCACGCGACTCACGCCAAAATGCAGGGGGCTCAGTCGGCCACCCCGCAGGCCGCCGCCGTCGCCTGATTGCCTTACAGGTAAACTAAGAAGAGCCCGTCGCAATGCGGCGGGCTTTTTATTTGTTTCGAGGCTTGAAACATCCACGCATTTAGTTTATATCTAAACTAAATAGATACAGGGTGCGAAACATCTTCAAGGGAGACGGCCATGCCGACCTATCGGGCTCCAGTCGAACATGTTCAATTCCTCCTCCAGCATGTCGTGGGCTTTCAGGCCCATGCGCAGCTGCCGGGTTTTGCCGATGCCACGCCGGATGTGGTCGAGGCGATTCTCAGTGAGGGCGGGCGCATTTGTGAAGAAGTGCTGCAGCCGCTGAATGTTTCGGGTGATCGCGAGGGCTGCAAACGGCAGCCGGATGGGTCTGTCATCACGCCGAAAGGTTTTCGTGAAGCTTATAAAGCCTATGCGGAAGGTGGCTGGATTGGCCTTGCGGCACCCAGCGAATATGGCGGGCAGGGCCTCCCCTATACATTGGCTGCGGCGATCAATGAATTTGCCACATCCGCCAATATGGCTTTCTCGCTTTATCCGGGCCTGACACGCGGTGCGCAGGCAGCCCTTCTTGTGCATGCAAGTGATGAGCAGAAAAATCTCTACATGCCCAAACTCGTCTCGGGTGAATGGTCGGGTACGATGAACCTGACCGAGCCCCATTGCGGCACGGATCTGGGCCTCATCAAGACGCGCGCCAAACGCAATGATGATGGCAGTTTCGCCATTACCGGCCAGAAGATTTTCATCTCGGCTGGTGAGCATGATCTCACCACAAATATTATTCATCTGGTCTTGGCGCGCATTGAAGGTGCGCCTGCCGGCACGAAGGGCATTTCTTTGTTCATCGTGCCGAAGTTCATGCTGGATGCGCAGGGCAATGCTGGTGAGCGCAATGAAGTTTCGTGCGGCTCTATCGAACATAAGATGGGCATTCACGGCAATTCGACCTGTGTGATGAATTATGATGGCGCAACAGGCTTTCTGGTCGGCGAAGAAAATCGCGGATTGAACGCCATGTTCGTCATGATGAATGAAGCGCGACTGGGCGTGGCTGTGCAGGGCCTCTCCATGTCGGAAGTCGCTTATCAAAATGCCGCCTCTTATGCGCGCGAGCGCATTCAGGGCCGCGCTTTGTCGGGCGCAAAAGACAAAGACAAGGCAGCTGATCCGATCATCGTCCACCCCGATGTGCGCCGCATGCTTTTGGAAATGCGCGCTTTCAATGAAGCCGCACGCGGGCTCATTCTCGAAGCTGCTTTGCAGGCCGATGTGGTGGCCCGTTCACCCGACGAGAAAGCGCGCGAGGAAGCCGAAGATATGCTTGGCCTTCTCACGCCCGTCTTGAAAGGTGTTCTCACGGATGTCGGCTTCGACAATACGGTGAAAGCGCAACAGATTTTTGGTGGGCATGGCTATGTCGGTGAATGGGGCATGGAGCAATTTGTGCGCGATGCCCGCATTGCCATGATTTATGAAGGCGCCAATGGCATCCAGGCGCTTGATCTCGTCGGGCGTAAATTGCCCAAGGACAATGGCCGCGCCGTCATGGCCTATTTCAAAAAAGTTGGCGAGACTGTGCAGCGCGCAGAAAGTGATGCAGAACTTGCACCACTCGCCAAGAGCCTTAAAACCGGTCTCGACCATTTGCAAAAAGCCACCATGTGGCTCATGCAAAACGCTTTGGCCAAGCCTGACAATGCTGGCGCAGCCTCCAATGATTACATGCATCTCTTCGGTCTCGTCGCTATGGGCCAGATGTGGTTGGCTATGGCGCAGGCCGCATTGCGCTGCAAAGCAGAAGATCCATCGACGGCGGCTGAAATGGATGCCAAGCTGATTGTGGCGCGTTTCTATATGGAGCGCATCATGCCCGAGACGGGCGCGCGGCTGGCGCGTTTGTCAGCGGGTGCTGATGCTCTCATGGCCCTGCCGGCCGAAGCTTTTTGAGGAGGATGCCATGGCGCAGGCTTTTATCTACGACCATGTGCGCACGCCGCGCGGGCGCGGCAAGCCCGATGGCTCTCTACATGAAGTCTCGACACTGGGGCTAGCGACCACGGCGCTCAAGGCTTTGCGCCATCGCAATCATCTCGACACGCAATTGGTGGATGATGTGATTCTGGGTTGCGTCGATCCGGTGGGTGAAGCGGGCGGCAATATTGCGCGCGCGGCCGCACTTGCCTCTGAATATGGTCATCATGTGCCCGGGGTACAGATCAATCGCTTTTGCGCGTCAGGTCTGGATGCGGTGAATTTTGCTGCAGCTCAAGTCATGTCCGGCCAGCATGATATGGCGATTGGCGGCGGTGTTGAGAGCATGAGCCGCGTTGGCATTGGCGCCTCGGGCGGTGCCTGGCCTGTTGATCCGGCCATTGCCATTCCCTCTTACTTTATGCCGCAAGGCATTTCGGCTGATCTCATCGCGACCAAATATGGTTTCTCCCGCGAGGCGGTGGATGCTTATGCGGTCGAGAGCCAGAAGCGCGCAGCGCAAGCTTGGGGCGCGGGACATTTTGCAAATTCTGTTGTGCCTGTGCGCGATGTGAATGGCCTCAAAATTCTCGACCGCGATGAACATATGCGCCCCTCGACCGACATGCAGTCGCTGGCTGCGCTTAAACCCTCTTTCGTGATGATGGCGGAGCAGGGCGGCTTTGGGGCAGTGGCGCTTCAAGCCCATCCCGAAATCGAAAAGCTCGATCATGTGCATCATGCGGGCAATTCATCAGGCATTGTGGATGGTGCGGCAGCTGTGCTGATTGGCAATGAAGCCTCAGGCAAAGCGGCGGGCTTGAAACCACGCGCGCGCATCCGCGCTTTTGCCAATATCGGTTCAGAACCAGCACTCATGCTGACAGGCCCCGTCGATGTGACACGCAAACTTTTGAAGCGCGCGGGCATGAGCATTTCGGATATTGATCTCTTCGAGGTCAACGAAGCTTTTGCCGCTGTCGTGCTGCGCTATTTGCAAGCCTTTGATCTCGACGCTGCCAAGGTCAATGTGAATGGCGGGGCCATTGCGCTCGGCCATCCACTCGGTGCCACGGGCGCGATGATTTTGGGCACGGCTTTGGATGAGCTGGAGCGCAGCGGCAAATCAACCGCCCTCATCACTTTGTGCATTGGCGCTGGCATGGGCACAGCGACCATCATCGAACGGGTTTGAGGGAGAGCGTTATGAATCTCAAAAACTTCCGCTTCGATGTCGATGCTGATGGCGTTGCGACCCTCACATGGGACATGCAGGACCGCTCCATGAATGTCATCACCGAAGAGGTGATGAATGAATTGGAACTCGTCATTCGCCATGTGGCTTCTGCACCAGAGGTGAAGGGTTGCGTGGTCATCTCCGCCAAGCCCGATTTTTCGGGCGGCGCTGATCTTGGCATGTTGGAAGCCTCAAGCCATCGCTTTGCCCAAACCGCTGCTGTGAAGGGCGAGGAGTTTGCGCGTCAGGAATTTTTTGATGGTACGCGCCGTCTGTCATTGATCTATCGCGAGCTCGAGACGAGCGGCAAGCCATGGGTGGCTGCCATTTCCGGCGTGTGTCTGGGCGGCGCCTTTGAATTGGCGCTGGCCTGTCACCACCGTCTTGTCAGCGACAATCCGAAAACGCGTGTCGGTCTGCCGGAAGTCAAAGTCGGCCTCTTTCCCGGTGCTGGCGGCACACAGCGTGTGATCCGTCTCATGCCGACGGGGGATGCTTTGCAAATGCTGTTCAAGGGCGAGCAGCTGAAAGCCAATGCGGCCAAGGCCATGGGCCTTGTGCATGAGGTCGTGCCGCAGACGGAACTGCATGACAAGGCGCGCGCTTGGATTCTGGCCGGCAACAAAGGGCTGGCGCCGTGGGATGATCCGAAATTCAAGCCGCCATCGGGCCGCGTCTATTCGCCGACCGGCATGATGATCTGGCCGGCGGCCAATGCCATTTATCGTCGCGAGACGCAGGATAATTATCCCGCGGCCAAAGCCATTCTGCATGCAGCTTTTGAAGGTCTGCAATTGCCGATGGATTTGGCTTTGCGTGTCGAGAGCCGCTGGTTCGCGCATATTCTGGGTACCAAAGAAGCGCGTGCCATGATCCGCTCGCTCTTTGTCTCGATGGGCGAATTGAACAAAGGCGCACGCCGCCCGAAAGCCGAGCCGCGCGCCGAGATCAAGAAAGTCGGCATCATCGGTGCGGGCTTTATGGGCGCCAGCATTGCCTATGTCAGCGCGCTCAATGGTCTCGATGTTGTTCTTCTCGATCGCACGCAAGAGGCGGCCGACAAGGGCAAAATGCATTCGCATCAATTGATCAGTGGCCAGATTGCCAAGGGCCGCGCCAAGACGGCGGATCGCGATGCTTTGCTCGCGCATATTACAGCCAGCGATGATTATGCTGCGCTTGGTGATTGCGATCTCGTGGTCGAGGCCGTGTTTGAAGATCGCACGGTCAAGGCCGAGACGATCCGCAAGGCGGAATCGGCGATGAAGCCCGGCACTATCTTTGCCTCCAACACATCGACTTTGCCGATTACCTCTCTGGCTGAGAATTTCTCGGTGCCTGCCGATTTTGTCGGCATTCATTTCTTCTCGCCTGTCGAGCGCATGATGCTGGTCGAGGTGATCAAAGGCGCCAAGACGGGAGATCGTGCATTGGCGACCGCGCTCGATTTTATCCGCATGCTGCGCAAGACGCCGATTGTCGTGAATGATTCCCGCGGCTTTTATGCCAATCGCTGTGTGCTCAATTATGTGCGCGAAGGCCACCTCATGTTCATGGAGGGCGTGCCTGCCGCCATGATTGAGAATGTCGCGCGCATGGCGGGCATGCCGGTGGGCCCACTCTCGCTCAATGATGAAGTGGCGCTCGATCTGGCTTGGAAAATTTTGCAAGCAACCAAGGCAGATCTGGGTGCGGGCGCTGTTGATCCCGGACAAGAGCAATTGCTGGATGCGCTGGTCAACAAGCATGGCCGTTTGGGCCGCAAGAATGGCAAAGGCTTTTATGATTATCCCGAAAAGGGTGCCAAGCGCCTGTGGGATGGCCTTGCCGATTTGCAAAAGATCACGCTTGATGCAGATCAGCTCGACGTTGAAGAGATGAAGCAGCGCTTCTTGGTGACTCAGGCGCTTGAGGCCGCGCGGACGGTTGAAGAGGGCGTGGTGGTTGATCCGCGTGAAGCCGATGTCGGTTCCATTCTGGGCTTCGGCTTTGCACCTTTCACAGGCGGCACGCTGAGCTACATCGACGGCATGGGTGTCGGTGAATTCGTGCTTCTCTGTGATCATCTCGCCAAGACGCACGGTCCCCGCTTCAAGCCTTGCGATCTGCTGCTTGATATGGCCGCCAAGAAAGAGACGTTTTACAGCCGCTTCCTGGCAACCAAGGTGGCTGCGTAAAAATCATGCGCGGATCGCGACACGCCATTGGCTGAGCAGCGAGCGAAGTGCCGCGGGCTTCAGCGGCTTGTTCAAGACATGTATGCCGGCTGCCGCCGCACGGTCGCGCACTTCGGGTGTGCGATCTGCGGTGAGCAGAATAGCTGGCAGACCATCATCAATCTTGTCGCGCAGGGAATTGATGACATAAATCCCGTTCGTATCGTCGAGGTGATAATCGGCGATCAGCACATCGGGCAAAATGCCAAGCCGCGCGAGAATGCCGCCAGCTTCACGCTCGCTGGCAGCGGCCACCACTTTGCAGCCCCAGCCGGAGAGCAAAGCTTCCATCCCTTCCAGAATGCGCGGCTCATTGTCGATGGTGAGCACGCAGAGCCCCGCCAAAGGCAGATGCGCATGGGGTGTTGCTTCGCGCGCTTCATGTGATGTGGGCGCGGCAGCTACAACAGGCAGATCGACAGTGAAGACCGAGCCCTTGTGCGGTTTCGAGCGCAAAGTGATCGGGTGATCAAGAACCTTTCCGAGACGCTCAACAATAGAAAGGCCAAGGCCAAGACCGGATGCCGTGCGCGCACCGGCTGTGAGGCGTTCAAATTCGCGGAAGACATTTTTCTGCTTGTCTTCGGGAATACCGATGCCTGTATCCCAGACCTCGACGCGCACCTTATCGGTACCGATGCGGCGGCAGCCAACCAGCACACGGCCCTTGGGCGTATATTTGATCGCGTTTGAAATCAGATTTTGCAACAGGCGTCGCAGCAGGCGCCGATCCGAGCGGATCGACACGCTGCTTGGCACGAAGACCAGATCCAGATTTTTTTCGCGCGCGGCAGGGGTAAATTCAATGCGCAATTGGCGCAGAATATCATCGAGCCGGAAATGCGTGGGTTCGGCTTTCATCGCGCCTGCATCGAGACGCGAAATGTCGAGAAGTGCGGTAAGAATCTCTTCAACCGATTCCAGCGAAGCATCGAGATTGCGCGCAAGTGAATGATCTTGGCGGTTGGGGTCTAGAGTGCCCGTGTCTTTTTCCATCCGCTCCAGAAGCGATGTTGCGTAAAGACGCGCCGCATTGAGGGGTTGCAAAATGTCATGGCTGGCGGCCGCCAGGAAGCGTGTCTTGGAAATATTGGCATCATCTGCTTCTTGCTTGGCGCGGCCCAGTTCCGCATTCAGGCCCGTAAGCTGTTCGGTGCGTTCACGCACGCGCTGTTCAAGCGATTCATTGGTGCGCTCGAGCGCTTCTTCGGCGGCCACTGCTTCCGACACATCGGTGTAAGTGGTCACGATACCACCCTCAGGCAGGCGCGAGGAACGTATTTCGATGACGCAGCTGACAGGCGGATAAAGCCGCAGGCGGAAAGGGTCGCTTTCTGTAATCAGCGATTGCAAACGTGTGGCGACATAATCCTCGACTGTGCCGGGTCCATAAATGCCGCGTGTCGCATTGAAGCGCACGATTTCTTCGAGGCCAGCACCCATGCGCAATTTGTCGCCGGGCAGATTGAAGAGTTCACCGAATTCACGGTTCCAGCAGATGAGCCGCAAATCACTGTCGCAAACAGTGATGCCTTGGCGTGCAAAGTCGAGGGCATATTGCAGCAAGTCGCGGTTTTGCTGCAGTGTCGAGGCGGCATCATCAATGAGGCGCAAGGCTGCGCCGCGCGAGAGATTGCGCCGCCGCAGAAGCGTGGCGAGCACCAGACGCGATGAGGCCGCACCAATGGCAGAGGCCAGCAAATGTTCGGAAAAGCGCAGCAGATGCACATCGGCTTCAAGCGTCTGCGTGAAGGTCATATCGCGCGACGTCATAAACTCCTGGAAGGCTTGGCGTGTGTGCTCAACGCCCAGATAGCGCCCCACAGTGGCTTGTAACTCGCGGGCGGTCACGCCACCGCTCCACAGGCGGTAGGATGGTGGTAAGGGCAGGCCGCTTGGCCCAACAAAAGTTTGTGCTTGCAAGCGTTCAATTGCGCTGGGCGCGCGTGTCAGTGAGAAGCCGATGAAAGCCAGAATATTGCAGGTGAGGCTCCAGAATGTGCCATGCACCAGCGGGGGCATGTCCGTTCCCAGCAAAGCGGTCGGCTTGAGATAGCTCATGCCGAGCGGGCCGTTGCTCACGAGCCCGTCGAGCAAAAGATAGTACGTATCAAGCGATGGAATGAGCAGCGTATAGGCCCATACGACGAGGCCAATGACAAGGCCAGCAATGGCGCCGCGTGCCGTGGCGCGGCTCCAAAACAGGCCGCCCAGAAAAGCCGGTGCAATTTGTGCGATGGCGGCGAAAGACAAAAGCCCCATTTGCGCCAGCTGCGCATCACCTGCAAAGCGGTAATAGCCGAAAGCCATCAGCAAAATCAGTATGATTGAAATGCGGCGAATGATCAGGATCAGCGTGCCCAGATCATGTGCTTCAATCCATGTGCGCAGACGCACCGAGCGCAACAGGCTTGGCACGATCAGATCATTCGACACCATGATCGACAGTGCCACAGATGAAACAATCACCATGGCCGTTGCTGCCGATAGGCCACCCACAAGACCGATCAGCGCAATGACGCTCGCCTGATCAACGAGCGGCAGCGCCAGCACCGTCATGTCGCGATTGATTGCGCCCGCCGGAAACAGCAAATGGCCTGCAATGGCGAGCGGAATGACGAAGATGTTGATCGCCACCAGATAGAGCGGGAAAATCCACGCAGCTTTGGCAGCATCGCTCTCGTCACGGTTTTCAACAATGGTGACGTGGAATTGGCGCGGCAGCAGAAGAATGCAGCAGGCCGAGAGCAACATTGTTGTAAAAGATATGTCGAGATCGGGTGGATCGGCCAAGACATTTTTTAAGATAGGATAGGCTGAGGCGCGATCAGCCAAATCCGCGAAGCCGTCAAACATGCCCCAAGTGACGTAAGCGCCCACACAAAGAAAGGCGAAAAGTTTCACAATGGATTCGGCTGCAACAGCGAGCATCAAGCCGTCTTGGTGTTCGGTCGCATTAATATTGCGTGTACCGAAGGCCATGGCGAAGCCTGCGAGCAGCAAGGTCACGAGCAGCGCAATCGTGCCCGCACCCGGTGACACGACCACCATATATTTGGCTTCCAGCGAGACGTAGCTGGTCAACACGGAGGTGGAAATGGCTTTGAGCTGCAAAGCGATATAGGGCACCGCGCCGACAACGGCGATCAACGCCACAACGCCAGCCACTGCTTGCGACTTGCCAAAGCGCGAGGCGACGAAGTCAGCCACCGATGTGATGTTTTGTGATTGCGCGAGGCGGATGACGCGCTGGATGAATGGATAGCACAGGCCCACGACCAACATGGGGCCGATATAGATCGGCAGAAATTCGAGACCTTTTTCAGAAGCGTAACCAACCGAGCCGAAAAAAGTCCATGAGGTGCAAAACAGGCCCAGCGTCATCGCATAGATGAAGGGGCGGCTGCGAGAGCCCTTGAACCATTTGGAATGCGTGTCGCCGTAATGTGCAACGGCGAACAGCAAGCAAAGATAGACCATCGCGGTGAGAACCGCGGCCCAACCGGCGATCATGGCGGCTCCGGCTTTTCGTGTTTCTTGAAAATGACACTAGCACTGTCCGGCTGGCCAAATCCAATCGGTTGGCCACTGGTTGCGGGCGACTGGTTGAGGTGGTTTAAGGGCCACATAAAAACGGAGGCATGGGGTCATGGGGCGCAAACCGGATAATTCCGTCGGTGTGGCATCACCCTGGGCATCCGGTTGGCGCGGGCAAGTGCTCACCATGGCGGTGGCTTTTGCCGGCGGTCTGGCCTTTCTCAAGGCGGGCGTGCCCGGTGGGGCCATGTCGGGCTCCGTGCTCTCGGTGGCATTCCTGTCTTATTTCGGCTGGGCGACGCCCATCGGCAATTTGCTGCGCCTGACCGCGATGACGATCACGGGCATGTCGATTGGCTCGGCGATTGATCCCGGCACGTTGAAAAATATCGCGACCTATCCGGTCAGCATTGCCATTATGACCGTGTGCGTGGTTGCAGTGACGGCCTCGTCCATGGCGGTCTCTGCTTTGATCTCGCGTTGGTCGCCGCCCACCGCTTTGCTCGCCGCAGTTCCCGGATCTCTGGCTTATATTCTCACCATCTCTTTGTCGGTGGGCGCTGATCCGCCACGTGTGGCGATTGTGCAGATGATCCGCGTCATCTTTCTCGTCGTGCTGTTGCCGATCATCGTGGTGATGGAATCGGACGCTCATCTCGCGCCTGTGGCGGACCTGATCAATGATCCACCGTTGATGCTGGCAGGCACGGCTGTGTGTTCCGCATTGCTGGGCCTGCTCTTTTTGCGCTTTAAAATGGGCGGGGGCATGATTTTCGGATCCATGCTGGCCTCGGGCCTCATTCACGGAACCGGCTTTGCCACGGGCCGCGTACCGTTGGAGTGGATGATGATCGGCCAGATCATGATTGGCGCATGGGCTGGTTCGCGCTTTGCAGATTTCGACTGGCAATTGTTTGGCCGCACACTTCTGGCCTCGACGCTAGCGATTGGTACATCCATTGCCGTCACGCTTGTCTTTGCGATTGCCGCCTCAACTTGGCTTGGCATGCCTTTCGGCGCGACGTTGATTGCTTATGCGCCGGGTGGTCTTGAAGCGATGATCGTTCTGGCTTTGGGGCTTGGCATTGATCCGCTGTTTGTCAGCGCGCATCATTTCTCGCGCTATTTCCTGATCAATCTCTCGCTGCCGTTTCTTATCCAATATCTGTTGCGCCGAGAGGCCAAGCGCAAAGCGCAGGATTAAAAAAGGGCCGCTCGAAGCGGCCCTTTGTTTATTCTGCAGCGACGATTTTCAGCCGCGGCTTGGGCATTTCTGCCACTTTGCCCGGTTGCGGCACGGCGCCGAAGGGCAGACCCAAACGCCGCCAGACATCGCGCAAGGCTTCCACCAAAGCCTCGATCTGCGCATCGGTGTGATAGGGCGTCGGCGTGATGCGCAAACGCTCCGTGCCGCGCGCAACGGTCGGATAATTGATCGGCTGGATATAGATCGCGTGCTTTTCAAGCAGAATGTCGCTTGCCGTCTTGCACAGCTCTGCATCACCCACGAACACCGGCACAATATGCGAAGGATTCGCCATGACCGGAATTTCAGCGGCAGCGAGTGCCGCTTTGGTGCGCGCCACTTGCTGCTGCTGCAAAGCCCGCTCGTCTTGTGAATGTTTCAGCTGGCGTACAGCCGCACCCGCAGCAGCAGCGACCGCTGGTGGCAGAGCCGTTGTAAAGATGAAAGAGGGCGCATAGCTGCGCACTGCATCCACAATGGCTTCATCAGCCGCAATATATCCACCGAGCGTGCCAAAGCCTTTGGCCAGCGTGCCTTCAATGACATCAATCTGCGACATGACATTGTCACGCTCGCAAATACCGCCACCACGCGTGCCGTAAAGGCCGACCGCATGGACTTCATCCACATAGGTCATGGCATTGTATTTTTTGGCGAGCGCAGCGATTTCTGCGACAGGCGCAATATCGCCATCCATCGAATAGAGGCTCTCGAACACGACGAGCTTGGCGCGGTCATTGCCCGCCGCTTTCAAAATCTCTTCGAGATGAGCCGTATCATTGTGACGGAAGATCGTCTTTTCGCAGCCCGAGCGGCGCACGCCTTCGATCATGGAATTGTGGTTGAGCGCATCCGAAATGATCAGGCAATTGGGCAGAAGCTCGGCAATGGTCGAGATGGCGGCGAGGTTGGATACCCAGCCAGAGGTGAAAGCCAGCGCACTTTCTTTGTGGTGTAGATCAGCCAATTCGGCTTCGAGCTGAACGAGGGGATGATTGGTGCCGGAAATATTGCGGGTGCCACCAGCGCCGGCGCCGTATTTTTCGGCAGCCTCGCGCATGGCTTCAATCACCTTCGGATGGCGACCCATGCCGAGGTAATCATTGGAACACCAGATCACGACCTCGCGCGGCGACGGCTCCTTCTCCGTATGCCAAAGGGCAATGGGGAAGCGGGAGGCATCGCGCTCGAGATCTGCGAAAACCCGGTAGCGCCGTTCCGCCTTGAGGCGGTCGATCGCTTGGCCGAAGTAACGCCGGTACTCCATTTTCAAACCACCTCGAATGGATGCCCCGTTTGCTGGGGCGCGCGACCGGGGAACCTTTCATCCCCCGAAACCGCAGTCTGGACTGGTTCCAGACTATAAACATTTAAGAGGCAATGCGCGAGGGGACTGATGGGCGCAGGCTAAGGCCCTTGGCTCCCCCCAGTCTTGCATAGGGCCGCCATGGGGCTTTTTGCCTCAGGTCAGGGGAGCCCCGGCACATGTCCAAGGGGCCAGATCAGCGCAGCAACATATCGCGCACTTGGCTCAAGCCCACGGAGCCCGGACCCAAGAGCAGTGCTGCCCATACGGCAGCTGACGACCAATTGGCGATTTGAAAGGGTGCCTTTGGCATTTCGCAGGTGCCGGCGACCAGCGGCACAATTGCCCGCAAGGGCCCGAAGAAGCGGCCGATGAACACGCCGGGCCAGCCCCATTTTTCAAAAAAGGCATAACCTTTTTGTAGCAAGTCGGGATGTTTCGACAAAGGCCACATGCGCGCGATTTGCTGATGATAATAGCGGCCGAGCCAATAGGACAGCCAATCTCCCAAACCCGCACCCAGCACAGCACCGAAATAAATCGGCCAGAAATCAATGCCCGAAGCGCCGATCAAAGCGCCAATGCCCATGAGCAGGATGGTCGCCGGAATGAGCAGCGAGACAAGCGCCAGCGATTCTCCGAAGGCGAGCAGGAACACGATGGGTGCTGCAAATTCCTGGTGCTCGCGCACAAAATCCAGAAGGGCGGCGATATTTGGATGCATGGCTCAGGTCACAATCGTGATGCGTTCAGCCGCTCGCGTAATGGCCGTGTAAAGCCAGCGCGCACGATGTTCGCGAAAAGCGTAGGATTCATCAAACAGCACGATCTCGTCCCATTGCGATCCTTGAGCCTTATGCACAGTCAGCGCATAGCCAAAATCAAATTCATCTGAATCACGACGGAGTGAATAGGGAATTTCTTCTTCGCTTTCAAAAAAGGCAGGCAGCACGCGCACGCGCAAAGGTTTTTTCGTTGTCTCTTCTTCCGGCACAATGGCCATGCGCAATTTGCCGCTGCGCACGGTGGACGTGGTTTTGACCGTCCAGAGACCACCGTTCAGCAGACCTTTTTTGCGGTCATTTTTGAGGCAGACGAGGCGGTCGCCGGGCTCCGGCATGGTTCCGGCAAAGCCGAACAATTCGCGCAAGCGCTTGTTGTAGAGACGACGTGTCTTGTTGAGGCCCACCAGCACTTGATCGGCTTTGGTCACGCTCATCGCATCGATCGCATCACGCGCAATGACGCGGCTTTCGCCATAAGTGCCGCGTTCCAAACGGCCGCCTTCGCGCACGATCATCGACATGCGCACGATGGGGTTGTCAGCCTCTTGGCGATGCACTTCGGTCAGCATGAAATCGGGTTCGGCTTCGGTAAAAAAGCCGCCGCCTTTTACAGGCGGCAATTGTGCGGGATCCCCCAAGACCAAGACGGGGCGACCAAAGGAGAGCAGGTCGCGGCCCAATTCTTCATCGACCATCGAACATTCATCAATGATGATGAGAGCTGCGTCATTGGCAGGGCTTTGTTCATTGATGACGAAAGCCGGCACTTCAGCATCGACATCTTGCGCGCGGTAGATCAGCGAATGAATGGTGCGCGCATCATCACACCCTTTGTTGCGCAGAACGAGCGCGGCTTTGCCTGTGAAAGCCGCAAAGACGACATCGCCATCAATATCTTCGGCAATATGACGGGCGAGTGTGGTCTTGCCGGTGCCGGCATAGCCAAACAGGCGAAAGATTTGCGGATGGCCGGCTTTCAGCCATGTCGCAATTGCCTTGAGCGCTTGGTCTTGTTGCGGCGACCAGACTTCACTCACTCTCGCGACCTCCAGCCCCGCTTGCCTCTCTGTCGCCTTGGGACATGAGGCCTTGCGCGCCGCTTGGCAAGGGACAAGTTGGAGATCAGAGCTGTTGTCGCGCCTTGGCGCCTGTCAGTCGCCCATAGGCCTGCGCGACCTGAACGCTTGCCTGCGCCGCCTGTCGGGGTGAGCGTGCATTGCGCGTGGCAATGACGAGCATGAGTTCGGTGACAATCTGTCGATTGGTTTCATCAATACGGTGCTCGCCAAGGCCTAGCCGCAGCGCATTGCGCAAGACTTCATCCTGAAACAGGGCAATGGATCCCGTGCCGGTCAGTAAGGCGCGCCAGAGCATGGTCTGGCAGCGGGTCAGAAATTGCACCTCGCGGCGATGATCCGTGAGATCGGCATAAGACGCGCTCACCACATCATGGATGATGGGCTCGGCCCAGCGCATCATGTCGGGATCATGCAAGGGGATTGGCGCGTGCATTCAAGAGCCGTATGTTTCAAAAACAGATACAAAAATGACTGGAGCGGAAACTATGGCTTGGCTCTCCCAAGGGCAAGGCCGTGTCGAGCCTCTGCCTGTGAATAGAAGGAGATTTTTGTTCGGCAATTTGCTTCACTTCCAAAAAAGCGATGGAGGCGCGCATGAAAGACTGGATGAAACTGATCCCGGCATCAGAGTTTGCAACCTATAAGAGTGCAGGCTTCCTGACAGACATGAAACTGGGTGTGCGCCCTGCGTTGATCGTCATCGATATGACATATGCCTTCACGGGTTATGAAGGTCAGACATTGGATGAATCCATCGAAAGTTTTGGCTCGGCCTGCGGTCCTGTTTCATGGGAAGCCATGCCGAAAATCACGCGCTTGATCGACATGTTCCGCGCGCGCGATTTGCCGATTGTCTTTACGCGCGCCAATGAAGACAACACGCCTTTTGCTGGCAAAGCCACCAAATCCAAGCGTACGAAAGCTTCCCCGCCTGATGCCAATTCTTTCCCGCCGCCCATCATTCCGCGTGCGGGGGAGTGGGTGCTTGGTAAGACGCGGGCTTCCGCCTTTTTCCAGACACCGCTTTTGTCAGGTCTTGTGCAGAAGGGCGTTGATACGCTGATCTTCTGTGGTGTTTCGACTTCGGGCTGTGTGCGCGCCTCCGTTGTCGATGGCTTTTCGAATGGCTTTGCGACCTTTGTGGTTGATGAATGTTGTTTTGACCGTTCGCAATTTGCCCATGCCGCCAATCTCTTCGACATGGATGCGAAATATGCGTCCGTTGTGTCGCTCGATGAGATGGCCAAACTGATGGCGCCATTCAAAGAGAGTAAGGCCGCCTGATCCCGAGCCGAAATCATCGGGGAATAAAAAAATGGCGGGCCAAGGCCCGCCATTTCAATGTGCGCTCTGCGCGAAGCCTTACTTGATCAGCTCACCAATCTTGCTGACGATGGGCTTGGGTGTCGCGTAAATCTGGCGGATGAGCTTTTCGAGATGCTCGCCATCATGAGGCTCGACATCGAGCTTCTGCCTCTTGGCATCGGCCAAGAAGTCAGGGTCCTTCATGGTTTCCATAAAAGCTTTGCGCAGCATGGCGAGGCGGTCTGGCGGCAGGTTGGGCGGCGCCACGAAGGGGCGACCAATGCCTTGGCCAGCATAGAGGAAGGTGAGTTCCTGCTTCTGCTGCTCAGTCTTGGCGAGATCATTGATGAAGGGCACGCCCGGCAATTCATGGCTCGGCTCTTCACCGCCCTGGAAGATGATCTTCACTTTGTTGTTGGGCAACCAATCGGGGCGCTTGCCTTTCACGCTGTCGAGCGACTCGCAAATGCCGTCGACTTCGCCACGCTCCATCGCCAGAAACACGTCAGAGGATGACGGGAAGCCCGCGATCAGTTTGAACTTCATGCCCAGCAAATCGTTCAGTGCCTTGGGGTAAGAGCGCGTGCCGGTGCCAGCGCCCGTATCACCGACGATCAATGTCTTCTTGTAGAGATCATCGACCGTCTGCACATCGGCGCCTGTGCGCGCAATGCAGACATTTGTTTCGGTTGTCGGCGTGCCAATCCAGCTGATCTTCAGCGGATCGAAACGCGCGCCTTCCGCACCCGTCAATGGACCAAGCGCCGCATCGCGCGCGATAATGCCCATCACGGTGCCGTCTTTGGGCGCAATGTTGAAAATGTTGGAGGCGGCGGCATAGCTGCCGGCACCCGGCATATTTTGCGGAACGCCCGCCGGCTTACCCGGCAAATGATTGACAATGTGGCGCGCAACGGTGCGGCCCCAAAGATCATAGCCTCCACCGGGACCAAAGCCGATGATCATGGTGAGATTCTTATTGGCGAAAACATCGCTTGATTGCGCATGCGCGGGTGAATGCGCGAATGAGCTGGCAAGAGCGAGCGCGCTGGCGGCAGCAAAGAGCCGTGAAGCAAAAGCCATGTGAGAAAGTCTCCCGGTCATTTCCTCGACAACCGGCCATTGCTTGTTCTTGCGCCCATGTGAGGCTTGGCCGGAATTGCGTGCATGGTCGTTGAAAAGGGCCTTTCCTGTCAACCGCTGCGCAAAGGCTGTGTCAGGCGCTCATTTTCGGGCTGAGGGGCCGCTCACCCCGCCACATGATCGAACAATGCCTGTGCCGCGCGCGAGAGGCGTGCACCGCGTTTATAGGCAATGACGAGCTGCATTTTGCCGTGGCGTTCGCCCAGTTCTTCTATGTTGAGCTCTGCCTTCTCTTCGCGGCGCGCACAAATCGTATGGACGATCGCTTGGCCTGCGCCGCTTGCAACAAGGTCGATCGCGGTCTGGCAGGTCGGGCATTCCAGCACATTGGAGCGGCCTTCAAAAAAGCCTGAGCCGCGCAGCAATTGGCGGATGGCGGACCCGCGTGGGGCAATGATGAGGCGACCATTTTCTTCCGTATCACCTTTTCGTGTGACCAGAGACATGGTGGTGCGGGCCACCACTTTCGCAACAATGCCATGGGGCAGGCGTGGAAAAACACCCATGCACAGATCCGTTGTGCCGGCTTGGAGGGCCGCGAGTGAATCCGAGCGGCGCGCTACGCGCATGGACAATTCCACACGCGGAAAAGCGGCGAGAAAATCCTGCATGCGAGGCACAAAGTAACTTGTGTAATCGCCACCAATTGCGACTGACACTTGCCCCATTTCTTGCGATTGCGCGGCTTCTGTTTTGATCGCGCCAAACATGCGCTCGGCTTGCGCCAAAAAGGGGGAGAGATCGCGCAGGAAATTTTCACCCGCCGCCGTCAGCGCCAGCCCATTGGGCATCCGGCGGAATAAGGGCACACCGATGACTTCATCCAACCGCTTCAATTTGGCCGAGATCGCTGGAATGGTCAGGCCAAGCTGGGTGGCGGCGGCGGCCAAAGTGCCGTGGGTGGCGACCAGCTGAAAGGCCCGTAGCTTGGCGAAGTCCATATCCTCCAGACGCATGGCTTTTCTCTCCCGGGGTCACGCGGCCCTAGATTAAATTATTTTTTATCTCTTTTCCAAACCTTTCAATTTACTTGGCCGCCTTTGACTTTAGGCTGAGGTCATCAAGGGCGCGGGGCCAACCCGTCGCCGGGAGGAAATGGAAATGTTTGACGTCATGTTCGCGGCGCTGGGCGCCCTCGTGACCAATCCCCAAACCATGGGGTTGATGCTGATCGCGGTGATGATCGGCCTGATTGTCGGGGCAACGCCCGGCATTGGCGGCCGTTTGTCGATTGCGCTGGCCATCCCCTTCGTCTTCGGCATGGATATGACGCAAGGCGCGGTCTTTCTTTTGACCATGCATGCGGTCAATGGCACGTCGGGACAGATTTCCTCCATCATGTTCGGGGTGCCCGGCGATGGCGACGATGCCGCCACCACGATTGACGGCTATCCGATGGCTAAAAAAGGTGAAGCGGGCCGCGCGCTCGGTGCCTCAATCACGGCGTCTGGTGTCGGTGGCATTATCGGCGCGATTGTTTTTGCCGTGATGATTCCGGTGCTCGAGCCGATTGTGCTGGCTTTCTCGCCGGCTGAATTCTTCTTGCTTGCGATCCTTGGCATTACGTTCATCGCCTTCCTCGCGGGTGGCAATAATATCTTCAAGGGCATGATTGTTGGTCTGTTTGGCATGATGCTGGCGACCATCGGCATGGATCCGCAGACCGGCACCGCGCGTTATGCGGGTGACTACCTCTTCCTCTGGGATGGTGTGTCGCTCGTCACTTGCGTGCTCGCGCTTTTCGCCGTGCCGGAAATGATCACGCTGGCAGTGAAGGGTGGCTCGATTGCCGCCATTTCGATGGAAGGCGTGAAATTCTCCTACAAGCAAATCTTCCAAGGTGTGATGGAAGTGCCGCGTCATTGGTTCTTGGCGCTGCGCACATCCATCATTGGTGCGCTGATCGGCATGGTGCCAGGTCTGGGTGGTTCGGCAGCAGCATGGCTTTGCTATGGCCATGCGGTGCAGACGTCCAAACATCCGGAGCGTTTTGGTCGCGGGGCAGTGGAAGGCGTGATTGCGCCGGAAACCGCATCCAATGCCAAAGAAGGCGGCTCGCTTCTGCCGACCCTCTTCTTCGGCATTCCGGGGTCTTCCGGCATGGCGGTGATGATGGGCGCTTTCCTCATTCTCGGTATTCAGCCGGGCCCTGCCATGATCACCAAACATCTTGATCTGGTCTGGACGCTGATCTGGGCGCTGGTGGTCGGCAATCTGATTGCGGTCACCTTCCTGCTGTTCATCACGCGCTGGGTGGCGGTGCTCACCTTCATCAATGCGACGATGCTGGTGCCCTTCATCGTCGTGCTGGTGGTGATTGGTGCTTATGTGAATGAAGGACAGTGGGAGAATCTGCTGATCCTCTTGGCCATGAGCATCATTGGCTATGCCATGCTGCGCGCCAATTGGCCGCGTGCACCTTTCGTCATCGGTTTGGTGTTGGGGCGCATTGCCGAGGAATCCTTGCACAAAGCGATGGATTTGTGGGGCCTCGCCTTCTTCACGCGACCCATTTCGCTCGTGCTGATCGGTATGATCATCGCAACCATCGGTTTCGCAATTTATCGCAGCCGCAAGCCCAATGTTCTCGATAATCTGCAGGTGTCCGCATGAGCATGATCGCGCGCCAATCCATGACGGTCTTCATGCTGGCTGTTTTTTCCATCATGGTGGGAACAGCTCTGACCTATCCCGAAGGAGCGCGCTTCATGCCGCTCACGGTCGGCATTCCCGGCATTTTGCTGTGCTGCCTGCAAATCGCGCTCGACTTCCGTAAATCAGCGGGTGCTGAAGATGGGGAGAAGGACGAGATCCGCGAAGCTGAGCTGAAAGCTGCCAAGCTCGTTGGTCATGACGTTGAATTTGGTCAGGCGGCCGTCATTGATGCGCCCAAAGACCAGAAGGAAGAAGTCCGCCGTGAAATCATCACGTGGGGCTATTTCTTGGGCTTCCTCGGTGGTGTGCTTTTGTTCGGCTTCTGGGTTTCGATTCCGATCTTCCTTCTCTCTTTCTTGAAGGAACGCGCGGGCGCAACATGGACGCGGTCGATCACGCTGACGTGCATTGCGTCGACCGCCTTCTATTTCATCTTTGCAAAAGGTCTGGGCGTCTCGCTCTACACGGGCATGATCACCGGGCTCATCATGGATCGCATCGCGGGTTGATCCGCCGCGTATGTGGAGGAAACGATGAAACACGCATTTAAGATTTTCTCGCTCGCACTCGCTGCTTGTGCAGCCACGCAGGCGCAAGCGGCTGATGAAGGTGCTGCTTTCTTCAAAGACAAGACGGTGACCTATATCGTGGCGACCGCTCCGGGCGGTGGTTACGATTCCTATGGCCGTCTGGTGGCTGAATATATGCAGCGCAATCTGCCGGGCTCCACCTTCGTGGTGAAGAATATGCCGGGCGCGGGTCACATCATCGGCGCGAATGCGATTTACGCCTCCAAGGCCGATGGTCTGACGATTGGCTCCTTCAATACAGGCCTCATCTACAATCAGATCGTGGGCGCGCAGGGCGTGAAATTCGATCTGTCGAAAATGAGCTGGATTGGCAAGGCGGCGTCCGATCCGCGCGTGGTGGTGATTGCATCACAATCACCCATCAAGAGCTTCGCGGAATTGCAGGCGCAAAAGACGCCGGTGAATTTTGCGACCGCTGGTCCGGGCTCGGCCTCTTATGTCGAGACGGTTATTCTCACCAATACGCTGAAGCTGCCGGTGAAGAATCTGACGGGCTATAATGGCACCGACGACCAGCTGGCGATGCGCCGCGGCGAAATCATCGGCTCGATTGCGTCACGCTCTTCTTATTCGACCTTCATCGAAAACGGCTATGGCCGCTACATTGCCCAGATTGGCGGCAATGATAAGGACGTGCCCCAGCTCTCTTCGCTGGTGAAGGACCAGAAGGCGCTGGATCTCATCGCGCTGGTGCAATCGCAGGGCGATATTGCGCGCCTGACCGCTGGCCCGCCCGCCATTCCGGCTGATCGCA
Organism: Beijerinckiaceae bacterium; assembly: GCA_947452455.1. Taxonomy (GTDB): domain Bacteria; phylum Pseudomonadota; class Alphaproteobacteria; order Rhizobiales; family Beijerinckiaceae; genus Terripilifer. The sequence goes on from CANGBX010000001.1 coordinate 203,256, forward strand.
TGAAAGTGCTGATCGAGGCCTATAAGAAGGCGATGGAAGATAAGGAACTGCAGGCGCGCGCAGAAAAGCTCGAGCGCCCAGTGGAGCCTGCTTATGGCGAAGATGTCGCCAAGGCCATCGTCAAGGCGCTCAATCAGTCGGATGAAACCAAGCAATTGCTTGCCGAAGCGCTGAAGAGCGATAAGAAGTAAGGATCGAGACAGCGCGGGGCTCAAAAAGCCCCGCGTTTTTATCAAGCAATCAAGAAAAGGGAGCCCCGCACATGGCAGACACACCAACCCCGCAAGAACAGCTCGATGGCCGTTACCTCGTTGAGCCCTATCTCGATTGGGTGGCAAAGCAGAATATCCCCGTCCATCAGGATTTCGGTTTTGATCTGCTCGCCGTCGAGACGCAGGACTGGGCTTGGTATGATGCCAAGGGCTGCTTCAACCACGCCCATGGCCGTGGTGACTTCATGGCCAATTATCTGATCGAAGTGCTGCCTGGCAAAAAGACGCGCCCCGTGAAGCATCTCTATGAAGCATTCTTCATGGTGCAGTCGGGCTTTGGTTCGACAACTGTGTGGCTGCCGACAGGTGACAAGCACACATTCGAATGGGGCCCGAAGGCGCTCTTCGCCATTCCGTTGAATTGCGAATATCAGATCTTCAATTCATCGGGCAAAGAAAGCGCGCGCATTTCTGTCACGCATGACGCGCCGCTGACGTTGAACCTCTATCACAATGAAGACTTCGTCTTTAACAATCCCTGCAAGTTCCCGGAGCGCGCAGGCGCTGCCAACCAGTTTCAGGGCGAAGGCGAGCATCTGGAAGTCGTGCGCGGCGATGGCAAGGCCAAGCTCAATCTGTGGGAGACGAATTTCGTTCCCGATCTGACCGGCTTCAAGCTGTATGATCTGGGCGAACGCGGCAAGGGCTCGAAGAATGTCTCCTTCGTGCTGGCCGATTCCACCATGCATTCGCACACATCCGAAATTCCGATCGGCCGCTACAAGAAGGCGCATCGTCATGCGGCTGGCACACACGTGCATGCGGTGTCGGGCGAGGGCTATTCGCTCTTGTGGTATGAAGGTGATGAAAAGTTCACGGAAATTCCGTGGCGTCACGGCATTATGTATGTGCCCCCCTTCTGGATGTTCCACCAGCATTTCAACACATGTGCCGATACGGCGCGTTATGTGGCCTGCTCCATGGGCTCGCGCCGCTATCCCTTCATCTCGCTGCGCAAGCGCTCGGCGGAAGGCTTTGGCTCGCTGTCGATCCAGCAGGGCGGTCGTCAGGTGGAATATGAAGATCAGGATCCGCGCATCCACCGCAAGTGGTTGGATGCCATCGACAAGACCGGCGTGAAGTCGGACATGGCCGATATTTTTGATGAGCCCAAACTGCGTGCGCTCGATATGAGCAAGATCACGGGTCCCATCTACACGCCGCAATCGATTGGGCCTGCGGTTTAAGACAATTCAAGAAGGGGCTCGCATCTGCGGGCCCCTTTTTCATAAAAAAACAAAAAATATGGGAGGACAGCATGGTCGCATCATGGCGCCTCATCGCGCCCGCGCTCGCACTGTTTTGTGGGGTGGGATCGACAGCTGCTTATGCGGAAGATTTTTATCGCGGCAAGCGCATCTTCGTCATTTGCTCATCCGCGCCGGGTGGGGGCTATGATCAATTGGCGCGCCTGTTGTCGCGTCATATCGCGCGCTATATTCCTGGCGAGCCAACTGTGGTTGTGCAGAACATGCCGGGTGCTGAAGGCATCAAGGCTGCCAATTACATTTACAATTTGGCACCGCAGGATGGCACCTATATTGGCGGGCTGCCGCGAACCATATCCATGACAAAGCTTTATGGACTGCATGATCATGGCGTGCAATTTGATCCAGAAAAGTTTCATTGGCTGGGGTCGCTCAAGCGCGACACCGGTATTTTGGTCGTGAATACGAAATCGGGCATTGCTACCGCACAAGATCTGAAAACCCATTCTGTGAGCGTTAGCTCGCAGGCTGTGACATCCGCCAATTCTGTTTATGCACGCCTGCTCAATGCGACCTTTGGTTCGCAGCTCAAGCCGGTGGAAGGCTATGAGGGCTCGACGGCTGGACTGCTTGCTGTGGAGCGGGCGGAGGTTGATGGCCATATTGCCGGTGGTGCAACCGCACCTGTGAAATCGAAGGTGAATGGCTGGATTGCCGCCGGACAGGGTCGCGTTGTCGTCCAATTCGGCTTGCGCCGCGATCCTGATTATGCGGATGCGCCAAGTGCTCTGGAACTTGCGCGCGATGAGCGCGCACGGCGTCTACTTGAAACCGCTTTTGTGGAACAGGAAATTGGCAATCCTTACGTTCTGGGTCCTAAAGTCCCCGGCGATCGCGTTGCGATATTGGAAAAGGCCTTCGTGACTATGGTGAAGGACGCTGTTTTTCTCGCCGATGCCAAGCATGAAGATGCCGATATCCAGGCTATTGATGGTCCGCAGATCGAACATATTCTGAATGCGGCCTATGCAGTGGCGCCCGACATTCTTGAAGAGTTGCGTGCCATTGCCCGCGGTAAATAAGCAAAAGGCCCGCTTTGACGCGGGCTTTTTTATTGCAATGCTCCAAATCTGGACGCCATAATTGTGGCAGTTCAAGGCAAGGATTGGCTATGACGCGCATTTTGTCTCTCTTTTCATTTTTCCTTTTCTACTCCGCCGCAGCTTTTGCCCAGCAAGGTCAGGCTGTCGAAATTGGCGGCACGCGCGTGCTGTTGATGAAACCCAAAGCGCCAACAGCCAGCCTCATTCTCATGCCCGGCGGCGATGGTGTGATCAATGTCACATCGGATGGCCACCTTGGGCGCATGAAAGGCAATTCTTTGGTGCGCACAGCCGATGATTTTGTGAAGCGCAATTTTCTCGTGCTGATTGTTGATGCGGATACGGATTTGAGTGCAGCTGTTGATTATATGCGCGCACTCAAACGCCCCGTGATTGTGGCTGGCACAAGCCGCGGCACATTGCGTGCGGCGCAAGGCATTGCCAAAGGCGCGCGGCCCGACAAGCTGGTCTTGACGTCGGGCATGCTGTCACCTGAATCAGGGCACCGTTCATTGAATGTTGTTAGCGTGCTGGGCACGCCTGACAAATTGCCGCCCACCCTGATCGTTCATCATCGCTGGGATGGATGCCGTGTGACGTTGCCTGTTGGCGTCGAGCCATTTTTGAAATGGGCAGGCGGCAAGGCGCGCGTGACATGGCTGGAGGGCGGGGAAACCGAAGGCGATCCTTGCGAGGCCTTTGGCTATCACGGCTTCAACGGAATCGAAGCGCGCATGGTCGCGGCGGTTGCCAGTTTCCGTTAAGGCAAAAAAGAAGCCGCCGGCGAGACGCCTGGCGGCTGAAGTCGGGGAGGAAACGCGCCAAGGGCGCAGGACCAACGTTGAATCTTTTGCTGATGCGAAACAAGCACTAAAGTAAGCTTTGCATTTGATTGCTGCGATCTGTTGCAAATTCGTCATCGACTTTTGTTCACGACCGGTCAGCGCAGAGTCAAAGGTCTTAGGTCTTCCGAACGGGCTTGTTGGCGATGGCTTGCATCACGCAGCGTGACTTGTCATGGTCCGCCCAAGTTTCAGTTTTCAAAAAAGTGAGGAGGCAGGAATGCCCAAGGGCTACATTATTGTGCGCGTCGATGTGAAAGATCCGGAAGCCTATGCCCGCTATGCGGCGGCCACCGCCGATGCTGTTAAGAAATATGGCGCCCGCCCGCTGGTGCGTGGCGGCAAGCATGAGGCACTGGAGGGCACGGCCCGCACGCGCAATGTGGTCATGGAATTCGACAGCTACGACCAAGCCCGCGCCTATTATCATTCGCCCGAATATCAGGCTGCCCGCCAGCACCGCATTGGTGCTGCCGAGGGTGAATTTGTGCTGGTCGAGGGTTTTGACGCCTAAGAGTGAGGCAGGCTGCCGCCCATTTCGGCGGCGCACACAATCTTTCCGCACTGCAATAAGACTGGTCGGGGTTAACCTGATGTCACGGGATTACTGGTGATTGAGTCATCCTCTCTCAACAGGTCCCGGCTAGTCTGACCTCTTTCAGTGGGGGATTGTGATGAAAAGATTTTCAGAAGTTGCCGGTTTGGTCGCGGGGCTTGCGCTCTTCCTCGGGACCTTGGTTGTTGCCGAGGCCTATGTCTCGCGCAGCGAGCCCTTCCAGACGGCAGCGCTCGAAGAACAAGCGCATTGATAAAGGGGCCGGTGAAAACCGGCCCTTTGTCATTTCAACCTGACTGCGCGCGAGCTCTTTCAGAACACGCTCTCGGTTGGTGGTTTGCGCTGACCTGACACATTACGGTGCCTCTTTGTTTTGAGGAGGTGCGCATGCGGTTTTTGGTTTGTTGTGTGGCGATGTTGGGTTTTGTGGCCACATCCAATGCCGGATATGCGCTCGATTGTTCCAAGGCCAATTGCTACGGCAAGAAACTCGCGGGTGCCTACACATTGGCCTCGGGCGATACTTGCCAAAACTTGTTTCAGAAGGGCAAGCTGAATTTTTACAGTGCGACGCAAGTTGAAACGATCAATAGGCCGCTCTCAAATTTTACCTGCACGAATGCCAAAGCGGGTCAGCTCATCTGCTACCCTTCCGTGAAGGGTGGCGCGAAGTGCTGAATGAAAAAGGGCCGGTTAAAACCGGCCCTTTTGTTCTTCTCAGAGCTCTTTGCCCAGCAGCCGGTCGGCTGACCATGGTCCGCCACCGCGCAGGGCGATGGCAAAGCACATGATGCCCCAGAGCAGCGTGTATTCATAACCCTTGGACAGCCATCCAAAACCATTGCCCCAATAAACAACAAAGGTCAGGAAGGCCATTTCGATGGCGTTCGCGGCGGCAAAGAAGCGCGTGAACAGGCCCAGCATAATGCAGATGCCGCCAAGTCCTTCAACAAAGGTCAGGAAGAAGGACAGCGGGAAATTGATGTCGGCCAGATAGGGCACGGTGATATTGAGCTGCTTGGTCTGGGCTTCCATGCCGCGCATGACTTTTCCATAGCCATGCACTGCCAGCACCCAGCCCACGCCCACACGCACGACGACCCAAGAGAAGGGTACGGAAAAATTATAGAAGCGCGCCAGTTTGGGAAAGAAGAGCGCGGGTTCCCGGTCGAGTTTCATAGGTCCTCCTCGGTGGGAATCTTATTCGTTCTTCTCGATTCCCTTGGGAAGTAGTTTACAGGGGCTGCGCGCCAGAGGGAAGGCCAACGGGGGGGCTGTTGGGGGTGTGGGATGCGCTAGCTTGGGGCTTTTTTGGTTTGCATCCAGCCGCCATTGGCCTAGTAATGCAATCAAAGTCCCGCTCTCATCATCGAAGTTCATGCTGTTCGACTGTTTTACCTTTTATAATGAGCTCGACCTCCTTGAGGTTCGGCTGCATGAGCATCATGCGGCTGTTGACCACTTTGTTCTCGTCGAAGCGCGCCAAACATTCCAAGGTGTGCCCAAGGAGCTTGTTTTCGAGGCGAACAAGCAACGTTTCGCACCTTTTCTCGATAAGATTATCCATGTTGTTGTAGATTTCCCCCAGCAGATTTCGCTGAATTATTACAAAAATAGCAATCCTGCCTGGAACCGTGAATTCTTCCAACGCGATGCGATAGCAACTGGCTTGCGCGATGCGAAGCCGGGTGATCTGATCATGATTTCGGACGTAGATGAAATTGTTCGTTCAGATATCCTCGCGAGCGCTGTGGCTTCGCATCAACATTCTGAGATCACGTTTTTTGAAATGCCGATATTTCAATTCTGCGTTGATCGTCCGACGATCTATAGGCATGATCGACACAGCGATTATTTGTGGATCGGGCCGCGCATCATTGATTTTTCTCTATTTAGTACAGCGCAAAATGTACGCATGGCGCGCGCCTTTCAGTTTGATCGTTGGCCGACAGCTTGGTTTACAAAGCTCGTCACAATGATAAAAAATTGGCGCAAGCGTGATTTTTGGGCCAAGCCCATCATCATTCGCAACGCAGGCTGGCATTTCACTTCTATGGGAAGCTGGGAAAATTACCGCAACAAAATTCAGTCATATAACCACCCTGAATTTTTGAATGATGAAAAATTCAAAAGCGAAGAAGCTTTCCGTGAATTGGGCTATGCTCAGACAGTCGATTACCCTTTTGAGGATTTGCCCAAGTTCATCCGCCAAAATCAGGATCGCTTTATTTTCTTCGGTGCGGATCGGATTGCGGGTTGAGGCCTGGGTAATCCGCTCGACGTGAACGGTAAGCGAACAAAGCCCACGGATTTTTTCACGCTGATTGGTGCCATTTTTTTCCGAAATATGCCAAATGCAGTATTCGCCGTTTAGGCAAGATGCGTGATCTTTCAGGGAGAATAATGGTGCTGCCAGAGAGGATTGAACTCTCGACCTCTCCCTTACCAAGGGAGTGCTCTACCACTGAGCTACGGCAGCGTTTTGGGCAGTCGGGCCTAGCCCTTTCGCGCAATGTGGGCGCCTTTTGCCACAGGGGGCAGGGTATGGCAAGCGCACCCAAGGGGCGGGCCTTGTTGCTTGAAGGCCTCTCTCTTCTCCCCTAAAAAGCGGCGCGCTTGCCCGGTCAGGGACGAGACGACAGGATGCCCCATGAGTGATTCGGCTGAGAATAAAATGTCAGCGCATGTTCTGGCTGCCAAAGCGGCTGAAAAGGTGCGTCTGGCCAAGGCGCTCAAGGCCAATCTGGCGCGCCGCAAGGCGCAGACCCGTGCGCGGGCGGACGAGGGCTCTGCAAAAACCTCCGGTGACGGGCAGGAATGAGTTTTGCCCTTATTGCCGCCATGTTCTGGGTTGAGGTCGTGGCCGAGCTTTGATGCCTTTTTGTGAGGTGAGATGGATCGCATACGCATTGTCGGCGGCAAGCCGCTGAATGGCATCATTCCGATTTCGGGCGCGAAAAATGCCGCGCTGCCGTTGATGATCGCCTCGCTGCTGACACCAGACACACTGACGCTCGAAAATGTGCCGCGTCTGGCCGACGTCAGCCAGCTCAATCGCATTCTGGGCAATCATGGCGTCGACTACCGGCTGGAAGGCAAGCGCGTGGGCGATGCGCCCCATGCCGGCCAGACCATTCATCTCGATGCCAAAACCATTGTCGACACGACAGCACCCTACGAGCTTGTCTCGCGCATGCGCGCGTCTTTCTGGGTCATTGCGCCGCTGCTCGCGCGCATGGGCGTGGCGAAAGTCTCGTTGCCCGGTGGTTGCGCCATTGGCACACGCCCCGTCGATCTCCTGCTCATGGTGCTCGAAAAGCTCGGCGCCAATATCGAGATTGAAGGCGGCTATGTTTTGGCCGATGCCAAAAAGGGCCTCGTCGGCGGAGTGATCGATTTCCCGAAAGTGACTGTGGGCGGCACGCATACAGCGCTGATGGCGGCTGCACTCGCCAAGGGTCATACGAAAATCACCAATGCGGCTTGCGAGCCCGAGGTGAAAGATCTTGCTGATTGCCTCGTGAAAATGGGCGCAAAAATCTCCGGCGCCGGTACGCCGACCATCGAGATTGAAGGCGTGACCTCGCTGCATGGCGCGCGTCATGAAGTGCTACCAGATCGCATTGAAGCGGGCACTTATGCTTGCGCGGTTGCGATGACGGGCGGCGATGTGTTGCTGGCTGGCGCACGCGAAGATCTGCTGCCCAATGCGCTGGATGTCTTGCGCCGCACGGGTGCGCGCATTGAAGAAACGCCTGAGGGCCTGCGCGTATCGCGCGAGGCTGGCATCATTCGCCCCGTGGATGTGATCACGGCGCCATTTCCCGGTTTCCCGACGGATTTGCAGGCGCAATTCATGGCGTTGATGACGCGCGCTCAGGGCACATCGCGCATTACGGAAACGATTTTCGAAAACCGCTTCATGCATGTGCAAGAGCTCGCGCGTCTGGGCGCGCGCATCAAGCTCGATGGCGATGTGGCGATTGTCGAAGGCAGGCCGAAACTGGCGGGTGCGCAAGTGATGGCAACAGATTTGCGCGCCTCTGTGTCGCTGGTGATCGCGGCTTTGGCTGCGGAAGGCGAGACCATCGTGCACCGCGTCTATCATCTGGATCGCGGCTTCGAGCAGCTGGAAGAAAAGCTGCAAGCTTGCGGGGCCACCGTCGAGCGCCTGCGCGAGCCGGGCTAAATCTAGCCCGTCATTGCGAGCGTCAGCGAAGCAATCCAGAGGCCTCACGTGCGGCCTTTGGATTGCCGCGTCGCCTGCGGCTCCTCGGAAGGACGGGCGGGGGCATTAGCCCCCAAGCTTGCCCCTGCCTCTGGCTGCCGCTAACACGGTGGCAGGATGGGGTTTCACCATGGCAACGGATCAAGTGGACGGGAAAATGGGTGAGGGCGAGGCGCCTCTGCGCCTGATTGCGCTCGATCCCGCAGATCTCGATGCGCTTTCCACCAATTTGCAGGATGCCGTGGTGCGGGTAGCCGATCTCGCCTTTTTGCCGGCCCAGCGCCGCTTTGCCCTGCTGGCCTCCCGCTTCGACTGGGTGGCCGCCGAGCACGGCTCGATGGAGCGCCGCCGGGCGGGCCTGCACTTCGACAATGTCACGCGTGTCGCCTCGACAGGCTTTGACCGGTCGAATAGGGAAGGGGTGCTCAACCTCCTCTCCCTCGCCTTCTATGAAGGAGAGGCTCCGGCGGGCACGATTGAGCTCGTCTTTTCGGGTGGCGCAGCCATCCGGCTCGAGGTTGAATGCGTAGATGCGCAGATGCGCGATCTTGGGCCCCGCTGGGCCGCAGCCCATCGTCCGGGCCATGCGATCGATGATGCCCCCGAAGGGCACTGAAACGAAATTGTTGGAGTGATGCGAATGGTGATGCGGCTCGACATGAATGAGCCCGGTTTTGCGGCGCGCTTCGATGCGCTTCTCGCGATGAAGCGGGAAGTGTCGGAAGAAGTGGATATCGCTGTGCGCGACATTATCGCCGATGTGGTGAAACGCGGCGATGCGGCACTGATCGATACTTCGAAACGCTTTGATCGCGTCGATCTGTCGGGTGGTCTGCGTGTCACCGATGCCGAGATTGAGTCAGCAACTTCTGCTTGCGAGCCCAAAGCTCTCGAGGCTTTGCGTCTCGCCCATTCCCGCATCGTCACCTATCATGAAAAGCAGAAGCCTTCGGACCATCGCTTCACCGATGCGCAAGGTGTCGAGCTCGGCTGGCGTTGGACGGCGATCCAGTCGGTCGGTCTCTATGTGCCCGGCGGCACAGCGAGCTATCCCTCTTCTGTCTTGATGAATGCAGCGCCAGCCAAAGTTGCTGGCGTCGGCCGCATTGTCATGGTTGTGCCCACACCCGATGGCATTTTGAATCCGCTGGTGCTGGCTGCTGCCAAACTCGCGGGCGTTGATGAAATCTATCGCGTCGGCGGGGCGCAGGCTGTTGCCGCACTTGCCTATGGCACGCAGTCCATCGCGCCTGTCGCAAAGATTGTGGGCCCCGGCAATGCCTATGTGGCCGCTGCCAAACGTCGTGTCTTCGGCACGGTGGGCATTGATATGATCGCTGGTCCCTCCGAAGTTGTGGTGATGGCTGATGCTAGCGCTAATCCGGAATGGATTGCAGCTGATCTTCTGGCGCAGGCCGAACATGATACGGCAGCGCAATCCATTCTTGTGACATCGGATCGCGCTGTGGGCGATGCCGTGATCAAAGCGGTCGAGGGCCAGCTTGCCACGCTGCCGCGCCGCGATATTGCGGCCGCCAGCTGGAAAGATTATGGCGCCATCATTGATGTGCCGGCGCTTGACCATTCGATTGCCATCATTGATCGCTTGGCACCCGAACATCTCGAAATCATCTCGACGGATGCGGATGATCTGACCATGCGCATCACCAATGCAGGTGCGATTTTCATCGGTGGCTATACGCCCGAAGCCATTGGCGATTATGTCGGTGGCTCCAACCATGTGTTGCCGACTGCGCGCTCGGCGCGTTTCTCGTCGGGCCTTGGTGTGAATGATTTCGTCAAGCGCACGTCACTCTTGAAATGCTCGCCGGATTCGCTGCGCGTGTTGGGCCCTGCGGCCGTGGCACTGGGTGAAGCCGAAGGGCTCCATGCTCATGCACGCTCTGTCTCCATCCGCATGAATCTCGGGTGAGGATAAATGAGCGCGCCTGACGCTGATCGGAAAAAACTTGTCGCAGTGCTGCTGGATGAAAATTCCATCGGCCGCGGCAATGCCGATCAGGAACATGAGCGCGCCATTGCCATTTACGATCTGGTCGAATCCAATTCCTTCGGCGTGCCCGGCCATGAGGGCGGGCCTTATGAACTGCTGATCGCGCTGCATGAAGCAAAGCTTGCCTTCGACATCCGTCAAGAAGGTGGATCCAGCGTCGTCACGCATATTCTTTCACTGACGCCGTTTCGTCGCATCCTCAAAGATTATTTCATGGTCTGCGAGAGCTATTATGCTGCCATTCGCACAGCGACGCCGGCGCAGATCGAAGCCATTGATATGGGCCGTCGCGGCTTGCACAATGATGGCGCCAAACTTCTTGCTGAACGCCTCAATGGCAAGGTCGAATGCGATTTCGATACGGCGCGACGCATTTTTACCCTTGTTACGGCCCTGCACTGGAAGGGCTAACGGCGCATGATGCAAGATGTGCCTAACGCGCCGGAAGTTGAGCACAAGCGCCCGCAATCCGTGCTGTTTGCCTGTTCGATGAATGCCGTGCGCTCGCCCATGGCCGAAGCACTGGCCAAGCAGCTTTTCGGGCGAGACATTTATTTTGCCTCCGCAGGCGTGCGCGCGGGCGAGCTCGACGGGTTTGCTGTTGCCGCGATGGATGAGCTCGGCCTTGATATCAGCAAGCACAAGCCGCACACATTCGAAGATCTCGAAGATTCCAGTTTCGATGTCATCATCAGCCTCTCACCTGAAGCCCATCATCGCGCGCTCGAATTCACGCGAACCATGTCGGTCGAGGTGATTTATTGGCCAACCATTGATCCGACCGCTGTGCAAGGCACGCGCGAAAATATGCTGGATGCCTATCGCAATGTGCGCGAGGGTTTAAGCAGAAAGATCAAAGAATTTCTGGAGTGGCGGCCAATTGGCCGCCTTTAAGCTTGATCAGTCGAACATCCAGTTCGAGACGAAATAACCAATCGTTGCGCTAGCTGCAGTCACCACAGTGCCCCATGTCAGATCGACCAGAGTCACCGTGAGTGGCCAGTTTTTCAGCGTGGCGTAATTGGTGAGATCGTAAGTTCCGTAAGCCACAAGGCCAAGCGCCGCACCAAGCAAGGCCGCCTTGCTCCAGCTGCGCGCATCAAGACCCGGCAGAACAGCAAAGAGCACAATGCCTGCTGCATAGAGAGCATAGAAAAGGAAAGCGACGCCCAGCTGTGGCTTATCGAGCATCATGTCGCCGAGATATTCTTTGTAGAATTTCGTCGCAACGAAGCCGAGCCAGATAAAGTCAATGATCAGGAAGCCGATCAGCGTCACGGCATAGGTCGCCAGAATGCGCGTCATGGGGCTGTTCTCATCTGCCAAATGCGAGGGCCGCACCAAAATAGGCGGGCCCTCGTGTTACGATTGGCTTGGGTGAATGGATCAACCCAGCCTCGTCATGGCGAGGAGGGCCGAAGGCCTGACGTGGCAATCCATAGCGCCAGCCTTGGTAGGTTTGTGCTTTGGATTGCTTCGCTTTCGCTCGCAATGACGAAATCAGGCGTTGCCGCGATCCTCGCGGAACAGGCCGAGCTTTTCCTGCACGGGACGATCCGAGAAGGAGAAGATGACAGCGTCGTCATCCGCCTCATGCACAACGGGGTGCCAGCTTGGCGCCACGAAAATGTCTTGTGGCTTCCAGTCAAATGTCTTGTCGCCGATTTTCGTGCGGCCCTTGCCTTCGACAACCGTGAAGACGGTTGCATCGGTCGAGCGATAGCGGCTCGTTGTAAAGCCTTTCGGCAGAAGCTGGATGAAAGCGCCAATCGTCGGCATGGCGTGATCGCCTGTTTCGGGATTGGTGTAGCGCATTTTCAAACCATGGCAGGGGTCGAATTCCTTCGTCTTGCGCATGATCTCCAAAGCTTCGCGCGTGCGCGCATAAGGATAGTTGAAGACGGGTGATGTGAGATTGCGCACCTTCTGGTCAACGGGCAATAGGTTCGCACCAAAGCGCGCCAGAGAATCGCCCTCGGGGCGCGAGATCGGCTGCTCGTCTTCTGTCCAATGCTCCAAGAAGGATGCATCGAGCGCCGTGACGAGCGGCACATCGAGACCGTCGAGCCAGAAAATCGGCTCGTCGGATTCATTGCCGTGGTCATGCCAGGAATTCGATGGCGTGATGATGAAATCACCCACCGACATTTTGGTGCGCTCGCCATTCACCGCCGTATGCGCGCCTTTGCCTTGCAGAATGAAACGCAAAGCCGATTGGCTGTGACGGTGGGCTGGCGCAATCTCGCCCGGCAGCACCAGCTGCACGCCCGCATAGAGCGATGTGGTGATGCTCGACTTGCCGCGCAGACCCGGATTTTCGAGCACGAGCACGCGGCGCTCGGCTTCTTTCGCGGTGATCAGGCCGCCGGCCTCGACCATGTAATCGCGGATCTCGTTAAACTTCCACAGGAAGGGCTGCGCGGCCGATTTCGGTTCCGGCGTGATGATGGACGAGAGGACCGTCCAAAGCGGTGTCAGATTCTGCTTGTCGATCTTGTCGTAGAAGGCGCGGCGCTGCGGGGTTTCTGCGGCTTCGCTCATGACCGTTTCCTCTCTTTTATGCCAGCCCCCAAGGGATTGGCCGGCGGCTTGACGCCGCAATTCCTCCGTATACTGTCAATTCATCAGGCGCCTGACAAGTGAGCTCTTTGGCAAAGACCGGGAGGGGGCGCATGGGGGGATACTAGAATGCGTCTGCATGGATTTTTCAGGTCCGGGGCTTCCTATCGTTTGCGCATTGCGCTCGCCCTGAAGGGGCTCCCCTTCGATCAGATTTCTTATGTGTTGCGCCATGGCGACCAGCGCCAGCCTGACTATCTCGCCAAAAATCCGCAAGGCCTTGTGCCCACACTCGAGCTCGAAGACGGCACGTTGATGACGCAGTCTCTCGCCATTCTCGAATGGCTGGAAGAGACCCATCCGGAGCCCGCCCTTTTGCCCAAAGATCCGATGGCGCGTGCGCGCGTGCGGGCTTTTGCACTCGCCATTGCTTGCGATGTGCATCCTGTTCAAAACCTCGGCGTTCTCAATGCCGTCAAGGCGCTTGGCCACACCGATGCCGACGTCAACAATTGGGCGCGCCGCGTCAACCAGCAGGGCTTGGATGCGTGCGAGAAATTGCTGGCTGACACAAAGGGGCCCTTCTGTTTCGGCGATCAGCCGACGATGGCTGATCTCTGCCTCATTCCCCAGCTCGCCAATGCGCGCCGCTTCGGCTGCGATTTTTCGGGCTGGACGCGTTTGAATGAAGTGGAGGCGGCCTGCAACGCATTGCCGGCATTTCAGTCAGCTCTGCCCGAGCGCCAACCCGATGCCGAGTGAGAGCAGCCTCGCTGATCTTTTGCCGGAAGAAGCCGTGCGCGATGCCGCGCATGGCGGCATGGATGATGTCTATCTCAAGCCCGGCCATTTGATCCGCCGCTTGCAGCAAATGGCGGTCTCGGTCTTCGCGCAGGAATGCGAAGGCTTTGACATGACGCCGATGCAATATGCAGCGCTTGTGGCTTTGCGCGACAATCCGGGCATTGATGCGACCCGCATTGGTGCGCTTGTGGCGATGGACCGCTCGACCATGGGCAATGTGCTGGAGCGGATGGAAGGCAAGGGGCTCATCGAGCGGCGCGCCAATCCGCAAGACAAGCGCGTGAAGCTTTTGAAACTCTCGCGCCGTGGCGCAAAACTGCTGGCTGATTGCGAGCCTTTCGTGCGCGCCGCACAAGCACGCATGCTGGAGCCGCTGGATGCAGCCGAGCGTGTGCAATTTACCCATATGATGCGGCGCATGATTGCGCGGCAAGATGTGATCTGAGGGAGGTTTTTATGGCGCAGGCTGACAACAAGCCTTTCATCATTGTGGGCGGTGGCATTGGCGGTCTGGGTGCCGCGCTGGGCTTGGCTCAAAAAGGCTTTGCCGTTCACGTGTTGGAACAGGCTTCCGATTTTAAAGAAATTGGCGCGGGCATTCAGCTCGGCCCCAATGTTTTCACGCCTTTCAAGAAGCTGGGCTTGCGCGATCGCATCTTGCAGGATGTCGCCATTCCCACGGGTTTGGAAATGCGCGATGCGCTGACCGGTGATCTCATTACCCGCATGCCTTTGGGTGATGATCTGACGCGCCGCTTTGGTGACACTTATGCGGTCATTCATCGCGCTGATTTGCATGCGATCATTCTTGATGCCTGCCGCGCGCAGAAAAATATCAAGTTGGAAACGCAGGCCCGTGTGCTCGATTTCGAGGACAAGGGTGGCGAAGTCATCGTGACCATGGAAGATGGCCGCATCATCACCGGTTGCGCCATGATTGGCGCAGATGGTCTGTGGTCGAAGACGCGCCAGAAAATTGTGGGTGATGGCAAGCCGCGCGTCTCTGGCCATATTGCCTATCGCGCGGTGTTGAAGCGCGAAGATGTGCCGGAAGATTTGTGGAAGCCCGATGTCGTGCTCTGGGCTGGCCCGCGCACGCATCTTGTCCATTATCCGCTGCGTCGTGGCGAGCTTTATAATCTCGTCGCCGTTTTCCATTCCGATCATTATTCGGAAGGCTGGGATCAGGCGGGTGATCCCGCTTTGTTGCATGCGCATTTCAAGGGCCAAGTGCCGCAAGTTTTGCGCATGTTGGAAAAGATCGATGTGTGGAAAATGTGGGTGCTCTGTGACCGCGAGCCGGTGAAAAACTGGTCGCAGGGTCGTGCAACCCTCATTGGCGATGCGGCCCATCCCATGCTGCAATATCTCGCGCAAGGCGCCTGCATGGCGCTTGAAGATGCCGTGTGTCTGGCTGAGAAGATCGAGGCCAAGCCCGATGATATTCCGGGCGCTTTGCTCGATTATCAGAATGCGCGTTATCTGCGCACTGCACGCGTGCAATTGATGGCGCGTGTCTATGGCGATGTTTATCACGCACGCGGCCCGATTGCAGAATTGCGCGACAATATGCTGAAAGGCCGAACGCCCGAGCAGGCCATTGAAGGCATTGCTTGGTTGTATGGCGGGGGTTGAGGCTTTCGCCGCGCAATTTTTTCAAGGTCGGTGCTATGGATTGCCGCGTCGGCCTACGGCCTCCTCGCAATGACGAGGCTAAGATCGTAACCTCTGCGCCGTCATTGCGAGACGAAGGCGAAGCAAACCAGAAGCCTCACGTGAGGCCCCAGGTTTGCTTCGCTCCGCTCGCAATGACGAGGGACGGGCGATTTAAGCCATCAACCCAGCTTTGATCCGAGACGGCAAGAACGGCACTTCGCGGAAGCGCACACCCGTTGCATCCATCACCGCATTGGCGAGAGCTGCACCTGTCGGGCCTTGCGAGGCTTCACCAGCACCCAAGAAGGGCTGACCGGGACGATCAATCACCTTCACATCAATCGGCGGGATTTCGGAGAAGGTGAGGATCGGATAAGAGGTCCAATCTTCGCTGCGCACGCCCTTTTCATCAAAGCGCACGCCTTCCTTCAGCGTCCATGACAGCGATTGAATAATGCCGCCTTCGACTTGATTGACGATGCCGTCATAAGAGACGATCTCGCCCGCATCATTGGCGGACGAGGCGCGCTTCACGCGGATCGCACCGCTCGCTTTCTCGACTTCAACTTCCACCGCAACGGCGGTGTAGGTCGAGAGATTCTTGTAGCGCGCGAAAGCAATGCCGCGCCCCTTGCCGGGAGCTGCTTTCCACTTCGTCCAGCCAAACATTTCGGCTGTCTTTGTCAAGACTTCGCGCGCGCGCGGGTCTTTCAGATAGCGCAGACGATATTCAACGGGATCCGCTTTGGCTGCGCGCGCCAGATCATCAATGAAGCTCTCAATGGCAAAGACATTGCCATAAGCGCCAAGGCCCCGTGTGGACGATGCACGCGCCGCCAGCTTTTCCACGAAATGCGTGCGCACATGCGTTCCGGGAAATTCATACAGCGGAATGCCATTGCGATCGGCTGCATAATTGGGCGCGCCGCCATTGACGGGGGTTGGCAAAGGATGCGCCTTTTCCAGCGTTTGGGCAGGCAATAGATTTCCCGCTCTGCCGCCGGGTCGTGTGCCATGCGAGGTTGACCAGATTGTGTGATCCCAATCGACAATGTCACCCTTTTCATCCACCGAAGCTTTGACGCGCACGACCATGGCCGAACCATAGGGCTCCCATTTGTGCTCGTCCTGACGTGACCATTGCACGCGCACGGGGCGGCCCGTCATGTAGCGCGCGAGCAATGCTGCATCGGCTGCTGCATCATCCATCGCATTATGGCCGTAGCAGCCAGCGCCCTGCCAATGTTCGCACTGGACTTTTTCTTTCGGCACATTGAGCATTTGCGCAATGGCCGCCGCTGTTTCAAACGGTGATTGCGTATGCGTCTGGATCAGCACCGAACCATCGCCTGCAAAAGTGGCAATGGCGGTCGATGGGCCGATGGTCGCATGCATGTGGTAGGGGCGGCGATATTCCGCTTCGACCACTTTCTTCGCCTTGTTGGCGATGGGGCTTGCGACATCTTTGATGGTGATGAGTTTGGCTGGTTGCGTCTTTAGCCAATCATAGATTGTGTCGCTGGTCGGCACATCTTTGGGCAAATCCCAAGTGGTTGCACGACGCAGCGCATCGGCTGCGGCCATTGCCTGTTCTTCGCGCTCGGCAATAACGCCGAAGAAGGAGCCATCACGCACCACGCGTTTGACGCCCGGCATGGTGGCAACATCGCGATCCACCGAGACGAGTTTGGCGCCATAGGCGGGCGGGCGCACAACGCGACCATGCAACATGCCATCGGGGCGCAAATCCTGAATGAAGATCAAAGCGCCTGTGGCTTTGGGCGGAATGTCGAGACGGCCGACCTTCTTGCCGATATAGCGGCGGTCTTTGGCCTCTTTCACTTTCACCGTGCCAGTGGCTTCAATGTCGATCTTCTGGCCGGCCACGAGATCCCAATAGGTGATGCTTTTGCCGCCACCCGAGATTGTGCCATCGACGACTTTGAGTTTGGCTGCATCGACACCCAGTTTTTCAGCAGCGCGTGCGATGAGATAGGCGCGCAATTCGGCTGCCGCGATCTGCACAGCCACGCCGCCATATTGCATGGATTGCGAGCCGGCTGTGACACCTTCATTCGGCACAACGCGTGTGTCGCCCGACACGATGACGAGGCGCTTCATGTCGATATCGAGTTCATCAGCTGCCAGTTGAGCAGCAGCCGTGACAATGCCCTGGCCGATTTCCACCTTGCCGAACAGCAAGCGGACTTTGCCGCCTTCTTCAATACGCAGCCAGGATGAGATTTTCGGATAGAGTTTGAGATCACCCGGCAGAGGCGCACCTTCCAGCTTTGCGGCTCTCTGTGCGAGTGCAGGCGGGACGAGCGAGAAAGCCAAGGTGAGCGAGCCGCCCTGCAACAGGGCGCGGCGTGAGGGGTTCATCATATTCATGGATCAAGCTCCCCGCGATGCGCGCATGACAGCGCGGACGACACGGTTATGCACGCCGCAGCGGCATAGATTACCATCGAGTGCCGAGCGCACCTGCGCTTCGGTGGGCTTCGGTGTTTTGTGGAGTAGGGCCTGCGCACTCATGATCATGCCATTCAGGCAATAGCCGCATTGTGCGGCCTGCTCATCAATGAAAGCCTGTTGCAGTTTGGACGGTTTGTCCAAAGTGCCCAGACCCTCGAGCGTGGTAATGTCTTGGCCGGTGACGGAGCCGACCGGCGTGACGCAAGAGCGCACGGCCTGTCCATCGACGAGCACGGTGCAAGAGCCGCATTGCGACAGGCCGCAGCCATATTTCGGGCCGTTCAGCTTCAAATCATTGCGCAGCACATAAAGGAGCGGGGTGTCGTCGGGCACCGCAACCTCTTGGGCGCGGCCGTTGACCTTGAGTTTCGGCATATCTGACCTCTGGCTATTCCATCCCTGAAAGCCGTCTTGCTTTTTCATGGGTGCGGCTTTCTTCGAGTCTAAGCTTGAGGAGGCGTGCGCCTTTTGTCAAAGCAAAAGCCCCTTGGAGAGAGGCGCTGTGGATGCCAAAAGAGCCGGAGCGAGCTGGAGGAAGCCCCGATGCGGATTGATGGCGTGCCATGCCGGACCATTTGGCCGGAAGCTGATGGAAAAGTCGGGATTCTGGACCAGACTTTGCTGCCCCATCGCGTCCAGCGCCTGTCCCTCTCAAGTGCCCAAGAGGCGGCGCGTGCCATTGCCGATATGCAGGTGCGCGGCGCGCCGCTGATTGGTGTCACGGCGGCCTATGGATTGGCTTTGGCACTGCGTCAGGGTACGGGCGATGCCGCCATGGATGTCGCCATTGAAATGCTCGCAGAAACGCGCCCGACCGCGGTCAATCTGCGCTGGGCTTTGATGCGCATGCGAGACGCCCTCTTGCCGCTTGCCGTCAGCGCAAGGGCCGATGCCGCTTGGGCACTGGCTGGCGAAATGGCGGAAGAAGATGTCGCCGTCTGCTCCGCCATTGGCGATCATGGTCTGGCGTTGATTGAAGAGATCGCGCACAAAAAGGGCCGCGTGAATCTTCTCACCCATTGCAATGCCGGTTGGCTGGCGACGGTCGATTGGGGCACGGCGACGGCGCCGATTTACAAGGCGCATGACAAGGGCATTGATCTGCATGTCTTTGTCGATGAAACGCGCCCGCGCAATCAGGGCGCAGCTTTGACTGCCTTTGAACTCAGCCAGCACGGCGTTCCGCATCGTGTCATTGTTGATAATGCGGGCGGGCATTTCATGCAGCATGGCGAGGTGGATCTTGTGATTGTCGGCACGGATCGCACCACGCGACAGGGCGATGTCTGCAACAAGATCGGCACTTATCTGAAAGCGCTCGCTGCCCATGACAATGGCGTGCCGTTCTATGTGGCCGCCCCATCATCTTCTATCGATTTTGCTTTGCGCGATGGCTTGCGCGAAATCCCGATTGAAGAGCGCCATGCGCGTGAAGTGACCCATCTGACGGGGGAGACGGAAGAGGGCGCTCTGGCCACCATTCGCGTGACGCCGAAAGCATCTGGCGCGCGCAATCCCGGTTTCGACGTGACGCCCGCACGCTTGGTCAGCGGGCTCATCACCGAGCGCGGAATTGCGGGGGCCAATGAGGCGGCGCTGGTGGGGATGTTTGCGGATCGGGCCTAACCTCCCAGATCGCGCGACCCCCACCCGTCACGCTGCGCGCGACACCCTCCCCTCAAGGGGGAGGGGATGGCTGGCATCATGATCGTGACAAGTGATCCGCGTGACGCGCTGCATCTGAACTCCCTCCCCCTTGAGGGGAGGGCTGGGGTGGGGGTCTGCGCATCTCGCCCGTCAGCGCGCGCCAAAGGGTCGCCGCGCCGATCTGGATGGGGAGTGGACTTGAAGAGAAATGGTACCACCACCCCGGCTCGAACGGGGGACCTCTAGATCTATATCTTGCGTTCGAACAAATTGATCTATGGCGGATCAGTTAGGTCTGTCTGTAACCCTCTGTTTTTATGGTATTAACACAAGGGCCTAAAAGTAAGGAGTTATTAGAGGAATCCTATCTCTTGTGGCCATTGTAATAGAAGTTTGACCACCAGCGATTTAAAGATAATCCGTCGCACCCATCCATCTAACAGCCTCAGCAACTGGCCGACCTTGTACGGTGAGAAATTTCACCCGCTGAAGTTTGGCGGCTATCTCTTTGTTTCATGCTTTTTCTAAAGCATTCTAATTCCCTCTCAAGCCTCGTAATCAATACATCAGGGAGGAATACTTGTAGGGGACAAAACACATAGACGGCGATTGATGTGGCATCTGATCTTCGTACATCGGAGCAGCACCTAAATAATAAATCTTGATTTAGATCTCTACTCCCGAGCGGGTGATGATTACAATATCGATTATACGTAACTAAAACGTGCAGAACTTGATAATCAAATTAAGTGAAATGCTTATATAATAAAAGTTTTAAATCTTCATCAATAAATTGGCTAGTTACTGGATCCAAGAACGGCATAATCTTTTCATGAATATATTTATCAATATGGGGCCATCTTTTATTTTCGTTCTCAAGAAATTTTGTAATTGCACGAAGATCTGAGTTAAAAATTCGCCTCAGAATTAAAATGCGCCGCACGTCTGTAATGTCGAGATGTGAAGAAAAAACGAGAATTTCATAAATTGTATCTAACACTTCTTCGAGTTTTGGCTTTGTTGTAAGATTATCCCCGGCCTCAGTAAGAAAGAGAGAAATGTTCTGCGTTAGTATCGAAATGCGTGATGTCGCGAGATAAGCTTTAAGCATGAATAGTTGATCTTCTCCCCAATAGCGTTGTGAAGGAAACTGTAGATTGTTCTTTATTAGAAAATTACGATTGAAAAGTTTGCAGGGCCCAAGGTCCTTGATCGCAGCGCAATGAGAAAAAGGGACGCCTGAGCAAGCATCAATAGATAGAAAGTTTCCGTGTATCTTCTGATCTTGGCGAAGAGCCATTGGAATAACTATGTCGGAACCGCTCTTCTCAGCTTCGTCAACCATGGACTCTAGAGCTTCAGGGGCCAAGAAGTCATCACTATCTAGAAAGAATATAAATTTAGCGGATGACTGCTGTAGGCCAAAGTTCCGAGATGCACCGGGACCACAATTTTTAGCGTTTCTAAAAACCCGTAGCTGGTCAGGAAATTTTTTTGAAATATCAACCAGCATGTCCCAGTAATCTTTTTTCGAGCAATCATCGACAATGATATGCTCGATCTGTACACGGCTCGCGTACATAGAGGATGCGATGGCTTTTTTTATTGAAGTCCTGTTGAAAGTGGGTGTTATAATCGAGATTAGCGGAGCACCAGTCATAGTTTTTTCTCGAGAAAATATACTTTTTATGAATTTATTTTATAAATAAAATTAAGCGTATTTATAGCCGTAATAATTTCTCCTAGAATATTAATAGGCATAGATAATTATAGATACTTTAATTCATTCAACAGGCTGATCTGGACCTGCCACTTGATTCCACGCTTCCTGATGCTCGCCATCTCTGACCCCCGTTGTGACAAGGGCGTGACAGACTGCGAACGGGCTAGGGGAGTTGGAAGTCTAAGTACCTGAAAGAATGGTACCACCACCCCGGCTCGAACGGGGGACCTCTAGATCCACAATCTAGCGCTCTAACCAACTGAGCTATGGCGGCACGGCACGTCAGTGCGGGGCGGAACCTAAAAGCAAAGGCCTGCCATTGCAACAGGCTTGCGCCCTCGGGGGAAACAAAAAACGGGGCCTCGGGGCCCCGTTGATCCTGTGTTGGCCGGAAGCCCCGCTCAAGCGGCGAGTTTCAGGCTTTTTGCGAGCGTCGCTTTGATCGGCTCGACGGATTGCGTCGAGACCTTTTGGATGAGGTCCGACACATCCTTGGCCGCCGCATTCAGCGTCTCGAATTGCTGGCGCAGGTGCTCATTTTGCAGCGTGATGACATCCGTCATGCTCTTGGTCGAGAGCAGGGCCTTCACGAAAGCAAATTGCGCATCCGCACTGGCTTGAAACGCTTCAATGGTCTTCACATTGAGATCGGTCACGCCTTGCGAGACAAGCTTCAAGCTGGCCTCGATTGACGCACTCGCCTCTTCCCTCGCATGACGGATTTGTTCCCTAAAATCGGCCACTTTCTCGATTGAAGCCTCAAGGGTCTCTTTCAAGGGTTCTTGCAGCGACACTGGCAGCATTTCCGGCACGGCCGGGCTTTCAATGTCAGCAGCAGGTGCTGGCAAAACCGGCGGCACGTCAATCGTGACGGGCTCTGCGGCGCGCGCTGCGGCTTTAGGGTTTTTGCGTGGTGTGGGCATGGAAAGGCTCCTTTCCTGTTGCACTCACTTCTTGATGCCAGACGCTTTCTGCACAGCTTCGCCGAGTTCCTTGAACTGGCCTTCGAGTGCAGCAGCCTGCGCCTTCAGATATTCCGACTGGATCGCGAAAACGTCCTGCGGGTCCTTGGCATGAACGAGCTTTTCGGCCAGTTCGAAAGCCGAGAGCACATTGGCTTCAGCGAAAGTCACGGCCTTGCTCGACACATCCTTGGCGCCTTCCATAGCGGGGTTGGTGCTGACCTGGTCGGTGGTCTTGTGGACAGCGCCCATAAAGCCTTCAAAGGCCTTGCGGGCCTGGGCTACGCTGCGCTCGGCGAATTCGCGCATTTCGGCGGGGACTTCATATGTGTTCGTCATGGGTCTGCTCCATTTTGGGTGCCCCTGACAGAAAGTCCGTGCGGGCCGGGGCGATGCACCAATCAGTCAACTTGGCAGAACAATAGATCAAAAAATGCTGCGACGCAACAAAATTGTGCGGCGCACAAAAAGCTGAGCTTGCTGTGGATCTTAAGCATAGATCCAACAAGTTTGCCCTC
This sequence comes from Beijerinckiaceae bacterium, assembly GCA_947452455.1. Taxonomy (GTDB): domain Bacteria; phylum Pseudomonadota; class Alphaproteobacteria; order Rhizobiales; family Beijerinckiaceae; genus Terripilifer. The sequence continues at coordinate 225,823 of CANGBX010000001.1, forward strand.
TGTGGCGGTTCGCCATGGACCCCAAGCCCGGCGCAGATTAATGATTGATTAAGGCCTGAGGCACCCTCAACGGGGGCTTTGCCGCCCAAGTTTTGCGTCCATTTGTACAGCGTCCATGAGGGACCAGAGGTAGCCGAGGGCCATGACGACCTTCCCGCGCGATCCAGCCCTAATCCGAGCCGCCGAAGCGGCTCTGTCGGAGCCGCCCTTTGCCTCTTTGATCGAGGCGGGCGGGGCCTTGCTTGTGGCAGCCGGTCAGCCCGTGCGCGTGCTCTTTGCCAATGAGGCTGCCAAGGCCCTGTTTGGCGCCCATGAAGATGCCATCACCCGTCGTCTCTTTTCTGCGCCCGACCCCGGCGCGCGGCGCGTGGCGGAATTGTCGCGCAGTCTGGTGCCGGGCGCTGGCGCGCGATTGGAAAAGCTGCGCTTCTATTCGGGCCTGCGCGCGCAAATGCTCACCGTGTTCTGCCGCCGCACGATTGGCCCGCATTCTCTGTTCATTCTGGGCGTGCCCGCAGCACCTGCCCCCAAACAGACGCAGCCTGATCTCTCCGCCATGATGATGGCGCAGCAGGATATGCAGGTCGCTCAGCCGGCGTTTGTGCCGCCAACACCTGTTGCGCCGATGGCGCCACCACCCGTTGCGCGCGTGACCCCACAAAAACCCGCAGCGCCAGTGCAGCAACCTGCAGAAGCCGCACAAGAGCCGCGCCGCAATGTCGATGAAGTGGCGGCCGATATCGCCATGCGTGTCAAAGGCAGCGAGAATGTACGCTTTCTTTGGCAGACCGACAGTGCGCATCGCTTTGTGAAAATCACAGGCGAATTGTGCGATTTCATCGGCTGCATGACGAACCGCCTTGTCGGTCGTTCTTTCAGCGATGTGGCTGACGAATTAAATCTCGATCCCGAATATGCGTTGCGCGATGCATTGCTGCGCGGTGAGACATGGAGCGGATTGGAAGTTCTCTGGCCCGTTGAAAATGCCGATGCGGCTTTTCCGGTGACATTGGGTGCTTTGCCCACCCATGATCGTGAGCGCCACTTTGAAGGCTATCGCGGCTTTGGTGTGATTCATGTCACGCGCTTGCAGGCGCTTGAGCCCAAACTCCAAACGCAAGCCACACCTGCCGCTGATCCCGCACCTGTTGCAGAGCCAGCACCTATCCCCATGCCGAATATGCCCTCGGTGCCGGGCAATGTTGTGGCGCTTCGTCCTTTCCAGATTGTTGCGCGCCGTGATGAGGAAGCTCTTGTCGAAGAGCCTTCCCTTGTCGTGCCCGAGACGTCTGATGATGAGATGGTGAACCTCTCGCCTGCCGAGCGCCATTCGTTCCGCGAAATTGCACGCGCCTTGGGCGCCAATGTGCGCGAAGATCAAGACGAGCCGCAGGCGTCTGCGACGCCATCGTCTATCCGCGATTTGCTGGAAGTGGCCAGCCGCGCAGCCGCAGAGCCGATTGAACCCATTGTGCCGCCTGCGCTTCCGGTTGATCTGTCGGAAGATGTGCAATCGGTTCTCGACCGCTTGCCGATTGGCCTTTTGGTCTCGCGCGATGCCCATGCGCTTTATGTCAACCGCACATTGATTGATCTGCTGGGCTATGAAGATGGCGCGCAATTCTTCCGCGAAGATGGCATGGCGCGCATGTTCCGTGGCCGCGCGCGGGACACGCTGCAAGACAGCAATGAATTGCATATTTACGGCCGCGATGGTGGCCCTGTGGCGCTCGAAGCCCGTATTCGCAAAGTCGAATGGGACAATGCACCCGCCACGCTGATGACTTTCCGCACCGCTGATGCGGGCGCTGTGACCGAGCGTATCCGCGAGCTCGAAGGCGAATTGCGTTCGGCTGAAAGCGGCATGCGCGAATTGCACGCCATTCTCGACACGGCGACCGATGGTGTCGCGGTGCTCGACAATGACGGAAAGATTGTCGCGCTCAATCGCGCGGGTGAAGCCTTGTTTGGCTATGAGCAGAGCGAAGTGATGGGCGAAGCCTTCACCTTCTTGCTCGCCAAAGACAGCGCGTCCGTTGCGCAGGATTATTTTGAAGGGCTGAAAGGCTCAGGCGTTGCGGCCCTCATGAATGATGGCCGCGATCTCTTTGGTCGCGCGCGTCAGGGGGGCTCCATTCCCGTCTTCATGACGCTGGGTCGCATCGGCGGCAATGGCGGAGAGAAATTCTGCGCCGTGATGCGCGATATGACGGCTTGGAAGAAAGCCGAACAGGAATTGAAAGAAGCGCGCCGCACGGCTGAACAGGCCAATGCGCTGAAGTCGGATTTTCTGGCCAAAGTCAGCCATGAAATCCGCACGCCCCTGAACGCCATTCTCGGCTTTGCCGAAGTCATTATGGAAGAGCGTTTCGGCCCCATCGGCAATGAGCGCTACAAGGAATATGTGACCGACATTCACACCTCTGGCGCCCATGTCATGAGCCTTGTGAATGATCTGCTTGATCTGTCAAAGATTGAAGCGGGCAAGCTGGAGCTCAATTTCAATGCGGTTGATGCCAATCGCATTGTTGCCGAATGCGTCTCGCTCATTCAGCCGCAAGCGGCACGCGAGCGTGTGATTGTGCGCCAGTCGCTCGCGCCGCGTCTGCCCAATATTGTGGCCGATGAACGCGCGCTTCGCCAGATTGTGCTCAACCTTCTCTCGAACGCTGTGAAGTTCAATGAAGAAGGCGGACAGGTGATTGTCTCCACCGCGCTGACCGATGCCGGACACGCTGTCATCCGCATCAAGGATACGGGCATTGGCATGAGCGATAGCGAGATTGAAACGGCGCTCGAGCCTTTCCGTCAGATTGCCACCGCCCGCACCACGCGCGGCACGGGGCTTGGTCTGCCGCTGACCAAAGCTTTGATTGAGGCCAATCGCGCGTCTTTCTCGATCAAGAGCAAGAAGCTTGAGGGCACTTTGGTGGAAGTGGCGTTTCCGCCAACCCGCGTGCTGGCTGAATAATTATTTCAGCCGCGTCCAGTTGACGCTTCTGCAAATCAGCCCGCCGAAAACACAACCAGATGTTTTGAGTGCCTCGCCTTCGAGCACCATTTTGCCTGTGTAGGTCTTTTCATCTTCCGGATTGAAAGCTTGGCCTTCCCATGTGCCGGGGGAGGCAGGCTTCATATCGTAAAAAACCTTCAAGCCGATTTCGCCTGCCCGCTCAGGGTCTTTGACCCAAGCCACAAAGCCGCAGAGCGCATCTCCACAAGGCGCAATGCGCACATGTGATGCGCCATTTTCACGCAGCCACAGACCCGTGGCTTGCTGGGCAAGAGCCGGGCTAGTGATCGCAAGAGCCGAAAGAACAAGAAGAATTCGGCGCATTAGCTAAACTCCAGAAGATTCTACTCAACTCATTCCACCGCAAGCCAAGCAAGGCGTCAACTTTCCACCGTCATTGCGAGCAAAGTGAAGCAAACCGGAGGGCCTCACATGTTGCTTCTGGGTTGCTTAGTCGCTTTCGCTCCTCGCAATGACGGCTGTGATTGTTGCAGCGCAAAGAACCGGTCGCAATCCTGGGCTAGACTGGGCCTCTCGCAAGGGATTCACTCATGAGCGTCCGTAGCCTTGATCGCCTGTTCAAACCCGCAAGCCTTGCCCTGATTGGGGCGAGTGCGCGAGCGGGCTCGCTCGGCCATGCTGTGCTCGCCAATCTGCGCAAAGGCGGTTTTGCCGGTGCCATCCAGCTCGTCAATCCGAGGCATGATGAGATTGACGGTCTGCCTTGCGTCAAAAAGATTTCCGATCTGCCAAGCCCGCCTGATCTCGTCGTCATCGCCTCGCCGCGGGTCACAGTGGCAGGCTTGGTGCGTGAGGCGGCTGCATTTGGTGTGCGCACGGCCATTGTCATCACGGCTGATCCGCAGCAGGGCGCGGGTTCTCTGGCTGATGAATTGTCGCGCGTGGCCGCATCCACCGGCATTCGCATTGTCGGGCCCAATTGTCTGGGCGTGCTGGCGCCGCGCGCTGGATTAGACGCGAGTTTTGCAGCGCATCCGGCGGCACGTGGTGATCTCGCTGTCATTTCGCAATCGGGCGCGGTGACTGCTGCATTGCTTGCTTGGGCGCATGAGCGCCATATCGGTTTTTCCAGCCTCGTCTCGGTCGGCGATATGTGTGATATCGATTTTGGCGATCTGTTGGATTATTTCGCGCTCGATCATCATACGCGCGCCATTCTGCTTTATGTGGAATCGATCCGCGACGTGAAGCAATTTATGTCGGCCGCGCGTGCAGCGGCCCGTGTGAAACCTGTCATAGTCATTAAATCAGGCCGCCATCCGCGCGCCGCCAAAGCCGCCGCCACGCATACGGGCGCTTTGGCTGGATCAGATGCCGTTTATGATGCCGCCTTCCGTCGTGCGGGCCTGTTGCGCGTGCATGATATTTCGGAACTCTTTGCAGCTGCCGAGGCTGTCGGGCGCATCAAACCTTTTTCAGGTGATCGCTTAGCCATTCTCACCAATGGTGGCGGGCTTGGTGTGATCACCATCGACAATCTGCTGGATCTGGGCGGCAAAGTGGCCGAGCTTTCGCCAGCAATCCGTGATCGTCTCGATCAGGATATGCCGCCCACTTGGTCGCGCGCCAATCCGGTCGATATTGTCGGCGATGCCGATGCCAAACGTTTCCGGATTGCATTGGAGGCTTTGCTCGAAGATCCCGCCAATGATGCCATCACCATTGTGCATTGCCCGACAGCTTTGTCTGATTCCGAAGAAGCAGCGCTCGAAGTCGCCGATGTGGTGAATGAATATCGGCGCAAGTCGATTGCACCCAAACCCGTCTTTGCAGTGTGGTTGGGTGCGACTGCGCGTACGGATGAAATTTTTGAAGAGGCGCATATTCCCAATTATCGCTATGGGGCAACGCGCGGCTTTATGCATATGGTGCGTTGGCGCCAGAACCGCGAAGCTTTGATGGCGGTGCCGCCAAGTCTGCCGTCGGATTTTGTGCCTGATGTTGCGCGCGCCTCACTCATCTTGCGGGGTGCTCTCGCACGCGGCGAAACATGGCTTGATCCGGTCGAGATCACGGGATTGCTGGAGGCTTATGATATTCCTTGTGCGCCGGCGCGGCTCGCCCGCACGGCGCAAGAGGCGGGCGAGCTTGCAAAGCCGATGCTGACTGAGCATGGCGCCTGTGTCGTCAAAATATTTTCGCCGGACATTTCGCATAAATCCGATGTGGGCGGCGTCATGCTCAATCTGGAGAGTGTCGAGGCTGTGGTGCAAGCCACGCAGCAGATGTTTGCACGTATCAGACTTGCACGTCCGCAAGCGCGTCTGGATGGCGTGACAGTCCATCCCATGGTGCGTCGCGCGCATGGGCGCGAATTGATTGCAGGCCTTGCGGATGATCCGACCTTCGGGCCCGTGCTTGTTTTCGGCCGCGGAGGCAAAGCGGTCGAAGTGATCAATGATCGTGCGCTGGCACTCCCCCCGCTTGATCTGCGCTTGGCTCACGAGCTGATCGAGCAGACACGCGTGGTCAAAGTTTTGCGCAAATATCGCGATGAGCCCGCAGTTGATCTGGACGCCGTTGCGTTGGTTTTGGTGAAGCTCTCGCAAATGGCGGCCGATCTGCCGGAAATTCGCGAGCTTGATCTCAACCCGATCATAGCCGATGAGAACGGGATTGTTGTGATTGATGCGCGTGTCGCTGTAGCCGCATCGGCGCCTTTGGTTCACGGTGGCTCGAACCCGCGTCTTGCGATCGCGCCTTATCCGAAATCCTGGGAGCGCCAGATCACGCTCAAAAAGGACAAGACAATTTTCATTCGTCCTGTGCGGCCCGAAGATGAAGAGCTTTACCGCACTTTTTTTGAAAGCGTCTCACCGGAAGATTTGCGTCTGCGTTTCTTTGCGCCGGTTAAAGAATTTTCTCACACCTTTATCGCTCGCCTCACGCAGATTGATTATGCGCGTGCGCTTGCATTATGCGCGCTCGATCAGGACGGCGTGATGATTGGTGGTGTGCGGCTTATCAAAAATGCTGAAGGCACGGCGGGTGAATATGCCATTCTCCTGCGCGGCGATTACAAGGGCCAAGGGCTTGGCTGGAATCTGATGAAGCTCATCATCGAATATGCCGCACAAGAAGGGTTGGACGCGGTGGAAGGGCAAGTGATGGCGAGCAATAAAAACATGCTCGACATGTGCGATCTGCTTGGATTTCTGGTGCGTGATGATCCCGATGAGCCGGGCACTAAAATGGTGCGGCTGGATTTGAAGAACGATCCGCAATTGGCGAGCCGCTTGCCGATTTAGCTGCAATTATTGTGAGTGAAGTAAACAAAACTGCTCGCGCGTGGTTTCTGGATTGCCACGTCGCTGCGCTCCTCGCAATGACGGGCGCTATGATGCGGTTCTTCCGGCGTCAGTGCGAGCGCGAGCGCGTAGCAATCCAGACAAGCCGCGAGACGCCACTCAGTTCAATGTCACCATAATATGCAGGCGGCGCGGGCCATGTGCGCCCAGCAACAGCGTTTGTTCAATGTCAGCTGAACGTGACGGGCCGGTCACAATATTGACTGTGCGCGGCAGCGCGCCATTGCGGCGAAGCTTCACCAGCACGCTTTCAAGATCGCCGCTGAGATCGGCCGCAGCCAGCACAACAAAATGATTGTCGGGCAGAAAAGTCAGCGTCACCGGATTATCGGCGCCCGAAAGCAGCACCAGCGAACCTGTCTCCGACACACCGCCAAAGGCATAGCTGACGGCATTGAGGTCGGCGCCATCCGAGCGGCCTGTTGCCACATCAAGCCCCGCTGCCTGCCAATCAAGGCCCGCAAGGCGTGCATCTTCACCACGCTTGAGTGCGAGCGGCAGATTGGCTTCGCGCAGAAAGCGGGCGATTTCTTCCGGCACGGCTTGCGCCGTGTCGAGCACGACAACGGTGGCCGAAACGCGCGTGGCCTCGGTGATGAAAGTCGCCAGACGTGTCGCCGTGCTGCCTTGTCCGCGGGCGGGAATCGGCCCGCGCGGTGTCTGCTCCAGTCGCTGCGCAACAGCTGCGCGGCGCGTGCTCTCAGTACCCGTCACGCCAAGTGAGCGGCGAATGTTGGAGAGAATATCCTCGCGCGCGCTCATCGGCGGGCCTCCTGCTGGCGCTTGCGCCATTGCGCTTGGAATGTGTCGCCTTGTGGTGCGGGCAGATCACGATAATCCGTCCAGCCTTTGGCGAGCGGGAGCGATGCAAAGCGGCCCTTGTCTCGACCCAGCCAAGCCAGTGTGGTCATCGCAGCGCGTGTTGCAAAAGAATAGAGCCTCGGGTTCTTTGCAAAGAAGCCCCAGATTTTCAGACCAAAGCGCTGCACAGCTGGCGTGAGGTGGCGCTCGAATTCATTCTCTCGCCAATGGCGCATGAGTTTGGGTAGCGGTATCTTCACCGGACACACGCTTTCACAGCGCCCGCAAAAAGTGGACGCATTGGGCAAATGCCCGCCCTTTTCCACGCCAATGAGAGAGGGCGTCATCACCGCGCCCATCGGGCCGGGATAAACCCAGCCATAAGCATGCCCGCCAATCGCGTGATAGACGGGGCAATGATTCATGCAGGCGCCGCAACGAATACAGCGCAGCATGTCTTCAAACTCGGTGCCCAGCATCGCCGAGCGACCATTATCCACCAGCACCACATGATAATGCTCCGGCCCGTCGGGATCTTGCGGGCGGCGCGGGCCGGTGGAGAGCGTCGTATAGACCGACATATCTTGACCCGTGGCCGAGCGCGCCAGAACGCGCAGCAAGAGGCTCGCGTCTTCCAGCGTCGGGACAATCTTCTCAATGGACGCAATGACGATATGCACCTTGGGCAAAGATTGCGTGAGATCACCATTGCCTTCATTGGTCACAATGATGGACGTGCCGGTTTCAGCGACCAGAAAATTGGCGCCCGTAATGCCCACATCGGCGGCCAGAAATTTTTCACGCAACACGCCGCGGGCTTCCGTCAGCAATTGCACGGGCTCGGACAAATCGCGCGCGCCATCAAGATGCGTATGGACACGACGGAAATCGCCTTCCACCTGTTCTTTGGTGAGATGCACGGCGGGCGCGATAATATGCGAGGGCGTCTCGCCACGCAGCTGGATGATATATTCGCCCAGATCCGTCTCGACCGCTTGCATGCCAGCGGCTTCAATGGCCGCGTTCAGGCCGATCTCTTCGGAGACCATGCTCTTGCCCTTGGTCACGCTTTTCGCGCCATGGCTTTTGCAAATATTGACGATGGTTTCGCAGGCCTCTGCAGACGTGCGCGCAAAATGCACTTGGCCCCCGGAGGACGTCACGTTGCGCTCGTAAGTCTCCAGATAGAGATCGAGATTTTGCAGCACGTGATTTTTCAAATCGCGGGCAGACTCGCGCAATGTTTCAAATTCGGGCAAGCGCTCAACGGCAGACTGGCGCTTGTAGATAAAGCCATGCTGCACATGGCCGAGCGCTTTCTGCAATTCGGGATCATGCAAAGCCTGGTGCGCATTGTCTTTGAAATCGGGCGTGGTCGGATGCAGCGTCATCGACGCATCTCCTTGCGCGCCGCAATGGGCGGCTCATCGCACATGCCCGCCAACACTTCGGCGACATGGCGCACGTCGATCTCTTTGCCTTGGCGGGTGATTTTTCCAGCCATATTCATCAGGCAGCCCAGATCACCCGCGAGCAAAAGCGGCGCGCCGCTCTCGCTGACATGGGCCGTCTTCTTCGTCACGATGGCATCCGAGATCTCGCCATATTTGGCAGCAAATGTGCCGCCAAAGCCGCAGCACACATCGCTCTCTTTCATCTCGACAAGTTCGAGACCCTTGACGGTAGCGAGCAAGGCACGCGGCTGGCTTTGAATACCCAGTTCACGAAGGCCCGAACAGGAATCGTGATAGGTCACGCGCCCTTCATAGGTCGCTTCAACCGAGGTGACTTTTAAAACATCGGTCAGGAAGCTGACGAGCTCAAAGGTTTTCGCCGCAAAGGCGCGCGCCCGCATGGCGAGTTGCGGCTCATCAAACAATTCGGGAAAATGTTTCACCATCTGGCCGGTGCAGGAACCAGATGGCGCGACAATGTAATCGCAGCCCGAAAAAGCATCCATGACTTGCAGGGCGAGATCGCGCGCGCTTAACCGATCGCCGGAGTTGAAGGCGGGCTGGCCGCAGCAGGTTTGCGGGGGCACCAAAACTTCGCAGCCAGCCTCTTCCAGCAGTTTCGCAGCTGCGAAGCCGACCGATGGGCGGAACAGGTCAACCAGACAGGTGGCAAACAGCCCGACGCGGGGGCGGGCAGAGGCGGGGCTCAAGGTGATCTCCGGGGCTTTTGCTATCGTATGCAAATTGGCTTGAGTTTTGACCAAGGGCAAGGCGACGATTGTCGCGTGCGCCTTATGAGGCATCCGCATGAGCGTCGCCAATTCCCTGTTTCCCACCCTTCAGGCCCATCCTGAACGGGCTTCCGTTCTGGGTGAGGTGCATGCGCGCCCCTTTCACCCGCTGCCTACACCCTCCCGTCTGATCCATTTCGCCTTTATGACGGATGCTGCCGAGGCGGCGCAGGCGCGCGCTGATCTCATCGAATTTTGCCGTGCGCGCGGGCTGCATGGGCCTGATCCCGGCTCGAAGCATTTCCGCCTGTCGCTGGGCGGCCAATCCCTGCGCTTTGAGCAACATAGCGAATTTGCCACCTATACGCTGGAAGTGCCCGGCGGCGAGGAGACACCCTTCCTGCCAGCGGCAGGCGATCTGGCCTCGGCCTTTGCGGGCCTCAAACAGCCCGGTCGCCATCTGGTTTCGGTTGATCTGCATCTGGTGCGCGCGGTCGAGGAGACTGTGCTGGACGAGCTGTTTGATCCCTCCAGCTTGGCCGCCTCCACAGTTCTGGGTGGGCGCGCGGTGGTTGGCTGCGACTTCTTGCCGGTGAATGGCTTTGTGCGGATTCTGGTGATTGATCGCGGGCTTGATCCCGCCTCCGCCGGGGCGCTGGCGCTGCGTCTCTTGGAGATCGAGACCTATCGTCTGCTGGCACTGCTTGGCCTGCCAGAAGCCCAGCGCCGCGCGCCTGATGTGGCTGAAGCCGAAACAGCGCTGGCCTCCATTTCCTCTTCGCTGGTCGCTGGTGGCGGGTCTGATGACCACATGCTGCTTGATCGGCTGACGGCACTTGCCGCCAAGGTCGAGGCCGAGGCGACAGCTGCCGCCTTCCGCTTTGGCGCGAGCCGCGCTTATGAGGGCATTGTCCAGCAACGCTTGGTCGCGATTGGGGAAGCCCCCGTGGGCATGCGCCCGACGCTGGCCGCCTTTCTGTCGCGCCGCCTGCAACCCGCCATGCGCACCTGCCATATGTTGCAGGAGCGTATGGGCGATCTCTCGGTCAAATTGGCGCGCGCGTCCAACCTGTTGCGCACGCGGGTCGACGTCGAAATCGAACGACAGAACCGGGACTTGCTCCGGTCCATGAATGAGCGCACGCGCATGCAATTGCGCCTGCAACAGACGGTGGAAGGGCTCTCGGTCGCGGCCATCGCCTATTATGTGGTGAGCCTGCTCTCCTATGTGTTCAAGGCCGCTCACGAGACGGGCTTGATGAAAATGGAGCCGGGCGTGGCCGCCGCGCTGAGTGTGCCGGTGGCGCTTATCGCCATTGCCGTGATCGTGCGGCGCATCCGCCGCCGCAATCACGACTGATTGAGCTGGCACGCGACGGAGGTCGCAGTGTTGTTTGCCGCCCGATGGTCTATGATGGCTCATCAAACCAACGGGCGGAAACACAATGTCGATTCCCTTCCCCTTGCCGGACGAAGCCATTCTGGCGCGCCGGGACGAAATTCTGGCCGGTCTCGCGCCGCTCCTGCCGCCTGAGGCACTGATCACCACAGAGGATGAGCGCCGCGCTTTCGAGACGGATGCTTTCACCGCCTATCGCCGCGTGCCGCTGGCGGTCGCTTTGCCAACCACGACAGAAGAAGTCTCGGCCGTGCTGCGCTATTGCCATGAGCAGGGCGTGAAAGTGGTGGCGCGTGGGGCTGGCACGTCTTTGTCGGGCGGCGCCATTCCGCAGACCGATGCGATTGTGCTGGGCCTGTCGAAACTCAATCGTATTCTTGATGTGAATTTCCCCAATCGCACGGCGCGTGTGCAGGCGGGCGTCACCAATCTGTCGATCACCGAAGCCGTCTCGGCAGAGGGATTCTTTTACGCGCCCGATCCCTCATCGCAGCTCGCCTGCACGATTGGCGGCAATATCGGCATGAATTCGGGCGGCGCGCATTGTCTGAAATATGGCGTGACGACGAATAATATTTTGGGCGTGCGCATGGTGCAGATGGATGGCACCATTTTGGACCTCGGCGGCGAGGCCATGGATGCGCCGGGCTATGATCTGCTGGGTGTGATGGTGGGTTCCGAAGGCCAGCTCGGCATTATCACCGAAGCTGTGGTGCGCATTCTGCCCATGGCTGAAGATGCGCGCCCTGTTCTGTTTGGTTTCGACACGAGTGAAGAGGCAGGCGCTTGCGTTGCCGCCATTATTGGTGCGGGGATTATTCCTGTTGCGATGGAATTCATGGACAAAGAAGCCATTGCCATTTGTGAGGCTTTTGCCAAGGCGGGCTATCCGCTGGATGTCGGCGCCATGCTGATCATCGAGGTCGAGGGCTCGGGCGTCGAGATGGATGCGCAGCTCGCCAAAATCATCGACATTGCCAAGCAACACAATGTGCGTGTGGTGCGCGAGAGCAAAAGCGCGATGGAAACAGCCGCCATCTGGAAAGGCCGCAAATCGGCTTTCGGCGCAACAGGTCGTCTGGCTGATTATATCTGCATGGATGGTACTGTGCCCACAGGCCAGCTCTCTTATGTGCTCAAACGCACGGGCGAGATTTGTGCGGCAGCGGGCCATCGCGTCGCCAATGTGTTCCATGCCGGCGATGGCAATATGCATCCGCTCATTATGTTCGATGTCAATGATCCGAAATCTGCCGCGTCTGCTGAACATATCGGGCTTGAATTGCTGAAACTCTGCGTTGACGCAGGCGGGTGTCTCACGGGCGAGCATGGCGTGGGCATCGAGAAGCGCGACCTCATGCGCTATCAATTCACGGAAGACGATTTGCGCCAGCAGATGCGCGTGCGTGCGGTGTTTGATCCGCAATGGCTGCTCAACCCGGCCAAAGTCTTTCCGCTTGATGGCAGAGAATGAACGTGACGATGCTGATCGAACGGCTGCAGCCGCAAAGCGAACAAGAGGCTTGCGAGATCGTCAAACAGGCCAAGCTTGATCGTTGGTCTCTGGCCATTGAAGGCGGCGGCACACGCGCGGGGCTTGGCCGTCCCGTGCAAGCGGATGCGGTTCTTTCCACGCGCCATCTCACCGGCATTACGCTCTATGAGCCCGCCGAGCTTGTGATTTCTGCGCGCGCTGGCACGCCGCTGGCTGAAGTCGAAGCCGCGCTTGCTGCCAAGGGCCAGATGTTGCCTTTCGAGCCCGCTGATTATCGCGCGCTTTATGGCACGCAGGGCGAGCCGACGATTGGCGCTGTTGCGGCCTGCAATCTGTCAGGCCCGCGCCGCATCCAGACGGGGGCTGCACGCGATGCTTTGATTGGCGTGCGTCTCGTCAATGGTGAAGCGCAGGCGGTCAAATCAGGCGGGCGTGTGATGAAAAATGTCACGGGTCTTGATCTGGTGAAACTCACTTGCGGGGCGCATGGCACTTTGGGCTTGCTGACAGAAGTGACATTCAAGCTTCTGCCGCGTCCGGAAGCGCAAGCAACCCTCATTCTCGATGGGCTTGATGATGCGCAAGCCATTGCCGCCATGGGCAGTGCCTTGTCGTCTCCTTTTGAGGTGAGTGGCGCGGCGCATCTGCCCGCAGGCCATGATGGCGCGGGCGCGCAGACGCTTCTGCGTTTGGAGCGTGATGCACAATCGCTTGCCTATCGCGCGCAGAAATTGGTGGAGCGGCTCGCCCCGTTTGGTTCCGTGCGCCGTGTCGAGGGTGCAGAGAGCGCCGCACTCTGGCGCGACATTGCGCAAGTGAAGCCTTTGACAAAGGCCCATGGTCCGGCGATCTGGAAACTCTCGCTTCCCGCGCACAAAGCAGCGGCCTGTATGAAAGCGATCTCAGAAAATCTGGGCGCGCGCTATTTTTATGATTGGGGCGGCGGGCTTGTTTGGCTGGCCGTCATGCCGGGGGATGATGCGGGCGCTTTGCGCATTCGCGCGGCTGTGGCGGAAGCCCATGGTCATGCCACGCTGATGCGTGCACCCGATGAGATCCGCAAAGCCCAAGACGTCTTTGCGCCGCTGGGTGCCGCGCTGATGAAAGTGACTTCCGGCATCAAGCAGAGTTTCGACCCCGACGGGATTTTCAATCCCGGCCGCATGTATGCGGGGGTGTGAGCCATGCAAACGAGCTTTTCACCCGAGCAGCTTGCTGAACCGCAGATGGCAGCGTCTGAAAAGATTTTGCGCAGCTGCGTCCATTGCGGCTTTTGCACCGCGACCTGTCCGACCTATTTGCTCAAAGGCGACGAGCTCGATTCCCCGCGCGGGCGTATCTATCTCATCAAAGACATGCTGGAGAACGGCAAGCCGGCAACTGCGGAAGTGGTGAAACATGTCGACCGCTGCCTGTCCTGCCTGTCCTGCATGACCACCTGTCCGTCAGGCGTGCATTACATGCATCTGGTTGATCATGCGCGAGCCTATATCGAGCAGACTTACAAGCGCCCGCTGCCGGATCGCGCCTTGCGCGCGCTGTTGCGCTTTCTTCTGCCCCATCGCGAGCGGTTCCGGCTGGCGGCGGCAGCCGCTCTTCTGATGAAGCCGCTGCGCCCCATGATTGCCGCAGTGCCGGTGCTGGGTCCACGCCTGTCGGCCATGATCGATCTGGCGCCATCGCAATTCCCGGCGCGTGCCGTGCCCGAGCTTGTGTCTGTTCAAAGCCCCCGACGCGGGCGCGTGGTCATTCTGGAAGGCTGTGCCCAGCCGGTGCTCAAACCCTCCATCAATGCCGCAACACGACGCTTGCTCGCGCGTAACGGCATTGAGGCGGTGGATGTGAAAGGGGAGGGGTGCTGCGGCGCGCTGGTTCACCACATGGGCCAAGAGCATGACGCGTTGGGTTTCGCCCGCCGCAACATTGATCTGTGGCTGGCAGAAGCCGATCGCGGTGGCTTGGATGCGATTCTCATCACCACATCGGGCTGCGGCACCACGGTGAAAGATTACGGCTTCATGTTCCGCAATGATGCTGCTTACGCAGAGAAAGCCGCGCGCGTTTCGTCGCTGGCAAAAGATATCAGTGAATATCTTGTGACTTTGGAGCTGACGCCTGCGCGTCCCACGGGCCAGATTCTGGCCTATCATTCGGCCTGTTCCATGCAGCACGGTCAGCAATTGCGCGAAGAACCCAAGCGTCTTTTGAAGGCGATGGGCTTTGTCGTGAAAGATGTGCCGGAAGGGCATATTTGTTGCGGATCTGCGGGCACTTACAACATGTTGCAGCCGCAGATCGCGGGTCAATTGAAGGCCCGCAAACTGGCCAATATCGCGCGCACCAAGCCGATGGCGGTTGCGACCGGCAATATTGGTTGCATGACTCAATTGTCATCAGGCAGTGGCGTGCCGGTGGTCCATACGGTGGAGTTTGTCGATTGGGCGAATGGCGGGCCGATCCCCGAGCCTCTTGCGCAGTTTGGATTCCTTGAGCAACCTGAGCATATGTTGGCAGCGCAATAAGGAGTTTCAGTCCATGGCAAAAGCGGCGAAGAAGAAAACAGCAAAGAAGGCATCTGCGAAAGCGGCGCCAAAAAAAGCATCCAAGAAAGCGACGAAAAAGGCGGCGACCAAAAAAGCTGCCAAGAAGTCTGCTAAAAAGGCGGCTAAGAAGTCAGCCAAAAAAGCGGCCCCGAAAAAGGCCGCCAAGAAGGCTGCCAAAAAGTCTGCCAAGAAAGTTGCCAAAAAAGTAGCTTCTAAAAAGTCAGCCCCCAAAAAGGCTGCGAAGAAATCTTCCGCCAAAAAGGCCGTGAAGAAGGCGGCTGCCAAAAAGGCAGCGCCGAAGAAGACCACGGCGAAAAAAACCACGAAGAAGACGGCACCAAAGACTGCGGCGGCTCCGGCTTCTGCTCCGCGCGCGGCCCGCAAGCCCGCTCGTCCGGCACGCGCACGGCTGGCTGATGTGCCAAAGACGCCGTCTGCCCGCAAAGTCTCCGTCCGCACGAAAGTCTCCAAGCCGACCCGTCCGCGCAAAGGTCCGGCTCTGGGTGATCTGGTGAAGGCATTGCTCGCTGCCGATGCTGCGTCCGGCGTGGCGGCGGTGGAAGCTTTGCGCCTTGCCACGCAGGGCCATGAGGATGCGGCCGAGCAATTGGCCCGTGCTGCGGCCGATGCTGGTGCTTCTGCCATGGTGGCTGCTTGGGTCGCGAGCCTGCCTGATGCGGGCGATGCGGTGGCCTATCTGGCAGGTCGTCCGGCTTGACGCGACAGAGCTGCTGACGCGGCTGTGATTGAAAAATATTGAATGGGGGGCTTTTGGCTGAGGCTGAAGCCCCCCATATTTTTGTCAGGCGCGGCCATGTCTGGTCACGCCTTGCAACAAGGAACCGTTCCGATGACCCCTGAAGAACGCCAGCTTCTGACCGAATTATTCGATCGGGTTCGCTCGGCCTCTGGCAATACACGTGATCCAGATGCTGAAGCTTTCATCGCCGATCAAGTGCGCGCTCAGCCCTATGCGCCCTATCTCATGGCGCAAGCGGTGATCGTGCAGGAAGAAGGGTTGAAAAAGGCCGCCGCGCGGATCGAAGAGTTGGAGCACGCCTTGGCTCAGCAGCAACAAAGTGCTGCGCCGCAATCAGGCGGTTTTCTGGGTTCCGTCTTTGGCGGTGGTGCGCGCGGTTCTGTGCCCGCAACTGGCGCGCCGCGCCCGACAGGCCCATGGGGTTCAGGCTCGGTTCCCTCTGTGCCGCAGCCCTCTTATGCGCAAGCCCAACAGGGCGCGCCGCAAGGCGGGTCGTTTTTGCGCAATGCGCTTGGCATGGCTGCGGGTGTCGCAGGTGGCGTCTTGCTCGCCAATTCTTTGTCGTCGCTTTTCTCCGGCAACAACAATACGCATGGCATAGCGGGCAATGATGCAGGCGCATCAACCAGCAATGCTTCGCAGGATGTGGCGGGGGGTGTTTTTGATCCGCCAACCACGCCGTCGGCTGGCAGCGATTACATTCAGCCCGCCTCATATGATGATGGTGGCGGATGGGATTCGGGCGGCGATGGCGGCTCGTTTGATACGTAATAAAAAAGGGCCGTTTTAACGGCCCTTTTCATTCTCCGTTTCCGGTGAGGCGGAAATCTATATATTCGCCGACATAACTGGACAGCATGTCGAAGCCACGCTTTGTCAGCGCGATTTCTTTCGAGCGCTTATCATCATGCCCCGGCTTTTCAGTGATCAAGCCTGATGACACCAGATTGAGCAGATGGAGCCGGATGGCTTTTTCTGTTGCGGGAATCTCTTCGTAAATCGCGCTCAGTGCCAGAGCGCCATGATTCGCGCCGAGCAGCAAAAAAATTTCGAGCGGAATCTGTGGGGCG
Source organism: Beijerinckiaceae bacterium (assembly GCA_947452455.1). Lineage (GTDB taxonomy): Bacteria > Pseudomonadota > Alphaproteobacteria > Rhizobiales > Beijerinckiaceae > Terripilifer. The sequence goes on from CANGBX010000001.1 coordinate 242,418, forward strand.
ACTTTGAAGCGTTGCCGTTCCATACGGCAAAGCTTCAGCCTCCGTATAGCAAAGTGGGTATAATCCTGTTTAAACTGCATTTTGCTCAACTCTATGATTTGCGAGCTTATCTTTGCAGCGCGCAAGAGTTACGAGAAAAATGTTCTGCTTTCAGTATTTTATATTATAAATCTACTCATGCATAAAATTCTTCGACCAAGTTTTCTTTAATCTTACAGGTCGGGATTCTCGTTTTTGATTTGAATTAAAGCCCGCGGCTCAAGCCGATGCGTTGGCGTAAACCCACGACATCAAAGGCAATAAGCACCAAAGCGTAGATCAAACCACCCAGCGCCGCTTGCGCGATGAGGGCGGTCAGGCCGGGCGTCATATCCCGTAACGGCCAGACAAAACCCGTCATGGCAGCGGTTGCGACAATAAGACCGATTATGTCTTTCGGTTGCGGCCAAATGGGTTTGGCCAGAGGCGAAAGCGCTAATAGGGTGAGAAAACCGCAAATGAGCGCGCCGGATTGCGCAAGGGCAAGCATGTCGACATCCCACGTGGGCGGCAAAAAGGCCAGCAGCAGCGCATCTGCCAGGCATGCGCTGGCAGCCGCCGCAATCACCGGCCATGTGCGTTGCGCAATCTGGAAGGCTGGCGCCAGTGCAAAAGTCATCAGCCCATAACAAACCAGACCGGGCAGAAGGATGGTCAGTGCGCTGGCAAAATCACCCCGGAACTCAACTGGAATGATCAGCGCTTCAAAACTTGGCAGAACAAGCCATGTGCCGACCAAGGCGGGAAGAAAGAGCGCCACCATGAGCGTCATATTGGACGCGACTTGCGCCTGCCCGCTGCTGCGCCCGCCCGTCTCGTGTTCGCGCACCGCGAGCTGAAACAGCAATTGGTCCATCGCTGTGCCGATGGTGAGCACAAGCTTCAAACCCACATCCTGCGCGAGCGCCAATTGGCCGGCTTCGGCAAAATCGCTGAAGCGTGCGCCCAGCGCGCGATTGGCGAGCGGGATCAGCGCAAACAATATGAGCGAGAAGGACAGCGGCAGCGCGTAAGAGAGCGTCTCGCGAATGGTTGCCATGCTGCTTCGAGCTTGGCGCGCATGGGGATCTTTCAATCGCGCACGCAGGAGGAGCGTTGCGAGGGCAACGCTGGCCGCCGTGCCCGCCAGCGTCAGGCCGGGCGAGGCCGTGGCCCAAGCCACACCCGCTGTCAGCGCCAGAGACAGGATGTTTTTGGCAAAGATCAGCAGAGCATAGGCGCGGTCATCGAAGCGGGCGCGCAGCAAAGCGAGCTGATATTCAAAAGCGCCATTGCAGGCGCAAAAAGCCAGAGCCCAAAAGACGAGATCGCGATCAAGACCCGTGAACGGGGCGGCCAGCACGCCAATGGCACCAAGGGCCAGAGACACTGCCCCCAGCGTCCAGAAGGCCGCATCCAGACTGGCGCGCAGATCCGGGCGGCTGGTGCTGGTAGATTCTGAATAAAAACGGGCGGCAGCCAGTCGGAGCCAGCCGAAGAAAAGCGCCTGCAACAGGCTGCCGGCGCCCAGAGCCACGGCGAAACGACCAAAGGAATCAGGACCCAGAAAAGCCGCAACGACCAGACCGATGAAGAAATTCACCAGCAAATTGAATATGTTAATCGATATTACGAGCACGGCTGCGCTGTCTTTTGAGGCGGGCGGTTGGCTCTTTCTAGCATGGGGCGGGCAGGGGCTCGCCATTTCCGCCACGGGCCAGCACGTTAACCAGCGATTTTTTTGTCTCCGCTGCTCCTTGACGTGGTGAGGCCCCCCACCTATCTCCAAGGCCGACTGTTAGCACTCCGCCTCCGTGAGTGCTAACAGGCTTCCCCGAGAAGCTTCCCGCTGTATGGAGGCGGCCGGTTCCGGCGCCTCAGTCAAAGGAAAAAGTGACCATGAAGTTCCGTCCTCTGCACGACCGTGTCGTCGTCAAGCGTATCGAAGGCGAAGAGAAGACCAAGGGTGGCATCATTATCCCTGATACCGCCAAGGAAAAGCCGCAGGAAGGCCAAGTGGTCGCTGTCGGCCCCGGCGCACGTGACGACAACGGCAAGCTCGTTGCGCTCGATGTGAAGGCTGGCGACCGCGTTCTGTTCGGCAAGTGGTCTGGCACCGAGGTCAAGCTCGATGGTCAGGACCTGCTGATCATGAAGGAAAGCGACATCATGGGCGTTCTGGGCAAGTAAGCCCGACCTCCATCGCTTCACTCATCCCGATTTAAAGAACCAACAGGTTCAGGAGTTTTCAAAATGGCAGCCAAAGACGTTCGTTTTTCGTCCGACGCGCGCGACCGTATGGTGCGTGGTGTCGACATTCTCGCCAATGCTGTGAAGGTCACACTCGGCCCCAAGGGTCGTAATGTCGTGATCGACAAGTCCTTCGGGGCGCCCCGCATCACCAAGGACGGTGTGACGGTCGCCAAGGAAATCGAACTGGAAGACAAGTTCGAAAACATGGGCGCCCAGATGGTGCGCGAAGTGGCTTCCAAGACCAATGACACGGCTGGCGATGGCACGACCACCGCTACCGTTCTCGCTCAGGCGATCGTCAAGGAAGGCATCAAGTATGTCACCTCGGGCATGAACCCGATGGATCTGAAGCGCGGCATCGACCTCGCGGTCGCTGAAGCTGTTTCGGACATCAAGAAGCGCTCGAAGAAGATCAAGGACACGGCAGAAGTCGCACAGGTCGGCACGATCTCGGCCAACGGCGACAAGTCGATCGGCGACATGATTGCCAAGGCCATGCAGAAGGTCGGCAATGAAGGCGTCATCACGGTTGAAGAAGCCAAGAGCCTCGAAACCGAACTCGACGTCGTCGAAGGCATGCAGTTCGACCGTGGTTATCTCTCGCCTTACTTCATCACCAATGCCGAGAAGATGATCGCCGAACTCGACGACCCCTACATCCTCATCTTCGAAAAGAAGCTCTCCTCGTTGCAGGCGATGCTTCCGGTTCTCGAAGCTGTTGTGCAGACCGGCAAGCCGCTCGTCATCATCGCTGAAGACGTTGAAGGCGAAGCTCTTGCGACCCTCGTCGTCAACAAGCTGCGTGGCGGCCTCAAGGTTGCTGCCGTCAAGGCGCCTGGCTTCGGCGATCGCCGCAAGGCCATGCTCGAAGACATCGCGATCCTCACCTCGGGTCAGATGATCTCCGAAGACCTCGGCATCAAGCTCGAGAACGTTGCTCTCCCGATGCTCGGCCGCGCCAAGCGCGTTCGTATCGACAAGGAGAACACCACGATCATCGACGGTTCGGGCAAGAAGAAAGAGATCGAAGGCCGTATCGCCCAGATCAAGGCTCAGATCGAAGAAACCACTTCGGATTACGATCGTGAGAAGCTCCAGGAGCGTCTCGCAAAGCTCGCTGGCGGCGTCGCGGTGATCCGCGTCGGCGGCGCGACGGAAATCGAAGTGAAGGAAAAGAAGGACCGCGTGGATGACGCGCTGAACGCCACCCGCGCTGCGGTGGAAGAAGGCATTGTCCCGGGCGGCGGCACCGCGCTGCTGCGCGCTCGTGGCGCTGTGGCCAAGCTCTCGTCCGACAATGCCGACGTGGCAGCGGGCATCAAGATCGTCCTCAAGGCGCTTGAAGCTCCGATCCGCCAGATCGTCGACAATGCCGGCATCGAAGGCTCGATCGTCATCAACAAGATCGGCGAGAACAAGTCGCAGACCTTCGGCTTCAACGCCCAGACCGAGCAATATGTCGACATGATCGAAGCCGGGATCGTCGATCCTGCCAAGGTCGTGCGCACAGCGCTCCAGGACGCGGCCTCGGTGGCTGGCCTCCTGATCACCACGGAAGCCATGATCGCTGACGCCCCGAAGGATAAGGGCGCCTCCATGCCCCCGATGCCGGGCGGTGGCGGTATGGGTGGTATGGATTTCTAAGAAGTCCTATCTACCGTCTCATCCAAAAGTCAGAGAGGGCCGCCTGTTGGCGGCCCTCTTTTTGTGGATTAGGTTGGAAGGCGGAGCAAAGGACTGTGGCCCTCAGGGCACAGGCTCATTTGATTTGACGAAGTTATTTCAATGACTTCAGTCATGTCCTATGATCTGTAGCAGAATGGTCGCGGGAAGACGGGGGGAGGTTGCAGCCGGGGACGCATGAATGCGGGTCCGTCAACATGCAGCCGTAGAGAAAATGTCGAACAGAACCACAACCAGAGCTGATTTGCTGGAGGCCGTCTACGGGACGTGCCCGGGACTGTCGCGCGCGCAGGCGCGCGAGGTCGTAGAACAATCGCTTGATGAAATTTGCGCCGCTCTTGAACGTGGAGAGACGGTGAAGCTGCGCGCATTCGGTGCTTTCTCCGTGCGCTCCAAGCGCGCCCGTGTCGGTCGTAATCCGAAGACCGGTGAGGAATATCCGATCACAGCACGCCGTGTGCTGACCTTCCGTCCATCACCGCGCCTCATTGCAGCGGTCAATGGCGAGACATTCGAAGATGAATCCGTTCTGGGACGTTCCCTTTCAGGCTCTTCAGCCTGAATTTCACTAAGCTTCAGAGCTGATTGAAAAGAGCACTCCGTCAGGGGTGCTTTTTTATGTCCACAAGCTCGTGCACCGCATTTGGCGCAGCTTGTGCTAGTCTGTGGCCTGACAAACAGATTCCCGAAAGCCGCCACATGACCTTTCTCTCGCTTGCGATCCTTGCTTTTTCGATCCTGAGTTTCGCGCTGAAATTTTCAGGCGTGTTGGACAGCGGATTGTTGCTCGGTGGCGCCACTCTGATTTGTGCTTTCACGACCTTTCGCTCGCAGACGATCTCCAGCTTTTTGAAAATCTTCGTTGCCATTTTCGGCACGGAGGCGATCGTCTTTGGTCTCGTGCATTACGCCGCGCGTTTGGGTTTCTGGCCTGACTGGGCGAAAGAATATGCACTGCCCGAAAGCCTGCCGCTGACGGTTGCGATTTTCGGCATTCTCGTCTGGCTTGTGTCGCATCTGCGTGTTGTGCGCTCGGTCATGCATATTGCCGACCATTATTTCCAATCGAATGATCGCGGCTCTTTGCAGGTCTGGCCCTTGGCGCCGCGCGCTATGCTGGAGCGCAATGCAGCTATCTGCATGGTTGTGTTTCTGGTGCTGGTCAATCAGGCGCAGGTCGGTTTTTCGCTGCGGATTTCCTTCATCAACCGCGACATGTTCAATGCGTTTCAGGCCTATGAAGCCGACACTTTCTGGACATTGCTGCTCGTCACCTTCCCGATCTGGGTGTTCATCTATATCGGCAGCGCGGTTGTCGAGATTCTGGTTGAATCCATGCTGATGATCCGCTGGCGCCGCTGGCTCACCGATCATTATGTGGGCCGCTGGCTCAACGGCAATACGCATTACCGCATGAGCCTGCTCAATGCCGATGCCGATAATCCTGACCAGCGTATTGCGGAAGATGTGTCGCGCTTTCTGGGATCAGGCGGCAGCACGGGTGTTTATGCCTATTCGATCCTGCTGATCTCGAAACTGTCCTCGCTGGTCTCGTTCTCGATCTTGCTGTGGACTCTCTCTGCCAATTTCACCATTCCGGGAACAGAGACGGCTGTGCCGGGCCTCTTGTTCTGGGTGGCGGTGGTCTATGCGATCATCGGCACGTGGATCACGCATATGATCGGCAAGCCGCTGGTTGGTCTTTATTTCGACCGCCAGAAGTTCGAAGCCGATTTCCGCTTCTCGCTGGCGCGTCTGCGCGAATATGCCGAACAAGTGGCGCTGCTGGGTGGTGAGCCCGCCGAAAAGCACGCATTGAGCGGGCGCTTCACGTCGATCATCCGCAATTACATCGATATCATGCACAAGCGCATGAAGCTCACCGCTTTCACCGCGACTTATGGACAGATCAGCCCGTTCATTCCCTACATTATTGCGGCCCCCTTCTTCTTCGCGAAGAAAATCCAGCTTGGTGTGATGACGCAGACGGCCTCCGCTTTCGGGCGTGTGGAAAGCGCGCTGACTTTCTTCATCGACTATTATACCTCGCTTGCCGATTTCCGCGCAGTGCTCGACCGTCTCACATCTTTCGACAGCGCGATTGAACGTGCGCGTGCTTTGGATGATGCGCCCCAGCATATCACCACACGGGTCAATGATTTCCGCGACATTATGATCGGGCAAATGCAGATCCGTCTGCCCGATGGTCGCCGCATCGTGGATGTGAACGGCTTGCACTTTGCGGCGGGCGAGTCCGTTTTGCTCACGGGGCCTTCAGGCTCCGGCAAGTCGACTTTGTTCCGCGTGCTGTCGGGTGTCTGGCCGTTTGGCGAGGGCGACATAGCGCTGCCCGAGAATGCCAGCCTGTTGCTGCTCCCGCAAAAGCCCTATCTGCCGCAAGGCACATTGCGCGACGCCGTGACTTATCCCGGCCGCTCGGAATCTTATTCGGATGAACACATCCGTGCCGCTTTGCGCGCCGCGCATCTGCCCATGCTGGCCGAGCGCATTGATGAGCAGGATGTCTGGTCGCAGCGCCTCTCAGGTGGCGAGCAACAGCGTGTTGCGATTGCGCGTGCGCTTTTAACCAAGCCCGATTGGTTGTTGCTGGATGAAGCGACTGCCGCGCTCGATGAAAATCTCGAAGCCGAGATTTACGGCGTGTTGCGTGATCAATTGCCCGAGACAACGGTGATCTCGATTGGTCACCGCTCGACGCTGATTGCCTTCCATAAGCGCCGCCTGCACATGCGTCGCGGAGCGGACGGCATCTTTACGCCGGCCGATCATGATGAAGAGAAGGCGACTTTGTCCTTTTAGAAGCCGCGCGCGAAAGACAGGCTTCCGGCCTGGCTTTTGACTTCGAGCAGGCCGTTGACAATGTCCCATGTCGGGCCTGCGAAGAGCGCGCGCAAATAGGCTTGCTCGAATTGCATGGCCGCTGGCGGGCAGGCTTTTTTTGTGACCGCTATGCCACCGACCGCAAAGCGCTGGCCGCGCACGGGCCACATGGTGGCAGAATATGTGTTGCAGCCCGCAAAGCCCGCACCACGAAACTGATTGTCGATGCGCAGCGTCGCTTCCATGCCGGCCGGCACGGGCTTGCCGTTGAGGTTGCGCAGCGTCCAGTTGGAATCTTTCGGAAAAGTCTTCTCTTCCTTGGGCTGCTGCTTTTGTTGCGGGGGCTGCTGTTGTGCAAGCGCAGGCCCGCCCGTCACGAGAGCGAAGGCAGCAAGGCAGGCAAAAAGGCGCAAGGACTTCATGTTTTGTCTCCGACCAGCAGCGCTACGATAGGAAAAGGCGGCGCTGCCTGCAAATGCTCACGCGTGACGGCCAAGAACTTCTTTCACGGCTGCCACAAGATCAGATTCAGGCACGGAGAATTGGGCCCGCGCCCGCAATTCCAGATAATCAGCGCGATCCTTGCTGGAGGCAGCAAGCTCGCCACCCAGCACCAGATCACGGATCGACACTTCGCTCTTATCACGCTCGTTCGAGCCTTGAATGACGGCGCAGACCGAATGGCGCTTATCGGCATATTTCATCTGCGCATTCATGCCCGCTGAACCCAGATAAAGTTCGGCGCGGATGCCCTCGCTGCGCAGTTTTGCGACAAAGCCCTGATAGTGAGCCAGATGTTCGCGGTCGAGCACCAGCACCACAACGGGCCCGCGTGCATCTGTTGCAGAAGCAATCGGGCTCTTGATGGCGGTGAGTGCCGCCAGCAGACGCGACACACCAATCGAGAAGCCGGTGGCCGGCACAGGCTCGCCCCGGAAGCGCGCAACAAGCCCGTCATAGCGGCCACCACCACCCACCGAGCCAAAGCGCATCGGGCGGCCGTTCTCATCCTTGGTTTCAAAGGTGAGTTCGGCCTCATAGACGGGGCCTGTGTAATATTCGAGGCCGCGCACAACGGCCGGATCAATGATGATGCGGCCATCGTGATAGCCGCCAGCGGCAATGAGTGCTGCAATCTCGGCAAGTTCCGCGACACCTTCCGCACCGCGCTCGGACGAGCCAACGGCAGTACGCAGATTTTCAATGGTCTTTTCATTGGTCGTGCCGCGCGCACTGGTAAATGAGAGCACGCGATCAATCGCAGCTGCCGACAAATCAGCGCCTTTGGTAAAGTCGCCCGATTCATCTTTGCGGCCGGGGCCGAGCAGAAGGCGCACGCCATCGGCACCCAAACGATCCAGCTTGTCGATAGCACGCAGCACGATCAGGCGTTGGGCCGCGCGATCATCGCCAGCAAGGCCTGCTGCTTCCAGCACGCCGTCGAGCACTTTGCGGTTGTTGACCTTGACGACATAATCGCCGCGCTTGATGCCGACTTTTTCGAGCGTGTCGGCGGCCATCATGCAGATTTCAGCATCCGCCGCGACAGAGGCCGAGCCCACCGTGTCGGCATCAAATTGCATGAATTGGCGGAAACGGCCGGGGCCGGGCTTTTCATTGCGGAAGACATAGCCCGAGCGATAGCTGCGATAAGGCTTAGGCAGTTTGTCGTAATGCTCGGCCACAAAGCGTGCGAGCGGGGCAGTCAGATCATAGCGTAGCGACAGCCATTGCTCGTCATCATCTTGAAACGAGAAGACGCCTTCATTCGGACGGTCGAGATCGGGCAAGAATTTGCCCAGCGTTTCCGTATATTCAATGAAGGGCGTTTCCACCGCTTCAAAGCCGTAGAGCTCATAGACCTCGCGAATGGCCGTCGTCATGCGATGCGTGGCGGCAATCTCGGTCGGGCCACGGTCAGCAAGGCCACGCGGCAGGCGGGCTTTCACGGTCGGTTTCGGGGTCTGGTCGGTCATGCGTGTCTCGGGTGGCCCGGCGCGGGCAAAAAGGTCAGGTCCGCTTCATAAGGGGCGGGGCGTGCCGGGGCAAGGCAGGGGCTGGGCGCATGGACGACTTCGGCTCGCCATCGCAATGATGGTTTGAAAAAGGAGAGGTCGCGCGACCCCCACCCCAACCCTCCCCACAAGGGGGAGGGAGTTATGATTGCGCGGACTGGTCCCCCTCCCCCTTGTGGGGAGGGGCTAGGGGTGGGGGTCGCGCGACCTAATCGATTTGCGGTCATGCTCGCCTTGGTGTCTCGGAGGGGTTAGCTTCGGGCTTGTTTTTCCGAGCGAGATGTTTCATGCGCCTGCGTCATCTTTTGCTTTTTGGTTTGGCAGCTGTGTTGGCAGCTGTCCTGGTTTGGCAATTGGCTTTTGCCCCGCTTGAAGTGGCTACCGTGACCCCAAAGCGCGGGACAGCGGCTGAGGTCGTCTATGCCACCGGCACGGTGGAGCCCGAAAAATGGGCCAAGGTCGTGGCGCTATCACGCAAGCGCATCACCCAGCTTTGTGACTGTGAAGGCAAGCCCGTGAAAATCGGCGACAAGCTCGGGCAGCTCGATGATGTGGAAGAGCGATCCACATTACGCGAGCTGGAAGCGCGACGCGCACGGCTCGAGAGCGATGTCGAGCGCACGAGGGGTCTTGTCGCGCGCGCGGCCGCTACGCAAACAGCGCTTGATCAACTCATTACGCAATTGGCTGAATATGAAGCCCGCATTACGGCGCAAGAAGACCGCATTGCTGATCTGGTGTTGCGCGCGCCGATGGATGGTGTGGTGCTGCGCAAAGATGGCGAAGTCGGCGAGATCGCGGGCATTGGTGTCGCTGATGTCTTGTTCTGGGTCGGCCAGCCAAAGCCTTTGCGCATTGTAGCCGATGTGAACGAAGAAGATATTCCGCGCGTCAAAACGGGTCAGAATGTGCTGATCCGCAATGAAGGTTTCAAAGACCATCCGCTGGCGGGGACTGTCGGCGATATCACACCTAAAGGTGATCCGGCGACCAAAACATTCCGCGTCTATCTCAGCCTGCCGCCCGATACGCCATTGAAAATTGGCATGAGTGTAGAAGCCAATATTGTGACGCGCGAAAAGGCGGATGCTTTGCTGATCCCCGCTGAAGCTTTGTTGGGTGAGAAAGTGTTTGTTCTCGCCGATGGCAAACTTAAAGCGGTTCCGGTTAAAACGGGGATCCGCGGCACGCGTGCGGTGGAGATACTTGAAGGCCTCTCAGCGCAAGATGTGGTGGCTTCGCCTTCGCAAGCGGTCTTTCGCGAAGGCCTGCGTGTGCGCTTGCGTGAGGGAGCGAGCCGTTGAGTGGCATGTGGCCTCTCATTCTTTCCATTGCGCGCACGCATATTCTGTCGCGCCTGCGTCAGACGATGGTTGGCGTATTCGGTGTCGCCATTGGTGTTGGTTTTTCGGTGATGATGGCCTCCATTATGGAAGGCTCGCAGGATGATTTTGTCCGCCAATTGGTGGATTCTCTGCCCCATATTTCTGTGACAGATGAGCGGCGCGAACCGCCGCGCCAACCCGCAGATCAGGTTTTTGAGGCGGCAGAAATTCATGGCCTTACGACCAAGCAATTGCGGCCCGGCATCAAGAATCCTTATGCGATTATGGCGGCCCTTGAAGGCTGGCTACCGGGCGCTGTCGCGCCTTCAGTGCAAGCCAAAGCGGTGATCCGCTTTGCCGGGCGCGATACCGCTGCGAGCATCACGGGTATTGATCCGAAACGCGAGCCGGATGTTTCCAAACTCTCGACGCAAATTCGTGATGGCTCGCTTGATGCGCTTTATAAGTCTTCAAATGCAATCATTCTGGGCTCGGGCCTTGCCAAGAAAGCAGGGGCGCGCATTGGCAATAGCGTAGTTGTGACGGCAGGCACAGGGCGCGCGCTTTCGGCAACAGTTGTGGCCATTTCCCATGCAGGCGTTACGCAGATCGACGAGAATTCCGCTTATGTGCTGATCAAGACCGCGCAGATTCTGGCTGGCCAAACGGGGCTTGTGAATGAATTGCGGGTCAAGGCACGTGATGTCATGCAAGCACGCGCCGTGGCCTCGCGCATTGAAGCCGAGACCGGCTATAAAGCGACTTCATGGCAAGAGGCGCATGAAGATTTGCTCTCGGCTTTCCAGATGCGCAATTTCATCATGTATACGGTGGTCAGCGCGATCCTGATGGTCGCCTCTTTCGGCACTTACAACATCATCTCCACCATCACACATGAGAAGACGCGCGACATTGCGATTATGAAATCGCTTGGTTTTCCCTCTTATGTGGTGCGGCGCATTTTTGTTGTCGAGAGCATGATGATCGGCGTGATGGGTTTGGCGCTCGGGTGGCTACTTGGCTATCTGATGAGCTACGGCATGGCGCAGATCGAGTTCAAATCCCCCTTCATGGATGCGACCCGTCTGCCGATCATTTATGCGCCATCCCATTATGCCATTGCGGGCGCCGTAGCGCTGACGGCGTCTGTCATCGCGGGTTTCTTTCCGGCTCGCAAGGCTGCGGCTTTGCAGCCTGTCGATATCATCCGGGGTGCGTCATGAGCGCTTTGGTTGAGGCGCGCGGCCTGCGCCGCGTTTTGGATGGCGAAGTGCCCACGACTTTGATCGGCGGCATTGATATGGATGTGAATGGGGGCGAATTTCTCGCCATCACTGGCCCGTCAGGTTCCGGCAAATCTTCTCTTCTTTATTTGCTTGGCCTGCTCGATGTGCCAAGCGCAGGTGAAGTGACCATTGATGGCCGCGCGACCTCGAAACTTGATGAAACCGCTCGTGCGCGTCTGCGGCTAGAGACGCTGGGTTTTGTCTTTCAGTTTCATTTTCTGTTGCCGGAATTTTCCGCACTTGAAAATGTCGCGTTGCCGATGCGTGCCCTCGGGCGGCTGAACAATGACGCCATCCGTTTAAGGTCGCATGATTTGCTCGTGTCTTTGGGTTTGGGCGATCATGCGCATAAGAGGCCCGATCAAATGTCGGGCGGTCAGCGCCAGCGTGTGGCCATTGCACGCGCCCTCGCCAATGATCCCAAGCTTGTGCTGGCGGATGAGCCGACCGGTAATCTGGATACGGCCTCCACCGCGCAAGTGATCTCAATCTTGCGTGCCATGTGTGGGCCGGGCTCAGGCAAATCGGTGGTGGTCGTCACGCATGATCCTGCACTAGCTGCACAAGCGGATCGGCGCCTCAATATTGTGGACGGAAAAGTCAGCGTTTAGGGGCGCAGCATGTTTCGCGGCACGGAAGCCGTGATCGCAGGCGTGATCTCATTGGCAAGCTGCGGCGCGCCCCTGACCAGATCACCCATGGCGCGGCCCATGGCATTTGCCAGACAGAAATAGCCGCGGTCGCTCATGTGGAAGCCGTCTGTTGCCAGCATGGAGCGCAAATCTTGCGGCGTACGCTCGCCCCAGAATTTCATGAGCTTATAGCGCGACAGGACTGGAATGTTTTCTTCGTCGCCCGCAATTTCGATCAGTTTGACAAAGCGCTCGTAGAGCACCGGATCTTTCATCGTCGGGAAAAATTGCTGGTCGAGCAGCACAAGATCCATTTTGCGCGACTTGACGAGTGAAATGCCGCGCTTCAGGAAAATGCGGAAACTCTCTTCGTCGCGGCCCCTCATCGCGTCATTGGTGCCGACCTGCCATATGACGAGATCAAAACGCTCCGCTGCCACACGCTCTTCGAGGCGGGCGAGCGTTGCATCAGCAGTTTCGCCATTCACACCGGCATTGATGACTTCAACCTTGGTGCGGAAGCGCTGGTTAAGTTCTTCTGCAAAACGCACGGGATATGCATATTGCGGTGAAGTGGCGCCAATGCCATGGGTTGATGACGAGCCAATCGCGAGAATTTTCAGATGCGCGCGCTCAGCGACGCGTTTGGCAAAGTCTTTCAGCTTGGCTTGCTGCTTCAACATGGAGCGGCCAGCAGGGCATGTTTCCATCTGCGCTTCAGCAGCGCTGGCTTCTTCCGGTGAAGCGGCGCGGGCAGGGCTTGCAAAGACAGTCGCGACAAGACAGGCGGCCAGCAGCGCGCGCTTAAACACGCGGCCGTGCGGCTGGTCGCTCAGACCCGTCGTTGAAAACTTCATCATCCTTGAAGCGTTCCCAGAAAGCAGGATTCTTGATTGCCTCGTCTTAGTTGAGATTCCATAGCTCGTCTGACAAGGTCAAGCCTCCTTCAGGATATGCACGAAGTTTGAGCAGAGAGTCCCATTTTGTCGGATTTCAATCCTTTAGTGTGCGCCGCAGCAGGGTTGATTGTCCTCATCCTTGACAGGGGCGGGTGGGGCCTTTAGCCGCCTTAGGATGAGCACAAAAGCAGCAGAGCCGCGTATTGCCCGCGGCCTTTCCGAATTCGATGGCCGTTATGATGTCGTCTTCTGCGATGTCTGGGGGGTCGTTCACAATGGCCAAGAGCGCTATCCGGCGGCTTGCGAGGCTTTGCAGCGTTTTCGCGCACAAGGTGGCACGGTGATCCTGATCACCAATGCGCCGCGCCCCAACCCGCCCATCCTCGAGCAGCTGGAAGGCCTCAAAGTCGCGCGCGATGTGTTCGACGATATGGTCACGTCGGGTGACGTGACTTTGGCTTTCATTGCCGAGCGCAAAGACGCGCCGATCTATCACATCGGTCCCGAGCGCGATTTCACTTTGTTCGAGATTTCGCATCAGCAGACGGGCATCAAGCCACGCCTCGTGCCGCTGGAAGAGGCGGCCTATGTGGTTGTCACCGGGCTTTATGATGATCGTGCAGAAACGGTCGATGATTATGCGCAGCGTCTGGACATGATGCGCGCACGCAATCTCGATCTGATTTCGGCCAATCCCGATCTTGTTGTGCATGTGGGCGATCAGCTCATCTATTGTGCGGGCGCGATTGCCCAAGCCTATGAAGAGCGCGGCGGGCGTGTCTTGCAGGCAGGCAAACCCTTTGCGCCTATTTATGAGCGTGCCTTGGCATTTGCCGAAAAAATCCGCGGCACCAAAGTGCCGCGCGAGCGTATTCTGGCGATTGGTGATGCGATGCGCACCGATGTCGCGGGTGCGGTGGAGTTCGGCATTGATGCTCTCTTCGTCACCAAGGGCATTCATCGCGAAGAGCTGCATGCGGATGGGGCCATTGATCTGGCGGCCTATCAGCGTTTCTTGGCCGAAAACCCGCGTCATCCGCTGGCGGCCATCCCCGAGCTTGTCTGGTAGCCCTTAAGTCCAATTGCAGCGCTGAGAGGCAGAGGCGATGGTCATTTTGATGGATGACCCGAGCGAGCCTTCATGACGTCTGCGCCTTTCACATCTTATTTCTTTGAAGATCTCTCGATCGGCATGAGCGAAAGCATCATGAAGACGGTGATGGCCAATGATGTGGTGGGCTTTGCCACTTTGTCGGGCGATCACAATCCCATCCATTTGTCCGATCACTTTGCGCGCAAGACCCGCTTTGGTGGGCGCATCGCGCACGGGCTCTACACAGCCAGTCTGATTTCAGCGGTTCTGGGCATGTATCTGCCGGGCCCCGGTGCTGTCTATCTGTCGCAAACACTGAATTTCCGCGCGCCAGTGCGCATCGGCGATGTGGTGATCGTGTCTGTGCAAGTGGTGGAGCTTGTCGCTGAGGGTCGTCGCTGCACCTTGCAATGCGAATGTGTGGTGGATGGTAAAGTCGTGCTTGATGGGCAGGCTCTTGTCATGGTGCCAAGCCGCACTGGCAGCGCGCGTCCCGTGCCTGTCATTGTGCAAGCGCCGATCAAAGCTGCGCGAAAGGCGAAAGCGCCAGCCAAAAAGGCCGATACCAAAAAGCCAAAGATCAAAAAGCCTGCAGCCAAGCGGCCGAATGTGAAAAAGTCTGTTTCGAAGAAGGCGGCCAAGAGCCGGCGCGCTAAGCCTTGACGGGGCGGGGTCGGCACGTCAGTTTGCCGCCCATGTCAGTGCCTTCCCCCGCCTCCGGTCTCGCCGTCATCCGAAATCCGCAAAGCCTGCCGCAAGCGCTTCAGGGCGCGGTTGTCGCGATCGGCAATTTTGATGGCGTGCACCGCGGCCATTCTGTCGTGATCCGCGCCGCAGAGGCTTTGGCCACGCGCCTCAACAAGCCTTGCGCTGTTTTGACCTTTGAGCCCCATCCAGCCGACTTCTTTGCCGGTAAGCCTGTGATCTATCGCCTGACGCCGGAGCGCGAAAAGGCTGTGTTGCTGGCGCGCCTTGGTCTTGAGACCATGTTTGTGCTGAGTTTCGACAAGGCGCTGGCGGACCTCACAGCAGAAGCTTTTGTGCGCCAGGTGCTGGTCGAGCGCCTTAAAATATCCGCCGCCGTGGTCGGCTATGATTTCCACTTCGGCAAGGGCCGCGAAGGCTCGCCGGCTTTTCTGAAAGAGGCGGGCGAGCGCCATGGCTTTGCCGTGAAGATCGTCGAAAAAGTCCTAGCCGATGCCGGCGGTAGCCCCGAGGCTATCCATTCCGCCGATACCCGCCGCGCGCTCGAAGAGGGCGATGTGGTGCGTGCCCGCGCCCTTCTTGGTCATGATTATTTCGTCACCGGCGAGGTGGTGCATGGCCAGAAGCTCGGCCGCGAGCTTGGTTTTCCGACCGCCAATCTGATCCTCGATCCGGCCTGCCGCCTCAGATACGGCATTTATGCCGTGCGCATGATGGTCGACGGGGTCCTGCAAAAGGGCGTGGCGAGCTGGGGCCGTCGCCCGACGGTCGACAATGGCCCCCCGTGGCTTGAGATCCATCTCCTTGATTTTAAAGGCGATCTCTATGGAAAAGAGGTCGAGGTCCGGTTTGTGAGCTGGCTGCGCCCGGAAGAGAAGTTCGACGGGCTCGAGGCGCTGGTGGCGCAGATCGAAAGGGATGTGGCTGAGGCCCGCGCCATCCTCGCCTGACCCGCCTGTGGGCCGTCATTGCGAGCGGAGCGAAGCAAGCCAGTGGCCTCACGTGGTGCCTCTGGGTTGCTTCGTCGCTTCGCTCCTCGCAATGACGAAAAAAATGGGCTATTGGCGGGCACTGATTTTTTCCCATTCGCGCCAGAGCTTTCGTTCCACATGACTGAGTCTTCCGCCCCCGATTATTCGCAGTCCCTTTTCCTGCCGCGCACGGATTTCCCGATGCGCGCGGGCCTGCCGCAAAAGGAGCCGGAGCTTCTGGCGCGTTGGCGTGAGCGCGATCTCTACAAGCGCATCCGCGAGACCTCGGCCGGGCGTCCGCGTTTCGTGCTGCATGACGGCCCGCCCTATGCCAATGGCAATATTCATATCGGCCATGCGCTCAATAAAATTTTGAAAGATATGGTGACGCGCAGCCAGCAGATGCTGGGCTTCGATTCTAATTATGTGCCGGGCTGGGATTGCCACGGTCTGCCGATTGAATGGAAGATCGAAGAGCAATATCGCGCCAAGGGCAAAAACAAAGACGAAGTGCCGGTGGTTGAATTCCGTCAGGAATGCCGCGCCTTTGCACAAAAATGGCTCGACACGCAGCGCGAAGAATTCAAGCGTCTCGGCGTGACGGGTGATTGGGATCACCCCTATTCGACCATGGCTTTCCATGCCGAAGCGCAGATCGCGCGCGAGATTATGAAGTTCAAAGACAATGGACTTCTCTATCGCGGCTCCAAGCCCGTCATGTGGTCGGTGGTTGAAAAGACCGCGCTCGCCGAAGCCGAGATCGAATATCACGATCACCAGTCGGATATGGTGTGGGTGAAGTTTCCCATTCTTGAGGGCCCGATTGCCAATGCCTATGTCGTCATCTGGACGACAACGCCTTGGACGCTGCCGGGCAATCGCGCTATCTCTTATTCGCACAAGATCGAATATGGCGTGTTTGAAGTCACCGCCAATGAGCGCGACTTTGGCCCCGTGGTGGGCGAGAAATATGTGCTCGCGCTGAAACTCGCTGAAGCAGTCGCCGCATCTTCAAAAATCTCGCTGAAGCAGATTGCTTCTGTGTCGGCAGATGATCTGAAAGCAACTGTCTGCGCGCATCCGCTGTCGGGCCTTGGTTACCGTTTCCAAGTGCCTCTGCTCGATGGTGATCATGTCACAGATGATACGGGCACTGGCTTTGTCCATACGGCGCCCTCGCATGGCCGCGAAGACTTTGAAATCTGGATGGCCTATGGCCGCCAATTGTCAGAGCGCGGCATCGACACACACATCCCTTTCACCATTGATGATGAAAGCCGCTACACCAAAGAAGCGCCGGGCTTTGAAGGCAAGCGCGTCATCACTGAAAAGGGTGACAAGGGCGACGCCAATGAAGCGGTGATTCAATCGCTCATTACGATTGGCAATCTCGTTGCGCGCGGACGTTTGAAGCATCAATATCCGCACAGCTGGCGCTCGAAAAAGCCGGTCATCTTCCGCAACACGCCGCAATGGTTCATTGCGATGGACAAGAGCTTTGATCTGGGCTCGTCTCTGCGTGCGGTTGCTTTCGATGCGATTGGCAAAACGCAATGGGTGCCGGAATCGGGCGAAAACCGCATCCGCGGCATGATTGAAAACAAGCCGGATTGGGTTATGTCGCGCCAGCGCGCTTGGGGCGTGCCGATCTGCGTCTTCGTTCACAAAGAAACAAAAGAGCTGCTGCAAGACAAGAAAGTCGATGCGGCTATTGCTGAGGCTTTCGAAGTCGAAGGTGGTGATGCGTGGTTCAAGGACGGCGCGAAAGAGCGCTTCTTGAAAGCCTTTGGTCACGATGCCGCGCAATATGACATGGTCATGGATGTGCTCGACGTCTGGTTCGATTCAGGCTCGACCCATACGTACACGCTCGAAGATGCAAAACATTTCCCGGGGCTGTCTGGCACCAAGCGCAAGGTCGATGGCGGGCGCGATCAGGTCATGTATCTCGAAGGCTCCGACCAGCATCGCGGCTGGTTCCAATCGTCACTGCTTGAGAGCTGCGGCACGCGCGGGCGGGCACCCTTCGATATTGTGCTGACACACGGCTTTGTTCTGGACGAGAAGGGCCAGAAAATGTCGAAGTCGCTCGGCAATGTGACAGCGCCCCAAGATGTGATCAAGGATTCAGGCGCCGACATTTTGCGCCTGTGGGTCGCGGCGGCCGACTATTCGGACGATCTGCGTATCGGCAAAGAGATCTTGAAAACCTTTGTCGAGACCTATCGCAAATTGCGCAACACGATGCGCTGGATGCTCGGCACACTCGCCCATTATGATGCCACCAAGCGCGTGGCTTATGCTGACATGCCCGAGCTTGAAAAGCTCATGCTGCATCGTCTCGCGGAACTCGCACCTGTCATCAAAAAGGCTTACGAGACCTATGATTATCGCAAGGTTGTCTCGGAACTTTCGCTATTCTTGAACACGGATCTCTCGGCCTTTTATTTCGATGTGCGCAAGGACACGCTTTACTGCGATCCTGTGTCGTCGCAAGCGCGCTTGGCTTCGCTCACCTGCATTGAAGAGATTTTCCGCGCCGTCACTTTGTGGCTCGCACCCATCCTCTGCTTTACGGCGGAAGAAGCTTGGCTTTCGCGCTATGCGGATGCGGAATCGGTCCATCTAGAAACTTTCCATGATGTGCCTGCTGAATGGCGGGATGATGCGCTCGCCGCCAAATGGGCGAAAGTGCGCGCGATCCGTCGCGTGGTGACAGGCGCTCTCGAAATCGAGCGCGCGCAAAAGCGCATCGGCTCGTCGCTTGAAGCTGCACCGCTTGTCTATATTGCCGATGAAGCATTGCGCGCTACGCTGGATGGTCTCGACTTTGCAGAAATCTGCATCACATCCGGCATTGATGTGCGGGCAGGCAGCGCGCCTGCGGGGGCTTTCGCGCTGGATGATGTGGCGGGTGTCGGCGTCGTGCCGGAACAGGCCAAGGGGCGCAAATGCGCACGCTCGTGGAAAATATCCGAAGACGTCGGACAAGATGCCGATTATCCGGATGTCACGCCGCGTGACGCCAAGGCTCTGCGCGAATTGAAAGCCGCGGGTCTTTTGTGAGCGCGGCTATGACATCACAGACGGCTGTGCGCCTCATCGGTGGCGCATCGGCCTTTTTGATGCTGCTCGTCGATCAGGCGCATAAGCTCTGGATGCTCAATGTCTATGACATTGTCAGCCGCCAGCCCGTGCAAGTGCTGCCCTTCTTTGATCTCGTCATGGCATGGAATAAGGGCGTGTCTTATTCGCTCTTCGAGGCCGATAGTGATCTGGAGCGCTATCTCCTGCTGGCTGTCACGGCCGCGGCGACCCTGTTTCTTGCCGTTTGGCTCTGGCAGGCCCGGACGCGCCTCTCGGGGCTGGCGCTTGGCCTGATCATTGGCGGGGCGATTGGCAACGGCATCGACCGGATTGCCTATGGGGCGGTGGCCGATTTCTTCCATTTCCATGTCGGGACCTTCTCTTGGTACGTGTTTAACCTTGCTGACATTGGGATCGTTGCGGGGGTCGGCCTTCTTCTGTATGAATCCTTCACGACACCCGAGGCGCAGCCGAAAGGCTGAGCTCCGCCACTAAATTGCCGCCATGGGCTGGCAGCTTGATCCTTCAAGCTCGTCTCCATGCCGGGACGAGCCACCAAGTTAAGCCCAACAAAGATGGATACGGCCATGAAATCAGGGATTTACTTCTCTCGCGCCGGGCTTCTGACGGCCGGTGCTTGCGCCTTGGCTTTGACCTTTTCCGCGCCCGCGATTGCACTGGAAGACGACGGCAAGGCCAGCGTCTTTGAAAGCCTGGTCGATCTGGTCATGCCGGGCGACCAGCCGGTCGACGCCAATATCCAGTATCGTGAGCGCGCGCCTCTCGTGGTCCCGAATAATCGCAAGGCCTTGCCGGCCCCGCAGGAACCCGCTGCCAAGCGCACGCAGGCCTGGCCGAAGGATCAGGAAATCGCCCGTAAGGAAGCTGAAAAGCGCGCCAATGCAAAAGAGCGCGTTGATGAGGTCTGGAACCCCGTGAGCCGTACCGAGCTTGATCGCGTGCGCACCACCAATGTGCAGGGACCGGGAGTAGACAAGGATTGTAACGAGCCGCTCGGCCGCCCTTGCAACCAGGAAGCCTTCTGGAGCGGGCTGCGGAATGCTCGATCCTCTTCGGACGATAAGGAAGTGCTGGCTGTGGGTGTCGAGCCCCAGCGCAAGGCGCTGACAGAACCGCCGACCGGTTTTCGCAAGCCGACCACGATCCAGAAATATACTTGGGAACAGCGCCAGGAAGACAATCTGGATGACGCACGCGCTCAGGCTATTGAAGAAGCCCGTCGCAAGCGTGAACGCGAGTAAGGGATTGCTTGTGTTTCAGGGGTGAACTTTCTTCCCCTTTGACACTATATTTGTTTCTGCCGCCGCCCGGGGGTGATCCTTGAGGCGGCGGTTTTGTTCCAACGATCGATCGGGCGCCCATGGCACGACAGTCGCATTTCCCAAGCTTGACACCTTCCAGTGCTTCATCCGCAAGCGGCGGCGCGGGCCCGACCATTTCTCATTTCAAACTCGAGAATGGTATGGAGGTCGTGGTGATCCCCGATCTGCGCGCGCCGGTCATCACGCATATGGTGTGGTATCGCAACGGGTCGGCTGATGATCCGGCTGGCAAATCCGGCATTGCGCATTTTCTTGAGCATCTCATGTTCAAGGGCACGCAGAAGCACCCCAAAGGCTATTTCTCTGAACTCGTCGCTGAACTTGGCGGGCAAGAGAATGCTTTCACCTCGAATGATTACACGGCCTATTACCAGCGCATGCCCAAGGCGCATCTTCCTGTCGTGATGGAATATGAAGCCGACCGCATGAAGAATCTCGTGTTGACGGACGAGATCGTCGCGCCCGAGCGCGATGTCGTGCTGGAAGAGCGCCGCATGCGCACGGACAGCGATCCGTCTGCGCAATTGCATGAAGCCGTGCAGGCAGCACTTTATCCCCATCACCCCTATGGCAAGCCGATCATCGGCTGGCAGCACGAGATTGAAGATCTCGGCCGCACCGATGCGTTCGATTATTACGACCGTTTCTACACGCCCGAAAATGCAGTCCTGATTGTTGCTGGCGATGTGAGTGAAGAAGAAGTGCGCGAACTGGCGACCCGCACTTATGGTGCGATCCCTGCGCGCGGTGAAGCGCCCCAACGCAACCGTCCGCGCGAGCCAGAGCCCCGCGCTCATCGTCTGGTTACTTTGGCCGATGAAAAGGTCGAGCAACCTTCGCACCAGACTGTTTATCTCGTGCCGTCTTATCGCACGGCCGAGCAGGGCGAGGCGGAAGCACTCGAAGCGCTCGCGCATCTGGTCGGTGGTGGCGCCACAAGTCTGCTCTATCGCCGTCTCGTCATGGGCGAGAAAATCGCGGTGGCTGCAGAATGCTATTACATGGGCACGGCGCTCGATGAGACGCGCTTCTGGTTCTACGCCATGCCTTCGCCCGATGTTTCGTTGGAGCAATTGGACGCCGCCATCGAGCGCGTCATTCGCGAAGTCATCGACACTGGCGTGGAAGAGACAGATCTCGCCCGCGCCAAAACGCGCCTTGTGGCCGATGCCATCTATGCGCAGGACAACCAGACATCGCTTGCGCGCTGGTATGGTGCGGCGCTGACAACGGGCATGAGTGTGGAAGATATCCGCGCTTGGCCCGAGCGCATGGATGCGGTCACCGCGCAAGATGTTCAAAAAGTGGCTGCCAAATGGCTGGATCGTCGTCGTGCGGTCACCGGCTTTTTGCTGCCCAAATCAGACAATGCCGCTGCCTGATGCGCGCTGAAAAACACAATTGGAAACGCTCATGAACGCGCCGCAAATCTCAGCTCTGACCGCTTCGCGCGCTGCCCGCGTGCAGCATGTTGTGAGTAAAGCCGGTCTTGAGGCTTGGCTGGTCGAAGATTATGCCGTGCCGTTGGTCGCGATGGAATTCGCGTTAGAAGGCGGCTCCACGCAGGACCCGGATGGGCGCATGGGCGCAGCCTCGATGATGGCTGGCCTGATGGATGAAGGCGCTGGCGATCTTGATGCGCAGGCTTTCCATCATGCGCTCGATGACAAGGCGATTGAAATCTCCTTCTCCTCCGACAGCGATTCCTTTCATGGTCGCCTCAAAACCATGTCGCGCAACATTGATGCAGCTTTTGCTCTCTTGAAGCTCGCGGTCAATCAACCGCGTTTCGACACGGATGCAATCGAGCGCGTGCGCGCGCAAATGCTGGCCGGGCTTCGCCATGAAGCCAATGATCCTGATGCTTTGGCTGGCAAAGCCTGGCGTGAAATGGCTTTTCCGGGCCATGCCTATGGCCGCCCCGCGCGTGGCACGCAGGAGAGTGTTGCGGCCATCACGCGCGATGATCTTGTGAGCATGCACCAAAGCGTCATGCAGCGCAGCGGTTTGAAGCTGGCTGTTGTGGGCGCCATTGATGCAACCAAACTGGCAGCTCTGCTTGATGATGTCTTTGGCGGATTGCCCGCGCAAACGACTTTGTCGAAAATCGAGCCTGTGATGATGCAGGGGCTTGGCACGCGCAAAGTGATTGATGTGGATGTGCCGCAATCGACCATCCGCTTCGGCCTTCCGGGTATTGATCTGCATGATCCCGATCATATTCCGGCCATGGTGCTCAATCATATTCTGGGTGGTGGCGTCTTTTCCGCGCGTCTGTTCAAGGAAGTGCGTGAGAAGCGCGGCCTTGCTTATTCGGTCCATTCGCAATTGGTGAGTTTCCGTCATACGGCAAGTTTCATCGGCGGCACCTCCACCAAGAACGAGCGCGCAGCTGAATCGCTTTCGGTGATCGAAGAAGAAATCCGCAAACTCGCCGCCGATGGCCCGAGCGCGGAAGAACTCGAAAAGGCGCAGAAATATCTGATCGGCTCTTACGATCTGCGCTTTGACACATCGACCAAAATTGCAGGTCAGCTCGCGCATTTGCAGGCCGAG
Source organism: Beijerinckiaceae bacterium (assembly GCA_947452455.1). Taxonomy (GTDB): domain Bacteria; phylum Pseudomonadota; class Alphaproteobacteria; order Rhizobiales; family Beijerinckiaceae; genus Terripilifer. The sequence continues at coordinate 265,125 of CANGBX010000001.1, forward strand.
GGCCTGCCGGTCACATGGCTTGATGAGCGTAACCGGCTCGTCGCCAATGTGACGCTCGCTGATATGGCGCGCGTGGGCGAGCGTCTCTTCAAGGGCAAGGAACTCGTTGTGGCTGTCGCCGGTCGCCCCATCGGCATGTAACCCACGCCATCATGGCGAGCCGAAGGCGAAGCATCATGCGAGACATCTGGTTTGCTTCGCTTTGCTCGCAATGACGGTGGGACTAAATCCTGATAGTCTGAATCATCCTAAAATAAGTGATTCACCTCATGCCCGTCCGTCGCCTCGATCCCATTCTGGTTGACCGCATTGCGGCGGGCGAGGTCGTGGAGCGTCCGGCATCTGCCGTGAAAGAACTCATCGAAAATGCGCTGGATGCCGGCGCACGACGCATTGAAGTGGTTTTGCAAGAAGGTGGTCGTCGCCTCATTCGCGTGGTGGATGATGGCGAGGGCATGACGCCGGATGATCTGGCGCTTGCTGTTGATCGTCACGCGACATCAAAACTGCCGGATGGTGATCTCTCCAATATTGCGACACTGGGTTTTCGTGGTGAGGCTTTGCCGTCCATCGGTTCCGTCGCGCGGCTTGATATTACGACGCGGCGCGCGGGTGCTGATCATGCCTCGCATCTGCGCGTGGACTTCGGCCAGAAAGCAGCTGTCGCGCCCATCGCTGGTGCGCAAGGCACCAAGGTCGAAGTGGGCGATCTGTTTCTGGCAACGCCCGCGCGATTAAAATTTCTGAAAACTGATCGCTCCGAAGCGCAGGCTGTGGCCGATGTGGTGAAGCGTCTGGCTATGGCGCATCCGCGTGTGCGCTTTGCTTTGTCGGGCGACAATCTTTCGGGCTTTGATTATGTCGATTGCGGCGCAGGCGATGAGGGTCGTCTCGCGCGTATCGCGCAAGTTTTGGGGCAGGATTTTTCCCCCAATGCTTTGTCGGTGAATGCCGAGCGCGAAGGTTTCCGGCTGAATGGTTTTGCTGGTCTGCCGACATTTCATCGCGCCAATGCGCTCGCGCAATATCTCTATGTGAATGGCCGCCCTGTGCGCGACAAAGTGCTGAGTGGCGCCGTGCGCGCCGCTTACATGGATTATCTGCCCTCAGACCGTCATCCGGCGCTGGCACTTTTCCTCACCTGCGATCCGCATTTTGTGGATGTGAATGTGCATCCGGCCAAGGCAGAAGTGCGCTTCCGTGATCCGGGTCTGGTGCGTGGCTTGATCATTGGTGCGTTGAAACAGGCATTGAGCGAGGCTATGCATCGCGCCAGCACAACAGGCGGCGCGCGTACCATTGAGACCATGGCGCGTAATTGGCAGCGTCCTGCGCCGCAAAATGCGCAATGGGATTGGCGCTCATCGCCTGCCGCACCATCATCGGGTTTTGGCGAGGCAGCGCAAGCTTCTTTCGTGTCGGATGTGGCCCCGCCGCAGGCGGATATGCGCGCGCATGATGTGATGCCCCAAGCCGAAGCGCTCGATGCGCCGCTGGGCGCAGCGCGTGCGCAAGTGCATGACACCTATATTATCGCCCAGACGCGCGATGGCGTGGTGATTGTCGATCAGCATGCAGCACACGAGCGGCTTGTTTATGAAAAGCTCAAAAAGCAGCGCGAGGAAAAAGGCATTGCGCGGCAAATGTTGCTGATCCCCGCAATTGTCGACATGGACGAGGGCGATGTGGATCGCCTGCTCGCCCATGCTGGCGAACTCGAGAAGTCAGGCCTTTCTGTCGAGAGCTTTGGTCCCGGCGCTGTCGCGGTCCGCGAAGTGCCGGCCATTCTCGCCAAGGCTGATCCGCAACGCCTTGTGCGCGATGTGGCCGATACTCTGGCAGAACATGGCTCGGCCACGTCACTCGCCAAGGGTCTTGATCATGTGCTGGCGACCATGGCGTGCCATCATTCGGTGCGCGCGGGTCGTCGTCTCAATGGCGAAGAAATGAATGCGCTGTTGCGCGAGATGGAAGCCACACCGGGTTCGGGTCAATGCAATCACGGTCGCCCGACCTATGTGGAATTGAAGCTCGCGGATGTTGAGAAGCTCTTCGGACGTCGGTGACTTTTTTGTCATTGCGAGCGAAGCGAAGCAAACGAGAAGCCTCACGTGTGGCTCTGGGTTGCTTCGCCTTCGGCTCGCAATGACGGCATTAGACTGAGTAGCGCGCAAACACCACTTGCGTGTCGCCAGTCTCGCGCTTGTCGAGCATCGTGAAGCCTTGTGGCAGTTCGACTTGCGCATCGGCTTCTTCTTCAATCATGCAAAGCGCGCCATCGTAGAGCCAGCCGCCATCTTTCAGCGACACAAGTGCGCGCGGGGCGAGATTGCGCCCATAGGGCGGATCGAGAAAAACCAGATTGAAAGGTTCTTGCGGCGGCATGGGGCCGAGTTTGGTCGCATCACGGCGCATGATGCGGGTGATGCCGCCCAGTCCCAAAGCTTCCGTATTGGCGCGCAGCAAAGCGCGGCCTTCGTTGGAATCATCGACAAACAAAGCGAGCGTGGCGCCGCGCGACAAAGCCTCGATGCCGAGTGCGCCTGTGCCTGCAAAGAGATCAATCACCCGCGCACCTTCGCAGGCATCATCATAGGCGTGTGCCAGAATGTTGAAGACCGTCTCGCGCAAACGGTCGGAGGTCGGCCGCACAATGGAAGACGATGGCGTCTTCAGCCCGCGTCCTTTGAATTTGCCACCAACGATGCGCATGGCCGATCAGTCGCGCGGTTTGCGCGGGCCCTTGCTCGGGCCTTTGCTGCCACCCTTGAACGGCGGTTTGCCGCCGGGGCGTTGCGGACGATCGCCGCGCTTGAAATCGCGCTCCGGCTTTTTGGCCGTTGGACCCGGATCATTACCCCAAGGCTTGAACTCGCGCGGCTCGGACACGGTGTCTTCGCGGCGTGGTCGCATGCCGCGGCGATCCAGATCGCGCGGGGCTTCCTTGGCATTGCGGCCCGTGCGCGGACGCTCGCCCGCTGTCGCCTCACGACGTGCGCGCGGATCCGTACCACCGTCGGCAAAGCGGCGGCCATTGCGCGTTTCCATATTCTTTTTGCCAGGCGTTGTGACGCGCTCGACTTTCACCGCGCGGCCTTTGCGGTCGGCGGTTTCAGCGCGTTCAATGCGGCGGCGCTCGGGCTTTGGTTCTTCGCGTGCGGCGCGCAGCACAGAGACGTGCTTGCGCGTGCGCGGCGCAGGGCGGTCTTTGCGCGGCCCGAGTTCTTCATCGGGCACAATCATTTTTCCGCGCGGTGCTGCGCGCATCGGCCGGACGTCGTCCGTCACTTCGCGGCCCGAGCGGTCGATGATGGGCGAATTGAAATCACAGCCCGCTTCTTCTGACAGAACGGGGCCAATCTGTTCCATCAGCACGCGTGTACGAACTTCATCAATGGCGCCATCTTCCAGATCGCCGAGCTGGAACGGCCCGTAGGAGAGGCGGATCAGGCGGTTCACCGCCAGCCCCAGATGTTCGAGCACGCGTTTGATTTCGCGATTCTTGCCTTCGCGCAGGCCCATCGAGAGCCAGACGTTTGCGCCTTGCACGCGGTCAAGGGTCGCTTCAATGCCGGCATATTCGATGCCTTCGATCACAATGCCTTTGCGCAATTCATCGAGCTTGGCTTGATCAGTCGAGCCATTGGCGCGCACGCGATAGCGGCGCAGCCAGCCGGTTGACGGCAATTCAAGCACGCGCGCCAGACCGCCATCATTGGTGAGCAGCAGCAGGCCTTCGGTGTTGATGTCGAGACGACCGATGGAAATGAGACGCGGCAGACCTTCGGGCAGCGCATCGAAAATCGTCGGGCGTCCTTCGGGGTCGCGATCGGTCGTTACAAAGCCGCGCGGCTTGTGGAACATGAAGAGGCGCGTGCGTTCGCGCTCGGCCAGCGGCTTGCCATCAACCGTGATGCGATCTTCCGGCGTGACATTGACGGCGGGCGTGTCGAGCTTCTTGCCATTGACGGCAACGCGACCTTGCGAGATCCACAGCTCCGCATCGCGGCGCGAGCAGAGGCCAACACGCGCCATGACTTTGGCGATGCGCTCGCCAGCAAAGGCGGAAGGCGTCTCGACTTGCGGCGTGCGCAAGACACGGCGTGGCTTGTCGAAGCTCGCACCCCTTGGCTTATCAAAGCTCGCTCCGCGCGGCTTTTCGAAGCTCTGATCCCGCGGCTTGTCGAAGCTGCGGCCTGCTGGCTTGTCGAAGCTTTTGCCAGCAGGTTTGCCTCTTGGCTTATCGCCCTCTTTGCCAAAGGATTTTCCGGCGGGTTTCCCGCCTTTTGGGGCGCGATCCGGCTTGCGCGGACCACGGCTTTTCTGATCTCTGTTGTCGCTCATGCGCCCTGATAGCAGGTTGCGCCTAGGAAAGTCGATTGGATGGACGTCTCAGACCCGCTTTCGCTGGCTTTTGATCAGGCCCGCGCCGCTGCCGCCCTCGGGGAAGTGCCTGTTGGCGCGGTTGTGGTGCGCGAGGGGGAGATTTTGGGCCTCGCCCATAACCGGACGTTGCTCGACCGGGACCCCACCGCCCATGCCGAGATTCTGGCCATCCGGCAGGCGGCGGCCAAAATCGGCTCCGAGCGACTGATCGGCTGCGATCTTTATGTGACGCTCGAGCCCTGCGCCATGTGTGCGGGGGCGATTTCCTTCGCCCGGTTGCGGCGGGTCTATTTTTCAGCCGCCGACCCCAAGGGCGGGGCGGTCGATTTCGGCCCGCGCTTCTTCCACCAGCCAACCTGCCACCACGCGCCTGAAGTCTATGGCGGCTTGCGCGAAAGCGAGGCGGCCGAGCTGCTGCGCGACTTTTTCAAAGAGCGGCGCTAGAAGAGCCGGGCCCGTCATTGCGAGCGAAGCGAAGCAATCCAGAGGCGACACGTGAGGCTTCTGGATTGCTTCGCCTTTGGCTCGCAATGACGGCGCTGATAGGAGTGAAAATGAAACGCCTTGTTTTGGCCCTCTCGGCCGCCTTCTTTGCCGCTACCGCTTTCGCTGCAGAGCCCTTTCGTGTCGGGCTCATTCTGCCGTTGAGCGGACCTTTTGCGGGCTCGATTGGTCGCCAGGTTGAAAATGGCGCGCGGCTCTGGCTGCAAACTTATGGCGCGGAAGTTGCCGGCCAGCGCATCGAACTCGTCGTGAAAGATGATGGCGGCAATGCCGATGTCACACGTCGTCTCGCGCAAGAACTCGTCACCAATGATCGCGTGGACGTGCTGGCAGGCTTTGGCCTGACGCCGCTTGCTTTTGCGGCCGCACCTGTGGCGGCGCGTGCGCAAGTGCCGATGATTGTCATGGCCGCAGCGACATCTTCCATCACCGAGCAAAATGGTTTTGTGCTGCGCACCTCTTTCACCATGGCGCAGAATACGGTGCCGCTCGCCCAATGGGCGGCGCGCCAAGGCATGAAGAAAGTCGTGACGCTCGTGTCCGATTATGGTCCGGGACAGGATGCGGAAAAGGCTTTCGTGAAAGCTTTTTCTGAAAGCGGGGGCGCCGTGGCCGATAGTTTGCGCGCACCGCTGGCAAGCCCCGCTTTCGGGCCTTTCTTGCAACGCGCCAAAGATTTGAAGCCCGATGCTTTGTTTCTCTTCGTGCCCAACGGGCAGGGCGCTGATCTCATGAAAGCGGTGGCCGAGCGCGGCTTCAAAGAGGCGGGCATCAAGGTCATCGCAACCGGCGATGTGGTCGATGATATTTCGCTCAATGATATGGGCGATGTGGTGCTGGGCATGATCACCTCGCATCATTATTCAGCGGCTCATGCGAGTGCGGAAAACGAAGCCTATCGCGCGGCTTTCATGAAAGCCTATGGCGTGCGCCCCAATCTTATGGCGATTGGCGGCTATGACGGGATGAAGCTGATTGCCGAAGCTTTGAAGGCGAGCGATGGCAAAGCGCGTGGTGCAGCGCTGGTCGAAGCCATGAAGGGCAAAGGCTGGGTGAGCCCGCGCGGGCCGATTGCGATTGATCCGGCCACACGCGACATTGTTCAAAATGTCTATATCCGCGAAGTGAAGCGGGTGAATGGCGAGTTGTGGAACGTCGAGTTTGACAGCGTGCCAGCGGTGAAGGATCCGGCGAAAAACTAAGCCCCGTCATTGCGAGCGTAGCGAAGCAATCCAGAGGCCTCACGTGGTGCTTCTGGGTTGCTTCGCCTGCGGCTAGCCATGACAGCGCTTATGACAACGCTCGCCAGCCGATATCGCGGCGGCAAAAGCCTTCCGGCCAGTCGATCAGATCAAGCCCCGCATAAGCGCGGTCGCGCGCTTCGCGCACAGTGGAGCCAATCCCCGTAATATTCAGCACGCGTCCGCCATTGGCGATGAGTTTGTCGCCCTCGCGCTTGGTTCCGGCGTGGAAGACGATCACATGGTCCATCGCTTCTGCCTGTTCGACATGGCGAATGGTGCTGCCTTTTTGCGGGTTTTCCGGATAGCCCTTGGCCGCAAAGACGACCGTCATGGCGGTGCTCTGTGTAAGCTTCACGGGATCGCTGCGCAGCTTTCCTGTCGCGCATTGCATCAGCAGCGGCAGAAGATCTTCTTGCAGACGCGGCAGCATGACTTGCGTTTCCGGATCGCCGAAACGCGCATTGAATTCGATCAGCTTCGGCCCGTCTTTGGTGAGCATGAGGCCTGCAAAGAGCACGCCCTTATAAGGCGCGCCGCGCGCCTTCATGCCGACCAGCGTGGGCTCGATGATTTCGCGCATCACGCGCGCGCTCATTTCAGGAGTCATAATCGGCGCAGGTGAATAAGCGCCCATGCCGCCTGTGTTGGGGCCCGTGTCGCCTTCACCCACGCGCTTGTGGTCTTGGGCGGAGGCAAAGGCGAGCGTACGTTCGCCATCACACAAAGCGAAGAAAGAAGCTTCTTCGCCTTCCATAAATTCTTCAATGACGAGTTCGGCGCCCGCTTCACCAAAAGCACCGCCGAAAATCATCTCCACCGCATCGCGCGCTTCTTGGTCGCTCATCGCGACAATCACGCCTTTGCCGGCGGCCAGTCCGTCCGCCTTCACCACGATAGGTGCAGGATGCTTGTCCAGATAGGCGATGGCTGCGGCTTTGGTATCGAAGCGACCATAGGCGGCGGTTGGAATGTGAAAATCGCGCGCGAGATCTTTGGTAAAACCTTTCGAGCCTTCGAGCTGTGCTGCGGCTTTTGTCGGGCCGAATGCAGGGATGCCCGCACTTGCCAGATCATCCACAAGTCCGGCAACCAGCGGCGCTTCGGGGCCGACCACCACAAATTCAATCTTCATCAGGCGGCAGAAGTCGATCACAGCGGCATGGTTGGCAACATCGACGCTCACACATTCGGCGAGCTTGGCAATGCCCGGATTGCCGGGCGCGGCGAAGAGTTTGTCGAGCTGCGGGCTTTTGGAGAGCGCCAGAGCCAGAGCATGTTCGCGGCCGCCGGAGCCGATGAGGAGGACGTTCATGGAGAAGCCTTGCGCGACTGATGATTTGCTTCCTCATAAGGGTTGGGGGGAGGTGGTGCAATCGCATGCGATTGAGATCGCGCGACCCCCACCCCAGCCCTCCCCTCAAGGGGGAGGGGGCAGCATCGCGCAACCTGATCCCCCTCCCCCTTGAGGGGAGGGGTTAGGGGTGGGGGTCGCGCCATCTTTCCGCGTTTGGTGCTCTGCGCGGCTTCAGTCATAAATGCGGCATGGCAAAAGATTCTCTGCCCAACGACACCGAATTGACCGTTTCCGAACTCTCGGGCGCGCTGAAGCGCACGATCGAGGATCGGTTCGGCCATGTGCGGCTGCGTGGCGAAGTGTCGGGCTATCGCGGGCCCCATTCTTCGGGCCATGTCTATTTTTCGCTGAAAGATGCCAATGCCCGCATTGATGCGGTGATGTGGAAGGGGCAATTCGCGCGACTGCGCATCCGCCCCGAAGAGGGCATGGAAGTGATTGCCACGGGCAAGATCACGACCTTTCCCGGCAAATCCAATTATCAGATCGTCATCGAGACTTTGGAGCCGGCGGGCGTTGGCGCGCTCATGGCTCTGCTCGAAGAGCGGCGACGCAAACTCACAGCCGAAGGTCTGTTTGATCCTGCGCGCAAGCAATTGCTGCCCTTCCTGCCGCAAGTGATTGGCGTGGTGACCTCGCCAACAGGCGCTGTCATTCGCGATATTTTGCATCGTCTCGCTGATCGTTTTCCCCGTCACGTGCTCGTCTGGCCTGTGCGTGTGCAGGGCGAAACCAGTGCGGCAGAAGTGGCGCGCGCGATTGAAGGTTTTAACGCGCTGGAAGCAGGCGGGCCGATTCCGCGCCCCGATGTGATCATCGTCGCGCGTGGAGGTGGCTCGCTCGAAGATCTCTGGGGTTTTAATGAAGAGATCGTCGTGCGCGCTGCGGCCGAGAGCGATATTCCGCTGATTTCCGCGGTGGGCCACGAGACCGATACAACGCTGATCGATTTTGCCGCTGATGTGCGCGCACCCACGCCCACAGCGGCCGCTGAAATGGCTGTGCCCGTGCAGGCGGATTTGATCGCGCAGGTCACAGGTCTTGGCGCGCGCCAGCGTGGCGCTTTGCGCCGTTCGCTGGATCGTCAAAGTGCGGAGTTGCGCGGCCTCGCGCGCGTGTTGCGCGGTGCGGAAGATGCATTGGCTGTGCCCCGTCAGCGCCTCGACCGTGCAGCAGATCGTTTGCAAGATCGGCTGCGCGCGCGTTTACGCGATCATGGCCTGCGGCTTGGCAAGCTCTCGCAGCGTCTTGCGCGTCATTCGCCGCAAGCCGAACTCGCACGCCGCCAAGGCGCGCTGGATCCTGCGCGGCGTGATTTCATCCGGCTTGGTCCGCAAATCGTGAAGCGTCGCGCCGAGGCTCTGGCAGGAACGGCGAAGCTCCTTGATGCGCTGGGCTATCACAATGTCTTGGCGCGCGGCTTTGCTCTGGTGCGCGATGACAAGGGCCAGCCCGTGCGCTCAGTTGCCGCCATTGTCACAGGCGCGCGCTTTCAGGTGGAATTGGCCGATGGCCGCGTCAGTGCTGTGGCCGATGGTGGCGCAGACAACCCCGCCAAAAAGCCCACCCGCAAGGGCCTACCCCGCGGGCAGGGGGATTTGTTTTAAAATTACGCTTGACGTAATGCGTCATTTTTGGTTTTTTGAGATGATCATTTCATTCCGCGACAGGCGGACACAGCGTTTTGCGCGGGGAGATTTCATCCGCGCTTTTTCAGGCTTCTCGCGGCAGGCTGAAGTTCGGCTTGATCGATTGGAGGCGGCAACGTCTTTGCAGGATTTGCGCGCGCTAGCTGGAAATCGCTTGGAAGTTTTGCGGGGTGATCGTGCGGGTCAACATTCCATCCGCATCAATGACCAATGGCGGATTTGTTTTGAATGGCCGGAGGGGGCAATGGGTCCCTCAAATGTTGAAATTGTTGATTATCATTGAGGATACCCACAATGGCGCGCAGGGCGATACATCCCGGAGAGCATCTTGCCGAGGAATTGAAAGAATTGCGGTTGTCAGCTGCTGAATTGGCGCGCCAGATCGATGTCCCTGTCAATCGAATCACAGGCATCATCAATGGTCAGCGCGCCGTGACGGCAGACACTGCTTTGCGATTGGGCCATTGGTTCGGGACAAGCCCGGAATTCTGGCTCAATTTGCAAAAGCTCTATGAGCTTCGTCTCGCTGAACAGGAGGTCGGCTCCCAGATCAGTCGGCTCCCAAAGCTCAAAAACCACCCAGCTGCCCTCGCTCGCGCATGAGTCTTTGTTCCAGATCGTAGCGGGCGGGCTGGGACTATAAGAAGATGGCTGCCGGAAAGGAGCCGGAGTTTCATGCGTATCGGGTTTCTGGCGGATATTCACGGCAATCGCGAGGCACTGGACGCCTGTCTGGCGCAGGCCGAGCGCCAGCGTGTTGATCGCTTCGTCATTCTGGGCGATCTCGTCGGCTATGGCGCCGATCCCGTTTATGTCGTCGACAAGATCATGGAGCTGCAGGCAACGCGCGATGCCATTGTGCTGCTTGGCAATCATGATGCTGCGGCCATTTCCGGCAAAATTGACAATATGAATCAATATGCGCGCGAGGCGATCCTCTGGACGCATGATGAGCTCGATAAGGACCAGATCGATTTTTTGAAAAGCCTGCGCTCTTCCTATGAAGAAGAGGATCGGCTTTACGTCCATTCCGATGCCACAGCGCCCGACCAATGGCGCTATATTACCGACACCGCTTGTGCCGAGCGCTCTTTGCGCGCCACTCTGAAGCGCCTCACCTTTTGCGGCCATGTGCATCGTCCGCAGCTTTATCACATGGCCCCGCTCAAGCCGGCGGTTGCTTTCAAGCCGCAGGCGGGCACCCCCATTCCTCTCGCGGGCAATCGCAAATGGCTTGCCGTGCAGGGCGCTGTTGGCCAGCCGCGGGATGAAAATCCGGCTGCAAGCTGGGGCGTTTTTGATACGGATCAAAACGAATTCACCTATCTTCGTGTCTCCTACGACATAGAAACTGCAGCGGGGAAGATTCACGCGGCGCATCTGCCGCAGATTCTCGCCGCGCGGCTCTATATCGGACGGTAGGACATGGCGGCGCGGCAGCAACTTCAGACAGGAGCCGTTCTCGACGGCTTCACCATTGGTGAAAAAATTCACGCCGGAGGCATGGCCTCGCTGTGGCGCGTCACCAAGCCCGACATCGATATGCCCATTGTGATGAAAGTCCCGACCATTCTTGATGGTGAAGACGCAACCATCATCGTCGGCTTTGAAATGGAAGCGATGATCCTGCCGCGTCTGTCAGGCGTGCATGTTCCCAAAACCATTGCGGTCAAATCCATCGCCGAGCAGCCCTATGTGGTGATGGAATATGTGCAGGGCACAAATTTACTGAAGCTTCTCGATGAAGCCCCGTTGGAGCCCGAGCATGTGGCCCAGATCGGCGCCAAAATTGCGGCGGCTCTGGTAGATCTGCACCGGCAGAATGTGCTGCATCTCGACATCAAACCCTCCAACATCATGCTGCGCGATTCAGGCGAGGCCGCGCTGATTGATTTCGGCCTTTCGCGGCATTTGCTGTTGCCTGATTTGCTCGAAGAAGAATTTCATGTGCCGATGGGCACGGGGCCTTATATTTCGCCCGAACAAGTGCTGCACAATCGCACTGATCCGCGGTCTGATATTTTCTCGCTTGGTGTGCTGCTCTATCATTTCGCGACCAAAGTGCGCCCGTGGGGGATTCCGAAATTCAATCGGGCGCTGCGTGCGCGTTTGTGGCGCGATCCTGTGCCGCCACGCAAACTCGATCCGGCCATCCCGCCTTGGTTGCAGGAAATCATTCTGCGCTGTCTCGAGCCGCAAGCCGCCAATCGCTACCCCACGGCCGCGCAATTGCTGTTTGATTTGCAGCATCCGGAAGAAGTACGCCTGACCGAGCGCGCCACGCGCATGCAAGTGTCTGGCTTCTGGATGACAATGAAGCGCCGTTTCCGCTCGGCAGCGCTTGATACAGAACAGGTTCAGCAGATCAGCGAGCGGCCTGTGACCACGGCGCCTATTGTTTTGGCGGCGGTGGATTTGAGTGAAGGCATGGAAGCTCTGGCGGCGGCCTTGCGGCGTGAGGCGGCACGCGTGCTTCATTTCGTGCCGGGCGCGCGTCTGGCTTGCGTCAATGTGTTGAAGCTCAATCGCATCGGGCTCAATTATTCGCGCGATGAGCAGGGTCGCAATATTCATGTGACCCGTTTGGTCGAATTGAAAGAATGGGCGCGGCCCTTGGGGCTTGGTGTGGGCGATGTGACGTTTCACGTTCTGGAATCGCCCGATCCCGGTGCAGCCCTCATCGAATTTGCCACGTCGAATCATGTCGATCAGATTTTGATTTGCGCGCGCGGCAGTTCCAATTTGCGCCGCTATCTGGGCTCCACCTCCACCAAAGTCGTGGCGGAAGCGCCCTGCACGGTGACAGTCGTGCGCTTGCCGGCTGCCGCCAATGAGATTTCCGATGAGCTGGAAGCTCTGGAGCAGGCCGGAACGCCCTAGATTTTGCAGCCATTTCGCGCTAATCATTGGGCATGAACAGATTTGAGCGCACTCCCATGCCGGTTGGCGAAGCCCGCGTCGAGTTTCTCGACGGGGATTTTCGCATCCTTTCGCCAGGCAGTTTCGTGCGCTGCGCGGTGACGGGCGAGCCTATTCCGGTGGAAGATTTGCGCTATTGGGATGTCGATCGTCAGGAGGCCTATGCCTCACCGGAAGCCAAGCTGAAGCAGCTCGGCATTATCCGCGGCTGATTTTTCGCGCGATCAACTCGGCGAGTCTTTCGGGCTCGTCCATTTTCAACGCCACACGCAGCACGACAAGACCGGGCAAGGCGCCTTCCGGAATCCGGATCGCGTCTTTTTCTGTGGTGACAGGTGTCTGCGGCTCGAGCGCGTTGCTGCTCGCGCGCTGTCGGATGTTTTCCAATTCGGCGGCTGTGTAAGCATGGTGATCGGCAAAAGCCTGCGTCACCGACACGCGCCCGCCCAGATCATTCAATGTGCGGAAGAATTTTTCGGGCCGTCCAATGCCTGCAAAAGCATAGAGCTGTTTGTCTGTGATCTCGTGGGCATTGTCGGGCACCAGTGTCCCGTGCAGAACGAATTTGCTCTGCGAGCGCGCTTCTTGCGCAATCCGCTCACCGCGCGCGCCTGATCCGATGATGATGATGCCATCTACATATGGCCATTGTGATTCAAGGGGCGCACGCAAAGGCCCTGCTGGAACGCAAAGCCCGTTGCCGATGCCAGCTTCACCATCGACGACGGCAAGGGTCACATCTTTTGCCAAATGCGGATTTTGCAATCCGTCATCAAGAATGACGATTGTAGCGCCAGCTTGTGCAGCTGCGCGCGCGCCCTCCACACGATCCGTGCAGATGAACGTCGGTGCTACGCGCGCCAGCAAAATCGGTTCATCGCCCACCTCGGCCGCGTTGTGGCGGGCAGGATCAACTTGCACAGGTGTGGCGCTGGCAAGCGCCCCGCCATAACCGCGCGACAGAAAAGCGATGCGCTCGCCTTGGGCTTGCAGCATTTTGCCAATGGCCAGTGCGGTCGGGGTTTTGCCTGCGCCGCCTGCTACAAAATTACCGATGCAGATGACGGGAATTTCGACACGCGTTCCTGTGCGTTTCATGCGCGCAGCGGTGAGTGCGCCGTAGACGGCACCGATTGGCTGCAAGGCGCGGCAGAGCCAGTCCGCTTCATCGAGCCACCATCCGACAGGTGCGCGCATCAGCGCCGCTCCATCCGCAATTGCACAATCCATGGCTCCAGCGCCTGCATCACATTTGATGCGGCGCCGCCGAGATTTTCAACGGCCTCTGCCGCCGCGCGCGCCATGCGCCGCAATGCTGCTGTATCCGACAAGAGAAGGGCGAGGGTGCGCGCCAGCGTATCGGCATCCGCCACCATGATCGCCGCCCCAGCGCGATCGAGTGTCTCATAGACTTCGGCAAAATTGGCAACATAGGGCCCGTGTAAAATAGCCCCGCCCAATTTGGCCGGCTCAATCGGATTCTGCCCGCCTTCTGCACCCAGCGATTTGCCGACATAGATCAGGCTCGCGACGCGATAGAAAAGCCCAAGCTCGCCCATCGTATCGGCAATATAGACGCCACGTCCCGCAATCGGATGATCGCCGCGTGAGCGAAGACCTGCGTCAATTTCATTGGCAGCCGCGAGTTCCGCAATCTGCGCGCCGCGATTGGCATGGCGCGGCACGATGATCGTCAAGAGATCAGGAAAGCGTTTCATCAAATGGCGATGCACGGCGAGAATGATTTCTTCTTCACCGCTATGGGTGGAGGCGGCCACCCAGACGGGGCGCGGGCCGATCATGGCTGTGACTTCGGCAAGCTTTGTGCTGTCAGCTGGCGGGGCAGGCGCATCAAATTTCAGATTGCCCGTCACTTGCACGCGCGGTGCGCCCAGCATCATCAGGCGGGCGGCATCATCACGCGTTTGCGCGAGGCACAAGTCCACGCGCTTCAGCAAGGCTGAAATGAACCCCGGCATTTTTTGCCAACGCTCAAACGAGCGTTCGGACAGGCGCGCATTGACCATGACCAGCGGAATGGAACGCGCCGTTACACCCATGATGAGATTGGGCCAGATTTCACTTTCCGCGATCATGGCAAGGTCGGGCCGCCAATGATCAAGAAAGCGCGCCACGCTGCTGGGCAGATCAAGCGGGATATATTGGTGGATCGCACCGGGCGGCAGGCGCTGCGCCAATATCTGCGCGGAAGACACAGTGCCCGTGGTGATGAGCACGTTGAAGCCTTTGGCGCGCAGAGCATCCACCAGCGGCAGCAGCGCCAAAGCCTCGCCTACGCTCGCGCCATGCAGCCATGCAAGCGTGCCTTTGGGCCGTGCAATGCCGGCATGGCCCAAACGCTCGCCCATGCGGCGGGCATCTTCTTTGCCGCGTTTCTTGCGCCAATTGAGAAGCGCAGGCCCGAGCGGCGTCAGCAGCCTTGTCAGGCCGCTGTAGAGCGTGAGCAGGGGCTGCGCCAAAAGCTGATCAGGCCGGATCGAGGAAGCGATGCAGATGCACGACGAAATAGCGCATCTGGGCATTGTCGACGGTCGACTGGGCCTTGGACTTCCAGGCCGCATGGGCCTGCGCATAATTGGGATAAATGCCGACGACATCAATCTTGGACGGATCTTTGAATTCCGTGCTGTCGAGGCCCATCAGCTCCCCGCCGAAGACAAGATGCAAAAGCTGTTTCGATTCGCGTGTGTTCTCGGTCATGTCAGGTCCATTATGTTGTTGCGGGGCGTTCTGGCGCGCCCTTCATATTGTTTTGTCAGGCCATCGCCTGCAGCCTGGAGATCATCTCCGCGCGAAACCGCGCCGGGGCCGCTGCCAATATGCCGTGTTTGGGTGACGGTTGGTTGTAGAGAGGGCGCCTGCCCCCGTTATCACCCAAGAATCCGCCCGCCTCATGAACAATCAGGTCGGCCGCCGCTATATCCCAATCATGGGCATTGGTCGAGGCAAGCCCGGCCTCGATTTGGCCTTCCGCAACGAGAGCGATTCGATAGGCGAGCGAGGGCACCTTGCCCTGCGGGGAGATGGCGGCGCCAGTGCGCGCAAAACGGTCCAGAAGGGGCTGTGGGCCGGCAAAACGGGCGCCATGGAGGCTCGGGGCCTCAGAAACGCGGATGGGCTCCCCATTGCGCTGGGCGCCCCCGCCAGCAAGGGCGGTAAAGGTCTGGCCAAGCGCTGGCAGATGCAGGACCCCGATCAGGGGCAGGCCATCGACCACCAAAGCGACAGAAACGGCCCAGCGCGGGTCTCCCGCCACAAAGGCGCGTGTCCCGTCAATCGGGTCCACAATGAACAGGCGCTGGCAGGAGAGCCGCTCGGGCGTGTCGGCGGTTTCTTCCGAAAGCCAGCCGGCATCGTGGTCCAGAGCCCGCAATGTCTCTTTGAGCAGAGCATCGGCAGCGTGATCGGCCTCCGTCACCGGAGATCCGCCTTCTTTGGTCTCGATGCCGGCACTGGTGCGCTCGCCATGGCGAAACCACCCTAATGCCATGTCGCCAGCACGATGCGCTGCCGCCACCATGGCGGGGAGCAAACGGGCGGGATCAGGCTGCAAGGTCACGTGTTGCGGTCCAGCTTGGGCAGGGAAACTGTCTCAAGGTCTAAAGCCGCATATGGGCAGGAGCAAGCCCGCTCACTGTCGTGTGCGTAGTTTAGAATTGGACTAAACAAAAATCATATGTGTTGACCCTATTTTGAGCCTGCTGTTACGACAGATTGCTGCTTTCCAAACAGGCAGATTTTCGTCGCGGCCTTGAACCGCGCCCGAACATGGAGTTGTCTTGTGTCATTCAAAATTTCAAAAATTTTAGCCTCTGCGCTTTTGTGCAGTCTTGCTGTGACCAGCATGGCGCGCGCGCAGGAGGTCAATCTTTATACGGTGCGCGAACCCGGCCTTGTGAAGCCGCTCGCGGATGCGTTCACCAAAAAAACCGGCATCAAGGTCAATACTGTTTTCATGAATGATGGCTTGGCCGAGCGTGTGGAAGCAGAAGGCGCGCGCTCACCTGCCGACGTGCTGATGACGGTCGATATCGCCAAGCTTGTCGAGATTGCCGAGAAGGGCATTGCCCAGCCCATTTCATCGCCTGTGCTCGAGGCCGCAGTGCCCGCACAATTGCGCGATGCCGACAAGCGCTGGTTTGCTTTGTCACTGCGCGCGCGCCTCATCTATGTGTCGAAGGACCGTGTGAAAGACACGGCCATGAATTACGAAGATCTCGCTGATCCGAAATGGAAGGGCAAGATTTGCATCCGCTCTGGCCAGCATTCGTACAATATTGCGCTCCTTTCGGCTTACATTGCCCATCACGGCGAAGCTGCGGGCGAGGCTTGGGCCAAGGGTGTGAAAGCCAATCTCGCGCGCAAGGCGACAGGTGGTGACCGCGAAGTGGCGCGCGATATTTTGGGCAATCTTTGCGACATCGGCGTGGGCAATTCCTATTATGTCGGTCTGATGCGCTCAGGCGCAGGCGGCCCGGATCAGGAAAAATGGGGCGCGGCGATCAATGTGCTTTTGCCAACATTCAAGAATGGCAGCACGCATGTGAATGCATCTGGTGCAGCCGTTGCCAAAAACGCCCCCAATCGCGACAATGCGGTTAAGTTCATGGAATTCCTCGTGTCGGACGAGGGCCAGAAAATCTACACGCAGGATAATTTTGAATATCCGGTCAAAGCAGGCGCAGACATGCATCCGATCATTAAAGCCATTGGCAATTTGAAGCCGGATACTCTGTCGCTGTCAGATATTGCCAAGCACCGCAAAGCGGCCAGCTTGATCATGGATCGCGTTGGCTTCGACAATTGACCTCACTTCGTAACATAAGTGCACGCTTTGCAAATGGGACGGCAGGACTTCCTGCCGTCTCTTTGCTCGTGGCGGCCCTTGTGGCAGCGCCCGTTATTTCGCTCGCCCTGTTGGCGGCAAAGGGGTCTGGTGATTTATGGCCCCATCTGGCGGCCTATGTTTTGCCCCAAGCCATCAGCGATACTTTATTGCTGCTGATGGGCACGGGTGTTCTGGTGATTGTCATTGGCACCAGCGCTGCATGGCTCGTGACCGCTTATGAATTTCCCGGGCGGCGCTTTTTTCAATGGGCGCTGCTGCTGCCGCTCGCCATGCCGACTTACATTATCGCTTACGCCTATCTCGATTTGCTGCATCCGATCGGGCCTGTGCAAACGGCTTTGCGTGCAGCCTTGGGATTATCGTCGCCGCGCGATTTGATCTTGCCCGATATCCGCTCCATGGGCGGCTGCATTCTGCTCTTCGGCTTCGTGCTCTATCCTTATGTGTATTTTTCGACGCGGGCCATGTTTGTCATGCAAATGGCCAATCTCGTTGAAGTGGGTCGCACGCTGGGTGCAGGCAGTATGGGGATTTTTCTGCGCGTGGCTTTGCCGTTGGCACGCCCTGCCATTGCGGTGGGCACATCGCTCGCGCTGATGGATGCGCTGAATGATATCGGCGCATCCGAATTTTTGGGCGTGCGCACCATGACCGTGTCGATTTATTCGACCTGGGTGAACCGCTCCAATCTGCCGGGTGCGGCACAAATCGCGCTCATCATGCTGGCGCTGGTCATTGCGCTTATTCTGATCGAGCGCTTTGCGCGCCGCCGCCAATCTTATGCGGGCTCTGCGCAACGCGCGCGTCGTCTTGTGCCCGAGCGCTTGAGCGGCACGAAAGCGCTTGGTGCTTGGCTGGCCTGCGCCTTGCCGATTTTCATCGGCTTTGTCGCGCCAGCGCTTTATCTTTTTGTCGAGGCGCTGGCGCGTTTGCGCTTTGCCGGCCTGTCCTCTTCTCTGCTGTCGCAGATTGGCAATACTGTTTTGATTTCTGCACTGGCCACTTTCGTGTCGCTGGCCTTGGGTCTCGTTCTGGCTTTTACCGCCCGCATGATGCGCAATGCTGTGACCGATGTGATCTTGCGCATCGCCAGCCTTGGCTACGCCTTGCCCGGCACAGTGCTGGCTATTGGCCTGCTCGGTCCGCTCGCTTTGATGGATGATGCGATTGCTACTTTGTCAGAACTGCTGACGGGGCGCACCACGGGGCTTGTGATGTCGGCGAGCGGTGTGGCGTTGATCTATGCCTATGTCGCGCGCTTCCTCACCATTTCGACGGGCAATGTGGAAAGCGGCCTCTCGCGCCTTTCACTGTCGCTAGATCATGCGGCGCGCACTCTGGGAGAGAGCGCGGGCGGCGTGTCACGGCGCATCCATCTGCCGCTGATCTCGCCAGCACTTGCCTCCGCCGCATTGCTCGTCTTTGTCGATTGTATGAAGGAGCTACCCGCGACCCTTCTCCTGCGCCCGCTCAATTTCGAGACTTTGGCGACCCATCTTTATGGCGAGGCGGCGCGCGGCACTTATGAAGATGGGTCCGTCGCCGCCTTGGCCATTGTGCTCTTTGGTCTTCTGCCTATGATCCTGCTCGCGCGCACCAGCCGCGCGCCGGAGAAAGTGGGTCACGACATGCCTCAGCGCGAGGGCATTGCTCATGGTTAGAGGGCCGTTCCAAGCCGCGCTGCCGCGCGCGCGTTGCGCTGGCTTTCTCGTCGTCGAGAATGTGCGCCATAACTACGATGGCCTCGAGGCGCTGCATGATGTGTCGCTCGCCGTCGCACCTGGCGAAATTCTTTGTCTGCTGGGAGCATCCGGCTGCGGCAAGACCACTTTGCTGCGTCTGGCAGCGGGGGTGGAGGCGCCCAGTGGCGGGCGCATTCTGCTCGATGGTGTGGAAGTCGCAGGCCCTACAAATTTTGTCCCGCCCGAAAAGCGCGGCGTTGGCCTTGTCTTTCAAGATTACGCGCTCTTCCCGCATATGACTGTTTTGGAAAATGTCATGTTCGGTCTGCGCCATCTGCCCAATGCGCAAGCCCGCGAATTTGCGATGCGTGGATTGGCGCGCGTGGCGCTCGATCATTATGCCGATAGTTATCCGCAAATGCTGTCGGGCGGTGAGCAGCAGCGTGTAGCACTTGCGCGCGCGCTCGCACCGCGCCCGAGCGTCATTTTGATGGATGAGCCTTTCTCCAATCTTGACCAGCGTCTGCGCGAAAGCATTCGCGAAGAGACGATGACCTTGTTGCGTGAAGAGGGCATTTCCGCTGTGGTCGTGACGCATGATCCGGAAGAGGCCATGCATATTGCCGACCGCATTGCGCTGATGCACAAGGGCGAGATCGTCCAGACAGGGTCGGCCGAAGATCTCTATTTCCATCCGCAAACGCTTTTTGCAGCGCGCTTCTTCTGCGACCTGAATGAATTGGAAGCGCAAGCCAAAGACGGCTATGTCACAACCCCGCTGGGCACATTTGCAGCGCCTGATATTGCTGATGGTCCTTGCGTTGTTTGCATCCGCCCACAGGCTCTGCTGTTTGATACGGATCGCGGCGGCATCGAAGGCACCATTACCGCGAGACGTTTCTTGGGCCGCGTTGATCGCTTGCGCGTTAATGTGCCGGGCATCGAACAAGAATTGCATGCGCGACTGCGCGACGCGCGCGCGTTTCGTCCCGGACAGGTCGTGCGTCTGGCGGTTGACGCGCGTGATGTCCTCGTCTTTCCGCTGCGGAATCATGACAAAGGCGGCGCGGATGCTTAGAATCATCAGCATTGATTCTCGCAACAATTACTCCCGAAACGTAAGGGTATTCCTATGAAGTTGATCTCCTCATTCCTCTCGCTCACACTCTTGGCTGGCGTTGCACAAGCCGCCGATTTGAAAGGCGCCAAAGCGCCGGCGCGCGTCGCGCCTGAAGCTGCGGGTGAAGTCCCCGGCGGCGATATTTTTGGTTTCACCAGTGCAACCGATGTCGGCAATGTTGGCGATAAGGGCCTCGCGCTTGAAAATGACGGTTCTTATGGTCGCCGCGACATGCGCTCACGCGTTCTGACGCAAAAGCTTGAATTGTCGCGCACCTTTGCGCCGAACTGGTCTTATGCCGCCTCGCTCTTTGGTGCTTGGACAAGCTTCAAAGATAATGCCGACAGCCGCACGGTTTACAATTTTGACGGCATGTCGATGGAAGTGCGTCATCGCTTCATCGAGCGCAGCGCGACCAATCCTTTCGCTTTCACCTTCGCCATTGAGCCGCGCTGGGGTCGTGTCGATACGGTCTCTGGTATGAATGCGACGAACTATGGCGCGGAATTCAAATTGCAGGCTGATCGCGCCTTGAGCGACAAGCTCTTCTGGGCGGTCAATGCGAATTTCGGCACGAGCCGTGGTCGTGACGCGATTGACGGCACATGGTCGAACTCCTCAGAAAGCGTTGTCTCATCTGCACTCACTTATGCGGTGGTGGATGACAAGCTCTTCATGGGCGGCGAAGCGCGCTGGAATCAGGCGTGGAACACGGGCTTCTTTGGCAAGCTCGATGGACAGGCTTTGTTTGTCGGCCCGACCATTGCCTATAAGGCGAGCGAGAGCGTGATGCTGAACGCCGTCTTCCTGCCCCAGATTGCAGGCAAGGCGCGCTCGGTGGCGGGTCCGCTCGATATTGATAATTTCGAGCGCGCCAATTTCCGCTTGAAGTTGGCGGTGGGCTTCTAAGCCCAATCGCCGAGCACGGCTTGCACGACTGCAAGCGCTGCAACGCCTGCGGTATCGCCGCGCAAAATGCGCGGGCCCAGAGACAGGCGCGTGACATTCTTGACCCGCAGGAGCCATTCGCGCTCTTGCGGATCAAAGCCACCCTCAGGTCCGATGATCACCGCCAGCGGGCCCTTGGGCAGATCGCGCAAAGCAGCAACCGCATCGGCCACAGGCGCATCTTCATCGCAAAAGATCAGACGACGATCGTCCGGCCATTGGCTCAAAATTTTCTCGAGCTTCACGGCCTCTTCCACATCCGGCACAGAAAGAATGCCGCATTGTTCCGCGGCTTCAATCGCATTGGCGCGCATGCGCTCCAGATTGATGCGGCCTGATTGCGTGCGCCGTGTCATCACAGGCTGCAAAGAGCTGGCGCCCATCTCAACCGCTTTCTGCACCATATAATCGAGCCGCGCATGTTTGAGCGGCGCGAAGAGATAATGCAGGTCACAGCCCCGCGTCTGCTCGCGGGTGCGCTCTTGAGCGACCAGCAACGCGTTCTTGCGTGAGAGTGCCTTGATCGCCATGCGCCATTCGCCATCGCGCCCATTAAAGGCGAGCACGGCGTCGCCGTCACCAAGGCGCAACACATTGATGAGATAATTCGACTGGTCCTTATCGGGCGCGATCTCGCATCCGGCACCGAGGTCTGCGTCGAGATAGAGGCGTGGGGCGGAAAAATCGTAAAGAGACAAGCGGCTTCCTCGAAGCATGGGCTGCGCCCCAGCATTAGCCGCCTGTGCCCGCCTACGCCAGCCCTCTGGCTGCCTGCCATTGTCAGGCTCGCCAAGGCGGCCTATGTAGGCGGCAGGCCGGGGAGCGGGCCTATGTCTGGGGTAATAAGGTTCGGAGCAAAATGGCCCGCGATGTCACCGATTTGACGCCGATTGCGTCGCGCGACGAGCTCGTCGCGTGGTTCGAGGCAGGGTCCAAGCCAGCGAGCCAATTCCGCATCGGCACCGAACACGAGAAAATTCCTTTCTACCTCTCCGATTTCACGCCCGTGCCCTATGAGGGCCGCAGGCCGCAAGGCGGCATCCGCGCTTTGCTGGAAGCCATGCGCGAAATGACCGGTTGGTCGCCCATCATGGATGGCGAGGCGCTGATTGGCCTGTTTGACGAAAAGATTGGCGGCGCCATTTCGCTGGAGCCCGGCGGGCAGTTTGAATTGTCGGGCGCGCCGCTCGAAAATATTCATCAGACGCGTGAAGAGTTCGACGCGCATCTCAAAATCGCCAATGCGGCGGCCGTGCAAAACGGCATCGGCTTTGCCTCGCTGGGTATGAGCCCTTTATGGACGCTGGCGCAAACGCCCGTCATGCCAAAGAGCCGCTATAAAATCATGACCGCCTATATGCCCAAGGTCGGCACGCGCGGTCTCGATATGATGTATCGCACCTGCACGGTGCAGGTGAATCTCGATTTCGCCTCTGAAGCCGATATGGTGAAAAAGCTGCGCGTGTCGCTGGCACTTCAGCCGCTCGCCACAGCACTCTTTGCCAATTCGCCTTTCACGGAAGGCAAGCTGAACGGTCGCCTCTCCGAGCGCTCGGAAATCTGGCGTGATACAGATAATCACCGCGCCGGCATGCTGCCCTTCGCTTTCGAAGACGGCATGGGCTTCGAGCGCTATGTCGATTATGCGCTGCAAGTGCCGATGTATTTCGTCAAGCGCGGCGACACTTATCATGATGTGGCAGGCGCCGACTTCCGCGCGCTGCTCGATGGCAAGCTGCCGCAATTGCCTGGCGAGCGCGCCACTTTGTCCGATTGGGCCAATCATCTCTCGACCATTTTCCCTGAAGTGCGTTTGAAGCGCTTCCTGGAAATGCGCGGGGCCGATGCGGGCTCTGTTGAGCATATGACCGCTCTGTCGGCCTTCTTCGTCGGCCTGCTTTATGATTCATCCACTCTGGATGCGGCTTGGGATGTGGTGAAGAGTTGGAGCGCGCAAGAGCGTCAGGCCTTGCGTGATGCCGTTCCCGCACAAGGTTTGGCTGCGCAAATTGGTGGTCGCAGCTTGCAGGAGATCGGCCGTGAGATTGTCGGCCTGTCGCGCGCGGGTCTTGCACGCCGTGCACGCCAAGATGCGCAAGGGCGTGACGAGGCGCATCATCTCGCTATTCTCGATGCGCGTCTGGACAGCGGCAAAGTCGCTGCCGATGCATTGATCGCCAAATATCAAGGCGAATGGAATGGCTCGGTCATGCCGAGCTTCACGGCTTGCCGCATCTAGCAGCGCAAACTTGCTTATAAAATTGCATTGAGTGCGAGGCCTGCAAAAAGAATGAGGCCTGCATCGCGGTTGGCACGAAACAGCATGAGAGAGCGTTTCGTGTTCGGCGGGTCAATCATGAACACTTGCGCGGCCAGATGGGCGGCAAAACAGACAAGCCCCACCCAAGCTGTGATGCTGACATGCGAGAGAAAAAAGGCTGCGAGCGCTGCTGCGACAGCGCCGACATAAAGCAAAGCCACAGCCAGGCGCACATGTTCGCCAAACAGGCGGGCGGTCGATTTAATGCCAACGAGCGCATCATCACGCGCATCTTGCAGCGCATAGATCGTGTCATAGCCCATCGTCCATAAAATCGCCGCCAGATAGATCAGAAAGGCAGGCGTGGACAATCGTCCTTCTAGCGCCACCCATCCCATCAAGCCGCCCCATGCGAAGGCAAGGCCAAGCACCGCTTGGGGCCAAGAGGTGATGCGCTTCATGAAAGGATAGGCCGCGACGATCAACAATGAGACGAGCCCTGTGATAATCGCTGCTTCATTCAAGCTGAACAGGACGAGCGCACCGATGCCGCATTGCGCGAACATAAAAATTTTGGTCGCTTGCACTGAAACGCGGCCCGAGGGCAGGGGGCGACCACGTGTGCGCTCGACGCCCGCATCAATCTCGCGATCAACCAGATCATTATAGGTCGAGCCCGCGCCGCGCATGGCCACAGCGCCGATCAGAAACAGCTCAAGGTGCAGGATGTTCAGAGGTTGGTTCAGCGCAACAGAGGCCAGTGCAGATGACCACCAGCAGGGCAGGAGCAAAAGCCACCAACCGATAGGCCTGTCGATACGTGCGAGCTGGATGAAGGGCACCCATGTGGCGGGTGCAAAACGCAATGAGAAATGCGTGGAAACGGAATCGGGCAAGAGGTCGGGCGTACCGACCTCTTTGCCATTTTCATGGATCACAGCGGTCCGCCGGGCAGTTTCGGAGCAGGTGCGTTAAAGGTCGGAATGCCGCCTTGAGCTTGTTGCTGTTGCTGCTTCTTGATCTGGGCAGCAATGTTGCAGGCCTGCGTAGCGATTTTCGATGTCTTGCTCTGCGTCTCTTTAATGTTGGAAACAGCTTCGTCAGGGATGTTGCACCATGACTGGTTCTTTTCCATGTAGCCTTGAATGTCTTTTTCGAGGCTGGCGAGCGAGCGCAATTGCGGGCAGGCGGCGATGGGGTCGAGTTTCCCGCCATCCTTTTCTTGAAGCTTGTTCAGGTTCGACAAAATGCCCATGCGCTTTTCTTGCAGCTTGGTCATGTCCCCTTCGCAGCTCGATTGTGCGAGCGCGGGCGCGCAGACACCCAGCGCCAAGGTCAGGCTTGCTGCCGAGAGAAGGGCTTTCAAATCAGCTCTAACCGCCATGGTCTTCCATCCTGCCTCAGGGGCTGTTTCTTGGGCATGAAATAAGCAGTCACCCGCCCATTCCGCAAGTTCCGGACCCAAGTCTCCGCAGAAAAGAAGCTTTTTACCCGAAATCAGGCCGGATTTATGGCTGCCCGAGGGATGATTCGGTAAGGGCCGCGGCTTCCACCCGCTTGGCCATCCGCCGGACCGCCCAATAGGCGGTGGTGACGGCCAGTACGCCGAACAGGGCGGCGCCGGCAATCATGCCCATCAGGCCGCCCTGCGGGCCTGCCTGCAGAGCCCCGTAGGTGACAAAGGGAATGGTGCCCAAAGTTGCGCGGCCCCAATTGAACAGGGTCGAGAAAATCGGAAAGCCCAGATTGTTGAAAGCCGCATTGGCCACGAAGATGAGGCCCAGGAACAGCCAGGCCGCAGCGCCGAAATGACAGAAGAAGGTGACGAGATCAGCCGTGTCGCCATGCGCATTGAAGATCGTGTTGATCCATGGCGCTGCAAAAAACAAAAGTACCCAGACAGTGAGCGTGTAGACAATCGTCAGGCCAAAACAATCCGACAAAGTGCGGCGCACGCGCGTCATATTTCGTGCGCCATAATTCTGCGCCATGATCGGCCCGACAGAGCCCGACAGCGCATAGAGAAAGCCGAAGGCCACAGGCGTGACACGATCAATAATGGCAAAGGCCGCAACAATCGGCTCACCGAATGTCGCGAAAACGGCAAGCATATAACTTGTTGCCACGGGGGCCGCGAGATTGGTGAGAATGGCGGGGCCCGCAATGCCAAACAAGGGCGCAATATCTTCTCCCGCTTCGCGGGCGCGAGGGCGCGCGACAAGATCATGCTTGTTCACAGCGCCCCAAAAGCCCGTTGCCATAATGATAAAGCGCGAAATGACGGTGGCATAAGCAGCACCCTCGACGCCAAGGCCCAGACCGAAAATCAAAATCGGATCCGTAAAGGCGGTCGCAACAGCGCCAAACAAAGTCACATACATGGCGCGCTTGGCATCGCCCACCGCGCGCAGCACGCCAGAAAATGCCATGCCTGCGGCAAGCAGAACATTGGATGGCAAAGTAATCAGCAAAAATGTATCGGCCACTGCCAAAGCTTCGCCCTTGGCGCCCAACAGCATGAGGAGATCGGCACGCCATGGAATGGCGAGCGCTGTCACCAGCGCGGACAAGATGCAGGAATGCACAAGGCCGGAGGCAGAGAGTCGTCGGGCTTTGGGTCGATCGCCTTGCCCCAGCGCGCGCCCGACCGTTGCGCCAATGGCGATGGTGAGGCCGATGTTGAGCGACAGAAAGAAGAAGAGAATTTGCGTGGCAAAGCCCACGCCTGCAGTGAGAGTGGGATCACCGATCCAGGAAATATAAAGCAGCGACAAAAAATCAACGATGAAAATGGCCACCAGACCAATCGAGCCCGTGACCGTCATCACGAGTACATGGCGCAGAATGGAGCCTTCGGTAAAAACTGCGCGTTGGCGCGGCCGATCCTGGTCAGTCATGTGATCTTTTCGTTCGCGCGGGCGGCCCTAAGCCGGTTCGTCCGCCTTCTCTACAATATCCTGTGTCTCATACGATAGCCCCCGCGCCTTTTTCAAAGGCGGTGTCAACGGTTCTGGCACAATCTGGATGGCTGCCACAGCATCCGGGAAGCTGGCGCCGGCCTGTTGCATGGCCAGCCGTGCAAGATCACGTCTGCGCACATCTTCCACCGCATCGGCCATTTGGGCGCGATCTTCAGTGATTTCAGCCAATGTTTCGCCGCCAAATTGAAGCGCAGATTCAAATGTCTCGCGCACCAGAAAATCGGCGCCCTTTTTATAAAGATCGATCGCATGAATACGATCAAAAGCGCGCACATGGATGCGCGCGAGCGGAAAATGCTGCTTGACCAATTCGACGATGAGTGAGGCTTGCTCTTTCTTGTCGACGCAAATGGCAATGATGCGTGCTTCATTGGCGCCAGACGCATGCAGCACATCAAGACGCGTGCCATCGCCATAATAGACTTTGAAGCCAAAACGCGATGCATTGCGGATGCGCTCAATATCATTGTCGATGACTGTCACATCAACGCGTGCCGCCAAAAGAACCTGCACGGCCATTTGGCCGAAACGACCAAAGCCAATGACGAGCACATTGCCGCGCGCGCCATCCGGCACGCCTTCGGGAGGGAGTGTCTCATCAGGCCCGCGCGTGCGTTCAGAAATTTTCTCGATCAATTTGGCGACCATTGGGCCGGTCACCATCGTGAGGGCCGCAAGAGCCGAGAGAAGATTGGCCGTCTCGAGAGGCAGCAAAGAATAAGTGGCCGCGAGGGGAAACAACACGAAAGAGAATTCGCCCGCCGGCGTCAATACGCCAGCAGCGGAGAGACTTTCGCAATGGGTCGAGCGTGACAGGCGCATCAGCGTATAGACGATGAGGCTTTTGAGCACGATCACGCCAAGGCAGATAGCCAGCAAAAGCCCCGCTTGTTTGATGACAAGCCCCATGTCGATCGACATGCCGACGGACATGAAGAAAAGCCCCATCAGCAGGCCGCGAAACGGCTCGATATTGGCTTCGAGTTCGTGGCGAAAGGCGCTTTCGGACAGCATGAGTCCTGCCAGAAATGCACCGAGCGCCATGGACATGCCGGCATGTTCCATCAGCATGGCCGTGCCCAGCACAACGAGCAAAGCCGATGCGGTCATCACTTCGCGCGCACCCGTATGGGCGAGGATGCGAAACATGGGATTGAGCAAAAAGCGGCCCGCGAAAATCACAGCTGCAATGGAGGCGAGGCCGATGCCAAAATGGGTGAGCGTTGTCTGCCAATCATTGGTCGCTGCACGGGGTGCTACAAAGGGCACAAGCGCCAAGACAGGCACGACCAGCATGTCTTGCATCAGCAAGACAGCAAAGGCGCGCCGTCCATATTTGCTCTGCAAAGCGCCGCGCTCTTCGAGCAATTGCAACGCCACCGCGGTGGCCGAAAAAGCCAGCGCAAACCCGGTGATGATGCTGCCCCAGAGCGACATGGGAAAGACGAGATAGGCCAAACTCGCCAGCACTGCCGCCGTGACCGCCATTTGTGCGGAGCCCAGCAGCAGAATATCAGCGCGCATAGCAACCAAGCGCGAGGGTTTGAGTTCAAGCCCGACAATGAAGAGCAGAAGCACGACGCCCAATTCGGCAATATCGAGTGTGGTCGCCGCATCCGAGATCAGGCCGAAGCCCGATGGGCCGATGGCGACACCCGCCACAAGATAGCCGATCACCGCGCCAAGTCCGGCAAGGCGGAATAGGGGCACGGCGACAACGGCGCTGGCGAGAAAGATCAGGATGGAAATCAAAAAGCCACCGGATTGGCCTGGGTCAGTCATGGCGGGCCTGCAATGAGGATAAAGGAATCCCTCCACCATAGGCTGAATGGCGACGATTGCGAGAGGCTTTAGGAGGAGGGCTGCCTTGACCTAGCCGCAGAGCTCGCCCACAAAGGTGCCAACGAATATGACGGATCGACCCATGACTGAACGCCCGCCCATGACGCTGTTTCTTTGCGCGCCGCGCGGCTTTTGCGCAGGCGTGGTGCGGGCAATCCATGTGGTGGAAAAGGCGCTCGAATTGCACGGCGCGCCTGTCTATGTGCGCCACGAGATCGTGCATAACAAATATGTTGTCGATGATCTGAAAAAGAAGGGCGCGATTTTTGTCGAAGAACTCGACGAAGTGCCCGAAACCGATGCGCCGGTGATTTTCTCAGCCCATGGCGTTCCGAAATCCATTCCGCAAGCCGCCCGCGCGCGCAATCTTCTGGCCATTGATGCGACCTGTCCGCTGGTGACGAAAGTCCATCGCGAGGCGGAAGTGCATCACAAGCGTGGGCGCCTTGTCATACTCATTGGTCACAAAGGCCATCCGGAAGTTGTCGGCACGATAGGCCAATTGCCAGATGGCGCCGTGCTGCTGGTGGAAACGCCCGCGGATGTGGCGAAGCTGCACGTGCCCGCAGATCGCGAATTGGCTTTCGCGACGCAGACCACTTTGTCTGTCGATGATACGGCAGAGATGGTGGAGGCGCTGAAGGCGCGTTTTCCGGCCATTCACGGGCCGCATAAGGAAGATATTTGCTACGCCACCACCAATCGGCAGGAAGCGGTGAAAGCCGTGGCACCCAAAGTCGAGGCCATGCTTGTGGTGGGCTCGCCCAATTCGTCCAATTCGCAGCGTTTGCGCGAGGTGGCCGAGACCGAAGGCTGCCGTGTCGCACGCCTCATTTTGCGTGCTGATGAAATTCCGTGGGATGATTTGCACGGCATCAGCCGCATCGGCCTGACCGCGGGTGCGTCAGCGCCAGAAATTCTGATTGATGAAATTGTCGAGGCTCTGCGCGCGCGTTTTGATCTCACCATTGAAACGGTGACGATTGCGGATGAGACCATGTTCTTCCCGCTGCCGCGCGAATTGCGCGAGAGCGTTTAGGAATTCAACAGCAGCACAATTCCGGCAATCACCAGCCCCATGCCGGCATATTCGCGCAGCGAGACTTTCTGCTTGATTTTCCCCGAGACGATTTGCGCAAAGGGTACTTCAATCAAAGCCAGCGTGCGCACTTTTGCAGCTGTGGAAATGGCGAAAGCCAGAAACCAGAAGAGCGAGGCAATCGCGCCCATAAAACCCGCCAGCACAGACGGGCGCCAATAGGCGGCAATGGCGACGAGCGTCTGGCGATCACGCCACGACAGCCAGAGCAAAATCGCCGCCGTCTGAATACCAAGCCCCAGCGCCAATGTTGTCGTCGCCGCATGGAAGAATGAGGGCGTCTCCAGCGAGAGAATGGCGACGCGATAGCTTGTGGCCGACATGGCAAAACAAGCCCCCGCACCAAGCCCCATCAGTGCGGGCGTCCATCCCGATTGCAATTCGCCGTCGGTTTTCGGCCATGACATCAGCATCACGCCCGATGTGGCGATGAGAATGGCAGCTGCCACAGGCGGGCTCGGGATTTCATTCAGCACGATCACGCTCACCAGCGCGATGATCAGCGGCTCTGTTTTGGTGAAAGCGATGGCGACGACAAAAGAGCGTCCGCGCATGGCAGCCAGCATGAAGGCGGTCGCAGCAGTTTGGGCAGCCGGTGCGAAGGAGGCCCAAGCCAAGGTCTTTTGCGTGGGTGTCGGAATGGGGAGATCGCTCAGGCTCCACAAGACGCCCAAAAAGATCAGCGCAAAGGGAAAGGCGAAGATGAAACGCACATGGGTGGCGCCCGCCATGCCGAGCTTTTCGATGAGGTCGCGCTGCATGGCATTGCGCGCCGTCTGGGCGGCGGAGGCGGCCACCGTAAAGGCGGCCCAGAGCCATGCGGGAATTGCGATCATGGGATTGGTTCTAGATAAAGACGGGCGGTATGGCGAGTGCATCGGCTGATGGGCGAGATGCGCAGACCCCCACCCCAGCCCTCCCCTCAAGGGGGAGGGAGTTTTGGTTGCGCGATGCATCTCATCCCCCTCCCCCTTGAGGGGAGGGGTTAGGGGTGGGGGTCTACGCATCTCTGGTCTCAGGGCTGGATTTTGCGCTTTCCCCTCGCTACACGGGGTTTAGGGGGATGAGGGCATGGCCGTTTACACCGAAGTCACGGAGGAAGATCTGGACGCTTTTCTGGCGGCCTATGATCTGGGCGCCGTTCTTTCGCTGAAAGGCATTGCCGAAGGCGTTGAAAATTCCAACTACCTCCTGCGCACCGAAAAAGGCACGTTCATCCTGACGCTCTACGAGAAGCGGGTGAACGAGGCGGATCTGCCTTTCTTTCTGAACCTCATGGATCATCTGGCTGCGCGCGGTCTCACATGCCCGCAGCCGATCCGTGCCAAAAACGGCGAGGCTTTGGGCCGCATGGCGGGTCGTCCCGCAGCTATGGTGTCGTTTCTCGAAGGCATGTCGGTGCGCCGCCCGAGCGTGCAGCATTGTATGGAAGTGGGCGCGGGCCTCGCGCGTCTGCATTTGGCGGGCGCTGATTTTCCCATGCGCCGCGCCAATTCGCTGTCGCTCTCTGGATGGGCGCCTCTGTTTGACGGCGCGAAAGCGCGCGCCGATGAAATCACACCCGGCTTGGCCGCTTTCATCACGGATGAACTCGCCGCTCTCGCAAAAGTCTGGCCACAGTCCTTGCCGCAAGGCGTCATCCATGCCGATCTGTTTCCCGACAATGTGTTCTTCTTGGACAAGCATCTGTCGGGCCTGATCGACTTTTATTTCGCTTGCACGGATGCGCTCGCTTATGACGCTGCCATCTGTCTGAATGCTTGGTGCTTCGAGCCTGATGCCTCGTTCAATGTCACCAAGGGGCAAGCTTTTCTGGCAGGCTATCAATCGGTGCGCGCGCTGGATGCGCAAGAGATCGCCGCGCTTCCCGTTCTGGCACGGGGTGCTGCTTTGCGCTTCTTGCTGACGCGCCTTGTCGATTGGCTGAATGTGCCCGTCGGCGCATTGGTGCGTCCCAAAGATCCGATGGAATATGTGAAGAAACTGCGCTTCCACCAGCATGTGAAAAGCGCCGCCGATTATGGTCTTCTCACATGACGAAGACGGTGGTGATTTATACGGACGGCGCTTGCTCGGGAAATCCCGGCCCCGGTGGATGGGGTGCTATTCTCACCTATGATGGCAATGAGCGCGAGATTTGCGGTGGTGAGCCCGACACGACCAACAATCGCATGGAACTCATGGCCGCCATTTCTGCGCTGGAAACGCTGACGCGTCCTTGCGTCATCGAGCTGCACACGGACTCGCAATATTTGCGCGGCGGTGTGATGGGCTGGATGGACAATTGGAAAAAGCGCGGCTGGCTGACAGCGGACAAAAAGCCCGTCAAAAATATCGAGCTCTGGCAGCGGCTCGATGAAGCCCGTCATCGCCATGACGTGTCATGGCATTGGGTGAAGGGTCACGCGGGTCATGAAATGAATGAGCGCGCGGATGAACTCGCGCGCCAAGGCATGAAGCCTTTTTTGAAGAAGTGACGGCTAACGGGAGAGTCGCGCGATCTTGCCGATGAGTCCAAAAGAAAAAGGCAGGCCGAGGCCTGCCTTTCGTTTGATGCGGTCGTTTCGATTTAGAGCAGCTTCAGAATATGGTCAGCGCCCGACACTTCGACGCCCGCTGCTTCTTCGACATCAACTGACTTCACAATGCCATTGTCGACGATCATCGCGTAACGGCGCGAGCGAATGCCGAGGCCGCGTTCGGTCAGGTCAACGGTGAGATCAATGGCCTTGGCGAAAGTGGCAGAGCCATCGGCGAGGAATTCAATCTTGTCTTCAGAGCCCGTGTCCTTTGCCCAAGCGCCCATCACGAAAGCATCGTTGACGGAGGTCACAGCAATCGTGTGAACGCCCTTGGCCTTGATCTCGGCTTCCTTGGCCAAGAAGCCCGGCAGATGGTTCTTGTGGCAGGTCGGCGTGAAGGCGCCGGGCACGCCGAAGATCACGACTTTCTTGCCCGCAAAGACTTCGTCTGTTGTGCGGGGCTTGGGGCCTTCCGCCGTCATCACCATGAATGTTGCGCTCGGAATTTTGTCGCCGGCTTTGATCATTTCTCTTCCCCTCGTGATGGACCTTTGCTGGTCCGGTTTGTGAAACACTCTGTGCCTAGATAAGGCGATCAGCCTGTCAGGGAAGGGGCAGGTCGAGTTTTACCTCGACATCTGCCGCTCCCTTCAATGTCAGAATGACGGGTACGGGGCCGCTCCAGTTCTCCGGCCTGCTTTCGGTCGTCAATGCAAAACCAGATTTCACTGCCTTTGTATCAAAAGTCCAGCCGCTCGGGCCCTCTGCAAAGAGATCCACAAAACCGGTTTTGACCTCAACCCGCCAGACAGGTTTGGCGCTCTGTTCGAGTAGCTTGGCGCTGAGGCCCAATTGCGCGCTTTCCATGATCGTCGGCAAGAGGCGGATGGCTTGCGCCAAGCGAATGGCTTGCGTGCCTCTGGGTGTGTCGGTGGCGAGATCAAGCGCGCCTGAGAGTTCAGCGGGAATACAGATTTTATCGCAAGCGGCATAAGTGAAGCGCACGTTCAAATGCACGGGCGCTTTTGCATCTTGCGGCACGACATCCATCGGCAGGATGAGACTGTTGCGATAGCCATAGACGGTGAGCCCGCCTTCATCGATGCGCGAAGGTGCGGGGAAGCGCAAAGTCGCCAGCTTCACATTGCGCGAGCCCTCGAAAGAAATGGTCGGCGGCACGCCGGCATCACCCGGGTCACGCCAATAAGTATGCGCGCCGCTTTTCAATTCGATTTCGATTCCTGCCCGGTAGAGGCCTGATTCCGGTGCCCCTGCGGCAAGCAGCCGCGCCCGTGAATTGGCGCCTTGGCTCCAAGGCCCGCTCTCGGTTTGGGCGCAGGCGGACCCGCCCGCCAAAGCAAGCGCGAGCGCCGGAAGTGCCACCCATTTCAAGATCTTTTCCGTCAGCTTGTGCATGGAATATGTCTGCGGCCCACCCAGTTGAAGCGCCACACACGATGGCGTGAAAGGGCGGGGCTAGCCTTCCTTGTTCTGTCACGCATGAAGGCGTAGCATGTTCGGCATGGCAATCGAAACGATCATTCCTTCCGATCCATCCTCGGACTACCTTGACGGTCAGTTTCTGCTGGCTATGCCGGGCATGGCCGACCAGCGTTTTGCGCGCTCTGTGGTTTATATTTGCGCCCATTCTTCTGAAGGGGCGATGGGGCTGATCATCAACCAGCCTGCGCGGAAAATCACCTTCCCTGATCTGTTGGAACAGCTTGAGCTGTTCAAGCCCGATGAGCTGATTCGCTTAGCCGATCCGGCTGAGAAAATGCAGGTGCTCAAAGGCGGGCCTGTCGAGACGGGGCGTGGCTTTGTGCTCCATTCCTCCGACTTCTTCATCGACAATTCGACATTGACGATTGATGACGCAGTCTCGCTCACCGCAACGGTCGATATTCTGCGTGCCATTGCGCGCGGTGAGGGGCCGCAGCAGGCTGTGCTTGCGCTTGGCTATGCCGGCTGGTCGCCGGGACAATTGGAAAGCGAGATCCAGCAAAATGGCTGGCTCCATGTGCCCGCTGATCCGAGCCTCTTGTTTGACCGCGATGTCGAGAGCAAATGGAGCCGGGCTATGCGCATGCTGGGCATTGATCCGGCCATGCTCTCAGGCCAAGCAGGCCACGCTTAAGCCGCTTCACTCTTAAGATTGCGCGACCCCCACCCCTAACCCCTCCCCACAAGGGGGAGGAGGATTTGATGCAGCTTGCGGTGCTGATTGCTTGTCGTCATCGACATGCAAGAAAATTCCCTCCCCCTTGTGGGGAGGGCAGGGTGGGGGTCTACGCATCTCACTGATTGGTTTGAATTTAAGCCGCTTCATTCGCTGCGCCGACGAGGCGGCGGGCTTCTGAGAGGGTGATCGGATTGCCGAAGGCATTGCCTTGCGCATATTCGCATCCGAGCTGGCCCATCTCGACCGTGTCGGCCTCGCTCTCCGTGCCATCGGCAATCACCTGCACATTGAGATCATGCGCCAGCGAAATAAGAGAGCGCAGAATGACAGGCCGCGTGCCTTTGGCATTGGGGCGCGTCATCATGCGGTCAATCTTGATGAGATCAATCTTGAGGCGCTGCAATTGCGACAAGGATGAATGGCCTGTGCCAAAACCCTGCAAGCAAATACCAGCCCCCAATTCATGCAGGCGCTCCAGCATTTGCATGGCAAATTCCGGATTATCCATGATCAGGGCTTCAGAGATTTCGAGCTTCATCGTGCCGGGCAAGACTGCCGAGCGTGTCAACACACCCTTCACATCATGCAGTAAGTCGTGACGCAGCAATTGGCGCGAGGAAATATTCACATTGGCAAAGATCGGCGGGTTCACGTCGAGGGCGTTTTGCCAGGCTGACAATTCGCGTGCAGTCCGCTCGAGAATGAA
This sequence comes from Beijerinckiaceae bacterium, assembly GCA_947452455.1. Classification (GTDB taxonomy): domain Bacteria; phylum Pseudomonadota; class Alphaproteobacteria; order Rhizobiales; family Beijerinckiaceae; genus Terripilifer. The sequence goes on from CANGBX010000001.1 coordinate 299,393, forward strand.
AATGCCCAGATCGACAATAACGCCGGTTTCTTCCGCAACCGACATAAAGTCGCTCGCATTCAAGCGGCCCAAGCGCGGATGTTCCCAGCGCAAGAGTGCTTCAAATCCGGCAATGGTGCGATCTTCCAAACGCACAATCGGCTGGAAGACAATTTTCATTTCGCCGCGATCAAGCGCGCGGCGCAGATCTGCCTCAAGCGCCGTGCGGTCGGAGCGCAGTGCGCGCATGGACGGACGGAAGACTTCTGTGCGGCTGCCGCCCAGCTTCTTCGCGTAAGCCATGGCGATTTCGGCATCTTTCAGCATGTCTTCGCGCTTGGGGTGCAATTGCACATCATAAAGCGCAATGCCGACCGAACAGGTCAGTGCGACATCTCGCTCACCGAAGGAGATGGGCGTGGCAACCGTGCGGCGGATGGAATCGGCAATGGCCACGAGTTTTTCGTGGTTCATTTCCGACAGAAGAATGATGGCGAATTGATCACCCGACACGCGCGACAGCGTATCTTGCTCGCGCAGCAAGCGGTTCAAGCGGCGCGACACAGTGAGCAGGATGGAATCGCCAGCCGACAGGCCGACTGCTTCATTGACCTGACGGAAGCGATCCAGATCGACGCACAAAACCGTTGGATAACGATATTGATCGATCACCGCATTGTTCAGCGCCATTTCCAGACGGTCAAAAAAGATCTCGCGATTGGGCAGGCCGGTCAGATTGTCGTGCACGGCATCTTGCAGCAGACGCTCTTCCGCCGTTTTCATTTCGGTAATGTCGGAGAGCGTGCCGATCACGCGCACCACTTCGCCATCAGCGCCAACAACGGGGCGGGCTTTCAGCAAGAACCAGACATAATGACCATCAGCCGCGCGCAGACGGAAATCAATCGCCAAACGGCCGCGGCGTTGTTCAAGCACCGTGTCGAGGCAGGCCGTGTAGCGGTCACGATCAAACGGGTGGAGAATATCGAGCCAGGCCGAAGCGGGGCCTTCCAGCGCGCCGCGTTTCACGCCCAAGGATTGTTCAGCCTCGGGGCTGACATAAATATCGTCGGAGGCGACATCCCAATCGAAGATAATGTCGCCCGCACCCGTGAGTGCGAGTGCACGGCGCTCGGAATCCGACACGCTGCCATGGGCCATACCGCCTGCAAAAGCATTTTGCATGACGGTGAAACCGATCAGCATGACGATCAGCACAAGCCCGCCAATCAAAGCAGGCGACACAAGATCATTGGTAAGCTGACCCGTCACTGTAAAGCCTGCCGCTGCAACCCAGGCCAGCAGCAAGAGCCATGTCGGTATCAGCATGACAGCGCGGTCATAACCATGCGTCGACAGATAGAGCACGAGAATGAAGCCGACGCCTGCAATGGTGGCGAGTGAAATACGCGCAACACCAGCTGCCACGGGCGCATCGAAAATCGCCAGACCGATGAGGCCTGCCAAAAAGATCAGCCAGATGGTGGCCACATGCGAGGCGCGCACATGCCAGCGGCTCAGATTGAGATAGGCAAAGAGAAAGACGAGCAGCGTCGCGGCCAGAATGGTTTCAGCACCCGCACGCCAGATGCGATCAGCTTCATTGCCCAGATCAAAGAGTTTGCCCCAGAAACCGAAGTCGATGCAGACATAAGCCAGCACAGCCCAAGCAAGCGCTGCGGCAGCGGGGAAGATCACGGCGCCCTTCACCACAAAGACAATGGTGAGGAAGAGTGCGAGCAGTCCCGAAATGCCGATAATGAGGCCCTTGTAGAGCGTCAGGCTTGTGACTTTGTCTTTGTAGGCATCGGGCTCCCACAGATAGATCTGCGGAAGATTAGCCGTGCGCAATTCGGCGACATAGGTGACGGTCGTGCCGGGGTCGAGGGTGAGGCGAAACACATCGGCATCGGGTGAATCTTCGCGCTCGGGCGGAAAGCCTTGGCTTGCGGTAATGGCCGAGACGCGCGAGGCGCCAAGATCGGGCCAGATCACGCCAGAGCCGACAAGACGGAAATGCGGTGCAACGATCAGGCGCTCGATCTGCTCATCCGTGTCATTGGTCAGCGCGAAAGCGATCCAGAAGGGCTGCGTGCCAGCTTTGGCGGCATTCACTTCAATGCGGCGGACAATGCCATCAGCGCCTGCTGCCGTGGAGACTTGAATGCGGTCGCCTTGCGTCGAGAAATTTTCCACCGCCTGCGTCAGGTCAATGGCGCGCGCCGAGAGCGGTACACGCACGGATTCGATGGCCCCTGCAGGGCTGAGGCCCGCGACCACGAAAACAAACAGGAGAAAGGCAGCAAAAAGCCGACGCACGAGACTCACTTCAACTCTGGGCCGGACAAGACCAACCCACGCCTTTTCAATCGGCCCCATGCCCATGGGCTGCGACCGTGTCGGAAGTTAGATTGGTAAAGCTTGGGGGGCCGAGGGGCAAGGCAAAGGCAACGCCGCCCCACAATTGAGATCACCCGTAAATGGGTCAGGGGCGGGCCGGTTTATTGCGCACGGGCGGTGGGGCGGGGTCGGAATCAAGCCGCGCATAGAGCACATGATCGTGCCATATCCCATTGATTCGTAAGTAAGATCGCGCCAAGCCCTCACGCCGGAAACCGGCACTTTCGAGCAAGCGGATGGAGCGCATATTAGCGGGCAGGCAGGCGGCCTCCACCCGGTGGAGGCCCAGCGAGCCAAAGGCATGGATGCAGGCCAGCCGCACGGCCGTGCCCATATAACCCCGCCCTGCATGGGGTTCGCCCATCCAATAGCCCAGAGTGGCCGTCTGGGAGACGCCTCGGCGCACTTGGCCCAAGGTCAGCCCGCCGAGCAATGCCTTGTCAGCCTCGCGGAAAATGAGCAGCGGAAAGGCCTCGTCACGCAGGATCTCTTCTTCATTGCGGCGGACGCGGCGGCGAAAGGCCGAGCGGGTCAGATCATCCTCGCCCCAAGTCGGCTCCCACGGGGTCAAAAACTCGCGGCTCTTGTCGCGAAGTGCCGCCCAAGCCTCGTAATCGCGCGATTCAAACGGGCGCAACAGCAGGCCATCGCCGCGGATGACATGCAGCTTTTCAGTCGCGATCCCCAGACGGAACAGAGCCATTCTGTGTCCTGCATCCCCTCAGGCGAGAAATTCAGCGATTCTCGCCTGCGTCATGATTTTCTTTGTCTCGCCAATGGCCGCCAATGTGGGAGCCGAGAGCAGAGCCCCCGCGCCCGCATGGCGCACATCTGCGAGCGTCAGCGCATCAATCCTGCCGATGATTTCTTCGCGCGGCAAGACGCGATCGAAAAACAAATGCTGGCGGGCGATTTGTTCGGCGCGTGCAGCGGAGGATTCAAGGGCGGCAAGCCAAGCCACTTTCATCTGCGCTTTGGCGCGCTGCATTTCATCTTCTGTGAGATCACCCACCGCTTCGCGCAGGCAGCCCAGCGCCATTGGCATGAGTTCTGCCACATCCTTATGCGCGGTCGCGGCATAAAAGCCGAAAATGCCGGTGTCTGCATAAGGCCAATGGAATGTGTAGATCGAATAAGCGAGCCCCCGCTCTTCGCGCACGCGCTGGAAGAGGCGCGAGGACATGCCGCCGCCCACCGCATTGCAGAAGACATGCAAGGCGAATTCATGCTCGTCATGGAAGCTCGCACCCTGAAAGCCGACAACAAGATGCGTCTGCTCCAATTTGCGTTTCAGAATTTTTGTTCCCCCGACATAGTTCGCGGGCGCCATTTGTGCGGCTGATGTTGCTGCAAGACTGGCAAAGCGGCTTTGCGCTTCATCCACAATCGCCTTGTGATCGACTGCGCCGGCAGCAGCAATAATGGCCGAGGGCGCTGCATAATGGCGTGTCAGATAGGTTTCGATGGAGTTACGATCAAAAGACGAGACGCGCTCGGGCGTGCCGAGAATGGTGCGACCAATCGGCTGGTCGGGATAGGCGGCATCCGTCAAAAGATCGAAGACGAGATCGTCTGGCGTTTCTTCGGCGGCTGCAATTTCTGACTGGATGACGCTTTTCTCGCGTTCCAATTCCTGCGGATCAAACACGCTTTGCGTCAGAATATCGCCGAAAATATCGAGCGCGAGGCCTGTGTCGGAGGCGAGCACGCGCGCATAATAAGATGTGGTTTCGCTGGTGGTGGCGGCATTGAGATCGCCGCCCGCCGCCTCAATCTCTTCGGCGATTTGTTTGGCCGAGCGGCGCTTGGTGCCTTTGAAGGCCATATGTTCGAGCAGATGCGAAAGCCCATGCTCTGCCGCACTTTCATGACGCGAGCCGGCACCAATCCACACACCAATAGAGGCTGTTTCGAGATTGGGCATCGCATCTGTGACGATGCGAAGACCCGAGGGCAGGGTCGTGACTTCGACCGCCATTATTTGCCCGCGCGAGCGCGCTCGCGCACGAAAGTTTCAACCTTTGCCTGATCATTCGGCAAAACAGTGAAGCGTTCTTTTTTGTCCATAAGACCGGCAAGGTGGGCGGGCAGAGCCGCCTTGCAGCCTGTGGCTTTTTCCACCGCCGCACCAAATTTCGCCGGATGCGCCGTGGCGAGGGCGACCATCGGAGTTGACGGATCATGCGCGAGCGCTTTACGCGCTGCATGCACGGCGACAGCCGTGTGCGGATCAATCAACATGCCGCAGTCTTTGTAGACGCGCGCCATTTCTTTCGCTGTGCCGGTCTCGCCCGTGCGATAGGCATCGAATTCATCCGTGATCTTGGCCAGCATATCGGCAGGCATTTCAAAGCGGCCCGATTGCGAGAGGCTTGCCTGCAGCGCGCGGATTTTTGCCCCATCGCGCCCGCAGGCATCAAACATCAGGCGCTCGAAATTGGACGAGACCTGAATATCCATCGAGGGCGATTGCGTGGCATGCACGCCGCGCACTTCATAAGCGCCTTCGGCAAGCGTGCGCGCGAGAATATCATTCTCATTGGTCGCAATGACGAGGCGGTTGATCGGCAGGCCCATGCGCTTGGCAACATAGCCGGCGAGAATATCGCCGAAATTGCCTGTCGGCACGGTGAAGGAAATAGGGCGATGCGGGCCACCCAGCGCTGCAGCGCTGGTGAAATAATAAACAATCTGCGCCACGACGCGCGCCCAATTGATCGAGTTCACACCCGACAGGCCCATGGTGTCGCGGAACGTATGATTGTTGAACAGGCCTTTCAAAATGCCTTGGCAATCATCAAACGTGCCTTCGAGCGCGATCGTGTGGATGTTGTCGCCTTCAACAGTGGTCATCTGGCGGCGCTGCACATCCGATACGCGATTGTGCGGATACATGATGAAGACATCGACTTGGCTCATCCCGCGGAAGGCTTCAATCGCTGCCGCACCCGTGTCGCCTGATGTCGCGCCAACAATGGTCGCGCGGCGGCCTTGCGCTTTGAGCACATGGTCCATCATGCGCGCGAGCAATTGCATCGCCACATCTTTGAAGGCGAGCGTGGGCCCGTGAAAGAGTTCGAGAATGAAAAGATTGTCGCCGACTTGAGCGAGCGGCGTCACCGCCGGATGGCGGAATGTGGCATAGGCCTCATGCACCATGCGGGTGAAATCATGCGCGGCAATCTCGCCGCCAGTGAAAGGCCCGATGACGCTCTCGGCGACTTCCGCATAAGAGAGGCCCGCAAAACCTGCGATCTCGGGTTTGGAGAGCTGCGGATAGGATTGCGGCAGATACAGGCCGCCATCACGCGCCAGACCAGCCAGCAGGGCTTCCGTGAAGGAGAGGATGGGGGCTTCGCCGCGGGTCGAGAGGTAATTCACGTTTGGTCCTGTTCGTCGAAAGTATCCGTCATTGCGAGCGCAAGCGAAGCAAACCAGAAGCCTCATGTGTGGCCTCTGGGTTGCCGCGTCGCTGCGCTCCTCGCAATGACGGCGGTCGTCTTATTGCGGGTTTCCCTAGCACAGAAAGACCGGTGGCATAACCCGCGTCATCCCCGTCGGCGGTTGCGCCAAAACACAAAGCCGACCAGAGCCACCAAGGTTGCGGCCAGCCCGTACCAGGTGAGCGCATAGGCGAGATGGTCGTTGCGGATCGAGACGACCGTCACCCCCGCCTTGGGCCAGCCGCCGGGCAGGGGCGTGGCATCGGCATCAATGGAGAAGGGGGCCGGACGGGGCAGGCTCAGTGTGGACGACATGGCGGCGGGGTCGCGCGTGTACCAGAGGCTTTTTTCAGGACTGTCGGCAGGTGTGAAATTGTTGCGCGGCTCCGGCGCGCGCATGAAGCCCGAAAGGCTCACAGGGCCTGAGATCTGTCCTTGCGCACGCTTGGCTGCATCTTTGAACGCTTCCGTCACAAAGCCACGCGCCACCAGCAGGCTCGCACCGTTTTCCAGACGCAGCGGCGTCATCACCACATAGCCTGGCTGCGAGAGGCCCTCATTGGGCCCTGACGCGCGGAAGACGAAAATTTCTTTGCTGTGGTCGAATGTGCCGCGCAGGCTCACATGACGATATTCGTAATCATCCGCCTTGAGGCTCGCCCATGTGGTCTCGTCGGGCAGCGCGACAGGTGGAGCCTGCACGCGCGCTTCAATTTTGGCGATGAGATCTTCTTTCCAGGCGAGGCGGCGCATCTGCCATGTGCCCAGCGAAATCAGCAGCGCAAAAGCTGCGAGCGCGCAGACACCCGCCAGAACAAGACCAAGCCTGCCTGCACGCAAACTCATTTCTCCAACCGTCCCTGTTCGGCCTTGTTGCGATATTGGAGCGCAACGAGAAGACCTTTCAGCGGGCGCAACATGCCCAGCACCACCACAAGCACCATGGGCAAGAAGATCGCCATATGCACCCACATCGGCGGCTCATATTTGATTTCGACATAAAGCGCGGCACCCAGAACAATGAAGCCCGCAATCAGAATGACGAAAACAGCCGGGCCATCGCCCGCATCTGCAAAGTCGAATTCCATCTCACAGACATCGCATTTGGGCGCGATGGTGATGAAGCTCTGGAAGAGATGTCCTTGTCCGCAGCGCGGGCACAGTCCCTTGAGCCCTGTCTCATAGGGTGATTGCGGCGCATAGAGATCATCATGGGGCATGTGCGGCTTTCCAGAAATGAAAAGGGGCGGCACGAGGCCGCCCCTTGAAGATTGCGGCTAGAGCCTTAGTGGCCGCCGGCGATATGGGCTCCTGCGCTGCCCCAGACATAAATGGCAGCGAAGAGGAACAGCCAGACCACGTCCACGAAGTGCCAGTACCAAGCGGCAAATTCAAAGCCGAGATGCTGCTTCGTGTTGAAGTGACCAGCCGAGGCGCGCAGCAGGCAGACGATCAGGAAGATCGTGCCAACGAGCACGTGGAAACCGTGGAAGCCGGTCGCCATGTAGAACGTCGCGCCGTAGATCGAGCCCTTGAAGGCGAAAGCGGCATGCGAATATTCGTAAGCCTGCACGCCCGTGAACAGAGCGCCGAGCAGAACGGTAAGCAGCAGGCCCTTCTTGAGACCATCGCGATCACCATGCAGCAGTGCATGGTGTGCCCAAGTGACGGTTGTGCCCGAGGTCAACAGGATGAGTGTGTTGAGCAGCGGCAGGTGCCACGGATCGAACACTTCCGTGCCCTTCGGCGGCCAGTGACCGCCCGTGAATTCCACGCGCGCATATTGGCCGACTTCACCAGAAAACAGGCTGGCATCGAAATAGGCCCAGAACCAGGCAACGAAGAACATCACTTCTGACGCGATGAAGAGGATCATGCCATAGCGGTGATGCATCTGCACGACGCGTGTATGGTAGCCCTCATGTTCGGCTTCCTTGATCACGTCGCCCCACCAGGCGGCCATGACATAGAGAACGCCGATGAGGCCAGCGCCGAAAACATAACCGCCGGCCTTGAGGCCGAGCATGGTCAGCCCCTTCATCCACATGATGGCGCCAACGGCCATCACGAAAGCGGAGATCGAGCCGACCAACGGCCATGGGCTCGGGTCAACGAGGTGGTAGTCGTGGTTCGGTTTGCTATGGGCGTCGGCCATGACAGCTTCCTTTGAACGTCTTTTATCTTATGGCCTCACGGCCACCTCACTCTTCAACCGCGGGATGGGTGTCCCGTGGCCACTCATTGTTCCGCCCTTTGCCCTGTTCGCTGACAAGGGTCAAGGCGGCTTCAGTCGTATTCAAAACGCCGATTTGCTCCGCGATGCGGTGACAGGCGTTTTGGATGCGTAGAACGTGTAGGACAGGGTCACCTGATCCTGATGCTTCATGATCTCGTCTTTCTCGAGCGCTGGATCAAGGAAGAAGACAACGGGCATATCCATCGTCTCTCCGGGACCCAGCCGCTGTTCCGAGAAGCAGAAGCAAGAAATCTTGTTGAAGAACATGCCGGCGCGCTCGGGCGCGACATTGTAAGAGGCGATACCAATCGTCTCGTGGTCAGACTTGTTCTTCACTTTGTAGAAAATCGTCGCGGTCTCGCCCGTGCGCAGCTTGATGCTCGGCAATTCCGGCTCAAAGCTCCAGGGCAGATCAGAAGCGATATTGGCGTCAAAGCGCACGGTCATCACTTTCTGCCCGCGCAGAGAAGTTTCGTCCTTGGCAATTTGCGGTACGCCACCATAGCCCGTGGCGCGGCAGAACATTTCATAGAGCGGGACGGATGCGTAAGAGACACCGATCATGCCTGCCACAACGCCCGCAACAATCACCGCCACGCGGCCATTGCGGCGCTGAAGGTTTTTGTCATGGGAGAGCGGCGCATTCATGTCAGGTCAACCTCACATGGGACGCTGCAAGACGGCGCCGCCAAGGCGCACAATCGTAACAGTGAAGAATAGAACACAAAGGCCGGCAATGCAGAGGCCCAGCGCAATATTGCGCGCGCGGCGTGCCTTGGCCTGCTCGGGTGTGAGCTTGATGCCATCGTTATTCTGTTCAGTCATTGTGTTCATGTTCATGAGCCCATCACACGCAGAACAGTGACAATCGTATTTTCAATCACGATCACACCGAACAGAAGGAAGAGATAGAGGATCGAATAGCCAAACAGTTTCTTGCAATCGCGATCAGCGGCCTGCGCATCGGGTGCGCGCCAGACTTTGATGGCGAGGTTGAGCATGAACAGGCCAGACAGAGCTGCAATCACGCCATAGACAACCGAGGCATGTCCGAGCAGAGCCGGCACAACGCCAAGCGGGGCGAGCAAGATCGTGTAGATCAGCATTTCCAGACGCGTGCGCTTTTCGCCCTTGGCATTGGGCATCATCGGCACGCCTGCACGGCCATATTCACCCGCTTTGGCAATGGCGAGAGCCCAGAAATGGGGCGGCGTCCAGATGAAGATGATGGCAAAGAGCACAAGGCTCGCAAGGCTCACCGAACCCGTGATTGCGGCGCAAGCCACAACGGGGGGCAGAGCGCCTGCTGCGCCACCAATGACAATGTTCTGCGGCGTCCAGCGCTTCAGCCACATTGTGTAGATGACGGCGTAAAAGAAGATGGTGAAAGCCAGAAGGCCGCCGGCGAGCCAGTTCGAAACGAGGCCGAGTGTCAGCACCGAGAAAGCCGACAAGACCAAGCCGAAGCCCAGAGCTTCACCGGGAAGAATACGGCCCGAGGGAATGGGGCGCGTTGATGTGCGGCTCATGACGGCGTCGATGTCGGCGTCATACCACATGTTCAGCGCGCCGGAGGCGCCAGCGCCGACCGCAATGGCGAGCAGCGAGATGAAACCGACGAGCGGGTTCACTTTGACGGGCTCGATCATCATGCCTGCGAGTGCGGTCAGCACAACAAGCGACATGACGCGTGGCTTGAGCAGCGCGAAATAGTCGCGCGGGCTCGCGCTTGAAATGCGCAAGCCGCCGTCGATCTGCTCACCACTCACCAAACTCATGTGAAGCCGTCTCTTTTTGGAGCCCTCTTTGAAACAGCGCGCTTGTCGCTGTTTGAAGGAAGGCTCCGGCGGTTCTCTCTCAAGAAGAACCGCCGGAGTTTTATCTTAGTGTTCCGAGCCGGTGATGCGCGGCAGCGTTTCGAACTGGTGGAACGGAGGCGGCGATGTCAGCGTCCATTCCAGAGTTGTCGCACCTTCACCCCACGGGTTGTTGCCCGCCACGCGCTTGGCGCTGAAAGCTTCCCAGATGATGAAGAGGAAGATCAGAACGCCGAAGCCCGACAGGTAAGAGCCGTAGGATGAGATCTGGTTCCACAAAGCATAGGCTTCCGGATAGTCGATGTAACGACGCGGCATGCCAGCAAGGCCCAGGAAGTGCTGCGGGAAGAAGGTCAGGTTCACACCGATGAACATGACCCAGAAGTGCAGCTTGCCGAGGAACTCATTGTACATGTAGCCCGACATTTTCGGGAACCAGTAGTAGAAGCCCGCAAAGAGCGCGAACACGGCGCCGAGCGACAGAACGTAGTGGAAGTGCGCCACAACGTAATAGGTCTCGTGCATGTAGCGGTCGATGGCAGCGTTCGCGAGAACGACGCCGGTCACGCCACCCACCGTGAACAGGAAGATGAAGCCCACCGCCCAGATCATCGGCGTGGTGAAGCGGATCGAACCACCCCACATTGTCGCAATCCAGGAGAAGATCTTCACGCCTGTGGGCACGGCAATCACCATCGTCGCGAAGACGAAGTAGCGCTGCGTGTTGAGCGAGAGGCCGACTGTGTACATGTGGTGAGCCCACACGAGGAAGCCGACGAAGCCGATGGCAACCATCGCGTAAGCCATGCCCAGATAACCGAACACAGGCTTCTTCGAGAAGGTCGAGATGATGTGGCTGATGATGCCGAAGCCCGGAAGAATGAGAATGTACACTTCCGGATGACCGAAGAACCAGAACAGATGCTGGAACAGGATCGGATCGCCACCGCCCGACGGATCGAAGAAGGTGGTGCCGAAGTTACGGTCGGTCAGCAACATGGTGATGGCGCCCGCCAGAACCGGCAACGACAGCACGAGCAAGAAGGCGGTGATGAGCACCGACCATGCAAACAGCGGCATTTTGTGCAGCGTCATGCCAGGCGCGCGCATGTTGAAGATCGTGGTGATGAAGTTGATCGCACCCAAGATCGACGACGCACCCGCCACGTGCAGCGACAGGATCACGAAATCCATCGCTGGACCCGGATGACCCGTGTTCGACGAGAGCGGGGGATACATCACCCAGCCGCCGCCAAAGCCCATCGAACCGGGCGCACCTTCGACAAACATCGAGATGATGAGCAGAGCGAATGAGGCCGGGAGCAGCCAGAACGAAATGTTGTTCATGCGCGGGAAGGCCATGTCCGGCGCGCCGATCATGATCGGAACGAACCAGTTGCCAAAGCCGCCGATGAGCGCGGGCATGACCATGAAGAAGATCATGATGACGCCGTGGCCTGTGATGAACACGTTATACATGTTCTTGGCCGCATCGATCGAACCATCGCCGGTCAGCATTTTGGCGATCCATGGGAACACCGAAATGCCCGTGCCCGCGAGTTCCGCGCGCATGGCGATGGACAGAAGGCCGCCGATGATCCCTGCGAAAATCGCGAAGATCAAATAGAGCGTGCCGATGTCCTTATGGTTGGTCGAGAACATATAGCGGCGCCAGCCCGTCGGAATGTGATGAGCGTGGTCGTCGTGGTGATGGGCGGTTGTGGTTGCCATCTTTTTCCCTCGTCTTTCGAGACGGTTTGATTACTGGCGGATCGTGGCGGCGGCGTCAGCCACCGTCACATCGCTGGAAGCGGATGCGTACTTCTTCTTCGCGTCGGCGAGCCAGGCTGCATAGGCCTGTTGCGAGACAACGCGGAAGGCGATCGGCATATAGGCGTGATCCTTGCCGCAAAGCTTGGAGCACTGGCCGTAATAAATGCCTTCCTTCTCAGCCTTGAACCAGGCTTCGTTCAAACGGCCCGGAACTGCGTCCATACGCACACCGAGCGCGGGGATCACAAAGGAGTGGATCACGCCCACGGCGTCAGCCGTGATCTGCAAACGGATCGCCTTGCCAACCGGAACAACAGCTTCATTGTCCACATCGAGCAGCTTCAACTTGCCAGCAGCAAGCTTCGTCTGGTCGAGCAGGTTGGAGTCGAATTCAAACCCGCCGTTCTGATCCTTCGGATAGGAATAGGTCCAGTACCATTGCTTGCCCGTGACCTTCACCGTCATGTCTGTTTCAGGCAGAGCGATCTGCTTGGTGAGAAGACGGAAAGAGGGGATCGCAATGACCACGAGGATCAAGAGCGGAATGACGGTCCAGGCCACTTCGAGGCCTGTGTGATGCGTCGTGCGCGAGGGCGTCGGATTGGCGCGCTCGTTAAAGCGGAAGATCACATAGACCAGAAGCGCCAGCACGAAGAGCGAGATCACCGTGATGATCGGCAACAACAGGTTGTCGTGAAATGCAGCCATCTCCTGCGCCATCGTTGATGCAGGTTGCATCATGCCGATTTGGTCTTGGGCCGCATGGGAAAGGCCTGGCTGGAAGCCTTGGGCAAGGGCTGCGGGAATGAACCCCGTCAGACCTGTGATTGCTGAGAGGCAAGCTGCCCCCGTCGAGACAAGATTGTGCCGAGCCTGCACGTCATCGCTCCTGCTGTGCCGTGGGAATATCATTTTGGCGCGCGGACGTTCCCCCGGCCTATTTTCGCCCGCGCGTATCCAGTCCCGCTTGTTGTGAGTCTCGGGTCTGGCACGTGGCAGACCAAAACCACAAAGCGGCCGCAAGCGCAACACGATCCATGGGCGAATGGCTTGCGGCATATGACCGCCGAAGGCAGCGTCAAATCAGCATGCTGACAAAATGGGCGGGATTTTCAGCGCCCAAACCATGCCCAAGTCATCCTGACTTGACAGGGACGGGGCATTTGTTACCCCAACGAGCAAGAAAACGAGCGGGCCCATGGTCCCGCTGGCGCGGGGACCAGCCCCGGAATGGACCTGATGATGATCTCGCATATGCCAGCTAAGTTGCTGATTTTAGGTCTAATTTCAGCTCTGGCCCTGTCTCTGGGCGGGGTGGATGCGGCGCGCGCTCAAGGCGTGGTGAAGGGCAAATTCGGCGATTGGGAAACACGCTGTGAGATGCCTCCGGGCGCCGCCCGTGAGCAATGCGCGCTGATCCAGTCCATTGCGGCCGAAGATAAACCCAATGTGAGCCTCGTCGTCATTATGTTGAAGACTGCGGATGGCAAGTCGCGCCTCCTGCGCGTCATCGCCCCTTTGGGCGTGCTGATTCCCGCGGGTCTGGGCTTGAAGATCGACAATATTGATGTGGGCCGTGCCGGATTCGTGCGCTGCTTGCCGACCGGTTGCGTGGCCGAAGTCGTGATGGAAGATAAGCTGATCGACCAGTTGAAAGCCGGCAAGAATGCCACTTTCATTGTGTTCAACACGCCGGAAGAAGGTGTGGGCCTGCCGCTCGCACTCGCGGGCTTCGGCCAAGGTTTTGACGCGCTGCCCTGAGCCGCGCATGGGGAGGAAGAATATGAGGAAGATTTTCCTAACAACCGCCTCCGCCTTGCTTCTGGCGGGCTGCGCCTCCTCTGGCAGCAGCACGGGCTCGTCCGAGCCCTCGACCATGACGAAACTCGCCAATCTCATCGCATTCAATTCGACAACGGCCCCCAAGCCGATTGGCTCCGTGGTGGATAATACCGACCGCGTGGAATGTCCGGTCGTTGATGTCGAAGAAGGCGGCGGCGTTGCCCAGATCGGCTCGGGCGCAGGTCTGCGCCATCAATTTGCGATTTCCGAAACGGCACGCGAATGCTCCGTCGCCAACAAGCAGATTTCGATCCGCGTCGGCGTAGCCGGTCGCGTGGTCGCGGGCCCGGCTGGCGGAGCTGGCACAGTTTCGGTGCCCGTGCGCATCGGCATCCGTCGCGAAGCGGATAAAAAAATCCTGACGTCGAAAGTTGTGAATATCACAGCGACCATCCCGCCCGGCGGGTCCAACACGACCTTTGCGGTCGTCTCGGAACCGCTCACCGTGCCATGGCTGCGCGAAGAAGCGGACGAAGATTACATGGTCGTCGTCAGCCTCGCGAAGCGCTGAGCTTTTCAAAGCTGTAACAGGACGTTGAATGCCCGCTGCAAAGGTTGGGCATAAGTCTGTGCGCGGCTTGGTCGCGGTTGACTCATTTTGTCAGACTCAGGCACGGTCTTTTGGTCAGCCAAAGACCCCACGCGGAAGAGAACGGCACTCAGGTGCCGTCGCCGAAGGCGCAACCGCCCCGGAAACGCTCAGGCCCATGGACCGCGAGGGGATGACACTCTGGAAAGCGATCAGCCGCATGTCAGTTGCATGGCGGCGTGATCCACCGACGGGCGTAACTGCTTCTCTCACCAGAAGCGGGAAATCTCTCAGGTACACGGACAGAGGGGGCGCGTGAGTAAAGCACTTTCGCTTTGCTCGAACTTGCGCGCTCGCATGTCTGGTGATGAATGGCTGATGCTTCCGACAATGCCCCACTGGCGGTGACGCCGCTCAATGCGCTGCATCGCGCATCGGGCGCGCGCATGGTGCCCTTCGCGGGCTATGACATGCCGGTGCAATATCCCGACGGCATTCTCACCGAGCATTTGCACACGCGCGACAAGGCGGGGCTGTTCGATGTCTCGCATATGGGCCAAGCCTTTCTGTCTGGCCCTCATGTGATCGCGCGTTTCGAGAGTCTGGTACCCGGCGATATTGGCGCGCTTGCACAAGGCCGCATCCGCTACACGCAGTTGCTGAACGAAGAGGGCGGCATCCTCGACGATATGATGGTGACGCGGCTTTCAGATGATCGCCTCTTTCTCGTCGTGAACGCGGCGTGCAAGCATCAGGATTTCGCCCATATCGCGCGTGCTTTGCCTGATCTCAAACTCGACATTCTCGACACGCGCGCGCTGCTTGCGCTGCAAGGGCCGCTTGCTGCCGCTGTGCTGTCAAAGCTGCTGCCGGGCGTTGAGCTGATGCCGTTCATGTCGGCCAAAAATGTCATGCATGGCGGCGTTGAACTTTATATTTCGCGCTCGGGCTATACGGGCGAAGACGGCTATGAAATTTCTGTGCCGGACGCGCAGGCTGAAAGTTTTGCAAAAACTTTGCTGGCTGATGAGCGCGTGAAACTCATCGGCCTTGGCGCGCGTGACTCTTTGCGGCTTGAAGCAGGCCTTTGTCTCTACGGTCACGACATCGACACGCAGACCACGCCGATTGAAGGCGATCTCATCTGGTCCATCTCAAAACGCCGCCGTGCGGAAGGCGGATTTCCCGGTGCCGCGCATGTGCAGAAACACATTGCAGAGGGAGCGCCGCGCAAGCGCGTCGGCCTCGCGCTCGAAGGCAAAGCGCCAGCGCGCGAAGGTGCAGAGATTGCCGATCACGCGGGCAATATTGTTGGCCGTGTCACGTCTGGCGGTTTCGCACCCTCGCTGCAAAAGCCCATTGCCATGGGCTATGTCGATGCCGCCCATGCGGCGCCCGGCACCGAACTCAATCTCATCGTGCGCGGCAAAGCTTTGCCGGCGCGCGTTGTCGCTTTTCCCTTTGTTCCCACACGCTACTTTCGAGGCCCGTAATGTCCGAGACCCGCTACACCAAGGATCATGAATATATCCGCGTCGAAGGCGATGTGGGCATTGTCGGCATCACCGATTTCGCACAGAGCCAATTGGGAGATGTGGTCTTCGTGGAATTGCCACAGGCAGGCAAAGTCGTCGCCAAAGGCGCGGAAGCCGCTGTCGTTGAAAGCGTCAAAGCCGCCAGTGAAGTCTATGCGCCAGTGTCGGGCGAAGTCGTCGATGTGAATGGTGCGATTGAAGGCCAGCCGGGCCTCGTCAATGAAGATCCCGCCGGCAAAGGCTGGTTCTTGAAAATCAAAATCAAGGACAAGGCCGAACTCTCCGAATTGATGGATGAAGCTGCCTATCATGCCTTTGTCTCCTCCTGCAGCTGAGGATTTTGATCCATGCGCTATTTGCCGCTTTCAGACACCGACCGCTCCGGCATGCTCGCACGCATGGGCGTGCAGCACGTCGATGAACTCTTTGCCGATGTGCCCGCGCATCTGCTTTTAAAAGATCCGCTCGATCTGCCACGCCGCAAGGGCGAGCTGGATGTGGCGCGTCAATTGGGCCGCATGGCCGCGCGCAATGTCACAGCCTCATCCGTGCCGTTCTTCGTGGGTGCGGGCGCTTACAAACATCATGTGCCGGCCACCGTTGATCATCTCGTGCAGCGCTCGGAATTTCTGACGAGCTACACGCCTTATCAGCCGGAAATCTCGCAGGGCACGCTGCAATATCTGTTCGAATTCCAGACTCAGGTGGCTTTGCTCACCGGCATGGATGTCGCCAATGCCTCCATGTATGACGGCTCCACCGGCACGGCCGAAGCCGTGTTGATGGCGCACCGCGTCACGCGCCGTAACAAGGCGGTGCTCTCGGGCGGGCTGCACCCCCATTATGCCGAAGTCGTGCGCACGCAATCGCATCTGGCAAATGATGAGGTTGTCACGCTCGCTGCTGATGTCAGTGCGTCAGAAGATATTCTCTCGCAGATCGACAATACGACCTCTTGTGTTGTCGTGCAGACGCCAGACTTTTTCGGCAATCCGCGCGATCTGACAGCCATTGCTGACAAGTGCCATGCCAATGGGGCTTTGCTGATTGCTGTCTTCACAGAAGTCGTCTCACTCGCCGCGCTGAAATCACCGGGCGCGATGGGTGCTGATATTGTGGTGGGCGAGGGCCAATCGATCGGCAATGCGCTGAATTTCGGCGGGCCCTATGTCGGCCTCTTTGCCACGCGCACCAAATATGTGCGCCAGATGCCGGGCCGCCTCTGTGGCGAGACGCTTGATGCGGAAGGCCGTCGTGGCTTTGTGCTGACACTCTCGACGCGCGAACAACACATTCGCCGCGACAAGGCGACCTCGAACATTTGCACCAATTCCGGCCTCTGCGCGCTGGCTTTCACCATTCACATGACATTGCTAGGTGAGGCAGGCTTGAAGCGCCTTGCGCGCATCAATCACGCTAATGCCGTGCAACTCTCGGGCTTGCTGGCGGGTGTGAAGGGCGTCGAAGTTCTCAACAAGAGCTTCTTCAACGAATTCACCATCCGCGTGCCGGGCAAGGCGGCGGATGTCGTTGAAAAACTCGCGGCCAAAGGCGTGCTGGGTGGCGTGCCTGTGTCGCGCTTGCTGTCTGGCAAAGGCCTCGATGATCTGATCATCGTTGCCAATACGGAAGTGAATACGGATGACGACCGCGCAAGCTTTGTGGCTGCGTTGAAGGAGGTGGTGTGATGTTGAACAATCAGGGACGCCCCACCACACCAAAAGACTCCGCTGTTGCGTCGCACGAAACATTCACGCGCAATCGCGGCCTGCAAATGGAAGAGGCTTTGCTGTTCGAGATCGGCCGCACCGATGTGACCGGGGTTGATCTCGACGAGCCAACAGCTTTTGTCTCGCGATTAGGCGATCTCGCGCGTGACGAAGAGATCGGTCTGCCGGGTCTCTCTGAGCCCGAAACCATGCGCCATTTTGTGCGTCTGTCACAGAAAAATTATGCGATTGATTCCGGGCTCTATCCGCTCGGCTCCTGCACGATGAAGCACAATCCGCGACTGAACGAATCCATGGCGCGACTGCCCGGTTTTGGTGACATTCATCCGCTGCAACCGCAATCCACCGTGCAAGGCGCTCTGGCTCTGATTGAAGAGCTGGCCGGCTGGTTGATGACGCTCACCAATATGGATGCTGTTGCCATGTCGCCCAAAGCTGGCGCACACGGCGAATATTGCGGCATGGCCGCGATCAAGGCGGCGATTGAAGCCAAGGGCGAAGGCGCTTTGCGCAAAGTCGTGCTTGTGCCCGAAAGCGCGCATGGCACCAATCCCGCAACTGCTGCGGCGATTGGTTTTGAAGTGCGCTCTGTGCCGGCAGGCGCGGATGGCAATGTCCATCCTGATGCCGTGCGCGCCTTGATGGGGCCTGATGTCGCCGCGATCATGCTGACCAACCCGAATACATGCGGCTTGTTCGAGCGCCAGATCGTCGAGATCGCGCAAATCCTGCACGAGGGCGGCGGTTACTTTTATTGCGATGGCGCCAATTTCAACGCCATTGTCGGCAAGGTGCGTCCGGGTGATCTCGGCATCGATGCCATGCACATCAATCTGCACAAGACATTCTCGACGCCACACGGCGGCGGTGGTCCGGGTGCAGGTCCGGTGGTGCTGTCCTCGCGTCTGGCGCCTTTCGCGCCGGTGCCTTTCATCAAGCGCGATGGCGACGAGCTCGCGCTGGTCGAAGATGCGCATGGCACGCAGGCTTTGGGTCGCCTCACGGCGTTCCACGGCCAGATGGGCATGTTTGTGCGCGCTCTGTCTTACATCCTCTCGCATGGTTCGGATGGTCTGAAGCAGGCTTCAGAAGATGCAGTGCTCAACGCCAATTATGTGCGTGCGCGCTTGGCTGATCTGATGAGTCTGCCTTTCGGCAATCGTCCCTGCATGCATGAAGTGCTGTTTGACGATACATGGCTGAAGGATACGGGCGTCACCACGCTCGATTTTGCCAAAGCCATGATCGACGAAGGCTATCATCCGATGACCATGTATTTCCCGCTGGTTGTCCATGGCGCGATGCTGATCGAGCCGACCGAGTCGGAAAGCCTCGCCTCGCTCGAGCTCTTCATCATGACCTTGCGCGATCTGGCGATGAGCGCGCTGCGTGGCGAGACAACGCGGTTTGAAGGCGCGCCCTTCTATGCGCCGCGTCGTCGCCTCGATGAAACGCGCGCAGCACGTGCCCCCGTGTTGCGCTGGATACCACCGCAGCCGATCATGGATGCACAGCAAGCGGCGGAGTGACGGGCAAAGCCCGTCATTGCGAGGAGCGTGAGCTTCGAAGCAATCCAGAAGGCCGTACATGAGGCCCCTGGGTCGCTTCGCTCGCAATGACGGGGTTGAGGTGGCTCTTCTGCGCCCTCCATAAGGCAATAAAAAACCCCGGTGTTTTCACACCGGGGTTTTTGAATTCGCGAGATCGTCGATGCTTAGTGCATCAGCGCCTTCAAATCGGCGATGCCTTTGGCGACCAGTGCTTCGCCGGTTGCGCCCTTGGCTTCCGCCGACAGCACAACTTCAGCAGCCTTCACAGCTGCATCAGCGGCGGCAGCGCGCACGTCAAGAGCGGCTTGCGCTTCGGCTGCGGCAATCTTGCTTTCAGCCTGCTGGGTGCGGCGCGCGATGAATTCTTCCATGCGCACGGCTGCTTCCTTGGCGAGGTCTTCGGCTTCGGCGCGGGCCTGCGCCACAATGGCCTGAGCTTCGGCTTCAGCTTCCGCACGCTTCTTTTCATAAGAGGCGAGCACGCTTGCTGCTTCTTCACGCAGGCGCTTGGCTTCATCGAGTTCGGCTTGAATCTTCAAGCCGCGCTCATCGAGCGACTTGCCGAGCGTTTTGTGCACGCCGAGATAGCCCAGCAGAACAACAAAGAGACCGAAGCCGACGGCGACGAAAAAGGCGTCGTTGAACATCATATCTCTCCTTACGCCTTGGTCGCGGCGATAGCGGCAGCGATCTTGGCCGTGTCAGCCGGCTTGCCGGTCAGGTGGGCAACAATGTCAGCTGCAGCGGTGGTGGCGATTTCTGTCACATGGCTCATGGCCTGCGCCTTGGTGCCGGCAATCGAACGCTCGGCATCGGCGAGTTTGGCATTGAGCTGATCTTCGAGCGTCTTGCGCTTGGCAGCCGAGTCAGCGGCAAGCTTGTCGCGTGTGGACTGGGCAGTTGCCTGCGCCGAAGCCTTGGCGTCAGCCAGCGTCTTTTCATAAGCAGCGCCGGCGGCCTGCGCCTTGCCCTGCATCGAAGCAGCATCGTCGACATCAGCGGCAATGCGCGCGCGACGGGCTTCGAGAATGTTTTCGATGCGCGGCAGCGCAATGCGCGACATGAGGAGGTAGAGCAAGCCGAATGTCAGCGCCAGCCAGATCAGCTGGGGCGCGAAAACGTTCGGGTCGAACGGCGGGAAGGGACCCTTGGCGTGACCGCCGGGGACTTCTGTGTGGGCCGAAGTGTTCGTTGCCATATCGCGTCCGGATCAAATCTTGGAAAGGAAACAGGAAAAACGCGGCCGCCTTTTTCAGGCGGCCGCGCGAGCGTGGAAATTACACCACGAACAGGAGCAGAAGAGCGACCAGGAACGAGAACACGCCCAGACCTTCAGCAAGCGCTGCGCCGATGAAGGCGCGGCCGAACTGGCCGTCAGCTGCCGACGGATTGCGCAGAGCGCCCGAGAGGAACTGGCCGAAGATGGCGCCGACGCCAATAGCCGCGCCGCCCATGCCGATGGTGGCCAGACCGGCGCCGATGTATTTCGCTGCAATAGGATCCATTTTGAAACTCCTTCAGAGGGTTTTGTTGGGTCTACTATTTGTTGTTCAGATATTTATCAGTGACCCGGGTGGAGTGCGTCATTGAGATAGACGCAGGTGAGAATGGCGAAGACGTAAGCCTGCAGGAAAGCAACCAGCAGTTCGAACGCCGTCAGCGCGACGATGCCGACGAGCGGCAGCGGCGAAATCGCAGCCCAACCGCCCGCAGAGAGCAGAAGAGCAACGAAAGCACCGAAGACTTTCAACGTGATATGGCCCGCCAGCATGTTCGCGAAGAGACGAACAGAGAGCGAGATCGGGCGCGACACGAAGGAGATGACTTCGATCAGCACGATGAAGGGCAGGAGAGCCGGCGCGACACCTGACGGCACGAACAGATGCAAGAAATGCGTGCCGTGGTTGATGAGGCCGTAAATGATGACCGTCAGAATGACGAGTGCGGCGAGCGCAAAGGTCACGACGATCTGGCTCGTCACTGTGAATGTGTAAGGGATCAGGCCGATCAGGTTCGACAGAAGCACGAACATGAAGAGCGAGAAGACCAGAGGGAAGAACTTCATGCCTTCCGTGCCGGTGGTGCCGCGCACAGTAGAGGCGACAAACTCGTAAGCCATTTCAGCCGCTGATTGCAGGCGACCCGGCACAATCGACTTCTGCGCGGTGCCGATGATCATCAGGAAGGTCGCGGCCAAAAGCACGATCACCATGAACAGCGAGGCATTGGTGAAAGAAGCGTCGATGCCGCCGATGCGGATCTGCGCCAGAGGGGCCACGATAAACTGGTGGATCGGATCGATCGCGTTGCCTGTCGCCACTGTCTTCAGCCCTTATGTGTCGCGCATGGCGCGGTAAAATCTTCAAGTCACGGGTTGGAGCGTTTGTCGTCTCGCGCCTGCGGTCCTGTTGGAGCGGCGGCGAGCCGATAGACGTTCCAAAAACCGGCAATCGTGCCAAACGCCGTCATGACGATCAGCAGAACCGGCTTTGTGCCGAGCCATTCATCGAATTGCCATCCCATGACAGCGCCGACAATGATTCCCGCCACAAATTCCGAGAGCACGCGGAAGCCAAGGCTCATGGCGCGTCCCGTTCTCTGGGTGGCTTCAAGAGCTTCTTGATCCGGTTTGGGATCTTTCTGCTTCTCGAGCGCGACGGTCAGAGCTGCCAGCCGCGCTTTCATGGCCTCTTCCGATGGATCGTCCTGCGGGTTTGGCTTGTCGCTCATGCTGCTCTCCTGTCGGTCGAAATGTCCGTAAGCGAGCTTCGGGTTCATGGGGCTTGTGGCCCACCGTCCCGGCAAAGTGTCAGGCGCCAAAATCGTCGGAAAATAAAGCGGAACAGGCCCTTTCGAGCCGCGCGCACCATATGAGCGGGTCGGCCCAGTGTCAAGGTTAGGACTGTGTAATATAAGTAACTGAATTAATTGTGATTTCTGGTCATTTTTTGGGGTGTGGACGAAGGTCGCAGGGGAGGGCCTTCCCACTGGTCAAGGCAGCTCTGATTCCAGCCCCGTCATTGCGAGCGAAAGCGAAGCAATCCAGAAGCCTCACGTGGGGCCTCTGGATTGCTTCGCCTCCGGCTCGCAAGGACGGCTTGATGGCGGTTAAATCACAAAATCCGGGTCGCGGTGTTCGGCCATAATGTCCATGCGCACTTCTTGCGAGATCTCGGCCAGCGCAATGGAGCCGCGGCGGCGCGGATGGGCGACCTCGATCTTGCGCACAGAACGCACTTCGCCGGGCTTGCCACCCAAAGCCACCACGCGGTCGGCCAGATAGACGGCCTCGTCAATGTCGTGGGTCACGAACAGGATGGTGCGGCCTGTCTCGGCGCGGATGCGTGTGAGTTCATCCTGCAAGTTTTCGCGCGTCGCCACATCAAGCGCGGAGAAAGGTTCGTCCATCAGCAGGATGGACGGGCGCACGGCGAGTGCGCGGGCGAGTGCCACGCGCTGACGCTGGCCGCCTGACAATTGATAGGGCCAACGTGTTTCAAGTTCAGCAAGGCCGACAAGTTTCAGCGCGGCGCGTGCGCGCGTGATGCGCTCTTGTTTCGAGAGCGCGGTTTTTTCAAGCCCGAACATAATATTGGCGAGCACGCGCCGCCATGGCAGTAGGCGTGCATCTTGAAACACCATGGCCATGGGCCGTTCCGCATTGGGATCAGGATTGATCTCGACCGTGCCGCTGGTTGGCGTTGCGAGATCCATCAAGACGCGCAGCAGCGTCGATTTGCCAACGCCCGATGCGCCGACAATGGCGACAAATTCACCCGCATGAATATCAAGATCGAGTGCGCGCAAAACGTCCGTGCGCCGTCCGTCTTGTTCGAAAGAAAGGCCAAGGCCGCTGATGTGAATGATGGGCTTCATGGGTTACGGCTTCCACTTCAGCAAGCGGTTCTGCATGGCAATGAAGCCTGCATCCATAATGCCGTAAAGAGCTGCCATGGTGAGCATGTAGACAACCACAATGTCAGTTGCGAGCAGTGACGAGGCTTGCATCATGCGGCTGCCCAATCCGCTCACGCCCGATAATTCGGCCGCTACAACCGCCATCCAGGCTTGGCCGAGTGCTGTGCGCAGACCGATCAAAATGCCCGGTGTTGCCGCCGGCAAAACAACTTTGATGAGACGTTCGCCCGCCGAGCGGAAACCGAAAGCATTGGCGACTTCGATCAAGTCGCGATCAACACCATGCACCGCGCCCATGGCCGCGAAAAAAGCAATCCAGAAGACACCAATCGAAATGATGAAGACCGCATTGGCTTGGTCAACACCAAACCAGATAATGGCAAAAGGCGCCCAAGCCAGATTGGGAATCGGACGCAGCAAGCGCACCACCCAGGCAAGCGCCCATTCCAGTTTCGTCGACATGCCCGTGGCCACGCCCAAAGCTGTGCCAAGGCCCGAACCAACCAGAAAGCCCAGAATGTAATGGTTGAGGCTGAGCATGACATATTTTGCCCACATGCCGCTGTTCAATTCGCGCATGAAGGCTTTGGGCAAAGCGCTGGGTGGCGGCAAGAGGTTGGACTGAATGAGGCCAAAGCCCGGCACAGCTTCCCAAATCATCAGGAAGATGATGAGGCCGAGAGCCGCATAAAGTGTGGGGCGAAGACGCACGTGAGCGAAACTTTCAAAAAGCAAACACGGGCAAGCTGTCACGCCTGCCCGTGGTTCTGTCAAGCTTACTTGGCTGTTGCCTTTTTATAGAAAGACGCATCGAACAGGCCATCAAGCGGCACGTCCTTGTCGAGCGTGCCGATGGAGACCTGATAGGCCTGCATCTTCTTGGTGGCATCGACAATCTGCAGCGGATTGGCCGTGAATTTGGACGCAGGCGACTTCAGCGCCGCCACAATCGTATCCGTATCGATCAGGCCTTTGCCGAGTGCCGCTTCAATAGCGGGGGCTGCGCGCTTGGGGTCTTTGGCAATGAGATCAACGGCCTTCACCGCGCCATCAACGAGCGCTTGCACGCCAGCCGGATTCTTTCTCAGAAAGTCGCCGGAAACAGCGAGCACAGTGCCGGGCTGATCGGGAAACATTTCGCCACCGAGTGCGACAATCTTGATGCGCTTATCGCGTTGCTGAACGATGGTGTCGGTGGGCTCGCGAATGGTCGCGCCATCGACAGCGCCTGTGAGCAGCGCATTTTGTGTCGCATCAATACCCATCGGCACGATTTCATAATCGGCCTTGTCAGCCTTGGTAACTTGTTCGAGCCAATGGACAAGCGTTGTGTGGGGAACGGAGCCTGGAGGCTGTGTGGCCAGACGCGCGGCCTTGCCGGTTTCAGCGCGGAAGGCTTTCAGCGCATCAGCTGCTTTTACGCCGTCCTTGAAGAAGGGAGCGAGTTTGGCACCCGCTGCAACCGTCATTTCTTCCACCGCAGTCGCTGCGACAACCGTCACATCAATGCCCTTGGAGCGCGCAACGCCAAGCGGCGCGACGCCCGCGACATAAACATCCAACGTGCCCGATGCGAGCGCTTGAATCATCAACGGGCCGGATTCGAATGTCGTTAATTTGAGATCAAGGCCAGCCTGTTTGGCCCAGCCTTCCTTGTCGAGGACAAGCACAGGCGCTGTTCCGAGCACGGGGATAATGCCAACGCGAACCGTCTGCTGAGCGCTCGCGGGCGCGGTGATGGCGACTGCTAAGCCGAAGGCAGCCAAAGTGGAGAGAAGGCGCATGGGGATCATCCTTATGAAACCAGATAGCCCCTTATAGCATTATTCTATTTTGAATGTGAAATATTTTATATTACATTTATAGTACGTAATTATGCCCGTCATTGCGAGCCGCAGGCTAAGCAACCCAGTGGCAGCACGTGAGGCCACTGGGTTGCTTCGCTCCGCTCGCAATGACGGCGGCTCTTTACACAGAGCCCTGCGACTTTACAGTCAGCCATCATATGAAACGCGGCGTCGAAAGACCGCGCGAGGGGGAAAGATGGGTCGGATCGACCATTGCTACAATATCGCTGATCTGCGCGAAGTGGCGCGTCGCCGTCTGCCCAAGGGCGTTTTCGAATATGTCGACAAGGGCACCGAAGACATGGTGGCGCTTGGCAATAATCGCCGCGCCTTCGAAGATCTGAAGCTCCTCAATCGCGTGCTGGTGGATGTGTCGGATGTGAAAATGGACACAACCATTTTCGGCAAGCCCGCAGCACTCCCCATGGTCATTGCGCCGACCGGCATTGCCGGCCTGTGCTGGTACGAAGGCGAATATGAACTCGCCAAGGCTGCCGCCAAAGCAGGTCTACCCTTCACACTCGCCACCGGCTCCAACACGCCGATGGAAAAAGTGGCCGAAGCGGGCGGGCGTCCGTGGTTCCAGCTCTACATGTGGCGCGAGAAAGAATTGTCTTACGAACTCGTCCGCCGCGCCGCGGCCGCCGGTTTTGAAACGCTGATCTGGACGGTCGACATTGGCCATGGCGCTAATCGCGAACACAACAAGCGAAACGGTTTTTCGCAGCCCTATCAGGTCAATGCGAAAAGCGTGTTCGACATGCTCTCGCATCCCGAATGGATGCTCAATGTGATTGGCCGCTATCTGACGTCAAGCGGCATGCCTGAGCACATCAATTATCCGGCGAAATATCGCGACAAATTCACGGGCAAGAAATCGCAGGACAAAGCCTTGCGCGCCGATATGGTGAGCTGGGCCGATGTTGATAAATTGCGCGAAATCTGGCCGGGCAAATTGGTGATCAAAGGCATTATGCGCGCTGACGATGCGCGCCGTGCGCTGGATCATGGCGCTGATGGGATCGTCGTGTCCAACCACGGCGGCCGCAATATGGATTCAGCACCCGCCACGCTCGAAGTTTTGCCGGGCATTGCGCAAGCGGTGGGCGATCGCACGACAGTCTTCGTGGATTCGGGCGTGCGGCGCGGCTCTGACATTGTGAAATGTCTGGCGTTGGGGGCTAACGCCGTGCTCACGGGACGCGCAACGCTCTATGGCATTGGTGCGGGCGGAGAAGCGGGCGCATTGAAAGCTTTGTCGATCATCAAAGACGAAATGCGCCGCACCATGGCCTATATCGGCAAGCAACGCGTGGCCGATATCAACGGTGATGATATCTGGCGTGGCGGGAATTGACGGCGCCGTCATTGCGAGCGCAGCGAAAGCAATCCGGACGATGATCGCGCGACCCCCACCCCTAACCCCTCCCCTCAAGGGGGAGGGGAATTTGATGCCGCGTGCAATGCAGATGACTTTTCATAGTGCTGATGCAGGGAAACTCCCTCCCCCTTGAGGGGAGGGCTGGGGTGGGGGTCTGCGCATCTCCCTAATCATGCAGGCAACAAAAAAGGCGGCCCGTGAGCCGCCTTCTTTATTCCGTCCCGAAATCCAGCCTTACGCCGGTTCCAAAAACTTTTCGGCCTGCTGCAGGTCGACACTGACGAGCTGCGAGACGCCGCGCTCGGCCATGGTCACGCCGAACAGACGATCCATGCGCGCCATCGTGATCGGATTATGCGTAATCGTCACGAAGCGTGTGTCGGTGCGGCCGCGCATGGCTTCCAGCAGATCACAGAAGCGTTCGACGTTTGCATCGTCGAGCGGTGCGTCCACTTCGTCCAGCACGCAGATCGGCGAGGGGTTCGTCAAGAACACCGCGAAGATCAGCGACATGGCGGTCAGCGCCTGTTCACCACCCGAGAGCAGCGTCATGGTCTGCGGCTTCTTGCCAGGCGGACGGGCGAGAATTTCCAAGCCTGCTTCGAGCGGATCTTCGCTCTCGATGAGCTGCAATTCGGCCGAGCCGCCGCCAAAGAGCGAGGTGAACAGCTCTTTGAAATAGCCATTCACTTTCTCGAAGGCTTCAACCAGACGTTCGCGGCCTTCTTTGTTGAGGCTCTGGATCGCGAGGCGAAGCTTGCGGATCGCTTCGGTCAGATCATCACGCTCGGTGATCATCTCGCCTGCTTTGGTTTCGATTTCCAGCAGCTCTTCGTCAGCGCGCAGGTTCACGGATCCCAGTCGCTCGCGATCAGCTTTCAGCTGCTCAACCGTCTTTTCAACGCTGGCAGCATCGGGCAGTTCCTGGCCCTCTTCAATGCCAGCCAGTGCTGCCACGCCATGGGGCTCACATTCGAGGTCGGTCGCAATATCTTTCAAGAGATTTTCGCGACGCTCGCGCAGAGCTTCCACACGCGCTTCGGTACGTGCGCGTTCTTCACGCGCATGGCTCATGGCATCAACAGAGGCCCGCGCCAAACGGTCTGCTTCAGCGAGATCATTTTCTGCCGAGGCGCGCTTGTCGGAGGCTTCCTTGCGGCCTTCTTCGGCCAGACCGATCTGGTCCATCAAAGCGCGGCGCTGCTGGATGAATTCATTCGGCGCTTCGGCGAGAACCATTTGTTCTTCGCGCGTTTCTTCCATGCGCGCTTGTATTTCTTCGATCTGCTCGGTCGCCTTGCCGCGGCGTTCGTTCCACGAATTGCGCTCGAGCTCAATGGCTTCACGGCGACGCTGGCGGGCTTCGGCTTCGCGCGCCAAACCCTGCACGGCGGCGCGTGCTTCAGCGGCATGTGCGCGATGCTGGCCCGCTTCGGCGCGTGCGCGCTCGAGTTTGTTGACCATGGATTGCGTGGCGGCAAGGCTGTTCAAAGCCCCTTGCGCTTCGGTCTTTTTGACCAAAGATTCGTCGCGGTTTTCCGCAAAGCGCGTGACGCTTTCCTCGAGCGCGGAAATGCGGGTGGCAATTTGCGCACGCGTGCGTTCAGCAACCGAGAGCTTTTCGCGCGCTTCTTCGACACCGCGCTGGGCAGCGCGTGCCGTCTGGCGCGCATTCATTTCTGCGACGCTGGCTTCGCGCAGTTCGGCTTGCGCGGCTTCTGCTGATTGCTTGGCGACATTGGCTGCTTCGCGCGCCTCAGTTGCTTCCGCTTTCAAATCACCGAGGCGGTTTTTCTCCGCCAAGCGGCGCGCGGCAGGGGTGGGAGCTTCAGCGGCGGCGGTAAAACCATCCCAACGCCAGAAATCGCCTTCTTTCGAGACGAGGCGCTGGCCGGGGCGCAAGCGCTTTTGCAGCTGCGCGCCTTCGCTCTTCAGCACAATGCCGATCTGCGATAGGCGGCGTGCGAGAACAGCCGGTGCCTTCACAACATCCGAGAGCGGACGCACGCCCATGGGCAGCGTCGCATCATTGGATTCATCCGACGCCTGACCCCAATGGGCAGGAGCCGACGGATTGGTCGAAGCATCGAGATCATCGCCGAGCGCTGCACCGAGGGCTGCTTCATAGCCTTTCTCGACCGTGATTTCGTCAACCACCGGCGGCCAGAGATCGCCAGAAGCCGTGTTGAGCAAATTCGAGAGTGTACGCACTTCGGTTTCGAGGCGCTGTGCACGGCGTTCCGCTTCAGAGAGCGGGAAGCGTGTGGCTTGTTCCTGTTCGCGCGCGGCTGTGTGGCGCGTCTCGGCCGCCATCATCGCTTCTTCGAGCGAGGTCGCATTTTCGGACGCTTCTTCGAGCGCCATGGCGAGCGTTTCAATTTCTTCGTCAGAAGCTGCGCCGCCCTTCAGCTGCGCGAGTTCGGTTGCAACCTTGCGCCATTCCGCATCGAAACGCTCATAGCGCTGCGTCTCTTCGCGAAGTGCGGCTTCAAGCGCATTGCGGCGCGCATTGAGATCAGCAATGGCGGCTTGCGCTTCGGTCAGTTCGCGCTCGGCATCGGCGAGTGCGCCTTCCGTGTCAGCGAGTTTTTCTTTGGCAGCGAATTCGGCTTCCGCCGCATTTTCATTCGCCTCGTCGATTTCGCCAGCTTCGCCATCAAGACGGGCCAGCACGCCGGCCGCATCTTCGATCAAGGCCATTTCGCGCTCAAGGTCGCGCGTCAATTGCGCGAGGCGGCGCTCGAGTTCGGCAGCGCGTTCCTGCGCGCGGCGTTCTTCCACTTCCAGCTGATCGCGCGCCAGAATGAGGCGCTGCAAAGCGGCACCTGCTTTGGCTTCTTCATCACGAAGGGCGGGCAGCGAATAGGCTGCAACGGCCTGCAAGCGTGCGGCCTCTGCTTGCAAACGCGTGCGCTCGGCCACTTCGTTGGTGTCGTCCTGCAACTTGCGCTCGCCATCGGAGAGGGCGGCCGTCACATCGCGCCAGCTGATATGGTAGAGAAGCGCTTCATTGCGGCGAATGTCGCCCGCGAGATTTTTATAGCGCGTCGCCTGACGGGCCTGACGCTTCAAGCTTTCAAGCTGGCTATCGACCTGCTTGATGACGTCTTCGAGACGCAGCAGATTTTCTTCCGCACCTTTCAGGCGCAGTTCCGCTTCATGGCGGCGTGAATGCAGGCCCGAAATGCCGGCAGCTTCTTCCAGAATACGGCGGCGCTGTTGGGGCTTGGCCGAAATAATTTCACCGATGCGGCCTTGGCCCACCATGGCGGGCGAGCGTGCGCCCGTGGAGGCGTCAGCAAAAAGCAGCATCACATCTTTGGCGCGCACTTCTTTGCCGTTGAGGCGATAGGTCGAACCCTGTTCGCGCTCGATGCGGCGCGAGACTTCGATCAGATCGGAATCGTTGAAAGCAGGCGGTGCGGAGCGGTCCGAATTGTCGAGCACCAGCGCGACTTCGGCCGTGTTGCGCGCCGGGCGATTGCCGGACCCTGAGAAGATCACGTCATCCATGCCGGAGGCGCGCATGTTCTTGTAGGAGTTTTCACCCATCACCCAGCGCATGGCTTCGACAAGGTTCGACTTGCCGCAACCATTCGGGCCCACAATGCCGGTCAGGCCGGGCTCGATCTGGAAGTCGGTCGACTCGCAAAAACTCTTAAAGCCGACGATGCGCAGGCGGTTGAACTTCATGGGAACGCTGAAACCTCACAGGCAAGCCGTCCCCAGAGGCACGAGTGCCCCCGAGGAAACACCCTAAACCGTCATACGCGGGGGCGCGGTTCAAGCTTGGGGGCGCCTTTTCCTGTGCAAAGGTCGACTTATCCAGCCAAAACGGGCCGGGCTTTTCAGCCCTTGGTCAGCGGATCGATGATTTTCGCGAAATCTGCCAAGGAGATGGACCCGTTCACCTTCTTCCCGTTGATGAAGAAAGTCGGCGTCGAATCGACCTTGAATTCCTTGGCCCCACGGTCACGGACCGCATTCACATTGTCATACAGCGCCTTGTCACGCAGACATGATTCGAAGGTCTGCTGCGTCATGCCCGTCTGGCGAATGACGTTCTGGAGGCCTTCCAGCGGCTTGTCGGTGAAGGCCCATTTGGGCTGTTGGGCGAACAGCAATTCAACCACAGCCTCGCGCTGCGCATCACCCGCGCAGCGCGCCAGCATGAAGCCGGCAGTCGCCAGCGGATCGAACGGAAATTCGCGCAGCACAAATCGCACTTTGCCCGTGTCGATATAGGTCTTCTTCAAGTCCGGCCATGTCTCATTGTGGAAATGCGCACAATGCGGGCAGGTCATGGAGGCATATTCGATGATCGTCACCGGCGCATCTTTGGAGCCGACCCACAGATCAGGCAGCGGGCTTGGCTGCATCAATTGCGCCATCGGCATATCGCCAGCTGATTGCGCAAAGCTGGAGGAGGGCAGGGCCGCCCATGCACCACCTGCGGCAAGCGTCTGCAAAAGGGCGCGGCGATTGGTGGTCATGTCAAATGTCATGTCGGGCTGGTCCTGTTTCGCTTCAATCAAATTCCGCTGGAATGTGGCAAGATGAGGGATGATGCGCAAGAGCAGGCATCACATCTGGCTTTTGGCTCGTTTTTCGGCGAGCACGCGCTCGCCAAGCCGTGTCAGTGCATCACGCAGGCCCTCATCTTCAATGGGGGCTGCTTCAGCAGCTGCTTGTTGGCGCGCTACGGGGTCATGTGCGGGTTTGGCACGGGCGGCTTTCTTCGTCTTGCCGACGGGGCCTTGGCGCAGCAGCAATTTGCCGACACAGCGCCAACCCAGATGCGTATTGACGCGCTCGATGATGGTCGCGCCGACATGCTGCAGTTCAACCGCAAAGCCGCTCTCCACCCGCACGATGAGCGAGGCGGGTTCCATCTGGCCGGGTTCGGCCTTGGGGGCGCGTGTGGGCCATTGCAGCTTGATCGGCTCGCAAACGCGCGCCAGACGCTCGCCGACAATCTCTTCCCAATTGAGCACAATGTCAGCCGCGCCAAACCCCTGTTTGGCCAGCACGGGATCCATCGCCTTGGCCGTGAGATCGGCAAGGGCAAATGTTTTCGGACGGCTGCGGGGCGGGATGGACATGGGGCTTGATGTAACACGCGCGCAAACCTTCTCCCAGAGGGAGACGGTGGCCGCGAAGCGGCCGGATGAGGGGTTTCCAACTTATGATATTCGTGCGTAACCCCTCACCCCGCTCCTGCGGAGCGACCCTCTCCCTCTGGGAGAGGGTGCATGACTGCGCCAACAAGGCTAAAACACCCGCCTATGACCGCGCCCGCCCCCAAACTTCTCAAATGGTATGACCGCCACCGCCGCCATCTGCCTTGGCGGGCGGCACCCGGTGTGACGGCTGATCCTTATGCGGTGTGGCTGTCTGAAATCATGCTGCAGCAGACAACCGTGCCGGCCGTGAAACCTTTTTATGAAAAGTTTTTAGGCCTCTGGCCACGTGTTGAAAATCTCGCAGCAGCCTCGAGTGATGATGTCATGCGCGCTTGGGCGGGGCTTGGCTATTATTCGCGCGCGCGCAATCTGCACGCCTGCGCCAAAACGGTGGCGGGCGAATACGGCGGGCGCTTCCCCGATACGGAAGAGGGTTTGCGCGCTCTGCCCGGCATCGGGCCTTATACAGCCGCTGCCATCACGGCTATAGCCTTTGGCAAACGCGCTGTTGTTGTGGATGGCAATGTCGAGCGTGTGGTCACGCGCCTCTTCACCATCGAAGAGCCGATGCCCAAGGCAAAGCCGCTCGTGCGCGAAAAAACCGACACGCTCACGCCGCAAAAACGCGCCGGCGATTTTGCACAAGCCATGATGGATTTGGGCGCGACCCTTTGCACACCGCGCCGTCCTGCCTGTTCGCTCTGTCCATTGATGGAAGATTGTCAGGCGCGCAAAGACGGCCGCCAAGATGAATTCCCCGTCAAAGCGCCCAAGGCCGAGCGCCCGTCACGCGCGGGCGCTGCTTTTTTCCTGCGCCGCAAAGATGGCGCCGTGCTGGTGCGCACGCGGCCCGACAAAGGCCTGCTGGGTGGCATGACGGAAATTCCGGGCACGGAATGGTCGAAAGATTTCAAACTGGCTGACGCGCTCGATCACGCGCCGCTTGTCGCCAAATGGAAAAAACTGCCGGGTCATGTCGAGCATGTCTTCACGCATTTCGCGTTGCGATTGACCGTCTTTGTAGCGGTGACCGAGGCAAAAGCCCCGAAGGGTGCGCGTTTCGTCAAAGATAACGTGCTGGATGATGAAGCTTTGCCGAGCGTCATGCGCAAAGTGATTGAACATGCGCGCAGTTTCGAAAAATAGAGCCGTCATTGCGAGCGAAGCGAAGCAACCCAGAAGCCTCACGCGTTGCCTCTGGTTTGCTTTATCGCTTTGCTCCTCGCAATGACGGGCGAGAGGGTTGAATAAATGTCTAAACGTAAAGGTCCATCCATCACATTCACAGACACAGGTGTGCGCGTCGAGTATCGCGGTCGCGTGCTGGATCTGCCTGTCTATGAGAGCGAAGATGCCGATGCGCTGATCGAACTGGATGGCGTCACGCATTATGCCGATGGCACCGAGATCGAGCTTGACGATCTCACCACCATTCTCGACGCGATTGAAGAGGCCGCCGAAGATGACGGCCTCACCATTGAATTTGATTGATCAGTCGCGCATCGATGCGCGGATCTCGCTGCGCATATCATCGATGCAGATGAGCTTGCCGTCTTTCACGACATGCCAGAAGGTCCAGCCATTGCAGGCCGGCAAGCCCTGCGCCAAAGCCCCGACCTTATGGATCGAGCCGACAATCTGACCGAGGCTCAGCGTGCCGTCTGCGCGCACAAGCGCTTCATGGCGGCGCTTGGCATCGGTGAGCAAAGTGCCCGGTGCAATCAAGCCTGCTTCGACCACGCTGTTGAATGCCACGCGCGGTTCCGAGCGCTTGGTCGGCGCAAGAGTGAGTGCATTGTCAGGCAGCGGCACAATTTCAGCGATGCGTTTGGTGGCAGCCTTGGCATAAGTCGTGTCGCGTTCCGTGCCGATGAAGTTGCGGCCCAGACGCTTGGCAACAGCGCCCGTCGTGCCCGAACCAAAGAACGGATCAAGCACCACATCACCCTTGTTGGACGCCGACAAAATCACGCGCGTCAACAAGCTTTCGGGCTTTTGCGTCGGATGTGTCTTGCGACCTTTTTCGTCTTTCAAGCGTTCGCCGCCCGTGCAGATCGGCAGCAACCAATCAGAGCGCACCTGACAATCTTCATTGCCGGCCTTCAGCGCTTCATAATTGAACGTGTAATTTTTGGCGCTCGCGCCTTTCGAGGCCCAGATCATGGTCTCATGGGCATTGGTAAAGCGACGGCCGCGGAAATTCGGCATCGGATTATTCTTGCGCCAGACAATGTCATTGAGAATCCAGAAGCCCAGATCCTGCAAAATCGTGCCGACGCGGAAGATGTTGTGATAGGAGCCGATGACGAAAATCGTTGCATCCGGCTTCATGACGCGGCGCACAGCGGTCAGCCAATCGCGCGTGAATTGATCGTAATCGGCAAAGCTCGAGAATTTATCCCAATCATCATCCACCGCATCGACGACAGATTGATCGGGGCGCGATAGCGCGCCTTCGAGCTGCAAATTATAGGGCGGGTCGGCAAAGATCAGATCAATCGAATTGGCCGGAAGGCTGTTGATCTGTTCGATGCAATCGCCAAGCAAAATCTGGTTGAGCGGCAAAGGTGCGGCGGGCGCTGCCACTTTGGCGACAATTTTGGCGATGGACGATTTGGGCTTTGCACCCCGCGCCGAAACCCCAGTACGCGAGACCTGATTCTGGGGTTTGGTGCGGGTTACCCCGGCGCCTGCGATACTCATTTACAAATCACCGGGTTACGCAACACTGGAACAAGCGCGATCCTGTGTCGGGTCCGGTAAAGACGAGGTTTCTATCTGGGGGTGGCACCTGTGCCGCTTCGCAACGGATTGGTTAAAATCCGTAAAGCTCAGCCGAATAAATCGGGCTTTGGGGCCGCTGTCGGCTCTTCAGGCTTCAAAGGCGAGAACGTAAATCGGTGATAGGGGCAGGGCCCATGCTCGGCAATCGCCGCCAGATGCGCCTTGGTGCCATAGCCCGCATGTGATTCGAATCCGTAAACCGGATAGCGGATGGCAAGCCGCTTCATCAGCCGGTCGCGAGTGACTTTGGCAATGATCGAGGCTGCGGCGATGGAAAAACTCGTCGCATCGCCTTTCACAATCGCCTCACCCTGACAGGGCAGGCCCTTGGGCACATCCTTGCCATCGACCAGCACATGAACGGGTACGAGCGACAGGCTTTTTGCTGCACGGCTCATGGCGTCTAGCGTGGCTTGGCGGATATTGATGCGGTCAATCTCGCGCGCCGAGGCAAGCGCCACCGAGACGGCCAAAGCCTTTTTCATGATCTGCTCATAGAGCCGCTCGCGGTCGCTTTCCGACAGAGCTTTGGAATCATCGAGGCCGCGCGGCAGATTGTCGGGATTAAGAATGACAGCCGCCACCGAGACGGGGCCGGCGAGCGGCCCGCGTCCGGCTTCATCAATGCCTGCAATCGGCCAGCGGCCTTCGCGCAGATAGCGACGTTCAATGCGAAAATGCGCCATGTGTCTTTTCTGCATGGCGGGGCTTGGCCTGTAAAGACGAAGCATTTGGAACATGAGGGGAACGGCAGCCCAAAGCGCATGCCAAATGCCTTCAAAAGCCGCATGATCGGGTCTCGTCACAGAGCGGGGCGGATGGTAGTCACAAACCATGTTGTCAGCTCTTGTCCTTGCTACAGATTCCAAAGACGCGCCCGTCGCCCCCGATGCGCTCGTGCGCACTTTGGCGGCTCTGGTGCCTGCCGCGATTGAGGGGCTGATCCGCGATCTCACCATTTCTGGATTGGCTGGATTTGATCTGGCGTCGATTGCCGATCATGCAGGCTGCGAATTTTCAGAAAGTGTTGTGGCGGGCGATGTGCTCGCCAACGGTTTGAAACTGGTGCGCGGGCCCAATGTCTTCGTGCTGCGCGCAGGTCATGCGCCAGAGGCGGGTTTCATCGAAGAAATGGGTGATGTGCTCAACCGTTCGGGTGCGGGCGAGCGTGGCGCTTTGATGCGGCAAAAGCCGGAAACATTTTTGCCAACGCTTATTCCTGCGCTGTCGCCCGTCATCGGCGTCATGTCGTCGCGCGAGAAAATGCTCCGTGCCCAAGCGACGGATTTTTCCAGACTGGTCAGCCAAGTAAAACCGCAAATCACCCTGCGCGCACGCGGCCGTCGGGTCGACTAATTCCAACCGTCATTGCGAGGAGCCGCAGGCAACGTGGCAATCCAGAGGCCTCACGCATTGCCTCTGGTTTGGTTCGCTCCGCTCGCAATGACGCCGCCCTTACATATTCGGATAATTCGGCCCACCCGCGCCCTCGGGCGTCGCCCAGGTGATGTTCTGCGCGGGGTCTTTGATGTCGCAGGTTTTGCAATGGACGCAATTTTGCGCATTGATCACAAAGCGCGGATCTTTCTTCGCAGCCTCGTCACCATAGACGATTTCATAGACTCCCGCCGGGCAATAAAGCCGCGCGGGCTCGCCATAAACGTGCAGATTATCGCGTACCGGCACAGAAGCATCTTTCAGCTTCAGATGAACCGGCTGGTCTTCTTCATGATTGGTCGCTGACAAAAACACCGATGACAATTTGTCGAAAGAAATTTTGCCATCGGGCTTGGGATAGACAATCGGCTTGACGTCCGAGAGCGGCTTCAGCGTTGCGTGATCAGGCTTGCCATGGCTCATCGTGCCGAACGGCGAGCGCTTGAACAATGTGTTGCACCACATGTCGAGGCCACCCAGCGCAATGCCGAGATAAGTGCCGAACTTCGACCACAAAGGCTTCACATTGCGCACGGGGTAAAGATCGCGGCCAATTTCGCTGCGCCGCCACTCATCTTCATAAGTGTTGAGCGTATCATTGGCGCGGCCCTGTTCAATGGCGACCACGGCTTGTTCTGCCGCCAGCATGCCGGAGAGGATCGCATTATGCGACCCCTTGATGCGCGGCACATTCACAAAACCTGCCGCGCAGCCAATCAAAGCACCGCCCGGAAAAGCCACTTTCGGAACTGATTGCCAACCACCTTCGGTCAGTGCGCGCGCGCCATAAGAAATGCGCTTGGCGCCCTCGAAAGTCGGAGCAATGGAGGGGTGCGTTTTGAAACGCTGGAATTCATCAAAGGGCGAGAGCGTCGGGTTCTGATAATTCAGATGCACGACGAAGCCGACGGATACGAGTCCGTCTTCCAGATGATAGAGGAAGGAGCCGCCGCCTGTTTTGCTGTCGAGCGGCCAGCCGAAGGAATGGGTGACGAGACCCGGCTGATGTTTGGCCGGATCAATCTGCCAGAGTTCTTTCAAGCCGATACCGAATTTGGCTGGCTCGCGCCCACGATCGAGGTGATAGCGCGCAATGGCCATTTTCGAGAGCGAACCGCGCGCACCCTCGGCAAGCAACGTATATTTGCCGCGCAATTCCATGCCGCGCGTGAAACTGTCTTTCATCTCGCCTTCGCGCGAGACGCCCATATCACCGGTGGCCACACCCGTGACGCGGTTGTACTCATCAAACAAAAGTTCGGCGGCTGCAAAGCCCGGATAGATTTCAACACCGAGTTCTTCGGCCTTGGTCGCGAGATAGCGCGCGACATTGGCAAGCGAGCCGACGAAATTGCCGTGATTGTTCATCAAGGGCGGCATGAGCATATTGGGCAGGCGAATGCCGCCTGATGGTCCGAGCAGATAGAAACGGTCTTCCGTCACTTCTGTTTTGAGCGGGCGATTGTCGTCTTGGCGCCAGTCCGGCAGGAGCTTGTCGAGACCGACGGGATCAACCACCGCGCCCGAGAGAATATGCGCGCCGACTTCCGAACCTTTTTCGACCACGACGACGGTGAGATCAGGATCGAGCTGTTTGACGCGGATGGCGGCTGCCAGACCCGCAGGGCCAGCGCCCACGATCACCACGTCAAAATCCATGCCCTCGCGCGGCGGCAATTCGGCAGGCTCGGCCATTCCTCTTCTCCCAAGATTGGCTGGCTCATCCCATCCTCCCGCATGAGAGCGGGGAAAATGGGGGTGTTTGTCCCCTTGTAGCGGCCCAGACGCTTCGCGCAACCGGTCTGAAGGTGCTAGGAACAGGCCATGGCAGCAGATCTCAACAATTCCAGCATGTCGGCCGGTGCCAGCGAGGCGGAACTCGTCGGCATCCTGCGCTGGTATGCCGATATGGGCGTCGACCTCGCGGTCGGCGATCTGCCGCGCGACCATTTTGCCGAAGCCAAGGAAAAGGCCGCTCAGGCGCCCTCGCCAGAGGCTCCCGAGGCTCCCGAGGCCGGTGCGGCCCCGCGTGGCCCGCGCATTGCGCCGGGCTTGGGCCGCGAGCCAACGCCTCTGCCCATTCGCGCCGCTACGCCCGAGGCGGCCGTGCCGCCCGATGAGGCGCTCATCGCGGCGCGTGCTGCAGCAGCTGCCGCCTCTTCGATGGAAGCACTGACAGAAGCCCTCAACGGGTTTGATGGTTGCTTGCTGAAACGCACCGCCAGCCATCTCGTCTTTGCCGAAGGGCCGGGCGATGCCTCCGTGCTTTTTGTTGGCGGCGTGCCGAGTGCGGAAGATGATCGCGAGGGGCGTGTTCTGGCGGGCTCCAGCGGTCTGCTCTTTGATCGCATGTTGAAATCGATCGGCCTGACGCGGGCCCAAGTGCAATTCGTCAATTGCGTGCCCTGGCGACCGGCGGGTGGCAAAGCGCCGACGGTGCCCGAAATTGCGACCTGCTTGCCCTTCTTGCAGCGCGCGGTCGAATTGAGCCATGCGCAGATCATCGTCACTCTGGGCAGTCTGCCCACGCAGCAAGTCACCGGCACGCGCGACCCCATTACCCGTGCGCGTGGCAAGTGGTTTGAAATTGATGTGAACAGCTCGCAAAAGCGCCCCGTGATTGCCATGTTTGATCCCGATTATTTGCGCAAGTCACCCACGACCAAGAAGCATGCTTGGGCCGATTTGCGTGCTTTGAAAAAGAAGCTGATCGAATTGGGTCTGGCTTAAGAGGATCACGCGCGGAGACGCTTGGATGAGATGGGAAGATTTTCGCCAGTCCGCCAATATTGAAGATCGCCGCGGCGAGGATTACGCGGGCGGCGGTATGGGCTTGCCCTTCGGTGGCGGTGGATTGGGCATTGGCACCATCGTTGTGCTGGGCATTCTGGGCTATGCGCTGGGCATTGATCCGCGCATTTTGATTGGCGGGGCTGAAATGATCAGCGCGCGCAATCAAAGCCATTATGTCGAACCCGCGCGCAACAATCGCACAGCCACTCCCCCGACTGATCAAATGGGTCGCTTCGTTTCCGCCGTGGTCGCGCAGACCGAAGATGTATGGGGCGAAATCCTGCCCGCGCAAAAGGGTATCAAATATACGCCGCCCAAACTTGTCATTTTCGATGGCCGCACAGGCTCGGCCTGTGGGCAAGCGCAATCGGCGATGGGGCCTTTCTATTGCCCGGTCGATCAGAAAATCTATCTCGACACATCCTTCTTCAACGACATGAAACGCAAGCTCGGGGGCGGCGGTGATTTCGCTTATGCCTATGTGATTGCGCATGAGGTCGGTCACCATGTCGAAAATCAGCTCGGCATTTTGGCGCGTGCGCAGCGCGCCCAACAACAGGGCACGAAGATTGATGCCAACCGCATTTCCGTGCGCGTGGAATTGATGGCCGATTGTTTTGCCGGTGTCTGGGCCGCCAATGCCGACCGCAAATGGCAGATCCTTGAAAAGGGCGATATTGAAAAGGCGATCAATACGGCGCAAGCCATTGGCGATGATCGTCTGCAACAATCGGCACGCGGTTCTGTTGTGCCCGATAGTTTCACCCATGGCTCTTCGGCGCAGCGCGTTGAATGGCTTCAGCGCGGCCTGCAATCGGGCCGCATCGATTCCTGCAATACATTTGCGAGATAGACATGCCCGGCATTGATGAAAGCCTGCCCTTTATTGCGCTGAATATTGCGGTGCTGACGGTCTCGGACACGCGCTCGCTTGCTGAAGATAAATCCGGCGATACGCTTGTGGCGCGGCTCGAAGGTGCTGGTCACAAACTCGCGGCGCGTGGGATTGTGCAGGATGATGTCGAAGAAATCCGCAAAGTCGTGAAGGGCTGGATTGCCGACAAGGGTGTGGATGTCATCATCTCCACAGGCGGCACGGGTTTTACGGGACGCGATGTGACGCCGGAAGCCATCGAGCCTTTGTTTGAAAAAACCATGGATGGTTTTTCGGCCATCTTCCATCGCCTGTCTTATGACAAGATTGGCACGTCCACCATTCAGTCGCGCGCGACAGGTGGTGTGGCGGGTGCGACGTATATTTTCGTCCTGCCGGGATCACCGGGCGCTTGCAAAGATGCGTGGGACGGCATTTTGGTGCAGCAACTCGACTACCGCTATCGCCCCTGCAATTTCGTCGAAATCATGCCGCGCTTGGACGAGCACTTGCGCCGCGGCAAAGCGAAATGACGCGCCTTTAACCTCGTCATTGCGAGGAGGCCGACAGGCCGACGCGGCAATCCATAGCACCAACATTGCAGGATGAGCGCTATGGATTGCTTCGCTTCGCTCGCAATGACGGCGTGGGGTTATGATTCCTTATGCGTCGTCAGCAGCGGTCGCTCTTCCATCAGCATGAGTGTCACGAGCGAGATGGCCAGCAAGCCTGTGGCTGCCAGAAACAACGTGCGGAAAGCCGTCACGGCATCTTCCTGACTGGTGGCATTTTTGAGTGCCTCGGCTCCAGCACCCGATGCATCCGGCAAAACATGCAAAACAATAATGCCGAATAGCGCGACGACAAATGACGTCAGCAGACCGCGGCCAAATTGCATCGCGCCGACCGCTGTTCCCAATTGATGCTGCGCAACTGTGTTTTGCATCGCGACCGATGTCACGGGCGCGACAGGCCCGAAGCACAGACCAAACAGACCGACCGCAATTTGCAATTCCCAAAAGCCCATGCCCTGTGCATGCCAGGCGAGCCACAAAGTCGAACCCATGCAGATGATCAGTGCGACCATCGGTGGGCGCTTGTAATGGGTGATGCGTGATGTGATCTGCGCGCTGATCAAGGCGCCAAGATTGAGCATGATCATCAAGATCATCAGCGACAGACCCGATTCAGCAGGCCTCATGCCGCCAATCGTTTGCAGCCAGATGGGGAGATAAATATTCAAGCCAATGGCTGCGCCCCAACCAAAGGCATTGGAGATGATCGCCCAGCGCACAATCGGATTGGCGATAATGCCGAGCGGCAGCAAGGGCTCTTCGGCTGTTTGCTGGCGCCAGATGAAAGCCATCCACAAAAGCGGCGAGGCCAGAGCCGGCAGAAGAATCTGCACCGATGTCCAAGCATAAGTTTTTCCACCAGCGGTGAAGACAAACATGAAGCTCAAGCTTGCCAACACGATCAGAATAGCGCCTGCGAGATCGAGTTTGTGGTGGCGGTGATAGGGCGGCAATCTTTTCAGCACATGGCGCGTGATGAAAATGGCGACAATGCCCACAGGCACACCAAACCAGAAGATCGCGGACCAATGCACATATTCGGCGAAGAAGCCGCCGAGTGCCGGGCCCATTGCGCCTGCCGTAATATAAGTCATCGAAAAGTAAGTGTAATAGCGCGCACGCATTTTGGGCGGTGCGAGATCGCCCAGCACCGTCATGGGAATGGCAGTGAGGCCGCCGGCGGCAATGCCTTGTAATGCACGCGCGGCGACAAGCGTTCCGATATTGGGCGCTAAAGCACAGGCCACTGAGCCGATGACAAAAATCACCAGCGCCAATTGAATGGCTTTGCTGCGCCCGTAAGTGTCAGAAAATTTCCCAAACAGCGGTGTGGCTGCCGTTTGCGTCAGCATATAAGACGTGATGATCCACGACAGATCACCTGTGGCATTGAGTGCGCGGCCGATGGTTGGCAGAGCGCTCGCCGTGATGCTTTGTGAGATCGCGCCGAGAAAGACAGATAAGAGCACGCCAAAGACAATGATCAATGTCTCGCGGTGGGGCAGGCGCTGGTCTGTGGAGGCGCTCATGCTGTCATTCCCCCGCCCTCGCGAGGAGGGCGTAGGCCGACGCGGCAATCCAGATGCGCTGGGTCGTCTGAATTTTTTCTGGATTGCTTCGCTTTGCTCGCAATGACGGCTCCCTTGACCGGGCTGTTTGTTTTTGTGTCCCGCTCAGAGTAACAATCTCGGACCACAAAGGCCAGAGAGCCACGGGAGTCCATCAGATGAGCGCGCAGCCAGAGGGCCGGAAGGTCTCCCCGGAAATCATCATTCTGGCCGCTTGTGCCATGTCCATGCTGACTTTCGGTCCGCGCGCCTCATCCGGCAATTTCCAATTGCCGATTCTCTCGGCCTATGGCTGGGGGTCGGATACATTCTCCTTCGCGCTCGCCATTCAGAATTTGCTCTGGGGTCTGGGCCAGCCTTTTGCGGGGGCTTTGGCTGATCGCTTCGGTTCCGTGCGTGTCTTGTCAGGTGGCGCCATTCTTTATGCTACCGGCTGCGCATTCATGGCTGTGGCTGATACGCCGGTTACTTTCACTCTCACTGCCGGTGTGATGATTGGCTTTGGTCTGTCGGGCTGCGCCATGTCGCTGGTTGTCGGCGCTTTGGCGAAACTTCTGCCGGAGTCAAAGCGCGCCATGGGCTTTGGTCTGGTGACGGCGGCGGGGTCTTTCGGTCAGTTTCTCTTCTCGCCTTTGTCGGGCGCGATGATTCAAACCGTCGGCTGGAGAGAGACGACCATCGGCTTTGGCATTTTGATGTTGCTCATCCTGCCGCTTTCGATGTTTGTGGCAAGTGCGCCGATCCGCAAAGATCCCAATGTACAACAGCAAACTCTGGGTGAGGCTCTGCGCGAAGCTTTTTCGCATCGCTCTTATGTGCTGGTTGTTCTCGGCTTCTTCACCTGCGGCTTTCAGCTCGCTTTCATCACGGTGCATTTCCAGAAATATGTCGTGGAAGCGGGACTCTCGCCGCAAGTGGGTTATTGGGCTTTTGCGC
The DNA here is from genome assembly GCA_947452455.1 of Beijerinckiaceae bacterium. Classification (GTDB taxonomy): domain Bacteria; phylum Pseudomonadota; class Alphaproteobacteria; order Rhizobiales; family Beijerinckiaceae; genus Terripilifer. The sequence goes on from CANGBX010000001.1 coordinate 341,523, forward strand.
TGGTCGGCCTGTTCAATATTGTGGGTTCGTTGAGCTCCGGCTGGCTCTCCAATCGCGTGCCGCGCCGCTACATTCTCTCGGTCATTTATTTCGGCCGCTCTGTGGTGACGTTGATCTTCATTCTCACACCACCCTCGGCCATGAGCGCTTATCTGTTTGGCGCAATGTCTGGCCTGTTGTGGCTCTCCACCGTGCCGCCGACCTCGGCCATCATCGGTCAAATGTTCGGCACACGCTATTTCGCCATGCTCTATGGCTTTGCCTTTTTCTCGCATCAGGTGGGCGGCTTTATGGGCGTGCTGCTGGGTGGGGTTTTGCGCGAGCAGACAGGCTCTTATGAAATCGTCTGGTTCCTCTCCATTGCTTTGGGCATCGCCTCGGCCCTGATCAATCTCCCCGTGGTGGAAAAGCCCGTGGTCCGAAAGGATCAGCCCGCGACCGCTTGACCTTCTGGCAAGTCCGCACGATTTTTAGCGCGTCATTGCGAGCGCAAGCGAAGCAACCCAGAGTCGCACGTGAGGCTTCTGGTTTGCCACGTCGCCTGCGGCTCCTCGCAATGACGGCGACATTCGGGAGTAACCTATGAGCACGTTCAAAGCTGTCCGCATCGACAAGGATGATGCCGGCTATCGCGCAGGCTTCGTTGAGATGAACGAGGCTGACCTGATGGATGGCGATGTCACCGTGCGCGTCACCCATTCCACCGTGAATTACAAAGATGGTCTCGCCATCACCGGAAAATCACCCGTCGTGCGCAAATTCCCGATGATCCCCGGCGTTGATTTCTGCGGCGTGGTGGAAAAGTCCGACACGGATGAATTCAAAGCGGGCGACAAAGTCATTCTCAATGGCTGGGGCGTGGGTGAGGGCCATTTTGGCGGCTATGCGCAAAAGGCGCGGCTGAAATCCGATTGGCTCGTGCATCTGCCTGACGGCTTGAAGCCCGAAGAAGCCATGGCCATCGGCACAGCAGGCTATACAGCCATGCTCTGTCTCATGGCGCTTGAAAAACATGGCATCAAGCCCGAGATGGGCCCCGCCATTGTCACGGGCTCTGCTGGTGGTGTCGGCTCGGTGGCGATTGCTTTGTTGAAGCGCGCCGGCTTCCACGTCATTGCGTCAACGCGCCGTCCGGAAGAAGCCGATTATCTGAAGGGCATGGGCGCGGATGAAATTCTCGACATCAAAGCCGAGTTTCAAGGCGCGCCGAAGCCCTTGATGAAAGAGCGTTGGGCGTGCGGCATTGACGCTGTGGGCTCGCTGACTTTGGCGCATGTGATTGCAGCAACAAAATACAATGGCGCGATTGCCGCCTGCGGCCTCGCACAAGGCATGGATCTGCCAACCACAGTCGTGCCGTTCATTCTGCGCGGTGTGGCGTTGCTGGGCGTCGAAAGCGTGCAATGCTCAAAGCAAATGCGCATTGAAGCTTGGGGTCGTCTCGCCAAAGAACTCGACAAAGCCAAGCTCGCGTCCATGATAACACATGTGCCGTTTGAGCATGTGATGGATGCAGCACGCGATATTGTCGCCGGCACAGTGCGCGGCCGTATCGTGGTTGATATCGGCTGAGCATTGGTGCGCAGGGCTAGCCGCGCAATGCATGAGGCCTCATGTGCGGCCTCTGGTTTGCTTCGGCTACGCCTCGCAATGACGGTTTTGAGATTGCATGTTCACCGTCATTGCGAGCCGCAGGCGAAGCAAACCAGTCTTGCATGTGATGAAATTGGGTAACTTACGCGCCGTAAGAGACCCTCTCCCGCAGAGCGGGAGAGGGAAGAGCCAAAACTTCAATCACCCTTTTCGTAGAGCTTGTCTTCCATGCGCGAAGGCACGCCTTCGGCTGCAAGCTCTGCGTTGAACTCCTTGCGGATATAGGGGTCTTCATCATTGTAGGGAATGGCGCGGCCACCCTTCTTGATGTCGATGGCCCAAACATCGGCCATGGCTTCGCCGGGGCGGCCGGGCTTCAGCGCGGAATGATTATTCGCGCCAAACCACGCCGTGAAACGAAGCGGATCTTTGCTCACGCCAAAATGCTGGTGGAACCAATCACCCGACATAGGTGCTGCTGAAACCATACCGCCGAATTCATAATCCTGCCGCATGACCTTATCGCCCTTGCCGTCCTGCCAAGGTGTTGGTCCCAGACCTTCCGGCCAAGTGTAAGTATAGCCCTTGCCCTTCACGCAGATCAGAATGGCCGCGCTTTCATGGCAATGCGCCTTGGAATAGCGGCCCGTCTCATGCTGGCCGATCCACAAATGGAAACGCTGATTGCCCATATGCGGCTCGAGACGGCGATAGCCGGGCGAGCGGCGATTATCGAGCGGCATTTCGCAATTGATAATGTCGGGAATGAAATTGGTGCGCTTCATCGCCAGACCGCGCACCGGATCGGGCTCGAGATCATCCTTCGGTTTGAAGTAATCTTCCGTGCCCGCATAGCGATCAGTGAAATTATACGGGCAGTTGAAAACGTAATGCGCATTATCAACGAGGTTCATAATGTTGGGCGCGGTTGTGCCGCACAACAAAAGAGCCGGTGAATTCGACGCATTGACGAAGCGGTGATTGGCATTGAGCGGAATCGCAAACAGCGAACCCTTCTGCCATTCGAATGTCTGCTTCTTGCTCTGGCCGTCATTCCACACTTCGGTCGAGCCGCGGCCTTCAACCACAAAGACCTGCTTTTCATACATATGCTTTTCAGCATTCAGCGCGCCGCCGGGCGGAATCTCGACGACATACATGCCCCACAGGCCTTCGGTGCCAAAGAGCTGGATGTAAGTGCCGCGGCCGCCCAGACGAGCCCAAGACTTCATCGGCAGATCATGCACGCGCTTCACGCCAATGGCACGATGCACCGGAATACCTTCTGCTTCCATGAAGCGGTCATAAGGCATAGAGGGGCGCGAAAAATTCCCAAAGCCAGCATTTTCGCCAGCCTTTGGCTCGTGCCAATGCGTACCTTCTTTTGCGTCATGGGGCATGTGTTTCTCCTTTTTGTTTTTCTATCAGCGGCGCTTACTTACCGCCCTTGCCGTCATCGAGCAGCGCACGCACGCGGTCGAGATCAGCTTGCGGGGTGGCTGCAATTTTGTCGATCAGAGCCAGCACAGCCTTGCCATCGATGGGTGTAATGCCAATGCCAAGCTTTTGGGCTTCTGCATTGAGGTCTGCATCTTTGCAGGCATCCAGAAATGCCTTTTGCAAAGCCGCCGCGCGGTCAGCCGGCAAATTGGGCGGCGCGACGAAGGGGCGCGAGAGCACATAGGGCAGCTCGGTCAATTCGATCAGCGCACGCGCCTTGTCATCTGTGGCGAGTTCACGGGCTGTGGGCACATCGGGGAATTCCGGATGGCGCGTGGCGCGACCAAATTGCACCAGCGTATGCATGTAGGAATTGGGCTTCAGCCAATCGGGGCGATTGGTTTTAACTGAGGAGAGATCGGTCGTGCGACCATCCACTTCGCCGCGCTCAATCGCCAAGAACAAAGCATTGGAATCGGGGTAGCCAATAATCTGCTTGATGTTGAGGCCAAGCGTTTCGCGCAGAATAATCGGCACATCATTGCCGGTCGCGCCTTCGCCCGTGCCACCCAGCACGACAGGATCGCCGCCCTTCTTCTGAATATCAGCGAGCGTCTTCACCTTGGCGTCTTTGCGCACCCACATGAGGTAGGAATCTTCCTCATAGGACGACATGGAGCCGAGCCAGGTATATTTGCGCGCATCATATTTGACCGCATTATTGCCGCCGAGCACCGAGATGAGCGGAATGTTGCGCGCGAAAATGCCGAATGACGTGCCGTCTTTGGGCGCAACATTATACATGTAATTCGCCATCACCATGGAGCCGGCGCCGGGCATATTCTGCACGACAATATTGGGCGTGCCTGGCATGTGTTTGCCGTAGAAGCGGGCGAGCAGACGCGCATAAACATCATAACCGCCGCCCGGCCCATAGCCGACGACCACGTTCACGCTCTTGCCCTTGTAAAAATCAGCCGGTGCTTGTGCAGCGGCAGGCAAAGCCAAGAGAGACAGAAACAGGCCCGTTACAATTTTTTTCATTGCACTTCTCCAGATCGTCATTGCGAGCGTGAGCGAAGCAATCCAGAAAGCCACACGTGCAGTCTCTGCCTTGCTTCGTCGCTTTGCTTCTCGCAATGACGGGTGCGTCGTTCATTGCAGCTTCTTGATATATTCGAGCAGATCAGCGGGTGCGGCGGCGAGTTTGTCGATCATGATCTGCGCTTCTTTGGCGCCGACAGGGCTCACATCCACGCCGAGCTTTTCGGCTTCGACCAGATATTCGGGATCCGCATTGGCATCGAGAAAGCCCTTTTGCAGAGCGGCCGCGCGGTCGGCCGGCAATTCCGGCGGCGCGACGAAGGGGCGCGACAGCGAATAGGGGATTTCTGCCAGTTCCACCAAAGCGCGCGCGCGATCATTGGGCGCGATTTCGCGGGCGGTCGGCACATCGGGATAATTTTGGTGGCGCTTGGTGCGTGCAAATTGCAAGAGCACGCGCATTTGTGAATCAGGCTTCAACCATTCGGGCTTGGATGAGGAGACAGCCGACAGGCCGACGAAGCGCCCGTCGATTTCCTTGCGATCAGCCGCCATGAACAAAGCGCCTGAATCAGGATAGCCGGCAATCATTTTCAAGTTCAGGCCGAGCGCATCTTTCAAAAGAATGGTGATGTCATTGCCGGTTGCGCCTTCCGCTGTGCCGCCGAGCACGAGGGGTGGCATGTCTTTCTTCAAAAGATCCTGCGAATTTTTGATAGCCGCATCTTTGCGGGCAAAGAGCAGATAGGCGTCATTGCCCCCCGATGAGGGCGAGCCGAGCCAGGTATATTTGCGCGGATCAAACTGAACGTTCGGATTGTCTTTCAAGACACCCAAGAGCGGCATATTGCGCGCGAATGTGCCGATCACCGTGCCATCGCGTGGCGCTTGCACATAGATGTAATTGGCGCCGCGCAGCGAGCCCGCGCCCGGCATGTTCTGCACCACGACATTGGGGGCGCTCGGCACATGTTTGCCGATGAAGCGGGCAATCAGACGGGCGTAAATGTCATATCCGCCGCCGGGGCCGTAACCCACGACGAGCTGGATGTTTTTTCCCTTGTAGAAATCGGCCACGGCGTCGGCTTTGGCCGGTGCGAGTGTGGCGGTGAAAGCCAGGGCCAAAGCGGCGCAACGTATGAGCATGATCATCCTCCCGGTCGCGCCTTCAAGGCGCGGCGGGGCGTTGTGCCGCCCCTTCCCCCCTACTTTAGGCGAGGGGGGAGGGGAGTCGCAAGGGCGAGGGGGGAAGGGGAGCCTCATGGCTGGTCTTTTGCAAAAGGGGGGGCTTCTTGAGCCAAAATCGCCGGAGCAGGCAATGATGCCCGGTCAGCGCACACTCTGCCCCGTCCTTGCGAGGAGCCGCAGGCGACGTGGCAATCCATGGCGTTTAGCTTGCAAGGTGCGCGCACTGGATTGCTTCGCATGCGCTCGCAATGACGGTTCAAGGGGGTCAGCGCGGTGCGGCTGCTCTTGCCAAGCGATCACGGATGGCTTCGCCCAATCCCTCATGCGGAATGGGCGCCACTGCAATCACATCTGCACCGGTCGCATCCAATGCGCGTAAAAACGCAAAGAGATTGGCGGCGGCCTCTTTCAAATCACCGGATGGCGAGAGGTCAAAACTCGCCTGCTGCACATCCGCAAAGCGCCCACCAAAATCCAGAATGGCTTCATCTTTTTCGATTGTCTGCACATCCAGACGCATTTTCGCGTTCGGCGCATAATGGGAGGCCAGCATGCCCGGCGCATGGATGGCGGCGCCATCATGCGCCTCAAGCTTGCGACCAATGACGCGCTCAATCTCCTCGCGCGCAATCCCGCCCGGACGCAGCATCACCACTTTGCCATCGATACAAGACACAATCGTCGATTCCACGCCGACATCACTGGCGCCACCGTCAATCACCAGATCAATGCGCCCATCGAGATCGCCCATTACATGGCCAGCATGCGTGGGTGACACACGTCCCGACCGATTGGCAGAAGGCGCCGCCACAGGCACGCCCGCTTCGCGCAACAAAGCTTGCGCAACCGGATGGGCCGGCACGCGCAAAGCTACAGAGCTCAACCCTGCGCGCGTTAAATCACTCACCGCACAATTTTCGCGTGCAGGCACAACGAGTGTGAGCGGACCCGGCCAGAAAGTTTTGGCCAAGCGACGCGCATTGTCATCAAACAGACCATAAAGTTCGGCATGCTCTTGGTCAGAACAATGTGCAATTAATGGATTGAATTCCGGGCGTTCTTTCGCCGCATAAATTTTTGCCACCGCTTCGCCGGATGTTGCATCGGCGCCAAGCCCGTAAACTGTCTCTGTTGGAAAAGCGACAAGCCCGTGGTCGCGCAAAATCCGTCCCGCTTCCGCAAGGGCAGCAGCATCAGCCGGCACGCAGCGCGTTTCAATTTTTTGTTCAGTGGACATTCGGATCAAGCGGGCGGATAGTTTTGGTCTAAACCAATTGGACTTGCGGGTTTGTCGGCCCGAAAAGCCCTTGGGTCAAGCGCATTTCCGGGGGAGGCACATATGACTGATGTTCTCGTCTCGCGTGATGGGGCCGTGCTGGTCCTCACCCTTGCGCGTCCGCAAAAGAAAAACGCGCTCACCGGCGCCATGTATGAGGCGCTGATTGCGGCCTTTCAAAGCGCCGAGCAGGATGAGGATATTGCCGTCATTCTGCTGCGCGGATCGGGCGGCGTGTTTACAGCCGGCAATGATATTGGCGATTTCATCGCCCATGCGTCTTCGCCCCAAACCATGGCGGCCTATCGCTTTGTTGAAAAGCTGGCCATGCTGGATGTGCCGCTTGTTCTGGCCATCGAAGGGCCTGCCATTGGCATTGGCACAACCATGTTGCTTCATTGCGATCTGGCTTTTGCGACAGCAGATGCGCATTTCAAAATGCCTTTTGTGGATTTGGGCCTTGTGCCGGAGGCGGGCTCGTCTTTGCTTTTGCCGCAACGCATCGGCATGGCGCGCGCATCCGAATTGCTGCTGCAAGGCAAAGGATTCTCTTCCAACCGTGCGCTGGATCTAGGGCTCATCAATGCCATTGTGCCGGTGCAGGCTCTTGAAAATCACGCGGCGCGTGAGGCGGTAGCCTTGGCAGCCAAACCGCGCAGCGCTTTGCGCGCGGCACGGCGCTTGATGCGGGGGGGGTCGTGCACCGCTGCTCGCGCATATCCGCGAAGAGGCTGTGGCTTTCGCGGCGGCTTTGCAATCGGGCGAGGCGCAAAAAGCCTTTCAATCATTCATGACCAGAGGAGGCGCGTCATGAGCGCGACATTGCGCGGCAAGACTTTGTTCATCACGGGCGCTTCGCGCGGCATTGGTCTGGCCATAGCACTGCGCGCTGCGCGGGATGGCGCCAATATTGCCATTGCGGCCAAGACGGCCGAGCCTCATCCCAAATTGCCGGGCACGATTTTTACCGCCGCTGCCCAGATTGAAGCCGCAGGTGGGCAGGCTTTGCCGCTCACTGTGGATGTGCGCGAAGAGGCGCAGGTGCAAGAAGCGCTTGAAAAAACCGCCGCGCATTTCGGCGGGCTCGATATTGTCGTCAATAATGCCAGCGCGATTTTTCTGGCCGACAGCCAGAAGACGGAGATGAAGCGTTTTGATCTGATGCATCAGGTCAATGCGCGCGGCTCTTTCATGGTGTCGAAACTCGCCGTGCCTTATCTGACGCGCGCGGACAATCCGCATATCCTCATGCTCTCGCCACCGCTTGATCTCAAAGAAAAATGGTTTGCCGCCCACACCGCCTATTCCATGGCCAAATATGGGATGAGCCTTGCGGTGCTGGGACTGGCTGGCGAATTGCGCCGCTCCGGCATTGCCGTCAACGCGCTGTGGCCGCGCACGACCATTGCGACTGCAGCGGTGAATAATCTGCTAGGAGGCGATTCTTTGATGAAAGCCTCACGCACGCCAGAGATTGTGGCTGACGCGGCGCATGCCATCTTTGTCACGCCTGCGCGCGAGCTGACCGGACAATTTCTGATTGATGATTCATTTTTGTGGTCGCGCGGGCAGCGGGAGTTCGATCATTATCGCGTCGATCCGACGCAAAAGCTCATGCCCGATTTCTTCGTTCCGGAGGATGATCTCCCTCCGGTCCCGCTCAGCCCATCAGCACATTCGTAAAGACTTCGAGCTGCGGGCGCTGGTTGCGCGGCACGGCGCGCATCGGATGCAGCACCAATTCGGCGCGGCGCAGGCACTCGCTCATGCCCTGTCCGGCGCGGGTGCAAAGTTCGGCAAAGTTCAACTCGTCCATGGTCGCGCGGCGGCTCTGGCGGCGGATGGCGACGAGCACGGCTGTCCCCTTGGTGTCGAGTTCATGCGCAACCTCTTCAAAAAGCGCACGAAAATCTTCCGACAATTGCTCATAACCGTCAGCCACGGCCGCGTCATAAGCATTCATGTGAGACTGGATGGAGAGCGGGCGCCAGTTAACCAACTCGAAAACCTGAGCGGGGGCGCGCACAGCATTCTGCAAACGCTCGGCCGCAGCGCGGAAATGTTCCAGAAAATCGTGCATCATCTGCTTGGTAGCAGTACGCTGATCATCAAGAACGTGCGACAAAGCGCTGTGCGCGGTGGCTGTTGCGTAAGACATCATGAAATCTCATATGCTCGGAATGAGCGTCAGAAACCATAAAGATGGTTAACGTGTCAACTGTTCTGTTTCAATTGTGAAGACGGGAAGCTGAAAATGTGTGGACGTTTCGCGATCACGCTGCCGCCCGATGCAACGCGCGATTATTTTGGCTATGTCGAGCAACCAAATTTCCCGTTACGCGCGAATATTGCGCCAACACAACCTATTCCGATTGTGCTCGCAACGCGTGATGGTGCGGGGCAAGTGACGCGTCATTTCAAATTGATGCGCTGGGGCTTTTTGCCGGCTTTCGTCAAAGATCCGAAAGATTATCCGCTCGTCATCAATGCGCGCTCGGAAAGTGCGTCGGAAAAAGCAAGCTTCCGCAATGCACTGCGCCGTCGACGCTGTTTGTTTCTCGCCGATGGCTTTTATGAATGGCAGCGTGCGGACGGCAAAGCTTTGCGCCCCTTTCTCATTCGTCGACAAGACCGCTTGCCGCTCGGCATGGCGGGGCTTTGGGAAACATGGATTGGGCCTGATGGCGAAGAAGTCGAGACGGCTTGTGTGCTGACAACTTCAAGCAATGGCGTGATGTCAGCGGTGCATGACCGCATGCCGGTTTTGTTGGATCAGGCGCAATTCGATCTGTGGCTTTCACCCGACGAGCGCGACACGCCCGAGGCCGCACAAATGATGCGGCCCGCCGGTGAACATGTGCTTGATCTCGTCGAGATTGGTCCTGCGGTGAATAAGGTTGCCAATGACGGGCTCTGGATTCAGGAGCCGGTGGATCCATCGGCACCACGTGTTGAACCACCAGAGAAGCCCAAGAAAGAGCGCAAAGCGAAAATTGATCCGGGGCAGGGGGAGTTGTTTTAGCCCGATATTGCGTGCGAAGCGAAGCAACCCAGAAGTCACACGCGCGGCTTCTGGTTTGCCACGTCGCCTGCGGCTCCTCGCAATGACGGCAGTTAATGGGCGACATCTCTCCACCGTCATTGCGAGCGCAGCGAAGCAAACCAGAGGCCTCACGCGGGTCCCTCAGGTTGCTAGGTCGCTTTCGGTTCTGCGCAATAACGAATTAAAGAACCTTGCCGGGATTCAAAATCCCTTTGGGATCGAGCGACTGTTTGATGGCGCGCATCACGTCGAGCGAGACGGGATCTTTCACTTTCGCCAACAGATCGCGTTTCAAAACGCCAATGCCATGCTCGGCGGAAATCGATCCGCCCATCTGCGCGACAATGGCATGCACAATCTCATTGGCTTCATCCCAGCGCGCCAGAAAGGCTTGCTTGTCTGCGCCTACAGGCTGCGAAATGTTGAAATGGATATTGCCATCGCCCAGATGACCGAAAGGCACGGGCCGTGCGCCTGGCATCCAATCCAAAATCGCTTGGCTCGCGCGCTCGATGAATTCCGGCACACGGGCCACAGGCACAGAGACATCATGCTTGATGGAGCCGCCTTCCATCTTCTGCACATCCGACATGAGTTCGCGTAAGCGCCAGAAATCCTGTCGCTGATCCAGCGAGGCAGCAAGCGTGGCATTTTCAATCTGGCCTGCATCCATGCCGTCTTGCAGAAGATGCAGCATGGTCTCATGCAGCCCTGCTTGCGCGGGTGAAGCGAGTTCCAGCATCACATACCAAGAATGTCGGCTTTCCAGCGGGTCGCGCGTATTGGCGCCATGCTTCAGCGCAAAGTCGAGACCGATGCGGGGCATCAGCTCGAAAGTCTTCACATCCTGACCGGCCAGCTTTTGCGCTAGCATCAGCAGATCAAGCGCCGCTTGCGCAGACTTGACGCCCACAAAAGCCGTCTCAGTGCTACGCGGACGCGGATAGAGTTTCACCACCGCGGCGGTGATAATGCCCAGCGTACCTTCCGATCCCATAAAAAGATGTTTCAGGTCATAGCCCGTATTGTCTTTTTTGAGCTTGGACAGATTGCTGAGCACGCGCCCATCAGCCAGCACAACTTCCAAACCCTGCACAAGCTCGCGCGCATTGCCATAGGCGAGCACGGCTGTGCCGCCCGCATTGGTCGCGAGATTGCCGCCAATCGTGCAGGAACCTTCTGAGGCCAGCGATAGCGGAAACAGCCGATCAGCTTTGTCTGCTTCTTCCTGCACACGCGCGAGCGTCATGCCCGCTTCGACAATCATCGTGTTGGAGGCGAGATCCACTTCACGCAGACGATCCATGCGCGTGAGCGAGAGAACAATCGCATGGCCGGAGCCATCGGGCACTTGCCCGCCCACGAGACCCGTATTGCCGCCTTGCGGGACAAGCGCCGTGCGCGTTTCGTTGCACAGGCGCAAAACATCCGCGACCTCTTGTGTCGAAGAGGGGCGCACAATGGCAAGCGCCTTGCCATGAAAGAGATCGCGTGGCTCGGCGAGATAGCCCGCCATATCGCTCTCACCACGCAACACATTGGCCTCGCCAACAATGGTGGCGAGCTGTTGCAGGAGATCGGTCGGGGTCGTGCTCATGGGGGCAGTATAGCCGTTTTGCGGCTCAGCCCAAAAGGCGGCCGCGCCGCTTCGGCTTGGGGTCGGGAATACGGCGGAACACACCCACCAATTCGACATGCGCCGAATGGCGGAATTGGTCGACGGGCGTGACTTTTTCAAGTCTGTAGCCACCATCGATCAGCAGACGAGCATCGCGGGCAAAAGTCTGCACATTGCAAGAGACGCCGACAATGAGTGGCACTTTCGAGCCAGCCAAAGCGCGTGCCTGCGCTTCTGCCCCCGCACGCGGCGGATCGAAGACTATGGCATCAATCTTGTCGAGCTCGCCGCCCATCAAAGGGCGTGTAAACAAATCACGGCGCTCGGCTTTGACACCGCGCAAACCTTCGGCATGCGCCGCGCCGCGCGCCAGCGCCTTCACGGCGCCAGCATCACTTTCAATCGCGAGCACTTCGGCGCGCTCCGCCAAGCGCAAAGCAAATGTGCCAGAGCCTGCAAAAAGGTCAGCAATCTTTTTAGCGCCTGTCGTGGCTTCGCTCACCAGCGTGGCCAAGACGTGTTCGCCTTTGGCGGTGGCTTGCAAAAAGCCACCGGGGGGAATGGCGACCAGAGCTTTGCCCATTTGCAATGTGGGAATGCGTCGTTCGATGATCGCTTCACCATGATTGGAGATGCGCGCCAGATCATGCTTATGCGCAACTTCAATCAACGCTTGATTATAGCCGAAATCCAGTGCGCCACAGCCGCGCAGATCAACATCAAGACCTTCCATCGTTGTCGTGACAACAACATCGAGCGGCTTGCCAAGCGGAATGAGCACGGTCGCAGCCGCGCGGGCTGCTTCCATTGCGCCTTTCAAACCGGGATCCAGAATCGGGCAATCGGGAATGGGAACGATTGTATGCGCGCGCGCTTGCATGAAACCCAGTTCCAAACGCTTGCGGCTCGGGCCGTCATCAATGACGCGCGAGTGGAATGTCGCGCGGCGACGGCCCTCGCCATGCGCATCAATGAGCGGGGCAATCTCTGTATCGATCTTGGCATAGCGTAAAGCCTGGACGATCAGTTCACGCTTCCAGTTTTCATAAGCCGGTTGCGCGAGAGTTTGCACAGCGCAACCGCCGCAAACTGTGAAATGCGGACAGAAAGCTGCCACGCGATCAGCACTCGGGCGGATGACATCAACGAGCTTGGCGCGCTCGCCATCAATCTCGGCGCGGATGAGTTCACCGGGTAATGCGTAAGGCACAGCGAGGTTCACACCTTCAAAACGCGCGAGGCCCTCGCCGCGCTGGCCCAGCCGCGCGATTTCGAGTTCCGCATTGAGGTGGAGACGTTGGTTCATTTCTGGGCGCCGATCAGGAATTCGCGATTGCCATCGCCCCCTTCAATGGGGGACGGCGCGATCCCTAGCACGTTCCAGCCCGTGGCTGCGAGCCATTTGGCAATATCGGCGCAAACCGCCTCATGAATGGCCTCATCCCGCACCACGCCTTTGCCATCGCGCACGGCTTCACGCCCCGCCTCGAATTGCGGCTTGATCAGGGCGACCAGAAAGGCGTCAGGCGCGGCAAGCGCCAAAGCTTGCGGCAGCACGAGTTTGAGCGAGATGAAACTGGCGTCACACACAATCAGCGAGGGCGCATCCGGAATGAGTGTCGCATCGAGGTTGCGCGCATCGGTCTGCTCCAAGCTCACCACGCGCTTGTTCTTGCGAAGCCTGTCGTGCAATTGGCCTTGGCCGACATCAACCGCAAAGATTTTGGCGGCCCCGCGCGACAGCAGCACATCAGTAAAGCCACCTGTGGAGGAGCCCACATCAAGGCAAATGCGGTCTTTGGCATCGATTTCAAAATGTGTGAGCCCGGCTTCCAGCTTGAGGCCGCCGCGCGACACCCAGCGATAAGGCTTTTGCGCTTCGATTTTGGATTTGCTGTCGACCATATCGGAGGGCTTGGTCAGCGCCACGCCATCAACAAACACGAGGCCCGCTTCAATCGCTTCACGTGCCTTGGCGCGCGAGGCAAAGAGCTTGCGCTCAACCAGCCAAAGATCAGCGCGGTGTTTCAAGAGAGTTTCTCACCGTCATTGCGAGAAGGCCAAAGTTGCCCATCACGCAATCAGCGCTTTGGCCGCATCTTCTTCGCGCCCGAGCACCGAGAGCACTTTGGCGACGATGGCTTTTGCATCAAGGCCCGCTTGCGCATAGAGACGGTCGGGCTTGTCGTGATCCTGATAGGCATCCGGCAAAACCATGGAGCGGAATTTCAGCGGCACGCGTCGTCCTGCGCCATCGAGTGCGCCATCTTCGGCCAGAGCTTGCATGACGAAAGAGCCGAAACCACCGACCGAGCCTTCTTCAATCGTGATCAGTACTTCGTGGTGCGCAGCAAGTTGGGCAATAAGTTGGCGATCGAGCGGCTTGGCAAAGCGCGCATCGGCCACGGTTGTCGAGAGACCATGCGCGCCAAGCAAATCCGCCGCGCGCAGAGCTTCGGCCAAACGCGTGCCGAGCGAGAGGATGGCGACACTCGTGCCTTCGCGCAAAACGCGGCCTTTGCCGATTTCGAGAATGTCGCCAAATGTCGGCAATTCCACGCCCACACCTTCACCGCGCGGATAGCGGAATGCAATCGGGCCATCATTATATGCGGCAGCGGTCGCCACCATATGCACAAGCTCGGCCTCGTCAGCCGCCGCCATAATGGTCATGTCGGGCAGAACGCCGAGATAGGCCACGTCAAACGCGCCTGCATGGGTCGCGCCATCCGCGCCTACAAGACCGGCGCGGTCAATGGCAAAGCGCACGGGCAGCTTTTGCAGCGACACATCATGCATCACCTGATCATAGGCGCGTTGCAGGAAGGTCGAATAAATCGCGCAGAATGGCTTGTAACCTTCGGTCGCCAAACCGGCAGCAAAAGTCACCGCATGTTGTTCGGCAATGCCCACATCAAAGGTGCGCTTGGGAAATTCTGTCCCAAAGAAATCAAGCCCCGTGCCTGTTGGCATGGCGGCAGTGACCGCAACAATCTTGTCATCTTCACGCGCGGCTTTGATCAGAGCGTCGGCAAAGACGCGCGTATAAGAAGGCGCATTGGCTTTGGGCTTGGATTGCGCACCCGTGACCACATCAAATGCGTTCACGCCATGATATTTGTCGTCCGCGCTTTCGGCGGGCTCATAGCCCTTGCCCTTTTGCGTGATGACATGGATGAGCACAGGCCCGCCGACATCCGTATCGCGCACATTTTTCAAAACGGGGAGCAGCTGGTCGAGATTATGTCCGTCGATGGGCCCGACATAATAAAAGCCGAGCTCTTCGAACAATGTGCCGCCCGTCACATAGCCGCGCGCATGTTCCACGGCGCGGGTGATGGCGCGGTCGATTTTTTCCGGCAATTGGCGGGTGAGTTGTTTGCCGATGTCGCGCAGCTTCAGATAAGTGCGCGTTGCACTCAGCTTGGCGAGATAGGCCGACATGGCGCCAACAGGGGGCGCAATCGACATATCATTATCGTTGAGAATAACGATGAGGCGCGAATGCATCGCGCCCGCATTGTTCATCGCTTCAAACGCCATGCCCGCTGACATGGCGCCATCGCCAATGACGGCGATGACATGATTGTGGCGCCCATCCAGATCGCGCGCCACTGCCATGCCGAGGCCCGCCGAAATGGAGGTCGAGGAATGGGCCGCGCCAAACGGGTCATATTCGCTCTCGGCGCGCTTGGTGAAGCCCGACAGGCCGCCCCCTTGGCGCAGTGTCCGGATACGGTCGCGCCGTCCGGTGAGAATCTTATGTGGATAGGCTTGGTGGCCGACATCCCAGATCAGGCGGTCGGCGGGCGTGTTGAAGACATGGTGGATGGCCACCGTCAGCTCGACCACGCCCAATCCGGCCCCCAAATGCCCGCCCGTGACCGAGACGGCATCAATGGTCTCGGCCCGCAGCTCCGCCGCCACCTGTTTCAGCTCGCCCTCAGGGAGCTGTCGCAGGTCATGGGGCGTTGAAATCTTGTCGAGAAGGGGCGTTTTGGACAAATTCGACAAAGGTGCTCTCTGAGCTGGATCAAGGGGCTGGTTGAGCCCCTGAGATAGGGTGGCACTGGCTAGCACGACAGGGCGCGGGCTGCCAATCAGTGTGACGCGCCCTCTTCAGCCCTAAAGGCACGCAAGAGAGAGGCGGGTGCAAGCGAGGCTATAGGCCGCAGGCCCATCAAGGGAGAGCAGGGGCAACCAAGAGCGAATTGATCTCTCTAGGTCCATTGCCTAGAGAGGGCCGTATGTAGGGCGGGGATCCGCTCCTTCTTCCATGATTCCGTCTGGGGACGATCGATATGACCAAATGGGTTTACACCTTCGGTGACGGCAAGGCCGAGGGCGAAAGCGGGATGCGCAATCTGCTGGGTGGCAAAGGTGCCAATCTGGCTGAAATGTCCAACCTCGGACTGCCCGTCCCCCCGGGCTTCACGATCTCCACGGAAGTGTGCACCTATTTCTATGATCACGGGCGCAAATATCCCGATGAGCTCGTGGCGCAGGTCGAAGCCGCGCTCGCTCATATCGGCAAGATTGCCCATCACGTCTTTGGCGATCCCGGCAATCCGCTGCTCGTCTCTGTTCGCTCGGGTGCACGCGCCTCCATGCCCGGCATGATGGATACAGTGCTCAACCTCGGTCTGAATGATGAGACTGTGGCAGCGGTTGCTAAAAGCGCGGGTGATGAGCGCTTTGCTTATGATTCCTACCGCCGCTTCATCCAGATGTATTCCAATGTCGTGCTCGATGTGGACCATCATGAATTCGAAGAGATCCTCGAAGAGTTCAAGGATCACCATAATTACATGCTCGACACCGATCTCACCGCCGCCGATTGGCGCGAAGTGATCACGGGCTACAAAGCTAAAGTCGAGGCCGCGACAGGAAAACCTTTCCCGCAAGATCCCAAAGAGCAGCTGTGGGGCGCGATTGGTGCGGTCTTCGGTTCGTGGATGAACCAGCGCGCCATCACCTATCGCAAGCTCAATGATATTCCGGCCTCCTGGGGCACGGCGGTCAATGTGCAGGCCATGGTGTTTGGCAATATGGGCGAGACATCTGCCACAGGCGTTGCCTTCACGCGCAATCCCTCCACCGGCGAGAACGAGCTTTATGGCGAGTTCCTCATCAATGCGCAGGGCGAAGATGTGGTGGCGGGCATTCGCACGCCGCAAAACATTTCGGAACGCGCGCGCATTGCAGCGGCCTCCGACAAGCCCTCGATGGAAACGGCGCTGCCCGAAGTTTATCAAGAATTCGTGCGCGTGACGCATTTGCTGGAAAAGCATTATCGCGACATGCAGGATCTCGAATTCACGGTGGAGCGCGGTAAGTTGTGGATGCTGCAAACCCGCAGCGGCAAGCGCACGGCCAAAGCCGCTCTGCGCATTGCGGTTGAAATGGCGGATGAAGGCCTCATCACCAAGGAAGAGGCCATCACGCGTGTCGATCCGGCAGCGCTTGATCAGCTGTTGCACCCCACCATTGATCCGAAAGCCGAGCGCAAGATTATTGCGACAGGCCTGCCGGCCTCACCGGGCGCAGCCTGCGGCGAGATTGTTTTCAATTCTGATGAAGCAGAATCGCTGAAAGCAGCGGGCAAGAGCGTGATTCTGGTGCGTGTGGAGACAAGCCCCGAAGATATTCACGGCATGCATGCCTCAGCTGGCATTCTCACCACACGCGGCGGCATGACCTCGCATGCAGCGGTTGTTGCGCGTGGCATGGGCAAGCCTTGCGTGTCAGGTGCGGGGTCCATCCGCGTCGATTATGCCACGCAAACGCTGACCTCAGCGGGTCGCACGCTGAAGAAGGGCGATGTCATCACGATTGATGGTTCGACAGGCCAAGTGCTCGAAGGCGCCGTGGCCATGTTGCAGCCCGAACTGTCTGGCGAATTTGCAACCCTCATGGGCTGGGCCGACCAGGTGCGCCGCATGAAAGTGCGCACCAATGCCGAAACGCCGGCTGATGCACGCGTCGCGCGCTCTTTTGGTGCGGATG
Source organism: Beijerinckiaceae bacterium (assembly GCA_947452455.1). Classification (GTDB taxonomy): domain Bacteria; phylum Pseudomonadota; class Alphaproteobacteria; order Rhizobiales; family Beijerinckiaceae; genus Terripilifer. The sequence goes on from CANGBX010000001.1 coordinate 358,731, forward strand.
GCATTGGCCTGTGCCGGACCGAACATATGTTCTTTGAGGGTGATCGCATCATCGCTGTGCGCGAGATGATTTTGGCGGATGAAGAAGCTGGCCGCCGCGTGGCGCTGGCGAAATTATTGCCCATGCAGCGTCAGGATTTTGCTGAACTCTTCGAGATCATGCAGGGCCTGCCTGTCACGATCCGTCTGCTCGATCCCCCGCTGCATGAATTCCTGCCCCACACAGATGAGGAAATCGCCGAAGTGGCCGCAGCCATGAACACGGATGCAGCCAAACTCAAGCGCCGTGCCTCAGAGCTGCATGAATTCAACCCGATGCTGGGCTTCCGTGGTGTGCGCATCGCCATTGCCTATCCCGAAATTGCCGAAATGCAGGCACGGGCCATTTTTGAAGGCGCGGTTCTCGCAGGCAAAAAGACAGGCCAGCCGGTGACAGCTGAAATCATGGTGCCGCTGGTGATGACGCGCGCCGAACTTGATCTCACCAAGGCGCGCATTGTTGCTATGGCGGAGGCGGTTGAAAAAGAAACGGGCGTGAAAGTGCCCTATCAGGTCGGCACGATGATCGAATTGCCACGCGCGGCTTTGCTTGCGGGTGAGATTGCCAAGAGTGCGGAATTCTTTTCCTTCGGCACGAATGATCTGACGCAGACAGCGCTGGGTATTTCGCGTGATGATGCGGCGTCTTTCTTGGGGCCTTATACGGCCAAGGGCATTCTGCCTGCCGATCCTTTCGTGACACTTGATCAGGAAGGTGTGGGCGAATTGGTGAGGATTGCAGCTGAACGCGGCCGCAAGGCGCGCCCCGATATCAAGCTTGGCATTTGCGGCGAGCATGGGGGTGATCCCGCCTCGATCGCTTTTTGTGAACGCACAGGGCTTGATTACGTGTCCTGCTCGCCCTTCCGTGTGCCGATTGCCCGACTTGCTGCTGCACAAGCCGCACTTGGCAGACAGGCAGCGAGCCAAGCCTGATGAATCTTGTCCGGATCTTTTATATTGGCGCCATGGCGCTGGGTGGCGTCGCATTGGGTGTGGCGAGCCTGCGTTGGCCCGTAATTCATGACGGGCCCGTGCCGCCGCTGATGTCCTTGTTGATGATTTCGCTGGTGATGGATCTTGTGATCATGAACCGCGCGGCCGAGGGCAAAATGGAGCCCTTGCAAATGAATGAGCGCCTGGCCGGTTTTTTCGCCGGCGCTATTTTATATTTTGTGCTGCACCAGTCGCTGGCAGGTTGATACGCATCGCCTTTCCGCCGTCATTGCGAGCGTCAGCGAAGCAAACCAGAAGCCTCTCGCGCGGGCTCTGGATTGCCACGTCGCCTTCGTCTTCTCGCAATGACGGGTCAAATCATTTCCGGAGCGCTTGACATGAATGTTTCAAAACAATTTCTCATCAAGTCCGGCAGCAAAGTCAGCCTGGGCAATCTTGACCCCGATTTCACCGACAGCGACGAGAGCAAACAGAGTGCTCTCAAGAAGGTCGAAGATAACAATCAGCGCATTCGCAAGCTTCAAGAAATGCTCTATGCCGAGCATCAACGTGGCCTTCTGATTTGCCTGCAAGCGATTGATACAGGCGGCAAGGATGGCACCATCCGGCATGTGTTCAGCACCATGAATCCGCAAGGCTGCCGGGTGTCTTCCTTCAAGCCTCCGGTGGGGCCGGAACTCGATCATGATTTCCTCTGGCGCGCGCATCGGGATGCGCCGGGCAAAGGCGAAGTCGTGATCTTTAATCGGTCCCATTATGAAGATGTGCTTGTTGCTCGGATTCAAAATCTTGTCCCCAAATCGGTCTGGAGCAAGCGTTATGATGAGATCAATGTCTTTGAAAAATTTCTCTCCGACAATGGCACGCATATTCTCAAATTCTTTTTGCACATCAGTAAGGATGAGCAGCTGAGTCGTTTCAAAGACCGGCTGGATGATCCCGAAAAGCGCTGGAAAGTCAGCGCCGCTGATTATGCAGATCGTGAGCGTTGGGATGATTATCAAACCGCTTTTGATGACATGCTGTCCAAATGTTCAACCGACCATGCGCCTTGGCATGTCATTCCGGCCAACCATAAATGGTATCGTGATCTGGTCGTCTCGCAGATCGTGGCTGATTATATGGAAGGGCTTGGCATGCACTATCCAGAACCGTCTGTTGATTTTGACGAGCTCAAGAAAAAATATCACGCAGCTGAAAAAAAGTCGTAAACCAGACGTCACCTCAGCGCCGTCATTGCGAGCGTGAGCGAAGCAAAGCAGGGGCCTCATGTGTGGCCTCTGGTTTGCTTCTTCGCCTAGGGCTCCTCGCAATGACGGATTGGGAGATGCGGCCTCTCCCCCGTCCCATTCTGGCACGCATGGGTGCTGCACCTTGGTAACGCTCCTGCAACGCCTATGGCCTTTAATGGGCTTCCCTAGTTTTGCGTTGCGGGTTTCATGCGTCGGTCGCGTTTTCTTATGGCCTCAGGGTTGGGGCTCGTTCTCAGCGTCACCGCTTTTGCGGAGAGCCCGCGCGTGCGCCTTGCCTCTTTGCAGACGGGCAGCAAAGCCGAGCTCAATGCCAATCCCGATGAGATTGAACCGCGTAAAGACCTCAAAATTGGCGCGCAGAATTTGCCTGAGGTCGACCGCAGTTTGCGCGGCGATCCGGTGGTAGGCTTGCGCCCGACTTTGGATACGCGGCTGCGCTCTTACTTTTCGGAAGCATCCGGCACGGACAAATAAATCCGCCGTTTCGTTCCCATAATGCCGGCAATGATCCCCGCAATGACCCAGGCGTAGCCCGGCATGTCATGCCCGTAGGCATCAAAATGGGTGCCGGTTGCCAGTGTGGCGAGGAGCCCGCCCAAGACGAAAAAGGCCGACATCAACATCCCGACCCAGCGTAAGCGGGATGTTGGCGCGAAGACCGCGAGTTTCAGCGAAGATCCACCCCAAAAGGCCAGCGTGCCCCCCAAAAGGAAGGATAGCCCCGGCCAGATGGTCTCCATCTGGAAGAGCTGGGCAATGCCGATCACGGCGGTGGCGATGAAATAGGCAACGAGGACAAGCAACATGGCCGGAGTCTTGGACCAAGCCGATGGGGGCAGGCAAGGGCTTTCCCGCGCCTAAATGTGGAAACCGCACATTTGAACTGGTCGCTTGGCGTGTCGCGAATGTGATCGCTCTTCAGGGCCAGATTCTCAAAAAAGAGTGTCAGGCTCCTTTCTTTATGCTCGAAAAGAGTATATCAATTATGTGACGAAAGGGCGCTGGATGCGCCCGTGTGCGCCTCGGCTCTGCCCAGGCGATTTTCTTGGACCTAGATATGCTCATCTTGAGTATAACTAGAGGAGGTCGTGATGCTGGTTGAAACCCATCTCGGAAAGCAGGCGGCTCAGGCCGTGCCTTTGTCAAACGCGGCCATGCGCCTTGGCGTGCTGCCCATGCCCACATTGCAATGGACGCCGGAAGTCGAGCGTGAGACCGCGCATCTTTATGAAAAGGTGAAGCGCGTCATTCCGCCCGTCGAATGGCCCTTCCATGCGCCTTATGTGAAGGCGATCAATGATCTCAAGCGCGAGCGCAATGCGGTCATTCTCGCGCATAATTATCAGACACCGGAAATCTACAATTGCGTTGCCGATGTTGTCGGCGATTCGTTGCAGCTGGCGCGTCTGGCGGGCTCCACCAATGCCGACATCATCATTCAGGGTGGTGTGCATTTCATGGCGGAAACGTCGAAACTTTTGAATCCGGACAAGACAATCCTGATCCCCGACAGTAAGGCCGGCTGCTCGCTGGCTGAAAGCATCACGGGGGCGGATGTGCGCGCTTTGCGCAAGCAATATCCCGGCGTGCCGGTGGTGGCCTATGTTAACACATCGGCCGAAGTGAAGGCGGAAGTCGATATTTGCTGCACATCTTCCAATGCGGTGAAAGTGGTCGAGAGCTTGGGCGTTGATCGTGTGATCTTCCTGCCTGATCGTTATCTTGCGCAAAATGTGGCTGCCCAAACCAAGGTGAAGATCATTGCCTGGACGGGTGCTTGCGAAGTGCATGAGCGTTTCACGGCAGAAGAAATCTCGGCCTATCGCGCCAATGATCCCGACCTGAAAGTCATCGCCCATCCCGAATGCCCGCGCGAAGTGGTCGAAGTCTCCGACTTCGCCGGCTCCACCGCCGCGATGATCGATTATGTGAAAACGCAGGCACCCAAGCGCGTGTTGCTGGTCACCGAATGTTCCATGGCGGATAATGTCGCAACAGAAACACCCAACGTGGAATTCGTGCGGCCCTGCAATCTTTGCCCGCATATGAAGCGCATCACGCTGCCGAAGATTCTCGACAGCCTCGTCTATCTGCGCGAGGAAGTGACAATTGATCCGGCGCTAGCGGCGCGTGCACGCCTCAGCGTGCAGCGGATGATTGATCTGGGTTGACGGCGCCCCAACTTTGCGGCGTCATTGCGAGGAGCGCGAGCGCGACGCGGCAATCCAGAGGCCATATGTGAGGCTTTTCTGGTTTGCTTCGCTTCGCTCGCAATGACGGCCTTTTGCAAGGTAAGGAATATTCGATCCCATGCCCACTTCTGACATTCTGATCGTGGGCGGCGGCATTGCGGGTCTTTTCTGCGCACTCAAACTCGCCCCCAAGCGTGTGACGCTGGTGGCGCCTGTTTCGCTGGGTGCGGGCGCATCCTCGACCTGGGCGCAAGGTGGTGTGGCGGCGGCGCTGGGCGAGGGTGATAGCCCCGAAAAACATACGCAAGATACGCTTCTGGCAGGGGCGGGCATTTGCGACCGCGATATTGTTCTGGGCATGGCGCGCGAAGCCTCTGCCCGCATCGAGGATTTGCTCGATGCCGGCGTGCCGTTTGACAAAGATGCAAAGGGTCATTTTCTGCAATCGCGCGAGGCCGCCCATAGCGAGCGCCGCGTTGTGCGCGTGCAAGGCGATATGGCAGGCCGCGCCATTATGGATGCGCTTGTGGCGCAAGTGCGCGCCACATCATCCATTGAAATTCTCGAAGATCATACGGCCGAAGATCTCATCCTTCATCATGGTCGCGTGATCGGCGTGATCTTGCGCCATTCTGATGGTCGCCGCGAAAAGCTCGCGGCCAATGCCACCATTCTGGCCACCGGCGGCATTGGCCGTTTGTACAAAGTCACCACCAATCCGCAAGAAGCGCGCGGCCAAGGTGTTGCAATGGCTGCACGCGCGGGCGCCATTATTGCGGATGCGGAATTCGTGCAATTCCATCCCACAGCCATCGACATTGGCCGTGATCCCGCACCGCTCGCCACCGAAGCTCTGCGCGGCGAGGGCGCCATTCTTGTCAATCAGGAAGGCCAGCGTTTCATGCAGGCTTTACATCCTGATGCAGAGCTCGGGCCCCGCGATATTGTTGCGCGTGGTGTATTTGCTGAAATTGCATCAGGGCGCGGCGCATTTCTTGACGGGCGCAAACATCCCGGCTCCCGCTTCATGCAGGATTTTCCCGGCGTCGCTGAAATCTGCATGTCGGCCGGCATTGATCCGGAGATTGATCTCATCCCCATTTGTCCGGCGCAGCATTATCACATGGGTGGTGTGTGGACGGATGCGCGCGGGCGCTCGTCGCTGGGCAATCTCTGGGCTGTGGGGGAAGTGGCATCAACGGGTGTGCATGGCGCCAATCGTCTGGCATCCAATTCGCTTCTCGAAGCGGTGGTCTTTGCCGCACGCATTGCCGAGGACATCAAGAACCGCGATCCGCATGATTTTGATGTCAGCCTTGTCGAAGGCTTTTTGAAATCGCGCGTGCCCCAAACCGCCATTCTTGCGCAGCCCCATCTCGAAGAAAAATTGCGCGAGACGATGAGCACCTATTGCGGGGTTATCCGCAACGAGCAGGGCCTGCGCCATGCGCTCACGGTGATTGGCACAATCGAGCAGGAAGCGCGCGATCCCAATCTGCGCAACATGTGCACGACGGCCTTGATCATTACGGCGGCTGCGCTGGCGCGGCAGGAGAGCCGGGGCGGGCATTTCCGGGATGATTTTCCGGCGGCCGATCCCGATCAGGCACTCCGTTCACGCTTGACGCTGCGCGAGGCCCGCCTCATCGCCTCCGGCCTCTAGAAAAGGCGCTGGCCCGAACCCCTTGCTCTCGCCCTTGCCATTGCCCTTGCCCTTGCCCTTTGCGCCCTTGCCGAGCGGACCCAAAACCGCCATGTTCGAGCGTGAAAAGGGAGAGTGGGGTTCGTTATGCGCGCCCCCTTGGTTCTCTCCGCGCTGAGAAAGAAATGAACACCGTGTCGCAGACCGCTCGCCGTGCCCGCTATCTTGCCCCCCTCGCTACAGCTTGCGCCATCGGCGCGCTCGTCTGGGGGCAAGGCGCAACGGGTCGGGAATCTCTGGCGCCGCCCCCTGCATTTGAAATCACCACAAGCCCTGCCGCCAATTATCTCTCGGCCCTGTCTGCTGGCGCGCAGCGCGATACGGCGGCGGCCGCCGCCTATTTCCGCGAAGCTCTGCGTTATGATCCGCGCAATGGCGAATTGATGGAGCGTGCCTTTGTGGCCGCGCTCGCCAATGGCAATATGAATGATGCTTTCACGCTCGCTGATCGTCTGATCAAGCGTGATCCGCGCAATGGGCTTGCCCATCTCGTGCTTGGCATCAAAGCCATGCAGCAGAAAAAATTTGAGCAAGCGCGCGCCTCTTTCGGCAATGGCGGGGGCGGCAAGCAACGCGATATTACCGCAACGCTGCTGGCTGCGTGGACCTATGTCGGCGCGGGTGACGTGAAGCGCGCGATTGAATCGGTCGAAAAGCTCAAGGATGAGCGCTTCGGCCTGTTCCGCGATTACCATGCCGCCTTGATGCTCGATGTCGCCGGCAAGCGCGCGGAAGCCCAACGCCGCATCGCCATTGTCTATTCGGAAGACAAATCCACCATTCGCATTGTCGATGCTTATGCGCGCATTTCGGCGCGCAATGGCAAGAGCGAAGATGCGCTCGCCGCCTATGAGGCTTTCGAGCGTCTTCTGCCGCGCCATCCGGTGATGCGTGCGGGTGCCGATGCCGTGAAAGACGGCAAGCCTTTGCCCCCGTTTGTTGCTGACGCCGCGCGTGGTGCGGCTGAAGTGCTCTATGGTCTGGGCTCGGTCGGTGGCCGCCAGAGCGATGATCTGGCTTCCATGATTTATCTGCGACTGGCTCTGGCGCTCGATCCGCAGCACGGGCTTGCGCTTGCCACGCTGGCCGATGTTTACGAGCGCATGAAGCAGAACGAGCAGGCGATCCGCATTTATGAAATGGTGCCGCCGAATTCGCCGCTCTATGACAATGCCGAAGTGCAGATCGGGCTTTTGCTGGAATCTGCGGGTCGCTCCGATGATGCATTGAAACATCTGGCCCGTCTGGTTGAGCAACGCCCGAAAGATATCGAGACCGTTCTGGCGCTCGCTAATTTGCAGCGCTCGCGCAAGCAATTTACCGAGGCTGCTGATACTTACACGCGCGCATTGGCGCTTTCATCGGGCGGGCGCAGTGATTGGTCGACTTTTTATGCGCGCGGCATTTCTTATGAACGCGCCAAGCAATGGCCGAAAGCCGAAGCCGATTTCAAGAAAGCTTTGGAGCTTTTTCCCGACCAGCCATTGGTGCTCAATTATCTGGGCTATTCCTGGGTTGATCAGGGTTTGAATGTGCCCGAGGCTTTCAAAATGTTACGCCGTGCGGTGGAGCTGCGCCCGACCGATGGTTACATCATCGACAGTCTGGGCTGGGCCTATTATCGCTTGGGCCAATATCCCGAAGCCGTGCGCGAATTGGAAAAAGCCATCGAGCTGAAAGCATCCGATCCGGTGATCAATGATCATCTGGGTGACGCTTATTGGCATGTCGGGCGCAAGCTCGAGGCCAAGTTCCAATGGAACCATGCGCGCGATTTGAATCCCGAGCCCGAAGATCTCGAAAAGATTTTGAAGAAAATCGAGAACGGGCTGGAAGATGAGCCCAAGCCCAATGCGGCGAGCAATGACACAGCGAAAGACGGCGGCTGAATTTGATGTCGTCGTCTTCCCTCGTCGAACATGCGCCGGCGAAAATCAATCTCAGCCTGCATATTGTTGGCCGGCGGGAAGATGACTTTCATGATCTTGAAAGTCTCGTGGCTTTCACCGCAAGCGGTGACACTCTCTCGCTTGATCTGAGCGCACCTCTCTCGCTGATCGTGGATGGCCCGACAGCGCCCAATGCAGGCGCGCTCGATGATAATCTCGTCTTGCGTGCCGCACGCGCTTTGGCTGCGCGTGTGCCCCATCTCAAAAGCGGGCGCTTTCATCTGACCAAACGCCTGCCCGTGGCGGCAGGCATTGGCGGTGGTTCATCAGATGCGGCAGCGGCTTTGCGCTTGCTTGCGCGTGCCAATGATCTGTCTCTCGATGATCCGCGCTTGTATGAAGCGGCCGCCGAGATTGGCTCTGATGTGCCGGTCTGTGTCGCCGCGCAAGCGCGCATGATGTTGGGGCGTGGCGAGCGTCTGGGGCCGCTTGTGCCTCTGCCGCGTCTCTTTGCAGTGCTGGTCAATCCCGGCGTGCCATTGGAGACCAAAGCGGTCTTTGCGCGCATCGGATTGAAAGCAGGGCAAGCGTCCGGCTTTGGTTCGCATCCTGTGATCAGCGCGGATCTGTCTTTTGATGCGCTCATCGCATCCATGAAAAAAGCGCGCAATGATATGGAAGATGCGGCCAGCGTGCTCGCACCTGTTGTCGGTCATTGTCTGGCGGTATTGTCAGCGGCGCGTGGCGCCAAGCTCGCACGCATGTCAGGCTCGGGCGCAACCTGCTTTGCACTGTTCGATGATTGCCGCGCAGCCAAATCCGCCGCCTGCGTCATCCGCCGCGACCATCCCGAATGGTGGGTGAAGTCCGCGCTTCTGCGCTAGACCTCACCCGTCATTGCTTCGCCTTCGGCTCGCAATGACGGATGTTGGTTAATGTGCGCGCGCGATGCAGAAATCGACCACGTCGAGCATGGCCTGTTTCCAGTCGGACGCTGGGAAAATTTCCAATGCATCACGCGCCATGGCGCCGTAATGGCGTGCGCGCTCCACCGTGTCATCCAGCGCACGGTGCTTGCGCATGGTGGCGAGCGCTGTTTCCAGATCGCCGTCCTGAATATCGCCTTTTTCCAACGTGCGACGCCAGAAATTGCGTTCTTCTTCCGAGCCACGACGGAACGACAAAACAACCGGCAAAGTGATTTTGCCTTCGCGGAAATCATCGCCGACATTTTTGCCAAGCTTGGCGGCAGTGCCACCGTAATCGAGCGCATCATCGATCAACTGGAAAGCAACGCCGAGATTCATGCCATAGCTGCGGCAGGCTTCCACATGTTCGCGCGATTGACCCGCAAGCACAGGGCCGACTTCACAAGCGGCGGCAAACAAAGCCGCCGTCTTGGAGCGGATGACGGCGAGATAGGCATCTTCGGTTGTCGCTGTATCTTTGGCGGCCGAGAGCTGCATCACTTCGCCTTCGGCAATCACAGCCGCGGCGGTGGAGAGAATATCGAGGCAGGTGAGCGAGCCCACTTCCACCATCATTTTGAAAGCTTGGCCGAGCAGAAAATCGCCCACCAGCACACTGGCTTCATTGCCCCACAGCATGCGCGCTGCGAGTTTGCCGCGGCGCATATCGGATTGGTCAACGACATCATCATGCAACAGCGTCGCCGTGTGCATGAATTCGACGGAGGCCGCGAGTTTGATCTGGCCTTCGCCCTTATAATTGTTGAGCGCGGCGGTCGCGATGGTGAGCATCGGGCGCAAGCGCTTGCCGCCTGATGAGATCAGATGGTTGGCGACTTCGGGAATCATCGTCACATCGGAGCCCGTGCGCGACAGGATCATCGCATTGACGCGCTCCATATCGGCCTGCACCAGACCCAAAAGGCGGGCAATGCCGGCTTCGGCCGACTTTTCTTCAAGCGGAATGACGACGCCCACGGGGAGGCCCTTCTGTTTACTCTTCAGACGCGGCAAACTAGGGAGATCGCAGGGGCTCGGCAAGAGCCCAAAAGCCTAAGAGCCTTGGAGGCGCTTATCTTTCCCGCATCTTGCTCCCTGAACCGTGGTCGCATGGTCGAATTGTTCCGCACCAATGACCTCGTCCTGATCTCGGCCATCGAGGCTTTTTTGACCTCTGCCGGGGTGTCTTTCTCTGTGGCCGATCAGCATATGAGCGCCATGGAAGGGTCGCTGGGCTTTTTGCCCCGCCGCTTCATGGTCGAGGCCCATCAGGCGGCGCGCGCCCGCGAGCTGATAAGCGGGGCGGGTTTTGAGTGTGATTTCACCCATGGTTGAGACAGCGATCGACCTTCTGCTCGGCGGGCGGCTGAAGCTCGAACAGCCGCTTCGCGGCCATCGCGCGGGGACGGATGCGATTCTGCTGGCCGCCGCCGTGCCCCACGATGTGGGGGGCCTGTTGGCCGATGCGGGGGCGGGCGTGGGCACAGCTGGGCTTGTCGCGGGGCTAGTGCGGCCCGGTCTCGACCTCTTGCTGATTGAGCGCGAGCCGGAGCTGGCAGCTTTGGCCGAGGCCAATTTGGCCCGCAATGGCCTCAAAGGGCGGGTGATGGCCTGCGATCTACTGGAGGCCAAAAGCCGCCGCGCGGCTGGTCTGGAAGACGGGGTGGCTGATCTCGTCATCTCCAACCCGCCGTTTCTCGATCCGGGTGAGGGGCGGGCGTCTCCTGATGATCTGCGGGCCCGCGCTCATGTTTTTGACGAGATGGGCGGCATCGAGAACTGGATCCGCGCCTGTGTGGCGATTGGCTCCGCGCAGGCCGAGATCATTCTCATTCATCGGGCAGACCGCCTGCCCGAGCTGTTGGAGGCCCTCAAAGGCCGCACGGGCGGGGTGCGTGTGATCCCCGTGCATCCGCGTGCGGGTGAGGATGCGAGCCGCGTGTTGATCCGCGCCAAAAAAGGCAGCCGCGCGCCTTTTCAGCTGCGCCCGCCCTTGGTCTTGCATGAGGCAGACGGGCGTTTCACCCCCGCGGTGGAGGCCATCCACCGAGGGGAAGGGTGCATAAACTGGTGATTTCTGCCGTCATTGCGAGCGAAGCGAAGCAATCCAGAGGCCTCACTTGTGACACTGGATTGCTTCGTCGCCTACGGCTCCTCGCAATGACGGACTGAGAGGCTACCTGCACACCCGCCGATGATCGACCCGCGGGCCCCACGGCGTGCGGTGGACGATGCGCTCTGTCCAGCAGCGCGGGCCGCGGTGGTGCCAACGATGATGATGCCCGCGTCCACCATGTCCCCAACCATGACCATGCCCCCATTGCACCGTCTCAATAGCCCCAGCCGGACGCTCTAGGGCCTGCATGGGCATGGCGCTGGCCGCGCCCGTGAGGCCGATGATGAGGGCCGCTGCCATCCCGAATCTTGTGAAGGTCATGATGCTTTCTCCTCCGATGATGCGCCTTTCATGAGGCGTTATGAAGAGAAGTAGCGTGCGGCGGCTGAACAGGGCCTGAGGCGCGCGTTCATCCATGGTTCAGCCAGCAATTGACCGCCTGCAGCCTGCTCTTTAGGTTGCGCCGCAATTGGCGCCTCCAACATCCAAGGCTTTTCTCATGTCGAATGCCGCGCTCGACCCTGCGCGCTCCTTTCAAGGCCTCATTCTCACGCTGCAGAAATTCTGGGCGGAGCAGGGCTGTGTCATCTTGCAGCCCTATGACATGGAAGTGGGCGCGGGCACGTTCCACCCCGCCACAACTTTGCGTTCGTTGGGCTCACGCCCATGGAAGGCCGCCTATGTGCAGCCCTCGCGCCGCCCGAAGGATGGCCGCTATGGCGAGAACCCGAACCGCCTGCAGCATTACTACCAGTTTCAAGTGATCCTGAAGCCGTCACCGCCTGATTTGCAGGATCTCTATCTGCGCTCGCTGGCCGCCATTGGCGTTGATGCCAAGCTGCATGACATCCGCTTTGTCGAAGACGATTGGGAAAGCCCGACACTGGGCGCTTGGGGTCTTGGCTGGGAATGTTGGTGCGATGGCATGGAAGTCTCGCAATTCACTTACTTCCAGCAGGTCGCGGGCATTGAATGTTCGCCCGTCTCCGGCGAGCTGACCTACGGCCTCGAGCGCCTCGCTATGTATGTGCAGGGCGTCGAGAATGTTTACGACCTGAACTTCAACGGCCTCGAAGGTGCAGACAAAGTCACTTATGGCGATGTCTTCCTGCAAGCCGAACAGGAATATTCGCGCCATAATTTTGAACATGCGGATACGACACTTCTGTTCCAGCAGTTCAAAGATGCCGAAGCCGAATGCAAAGCGCTGCTTGAAAAGGGTGACGCTGGCGAACGCCATCTGATGGTGTTGCCCGCTTATGACCAATGCATCAAAGCCTCGCATCGCTTCAATCTGCTGGATGCGCGTGGCGTGATCTCGGTGACGGAACGCCAGAGCTATATTCTGCGCGTGCGCGAATTGGCGAAAGCCTGTGGCGCCGCTTGGTTGAAAACAGAAGCCGGCGCGGCCGGTTGATGCAAGGAGAGCAATATGTCTGAGCCTGTGATTGCACAAAAGGCGCCTTATTCGGTCGAAGTGAAGGCTGGCGAATCCTATTGGTGGTGCTCGTGCGGCAAGTCGGCCAGCCAGCCGTTCTGCGATGGCTCGCACAAGGGCACGGATTTCCGCCCCGTCGAATGGAAAGCCCCGAAGGATCGCACCGCGCATTTCTGCGGTTGCAAACATTCGGTGAACGGCGCGCTCTGCGACGGCACACACGGCAAAATCTAAAAATCTTTCTCGCGAGCGATGAGCGACAATGCCTGATCTTCTGTTTGAAGTCTTTTCCGAAGAAATCCCGGCGCGCATGCAAGCGCAGGCGGCCGAAGATTTGCGGAAACTCGTCACGCAGGCGCTTGTCGATCGCGGTTTGACTTATGAAGGCGCGGCGTCCTTTGCAACACCGCGTCGTCTCGCACTCCACATTGCGGGCCTGCCCGCACAGCAGCCCGATGTGCGCGAAGAAAAGAAAGGCCCCCGCGTCGGCGCGCCTGATGCTGCCGTGCAAGGCTTTTTGAAAAGCGCAGGCCTCACCTCGCTCGATCAAGCAACGATTGAAAGCGACCCGAAAAAGGGCGAGTTCTATGTCGCCATTGTCGAGAAAAAGGGCGGCGCCACCATCGATGTGCTGGCCGAAGTGCTGCCAGCTGTTTTGAAAAACTTCCCATGGCCGAAATCGATGCGCTGGGGCGCGGCCTCGGCCAAGCCTGAGGCCTTGCGCTGGGTGCGCCCGCTGCATTCCATTATCGCGACTTTTGGTCCTGAGACGGAAGAGCCGGAGATTGTGCCTTTCACGCTGGATGGCGTGAGCGTGGGCGACATCACCTATGGCCATCGCTTTCTGGCACCCGGCCCGATCAAAGTGCGCCGCTTTGATGATTATGTGAGCGCGTTGGAGAAGGCGAAAGTCGTTCTCGATCCCGCACGCCGCAAAGAAATCATTCTGGCAGATGCGAAAGATCTGGCTTTCGCGCAAGGCATGGAACTTGTCGAAGACGAAGGCCTGCTCAATGAAGTGGCCGGTCTTGTTGAATGGCCTGTCGTGTTGATGGGCGAATTTGACGAGGCTTTCCTCGATATTCCCGCCGAAGTCATCCGTGCCACCATTCGTGCCAATCAAAAATGTTTCGTGCTGAAAAAGCGCGATGCCAAAGATGGCACGCTCGCCAATAAGTTTTTGCTCGTCTCCAACATTGTCGCCACCGACAATGGTAAGGCGATTGCGGCCGGCAATGGCCGCGTCGTGCGCGCCCGCCTGTCGGATGCGCTCTACTTCTGGGAAACGGACCGCAAGCCTTTGCCCGATTATGCGGATAAGGCTGCCAAGCCGCTCGATCAGCGTCTGGAAAAACTGAAGGCGATGAATGTCGTCTTCCACGAAAAGCTCGGCACGCAGGGTGCGCGCGTAGAGCGTATTGTCGCGCTGGCGCAACATCTGGCGAAACTTGTGGGCGCTGATGCGGCGAAGGTCGCACGCGCTGCGACTCTCGCTAAAGCGGATTTGATGACGGAAGTCGTCGGCGAGTTTCCTGAGACGCAAGGCCTGATGGGCCGCCGCTATGCGCTGTTGCAGGGCGAGGATGCGTCAGTCGCCGCCGCGATTGAAGAACATTACAAGCCGCAAGGCCCAAGCGATTATGTGCCGTCTGACCCCGTGTCATTGTCTGTCGCGCTGGCTGACAAGCTTGATACGCTGGCAGGTTTCTGGGCGATTGATGAAAAGCCCACGGGTTCGAAAGATCCTTATGCTTTGCGCCGTGCGGCGTTGGGTGTGATCCGCATTGTTTTGGAAAACAATCTGCGTTTGCGACTTGATGCTGTGGTTGCTGGCGCGCAAGGCGCGCTGCCGGGTGGCGCCAATGCGGATGCGCGCGTTGATCTTCTCGCTTTCTTCGCCGATCGCCTGAAAGTCTATCTGCGCGACAAGGGTGCGCGGCATGATCTCATTGACGCGGTTTTCGCGCTTGATGGTCAGGATGATCTGTTGATGATCGTCAAACGCGTCGAAGCACTCGCTGCTTTCCTCGACAGCGAAGACGGCAAGAATTTGCTCGCGGGCTACAAGCGTGCGGCGAATATTCTCAAAGCCGAAGAGAAGAAAGATAAGGACGCGGATTATACCGCGGCCTATCAAGGTGGCACCGATGCGCCCGATGCTGAAAAGGTGCTGGCGGGTGCTGTAGCCTCTGCCACATCAGCGGCTGCGGCTTGTGTCGCGAAGGAAGATTTTGCGGGCGCGATGAAAGCGCTGGCGGCTCTGCGCGCACCGGTCGATAAATTCTTCGAAGATGTCACGGTGAATGATGCGGATGCGGGCAAACGTCTCAACCGCCTGCGCCTGCTTTCAGCCTTGCGCGGCGCGGTTCACACAGTGGCGGATTTTTCCAAGATCGGCGGGTGATTGACGGCGCGCCCCGCGCCGTCATTGCGAGGAGCCGCAGGCGACGCGGCAACCCAGAGTCGCATGTGGGGCCTTCTGGCTTGCTTCGCTAACGCTCGCAATGACGGGCCGAGAGGCGTCACCTTTACAACCGTCATTGCGAGGAGCCGTAGGCGACGCGGCAACCCAGAGCCGCATGTGGGGCCTTCTGGTTTGCTTCGCTAACGCTCGCAATGACGGGCCGAGAGGCGTTACCTTTACAACCGTCATTGCGAGGAGCCGCAGGCGACGTGGCAAACCAGAGTTGCACGTGAGGCCTTCTGGTTTGCTTCGCTTCGCTCGCAATGACGGTGCGGGACGCTGTTACTCAACGTCCAGCGGCTCAGCGCCCTTTGCCTGACCATTGGGCGCAAGCGTGATCTTCTCGATCCGTGCTTCGGCATTTTTCAGCAGTGCTTCGCAATGCGTGCGCAGGTGATTTCCTGTCTCGTAAATCTCGATGCTCTTCTCAAGCGGCACTTGGCCGCCCTCGAGCTGCGAGACGATTTCTTCCAAGCGGCGCAGAGCCTCTTCGAAGGGCAGTTTGGCAATGTCTTTGGGGATCTCGCTCACAGGTGCAATCCTTGTTTCAAATCATCTCTAGCATGTTTCACGTGCGCGCGCCGACCCTCAAGCCCGCCGCCGGGCGCTCCTGCAAAATCTCGCGGCGGAAGCGGAAGAGCGCGGCAGGTCGCCCGCCTGTGGCATGGCTCACTTCGCCGGTGGCTTCCACCACGGCCGAGCTCTCCACCAGCCTGCGGAAATTCTGCTTGTGTAAGTGACGGCCCGAAATGGCCTCCACCGTGCGCTGCAAAGCGGTCAGCGTAAATGTCTCGGGCATCAATTCGAAAATCACCGGACGATATTTCATCTTCGCGCGCAAGCGGCCCATGGCGGTCGCGAGAATCCGGCGATGATCATGGCGCATCGTCTGGCCCAATTGCGCAACCGCCGCCATGGCCTGCGCGGCATGGCCGTCACGATGGGCTTCTTCCACAAGGCCCGCCTCGTAAATCAGCTCATAACGTTCGAGCACATTTTCATCATCAAACGGCGCGCCATCCGTGCCGAACAAAAGTTTCACACGCTCGCGTCGCGACAGGCGCCCAATAGACGGCGCGCTTTCTTGCGCGGCCCATGTTTCGAGTTTGGGTATCAGCAATTGGTCAAGCAATTCAGGCCGACCATTGCGCCAATCTTCCCACGGAAAAAATGTGTACCAAGAGCGGAAAGTCGCATCAGGCGCTTCTTGCGCAATCTCGCCGGTGCGTGTGAGGGCGAGATAGCCGACCGACACAACATGGGGTTCACGATCGCCCACTTCCGCATGGCGTCCGCGATCACCGAATGTGTAGAGCTGTTCGACATAACCGAGCGGCACGCCTGTTTGTTCCGACACCCAGGCGCGCAGGCCGATCTCAAACGTGCGATGCACGACCGGATCAAACGGGCCGGAGGGCAATGCTGTCGCGCTTTTGGGCGCCGTCTCGCGCGCCACAAGAATGGTGGGCTCGGGCTTGTCGCCCGAGACATTATTCACCGCGACAATCGCCGCGGTGAGGCCGATTTCAATCGGCAAAGTTTGCGGCGCGCTGCTCATGCGGCCACCTCGAAGGCAAAGGGCACACCTTCAAAACAATCTTCGCCCCGACCGATTTCGGCAATGGCGGCGATCATGCGGCCGTCGCGCTGGAGATGCGCATCGGCAAGTTCGATGAGCCGCGCATTGGGTGTGGCTGTTGGCGAGAGCTGTCGCAAGCGTTGCGCGGTTTCGCGCTCGCAGGCATGAGGGTGCAAAGCGCAATAAGAAATATAAGCCGCAGCCGTCGAGCGCGAGACGCCCGCATAGCAATGGATGAGCAAGGGTTCGTGTCTGTTCCAGGCCTGCACAAAGTCGAGCAATTGCGCCACATGTGCAGTCTCGGGCAGCACATGGCCGTCGAGCGCCTGCGTAATATCGGAGAGGCCGACAAAGAGATGGCGCTCGCGTGCGATGGTTTTGGGTGTCTCAACACTCGTATTCACATTGATCAGCGTGACAAGGCTCGTCGCGCCCGTGGTGCGGGCGGTCTCTTCGAGCTTTGACAGGGAGCAAACGTGAATCTTCGGCATGACGGTTTAAGCCTCATCCGCAAATTCGGCTTCGAGCGCGCGAAAGCGCGTCAGAAAAATCTCTTCCGCCTGTTGCGAGGAGATGGGCGCCAGCCAATGGTCGATGTCGCGCAGCGACATATCGGGTCGGCCGAAAAACTTGTCTGCCTCTTCAAACGTAAAGCCCGCCAGATGCGTGGCCTCGATAAAGGCGGCCGCGCGGTCAGCGGCCTTCGTCACTTTATGAACGAGCGACGCTGGCTTGGCGGGCAGTGCAAAGCGCAGATGAATGGCCGCCATCAAACGCGCTTCGACATCTTTGTACGTCTCGCCAATCACCGTTTTGAACGGCGAGATAATATCGCCGATCACATATTCAGGCGCATCATGCAAAAGCACCATGGCGCGCGTCTTGGCCGAAATATTCGTATCAAGATGGCCCGCAATATGTTCGACCAGCACGGAATGTTGCGCGACGGAGAAGATGTGGGGCCCGCGTGTCTGCCCGTTCCAGCGCGCCACGCGCGCCAGACCATGGGCAATATCTTCAATCTCGACATCGAGCGGCGAGGGGTCGAGCAGATCAAGCCTGCGACCCGAGAGCATGCGTTGCCAAGCGCGGGGTGGTTCCTTGCGGGGCGGCATTATTTTTTCCTCTTTGCCAATTTCAGGCATTTGGCGTGGCAATGGCAGCCAACGAGATGATCATTGAACATGCCGACGGCTTGCGCGAAAGCATAGATGATCGTCGGCCCACAAAAATTGAAGCCGCGCTTTTTGAGATCTTTGCTCATTGCGACGGTGAGCGGCGATTGCGTCTGCATATCACCCATTTTACGCAGATTGTTCTGGATCGGCGCGCCATCAAAGAAATTCCAGAGGTAGTTGGAAAAGCCCTCTTGTTCCTGAATGGCAAGCCAAGCGCGGGCCGATGTCACGCTGCTCTCGATTTTGGCGCGGTTGCGCACAATGCCGGCGTCCCCCATCAGCTTGTCGATTTTGCGCGGTGTGTAGCGTGCTATTTTTTCCGGCTGAAAACCATCAAAAGCTGCACGGAAATTCTCGCGCTTGCGCAAAATGGTGATCCACGAGAGGCCCGCCTGAAAACCATCGAGGATGAGTTTTTCAAACAAAGCGCGGTCATCCCATTCGGGCACGCCCCAATCGGTGTCGTGATATTTGAGGTATAACGGGTCATCCCCCGGCCACGGGCAGCGGGCGCGCCCATCGGGATAAATCACATGTGTGCGGGCGGCGCGCTCATTCATGTGCGGATTTTATCGATCGGCCTGCCTGAGCGAAAGGGCAGATCAGGATTTGACCATATGGTCGGGGGTCAATTCCACAATGGCTGTGCCCGCCACCAGCGCCTGTCCGGCGGAAATGGCTTCTTCGGCGCGGTCGGTGCGCACCAAGGCCAGCGCGTGGCCTGAGGGGGCAATGCTACCCAAAGTGCCGATGGCGATCTCGCCTGCCAGAATAGGCGTGCCGGGTGCGGGCGCCTCTCCGCGCAGCATGACGGGCAGGATGCGTTTGCGCACACCGCCACGATGCTCCATGCGCGAGACAACTTCCTGGCCGACATAGCAGCCTTTCTTGAAATCGAGCCCGTGGATCAGATCCATGTCAGCGTCATGGGGAAAAATCTCGCCGAAGGGGAAGTCGCGTCCCGCTTCCGGCACGCCGGCAATGATGCGATGCGCGTGATAGGCGTCACTGGTCGCATCACCCTTGGCCTCGTCGCGGCTCACAAAGGCGCGTCGGCCGAGACTGATGTGGCGCGGATCATCATACACAAAGCCCGGCAGAGGCGCGCCGTCCCATGCGGCCATGACCGCCAAGGGTGAGGGCGTGATGGTGATGGGTGCGCGCAGGCGATACATGGTCAGGCGTTTGGCGAGGCTCTCGGCTTGGTTCGCAGCCGTGTCGAGCCAAAAGCCGTCGCCTTCTTCGACGATCAGAAAATCAAAGAGGATTTTGCCCTGTGGCGAGAGCAGCGCGCCAAAGCCCGCTTGGGTCGGGCTTACGCGGTCCATATTGCAGGTGAGGATGCCTTGCAGGAAGTTGCGCGCCTCGCTTCCGGCGATGCGCAGCACGGCGCGATCGTCGAGACAAGCTGATGGCATGGCAAAGGGCTCCCCGAAAAAATCAGCGACCCTTATTACTTAAGGCTGCTGCCGCGGGGCGCAAGGCTTTGCGGGCGGTTAGTGGCGATGGGTCAGGGAAAACTCGCCCGACAGAATGCGCTCGGGCAGATTTTTGGCAAAAAGCGCTGCCAATTCTTCGCCATGCAGCACCACAAGCTCCTGCATAGCGGCAAAGAGCGCGGCATGGGCGAAATCCTCGCTTTCGACGCCCGCCATAATGGCTTCGGCAAAAGCATCGGTCACAAAGCCGAGCGCCTCGCGGCGGTTGTCAGCTGTGTCCGGATCTTCGATCAGTGCGGAGAGAAAAGCATTGTTCATCACGGAGGGGACAATAGCCTGTGATGTCTTCCGCTGCGACACATGTCTTATGGAAAGGTTAACGCGCGGGGTCGCCCATCAGTTTGGCCGCATTGGACAGAATATTTTGTAGATTTGGCGTCACTGGCAGATCGCCGAGATTGGCCGGATCCACCCAGAGAAGCTGCGGCGCTTCAGTTGATGGTGTGCCCTCGCCGCTGATCCAATGGGCTGCAAAGCTCGTGACAACAAAATGGCGACGCACTTTGCCGGCCTCATCTTTTTCGATGACTTGCGTATGCCCCGCAAAGCCGATGATGCGCGCACGCACGCCCGTTTCTTCAAACAGCTCGCGCAATGCGCCGTCTTCAAGACGCTCGCCAATCTCCACTACGCCGCCGGGCAGAGAAAAGACATGTGCAGCTGGCGGGTTGGCGCGTGCGCCCAGCAATAGTTTGCCGTCACGAAAGACCGCGACACTGGCCGCCAGAATGGGGCGATCGGGATAAAGGCGGCTCACGGATAGAGCCGCTCCTTGCGCCAAGCACCATCGGGTTCATCGCGGAAGAATGTCACGCGATCATGCAGACGGAACGGGCGGTCGTGCCAGAATTCAATCTGCACGGGGCGAATGCGATAGCCGTTCCAATGGGGCGGGCGGGGCACTTCGCCCAAGCCGAAGCGCGCGGCTTCGCGCGCCACGGCTTTTTCCAGAGCAAAGCGTGTTTCCAGCGGGCGTGATTGCTTGCTCGCCCATGCACCAATGCGGCTGTCGCGCGGACGCGAGGCGAAATAATCATCGGCTTCTTGCGTGCTCACCAGTTCCACGGGGCCGCGCACGCGCACCTGACGGCGCAGCGACTTCCAATGGAAGATCAGCGCGGCTTTCATAGTGTGCGAGAGTTCGGTGCCTTTGGCGCTTTCGCTATTGGTGTAGAAAACGAAACCGCGCGGCTCCAAGCCCTTCAACAAAACCATGCGGGCATCCGGCATGCCCTCCTTGTCGACGGTGGACAGACACATGGCATTCGGATCGTTGATTTCTTTTTCGTTCGCCTCGGCAAACCAATGTTCGAAAAGGGCGAAGGGTTCATGCGCATCGGTGAAATCTTGGGTCATTCTTGGTCGGCGTCCTGATCGGGGTGCGGTATGGGGCCAGCGGGCCCTTGAGCTCTGGCTTCTCTCTAGCATGAGAGGCGCAAGGACGGCGATTCCGGGCGCGTTTTGGCCCCTTTAACGCCGTTTTTTAAGACCATTTTTGCTCCGGCCTTGCACAGAGCCCCGTCCCACCCACATAAAGGTCGAGACGAATACCCCTGTGCCGCCATGGGCGGGGGGATAGATTGGGCTCATTCATGCGTGATCCATATTCAGTGCTTGGGGTGACCAAGTCGGCCTCGGCCGACGAGGTGAAAAAGGCTTTCCGCAAGCTCGCCAAAAAATATCATCCCGACCAGAACACGGGCGACCCCAAGGCGCAGGAGAAATTTTCGGAAGTCTCCTTGGCCTATGAGATCTTGGGCGACGATAAAAAGCGCGCGCAATTTGATCGCGGCGAGATTGATGCCGATGGCAAGCCGCGTGGCTTTGAAGGTTTTGGCGCTGGCGGCCCGTTTCGTCGCGGCGGTAGCGCGGGCGGCGGCAATCCGTTTGAAAATTTCGAATTCAATATGGGCGGCTCGCCTTTCGGTCAGGCGGGCGCTGGTCGCGGCGGTTTTGATGCGAGCGAATTTTTCGATCTGTTTGGCGGGCGCGGTCGTGGTCGCCAGCAAAATGCGCAGCCCCAACGCGGCAAGGATGTCGAGCATACAGTGAGCATTTCACTGGGTGATGCCGTCAATGGAACAAGCGCGCGTGTGTCATTGCCCACGGGCAAGACGCTGGATGTGGCAGTTCCTGCCGGCATTGAAGATGGCAAGCAGATCCGTCTCAAAGGTCAGGGGCATCCGGGGCCGGGCAATGGGCCTGCGGGCGATGCGATGATCACGGTGAAGATTGCGCGTCACCCTTTCTTCCGTGTCGAGGGACATGATCTGCGTCTTGATTTGCCGATCACGCTTTATGAAGCGGTGCTGGGCGGCAAAGTGCAGGTGCCGACTTTATCGGGCAAAGTTGAAATGTCGCTGCCACCAGGCGCGACCGGCGGTAAGACAATGCGCCTGCGCGGCAAGGGTCTTCCGGCAGGGGAAGGCAAAGCAGCGGGTGATCTTCTGGTCACGCCGCGCATCATCATGCCCGAGCAACCATCAGCCGAATTGGAAGATTTGATGCGCCATTGGCAAGTGACGCGGCCTTATGATCCGCGCAAAGATCTCGGCTGATCCATCTTTTTATCAATGGTGATGGTTTGTCTGTGCGCGGTGCCAGGAATAACGCCGCTCGCATAAAGCACGGTTGCAAAAAGCAAGACGCCAAGCGTCAGCGAAATCATTTTCCACTTCAGCGTTTCATCGCGCCCGTTCGCAAGTGCGGGCAGGCTTTCCACACGATGGGGAAAGGGCGGCGCGCGATGCGTGGGGAGCGCTTGCATCAACAGATCAGGCACAGGTTCATGCGCCAGCGGCGCGAAAGTCGCACGCAGCCATTGGTCTTGCGCGCGCCAGATTTTCAATTTGCTTTGCATCTCTCCATTGCATTGGACAATGGCAGCCACTTCGGCTGCGCGCGCGGGTGGTAATTCCTCATCCAGAAAGGCGCAGAGTTCTGCATCCGAGATTTTACGCGGCACGGTCACTTCACGAGCCTCAGATGTGGTGCATGGATGGCGCTTGATGTGGCGTCCTGCAGACTGTTGGTGAGCATATGGCGCGCGGCCGTCAGGCGACCCATCAGCACGGCGCGGCTGATGCCCAGCGTCTGCGCGGCTTCATCATAAGAGCAGCCTTCAACCGAAACGAGGATCAGCGCGGCGCGATGGACCACCGGCAAGTCCAGCAAAGCCGCCTCCCATGGATGCGCCTTGGCGCCGGGGGTTGGGCGGGGCAGGGCGCGGATCTGTGTCAGGCTCGTCAGTTGCGCGCGCAATTTGCGGCACAAGATCGCCTCGCTCTCGGCCGGAGGCTCGCGCAAAACGGAGTGGATGGCCCTCAGTACAAGCTCGTCTGCCCGCCCCCTAGGCGCGCCACTCAGGGCAGCGGCAAAGCGGCGAAGGCTTGGCAGAAGCACGGAAAGGCTGGGTGGGGGCGACAAGAAATAACCCTTTCAAACTAAATTCCTGATCAATAGAAGCACTTTAGCAAACACTTAGCCTATTGACTAGGGGCCTGTTTGTGATTCGTTCCCGAGCGTTTTTGCCCGTTCCGGGAGGCGCAGGAGCGCTTGCCTTCGCAGCACAGCTCCCTTAAACGCGGGGTGAGTTCGAAATTGCGTCGTGCCGCTCGCGCTTGAAGCGCTTTTGGCACCCGTTTCTGTCAGGATCCGTATGACCCAAGCTCCCCAAACCCCCGGCATTCTGGCCGGCAAGCGTGGCCTCGTGATGGGCGTCGCCAACAACCGATCGATTGCTTGGGGCATTGCCAAGTCCGCGCGCGATGCTGGCGCGGAACTGGCCTTCACCTTTCAGGGCGATGCGTTGGAAAAGCGCGTACGTCCACTGGCCGCGGAACTGGGCGCGCATGTCGTTGGCCATTGCGATGTCACCGATGGTGCCACGATTGATGCCGTCTTTGCCGAAGTGCAGCGCCTGTGGGGCAAGATCGACTTCGTGGTTCATTGCATCGCCTTCTCTGACAAGGACGAGCTGACGGGCCGCTATGTCGACACGTCGGAAGCCAATTTCAACAAGTCGCTGAACATCTCGTGCTTCTCTTTCACAGCTGTCGCGCAGCGCGCTGAAAAGCTGATGACCGATGGCGGCTCGCTGCTCACGCTGTCTTATTACGGCGCTGAAAAATGGATGCCCCATTACAATGTGATGGGTGTGGCCAAAGCGGCTCTCGAAGCCTCTGTGCGCTATCTGGCAGCAGATCTTGGCGAAAAGAACATCCGCGTGAATGCGATTTCCGCTGGCCCGATCAAGACGCTGGCGGCCTCGGGCATTGGCGACTTCCGCTATATTCTCAAGTGGAATGAATATAACGCACCGCTGCGCAGGACCGTCACGATTGAAGAAGTGGGCGATACTGCGGCCTTCTTGCTGTCCGATATGTCCAAGGGTATGACAGGTGAAATCCTGCATGTGGATGCGGGCTATCATGTTGTTGGCATGAAAAACCCCTCCGCACCCGATATCACCGTCGGCAAGGACTGACGCGACAGGGCGCGGCTTACGAAACGGTCTGACGCGCGCCCATGCTCTTCGAACTGCCCCATCGCCTGATCTTTCTGCGCCACGGTGAAACCGACTGGAATGCGGAGGGTCGTTTGCAGGGCCGCCACGACATTCCGCTTAATCCCAAAGGTCTCGCGCAATCTGAACAGGCGGGACGAACTGTCGGGCGTATCCTCGGGCGCACGCCCGAAGCGCTCGCGGCTTATGATTTCGTCTCCTCGCCCATGTCACGTGCGCGCCGCACGATGGAGCTGGCGCGTGGCGCTTTGATGCTCGATCCCTTCGCCTATCGCCTCGATGAGGCTCTGGTCGAAATCACCTTCGGCCAATGGGAAGGCCTGACTTGGCCCGAGGTGCAGCAGCGTGACCCCGAGGGCGCGAAGGCGCGCGAAGCAGACAAATGGCACATGCAGCCGCCCGACGGCGAAAGCTATGCCATGTGCGCCGAGCGTCTGCAGCCGTGGCTCGCCTCAATCACACGCGATACGATTACTGTCGCCCATGGCGGTGTGGCGCGCTGCCTTTTGCATGTGCTGAGCAATGTGCCTACAGAACGAGCGCCTGTTTGCGATATTTGGCAGGGGCGGGTGCTTGTTTTTGAGGCGGGCGCCTATCGCTGGATTTGAGGGGTAAACCCCTCTGACATCGTGCTATTCAGCTGCCATTCAGTCGCTTTCTGTTTTATCTTTCTGTGGGCTTACCCCAAGCCAGATTCGGGGTGGCTTGGCTTTGCGTTTTCAAAAGGAGGGATTGCGACTGACCTGATGACGGGCGGAAACCGCCCGCGAACTGCTGCGTCAGCCCTTCTTTGACATGACCCACGACCGCCCCGACGCGCCCATTGATGAACCGGCTCTTGCGCTTGCTGTGATGCATGGCGCGCAGCGCGATGATTTTCTGCGCGACGAATTGCTGGCCGAGATTTTTGTCGCCTCCGCAAAACGCACGCCCGATGCGGAGTGCCATATCGTTGAAGGGCATCAGTTCACTTATGCGGAAGTGGATCGCGCCGCGACGTCTGTCGCTCGTGGTCTGTTGCGTCGTGGCATTCGCCCTGGCGATGTGGTGGGCCTATGGATGCCGCGCGGCACAGATCTGCTCGTCTCACAAATTGCCATCACCAAGACGGGCGCTGCTTGGTTGCCCTTTGATGCCGATGCGCCGCCTGAGCGCATTGCGGTGTGTCTTGCCGATGCAGGCGCGAAGCTTCTTCTCGCGGATGAGTTTCATGCGGGCGATCTGACGCTCAACATGCCGTGCCCGATTGTCGGCGCGCAAGATCTCGATGATACGGAAGATGCATCCGAGGTTGATGCGCGCGCATTGGGTGCGCGGCCTGATATGCCGGCCTATCTGATTTACACATCAGGCTCGACGGGCACGCCCAAAGGCATTGTGATTTCCCATCACAACATTTGCCATTATCTGCGCTCGGCCAACGAGCTGTATGGCATTCGCGCCGATGATGTGGTTTTTCAAGGCGCGTCCGTTGCCTTCGATCTGTCGATGGAAGAAATCTGGATTCCCTATCTCGTCGGCGCCTCGCTCTTTGTCGCCACGCCCAAGATCATGGGCGAGACAGATGCGCTCCCTGCTTTGATGGATGAAGTCGGCATTACCGTGCTCGACACAGTGCCGACATTGCTCGCCATGTTGGCGCGCGATGTGGCATCCATCCGTCTCATTCTTCTGGGCGGCGAAGCCTGCCCGCCGTCTGTGCCACAACGCTGGGCGCGGCCGGGCCGCAAAATCTTCAACACTTATGGCCCCACCGAAGCCACT
The DNA here is from genome assembly GCA_947452455.1 of Beijerinckiaceae bacterium. Classification (GTDB taxonomy): domain Bacteria; phylum Pseudomonadota; class Alphaproteobacteria; order Rhizobiales; family Beijerinckiaceae; genus Terripilifer. Next base: position 384,293 of record CANGBX010000001.1, read on the forward strand.
GTGGTGGCAACCGCGACGCAAGTGCGCCCCGGTGAGCCGATTACCATCGGCAAGCCGATTGCCAATTACTCCTGCTATATCGTCGATGATGCGCTCAATCTGGTGGGGCGCGGTGTGGAAGGTGAATTGCTGATCGGCGGACCGGGCGTCGCCAAGGGCTATCTCAATCGTGCGCCGCTGACGGCTGAAAAATTCATCGTCAATCCATTTGCCAGCGATGGCCGCGACCCCGTGCTCTATCGCTCAGGCGATGCGGTGGTGATGGAAGCCAATGGCGACATTTCTTTCCGTGGTCGCATCGATGATCAGGTAAAAATCCGCGGCTTCCGTGTCGAGCTCGGCGAGATTGAAGCCAAGCTCACCGATATTCCGGGCATTGTGCACGCAGCTGTTGTTGTGCGCCGCGAGTACGAGGTCGATGAACTCGTCGCCTTCCTTGTTGCCGATAAAGCCGCGCAGGTGACAATTGATCCGCGCAATCTGCGCACGATCTTGCGTGAGCGTCTTCCCGCTTACATGGTGCCGGCGCGTTTTGAAGAACTTGATGAGCTGCCGCGCCTGTCATCGGGCAAGATCAACCGCAATCATCTGAAGCAGATCGATTTGCAAAGCGTTGCGAACACGGAAGAGCAGGAAGACCCGCGCACGCCCACCGAAGCCAAATTGCTGGACGCAGCCAAAGCCGTGCTGCCGCCACAGGCCATTCCTTTTGACGCAGATTTCTTCACCGATCTCGGTGGCCATTCGCTGTTGGCCGCGCGTTTTGTCTCGCTCGTGCGCCAAAATGCCGGAATTGAAGGTATTACGCTGCAAGATATTTACGACACGCGCAATCTGCGTGCCTTGGGCGAATTGCTCGATACAAAATTTGCCCATGTTGCCAAGGCGCGCGATTTGTCTTTCGAGCCGCCGCCCTTCATGCGCCGTTTTCTCTGCGGCTTGGCGCAGGCGATTGTCTTGCCCTTCATCATTGCCTTGATGACGGCGCAATGGCTTGGCGTGTTTATCTCTTACATGCTGCTCACAAGCCCCGATGCGAGCATTTTCTCAGAAATCATCTCGCTCTTTGGCGTTTATGTCTGCATCACCATTTTCACCATTGCATTTGCCATTGTCGGCAAATGGCTGATTTTGGGCCGCACGAAACCGGGGCGCTATCCGCTCTGGGGTGTCTATTATTTCCGCTGGTGGCTGGCGCAGCGTCTGATTGGCCTAACCCATCTCAAATGGTTCCAAGCCTCACCCTTGATGCGCATCTATCTGCGCGCCATCGGTGCGCAAGTCGGCGAAGATGCGATCATCAGCGATTTTGATTCCGGTGCGATTGATCTCATCACCTTTGGCGAAGGCTCTTGTGTTGGTGGCAAGACCGAGATCACCAATGCGCGCGTGGTCGGTAATGAATTGATCATCGAGACGGTTTTTATCGGCAAAGATGCTTATGTCGGTTCGTCTTGCGTGATTGAAGGCGGTGTGCGGCTGGGCCATGGCGCGGAGATCAAAGATCTGACCGCGGTGCCGGCGGGTACGCATATTCCCGACTTTGAAGTGTGGGATGGTAGCCCCGCGCGCAAAGTCGGCATGAATGATCCCTCCGTCATGGATGAGTTTCCGCAGACGACGGTGTTGCGCCGCGCCTTGCAGACCTTCTGCTATACGGTTGCCATGCTGGCGATCCCGCCGATCGGCATGCTGCCGATTTTTCCGGCTTTCTGGGTGTTCAACACACTCGACGAATTTGTCGGCATCGCCTCTTTTGATCGCGTTCTCTATATGGCGATGATCCCGATCCTGGCTTGGCCGACGGCCTTTGCCATGGTGCTGGTGACGGTGGCTTTCATTGCCTGTGTGCGCTGGATTGTTTTGCCGCGTGTGAAAGAAGGCCGCTATTCGGTTCACAGCTGGTTTTATTTCCGCATGTGGGTCGTGGCGCTGGCAACCGAGATCACGCTGGAAACACTGACCTCGCTCTTTGCCACCATTTACATGCGCGCTTGGTATCGCCTGATGGGCGCCAAGATCGGCAAGGGCGCAGAGATCTCGACCAATCTGGCGGGGCGCTTCGATCTCATCGAGATCGGCGAGAAGAATTTTATCGCTGATGAAGTCATGCTGGGTGATGAAGATATTCGCCGCGGCTGGATGGTGCTCAAAAAGGTGAAGACCGGCGCCAATGTTTTTGTCGGCAATGATGCGGTTGTGCCGCCGGGCTCCATCATTCCCAAAGGCGCGCTGATCGGCATCAAATCCAAGCCGCCGGAAAATCATCTGATTGCGCCCAATGACACATGGTTTGGATCCCCGCCAATCAAATTGCCTGTGCGCCAGAAGTTCGATGCTCTGTCGGAAAACTGGACCTACGAGCCGCCGCTCTGGAAGAAATTTGCGCGCGCTGTCTTCGAAGCCGTGCATGTGTCGCTGTCGACCATGCTGTTCATCACCTTCGGCACTTGGGCGGTGGAATGGTTTGGCGCTGATTTGCTGGCGGGCGAATGGGGTTCGCTCGCGCTTAATTTCATGATTGCCTCGACCTTCATTTCTGTCGCGGTGACTTTGGTGGTCGTGGCTTTCAAATGGTTGACCATGGGCCGCTATGAACCTGTCGTCATGCCCATGTGGTCATGGTGGGCCATGCGCACAGAAGCGGTGGCGGTTCTTTATTGGGGCCTTGCCGGCAAAGTGCTGATCGAACATTTGCGCGGCACGCCCTTCTTGCCGATGGTCTTGCGCCTCTTTGGCACGAAGATGGGCAAGGGCGTTTACATGAACATGACCGACATCACAGAATTTGATTGCGTGACGGTTGGCGATTTCGTGGCGCTCAATGGCAGCTGCGCTCTGCAGACGCATCTCTATGAAGACCGCGTGATGAAGGTCGGGCGCATTCAGGTCGGCAATGGCGTGACGGTGGGTGCCAATGCCACGGTGCTTTATGATACGCACATCGGCGATTTCGCCCGTCTGGGCCCGCTGACCATTGTGATGAAGGGCGAGCACATCCCGCCCCACACGGAATGGATTGGTTCTCCGGCTGTGCCGGCGGTGGCTGTGGAATTGTCCGGAAGATAATCCGTCATTGCGAGGAGCCGCAGGTGACGAAGCAATCCAGAGGCTGCACGTAGGGCCTCTGGATTGCTTCGCTTCGCTCGCAATGACGGTGAAAATACGGGGCGGCATTGCCAAGAGCCGTCATTGCTTTTAGAAAAGCCCCATGTCGCACAACACCTTTGGCCACCTTTTCCGCGTTACCACTTATGGCGAGAGCCATGGGCCTGCGATCGGCTGCATTGTCGATGGCGTGCCCCCGCGCGTGCCGTTGACGCCGGAAGATATGCAGGTCTGGCTCGACAAGCGCCGTCCCGGACAGTCGCGTTTCACCACGCAGCGTCAGGAGCCTGATCAGGTGAAAATTCTCTCCGGTGTCATGGATGATGGCACGGGGCAGATGGTGACAACCGGCACATCGATTGGCTTGCAGATCGACAATGTCGATCAGCGCTCGAAAGATTATGGCGAGATCTCCAAGTCTTATCGTCCCGGTCATGCCGATTACACGTATGATGCGAAATACGGCATCCGCGATTATCGCGGAGGAGGTCGCTCATCGGCGCGCGAAACCGCGATGCGTGTCGCGGCAGGTGGTATTGCGCGCAAAATTCTTTCCGGTGTGACGATCCGTGGCGCGCTCGTGCAAATGGGCCCGCACAAGATTGATCGTTCGCGCTTCGACTGGAACGAAGTGAACAATAATCCTTTCTTCTGTCCGGATGCGAAAGCGGCCAGCGATTGGGAAGCCTATCTCGATGGCGTGCGCAAAGCAGGCTCATCTTGTGGTGCTGTGATTGAACTTGTTGCCGAAGGCGTGCCGGCCGGATGGGGCGCGCCCATTTACGGCAAGCTCGATGCAGAGCTCGCCTCCGCGCTGATGTCGATCAATGCCGTGAAGGGCGTCGAGATTGGCGATGGCATGGCATCGGCTGCATTGAGTGGCGAAGACAATGCGGATGAAATGCGCATGGGTGCCGATGGCAGACCTGTGTTTTTGTCCAATCATTCCGGCGGCATACTGGGTGGCATTTCGACAGGTCAGCCGATTGTCGCGCGCTTTGCTGTGAAGCCGACGTCGTCCATTCTGACGCCGCGTCTGTCGGTTGACCGCACGGGCCAAGAAGTGGAATTGCGCACCAAGGGTCGGCATGATCCATGTGTGGGAATTCGCGGCGTGCCGGTCGGCGAAGCGATGTTGGCGATTGTTCTGGCCGATGCCATGCTGCGTCATCACGGCCAAGTGCTCGCACCGCGCGCTTGGCCTTTTGATCAATAACAGCCGTTATTGCGGGCGTAAGCAAAGCAAACCAGAATTTACGCGTGAGGCCACTGGTTTGCCGCGTCGCCTACGGCTCCTCGCAATGACGGGTTGAAAGACGTCGCCTTTCCGCCGTCATTGCGAGCGCAAGCGAAGCAAACCAGAAGGCCTCATGCGATGCTTGTCGTTCGCTGCGTTACGTCTGCGGCTCCGCGCAATGATGGATGAAAATCTACCGCCCCGCCATCCCCGACAGCATCATGACATGTGCCGCGACCGAGCGTGACAGGCCTTCGAGGTCATAGCCACCTTCGAGCAGCGAGAGAATCCGCCCGCTGCTTTTCTTTTCTGCAATGTCCATCAGCTTGCCGGTTGCCCAGGCGAAATCGCTTTCGACCAGATTGATATTGGCGAGCGGGTCGCGCGCATGGGCATCAAAGCCTGCCGAGATGATGATGAGATCGGGCGAGAAAGCTTCAATCGCTGGCAGGATGCGCGTGTTCATTGCCTGTTTGAAATGCACGCCATCATCGCCCGCCGATAAAGGCGCATTGCAGATATTGTTATGTTCGCCTGTTTCATTCAGCGCACCCGTGCCCGGATAAAGCGGCATTTCATGGGTGGACGCATAGAGCACATGCGGATCATTCCAGAAAATATCTTGTGTGCCATTGCCGTGGTGCACATCGAAATCCATGATCGCAACACGCTCGACACCATGGACTGCGCGCGCGTGACGCGCGGCAATGGCTGCATTGTTGAAAAAGCAAAAGCCCATGGCGGTGGCTGTTTCCGCATGGTGGCCGGGTGGGCGGGTCGCGACAAAGGCATTGTCGACCTTGCGCGCCATGACTTCATCGACCGCCAGACAGGCACCACCCACAGAGCGTAGTGCCGCGTCCATCGTACCGGGCGAGAGGCATGTGTCGCCATCCAGATGGGTGAGGCCCTGATGGGGCACGGCTTCTTCAAGTCGACGCAGATGCGACTCGGGATGAACGCGCAAAATCTGCTCGCTGGTGCCGCGCGGGGCGGCTTCGCGGGCGAGTGTTTGAAAGCGCTCATGCTCCAGAATGCGCTCGATCACCCGCACGCGGTCGGGGCGCTCCGGGTGGCCGGGGCCCATATCATGGTCCAGACAATCGCGGTGGGAGAGGATGAGCGTATTCAAGTCGATGCCCTGCCTTGGTTTTTGCAAGTTCCGCCCTGAGCGGCCGTGATGTCGTTGATAGTCCAGCCGTTCAAAGGCGGCTTTGCGCTGTGTCAGCTTTACCGCAGCCTCTCATTTTCGTGAAAAGCAGCAGGGCTTGTGACCTTCTTTATGCTATCAGGAGCTCGAATCATTGAGAAATGTGAATCGGGAGCCCGCTGCCTGCGATGAAACTTATGTCTGTTCTGGCTGGTTTGACAGCCGCCCTTCTTGTCGCTGGCTGCAATTTCAAAAGCGTGCCCGATCCCTCGATGAGTGCGCGAGACCGCGATTTTATCGCCAAGGTCCCGAACTTCGAACTCGAAATGGATTTCCAACGCTACGAAGTCGATGATCCGACGGGCGAGAAGCCGGGCACGATCATTGTCGATACGTCGACGAAACATCTTTATTACGTGCTGCCCAACAAGCGCGCGATGCGCTACGGCGTGGCGACGGGCGCGGAAGCTTATGGCTGGAAAGGCACGGCCACGATCCGCAATAAGGCCGAATGGCCGCATTGGACGCCGCCAGCTGATATGGTGCAACGCTGGCCGCATCTGCGCCCCACAGCCGCTGCGGGTGGTTTGAGTGGTGGCCCGGATAATCCGCTGGGTGCGCGTGCGCTTTATCTTTATGACGCGAGCGGCCGTGACACGCTTTACCGGATTCACGGCACGAATGAGCCGGAAACGATTGGTCGCGAAGCCTCGTCAGGCTGCATTCGCATGCGCAATGTCGATGTGATCGACCTTTATGCGCGCGTCGCTTTGAACACCAAAGTGATCGTCAAGTAAGTTCAGGCTGCGAGAATGTCGCCGGGCACGATGGCCGGCGCATTGCGCTCTGCTGCGGCAGGTTTGCGCTGCTCCGGCTCCGGCTGATTGCTCAGTTGGAGCGCAGCCGCAACCGCGGAAACACCGATTTCGCGATAGAGGCGGGCGAGCAGGGCACGCGCGTCCTCTTTGGCCGCGGGCATTGGCTTGGGCAATTCAAATTCGGACATGGCAAATACTCAACGCGCGGAACCGATGACCTATCGTCGCGCATTGGGGTTAAGGCCGGCTTAATCGCATCAAGTTTTCCCCGACATTGCGGGGAGGCAGCAAGGCCGACGCAGCAATCCGGAGGCCGCGTGTGGGGCCCTCTGGTTTGCTTCGCTTGGCTCGCAATGACGACCTTGAGCCTTGCCACCCTTTCCGGCATGAGCTTAGCCTTCTTTTCATGTCTCATCGGTCATAAGGTGTCATGCCGCGCAAAATGCCTTTGCGACTGAACTCCGGGATGCATTCGACCATGCCTTTTGAGGCCATTCTCTTTGATAAAGACGGCACTCTGGTCGATTTCGATCGCACCTGGGGTGCTGCTGCGCATGAAGTGATGCAGACTTTGGCAGCGGGCGACACGGCCGCCTTTCACCGTCTGATCGATGTCAGCGGCTTCAATGCGCATGACAAAAGCTTTCGTCCCCATTCGCCCTGCCTGTCGGGGTCGCTGGCCGATTACGGCCCGCTCTGGGCAGATGCGCTCGGGCGGCGTGATCTGGATCGGCTTTATGAGGAGATTGGTGGGCTCTTTCGTACCATCGCGCTCGAAACCCTCACGCCGATTGGCGATCTCCCCGCGCTGTTTGCTGAATTGGGCGGCATGGGTTTGAAGCTCGGCATTGTTTCCAATGATTCCGAAAAGTCGGTGCGCCTGCAGGCAGGTCTTCTGGGTATTGCCGAAGATCTTGATTTTCTGGCGGGGCAAGATTCAGGCTTTGGTGCCAAGCCGGCGCCCGGCATGATTACCGCCTTTGCAGCCAGCTTCAACATTGCGCCCGAGCGCATTGCGGTTGTGGGCGACACGCTGGCTGATATTCGCGCGGCACGTGCAGCAGGGGCTGTGGCTGTTGCCGTTCTCACAGGTCCTGCTTTGTTACAGGATCTGGCGGTTGAAGCGGATCATGTTCTCGATTGCGCACATGATGTGCCCGCATTCATTCGCGGGCAGCGGGCGCAGCGCCGCTCAGATTTGCTTTAGGTTCATACTCTCGCGGATCAAATCGCGCGTGTTCACAATCAGGCTTTCAAACTTTTTCAAATCATCTGCCGACATGCGGCCCAATGTATCGATGACAAATTGGCGCTGCACTTCGATGCCTTGCTCGGCCAAAGCGCGGCCTTGCGCGGTCAGATAAATCGCATGTGAGCGACGATCCCCCTCGATCGAGCGGCGTTCCACCAGCTTGGCGTCTTCCAGCCGATCAATCAGACCAGAAATATTGCCTTTGGTGACATAGAGGCGCGCGGCCAAATCTTGCTGGCTGAGGCCTTCACGCTCTGTCAGCGTGGTCAGCACATCGCATTGGGGCACGGAGAGGCCGATCTCGCGCACGCGAGCCGTAATGCTGAGATTGATCCGCGACTGCAAACGCAGGAGACGGAACCAAACCCGTACCGCATCGGCCTCATGCGTCATGATTGCCCCTCACCTGAATCTGTTCAGACCTAAACTAGTCCCGTGCTGGCAGGTCTGGCAAGCGAAAGGCACATGTCGGGCAGATCTATTCTTGATTGGTCATCGGGCCAACGTGTACGCGGCGGTCTCGGTGGCGCTGCCTTGGTCTGACACAACGAGATCGCGCGCGACCAGATCTTCCAGATGGGCCAGCACGGACAGGCCTGCTGCGCGATGCAGCCGTTCATCGACACCTTTGTAAATCACGCGCACAATCTCGGTGATGCTGCGACCACCTTCGCCCAAGCGCTCAAGGATAGCGGTTTCGCGTTGCCGCCGATGCATGGCAAGCAGGCGCACGAAACGTTGGGGCTCTTGCAGCACATTGCCGTGGCCGGGCCAATAGACGCTCTCACTGCGCGCGGCGATCTTTTCGAGCGAGGCCATATAATCGCGCATATTGCCATCAGGCGGGGCGACAATGCTGGTTGACCACGCCATCACATGATCGCCGGAAAAAATCCCGTTTGCTTCATGCAAAGCAAAGGCGAGATGATTGGATGCATGACCCGGCGTCGCGATGGCCTCAAGAGTAAAGCCGTCACCTTTGAACAAGGCACCATCGGCCAAAACTGCATCGGGCGCATGGTCAAGATCATGGCTTGCATCCAATCGTCCTGATGGTGGCTCAGCGAGCGGAATATGCGTGGCGCAGCCGATAATCGGTGCGCGGGTCCGCGCCTGCAAAAGCCTTGCGCCGGGTGAATGATCGCGATGTGTATGCGTGACGAGAATGGCAGAAATCGTCTCGCCATGGGTTGCAGCAAGCAAAGCTTCGATATGAGCGCCATCATCAGGGCCCGGATCAATCACCGCGACTTTGCCTTCGCCAACCAGATAGCTGCAGGTGCCGGTGAAAGTGAACGGGCCTTTGTTGGGCGCAAGCACGCGCCGCACGAGCGGCGACAGCCGTGTGGCCTGCCCGACTTGTCCGGGTGGCTCGCGATTGAAGGGAATGTCGGGCGTGCTCATGCCTCCATGATAAGCGCGAATGAGGATGAATGGAAATCGGCGCCTGTGTTTGCATTGCGTCATCGGGCAGGGCTATCTTGTTAAAAAAAGGGAGGGAAGAGTGCTCACCAGCGATCTGCGACTTGAAGGGCGCGTGGCTATTGTCACGGGGGCGGCGCGCGGCATTGGCAAGGCCATCGCCCATGCGCTGACACGCGCGGGAGCGCATGTTCTCTATGCCGATATGGATGGTGGTGCGACGGGCGGAGCGACGCGTGATGTGGCGGGCCAGCCGGGCTGCGGTCGCGTGCTGGGTGTGCCGTGTGACATTACCAATCCGGCTGATTGCGAGCGCACGGTCAACGAGGCTGTGCGACTGTTTGGTTCGCTCGATATTCTTGTCAACAATGCGGGCAAGGGGCCGGTGCATCTGGAGCGTTCCCCGCGCACCAAATCGCTGAAGTTTTATGAGGCCGATCCGTTGGTCTGGCGCGAGATTCTCATGACCAATGTGGTGGGCACATTTTTCATGTCGCATTATGCTGCGCCCCATCTCATCAAGGCGGGTGCGAAAGGGCGCATCATCAATGTTACGACTTCGCTGAACACAATGCAGCGGCGCAACAACTCGCCCTATGGTGTGAGCAAGGTAGCGATTGAAGCGGAAACTTTGATCTGGTCGAAAGATCTCGAAGGTACAGGCGTAACTGTGAACACCGTTTTGCCCGGTGGTGCGACCAATACGGATTTCCTCTCCGACATGGGTCGACAGGCCGCGCAGAAGACGGGGCGCGTTGTGTTGGAGCCGGAGATTATCGTGCCGCCTGTTTTATGGCTGGCCTCTGATGAGGCGGCGTATATCACGGGCCAGCGTTTTGTCGGCAAGGAATGGGATGAGACTTTGCCCTTCGCTGAAGCCGCCGCCAAAGCGCGCGAGCCGCAAGTGATCCGCGAAGCCGATGATGGGCGGTAGCCGTCATTGCGAGCGTAGCGAAGCAACCCAGAAGCCTCACGCGTGGCCTCTGGGTTGCCGCGTCGCGCTCGCGCTCCTCGCAATGACGGCCTTTAAATCAAAGCTGGCGCTACGCTCTCGGCGCCTGCGCGCAATACGGGCAGAATATCCTTGATCAGCCCTTCGCGCGAAATGCGGCCTGCCTGCACGCCGATATTCATCGCCGCCACAATCTGCCCTCCTGCATTGCGCACGGGAACAGCAATCGAGCGCAGGCCGATTTCGAGTTCTTCATCGACAAGGGCGTAATCTTGCGCGCGCACTTGCGCGAGCACTTTCATCAAAGCATCGACATCATTGATTGTCTGCGGCGTGAGCTTTTCGCGATTCATCGCATGCAACAAACGCCGCGCTTCTGCCTCGGGCAAAGCCGCCAGCAGCACGCGCCCCAATGACGAGCAATAGGCTGGCAGACGCGAGCCCGTTGCAAGCCCCACCGACATAATGCGCCGCGTCGCTGCACGCGCGACATAGACAATCTCGGCCCCATCCAGAATGGCGCAAGACGAGCTTTCATTCGTCTTTTCGCTTACCGCTTCCAATGTCGGCTGAATGGCACGCGGCAAAGGTGTGGCGGAGAGATAGGCATAGCCCAGCGACAGCACACCGGGTGTGAGCATGAAATGCTTGCCGTCACTCGCCACATAGCCAAGCGCCTGCAAGGTCAGCAGCGAGCGGCGCACGGTGGCGCGCGGCAAATCGGTTGTCTTGGCAATATCGGCCAAAGTCAGCTTTTCGCGGCCCGCCCCAAAGGCGCGGATGACCGCCAGCCCACGGGCAAGCGCCGCAATGTAGGAGGGATCATCCGGCGTGATCGGGGCAGGGGCTTGGGCAGGCGCTTGGATATTCATGGATCAACCGGTTGTTGCGACCGCTATTTCCCCGAGGAGATTCGGGCAGCCATAGATCAATGGTCGCATAAACGAAGATTTGTTCGCAATACGCACAATTCTCAGCAAGGGCGGGCTTGCTCCCGCCCGCGGGGCGCGCTTAGCTCTCTCCGGCGCCCGGAAGCGCGTAATGAACGGCCTGCATCAATTCTTGCGAAATGATCGCTTGAATTGGGGGCCTCATTGTCGCGTGGTGAGGGCAGCCCTACATCAGGCTTGGCCGTTGCGGTCATAAAGTCAGGAAGCCCGCCACAAGGCGTGAGCTTTTTCGGGAGGATTGGAATGTTTCGCAGACAAATTCTGAAGAGCATCGGCGTGGCCGGTCTTGCTCTCGCCACAGGCATTTCGGCTGCTTCCGCGCAGGAAGTGGTCAAGGTTGGCCTCATTCTCCCGATGACCGGCCCCTCGGCCTCAACGGGTCGCCAGATCGAAGCAGGCGCGCGCCTGTGGATGGCACAGAACGGCACCATTGTTGCTGGCAAGAAGATCGAACTCATCATCAAGGATGACACCGGCGCGGCCGACCAGTCCAAGCGCCTCGCCACCGAACTCGTCGTCAATGACAAGGTCGCGTTTCTCGCGGGCTTCGGTCTGACGCCGCTGGCGCTCGCTGTCGGCCCCGTCGCCTCGCAGGCGAAAGTTCCTGCCGTGATCATGGCCGCTGGCACCTCGACGATTGTGGCGTCCTCGCCTTACTTCGTGCGCACCAGCTTCACGCTGCCGCAAAACACTGCGCCGATGGCGCAATGGTCGGCTGCCAATAACATCAAGACTGTCGTGACACTCGTGTCCGATTACGGTCCGGGTCTGGATTCGGAAAAGGCTTTCAAGGCTGAATTCGAAGCCAAGGGTGGCAAGGTGCTCGACACATTGCGCGCACCGCTGATGAATCCCGAATTCGCCGCCTTCTTGCAGAAGGCGAAAGATTTGAAGCCGGATGCTCTCTTCCTCTTCGTGCCCTCAGGGCAGGGCGCCAGCCTGATGAAGCAGGTTGGTGAGCGCGAGCTCGCCAAGGCTGGCATCAAGATCATTGGCACGGGTGACGTGACCGATGACGACCAGCTCAACGGCATGGGCGATGCGCTGATCGGCATGATCACCTCGCACAATTATTCGGCCGCACATGACAGCCCCGAGAACAAGGCTTATGTGGCCGCGTTCTTGAAGGCCAATAACAACATGCGTCCGAACTTCATGTCGGTCGGTGGTTTCGACGGCATGGCTGCGATCTACAAGGCTCTGGAAAAGACCAAGGGCGATACAGATGGCACCAAGCTCGTGGAAGCGATGAAGGGTCTCGCCTGGGTGTCTCCGCGCGGTCCGATGTCGATTGATGCTACGACGCGCGACATCACGCAGAATGTCTATGTTCGCGAAGTGAAGAAGGTCGACGGCCAGCTCTACAACGTCGAATTCGCGACCATCGCGAATGTGAAGGGCTCGAACTGAGACTGATTTTGGCGGCGGGGTACTCTGTGCCCCGCCGTCATTGCAAGCGAAGCGAAGCAATCCAGACGCAGCCCGCTGACTGGATTGCTTCGTCGCTTTGCTCCTCGCAATGACGGACCTATTCAAGGACCAGACCCTTGCTGACCATTCTTCTCGACGGGATTGCCTATGGCATGCTGCTGTTCATTCTGGCAGTGGGCCTGTGCGTCACTCTCGGCCTTATGAATTTTATCAATCTCGCGCATGGCACTTTCGCGATGGCGGGCGGTTATCTGACCATCACTTTGATGCAGAAAGCAGGCGTGCCCTTTCTCTGGTGCCTGCCTGCGGCTTTCATTTTTGCGGCTGTGCTCGGCCTCGTCCTTGAGCGCACGCTCTATCGCCATCTCTATGACAAGACGCATCTCGATCAGGTGCTCTTCTCTATCGGCCTCGTCTTCATCTCGATTGCCATGGTCGATTACGCCTATGGCGCCAACCAGCAGATTGTGAATCTGCCAGACTATCTCACCGGTCGTTTCTCCTTTCTGGGCGCCTCCATCGGCGTCTATCGTGTCTTCGTCATCGCCATTTGCGGTTTGCTGGTGGTCTCGCTGCAACTCGTGCTGACTATGACGCGCTTTGGTTCACGCCTGCGCGCGGCTGTCGATGATGGTCGCGTCGCGCGCGGCATGGGCATTGATGTGACGCGCATCTTTGCGGTGACGTTTGCGGTGGGCTCGGGCCTTGCGGGGCTTGGCGGCGCACTTGGCACAGGCATCATCTCTTTCGATCCGACATTCCCCCTGAAATATATGATCTACTTTCTGATCGTGATTTCGGTGGGTGGCACAACTACAATTACGGGTCCATTCCTTGCTGCCATTCTGCTCGGCGTGGCCGATGTTGCTGGCAAATATTATGTGCCAGCGGTTGGTGGTTTCATCATCTACACGATCATGGTTGTTGTCTTGATCGTGCGACCGCAAGGGCTCTTTGCCCGCGCGGCAGCCAAGTGAGGGAATGATGAGCGCCATCACACCTTCAACCGAAGCAATCCGCGCGCGTGCCGTTCTGCTCGGTCGTTCGCGCTGGGGTGTGGCTGAAATCATCTTCTGGGTTTTGGCCTTCGCCTGTTACTGGCTGTTTCCCACCAAGCTCTCGCTGCTCAGCGAAATTGCCATTCTCGGCCTCGTCGCACTCTCTGTTGATCTTGTGCTGGGCTATGCTGGCATTGTGACATTGGGGCAGGGCGCCTTCTTTGGCATTGGCGCTTATGCGGCGGGCCTCGCCGCCAAACACGGCATGGGCACAAGCTTGTGGAGCGATCCCGTCATCGGGCTGTTCATTGGTGGTGGTGTCGCAGCTGTGATCGGCTTTGCCACAAGCTTTTTGGTGTTGCGTGGCTCCGACATGACGCGCCTCATGGTGACGCTCGGTGTCGCGCTGATTGTCGATGAAGTCGTCAACCAGATGAAATGGCTGACCGGCGGCTCGGATGGTTTGCAAGGTGTTCTGCCGTCCGCTGTGCTTGGCATCTGGGAGTTTGATCTGTTTGGCCGTGTCGCTTTTGTCTATTCAATGGTCGTGCTCTTTGTGCTCTTTGTCATTGCGCGCGCTTTGGTGAAATCGCCTTTCGGTCTTTCGCTGCAAGCGATCAAAGGCAATATGTTGCGCACGCGCGCCATCGGCATGCCGGTCAATGCGCGCCTTGTGGCTGTCTATACGGTCGCGGCTTTCTACGCAGGCGTCGCAGGAGCACTCGCAGCGCAGACCACGCAATTTGCCTCACCCGATTACGTCGCCTTCCATCGCTCCGCTGATGCTATGCTGATGCTGGTCTTTGGCGGTGCGGGCCATCTTTATGGCGGATTGCTGGGCTCCATCATCTTCCGCACCATGCAAGATGTGCTGGGCAATATTACGCCGCAATATTGGCAGTTCTGGTTGGGCGTGACGCTGGTCGCCCTCGTGCTCTTCGTGCGCGGCGGCATTTTGGGTCTGCTTGGCAATATGCTCGCGGCCTGGCGTCGCAAGGGAGGCGCATCATGAGCCCGCGCATCCTGCTTGAATCACGCGATCTGGTGCGGCGTTTTGGCGGCATTGTTGCCACAGATCATGTCACCTTCAGCCTGCCTGAAGGCGCGCGTCATGCTTTGATCGGCCCCAATGGCGCAGGCAAGACGACCTTCATCAATCTTCTCTCGGGTGTGCTGACACCAACATCGGGCGAGATTTTTCTCGATGGCGCCAATGTCACCAACTGGTCGGCCCGCAAGCGCGCTCATGCGGGACTCGCGCGCACGTTTCAGATCAACCAGCTCTTTGCTGATTTGACGCCGATTGAAACGCTGATGCTCACCATTGCCGAGCGTGAAAATGCCGGTGCTGCATGGTGGCGCCCCGTTGGCGCGCGTACCGATTTTGTCGATGAAGCCGTGGCGCTTCTGGCCCAGCTCGGCATTTCTGACATTGCCCATCACCGCGTGGGTGAACTCGCCTATGGCAAGCAGCGCTTGTTGGAGATCGCGGTGGCGCTCGCGCAAAAGCCCAAAGTGCTTCTGCTCGACGAACCTGCCGCTGGTGTGCCCGAACATGAGCGCGAGCAAATTCTCGATGTGGTGGCAGCGCTCCCCAAAGACGTCGCGCTGATCCTGATCGAGCATGACATGCATCTGGTCTTCCGCTTTGCGAAATCCATTTCGGTGTTGGTGAACGGCGGTCTCTTCGTCGAAGGAACGCCGGAGCAAATCGCCAATGATCCGCGCGTGCGCCAAGTTTATCTCGGCGAGGAGGAAGTCAATGTCTGATCTTCTCCAGCTCGACAACATCGCCGCCGGTTATGGCGAAGCGCAGGTGTTGCAGAATATTTCCTTCTCGCTGAAGGAAGGCGAGGCGCTCGCATTGCTCGGCCGCAATGGCACAGGCAAAACGACGCTCATCAATACAATCATCGGCCTCATGCGCCGCCGCTCTGGCACCATTCATCTGGCAGGCGCTGATGTCACCAAGCTGCGCCCTGATCAGCGCGCCATGGCTGGCATTGGCTGGGTGCCACAAGAGCGCAATATTTTCCGCTCGCTGACGGTGGAAGAAAACATCACGGCGGTGGCCACCAAAGGCCCGTGGACGCTCGCGCGTATTTATCAAATGTTTCCGCGCTTGGCTGAGCGCAAGCGCAACCTTGGCACGCAATTGTCAGGTGGCGAACAGCAGATGCTCGCGGTTGGTCGTGCGCTCGCGCTTAATCCGCGTGTGCTTTTGCTGGATGAGCCGCTGGAGGGTCTGGCGCCCATCATCGTCGACGAATTGCTGACGGCTATTCATCGTATTGTCATTGAAGAGCGTATGGCTGCGATTATTGTCGAGCAGAGTGCACGCAAGATTTTGCCGCTTACCGAGCGGGCGATCATTTTGGATCGCGGCACAATTGTGCACCAAGGCCCGTCTGCAGAATTGGCTGAGGATGCGGTCCGATTGGCCAATATCATGGGGATTGCCGGAACGCCCGGCGCACATTAAGCATTGGCGACTTTCAAGCCAGAGGACAAACACATGCAACGCACCAAGCCGCCCTTCCGCGCCGATCATGTTGGTTCACTCCTGCGCTCGGCCGCGTTGAAAGATGCGCGCATCAAACATGCGCGGGGTGATATTTCCGGCTCTGATCTGAAGGCGACAGAAGATGTCGAGATCAAGAAAGTCATCGCCAAGCAGGAAGAGATCGGCCTGCATTCCGTGACGGATGGCGAATATCGCCGCGCCTGGTGGCACTTCGATTTTCTGGGCGCGCTGGAAGGCGTCGATCTGATCGATGTTGATCAGGGCATCCAATTTGCGGGCGTGCAGACGAAAGCTCAGGCACCGCGCGTCACCGCACGCGTGGATTTTGCCGATCATCCGATGCTGGCGCATTTCCGCTTTTTGAAAGAGCACACCAAGCAAACGCCGAAAATGACCATTCCCTCGCCGTCCATGCTGCATTATCGCGGCGGTCGCAAGATGATCAATATGGGCGTCTATCCGCAGATGGATTCATTCTATCATGATTTGGGTCAGGCCTATCGCAAGGCGGTGCATGCTTTCTATAAGGAAGGCTGCCGCTATCTGCAGTTGGATGATTGTTCCTTTGCATATTTGTGCGATCCCGAGCAGCGCAAAATGTTGGCCGCGCGTGGTGATGACCCGACCAAGCAGGGCGAGATTTATGCGGGCATGATCAATGCAGCGATTGATGCTCGCCCGGATGATCTGGCGATCACCATGCATTTGTGCCGCGGCAATTTCCGCTCGACTTTTGTGGCGTCGGGTGGCTATGAGCCGATTGCGGATCTGTTGTTCAATCAGGTTCATGCAGACGGCTATTTCATGGAATGGGACAATGACCGCTCGGGCGGTTTCGAGCCGCTGCGTTTCCTGCCTAAGGGCAAGCATGTGGTGTTGGGTCTGGTGACTTCGAAGACGGGCGTGCTCGAGACGCGCGATGATCTGCTGCGCCGGATTGAAGAGGCATCCAAATATGCGCCGCTCGATCAGCTCTGCCTGTCGCCGCAATGCGGCTTTGCTTCGACCGAAGAGGGCAATACGCTCGCCGAGGAAGAACAATGGGCGAAACTGCGCCTGGTGGCGCAAGTGGCGCAGGAAGTTTGGGGGAAGTAAGCCTCTCTCACTGATGCAAGAAGGCGGGCTCAAGCCCGCCTTTTTTGTGCTCGTCATTGCGAGGAGCGCAGCGACGCGGCAATCCATGTCGCTCATGCTCTGAGATTGGTGCTATGGATTGCCACGTCGGCCTACGGGCCTCCTCGCAATGACGAGGAGGGTGATGTCCTCTTTGAGCTCGTCATTGCGAGGAGCGCAGCGACGCGGCAATCCATATCGCTCACGCTCAGGGATTGGCGCAATGGATTGCCACGTCGGCCCTATGGGCCTCCTCGCAATGACGGGTGGAGAGATGTTTATGCGAGCTCGGGATAGAGATCGTGCCAATCTGGGTTCATCGCTTCGATCAGTTTGATCTTGTCACCACGTGAGCCGGCCTTGATTTGTTTCTCGCGTGCAATGGCATCGAGCATGGTGGATTGTGGCTCATACCAGACCAGAAGCTTGCAGCCATATTGTTTGGTAAAGCCCGCCATCAGACTCTCACGATGCTCATAAGCGCGGCGTGAGAGATCTGATGTCACGCCCGTGTAGATTGTCCCGCGGTAGCGACTGGCCATGATGTAGACGACAGGTGCGCGCAATCATGCCCCCGAAGTTGAATGAAATGAAAAAATGAAAAAGCTGATCGCTATTCGATTGGCTCGTGTGTGTTCAGTCAAGTTTTGTTGGAAAGGCTCCGGCTATGGATTGCCGCGTCGCTTCGCTCCTCGCAATGACTGGGGGGAGGATTGCAATCTCTCCTCCGTCATTGCGAGCGACGCGGCAATCCAGTGCGCCCATCTCTCCAGACCACGCACGTCTCTTCCCCATTGCCCCGCCAAATGCCGCCCCCTATAATGTTCACCATCCGAATGATTGTTCGTATAGTGAACATATAAAGGAAGGCTGACATGGCCAAATTCATGGGTCTTGCCGAGGCGATTGCGCAGAATGTGCGTGATGGCGATACGGTCGCGATGGAGGGGTTTACCCACCTCATTCCTTTTGCCGCAGGGCATGAAATCATCCGTCAGGGGCGTAAGCACCTCACCCTCATCCGCATGACGCCCGATCTCATCTATGACCAGATGATCGGCATGGGCTGCGCGGACAAACTGGTCTTTTCCTGGGGCGGCAATCCGGGTGTGGGCTCGACGCATCGCATGCGTGATGCGGTGGAAAATGGCTGGCCCAATGCGCTCGCGCTCGAAGAACATTCGCATGCCGCTATGGCCAACGCTTATGAAGCCGGTGCGGCCAATCTGCCGTTCGCAGTTTTGCGCGGCTATCTCGGCGTTGATCTGCCGAAAGTAAATCCGAAAATCAAAAGCGTCACATGCCCCTATACGGGTGAAGTGCTGGCCACTGTGCCAGCCCACCGCCCCGATGTCGGCATCATCCACGCGCAGCGCGCGGACCGCGAAGGCAATGTTCTGATTGAGGGCATTACCGGCTGCCAGAAGGAAGTCGTGCTTGCCTCCAAGCGCACCATTGTCACGGTGGAAGAGATTGTCGACAAGCTCAATCCGCCGTCGTTCAATTCTGTTGTCTTGCCGCATTGGACGGTGGGTGCCATTTCCCATGTCGTGGGTGGTGCGCATCCCTCTTACGCGCAGGGCTATTACAAGCGCGACAATTCTTTCTATATCGCCTGGGACAAGATCTCGCGTGATCGCGACACGTTTTTGGCGTGGATGAAGGACAATGTTCTCGACAAAACGCCAGAGGCTTTTGCCGCGCATGCGAAGAAGGGGAGTGTCTGATCATGGATTTCACCCGCAATGAAATGATGACCATTGTCGCCGCACGCGCATTGAAAAATGATGACGTGTGTTTTGTGGGCATTGGCGCACCGTCTGCCGCCTGCAATCTGGCGCGTCTCACACACGCGCCGCAGATCACTTTGATTTATGAATCAGGCACAATCGGCACGCGCCCGAATGTCTTGCCGCTTTCGATCGGCGATGGCGAGCTCTGCGAGACAGCGCTCACCACCGTGTCAGTGCCCGAAATGTTCCGCTATTGGCTGCAGGGCGGCCGCATCACGGTCGGCTTTCTGGGCGGTGCGCAGATTGATAAGTTTGCGAACATCAACACCACGGTTGTGGGCGATTATGCCAAGCCTAAGGTGCGTTTGCCCGGCGGTGGCGGTGCGCCCGAAATCGCCACCAATTGCGGCGAAATTTTCATCACCATGGCCATGGGCAAGCGCGCGTTCTTGGACAAGCTGCCCTTCATCACCTCCATGGGCCATGGGCCCACAGGTGCAGAGCGCCGCTCGATGGGCGTGAAGAGCCAAGGCCCGACGCGTCTCATCACCGATATGTGCGTGTTTGAGCCGGATGCTGAGACGAAGGAAATGACCATCGTCTCGATCCATCCGGGCGTTACGCGCGAGGAGATTGCGGAAAATTGCGGCTGGACGCCGCGCTATGCGGCCACGTGCAGCGAGACACCAGCACCCACCGCCCAAGAGCTCGAAGTGCTGCGCGATATTCAGGCCCGCACCAAGGCGGCGCATGCTGCTTAAAGCGCACTGACATGATTTTAGGCGGCAAAGCGCGAGTTTTGCCGCCTTTTTTGCGACTTTTGACGGCTTGCCCGCCGTGAAAAGCTGCGCCACACTGAAACATCACTTGGGGCATGCAAACCAATGCCGAGCCAGCAAGATCTGACTTATTCTGCCAAACAGCCGCGCCAAAAGCCGGATGAGGTGGATTATGCCCAGCGTGATTTCATCAATCTTGTCGCCACGATTTTCTTGCTCGTACTTGCCCTTTGCATTTCTTGGACAGTGCGTGCGGTGACAGATCATGAGCGCCAATTGCGCTGCGTGGAATCGGGCCGTCGCGATTGCGTGCAGATTGCAACGCCCCCTCAGGGTATGCGCGCTTTGCGTTAAGCGCCTTGCGCCAGTGCGCACAGAATATTTTCAATGCCTGATTGCATCGCTGCCAAACTCATCTGCTCATCGGGATAGGGCAGGTGAATGAAACCGACGCGCGGCACCGCGCTGCCAAGCGAGAGATAGAGCGTGTGATTGCAAATATAATCACCCGCATCATCGGAGAGCTCGGCCTCAAGCCCTGAGGCGCGCAAGATGTCGACAAGACGGGCTGTATCCATACGCGCGTGACGCAGGCCCGGACCATGCGGATCAATCGTGCCGGATGCGCGACACATGTTTTCTGCATCTGGAAGCAATCGCGTGCATTCATTGCGGGCGCGTGTTTCAACACAAATCATGCTGCGCTTGGTGGCTAGTCCCAGATGCAAAATCACATCGGGCTTCACCTCGTTGATGAGTGCAGCGATCCGCGCATCAGCCTCATGCCAAATGACGGGCAGAACACGCGTGGTGAGCTCCGCGCCATCCAGCGGGAGAGCCGCGAGAGATTGCACCATTTGGGCGGTTGGGTTTTCAGGCGCACCCGGAAAGGGGCCAAATCCGGTGAGAAGAAGTCGTTTCATCTGCCTATGATAGGGCCTCGCCGCATTCTCGTCACCTTTAGCCGTCATGGCCTGTGACCAATGGTCCGGTTTTGGCGCGGTTAACTTTTGGGAAGGTTTTGCACGCTTTGAACAGGGCTGAAGAATTTGGGATTGTTCTTGTGACTTCGTCTGACCGCATCATATCGAGCAAAAGCCTCATGCTGGTTTGCGCCCTTGCGCTGCCGGTGATGCTGGGCGGCTGCTTTGGCGGATCCGATGTGCGTATGAGTGCATCGGCGGGCTCGATGGCAGCCCAGGCCGCTGGTGCGCGCGTCACGCCTATCTTTATCGCTTCGACGCGGCGTGAAAATATCAATTTGCAAACCGAAAGCGCGGCGGATGGCAGCGCGCATTATGCGATCTCCATGGTCTCAGTCCCGAAAGGGCATAAGGCTGGCGAGATTGAAGAGCCCTCTTTTGGCAAACCCAACCCAGAAAAGCATTTTGCAGTGCTCGGCGGTCATGGGCTTGATCCGGAAGATTTCCGCTTGCAGGTCTCGACCTATCTGTCGGGCCGCATCGGCTCGAACCGCGATATCCTGCTTTACGTGCATGGTTTCAACACATCGCAGGATGAAGCGCGTTTCCGTCTGGCGCAGCTTGCCCATGATGGCGGCTTTGGCGGCGTGGCGGTGCTGTTCACTTGGCCGTCGAAGTCTGATCTTTTTTCCTATGTCTCCGACAAAGAGAGCGCGACGGCCTCACGCGATGCTTTGCAAAAGCTGATGCGTGATCTCTCACAAGTGGAAGGTGTTGGCCGCGTCCATGTGCTTGCCCATTCCATGGGTTCGTGGCTGGCGATGGAATCTTTGCGCGAAAATGCCATTGCGGGATCCAAAAATCTCGGCAATCGGTTGGGCGATGTGATGTTGGCATCACCTGATATTGATCTGTCGGTTTTCAAGACGCAGATGGCCCGCATTCAAGGCGCCAATGTCTCGATCTTTGTTTCAGCCAATGACCGTGCGCTCAATCTGTCGAGCAAGATTGCAGGCGAACGCCCGCGTTTGGGTGCGATGGATCCGCGCAATGCCAAACAGCGCGCCGAACTCGCCCAGCTTGGTGTGAAAGTTTATGATCTTTCGGGCACATCATCGGGCATTATAGGTCATTCGCTCTATGGCGATGTGCCCGCCGTCGTGCGCACCATCGGCGCGCAACTGGGCATGGCGCGCGAAGATGCTGGCGTCACCGCGATGATCGATGCCAGTTCGCGCATGCCTGCGGAAATCAATGTGCCGCCTGCACAAACGCCGCCGCTCCTGCCGATGAACTAATCCTACGTCCTCCTCGCAATGACAGCGTTTTTGATTATCGGGTCTTCTGTGCGTAACCCAAACGCGCATTGAGCTCTTCGATCAACTGCTCTGCGGCATCCGCAATCACGGTGCCCGGCGGGAAGATGGCGGAAGCGCCTGCTTCGCGCACGGCTTCAAAATCTTGCGGCGGGATGACGCCACCGACCACGATCATAATGTCGTCGCGGCCTTGGTTTTTCAAAGCTTCGCGCAATTCCGGCACCAGTGTCAGATGGCCTGCCGCCAGTGATGAAATGCCGACAATATGCACGTCCGCACCAATCGCTTGCTTGGCGGCTTCTTCGGGCGTGGCAAAGAGCGGCCCGATTTCGACATCGAAACCGAGATCGGCAAAAGCGGAAGACACAACTTTCTGGCCGCGATCATGCCCGTCTTGGCCGACCTTGGCGACGAGAATGCGCGGCTTGCGGCCTTCATTCTCGTAAAAAGCTTGGGTCACGTTTTTCACGCGCTCCACCGCAGACGGGTTGGCTTCTTGCGTATAGATGCCCGAGATGGTGCGGATTTCTGCGGCGTGGCGACCAAACACTTTTTCGAGTGCGAGCGAGATTTCACCCACTGTTGCTTTGGCGCGCGCCGCTTCAATCGAAAGCGCCAGAAGATTGCCATTGCTGGCCGCACCCTGCGTCAAAGCTTCGAGCTTGGCTTGCACATCAGCTTCATTGCGCTCGGCGCGCAGGCGCTTCAGTTTTTCAATCTGGCTCGCACGCACCGCAGAATTATCGACCTTCAACACATCGATCTGCTGCTCATCGTCCGGCTTGAACTTGTTCACGCCGATGACTGATTGCTTGCCGGAATCAATGCGTGCCTGTGTGCGGGCGGCGGCTTCTTCAATGCGCAATTTCGGAATGCCCGCTTCAATGGCTTTGGCCATACCGCCGAGCTTTTCGATTTCCTCAATATGGCTCATCGCGCGTTTGGCAAGATCAGCCGTGAGACGCTCGACATAGAAAGAGCCGCCCCATGGATCGATGATGCGCGTGGTGCCGCTTTCCTGTTGCAGGAAGAGCTGCGTGTTGCGCGCAATGCGGGCCGAGAAATCAGTCGGCAGAGCCAGTGCCTCATCCAGCGCATTGGTGTGGAGTGATTGTGTGTGGCCCTGTGTGGCGGCCATGGCTTCGATCTGCGTACGCATGACATTGTTGAACACATCTTGCGCGGTGAGCGACCAGCCTGATGTTTGCGAATGTGTGCGCAAGGGCAGCGACTTGTCTGACTTCGGGTTGAAGCCCTTTACCAGATTGGCCCAGATGAGACGCGCGGCGCGCAGCTTGGCGACTTCCATGAAGAAATTCATGCCGATCGCCCAGAAGAAGGACAGACGCGGCGCGAATTTATCGACATCAAGTCCGGCGGCAATGCCAGCGCGGATATATTCGACGCCGTCAGCCAAAGTGTAGGCGAGTTCGAGATCTTGCGTCGCGCCGGCTTCTTGCATGTGATAGCCGGAAATCGAAATCGAATTGAACTTCGGCATATGCTGCGACGTGTAAGAAAAAATATCCGAGATGATGCGCATCGAGGGCAGGGGCGGATAAATATAGGTGTTGCGCACCATGAATTCTTTGAGAATGTCGTTCTGGATCGTGCCTGATAATTTGTCTTGGGCCACGCCCTGTTCTTCCGCCGCGACAATATAAAGCGCGAGCACTGGCAGAACCGCGCCGTTCATTGTCATCGAGACGGACATCTGATCAAGCGGAATGCCTGAGAACAAAGTGCGCATGTCATAGATGGAATCAATTGCCACACCCGCCATGCCGACATCGCCCGCCACACGCGGATGATCGGAATCATAACCGCGATGCGTTGCGAGATCGAAAGCAACCGACAGGCCCTTCTGGCCCGCAGCCAGATTGCGGCGGTAGAAAGCATTGGAATCTTCCGCCGTCGAAAAGCCCGCATATTGGCGGACCGTCCAAGGCTGGTTCACATACATGGTCGGATAGGGGCCGCGCAGAAAAGGTGCGGCGCCGGGATAAGTGTCGAGAAAATCGAGGCCCTTGAGATCAGCGGCGCCATAGACATTTTTCACGCCGATGCTTTCAGGCGTCTGCCAAAGGTCGCTGGTCTTCTCAGGTGCGGGAACACGCACGCTGTTGAGAGCGACATCAGCAAAGTTCGGAATGCGGCTCATGACAATCATCCTCAATTTGCGTCCGTCCTTGCGAGCGAAGCGAAGCAATCCAGACGGCCTCAAGTGCTGCCCCTGATTTGCCGTGTCGGCCCTGCGGGCCTCCTCGCAATGACGAGGCTGGACGCGACGCCTGATTTTACACTTTGCTTAATGCCTCTGTCAGAATTTCAATCAGGTCGCAGCCCACATAAATGAAGCCGGAAACACCAGCTTCTTTCAGCGCTGTTTCAAGATCACCCGGTCGGCCTGCGAGATAGATTTTTGCAGCTTTCGGTGCCAGTGCCTTCGCGGCAGCGACCGCTTGTTCGGCATAGATGGCATCGCTCGACACAAGACAGGCGAGTGTTGCGCCCGATGCTGCAAAGGCGTCGCGCATATCACCGCTGTCATGAATGACAGCTTCAATGCCGCCCGCCTCGAATAAGTTTTTGGCAAACATGGCGCGCGCTGTGTAATCGGCAACCGTGCCAAGTGTTGCCAAGAAAATTTTCGGGCGTGTGCTGCAAGCGTCCGCGCGATCGCGCAGGGATTCGAACTCTTGAGCGAGACGCATGGGCGGGAAAAAGGTATCGCCACCCCATGCACGCGCAGGCTTTTCAACTTCGACCGGCTTTTCATGCACATTGGGAAATTCGCTCGCGCCCGTCAGCGGGTCTTTGCGCCGTGCGATATTTTTCAGCCTTGCGCTGCGGGCTTTCGCAACCTCTTTCGATAGCGACAAGAGGAAGAGCGGCAAGCCGCTTCTCTCGGATTGCCGGAAGAGCTCCCATGCTGCGGCTGCGAGTTCATCTGTCAGTGTTTCAATGCCGCCTGCACCGGCACCCGCATCTTCGACACGGCCGAGATTGGCTTCTTCGAGCAGAACAAGTTGCGTATTGCGCGCAAGGCGGCGTGCAAAATCATCTGGCAGGCCGAGTGCCTGCGTGAAAGGCAGCACGCTGATGCGATCGGCACCGCCCACACCCGCTGCAAAAGCTGCGGTCGTTGTGCGCAAGAGATTC
Organism: Beijerinckiaceae bacterium; assembly: GCA_947452455.1. Taxonomy (GTDB): domain Bacteria; phylum Pseudomonadota; class Alphaproteobacteria; order Rhizobiales; family Beijerinckiaceae; genus Terripilifer. The sequence continues at coordinate 409,164 of CANGBX010000001.1, forward strand.
ACATAAGGGTCGCGGCGCGTCATCATGCGCCAAGCCGTTTCGGCATGAATATGGATGGGCTTGGGCGTCAGCCCGCATGCTGTTTCAACACGTGCGAAAAGTCGTCGCAATGCGCGGAATTTGGCGAGCGTCAGAAATTGATCGGCATCGGCTGCCATTCGGAAAGAAATGAGTTGGCGCGCATCATCAAGTGATGCGCCCGCTTTCTCCAAAGCGCGTAACGAGGAGAGAGCCGAGGCCAACGCCAGCGCCAATTCTTGCGCTTCTGTGCCGCCCGCCATGTGCACGCGGCGCGCATCGGCCACGATTATCGGCGCGCGATAGCCTGCCTTTTTCAAGTGCAGTGCTGTGCCCGCAATGGCATCGGCATTTTCATGGAGAGGGTCGAGGCCGAAATGCACATGCAGATCGGCTGCAGAAATCTTGCGGGCTTTGACGATATGTTCAAATGCCGCAGCGATGTGTGTGCCAGCTGCGCCGACATCGAGTTCAATCGGCAGGCCTGTTTCGAGCACGACAGCATCAAGCACATGGTCGAGCGTGTCTTCGTCTGCCTTGATGCCAAAGCCATAAGCACCGGTTGAGCCCGCAAAGGTCAGCGCCAGACCATTCGCGCCATTTTCCAGATCGGTGAGGGCCTGAGCATTGGCGCTTGCCCCATCAAGGTGGTCGATGCGTGCAAGTGTCTCCCAGCCGCCGGATGTCGAGCGGGCCATCGGGCTCGCCGTTGCCGCACGCGGATAAAGCGGCTGAAGGGCAATGCCGTCATAGGTTTTGCCGACGAGCTTTTCGAAAGGCGCACCCTTCAGCACGCGTTCGACAAGTGTCTTCCAATGGGCTTCATCAGCGGTAGGAAAAGCGCTGGCAAAGGTCGGCTCAGTTGCTGCGGCCATATCTGTGCGGGTCCCGAAGCGTGGCGAGAAAGTCCCGCCTTCTTCGCATGTTGCACCACAGCAAGCCACTCGTCAGAAGTCGTAGGGCAAGCCTGGCGTCAGATGAATTGGGAGAGGCCCGGAATGGCGGCAGCAATCTCGCCGACGGCGTCTTCTCCGGCATGTTCGCGGGCAATGGCGAAAATTTCGTGCCCCACGGTCTGCATATCGCCCATGCCGAGCCCGAGCCCCGAGAGCTGGCCCGCCAGCCCCATTAGCCCGCCGCCCAACATGCCCATCAGGCCGCCGCCCCCGCCACCCGCATGGGCCTCTGCCAGCTCGGCTGCGCCGGGAATAGCGCTCAGCATGCGCGTGACCTCCTCGGCCGGGCCCTCTTTCTGCAGGAAAGCCAAAATCTTGCCGACAGCTTGTTCGGCAATGTCGGGCTCCAGACCGGAGGCTGTGGCAACGCGGGCAATGAGATCTTGCATGGGAAGTGTCCTTGTTCGAGCGCAACTCTAGCACAAGTGCACGCGCGGCATCTTCTACAATTTGCTGGATTGCTTCGTCACTTTGCTCCTCGCAAGGGCGGCTCTATGATCGAGCTGCGCTACAAAAGGATTCTTTCATGACCATCGACAACGTTCTCGCCCGCATTGATCAGAACCGCGAGGCGGCTGTGCAGCGTTTGTTTGATCTTCTCGCCATTCCCTCGGTCTCGACCGATCCTGCCTTCGCGAAAGATTGTGCGCGTGCCGGGCAATGGCTCGTTGATGAATTGAAGGGGTTGGGCTTTGACGCCTCTTTGCGCCCGACAGCGGGGCATCCGATGGTGATGGCGCATGCCAAAGCCAAACGGCGCGATGTGCCCCATGTGCTGTTCTACGGCCATTATGATGTGCAGCCCGCCGACCCGCTGGAGCTGTGGGAGACCGATCCATTCAAGCCGCATTTGTCGGATGACAAGCAGCGCATCATTGCGCGCGGCTCGGCCGATGACAAAGGCCAGATGATGACCTTTGTCGAAGCCTGCCGCGCTTTTCGGGATGAGCAAGGCGATTTGCCGTGTGATGTGACCATTCTTTTTGAAGGCGAAGAAGAAACAGGCTCGCCTTCGCTGCCAGCCTTTTTGGCGGCGAATAAGCAAGAGCTCACCGCCGATCTCATGCTCGTTTGCGACACGAATATGTGGAACAAGGACACGCCTGCCATCACCACCATGTTGCGCGGTCTCGTGCTCGAAGAAGTTGTTATTCAAGCCGCTTCGCGCGATTTGCATTCAGGCATGTTTGGTGGCCCTGCGACCAATCCGATCCATGTGCTCTCGCGCATGATTGCTGACATGCATGATGCGCGTGGCTGCGTATCGCTTCCGGGCTTTTATGAAGGCGTCAGCGAATTGCCTGAAGATATCGCCGCGCAATGGCGCGAGCTTGATTTCAGCGAGAAAGATTTTTTGGGCAGCGTAGGCTTGTCGGTTCCTGCTGGCGAACAAGACCGTAGTGTGCTGGAAAAAATCTGGTCGCGCCCGACCTGTGATGTGAATGGCATTTTGGGTGGCTATACGGGCAAGGGCTCGAAAACTGTTTTGCCCGCCCAAGCGAGTGCAAAGTTTTCATTCCGGCTTGTCGGCCAGCAAGATCCTGACAAAGTGGTGGCGAGCTTCCGCGACTTTGTCAAAGCGCGTTTGCCTTCTGATTGTCGTGTCGAGTTTTTGTCGCATGGCGCATCGCCCGCGCTGACTTTGCCGTTTTCATCCGAGGCTTTGGCGCGTGCGCGCCGTGCGCTTCATGCGGAATGGAACAAGGAGCCTGTTCTGTCAGGCTCGGGCGGGTCAATCCCGATTGTCGGGCTGTTCAAAAAAGATCTCGGCATTGATGCTTTGATGATCGGCTTCGGTCTGGATGATGATCGCATCCATAGCCCGAATGAAAAATATGAAATGAGTTCCTTCACCAAAGGCGCACGCTCCTGGGCACGCGTGCTGGATGCGCTCGCGGGGTAACAACCTCCCCGCCGTCATTGCGAGCGAAGCGAAGCAAGCCAGAGGCCTCGCGCGGGGCTCTGGGTTGCTTCGTCGCTTTGCTCCTCGCAATGACGGGCGAGATGCTTAGTAGCTGTGCTCTTGGCCCGGAAAGGCGCTCGCCTTCACGGCATCCACATAGGCCTTCACCGCAGCTTCGATGCTTGCGCTACCAACCATGAAATCCTTGGTGAAGCGCGGCTTCTTGCCAGGATAGACGCCGAGCATGTCGTGCAGCACGAGCACTTGGCCGTCGCAGTCCACGCCTGCGCCGATGCCGATGGTCGCCATGGTTTTCAAGGCCGATGTAATGTCGCGTGCCAAAGCTGCCGGAATCATTTCCAGCACCACCAGCGCCGCACCGGCTTCTTCCAAAGCATGTGCATCTTCGCGCAAGATGAGGGCTGCTTCTTCATTCGAGCCCTGCACCCGATAGCCGCCCAGCGCATTCACTGATTGCGGCGTGAGGCCGATATGCGCGCAAACCGGGACGCCGCGCTCCACCAAGAAGCGCACGGTGGAAGCCATATGGCGTCCACCTTCAAGCTTTACCATATGCGCACCAGCCGCCATCAGGCGCGCGGCATTGCGCATCGCTTGTTCAGGGCTTTCCTGATAGGTGCCGAAAGACATATCCGCGATGATGAAGCAGCGCGTATCGGCGCGGGCCACACAAGCCACATGATATTCCATCTGCTCTTGCGTGACAGGCAGCGTGCTTTTGTGGCCTTGCAGCACATTGCCCATGCTGTCGCCCACCAGCAGCACATCCACGCTTGCGCGCTCCAGCAATGCGGCGAAGCTTGCGTCATAGCAGGTGAGCATGGCGATTTTTTCGCCCGCCGCGCGCATGCGGCCGAGTTCCGCCAGCGTCATCTGCTTCTTCATCGGCGCATCATTGGCATAGCTCATGGTCATACTCCCGCTGCAACGCCGACATTGTCGATGAGGCGCGTCTTGCCGATCCGCGCTGCAACAAGCAAGCGCGAGGCTTTGTTGCGCGAGGCCAGCCCGAGGCTCATTGCATCACGCCATTCCAGATAATCCAATGCAAAGCCGCCCTGGGCAATGCGCTCGCAGCCATAGCCCAGCACATGTTCGGCATCTTCACCCGCTTGAATGGCGGCTGCGGCTTCGCTCAACACACGCTGCAAGAGCGGCGCTGTCGCGCGCTCCTCTGTTGAAAGATAGACATTGCGCGAGGACATGGCGAGCCCGTCGGCCTCGCGCAAAGTCGGCCCGCCGGCAATCGTGATCGGCAGCTCGAGATCACGCGTGAGTTGGCGAATGACAGCGAGCTGCTGAAAATCCTTTTCGCCGAAAATGGCGAGGTCCGGCATGGCTTGAATGAGCAATTTGGCAACGACCGTTGCCACGCCCGCGAAATGGGTCGGGCGGAAGCGATCTTCCAAACCCGCGGTTGCGGGGCCTGTCAGCGAGATGGTTGTCGCAAAGCCTTCCGGATACATAATGGCTTGTGTCGGCGCGAAGACGGCTTCTGCGCCGAGCTCCGCGATCTTGGCGCAATCATCGGCAAAGGTGCGCGGATAGGCAGAAAAATCTTCATTGGGCGCAAATTGCGTTGGGTTCACGAAGATCGTGTAGACCACATGATCGGCGCGCGACTTGGCAATCGTCCCAAGCGAAATATGGCCCGCATGCAGAGCGCCCATGGTCGGCACAAGCGCCACCGTCTCGCGACGTGCGCGCCAGCGCGCCAATTGGCGACGCAGATCAGCGACCGTGTTCAAGACCATAGGCTGCGACATGTCTCTTCCCGTTTACGCCAGAAGCGCATCAAGGCTTTTCACCACCCGTTGGGGGGCGAGATCGCCATATTCTTCCGGCAGGCCGCTCCGGTTCACCCAGATGCAGCCAAAACCAAAAGCCGTTGCGCCCGCTATATCCCAGCGGTTCGAGGAGAGAAAGGTGACCTCGCTGGGCTGCGTGCCAAAGTGCCGGCCAACCAGCTCATAGGCGGCCGGGGCGGTTTTGTAGATTTTCAGCGCATCGACCGAGAGAATGGCATCAAACAGCCCCTCCATGCGCGAGCTCGCCACGGCTTTGGCGAGCATCTCGGGCGTGCCATTGGAGAGAATGGCCGTCTTGGCGCCCCGATAGCGAAGCCCCTGCAAAATGCCCCGCACCTCCGGAAAGGGCAAGAGCTCGGCATAGGCGGCCAGCAATTTGGCCCGCGTCAGGGCCTTGATGCCCCCGCAGCGCTGCGCCGCATAATCGAGGCTTTCTTCGGTCATTTCCTGAAAATCGGCATAGCGCCCCGCCAGCGAGCGCACCCACGTATATTCGAGCTGTTTGGTCCGCCAGAGCTCGGACAGGCGGGCGGCCTCGGGCCCCACATCATCGGCATGGCGGGCCACTGCCGAATGGACGTCGAACAAAGTGCCATAGGCATCGAAGACATAAAGGCCGCTCATCGGGCTCCTCGTGAGGCGTGTCGGCCTGACTGAGCCATGGGCCGCGCTTTAGGGCAAGGGCTGCTTTTTGATGGTCGAAATCTCGGCCACGGCATAGGCCGGGCAATAGCCGATCAGGCCCGTCAGCAAGGGCACGAGGCCAAACCAGCCGAGCCGGTGCCATTCCGCCTGCGGAAAGGCGAGGCCCATGGCAATGGAAACAAGGGTAAGGCCGATCAAAATCCGCAAACTGCGGTCGAGCCGCCCGATATTGAGACAAAACATAGATCAATCCATCAGCAAGGAGCTTTCGGCCCCAAATCAGTCAGTCATTTCTGAGAGGTCTTGAGACAATTTGGGAGATTGCGAATTGACGCGCGTCAAAAGCGCGCTTGCGATCAAGCTTGGGGTTGCGTGCGCGCCAAGCCTTTGAGCGGCACGCCGGCAATCCGCAATCCCGCAATCAGTGCAAGGGCATAGATAGCAGCACCCGCAAGGCCGAGCAGGCCAAGGGCCGCTTCTTTGGCAAAGGGCCAAGTAGCGGTCATTTGTACCGCTATCTCTTGGCCAAAAAGGGCCACAAGGGCGAGGAGGGCAGAGGCACCCAGCGTAGCGAGCACAGTCTTGCCGAGCTGGTCATCGAATTTCATCGCTCCCGTGCGCAGAGCAAGAATGACGAGCAGCCCGAAATTGACCCAAGCTCCCGCAGCTGTGGCGAGTGCGAGACCGGATGCACCGAGCGGCGCATATAGAGCAAGCTTGAGCACAATGTTGAAAGCTACAGCGCCCAGTGAAATGAACATCGGCGTTTTGGTGTCGCCGCGCGCTTGAAAACTCGCCACAGCTGAGCGGATCAGCACGATGGCGAAAAGCCCTGTCCCATAAGCCGCCAGCACATGCGCAGAGGCGCGCGCGGCTTCATCCGTAAAAGCGCCGCGCAGAAAAACGCCGCGCATGATGAATTCAGGCAGGATGGTGAAGGCGATGAAGAAGGGGGCTGACAAAGCAATGGTCAGTGCCATGGTGCGGTTTTGTGCATGGAAAGCCGCGCCCGCATCGCCACTCGAAAAGCGGCGGCTCATCTCGGGAAGCAACACGGTACCTGCTGCAATGCCGATGACACCAATCGGCAATTGATAGAGACGGTCCGCATAATAGATCGATGAAATGCCGCCTGCTGGCAGAAGCGAGCCGATGATCGTGTCCGCGAACATGGCAATTTGCACGCCTGCCGAGCCGATGACGGCGGGGCCGAGGCTTGTGAAAAATTGCTTGAGGTCGGCGCTCCACGCAGGCTTGCGCCATTTGGTGAAAACGCCCGCGCGCTTGGCAGCAACAATCAGCAAAGCAAGCTCGGCAAGACCGGCAGCAAAAATGCCAAAGCTCGCAGCCAATCCTGCATCTGGAAAGAGAAAGGCGAGAGCCAAAAAGCCGATCATCATCAGATTGAGCAGAACCGGCGCGAAAGCCGCAGCCGCAAAACGCCCATGCGCATTGAGCACGCCCGAGAGCAGCGTCACCAGCGTGATGCACGTGAGATAGGGAAAGGTGATGCGCGTCATGGTGACGGCAGAGGCGAGCTGCGCGGGATTGTCGGCAAGACCCGGTGCCAGCAAGCGTACCAGTTCGTCGGTGAAAATCCACGCAGCGCCCAGCAGCACGATTTGCGAGATCAACAGCAGCGTCAGAATTTGCCCGCCAAAGACACGCGCTTTATCGGCACCTTGTGTTTCCAGCACGCGCGCATAGCTGGGCACGAAAGCGGCATTAAATGCGCCTTCGCCAAAAATGGCGCGGAAATGATTGGGCAGGCGAAAGGCAATGTAGAAAGCATCGGCCAGTGCGCCTGCGCCCAGTATTGCCCCCAGAACCACATCGCGGAAAAATCCACTCACGCGCGAGATGAGCGTGAAGCCAGCGACGGAGAGGAGGTTTTTGATCATGTCAGACAGGTGCGCGCACAACAGGGCGCGTCGGATCTGTAGGAGCCACGCTGACTTCATCTTCGAGACGCTCGGCCACGAGATAGAGCGGGCGGCGTTTCACTTCCGCAAAAATGCGGCCGATATATTCGCCCAAAATGCCCAGCGACAACATTTGCACGCCGGCAAAGAAGGTGATCGACACGATCAGCGAGGCATAGCCCGGCACGTCAATGCCGTGGAAAATCGTCTGCAAAATATAATAGACCGCCATGGCCAGCGAGAAGACCGACACACCAAGCCCGATATAGGTCCAGATTTTCAAAGGCAGCGTCGAGAAGGACATCAGCCCGTCGAGCGCAAAGCGCGTCAGCTTGCCGTAAGAAAATTTGGTTGTGCCCGCATGACGTTCGGCCACTTCAAAGGGCACGCCGATTGATTTGAAACCGATCCAGGCATAGAGCCCTTTGGAAAAGCGCGCGCGCTCGCCCATGCTCTTCAAAGCTTCAACGGCTTGGCGATCAAGCAAGCGGAAATCACCCGCGCCATTTGGCAGGCCAGTCTCGCCAAAAGTCTCGAAGAGAGAATAGAAGCGGCGCGTCAGCATGCGGCGCAGGGGTGAATCCGCATTGCGGTCGATGCGCGTGCCGTAAACATTCTTGAAACCTTCGCGCCAGCGCGCAACAAAAGTTTCGATCACTTCCGGTGGATGCTGCAAATCCGCATCAATGATCACGACCGCTTGGCCGCGTGCATGATCAAGCCCTGCGGCAATGGCAATCTCTTTGCCAAAGTTGCGGCTGAAGGACACAGTGCGGCAGCGATGATCCAGCGCATGAAGCGCGCGCAATTTTGCCATGCTGTTGTCAGACGAGCCGTCATCGACAAAGACGATTTCATGCGAAGCGGCCACGCGCTCCAGCACCGGCACGAGCCGCGCAACAAGGGCCTCGAGATTATCGGCCTCGTTATAGACGGGAACAATCACCGACAGTTCCGGTGTCCCGATGGGGCTTGCGCTGGAAATGTTCATGTTGTCCCGTTGCGGTCCTGTGCCGGGTCCGTCCGGCTCCCTTCGATGCCTATTGCGGCAGGGGCTTTTGTGCAAGGTTTTGTGCAAAATCCACCGCAGGTTTAAGGTGGCAGCCCGATCTTGAACCGGACCTGAACATGCTCACCCGCAGCCTCACCTTATGCGCCGATGATTATGGCCTGACGCCGGCCGTGACGGGCGGCATTTTGGAGGCAATCGAGGCGGGACGGCTTCATGCCTCGGGCGCCATGACCACGCGGCCCCATTGGAAGGTGGCCGCGCGCGATCTGGCGAGCCTGGGCGATGGGGTGGAGGCGGGGCTTCATCTTGACCTCACCTTGGGCCCGGCACTGACCGGATTGAAAAGCCTCACCCGCGATGGACGCTTGCCGACCATCATGCAGATGATCCGCATGGCCCATGCCGGCCAATTGCCGGAAGCGGAATTGCGTGCCGAGATCGGCGCGCAGATCGACGCCTTTGTCGAGCATTACGGACGCGCGCCCGCTTTCATCGACGGGCATCAGCATGTGCATATGCTGCCCGGTATTCGTGACTGGTTGATGGATGAAGCGACCAAGCGCGGACTGGCGGGCAAAATCTGGATGCGCGACAGCGCTGATCGGATGAGCCGCATTTTGACGCGTGGTGTGCAAGTGCCCAAAGCGATGACAGTGGCGCTTGCAGGTCGCGGTTTTGGTGCATATGCGCGTGCGCAGGGTTTTGTCACCAATGAAGGCTTTGCGGGTTTCTCGGCCTTTGATCCGCGTCGCGATTACGCTGCCGATTTCGCGCGCTTTCTCACAGCACCCGGAGATCGGCATTTGATCATGTGCCATCCAGGCCGTGTGGATGCCGAATTGGAGCGGCTTGATCCGGCGACTTATTCGCGAGAGCAGGAACTGGAATTTCTGCTGTCGGACCGGTTCAAAGATATGATGGCCACTTCTGCGTCATAGCGAGCGTAAGCGAAATTTCGCTTGCGCTCGCAGTGACGTTGAGAAGAAGCGACAGCCTAGCGGCTATAGCTCACCTGCGGCAGGGCCTTGAGTTGATCCTTTGTCATGTTGAGTATGGCATGATCGGGATACATGTTGTTGGTCGTGCGAATGGCTGCGCCGGTTGTGCTGTTGGTTGAAACAGGCGCGGCTTGGGCGGCTGTGCTTGTGGTGATTGCTGCAGCAGGCTTGTCACTTGCATTTGTGGAGCTGCTGGCGTTGCGCGGCAAGTCGCTGAATTTCACATCTTCGAATCTCAGCGCCACGCGATGCATGCCCATGCCTAAAAAGCCGCCGACATCGACAACCACAGCCAGCGACTTGCCGGTATGATCAATCAGCACATCATCAATGGCGCCGATTTTGTCATTGTTGTTATTGTAGATGTTCACACCATCAAGCTTGCTGGCGCGCCATAGGCCGCCAATCTGGCTATTCGACAAAGATTGCACGGGCGCGCTTGTCTGCGCCATAGCTGGGGCTGTCAGGAGCAGGGCTGTGAGACAGCCGAGAGCAATCTTGTTCATTTGAATTCTCCTTCTTCACCCATGTCGTGCGGGCACGACTGTTAAACAGTCTCGCAGCGCATTGGTTGCTTGCGTCACTGCGCTTTGTTCTTGCCTGCAAAGAGACAGACACAATCGCAAGGCCTCGCTATGGCTGTCCGGATTCCGACGTTGGCAGGGGCGCAGATGATGACGGGCCTGAGGCCGGCTGGCCGCCAGACAAGCGTGGCGCTTCAGGTGATTCGCGCAGCGCATGCGTCCCGAAATGGAACAGATCACGTCGATTGCAGGAAAATCAGGGGTTTTCTACAAGTCTTGGCGCTTTACGCCCTAGCGCATTTGTGTAAAGTCCAGCTGGAACCTCGCAGGGCTGCGAATGCCCTCGTGAGTGGATCAAGATCAACCAAATAAGATCATCCAAATAAAAAGAGGGGCACGGGCCAATGGCATCCATCTTTCAGTCTCTTCCGCGTACTTTGCTGGCAGGCCTTGTCCTGCTGATTGCGATTGTTGTTGTCGCTGGCGCCATCACCGGCCAGCCGGTTCAGATGAGCCATGCTTGGGGCACGTTTGCCATGCGTTGGCTGCACGTTCTCTCCGGCGTGATGTGGATCGGCCTGCTCTGGTATTTGAACTTCGTGCAGATTCCGACTGTGCCGAAGATCGAGCCCGTTGAACATCGCGCTGCCATCAGCAAGTTCATTGCGCCGAACGTTCTCTGGTGGTTCCGCTATGGCGCACTCGCAACAGTCGTCACCGGTCTGTTGCTCGCTTGGATGAGCGGCTACATTGTCGAAGCTCTGACGCTGCAGAAGAACGTGCTCGCCATCGGCATCGGCATGTGGATGGCCATCGTCATGGCTTTCAATGTCTGGTTCATCATCTGGCCGAATCAGAAGAAGGCACTCGGCATTGTCGAAGCCACGGCTGAAGAAAAGGCCGCAGCGGCGCGCCTCGCCATGCTGACCTCGCGCTTCAACACGATGTTCTCGATCGGCATGCTCTATATGATGGTTGCCCAGCAAAACGGCGGCCTCTGATCAACCAGATCAGCAGCTTGGCGGGGCCCTTCGGGGCCCCGTTTGCTTTTGGGGGACGCAGCGCCCCTTGTGTACCTTCCCTTCAGTTACCTCGAGTTTTGCAAAAAGCCGTCTGTCTGGGCTAAAAAGACATGGTGATGTCACATATGGCGGCTGCGCTTGGGACTGATGTGAAATGAAGTGGATTGTGGCCGGGGCCGGCGTGCTCCTCAGCATAGCGGGCCTCTATGGGCTGGTGACTGGTGCTAGCATCATTCAGGTGGAGCGTGGCTGGGCGAGTTTCATCGCTGGCGCGGTTGCGCTTTCTGCGGGTGTGATCACATTGGCCCTTGCTGCTTTGATGGGCCGCATCGAACAATTGGTTGTCGCTTGGACAGGCGCGAGCTTTGCGCGCGCGGATGCGCAGCAGCGTGATGCCGAGCCACAGCCTTTCCGCCCCATGCCGCCGATTTTTGCGCCTGTCATGTCCGAAAAGCCCGAGCCCGCGGCTGAGCGTGACGCGCCGATGTTCCCCGACCTGCCGCCATTGCGTGTGGAGAAGCCAAGCTTTGTCGAGCCGGTTGTCGAGCCCGCACCCGAGCCGGCGGCGCCCGAGCTTGTTGCGCCAGAGCCGATCATTGAATCACACAAAGAAGATCGCCCGCCTGCTTTGCGCGATTTCAAATTTGTCTTTCCGCCTATGGATGATGACAAGTCGAAAGAGACTTCATCGGCACCTGTGGTTGAGACGCCCGCACTTGAGCCGGAAGACAAGGTTGAGCCTTTAAAGGCGATGGACGCCAAGCCCGCCGCGCGTTTCAATCTGGGTTGGCTACGCCGCAATCGTGATGAGTCTGCAGAAGCTGCACAGACCGAACGCGTGGAGCCGGAGCCTTTCGTCGAGCCAGAACCTGCTCCGCAGGCCGAACCTGTGCTGCAAGATCCTGTCGAGCCGGAGCCCGCCGAGACGCAGACGCCTATCGAGGTCGAAAGCGTCTCCGTTGAAATAGAAACAAAGGTAGAGGAGCCGCTGGCGGTAGAGCCTGTGGCAGAGCCGGTCGAAGAGCCTGCAGCTGCGCCCGCAAAATCGCCGGATCCTTTCTCCTCCGATTGGCTTGAGCGCGCTTTGTCGGGTGCGGATGAGCCCCAGGATACGCCAGCTCCCCGTTTCGTGCCGCCATCACAGCGTCGCGCGGTGCAGGCCGAAACAGCTGAGCCTGCGCCTGCGCAAGAGCCTCTTGTTGAAGCGTCAGCAGCGCAAGAAGGCGGCGAAGCACCAGTCGAGATTGGCCGCTACAGCGCCAATGATGTCGCCTATGTCATGTTCTCTGATGGTTCGATTACCGCCGAGACGGCGAGCGGCACTTATCGTTTCAATTCGCTGATCGAATTGAAAGACTTCATCGAAACCGGCGCGTGAGTTTTCCTCCGTCATTGCGGGCCTTCTCGCAATGACGGACTAGGGGGTTGCTCACCCTTGATGCGCTTCCACGCAATCAATGGCGAAAGCATATTCGCGCGCGATGTCTTTGAGTGCATCGAAACGCCCCGCTGCGCCACCGTGTCCGGCTTCCATATTTGTATGAAGCAGGATCGGCCCGCCGCCGCTCATGCGTTCGCGCAAACGCGCCACCCATTTGGCAGGCTCCCAATAAGTCACGCGCGGATCAGTGAGGCCTGCTTCAACCAGCATGGCGGGATAATGTTGTGCGCGCACATTGTCGTAAGGCGAGTAAGACAGAATGGTTTTGAATGCGGCCTCATCCGCGCCGGGATTTCCCCATTCAACCCATTCGGGCGGGGTCAGCGGCAGGTCCGCATCCAGCATCGTGTTGAGCACATCCACAAAAGGCACGTCAGCAATAATGCCGGCAAAAAGATCCGGCGCTTGATTGGCGACAGCGCCCATCAACATACCGCCCGCTGATCCGCCCAGCGCCACAATGCGACCTTCGCGCGTGAATTTTTCTGCGCAGAGGTGGCGTGCGGCCGAGATGAAATCAGCAAAAGTATTGGGTTTGTGTTCGAGCTTGCCGTTTTCATACCAGCGCCAGCCCTTGTCTGTGCCGCCGCGAATATGGGCAATGGCATAGACGAAGCCGCGATCGACCAGCGAGAAACGATGCGCGGAGAAAGATGCAGGGCTCGCATGGCCATAAGCGCCATAACCTTGCAGCAAGAGCGGTGCGGAGCCATCCAGCACTGTGTCTTTGTGATAGAGCAGTGACACGGGCACAAGCTCACCATCATGGGCAGGCGCGAAAATACGTCGCGTCACATAGTGGCTGGCCTCATGGCCCGAGGGGATTTCCTGCCGCTTGCGCAAAACGCGCGTGCGCTGGCTCATGTCGTAATCATAGATTTCGCGCGGCGTGGTCATCGAGGAATAAGAGAAGCGCAGCGTTTGCGTTGTAAATTCGCGCATGCCTTCGAGGCCGAGTGAATAGGCCTCTTCGTCAAAATCAATCGCATGTTCATCGCTGCTCGCCCATTCCCGCACAATGATGCGCGGCAGGCCGTTTTCGCGCTCAAGCCGCACGAGATAATCTTTGAGCGGCACGAAAGACATGATCATCGTGCCGTGACGATGGCGCAGGAAATCCTGCCAGATGTCCGGCGTTGCAAGATCTGCGGTGACGAGTTTGAAATCTTCCGCGCCATCGGCATTGGTGCGGATAATGAGTTTGTCGCCATGATGGTCGACATCATAACGCAAGCCATCTTTGCGCGCCGCGACAAGACGCGGCTCGGTGGTGACGTGATCAAGATCGATCAGGCGCGCTTCCGCGCTGGCATGGTCATGCAGTTCAATCACACAGAAGCGGCGCGACTGCGTGCGTGAAATACCCACAAACCAGCCGGGATCTTGTTCCTGATAGATGAGCTGGTCCTCGGCCTGTGTCGTGCCGAGCCGATGCAGCATGACGCAATGCGGGCGGTGATTGTCATCCATGCGCACATAAAGAAAGCTTGTTCCATCCGCGCTCCACACGGCACCGCCCGATGTCTCGATTACTTCGTCGGTCAAATCACGCCCGCTTTTCAAATTGCGCACGCGCAGAGTGAAAAGCTCCGAGCCTTTGTCATCGGCTGACCACGCCAGCAGCTGATGATCGGGCGAAATACTCACGCCGCCAAATTGGAAGAAGGATTTGCCTGCACCCAGCGCATCGCCATCCAGCATGATCTCTTCATCACCCGCCGTCTCGCGCGAGCGACGGCAGAAGAGCGGATGCTGCCCGCCTTGGCGGTGCTTGCGATAATAGACATAAGCGCCATCGGGGGCTGGCACATCCACATCATCTTCTTTGATGCGCGCGCGCAATTCGGTGAAGAGATGATCGCGCAAAGATTGCGTGGGCGCGAGCATGGCGGTGGCATAAATATTTTCTGCATCGAGCAGCGCACGAATATCGGCAGGCAGAACGGACGGGTCGCGCAGCACCTCTTGCCAATTGGCTGCCTTCAGCCAGGCATAATCATCCGCAATCTCGACACCATGGACGGTGAAGTGGTGCGGACGTTTTTCAGCCCGCGGTGGGGTCGGAATTGCCGATGTCGTCATCTGACTTTTGCTTTCCTCTGCCAAGAGTGAGCTGCTTTTGTAGAAGATTCGGGACGAAAAACTTGTCCTTTTCATGCCAAGACTGGAAACGAGACCCTTTGTCTCACCACAAATGCTTGCGAAGTCTTGGCTCACGCCGCAGTTTACTGTTGAGAGACGCGCCGCGGCGTGATTCATTGTGCACGACAGCTTTTATTCCTAACGCTTCGGAACCCTCAACATGACCGATCATTCGCTCCAGCCCGCCTATATTGAACTCGCTGCAGATATTGTGTCGGCCTATGTCTCGAACAATAGCGTGGCGGCTGCAGAATTGCCGGGGCTGATTGCTGATGTCCATGCCGCACTCGTGCGCGTGGCGAGCGGGACGCCCGCTGCTGCTGCGCCCGACAATCTGCGCCCGGCTGTGCCGGTCAAAAAATCCGTCGCCAATGATTATATTGTTTGCTTGGAAGACGGCAAAAAATTCAAATCGCTGAAGCGCCATTTGCGCACGCAGTACAATATGTCGCCGGAAGATTATCGCGAGAAATGGGGCCTGCCGCCGGACTATCCGATGGTTGCCCCCAATTATGCGCAAGCCCGCTCGCAACTCGCCAAGGAAATGGGCCTAGGCTCGCAACGCCGCCTCGCGCGGCGGTGAAGAGAGACGTCATCTCCTCCGTCATTGCGAGGAGCGAAGCGACGCGGCAATCCATAGCGCTAACCATCATAGTCTGGTGCTATGGATTGCCACGTCGGCCTTCAGCCTCCTCGCAATGACGGGGCGGGGTTACATGTAGTGATCAGTAAAATATTCCTTGCATAGGTAAATAATCCTGATTTACACTCCTTCCGTTCTTGTAAGGAGTTTTGATCATGACTTTGCCTGCGTCCGACCGCCTGATTTTGGCGCTTTATCCTGAAAATTCATACGCTTGGGTCCCTGAAGGTGAGGCGGCTTTGCGCGCAGTTGCCCGCCGGCGGGGTGTTTCTGTCGAGGTAGGGCGCTTTGACCCTGCGGCGGGCGAGGCTTTGGTCGCGGCGGGTTTGGCGCAATGGCAGGAGCCGGGCCCTGCGCGGCGCGCGCGTTTGGTTTTGACCGCGCAGGGCCGCACGCGCGCGGCACTGACGCAAGGTGCGCAAGGGGTCGAGCCTGTGCAGGCCATGAAGGGGCGCTTGCGGCGTGAAGGCGCGCTCATCATTGATGATGGCGAGAGCCCGCTGGCTTGGCTCGCGCGGCGGCGTTTGCTCGCTGCCGAATTGTTTCAAGCGGGAGAACGTCTGCGTCGTGATTATGATCTCGCGCGCACTTTACCCAGCATCACCACACGGTGGAATGCGGTTACCGCAGATCGTCAGGCGCAGCCGCAGGCTTTGCCGATGAGTGAGCAGGCATTGGCTGCGCGCCAGCGAATTGATCGCGCCATGCAAGAGGTGGGCGCAGAATTTTCCGGCCTGCTGTTTGATATTTGCGCCTGCCTCAAAGGGCTCGAGACCATTGAAGCAGAGCGGCGCTGGCCGCGGCGCTCCGCGCGCGTGGTGCTGGAACTCGCTTTGACGAGATTGGCCTGCCATTACGGGCTTTTTGAAAAGCCCTCCGCATCCGTGCCGATGCGCCATTGGGGTGCGGAGGATTATCGCCCGGCGCTGACTTAAGCGCTCGCAAGCGCTGCGCGCGCATCCGATTTGATGCGCTCGACCATAGAGCGCACACCATTGGAGCGTTGCGGCGTGAGATGCGCATCCAGACCCAATTTGGCAAACAGCGCCTGCGGATCTGTATCGACAATCTCGCGGGCGCTGTGGCCTGAATAAAGGGCAAGCATGAGATAGACGAGGCCGCGCACAATATGCGCGTCGCTGTCGCCTAAAAATGTCAGCACGGGCTCGCCGCCATCGCGCGCAATATGCGTCTCAAGCCAGACTTGGCTGGCGCAGCCGCGGACTTTGTTGTCTTCATTATGTGCGGCCTCTGGCAGGGGTGCCAGTTCGCGGCCGAGCTCGATCAAATAGCGGTAGCGATCGTCCCACTCATCCAGCAGTTCGAAATTCTCGATAATCTCGTTGATCGTGGCAGCCATGATTGTGCTCAGGGGTTTCTCGGCCCCTCTATATGGCGCAATGGGCCCCGAAGGCCAGCCTTAACCGCGCGAAGGACGGGCGGCCTCGCCATGGCCGCGCCATGTGGGCTTCATGTCACCCGGCTGCAATGTGTTTTGGGATGTGCCCTTCGGGGCAGGCAGCAGACCCAGAAGGTCAGCCGCTTCGGCCGCATTTTTGGCGCAAGTGGCGGGGTCTTTCAGGCACCAATCTTTGACGCGCTCGCCCGCCGCCTCTTGCACGGCTTGCTGCGCGCCCGACACATCGGCACGCCAATCGAGCCCGCTCAAAGGCAGAGCGAGATAGACAAGACCGAGCCAGAACAGACAACGCAGAATGAAAAACATGAGACGACGTCAACTCCGCGCGCTTTTTGCTGCGCATGAGATTGAGAATGGTGCGATTGCCCGATGAGTCAATGCACTGCGCATGACGGTTTCTGTCGTTTAAGACATCATTCACCATAATGCGGGCGAAAGTGAAGTGCGCCCAAGCGCAACAGCGTCAAGAAAGCCTCAACCATATTGTTGAAAAGCGCGCATCACCCACAAGGAAATGCGCATGAGAGGCTCCTTTTAGCACCCCCTTAAGGTGGCCCTGCGAAGCTCTCATTCAACAAGTGCGGGCACATGGCGTGCCTTTGCGTAAAGTGTGGCGGCGTTGAGTTCTTTCATCGACCAGATTTTGCCGGATGATCTGTGCGCAGATGCGCATGATCACGCGCGCCACCGCGCTTTCCTCATGCGTGCTTTGTCTTTGCCTGTCGCTGGTGCGTTTGCTGCCCCCTTGCTTGTCTCAATGCAAGGCGCTTTGCCGGCGTGGCAGATGGCAGCGCTACTCACCAGTCTCTTGCCGATCCTCGCCATTCTTCTGATGCAGCGAGCACAAATATTTGCGGCGCAGATCATTCTCGTGAGCGCATGGGCCATGTTGGCAAGCAGTTTGTCGACGGGCTTTGGCTTTTCGCTTGCCGTCTTTACTTGCCTGAGCGCGGCTTTTTGCGAAGCTGCCATGCTGCCGCGCGCCGGAAAATTTGTTTACGCCGTTTTGGGTGGGCTCACGCTTGCGCTGCTATTGGGCGGGCATGGCAAGACGCCATTTCTAGCCGATGTCATTCTGTCAGCAAATGCTGCCCTTTATGTGGCCCTCTTGGTGGCGCAGATGCGCGGCGAGGCAGCGCGTTTGCAAGAAGCTTTTGGCCTGGCGCGACATCATCACGCTTCTCTTGAGCAGGTTCTTGGTGATGTGCGTTTGCAGTTCAATCGCGCAGGCGCTGTGAGTTTGGTCGATCCCGCCTTGCATGGAAAAATGTCTCTGACGCGGCGTGATTTGTCGGGCCGCGGTTTTTTCGAGCGCGTCATGCTGGCTGATCGTCCGGCCCTGATAAAAGCACTGGGTGATGCGGCACGGAGCGGCACTGTCAAAACATTGCGGGTGCATTTTCATCTGCGCGATGAAGAAAGCCCGCGCGCGCGTTTTGTAACGCCGATCTATGTGCCAGTGGACATGCGATTGCAGGCTCTGGCTGGCGATGAGATTTTGGCACTGGTGCGGATTGTGGAGCCTGTCACAGCTCAGATCAGCGCAGAACAGGCCTGGACAGAACGACTGATTGCCAATGTCAGCCATGAATTGCGTACACCGCTCAATGCGATCATCGGATTCTCAGATCTGCTGGCAAGCAACCCGTCTGCGGCCAACGAGATGCAGCGCCGCGAACATGCGCAGATCATACAAACATCCGGCCAGCATTTGCTCGATCTCGTGAATGCTTTGCTGGATATGTCGCAGATGCAGTCGAGTGCTTTTCCGGTCGTGCCGGAATCTTTTGCTTTCGGCACGCTGGTCGATGAATGTTGCGACATGCTGAAATTGAAAGCTGATGAGGCAAGCCTGTCTCTGCGTCGCCAAGTGCAGCGCGATGCTTGTGAGATTTTGGCTGATCGTCGTGCCTGCAAACAAATCCTGATCAATCTTCTTGCCAATGCGATCAAATTCACGCCGCATGGCGGCACAGTGACTGTTCATGCGCAGCAATCGGGACAAGATGTCTTGCTGGCTGTGCGCGACACGGGTGTTGGCATTGCGCCGGAAGATTTGCCGCGTCTGGGAGACCCTTTCTTTCAGGTGCAATCAGATGAGGCGCGTGCCAGCGAAGGTTCAGGTCTCGGCCTGTCGCTGGTGAAGGGTCTTGTTGGCCTGCACGGCGGCGCGATTGCGATTGAAAGTGCGCCGGGGCAGGGCACATGTGTGACCATTCGTTTGCCGATGGATTGTCGGCCCTATTCTGCAGGCGATGCCAAGCCTGCAATCATCCACTCCGCGCCGCATGTTGCGACCGGTCCTCTTCCTGACATGATGATGGTGAAGAAAATTGCGTGAAGCTCTCGCCCGTTCCGATCATGATTTCGTCTTGAGCGCGCCGCGCCGCCCCAAAAAGGCCGAGCAGCGTGAGCCTGGCGCTTTCTCCAAATTGATGAGCGCGGTCGCGCGCCATCCCAAACGCACATTCATGAGCGTTGTCTTTACAGGCGTGTTTTGCGGCATTGCCGCCAATGCGCTGTTCTTTCAGACAACGCATCACCCAGCACCGATTTTTGCCGGTCCCGTTATTGCGCGGCCCATGGTGCAGCCTGCGCCTGTGCCCACGCCCGTGCCGCGTCAGGCCGAAGCAGCACCCGCATCAAATGCGATTGCCAAATTGATTGACGCGCCTGTCGCTGCGCCGCCGGTTGCGGCTGTTGCACCAGTCGCGCCGCCCGTGCAAACGCGCACGAATGCTGCACCCAAAGATCAGATCGGCGCTTTGATCGGCGGCTTGACTGATGATGCGGTTGATCCTTCGCGCGTCATGGCTGTGCAAAAAGCCCTTGTTAAATTGGGCTATGTGGTCAAGCCGGATGGCGTCATGGGATCTGGCACGCGCCAAGCACTGCAAATGTTTGAACAATCGCGCAAGCTGACAGTGACGGGTGAACTGACCCCGCGCACTCTGCGTGAACTCGGCACGCAGAGCGGGCTTGCGATTCCCTGATGCATCTTCGCGCTGATATTTTTGTGGCTGCCTATCTGCGCCGTTGCGGCGTGGAGGGCGCCTTTGCAGCTTTGCGTCGGCGCGGTTCTCCCGAAGCGGGGGCGATTTTTGTGAAGGTCGATTGTCTCGATGGGCGCGCAGCGCTGTACGGGCCGGCACCGCAAACAGAATTGGCTGATCGCGAAGGCATTGATCGCCTCTGGATGCGCTTGCACAAGGATGATTGGATTGAGCCTGCTGATGCGGAAGCGCGCATCAAAAAGGAAATTTCTTTCGACCCTGATCTCTGGCTGGTTGAAGTGGAAGATCCGAAAGGGCGTTCGTTTCTCGATCTCGCCGATTAAGCCGAGAGACTTTGCGGCAACTTTTGCTCTTCGTCAGTCGTGAGTTGCGGGTGAGCGCCTGTTTGCAGATTCATGCGCATCATGGCTTGCAGTAAGGTCTGCGCAAGCGGCTGAGACAAAGCCAGACAAAGCGCGCGCCACCATGTGATCTGACCTTCGGTCAGATTGTCACGCAGAAGTTTTAACAGTCGCGCAATCACATCCGCATCCAAGCCAAGCGCGCGCAAAGCGACAATGAGCGCTTCACCGCCCCGATCTTCAACCATAGACCGCGCCAGCTCTTGCGAAAGTTCGAGGCTTTTCGCAAGGTGAAGGGCAAAGGCTTCGGCACCTGTTTGGGCCGCAGCTTCTAAGTCTGCCGGATGGACGGGCACGAGCAACATTGCGTCTTGTCTCGTATTCTCCATGCGGCTGCGGGCAGCTGCGATCATCAACAAGCGATCTGTGCGTGCAGCATGGAGAAAGAGGCCGAGCACTTCGGCGCGGTGGGGAAGACGCTGACACAGAGCATGAGCGATTTCTGCATCTGTCTCAGCCCGCGCGATCACTTGCGGCAGGATATTGGCGCTCAGTGGTGCAAATTCATTCTCTACCAGAGCGAGGAGAATCTCGCGCTCGGGGCGCGCCGCAAGAAGAGCGATTGTACCGGGGTCAAGATCATCGCGCGTGGCTATCGCGCGAGCGGCTGCGAGCGGGCCTGACAAAGCGGCATTTTGCAACACAGCGGTCGAGAGGCGGCGGCATTTTTCAAAGAGCAGGATAGCGCCTTCATTCGCGCGGACCGCCAAGAGATCAAGCAATTCACCGGGCGCGGCGGGATGGGTGCAGAGCCGCATAGCAGCATGGTCAATTTCAGCGCGGGTGGCGCTTGGCAGAATGGTATGGGCGATTTCAGCGAAATGCTGGATTTCATCTTCGCTATGCGAAGGGCGGCGCACGAACAGGTCCACCAGCACGCGTAGGAGCAGCGGTTTGGGGCCACCAGCCTCGCTCAAGCCACGGGCGGCGATATGCTGCAACGTATCTGTGGTGAGATCTTGGGCGAAGAGACGCATCGCGGACACACTCGAAAACTGACCTCAGTTTAGAGCGACTTCGTTGACACGGTGTTAACCTTCCAAATTCCCTAATGCCTGTGTTGTCTCTCAAGGGGAGATCGGTGAGATGACGAATGTGATTGCGTTCAAGCTTCGACGAAAACGGGCCAGTCAGCCGATGACAGGTCCCTGCCAGCTTTTGTTTTTCACCGGCGTGCGCTATATGCGGCAGGATGAAGCGGTCAAGGTCAAGCGGCGCAAGTCGCGGGTGATGAGCCGCAAAAACCGAGCCTGACATGACACGACGCCCCACCGCTCAACCGCAGCCCTTCTGGAAGGGTCGCGCGTTAGAAGATTTTTCAAATGCGGAATGGGAAAGCCTCTGCGATGGATGCGGGCGCTGCTGCCTCGTCAAGCTCGAGGATGAAGACACAGGCGACATCCACTTCACCAGCATCGGCTGCAAATTGCTCGACGGCAAAACATGCCGCTGCACCGATTACAAACAGCGCCGTCGCCGCGTGCGCGATTGCGTCAGGCTAACGCCGCATGAAGTGCGCACGCTGCCGTGGTTGCCCCCGACTTGCGCTTACAAGCTGGTTGCCGATGGCAAGGATTTGAAATGGTGGCACCCACTGGTGTCTGGCACGCAGAAGACCGTGCATGAAGCGGGCATTTCCGTGCAGGGCAAAGTGCTGGCGAGTGAAACCGACGTACCGCTCGAGAACTATCCCGATTTCATTGTGGGCTGGCCGGGGAAGTTTCCCAAGGGCGCGAAGTGATGGGTCTTTAGGCCCGTCATTGCGAGGAGGCCGAAGGCCGACGCGGCAATCCAGATGGCCACACGCGCGTCTCTGGTTTGCTTCGCTTCGCTCGCAATGACGGCGCTAAAGTGACGAAAACGTCGCCTCAAATACTTTTCTCGCCCGTTCTTCTGCTGATAATCCGACAAGCGATTTCGATGGCGATTCCACGCTTACGGGCGTGCCTTTTGGAAATGCGCTCAACAAATCTTTCAAGGGCAAAACACCTTCACCCGGCAGGCGCCGCGCGGTGCGTGATTCTGCGCGCAATTCTTCTTGTGTGCGCTCGCCATCGGGCATGGGTGCAGCATCGCAATAATGCACAAGCTGCAAAAGATGCGGCTCGACTTTGCGCAGATCATCTGCCGTGCCGCCCGAACGTGACAGATGTAAAAGATCAATCACCAGCGCTGCATTGTCGCGCGCGGCTGCCAGAGCCATGGCGCGTGCTTCACCAAGCGAGCGGCAGGCGGAATAGGGATTGAACTCGACCAAAGCGGCCAGCCCATAAGCGGCGCACAGATCGCAAAGCGTGCGGTATGTTTGCAGGCGGCGCGTCACATCTGCATCTTCCACAGGGCAGACGATGAAGCGCCCGCCGATGCGCGCGGTGAGTGCGATCACAGGGCGCAGTGATTCCACCTCGAGATCAGGCTTGATCGGAAAAACGCCCGCCTCCAGCATCTGCAAACCCGTCTCGCGCATCAGCGCCTCGACCTCGGCTTCCAGCGGTGTGCCCGTGACCTGCGGATCGCTGGCCAAAAGCGGATTGAGTCGCAGGCCCACGGATTTGAAACCCGCAGCCGCCGCCGCCCGAATCTGGCCTGCGGGGCCGGCATCAAGAATGGTCAAAGCAGCGAGAGAAACGAGGGGCAAATCGGCCATTTGGAGCTTCCTTTTGACGCATTTTTCCACGACTTGCGATTTTGAGCAAAATCGCGCATTTGCTTGGGGGAAAGCCGCCTCCTCGCTCGCAATGTCGGCGCGGGAGAGGCCAGGGAGAAGAAGATGACAGACTCAAAGCGCGCCCCCATCAATGATCTACGCGATTGGCTGAAACAGGTCGCTGACATCGGCGAATTGTGCGAGGTCAAGGAGCCCGTCGAGCGCGACGAAGAGATGAGCGCGATTGGCTATCTTGTTGCCAAGCAGAAACCCTCGCCCGCGATCCTCTACAACAACATCAAGGGTTTTGAGAATTCACCCATCGGTGCGCGCTCGTTGTGGAACGTGCTCGGGCCATCTGTGCGCCGCATTGCGCTGACGCTGGGCGAAGACCCCAACACACCGACGGTGGAACTCATTCGCCGCACCAAGGACAAGCTGCGCTCGCGCATTCCCCCGAAGGAAATCGCGGCTGCTGAAGCCAGCATTTACGAAAATTCTGTATTCGGCGATGACGTCAATCTTGATCTCTTGCCGATCCCCAAACATTGGCCGCGCGATGGTGGCCGCTATGCGGGCACGGCGGATGCGGTGATCACGCGCGATCCCGACACGAATTATCTGAATGTCGGCACCTATCGCATGATGTTGCAGGGCAAGAATACGACAGGCCTTTATCTGTCGCCGGGCAAGGATGCGCGTCTGCACATTGCGCGCGCGTGGGAGCAGGGCAAGTCACTGCAAGTGGCGGCGGCTTGGGGCATTGATCCGCTTTACATGCTGGTCGGTTCGCAAAGTTTTCCGAAGAACGTTTCGGAATATGAATATGCCGGCGGCATCAAGGGTGGCCCCGTGCCGGTGGTGAAGGGCAAGACGACGGATCTGTTGATCCCCGCGCATGCGGAGCTTGTTGTCGAAGGCGAGATCCGCCCCGGCGGCATGGCGCCTGAAGGTCCGTTTGGTGAATTCACCGGCTATTACGGCAAACCGGAAGCCGCGTGCCCGCTGGTGCACATCACGGCCGTGCATTATCGCAACAAGCCGATCCTGACGAATGCGCTGATGGCCGATTATCCGTCTTGCGAACAATCGGGTTTCTTCTCGATCATCCGGTCTGCAAAAATCTGGGATGATCTCGACAAGCTTGGCATTCCAGGTATTCACGGCGTCTATTCGCATCCCGCAGCCGCGGGCGGTTTCGGCATGGTGGTGGTTGCCATGGAACAGAAATATGCGGGCCATGCCGCGCAAGTGCTGGCTTTGACCGCGCAGGTGCCGGGTGGTGCTTATTACACCAAGTGGATTGTCGCCGTGGATCATGATGTCGATCCGACCGACATGGATCAGGTGATCTGGGCGATGGCATCGCGTTGTAATCCGATCGATGACATCGACATCATGCGCAACACTTGGTCCACGCCGCTTGATCCCTCGCAAAACCCGCCTGACAAGCGCCCCTATGGTTCGAAGGCGCTGATCAATGCGTGTAAGGATCACCGCTATATTCCGGTGTTCTCGACGCGCACGACTTTGCGTCAATCGACCTATGAGAAAGTGGCGGCTGAATGGACCAAGCTCGGCCTGCCGGGCGTTGCCCCGCAAGTGCGCGCCTTTGAAAGCGAAGAGACATTCGTCTATCGCGAAGAAGGCCAGATGAATTTGTAAAAGAAAAGGCCCGGAGAGATCCGGGCCTTTTTTATTGCGCACTCTCTACGTCATTGCGAGCGCAAGCGAAGCAAACCAGAGGCCTCACGTGGTGCCTCTGGTTTGCTTCGCTCCGCTCGCATGACAGTTTGGAAAGATCGTGCGACCCCCACCCCTAGCCCCTCCCCTCAAGGGGGAGGGGGATTTGATGCAGCGTGCAACGCAGATTGTTCATCGACATCAACATGCAAGAAACTCCCTCCCCCTTGAGGGGAGGGTTGGGGTGGGGGTCTACGAGTCTTTGTTGATTTACTCTCCCGATACCCCATGGGGGACGGGATGGAGCTGTGTTTCTTTGATCGGCGCCAAGCGATCATCGCCTTCGATCTCGCAGCAGGATTGAATCCCGTCGCAGCAATGGGCGACGCCGCAGCCGCCGCATTCCACACAAGGCGCGAGCTCTTGGCCGATCCGGCGCATGCCGGTTCCATCGCAGAAATGACAACGCATTGAACAGGCCTCCCCGATTCGTGTGAGACCAAGTTAGAATAAGTCCTCCGTCATTGCGAGCGGAGGCCTAACCCTTGGCCTCGCGCATGGCGCGGGTGGCGATATCTTCGAGCCAGCCCAGATCAACATCGCCATGGGCTTCGCAGATGAACCATGGTTCGCGCGAGTCGGGCTCCAGCATGATGCCGTAGTCGATCAGCTTCCAGGCGAATTTCGCATAGAGCTCGGAATCGGTGATGCGCCAATCGCGGTAATTGGTCGGCACTTTATTCAAGAAATGAATACCAAACATGGCCGGCGGTCCGGCAAAGCAATGCTCGATACCAGCGGCCGTAAAGACGCGGCCTAAGCAATCGCGGATATTGGCGCCAGCACGGTTGATCGTGTCATAGGCGTTTGTGTTGGCGAGAATGTCGAGTGTTGCGGATGCACCCGACAAGGCGATCAGATTGGCGGTGTAAGTGCCGCCATGCACAACACCGCCTTTGAAAGCGCCCACGCAATCCATGACCTCGGCGCGCCCGCCAAAGGCCGCGACCGGATAGCCATTGCCCATGGCTTTGGCATAGGACGTCAGATCGGCGTGAATACCATAGAGCTGCTGCGCGCCACCGGGTGCGACACGAAAGCCGGTCTTCACTTCATCGAGAATGAGCATGGTGCCATTTTGCGTGCAGCGATCACGCAGGAATTGTAGCCAGTCTTGTGTGGCCGCAATCGAGCCTGCATTGCCGATGATGGGCTCCAGCAGAATGGCGGCGAGATCATCGCCATGGTCACGCAACAGCGCTTCCACCATGTCATAATCATTGAGGCGGATGAGCGAAACGAGATCGCGCGTCTTGTCGGGAATGCCAGCACCGAACGGAATGATGCGCGGCTCGGCTTTGCCTTTCGGATCCCAGTTTTCGAGATCGGACTTCCACATCATCTCGTCATAGAGACCGTGGAAGGAGCCTTCGACAATGGCGACATGTTTGCGCTTGGTGAAACCGCGCGCTGTGCGCACCGCGCCCATCACCGCTTCTGTGCCGGAATTGGCGAAGCGCATTTTTTCGATATTGGGGCAAAGCGCTTTGACTTGCTGCACGACTTGAATGTCGAGCGGGGTGGAAAAGCCCGACAGCGTTCCACCCTCGGTGATTTGACGGATGACGGCGCCATCAACGCGCTTGTCGCGATAGCCCAGAATGATCGGGCCATAGCCAAGGCGGAAATCGACAAAGCTTTTGCCATCGCAATCGGTGAGGCGGCAGCCTTCAGCACTTTCAATGAAGAGCGTGCGGTCTTCGCCCCAATAGCGGTAATTTTCCGCCACACCTTGGGGCATGTGGCGATGGGCTTCGGCCAAGAGACGGGATTGTTTTTCGCGGCTCATAGTTTTTCACCATGGGGTGGGCGCAAAAGTAGGCCCGCTTGTTCTTCGACAAGGCGTGCAACATGCAATTCGGCTGCATCGCCGCCATAGGTTTTGCGCGCCGTCTCGAAGAGTTCGCGGGCGAGTTTGCCCATTTTCAATTCTACGCCTTGCTCGTCGGCAATCTCATGGGCGAGACGCAAATCTTTGCAGCAGAGATCAAGCGAGAAGCTCGGATCATAATGGCCTGCAAAAATCGACGGGATGTCATGGTCGGCCACCCATGAGGCACCCGCACTGGATTGAATGGCAGCGGCGACCACATCGAGCGGCACACCGGCTTTGGCACCCAGCATCAGGCCTTCGCCAATGGCGGCGGCATGCACGAACCAGAGCAGATTGGTGATGAGTTTCACCGTCGCGCCATTGCCATGCTGGCCGACATGGAAAATCTTTTCACCGATCACTTGGAAGAGTGGCAGATATTTTTCGTAAGCCTCTTTCGAGCCTGCCGCGAAAATACCAAGCTTGCCTGCGCGCGCACCATCAATCGCATTGGTGACTGGGGATTCGAGATAGTGCAGCCCGTGCGTTTGCGCTTCTTGGCCGATGCGGCGTGCGAGTTCGACGGAGCTGGTTGTCGTGTCGATGAGGCCTGCGCCTTGCTTCATCGCGGCCAAGACGCCTTGACCGAAGAGGAGGGCTTCTACTTGAGCGGGGCCGGGGAGCGAGAGAAAGACGAGATCGGCTTTGGCGGCTTCATCACGCAGATCGCCTGCGGCGCGTGCGCCCAGCTTGACGAGATCAGCGAATTTTTCGGGGTTCAGATCAGCGAGCGTAAGCGCATAGCCTGCGCGCAACAGATTAGCGGCAATGGGATGGCCCATATTGCCGGTGCCGACAAACAGAATCTTGTCTTTGCTCATGCGGGCTCAGGCTGCCTTGCGGAAGGCCAGAAATTTATCGCCCTTGCGTGGCACCGGCGTGAAGCCGAGTTTGCCGAGCATGTCGAGCGTCTGGCTCCATGAATAGGTGCGGTAATCAATCGTCTGCTCCATGACGCGGCGTCCGTCATCCAGCAGATAATAATGTTTGACGAAGCCATGATCATGCGGCTCGATTTTTTGCGCATAGATCATGCCGTTGGAAATCTCTTTTTCGTAATCGAAGTGCGGGCCCTGAATCCCCAAGAGCAACATGCCGCCCGGTGCAATATGGGCAGCGAGCTTTTCCAGCCCCGCGCGATTGTCAGCGTCACCCGGAATATGGCTCACCATGAAGGGCTCTTTGTCGCCATCAATAACGAAATACCAGACGCCGCCATAAGAGAAGGCAGCTTCGTATTTTTTGTTGAGGGCGAGCGAGCAGACATTTTGCTGGCGCAGATCAATCGCGGGATAGGGCGCGAGACGCTCGCGCGCCTGTTTCAGCATGGCTTCGGTGAGATCAATGCCGGTGATCTGCGCGCTGCCGTGGCGGCGTCCGAATTCTTCGAGGATGAGGCCCGTACCGCAGCCGACCTCCAGAATATTGGCAAAGGGTCCGTGCTGCTCCAGATCATTCACGATCTGTGCATAGTCGTAATAGCCCGATGTCATGATGACATCGTAATATGACGACATGTTCGTATAATCGCCCATCGCCCCAGACCCTTTGTCTCAAAGCCTGCTACTTCTGTAGCATGTCATTGTCATACCGAAGTTTATAGAGACGTTTCGGCTCTTGGAACTGTCGATTTTCTGACGATCCCGACCATCCCCTTTTTCATCAGCCGTCCCGAATTTTGAATTTGCCGGATGGGCCTCGTCCGGTCCATTTTGTTCACCGGGCCCATAAGAGGCAAGCAAGAAGAGGGACGGGACGATCATGACATTTCCATCGACGGGCAAGGTGGTGCTGCGGACCAATCTGGCCGATCATCCCGTGACCATGGCGCTGAAGGATGGTTCCATCCGCTCAGACCTCGTCGAATTCGATTTTGCCGGCCCGAAAGTCGCCAATCAGGGGTTCAAGCCCATGGTGCGCGAGGGGGCTTTCACAGCGGGTGAACTGGCCATTGCGACCTATATTCAGGCCAAGGCCTGGGGCAAGAAGCTGATCGCGCTGCCAGCGCCCATCGTCAGCCGCACCCAGCACCATACGATTGCCTACAATGCCAATCGCGGACCGATGACGCCCAAAGATCTGGAGGGCAAGAAAGTCGGCATTCGCGCCTATTCGGTGACGACCGTCATGTGGGTGCGTGGCATTCTGCAGCATGAATATGGCGTCGATCTTTCCAAGATTCACTGGATCACGGTGGAAGATCCGCATGTGGCGGAATTCATTGATCCGGCGAGCTGCACACGCGTGAAGCCGGGCCAGACGCTGGAGCAATTATTGGCGGATGGCGAAGTGGCGGCTGCCGTGCTCGGCGACAAGTTTCCGGATGTGCCGGGCTTCACCCATCTCTTTGCCGAGCCCGATGTGTTGGCGAAGGCATGGATGGCGAAGAACGCTATTCAGGTGCCGATCAATCATATTTTCTGTGTCCATGCTGATCTGCCCAAAGAGCGCCCCGATGTGGTGGCGGAAGCCTATCGCATGTTGGCAGAGGCCAATGCCGCCGCGCCCGAGGCGGCGGCGAAAATGGCGCCCTTCGGTCTCGCGCGGAATGTGAAGAGCCTGCAAATGGCGCTCGATTTTTCTTTCGAGCAGGGGCTTGTGCCGCAAAAAATGGCGGTCGATGATTTGTTCGACAATGTGACACGCAAACTCGGCGCGTAAAGCGCGCCGGGCAGAGACCAACAAAAACAAGAAAAAGAAAACGGAGACGCCATCGGGAGGAGTTTATCATGCGCCTTGCAGGGATGTGGGCTGGCTTATTGTCAGTCGGACTGTCGTGTTGGACCGGAGCAGCGCAAGCGCAAAGTGAAAGCGCTTGGCCCGCAAGGCGTGTGAATGTGATTGTCGGCTTTGCAGCCGGCGGTTTTGCCGATGGTGTGGCACGCGCTCTTGCGCGCCAGCTCAGCGAAGACTGGAAACAAACAGTTGTTGTGCAGAATATGGCGGGCGCGGGCGGCAATATTGCCGCCCGTTCTGTTTCAGTCGCCGCAGCTGATGGCTATACGTGGCTTGGCACCACGACATCTCTCGCGATCAATGAAACGCTCTACAAGGGGCAAGGTTTTTCTGCCGCACAATTGACGGCAGCGGTAATCCCCGTCGACGCGCCAGAACTGCTTGTCACCAATCCCAAGACCGGCATGAAAGATTTTGCTGATCTGGTTGCGGCCGGCAAAAAGGGCACGATTTATCTGGGTTCGTCGGGCATTGGTTCGGGTTCGCATATTTCGGCAGAATATGCTTTGCGCATCCTCTCCGGCCTCAATGTGAAACATATTCCTTTTGCCGGCGGCAATCCGGCCATGCTTGCTTTGATGACGGGTGACGTGAATGTGGTGGCGAGCACATCGACCGCTATTCCTTCCATCCTCAATGGCGAAGCAATTGGTCTGGCGCTGGGAGGCGCAAAGCGCTCAACGCTTTTGCCGCAAGTGCCGACCTATGAAGAAGGCGGCTTGAAAGATTTTCGTGCGTCATCCTGGTCGGGATTTTTCGTACCCAAGGGCACACCGCCCGATGTGATTGCCAAGATCAATGCCGATGTGAACCGCGCGATGAATGAGGCAGATGTGCAGCGGCAGATGAAAGCGCTCGGCGTTGCAACCAGTCTGCGCAACCCGTCGCAGACGGAGATGTATTTCCGCGACGAAATCAAACGCTGGGAGAAAATGGTCGAAGCCATTGGCTTGCAGGGGTAAGCGCTCATCGCTCCAAGATGCGCAGACCCCTACGCCAACCCTCGCCTCAAGGGGGAGAGCGTTTTATGCATATCGATGTCGACGAGCAATCTGCGTTGCAAGCTGCATGGAATCCCCCTCCGCCTTGAGGGGAGGGGTTAGGGGTGGGGGTCTAGGATTCTCTCACGCATAAGCGCGATGCAGACTTAGCCCTTGCGCCAGATGTTGACGCGGAACACTTGGTCGAAGACGAGCTTGCCGTCTGCGTGTTCCGCATTGCCTTCAAAGTTGGCGCGAACTTTCGTTGGGTCTTGATCGAAAAAGGCCTGACGCTTCGGGTCGCGATCAATCTGATCATCGCGCCATTCTTCGAAATTGGCGAAGCGTCGCGGTGCGCGGTAGAGAATTTCCTTTTCCTCAAGCGCGCCCTTCATAGCAAGCATATCTTCATAGGCTTGCGTGCGCACCTGTGTCTCGTCATTCACGAGGCAAGTGGCATCATGATAATTGCCGGACGGCACAGGCTCCATGACATAGAGCAGGCCGCCTGTGCGCAAGGTGCGCAGGCCTTCCTGCAAAGCACTTGCGGGATTTGGCATGTGATGCAGGCTGTTTGAGAAAATCACCGCATCGAAATGCCCATCGCCAAAGGGAATGGCTTCGGCACTGCCAGCGACGAATTTGGCATTGACGCCTTCTTCACGGGCTTTCTCATTGGCATATTCAATCTTGCGTTCTTTGACGTCGAGGCCGGTGACTTCGCCAAACAAAGAGCAAAGCCCGCGAGTGAATTTGCCTTCGCCGCAACCAAGATCAATCACGCGAGCGCCGAGGCCCAGCAATTCTGATGTGGCGATTTTGACATTGGTCGAAATCGGCAGCGCAGCAATGTCTGCGCGTGATGGATGAATGGCAGTAGCAATCCGCTTGTTCATTTATCTGGTCTCTTCTTAAGCGGAGGCGAGTTTCTTCGAGATGATCTCTTCGCAAGCCTTGTTGCGTTCTTCCAGAATCTTGCCTGCCATCGCATCGCGCAATTCGGGTGACGGATCGGCCAAGCCGAAGCGGTCGGGGCCATTCATGATCTTGGCCCAATAATCC
The DNA here is from genome assembly GCA_947452455.1 of Beijerinckiaceae bacterium. Taxonomy (GTDB): domain Bacteria; phylum Pseudomonadota; class Alphaproteobacteria; order Rhizobiales; family Beijerinckiaceae; genus Terripilifer. The sequence goes on from CANGBX010000001.1 coordinate 440,095, forward strand.
GGCGTGCCGACAATATGTTTGGCTTCGTCAATATAATCGACCTCCGCCGTATATTCGGTGACGAAACCATTCGGCTCGATGAAGTATGAGAAGAGATTATTGCCCGGCCCATGGCGGCCAACACCCCAGCCGATTTTAAAGCCGTGCTTTTTCATGCGGCCCGCACCGCGCATCAGGCCGTCGAAGTTTTCGACTTCATAGGCCATGTGGTTGAGGCCAGCGCCCTGCGCACGGGCAAGCGCAATGGAGTGGTGGTAGGACGAGCAGCGCACAAAATCCATGCGTGCTGTTGAATCTGTCAGGCGGAAGCCGAGCACATCGATAAAGAAGTTCCGCTGCTTGTCGACGTCAGCGACATTGAGCACCGCATGCGACAGTTTGGTCGGGCGCGAATGATCATGGAAATTGCCTGCACCATGCTGGACGACGTCGGCAGAAATATTCAGCGTCTGGCCTTCGGGCGTTTTGACCGAGAAGCCATAGCCGCCACCTGCAATCGCTGCGAGCTCGGCTGGGCCTGAGACAATCTCGCAGCCCATGGCTTTGGCTTTCGCATGCAGGCCATCAACTGCGATGCGCGAGGGGGCTGAGAAATTGATTGCAATAAGTCCGGCGCGCGGGGCCTCATGAAGGCTCAGCACATGATGTTCATTGCCGGCAGCGCGCATGTAAGCCGTGCCATTGGCGGAGGCGACTTCCGACAAGCCCCAAGCTTGCGCGTAGAAATCGGCTGTTTCCTTGAGATTGAAGACGGCGAGTTCGACCCCGCGCAGGCCGTTGACACGGATCTCGGTCATGATGTCCTCCCAAAAGTCCCTGAAATTATAGTCCTTGGGCGAGAGATTAAGCCGGTGCGGGACAAAAAGCGAGAATAGGATTTTTATCCTTGACAGAGTGACGCTGTTCCTATATGTTGGTGTCATTCTCCACACATGCGCCCGATGGGGCGGACGGGGCGAGCCCGATGAACAAGCCCGGCAAGACTGCCTTGGCGCGTGCGCGCGCGCTTTATGAAGCCAATGAGGTTTCCCTCGCAGACATTGCCAAAGGTTTGAAACTCACGCCCGCCGCTTTCCGTGCTTTGCGCCAACGCGAGCAATGGCCTGCGCGCGGTGAAATGCCAATGGCTGATGCGGATGAGGCCTCGCTCGACACATTGGCGCTGGAGCGCCGCTTGGTGCGCGCATTGCGCCGCGAGATTGCACGCGCCGAAAGCGAGATTGAGCAAACGGCACCCCCGGGTGCGGAGCGCAAGGCGCGTATTCTGGGGCTGTTGGTGAAGACGCTGGGGGATTTGCGCAAGCTCAATCACGATGAACGCGCGCAGGCGCAGAAGACGACAAGCGATGACACAGACACTCGCGATCTGGCCACATTGCGGCAGGCCCTTGCTCGACGACTTGGCGAATTGCGCCACAGAAGCGGAGATGGATGATCTGCTGCATGATTTTTCGGCTGCAGATTTGAAGCGAATTTTAGAGGCCTGGGAATTTTCAGCGCGCGATGACCAATGGCCACCGCGTGAAGCGCAAGCGGGTGGGCCATGGACCGTGTGGCTGATCATGGGTGGGCGCGGTGCTGGCAAAACGCGCGCTGGTGCCGAATGGGTGCGCGGCATGGCGCTCGGCCTGCCCGGATTTTCTCAAGGGCCGGTTGGACGCATGGCGCTTGTCGGTGAGACTGCGGCAGATGTGCGCGATGTGATGATTGAAGGTGTGTCGGGGATTCTCGCCATTCATGGGCGTGATGAGCGTCCACTCTGGGAGCCTTCGCGCAAAAGATTGATCTGGCCCAATGGCGCTATCGCGCAGGCTTTTTCGGCAGAAGATCCGGAGAGTTTGCGAGGGCCTCAATTTGCTGCCGCATGGCTCGATGAATTGGCGAAATGGCGTTATGCGGAGGAGACATTCGACATGTTGCAATTTGGTTTGCGGCTGGGCGCGCATCCGCGACAGGTGGTGACGACGACCCCGCGCCCTGTGCCGATTTTAAAGCGCCTTCTTGGGGATTCCAAAACCGCTGTTTCGCGTGCAGCGACGCAGGCCAATGCGCAAAATCTGGCGCATGAATTTCTGGAGCGCATTGTCGCGCGCTATCATGGCACACGATTGGGCCGACAGGAATTGCTTGGCGAAATGATTGAAGAGCGTACTGACGCTTTGTGGACACGTGACATGCTGGAGGCGGCGCGCGAGGCGCAGGCACCCGCGATGCTCCGCATTGTTGTCGCGCTTGATCCGCCTGCTTCATCGCATAAGCGGGCTGATTCATGCGGGCTTGTGGTGGCAGGCATTGATGAGGCCGGCCATGTGCATGTGTTGGAAGATGGAACTGTATCAGCCGCACGACCCGCCAAATGGGCGCGTGCTGCGGTGGCGCTTTATCACAAGCATGAGGCCGATGCTTTGATTGCCGAAGTCAATCAGGGTGGCGAGATGGTGGAGGCCGTGATCTCTGAGGCTGACCCGCATGTGCCGGTGAAACAAGTGCGCGCGACGCGTGGCAAATATTTGCGCGCAGCACCTGTGGCGCAACTCTACGAGCAGGGCCGCGTGCATCATGTGGGTGCGCTTGCCGCACTTGAAGATGAAATGTGTGCTTTTGGCCCCGACGGATTGGACAATGGCCGCAGTCCTGACCGGCTTGATGCTTTGGTCTGGGCGGTGACAGCGCTTGCTTTGCAGCCACAAGCGCCGCAGCCGAGCGTGCGGCGGATTTAAATTTTTCTGACAAATGAGGTTTTCATGCCCGGTCTTTTTGCAAGACTTTCGGGGCGCTCCACACGCGCGCCTGCCGAAGCCAAACAATCGCGCACGGCGGCGATTTTCAGCATGGGATTTTCCTATGCGCGCGCGCAGCCGCGCGAGGCCACCGAATTGGTGCGCCAAGGTTATGAGCGAAACCCGATTGTTTTTCGCTCGGTGCGCATGATTGCCGAGAGTGTCGCCTCGGTGCCGTGGCTTCTCTATGTGCAGGGGCAGGAGCGTGCGGACCATCCGCTGGCGCAAGTGTTGCGTGCACCCGGTGGCTCGCGCTCTGGCGTCGAATTGATTGAAATTCTCGTCACCAATTTACTGCTCTTCGGCAATGCCTATGTCGAAGCGGTGACGATTGATGGCGCGCATCGCGAATGGCACGCTTTGCGCCCGGACCGCATGAGCATTGTGCCGGGTGGCAATGGATGGCCGCTGGCCTATGAATATACAGTGGGTGCCGAGCGTGTGCGATTTGGCGTCGCTGACCAGTCCATTTTGCATCTCAAATTCTTTTCGCCACTCGATGATCATTATGGCTTGCCGCCCCTCGCGGCCGCTGAAACGGCGCTGGACACGCATAATGCAGCAGGCCAATGGAACCGTGCCTTGCTAGAAAATGCTGCGCGGCCCTCGGGTGCGCTGGTTTATGCGGGGCCGGATGGGGCGAGTTTGTCGGATGAGCAATTCGACCGATTGAAACATGAATTGGATGAAAGTTTTTCAGGACTTCGCAATGCGGGGCGCCCGCTTTTGCTGGAAGGCGGGCTTGACTGGAAAGCCTTGTCACTCACGCCGAAAGAATTGGATTTCATTGAAGCCAAGGCTGGTTCCGCGCGCGAGATTGCGCTCGCCTTGGGTGTGCCGCCGCTGGTTCTGGGGCTGCCAGGCGACAATACTTTTTCCAATTATCAGGAAGCCAATCGCGCCTTTTGGCGGCAAAACATTTTGCCATTTGTGCATCGCCTGCAGGCTTCTTTCAACACATGGCTGCAGCCGACTTATGGCGATGTGGAATGGCGCGCCAATCTTGATGCGATTGATGCACTGGCCTCTGAGCGCGCAGCCGAATGGGCGCGTGTGGGGGCTGCTGATTTTCTGACCCGCGATGAAAAGCGTGAAGCGGTTGGCTATGGGGCAGGGCCCGTATGAACGACATTACCCAAAGCATTATTGCGCGCGGCGACCTTGCCCATCTTGCGCTTTTTTTATGGGCGAGCGGAGCCTCGGGACTTTTGGTGTTTGCGCTTCGCGAAAGTGCAGAAGCCAATCGCCGCTTTGATGAATTTGTCCGTGAATTATCCAATTTCAATCGTCGATTTGGGGAGCGCAAATGAGCCTGTCTTTTTTTGTTAAACCGCGGCGCACGCCGGACCCGCGCCGGATCTTTCGTCGTTTTTTACGCATTATTTTTGTGGAGCGCGGCTGATGCTGGAGCGCAAGATTATTTCAAGCCCCGCGCTTGATGTGCGCGATGCGCGCCATGGGTTTCAGGTCGAGCCTGATGGGACATTTGAAGGTTATGCGAGCCTGTTCGGCATTGTGGATATGGGTGGCGACGAAGTGGCACCCGGCGCTTTTGCGCGCTCTCTGCAACAACGTGGCGCGAAAGCTGTACGCATGTTGTGGCAGCATGATCCATCGCTGCCGATTGGCTCCTGGGTGTCGATCAAAGAAGACCAGAGGGGCTTGCGTGTGAAGGGCCGGCTCAATCTCGCTGTCTCGCGAGCGCGTGAAACTTTGGCTTTGTTGAAAGAGGGTGCGGTTGACGGGCTCTCGATCGGGTTTCGCGTGAAGAATGCGCGGAAATCGGCAGGGGGCGGCATTCGTCGCCTGCTGGAAGTTGATCTTTGGGAAATCTCCATCGTGACTTTTCCCATGTTGCCGCAGGCGCGCATCACATCGGTAAAGCAGCGCGCCGCTTTTCATTGAAAGGAATTTTTATGAGTGAGATTGAGACCAAATCTTTGGGCGGACAGGATGCCCAGACCGTATTTGACGACATGCATCGTATTTTTCATGCCTATCAGGAGGCAAATAATGAACGCCTTGCGGAGCTGGAGGCCAAACTCTCCGGTGATGTGCTGGTGGAAGAAAAAGTGGCGCGCATTGATGCGGCACTCGATGACCAGCGCCGCAAAATGGATCGTCTTTTGATTGAAAAATCGCGACCGCATTTGGCATCCGTTGAACGCGTGCCTGATGTTACCTCGCGCGAACATAAATCGGCCTTCCGGAATTATATGCGCACAGGCGAAGTGGCAGGTCTGAAAGCCATTGAAGAAAAGGCTTTGTCAGCGGGTTCGGGGCCTGATGGGGGTTACCTTGTGCCTGTTCCGGCAGAGCGTGAGATCTTGCGGCGCATGGCCAATATATCGCCCATTCGCGCCATTGCTTCTGTGCGCGAGATTTCAACTTCGACTTACAAGAAAGCTTTTTGTCCGACAGGGCCTGCAGCCGGATGGGTCGCTGAAACCGATGCGCGAACGCAAACGGCTAGTCAGCAGATTGCCGATCTGACTTTTCCGGCCATGGAACTCTATGCCATGCCCGCCGCCACGCAGACTTTGCTCGATGATGCAGCGGTGGATATTGAGCAATGGATTTCGGAGGAAGTGAATACGGTCTTTGCCGAACAAGAAGGTGCGGCCTTTATCAATGGCAATGGTGTGGGCAAGCCAACCGGGCTGCTCTCTTACACCAAGTCGAATGTTGCTGGTTGGGGCTGGGGCAAGACGGCCTATCTGCCAACGGGCGTAGCTGCTGGTTTTGCGGCGACCAACCCGTCCGACACTCTTGTTGATCTCATCTATACATTGCGCTCCGGCTATCGCCGGAACGGGCGCTTTTTGATGAACCGCAAGACGCAGGCGCAAATCCGCAAGTTCAAAGCCTCGACAGGCGAATATTTGTGGCAGCCGCCGGCGCAATTGGGTGCGACCGCAACCTTGATGAATTTCCCCATCATCGAGGCGGAAGATATGCCCGATATTGCAGCCGGATCTTTCTCGCTGGCCTTTGCCGATTTCAATCGCTGTTATCTGATTGTCGATCGTGTTGGCATTCGGGTGTTGCGTGATCCTTATTCCACCAAACCCTATGTGCTGTTCTACACAACGAAGCGTGTGGGTGGTGGAATCCAGGATTTCGATGCGATCAAACTGTTGAAGTTTGATGTGTCCTAAGCCCGACTAACGCGACCAGTTGGCGAGCGCTTTTTCAATGAAAGCACGCTCGGGGCCAAGGCGCAGAGCTTGAGTGAGATCACCGCAAGCTTTGTCGCCCACGCCCGCTGACCAGACGGTGATGGCGACGAGCTTTGACTCTTGCGAGAGAAAAGGACCGCCAGAATCACCCGTGCAACCACCACGCCCGCGCGCTTGCGGGTCTTTCGCCCAGATCAGCAATTTGGACAGAGGCTCACGCGTGACAAGGGTTGCGGACATGAGTGTACCGGCGGTTTTGCCGTCTTTCTCTTGCCGCAAACCAAAGCCTGAAATGATGAAGGGCGTGCCGAGTTCGACACGCGCGTCATAGTCGATGGTGAGCGGCGTAAAATTGGCAGGCAAGGCGCGGTCTAAACGCACGAGTGCCAGATCAATGCTGCGCTCGCGCGTCTTGGGCGCATCCGGTCTGTAGCCGGGATGGATGAGAATGTCTTTGGCCGGGACGAAAGCCTCGGGCTTTAAGCCCGGCCAATAGGCAACGGCACCTTTGATCTTGTGCACGCAATGGGCGGCTGTGAGCAGCACGTCTTGGGCAATGACATTGGCCGTGCAGAAGCCGCGCTCATTGAGCAGCATGAGCAGAGATGATTGCGCTGGACTGCCTTCTTGTGCAGGTCCGGTGATGGCGTGAGCGGGCGCGCAGCCCAAGCTCAACGCAAATGCGAAAGCAGTGAATTTTTGGCGCATGTCGATCATGTCGCTGCTTTTACAGCACATGGCGGAGATTTTCAAAATGACACCGATCCTGCTTGCGGGCCCGGCGCTCGAGCCTTTGTCGCTCGACGAGATGCGGGTCTATTTGCGACTGGAAACCAGCGAAGAGGACGGACTTGTTCTCTCGCTGATCAAAGCGGCCCGCAATGCGGTGGAGCAGGGGGCACGCCGCGCTTTGATTGCGCAAAAGTGGCGTCTGCGGCTTCCGCGTCTACCGCGTGAGGCGACATTGCGTCTGCCTATTTCGCCGATCCTCTCGCTTGATGCAGTGCGCAGCTTTGACGCGCTGGGCAATCCAGTTTTGTTGGACCTTGCTTTGTTTCAGCTCGACGGTTCGACTTTGTGCCTCTCGCCGTCCCTGTTATCGGCGAATGGATCGGGTGGTCCTGTCGAGATCGATCTCACCGCAGGTTTTGGAACACAGGCGACCGATGTGCCCGACGCTCTGCGGCAAGCCATGCGCATGTTGGTGGCTCATTATTATGAGCATCGGGCCGATGCTTTGCATGAAGAGCATGTTGCGCATTTTCCAGCAGCCATTGCAGCAGCTGTCGCGCCCTGGCGGCGCATGCGCATTGCGTGAGGGGCGGCCATGACCAGTTTTCACGAGGTGCGCTTTCCTCTGGATATTTCAACACAAGCGCGTGGCGGGCCGGAGCGTGTCACCGAAATTGTGGTGACAAGCTCGGGGCGCGAGCAGCGCAATGCGCGCCGCGCCCATGCACGGCGTCGTTATGAAGCCGGCTATGGTGTGAAAAGCGCCAATGCCTTGTCGCAGGTTCTGGCTTTTTTTGAAGAGAGGCGCGGGCGGCTTTACGGGTTTCGCTGGCGTGACCGCAGTGATTATAAATCCTGCGCTCCAACGCAGGATGTTACCCCGCTCGATCAGATTATTGGCACGGGCGATGGTGTGACGCGATGCTTCCAGCTTATCAAAACCTACGGGCAGGAATTTGCACCCTATCAACGCGCCATTGTGAAACCTGTTGCGGGGAGTATCAGGCTTGCGGTTGCGGGTGTCGAATTCAATAAAAGTTTTTTCGATGTTGATGGCACCAATGGTCTTGTGACTTTTCATGTCGGTCATGTACCGCCACAAGATGCGCAAGTGACGGCTGGTTTTCTTTTCGATGTGCCAGTGCGTTTCGATACGGATTATCTCGAAATTGATTATGCCGCTTTCGGCACGGGTGGAATCCCGAAAATTCCATTGATTGAAATTTTGCAGTGAGGTTGACCCATGCGCGAGATGAATGAGGCGCTTCGGGCGCGACTTCATGCCGAGGTTACGCATCTGTGCACGTGTTGGAAAATATTGCGACGTGACGGAGCGTTACAAGGATTCACGGATCATGATGAAGCCATCATTTTTGATGGTGTGACTTTTGAAACCGATGGCGGATTGCATCTGCGTGGTCAGGAAGAGCTGCTTGGCTTTCATGGCAGCAAGAGTGATGTCGGTGGCGCTCTTTTGCAATTTTCATTCGATGAAGGGGCGCTGGCGAGTGGCGCTTATGATGGTGCAAGTGTTGAAACCTGGCTGGTTGATTGGTGTGACCCTGATCTTCGTCTGTTGATGAATGTGGAAGTGATGGGCGAGGTGCGCCGTGCCGATCATGTGTTTTCAGCAGAGCTGCGCTCACTCGCTCAGGTGTTCGAGCAGGAGACAGGTCGGCGCTTCATGAAAACATGCAGTGCTGATCTCGGAGATGCACATTGCGGGGTTGATCTCACCCAGGTGCGTTATCTGACGCACGCCCCTGTGCAATCTGTTCAAGATGCGTCGCATGTCACGCTGATGCTTTCTGGATTTTCAGATCGGTGGTTTACCAATGGTCAGATACACGTGATCTCGGGTGCGCAGAAAGGCACCATCTGCGCGATCAAGGCTCATCGGCAAGACAATGATCGTGCACAGATTGTACTCTGGACACCACTCTCGCCTGCGCTTGATGTGGGCGATCAAATTGAATTGCGTGCGGGATGTGACAAAAGCTTTGCGACATGCGGGGCGAAATTTGCCAATCGCGTCAATTTTCGTGGCTTCCCGCATATTCCCGGCAATGATCTTTTAATGTCGCTGGCATCGAAAGAAATCGTGATGGATGGCGGGAGCCTTTTTTCATGAGTGTGCTGTCGCGACAGATCATTGTCGAGGCTGCGCGCGGGTGGATAGGCACGCCCTATTTGCATCAAGCGTCTTTGCAGCATGTTGGCTGCGACTGTCTTGGGCTGTTGCGCGGTGTTTGGCGCGATTGCGTGGGGCCCGAGCCTGAGGTTGCGCCACCCTATACGCCCGATTGGGCGGAAGCATCGGGTGAAGAGGCGCTGCTTGCTGCAGCTTTGCGCTGTTTTTCACCGGTGACGGGCTCGTTTCAAGCAGGTGATGTGTTGTTGTTTCGCTGGCGCGATGGATTGCCCGCAAAACATATCGGCCTTGCGACCTCTACGACCACAATGATCCACGCACATGATGGGGCTTGCGTGTGTGAAGTGAGTCTTGGTTCAGCCTGGCGACGACGTTTGGTGCAGGCTTTTTCTTTTCCTGATGTGAAGTGAGATCCAGATGGCAACCTTGCTGCTGCAAAGTGCGATTGGCTCTGTTTCCCATGCTTTGGGCGGGCCTGTTGGCGCGCTGGTAGGAAAAGTTCTGCCAAGTCTTCTGACGAATTCTTTGGGTAGCCTGCTGGGCGAGCATAAAGTTGTTGAGGGGCCACGCCTTACCAATCTGGCATCCATGGCGTCGACAGAAGGTGCACCGATCCCGCGTCTTTATGGGCGCGCGCGCATTGGTGGACAAGTGATCTGGGCAACGCGCTTTGTTGAAACGCAGTCGCGCACGCGCACTGGCGGATCGGGTGGCAAGAGCCAGCTCGTGGGTGCGGGCTCCACCACCGATCAAGTGACTTATGCTTATGCGGCCAATTTTGCTGTCGGCCTGTGCGAGGGCGAGATTGCTTTTGTGCGCCGTATCTGGGCGGATGGTCAGGAGATTGATCGTACTCGTTTCACGCATCGTCTTTACACTGGTACACAGGACCAGATGCCTGATCCTCTGATCGTGGCAAAAGAAGGAGCGGATGAGGCGCCTGCCTATCGCGGTCTTGCTTATCTTGTTTTCGAGAGTTTTCCGCTTGCCGATTATGGCAACCGGATTCCGCAATTGTCCTTCGAGATTGTGAAGCCTGTTTGCGGACTTGCAAAGATGATCCGTGCGGTCAATCTCATTCCAGGCTCTTCCGAATATGCTTATTCGATTGCACCTTTGATGGCGGGGGCTGCCGGTGTCAGCCAATCTGAAAATCGTCATCAGCTGTGTGGGGACAGTGATTGGTCTCTCTCGCTGGATGCTTTGCAGGCGCTATGCCCCAACCTGACGAATGTTTCTCTTGTCGTCTCGTGGTTTGGTACAGATATGCAGGCCGGTGCGTGCCGCATCGTTCCTGCAGTCGAATCCCGCAACAAAGAAGTCACGGCTGCGCCTTGGTCGGTGGCAGGGCTGACGCGTGGCAATGCGCGTTTGGTGACACAGATTGATGGCAAGCCTGCTTATGGCGGCACACCGTCAGATATGATTGTGCGCGCCGCCATTGCGGACCTTAAACATCGCGGGCTGAATGTTTGTTTCTATCCATTTGTCATGATGGATGTGCCGGGCTTTGGTTGGCGCGGTGATATCAAACCGCAGGCAGCCGAACAGACGGCGGCTTTGGATGCAGAGATCGCGGCCTTCTTTGGTGAAGACGGATCAACGGAGCGTTACCGCGCTTTCATTTTGCATTATGCGCGATTGTGTGCGGATGCAGGCGGTGTTGAAGCCTTTCTGCTGGGCTCTGAACTGCGCGGCGTCACACGGGCTTTGGGTGCCAGTGGTTATGCTGCGCCCTTGGCTTTCAGGCGATTGGCGCAAGATGCGCGTGCAATTTTGGGATCGAAGACGAAGCTCTCCTATAGTGCGGATTGGAGTGAATTTGGCGCGCTGTCGCGTGATGGCGGCAAGACTTTGCATTTTCCACTGGATGTTTTGTGGTCAGCGCCCGAAATCGATTTTATCGGTATTGATGCTTACTTTCCGCTCTCAGATTGGCGGGACGGAACAGACCATCTTGATCAAGGTCTGACCACATCCATTTATGATCGCAACTATTTGCGTGATGGTTTGGGATCGGGTGAAAATTTCGATTGGTTTTATGCAGATGATGCGGAGCGGCGTGAACAAATGCGCACGCCCATCAGGGACGGGCTGGGAAAGCCCTGGGTCCATCGCGCCAAAGATTTGGTGAATTTCTGGACGCAGCCGCATGTGCAGCGTGCGCAAGGTGTCGAGACTGTCTCAACAGATTGGGTTCCATGTTCAAAGCCGATCTGGCTTGTGGAGATTGGTTGCCCGGCGATTTCATGCGGCAGCAATGCGCCCAATATCTTTCCGGATGCCAAAGTAGCGCAGCAAAATCTGCCACCTTTTTCAGATGGAGCGCGTGATGATTTGATGCAAATCCGTGCTTTGGAAGCAATCATTGCGCGTTTTGATCCGCGCAGTCCGTTTCACCATGCGGGTGATAATCCGCTCTCGGCAACGGGTTTGCGCATGGTGGATCCGGATCGGCTTTATGTGTGGGCCTGGGATGCAAGACCTTTTCCGGCATTTCCCATGTTGAGCCAATTATGGAGCGATGCGGAAAATTGGCACACGGGACATTGGCTGAACGGGCGGCTTGAATCTGCTCCGGTAGATGATCTCGTGCGTGCGCTTGTGCATGACATGACGGGGCTCAATATTGATCTGCCCGCGATTGATGCTTTGGCCGAGGGCTATGTGATTGATCGGCCTTTGACGGCGCGGGGTGTGATTGATCCGCTGTCTGCGTTCTTCGGATTTGATGCTCTGAATTCAGCGGGGAAGATTCGCTTTCAGCAGCGCAATCGCGGGACGATTGTTGATCTCAGCGCAGATGATCTTGTGCTGGATGATCACGGCGCGCCGTTCACATTGTTGCGCGCGCAAGATAGCGATCTGCCCCATGAGGTGCATCTGGCTTTTATCAGTTCGGAATGGGACTACCGCCCTGCCAGTGCCCTCTCGCGCCGGTTGGAGGGGGCCACACGCCGATTGGCCGAAGGCGAAGTTGCGCTTGTGACGGATGCGGCGGCCGCGCAACATGCAGCGGATGTTTGGTTGCAGGATTTATGGGTGGCGCGTGATCGTATTAGTTTCCTGCTGAGGCCGGGCTTTGTGGGGTTGGAAGCTGGTGATGTGATCCGCCTGCCGATTGCAGGCACTCCGCGGCTTTTTCGTATTTTGCGCATCGTCGAGCAGGGCGCGCGCAAGGTTGAGGCGCGGGCGGTGGATTTGTCGATCTTTGATCATCGCGTTCAGCGATCACGAGAAGCGGCTTTATCTGCGCCAGTTTTGCCGGGTCCGCCACATGTCGAGATTTTGGACCTTGCTTGGGCGCGAGAGGATGTGCCGGCATTGCAATATGTGGCGGCATTTGCTGATCCATGGCCGGGCGCTTTGTCGCTTTATTTGCGAAGTGGTGGCGGGTTTGATTTTTTTAGTTCTGTGACGCGCTGCGCCATCATGGGTGAAACGCTGGATGTCTTGGCGCCTGGCCCAGTGGGACGCTTTGATCTTGCCAATTCTTTCCGTGTGGCTTTGCGCGGCGGCGCGCCGTCTTCAGTCTCTGATGTCGATCTGTTGGCTGGGCGCAATTTACTGGCGCTGCGTGGAGAAGATGGGCGTTGGGAGCTAATCGGGTTCGGTCGCGCTGATCTTGTTGATGCAGATGTGTGGAAGATTTCGCGTCTGTTACGCGGCTTTGGTGGTGAAGAGGATTTGGCCGCACGGCTTTTGCCAGTTGGCGCCACATTGGTGATGGTGGATGAGGCTTTGGTGCCGCTGGCGCAGGGGTTGGACCGTTTAGGGGTCGCGCAACATTTTCGTATCGGGCCCCAGAAGCGTGATTATGCCGATGCCACTTATTTGCCGTTTGAGGCAACCCCGAGCGCGCTCAGTCTGCGGCCCTATGCGCCTGTGCGGGCCAAAGCGCAGCGCGGGGCTGATGGTATGCGTATTTCTTTCCTGCGTCGCACGCGTCGCCACGGCGATAATTGGGAAGGTCTTGAAGTTCCGCTTGGTGAAGACAGCGAGGCTTATGTGGTGGATGTGCTCTCAGGCACACAAGTGAAGCGCAGCTTATCTTCAAACGCACCATTGGTATTCTATTCGAGCCAACAAGAGCTGGCTGATTTTGGCGCTGTGCAGAACGTTTTATCACTGCGTATTGCGCAGGTGAGTGCTGCTGTCGGGCGTGGTTTTGATTTGATTGTGACTCTTCCTGTTCTTTGACGAAAGTTTTTCTCATGTCTGATACGACACGGCTGAAACTGCCGCGGATTGATGCCGCGCAGTCGCAAAAGCACGTCACGCATAATGAGGCGTTGGAAAATTTGGATGCGCTTGTGCATCTTTCTGTCACCGCCCGCAATGTGTCGTCACCTCCTGCCAACCCTGTGGAGGGAATGGCCGTGATAGTGAATACGGCTGCACAGGGTGCCTTCGCTGGTCAGGCTTTGAATGTTGCGGCTTTTGGCGACAATGCCTGGCGGTTTTATGCGCCGCGTCCGGGCTGGCGTGCTTATGTGCAAAGCGAAGGCTTATTTTATGTCTTTGATGGCGCGGATTGGGTGAAGCAACGCATCGATCTGCAGGATGTTCAAAATCTGCGCTATGCAGGTTTCGGCACGAGTGCGGATGCGCAAAATCCATTTTCTGCCAAGCTCAATGGTGTTTTGTTTGCAGCTCGTTCGGCGGCTGAGGGCGGCACGGGTGATTTGAGGTTCACACTCAATCGTTCGCAGGGCACGAATGTTGTCTCACAGCTTTATCAGTCCAATTGGTCCGGGCGTGTAGAAACCGGACTGATGGGGGACGATAAATATCGCATCAAAGTCTCTGCCGATGGAGCCAGTTGGAAAGAAGCACTGTCGATTGATCCGAGCACAGGTCGTGTCAATTTTCCCAACGGCATTTCTGACCAACCCGCTGTCGATCCCAAAGCGCAGGTGACGGCCAAGAGCAATTCGTTTCTCTTTGCACCTTATTCTGTGGGGGAAGGTGGCACGGGTGATTTGCGGTTTACGCTCAATCGTTCGCAGGCAACGAATGTTGTCTCACAGCTTTATCAATCCAATTGGTCTGGGCGTCCTGAAACCGGTTTGATGGCGGATGATCGGTTCCGCATCAAGGTTTCGGCTGATGGGTCAAGCTGGAAAGATGCGCTTTATGCCGATCCGAATACGGGTCGTGTGTTCTTTCCCAATGGCGCCAGCGATCTTGCCGCTTCTGTTGCTGTGACGAGTGGCACGCCGGCGGCATATTTTCTGAGTGCGCCGCTGCGCGGGGCATTGCCGGATGGGGCATTGTTCTGGATGGTGCCGCATGTACCCAATGCGACGGCATTGAATGTCGATCCGACTTTGCAGCTTGACCAGATTGATGCGACGCCGCTTCCTTTAAAAGCTTTTGATGGCTCCACTTTGCCGCAAGGATGTCTGGAAACCGGCAAGGCGATTGCTGTGCGCAAAAGTGGCGCGGCTTACTTTGCGCAGGTTCAGCGCTCGGTCCCTGCTTTGCTCAATCTGGTGGAAGATGGCGGGCGCTTTGCGGGCAATCCAGAACCCGTCTCCTGGGCGGTTGCGACTTATACCGATGTGACGTGGATCACCAATCTCAATGGGTCCGTGCGCGCCAATTATGGCGTGGCGCGGCCGGGCACGACGCTCAATGCGAATATTGCCGATCTGTTGAATAAAATTCGTCCTGCGGCTGCGCAGACTTCGGGATCCGAGTTTTTTGTACAGCAGATCACGGCTGGCACAGGTGTGACTTTGCCTGTGACGGTGCAATCGACATTGCACTATCCGTTTTTGTCGAGCGTGCGCAATGTCGGGCGAGGCATCACAGCTGGCGCTTATTTTCGCGTTCTGTCCGGTAGTGTTGTGCTGGCCAGCAGCGAGACCATCCCGCGTCTGCTGGTCGATGGTGTGGCGCATAATATTGCAGCCGATACGCCGGCGCGCATTTTCAATGCGGCCTCTGGCTGGAAGCATTTGCAAATGTGGCTGACGCCCGCCAACGGATCGACGACATCACTTTGGCCGATCCGCGCAACACCGGGCACGATCTTGCTTTTTGCGCTGCCCAGCATTGTGCAAGGACTCGAGACAATCCCGTGGGACATCGGGCCCATGCCATCCTATCGCGTGTGGAGGTGAGCCATGGCGCAGCGTCATTGGCAGGCCTGCCTGACGGCTATTCTCAATGAAGAAGGTGGTTTTGCGGATAATCCGGGTGATCCGGGTGGCGCGACCAATATGGGCATTACGCGCAAGACTTTGTCGGCTTGGCGCGGCGAGCCTGTCTCGCGTGAAGATGTGATGATGCTTGAGCGTGATGAAGCAGCGCGCATCTATCGTGAAAAATTCTGGATGGCGATCGGCGGCGATGATCTGCCTGACGGGCTTGATCTCGTGCTGTTTGATGATGGTGTGCTGTCAGGCCCGCGCACGGCAATCCGCGATTTGCAAAATGCTTTGCAGGTGACGCCTGACGGTCTGATGGGTCCGGCGACGCGCGCGGCCGTTGCAGCGCTGCCCGTGGCTGAGGTCATCTCTTTGTTGCAGGCCGTGCGGCTCGCGCGGCTCAAATCACTTCCCCATTTTGCGTTGTTTGGTCGCGGCTGGTCGCGGCGCTTGCAGCGTATTGAGCGGCAAGCCAAAGCGCTTGCCAAAATCGCGCGGGCGCAAAGCCCCGCACCATCTGCGGCGCAAGACAAGGCCGCACAGAAAGGAGAGAGTTCCATGGCTGAGACGAAACTAGACACCAAGCCTTTTTGGGCTTCACAGACCATCTGGTCATCCATCGCGGTGATCGGCTCGTCGCTGACGGGCGCTTTGCTGGCCTGGAAGGGCAATGACATTGCCGGCTTCGGGGCGGCGCTGACCGCGCTTCTGGGCGGGGTCAATGCCATTGTGGGCCGCGTGCGTGCCGCAACCCCCATCGCCTAAGGGCGATTTGCGGGCAGGGCGGGCTTGGGAGTAGACCTGTTCATCTATGGTTCACCGGAGCTGTGGCAGTTTTTCTTCATGGGAACGATGCTGACAATGGTGGCGATGACAGCCACGCTCGCCACACCCGCTGCCGCGCAGGCGGAGCGGGTGCGCGCCTGCTTGTCTGCGCAAGAAACACGCGACAGTGTTGCTGCACATCAATTGCGCGAGCCGCTGGCCCTGTTGCGAGATGCTGCACGCGAGACCCGCGCCGAGCCGCTCAATTCGCGCCTCTGCCGCTGGAACGAACAATTCGTCTATGAAATGTCATTGCTGCGGCGTGACGGGCGCGTGTTGCGCGTCTTTGTCGATGCAGCGTCGGGAAACAAAATTCCTGCGCGCGAGACATCAGGACAGGGACGCTAGAAACATGCGCCTGCTTGTGGTGGAAGACGACAAGGATATCAATCGCCAGCTGGTCAGCGCGCTGGAACAAGCGGGCTATGCCGTTGATAGCGCGCTTGATGGCGAGCAGGGTTGGTTCCTCGGTGATACCGAGCCTTATGATGCTGTCGTGCTCGACATCGGCTTGCCGAAAAAAGACGGGCTCTCGGTGCTCGAAGAATGGCGAAGCGCGGGGCGCACCATGCCAGTGCTCATTCTGACCGCACGTGATCGCTGGAGCGACAAGGTGCAGGGCTTTGATGCGGGCGCGGATGATTATGTCGCCAAGCCTTTTCATATGGAAGAAGTGCTGGCGCGATTGCGCGCTTTGCTGCGCCGGGCCACAGGCCATTCCACCAATGAATTGACCTGCGGCTCCGTGCGGCTCGATACCAAATCAGGCCGCGTGGTGGTTGCGGGCCAAGCGGTGAAACTCACCTCGCATGAATATCGCCTGCTCGCTTATTTGATGCACCATATGGGACGGATCGTCTCACGCACCGAATTGGTCGAGCATATTTATGATCAGGATTTCGACCGTGACTCGAATACGGTTGAAGTCTTCATCGGTCGGCTGCGCAAGAAGCTCGGCGTCGATATTATCGAAACGGTGCGCGGGCTTGGCTATCGGCTTGATCCGGATGCGGCGCCATGAGCGAGCGCCCGCCGCGCTCTCTGGCGCAACGGCTTTTTACATCGGCCGTTTTGTGGAGCGTGTTGATCCTGCTGATTGCGGGTCTTATTCTCTCAAGCCTTTATCGGCGCTCGGCTGAGACTGCTTTCGATGAGCGTTTGGGTGTTTATCTGCGCGCTATTGTGGCGGATGTGGCCACGCCGGGTGATGATACGCGCACCGAGCCCGGCCAATTGGGCGATCCGCAATTCGAATTGTCTTTGTCGGGTTGGTATTGGCAGATCACGCCCTTGTCGCAACAATCGGCAAAAGTGAAAGCCTCGCGCTCACTCTTTGCGAGCCGTCTACCGCATTTGGCTGATCTGGGTGTGAAGGCTGAGCTTGGCGAATATCGGCGCGGATATGCGCCCGGACCAGATGGGCGTTTGATCCGCTTGATTGAGCGGGTCATCGAGACGGATGAGGAAGGTAAATTCCTCATCCAAGTCGCCGCGGCCACCGAGCAGCTGGAAACCGATATTCGCCGTTTTGAATATTCGCTGGCAGCGACATTTATTTTGCTGGCTTTGGCGCTCGGCGCCTCGACCATGGCGCAGGTGCGCTTTGGCCTGTCCCCGCTGCGCCGCCTGCAAAGCGAAGTGACGGCCATCCGGCGTGGTGAAGGTGAGCGTATTGAAGGCGCTTTCCCGCCCGATCTCGCCCCGCTTGCAGGCGAACTCAATCTCCTCATTTCGTCCAATCGTGAAATCGTCGAGCGTGCGCGCACACAAGTGGGCAATCTCGCCCATGCGTTGAAAACGCCGCTCAGCGTGATCACCAATGAAGCGGAAGCTGATCCCTCGCCACTATCAGGCAAAGTGCGCGAGCAGGCGCAAGTGATGCGCGATCAGGTGAATTATTATCTCGACAAGGCGCGGGCCGCCGCGCGCTCCAATGTGGTGGGCAGCACGACGGATGTTGTGCCGGCTATCGAGCAACTTGTGCGGACGTTCCAGAAAATCCATCGCGATGGCGTGCCCGCCTTTGAAATGGCCTTTGATGACGCGCCGCGCTTTCGGGGTGAAGAGCAGGATTTTCAGGAAATGCTCGGCAATCTCCTCGACAATGCGGGCAAATGGGCCAGCGCAAAAGTGCTGGTGAGCCTGTCGCTGGAGGCGGGGCCCGCCGGCAGCGGACAGGACTTTCTGATTCTCTGTGTGGATGATGACGGGCCGGGATTGCCCCCCGAAGACCGGGAGCAGGCCCTCAAAAGGGGCCGCAGGCTCGATGAAACCAAGCCCGGCTCCGGCCTTGGCCTGTCCATTGTGGGCGACCTTGCCGCCGTCTATGCGGGGGATTTTACGCTTGAAGATGGTGTTTTGGGCGGGTTGCGGGCCCGTTTGCGGCTACCTGCTGCTTGAAAATGCCGTGAGCGCGACTTTATTCGCCTTTGCCCGCAAGCCTCTGAAGCGTTAAGACCAGAGCATGATTTGGGCTGCTTTTGCTGTGATGACTGGGGCCGTTGTATTGGGCGTGCTCTGGCCCCTAAGCCGGGCGCGGGCGACCTCTGCGCGCGCGCCCGATATTGCTTTCTATCATTCGCAGGTCGAAGAGATTGAGCGCGATCTCTCTCTGGGCCTTCTCACCCGCGAAGATGCTGATGCCGCCAAAGCGGAAGCGGGTCGCCGCTTGCTGCACAATGCGGGCGCGCCCGACGTGCAGGGTTCCTCGCGCATGGCTGTGCGTGCGGCCGCTGTCTTTGCGCTGGTTGCCATCCCTGCGCTTTCGCTCTCGCTTTATTCTTGGCTTGGCAATCCGGATACGCCGGACCTGCCGCTTCAAGCGCGCGTAGAAGAACGCGAAGGCAATGCCGAACTCATGTCGGCCATCGCCAAGATTGAACAGCATCTGGCTGCCAATCCCGAGGATGGGCGCGGCTGGGAGATTATCGGCCCCGTCTATATGAAGCTTGGCCGCTATGAAGAAGCTGCGCGCGCCTTTGGCAATGCGGGGCGTATTCTGGGTGACACGCCGGACCGTTTGGTCGCGCAGGGCGAGTCACTTGTTTATGCCGCGCAAGAGCGTGTAACGCCGGAAGCAGCCGAGATTTTCGAGAAAGCGCTCAATCTGCGCGAAGGCCACCCCGTTGCTTATTTCTATTTGGCGCTGGCACGCGAGCAGGTGGGCGACAAGGATGGCGCGCTGGAAGCCTATACCAATCTCGCGCGGGGCACGCCCCCCGATGCGCCCTGGCAATCAGCGGTGCGTGCGCGCATTGTGGCACTCGGTGGCCGGATTGAGGCGATTGAAGCCGTGCAAAATGCGATGCCGGCTGAACAGCAGGCGATGATCCGCGCTATGGTGGACCAGCTCGCTGGCCGTCTGGAACATGATGGCAGTGATGCGGAAGGCTGGCTGCGTCTCATCCGCTCTTATTCTGTTTTGCGCGAAACGGATCTGGCGAAATCGGCACTCACCAAAGCGCGCGCGGCTTTGGCGCAAAATGCGGATGGTTTGAAGCGCGTGAATGCTTTGGCTGACGAACTTGGATTGAAAGGCTGACCATGACCCGCAAGGGCCGCCGCCTCACCCTGATTGCCGCCGCCCTTGCCGTGATCGGCGTGGCGATCGGCTTGGCATTGTTTGCATTCCGCGACGGCGTTGTGTTTTTCGTCACGCCCAGCGAATTGGCGGCCAAGACGGCAGAGATGCGCCCCAACGCGCGTATGCGCATTGGCGGGCTTGTGTTGCCGGGCTCCGTGCAAAAGGCCGACGAGCGGCATGTGAGCTTTGCCATCACCGACAACCAGACAGAGGTAAAAGTCACTTATACGGGGCTTTTACCGGATCTCTTCCGCGAAGGCCAAGGTGTTGTCGCGGAAGGCCAGCTGATCAATGGCGTGTTTCGCGCTGATAGCGTGCTCGCCAAACATGATGAAAAATATATGCCGCGCGAAGTGGCTGATTCCCTGAAACAGCAAGGTGTCTGGAACGACGGTTCCGGCAAACAAGAGAAGAAGTGAGGGGACGCGCATGATCGTCGAGATTGGACATTATGCGCTTGTTCTGGCTCTGGCTCTGGCCATTGTGCAGGGCTTGGCGCCGCTGGTCGGCGCAATCCGCCATGATGGAGCGCTCATGGCGATGGCGCAGCCCGCCGCTGTGATGCAATTCCTGCTCATCGGCATGTCTTTTGCCGCATTGGCCTATGCCTATGTCACGTCCGATTTCTCGGTTGTGAATGTGTTTGAAAATTCCCATTCGCTGAAGCCGATGATTTATAAAATCTCGGGTGTGTGGGGAAACCATGAAGGCTCGATGCTTTTGTGGGTTCTGATTCTGGCTTTGTTTGGCGCAACGGTTGCTTTGTTTTCGCGCGGCATGCCCGATGATTTGCGCGCCCTTGTGCTCTCCGTACAAAGCTGGATTGCAGCAGCCTTTCTGCTCTTCGTTCTGCTGACCTCCAATCCATTTGCGCGATTGAATCCGGCGCCGCTTGATGGGCGTGATCTCAACCCGCTGTTGCAAGATCCGGGTCTCGCCATTCATCCCCCGCTCCTCTACATCGGCTATGTCGGCTTATCGATCACCTTCTCTTTTGCGGCTGCTGCACTGATCTCGGGTCGGATTGATGCGGCTTGGGCGCGCTATATTCGCCCTTGGACTTTGGGGGCTTGGGTCTTTCTGACGCTTGGCATCGCGATGGGCTCTTACTGGGCCTATTACACTTTGGGGTGGGGCGGCTTCTGGTTCTGGGATCCGGTGGAAAATGCGTCCCTCATGCCATGGCTTGCTGCCACGGCTTTGCTGCATAGTGCGGCGGTGATGGAAAAGCGCGATGCGCTGAAAATCTGGACAATCTTTCTGGCAATCCTGGCTTTCTCGCTCTCGCTGTTGGGAACATTCCTTGTGCGCTCGGGCGTGCTGACATCTGTCCACTCTTTTGCGACTGATCCGCAGCGTGGTGTTTTCATTCTCGCCATTCTCGTTTTCTTCATTGGCGGCTCACTTGCGCTGTTTGCTTTGCGTGCGTCTGCGCTGAAGCCCGGCGGTATTTTTGCACCTGTCTCGCGCGAGGGCGCGCTGGTGCTCAACAATCTGCTGCTGACGACAAGCTGCGCCACCGTTTTTATCGGCACGCTTTATCCGCTGGCGCTGGAAGCTGTGACGGGTGAGAAAATCTCGGTCGGCGCGCCGTTTTTCAATCTAACTTTCGGCCCGCTGTTCATCCCGATCATTCTGGCCATGCCGTTTGGGCAAATGCTCGCATGGAAGCGCGGCGACTTGTTGGGTGCTGCGCAGCGCCTTGTCTTGGCCTGTGCGCTCGGCCTAGCTGGCATGGTGGTGCTTTATGCTTTGCGTGGCGGCTCGGTTGTGCCTGCCATTCTGGCGGGACTTGCGGTCTATCTGACTGTCGGTTCTTTCGTTGAAGTCTATGGCCGCCTGCGCAATGCGCAAAATGCGTCGTCATTTTTTGCCCGCGCAAAAGGCCTGCCGCGTTCGGCTTGGGGTACGGCCATTGCTCATGCGGGTGTTGGGCTCACGTTGTTCGGGCTCGCTGCGACCGGCTGGGGTGTTGAGCGCATTGTCTCAGCCAAGATCAATGAGCCTGTGCTTGTTGGCCCCTATGAAGTGGTCGTGACCGATATCGCGCCGCGCGATGGTTCGAATTACAAAGATCTCGTTGCCCATACGCAAATCCGCGAAGGTGGCCGTGTGGTAGCGGAAATGGATCCCTCACGTCGCTCTTTCACCACACGCACCATGGTGCGCACGGAGGCCGGCATTGTGACGCTGGGCTTAGGCCAAGTTTACATGAACATTGCCGATGTGCGCATTGATGGCGCGATTGATCTGCGCCTGTACTGGAAACCCTATGTGGCGCTGATCTGGCTTGGTGCTTTGGTCATGTCGCTGGGCGGGCTTTTGTCCATGTCGGATCGGCGGTTGCGCATTGGTATTGCCAAACGCGCGGCGGCGCGCATGCAGCCAGCAGCCGCGGAGTGAGGCCGATGCGTTTCGTCCTCGCGCTTTGTCTCGCCCTTTTGCCCTCGCTCGCGCTTGCAGTGCAGCCGGGTGAAATTCTGGCCGATCCCAAGCTTGAATCCCGTGCGCGCGATATTTCCGCGGAGCTGCGCTGCCTCGTCTGCCAGAACCAATCCATTGATGATTCCGATGCGGCGCTTGCACGCGATTTGCGCATGCTGGTGCGCGAGCGACTGAAAGCGGGGGATAGCGACATAGAGGTGCGTGATTATCTGGTCGCGCGTTATGGCGATTTCATTCTCTTGAAGCCGCCGTTCAAGATGGAAACGCTTCTTTTGTGGTTGACGCCTTTCGCAGTTTTGCTGGCCGGTGCCGCAGCCTTGATCGCATTTTCCCGCCGTCGTCGCAGTGAGCCTGTGGCAGCGCAGGCTTTGTCGGAGGCAGAGAAACATCGCCTTCAAACTTTGCTCGGCCCGGACGGCGACAAGCCCTAAAGCTGACTTTACGTTTTTATTTTCCCGACTGTTGCGCCGTTTTCCAAGCCCAAGCTGGAAAGAAAATCGATATGATTGGGTCTATGCGCATCCTGATGCTGGAAGATGTTCTGGTGCCCCATGGCTGAGCCGCTTTGGACGCTCATAAAGACCGCGCCGCGCCTGTCTGATGCAAAGACGGCGCGCAGAAAATTGACGGATGTGTCAGCAGAAAAGCTGCTCGCGCCCATGCTGGCCGACAAACAATTCCGCGCCTTGATCGAAGCCATAGCGGATCATTCTCCTTATCTTTGGCAATTGGTTGCGGCCGATCCGCAGCGTCTCGTGCGTCTGGTCGAGAGCGCGCCCGATGTGGCGCTTGAGAGCATCTTGCGCAATGCTCGTGAGCGCACTCTTGCAGCGAGTGATGACGCGCGCATGATGGAAGTGTTGCGCCATGCCAAGCAAGAGGCGGCTCTTCTTATTGCTCTTGCTGATATCGGCGGCCTTTGGGATGTGATTGCTGTCACCAAAACTCTGTCGGATTTTGCCGATTGCATGGTCTCTTGCGCTTTATCCTTCTTGCTGCGCGAGGCGGCGGGGGCGGGCAAGCTTGTTTTGCCCAATCCGCATGATCCGGAAGAGGGCTGCGGGGTTGTTGTTCTGGCGCTGGGCAAGCATGGCGCGCGCGAATTGAATTATTCGAGCGATATTGATCTCGTCATCTTCTTTGATCCGGATTCGTCCGCGCTCAACAAAGATGTCGAGCCCGGCCCGTTCTTTGTGCGCATGACCAAAAGTCTGTCGCGCCTATTGCAGGAGCGCACGGGGGATGGCTATGTTTTGCGCGTTGATTTGCGTTTGCGCCCTGACCCCGGCTCTACGGCTGTGGCTATTTCTCTGCCGGCGGCATTTTCCTATTATGAAAATCTCGGACAGAATTGGGAGCGTGCAGCGCTGATCAAGGCGCGGCCTGTGGCGGGTGACAAGCCGCTGGGGACACAATTTCTGGCAGATCTTGCACCTTTTATCTGGCGCAAATATTTCGATTATGGAGCTATTGCCGATATTCACGCGATGAAGCGCCAGATTCATGCGGTGCGCGGTCATGCCGAAGTGAAGGTCGAGGGGCATGATGTGAAACTCGGTCGCGGCGGAATTCGTGAAGTCGAGTTTTTTGTCCAGACACAGCAATTGATTTTTGGTGGTCGCCGCCTGCAATTGCGTGGTGCACGAACGCTCGACATGTTGAGGGAATTGTCGGTCGATGGCTGGGTGACCAAAGAAGCGGTCAAAGATCTTTCTGGGGCTTATGCATTTCTGCGGATGGTTGAGCACCGTTTGCAAATGGTTGCTGATGAACAGACACAGCGCCTGCCCTCTGACACTGCACAACTGGAGCGCTTTGCGCGTTTTTGTGGCTTTGCCAATCTTGCCAAATTCTCTGACGCTTTGATCAAAGACATGCGCAAGGTCGAGAAACATTATGCGCGTTTGTTCGAACATGCGCAGGGGCTCGACACGCAATCGGGCTCTCTGGTGTTTACAGGCGTGACGGATGATCCCGATACGCTTGAGACATTGCGCGCCATGGGGTTCACAGATCCCGCTTCGGTAGCAGAAACCATTCGTGGCTGGCATTTTGGTCGCCGCTCAGCCGTGCAATCACCGCGCGCGCGAGAAGTGCTGACCGAGCTTGTGCCGGCACTTTTGGAATCTTTTGCAGGAAGTGGCGACCCTGATTCAGCGCTGGCTGCTTTTGACACAGCGATGGGCCATATGCCGGCTGCAATCGAGCTTTTCTCGATTTTGAAAAGCCATGCTTCTGTGCGTGATCTTTTTGGCGATATTTTGGGTGGTGCGCCGCGTTTGGCTCAAGTGGTAGCACAGCGCCCGCATGTGCTTGATGCAGCCATTGACCCCGCCTTGCTGACCTCAGCATCAGATGAAAGCAGCTATGCGCGCCGCGCCACAAATATCATGCGCCCGCCCGAGCGGATGGAAGAGTTTTTGGACAATGCGCGCGATATGCTGCTGGAAGAGAGTTTCCTGATCGGCGTGCGCACACTCTCCGGCATGATTGCGCCCGAAGCTGCGGGCCCGGCTTATACTGCGCTCGCGGCCAGCCTCATCCGTGCATCGCTTTCGCAAGTGGAGGCGGTCTTTGCCGCCGAATATGGTCGCGTACCGGACGGGCGCTGCATTGTTGTCGGCATGGGCAAACTCGGCTCGCGCGAAATGACGGCGACCTCCGATCTTGATCTAGTGCTCATCTATGATTTCGATGCGCAGCGCCCCGAGTCGGATGGGCCAAAGCCTTTGCATGCCGTGCAATATTATACGCGCCTCACGCAGCGCCTTGTTTCCGCACTCACCGTCGCGACACGGCGCGGGCGTCTTTATGACGTTGACTTGCGTTTGCGCCCGTCGGGCGGCAAAGGCCCTCTGGCAACACAATGGGAGAGTTTTGTCGATTACCAGCTCACCGAAGCGGAGACTTGGGAGCATATGGCGCTGACCCGCGCGCGGCCTGTGGCGGGTGATGACAGTTTATGCGCCGAATTTGAAAAGGGTGTGGCCTCTATAATCGGGAACAGACGCTCATCGGTTGAATTGCGGAACGCAGTTACAGATATGCGCGCACTCATTGCGAAGGAAAAAGGTGACAACCAGATCTGGGATTTGAAACTCGTGCGCGGTGGCATGATGGATATTGAATTCATCGCGCAATATCTGGCTTTAAATCATGCGCATCAAATACCGGATATGATCCATGTCGGGACGGCTGACATTTTGCGGTCTGCCACGCGCGAAGGTGTGCTTGATCCCGAGCAGGGTGAGCAGCTGATTTCAGCGCATCGGCTTTATACGATTTTGATGCAAATGTTCCGTCTGGCGACAGAGGGTAGTTTTGATCCGGCGCGGATGGCAGAGGGCGTTTTGCGCCGCATTGCCGCGGCTGCCGATTTGCCGGATTTTCGTTTGCTCGAGAGCAATCTGGCCGAGATGCGTGCGGCCGTGCGTATTCATTTCGAAAAGATTCTCGGGAAAGTGTGATCAGCTGGCGACGCGCAAATCACTTTGTGCGGGGCGTGCCATATTGATCGGCAGGCGGATGCGCACAATCGTACCAGCACCCAGACTCGAGCGCAGCGTCAAAGCACCGCCATGCAGTTCGATCAGCGAGCGCGCAATGGCAAGGCCAAGGCCCGAGCCCTTATTGCCATTTTCAAGCGGTGAGTCGACTTGTGCGAAGGGGCGGCCGAGTTTTGGCAGAATGTCTGGTGCAATGCCCACGCCTGTATCTTCCACATAGAGCACCAATTCATCTTCATCGACGCGTGAGCGCAGCGAGATGCGCCCCCCATCCGGCGTGAATTTCACTGAATTGCGCAAGAGTGAGACGAGGACTTTTTCAATCGCGTTGCGATCGGCAAAGACTTTTGTATTGGGCAGGCTCTCGGCTTCGAGCTTGATGTTTTTTTCTTCTGCCGCCAGCCGCAGCGCCTCGATGGCGCGTGAGACGGCAGCATCGATCTCGAACCGTTCCGGATGCAGCGTGACTTTGCCAGATTCCAGTCGTGACATATCGAGCACGTCGGAGATCACGCCAAGCAAATGCTGGCCGCTTTCGCGAATATGGCTCGAATAATCGACATATTTGGCGCAGCCCAGCGCACCAAACGTTTCGTGCTCCATCATTTCCGCAAAGCCGATGATGGCATTGAGCGGTGTGCGCAATTCATGGCTCATATTGGCCAGGAATTCGCTCTTTGCACGGTTGGCTGTTTCAGCTTCAGCTTTTTGCTCGAGATATTTTTCAGCCAGGTCGGCAAGCTGCTGGGCTTGCGTTTCGAGCGTTTGGCGGGATTTGCGCAAATCGGCAATGGTTGCCATCAAGCGGCGTTCGGAATCGAGCAGGCGCTCTTCATGAATCTTGAGCTTGCTAATGTCGGTGCCGACCGAGACATAGCCGCCATCTTTGGTGCGGCGCTCGTTAATCTGCAACCAGCGACCATCTGTGAGGCGTGCTTCATAAGTGCGTGCCCCCGAGATCGGACGGGCACCTAGCGGAATCTGCGCTTGAATATTGGGTGAAGAGCCAGCCGCCATCAGATCGGCATAGGGCGTGCCGGAAATGGCAGCATCAGCAGGCAGATTGTGCAGGCTTTGGAATTTCGAATTGCACATGACGAGGCGATTGTCGGCATCCCACAGCACGAAAGCCTCGGAGATGGTTTCAATCGCATCACGCAGGCGCATGTCTGCTGTTGCTGTGCGTTCGATCAGCGTCTTCTGGTCCGAAATATCCACCGCAATGCCGACGAGATGCGGATTAGCCTGCGCACCTTGGCGCATGATTTCAGCGCGCGCACGAATCCACAGCCATTCACCCTTGGCATTGCGCATGCGGAAAGCATGATCGAGCGCATTTGTTTGCGAGCTTGCCAGCATTTCCGCCATGGCATTCAAATCGCCATCGTCGGGATGCATCAAAGCGTTGACATCACCGAAGGACAAAAATTCTTCACTCTGTTCGAGGCCGAGAATGTCATACATGGAGCTCGACCAATAAATGCGGCCGCGCGCAATATCCCAATCCCACAGGCCGCAACGGCCGCGTGCGAGGGCTGCATCAAAGCGTTGGCGCAGGCCCGCACGCGCTTCTTCAGCTTCGGACCTTTGCGAGAATTCGCGCAAATAGGCCCGCGCACCGAATGCGATCAGGCTTAAGAAACCGATGATGAGCAATGCGCTGTGCAAAACATCCATGCGCCAGGCGGAATAAACATCGCGCATCGGCTGGATGAGAGCGAGCTGGCCATAGGGCGCCTCCAGCGTGCGTACAGCAGCCAGCGCTTCGCGCCCGTCTGCCATGGTAATTTGCATGGCGCCAGCGGTGTCAGCAAAGAAGGTGAGCGGCTGCGTGCTGCCCATCACATCTTGCAGGTTAGCACCCGAGATTTGGCGTTGCGGCATTTGGTTGATCACCATGCCGCTTTCATTGGTGAGATAGATTTCGCGTCCATGAGCAAAGACGCGCGGCGCGAAAGCCGGTAGGGCCGTTTCGCTCTTGCGCGCAAGGAGATTCATTTCCGCCTTGAGGCCCGTTGCGACCATGTCGATTTCATCGACGGCTGCATCGTAAACCGCTTTGCGGCCTTCCATCGCATCATGCACGCCAAAAACGGAGAGGCAGATGGCTGCGAGAACGACAGTCAGAGGCAGGATGAATTGGCGCTGGAAATGCGTTGCAGACAGGCCAGCCATCGGTGAACTGCGTGTCGCAGTTTCCGTCTCAAATTCTGCGCGAGCAGAAAAAGTGGCTGCGTTTGCACGCGCCATGCGTTGGCCCCCTCAAAGTCCGCTTCGGAGGAGCCAATGTGCCGCATCGCCACACCCCGAATCACTTCCCATCTGAATCGTTGCGAATCACTTTGTCCACAACTTAATGAATGGTTTATGGAAATTTTTATCGGGTGAGCTTGTGCGGGGGCGGGATTTCAGAATCCCGTTGGGACTCAGGCGACTCTTCAGACTCCCAAAGAGCGCTGGGCGATGTCGCGGACGTCTGCCGACAGGTCTTTCACGGCCGCGACCCGTTGCAGGGCGGCTTCCGCAAGGCCCCGGCGCCCGCTTTCCAACGAGCGCCAGCTGCGGAAGGCAGCGAGCAGGCGGGCGGCGACCTGCGGATTTTTGGGGTCTACCGCCATGACCGTCTCGACCAGCAAATCATAGCCCGATCCATCAGCCGCGTTGAAGCGGGTGAGGTTGCCCGTCGCAAAGGCGCCAATCAGCGAGCGCAGGCGATTGGGGTTTGTGATCGAGAAGGCATGATGGTTCATGAGCCGCTTGATGCGCGCCAAAGTCGCTTCTTCCGGGATCATGGCTTGCAGGGCGAACCATTTGTCGATGACCAGCGGATCGCTGGCATGGGTGCGGAAGAAGGAATCGAGTGCCGCTTCGCGTGCATCACCTGGAATGAGAGCAAGCACATTCAGCGCGCCAATCTGGTCGGTCATATTATTGGCGGCACGGAATTGCGCGCTGGCCAATTGCGAGCCCTTGTTGGGCGCACCTGCTGCAAGCAGATCGAGCGCGGCATTGCGCAAGGCACGCCGGCCCGCACTTGCCGCATCGGGCGAATAGGCGTCAGTTGTTGTGAGCGCATGATAGACGCGCTCCAGATCATCAGCCAAAGCGCGGCCGATTTGTGCACGCAAAATCTTGCGCGCATAATGCACCGCATCGGGATCGACATCTTGTCCGATTTCGCGGGCAAGATCGCTTTCGCTGGGCAAGATTATGGCTTGCGCGGTGAAGGCAGGATCTTTTTCATAAGAGGCGAGGACGGCGGCAAGCGCCTTGCCGATCTTATTCGCATCATCGGGCGTGCCGCCATGGCGCACGGCATCAACTGCGCGGATCATCCAGCGTGTGGCGCAAGTTTGCGCGGCCTGCCAGCGATTGAACATATCGCTGTCATGAGCGAGCAGGGTGAGAAGATCATCATCCGACAAGGGGCTGTCGAGATTGACGGGGGCCGAGAAGCCGCGCAGCAGGCTTGGCACCGGAGGCTGTGCAACCTTTTCAAAAATAATGCGGCGCGTGCTTTGCGTGATTTCAAAAACGCCGCGCTGTGTTTCGTCTGCGCGTGCACCGCCTTGCGCACCATCTGGTGGCGTGATCAAGGCAATGTCTGCACCGCTCTCATCCATCAAGCCGAGCGCGACGGGAATGACGAGAGGGTATTTCTCGCTCTGTCCATTGGTGGGCGCTGTTGATTGTTCAAAGTCGAGCGTTAGGCGCTGTACTGCAGCGTCATAATGGGAGGTGACTTTCAAGCGTGGTGTGCCGGCCTGCGTGTACCAGCGTTTGAATTGTGTCAGGTCGCGCTTGGAGGCGTCTTCAAAGCAAGCGAGGAAATCTTCCACCACAGCGGCCGTGCCGTCGCAGCGCTGGAAATAAAGATCCATGCCTTTGCGGAAAGCCTCTTTGCCAATGATGAGTTTCAGCATGCGGATGATTTCCGCGCCTTTCTCATAGACAGTCGGCGTGTAGAAATTATTGATCTCGAGATAGGTCTCGGGCCGCACATTATGCGAGAGCGGGCCGGCATCTTCGGGGAATTGCGCAGCGCGCAAGGTGCGCACATCCATAATGCGTTTGACGGGGCGCGAGCGCTCATCTGAAGAAAATTCCTGATCACGGAAAACAGTCAGGCCTTCTTTGAGGCAGAGCTGGAACCAATCGCGGCAGGTGATACGATTGCCGGTCCAATTGTGGAAATATTCATGCGCAATCACGCCTTCAATATGGGCGTAATCTGTGTCGGTGGCTGTCTGGGGTAGAGCCAGCACATATTTGTCGTTGAAAATATTGAGGCCCTTGTTCTCCATCGCGCCCATGTTGAAATCGGACACGGCAACAATGTTGAACACATCAAGATCATATTCGCGCCCAAACGCTTTTTCATCCCAACGCATCGAGCGCTTGAGCGCATCCATCGCATAATCTGCGCGCATGTCTTTGCCATGCTCGACATAAATGCCAAGCGTGACTTTGCGGCCTGATTGCGTGGTGAAGACATCTTCCACCAGCGCGAGATTGCCGCCAACGAGTGCGAAGAGATAGGCGGGCTTGGGCCAGGGATCATGCCAGATTGCATAGTGACGGTTGGTACCATCGACCGCGCCCGTCTCAGTGCAATTGCCATTGCCGAGCAGAATGGGGGCTTCATCGCGATCAGCTTCGATGCGTGTTGTATAGATGGACAGCACATCGGGGCGATCAAGAAAGTAAGTGATGCGGCGGAAGCCCTCTGCTTCGCATTGCGTGCAATAGGCCGAGCCCGAGCGATAGAGGCCCATGAGTTTTGTATTGCTGGCCGGATCAAGTTCCGTGACCGTTACAAGCGTGAAAGCATCCGGCACGTGATCAATCTGTAAACGCTGCGGCGTGGCCATGCCGTCAAGCGCCAAGGCTTTGTCATTCAGCGTCACCGAGATGACATTCAACTCATCGCCATCGAGCACTAGTGGGGCGTCTTTGCGGCCTTGCGGATTGCGCCGAATGGCGAGTGTGGCAGTGACGCGTGTCTGTGCTCCGGCGAGCTGCACATCGAGTTGCACAGTGTCGATCAAAAAGTCCGGTGCGCGGTAATCGGCAAGGCGAACGGGCTGGGCAATATCGGTGCGCATAGGGCTTTTGTTCCGGGGTCTGTTATGGACGCGGAGAATAGCCTTCAGCGGGCCTCAGGTCAGCTCTTTTTGTACCAGTCAGATTGGCAGGGGGTCTGCATGGCCTACCACACGCACAATGCCGGGCACGCGGGCGCGCAAATGGCGGTCCAGGCTGTCTACAGCCTCGTGAACGGCATGGACGGTGAGTGCCGCATCGACACGGCAATGATAATTGACGACCGTGCCCGAGGCTGTGCGGCGCGCGCGCACGAAATGCACATCTTCCAGAACACCATCTTTGGCTGCACCCGTGACCAGCACGCGTTTGATCTCGGCGGTGGCTTCGGCCGCGAGATCTTCGCCTGCGAGTTCTTGCGATTCCAGCGGTTCAATATGAGTTTCGATTTCCACTTCCGCGCCGATTTCATTTGAAATGGCGGTCTCAAATTCGCTGGCTATGTCATGGGCTGCGCCATGTGACATTTGCGCGTCGAGTTCGAGATCGAGGCTGATGGCAATCTGGCCGCCGACACGCTGGATGGTGATGTGGTGCACGGCAAGGCGGCGGCGCGCGGCAATGAGCAGAACACGCTCCAGCAAGCTCTCGTCATCCAGAGCGCGAGGATTGGCGGCAATGGTGAGTTCTACTTCAGGCATATCCTTCGCAACAGCTTCCAGAATGGCCTGTTTCACTTGCGCGACTTTTTCGAGCGGCATGGTGCGCGCCACGGCGACAGATATTTCGCCAATCACTTGCGGGCCTGCGGGGCGCAGGCGCAGCACTTCAATGTCCACCACACCCGGAATGGCTTCTACCGTCTGGCGCAGGCGCTCGGAGAGGCCCGCGGGGGCCGCATCAACAAGAGTATCAATTGTGCGGCGCCCGAGTTTCCAGCCAGCAATCGCAATGAAGAGTGACACGCCCATAGCGGCCAGCGTGTCACCTTGTTTGAACCCATATTCGGTTGCCACAAGGCCGATCAGCACCAAGGTCGAGGCCACAAGATCTGAAGAGAAGTGCAAAGCATCGGCTGCCAGAGCATCACTCTTGGTGCGTTTGGCAATGGCGCTCAACGAACGCCAGCGGACAAAATCCACGACGATAGAAATAACCAGCACGCCGAAGGTCAGCCAATTGGCATCAACTGCGCCGGGGTCTTTGGTGGCGAGGCGGTGGATGGCTTCATAAAGCACGCCAGCGGCCAGAACCATGAGCAGGCCGGTCTCGGCAAGCGCCGCAACGGCTTCA
The DNA here is from genome assembly GCA_947452455.1 of Beijerinckiaceae bacterium. Classification (GTDB taxonomy): domain Bacteria; phylum Pseudomonadota; class Alphaproteobacteria; order Rhizobiales; family Beijerinckiaceae; genus Terripilifer. The sequence goes on from CANGBX010000001.1 coordinate 471,788, forward strand.
ATCTTGCCATGACCATATTGATGTTCATCGTCGGCTGGTTTGTCGGCCGCGCGCACGGCGAAATAAGTGAGGATGGTGGCGCCCGTATCGAGCAAGCCGTGGGCTGCTTCCGACATCAAGGCGAGCGAACCCGACAGAAGCCCCGCCACTAGCTTGCCAATCGTCAGCAAGCCGCTCGCAAAAATCGACGCGAGTGCGGCGGTGCGTTTGAGCTCTGAGTCTTCAGCTTTGGTGTGGGCGGCGCTCATCATGTGTCTCGATTCGGGGCGCTGGTCCTTAATGCTATTGTGTCCTAGCGGATCGTGCGCCATTTGGCCAGAAAGGTGCTGGAAAGAAGCTTTGGAAGGCCTATATGTCAGTCTAGTGACTTAAGGTGGAGCTTTCTTCCGATGATGGAATATCTGCACACAATGGTTCGCGTGACCGATCTTGAGGCCTCGCTGGATTTTTATTGCAAGACATTCGGCCTGAAAGAAATGCGCCGTGTGGAGAATGAGAAAGGCCGCTTCACGCTGGTCTTTCTGGCGGCACCCGGTGATGAAGAGCGTGCGCGTGACAGCAAAGCGCCGCTGGTGGAGCTCACTTACAATTGGGATCCGGAGGACTATACGGGCGGGCGCAATTTCGGCCATCTCGCCTATCGCGTCGACAATATTTACGAGACGTGCCAGCGCTTGATGGATGCAGGTGTGACGATCAACCGCCCGCCGCGCGATGGCTATATGGCTTTCATCCGCTCACCCGACAATATTTCCATCGAGTTGTTGCAGCGTGGTGAACCGCTCGCACCAGCCGAGCCTTGGGCTTCAATGCCAAATACGGGCGTTTGGTAATTCTAGAGAAGATCAGCGCCGCCCCGATGAAGGGGCGGCGCAGAAAGTTTTAGCCAGCGTCGGCGACAAGGCCTGCCGCTTCAATGCCGGCGATGCCGGCCAGTTCATCATTGTCGGATGTGTCACCCGACACGCCGACGGCGCCCAGAACTTCGCCATCCTTATTGCGGATCAGCACACCGCCGGGCACGGGCATCAGGCCCATTTCGGCGAGTGGTGTTGCACCAGCCACGAAAGCAGGACGGTCGGCTGCAAGGCCCATCAATTTGCGGGTGCCCATGCCCATGTTGATAGCGCCGCTGGCTTTTGCGAAAGCCACTTTCCAGCGCATGAGCGTGGACTTGTCTTCAATGGCCGAGGCCTTCAGCGCGCCGCGCGCATCGACAATGATAATGCCGAGCGGCGAGAATTTCTTGGAATGGGCGAAAGCCAGCGCCGCTGTGATGATCTTCTGGGCGGCTTCGAGCGTGAGCGTATTCATGCTATCCTCCGGTCAAGTTTATGGCCCTGTCTGACAAGAGTGAGCGGGCAGGTCAAGGAAGGTCTGATGCAAATCCTGAAACAAGTCTCGCAACAAGTCCACGTTATCCGCGCTGCGATGGTGGCCGCCTGTCAGGAGATGAACCGGACGGGGCTCAATCAGGGCACATCGGGCAATCTTTCGGTGCGTGTGGATGGGTCCATGCTGATCACGCCGACCGCCACGGCTTATGACCAGCTTGCGCCTGACATGATGGCCACTGTTCGGATCGGCGATGAGGAGGGGCGTTTTGCGGGCCCCCGTGCGCCGTCGAGTGAATGGCGTTTTCACCGCGATATTTATCGCGCGCGGGCCGATGTGGGGGCGATTGTTCATGCGCATGCGCCTTATGCGACGGCGCTATCCATGTTGCGCAAAAATCTGCCTGCCGCTCATTATATGATCGCGGCATTCAACACGCATGACATCATGTGCACGGATTATGCGCCTTATGGCACAGCGGAATTATCAGCGCTGGCTGTTGCCGGTTTGGGGGATGCGCATGGCGTGCTCTTGGGCTCGCATGGCATGATTGTCGTGGGCGAGACGCTGGAGCGCGCGATGTGGCGCGCGCATGAGCTCGAAACTCTGATACGCCAATATATGCTCGCCTGTCAGATCGGCGAGCCGGTGATTTTGCCCAAGCAAGAGATCGACGCGCTGATCCCGCGCTTTGCGGCTTATGGGGTGACGACTTAAGCCGTCATTGCGAGGAGGCCGTAGGCCGACGTGGCAATCCAGTGCGCCTATCTTCGCAGCTATTGCGCTATGGATTGCCGCGTCGCTTCGCTCCTCGCAATGACGGGCTTACTTTTTCCAACTCGCCAGCGCGCTCTCGATAAAGTCTTGCGTGGCGCCGAGCTGGTTGAGGGGGTCGAGAATTTTGTCGATCTCACTCGCGCTCAGGGCTTTTGCAGATGGATCGGCTTTCACCACCTCTGCCAGACTCCTGCCAGATGCACTCACCTCGCGCGCAGCTTTTTCAACCAGTGCGAAAGCTTCTGCACGGCCCAGATGCGGGGCCAGTGCGAGGGAGAGCATTTCTGTCATCGGCAGGCCATGCAGCGCGTCGAAGTTTTCGCGCATCCGCTGCGCATCGACATTCAATCCCTCGAGTGTGTCAGCCATATTGGCCAGCGCACCCGCGCAGCATTTGACGAGTTCTGGAAGCGCGCCCCATTCGCTTTGCCAGCCGCCCAGCGCGCGCTCATGTTCTTGCACCATGCCTGACAAAAGCGTGGCCATCAGGCCCGGTGTGCGCAGAGACGCAGAGACGGTGAGCATGCAACGCACAGGATTGCGCTTGTGCGGCATGGCTGACGAGCCACCGCGTCCCGCTTCTGCGGGCTCGAATGTTTCGCCGATTTCAAATTGCATCATCAGCGCGATATCGCGCGCGATTTTTCCAGCCAGACCCGTGGCAATGGCACATTCGCTGGCAAGCGCAATCAGTGCCCCGCGGCGCGTGTGCCATGGCAGGGGCGTTCCCTCAACGCGCGCATGGCGTGCGGGCTCATAAGCATTCAGTGCCGCAAGCCGTTTGAAGAGATGGCGCGTGGTGGCCGCACCATGAGTTCCGAGCGAGCCGAGCGTGCCAGCCGCGCCGCCCAATTGCGCGACCAAGGCTTCCTGCGCGCGGGCGCGCAAACGGGCGCGTGATTCCGATGCGGCCAAAAGCCATTGCGCGGCTTTCAAGCCGAAAGTGATGGGCGTGGCAGGCTGCATCAAAGTGCGGCCCAGCATGGCGCTCTTGGCGTGGGTGCGGGCAAGCTTGGCTGCGGCCTCCGCAAGGCGCGTCAGATCCTTGTCGATCAGAACAAGCGCTTCGCCCAGTTGCAGGACAAGCGCGCTGTCGATGACATCCTGGCTGGTGGCACCAAAATGGACGCTTGTGGCCGCCGCACCATCCTTGGCCCGCACCTCGGCTGTGAGCTGCTTCACAAAGGGAATGGCCAGAGTGCCGCCCAAAAGGGCCTCGGCGAAAAGGGCGGGCTCATCAAAGGAGAGGCCTGCGGCGACCGTTGAAATGGTCTCGGCCACTTTCTTGTCGATCAGGCCGGCATCGGCCTGCGCCTGTGCCAACGCGCCCTCGAAAGTCGCCATATGGCGCAAGAGCCTGCCATCAGACAGGATTTCGGCCATTTCCGGAGTGGTGGAATAAGTGTCGTTCAAGGTTCCCATAAAATCAGCCATAGCAATATTTTTCCCCGACGTAATCGACTATTCTTATGTCCATAAATCAAGGAACCCGATGGGTGCCCCGTGGATTGGGCTAGATCCCCCGAAAGGGTCGCCGCAGGGAGAGAGCCAATATGGACCGTCGTTTTTTCCTCAAATCCGTCCTCAGCCTTGCAGGCGCAGGTGCCGCCGCCGCCCTTTTGATCCCCGAGGCTCAGGCGCTCCCTTTGTTGGAGGAGTTCCAGACCCTGGATGCCACAGGCGCCAATCCGCTGATGGTCAGCGAATCTGATCTGCCTGCGCAAGGTTCTTCCGAGGCGCAATATTACTACAGCCAGCAGCCCCGATACTATCGCCGTCGTCGTCGGCGCGTTTACAGACCTCTGCCGCCGCCTCGCGTGCGGCGCTGCTGGACATTCTATGATCGTTGGGGTCGTTTGATGCGCCGCTGCCGGTGGGTCTGAGGCAGGTTGACGCAAGACCTTTGTCGTATACGGGCGCTGATGGCGAAATCAGCGCCTTTTTCATGAGCTTTTCTTGGGTTTTTGCACATCTTCGACTTTCGTCGGCAAACCATAATCGGGTCATCGGTTGACTTATATCAATGCTCTTCATGTCTCGAAGCTTGAGTGTCGCGCTGTGACGTAAAGCGCGCGGCCAGAACGAGTCGCGCCAAATCCATCCGGGGCACTCAAGATGGCACATTCAGGATCGGCAGGGCTTTTGCCCGGTCAAAAGAGCATGACACTCGGAGAAATGGGTCTTGCAGTCATCGCAGCTCTCTCTGCGGTTCTGTGGATCATTATCACCGCCCATGCATGGACGCCCGAATATGCATTCCACGCAGGGCTCTTTGCCATTGCGAGTGTGGCGAGCGTTTTTCTGATCGTGAACCGCTATCAGGCGCGTCCCGCGCAACTCCCACCGCAGGAGATCAATGGCAAGCCCAATTATAATTTCGAGCCTGTTAAATTCTCGACCATCGCTGCCATGTTCTGGGGCATTGCCGGTTTTCTTGTCGGCCTCATCATTGCTCTGCAGCTGGCTTATCCGGAATTGAACCTCGGTCTGCCGTGGACATCCTTTGGCCGCTTGCGCCCGCTGCATACATCTGCGGTGATCTTTGCCTTTGGCGGCAATGTGCTGTTGGCTTGTTCCTTCTATGTCGTGCAGCGCACCTGTCATGCGCGGTTGGCGGGTGATCTCGCGCCGTGGTTTGTTGTGCTGGGCTATAATTTCTTCATTGTCATTGCCGGCACGGGCTATTTGCTCGGCATCACACAGGGCAAAGAATATGCCGAGCCCGAATGGTATTCGGATTTGTGGCTGACGATTGTCTGGGTGACTTATTTCATCGTCTTTCTTGCCACCGTCATCAAGCGCAAGGAACCCCATATTTATGTGGCCAATTGGTTCTTCCTCGCCTTCATCCTGACGATTGCTGTTTTGCATCTGGGCAATAATACGACCATTCCCGTTTCGATCTTCTCATCGAAATCCTACATCGTCTGGTCGGGTGTGCAGGATGCGATGATCCAATGGTGGTATGGCCATAATGCGGTGGGTTTCTTCCTGACCGCGGGCTTTCTCGCCATTATGTATTATTTCATCCCGAAGCGCGCGGAGCGCCCGGTCTATTCTTATCGCCTGTCGATCATCCACTTCTGGGCTCTGATCTTCATGTATATCTGGGCGGGCCCGCACCATCTCCATTACACCGCGCTGCCCGATTGGGCGCAGACGCTCGGCATGACCTTCTCGATCATGCTGTGGATGCCCTCATGGGGCGGCATGATCAATGGTCTGATGACGCTGTCTGGCGCATGGGACAAGCTGCGCACCGACCCGGTGCTGCGCATGCTGGTTGTGTCTGTGGCGTTCTACGGCATGTCGACGTTTGAAGGCCCGCTGATGTCGGTGAAAGCGGTCAACTCGCTCTCGCATTACACCGACTGGACTGTTGGTCACGTGCATTCGGGTGCGCTGGGTTGGGTTGGTTATGTCTCCTTCGGCGCGATTTATTGTCTCGTGCCATGGCTGTGGAACAAGCCGAAGCTTTACTCGCTGAAGCTCGTCAATTGGCACTTCTGGATCTCGACGCTGGGCATCGTGTGCTACATTTCTGCGATGTGGGTGGCGGGCATCATGCAAGGCTTGATGTGGCGCGCTTATACGGCCCTCGGCTTTCTGGAATATTCCTTCCTCGAAACGGTTGAGGCCTTGCATCCCTTCTACATCATTCGCGCCTTTGGCGGCGGGCTCTTCCTCGCGGGTGCGCTGATCATGGTGTGGAACCTCTATAAGACCATTGTTACCCCGGCCGAAGAAATCGAAGCCGGTGTGAACCCCGCTCTCGTGCCAGCTGAATAAGGGGGGACCCATGTCACTCTGGAACAAGCACGCGATTTTTGAAAAAAACTCGATCCTGCTGCTCATCGGTGTGCTGATCGTCATTTCGATTGGCGGCCTCGTTGAAATCGCGCCGCTCTTCTATCTGAAGAGCACGATTGAAAAAGTGGAGGGCGTTCGTCCCTACACACCGCTGGAGCTTGCTGGGCGCAATATTTACGTGCGCGAAGGTTGCTACAATTGCCACTCGCAGATGATCCGCGCTTTGCGTGACGAAGTGGAACGCTATGGCCATTATTCGCTTGCAGCCGAGAGCATGTATGACCACCCGTTCCAATGGGGCTCCAAGCGCAATGGCCCTGATCTGGCGCGCGTTGGTAATAAATATTCGGATGATTGGCACCGTCGTCATCTGGCCAATCCGCGAGCAGTTGTCGCGGGCTCGATCATGCCGGCCTATCCGTGGCTTGCCAAAAATGATGTCGATCTGGCGCATATCGATCAGCATATGAAAGTGCTGGCGATGGAAGGCGTGCCTTACACCCCTGAGATGATCGAGAAAGCGTCTGCCGATGCGAAAGCGCAGGGGACGGATGATGATCCGGGCGCCGCTGATTTTGTGAAACGCTATCCTAAGGCCCAGGCCCGCGCTTATGGCGAGGACAAGGGCCGGCTGACCGAGGCGGATGCACTGATCGCCTATCTGCAACAGCTCGGCACGCAGGTTGATTTCAAACTTTACGATGGCAAGGCCAATCTGAGGTAATCCCGAGATGAACATCGCTTCGCTTCTTCAAGATGCACAGATCATCAGCCTGATTGCCGTGTGCATCACATTCACAGGGATCGTCGCTTATGCGCTGTGGCCCTCCATGCAGTCGTCTTTCGACCGCGCTTCCCGTCTCCCCTTGAACGAGGACTGAGCCATGAGCGTCACCTCGCATGAACATGAAGTTGATGCCGCCACCGGCACGGCCACGACCGGCCATGAATGGGATGGCATTCGCGAACTCAATACACCGCTGCCCAAATGGTGGCTGTATATTTTCTATGCCACGATTGTCTGGGCGCTCGGCTATTGGGTCGTCTATCCGGCGATCCCTTTGGCCTCGAGCTTTACCAAAGGGGTGATCAATTATTCGTCGCGTGCCGAAGTCACAGCTGAGGTGGCGCAGCTGACGAGTGCGCGTGCACCCATGGTCGCGCAGCTTGCCAAGGCGAGTTTTGATGAGATTCAAAAAGACACAAAACTGCTGACCTTCGCACGCGCGCAGGGCAAGGCTGCTTTTGGTGACAATTGCGCGCCCTGTCATGGAGCGGGCGGTGGCGGCTCGAAAGCTTTCCCCAATCTCGCCGATGATGATTGGCTCTGGGGCACGGGCACGCTGGATGATATCCAGACGACGCTGACCCATGGCATTCGCTCCACCGATCCGCAGACGCGACAAGGCAATATGCCTGCCTTTGGTGATGGCGTTTTGAAGCCCGCAGAAATTTCAGCCGTAGCTGATTACGTGCGCTCACTGTCTGTTCTGGATGTCGACAAGACTGCTGACCTGAAGCTTGGGCAAAAGGTCTTTGCTGAAAATTGTGCTGCCTGCCATGGCGAAGATGCGCGCGGCAATCACGATCTTGGCTCGCCCAATTTGACCGATCAGATCTGGCTCTACGGCTCTGACAAAGCGACCATTGTTGAGGGCATTACCAAAGGGCGCGGCGGCATGATGCCCAATTGGGGCGAGCGCCTTGATGCGGGCACGATTAAAGCGCTGGCTGTTTATGTCCGCACCTTGGGTGGTGCCCGCTAAAGACGCAGACATGCCGCCTGATCAAGAGGCGGCACGTCACCTTTCATCCAGCCCGAACCTTGAACTCGGCGCGCGGAGTGGCAAACAAAATGAGTGTCAAGCAAGAGCAGGCGCGTGAGATGGAACTGGAGGCGGCAGGTGTCGATGCGCCCCTCTATGCCTCACGCCAGCAAATTTATCCCGCAGCAGTGAGTGGGCGGTTTCGCAAGATCAAATGGATCATTCTGGTCTGCACGCTGGGCGTTTATTATTTTCTGCCCTTCATTCGCTGGGATCGGGGGCCCAATGCTCCTTCGCAAGCGGTGCTGATCGATATGGATCATCATCGCTTCTATTTCTTCTTCATCGAAATCTGGCCGCAGGAAGTTTATTACATCACGGGTCTCTTGATCTTGGCCGCGGTGACGCTGTTTTTGATGAATGCCATCGCCGGTCGCGTATGGTGTGGCTATCTTTGCCCGCAGACGGTTTGGACCGATCTGTTTTTTGCCGTCGAGCGCTTGATTGAGGGGGATCGGCGCGAACGCATGCTCAAGGCCGGGCAGAAATGGACTCTCGAAACTATCGCGCAAGCCGTTCTCAAACATTGGGCCTGGCTGATGATTGCTTGGTGGACGGGCGGCGCTTGGGTTTTGTATTTTTCGGATGCGCCCACGCTGGTCTATCAACTCGCCACATTCCAAGGCCCGGTTGTCGCCTATACGTGGATTGCAATCCTTACTTTCACGACCTATTTCTTCGCCGGTTTCATGCGCGAGCAAGTGTGCACTTACATGTGCCCGTGGCCGCGCATTCAGGCTGCACTCACCGATGAATGGGCGCTCAATGTCACCTATCGCTATGATCGGGGCGAGCCGCGCGGCTCTTTGAAGAAAAATGATGCCCTGCGCGAGGCAGGTGCGCCGGCGGGTGATTGCGTGGATTGCCATCAATGCGTCTATGTCTGCCCGACAGGCGTTGATATTCGCCAAGGTCTGCAAATTGATTGTATCCAATGCGGCCTATGCATTGATGCCTGCGACACAGTGATGGACAAGCTCGGCCGCCCCACGGGGCTGATTGGGTATGACACGGACATCAATGTGAAGCGTCGCGAAATTGGTCAGGCTGCGCTGAAGCCGCGGCTGATCCGCGCGCGCACACTCCTTTATGCAGCCGTGATTGCCATTGTGGGTGGCATTATGATCGGCGTTCTGGCGACGCGTCATGATTCCGGCTTGGCCGTGATTCATGATCGCAATCCTTTGTTTGTGCGCCTGAGCGATGGCGGCATTCGCAATGCCTATACATTGCGTCTGTCTAATAAATTGCCCGAAGACCGCGCCTTTGAAATTCGCGTCGATGGTTTTGCACCTGACGATGTGGCATCGGCATCAGGCAAACGTGCCGATACCGGCTGGCCGCTCTTCACCGTTGGCCCTGACCAAACTCTGGAAGATCGTCTCTTCATCACTCTGTCCCGCAAGGCGCTTGGCAGGGGCCATGATCATGATGAAGATAAACGCGATATTTCCTTCCGCCTGATTGATCTGCGCTCGGGTGCGCAGGTGAAGGTGAAGGACCATTTCATTCAGCCTGAGGGAGAGAAGAGATGACATCACTTTCTGTGCAAGGCTTCACTCTCAAGGGGCGACATGTGCTCGCCATGTTGCTGTTGTTTTTCGGCACCGTGTTTTCGGTGAATTTCTATATGGCACGCGTTGCCATTCAGACCTTCTCCGGGTTGGAGGCTGAAAAGCCCTATCAGGAGGGCTTGAAATATAATGATGAGATCGCCTTTGCGCGTGAGCAGGCTGAGCGCGGATGGAAGGTGGAGGCAACAGTCGAGCCGCAAGGCCAAGGCGTGATGGTTGATATTGTCCAGCGCGACAAGACGGGTGTGGCAACGCCGGGTCTCTCCCTTCGCGCGACTTTCATCCACCCTGCGGATCGGCGCCGTGATGTGAAGCTCGACGTGGCGCTGGTGGAGGCTGGCCATTATCGCGCGGCCGCGCCGGTGGCAGCTGGGCGTTGGGATGTGCAGATCGAAGCGTCGCAGAATGGCGTGCTGATGTTTCGCTCGCTCAATCGCATTGATGTTGCCGCGGTGAAGTGAATGCACGACGGGCTCGAGACCATCGACTTTTCCTCTTTCGTTCGCCCAGCAGAGCAGGGTCGGGCGTCGATGGATCTTGCGCTGGATGGTGTCGATTGCGCGGCTTGTATGGATGATATTGAGCGCACCATGGCGGCTGTAGCGGGTGTTGTCTCCGCACGCCTCAATCTCACAACTTACCGTCTGCGCTTGATTTGGGAGGCGGATAAGACAGATGCATCGGCGCTCATCAATGCTTTGGCTAAGGGGGGCTATCGCGCCTATCCTTTTGAGCAAAGCCGTGTTGAGCAAGAAGAGACGCGGCGCACGCAATGGCTTTTGAAATGCCTGGCGGTCGCTGGCTTTGCGTCGATGAATATTATGTTGCTGTCGGTCTCGGTCTGGTCGGGCAATGCAACGGACATCACGCCTGAGACGCGCGATTTCTTTCATTGGCTGTCAGCCTTGATTGCGCTTCCCGCAGCTGCTTATGCGGGCCAGCCGTTTTTCCGCTCAGCCTTGGCCAGCATGCGGGCTGGCAAACTCAATATGGATTTTCCGATCTCGCTGGGCATTTTGCTCGCCCTCACCATGTCGGTGGTGGAAACCGCGCTGCATGGACAAGAGGCCTATTTTGATTCCGCTGTCATGCTGCTGCTTTTTCTGTTGGCAGGGCGTTATCTCGATCAGGCCATGCGCAAGCGCACGCGCGCGGCGGCGGGCAATCTGGCAGCCCTCAAGGGTGAGATGGCGCAGCGTGTGGGGGCGGATGGCGCGCTGGTGGCCGTGCCTGTTGGCGTGCTCAAAGCAGGTGATCAGATTTTTGTGCGCCCCGGTGATCGTATCCCAGCCGATGGCGTGATCCTGTCGGGATCTTCTGAAATCGACACAAGCCTTGTGACAGGCGAGACCCTGCGCGCGCGTGTGGGCAGTGGTGCGCAGGTCTATGCGGGTTCCATGAATTTTGATGGCGCTCTCAGCGTGCAAGTGACGGCTGCGGGCGAGGGCACGATGCTTGATGAGGTGGCGCGCCTTGTTGAAAAAGCGGGCGAAGCGCGCTCACGCTATATGCGGCTGGCGGATCGTGCTGCACGCGTCTATGCGCCGATTGTGCATGTGACAGCGGCCTCGACACTGGTCTTTTGGTTGTTGATGGGTGCGGGCGCGCATCATGCGATCATCATCGCCATTTCAGTTCTCATCATCACATGTCCTTGCGCGCTAGCTTTGGCGGTTCCCGCTGTGCAGGTGGTGGCAGCGGGTCATTTGTTTCGTGCGGGCATTTTCCTGAACAATGCGGATGCGCTGGAGCGTTTGGCGGAAATCGACACGATTGTTTTTGATAAAACCGGCACGCTCACTCTGCCTGATCCCAATGTTGTCAATGCTTCGGCGCTTGAGCCCGATCTCTTGCACCGTGCTGCGCGTCTGGCTTTGTCGAGCCGTCATCCTTTGGCTTTGGCCGTGTCGCGGCTGGCTGTTGATGTGGCTCCCTTCGATCAAGTGGAAGAAGTAACAGGCGCGGGTGTGCGGGCGCTGGTGGATGGGGTTGATCTGCGTTTGGGCAATGCTGAATTTTGTCAGGCGCAAATACATCAGCCTTCAAGCCCCGATGTGTCTCTCATCTATTTGCGTTTTGGCGCGCGGCAGGCGGCGATTGAAATTCGCCAGAGTCTGCGCCCTGATGCTGTCGCAACCGTGGCTGGTTTGCGCCAGCGCGGTTTTGATTTGCATATTCTCTCGGGTGACCGGCCGGAGGCCGTGGCGCCGCTGGCCCGCCAACTTGGCATTGCGCAGGCTGATGGCGGGATGACTCCTGCACAGAAGATCGCGGCCATCGAGGCGCTGCGCGCACAGGGCCGCAAAGTTCTCATGGTGGGTGATGGCATCAATGATGCGCCAGCTTTGGCGGCAGCTTACGCTTCGCTCTCGCCCATCACGGCGGCTGATTTGGCGCAAGCGCAGGCCGATGCAGTTTTTCTGTCGGATCGGCTGGCGCCTGTGGCCCATGCGCTCGATCTTGCACGCCAAGCGCGCGCTTTGATGCGGCAGAATTTATGGATCGCCGTCATCTATAATGCCTTCGCCGTGCCGCTTGCCATTGCAGGCTATGTGACGCCCTTGATTGCGGCGGCTGCCATGTCGGGCTCGTCGATCATTGTCACGCTCAATGCGTTGCGCATGCGCGGTGTTGCGCGCGAGGCTTTGCCCGAGCGCGCTGCGAATGCAGCCTCGCCTTTCTCTCTTTCAGCTCGGGAGCATCGCGCATGAATGTGCTGATCTATCTCGTGCCCATTGCGTTGGCATTAGGCATCACCGCGCTCTTTGCCTTCATGTGGTCTTTGAAGAACGGCCAATATGAAGATTCCGAAGGACCGGCCCATCGCATTTTGTCGGATGAGGATGTGAAGAAGTGAAAGGCCTCCTGCCAGAAATTGCGGCGCGTGCGGGCAGACTCGTCTGTTTCTGCCCGCCCGGCATGCCGGTGGAAGGGGCGCAAGCGCGCGGGCCTCTATTGCTCTCTGCGGGTTTTGCGCTTTCCGTTCTCGCGCAAACTTTGACGCTTGGCATTTTGCCTCTCACAGGTCTCTTGATGGCACCGCGCGCGGAGCTGGCCGGTCTGCCTTATATGGCGATGCTGATCGGCGCTGCGGTTGCGACATTTCCGGCGTCTTTTCTTCTTGATGCTTTTGGTCGGCGCGCGTCATTCGCGCTGGGGGCCTCGCATGGCATTGCGGGCGGGCTTGTGCTCGCATGGGCATTGATGGCGCATGCTTTCATTCCGTTCTGTCTGGGCGCTTTCTGGCTCGGTGTCGCGCAGGGTTTCGGGCTTTTCTATCGTCATGAAGCCGCAATGGGCGGCGGCGTGATGGGCCGCGCCATGTTGCTGGGTGTTGTCTTCGGTTCCGGTGCTTTGGCAGGGCTCGTGGGGCCGGGCTTATTGCTGGCGGGCGAACAGCTCATGCCGCTCACGCCTTTCGTGCCGGCGGCACTGGCTGCGGCCTGTGTGCAAGTTTTGGTGCTGGCGCTTGCCATGGTTTGGGGCCCGCACGAGGCTGCAGCCTTGCCTGTGCAAGAGACGCATGCATTTCATGTGCGTGATGTATTGGCACCCACTGTCATTGCCGCGGCAGCTTGGTTCGGCATGACGGCGCTAATGCTGGCATCGCCATCCGCGATGATGTCTTGCGGCATATCTGCGGCGGGTGTGACGGGGCTTCTGGCCTGGCATGTGGTCGCTATGTATGCGCCGGGCTTTGGCATGGGCGTGCTGACAAAGTTTTTGGGTGCAGCCGGAACCGCACTCGCCGGGCTTGCGCTTGTCATCATCGCACGGCTTCTTCTGGTTCATGCGGGAGATGCTGCGGCTTTCGGGTTTGGCTTAATGGTGTTGGCTGTGGGCTGGTGTCTCTCCACCGCAGCAGCAACTGTCTGGCTGCAAAAAACAGCGCCGCCACGCTGGGCGTTGGCGGCGCATGATGCTTGTCTTTTGCTGGCAGCGCTTGCCGGAGCATGGCTTGCTCCGGCACTTGCCTGATTTAATGCGACATGAAAATCGGCACCGTCATGGATTGCATGATCGTGCGCGTCGTCCCGCCCAGTACAATTTCGCGCAGGCGCGAATGTCCATAGCCACCCATGATGAGAAGATCAGCATCCGCATCAGCAGCATAAGAGAGCAGCGTCTCGCCCACATCGCCCGACATGGGCAGGCGCTTCAATTCCGCATTGAGCCCGTGGCGTGAAAGATGGCGGGTGATGTTGAAGCCCGGCAGCTCTTTATAGCCAAGGCGGGGATCTGAAATGCTGACCACATCAATGACACCGGCTTTTTCGAGCACGGGCTGCGCATCGGCCAATGCGCGTGCGGCGGTGCGGCTGCCATCCCAAGCCACCACGACGCGGCTCATTTTCGGTGCACGTGTATGGATGCGCGGCACAAAGAGCACAGGCCGCCCGCTTTCAAACAAAGCAGATTCTGCCATCAAAGCATCATCGCCATTGCGCTCGCGGGATTGGCCGATGATGGTCAGATCGAAATGGCGGGCGAGGCGGGCCAGTTCATAGCGCGCTTCGCCGGGGATGGCATCAATCTCGACGAGCTCTGTGCGCAGGCTTGCGGGGGCAGCTTTGCATAAATGCGCATAGGCGGCTGCATTTCGCTCGCGCGATTGGTCGGTCAGTGCGGCCGTAATTTCGGCGGGATAATCCCCCGTAAAGCCGGAGGGAATGAGCATTTCATAGATCACACCGGCGGCGGTGAAATGTGCGCCCAAGCTCTCCGCTAAGGCCGTTGCATACGGGGCGGCTGTCTGGGCCTCGGCCTCCGGATTGAGCAGGAAAAGAATGTCCTTGATCGCCATCTTTCGTCTCCTCGATACCCGCCCAGCGCGGTGTCTCGCGTGACTTCGGGTATTGTTCGTTCTATGTGAGGCAAGACGCCTCGGCCTTGACCTCGGACAAAGAGGGCTGGCCTTTGACAATTCTTTTGCCCCGCTCATGGTTCATTTGGTTGCGTGGGCTTTGGAGGAAAATATGTCGGACGATGCCGCCCGTATTGCTGCGCTCGAACAGCGTGTCGAAGCCTTGAGCCATACGATCAAGACCGTCATGACGACGTTCATGCTGCGTGGCCTGCTCACCCGCGAGACGGTGAATGCCGTTCTGGCTGAAGCCGAGCGGGGCATGGCCGGCCAATCGCAGGCCATTGCAGAAATCGCCCATATCAAAGAAGACATGCCGGCCTATCTGCGCCATGCCATGGGCCCGACTTCCGAAGATGATGATCACGGACATTGAGCGCGTGACCAAGCTTTCCTACAGCATGCGCTTTTCTGTGGCGCCCATGATGGACTGGACGGACCGGCATTGCCGTGTTCTCCACCGCCTCATGTCGCGCCATGCGCTGCTCTATACGGAAATGGTGACGACAGGTGCGATCCTTCATGGCGACCGCAACCGCTTGCTTGGTTATTCGGATGTCGAGCATCCGGTGGCAGTGCAGCTCGGCGGTTCCGATCCGCAAGCACTCGCGACATCTGCGCGCATTTGCGAAGACTTCGGTTATGACGAGATCAATCTCAATTGCGGTTGCCCGTCTGACCGCGTGCAGAATGGATCCTTCGGCGCTTGTCTGATGCGCGAGCCGCAATTGGTGGCCGATTGTGTGGCCGCGATGAAAGCGGCGGTAAAAATTCCTGTCACTGTCAAATGTCGTATCGGCGTGGATGATCAGGAGCCGCGCGACGCTTTGTGGGCGATGACGCATGCTTTGACGCAAGCCGGTGTCGATGCGCTGATCGTGCATGCGCGCAAAGCCTGGTTGCAGGGGCTTTCGCCCAAAGAGAATCGCGACATTCCCCCGCTTGATTATGATCTTGTGCATCAGCTGAAAGCGGCGTTTCCGCAATTGCCGGTGGCGATCAATGGTGGCATTGCGACAATCGAAGAGGGGTTGCCGCATCTCGACACACTTGATGGCATCATGCTCGGGCGTGCGGCCTATCAGACGCCTGATCTTCTGTTGAAGGTTGATCCTTTTCTCTTTGGTCAGCCCGCGCCTTTTGCGGATAGTTTCGAAGTGGTGGACGCCTATCTTCCCTATGTCGAAGCGCGGTTGAAAGATGGCTATCGCTTGCATGATATGACGCGCCATATGCTGGGCCTGTTCACAGGGATTCCCGGCGCGCGTCTGTGGCGGCGCACGATTGCAACCAAAGCGCCGTTGCGCGGAGCCGGTGTCGAGGTTTTGCGCGAAGCCATGAACCATGTCGCGCGTACGACAGATGCGCTTTACGGCTCCACTTTGGTGAGCGAATAAACAGCTTTTTCGATGACTTTTCGTCTTCGCCCTGTTCTTGCGTGGCAAGGGCTTGCGGCGGCTTGGCTTATGCCCCATGAAGCAGCATCAATGTCACATCCCGCAGGGGCGCCATGCTTGCCGGTCACGATCTCAATGAAATTCTCTTCCTTGTCGCCTCGCTAGCGGCGGCTGGCGCTGTGACGGGTGTTCTGGCGGGCGTCTTTGGCGTGGGTGGCGGCGCGCTCATCGTGCCGGTTTTGTATGAACTCTTCCGCGTACTGAATGTGCCTGAAGAAATCCGCATGCCATTGTCGGTCGGCACGTCACTTGCGATTATCATTCCAACATCCATTCGCTCTTTCCGCGGGCATCGTGAACGCGGTTCAGTGGATATGGATGTGTTGAAGGCGTGGGCGATCCCGACGGTTGTTGGTGTGCTGATCGGCAGTGTGATTGCGCGTTATGCGCCGCCTTATATTTTCAAATTTGTTTTTGTCGGCATTGTCGGCGTGAGCTCTGTGCGTCTGCTGTTCAATCTTAGATGGAATCTGGGAGATGACGTGCCCAAGGGAAATGCCTTGCGCGCCTTTGGTTTGATCAATGCGATGCTATCAGCTCTGATGGGCATTGGTGGCGGGCAACTCGCCACCATGTTTCTGACCTTTTATGGTCGCACCATTCATCAGGCGGCTGCGACATCATCGGGTGTTGGTGTGCTGATTTCTATTCCCGGCGCCATTGGCTATATGCTGGCAGGCTGGGACAAAACGGATCTGCCGCCTTTGTCTTTGGGCTTTGTTTCGCTGATTGGCATAGCCGCCTTTGCGCCTGTGAGTGTTCTCACGGCGCCCCTCGGGGTGAAACTTGCCTATGCGCTCTCCAAGCGGCAATTGGAATTGGCCTTCGGCACATTCCTGCTGCTCGTCTCGCTGCGTTTTATCGCGTCTATTTTGGGTTATTGAGCATAACTTTGCGCGCGGCGAGCTGATCCATCACAGCGGCGCGTTCATCATCAGACAGGCTCATCCAATCGCCGACCTCTTGGCGCGTGCGATAGCAGCCCATGCAATATTGCCCTTGCAAATCCAGCATGCAGATATTTTTGCAGGGTGTTTCGATCTCGCTCATGGATCGTCATATAGAGCCGAAATGGCTGGCAAGCACGGCAAAAAACAGGATTTCCGCAACCTGTTGTGTGGCGCCCGCAATATCACCCGTCATGCCCTTGATCTGACGCTGGGCAATGGCCGCCATGGCAATGGCCGCGAGGGCCATCAGGGCGAGGCCGAGTGAGAGGCGCTCCGGTGGCAGGCCTAATGCCATGGGTGACAGGCCCACACCCACCGCCAGAATGATGGACAGAACGAGGGTCGAGGGCAGGGGCTTGGCCGCGGCCCAAGCCGCGCCATCAGTGCGGGCCGATGGCAGCAGGGCGTGCAACATGAGGGCTGCGACCCGCGAGGCCCCGCCGGAGGCCGCCATGGCTAGGGCTGCGGCGGGTGCGCCAAAGCGCTGCGTGATCTCGGCGATCAGGAGCGTGCGTAAAAGCAGCGACATGATGAGGGCGGCCCCGCCGAATGTGCCGATGCGGCTGTCCTTCATGATTTCGAGCTTGCGCTCGACGCTCATGCCGCCGCCCAGACCATCGGCCGTATCGGCCAGCCCGTCTTCATGAAAGGCGCCTGTGGCGAGCAGGAGAAAAGCCAGCGCAAATGCCGCCGCAATCAGTGGCGACAGGCCCAGCAGCGAGACGCCCCAGAGAACGAGCCCGCCAAGCCCGCCGATGAAAAAGCCCGCAAAAGGCAGCACCCGCACCGATGTGGCGAAATCCAGCATGGCATAGGGCTCGGCCTCGTAAGGCAGAACGGGAACCGGAAGCCGCGAGTAAAAGCGCAGGCAGGCGAGGAAATCGGCCAGAAGCCGCAAGGGGAGCGAGATCATGGTTTGAGTGATGACATGAGTCGGGGGCTCAAGGGGAGTTTGAGTTCTCGGGCCAAAGCCCCTAAACAGCGGCCATCCTTTTCAAAACGGGTTTCTCATGTCCGCCACTGGCCTGCCTTTCGACGACATCCGCAATCTCTTCGCCCAAATGCCGCAAGCCGCGACCCCCATGGTCGAGGATGTGCGCGCGCGCGATGCGCAATTGACCAAGCCCGCAGGCGCGCTTGGTCGCTTGGAAGAAATGGTCGAGTTTTTGGCCGCCTGGCAGGGCAAATCGAAACCGACAATTCTGCGCCCTATGGTGGCGGTGTTTGCGGCCAATCATGGTGTGGTCGCACAAGGTGTCTCGGCATTCCCGCCGGAAGTCACGCGCGCCATGATGGAAAATTTTGCGGCTGGCGGGGCTGCGATCAACCAGATCTGCGCGACCTATGACATTGGACTGAAAGTGTTCGAACTGGCGCTGGATTATCCCACGCCCGACATCACGCAAGAGCCCGCTTTTGATGAAGCCGGTTGCGCGGCGACTTTCGCTTTCGGCATGGAGGCCATTGCGGGCGGCACAGATCTTTTGTGTCTGGGTGAAATGGGCATTGGCAACACGACGATTGCCGCGGCCATTTATCACGCGCTTTATGGTGGCGATGCGAAGGACTGGGTTGGTCGTGGCACGGGCATTGATGAGGCGGGCTACCAGCGCAAAGTCGATGCGGTGGCGCGTGCTGTGAAACTCAACGCCGGACATTTGTCTGATCCGCTGGAAGTCTTGCGCCGCTTGGGCGGGCGCGAGATTGCCGCTATGGCGGGCGCCATTATGGCGGCGCGGTTGGAGCGGATTCCGGTTGTGCTCGACGGTTATGTTGTCACTGCGGCTGCCGCCATTTTGCATGCACTCAATCCGTCTTCGATTGATCATTGCATCGCGGGGCATCTGTCAGCAGAAGGCGCACATGCGCGCGTGCTGGAGCGCATGGACAAAAAGCCCTTGCTCGATTTGGGCCTGCGTCTGGGTGAAGGCACAGGTGCCGCACTTGCTGTTGGTGTGATGAAAGCCGCGCTCACCTGCCATCGCGATATGGCAACATTCGATCAGGCGAAAGTGCCGTCAAAGGCTTAAAGATCAGGCGGCTTTGCGCGCCTGTGTGCGGGCGTCACGCGGGCGCGCGGGTTTGGCCTGCGCTGCGGCTTCAATAACGCGTTCTGTGGGCAGGATCACGGTAACTTCCGTGCCCTGGCGCAATTCCGATTGAATGTGGAATGTGCCGCCATGCAGATCGACAAGGCCTTTCACAATGGGCAGACCGAGGCCCGAGCCTTCTTCGGCATTTTTCTGTGCCAGCGAACCGCGCCCGAAAGACGACAGGACAACCGGAATTTCATCTTCGGGAATGCCCGGCCCCGTGTCGCGGATTGAAATATATTGACCACCCGACTGCGTCCAGCCGCATTTCAGCGTCACGTGACCGCCAGAGGGCGTGAATTTGATCGCATTGGTGAGCAAGTTCAACGTGATCTGGCGCAAAGCGCGCTCATCACCCCAAATGCGCGGCAATTGCGTTTCAATCGCGCGTGTGATGGTGATCTCGCGTTGCTCGGCACGCAGCGAGAGTAGATGCAGACATTCCTCGACCACATGGGCGAGTGACACAGGCTCTTCGCGCAATTCATAGCGGCCGGCTTCGACGCGCGAGAGATCGAGAATTTCATTGATGAGCATCAACAGATGCTGGCCGCTCGAATGAATGTCGCTCGAATAATCCTTGTAAGCGCTAACGCCATGTTTGCCGAATAATTCGTTCTTCATGACTTCGGAGAAGCCGAGAATGGCATTGAGCGGCGTGCGCAATTCATGGCTCATCGTGGCCAAGAAGCTCGACTTGGCGACATTGGCTTCTTCGGCACGACGGCGTGCTTCATCCGAATTGGCTTTGGCTTGTTCGAGCTCGGCAATCAGCATGTCTTTCTCCAGCCGGAAAGAGAGAGACGAGAGGCTCGTTGCATAAAGGCGCTGCGCCAGAACAAGAAAGAAGAATTGCGCGCCGCAAGCCATGAGGGCCACGGGCCAAGCCTGCTCTTGCCATACGGGGTGCATGTAGAAAACGACCGCGATGGTGGTGGGCATCAGACCCGCATAGACGGCCATGGGCACAGTGGCGGAAATCAGCGAGGTCAGAGCCGAGATCAGCAGCAAGACAAACAGCACGAAAATGCGCGCTGTGGCATCGGGCTCATTGAGAAACAGCACAGTGAGCATGGCCCAAGCGAGACCATGGCAAAGTTCGGTCGCCACAAAGCGGCGGCGCCAAGCTTGCACTTGCAGCCCGACTTCTGGCTGCTCCAACAAGCTGCGCGCTGTTTTGTAAGAGACGAGATGGCACGACCAGACGATGCCAAGCCAGACAACGACATCAACCTCGGGCGTCCACATGAAGGACATGACCGCAGCCGAGAGCGCTATAAAGGCGAGGGCGGGAACGGAGGTCATGCGGCTTTGCGCAAAAAGGCGCAAAAGCTCGACATCGAAAGAGCGGTTGCCCGTACCAGAGGCGATGAATTTCTCGCGCACATGCCGCCAGCTGGCGGACAGAGCAGAGCGACGCGCGAAAGCAGCAGGGTTTTTCCCGCTGTTCGGCTCGATCATATCTTTGAACGCTTCACTCATGAGGCACGCTTTTGGCCGGAAACTCGACTCGATCCGTTCCTCAGAATGACGGGTAAAGCTTAACGTGCTTTTGGCTTGAAAATGGGCCTTTTAACTTTTGGATTTTCCCTCTCGCAGGGCAGGCGCGAGAGGGGTGCTGGCGAAAAGCCCCAGAAAGGTGGGTTTTCTCAACCACTTTGGAGGCTTAAGGGCGCGTCTTTTCAGGGTTGGGCATGCTCTGGCCAGGCCATGCGCGTTAACCCTCACCTGTAAAAACTTTTGCCTCAGCCCCCAAAGTTACTTGTTGAGCCGCTTGATCAGGCTTGACGTATCGTAGCGGCTGCCGCCCATTTTCTGCACTTCGGAATAGAATTGATCGACCAGAGCGGTCACCGGCAGATGGGCGCCGTTGCGGCGCGCTTCGCTCAGGCAAATGCCGAGATCCTTGCGCATCCAGTCGACCGCAAAGCCGAAATCGAATTTGTCGGCAACCATTGTGGCAGAGCGGTTTTCCATCTGCCAGCTTTGCGCGGCACCTTTTGAAATCACGTCGACAACGGCGAGCGGATCGAGCCCGGCTTTCTGCGCAAAGTGCAAGCCTTCGGCCAGCCCCTCGACGAGGCCTGCAATGCAGATCTGGTTGACCATTTTGGTGAGCTGACCAGCCCCCGAGCCGCCCATCAAACGGCAGGCGCGGGCGAAAGCGGCAATCACGGGTTCTGCCTTTGCGTAAGGGGCGCTGTCGCCGCCACACATGACGGTGAGCACGCCGTTTTCAGCGCCCGCTTGTCCGCCAGACACAGGCGCATCGATGAAGGAAATGCCG
Source organism: Beijerinckiaceae bacterium (assembly GCA_947452455.1). GTDB lineage: Bacteria > Pseudomonadota > Alphaproteobacteria > Rhizobiales > Beijerinckiaceae > Terripilifer. The sequence continues at coordinate 492,761 of CANGBX010000001.1, forward strand.
AGTGCTGCCGCCTTGGCGTGCAATTCGCGTGCGACATCGGCCGACGCCGTGGTGTGATCAACGAAGATCGCGCCATTGGACATGGTGGCGAAAGCCCCGTCCGGCCCGATGGTGATAGCGCGCAAATCATCATCATTGCCGACACAGGCGAAAACAATCTCGGCGCCTTGAGTCGCCAGCGCCGGGGTGGGCGCGGCGCGGTGCCCATGTTTCTTGACCCAATCCTGCGCCTTGGCCGGCGTGCGGTTATAGACGGTCAGGTCATGGCCCTTGGCAGCGAGGTGGCCTGCCATGGGGAAGCCCATGACACCGAGGCCGATGAAGGCAATTTTCGCCATATGTCGCGCTCCTGTCTCGATTTTTGCTCATTTTGCCCATCCCATGACGGCTGCCGGCTGGCAAGGCCTTCGATCTTCACCGCAGCGTGATGGGTTTCGCCCAATTTACGTTTTAACGGGGCTAGCAGTTTGGCCTCTCAAATCCATATGACTAAAGGGGCATTGATTAGCGCTGAGTCTATGTTCTTTTGCGTTGCAAGGACCCGAGCCTCTGGTGCTTGATGCTCCCCAATCGACGGTGCGACGCGCCGGCGAAGATTTTTGGAGGAAACTAATGAAACGTCGTCAGTTTTTGAAGACAGCGAGTCTCGCCGCTGCTGGCACCGCCGCTGTTGCGGCTCCCGCCATTGCCCAGTCTGCGCCGGAAGTGAAATGGCGCGTCACGACCAGCTTCCCGCGTTCGCTCGACACGATCCATGGCGCGGCTGAAACAGTTGCGAAATATGTGTCGGATGCAACCGACGGCAAGTTCCAGATGCAGGTCTTTGCGGGCGGCGAAATCGTTCCCCCGTTGCAGGCGCTTGATGCTGTTTCCAACGGTACGGTCGAAGCTTGCCACACCTGCCTCTATTACTATTGGGGCAAGGATCCGACTTTTGCTTTCGGCACGGCGGTTCCTTTCGGTCTGAACTCGCGCCAGCAGAATGCGTGGATGTTGTTTGGCGGCGGCGAGCAGCTGATCAATGAATTCCTCGAGCCCTATAAGGTGAATAATTTCACCGCCGGTAATACGGGCACGCAGATGGGCGGCTGGTTCCGTAAGGAAGTCACCAAGCCGTCCGATCTCGAAGGTCTCAAGATGCGCATCGGCGGCTTCGGCGGCGCGGTGTTGCAGAAGCTCGGCGTTGTGCCCCAGCAAATTGCAGGCGGCGATATTTATCCGTCCCTCGAAAAGGGCACGATCGACGCGGCCGAATGGATCGGCCCCTATGATGACGAGAAGCTCGGCTTCAACAAGGTGGCGCCGTTCTACTATTACCCCGGCTGGTGGGAAGGTGGCGCGATGATCAACTTCTGCTCCAACCTCGACAAGTTCAACGCTCTGCCAAAGACCTATCAGTCGATCCTGCGCGCAGCCACCGCTTACGCCAATGTCGAAATGCAGGCGAAATATGATGCGGGCAACGTGCCGGCTCTCAAGCGCCTCAATGCGGCTGGCACCAAGTTTCGTCCCTTCTCGCCGGAAATCATGGAAGCTTGCTGGAAGTCGGCCAATGAAGTTTATGCGGATCTCTCTTCCAAGAACGCCAAGTTCAAGAAGATGCATGATTCCTACATGGGCTTCCGTGGCGATGAATATCTCTGGTGGAACTTCGCAGAATATAACTACGACACATTCATGATCCGTCAGCGCGCCAAGGGCTGATCGGACATCTCCTCAAAAAGAAAGCCCCGGAGGAAACTCCGGGGCTTTTTTATTGGTCTGTGTGCCGCCTTAGAATTTGATCTCAGGCGGGGGTGCATCGCTGATGGTGGGCATTTCGATCCGCACGGAATTGGGATCCACATTGGAGGCTCCATCAAGCCAATAGGTGACGGACTCTGGCCAGCCGATGACAATCGCCACCAGAATAAGCTGCATGACCACCCAAGGAATGGCGCCCAGATAAATATCGGAGCTTTTCACCTGTGGCGGGGCAATGCCACGCAGATAGAATAGCGCGAAGCCAAAGGGCGGATGCATGAAGCTGGTCTGCATATTCACGCAGATCAAAACACCAAACCAGATGAGATCAATGCCGAGTTTGGCCGCCACAGGTGCCAGCAGCGGAATGACGATGAAGGCGATCTCGAAGAAGTCGAGGAAGAAAGCCAGAAAGAACACAAAAATGTTCACGAAGATCAGGAAGCCGACCTTGCCACCCGGCAATTGCGCCATCATGTGCTCGATCCAGCGCCCGCCATCCATGCCCTGAAAGACGAGACTGAACACAGTCGAACCGACGAGGATGAAGATCACCATGGCAGTGAGCGTCGATGTCGATGCCATGGCCTGTTTGACGAGGTCCCATGTCAGGCGCTTGTGCATGGCCGCCAAAACCATCGCACCGACAGCACCAAGCGCGCCGGCTTCTGTTGGCGTGGCAAGGCCGACAAAGATTGTGCCGAGCACCAGAAAGATCAGGGCAATCGAGGGGATCATGCCCCACAAAATGCGGCTGATCAGTTTCCAGCCCATCGGCTCGCGCGCTTCTTTTGGAATCGGCGGCATGAGGTGGGGCTTCCACATTGCGATGAAAGCGATATACCCCAGAAAAATTGCGACCTGCAGGATCGAGGGGCCAATGGCGCCCGCATACATATCGCCCACCGATTTGCCGAGCTGGTCTGCGAGCACGACAAGCACAAGTGACGGCGGGATCAATTGTGTGATCGTGCCCGAGGCTGCAATCACACCGGTCGCCAGCTTCATGTCATAGCCATAACGCATCATGATCGGCAGCGAGATCACGCCCATGGCGATCACAGAGGCTGCAACAGTGCCGGTGATCGCGCCCAGAATGGCGCCCACGATGATGACGGCAACAGCCAAGCCGCCGGGAAGCGGGCCAAACAATTGGCCTGTGCCTTCCAGAATATCTTCCGCCAATCCGCAGCGCTCCAGAATAGCGCCCATCAAAGTGAAGAAGGGAATGGCCAGCAGCAGATCATTCGAGATGATGCCGAATGTGCGCAAAGGCAGAGCTTGCAAAAAGCTCACATCGAAATGGCCTGTGAGAATACCCAAGAAGCCGAAGAACAGACCGACCGCTGCGAGTGAAAAGGCCACCGGAAAACCGATCAGCATGAACAAGATCATGCCGCCGAACATCAGGGGTGGCATTACGCCATGTGAAAACATCGAACCTGTCTCCCTGAGCGCAGCTTATTGCAGCGGCTTTTCATATTTGGTGTCGAGCGTGATCGCGCCTTGCAGAGCTGCAATGCGCTTGACCAGTTCCGAAAAGGCTTGAAACAGCAAAAGCGTGAAGCCGACGGGCAGCAAGAGTTTGGCTGGCCAGAGAATGAGGCCGCCCGCATTCATCGACACTTCACCACTGCGAAACGATGTGAAGAAAAAGGGCCAAGACATCCAGGACAGAATGGCAGCGGCGGGCATCAAGAACACAATGATGCCGAACAGATCGACAAAGAGGCGTCCGCGATCCGACAGATGCGAATAGATCACGTCAACGCGCACATGTTCGTTGCGCAGGAAGGTGAAAGCACCACCCAGCAGCACGATGCCGCCGAACATGTACCATTGAATCTCGAGATAGGCGTTGGAGCTGTAATTGAAGAGATAGCGCATGAGCGCATTGCCTGCGCTGATGAAGCAGACAAACAGCACCAGATATTCGCAAATACGGCCAAAGACCGAATTCACTGCATCAATCGCGCGACTGATCGCCAACAAGGCGTTCATGGGATTTTCCTCCTCAGAGCTGCGCCATCTCTGGGCGCAGAGCCTGCATGGTTCTCAAAACAGCACTAGCATTGCGGCCAAGGCACGGCCAGCCATGCCCCCTTAGACTTTAGGAAAAGCATTTATGGAGCGGTGCCAGGGGATTGGGCTTTGGCGCGGCGTGCTTCATCGCGCATCGCGAAAATTCCGGCGCCAATCACCAGAATGATCCCAATGGTGGCAAGGAGATCGGGTGCCTCTCCCCAGATGATGACCCCGATGATCAGAGCGACGGGCACGCCTACATAGCGGAAGGGCGAAATGGCCGAGACCTCGGTGCCGCGGAAAGACATGGTGATCAGGTAGGTGGCTGCGAGAACAAAAAGGGCTGCGCCCACAATGAGCCCCACCTCAAACAGGGAGGGCATGCGCCAAATGTCCCCCGCGACCAATCCAAAGAGGCCGCAACCGACAATATTGGCGATCGAGGCGGCGAGCACGATCAGAAAAGTCGGGACATGACGCGGCACAAGGCGATTGGAGAGATCGCGAACCGCCACGAAAAAAGCGGTGAGGATGGCAAGCCCCATGGCCCATGAAATGCCCGAGGAATCGGGCTGCACGATCAGCAGCACACCGACAAAGCCGACGAGAACCGCCATCCAGCGCGCAAAGCCGACGGTCTCCTTGCCGGAGAGGGCAGCAAAGGCCGTGATCATCAGCGGTGTTGCTTGCAAAATGGCGGTGGCAAGGCCGAGCGGCATCAAGCGCAAGGCCTGCATGTATGTGACGACGACTGCGGCTTCAAACAAAGCGCGGATGAGAACCGGGCGGCTCCACATGGCAGGCAGAAAAGACAATTGTCGCGCCTGCCAAAGAATGACGAGGGCTGCCACGACCGCGATCACGCCGCGCAAGATGACGGCTTCCGACACGGCCATATCTTCGACGAGATATTTCATTGCCGCATCATTAATGGCAAAGGCGGAGGTCGCGCCGGTCATGGCGGCCATGCCGCGGCGATTGATGCGGGTTTGTTCCATGAAAAAGATCAGCCGCCGGTGACGCTCATATGGCGGCCCACTGCCGGCATGCTTGTTGTGCGGTCGATGATGAAATCATGGCCCTTGGGTTTGCGGGCAATGGCGTCTTCCATCGCGGCCATCAGCGGGCCGTTGGATTCAGAGGCGCGCAAAGGTGCCCGTAAATCAGCCGCATCTTCTTGCCCCAAGCACATATAAAGCGTGCCCGTGCAGGTGATGCGCACGCGATTGCACCCTTCGCAGAAATTATGGGTGAGCGGTGTGATGAAGCCCAGCCGCCCGCCTGTCTCTTTCACATTCACATAGCGGGCGGGGCCGCCTGTCTTGTAGCTTGAGTCTTCCAGCGTGAAGTGATCGAGCAGCGAAGCGCGCAATTGCGTGAGCGGCAGATATTGGTCGACACGTGCGCTTTCAATCTCGCCGAGCGGCATGACTTCGATGAAGGTCATATCCATGCCGCGCCCATGCGCCCAGCGGATCATGTCAGGGGCTTCGAGATCATTCACGCCTTTGAGCGCAACAGCATTGATCTTGATCGACAGCCCCGCCTTTTGCGCTTCGTCGATCCCTTCCATCACTTTGGCGAAATCGCCCCAGCGGGTGATGTCGCGGAATTTATCGGCATCCAGAGTGTCGAGCGATACGTTGATGCGTTTCACGCCGCAGTCGGCAAGCTCGCGCGCGAAACGGGCAAGTTGCGAACCATTGGTGGTGACGGTGACCTCTTCCAGCGCGCCGCTGTCGAGATGACGCGAGAGCGAGCGGAACAGGGTCATGATGCCGCGACGCACCAGTGGCTCGCCGCCCGTGATGCGGATCTTTTTCGTGCCGCGTGTGACGAAGGCGGTGCAGAGCCGGTCGAGCTCTTCCAGTGTCAGCAAATCGCCCTTGGGCAGGAAGTTCATGTCTTCCGACATGCAATAGACACAGCGGAAATCGCAGCGGTCGGTGACGGAGACGCGGATATAGCTGATGGCCCGGCCGAAAGGATCGACCAAGGGGGCGGCGGCAGCAGGCGTTTCCAGTCCCGTGTGAATGTTCATTAAAACAATATCGCCCATGGGGCGGGCGGTTTCAATGGCGCGGCGCGCCCATCAAGGGGGATTGATCTGGCGGGGCACGGCTTTGCCCAAAGAAAAAGGCCGGGCATGAGAGCCCGGCCTGATTTCAAAGGCGATAAGAGCCTGGTCTTAGCGCATCACCACCACTTTGGTGCCGACCTTGGCGCGCTCATACAGGTCCATCACATCATCATTGGTCATGCGGATGCAGCCCGAGGAGACGGCCTGGCCGATCGTGTCGGGCTCGTTCGAGCCATGGATGCGGTAGAGCGAGGAGCCCAGATACATGGCACGAGCGCCCAGCGGGTTTTCCGGACCGCCGGCCATATGGCGGGGCAGGTCGGGGCGGCGCTTGATCATCTGGGCCGGGGGTGTCCAATCCGGCCATTCGCGCTTGTTGGAAATGGCATGCGCGCCTGCCCATTCAAAGCCCGGACGGCCCACACCCACGCCATAGCGGATGGCCTTGCCCTCAGGCAGGACGAAATAGAGGCGGCGTTCTTTGGCATTCACAATGATCGTGCCGGGAGCGTGTCTCTCGTCAAAAGAGACAATCTCGCGCGGAATGGCGCTGGCCTGCGGGCGGCCATCGAATTTGAGGTTCATCTTGATAAAATCGACGGCGGAGCCACCCACCATGTCATCACCCGCATGGGCTTGGCCGCAGGACAGTGCCAATACAGCGGCGGCCAGCATGGCCTTGATCTCTTTGATCATCGTCGTCTTCCTAATTTTGCCGATTTGGCCCCTTCGGGGGGGCAGAAGGTTTGAATTGTTTTGCACTCAGCCGCTTTTCCCCAAAGCAAGGCGGCATTGCAATGGGTTGAACCTAAGCTGCACCTTTATAGAAATGCTTAACACGCCGGAGTGACCTCAGTGCCACACTTCCCGCAATGGGTGGGTGGGGCAGGGGGCTAAAAAGGGCGCAGCGAGGGACGGATCGCTTGACCGGAGAGGCGGGGTTGGCCTACATCCACCTCCTGCTTCGGCCATGCCCGACAGCGGGCGGTTAGCTCAGCGGTAGAGCACTCCCTTCACACGGGAGGGGTCACAGGTTCAATCCCTGTACCGCCCACCATTTGTTTTTCCCTTATCCTGAAAATGTCTGACCTCGGCGGTCTGCTGTTCCCCATGCTTGTAATTGCAAGTCAGGAGAGCGGTCTTCCGAATTGAAAAGATTGCTGCATTCGCTGGCCATGTGAGTGCAGGCAGAGGCAATATAGTCAGGAAAAAGTGATCATATCGTGTTCGATTATCGAAGGTCGCACTTGCCGGTCTCTTGTTAAAGCCGCCCACATCTGACAGCATTTAAAAAAAAGAAATAGAAATGGGGCGGGGATGGCTGCGAACAGAAGCACATCAGGCACGGCGATCAGCCAAGATGCAGAGGTTTTCTGCCCCGAAACACCTGTTTCGGAGAGTGACTCTCATAGCCCATCAGCAAGTCATCAATCGGATAGCGAGTTTGTCCTCGCCGATATTATTGCACGCACAATTGTGCCTGAACTTTTGGTCCGCAATAAAGATCTGCTGATCACTCAATCTAATTTAGCCGGTCACCTGACCGAAGCTGATATTTTGAAATTGAGTTCGCTTATTCTCGGGCCAGATAATAGCGATGCACTTGAGTATATTAATGCGCTTCGTGAGAAGGGCCTAACGCTGGATAATTTATATTTGGATTTATTGGAGCCGACAGCCCGGCATCTCGGGGAATTATGGGTTGTCGACAAAATCGATTTTTTTGCAGTGACAATCGGGGTTGGTCGCTTGCAGCGGATCGTCCATCATTTCGCTGATCTCGATCAAGTCGTACCCTATGATGAGAAGCGGCGCGCTTTGATGCTGGTTCCGCAAGGCGAAGACCACACATTTGGCAGTCAGCTTGTTCAGAGGTTTTTGCGGGCGGCCAATTGGTCTGTTCTTGCTCTGGATGGAAGCGAAACAACAAAAGCGTCTGATCTCGTCGCGCGCGAGTGGATTGCCGTTGTCGGTATTTCTATCAGTTCTGATGTTGAGGTTGATGGTCTGCGGAACATGATCAAGTCGATCAGGTCGCATTCATTGAACCCACATATTGGCGTTATTATTGGCGGGCCAAAGATCGCGCGCAGTCCTGAACTCGTTGCTGAAGTGGGTGCTGATGGAGAGGCGCAAAATGCGCCGGCAGCCGTCTTGCTCGCTGAAACCATGCTCGCGCGCGGTTTAGACGCAGCAAGAGATGCTGGCGGCTAAGGCGCCACATTTTCTAATACAGTGACCATAAAAGGTAATGGTCGCCCGCCATCTCTGACGGGCGACATTTTTATGCTCACTCGCATTTCGCCAGAACAGAAATGCGGTTGTCTTTGGCACTGGCTGTGATGAGCAGGGTGCGGCCAGCGACTTTGCGCACGCTCCAGATTTCATTCACCTGCCAAGTGTTGCCTTCGCCAGAACAAGCAAGACGAACAGAGGCGCCGAAAGTCTGGCCTTTGAAGGCTTTCAGCTGACAGCCCGATTCAATCTGCGATGTGTTGCGTGCTGTCACTTTCATGATCGCATCCGATTCCATGCGGTCGAAAGCGCCGGGCTTGCAGACAGAGGGCTCATCGCCGTCGGCGATCCACTCGCCCTGGAAATCTTTCGGGAATTGTTGCGCCATGGCAGGTGCGGCTAAAAGAGCAAACATCATGGCGGTTGCTGGAATAAGTTTCATTCTGACAGTCTCCTGATTACGGGTGCACAGTTTCTGTGAACCAATCGGTTGGCAATTCATGGCCGACAGAGCGCTCCTTGGCGCGGCGATAGATCACCGAGCCTGCGGCTGCAAATTGATAGCCCAAGCCCAGATTGTTGAGGAAGCAGGTCACTTGCTGCGGTGTGTCGCGGCCTGTGATGCGCTTGGCGATCAGATCGGGCAGGGTGGGGAAGCTTTTGAAGTCGAGCTGTTTGGCTGCATTCCATCCCGCCTCTTTGGTGGATTCCTGGAATTTGGCATCTTTCGACACGACGAGAATGGGCGCTGTGTCATGCGTATGCACGGCGACTTTATCGGCTGCTCGAATGGCAGCAGGTTCGATCTCCGGCTTTTTGATGGATGAGAGATGCATGCCCGGCTCGATCCATTGCTGAAAGAAAATCGGATCAATCGAATTGGACGAGCACATGACAATGTCCGCGCCGGCGATAGCCTCTTCCGGTTGCGCCACGGGGCGGACCTCAAGCCCGAGCACTTCGCTCATGCGTGTGCAAAAAGCCTCGCGATTGTCTTTGTTGGGCGAGAAACAGCGGATGGTTTCGATCTTGCGGACGGCACAAGCGGCGGTGAGCTGCGTTTCGGCCTGCCAGCCCGAGCCCAGAATGCCGACCGAGCGCGCATCGTCACGCGCCATATATTTCACGCCCAAACCATTGGTTGCGCCTACGCGAATATGTTGCAGCACCCCGTCAGGGAAAATGGCCAGCGGCTCGCCATTATGCGTCGAGAAGAGCAGCACAAGACCGACATAGCGTTGGTTGGGGGCGGCGGGCACTTTTACGCGGCGGCGTGAATTGCCCACAAGCGGATTGGTGACAATGTCCGAATTGATGCGGATGGCGCCGACGCCAAGAGCTGGCACAACGCCGTCCATGCTTTTCAATCCATAGACCGCATCTTCATGCCAGGTGGTCGGGGTGATGCAATCGGAGCGCTGGCGCGAGACGCCGCGCCCTTCGGCGAGATCAAGATAGGCTGTCTCCAGTGCGTCAATGCAATCGGGCATGGAGAGCAGATTTTCGACATCCTCATTCGATAAGATCAGGGTCATCTTTCTCTCCCTTTGGTTCAATGCGTGAGGATCAAGCCGCTCACCACCACGCTCAAAATCATCATGGTTGTGCCGGTGACCACGGTGATGTGGCGCAAGCCCAGTTTGGCAATGCTTGTCACTGATGTGTTGAAGCCCAGTGCCGCAATGGCGATCAACAATCCCCATGTGGACACAAGGCCTGCGATTGATTTGGCCTGCGTATAGACGGGCATCACATCAGGCATGAGTGGCATGGCGCTGTTCACCAGGCACAGCGCCAGAAAGACAAAGGCGAAGACCGGCACAGGCACTTTGGCTGTGCTGGAGCTCGCAAACATGCGCCCGATGATGAGAATGACAGGCAAGAGCAGTAAGACGCGGAAGAGTTTGACGATGACAGCCGAGGCACCGACAGTGTCTGACACCGCATAGCCAGCTCCCACCACTTGCGCGACATCATGAATGGAGCCGCCGAGCAATGTGCCTGTGGCCGTCTCTTGAAGTCCGAGCATCTGCCCCAGCGGTGGATAGGCGAGCATGGCCACTGTCGAGAGCAGATTGACGGCAACGATAACAAAAACCGTATCAGCTTCTTTGCCCTGATAATTGGGCAAGACGCTGGAGGTGGCGAGCGCGGCAGATGCGCCGCACACGCCTGTGGCAACACCTGAGAGCGCACCAAAGCTGCGTGACAAGCCAAGAAAAGTGGCAAGCCACAGGCCGAAGGCGATGGTTGCCGCCATGGCGATGATGATGATCAGCGCGGTGGACAGGCCAAGAGCGGCAATATCCCCAAGAGCGACGCGCAGCCCCAAAAGCGCAACGGCAATGCGTAAAATGGTGGAGACGCAAAAGCGCAAGCCCGGCGCAAAGAGCGGGCGTGCTGCGAGCGGGTGCAACCAGATGCCGATGATGAGCGCGATGACCAATGCGGGAACCGGCGCAAGAGGTGCAACCAGCGGTGCCGCAAAATGGGCACCAGCAGCCAATGCGCCCGCAAGGGCAATGCCGGGCAAGAGAGCCAGCGGGCCCTGTTGTGTGCCTGCGGAAACGGGTGCGGCCATTCTCTGCTGACTTCGCTTCTTCTTATTGTTGGGTCGGCCCCGAGACATTGCCGAGGATTTTCGTCACGCGTTGTACGATTTGCGGTGGCGTTTTGTAAATCTCGGCGATCATCTTGGCGAGTTGCTCACCAGAAATCGGCTCGACCACGAGTTTGAGTTTGATGGCCTCGTCGACAAAGGCTTTGTCGGCCATTGTGTCATCAAAAGCTTTTCGCAAAATCTTCACGCGCGCTTCTGGGACGCCGGGCGGGGCCACATAGGGGCGACCCAGCGCGGCGCGGGCGAGGAACAGGCGCAAGGCTTCCGTATTTTGCTGGTCGCCCGCTGTCATTTCGGTAGCCAGCGGCACGCCTGCTGGAACAGACGGATCTTTTTCAAGCCCCGTCTGGAAAAGCAGATTCATTTCGCCATCGGTATAGAGGCGCGTGCGGGCGATGGATGAAAAGGCAATGCAAATGCCTTGCACTTCATTGCGCTCCATGGCCATGACGATTTCATTCGAGCCCGGATAGCCTTTGATGGTTTTGAATTTCAGGCTGAGAAATTCGGCCAGAAATTCCGGATAAATGGCACTGTCAGCACCCGACCCCGTGGCACCCACCGCCAGCTCCATCGTGCGCAAGTCTGTGAGCTTTTGCACTTTGGCATCTTTGCGCGTGGCGCAGACGGTCGTGTCTTTGTCGGGCGAGCCAATCCAGTTCATCTTTTGCGGATCAAGCTGAACATTCTGTCCGCCGAGCAAGGGTTCCAACGGAATACCACGACTGATGAGGCCAAAGACGGTGCCGTCTTTGGGCGCGCTGGTCGCCAGATGATTGGCGAGTTTCAGCGTGCCCGCACCCGGCATGTTTTGCGCGACCATTGTCGGTTCATGCGGCATGAAGCGCGGCATATGGCGGGTGAGCAGTCTCGACCAGACATCATTCACGCCGCCCGGACCAAACCCGATGAGCACGGATATGGTCTTGCCCTTGTAGAAATCCGCATCGCTTTGCGCGAATGCGGGCGTGGCGAGGGCGGCACAAGTTGCGAGTGTGACAGCAAAGCGGCGCAGCATGATGGGTCTCCGTCAGTCGCGGATGTCTTGCAAGAACCATTCGGTCGGAATTTCACGGCCCTTCTTCAAGCGGCGCGCTTCTTCATAAACGAGCCCGCCGACGGAAGAAAATTGCAAGCCCTGATTGCCGACATTGCGATAGAAAGTGATCTGGTCGCGGTCGGTGCGGCCCTTGCATTTGCCGGTGACAAGATCGGCAAAGTCTGGCTTATCGCCACCCTTGCCGCGATCCATGAATTCGGGATTGTCGCCGCCAAAGCCGGGTTGTGGATTCTTTTCCGGAATGAGTTTCATCTGTTCTACGCTGCCCCCGATATAGGCGGCAGGTGACAGACCGCGCTCAGCTTGAAAACGCTCGGTCTGTTTCATTTGCAGGCCCGCCGTGCCTTGGCGCACAACGACATCGAATTTGTTCATCGCAGCATCGGGCATTTCGCGGCGGCCGAGATTGGTGACGTGCTGGCCGGGGCGCAGCCAATCCGCATCATAAACAGGCTGCATACTGTCGGTGGCAGAAGAAACAATATCGACCCCATCAAGTGCGGCTTTCGCATTGTCGACGGCAATCACTTCAATGCCGAGTTTTTGTGACATTTCTTCCGCGTAAGCTTCGCGGTTTTTCGGGTTCGGGCTGTAGACTTTGCATTGGCGGATGTCGCGGACGCAGGAGAAAGCTTCCAAGAAAGTGCGCGCCATGCCGCCTGATCCCAACATGCCGACAACATGGGAATCTTCGCGCGAGAGATATTTCACGCCAATGCCGGCACCCCCGCCCACGCGCATATGCTGCAACACGCCATCATTGATGAAAGCCAGCGGCAAAGCATTTTTGGTCGAGATGAGATAGATGACGCCGCAATAAGTGCCCGGTTCTCCGCACCACTTGTCTTCGGTCCAGCCACCATCGGCAGTTTTCGGCCAGGTGATAATGTCGGACTTCATGCGGATGGCGAAAAAACCATCATTCGCACCTTCCATCGAGCCCCAGCGGAAATAGCCATCATCGCGTTCGCAAGGGAAATACATGTCAATACGGGGACGATGAATGGCGCCGCCCGCCGGCAATTTGCGGAACGCCTCTTCCTGCACGCGAATGCAATCCTTCATGGACAGGATTTCAGTCACGGTGGCATTGTCGATGATGAGCATTCGGGTCCCCTCCCTGATCTTTTTATGAGGTCAGTATAGACGGGATAGGGCTGATGGGAATGCGCTCTGGCCGCGTTCTAGCTGGAAAAGGGTGAACAATGGGCCCGGTCATTGGTCCGGCCGTGCCGATGGCTGGGCGCGGGCCATTGGCGGGTGCTTGGCGGGCTATCCCTGCCTCATTGAAAAGGGTCGATGGCCGCTCAAGCCTCCGCCTGTTGGATTGTTGATCGGCATTGAACTTCTGGGCTGGTTATTCGTTCCACTTCTGAACGCCTTATTGCGGATAAGGTTTCAGCGTGGGTTGGGCTATGCCCATGTCATGTCCTCCAGCGGAGAGTGCATATGTCGCCCAGATTGTTCGTCGGCTGTTTGGTCTGCCTTGCGCTCACCGCCTGCGCGGGGCGCATCGATCGGACCCGCCCTTTATCCTATGCGGCGAGCAATGCTCAAAGCTCGCCCGCTCTGGATTCATATGTCTGGGCGCGCAATGACGGGCGCCGCATGTCTGAAAATCCATCGCTGCTGCGGCAAGGGCAAAAAGACCAAGCCGAATGTCGCAACGGGGCCAGCTTGAGCAGTGCCATGAACCGGAATGTCTTTACGCAATGTATGCAAAGGCGTGGCTATTCCATGCGTCTGGCGGGCTAATTTTTCTTGTTATCTTCTTTGCGAGTGAAGCCGCTGGGACCCCTTGTCGGTTGCGGACAGATGTTTCATAAACTCTTTTTTTGGCGCATCTGTCGCGCGGTTTTTCATTTTGAATGGTTTGCCTTTGACAATTGTTATGTCCATTTCCGTTCAAGACGGCGTCGTGCTTGCATCTGACAGCGCTGTAGAGCATCGCGGCCAAGTCTATTATTCGGCTGAAAAGACGATGCAGCTCATCAAAGGCGTGCCGATTGGCGTGCTGGTGGCAGGTGATGCAGCGATCAACAACAAAGCATTCATCGATGTGCTGAAAGATTTTGGCGCACAGAACCGCAATGGCCACGGTTCCTTCGACAAACATAATTACACGGTCGAGGCTGTGGTGCGCCGCTTGCAAGATTATCTGCGCTCCATGGCGCCGATGCAGGTTGCCAAGCTGCGCTCGACTTTGATCATCGGCGGTTATTCGTCGGGCGCGCATACGCCGGAAGTCTGGAACCTCGTTTTCGATTCCAGCGACGGGGTGAGTGTCTCGCAGATTTGGTCACCGACCGAATACGGCATTTGCTGGGAAGGTGCAGGCGAATGTCTGCATCGTCTAATGAATGATGATTTCAGCATGGATGGCTCGAATGACGCCTCAAGCCCGACTTTGGTAACGCCGGGCATGCCGATCCATGATGCGGTCGCGCTGACACGCTTTCTCATGGAGGCCACGATTGGCTATGTGCGCTTTCGTGTGGATTTGCAGCCCAAGACAGTGGGCGGCCCGATTGATATGGCGGTCATCACACGCCACGAAGGCTTTCGCTGGGTTCAGCGCAAGAAGCTGACCAGCGCCAATTCGGGAAAGCGTTAGCCTTCTTTGCGCGGCCGCCACAGCGGCCATGTGATGACGGAAAAACCGACCGCCAACGAGCCGTTCAGAAAAATCTCGCCCGCCGAGCCGCCCTCATAGACGCCCCAGAGAATGCCGAGCAGGAAGGCAACGCCCATGCCGACGGCCAGTCGTGTATCGCGGATCATTCTCTTCAAACCCTCGTTTTTTCGATCTTTGAGACAGCATCCCACAATTGATCGAAATGGCTGATCACGATGTCTGGAGCAAAAGTCGAGACATGCTGGTCGGTGTAGCCGAAATCAACCGCAACGACCGGGATGCCTGCGGCTTTGGCCGTATCGATATCGGTGCGTGAATCGCCCACCATAATCGTGTTGGCAGGCTGCCCGCCCGCCATTTCGATGGTCATGAGCAACATGCGTGGGTCCGGCTTGGCAATGTTGCCGCCATTGTCTTTGAACGTGTCCTGACCGCAGATCGCCTTGAAGCGATGGTCGATCTTGAGCGCCTTCAAAAGCTTTTTGGAGGGCACTTCGACCTTGTTGGTGCAGACAGCAAAGCTGAAGCCCGCGGCTTCAAAACGGTCGAGTGCTGCCACCACGCCGTCATAGAGATGGCTGACATCGGCAATATGGGCTTCGTAATGGGCCAGAAAATCTGCAAAGAGCTGGTCGAGCTTGGCGCCCTCGATGCTGCGCCCTTCGGCGGCAAAGCCGCGCTGGATCAATGCGCGGGCGCCAGCCCCCACCATCTGCCGGGCCTCGGCCAGGGTAATGGGCGCCAGCCCCTCACGCGCCAAAATGACATTGAGCGTGTTGGTGAGGTCGCCAGCCGTCTCGGCCAAAGTTCCATCGAGGTCGAAAACCAGCATTGGGGCATGGGATGTTTGGGTCATGGCATCGCCCTAGGGGGAAAACAGGGCAGCGTCAAATCACGCCAATTGCCTTTCCATCCGGAAATCTTTAAGCGCCGAAGGGACCTTTTTCCCTGGCCGGAGCGCTCCCATGACCGATAAAGCCGAAGCCGCCAAACGCCTCGCGGCTGCCCGTGCGGTCGAGCTTGTCAAACCCGGCATGAAGCTCGGCTTGGGCACAGGCTCAACGGCCGCCCATTTCGTCGATCTTTTGGGTGAAAAAGTCGCCCAAGGGCTCAAGATCGTCGGCGTGCCGACCTCCGAGCGCACCCGCGAACAGGCCCAAAAGCTCAACATTCCGCTCTCGACGCTCGATGAGACCCCGCAATTGGATCTGACTGTTGATGGTGCGGATGAGTTCGATCCGCAGCTGCGCCTCATCAAGGGTGGCGGGGCAGCGCTTTTGCGCGAGAAGATTGTTGCTGCAGCCTCGGCCCGAATGGTGGTCGTGACCGACCGTTCCAAGCAGGTAGCGACTTTGGGCAAATTCCCGCTACCGGTCGAAGTCGACCGTTTCGGGCTCGAATCCACCCGCTTGCATGTGATCGCGGCCGGAAAGGCCCATGGCTGCGCGGGCGAAGTGAAGCTTCGTCGCACGGCTGACGGTCATGTTTTGGTCACGGATGGCGGCCATGCCATTCTCGACTGCTTGTTCGGCGTCATTCCTGATGCCGATGGCCTTGCCCGTGCCCTGAATGTGATCCCGGGTGTGGTTGAACATGGATTATTCATCGGCCTCGCCAAAGCTGTGATTGTGGCAGACGAAGCGGGTGTCGAAGTGATTGGCGATCTCGCCTGAGATTTTTCGAGGAGACGAACAGATGAAGTCCACTCTCATTCGCATGGCCGCGCTGGCCCTGATCGCGGCAGCCCCTGTGCCCGCTTTCGCGCAGGCCCAGCCCAAGCCCCCCACTTTCATGCCACCTCAAGCTGCCGTCACAGACGCGCAATTTGCGATGGGTCGCGAGCTTGTCATACTGTCGGGACTCGACAAGGGTTTTGAAGGTTTCATTCCCGGCATCCTGCGCGAAATGCAGATGAATTTCACCCGCACGCGTCCGGAAATCGCGGCCGATCTCGACAAGGTTCTGCGCGAAACCATTCTGCCGGAGTTCAACAAGCGTACGGCAGAAATGGTTGATCAGTCGGCCCGTATTCTGGCCGCCGCCATGACCGAGCAGGAATTAAAAGAAACAGTCACCTTCTTGAAAACAACGGCTGGCAAGAAATATGTAGAGACTCAGCCCGCTTCCATGAACAAGATCATGCAGTCCATGGATTCATGGAACCGTGATCTGTCAGTGACTGTGGTGGACCGCGTGCGCGCGGAAATGAAGAAAAAGGGTCACGACCTCTAAGGTAGAAAAACAGGTCTCCCATGTCTTTCGATGTTGATCTTTTCGTCATAGGCGCTGGTTCGGGCGGCGTGCGCGCTGCACGTATTGCGGCCACCCATGGCGCCAAGGTCATGATCGCCGAAGAATTCCGCATGGGCGGCACCTGCGTCATTCGCGGTTGCGTGCCGAAAAAACTCTATGTCTATGCCAGCCGCTTTGCCGATGATTTTGCCGATAGCGCAGGCTTTGGCTGGACCTTGCCCGAAAAGCCCGTGTTTCATTGGCCAACGCTTGTTGCAGCCAAGGAAAAGGAAATCACGCGTCTCTCGGCCATCTATGGCAATAATCTTGGCAAGGCAGGCGTCGAGATTGTGCAGGATCGCGCCGAGATCATCGATCCGCATACAGTGGTGTTGAAGAAAGACGGCCGTCGCATAACAGCGAAAATCATTCTGGTGGCAACAGGTGCAACGCCTGTACTGGAACCCGCTGTTGCAGGCGTTGAGCATGCGATCTCATCCAATGAGTTGTTCGATCTGCCAGACTTTCCCAAGCGCCTGATGGTGATTGGTGGCGGTTATATTGCGGTCGAATTTGCGAGCCTCTTTGCGCGGCTCTCATCCAAAGTCTCGCTTCTGTTCCGCGCTGATAATGTGCTGCGCGGCTTTGATGACGACATTCGCGAAGGTCTTCGTGTCGAATTGCAGCATGCAGGCATTGATATTCATGCGGGCACTTTGCCGACAAAGATCGAAAAGAAAGCTGATGGTCTGCACGTGACCTGTTCGGATGGGCAGACGCGCATTATCGATCAGCTCTTGCTCGCCACAGGCCGCCGCCCGCATACGCGTGGTCTGGGGCTCGAAGCCGCCGGTGTTGAGATGGACAGCGTTGGCGCGATCAAGGTCGATGCTTTTTCGCGCACCAATGTTGCGTCTATCTTTGCGGTGGGTGATGTGACCAACCGCATCAATCTCACCCCCGTTGCGATCCGCGAGGGCCATGCTTTTGCCGACACGCAATTTGGCGGCAAAGAAGTGATAGTTGATCATTCGCATGTGCCGACCGCCGTTTTCACCACGCCGGAAATCGGCATGGTCGGTATGAGCGAGTCCGAAGCGCGGCGTGCGTTCAATGTGGTTGATATTTATCAGGCGAGCTTCCGCCCGATGAAAGGCACGCTTTCGGGCCGTGCCGAAAAGGTGCTGATGAAGATCATCGTCGATGGCGAGACGGACATTGTTCTGGGTGTTCATATTCTGGGCCATGAGGCCGGAGAGATGGCGCAGTTGCTCGGCATCGCTGTGAAACTCAAGGCGAAAAAGGCCGATTTCGACGCCACAATGGCCGTCCATCCGACAGCGTCAGAAGAGCTGGTGACGTTGCGCACGCGTTCCGCCCGTTATGTGCGCGAGACCAAGGGATCCGGGGCTTAAGCCTGATCACGTCTCTGCGACAAAGGTCGCGGAAATTCATGTCCCCCAGCCATGCATCTTTGATGTATAAGGCCCTCGCGTGTTGGACTGCGACCGGGGGAGGGGTTTGCGGGCTTGCACAGATCAATTGGAGTTTGTGATGCCGCTTGAACATTGGACCCCTGAATCCTGGCGCTCAAAGCCGATCCAGCAGGCCCCGGTCTATCCGGATGCCGCGGCACTCGGTGATGTGGAACGGCAATTGGCCGGATTCCCGCCGCTGGTTTTTGCGGGCGAGGCACGCAAGCTCAAAAAAGCTTTGGCCAAAGTGCAGGGGGGTGAAGCCTTCCTGTTGCAAGGTGGCGATTGCGCCGAAAGCTTTGCCGAACATTCGGCCGACAATATTCGCGACTTCTTCCGCGTCTTTTTGCAGATGGCGGTGGTACTGACTTTTGCGGGCTCTTCGCCCGTGGTGAAGGTTGGCCGCATTGCAGGCCAGTTTGCCAAGCCGCGCACCAATCCGACGGAAACCATTGATGGTCTTGAGCTGCCGATTTATCGCGGCGACATTATCAATGATTCCGAATTCACGCTTGATGGTCGCACGCCTGATCCGCGTCGCCAGATTGAAGCCTATCGCCAATCAGCAGCAACACTCAATCTGCTGCGCGCGTTTGCAACAGGTGGTTACGCCAATCTCGAAAATGCGCATCGCTGGATGCTGGGTTTTGTCGGCAACAGCCCGCAATCTTCGCGCTATCAGGAATTGGCTGATCGCATCACCGAGACGCTCAACTTCATGAAGGCTATCGGCCTTGATAGCGAAGCGCATCAGGAATTGCGCCAGACCGATTTTTATACGTCCCACGAGGCTCTGCTCTTGGGCTATGAGCAATCGCTGACGCGCATCGATTCCACCTCCGGCGACCCTTATGCGACGTCGGGCCATATGCTGTGGATCGGCGACCGCACGCGTCAAGCCGATCATGCGCATATTGAATATTGCCGCGGCATCAAAAACCCGATTGGTCTGAAATGCGGCCCGTCGCTGAAGCCGGACGACATGCTGCGCCTGATCGACATTTTGAATCCGGCCAATGAGGCGGGGCGTCTCACGCTGATTGCGCGTTTCGGCTCCGACAAAATTGCCGATCATCTGCCCGCGCTCATTCGTGCGGTGGAGCGCGAGGGCAAGAAAGTGATTTGGTCGTGCGATCCGATGCACGGCAATACGATTTCCGCCTCCGGCTTCAAGACGCGTCCTTTCGAGCGCATCATGAGCGAGATCCGCTCCTTCTTCACCATTCACAAGGCTGAAGGCACTTATGCGGGTGGTGTGCATCTCGAGATGACGGGCAAGAATGTCACCGAATGCACGGGCGGTGCGCGTCAGGTTCTCGAAACAGATTTGCGCAATCGCTACCACACTTATTGCGACCCGCGCCTCAATGCCGAACAGGCGATTGAAGTGGCTTTCTTGGTGGCTGAATTGCTGAAAGCCGAACGCGCCGGAAAAGCGCAACCGGTCAATAACGCGGCCGAGTAAAACCCTCTCCCTCTGGGAGAAGCATGCGCCCGTATTGTGAGTGAGCGATCATGAGCAAATTCCCATCCGTTTTCGTTTCACAACATGCCCCCGCCAGACTGGGTGAGCGGCTTTGCCTATTGGACGCATGAGGTGCTGGCAGAGGGCCGCGAGAGCGATCTGGCGGCTTGGGCCGACAAAGCCCCCTTCGCGCGGCAAAACCACCCGAGCGCCGAGCATTTCCTGCCGCTGCCTTTTGCCTATGGGGCTGGCGGGGCATGGGTGAAGGGGCAACGCGTCCACACGTCCTGCGAATATGGCGTGCTGATGATGGATGCTTACGTGTTTGGCTGAGGATCGCGTTTCAGCCAGATTTTGTTCCAATCGGAAATATGCGCAGACCCCCACCCCAGCCCTCCCCTCAAGGGGGAGGGAGTTTGTATTGCATGGCGCTTTTTGAACGCGATCTGCATTGCGGGTTGCATCAAATCCCCCTCCCCCTTGAGGGGAGGGGTTAGGGGTGGGGGTCGCGCAATCTTGCGAGGCAAATGACGGCAGGTCTATGAATTTGCCCCTCGGGCCGCCTCGGGTTAGATGGTCCTCATGACCACTTCCCCCGCCCGCACGGACCGTCTCGTCCTTGCCCTTGCCCAGACCCGCTCGACCGTTGGCGACATTGTCGGCAATGGGCAAATCGTGCGCGCGGCGCGTGCTCAAGCCGCGGCCAAGGGGGCTGATCTGGTCATGTTCCCCGAGCTCAATCTGGCGGGTTACCCGCCCGAAGATCTCGTGCTCAAGACCGCTTTTCAGGAAGCCTGCCGCACGGCGGCCGAAGAGCTCGCGCGCGAGACGGCCGATGGTGGCCCCGCTTTGCTGATCGGCCTGCCATGGGCTGAAGATGGCAAGCTCTACAATGCTTATGCGCTGTTGAGTAGCGGGCGTATTGAGGCGGTGCGCTTCAAAGTCGATTTGCCCAATTATGGTGTCTTTGACGAAAAGCGCGTTTTTGCGCGCGGGCCTTTGCCGGGGCCTGTCGTTTTCAAAGGCGTGCGCATCGGCATTCCCGTTTGCGAAGATATCTGGACAGACGAAGTTTGCGAATGTCTGGCCGAGACGGGCGCTGAAATCCTGCTCGTGCCCAATGGCTCGCCCTATTGGCGCGATAAGAATGATGAGCGCGTGCAGATTGCACTCTCGCGCGTGCTCGAAACTGAACTGCCGCTTGTCTATCTCAACCAGATCGGTGGGCAGGACGAGCTTGTTTTTGACGGTGCGTCTTTTGTGCTCAATGCAGATCGTTCGCTGGCTGTGCAAATGCCGGCCTTTGAAGAGAGCGTGTCGATCTGCACCTTTGAACGCGGCGCTGATGGCTGGGCCTGCGTGAATGGCGAGCGCGCCGTTTTGCCGGAAGGCGATGAGGCCGATTATGCGGCCTGCGTCCTGGGCCTGCGCGATTATGTCGAGAAGAATGGTTTTCCCGGCGTGGTCATGGGCCTCTCGGGCGGCATTGATTCCGCGCTCTGTGCGGCCATGGCCGCAGATGCTTTGGGCCCAGAGCGCGTTCACTGCATCATGCTGCCTTTCCGCTATACGTCGCAGGAATCTTTGAGCGATGCAAAAGCCTGCGCGGATGCTTTGCGCGTGCGCTATGACATTTTGCCGATTGCACCCGCTGTTGAAGGCATGGAGCAAATTCTGGCGCCGCTTTTTGCCGGACGCGCGCGCGATCTGACAGAAGAAAATCTGCAAAGCCGTGTGCGTGGCACTTTGCTCATGTCGGTCTCGAATAAATTCGGACCGATGCTGGTGACGACCGGCAATAAGTCGGAAATGTCGGTTGGCTATGCGACCATTTATGGCGACATGAATGGCGGCTTCAATCCGATCAAAGACCTCTACAAAATGCAGGTCTTCCGTCTGTGTCATTTGCGCAATCGCTGGAAACCGGAAGGCGCGCTTGGCCCCGATGGCGTGGTGATTCCTGAAAACATCATAACCAAGCCGCCGTCGGCTGAATTGTGCGACAACCAGAAGGATGAGGATTCGCTGCCCGCCTATCCGGTGCTCGATGATATTCTCTCCTGCTTGGTCGAGCAGGAAATGCGCGTCTCTGATATTGTCGCGCGCGGTCATGATCTGGAAACAGTCAAAAAAGTCGAGCGCCTGCTTTATCTGGCCGAATATAAGCGGCGCCAATCGGCGCCGGGCGTGAAAGTGACGCGCAAGAATTTCGGTCGCGACCGCCGCTATCCCATCATCAATCGTTTCCGTGATTCCGGCGGCGCCGTGCGCACGCCTGATTTTTCCATTGCGCCCAAAAAGCCGCTCGGTAATCCCGAGCGTTTCGAGGAATGACATGACACGCGTTCGTTTCGCGCCCTCGCCAACCGGCCATATTCATATCGGCAATGCCCGCACAGCCTTTTTCAACTTCCTCTTTGCGAAGAAGAATGGCGGCTCTTTCGTGCTGCGCTTCGATGATACCGATCTCGAGCGTTCGCGCGAAGAATATGCGCAAGGCATTGAAACCGATCTGCGCTGGATGGGCATTGATCCTGATGTGATTGTGCGCCAATCGCAGCGTTTTGCGCTGTATGATGCAGCCGCGCAGAAGCTGAAAGAGATGGGCCGTCTCTATCCATGCTATGAGACAGCGGATGAATTGGATCGTCGTCGCAAGCGCCAGATCGCGCGCGGCGTGCCGCCTGTTTATGATCGTGCAGCACTCAAACTCACAGATGAAGAGCGCGCAGCGCTCGAAGCCCAAGGCCGCAAGGCCCATTGGCGCTTCAAGCTTGAAGAGCGCACGATGCATTGGAATGATCTGGTGCGCGGCGAGAGCCATATTGAAGCAGGCTCTTTGTCAGATCCCGTGCTAATTCGTGAAGACGGCACGTATCTCTACACGCTGCCCTCAGTTGTCGATGATATTGATCTGGGCATCACCCATGTCATTCGTGGCGAAGACCATGTGACCAATACAGCTGTGCAGATCCAGCTGTTTGAAACACTCGCGGGCAAAGCCCCGATCTTCGGCCATCACAATCTTCTCACGACGGCAAGTGGTGAGGGGCTCTCGAAGCGCTCGGGCGCTTTGTCGATTGCGAGCCTGCGCCAGAACGGCATTGAGCCTTTGGCCATTGCCGCGCTCGCAACGCTGACGGGCTCGTCGGATGCTGTGCATCCGGTGGCCTCGCTTCAGGAATTGGGCGGGCTGTTTGATCTCTCGCATGTGTCGCGCGGTGCGGCGCGATTTGACGAGAATGAATTGGCCACTCTGTCTGCGCGCACTTTGCATGCGATGGCTTTTGCCGATGTTGCGTCGCGTCTTGCTGAGGCAGGCGTGTCCGGTACCAAGGCTGAAGCTTTTTGGCTCGCGGTGCGTGGCAATCTCGAAACTTTCAGCGATGTGCGCATCTGGTGGCATGTGGTGGAGCAGGCGATTGATCCGGTCATTGAAGATGCGGATTATTGCAGCGCTGCTTTGGCGCTCTTGCCCGACGAGCCCTATGATGCGCAGACGTGGAGCCGCTGGACGGGCGCGATCAAGGAGCAGACGGGGCGCAAGGGCAAGATGCTGTTCCATCCTTTGCGCTTGGCTTTGACGGGCAAAGAGTCAGGGCCCGAGCTTGCGCAGCTTCTGCCGTTGATTGGTCGCGTTAAAGCTGCGGCCCGACTGTCCGGACAGTCTTCTTAGTTCCATCAGGCGTCGTGACTTCGCGCTTGGCGCCATCAGTCAGCGAATAATTGCGTCCATTATTCACGCCACCTGCCGCAATGCCGGTGGAATCGCGTGAGGCGGTCGGCGCTTGCGAACCAATCTCGGCTTCAGCCGCCGCATCGCGATCGGCTTGGGTTGCTTTCGGATCGGGCTTTTTCGCGGGCTGCGCTTTGGGGGCTTGCGGGCGCGAAAGTTCGGCTGCGCGTTCGGGCGTTACAATCTGATCGCGGCGGCTGTCGCGCCCGAGCATACGCTCGGCATTACCGAGAGCTTCCGACCAGCTTTGTTCTGCTTTTTTGCAGGTGCAAGCAGGATCATATTTCGTGCGGAAGCGGCCCGCATTGGCCAGTGACATATAGGGGCGCCCATCCGCAGAGACGGATTTTTCTACCTCACGGCCAAAAGCCATGGTGAAGAGTTGCGTCTCCACATTCGGGCACATGGCTTGGCAGAGTTCGCCGAGCTCCTGATAGCGTGCACGGTTGGCAGAATAGGAGACGGGGAAAAAGCCGCCATCGCATGTGCGTACACACACTGCCAGCGAGCCGCTGCCGGGTTCGTCTTGTGTGAGCGGATCGCCTTCGAGCGGAATGTCAGTCCCGTTGCTGGGCGTGCTGCGGCCAAACAAATTATCGAAGAAGCCGCCTGCATTGCGCTGCTGCGGCTGACCGCGACAAGCAGAGTCAAATCGCGCAACGAGGTCGCGGCGTGTGGCATCATCACCGCCCGCTTGCGCTGCATCCTGTCGCAATTGCGCGAGATTGGAGCGCATGCGCGCAATCTGCTGGCCAATGGCCGAACATTCGCGCGGACTGTCATCAAAGAAGAGAAATTGGCGACGCCCGCAGCCAATCGAATTGGAATAGGCGACCGTGCGGTCGAGTTCGGTGGCTTGGCGTTGCGCAGCATCACGGAATTGCTGGGCGCGCGCGGGATCAGCCGAACCAACGGGGCCGAGCGCTACGATCTGCTGTTGCAGACGGTTGCAATCAACCGCTTGCGCGAAGGCGCTTGTTTCGCCCGCAAGCAGACCCGCGCAGGCAGCAATCATGGCAAGGCCGCGCGTGAGCTGGCGCAAAGGCTTTGTCAAAATCGTCTGAAGGGGCCGCGTCATGAAAACCTCTGTTGCGCCAGGCCGTGGCCCGAGCGGAGCGCCTCAGCCCGAGCCGGACCCGGCTGACCTTCCCTTGCGCGCGATTGGTGGCGGCAAAATGGCAGGCCGGGGTGCCGTGCGCGCTTTTCCATAGCAGAGCGCGCCCCTAGAGGTCCATGGAGGGGGAGGAGATGTCCTAAGGCTTTAGTCGGCGCAGGTGACGCGATAGCCGCGCTGGGCGCGGGTGGCGATTTGCTCGAGGGCGGCGCCATCTGAGAGGCCAAAAGAGACCGAGGGGCCACGCCCCATGGCGGCGCACCAGGCGTCAGCCACGGTGCGGGCGCAGGCCGAGCCCGAGGCAAAGCAATCGCCGATCCCGTAGCCTTCGTCCTTGGGAATAAAGAAGGTTTCCTGCGCCGAGGCGGCCATGGGGGCGCTGAGGAGGGCAACAAGGCAGAGGGCGCGGGACACAAAACGCATGGGGTGGCCTGAAAACAAGAAGGGGCAGGGTCAGTCGCGCAATCTGCCCCAAAGCCCTTGAGACTTTGTTAAAGCCGTTAACCTCTTGAGGGGCTCTCGCTTGACGGAGCGCCGGCTTTTGGCCAAAGGTGCCCCCATGACGCGCACGACCTGCACCATCTGCCGGATTATTATCAGCTAGCATCACTGCTGGCTGGCGCCGTCTTGCATCCCAAGACCTTCGTAAAGAAGCAAAGCCCCCGGCCAGCAGGTCCGAAGGGGAAACTATGTCTCAGGCTCCGCAATTGCGGCTCTACAACACGCTCTCGCGCCAGAAGGAAGACTTCCGGCCGATCGATGCGTCGCATGTGCGCATGTATGTCTGCGGCCCCACGGTTTATGACTTTGCCCATATCGGCAATGCCCGCCCGATCATCGTCTTTGACGTTTTGAACCGTCTGCTGCGCCATCTCTATGGCCAGAGCGCCGTCACTTATGTGCGCAACATCACCGACGTCGATGACAAGATCAATGCACGCGCAGCCGAGCGCGGCATTTCGATCCGCGAGCTGACCGAAGAGACCGCGCGCATTTTTCATGAAGATGTGGCCGCTCTTGGTTGCTTGAAACCAGATGTCGAACCGCGTGCGACCGAACATATTGTCGAGATGGTCGCCATCATCGAAAAGCTGATCGCGGCAGGACATGCTTACGCAGCGGAAGGTCATGTGCTCTTCTCCGTGCCTTCTATGAGCGACTATGGCCAGCTGTCTCGTCGTCCGCTGGATGAGATGATTGCGGGCGCGCGTGTCGATGTCGCCGCCTACAAGCGCGACGAGATGGATTTTGTTTTGTGGAAGCCCTCGAAAGAGAGCGAGCCGGGCTGGGATTCGCCTTGGGGTCGCGGGCGTCCGGGCTGGCATATCGAATGTTCGGCGATGAGCTGGAAACATCTGGGCGAGACATTTGATATTCATGGCGGCGGAATTGATCTCGTTTTCCCGCATCATGAAAATGAAATTGCGCAGTCGCGTTGCGCTTTCGGTCATCAGGTCATGGCCAATGTGTGGATGCACAATGGCTTCCTGCAGGTCGAAGGCGAGAAAATGTCGAAGAGCCTCGGCAATTTCATCACCATTCGCCAGCTGCTCGCGACGGAGGATTTCGGCGGTCAGAAATGGGCAGGCGATGTGTTGCGTCTGGCCATGCTGCGCACCCATTATCGCCAGCCGATAGACTGGACGGCGCGGGGCCTAGATGAAGCGCAAAAGACGCTTGAAAACTGGGCTGATCTTGTTGCGCGTCACAAGATTGCCTCTGCCACGCCCGCACCGCATGCAAGCGTGATCGAAGCTCTGCTGGATGATCTCAACACGGCAGCAGCTTTTGCGGCTCTGGCCGAACTCGCCAAAGCGTCGCGCCATGATTATTCAGCTGCGCAAAATCTCGCTAATACGGCGCTCTGGCTTGGCTTTGATACGAGCGCTTGGTTTGCGCGAGCTGGCGAGAGCGCGGGCGACAATCTTGATCCGGCTTTCAAAGCGCAAGTCGAGAGCCTCGTGAGCGCGCGTCTGGATGCACGTGCGCAGAAGAATTTTGCTGAGTCAGATCGCCTGCGTGATGAGCTGGCCGCTATGGGCGTGCAGTTGAAAGACGGCAAAGGCGCCAATGGCGAGGCTGTCACCACTTGGGAGGTGAAGCGATGATGCGTCACAAGTCCCCGTCATTGCGAGCACTGCGTAACAATCTAGAAGCCCCACGCGCGGTCTCTGGATTGCTTTGTCGCTTCGCTCCTCGCAATGACGGTGGAAAGGTGGTGGCCTCATGACCATTGCGCTTCGTCCCTACCTCTCCTCGGATGCGCCGATCTTGGCCGCTATCTATGCGGCGGCCATTGATGAGCTGACGGCCGAAGATTATACAGATGAGCAGCGCTATGCCTGGATTGCGCTGGCCGAAGACGAACAGACCTTTGGGCAAAAGCTGGCAGCAAGCTTGACGCTGGTCGCAATCGTCGAAGGCGAGCAAGTTGGCTTCATCTCTCTGCGCGACAATCTGTCGATCGAGCATCTTTATGTCTCGCCCAATATCATCCGTGAAGGTGTCGCGACCGCTCTGTGTGACGCGCTGGAAAAGATCGCGACTGCGCGTGGTGCGCAAAAGCTGACGGTGGATTCCAGCGATACGGCAGAACCTTTCTTCAAAGAGCGCGGCTATGTTTTGCAAAGCCGCAACACGCGCATCGTCGATGAGCAATGGCTTGCTTATATGACGATGATCAAAGAACTCGCGCCTGCTGCGGCTTCGGGAACAGTGCAATGACCCGCGAAAGATTGACCCTTTTTGACACAACCTTGCGTGACGGCGCGCAAACTACTGGCGTGGACTTCTCGCTTGAAGACAAGCGCCAGATCGCGACGCTGCTTGATCAGCTTGGCATGGATTATGTCGAAGGCGGTTATCCGGGTGCCAATCCGACTGACACCGAGTTTTTCTCCAAGCGCCCGAAGATCAAGGCGAAGTTTGCTGCTTTCGGTATGACCAAGCGTGCGGGGCGCTCGGCAGCCAATGATCCGGGCATTGCGGCTTTGCTCGATTCCAAGGCTGACACGATCACCTTTGTCGCCAAGACATGGGATTATCATGTCCATGTGGCGCTCGGCTGCACGCTGGAAGAAAACATCGACGGCATTGCGGATTCGGTCGCGCATGTGCGCAAGGCGGATCGCGAAGTCATCTTGGATTGCGAGCATTTTTTCGATGGCTACAAAGCCAATCCGGATTTTGCGCTTACATGCGCCAAGACGGCCTATGACAATGGCGCGCGCTGGATCGTGCTCTGCGATACGAATGGCGGCACATTGCCCCATGAAATCGAAGCCATTGTTACAGCGGTAACCAAAGTCATTCCGGGCGATCATGTCGGCATTCATGCGCATGATGATACGGGTAATGGCGTGGCCAATTCGTTTGCCGCCATCCGCGCAGGCGCGCGTCATATTCAAGGCACGTTGAATGGTCTTGGTGAGCGCTGCGGCAATGCCAATCTTGTCACCATCATCCCTACGCTTCTTTTGAAAAAAGAATATGCGGAGCGTTTCGAAATCGGCGTTGATGAGGGCAAGCTTGCCCAGATCACGCAGATCTCGCGCACGCTGGATGAATTGCTCAATCGCTCACCCAATAAGCATGCGCCTTATGTGGGTGCGTCTGCCTTTGCGACGAAAGCGGGCATTCATGCCTCGGCGGTGATGAAAGATCCGCGCACTTACGAGCATGTGACGCCCGAAAGTGTCGGCAATCGTCGCAAAGTTTTGGTGTCGGATCAGGCGGGCAAGTCCAACATTCTGGCGGAGCTTGACCGCTTGGGTGTGGATGTCGCCAAGGATGATCCGCGCGTCTCGCGCGTGCTCGAAGAAGTGAAAGAGAAAGAAGCGCTCGGCTATGCCTATGAAGGGGCTGATGCCTCTTTCGAATTGCTGGCGCGTCGGATGCTGGGCCAAGTGCCGGATTTCTTCGATGTCGAACGTTTCCGTGTGGTGATGGAGCGCCGTCACAATGCTGAGGGTGATTTTGTCAGCGTCGCGGAAGCTGTGGTGAAAGTTGTCATTGACGGGCAGACTTTGACCTCGGTGGCGGAAGGCAATGGCCCCGTCAATGCGCTTGATCTCGCGCTTCGCGGTGATCTTGGCAAATATCAGCGCCACATTGCCGATCTTGAATTGCTTGATTATCGCGTGCGCGTTTTCAATGGCGGCACGGATGCCGTGACGCGTGTGTTGATCGAGTTTGGCGATGAGGCCGGGCAGCGCTGGTCAACAGTCGGCGTGTCATCCAACGTCATCGATGCTTCGTTCCAGGCGATCTTGGATGGCATCAATTGGAAGCTGATGAAAGCGGGCGCTTAAAAGCGCTCGTCCAAGCTACGGACCTCGCTGCGTGCAGCCGCTTTTTGCAGCATGGGCACAACATCCGAGATTTTTTCACTGACGAGATAGCGCAGTTCGAATTCTTCGCGGATGAATCCTGTCTGGCGCATATGGGCAAAAAGCGAGAGCAGCGGCTTCCAGAACCCGCCGACATCGGCGATGAGCACAGGCTTGCCGTGCCGGCCCAGCTGCACCCATGTTAATTGCTCGACCAATTCTTCCAGCGTGCCAATGCCGCCGGGCAAGGCGACGAATGCATCGGCGCGTTCAAACATGATGCGCTTGCGCGTATGCATATCGTCGACCAGCACAAGCTCTTGTGCTTTTTCCAGCATGGATTCGCGTTTGCGCAAAAAACCGGGAATGACGCCGGTCACATGGCCGCCATGTTCCAGCACAGCGCGGGCGACGGCGCCCATCAGGCCATTGTCGCCCCCGCCATAGACGAGGCCGAGACCGTGTTCGGCCATCGAGCGGCCGAGCTCTGTTGCAGCTTCCATAAAGATCGGGTCAACACCGTTAGCGGAGCCGCAATAGACGCAAATATTTCGAATCTCTGTCATGTTTTCCTTTTCGCTTTGCCCCATGACACCGTCAAGACATGGCAACTAGACATGGCGACTAGACTTGACCTCTGGCTTTCATCGCATTGGCATATTACACTTCATCTCGTTTCTGTTTTGAGTAAGGCGACATGCAGGCGCAATCGCGGACCCTTCTGTTCGGCGTGAGCACGGCTTTGGCTGTGGGCGCGGTCGCCTTTTTGGCATGGCGCGCTATGGAGCAAACGCCGCTTTTGTTTGGCACGGCAACGCCGCCCGCCATTGCGCCCCAGCAGAACAAGCCCGAGCCGCCCCGCGCGGAAGCATCAAAATCAATCCCCGCCACGTTTGATGTGGTCAGTGTCGAGCCAGATGGGTCGACGGTTGTGGCGGGCCGCGCAGAGCCGGGCGCGCAGGTGCAATTGCTCAACAATGGTGTGGTGGTGGCGACCGTCACGGCAGATATGAACGGGCAATTTGCTATCGTCCCGCCAGCACTCTCAGCGGGCGAGCATTTGTTGAGCCTGGCAACGGGCGGCAAGCCGGCTGAGCGCGCGCAGACGGTGGCGGTTGCCGTCCCCAAAGACCGAATGGGTGAGCCCGTTGTGGCTTTGACCGAGCCTGGCATGCCCACCCGCATATTGTCAGATCATGCGCCCAAAGCACCTTTGCGCCCCGCGCAAGATGCGCCTGTTGTGTCAGCATCGACACCCCAGCCCGCGCCCAATCTTTCCATTCGTACAGTCGAGGCGGATGAGGCCGGCGGCTTTTATGCCAGCGGTGCCGCTGCGCCCGGTGCGCAGATCCGCTTGTCGCTTAACGGCACGCCTTTGGCCCAAGTGAAAGCGGGGGCTGATGGCGGCTGGTCGCTGAAGATCGAAAAGGGCATGGCGGCGGGGGCCTATGCGGTCAAAGCCGACTTGCTGGATGCCACGGGGAAAGTGCTGGCGCAGGTGGAAGTGCCTTTCGACTATCCCGCGCGGCCTTTGGGTGTGGCGCAGGGCCAAGCAATGGGCCAAACCAATGGCCAGTCTCCTGCCAGTGCCTCCCATGCTGTTCTGTCAGAGGTGCAAAGCGTTACCGTGCAGCGCGGTGATAGCCTCTGGCGGATCAGCCAGCGCCTGTTGGGATCGGGCTATCGCTATACGCAAATCTATGCGGCCAATAGCAACCAGATCCGCAACCCCT
This sequence comes from Beijerinckiaceae bacterium, assembly GCA_947452455.1. Classification (GTDB taxonomy): domain Bacteria; phylum Pseudomonadota; class Alphaproteobacteria; order Rhizobiales; family Beijerinckiaceae; genus Terripilifer. The sequence continues at coordinate 523,242 of CANGBX010000001.1, forward strand.
CTTTGATCTATCCGGAGCAAATTCTGGTCGTTCCGGGCAGTGCAAAACCCAATTGAGGGCGCTTGCCTGTGCGTTGTGAGGCCCGGGCAGGGTGCGCCGGGCCGTTTTTGGGCCTATATCTTCGGGTGAAGATGCCCACGGCCCGACGCAAAAGAAGAACATGACGCCGCACCACAAGTCACAACAGCAATCCTCCTTTTCCTCCATCAAGGCCGATGCCTCGCTTGCCACCACGGTGAAGCATTTGTGGCCCTATATCTGGCCGAGTGAACGGACCGATTTGAAGTTCCGCGTCTTGGGCGCTTTGGCCCTGCTGCTGGTGGCAAAATTCGTCACCATTGCCGTGCCCTATTCGTTCAAATGGGCGACCGACCTCATCACCGATCCCAAAGCCGATGTGCCGCTGCCCGCCATCATCGCCGGGCCTGTGGCGGTTGTGGTTGTCTACACATTGCTGCGCATCTTCATGCAGTTCTTCACGCAGGCGCGTGATGCTCTGTTTGCGGCGGTCGCCATGCATGCGGTGCGCCGCATTGCCAATGAGCTGTTTGTTCATCTGCATCAGCTGTCGTTGCGCTTCCATCTGGAGCGCAAGACGGGCGGCCTGACACGCGTATTGGAGCGCGGCCGCGAAGCCATCCAGCAGATTGTGCGCATGTCCATGCTGACGGGCGTGCCGACGGTCGTCGAATTCGCGCTGATCCTCGCCGTCTTCTTCTTTGAATTTGATTGGCGTTACGCGCTGGCCGTGATCGTGATGATCTTGGCCTATTTGAAATTCACCACCATTGCGACCGATTGGCGTATTTCCATCCGTCGCAACATGAATGAGAGCGATACGGACGCCAATACCAAGGCCATCGACTCGCTTCTGAATTATGAAACGGTGAAATATTTCGGCGCCGAAAAGCGCGAAGCAGAACGCTATGATCGCTCGATGGAGAAATACGAGCGCAACAGCGTCTCGAGTTATGTCTCGCTTTCCGTGCTGAACTCCGGCCAAGGCCTCATCTTCTCGCTCGGTCTGATGACGGTCATGATCCTCTGCATCATGGGGATCCGCGACGGTCGCAACACGATCGGCGATTTCGTGCTGGTCAATGCGATGATGATCCAGCTCTACCAACCGTTGAATTTCATGGGCATGGTCTATCGCGAAATCAAACAGGCGGTGATCGACATTGAAATGATGTTCACAATTTTGGGTCAGCACCCCGAGATCAAGGACAAGCCTGATGCAGCCCCGCTCAAAGTGGCAGCAGGTCATGTCAAATTCGACAATGTGCATTTCGCCTATGACCCGAAGCGCGCCATTCTCAAAGGCATCAGTTTTGAAGTGCCCGCTGGCAAGACGCTCGCCATTGTGGGTCCCTCGGGCGCTGGCAAATCGACGATCTCGCGTCTGCTGTTCCGCTTTTATGATCTGCAATCGGGCCATATCACCATTGATGGCCAAGAGATCTCATCTGTGACACAGGACTCTTTGCGCGATGCCATTGGCATGGTTCCGCAGGATACGGTGCTGTTCAATGACACGATTGCCTATAACATTCGCTATGGCCGCTGGAATGCGAGCGAAGAAGAAGTGGTTGAGGCGGCGAAAGCAGCGCAGATCGATGATTTCATCCGCTCCGTGCCCAATGGCTATAAGGCGCAGGTGGGTGAGCGCGGCTTGAAATTGTCGGGCGGCGAAAAGCAGCGTGTTGCCATTGCCCGCACGATTTTGAAAGGCCCGCCAATCCTCATTCTGGATGAAGCGACATCGGCGCTTGATTCCTTTACCGAGCGCGAAATTCAAACTGCACTCGACCGCGTGTCGAAGGGCCGCACGACACTTGTCATCGCGCATCGCCTTTCGACCATTGTGAATGCGGATGAAATTCTCGTTCTCGACAAGGGCGAGATTGTCGAGCGCGGTCGCCATGAAGAATTGCTGGCGCTGGGCGGCGTCTACAAGGCGATGTGGAACCGCCAGCGCGAAGTCGATGCGGCGCAAGAAGCTTTGCGTCGTGCCGCCGAGGAAGAAGGCAAAAGCGCGCGCGTGGAAATCGAGGGTTAAACCAATTCGACGGCGCGTGGCGGGGGATCACTCGCCATGCGCTGGCTTGGTGCCACATCCACACTCACAGTCAGCGTCTGATTGCCCGATGCGAGAATGACGCCATCAATCGGCGACACATCGGCATAATCACGACCACGCGCAATGACGATATGATCATTGCCTGCCATGAGCGCATTGGTCGGATCGAAATCGAGCCAGCCGAAGGCTTCTCCGCACCAAAGCGAGACCCAGGCATGCGAGGCATCTGCGCCCACAAGGCGCGGTTTGCCGGCCGGCGGGATTGTGCGGATATAGCCAGAGACATAGGCAGCCGGCAGGCCAAGGCCGCGCAAAGCTGCAATCATAATATGCGCGAAATCCTGACAGACACCGCCGCGTGATTCAAAAGCTTCCGACAAAGGTGTCGAGACAGCGGTTGCTTTGGGATCATATTTGAAGTCTGCGCGGATGCGCGTCATCAATTCGGCAGCCGCCTCGACAATCGGGCGTCCCGTCTGAAAACTTTCCTTCGCATAGGCAGTCGCTGGTCCATGCATGGGCACAAGGCGGCTCGGATAGAGAAAATGTGCGGGTGCCGTGGGCCCGAGGACAGAAGATGCGAAAGCTTTTTGGCGCACATCTTCCCAATCGGGCGTCAGCTCGCCTGCGGGCGCGGGGCGCCGCTCGACTTCCACGCGCGACATGGCGGTGATGCGCAATTCGCGGTGCGTGCTCGCAATCGTTACATGCGCAATGCGCGTGCCGAAAAAATCCGTACGCTGGTTGACGGAAGCAGGCTGTGGCGCCACTTCCAAGCCGCTGTCAAAGACGCGCTGCCCGTCATCATCAGCAGGCAAGAGTCGCAAAGTGCAGCGCGCGGCCGAGACCGGCGCATCATAGCGATAGGTCGTGACGTGACGAATGTCGTAGATCATGCAAGGTCCATTTCGCGGCCCTGCCGCGTGGCGTTCGGTCCTTGCAGGAAGTAACGCTGCGCAACCGCTTCAGCCAGCGCCATCAGGCGCTGTTCGACCGCCAGAATTTTCTGCTGATCGAGGTGGTCGGCATCTTCCACTTTCAAATCGGAGACGATTTTGAGCGCCAAGCGGCTTGGCGCTTCCATAATACCGTCCCCGTTTAGCAAGGGCAGAGTGGCGAGATGTTCATTGATGCGCTCGCTCTGGAAGGCGACGGAACGCGGGTTGAATGTGTCGAGCAGAACCATATCGCGCACGGGTGCCAGCGCCACACCGACCAGATAGCGCGAGCGATAGGTGATTTGCGAGTCGATGAGATCAAGCAACACGTCGAGATTTTCGGCTGTCGCATCCTTGTCGGCAAAAGTGCGGGCAAAGCGGCAGGTGTTGATGGCGCGCTCCACGCGACGCCCCATATCGAGGAAGCGCCAGCCAGCAACGCGATTGGTGTTTTCCTGAAAGAGGCCAGACAGTGCGGCAATGACGCGCAAGGCTTCATCGGCTGTGTCAAAAGCTTCCGCTTCCGGCATTTGCTTTACATCATCATGTGCCAGGCTCACATCGAGCGCGCGCAGCAAATGCCACGCATCCGGTGACAGACGCTCGCGGATCACACCGGCCGCACGGTGGGCAGCAGAAGCAATCGCGCTCGCTGAGCCAACATTTTTTTTGCCATGCAAAGCGGCGGCAGCAATCTCAGCGGTTGTGGCTTCAGCCATTTCAGGCGGCACAGCACCCCATGCGCTCAACATGCGCGCCAAGCGGAAGGTCGATTGTCGCCCGCCACCTGTCATGGAATCAGGGTCCATCATGCGCGCACACAGGCAACGCACGATGCGCAAAGTGGCTTCCACGCGCTCCATATAGCGACCGAGCCAGAAGAGATTGTCAGCCGCGCGGCTTGGCAGATTGCCGAGCAGACGGCGAATTTTCACTGTGTCGCTGGAGGGCAGCAGCGTCGTCATTTCGACCGGCTTGTCTGCGAGCACCCACACATCTGCCGATTGCACGCCTTCGCCCATCGAGACGGCGCGTGCATCACTCACCGCCGAGATGCGGCAGAATCCGCCGGGCATGATCTCCCAACCTTTTTCGGTCGCAGCCGCATAAACGCGCAAGACAAAGGGGCGCGGTGTCAGCTTGCCATTTTCCCAAACAGGCGTGGTGGAGAGCTGCACCATTTCCTGCCCGACATAATCGACCGCGCGCTGAGAGAGATTATCCATCAGCTGTGTGCGTGTTGCCCCATCAAGGTCAGCGCCTATCAGATTGCGCATGCCCTTCATGCCGGGAAGCGTTTCGGAAAAGGCACCAGAGACGACCAGCTCATCGAGCCTGCTCATCACTTCATTGCGCGCATCTTCCTGCCCGCACCACCAGGTTGCGATATTGGGCAATTGCAAATCTTGACCCATCAGCCTTTTGCAAAGGGCAGGCATGAAGGCCAGCAATGCGCGCGATTCCACAAGGCCCGCACCCGGCATATTGGCAACCGTCACGGTGCCATTGCGAATGGCTTGTATAAGGCCCGGCACACCGAGGCGCGAGGCGGCATTGGCTTCGAGCGGGTCGCACCAATCAGCATCGACGCGGCGCCAGATGACATCGGCGCGCTTGAGGCCGGCAATGGTGCGCACATGCACCATGCCGTCTTGCACGGTGAGGTCATCACCTTCGACCAGCAGAATGCCGAGATAGCGCGCGAGATAGGCCTGTTCAAAATAGGTCTGGCTATAGGGGCCGGGCGTGAGCAGGCAGATGCGTGGCTCGGGGCGCGTGGCGGAGTCGGTGAGGCCTTTGCGGAATTCACGGAAGAAGGGCGCGAGGCGCTCCACATTCATATCGCGATAGAGATTTGGAAAAGCGCGCGAGAGCACGAGGCGGTTTTCCAGCGCATTGCCTGTGCCCGATGGCGCTTGCGCACGATCACCCAAAACCCACCAGCGCCCATCAGGTCCGCGGCCGATGTCGCAAGCGTAAAGTCGCAACCAGCGATCACCGGGTGGCTTGACGCCTTGCATGGGCCGCATGAAATCGGCGCTGCCTGTGACGGCCGCAGCAGGCAACGCGCCTTCACTGACGAGTTTTCCCTCGCCATAAACATCGGCGAGAATGCGCTCCATCAATTCCGCGCGCTGTGTCACGCCTTGGGCAATCGCTTTCCAATCGCGTTCGGGGATGAGCAATGGCACATGCGAGAGCGGCCAAGAGCGTTCATTGGTTTCGCCATAGACGCGATAGGAAATGCCAAGGTCGCGGATGTGCCGATCCGCAGCGGCAAAGCGGCGATCAATCTGTTCATCTTCAATGCGCGACAAGGCATTGAGGAAGGACTGCCAATGGGCGCGCGGCTGTCCATCCCGATCGATGAATTCATCGGGGATTCCGGGCAGAGCTTGATAGCCCGCGGTCCAGTTTTCGACGCGCTTTGCCGATCCGCCGTTTTGACGGCGGTCGTTCTTGCGCGACGCGGCGCTCTCGCTAGGCAAGTGTCCTCCTCAAATCCAGCGTCAGCGGAAATTCCGCCGAGGGGCCTTCTTGTCGCACATTCATTGTGCCGGGAGTATGACCTTGATTCTGGAAGCGGGCCAAGCGCCTAGCCTGTGCTTCATAGGAATTGACGGGGAAAGTATCGTAATTGCGCCCGCCCGGATGGGCGACATGATAGACGAAGCCGCCAAGCGAGCGCCCGTTCCATGTATCAACAAGATCAAATGTCAGCGGTGCATGCACCGGCATGACCGGATGGAGCCCCGAGGCCGGTTGCCAGGCTTTGAATCGTACGCCTGCAACGGCTTCATTGTTGCGGCCAGTGGATGTCATCGGCAAAGGTCGGCCATTGCAGGTGATGAGATGGCGGCCTGCAACAAAGCCTTGTGCCAGCATTTCAACGCGTTCGACGGACGAATCGACATAGCGCACCGTTCCGCCAATCGCGCCTTCTTCGCCCATCACATGCCACGGCTCCAAAGCTTGACGCAGCGTCATGCTCACGCCGCCATGTTCCGCATCGCCGTAGAAGGGGAAGCGGAATTCGCGCTGGGCTTCGAACCAGAGCGGATCAAAATCATATCCCGCGCCGCGCAGATCCGAGAGCACGCCTGAAAAATCCTCCCAGACAAAATGCGGCAGCATGAAACGATCATGCAAAGCCGTGCCCCAACGCACGAAGGAGCCTTGCTGCGGCTCACGCCAGAACCACGCGATCAGCGCGCGCAAGAGAAGTTGTTGCGCCAGCGACATGCGCGCATCGGGCGGCATTTCAAACGAGCGGAATTCGATGAGACCGAGGCGGCCTGTCGGGCCATCGGGTGAAAAGAGTTTGTCGATGCAGATTTCCGCACGGTGCGTATTGCCCGTCACATCGACAAGCAGATTGCGGAAGAGCCGATCAACCAGCCATAGCGGCGTTTTCCCCTGGTCAGGCGAAGGCACTTGCGAGAGCGCAATTTCCAATTCGTAGAGGCTATCATGGCGGCCTTCATCAATGCGCGGCGCTTGGCTGGTGGGGCCAATGAAGAGACCGGAGAAAAGATAAGAGAGCGAGGGATGGCGCTGCCAATAAAGCACCAAGCTCTTCAAGAGATCAGGACGACGCAGAAAGGGAGAATCCATCGGCGTGGCGCCACCCAGCACCACGTGATTGCCGCCACCCGTGCCCGTGTGGCGACCGTCAGTCAGATATTTGTCGGTGCCAAGCCGTGTCTGGCGCGCTTCTTCATAAAGCGTGACTGTATTGTTGACTGCATCGCGCCAATTGGCTGCGGGATGTACATTGACTTCAATCACGCCGGGGTCTGGCGTGACTTTAATCACTTCGATGCGCGGATCTTGTGGCGGTGGATAGCCCTCGATATGTACGGGCACATTGCTGGCTTCAGCCGCCAGTTCAATGACAGCCAGAAGTTCGATGTAATCTTCGAGCCGCTCCACGGGCGGCATGAAGACATGCAGCACGCCATCGCGTGGCTCAATGGCGAGTGCTGTGCGCACCTCGCCCTCAACAGCCACTTGCTCATTTTGAGTCTGACGCGTCGGGTCGTTGGCTGTCTCGCTATAAGTGCGACGGATCTCGTTGGGATCGGGCAGCGGGCCGCGCGTATCGGTTGGGTCTTGCGGCATGATGTAGGGATAGGACGAGGCTGGCACATAGGGCAGCGCGTTCAGTGGCAAGCGGAAGCCTGCGGGTGAATCGCCGGGTGCCAGAAACAATTTGCCGCGTCGCAGCGCCCATTTTTCGCTCTTCCAGCGTGGCGCTTTGGCGCTTGCGGCATTCCATCTTTGCACGGGCAGAACATAGCCTGTGGGATGGGAAAGCCCGCGTTCAAACACGCGCACCATGCGCGCACGTGCTTCCGGATCTTCGATTTTGGGATCGCTCGGATCTACATTCACCGGCAGTTCGGCTTCTTTCAAAATCCAATGCGCGGGATCTTCATAAGCGGGCAGGGCGCAATCGGTTGGAACGCCCAAGCGTTGCGCTGTCTCATGTGCCAGTCGCTCGGCATCTGCAATCAAAGCAATCTTGTCTTTAAAGCGCCCTTTGCCGCCTTCATCTGCAATGAGGTCTGGATTGGTCCAGATTGGCTTGCCATCCTTGCGCCAGTAAAGCGCAAAAGCCCAGCGCGGCAGGCTTTCACCCGGATACCATTTGCCTTGTCCGTAATGCAGAAAGCCACCGGGCGCGAAACGTTCACGCAGGCGACGGATCAATGTATCGGCGTAAAGACGCTTGGTCGGACCAACAGCAGCAGTGTTCCATTCAGCCGATTGAAAATCATCAATCGAGACAAAAGTCGGCTCGCCGCCCATGGTAAGGCGCACATCTTGCTGCGTGAGATCATCATCTACACGATCTCCAAGCTTGTCGAGTTTCGCCCATGCTTCATCGGAAAAAGGCAGCGTCACGCGTGGTTGTTCGCGGATGCGGTCCACTTGCATGTGAAAGGCAAATTCACATTGGGCCGGCTCAACAAGGCCTGAAACCGGTGCGGCAGAGCGATAATGCGGCGTGGCTGCGAGCGGCAAATGGCCTTCACCACACATGAGACCCGATGTTGCATCAAGGCCGATCCAGCCAGCGCCCGGCACATAAATCTCGGCCCATGCGTGAAGATCGGTGAAATCATGATCCGTACCTTTGGGCCCATCGACAGGATCAACATCGGCTTTCAGCTGGATGAGATAGCCCGAGACGAAACGCGCAGCCAATCCCAAACGGCGTGCGAGATGCACCAGAAGCCAAGCGGAATCGCGGCAGGAGCCTGAGCCGAGCGTCAGTGTTTCTTCCGGCGTCTGTACGCCGGGCTCCATACGGATCACATATTTGATGGCTTGATGCAGCTGCATATTGAGCGCGACGAGAAAATCCACTGTGCGCATTTTCGTGCGCGCAATCTGCGCCAGATAGGCTTCGAATTTTGCACCCTGCGGTTCGGTGACAAGATAGGGCGCGAGTTCAATTGCCTCTTCGCTCGTATAAGCGAAGGGAAATTCTTCGGCATGCGTTTCGATGAAGAAATCGAAGGGATTGATCACCGACATGTCGGCGGTGAGATCGACTTCAATTTTGAACTGCGTGGCTTTTTCCGCAAACACATGGCGTGAGAGCCAATTGCCATGCGGGTCTTGCTGCCAATTCACGAAATGATCGGCCGGCGAGACTTTCAGCGAATAGGAGAGGATTTTGGTGCGGCAATGGGGAGCCGGGCGCAGCCGGATCACCTGGGGCCCCAGAGCCACCGGCCGGTCATAGCTGTAGGAAGTCACGTGGTGGAGGGCGACGCGGATCGACACGGGCGGGCACTTTCGGGGGCGGGAGGCGAAAAGCTCAGCCGCTAGTTTCGGCTCATCAGAGCCCCTGTCAATCAAAAGCGACCCATCTTCGGGCATTAAATGGTTGAATTGCTTCAACTTTCATCCAGCTGCCAAAAGCCGCGCCATCGCCTGCCCAAGTCTTTGGCAGCACTCAGCCATTCGTGTCCAAGGTCCCCCGTGACTTCCGCGCCCCGATTTGCGAAAAGGCCTGACGTAAACCCACAGCGAGTGCACGAACACCATGTCCATGATCGATTCCATCCGTCGGCAGATCGTCCCGATCCACCCGGAGGGCTATGTCTTCATCGCCATTTTCGCGGCCATTGCCGTGGTCCTTGGCTGGATCTGGTCGCCGCTCGGCTGGGTGGGTGGCATTCTCACCGTTTGGTGCTGCTATTTTTTCCGCGATCCTCCGCGCGTCACACCTCTGCGTGAGGGCCTCGTCGTGTCGCCGGCCGACGGCATTGTCTCATCCATCGGCTATTTCGTGCCGCCGCCGGAACTCGGCCTTGGTGATCAGCCCATGTCGCGCATTTCCGTTTTCATGTCGGTCTTCGATTGCCATGTGAATCGTGCGCCCGTCACAGGGCGCATCACGCGCATTGCTTACAAGCCCGGCCTCTTCCTCAACGCCGATCTCGATAAGGCGAGCGAAGATAATGAGCGCAGCTCGCTGATCATCGAAAGCGCGCAAGGCCGCTTTGGTGTCGTGCAGATTGCAGGCCTCATCGCCCGCCGCATTGTTTCTTTCGCGCGCGAAGGTGACAGCATTGGCACAGGCGAGCGTTTCGGCCTGATCCGTTTCGGATCGCGTGTCGATGTTTATATGCCCGACAATGCAGTGCCGCTGGTGGGATTGGGTTCCAAGGCCATTGCGGGCGAGACGATTCTGGCTGATCTGTCCTCGACAGAAGCGCGCCGCAGCTACAAGGTTGGCTGATGCAAGATCATCGCACGAACCATGATGAGAAGGGTGGAAATGGCCGTCGCAAGCGCCGTTTCACGCGCATTCCCATGCGCTTTGTCATTCCCAATCTCGTCACGCTTCTGGCGATTTGTCTCGGCCTGACCTCCATCCGCTTGGCGGCGGAAGGCAAGTTTGAAATGGCGGCAATTTTTATCGTGCTCGCCGCCGTGCTCGACGGGCTAGATGGCCGCCTTGCGCGTGCGCTGGATGGCGCCTCTCGTTTTGGTGCCGAGCTCGATTCACTTGCTGACTTTGTCGACTTTGGCGTGGCGCCGGCTTTCCTGCTCTATTTCTGGAGCCTGCATAAAATTCCGAGCTTTGGTTGGTTTGCAGCTCTTGTCTTTGCCATTGCGGCTGCGCTGCGACTTGCGCGCTTCAATGTGATGATTGATGATCCCAACAAGCCAGCTTGGCAGGCGCAGTTTTTTGTCGGCATGCCAGCGCCTGCTGGTGCGATTGCCGCCATGCTGCCGATCTATCTGAGCTATTCGGTCATCGGCCTGCCCGAAGGGCGCATCTTCGTTATCATCGAAATCATCTATGTGCTGAGCATTGCCTTTTTGATGGCTAGCCGCATTCCGCATTTTTCGGGCAAACAAGTCGGCCGCGTGCCGCGCGAATATTTCATCGTGGTTTTGTTTGCTGTGGCCGTGTTCATTCTGGCGCTTGCATCTTTCCCGATGGAAGTTTTGATCGCGCTGACGCTCTCCTATCTGGCGCTGTTGCCCTTGGCGATCCGCCGCCATGCGCGTCTGTCTGCTGAGACGCAGGCTGCGCAGCAGGGCGGGGCAGCGACCGCTCTTGAGCCGCCGCCGGGCCCATAAGGGCCTGCAAAGCTGTAGTCCATGCTCTTTTTTGCGGGATTTGAGCCCGTTTCCGAGCGTCTTTTGTCGCTCATCTGTTCACAAATGGGGCTTTCTCGATTAGGGTCCGCCCACTTCACCCATGGATTGGCTGTCCGATGAGCTTCGCTCGACCGAGCGCGGTGCGGCTGCCGCCAAAGACAGGATAGACATGTCGAAAGAAGAATTGCTCGAATTTCCGGGCGTGGTGAGCGAATTGCTCCCCAATGCGACCTTCCGCGTGAAGCTGGAGAATGATCACGAGATCATTGCTCACACCGCGGGCAAGATGCGCAAGAACCGCATTCGCGTGCTGACCGGCGACAAGGTCCTCGTGGAAATGACGCCTTATGATCTGACCAAGGGTCGGATCACCTATCGCTTCAAATAAGAGCGGGTCTCGTCCCGCTCGTGACAATGGATCAAGCGCGTGACGCAGGCTAACGATCAGGGGCGTCCCAAGCTCGTTCTCGCCTCGGCATCTCCGCGGCGTCTCGCACTTCTGCAGCAGATTGGCGTTGAGCCCGATTTCCTTCTGGCCGCTGATCTTGATGAAACGCCACTGCCCCACGAATTGCCACGCGATTTGGCGCTGCGTCTGTCGCACGACAAAGCGACAAGTGCAGCCGCTACAGCACGCAAAGATCCGCAATGGGCAGGCGCTTTTGTGCTGGCTGCCGATACGGTGGTGGCTGTCGGGCGGCGTGTTCTTCCCAAATGCGAAACCAGTGATGAAGCGCGCCAATGTCTGGCGCTGCTCTCGGGGCGCACACACCGCGTCTATACGGGCGTTGCTCTCGCCACGCCCAAAGGCGCTGTGCGCCAACGCGTGGTTGAAAGCCGTGTGCGTTTCAAGCGGCTTTCAGAGGCTGAGATTGCCGCCTACATCGCCTCGCATGAATGGCATGGCAAAGCAGGCGGCTATGCGATCCAAGGATTGGCGGGTGTCTTTGTCGAGCATTTGATCGGCTCTTATCCGGGCGTGGTGGGCTTGCCACTTTATGAGACGGCTGCATTGTTGAGCGGCGAAGGATTTCCGCTTTCTGCGCAATGGCCTTTGAAAGCCTGATCCCATGAATATTGCCAATGATAATGAGGCCAAGCCCTCACCGTGTCCGATCTGCAAAAAGGCTGCGACGCTCGCTTATCGGCCCTTCTGCTCCAAGCGCTGTGCGGATATTGATCTGGGCCGCTGGCTGGGTGGCACTTATGCGATTCCCGCTGCACCTGCCGATGATGAGGAAGACGAGGAAGCACCCCGTCCGCGCCCACGCCTCATTTCACCCGATGATCCGGAATAGGCTCAAAAAACAGGCCCCCAGCGCTGGACATTGGGGCACAGCCTTTCTATAAACCGCCCACTCGCATCGGGCTTGGCCTCAAGCGAGACGCCCGGGTAGCTCAGTTGGTAGAGCATGCGACTGAAAATCGCAGTGTCGGTGGTTCGATCCCGCCCCCGGGCACCATTTTCAATAAAGACTAAATCTCTTCCAAAACGCGTTGGGCTGCGCGGGTCAGAAGCCCTGATCGTGTGAGGCCTTGCGCCTGCGCGAAGGCATCAATTTTGGCCAAAGTATCTTCGGGCATGGTGATGTTGACGCGAACCACTTTCGAGGATCGCGCAGGAGCGACGGCTAGAACCGCTATGCTTCCGGCATTTTCAGGGTCCTTGAAAATATCATCCAGAGAGCTTGGGGCAGGCAGTGCCTCTGCGTCTTCGATCATGCCTTCGACATGCAGCGATAAAGCCTCCTGCGCCATCAGGCGTGCTTCCTCAAGCGTGGAACCAGCTGTGATGCAGCCCGGAAAATCAGGAAAAGACACGCCATATTCCGAGCCGACATCCTTATGGATCAGGCCGATATATTGCATTTCACATCCCCCTTAATTTCAAACCGGATTGCCTCTCGATGCTCTTCAGCGTTCCGATAGGAATCTCTTTCGATGGATGAGGTACGGTCACGCGCCCCTTTTTTGAGGCGTGCTTGAATTGAACATGGCTGCCGACCTGGCTCGCAACGAACCACCCGTCTGCTTTGAGCGCAGCGATGACATCACGACTGTTCATAGTGTGTATTTATACACACTATGCAGGGCGGGTCAAGACAATCCTAAGGGGGCCCGATTGCAGCGGGTGCAATCAGGAGCCTAGTTCGCCAGATATTCAGCCCCGCTCGCCAAAGGCATATTCGGCATCTTGCCGGCCAAAGGCGATGTCGGCGGCTATGTCTTCTGCCGAGGCCCGGACGATGGGCTCTGCCGGGCGGATGATGGTGCGGGCGAGGAGCCTTTCGACCCTTGCAATGGCCGCGGCGCGGGCCCGCCGGTCCGCGAGTTTTTCGCGAGAACCGATTTCACTGAAAATCTCGTCGGTGAGGACGGCCAAGTCGTCTTCGTGCGGAATGAGTTCGACCGATGCATAAGCCATGGCGGATCTCCGTTTGAAGGATACGCGAATCACACTGACTTAACTCTTTCTTTACTATGTGACGTCACCGCGAAATTGCGCCTATCCTGTGGCAGAGCTGACGCTGTCATCCACAGGTGTCTTGCGCGGGCGGTCCAAGAGGCACAGGCTCACGTATCTTTGAGGTGAGCATTTTGACCGGGAGAGGCCACATGACATCCGCACGCAAGACCATTGTGAAAGTTCTGGCTGTTGCGGGGCATGCGCTTTTGTCACTCGTGGCAGGCCAGCCTGCGCAGGCGCAAATGACCCACGCGCCCGACTTCACCTTGCAGGCCGCTTTGGGGGGCAAGGATATGTCCTTCTCGCTTTCACAGGCGCTGAAGAAGGGGCCGGTCGTTATTTTCTTCTATCCCAAATCCTTCACCAGCGTTTGCACGGAAGAAGCCCATCTTTTTGCCGAAGCCATGGATGATTTTGAAAAATATGGTGCTAACGTCATCGGCATTTCAGCCGACAATATCGAGACGCAACGGCAGTTTTCAGCGTCCGAATGTCGGGATCGTTTTCCGGTTGCCGCAGATTCCGACATGAAAGTCATCAAGGCTTACAATGTCACCTTTGGTGGCCTTGGTGCGGTTTTGCCTTTTTCGGATCGCGTGTCTTTCGTCATTGCGCCGGATGGGCGCATTTTGTCGCGCGTGAAATCGGGCGATGCTTCGCCCCATGTGCAGAAATCGCTTGAAGCAGTGAAAGCCTTCGCAGCGAAGAAGAGCTAAGCTTCACGGGCAGATAAGATTGCGCCCGTCGAGCTTGCACATGCCAATGCTCTTGCCGCGACGATCATAGCCGGTCAGCGTCCATCTGGTTCCGCTTGCATCATCACGGTCACGCTCAATCATCGCAAAACCGAAAATGCCGGGACGTGCGAGACCAGCTACAATCTTCTCGCCATTGACCTCTTGGCCAATCGGATTGGGCACATCAAGCGACAATTCATTTCCGCCATGACCTGAGATGATCTGCACAGGCAGATCATTTTCATATTTTACGACTTCAAAGACGTGATGATGGCCCGAGAGAATGGCCTGCACATTGGGAGCCAGCGCGCCTTTGGCTGCGGCAGCGAGCGTTTTATTGTCGCCCGCTGGCTTGCCGTTGATGAAAAATTCGACCGCCCAAATCGGACGATGAAAAGCAAACCAGACGGGGCCAGGCACGGCCTTGGCGCTTTCAAATTGCGGGCGGAAGAATGCCGCCTGTTGCTCGTTCAAACGCTGTTCGTCAGCGGTTGAAACATCCATGACGATCATGGTCAGTTGACCAAGATCGACAGGATAGGGCTGTTGGGGCCCCAGACATCCGTCACGTCCGCTCTTGGCATCATAAGGATAGGGATCAAGCGTGCGCGCCCAGCCAATGCCACCGCGACCACATTCTTCATGATTGCCGCGCACCATGATCCAAGGGGCCGCATTGAGCAGCGCCTCAGCAGGATCAAAGAAATCTTCTTTCCAGACTTGCCATGTGTCACCGAATGGCGAGCCCGCGCAGCCCAGATTATTCGGCGGGCACGGGGTTTCGCGATAATGCATGTCGCCGACATGAATGACGAGATCGGGTTTGAAATCCGCACTCATGGCTGCGCCCAGACGGAAGGGCCATTCGCTGATGTCATTGCAGGCTTGCGCGCGATCAGCGCCTTTCAAGCGGCAGCCTGTATCGCCCATGATGAGAATGCGATCAGCACGCGGCTTGGGCAGCGGGAGCGGCACGTTTTCAATCGTGACAAGTTTGACAGATTTGGGGAGCGCAAGCGCGCAGCCGCGCACGGGATAATCTTTTCCCGGAGCTGAGCGCTCGACCATGCGCGTTTCCTGGCCATCGACATTGGCCGTAGGGCAGGCGGGATCATCCGTCACCACGCGCGCTTCAAGCCCATTGGGGCCATATTGCACCCAACGATAAAGATCGTGGGCTTGTGCGCCCACGCTCGCAAAAGAAAGCGTGATCGCTAGCGTGGCGAACTGTGCCAAGCGCATGAATTTGCCGATGCGGATCTGATGTGTCTGTTTCATCTCTCCTGCATGGCGGGTGAAGACCAGAAAAGCAATTCAAAAAGCCTTGTGCTGGCCAGCGTGTTCAGGCGGCGGGGATCTGCATCATCTCATCCAGCACGGCCGAGAGTTGGTCCGGCTGCTCGACCGGCACAAAATGACCGCTCTCTTCAATGATGATGAGCTTGGCGCCCGGAATGTCGCGCGCAAAAGCCTCATGCTGTTCGACTGTGCTCCAGACATCTTGTCGGCCGACCACCACATAGGTCGGGATGTTGATCTTGGGCAGCAATGGCCGCGCGTCATCACGCGTGAGCAGGGCTTTTTGCTGGCGAGCAAAAATCTCTGGATTTGCGCGACAGATCATCTCGCCCAATGGGCCGATGAAGGCCGGATCTTTTTGGCGTGTGGGGTGCAACATGGGTGGTAACCACGTTTTGATCAGCGCCGCATTGCCTTTGGCTTGTGCGAGATCAATCAGCACTTGGCGCTTTTCGGCTTCACCCTCAACCACGGGGCCGACACCTGTGTCGAGCAGGCACAGGCGCGTGACGCGTTCGGGTGCCAGCGCCATGATTTTCAGCGCGACACGCCCGCCCATGGAAAAGCCGCAGACGGAAAAGCGCGGCGGCGCATCATCCAAGACTTTGCGCGCCATGGCCTCCATGGAATCGAGGCCGAAGAAATCGACCACACGCACATCATAATGCGCGCTGAGAGCCGCCTTTTGGCGTGCAAATGTATAGGCATCGCAGAGCAAGCCGCAGAGCAGATAGAGGGTCTCTTTCTGGCTCATCAGCGGCATTCGGGCACGCGGCGCGTGGCCATGAATTCATCAAATGTTTCGCCGCGCATCATGGCATAAACTTCGAGATTGGTGCGCTGGGCGACACGGGCAAATTTTTCGAGCACAAAGAAACTGGCGCCCGCACGGATGAGACCAATCCAGTCTTGACGGCGCACAAGGTCTTTTTCCGTGTCGGAGAGACCGGCCTCAGTCATGGCCTGTTCCGGGTCTTTGCTGAAATGCGCCCGGGCTTCTGTGCCAATCATCTTCCAGAGGAAGCGATTGAGTTTCATGGCGCGGTTGCTTGTGTGCAGATCAAAGACATAGGTGCCTTCGAGATCGTCCAATCCGGCGAGTTGCGGGTTCATGTCTTGTCCTCAAGCCGGTTCGTAGAGTGTGACGGTCATGGCCGTTGTGGTGGCCAGATAATAATTGCGATGCAATTCGCGGATCTCGCCCTCTAGTGCGCCGCGCATGGCGAGCCACATGATCTGCTCGACGCTTTCGGCACCACCTCGGCGGATATAATCGGCATGGCGCAGCTTGGTGAGCTCTTCCGGATTTTTCACAAAGAGATCGAGAAATTCCATATCCCACTCTTCATTGTTAAAGCCCGCGCGCTCGCCATGCACCTGATGCGAGAGGCCCCCTGTGCCGACGACCACAACTTTCAGATCTTCCGGATAGGATTCAATCGCGCGGCGCAAAGCCTGTCCGAGCTTGTAGCAGCGTTTGGCGGTGGGAATCGGGAATTGCAGCACATTGATTGCAATCGGCACAATCACGCCCGGCCAATCGGGGGCATGGGGCCACAGCAGCGGCAGCGGCGAGGCGCAGCCGTGATCAATCGGGCGATCTTGAAAAGTGGTGATGTCGAATTCGTCATTCACCAAAGATTCCGCAATATGGATCGACAGATCAACATTGCCGCGCATGGGGGGCAATGGGCGTTTGCCCGCACCTTCATCGGCAATTTCAAATTGCTCGCCAATGCCCAGCGCGAAAGTCGGATAAAGATCGAAGAAGAAGGTTGTTGCATGGTCATTGTAGAAAAAGACCAGAGCGTCAGGCTTTTTCTCGGCGAGCCAATCGGCGACGGGCTTGTAGCCTTTGAACAAAGGTGCCCAAGCGGGATCATCCTGCTTGCCCTTGTCATAGGCTACGCCAATGGTGGGCACATGTGATGTGCCAATGCCGCCGATGATCTTTGCCATGGTAAGATTCCTAAAAAACCATTGGTCCTAGAAATAAGGCAGAGACCGCGCCATTGAAAGGGGAGACGCAACCCGTTATGCCTCTGCACGCATGCAAATAACTCTCGAAACCATGAGCTTTTTGGCAGCCACCGCTTTTCTGGCGGGGCTCATTGATTCTATGGCAGGGGGCGGCGGGTTGCTGACATTGCCGGCTTTGCTGGCAGCAGGCATTCCGCCCGTTCAGGCTTTGGCTACCAATAAGTTGCAGAGCACTTTTGGCACCGGCGGTGCTTTTCTTGCTTTTTGGCGCAAGGGCCATGTTGATCTGCAAATGTTCTGGTTGCCCGCGCTTGGCGCCTTTCTGGGCTCAGCTGCGGGGACCATTCTGGTTCAGGTTGTGGATTCGTCGTTTCTGGCCGCGCTTGTGCCCGTGTTGCTCATTCTCATCGGGCTGTATTTTCTCTTCGCACCATCCATGAGTGATGCGGATCGCAAGGCGCGTCTTGGTCGTGTCGGCCTCACCATCGTCACCACAATCATTGGTTTTTACGATGGTTTTTTTGGCCCCGGCACGGGCTCGTTTTTTACGACCGCGCTGGTTGTTCTCGGCGGGCTTGGTCTGGTGCGCGCCATCGGCAATACGAAGCTGTTGAACTTCTCCACCAATCTGGCGAGTGTGATCACCATGATCATTGGTGGTCAGGTGCTTTGGGCGATTGGTTTCACCATGGCCGCAGCGAATATTGTCGGCAATCAAATCGGCGCGCGGCTGGCCATGCGGTATGGCGGACGCGGTGTGCGCCCGCTTCTTGTTGTCATGTCATTTGCGCTGACGGCAAAACTTTTGCTCGATCCTGCCAATCCGCTGCGCCAGCTTCTCTTCTAAGTCAGAAGCGCGTTAGCGATGGATGGCGGTTGACATCCTTGTAGAGCAAATAGCGGAAGGGTGATGGCCCGCCCGCATAACAGGCCTGCGGACAGAAAGCGCGCAGCCACATGAAGTCGCCCGCTTCCACTTCCACCCAATCTTTGTTGAGACGATAGACAGCTTTGCCTTCGAGCACATAGAGGCCGTGTTCCATCACATGCGTTTCGGCAAAGGGGATCACGGCGCCCGGTTGGAAGGTGACAATGTTCACGTGAAAATCGTAGCGCATGTCAGCGGGATCGAGGAAGCGGGTCGTTGCCCATTTGCCATCGGTGCCGGGCATTTCATTCGGCTTGATGTCATTTTCATTGGCGACCAGCGGCTCTGGTGCAGGGAGTCCTTCGACCGCTTCATAGGCTTTGCGAATCCAGTGGAAACGCGCGGGCTGTTGGCTTGTATTTTTGAGCGTCCATTTCGTGCCTGCCGGAATGTAAGCAAAGCCGCCAGCGGTCAATTGATGCGCCTTGCCTGCAATGGTGAGCGCGATTTCGCCACCGACCACAAAAAGAGCAGCTTGTGCGCGCGCATCGGTTTCAGGCTTGTCGCTGCCACCACCGGCTTCGACTTCCATCACATATTGCGAAAATGTTTCGGCAAAGCCCGAGAGCGGACGCGCCAAAATCCAAGCGCGCGTTTTTTCCCAGAAGGGAAAGCAGCTCGTCACAATATCCTGCATCACGCCTTTGGGGATGACCGCATAGGCTTCGGTGAACACCGCACGTCCGGTGAGCAGATCCGTTTGCGGGGGGTGACCGCCAGGAATGTTGAAATAGGAATGGCTCATCGGAAATCTCCGTGCGGAATGTCGTCGAGCGTCAAAGCCTGTGCCTTGTCCAGAAAGATTTCTTCCAGATTGGCGCCGGGACCTTTGCGGTCGACGATGAAAAAACGGCTGTCGGCATCGAGCACAAGCAGCGGATGGTGCCAGACATTGCGGGCATAATTCACGCCTTGCTGCCCTGTGGCGAGAAAAGCGCGGTATGTTTCGCTCCTGTGCGGATCATCACAGACAACGACGAGCCAATCGCAATCCTGCAAGGGAAAGAAGAGTTGGGTGCCATCGGGGTGGCGTTCCATCACTTCAATGGCAATCGGCATCGGGCGTGGTTGGGCGACGAAGAGGCTGATGTTCACATCGCCATTGTTGGTCGCGATATTCACCGTGCCCAAAGCATTGCGGCGCACCGCATAGCCTTGGTTGATCGGGATTTCGCGCGCGCCCGCAGCCTCGACCACTTCGCCATATTTGGCGAAGGCCTCTTTGGTGAGCTGTTCGATGCGGATGTTCATGGAGCGCAAAAACCTCTAGCGGCGCGTGAGCCACATGGCGAGCACATGGCGCTCGTCTTTGGTGATCTCGGTGATGTTGTTGGGCGGCATGGCATTGGTCATCACGGCCTGTTCCATGATGAGCGGTGCATTGCGCGCAATCTGCTCAGGACTGTCGAGCAAAATGCCTTTGGGTGCACTGGCGAGGCCAGCCCAGACGGGTTCTGCCGCATGACACATGGAGCAGCGCGAGGTGATGACGTCGTTCACATCAGCGGGTACATGGGCGCTGGCCACAGCCACAGCCACAGGCGTTTCAACTGCCGCAAGGCCCAAACGAGCGCGTCCAATCGGATTGGACACCATGCTGACGAAAGCAGCCGCGATGAGGGCGATGGCGGCTACCACCCATGTCCACCACTTATTGCCCTTGCCCGCATGGCGCTGGTTGTAGAAGTAGCGAACAATCGCGCCCGCCACGAGCACGAAGCCGACAATCACCCAAGCATAAGGCGAGGTGAAGGTGAGTGGATAATGGCCCGAGATCATCAGGAAGATGACCGGCAGGGTCAGATAATTATTATGCGTGGAACGCGTCTTGGCTTGCTTGCCGTAATTGGGATTGGGCTCGCGTCCCGCGATCAAATCGGCGACCACCTTCTTCGTGTTCGGGATGATGTTCATGGCGACGTTGCCGGTCATGATTGTTGCCATCAGTGCGCCTGTGTGAATGAGCGCACCGCGACCGGAAAACATCATCTGGAAGAAATAGGCCATGGCCATGATGAAGGCGAAGCCTACGGTCGCCAGCAGCACAGGGCTGTCTGCGAGTTTCGAGCTGACGAGAAAATTATAAACCACCCAGCCCAGCATAAGCCCGCCAACGCCAATGCCTGCGGCCTGCCAAGGTGTCAGCACACGAATGGCGGGATCGATCAGATAAAGATCGGATGAGAGATAATAGACCCAGATGAGCAGGAAGAAGCCGGAGATCCATGTCGAGTAGGATTCCCACTTGTGCCACATCAGCTCGTCTGGAAGTTTTTCAGGTGCGACCAAATATTTGCGCACCTGATAAAAGCCACCGCCATGCACTTCCCAAGCTTCGCCGCCTTTGCCTGCGGGAATTTCGGGAATGGCGCGGATCGCGGCATCCAGATGCATGAAATAGAAGGACGAACCGATCCAGGCGATGCCGGTGATGATGTGCGTCCAGCGCAGGATCAGCCCGCCCCATTCCGCCAGTATCGGATCCATGAATAGTCCCCCGGTTTCAGCTCAGTCTTTGCCCAGCATAAGAGGCTGTCTGATTTTACAAAACAAGCCTTGGAGTTTAATGATTTTCAAATCTGATACGTAAATCCTCATGGCCAGTCTCGATAATATCCATGTTTTCACCCGCTGCGTGGCTCTGGGCTCCTTTTCCAGCGCCGGGCGGAGCCTTGGCCTGTCGGCGGCTGTGGTCAGCCACCGCATCAAAATGCTGGAGCAGCATCTGGGCTGCCGGCTCTTTCACCGCACCACCCGCCAGATGCGCCTCACCGAGCAGGGGGCGATTTTCCATGAACATTGCCTCGAGATTCTTGAAGCCATCGAGCGCGCGGAGCTGAGCGTGGAAGAGGCGAGCCGCTCGCCACGCGGCTCCCTCAAAATCACAGCACCCCTGGGTCTCGGGCGGCGGGTGGTCACGCCGATGGTGGCGAAGTTCCGCATCGAATTCCCGCAGATCAATGTGCGCTTCCGGCTGTCCGATTATCTGATCGACCTGCTGACGGAATCGGTCGATGTGGCTTTGCGCATGGCGACCATGCAGGACTCCTCCCTCACCATGCGCAAGATTGCCAATGTCGACCGCATGCTGGTGGCCTCGCCCGATTATCTGGCGCGCCGCGGGCGGCCTCAAAAGCCGGAAGATCTGTTCGAGCATGAATGTCTGTTGCTGCGTTTTCCGGGCAGTGAGCAGGTGCGCTGGACGCTGATTGATGCGGGCGAATTGCGCCATCTTCCCGTTTATGGCGCGGCCGACGCCGATGATGGCGATGTTCTGACCGATTGGGCTGTGCAGGGCATGGGCATTGCGCTGAAACCCGCTTTCGAGATTGCCGAACATCTCAAAAGCGGGGCGCTGGAGCCTATCTTGCCTGCTTTTCCCCCACCGCAGGTGACACTTGGCCTGCTACACCCCTATCCGCGCGCCATGCCCGCCAAAGTGCGCGCCTTTGCCGATATGCTGGTGCCCGACGTGCGCGCCTATCTCGCGCGACAGGCGGCCATTCGCGTGTAAGACCAATGGCCGGGGGACGAATTGCCTCGAAAACGGGCTGATAAGTTTCAATTCTTTTTTGAAAATGCGTTGATTACCAAAGACTATCATTGGCGAAAGGGAGAGATTCCAATGGGCCGCCTTTCGACACATGTGCTCGACATCAAACGGGGCAAACCGGCCGCGGGCGTACGAGCAGACCTTATGCGCATTGGCAAGGATGGATCATCCGCGCTGGTGAAGAGTGTCACGACCAATGCAGATGGGCGCACCGATGCGCCGCTGTTGATTGGCGATGATTACGCGACCGGCACTTATGAATTGCGTTTCCATGTCGCGGATTATTTCCGTGCGGCGGGAGATGCCGATGCGGAATTGTTTCTCGACATTGTGCCGTTGCGTTTCGTCATCCGCGAGGCGGATGGACATTACCATGTGCCGCTTCTGGTTTCGCCTTGGGCCTATTCCACCTATCGGGGTTCGTGATGCAGCCCTCACGCATGGGTGAAGCTGAATTCGTCGCTGCCTTCGGCGATATTTTTGAACATACGCCGCAAGTGGCGCAGCGCGCGCATCAGCGTGGTTTCAGCGCGCAGCAAGACACAGCTGATGGCATTCATGCAGCACTTGTTGCGGTGATGCGTGAGATGAGCCGCGCTGAAAAGCTGGCGCTCATCAATGCCCATCCCGATCTTGCTGGGCGTTTGGCGCTGGCCAAAGAGCTGACGCAAGATTCCACCAAAGAGCAGGGCTCGGCGGGCCTCGACAAGCTCACGCCCGATGAACTGGCAAAATTCACAACTCTGAACGATGCCTATAAGGCGCGTTTCGGCTTTCCATTCATCTTGGCGGTCAAGGGCGCAACGAAAGAGGCCATTCTGGCAGCCTTCGAGCGGCGCATTGCGCATGATGCCGATACAGAATTCGCCGAAGCACTGACGCAAATCGAACGAATTGCGCTTCTGCGTTTGAAAGATCGTCTGCCAGCCTGAGGGGGGCTGGACGATGAAAAAAGGGCTGCTTCGGCAGCTGACATAACAAGGGGGGATTCCATGTCTAACCCGCATGCCGTCGATGAAATTCTACCAGCGCCACGTTTGGCGGCGCTTGGTATTCAGCACGTTCTTGTCATGTATGCCGGCGCAGTTGCCGTGCCGCTCATCATTTCTGGCGCGCTGGGCCTGCCGCCTGAACAGCGCACACTTCTGATCAATGCCGATCTCTTTGCTTGCGGTCTGGCGACACTTGTCCAGGCTTTTGGTTTTGGTGGCGTTGGTATTCGTCTGCCCGTCATGATGGGTGTGACCTTCGCCTCTGTCGCGCCCATGCTCGCCATGGTTGGCGCCGGCAAAGCTGCGGGCATGACGCCCAATGCGATCTTGCTGCAAATTTATGGTTCGGTGATTGCCGCCGGTATTTTCGGCGTGCTTGTCTCGCCTTTGATCGGTCGTTTGCTACGCTTCTTCCCGCCGGTTGTCACCGGAACGATCATCACGGTGATCGGCATTACCTTGATGCGCATTGGTATCGGCTGGTTTGGCGGTGGCTTTGCTACTGTTAAGAAGCCGCTCGATGGTGTGATGGGTGATTTCCCCAATCCCGCTTTCGGCGCGCTCGACAATATGGGCATTGCGCTCGCCGTGCTCGTCGCCATTCTGCTGATTTCAAGATTTGCCAAAGGCTTCTTTGCCAATATTGCCGTTCTGCTTGGCATTATCTTTGGCGGCGTGATTGCTGTGGCTGTTGGCAAGATGAGCTTTACTTCGGTCGCCAATGTGCCGTGGTTTGATCTTGTTTATCCGCTGCAATTCGGCATGCCGACTTTCGACTTCTGGTCGATTGTGACCATGTCGATTGTCATGATTGTCGTTATGGTGGAATCCACCGGCATGTTCCTGGCGCTTGGCGAAATGACCGGCAAAAAGGTGAGCTCGGAAGATCTGACACGCGGTCTTCGTGCTGACGGTGTTGGCACCATCCTCGGCGGCATTTTCAACACTTTCCCTTATACGTCCTTCTCGCAGAATGTGGGCCTTGTCGGTGTGACGGGCGTGCGTTCGCGCTGGGTGGCGATTGCGGGCGGTGTGATCTTGCTCGTGCTGGGCCTCATTCCCAAGCTGGCGGCAGTCTTCGCAGCGATCCCGGTCTTTGTGCTGGGTGGTGCGGGCATTGTCATGTTCGGCATGGTGGCTGCAACCGGTATCCGCATTCTCTCGAATGTCGATTACAACACCAACCGCAACAATCTCATGATTGTGGCAGTGGGCATTGGTGTTGGCATGCTGACGCTCATCGCACCGAATATTTTCGAAAAGCTGCCGAAAGAACTGAAGCCGATCCTGGATTCAGGCATTCTGCTCACGACCATTGTCGCCGTGATCTTGAACGCTTTCTTCAATGGTTCGGGTTCAGCGGAATCTGGCGAAAAGGGTGCGTCTTCCGCAGCCATGAGCTCGGGCGGCATGCACTAAGCCGTGTCGCTTCGCAATCAACAGAAGGCCCGCCTTTAGGCGGGCCTTTTTCTTTAGCGGTTGAGCATCGCCCGCCACAGCATGAGCGAGAGACCCGCCAAGATGACGGCAATGACATAGGACTCGGCCAGAAAGGCAAAGAAGGCGCAGATGGGTGCGAGAATGGTGAAGACCGTCATCATGCCGCTTTGCTCCGCCGCAGACGCTCCATCGCGACATAGATGACAGGCGTTGTGTAGATCGTGATCAATTGCGAGAGCGCGAGCCCCGCGACAATGGTAATGCCGAGCGGGCGGCGCATTTCAGCGCCCGGACCTTCGGCGAAAAGCAAGGGCAGCGCGCCACACATGGCTGCCAATGTCGTCATGAGAATGGGCCGAAAGCGCGCCAAGCAAGCCTCATGCATGGCGCTTGCCGCATCGAGCCCGCGCTCGCGCTGCGCAGCCAGAGCAAAATCGACGAGCATGATGCCGTTCTTCTTCACGATGCCGATCAGCAAGATCATGCCGATAAAAGCAATCAGCGATAATTCTGTGCCGGTGATGGCGAGTGCGAGCAAAGCGCCGAGACCTGCTGAAGGCAGCGTGGAGAGAATGGTCAGCGGATGGCGCAAATTCTCGTAGAGAATCCCCAAGATCAGATAGACGCAGACGAGTGCAGCCAGAATGAGAAAGGCCTGACTGCCGCCGCTCTCTTCGGCAAATTTGGCATCGCCCGAAAAATCTGTGCGAATGGAATCTGGCGGGTGAAGTCCCAAGACCGCTTCTTGCACAGCGCGGTTGGCGCGCTCCACAGGCACGCCTGTTGCCTGCGCATAACTGATGGTTGCTGAAGCAAACAGGCCCGTGTGATTGACAGCGACAGGCGAAAGACGGCGCTCCATTTGCGCCATGGCTGACAGGGGCACTTGCCGCCCGCCCGATGCGGGCACATAGAGGTTCAAGACATCATTGGGATCATCTTGTCGGTCGCTGGCGACATCCAGCACGATTTTATATTGATTGCGTTCGCCATAGACGGTCGAGATTTGCCGCTGGCTATAGCTGTTGGAAAGCGCATTGTTGATATCTGTCATAGAGGCGCCGATGCGCGCCGCTGCCGTTCGATCAATCAACACGCGCGCTTCAAGGCCGGCTTTGTCGCGGTCGCTCGAGACATCGACAATCTCCGGCAAGCTACGCAAGCGCACAAGTGCCTTTTGCGTCCATTCATCAATCTCTTCGGAAGAGGAGCCCCAGAGTGTGAATTGCAAAGAGGAGCGGCTCGGCCGTCCACCTACACGCACATCACTCACCGCCCAGAGATAGGTGCGGATGCCGGGTATGAGCGTTAATTGTAGCCGCAATCGGTCAATCACCTGCTGCGTTGTTTCTTTGCGCTCACCCGGTGGCTTGAGGCTGATAAACATGCGCCCCGTATTAGTAGTGAAGCCGGATCCCACGAAAGAGGCCGTCGAGGCGACAGAGCGATCAGCTTCAATGATGGCGCCCGCTTTTTTCTGCAACTCGCTCATGGTCGGGAAAGAGACATCACTGGCGGCTTCAGTCCAGGCAAAGACCAGACCCAGATCATCTTGCGGGATCGCGCCTTTGGGAAGCGTGCGGAAGAGATGAATGGTCAGGCCTGTCGTCACCAAGACAAGAATGATGGAAAGCGCCGGGCGCGCCAAAGCGGGCATGAGCGTGCGCGCATAAAGATTTTTCAGCGCATCCAGCCAAGCATCAAAGCGGTTGGGTTGGGGCTCTTCCCCCTTTTGTCGCGCGCAAATGGTGGGTGTGACGATCAGCGAGACAAGGGTCGAGAAACCGATGGCAAAAACCATGGTGAGGGAGAATTCACGAAACACACGCCCGATGACACCGGGCATGAAGAGAAGCGGAATGAAGGCCGCCACCAGCGAAATACTGATAGCCAGAATGGTAAAGCCGATTTGTCGCGCACCTTCGAGGGCTGCTTGTAAAGTGCTCAAACCCATCTCGCGATTGCGATGGATATTTTCGATCATGACAATGGCATCATCGACGACAAAGCCGACTGAAATGATGATCGCCATGAGCGACAGAGTATCGATGGTGAAGCCTGCCAGCCACATCATGGCAAAAGTGCCTGCCAGCGACAGCGGAATGGTGATTCCTGCCGCCAGCGTGGAGGTGGCGCGACGCAAAAAGAGAAAGACCACACCCATGACAAGGCTGATCGAAATCAGAAGCGTCTTTTGCAAGTCGGAAATGGAAGCCCGAATGGTTACTGTGCGATCACTCATGATGGAGAAATCAACGCCCGCCGGAATCCATTGGCGCAATTGCGGCAGGATGGCTTTCACGCCATCCACAGTCTCAATCACATTGGCGTCCGGCTGTTTGGTGACTTGAATGAGGACGGCGGGCTTTCCATCATGCCAGCCTGCAGAACGCGAATTGCGTGTGGCGCGCTCAATATTTGCAACATCACCCAAGCGCACCAAAGCCCCGCCGCGTGTGCGCAAGACGACATCGGCATAATCTTGCGGCTCGGTGAGTTGTCCGTTGGTGGAAAGTGTCAGGAATGTCTCGTCGCCATCAATGCCGCCGTTGGGTGAGGCCGTATTGGCATTATTGACGGCGGTGCGGACTTCTTCGAGCGCGAGATTCATCGCAGCCAAGCGCGCCGGATCAAGACGCACGCGAATGGCTGGCTGTTCGGAGCCGCTGACCTGCACTTCCGCCACACCATCAACCTGCGACATGCGCTGTGCGATGAATGTGTCTGCCAGATCATAAAGCGCATCGGTCGCCAGCGTCGTCGATGTCAGCGCGATGATCAGCACAGGCTGGCTGTTGGGATTGGCTTTGCGCAGCCTCGGGCTTGAGGGCATGTCACCCGGCAAATCGGGAATGGCGGCATTGATGGCGGCTTGCACATCGCGTGCGGCCATATCGATCTTGCGCGAGAGATCGAACTGGATGGTGACCGCACTTGTGCCGAGCGTCGAAGACGAGGTCATCTCTGTTATACCCGCGACATTGCTCAGCGCACGCTCAAGAGGTGCGGCAACCGTTGCTGCCATGGTCGATGGGTCGGCGCCGGGGCGTGAGGCCAACACGCGGATGGTGGGAAATTCGACATTGGGCAGGCTTGCCACCGGCAAAGCAAACCAAGCGGCAAGGCCAGCAATCAACAGCCCAGCACAGATCAGCACCGTGCCGATGGGGCGAAAAATGAAGCGCTGCGAAAGAGCGCTCATCTCATCAATTCCTTTTGGCCCGGGCTGAAACGTTTTTCGCTTTGCCGGAATTTGTCGATAGCCAGATAGATGACGGGCGTTGTGTAAAGAGTCAGTGCTTGTGACAGCAGCAGGCCGCCAATGATGGAAATACCCAGAGGCACGCGCAATTCACTGCCCATGCCGGAGGCGAGCGCCAAGGGCAGAGCGCCAAAGAGCGCTGCCAATGTCGTCATCATGATCGGGCGGAAACGTAACAAGCAAGCGCGGAAAATTGCCTCTTGCGGCGTGAGACCCTGTTCGCGTTCAGCCACAAGCGCAAAATCAATCATCATGATGGCGTTTTTCTTCACAATGCCCATGAGAAGAATTATGCCGATCAGCGCGACAACAGAGAGATCCTGTCCAGCCAGAAGCAAGGCCAGCAATGCGCCGACACCTGCCGAGGGCAAAGTGGTGAGAATGGTGAAAGGATGCGCAAAGCTTTCATAGAGCACGCCGAGCACAATATAGATGGTGATGATGGCGGCTAAAATCAGCCAAGGCTGGTTGGAAAGCGAGCGCGAGAATTCTGCCGCATCAGCTGAAAAGGCGCCAATGATTGTGCCGGGCAGACCAATGTCGGCTTCGGCTTGGCGTATTTCTTTGACCGCCTCGCCAAGGGATGCATCGGGCGCGAGATCAAAGCTGATGGGCGATGCGGGGAATTGATCTAGACGCGCCACAGAGAGCGGTCCGGTCGTCAATCTTATCTGGGCAATGCTGTCCAATTGCACCTGAGCGCCGCCCGCCGCTGTTAGAAAAATTTTCGACAGTGCCGAGGGATCGTTCTGATAGGGCGCCGCGGCTTCGAGCACGACGCGATATTGGTTGGATTGCGCATAGATGGTGGAAATCTGGCGCTGGCCGAAGGCGCTATAAAGCGTATCGTCAATCTGCTGCATGCCAATGCCAAAGCGCCCGGTTTTTTCGCGATCGACATCAATCTGGATGCGCGGCCCGCCCGCTTGTGTCTCGCGCGCAACATTGCGCAGGAGAGAGCTTTCACGCAAGCGCTGCGCCAGACGTTCGGACCAGAGCGCCAGAACAGCGCTGTCCGAGGCCGACAAAGTATATTGGTATTGCGAACGGCTTGAGCGGGTCGAAATCTGAATATCTTGCACGGGCTCGACATAAAGTGTGATGCCCGGAAGTGTGCCTGCCATGCGGGTGAGGCGCCCTGCAATTTCTTCAGCGGATGCACTGCGTGCTGAGCGATCTTTCAGAACTATGGTGAGGCGCGCGCTATTGCTGGTGGGATTGAGCGGACCAATACCTGCCACCGATGTGACAGCCCGCACATCCTTGTCTTTGAGGAAGAGTTCGGTTGCTTGTGCTTGCAGACGCGTCACCTCGCGGAAGGAGGCCTCCGGTGCTGCATCCAGTATGGCAATCATCACGCCTGTGTCCTGCGCGGGCAGAAAACCTTTTGGCATGGCAATATACAGAAGCGCTGTGAGGGCCAGTGTGCTCGCAGTGAGGGCGAGCACAAGGCGGCGGCGCGCTAGCGCGATCAGCAATGATTTTTCATAAAACCTCAGCAATGCGATGAAGGGCGCTTCGGTTCGCGCAAACCATTTGGCAAAACGGGGTGAGGTTTCTTTGCGCAGATATTTGGCGCAGATCATCGGCGTGACGGTGAGAGAGATCACCGCCGAGATGATGACGACCAGCGTGAGGGTGAGCGCAAATTCGCGGAACATACGCCCGACAATGCCGGTCATGAACAGAAGAGGGATAAAGACCGCGATCAGTGAACAGGTCAGCGAGACAATGGTAAAGCCAATTTCGCGCGCGCCATTGAGGGCTGCTTCCAATGCCGCTTCACCCTGTTCCATGCGCCGCTTGATATTTTCAATCATGACAATGGCATCATCGACCACAAAGCCTGTGCCAATGGTCAGTGCCATAAGCGAGAGATTGTCGATGGAAAAACCAGCCGCCCACATGGTCGCAAAAGTGGCGATGATGGAGAGCGGCAGAGTGATGCCGGCAACCACCATGGCGCGGATATCACGCAAGAAGAGCAGCACGACCAGCACGACGAGAAAGACAGAGAGCACCAGCGTCAGCTGCACTTCCGACAAAGAGGCGCGGATGGATTGTGTGCGGTCATGAACGATTTCGACACGAGCACCTGCCGGCAGCAAACGCTCGATGCGTGGCAGTTCGGCGCGCAGTTTGTCGAGGGTTGCCACCACATTGGCGCCGGGCTGTTTCTGCACATCCAGAATGATGGCGTTACGGCCCTGATACCATCCCGCGACGCGTGCATTCTCGAGGCCCTCGACCACTTCGGCCACATCGCGCAGCAAGACGGGCGCGCCATTGCGCCAGGCGATGATGATGTTGCGATAGGCGTCCGCCGCGCCGATCTGATCGTTCGAGGCAATTGTATAGGCTTGGCTCGGCCCGTCGAGCGCGCCTTTTGCGCCCGCGACATTGGCAGCGGCTACGGCAATGCGCAATTCTTCCAGGCCGATCTTCATTACAGACAGACGCGCAAGATCGGCTTGAATGCGGACTGCTGGTTTGATGCCGCCTTGCAGCGTCACTTGGCCGACGCCCGAAATCTCGGCAAGGCGCGGCACCATGAGAGTGTCTGCATAATCCGATAAGGTGCGCAGCGGCAAAGTGTCGGAGAAAAGCGCCAGCGTGACAATCGGCGGGTCGGCCGGGTTCACTTTGGAATAGGTTGGCGGATAGGGAAGATTGCGCGGCAGTGTAGCGCCTGCGGCATTGATGGCTGATTGTACATCTTGTGTGGCCGCATCAATATCGCGCGACAGATCAAATTGCAGCGTGATCTGCGACAGGCCAAAAGCCGATTGCGATGACATGGCCGCGAGCGCGGGGATTTGTCCGAATTGTCGCTCCAAAGGCGCGGTGACAATCGCCGAGATCGTATCGGGGTTGGCACCGGGCAAGCGTGTGGTGATTTGAATCGTGGGGAAATCCACCTGCGGCATGGCCGAAACAGGCAGGCGCCAATAGCCCAGAATGCCGCACAGCAAAACCGCCACCGCCAGAAGAGAGGTGGCGACCGGGCGCAGAATGAAGGGCGCGCTGATGTTCATCGATTGCCCTGTCCACCGCCTCCTGTGCGGCGTCTGTCGCGATTGGGTTGTACCTGTGGTGTCTCTTGCGGTGCATCCGCATCAGAAGGCTTCACCAAACTGCCTTCATTGAGCAGCATGAATCCCGATGTCACAACGCGCATATTTTCATCCACGCCCGTGCTGATCACCGCCAAGCGTTCATTCTGGCGCGCTATGGTGACAGTCTTCATGCTGACTTTGAGGTCATCTCCGACCGCAAAGACATAAGGCCCATTCGGTCCGCGCTGCACAGCCGCAGAGGGCACGGTCAGGACATTGCGTTCTACATCAAGCTCGAGCCGGACGTTGACGAATTGGCCGGGCCAGATTTTTTGCGCATCATTGGGGAAAATCGCGCGGATGCGGATCGTGCCGGTTGCGGCATCGACAAGATTGTCGATGACTTCAACCTCGCCCTTTTCAATCATCGTGCGATTGTCGCTATCAAGCGCTTGCGTGACAATGGCTCCGCGCGCCTTGGTAGCATTGACCGCGCGCAGATTTTGCTGCGGCAGAGAGAAGAGCACGCCAATCGGGTTCATTTGCGTGATGGTGACAAGCCCGTTCGGGTCGCTGGCGCGCACAACATTGCCTGCATCCACATTGCGCAGGCCCGTGCGGCCATCAATGGGCGCCAGAATGGTGGCATAATCCAGCATGACTTTGGCACTATCGACCAGCGCTTGATCGACCAGTTGCAAGGCTTCGAGTTGGGCTACAGTGGCACGTTGCGTATCGGCTTGCTGGCGTGAGCCGAAATTGGATTGGGCGAGCCGCTCATAGCGTTCAAAGTCGAGACGCGCATTGGCAAGCTGGGCGGCGTCTTGTGCTTTTTTGGCGAGCGCCTGATCATATTGGGCCTGAAGTGAACGGGCATCAATGCGCGCCAGCACATCACCCTTTTTTACATCCTGCCCATCGCGGAAGAGGATCTCGTTCAAGCGCCCTTCAACCTGCGCGCGCACAACAACGGAATTGAGCGACTGGACAGTGCCGACGCCATCCAGCGTGACCGGCACATCAGCGCGTGTCACACGCGCAGTCAGCACGGGAACTTCTTCGATCTTGGCAGGCCCGCGCCGCCCGCCAAAGACACGACTACCGGCCGCATTGTCGCGGCCGAAGAGTCCAAATTCATATCCAAGAAAGCCCAGAAAAATCACGCCGACGAAGACAGCGGCAATTTTGCCTTTGTGTTGGAACAGGAGTTTGAGCATCTGGTCGCGGCTCATGGCTGGGCCTCTGCTGTTTTCATCGGGCGTGACCAGCCGCCACCGAGTGCCTGGAACAGGCTCACATAGGCCTGATATTTTTGCAGGCGCACTTGCGTCAGCTGGTCTTGCGCCTGAAACAGCGTGAGCTGCGTATTGAGAAGTGTCACCACGTCAATCGTTCCCTCGCGCAAGCGCTCAGCCGTAATGCTTTGCGCGCGTTGCGCCGTTGTCACCACTTGCGCCTGTAATCTCTCATGTCGCATGGTCTGTTCAACAGCGATGAGTGCATTTTCTACGTCTGACAAAGCCGTCAGGATTGCTTTTCGATAGGTTTGCAAGCTTTCAATCTCGCGGCCCTCAGCTTGTCGCAATTTACCTGACAAGGCACCGCCATCAAAAATGGGCTGCGTCAGTCCTTGCGCCAACGAGGCGGCGAGCGCATCAGGGCGCATCCAATTTCTGAAAGCACCGCTTTGGTAGCTGCCTGACGCGGTCAAGGTGATCGAGGGCAGAAAAGCGCGTCGTGCGGCTTCGACATTGGCGCGCTCGCCCGCCAACCGCCATTCAGCCGAAGCAATATCGGGGCGGCGTGCCAGCAGATCGGCTGGCAGCCCCGGTTGCACGAGGGGTGTGCGCAAAGCGCGCAGGGAGCCACCGCTGAGCTTCAGGCTTTCGGGTATTGCGCCGGTCAATACGGAAATCAGATTGCGGTTTTGTGCAATCGCCTGTTCAAGCGCGGGGATGGAAGCTCGCTGGCTTGCAACCACACCTTCCTGCTGGGCTACATCGAGCTCCGTGGCGGTGCCCACTTCGGCGCGCGCGCGAATGGCTTCCAGCACTTGTTCGGCGGTACGAATATTGTCCAAAGCAAAGCGGCGGCGATCTTGGGCTGCGAGCAATTGGAAATAAAGATTGCTCAGGCTGGCTGTTGTGGCGAGGGCAATGGTCTCGCGATCAAATTGAGCGGCAATTGCATCAGCGCGCGCTGTCTCTGCCAAAAGCCTTTCGCGGCCGAAGAGATCGAGCATGTAGGAGGCTGACAGGCCGAGGCTGAAACTGTTTGTCGCTGTGCGCGTAAACGGTGCGCTTGTTGCGCGCAACGTGCCGGGCGAGAGCGAGCGCGATGCGCCCTGCACGCCGGAAAGCTCTGGATAGAGATTGGCGCCAGCCAATTCTGCAGCGCCTTCGGCCTGACGAATGCGTGCCGCCGCTGCGGCAATATCGAGATTGCCTTCTGCGGCCGCGCGGGCGAGTGCTGAGAGTTCGGCGGAACCGAAGAGATCAGGCCATTGCGCAATTGCGCTGGCCTCATGCGTGCGCGCTGCTGCAAAGGCGGCTGGCAGCTCCGGCGTGTCACCGGACAGGAGCGCAAAATCGGGGGCGCAGGCACCGGTTATGCCCGCCACTAGCACAGCCGCCAGCACCGCGCGGAGGCGGTTTTGGGCGGGGTGGGGTGGGCAAACAGGCATGAGCTTCCCGTTAGGGCCGGACGAGAGATTCGGCCCCTTGATTCCAGCCCCTTTTCTATCCCTTTCCGGCCGACACATTGGGGCGGCGGGGGCATTCATCCCCAGAGACTTGGGGGCTTTGGCCCTTGATTGTCGAAAGTCTCGACAAGGGGCCGCCCTTTGCCTAGAGCAGGCGGGACAAATGGGCCGAAAGGGCCCCCGGACTTCAAGGATCACCCTTATGACCCTGCTTGCCGCGCTCGCCGAAATCGTCGGCCAGAAGAATGTTCTGACTGGCGAAGAGCTCGCCCCCTATCTGACCGACTGGCGCAATATGGCGACCGGTCAGGCGCAATGCGCTGTGCGGCCCGGCTCGACGGCGGAAGTCTCGGCGGTCGTCAAAGCTTGTGCGGCGCAGGGTGTGCCTGTTGTCACGCAAAGCGGCAATACGAGTCTTGTTGGCGGAGCCACGCCGGATGACAGCGGCAAGGCCGTTATTCTTCTAATGGGTCGCCTCAATAAAATCCGCGCGCTTGATGCCGACAATGCAACGATCACGGTGGACGCCGGCATGATCTTGCAAAATTTGCAGGCTGCAGCGCGTGATGCCGGTTTTCTCTTCCCGCTGTCGCTGGCGGCTGAAGGCTCTTGCATGATCGGCGGCAATCTCGCGACCAATGCGGGTGGCACGCAGGTTCTGCGTTACGGCAATATGCGTGATCTGACGCTGGGCTTGGAAGTGGTCTGCGCAGATGGTGAAATCTGGGACGGTCTGCGTGGCCTGCGCAAAGACAATACGGGTTATGACCTGCGCGATCTCTTCATCGGTAGCGAAGGCACGCTTGGCATTATCACCGCAGCGACGCTGAAACTCTTCCCGCAGCCCGCTGCCAAATGCACAGCCATGTTGGCGCTGGCTTCCGTTGAAGATGCCATTGCCGTTTTGCGCCGCGCCCGCAAAGCTTTTGATACGGCGCTTACAGGCTATGAACTGATGGCGGGTGTGTGCCTCGATATGGTCCACCAGTGCTTCCCGCAGCAAAAGCTGCCCTTCGCGGAAAAGCCTGCTTGGTATGCTTTGCTCGAAATCTCGGATTCGGAAGGCGAAGAACATGCGCGCGGCATGTTTGAAGCCATGCTGGGCGAGGCTTTTGAGGCCGGCGAAATTGCCGATGCCGTGATTGCAGAAAACCTGACGCAGTCAAAAGACCTCTGGCATTTGCGCGAGAGCATCACGCTGGCGCAGGCGCAAGCCGTGAAGAGCATCAAACACGATATTTCTGTGCCTGTGTCCAACATGGTCTCCTTTATCGAAAAGACCGACGCGGAATTGCAGGTCAAATTCCCCGGCCTGCTCAATATGACATTCGGTCATCTGGGCGATGGCAATCTGCATTATAATGTCGGCTCATCGGAGCGCTTCACGGGTGACGACCTGATGAAAAATTATGATGCGATTTACAATCTGGTGCATGACAATGCCCATGCCCATCAAGGCTCGATCAGTGCCGAGCATGGCATTGGCGCTTTCAAGATCGATGAATTGCCGCGCTATAAAAAGCCGCGCGAGCTCGAATTGATGAAGCGCATTAAAGCCGCTTTTGATCCGGGCAATATTCTCAATCCCGGAAAAATTCTGCGCTAATGGCCCCTTCCGGAAACAAGCCTCGCATTTTGCTCGTCGAAGACGAAGATGCCTTGGCGACGCTTGTTTCTTACAATCTCGAAGCCGAAGGCTTTGTGGTTGAACATGCCGCGAGCGGTGCCGAAGGTGAGCTCCGGCTGATTGAAAATCCGCCTGATCTGGTTGTTCTCGACTGGATGTTACCGGGTGTTTCCGGCATTGAAATCTGCCGGCGGTTGCGTGCGCGCGAAGAAACCAAGAATTTGCCCGTCATTATGCTCACAGCACGGGGCCAAGAAGATGAACGCGTGCGCGGGCTTTCCACCGGTGCGGATGATTATATCGTCAAGCCCTTCTCTGTGCCCGAGCTTGTCGCCCGTATCCGTGCGCTATTGCGCCGCTCCAGCCCGGAACGTGTCGCCGATCAATTGAGTGCGGGCGATATTGTACTTGATCGCACCAACAAGCGCGTTCATCGCGGTCTGCGCGAGGTCAATCTCGGGCCGACGGAATTCCGCCTTCTGGAACATTTGATGGAAAAGCCGGGCCGCGTTTATACCCGCGCGCAATTATTGGATGCAGTGTGGGGCATGAGTGTCGAAATCGACGAGCGCACGGTGGATGTGCATGTTGGCCGCTTGCGCAAGGAACTCTCGTTTGGCCGCGAAAAAGACCCGATCCGCACAGTGCGCGGAGCGGGTTATGGTTTTGACGATATGTTCGGGAAGTGATGTTACGCTTTGACGAGAGTGCCCAAATGCGTGAGCACATCTTCCACATGCATGACATCGGCATATTTATGATGCATGTCGAAAAGATTGACCTTGTGCGTCAGTGGCGCGCGGTCAAAGGTACATTCCTCAACGACATTGATGTGATAGCCCGCTGAAAAGCCTTCCACCACGCTTGCGCGCACGCAGCCCGATGTGGCTTCGCCCAGAACGATCAGCGTGCGCACGCCCATCAGCGCCAGATGCGATTTCAAAGGTGTGCCTTCAAAAATGCTGGCGCGCTGTTTGCGGATGACAATGTCTTCCTTGCGCACCTCGAACTCGTGGTAAATGTCGTAATCATCCGGACCCGGCGCCCATTGGCGGCGCTTGGTGGAAATGGCATCAGCCGGGCGATTGTTAGGTGCAACATCCTTGGTGCAGAAAATGATCGGCACGCCAGCCGCACGTGCCGCAGCGAGCACTTTCTTGGTAGGTTCGATCGCCTGATGCGCATATATGCCGCAGGAATTGGGGAATTTCTCTTCCAGCTCATAGGGCGAATGCGGCCCGCCGCGATAGACGATGTTGTAAAGGTCGATGGCGAGAATGGCGGCATCGGGGCCAATAAAAGTCTCGCGGTGATAGGTCTCATAGAGTTTGAGATCTTCCGGTGGGACGACATCCTTCCAGCAATGATCTTCGAAGCGTTCCTTCGGTACCCGCACCATGTCCGGCATCTCCTCTTTTGTTGCTTTTCTGGAAGCCTTTTTAGGCTGGACAGACGGAAAGTTCTAGCCGCAGCCCATGGACAAGGGCGCTTCTCCCGATGACAATTGCGACAAAAGCAAAAGAACAGGGGAGGGGATGATGAAACGCCATATTTTGGGACTGGGGCTTGCCATGTTAGCGGCGACGACGACTTCAGCAAGCGCACAGGAAAAGACGCATACGATTGATCGTTTGGTCGCCCATGTTTCGACAGTGCCTGCTATCGCTGGAAAGCCGATTGATCTCTTCGTGCGCGAGAAAGTGCCTGAGTCCATTTTCAAGCGCGCGGATGGCAAAGCACCGTCAGGCAAAGTCGTGCTGATGGTGCATGGCGGCTATTCGCCGTCCACGCTTGCCTTCGATGTGCCGTTCAAAAATTATTCCTGGATGGATTATCTGGCGCAGCGTGGCTATGACGTCTTTGCGATGGATATGACGGGCTATGGCCGCTCTGGTCATCCGATGATGGATGATCCCTGCAATCTGGATCCCAAGCAGCAGGACTTGCTCGTTCCCAAAAATTTGCCTGCCAAATGCGACCCCAAATATAAGTTCGAACTCGTCAACAGTGACAGCGAGAGCGATGATATCAATGCGGTTGTTGATTACATCCGCAAGCTTCGCGGCGTCGACAAGATTGCACTGATCGGTTGGTCGGGCGGTGGTATCCGCACGGGCTCTTTCATTGGGCGTCATCCCGAGAAGGTCGAGAAATATGTGATCTTTGCATCGTCGAATTACGATCGCAAAAATCCGTCTGCCAAGCCTGCGGATTTGCCCAAAGCCGGCGCGCCGATGACCATTCAGACGCGCGATGTCGGCATCGACAAGCGTTGGCTCGGCACATCCAAATTCCCGCAGACCATTGAACCCGGCATGCCGGAAATGATCTGGGCCATGAATGTGCAGCATGATCCGCTGGGCGCTACTTGGGGCACGGGTGGCCTGCGCGCACCGACCCGCACTTATTGGGGCTGGAATGCGCAAGGTGCGGCCAAGGTCAAAATCCCGACCCTCATTATGGTGGGCGAGCAGGATGATCTGACGCGCTCGAACAATGAATTGTTCGATGATCTGGGCACGCAGCACAAAGCCTTTATCGGCATTTCTCAGGCGACCCATTTCATGGTCTGGGAAAAGCAATCGCGTGTCTTGCATGCGGCGTCTTATGAATGGCTGCAAACGCAAACCGTAAAGGGCCAGAAGACAGGCCGTTTCCGCGCCGATGAAAATGGCGTTGTGAAACCGGTGAAGTGAGATGAGCCTGCCGCCGCTGGAAATTGCCGAACAGGGATATTTTTTCTGCGGCGGCAGCTATTTTGATGCGCCGGATGGACGTTTCATGTCCGGACAAATGTATGTGGACTTTCAAATCCCCCATCATCGCAAGCACGCTTTGCCTGTGGTTATGTTTTCAGGCGGTGGGCAAAGCGGCTTGAATTATGCGGGCACGCCGGACGGGCGCCCCGGCTTTCGGGATTATTTTCTGCGACAGGGTTATGCGGTCTATCTGTGTGACCAGCCTTCGCGCGCCCGCTCTCCCCATCAAGCTGAGGCTGGCCAGCAGTCGCGCCATTCAACCGCGCGTGTCGAACAGCAATTCACCGCGCCTGCGCGCGCCAAACTCTGGCCGCAGGCGCATCTGCACACGCAATGGCCGGGCGATGGTGTCGCGGGTGATCCGATCTTCGATCAATATTATGCGCAGAGCTTTCCCTCGCTCGCCAGTTTCCCGCAACAGCAAGCGCTCAACCGTGATGCGGGTGCGGCTCTTCTGGATCGCATTGGTGACGCCATTCTGCTCACCCATTCGCAATCGGGCACATTTGGTTGGCTGATTGCCGATGCGCGCCCCGGCAAAGTGAAAGCCATTGTCGCGCTCGAACCCTCAGGCCCGCCCGTGCATGACATGCTGGCCAAAGGCGCACCTGATTGGTGCAAAGATGGTGCCTTCACCAAGCCTTATGGGCTCACAGCCGAGCCCCTCACTTATGATCCACTTTTGCAAAATGGCGAGACGCTACAATTTGTGCGGCAGGACAAGGCAGACGGGCCCGATCTCATGCCGGGTTGGCTGCAATCAGAACCCGCACGCAAGCTCGCGCATTTGCAAGATGTGAAAGTTCTCGTCGTGCAGGGCGAGGCCTCTTATCACGCGCCTTATGATCACAATACGGTCGCTTATCTGAGACAGGCGGGTGTGCCGACAGATTTCATCCGCCTTGCCGATCGTGGTCTCCATGGCAATGGCCATATGCTCATGCTTGAGAAGAACAATGGCGAGATTGCCGCGCTCGTGATGGATTGGCTCGCCGCGCTTTAAAGCGCAAAGCCTTTGACCAAGAGGCTCGGGCTCGCAGCGCAAATTGCGGCTTGCCCGTCACCAAAGGCTGCAAAGGCGTGCAAGGTCCATTCGCGCGCAGCCGCTTCATTGCCATCAATCGACAAAAGCTGCGCCTCTTCATCCGCGCGCAATGTGACGCGGTAGCGATGCAAGCCTCCCGCAATTCCTTCGCCTGTGGCTTTCAGGCAAGCTTCCTTGCGTGTCCAAGCAGCGAGAAAGGCTTGCGCGCGCTGATCATCAGGAAGTGCTGTGAGAATTTTTGCTTCCTCTGGTGCGAAATAATTTTCGACCAACCGATCAAGATTACGAACCGAGCGCGCAAATTCGAGATCAATCCCCACAGCAACAGGCGCCACAGCAATCAGCGCTTTGCCACGCGCATGGGTGAGGTTGAATTGCGGGGCATCCGGCACATCGAGAAAGGGCTTGCCTTGGGCAGCGGTTGCCAGTGGCAGCTTTTCGGGCGCGATCTCGACATATCTGGACAGGATCAGCCGCAGGGCCGAGCGGGCCGCAATAAAGTGGCGCTGTTTTTCAGCATGGCGCATGGTGGCTGCGCGCTCCTGCTCGAGCGGGCTCAGCCAATTGTCACAAGCAGCTTCGAGATCGACCTGCCACACATGCGCTTCATCTGCACCGGGCTTTAGAAGCCGGTCCAGCGGGCAGGGCGCAAAGGTCAGGTGAAGCAGGGCCATGGTGCTTCCATATCATCGCTCCCGCTGATCGGCCAAACGCGCCCTTTCGTAACTGCCTCAGACATGAGACAAGGGCTCGCTCAGGAGAGACAAAATTGGCGCCGTGGACTGATTATCAGGGTCGGATCATACCGTTGAAGGCTGCGACATTTGTCGCGCTCTTTGCGCCGGGCCTTTGGATCATCTGGCAATGGGTGCAGGGTGATCTGGCGCCCAAGCCCGTCACGGAAGCTTTGCATCAGACGGGCACATGGTCTGTCCATCTTCTCTTGATCTCGCTGGCGATCACACCTTTGCGCACCATCGCGCATTGGCCGCGTCTTGTTGATGTTCGCCGCATGGTCGGCGTGGCGGCCTGCCTTTATCTGGTCATTCATTTCGCTCTTTATATTTATGACCAGAAGGGCGACCTGCTGCGTGTGGCATCAGAAATTGCGCTGCGCTTTTATCTCACCATCGGTTTTATCGCTCTTCTGGGCATTGTGGCGCTTGGCATCACCTCGACAGATGGCTGGGTGCGCCGCTTGGGTGCGGTCCGCTGGAACAAATTACATCGTATGATTTACGGGCTCACGGTGCTCGCTTTCATCCATGCTTTTTTGCAATCCAAAATCGACGTCAGCGATTGGGTCATGCTGAGTGGCCTGTTCTTCGCCATGATGATGTGGCGCTTTGCCAAGAAGCGTGGACAGGCTGGATTTGTGCCATTGGCAATCATTGCTCTGGTCGCGAGCCTCGCCACAGCTCTTGTCGAAGCGCTTTGGTATTGGGGCAAGACGGGCGTCATGGCCTCGCGCGTGCTGAGCGCCAATTTTGATCCGGATATGGCCATGCGCCCCGCCCAATGGGTGCTGGTGTTCCTGCTGCTTGTCCTGCCATTGCAGGCTTTTGGGCGCTGGCGTGACCCGAAAAGGCGCAAAGCCGCGCTTTGACTCGCTTTTGATGTGGTCTTTTTAAGGAAAGGGGCCTAGAAGGGCGAGATCGTGGGGCCTCGTCCTCGCCTCTGCTGCGCCTATGCTTCATGCATCGCGCCTTGAACGATTTAAGGTTTCTTCTTGCCCTTTCCTGCGACCATTCCGAGCCTCGCGCGCGCGCTGGCTGCGCGTGACTATCATGAGCCGACACCTGTTCAGCTCGCCGTCCTCGATGAAGCCACCCAAGCCCGCGATTTGCTCGTCTCTGCCCAAACCGGCTCCGGCAAGACCGTGGCTTTCGGTCTGGCCATTGCCCCAACGCTCATGGGTGAGGCAGAACATTTTGGTGCCGCTGGCGCACCGCTCGCCTTGATCGTCGCACCGACGCGCGAACTGGCTTTGCAAGTGCATCGTGAACTCACCTGGCTCTTTGGTGATGCGCGCGGTCGCATCATCTCTTGCGTGGGCGGCATGGAGCCGCGCCGCGAGCGCATGATGCTCCAACAGGGTGCGCATATTGTGGTGGGCACGCCGGGCCGCTTGCGCGATCACATCGAGCGCAAGGCGCTGAATCTGTCAGCCATTCGCGCCGTCGTGCTCGACGAAGCTGATGAAATGCTCGATCTCGGCTTCCGCGAAGATCTCGAGGAAATTCTGAAAGCCATGCCGGAAGAAAAGCGCACTTTGCTTTTCTCCGCGACTTTGCCCAAGGGCATTGTTTCGCTCGCCCGCGATTTCCAGAAAGACGCGATGCGTCTCAATGTGGGTGGTGGCGAACAGGCGCACGCCGACATTGATTACCGCGCTGTGCGCGTATTGCCCCATGAGATCGAACATGCGGCGGTCAATCTGCTGCGCTTCCATGATCCCGAATGTGCGATCA
This sequence comes from Beijerinckiaceae bacterium, assembly GCA_947452455.1. Lineage (GTDB taxonomy): Bacteria > Pseudomonadota > Alphaproteobacteria > Rhizobiales > Beijerinckiaceae > Terripilifer. Next base: position 564,206 of record CANGBX010000001.1, read on the forward strand.
TCTTTTTGAACACGCGTGAAGCTGTGCGTCATATGCAATCAGCCTTGATGGAGCGCGGCTTCAATGCTGTCGCTTTGTCGGGTGAGCTCAGCCAGAACGAGCGCAACCATGCACTGCAGGCTTTGCGTGATGGGCGTGCACGCATTTGCGTGGCAACCGATGTGGCCGCGCGCGGCATTGATTTGCCCAATCTCAACCTCGTCATTCATGCCGATCTTCCCCATGATGCGGAAGTCTTGAAGCATCGCTCGGGCCGCACCGGTCGCGCAGGGCGCAAGGGCATTGCTGTTTTGCTCGTGCCCGTGTCGCGCCGTCGCAAGGCCGAGCGCATGTTGGTGGATGCCGGCTTGTCGCCAGAATGGAGCGGCCCGCCGTCCGCCGAAGACATTCGCAAGCTCGACCAGCAGCGCTTGCTGCAAGATGAGATTTTCAAAGAAGAAACCAGCGAAGAAGATCTGGCACTCGCACGCGCGCTTCTCGAAGGCCGCTCGGCTGAAGATATTGCCAGCGCCTTGGTGCGTCTGCACCGCCTGCAATTGCCAGCACCCGAAGAAGTCAGCGATCCGGGTTTCCGCGCTGACATGCGCCCTGCGCGCTCAGATCGCCCGATGCGCGAACCCACAGGCGGCGCGCCATCTGCGCCGATGCGTCACCGTGGTGATGGCGGTGTTTGGTTCCATATCAACATTGGTCGTCGTGCCAGTGCCGATCCGAAATGGCTTTTGCCGGTGATTTGCAAGCGGGGCGGTGTCTCGCGCGAAGCGATTGGTTCGATCCGCATTTTCGACAATGAGACCAAGTTTGAAGTCTCGGCCGATTTTGCCGAGAGCTTTGCACAGGCCATGAAGGCTCCTGTGAAGCCGCGTAAGGGCGAGGCTGAATTGTTCTTCACGCGTCTGGACGGCGGTGCGCCGGGACGCGAAGAAAAGCCGCGCTTTGAAAAGGGTGACAAAAAGCCTTTCGAGAAGAAGTCTTTTGAAAAGAAACCCTTCGAGAAAAAACCCTTCGAGAAAAAACCTTTTGAGAAGAAGCCTTTCGAAAAGAAGGCTTTTGGCGACAAGCCTGCTGGCAAGCCTCCGTTCAAGGACAAGGACAAGGGCAAGCCCAAGTTCAAGAAGAAGCCCAACAAAGAGGGCTGACCGGTCTTTCGCCCATTGTGCCGCTGCTGAGGCGGGTCTATAGGGGCGCCATGTGTGAACTTCTCGGCATGAATGCGAATGTCCCCACAGACATTCGCTTTTCCTTTGCAGCGCTGGCCCGTCGGGGCGGCGCGACGGGTCCCCATCGCGATGGCTGGGGCATTTCCTTCTATGAAGGACGTGGAGCGCGCATGTTCCACGATCCACAGCCTTCAGCCCATTCCGAGATTGCGCGTCTGTTGCGCGACTATCCGCTCAAAAGCGAGATCGTCATTGCCCATGTGCGCCGCGCCAATCGTGGCCGCGTGGCGCTTGAAAACACGCATCCCTTTTCGCGCGAGATTTGGGGCCGCACCATCACCTTCGCGCATAATGGCCAGCTGAAGGGTGTGAAGCAGAAACCGCTCGGACTTTATCGCCCCATCGGGACGACCGACAGCGAATATGCTTTTTGCTGGATCATCGGGCGCCTGCACAAACAATTTCCGGACTTGCCAAGCCATGCGCAATTGCAAGCAGCGCTAGAGAAACTTTGCAAAGAACTCGCCAAGCTTGGCGTGTTCAATATTCTGATGAGTGACGGGCGCTCGCTTTATGCTTTCTGCACCAAGAAACTCTACTACATCGTGCGCAAGGCGCCCTTTGGTGTGGCAACGCTGGTCGATGAGGATTTGCGCGTCGATTTTTCCAAAGAGACGACGCCCAAAGATCGTGTGGCAGTGATCGCATCCAATCCGCTGACGCGCGATGAAGTGTGGAGCACATTGCCGCTTGGACAATTGACAGTCTTCAGAAATGGAGCGCCGTCATTGCGAGCGTAGAGAAGCAATGACGGCACAGTTGCAATAAAAAAGGCCCCGTTTCCGGGGCCTTTTTCTTGTGTGGCTTACACCACCGATTTTGTTGTGTCCGCATCAGCGGGCTTGTCGTACCACTTGCCATCCATGCGGCATGGCACGCCGTTCTGCTTCAGCGTTTCTTCGTATTCATTGCGGATATACGGATCTTCCATCCAGTACGGAATGGCCGTACCGCCCTGATTGACGTCGATGGCTGTGTAATCGGTGTGCTTGGCACCCGGCGCACCCGGATCACGACCCGGATTATGCGGGCCGAACCATGCGGTGAGGCGGAAGTCTTCCTTAGAGACCGAGAAGTGCTGGTGGTACCAGCGCGCGCCACCCGGTGCTGCCGTCACAAGACCCACGGGTTCGTAGTCGAGACGGTTGACCTGATCGGCCATGCCGTTTTCCCACGGGCGTTCGCCGCACTTTTCCGGCCAGGAATAAGTGTAGCCCTTGCCCTTCAAGCAAACGAGCACGGCAGCCGATGTATGCGCATGACCCTTGGAATAGCGGCCATTCTCGTGCTGACCGATCCAGAAATAGAATTGGTTGTTGGTCATTGCGGGTTCGACGCGGCGATAGCCGACCGAGCGGCGGTTATCGAGCGGCAATTCGCAATTGATCACGTCCGGAATGAAGTTGGTCTTGCGCTGGGCAAGGCCGCGCACGGGATCGGGCTCGATCTCGTCCTTGGGCTTGAAGAAATCTTCGTCGCCCGAGAAACGATCACGGAAGATGAAGGGGTTGTTGAACACGGCTTCAACATTGTTGAGCTGGTTCAGAACATTGGGTGCCGTATTGCCGGCGAGCAGCAAAGCGCCGCCTGATGTCGCGTTGACGTGGCGATACCAGGCGTTCATCGGGATCGAGAACATCGAACCCTTCTGCCATTCGAAAACGACTTTCTTCTTGTCCCCGTCCTGCCAGACTTCCGTGGTGCCACGGCCTTCGACGACGAGGAAGATTTCCTCATACATGTGCTTTTCAGGATTGAGTGCGCCACCCGGGGGCACTTCAATCACATAGCAACCCCATTTCGTTTCCGTGCCGTAGAGCTGGATGAAATGGCCTTTGCCACCACGACGCTTCCAGTCAAAGAGCGGCAGATTCTGCACCTTGCTGATGCCAATGCCGCGGAACACCGGAATGCCTTCGGCTTCCATCCAGGCATCATAGGGGGTCGGCTGTTTCTTGAACTCGCCGAAGCCCGCTTTGCGGGTGCCTGACGGCTCGTGCCAATGCTGGACGCCGTCCTTCTCGCCGGGATCATGGGGCATGTCTGTCTCCTCTTATCGTTTTTGATTGCGTGGCGAAAAACTGCCACAGCCTGCCCCAAAAGTCTAATCCAACCCAATGGAATCAAGGCACTTGTCCCTGCCATATCAGGGCCGAACGGCGGGCGTCTCGAGGCGCATGCCCGCGGCACGGTCCATCAGGAAGAGTTCCAGAGCGATGGCGTCCTGAGAACCAGCCGCAATCGGCTCGGCCCGCATGCCCGACAGGCAATTGCGGAAGCGCCGCTGGAGGGAGCCGAGCGCCTGCCACTCCAGCCGATAGAGCGGGTAACCGGTCGGATGGGATTGGGGAATGGGGGCAGCACCCAAATGACCGCCCGCATTGTCATCGTGACATTGCGCGCAGGAGAAATTGAGCTGGCCCATACGGGTGGAATAAAGCGCGGCCCCCTGTGCGCGGGCTGCGGTGAGGCGCGCGTCTTTTGGGGGCGCGATGGGTAGGTCACGTGATTGATGTGCGACATAGCTGGTGAGCGCCAGCAATTCGCGCCCTTCGCGTTGGGGCGCGGGGGCTGCTTGGCGCTCCGTGCGGCATTGAAGGATGCGACCTGCCAGATCGAGTGGCGCTTGTGTTGTCTCATCGAAAGCCGGGTAGCGCGCGGCCACGCCCTTCATGCTTTGGGCCGCATCACCATGGCAGGAAGCGCAGGATTTTTGCGATGTGCCAGCATTGGCTTTCCAGAGCGCCTCGCCCTCCAGCACTGACAGCATGCCCGGATTAGCGAGGTCGTCTTTCTGCATGGCCTGCGTATCCGGCCCCATAAAATCAAAGCCGGATTTGCGCGCATCCTGCGCGACAGCTGGCAGAGCCGTGCCGATTATTAAAACGAGGCAGGCGAGCCTATTCAACTTGAATGCTCGCAGTCTGCACCTGCGTCTCGCCCTTATTATCCGTCCAGGAAAAAACCAATGTCCCGCTGTCTGTCGCAATGGTGGTGAAAGAGATGAAGGGATTGGCTGTGATGGCGGGATGAAGCTGCGCCGAAAAAACCACCTCGCCATTATAGGTGCAGACGAATTTCTCGATAATGTCGCGCGGGATCAGCTGGCCATCCATGCCGGGACGAAAGCCCGTTTCCATCGGATGCGACATCAGCGTCTTGATCTCGATGATCTCGCCACGCTTGGATTTTTGCGGAACATTGATGAGCGCGCGGGCCATGTCTATTCCTCCACACAAGCAGGCATGGTGACAATGACTTCGCTTTTTGCGCTGAAATAAGTCCCGTCCGACATTTCCGCGATAGCGGTGATGAATTGCGTGTCGTTGAGCCGCATGCGGGTGGCAATTTGTGCGCGCCCACTGCGTGGCGTCAGGTTGAAGATCGCGACATCAGGCAGCGGGTTCTTCTCGTTGAAAATGCCGATGCGCGTGACGTGATTGTCCTTCGTCATCGGGCTGTCGACCAGCACGCTGAGTGGCACGGAATTGCCATTCTCGACCAGCAGGGAAATATCGAATTTGACGCGGCCCTCTTTCACAGGCTTGCCGCCCGTGAAGGCTTGAATGGAGGCCTTCATACTGTCTGGTGTGGCGCGTGCAGGCGCCACCAGCGCGAAGCTTGCGCCTGCGGCCAGAAGAGAGAATTGGCGGCGTGTCGTGTTCATTTCTGCGTGTCGTCTTTCAGGGTGACGAGAAAGGCAATGACATCTTCGATCTCTTGGGCCGAGAGCAATGTCTTGCCCTTGTAATTGGCAGCCACCCGCTCAAGCCCCTCGGTCTTATAATAGGGCGGCATGATCGTTTTTTCATTCACTTTGGTGCTATCGACCATGCGCAGGCGAATTTCACCTTCGCTCAGGCGCGATCCTGTGCCCACAAGGCTTGGCGCGAGATCGCCCTGAAAACGCTCTTCCGGAAAGGGGCCGGAATGGCAGAGCAGGCAGAGGCCCTTTTGTCGCTCGACGACAATGGCGCGGCCTTTGGCGGTATCGCCTTTCACACCCGTGAGCGATTGTGCAATGGCGCCGTTCTCGATGCGATAGGGCACAAGCGCTTGCGCTTGCGCTTGTGCGCTCACCAGCACAGCTATAAAACCAACAGCGCGCCACATCAGCCGAACACTTCCTGCGTGATCGTCTTGTACCAGCCATCGGCATATTGCGCTTCAGCTGCGCGCACGCTGGCGGATGCATTGGCGGCACTCACGCCGCCAGCCCCTTGCACATCCGCAAGCAGACCTTTGGCTGGCGCATAAACACCGGCAACAGAAATGGCATAGTCAGGCTTCACCAGCGAATAGCAGGTGTTGATCAGTTTGGGTTCAGCCGGATTTTCGCCGCGCAGCAGCGTTCCAATCGCATAAGCGCAGGCCTTGGCTTGTGCATTGGCCGAAAAGGCTGATTTGGGCATGCCGCCACCCACACAAGCATCGCCGATGACATGAATATGGGGCGCTAGTTTGGCTTCAAACGTTACAGGATCAATCGGGCACCAGCCTGTCTGGTCGGCAATGCCTGCGCTGATCGCAATTTTTCCGGCTCGTTGCGGAGGAATGACATTGCCGACATCAGCTTTATGTTCGCCAAATTCCGTGACGAAGATTTTGTCCTTCGCCTTCACTTCTATGACTTTGCCGCCACCAGACAGACCGATCCATTCGACGCGGTCGCCATAAATCTCTTTCCACGCTGCGGTGAAGAGCGATTGTTTCGAAAAAGCATCCTTGGAATCAAGGATCAGCAATTTCGACTTCGGCTTGTTGTTTTTAAGATACCAGGCAATGAGGCTGGCGCGTTCATAAGGTCCGGGCGGGCAGCGGAAGGGATTGGCAGGCGCAGAAATAATGACCGTGCCGCCATCATTCATGGCTTCAAGTTGCTGGCGCAACAGCATGGTCTGTGCACCCGCTTTCCACGCATGCGGCATGAGGTTGCTAGCGGCTTCATCATAGCCGGGCAGGGCTTCGAAATTGAGATCAATGCCGGGTGCAAGCACGAGACGATCATAAGAAATCATCACGCCATCAGCCAAAGTTACGCGGCGAACGGAATTGTCGATTTTGCTCGCCATCTGCCGCACCAAACGAATGCCTTGGCGCTCCAATGCGGCGTAGGTGAACGTCTGCTGAGACAGATCACGAAGCCCCGCAATCACGGCATTGCTGAAGGGGCAGGAGATATATTGCGCATTGGGCTCGATCAGCGTGACGTCGAGCCCCATTCTGTGCAGGAAGCGTGCGGCCGATGCACCGCCAAAGCCGCCACCAATCACCACGACTTTGCCTTGCGTCTGCGCCAAAGCGGGCGCGGCAAGGGCTGCGGCAGATGCGGCGAGAAGCGTGCGGCGTGTGAGCCTCATTTGGCGTGCCCCTGCGTGGCAAGCCATTGCGCGATGGCGCGCGATTCTTCCGGCGTGAAACCTTTGGCGATGCGGTTCATCAGTGTGGCGTCGCGCCCACCCGAGCGAAACGCATCCATGGCGGTTTCAATGTCGAGCGCGGAGAGAGCTTTTAAAGAGGGTAGTTCTGTTTCGCCCGCGCTGTGGCAGCCAAGGCAGGCCGATGCGCCGGGCGGCGATTGGGAAACATCTTGCGGCGCTGCAAGTGAAGAGCCGCAAAGGCAGAAGAGGAGCGCTGTAAGCGCTCCTCCTGTTGTCGTCGCGAAGCGAAATGTCTTTCGCTCCTTCATGGATCAAGCCTTGCGCAGGTCGAAGTTTTTCAACGGCACGTCACGCAGACGCTTGCCCGTTGCTGCGAAAATGGCGTTGAGCACGGCGGGGGCTGCGACGAAAATCGTCGGTTCGCCCACACCGCCCCAGAATCCGCCCGAAGGTACAGGGTAAGATTCGACCGGCGGCATGTCTGCCATTTTCATCACTTCGTAAGTGTCGAAGTTTTCCTGCTCCATGCGGCCATTCTTGACTGTCATTTCGCCGTAGAGAAGTGCGGACAGACCATAGGCAAAAGAGCCTTCAATCTGGGCTGCAACTTGCTGCGGATTAACGACATGGCCGCAATCGGTGGCAGCAACAATGCGATGGATTTTCAACGCACCCTTGTCGCTGACTGAGACTTCAGCCACAGCAGCGACATAAGAGCCATAGCCCATATGTTGTGAAATGCCGCGGAAGACGCCCGGTGCTGTGGGTTTGCCCCAGCCTGATTTCTCCGCAACCGTATTCAGCACCGCCAGATGTTTCGGATAATTCTTCATCATCTTGCGGCGGAATTCGAGCGGATCTTGTCCGGCGGCATGCGCCATCTCATCGATGAAACATTCCAGATAGATCGAGTTCTGGTTGTTGTTCACACCACGCCAGAAACCCGGACGGAAGGGCGGGTTACGCATCGCATGATCAACGAGCAGGTTTGGAATCTCATAGCCAAACTGACCTTCCGGTCCCTGCGCATTGAGACCCTGGAATGTGCCGGGATCACGCCCTTCGACAAGCGCTTCAGGACGCAGGCCCGCCAGAATGGACTGGCCGGAAATGCGCATATGCAGGCCCACCACATTGCCCTTGTCATCCAGCGCACCTGTGAGCTTGCACATGGTGGTGGGATGATAGGTGCCATGCGTGACATCCTGCTCGCGCGACCAGATGAGTTTGACCGGCGTGCCGGGCATTTCTTTGGCAACGAGCACGGTCTGGCGCACATAGTCGTGGCTGGAGGAGCGTCGACCAAAACCGCCGCCCAGATTCATGCGGATGACATCGCATTTTTCAATCGGCAGGCCGGAGGCTGGCACCGCTGTGGCAAGGGCAGCTTCGGCATTTTGCGTTGAGGTCCAGACCATGCACTTGTCTGGCGTCCATTGCGCCGTGGCGTTCATGGGCTCCATGGTCATGTGATGCTGATAGGGATAGCGATAGACCGCTTCCACTTTCTTGGTCGCGCCGGCAATGGCGGTTTCGACATCGCCTTTCTTGTTGCCGACAAATGCCTGCTTGGCATCCAGACCTTCGGTCAGCATGGCCTTGATGGATGCGGTCGAGACAGAAGCGTTTGCGCCTTCATCCCAGACGATGTTCACCACATCGAGCGCGGTCTTGGCGCGGTACCATGTGTCGGCGACGACGACGACGGCATTGCCATCAATCACCAAAACCTTTTTGACGCCGCGCATTTTTTCGGCTTTCGCGGCATCAAAGCTTTTCACCTTGCCACCCGGCACAGGTGTTTCCTTGATGGCAGCATTCAGCATGCCCGGCATTTTGAAATCGATGGAATAGATCTGCGAACCATCGAGTTTGGCTTTGGTGTCAAGACGCGGCAACGGCTTGCCAGCAATGGTCCAATCTTTCGGATCCTTGATCTTCACATCCTTAGGCGCTTCGAGCTTGCCAGCAGCCAGCGCGACTTTGCCATAGCGCAAGGAGCGGCCTGAGGCCTTGTGCGTGATCACACCTTTGCTGGTGGTGACTTCGCCAACCGGCACTTTCCACTGATTGGCAGCTGCCTGCATCAGCATGAGGCGCGCCGCTGCGCCGCCCTTGCGGACGTAATCTTCGGAACCGCGAATACCGCGCGAGCCAGCGGTCTGGAAATCACCCCAGATGCGCTTGCGCGCAACGTTCTGTCCCGGTGTCGGATATTCGGTCGTCACTTTCGACCAATCGGCATCAAGCTCTTCGGCCACAAGCTGGGCGAGGCCTGTGAGTGTGCCTTGGCCCATTTCAACACGCGCCACGCGGATCACCACCGTGTCGTCTGGTTTCACGACAACCCAGGCATTGATTTCAGGCGTGTCACCAACAGCCGCTTCGGCGGTGGGAATATGAAAGCCAATGGACAGTCCGCCCGTGGCCACAGCAGCGCCGGCCAGGAAGCCGCGACGCGAAAGTTTTTGCGCAATCGTCATGTCATTCCTCCCCGTGTTCAAGCGCGCTGCGCTTTGTTGTTGCTTTTTGCACCCTTGGCATTTTTGGCCGCGAGCTTCACGCCCGCGCGAATGCGGTTGTAGGTGCCGCAGCGGCAGATGTTGCTCATCTCTTCATTGATCTGCGCATCGGTCGGCTCGGGATGTTTCACGAGCAAAGCGGCAGCGGCCATGATCTGGCCGGACTGGCAATAGCCGCATTGGGGCACATCGAGCTCAAGCCAAGCCTTTTGGATGGGATGCGTGACGGTCTTGGACAGACCTTCAATCGTGACGATCTTCTGCTTCTCGGTGAAAGAGCTGACCGGTAGCGAGCAGGAGCGCGTCGGCACGCCATCGACATGCACGGTGCAAGCACCACATGCAGCAACGCCACAGCCATATTTGGTGCCGGTCAGGCCGATCTGTTCGCGGATGGCCCAGAGCAATGGTGTGTCTGGCTCGACGTCAATATTATGAATTTTGCCGTTGATGTTCAGGCGCGCCATTCATCCCTCCCGATGGTGCTGGCTTGGAGGCGGAGTGCCGGTTGTTCTGGCTGACTCTACCGTTGGGCGTGAGATTACAAGAATTGCAGGACTCCGCCATAAAAATACGCGCCCGGTAAACCGGGCGCGTGTTTTTCCCAATACGTAATTGTGAAGCTTATTGAAGCGGGGGCACCGTATCACCGATGGTGACGCGCTTCATGAGGCGGCGTTCCTTATCGGAAAAGTCAGTGCGCGCATGGCTGGTGCAGCGATTGTCCCAGACGATAATGTCGCCAACTTTCCACTGATGCGCGTAAATCAGGCCTGTGTTTTCAATGTGATCGCACAGTTCATCAATCAAAGCGCGGCTCTCAGCTGCATCCATGCCGACAATGTGGTCCGTCATCAGACGGCAGACATAGAGAGACTTTTTGCCGGTTTCTGGAATGCGCCGCACAATGGGATGAATGGCATGGGGGCCGAGCTCGTTCTTGCCATCCGGCTTGGTCGCACCATAGGTGAAAGTGTTGAGCGCCTTCAGGCCTTCGATGCGCTTTTTGGTCGCCTCGGGCAGCGTCTCATAGGCGCGCACCATATTGGCAAAGCAGGTGTCGCCACCTTCCGAGGGGATTTCCAGACCATGCAGCGCTGCGCCCTTGCAGGGCTGGACCTGATGGATGCGGTCAAAATGGAAATCCATCTCGCCATCGGGGAGGGATCCGACGAGCTCACCATTTTCGCGGATGTTGGAGATCACCATAATATCGTCGCGGTGCGACAGCGGCGACTTCTTGCGCGCCTTTTCTATATGGCCAAAAACCTTGCCGAATTCCACCAGCTCGTCGTCATTGATGGTCGGGCCATGGACGACAAGGACATGATATTGGTTGAAGGCGTCGAGAATGGCCTTGGAATCTTCGGGCGTGATGTTGCGCACGTCGAGCCCGACAATCTCCGCACCCAAAGGCGCGTCGAGGGGCTTCACCGAAATCGTCATATTGTCCTCCCGTTAGCCGGATTCTTATTGGTCTAAGGGCTAGGTTAGCGGCCTGCTCGCAGGATGACAACTGGGCGGGGCTTTGTCCTGCCCAAAGAAAAAGGACGGTGCCAAGGCACCGTCCTTCTTAAAAGTTTCAGCTGACCGTGGGATCAGAGGTGATAGGCGAGGCCCACATAGATCTGGTTCTCGATCGCGCCACCAGCCGAAGCGGCCTTGCTGTCGTTGCCGAACTTGTTCAGCCAGTAACGATAGCCCACGAATGTATCGATCTTGTTGGCCTGATAGCCAACGACCTTGCCGAAATCGAGGGTCAGGCGGTTATCCGAGAGGATTTCCGTCTTGGTCTTGGCGCCCGAGCCGTCCTTGCCCTTCGGCGTGACGAAGTTTGTGTAGCCCGAGAACTTGAGCGGCAGGCCGGTGAAGGCCAGCGGCTGCATGTAGTTCACTTCGATATGAGCATTCATGTCGAACACCGGATCGGAGGTCTTGCCAGCGCCGACGCAGATCGCGTTCACGCCGCAATGGTTCCATTCCTTGCCAGCAAGCAGTGCCACGCTGAAGTTGCCAGGCACGTTGAAGTCAACCTGAACACCGCCGACGAGCAGCTTCTTCTGCGCGTTGAATTCGGTGTTCTTGTTGTTCAAGTCGCCACCGAAGGCGAGGGAAACGTCCTTGATCAGGCCCATCGAAAAAGTCTTCGAGCCGGTCAGGTAGTTGCCCGAAACCGTGCCGCGATAGAGGCCGTAAACTTCCGTGGCGCCCATTGACGAAGCATTTGCCGGGTCAGCGCTGTTCGACTTCAGAACGTCGATATTGACGAAGTTCGTGCCCCATTTGGTGACGTCGAAATGCGTCAGCGAGACAACATTCTTCGTGACCGGATTCTGGATCGACGGCTCTTTTGCACGAGTTTCAAAACGATAAGAAATCGTCGTGTCAGCGAAAAGGAAATAGGGAGCCGGAGCAGGCGCAGCAGCCTTCTTCTTGGAAGCGAGGTCGGCAGCGCCGGCCTGCGAAGCGAAGGCGACGAGAGCGGCGCCGAGCAGGAACTTGGTCTTCATGGGTAAGCCTCAAATGTAAAATCTGGAACAGAAAAGCCAAAGCAGAGTTGGCGCTTTTCTTGAGGAGGTGATTACCCATTCTTCTTGGGTAAAAAAACCCATCAGCATCAAAAGCTTGGCGATAAGGCGCCAAAAGCTTGTTTTGGCTCGATTCCTTAGCGGGCTGTGGCTGAATTGTCACAAATCGGTGATGAAAAAAGGCCCCTCCGAAGAGGGGCCTTGGGTCATCTTTTCAGGAAGTGATTCCCGGTAACTTATTGCGGGACTTTGTCCTCGATGCCCTGGACGTACCAGTTCATGCTGAGGATCTGCTCGTCCGAGAGGCCCTTGCCGCCCTTGCACTCGACCGTCTTGCCGGCCTGGTCAACGACCGGGCAGGCGAAGGGAAGGATCGAACCGTCGGTCACGCCCTTGGCGGTCTTGTCGGCCAGAGCCTTCACATCATCAGGCATGTTGGTGAAAGGCGCCATGACGACCATTTTGGCGGCGAGGCCACCCCAGGTGTCATCAGCCTTCCACTTATTGTCCAGAACCGCCTTGGTGCGGGCAATGTAGTACTGCGACCAATCATCGACGATGGCGGTCAACTGCGCCTTCGGAGCGAAGCGGGTCATGTCAGAAGCCTGACCGAAGCCGAGCTTGCCGGCCTTTTCTGCTTCCTGGATCGGAGCGGCGGAGTCGGTGTGCTGCGAGATAATGTCAGCACCCTGCGCCATGAGCGCCTTGGCTGCATCGGCTTCTTTACCCGGATCGAACCAGGTGTTCGCCCAGACGATCTTCACCTTCACATTCGGGTTCACCGACTTGGCGCCGAGATAGAAAGCATTGATGCCGCCGATCACTTCCGGAATCGGCAGAGCCGCGACATAGCCGAGCACGTTCGACTTGGTCATTTTGCCGGCGATCACGCCCTGGATGTAGCGGCCTTCATAGAAGCGAGCCGAATAGGTCGCGACATTGGTCGAGCGCTTGAAGCCGGTGGCATGTTCGAACTTGATGTTCGGATATTTCTTGGCGACCTTGAGGGTCGGCTCCATAAAGCCGAAAGAGGTCGTGAAGATCAGTTTGTGGCCGGTGCGAGCCAGCTGTTCGATCGAACGCTCGCTGTCATTTTCTGGCACGTTTTCCAGAAATGTCGTCTCGACCTTGTCGCCGAGCGCCTTCTGCAGAGCCAAGCGGCCCTGATCATGCTGCCAGGAATAGCCATAGTCGCCGACTGGGCCGACGTAGATAAAACCGACTTTCAGCTTTTCGGCAGCGGCAGCGCCGCTGACCAGACCAACGACGGCAAATGCCGCGGCGGCCAATTTAAAAATGCTCTTCATGGGACTTGTCCTTGGCTCGAAAGGGCGGACGAGCCGAGCCCAGACCGCCGAAAAACCTCGGTGACCCTGCTGCATTCACAAGGCATTTGCCAGCGGCAAAGCTTGTGTTCTTGAAACTGTCACCAGCGAAATAGAAGGGCGCCGCCCGACAGGCCCGCCCCAACCGCGCTCATCAGGACAAGATCGCCCACATGGAGGCCGCGGTTCCGCCCGGCGGTTGAAAGGGTCAGGGGAATGGTTGCGGCCGACGAATTGCCGAAGGTTTTGAGGCTGGAGAGCCCGCGCGCCGGATCAAGCCCGAGACGGCGCTCGACAGCTGCCGTGATGCGCAAGTTTGCCTGATGGGGTGCCCAATGGGTGATGTCAGCGGCGCTGACGCCTGCTTGTGCCATCACGCGCGCGGAGCTTGTCACCATTGTGTCGACCGCTTTGCTGAACAGGCCGCGACCATCGGGCATGTGCATATAAAGCTCGTCTGCGCCGAGCTCTTTCGAAAAAGGCTTGCGGCTGCCGCCCGCCGGAATGTTGATGAAATCATAGCCTGCGCCATCCGACACAAGATCAGCTGCCACAATGCCGCTGTGTCCTGATGCTGGCGAGACGACAACAGCGCCCGCTGCATCAGCAAAAAGTGCGGAGGTAGAGGGATCAGCCGGATTGATCCGGCGCGAGAGAATATTCGCGGCCACGACCAAAACGCTTTTGCCATGCACGCGCACCATTGAATCGGCGAGTGTCAGCGCATTGATGAAACCCGCGCAGGCGCCAGCCAGATCACTCGCGCCGCACGAGAGACCAAGCTGATGCGCCAGTAGAGGCGCTGATGGCGGCAAAAGGTGATCGGGCGTTGAAGTTGCCAGAATGAGAAACCCAATCTCGGGATGCCCCGCTTCCTCAAGCGCCATGTGTGCGGCCGGGCGTGCAAGATCGGTCAGCGCTTGCGTATCATCGGCATAATAGCGCGAGGTGATACCCACGCGCGATTCAATCCAGCCGTCTTCGAGGCCCAAGCGCGTTTCGATCTCGCGATTGGTGACAAGGCGGTCGGGCACATAATGACCCATGCCGGAAATGCGCGTGCCGCTCATGCGCGTGCTCCGAATGTGTCGGCAGCTTCTTTGATTGCCTCATAAAGCGAGGCGAGTTCATCACGCGTGATGCAATAGGGCGGCATGATGTAGATTGTATTGCCGAGCGGGCGTAGCAGCAGACCACGCGACAAGAAGAAGTTGTAAAGTTTGGGGCCGATGGACGCGAGATAGCCTTCATCAGCCACGCGCAGATCACAGGCGGCGATGGTTCCGCACAGACGCACATCAGAAAAGCGCGGGTCTTGTTGCAAAGCCCCGCTCATCTCGCGCTGCCATTGCGCAATCTCAGCAATGCGGGCTTGCACAGGCTCATTTTGCCAGACATCGAGATTGGCGACCGCTGCCGCGCAAGCGATGGGGTTGGCTGTATAGGATGAAGAATGGAAAAAGGTCTTGCGGCGATCTTGCGAATAATGCGCTTCAAAAATCGGCGCGCTGGCAAGCGTGACAGCGAGCGGCGTTGAACCGCCGGTAATGCCTTTGGCAAGGCAGAGAATGTCAGGCGTGACATTGGCCTGTTCGCAAGCCAAAAATGTGCCCGTGCGGCCAAAGCCCGTCATGACTTCATCAGCAATGAAGAGTGTTTGCGTCTCACGACAGATGCGCGCCATCTCTGCGAGAATGTCTGGCGCATAGGTCAGCATACCGCCCGCACCAAGGATGAGCGGCTCGACAATCAGTGCGGCTGCTTGTCCATCAGCGGTCGCAGCGCGCAGAGCAGAGAGCGTGTCTTGCTCTTTGCCTTTGGCGGGGAAAGGCAGACGCATCACATCGAACAGCAAAGGGTCATAGGGTGCGTTGAACACACCGCGCGCGCCCGCCGACATCGTGCCGATCGTGTCGCCATGATAGGCATGTTCAAAGGCAATGATGCGTGTGCGGTTGATGTTTTGATTGCGCCAAAAGCCCAGCGCCATTTTCAAAGCGACTTCGACCGCTGTTGAGCCGCTATCTGAAAAGAAAGCATGCGGCAGGCCGACAATTTTGGTGAGCCGTGCGGCGAGTTCTTCTGCCGGGCGATGGGTGAAGCCTGCAAAAATGACCTGATCGAGCTGGTCAGCTTGCGCCTTCATCGCCGCGATGATGCGCGGATGCCGATGGCCGTGTGTGATGACCCACCAGGATGAGATCGCATCCAGAATGCGTGTGCCGTCCGCGCGCTCAAGCCAAGCGCCTTCTGCGCGCGCAATCTCGATGGCGCCGGGTTGCAACGCATGCTGTGTGAAAGGATGCCAGATGGGGCCGTGGCTCACAGCTCCACCCCGAAATCAGCGAGATTGAAATTGTCGCGGAACGCATCTGTCAAAGACATCGCATCGAGTTTGTCGAGATGCGGCAGGCGACCCAGACGGCGCACGCCGCCCATCGTGCAGATGGTGCGCTCGCTGTCCTCATTGGCCTCACCGATGAAAGCAATGCCGGTGATGTAAATGTCGCGCAGACGCAGAGCTTCAATCGAGAGAAGCGAATGGTTGATCGTGCCCAGTGCCGTGCGTGCACACAGAACCACGGGCAAATGCCAATCGGCAAAGAGATCGATCATCAGCCAATCGCGACTGAGCGGCACCATCAGACCGCCCGCACCTTCAATCACCAGCTGATCGACGGCGGGTAATTGCAAGAGACGCTTGCGGCTGATTTCCATATCATCCAGCTCGGCGGCGCGATGGGGCGAAAGTGGTGCGGTGAGTTTGTAGGTTTCGGGCAGAATTTTGTGGCGCGGCAGGCCTGACAAGCGCCCGACAATCTCGCTATCCGTTTCGCCTTCAAGGCCCGATTGCACAGGCTTCCAATAATGCGCTTGCAAGGCGCCAGCCAGTGCGGCTGAAAAAACAGTCTTTCCGATATTCGTATCTGTGCCCGTGACAATGAATCCGCTCATGCTGCGCGCTCCTGCATCAGACGGGAGAGTGCTGCACCCAAAGCATCGATATTGTCGTGCGTCAGATTGGCCGAGAGCGTGATGCGCAAACGTGCTGTGCCTTCCGGCACGGTCGGTGGTCGAATGGCGCGAATGTCAAAGCCTTCACGTGCCAGTGCTTGCGCCATGTCGAGCGCGTGCCGATCTGCGCCCAGCACAATCGGCTGGATCTGTGTGCCGGTGACGGGCAGGCCCATTTTCTGCAAATGCCCATTCAGTTGGCCAATGCGCTCTTGCAAGCGCGCGCGACGATCATCGGCTTTTGCGCAAATCTTCAAAGCGGTCCGCACACCTGCCGCCATAAGCGGCGAAGGCGCTGTGGCATAGATGAAGGCGCGCGAGCGATTGATCATGAAACGACGCAAGAGTTCGGGCATGAGAACGAGTGCGCCCGAGACCCCGAGTGCCTTGCCGCATGTATGCAGGCTGATGATGTTTGCTTGGCCTTCAAGATCGGCCGAGAGCCCGCGCCCCTGCAGGCCTTGCACGCCTGTCGCATGGGCTTCATCAATGAACAAAATGGCGTCATAGCGTGCGGCGAGCTTGGCGATCTCTGCGATTGGCGCGAGATCGCCATCCATCGAATAGAGGCTTTCAATCGCAATGAAGCAACGCGCATCTTTATTGCCGACACGAAAAGCGCGCAGCTTGTCTTCAAGCTGCATGATATCGTTGTGAGCAAAAAAATCTGTCTGGGCTTTGGTCAGGCCGAGACCCTCATGTGTGCTCGCATGCACCAGCTCGTCATATAAAACGAGATCGCCACGTTGCGGCAGCGTCGAGATCAGCGCGGCATTGGCGGCAAAGCCGGCGCCAAAGTACAGCGCGCTTTCGGCCCCGAAAAATGCGCAAGCTTCTGCTTCAAGCGCTTCATGTTCGGGATGATTGCCGCGCAAGAGGCGTGAGCCGCCAGCACCCACGGGCACGCCACGTACCAATGCTTCTTGCAGGGCATGCGTCAGCTCGGGCGATTCCGCGAGGCCCAGATAATCATTGGAGGTGAAATCAACACCGGCGCGGCCTTCAAGCTTGCGCAAACGTCCGCGACGGTTCAGGGCTTCGAGCGCCTGTTCATACCTCGACAGCATGGCGCTCTTCGCCCATCTGCGCATTGCGCAAGCCGAGGCGGCGGAACAGGGCCGCATCTTCATCTTCGCCCGGATTGTCTTTGGTCAGCAGGCATTCGCCGGCAAAAATCGAATTGGCACCAGCAAAGAAACAGAGCGCTTGCATTTCCGCACTCATTTCTGTGCGCCCCGCTGACAAGCGCACGTCAGAGGCAGGCATGAGAATGCGCGCCAGCGCAATGGTGCGGATGAATTCGATCGGATCGATTTTGCCTTCCTGCTCGAGCGGCGTGCCCTCGACAGGGATGAGCAGATTCACCGGCACGCTTTCGGGATGTTCCGGCAGATTGGCGAGCGTCAACAGCATATCGACGCGGTCCATTTTTTCTTCGCCCATGCCGACAATGCCGCCACAGCAGACTTTGATGCCCGCTTCGCGCACATGGGCGAGTGTTTTAAGGCGGTCTGCAAAGGTGCGCGTCGTGATCACCTTTTCATAATGGCGCTCTGACGTGTCGATATTGTGGTTGTAATAATCGAGCCCCGCTTCTTTCAAACGGATCGTGTCTTGCGCCGAGAGCATGCCGAGCGTCATGCAGGTTTCCATGCCGAGCGCTTTCACGCCCTTGACCATGGCGACAATGCTTTCCATGTCGCGCTCTTTCGGGCTGCGCCAAGCGGCACCCATGCAATAGCGCGTGGAACCAGAGGCGCGCGCCTTTTTGGCTTCTTCCAGCACGCGCTCGACTTCGATCAGTTTTGAAGCTTTCAAGCCGGTCTGGTGATGAGCCGATTGGCTGCAATAGCCGCAATCTTCGGGGCAGCCGCCGGTTTTGATGGAGAGCAGCTGGCTGCGCTGGACGGTATTGGGGTCGAACATGGCGCGATGTGTCAGATGCGCGCGAAACAGGAGATCGTTGAAGGGCAGGTCATAAAGCGCCTGCGCTTCCGCGCGTGTCCAATCGTGGCGGATCTCCGGCCTCTGGCCGATCGGGGCATGCATGTTCATCTGCGGCAAACCTTTGTGCGAGGCCTCGCGGGCCTGACCTCAGTCCTAACGGCCTGAGCTTCGCCTCGCAATCCCGCCAGAGGGTGAAGAATGCGACTATCTCCGCCTCAATTTTACATCAGGGGTGTTTCAGCCCTTAGCCTTGGCCTCGCGGCGCCGCGCGTGGAGGACGAATTCCGTATAGCCATTGGGCTGCTCGCGACCCTTGAAAACGAGGTCGCAGGCGGCGGCAAAGGCCACACCATGGAATGTCGGCGCCATCGGCTTGTAGAGCGGATCGCCGGCATTCTGCCGGTCAACGACGGCGGCCATGCGCTTCATGGCTTCCATCACCTGAGCTTCGCTCACCACGCCATGCAAGAGCCAATTGGCAATATGCTGGGAGGAGATTCGCAAAGTGGCGCGGTCTTCCATCAGGCCCACATCATGAATGTCGGGCACTTTCGAGCAGCCCACACCCTGATCAATCCAGCGCACAACATAGCCCAAAATGCCTTGGGCATTATTATCGAGTTCCTGTTTCACATCTTCGGGCGCGAAATTGGATTGGGCGAGCGGAATGGTGAGAATGTCATCAAGGGAAGCCGCCTTGCGTGACTTCAGAGCGCCCTGCGTCGCAAACACATCGACATCGTGATAGTGCAACGCATGCAGAGTTGCGGCAGTGGGTGAGGGCACCCAAGCCGTGGTCGCGCCAGATTTCGGATGACCGATCTTCTGGGCCAGCATGTCAGCCATGCGGTCGGGTGCGGCCCACATGCCCTTGCCGATTTGTGCGTGACCGGGCAGGCCGCAGGCCATACCCACATCGACATTATTATCTTCGTAAGCCTTGATCCAGGCGGTCGCGCGCATGTCATTTTTGCGCACGACGGGGCCCGCTTCGATGGACGTGTGGATTTCATCGCCCGTGCGGTCGAGGAAGCCCGTGTTGATGAAGACCACACGCTCGGCAGCGGCATGAATACAGGCGGCGAGGTTGATCGTTGTGCGACGCTCCTCATCCATAATGCCCATTTTCACCGTGTTGCGCTTCAAGCCCAGCATGTCTTCGACGCGGCCGAAGAGCTCGTTGGCAAAAGCCACTTCATCGGGCCCGTGCATTTTGGGCTTCACAATATAGACCGAACCGGCGCGCGAATTCTTCACCGAACTCTTGCCGTTGAGATCATGCATCGCAATCATGAAAGACACTGCGGCATCGAGAATGCCTTCGGGAATCTCATGTCCTGCATCATCCAGCACGGCATCTGTGAACATGTGATGGCCGACATTGCGCACCAGCATCAGCGAGCGGCCATGCAACGTGACTTTGCCTTTTGCGCTCTCATAGACGCGATCAGCATTGAGCTTGCGCTCCAGCACCTTTCCGCCCTTGTCGAAAGAAGCTGTGAGTGTGCCCTTCATCAGGCCGAGCCAATTGCGATAGACGTCGATCTTGTCTTGCGCATCCACAGCCGCAACCGAGTCTTCCATGTCCATAATGGTCGAGAGCGCGGATTCGAGCACCACATCGGCAACGCCCGCTTTGTCATCCTTGCCGATGACATGGGCGCGGTTGATGTGGATCTCGGCATGAATGCCGTTGTTCTGAAGCAGAATGACGGCGGGCGCATCGGGCGTACCCTGCCAGCCCGCGAGTTTGGACGGATCTTTCAGCGCCGGAACAAGCGCGCCATCCTTGATCGCATAGCCTGTCACATCCGCATGCGAGCCGGAGGCGAGTGGCGCTATTTTGTCGAGCGCGGCTTTGGCCGTGGCGATCACCTTGTTGCCGCGTGCTTTGTCATAGCCCTTGGCGGGTGCTTCAGCGACAACCGCATCGGTGCCATAGAGCGCATCATAGAGCGAACCCCAGCGCGCATTGGCAGCGTTCAGCGCATAGCGTGCATTGGACATGGGCACGACGAGCTGCGGGCCAGCCATGGTCGCAATTTCCGCATCCACATTCTGCGTCTTGATCGCGAAGGTCGCGGGGGCGGCTCGCAAATAACCGATTTCTTGCAGCATGGCTTTGTAAGCCACCGGATCATGCGCCTGACCTTTGCGCGCCTTATGCCAAGCATCGATCTTGAGCTGCAGCTCATCTCGCAATGTGAGCAGCGCTTTATTTTTAGGCGCGAGGTCGCGCACCAAAGCTCCCAGTCCCTCGAAGAAAGCCTGTTCGCTCACCCCCGTGCCGGGCAGGGCCTCTTTGGCAATGAAATCATGCAGAGCTGCATCGACCGCGAGACCGGAAATCTGGATGCGTGACATGGAGCTGATCCTAGGAAAAGGTGGCGGGCAGGCAGGCCCATGGAGCCGATGCCCTTCATTGTCCAGACATGCACCTTCGCCGTCGGTGGATCAAGGCATCCACGAGGCTCAGTCATATGGTTTGGTGCAGTTTTGGGATTTTCAGAGGGATTTTTGCACGAAATATCGCGTGAGGGCGGTGATTTTGGCTATTTCCCCCCGCTCAATGATCAAAAAACCCCAGATTTCTCAATTTCCGGTGAGGCTTGAGCCCGAGGGCAACGGGAACATTCGCAGCCCGTGCACGTTGTTCTTAATGCCTCGGTCCATATCCTCCCCCAGCCCCGGACCTTGGCAGAAAGCCCGGCTTTGGCCGGGCTTTCTCCTGTTCAAGCGTCAGGTGGCGCGATGGCCTGTTGTGGCCGCGCCGCGCTCTTCGCCCGGCGTCACATGCACGTCGATCAGCACGACGCCGCCCTTGGCCAGAATCTCCGCACCGCGTTTCATCGCAGGTCCAAGATCGGCGGGGTTGGTGATCGGGCCGATACCGACCACACCCTGCGCTTCGGCAAATTTGGCGAGATCAACATCGGGATCGGAAATGCGCTGACCGATCCAGCGGTTTTCCAACGGACGATTGCGTTTTTTGGCGACCGTCTCCTGATGCAATTCATCATTGAAATAGGAGCGGTTGTTGTTGATGACGAGCATCAGCGGAATCTGGTGACGCGCGGCCGACCAGATCGCATGGCCACCCATCAAAAAGTCACCATCGCCCAAAACGCCAACCGTTTTGCGGCCCTTGTCCTGCATGGCCAGCGCAATGCCGATGGAGATTGAGGGCATGCCGCCAATGCCGCCGCCGCCATCCTTGCCCATATAGGCGAGTGGCGAATGTGCGGGCCAGACATCCATCGGGAATTTGCGGCACACGCCGGTGAGCGTCACTTCATCCTGATCGGGGAAGGCTTCGCGCAGTGCGAGTGCCATTTGATCCACATTGATGCGGCTTTCATCGCGCGTCGGGATTTTGCGGATTTCTTCATGCCAGCATTTGGTTTTGCCGGGGCCGAGTTCTGCCACCAGATCAGCAATCACCGCATCGGGAGAAGCCGCCATGAATATATCAAGCTCGGGGAGTGCGAGATAATTGGCATGCGCGCCATTGTGCAAATGCTGATCAAGCGAAACATGAATGGCCTTGGCCTTCAGTTTCTCTCCCTTGATCCGCAGCGCAGAATCGAGATCGACCCAATCAAAAGCCAAGATCACATCGGCATCGCGCAGCATGTCGCGCACATATTCAGCCGAGCGGCCGACCTGTTCGAGGGGGGCGACCACATGGCAAGGATGATCGGTCGGGAAGGATGTGCGGTTTTTCAAGTCGGTGAAAACCACAGCGCCCAGACGCTCCGCCAGCGCGATGCGATTGTTCCAGCCAGATTCCGTCCAATCCGTCTTGCCGATGAGCAGGACTGGTTTTTTGGCGCCCTGCAGAAGTTTCGCGGTCGCCTCAATATCGACCTTGGCGGCGCGGGGCGGGGCGGGTGGCTGAAGGCGGGCGAGATCAGGAAAGTCAGGGGCTTTTTCGAGAGCTGCTTCCTGCAGGCCTGCATCAAGGCAGATATAGACCGGCGCCTTGGGTTCCGAGCGCGTCATAATATTGGCGCGTGCCATGGCTTCGACGAGCGCATCGGCGGAGGAGGGCTGGTTATCCCATTTCACAAAGTCACGGATCATCCCGCCCTGATCGGCGGAGGTGTGGATCCAGTCGATCCAAGGGCGGCGCTGGCTGGCATCCACCGGGCCGGTAGCACCCAGCACGAACATGGGCGCGCGGTCGCACCAGGCATTGTAGAGGCCCATCATGCCGTGCAGCAGGCCGACATTGGAGTGGAGCACGCAGGCCATGGGCTCGCCGGTGGCTTTGGCATAGCCATGGGCAATGCCCACCGCATGGTCTTCATGCAGGCACAAAACCATCGAGGGGGTCATATTCCCCAGATGATTGACGATGGAATCATGCAGGCCGCGGTAGCTCGCGCCCGGGTTGAGGCTCACATATTTGAAGCCGAAGCGGCGCAGCATCTGGGCGGCCACATCGCTGCCAAACCCCACTTTATCGTCGATTTTCCCAACCGGGCGGTCAGCGCGCATCCGTCTCTCCCTTGTCATTTATCTGTGGCCCCTTGGCGGGGCTCGTCGAGGGGGCCGATTTGGGACGCGCGGCGCCCCCAAGTCAACTGAAGCCCGGACTTGCCGGGGGGATGATCTCTCTTTAGGAACAGTGATCAGGAGACCCGGGACCACTGGGCACGAGGAGAGGCAAGCGACTATGGGACAGTTCGGTATCGGCCAGCCCGTCCGCCGCAAAGAAGACGTCCGCCTTCTGACCGGCAAGGGCCAATATACGGATGATGTGAATTTTGACGGTCAGACTTGGGCCGCTTTTGTTCGCTCTCCGCAAGCGCATGCGAAAATTCTGTCGATTGACACATCGGCCGCGAAAGCAGCACCCGGTGTCGTCGGCGTTTTCACAGGCACTGATATGAAGGCCGATGGCGTTGGCACGCTGATCACCGATGTCGAATTCAAAGATCTGGCCGGCAAGGACATGTTCCGCCCCAAGCGCGACTTCATGACGATTGATCGTGTGCGCTTCGTCGGCGAGATCGTCGCTGTTGTTCTCGCCAATACGCAGGCACAAGCCAAAGCCGCCGCCGAACTCGTCATGGTTGATTATGATGGGTTGCCTGCTGTGGGCTCGACAGCCTTTGCGGCCTCGCCCGACAGCCCGGTGATCTGGGAAGAGCATGGCAGCAATGTCGGCATCCATTGGGAAAACCGTCCCGAAGCCGAAATTGATGTGCATATGGCCAAAGCCAAGACGCGCGTCACGGTCGACATCGTCAACAATCGCGTTGTGCCAAACCCGATGGAGCCGCGCTGCGCCGTGTCGAAATGGGAGAATGGCGAACTCACCATGTATGCGCCGACCCAAGGTGGCCGCCGCATTCAGCAGGGCATTGCCAAAATCGTCATGAATCTTCCCGCCGACAAGGTGCGGATTATTTCACCCGATGTCGGTGGTGGCTTTGGTATTCGCGGCAAACTTTATCCGGAACTCGGCGTCGTGGCTTGGGCCGCCCGCAAGATTGATCGCCCTGTCAAATGGCGCGGTGATCGCTCGGAAACTTTCGTGTCCGATTATCATGGTCGCGACCAGATCAACCATGCCGAGCTTGGCCTTGATGCCAATGGTCGCGTGGTGGCGCTGAAAGTGCGCACAATTGTGAATTGCGGCGCTTACTTTGCTGAAAACGGTCCGCGTCTGCCCATCAACGGCGGTGGTCGTATCATTCCCGGTGTCTATGACATCGAGAATTTCTATTTCTCGGTGCGACCCGTTCTCTCCAACACGGTGCCGACAGACACGTATCGTGGCGCTGGCCGTCCGGAAGCCAACTTCCTGATGGAACGCCTGATGGATGCTGCGGCTGATGCCACGGGTCTGGCGCGCGATGAAATTCGCCGCCGCAATGTCATCAAGCCGGAGCAATTCCCCTATCGTACGCAGATGGGCATGCTGATCGATTCCGGTGATTTCATCGGCAATATGGATATGGCGATGAAGGCGGCTGATTGGGCGGGCTTCGATGCGCGCCGCGCAGAGAGCGCCAAGCGCGGCAAGCTGCGCGGCATCGGCCTGTCGAATTTCGTCGAACCGTCAGGTGGTCGCCCGACCGAAGAAATGCGCATTGCCGTTTCACCGGAAGGCAAGGCGACTGTTTATGCGGGCACCCATTCACATGGTCAGGGCCATGAAACAGTCTGGGCACAATTGCTCGAAAGCTTCTTGGGCATTCCGTTTGAAAATGTGACGCTCGTGCAAGGCGACACGAAGATCATGCCGAAGGAAGCTGCGGGTACATTCGGCTCTCGCTCGTCATGGATGGGTGGCGTTGGTCTGCAACGCTCGGCCAAGCGCATTGTCGAGAAGGGCACGAAGATCGCCGCCAATCTCATGCAGTCTGAGCCTGAGAAGGTAAGCTTTGATGCGGGTGTTTTCCGCGCTGGCACATCGTCTGTCACGCTCGCCGAAGTGGCGAAAGCGTCTTACGAGCCCAAGAACCTGCCGGACGGAATGGAGCCGGGCTTGGATGAAAGCTATTTCCTCAAGCGCGATCCGGAAGAATTCAACTATCCCAACGGCACGCATGTGATCGAAGTGGAAGTGGATCCTGATCTCGGCAAGATTGAAATGCTGAATTACATCGCGGTGGATGATTGCGGCAAAGTGCTCAATCCTTTCATCGTCCATGGACAGGTCTATGGCGGTGTCGCCCAAGGCATTGGTCAGGCCATGACAGAAATGACCGTTTACGATGACGAAGGTCAGCTCGTGACGGGGTCTTTCATGGATTACGGCATGCCGCGTGCCGAACATCTCTCCATGATCGATGCGCTCTTCAATGAAGTGCCGTGCAAGACCAATGATCTGGGCGTCAAGGGTGCTGGCGAAGCCGGTGCTTGCGGTGCGCCGGGCGCTTTCGTCTCGGCCGTCTGCGATGCGCTGAAAGGTTATGGCATCCGCCACATCGACATGCCGATGACGCCTGATCGCGTCTGGGCGACCATTCAAAAGGCCAAAGCTGGAAAAGCGGCCTGATCCCGATATTTAAAAACGAGGTTTATCGTGCTCATCAATGTGAACATGACCATCAACGGGAAGGCCGTTTCGGGACAAGTCGAAGCGCGCACTTTGCTGGTTGAATTTATCCGCGACCATCAGCGCCTCACCGGCACGCATGTCGGTTGCGACACCACGCAATGTGGTTGCTGCACCGTGCATGTCGACGGCAAGGCAGTGAAGAGCTGCACCATGCTGGCTGTGCAGGCGACTGGCAAAAGCGTGATCACCATCGAAGGTCTCGCGCAGGCCGACGGCACATTGCATCCGGTGCAGGAAGCTTTCCGTGAACATCACGGCCTGCAATGCGGTTTCTGCACGCCGGGCATGGTGATGATGGGTGTCGATATTTGCCGTCGTCATCCCAATGCGGATGAACACACTGTGCGCCAAGAGCTTGAAGGCAATATCTGCCGCTGCACGGGCTATCAGGGCATTGTCGAAGCAATCATGGATGCAAGCGCGAAAATGGCGGGAGGGAAGGCCTGATGGAAAATTTTGGCTACCACACTCCGGCTTCTGTGGCTGATGCAGCAAAGCTGCTCGACGCGAATGAAGATGCCAAGCTGATGTCGGGCGGCATGACGCTTCTGCCGACCTTGAAGCAGCGTTTGGCCGCGCCCTCCGATCTCATCGATCTGGCGAAGATCCCTGATATCAAGGGCGTCTGCCGCGATGGTGATGAACTCGTCATCGGTGCGATGACAACCCATGCCGAAGTGCATGAAAATGCGCTCGTGCGTGAATTGATCCCCGGTCTTGCGTCGCTCGCTGGCCAGATTGGTGATCCGGCTGTGCGCCATCGCGGCACGATTGGCGGCTCTTGCGCCAATGCCGATCCGGCGGCTGATTATCCCGCTGGCACGCTTGGCCATGGCGCGACCTTTGTGACCAACAAGCGCAAGATCGCAGCTGATGATTTCTTCCTCGGCCTGTTCGAGACAGCGCTTGAGCCGGGCGAAATCATTGTCGGCGTGCGCTTCCCGATCCCAGTCTGGTCGCATTACCAGAAGTTGCGTCATCCGGCATCCGGCTATGCGGTTGTCGGCGTGCTTGTTGCGCAGACAAAGTCTGGTGTGCGTGTGGCTGTGACGGGCGCTGGTCCCTCGGCCTTCCGTGCAACAGCGATGGAAGAGGCGCTGGCCAAAGATTTCTCCGTGAAAGCCATTGAAGGCATCACGGTGGATGCAGATGATCTCAACAATGACATTCACGCCAGCGCTGCTTATCGCGCCCATGTCGTGACCGTCTTGGCCAAGCGCGCAGTGGCTGCGCGCTAAAACACAATCGTCGCTTCGCTCGCTCCGTCATTGCAAGGAGCGAAGCGACGAAGCATCCCAAGGGTCTCGCGTGAGGCTTTCTGGTTTGCTTCGCTTCGCTCGCAATGACGGCGGGAGGCGTTATGCAGCGTTGGTTTGTTGCGCTCCTCATTTTCCTCTCCGCTCTCCTTGCGCGGCCTGTCGAGACACGTGCCGAAGAGGTCGATCTCGCCCTTGTGCTGGCGGTCGATGCCTCGGGCAGCGTCAATCAACAACGCTTTGAAATGCAAAAGCGCGGCTATGTGGAAGCCTTCCGCAATCCGCGCGTCTGGCGCGCCATTCAATCTGGCATGCGCGGGGCCATTGCCGTGCAAATGTTCCAATGGACAGGCCCGTTCTTGCAGCGCGAGGCTGTGGGCTGGACGATCATCCGTGATCAAGCCAGTGCGGAAGCCTTTGCGCGCGCCATCGAACAGGGCGAGCGCCAGCTCTTTGGTGGCGGCACCTCGATCAGCGGCGCGATTGATCATGGCGTGCGCGTGCTCGAAGAAATGCCTCATCAGGCCGCGCGTAAAGTGATTGATGTGTCGGGTGATGGTGAGAATTCGAGCGGACGGCCCGCGCGTGTGGCTCGTGATGCGGCCGTGGCGCAGGGGATCATCATCAACGGCCTGCCGATTCTCGCTTTCGAGCCCTTTCTTGACCAGCATTATGAGCAGGAGGTCATCGGTGGCGAGGGCTCCTTCATGATTGTGGCCAAGAATTTCGAGACATTTGGGGATGCAGTGTTGCGTAAACTCATTGCAGAGATTGCGGATTTGCGCTGACTGGCCTTAAACTAACCAAATCGCGATTGAGCGCCCGCCAGAGGTGCCATCAAGAACAAGAAGAAAAGGGAGAGGCCCGAAATGGCGAGTGATGAGTTCCGGTCGGCCGAACATACATTGCGTGCGCGCTCCATTGCCTTTGTCGGTGCCTCCGAGCGCGGGCGTTGGCCAGGCCAAATTCTGGGCGCGATGCGCGACCAAGGCTATACCGGCAAAATCTTTCTCATCAATCCGCGTCAGGCCGAAGTGTTCGGGCAAAAAGCCTATCCGTCTTTGCGCGATCTGCCTGAGCCTGTCGAACATGCCATTGTCATTGTGCCAGCTCCCGCTGTGCCGGAGGTGGTGGCAGATGCCGCGGCAGTTGGTCTGCGCTCATTGACCATTTATGCGGGTGGCGTGGGCGATGGGGCTGATGAAGCCTCGCAAGCCCGCGGGCGTGATGTGCGCGAAGTTCTCGCGCGCTCGAACCTGCGTCTGGCAGGCCCCAATTGCATGGGCGCTTTTTCTTATCGCGAAAAGCTCTTTGCCTATCCCAATCCTGAGCTTGCCAAATTGGAGCCGGGCTCGACGGGCTGCGTGTTCCAATCGGGTGGCACGTTGCAATTTTTCATGAAGACGGGTGCCACGCGCGGGCTTCGTTATTCCTACGGCATTTCGTCAGGCAACGAGCTTGATCTCGATCTGGCTGATTACATCAACTTTCTCGTTGATGATGAACATACCAAGCAGATCGTCTGCTTTGTCGAAGGCATTCGTCGCCCGAAAGCTTTCATGAAGGCGGCTGCGCGCGCGCTCGAAGCAGGCAAGCCGATCCTCACACTCAAAACCGGCCAGACGCAGAATTCGCGTGAGGCTGCGCAATCACACACAGGCGCCATTGCAGGCGATTATACTGCCTATCTCGCCATGTGTGAGCGCCACGGCATCATCCGCTGCGAAAATCTCGATGATATGGTCGAAGCGACACTCGCGTTCCAATCGCCACGTCGACCAAAAGGTCCGCGCATCGGCTTTGTCACCACATCGGGTGGCACGGTTGATATGCTCTATGATTATGTCGAGAGCGAAGGCGCGACGCTGGCGCAATTCTCGCCTGAGACCGATCAGGCTTTGCGTCCCTATATGCAGGATGAAATCAAGCCGCGGAATCCGCTCGATGTTGGTATTCCGTCCAACTTGAAAGCGGCAGCTGATCTCTGCGCCATTGTTGCGGCGGACAAGAATGTCGACATTCTCGCTTGGGCCGCGCAATTGCCGGGCAAGCGCACGAAAGTCTGGGAAGAGAGCCATTTGTTGCGCGCCATGTATGAGGCGACCGACAAGCCTGTGATCGGCTTTGCGCGCATGTCCTATCTCATGACGCAAGAAGCGCAGGGCATGCAGGAGGAAGCGGGTTTCCCCTTCTTGCAGGAATTGCAGCCGTCACTGCGCGCGATCAATGCTTTGTGGTTCCATGCGCAGCGCACGGGCAAAACGCCGCTGCTTCCGGGGCCTGCACCGAAATCTGATCTGAGCCCTGAAAATCTGAACGAGAAACTGGCGGCCTTTGGCATTCACGCGCCCAAAGTCGCGCTCGCCAAAACACCGAAGGATGCAGCCCAGCTTGCAGCCCAGATCGGTTTCCCGGTTGTCTTGAAAATCCGCTCGCCCGATATTTTGCACAAGACGGAAGCAGGCGGTGTGGCACTTGATCTGCGCGATGGCGCGGCGGTCGAGGCGGCGGCCCAAAAAATTCTCGACAGCGCCAAAGCCTATAAGACCGATGCGCGGATTGAGGGCGTTGAAGTGCATGAAATGGTCAGCGGTGGTGTCGAGGCCATTGTTGGTGCGCGTGAAGATGCGCTTTATGGCCCGATGCTGCTGGTCGGATCCGGCGGCGTGCTGGTCGAGCTTCTGGAAGATGTGTCGCTCGGCATGTTGCCGCTTGATGCTGCGGAGATTGCGCAGCGCATTTCTGGTTTGAAGCTCGCCAAATTGCTCGACGGTTATCGCGGTCGTCCCGCAGCCGATGCGGCAGCGCTTGCCACAGCGGCAGAAGGCCTCGGTCGTTTCTTCCTCGCCCATCGCGAGAAGATTGCCGACATCGAGATCAATCCGCTGGTTGCCCGCGAGGCAGGCAAAGGTGTTGTTGCCCTCGACATTCGCGTGCTCTGGAGCTAGAGCCCGAGATCAAGACAGGACAAGGGCGAAGAAAATGGCAGAGAGTGATCCGAAAGGTGGGCGCGCGGTTTTCCGCCACCATGATTTCTGCGCCTTTGTCATTTGCCGCTTTCTCTGGACGCTCGGCCTGCAAGTGCAGAATGTCGCCATTGCTTGGCTCGTCTATCTCGTCACCAATGATACTTTGGCGCTGGGCCTGATCGGTCTGTGCGCTTTCATTCCGACGGTTCCTTTGTCGCTTGTCACGGGCCCCGCAGCAGATCGCTATGATCGGCGCAGGATCATCGTCATCTCTTGCATCGTCATGGTTGTCTGCGGCTTGACCATGCTGAGCCTCGTGCTCGGCGGCGCGCTTGCGCCGGGACGCATGTTGCCCATCTATCTCACAGTGGTGGTGCTGGGCTCGGCTCGCGCTTTCGCCAATCCGGCTGGTCAAGCCTTGATGACCAATCTCGTGCCGGATGAGGAATATCAAAGCGCGGTCGCTTGGAACAATACGACCAATCAAATCGCGAGCGTCGCTGGTCCTGCATTGGGTGGCTTGCTTGTCGCTTTCGATACGGCTGTGCCTTTTGCTTTTGCTTCGGGTTGTTTCGTGCTCGCTGTGATCGGCGCTTGGGTCATTCGGGCACGCCCGCCGCGGGCCGAAAAAATCCGTGCCACATGGTCGGTGATTGTCGCGGGTTATAAATTCATCTGGACGCAGCCGGTCATTCTGGGCGCGATTACGCTTGATCTCGTCGCAGTCTTGCTCGGCGGCGCGACGGCATTGTTGCCGGTCTATGCCAAGGATATTTTCGAGACAGATGCCTGGGGGCTGGGCCTGTTGCGCTCCATGTCATCGGTGGGTTCGATCTGCGCAGCGCTGGTCCTTGCGCATTATCCTTTGCGCACGCATGCCGGTCGCACCATGTTCATCTGCGTGATGATTTATGGGGCTTGCACCATAGGTTTCGGCCTCTCAACCCATATTATACCTGCCGCACTCTTCCTGCTGACGCTAGGGGCGGCAGATATGGTGAGCGTCGTCATCCGCCAATCGCTTATCCAGAGCGAGACGCCCAATGAAATGCGCGGACGCGTCATTGCCGTGCATACAATTCTGACTGGCACATCCAACCAGCTCGGCGAATTTGAGTCGGGCGCGCTTGCCATGTTCATCGGCGCCGTGCCCACCGTCATTTTCGGTGGTGTGAGCGCGATTGTGGCCGCGCTCGTCTGGATGCGGCTCTTCCCGGATCTGCGCAATCGCGAGAAAATCTAAGCGGTCGAGCCCATATAAGTGCCGCTCGTCGGCTCAACCCAGATCATGTCGTCGCTGACATGTGTGACGCCCGGCTGGTTTTCAGCGCAGACACGGATCGCATCGCGTTCGCGCTCATCAAAAATTGTGCCCACCAGAGTGACATGCCCGTCGGCCACTTTGACATGGATGGAGCCTGCGGGAGCCCAGCCCTCTTGTTCAATCGTGTCGTAAATCTTCTTCTGGATCTCATCGTCGCTGATGGCAGTTTCCCGCGCGGCGCTCATTTTGAGAAAAGCGCGCAGCAGGTCTGAGCGCGTCACAATGCCAGACACACCGCCATCGCGCACCACGGGCACACGTTTGATGCGCCGCTTCTCCATGATTTGCACGACCTCTTCGAGCGGTGTTGCTTCTTGCACAGTCACAATGTCGGTGGTCATCACATCCGCCACACGGCGTGAGTGGGATTGGACATAATCACTCGCACTGCGGCCTGGGCCGACGAGAAAGTCGAGCCATTTGGAGCGGTGTTTTTCCGTGCCCAGTTCAGAGCGATGCAAGAGATCGCCTTCGCTGATGAGGCCGACGAGCTGGCCGATCTCATTGACCACGGGCAGGCCGCTCACGCGTTTTTCGAGCATCATCTCAATCGCCTGACGCAGGCTAGCGCCGGGTGAAATGGTGAGAATGGGCGATGTCATAACCTGACGGGCTTCCATATGCGCCTCCCTGATTTGCCGCTTCAGGGGGAGCTTGCGCCTTTGGGGCGCGGGCCGCCTTGATAAATATCAAAAGCGGCTACCTGATTTCAGGCTTCGCTTTTGGTCGCGGGCAGGCGGGTCAGCATGTCGATCAGCGCACGATCATGCAGTACGACCATGCGCTCTTTGGGCTTGAGCCAGCTGATCGCCTCATCCAGCGTTTGCGCATCGCTCAGCTTGGCCTCGGCCAGAGCACGATCCGTGTCGATGTGCCCGCGCAAACGGGGCAGGGCGGCGGGGAGAAAGAGGTCATGGCTTTCGCGCAAATGCGCATCGTCATGAATGGCGCGGATCCCGTCGGATTCATCGCCGCCTTCTGCCGCAAGCTGGCTTGTCAGTGCATTGGCGCGGGTCGCAATGGCAGGCGGGGTCGCTTCTTCTGGCGTCAGCAATAGGCCCATGCGCTTCAGGCCAAGGCCAATGCCGAGCTGTCCGCTCGCCCATGAAATCGGAATGGCGAGAATGAGGCCGGCAATCGTCGGCGACATCCATGCCACCAGCGAGGGCGAGATCAGCATGCCCGCGATCAACGTCACGACGCCCAAGCCCACATGCGAACGGTGACGACGGATAATATCGCGCAGAGGAATAGATCCGTCATCGCGGCGTTGCGGATTCCAGCCCGTGTCGCGCCCGAAAATAATCTGCATCACCGAGCCTGTCTGGATCACCATCATGATTGGTGCGAGCAGCGCCGACATCAGCACTTCGAGCAGCGTTGAGACAATGAGACGCAGCGCGCCGCCGCAGGCTTTGCGCGTCTCGCTTTCCCACAATGCGATGATGAGGCCGAAAAGTTTTGGTGCAAGCAGCACTGCCATGGTGACACCGAACAGCGCCAGCGCGCGTTCCGCGTCAAATCGCGGCCAAGCGGGGAAGAGGCGGAATTCATCGGTGAAATATTCGGGACGGATATAAGTCGATTGCAGCACCAGCACGATACCGACGATCAACTGCGCCATCCAGAAAGGCGAGGCGAGATAGCCCATAATGCCGGTGGCAAAATGCTGGCGCGTGGGCAGCACAAAACCCTTACCCATCATGATGCGCGAATGTTGCAGATTGCCCTGGCACCAACGCCGGTCGCGGGTCGCCAAATCAATCAGCGAGGGCGGGCTTTCTTCATAAGAGCCACCGAGCACGGGAAGCATATAGACGGCATAGCCCGCACGGCGAATGAGGGCTGCTTCGACAAAGTCATGGCTCAGCACATGGCCGCCAAAGGGCGGGCGTCCTCGCAAATCGGGCAGGCCGCAATGATCGGCAAATGCTTTCGTGCGGATGATGGCATTATGGCCCCAATAATTGCCATCGCGTCCCGACCAGACGGCAAGACCCGACGCAATCACAGGCCCATAAATGCGTGCGGCAAATTGTTGGACGCGCGCAAACATCGTGTTGCGATTGATGATGAGCGGCAAGGTCTGGATGATGCCGGAATCGGGATCGGCTTCCATCGCGGCAGCCAGCGACACAATGGAATGTCCCGTCATCAGGCTGTCGGCATCGAGCACGACCATATGGGCATAAGCGCCGCCCCAGCGGGAGACGAAGTCGCCGATATTGCCGGCCTTGCGCGCGGTATTTTTGGGTCGGTGGCGATAGAATATACGCGCGCGATCACCAAGCCGCGCACGCATCGCCAGAAAGGCGCGCTCTTCGGCAATCCACACATCAGGATTGGTCGTGTCGGACAGGAAGAACCAGTCGAAATGATCTGCTAATCCCGTGCGCTCGACATCTTCGATCATCGCCTGCACCGCGCCGAAGACGCGGCTCGGGGCTTCATTGTAGATCGGCATGGCGACAGCCGTGCGCTCACGCAATTGCGTCGGCAGGCTAGGGACTTTCGGTGCGGCAAAAAGCAGCCAGAAGAAGCCGAGCACACCGCTCGTAAAGGCAATGGCGATCCAGGAGAAATTGGCCACGAAGAGAACGAGCAATGCCCATTTCAATGTGGTGATCGTGCCGACATTCACGACCGCATACATTTCCATTGCGCCATAAACCGTCAGCAGCAATCCGCCACCAAAGACGAGCAGGCGTGCGAGCCACGGTGTCGTGGCAAGGCTTGGTGCACTCCAGCTGCGTCTTTCACGTTTCGAAAAACGCCGGAAGCTTTGCACCGGCATGGGGAGCGGCGCTTCAATGGGCATGCAAGCGCGCGGATGTGCCTGTGCGGCATCATCATCATGCAGCGAGGCTTCGGTCGTTACGGTGTCCATCGATAAAGCCAAGTCTCGCTGATCGGCTTGCCTTGCGATTCCAGAACAAGGCGCAATTCGCTCCATGTGTCCGCACCCGCATCCATGTCAAAAATGACACGCATGCTTTTGCGATCACGATCAAGGAAAGAACGCACGGAGGAAATCGTGCCGGGGGAGGCCGTCAAATTCGGGGTGATCTCTTGTGTGCGTTGCAGGTCGCTAAAAATATCGCCTGCAAAATCGACCAAAAAACGGCGACGCTTGCCACCGGGCTGTCCACCTGTGGAGCGGCCCGAGCGCGACACTGCCACTTGCGCCATGGGCGGGCGGCTTGGTGCCTGCCAGCACCAGAATTGGCGATAGGCGAAAGAGGTTTCAGAGCCCGCCGTCAGCGGTGCTTTGGGCCGCCAATAGGCGACCATATTGTCATTCACTTCGGACTCGGAGGGGATTTCAACAAGCGTCACTTCGCCCGCGCCCCATTCGCCAATCGGCTCGATCCAAAGTGAAGGACGCCATTCCCAATGTGCGACATCATCCTGATAGGCGCTAAAATTGCGCTCGCGTTGCAAGAAGCCGAAGCCCTTCGGATTGGTATCGACAAAGGCCGAGGCTTGCAGCGTCTCGCGGTTCGAAACCGGGCGCCAAATCCATTCATCATTGCCGTTGAGAATTTGCAGACCGCCGATTTCATGGACTGAGGGGCGAATATCATCGCGGCGGCGATCTAGCGGGCCATAGACGAAAGTGCTCGCCATGGTTGCCAGCCCGTAATGATCGACATTGACGCGCGCAAACAGCGTGCATTCCGTATCGATGATCGTCGCATCACCGGGGCGCATGGTGAAACGATAAGCCCCCGTCACGCTCTCGGAATCGAGCAAGGCGTGAATGACGACTGCATTGGAGGCCAGATTGGGCTTTTCGATCCAGACCTGACGGAAGGCGGGCGTTTCTTCGCCGCGCGGATCGGCTGTGCGGATGGAAAGGCCGCGTGCGACCGTGCCGAAAAGCTGGAAGCTGGCGCGTGCCCGGAAAAAGCTGGCGCCTTGGAAAACGGCTACTTCGCGCAGATCCCCTTCAAAGGGCACCAGTATGCGAATGCCGGAAAAGCCGATGTCGCCGACATTGGCGGGCGGGGTGATTTTGCCGAAATCGAACAGATCGGCTGAATAGGTGAGGCGGCGCTCAAAGCCGTTTTCGATCAGGCTGACGCCCATTGGGGCGGTAAAGACCGAGCCACGATGCAGCGGCTCCAGCACAAAGCCTATATTCTCACCCGCCCAAATCTTGCTCTCGGGCTTGGCGCGGATGCCCGCATAGGCCTCTTGGTTCAGATTGGCAAAGCTGTCGGGTAGGGCGCTTGAAGGGGCCTTATAGGGCTTTTTCGAGAGGGCGCGGGCCAGATCCACGACGCTGGAGGGGTCAAATTGGGCGGGGGTCGGCTCGCTAGCAGGGGCGCCAGAAGGGGCGGCTGCGCCTTGGGCGAGCACAAAGGGCGCGTCCAGCGTGGCGGCCGCAGCAACTGAGCCCGCGGCTATTTTCAGCAGATCCCTACGCTTCAGCATTTTGACTGTTGTGGCTCCGATACGCAGGAGCGCCCAAATGCTTTGGGAACGCGCCTTGCTTATCTAATCGTAAAAATGCCATTTCGCGAGCCGGATTTTATCTTAGTCGCGATTCACGATGTGTTTAGGTTAACCAGCCAACGTGCCGGCGGGGGATGACTATTCCCGCCGCCTCTGACCGGAGCTTTTGTGGGATGAGCCCGACCCGTACCTGCCTTGCTATCGTCCTTGCCGCCGGTGAGGGCACACGTATGAAATCGGCGCGCCCAAAAGTGCTGCATGAGATTGGTGGACAATCCATGCTGGCGCATGTGTTGAGCGCCGTTGCGGATGCGGGCGCGCAGGCGACCGCCGTGGTGATCGGGCCCGACCGTGCCGATGTGGCAGCGGCCGCCCAGAAGGCGGCGCCCCATGCCCAGATTTTCACGCAGACCGAGCGACTGGGCACAGCCCATGCGGTGCTCGCCGCCAAAGCGGCTTTGGCGCAGCCCCATGATGATGTGCTCGTGCTCTTTGCCGATACGCCGCTTGTGACAGCGCAAACCTTGCAGCAATTGCGTGCGGCTTTGGCTGAGGGTGCGGCACTCGCCGCCCTTGGTTTCGAGCCGGATGATCCCGCAGGCTATGGCCGCTTGCTTGTCGCGGATGGCGAATTGGTTGCCATCCGCGAGCATAAGGATGCGAGCGAGGCCGAGCGCAAAGTGGGGCTTTGCAATGCAGGGCTGATGGCACTGTCAGGCAAGCACGCATTGTCGCTGCTGGAAGCGATCGGCAACAACAATGTGCAGAAAGAATTTTATCTGACCGATGCTGTGGAAGTAGCGCGCAAGGCCAAATTGAAAGCCGTGCATGTGGTCGCCAGCGCGCAAGAGGTCATGGGCGTCAATGATCGCGTGCAATTGGCAGCTGCTGAAGCCGTCTTCCAAAATCGCATGCGCGAAAATGCCATGCGCGAAGGCGCGACTTTGACGGCGCCCGAGACGGTGTTCTTTTCGCATGACACGAAACTGGGCCGTGATGTGCTGATCGAGCCCAATGTTGTTTTCGGCCCCGGTTGCGTGATCGAAGATGGCGCGATTATTCATGCCTTCTCGCATCTCGAAGGCGCGATGGTTCGCAGTGGCGCAACAGTCGGTCCTTTTGCGCGCTTGCGTCCCGGCGCCGATTTGGGCAAAGGCGCGAAGGTCGGCAATTTTGTCGAGATCAAATCCGCACTTGTCGGTGCGGGCGCAAAGATCAGCCATCTCACCTATATTGGTGATGCGAGCATCGGCGCTGAAGCCAATATCGGGGCTGGTACGATTACCTGCAATTATGACGGCTACAATAAGTTCAAGACGGAGATCGGCGCAGGCGCCTTTATCGGCTCCAATTCTTCGCTCGTGGCTCCGGTCAAAATTGGCGATGGCGCTTATGTGGGTTCGGGCTCTGTCATCACCAAGGATGTGCCGGCCGATTCCCTAGCGCTGGCGCGCGGGCAGCAGGTCGAAAAAGCCGGATGGGCCGCCCGTTTTCGTGCGGATATGGCCAATAGCCCAAAAAAGCGTCCGTAAAATTATGTAACGCAAAGTGTCTTGAGCCTCTGGCCTGTGCAGTCTAGCAAAGTGGCTCAAGCGGAGATGGAACGCAAATGTGCGGAATTGTTGGCATTGTTGGCGCGGCCCCGGTGGCGGGCGAGATTGTGGAATCTCTCCGCCGTCTTGAATATCGCGGCTATGATTCCGCAGGCGTTGCCACACTCGAAAATGGCCATCTCACCCGCGTGCGTGCCGAAGGCAAACTGAAAAATCTGGCGGCCAAACTGGCTGCTTCTCCACTCCAGGGTACGGTTGGTATTGGCCATACGCGCTGGGCGACCCACGGCCGCCCGACCGAAAACAATGCCCATCCCCATGCGACCGATAAAGTTGCCGTGGTCCATAACGGCATTATCGAAAACTTCCGCGAATTGCGTGAAGAGCTGACGGCCAAAGGTCATGTCTTTGTCACTGAGACGGATACGGAGACGGTCGCCCATCTCGTGACCGATGAAATGCGCAAGGGCCACGGGCCGCGCGAGGCTGTGGCTGCGGCTCTGCCCAAATTGCGCGGCGCATTTGCGCTGGCTTTTATTTTCGAAGGTGCGAACGATCTTCTGATTGGTGCGCGCCAAGGTGCACCGCTTGCCGTTGGTTATGGCGATGGTGAAATGTATGTGGGTTCTGATGCGCTCGCGCTCGCCCCTTTCACCGACACAATCACTTATTTGGAAGATGGCGATTGGGTGGTGCTTACTCCCAAGAGCGCGGAGTTCCATGATGCGCAAGGCCGCCCCGTCAAACGCGCCAAAGTGAAGACGCAAGCCTCTGCCTTTTTGGTCGACAAGGGCAATCACCGCCATTTCATGGCGAAGGAAATTCACGAGCAGCCGGAAGTCGTGGGGCGCACGCTTGCGCATTATCTCGACATGTCGGGCGGCGCGGTTCGTCTGCCCTTCGATTTGCCGTTTGATCTGACAAAACTCTCGCGCATCACAATCTCGGCTTGCGGTACGGCCTATTATGCCGGGCTAGTCGCCAAATATTGGTTCGAGCGCTATGCGCGCTTGCCGGTTGAAATCGATGTGGCAAGCGAATTCCGCTACCGCGATGCGCCGATGAGCGAGAATGGTCTGATGATCGTCGTCTCGCAATCGGGCGAGACAGCCGACACGCTCGCCTCACTGCGCTATGCGAAAGAGCAGGGCCAGCACATTCTCTCCGTGGTCAACGTGCCGACCTCGACCATTGCGCGCGAAAGCGATGTTGTGGCCCCCACTTTGGCAGGCCCAGAAATCGGCGTGGCTTCGACCAAAGCTCTCACTTGCCAGCTCGCAGTGCTCGCCTGTCTGGCTGTGGCCTTTGGCCGCGCACGTGGGGCTTTGGATGCCAAGCGCGAGCAGGCCCTCGTCTCCGAACTGATGGCGACGCCCGGTCTGATGGCGGAAGCTTTGAAGCGCGAACCGTCAATTGAAACGCTTGCCCGCGATCTCGCCAAGGCCACGGATGTTCTTTATCTCGGCCGAGGCACCAATTATCCGCTGGCGATGGAAGGTGCGCTCAAGCTCAAGGAAATTTCCTACATCCATGCCGAAGGCTATGCGGCGGGTGAGCTGAAACATGGGCCGATTGCGCTGATCGACGAAAAAATGCCGGTGATTGTTCTGGCTCCCTTCGACAGCGTCTTCGAAAAGACCGTCTCCAACATGCAGGAAGTGGCAGCGCGCGGCGGTAAAATCATCTTGATTGGCGACCAGCGTGCCGAGCATGAATCGGCTGTGCGCTTCTTCAAGGCCATTACCATGCCGGATATGGCGCCCGATTTTGCTGCCATTCCCTATGCTGTGCCTGTTCAAATGCTCGCATATCACACAGCTGTGGTTATGGGTAAGGACGTTGACCAGCCGAGAAACCTCGCCAAGAGCGTCACGGTAGAATAGAATAAGCCCAGCGCGCCGCTCTCTTCCTCGCGCGCTTTCACGGGCAAGTCATGAATCAGATTGAATTTCCCAATAGCGAAACCGTGAGCCGACCAAGCTTTGGGGCACGTGTGCGCGCTTGGTTTTTCACGGGCCTGATCATTACAGGGCCGCTCGCTGTCACCATCTGGCTCGTCTGGTGGTTTGTCGACACGGTCGACAATTGGGTGAAGCCGGTGATGCCGCCCTTCCTGTCGCCCGATCCTTATCTGCCATTCCACGTGCCCGGAGTTGGCGTGCTGGTGGCGTTTTTGGGTCTCACGATCTTGGGATTTTTTGCGGCGAACTTTGCTGGCCGCGCTTTGATCCGCATTGGCGAGGCCATGCTCGACCGCATGCCCGTGGTGCGCGGTCTCTATAAAAGCGTGAAGCAGATTTTCGAGACGATTTTTTCGCAATCGGGCACAAGCTTCCGCAAGGTCGGGCTGGTGCAATTTCCGGCGCCCGGCATGTGGACGATTGTTTTCATCTCGGCCCCGCCGTCTGCTGCGATGACGAACGCCCTGCCGCAGGGTGAGCATGTCTCGGTCTTTTTGCCCTGTACACCCAACCCGACCACAGGTTTCTACTTTTTCCTGCCGGCGAAGGATGTCATCGAAATCCCGATGACTCCCGATGATGCCGCCAAACTCATCATGTCGGCGGGTTTGATCCAGCCCGAAACCCAAGCCGCCCTCGGCGCGCTGGCCGAACAGGCCAAGGCGAAGCAGGAGACGGAACAGGCGGGGTAACCCGCCTTTTTCTTGATTTGATTATTGATACTGAAAAGTGATACTGTAAGCTGTCTCGAAAGCACACGGCGGTTTTGCGCGCCGTTTTCGCCGACCCTGTGCGAGCAAATATCGCTTGGCGCGATATCGAAGTTCTCTTTGTCGCGCTTGGTGCTGAAGTAAGTGAGGGGAGCGGGTCGCGCGTGCGCGTCGCCTTTGGTGGCGTGCGGGCTGTCTTTCACCGACCGCATCCAGAAAAAGAAACGGATCGGGGTGCTGTTCGTTCAGTGCGACGCTTTCTGACTGAGGCTGGAGTTTCTCTATGAATACGATGACCTACAAAGGCTATCAGGCCGCAGTTGCCTTCGATGAAGAGGCCGAGATTTTCCATGGCGAGGTCGTCGATTTGCGTGATGTCATCACATTTCAGGGAAAGTCCGTCCGCGAATTGAAAAAAGCCTTGGCAGATTCTGTCGAAGATTATCTCGCCTTTTGCAAAGAGCGCGGCGAGGAACCCGAAAAACCTTTTTCAGGGCAGTTCATTGTGCGTGTAGACCCGCCAGTCCATCGCGCCGTTGTAACTGCTGCGAAGCGGGCCGGCTTGAGCTTGAACAAATGGGTTGCCGCGACACTGGAGCGCGCAGCTTCCCGCTGATCATCCCGCCCGTAGCAGCTTCACCGCTTCATCGCGACCAAACAAATAGAGCAACGTGCGCACAGCCTGACCGCGTGCGCTCGATAATTCCGGGTCTTTATCGACAATCATCCGCGCATCATCGCGCGCAATTGGCAAGAGTGCGCCGTGCACATCAAGGCTCGCCAAGCGAAAGCCCGGTGTGCCGGATTGGCGCGTGCCCAGCACTTCGCCTTCGCCGCGCAATTTCAAATCTTCTTCCGCGATACGAAAACCATCTTCCGTCTCTCGCATGATGGAAATGCGGGCTTCCGCCACTTCACCCAAGGGTGCTTTGTAAAGTAGCAAACAGGTCGAGCGGCCTTTGCCGCGACCTACACGGCCGCGCAATTGGTGCAATTGCGACAGACCGAAGCGCTCTGCATGTTCGATCACCATGATGGTGGCTTCTGGCACATCGACGCCCACTTCAATCACTGTGGTGGCCACCAGAATTTTCGTCTCGCCGCGCTGGAAAGCTTCCATTGCAGCATCTTTGTCTTTGCCCTTCATCTGGCCGTGCACGAGACCGACCTGTTCGCCAAAAAATTGTCGCAGAAGCTCTGCTCGCTCTGTAGCTGCGGCCAGATCCAATTCTTCGTTTTCATCGACGAGCGGGCAGACCCAATAAGCACGCGCCCCCGCTTGAATGGCGCGACCAATGCCGGCAACTACTTCATCGAGCCGCTCCAGCGGCAAGGCGCGCGTATCAATGGGTTGCCGACCCGCAGGCTTTTCCCGCAACATGGAAACATCCATGTCGCCGAAATAAGTCAGCACCAATGTGCGCGGAATGGGCGTAGCGGTCATCACCAGCACATCGACTGCATCGCCTTTGGAGCCCAAGGCCAAACGTTGATGCACACCAAAGCGATGCTGTTCATCTACGACGGCAAGGCCCAGATCCTTGAAGGCAACGGCCTCCTGGAACAGGGCATGCGTGCCGACCACAATATCGATGTCGCCCGACTCCAATGCGGCAAGCGTCTTTTTGCGCTCGGCGGCTTTGTCGCGCCCGGTGAGTAGCGCCAGTTTGACACGCGCCGCCTCGCACAAAGGCAGCATGCGCTCATAATGCTGGCGGGCCAGAATTTCTGTGGGCGCCATCATCGCCGCTTGGCGGCCTGCTTCCACCATGGTCGCCATGGCGAGCAGCGCGACGAGGGTTTTGCCCGAGCCCACATCACCTTGAACGAGGCGTAACATGCGCTCGTTGGACGCCAGATCAGCGCGGATTTCTTTGAGTGCCTCGACCTGTGCGCCGGTCAGCGAGAAGGGAAGTTCTCCAAGAATTTTGTCAGAGATTTTTCCAGTGCCGACACTGGCGCGCCCGCCCAGTTTCTTCATCCGCGCGCGCACAAGGCCGAGCGCCACTTGGCTCGCCAGCAATTCATCATAGGCGAGCCGCAAGCGCGCCGCATGTTGCGGATCAAAAATCTGCGGTTCTTCGGGGCGATGCACAAGCTCCAAAGCTGCCTTGAAAGAGGGCCAGCGCTTTTGCGCAAACAGCGGCCCATCAATCCATTCCGGCAGTTCCGGCAATTTGGAGAGCGCCGCTTCTGAAGCTTTTTGCACGGCGCGCTGGGTGAGGCCTTCGGTCAAACCATAGACGGGCTCAACGGGCGGCAATTTGGCAAGCGCAACTTCATCCAGAATTTTGTCGGGATGGACCATTTGCAAATGGCTCTCCCACAATTCGAGTTTTCCCGAGACCCAGCGTTTGGAGCCGATTGGCAGCGAGCGTTCGATCCATTGATGATTGGCGAGAAAGAAGACAAGCAACATGTCGCCGGTCTCATCTTCTACCAAAACGCGATAGGGCGCTCTGGTGCGCGCATTGGGCGGTGGCTGATGATCGACAACGGTGACTTCGACCAAAACGATCTGGTCGCGCGGCGCATCCATGATTTTGGGCCGCGCGCGCCGGTCAATGCCGGAATGGGGCAGGTGGAAGAGCAAGTCCGCCACACGTGGCTCGCCACCATGGGGTGTCGCCAGCGCCCGCTCAAAGAGTGTGCACGTCTTGGGGCCGACGCCCGGCAGCGTGGCGACAGAGGCAAAAAGCGGGTTGAGGATATCGGGGCGCATTTCGCCCCTAGCTTTAGCCGACCCCCTGACAGGCGCAAGCGCCTGCCCTATATAGGGGGCAACGCAGGGCGGTTTTCCCGTCCGGCGATGCATTGCTTTGCAGGAGTTGCCCCGTGACCGAATCCACGATCTCCAGCGCCGGTCTCGATGACCGCCGCCGCGCCGCCTTTTACCGCGCCTGGCACCGGGGCATGCGCGAGATGGATATTCTTTACGGGAAATTCGCCGATGCGGAATTGGCCAAAATCTCGGATGAGGAGCTCGAGCAATTCGAGCGCCTGATGGATTTGCCCGATCGTGATGTGCTGATGTTCATCACGGGCGAGGCGCCCACGCCCGACAATTACAACAATGCCCTCTTCAAAAAGCTGAAGGCTTTCCATACCCACGACGGCCCGATTTTCGGCTGATCCAGTGACCCAATTCAAACAAGCACTGGTTGAACTGGCCGCCCGGCGGCGCTTGACGCTTGCCAATGTTCCAGACGGGTTTGATGCCTTTGTGGCAGCAGATTTTGCACGCCTCATGGCAGGCGAAGCGCATGGGCGTGCGGCCGTGCTGGTACATGTGGCGCGTGACAGCCAACGTGCGCGCGCTTTTCAAGAGGCTTTCACCTTTGCAGCACCCGATCTGGAGCTGCTCGATTTTCCCGAATGGGATTGCCAGCCCTATGATCGCGTTTCGCCCAATGCTGCCATTGCCGCGCGGCGCGTGACCGTCTTGGCGCGTCTGGCGCGCTCGCAATCATCGGAAGAGCGCCCGCGCGTCATCTCCACGACGGTAGCAGCTTTGCTTCAGCGCGTGTCGCCATTGAAATGGATTTCGGCCGAGAGTTTTTCAGCCGCGCCCGGCAATGCCGTGAATATGGATGAGCTGATCCGCTGGCTCGAGAACAACGGCTTCTTGCGTGCGTCCTCGGTGCGTGAGACCGGCGAATATGCTGTGCGTGGCGGCATTCTGGATTTGCAGGCACCCGGCATGCTGGCGCCCGTGCGTCTCGATTTTTTTGGCGACACGCTGGAATCGATCCGCACCTTTGATCCGGAATCCCAGCGCACCACGGGCCAATTGCGTGCGCTTGATCTTGTGCCGATGAGTGAAGTGCAGCTGACCAGCGAGAGCATGCGTCGTTTTCGCCAAGCCTATGTCGCGCATTTTGGGGCCCAGACACGTGGCGACACGCTTTATGAAGCGATCAGCGAAGGCCGCCGCCATCCGGGCATGGAACATTGGCTGCCGCTCTTCTTCCAAGAGACGGATACGCTGTTTGATTATGTCGGCGGAGCGCCGTTGTTCCTCGATCATCTGGTCGATGATGCGGCGGGCGAACGTCTGTCGCTGATCAAAGATTATTATGATGCGCGCAAAGAGCAGCATGATGCTGATCCGGCGCGCTCACCCTATAAGCCGCTGCCGCCTGCTGCACTTTATCTCTCCGCGGAAGATTGGCGTAAAACGCTGGACGAGAAAGTCTGCGTCAAAGTCACACCCTTTTCTGTGCCAGATGAAAAAGGCGTTTTTGATGCGGGCGGACATTTGGGTCGCAATTTCGCGCCCGAGCGGGCCGATGAAAACGCCAATGTGTTTGAAGCTGTGGTGGCGCATATCCGTGCGATGCAGGCCGATAAGCGCCGCGTCATACTGGCCGGCTGGTCGGATGGTTCGCGGGATCGTCTCGCCTCGGTCTTGGGCGAGCATGGCCTCAAAGGCACAGAGCCCGTCTCGTCTCTGACGCAAGCGCTCGGCGTGACGCCGCAAAAAGTCGCGCTGGCTGTGGCCGGTCTTGAGCAAGGTTTTGAAGCGAGCGATCTCGTTCTCATTTCCGAGCAAGATATTTTGGGCGACCGTTTGGTGCGCCAGCGCCGCCGCACCAAGCGCGCCGCGGATTTCCTGAGCGAAGTGGCCTCGCTATCGGCGGGCGATCTGGTGGTTCACGTCGATCACGGCATCGGTCGCTTTGAGGGCTTGCGCGCCATTGATGTGTCGGGCGCGCCGCATGATTGCTTAGAGATTCACTATTCCGGCGGCGACAAGCTGTTCTTGCCCGTCGAAAATCTCGAATTGCTGTCGCGCTATGGATCGGAAGATACTGAAGCCCAGCTCGACAAGCTCGGCGGTGTGGGTTGGCAGACGCGCAAATCGCGGATGAAGAAGCGCATCCGCGATATGGCGCATGAGCTGATCAAAATTGCCGCCGCGCGCATGACGCGTGAAGCCGCCAAACTTCTGCCGCCCGAAGGGCTCTACGAAGAATTCTGTGCGCGCTTTCCTTATGATGAGACGGACGATCAGCTGAATGCGATCGACTCTGTGCTCGATGATCTGGGGGCAGGTCGTCCAATGGATCGGCTGGTGTGCGGTGACGTTGGCTTTGGCAAGACGGAAGTCGCGCTGCGCGCGGCATTTGCCGCGGCCATCAATGGCAAGCAGGTGGCGGTGGTGGTGCCCACCACCTTGCTCGCGCGCCAGCATTACAAGACTTTCTCGCAGCGTTTTGCAGGCCTGCCGATCAAAGTCGCGCAAATGTCGCGCATGGTCAGTGCAGGCGAGACGCGGGACGCGAAAAAGGGTCTGGCGGAGGGCTCCGTCGATATTATCGTCGGCACCCATGCGGTGCTTGGCA
Source organism: Beijerinckiaceae bacterium (assembly GCA_947452455.1). GTDB lineage: Bacteria > Pseudomonadota > Alphaproteobacteria > Rhizobiales > Beijerinckiaceae > Terripilifer. Next base: position 608,795 of record CANGBX010000001.1, read on the forward strand.
AGGGGATCGAGTTCAAAGATCTCGGCCTCGTCATCGTCGATGAAGAACAGCATTTCGGCGTCGCGCATAAGGAGCGTCTGAAGACGTTGCAGGCCGAAGTGCATGTGCTGACGCTCTCAGCCACACCCATTCCGCGCACTTTGCAGCTTGCCATGACCGGTGTGCGTGAATTGTCGATCATTGCCACGCCACCTGTTGATCGTCTCGCCGTGCGCACCTTCATTGCGCCCTTCGATGAATTGCTGGTGCGCGAGGCTCTGCTGCGCGAGCGCTATCGTGGGGGTCAAAGCTTCTTCGTCTGTCCGCGCATCGAAGACTTGGAAGATGTCACGGCCTTCCTGCGCAAGAGCGTGCCGGAAGCGAAATTCGTGGTTGCCCATGGACAGATGGCAGCAGGCGAGCTCGAAGATAAAATGGCCGCCTTCTATGATGGCAAATATGACATTCTCGTTTCGACCTCGATTGTGGAATCGGGGCTCGATATTCCCACCGCCAATACGATGATCATCTGGCGTGCGGATATGTTTGGTCTGGCCGCGCTCTATCAGCTGCGCGGACGTGTGGGTCGCTCCAAGACGCGCGCCTATGCTTTGTTTACGACGCCCGCCAATCGCACGATCACGCCACAGGCTGAGAAGCGACTGAAGGTTCTGCAATCGCTCGACACATTGGGCGCGGGCTTCCAGCTCGCTAGCCATGATCTGGATATTCGCGGCGCTGGTAATCTGTTGGGCGACGAGCAATCGGGACATATCAAGGAAGTCGGTTACGAGCTCTATCAGCAAATGCTGCAAGATGCGGTCAATGCGCTCAAGGCTGGCCTCGACATGCCGGAAGAAGAGCAATGGTCACCGACGATTACGGTCGGCACGCCTGTGATGATTCCGGAAGATTACGTGCCCGATCTGCCGCTGCGCATGAGCCTCTATCGCCGCATGTCGACGCTGCAGAGCGATGAAGAGATCGAAACGTTTGCCGCAGAAATGATCGACCGCTTCGGCCCGCCGCCGGAAGTGGTCGAGCAATTGTTCAAGCTTGTCGCGATCAAAGCGCTTTGCCGCCGTGCGCATGTTGAAAAAGTGGATGCCGGTCCGAAAGGCGCGATCCTCGCCTTCCGCGACAATTCCTTCGCCAATCCGCAAGGGCTCGTGCGTTATCTCGCCGAGCAGGGGCCGGATGCGAAAGTGCGTCCCGATATGCGTGTGGTTTTCATCCGTGATTTCGAGACGCCCGCCCAGCGGCTTGAAGGCACGCGCCAGATTTTGCGCACGCTGGTGGCGATTGCGGAAAAGAAAAAGGCGGCCTGATAACCGCCGTCATTGCGAGCGAAGCGAAGCAAACCAGAAGCCTCACGTGGGGCTCTGGGTTGCTTCGTCGCTTTGCTCCTCGCAATGACGGTCCATGGCGTGGCGATTATTCGAGCTCGCTGCCGGCCTTCCAGATCACGCCCACCAATGCATCCACGGGCTGTGCACCTGAGACCGCATATTTGCCGCCGAAAATAAAAAACGGCACGCCGGAAATACCCATGCGGGCTGCGGTCGACATTTCTTCCTGCACGGGAACAATATCGACACTTTCGACAAAGAGCTTCGTGATTAGTTCAACATCAAGCCCCGCTTGTTTTGCTATGTCGATCAGCACATCGCGGTCGCCAATATCCTGTCCTTCGACAAAATAAAGGTTGAACAAACGCTCTACGATTTCGCTCTGCTTGCCGCTCGGCTGTGCCCAGCGGATCAGGCGATGGGCATCCAGCGTATTGGGCGAGCGCGTGATCTTGTCGAAGGCAAAGGCGAGGCCTTCTTCTTGTCCCGCTTCCTCAAGCCGCGCGTGGATGGCGGCAATTTTCTCAGGCCCGAATTTGCGCGACATATATTCGGAACGCGCAATGCCTTCGGGCGGAATGGTCGGGTCCAGTTGGAACGGCCGCCAACGCACATCATAGGCGAAAGCCTCGACTTGCTTCATGGCCGCGTCGAGTTTGCGCTTTCCCAAATAGCACCACGGACAGACGACGTCGGAGATGACATCGATTTCAAGCTTTTGCATTTCAGTCTCTCACGGCGCCTTGCGCCACCATGTATCGAGTGTTGCGCCAAACAGCGGGGCTGCAAATTGCGCGCTGCGCTCTGGCCGCGCCAAAGCGGTGGAATAAGCAAACCACTGGTCAGGCGCATGATAGAGCGGGACGATGTAAAAACCCGAAAGCAGCACGCGGTCAAGTGCGCGCACGGCATCGGTAAAATCAGCCTTGCTCTTGGCATTGAGAATGGCTGCAATCATTGCATCAATGGCGGGTGAGGCCGCGCCCGTCAGATTGAAAGAGGCTTCTTGCGTGGCGCTGCTGGAGCCCCAACGCCCGCGCTGTTCTGCGCCCGGTGAGGCAGACGCCGCCCAAAAGCCCAGCATCATATCGAATTCGAATTTCTGGCGGCGGCGCTGGTATTGCACTTCGTCCACCAATCGCACGCGCGCAGTCACGCCAATGCGCTTCAGGGATTCCGCGTAATTGAGTGCAAGCCGTTCCTGATTGCGGTCTGTGACCATTATTTCAAATTCAAAGGGTTTGCCCGTGGCGCGCTCCACCAGCACGCCCTCGTTCAAAACAAAGCCGGCCTCTTTCAAGAGATCCAGCGCGCGGCGTGCCGCTGTCCGGTCACGGCCCGTTCCATCCGTTTTGGGCGGCGACCATTGTCCTTCGAGAATATCGGCGCGCACGGCATTTGGGAAAGGCGCCAGCAAAGCGCGTTCATGAGCAGATGCAGGGTGCCCGTGGGATGAGAGTTCACTCTCGTCAAAAAAGCTTTTCGTGCGGCTGTAGAGCCCGCCATAAAGCTTGGCATTGACCCATTCGAAGTCGAACATGAGGCCGAGTGCTTCACGCAAGCGCACATCTTTGAACAAGGGGCGGCGCGTGTTGAAGGCAAAGCCGGTCATGCCTTTGGGTACACCCAGCGGCAGACTTGCTTTCGCAAGCTTGCCATTTTTCATTGCCGGAAAATCATAGCCTGTCAGCCAGCGTGTCGGGTTGGTCTCTTCGCGATAATCCACCAGCCCGCCTTTGAAGGCCTCGTAAAGCGCGGCAGCATCGCGAAAATATTCGATGCGGATTTCATCGAAATTGAACAGGCCACGATGAATGGGCAAATCCTTCGCCCAATAATCAGGATTGCGTTTTAGGATCAGCAATTCGCCGGGCTTGATGCTCTCAATCCGATAGGGGCCGGACGCCACAGGAATGTCGAGGCTGGTTTCAGCAAAGCGATCCGCATCCGCGTGCTTCTTTGAGAGCACTGGCATGAGCGCGAGCGTCAGGGGCAATTCGCGGTCATCCGCGCCCGACAGATCATAAGAGATCGTGCGGGTGTCTTTGGCTTCGATCTTTTTGACTTGTCCATAGGCGGCGCGCTGCTGCGGTCGGCCTTTGGTTTTCAAAAGCTCAAACGTGAACAGCACATCTTCAGCGGTGATCGGTGTGCCGTCTGAAAAGCGCGCACGCGGATCAAGCCGGAAGGTTAGCTGTTCGCGCGCCTCATCTGTTTCGATGCTTTGCGCAATCAGGCCGTAAAGTGTGAAAGGCTCATCGAGCGAGCGCACCATGAGGGTCTGGAACACATTTGTGTTGAGCCCCTGCGCCGTGGAACCGGCTTTCAGATTGAACGGGTTCAGACTGTCGAATGTGCCTTGAAAGCCGATGGAGAGGCGCCCGCCCTTGGGGGCGTCCGGATTGGCATAGGGCAGATGGGTGAAATCGGCCGGCAAAGCGGGTTCGCCATGCATGGCGATGCCGTGGCTCGGGCGCGGGGTTTCTGCAGCCAAGGCAAGGGTTAGCTGTCCGGCAAAGGCCAGAAGGGCAGCGCAGGCAAGGCGAATCGCGGCGGGTCTCATGGGGGCGACACTAGGGGGAGGCGGGGCGAGGCGAAAGCCGGGTGGGGTCTTCCCGTGATTGTGGGCAGGCTTTTTGAGGATAGACGAGGGGAGGTCTGGAAAGCTTTCAGGGAAGGGGATAAAGAAGCGCCACGCCCATCTCTCGCCGCAATCAGTCGTGAAGAGCGGTGACGAAGTTTTCGGCCCCTTTTGGCCGGTCATGAAAGGAACGTCCATGTCCCTGTCCACCAAGCGCCTTGGCGCAGCCGCGCTGGCCGCGAGCCTGATGTTTGCGGGCGCTTTTGAAGCCATCGCTCAGCAAAAGCCCGCGACGCCTCCGGCCGCGCCCGCACAGGCTGCGCCGCCCGCGCAGCCTCCGCAGGGACCGCTCCGTGTGGAACTGCAGCCCTCGCAGAGCGAATGGACCAAAGTTTGCGGTCGCGATCAGGCAGCGGGCAAAGACATTTGCTACACGACGCGTGATTTCGGTCAGGCTGCGGATCAGCCGCCTGTGCTCGCCGTCGCCGTCTATGACGTGAAGGGCGATGACCAGCGCATCGTGCGCTTGCTTCTGCCGGTGGCTCTGATGCTGCGTCCGGGTTTCCGCTTCTCGGTGGACAAGGGCGCCACGCAAGATGGCGGCTTTGAAATCTGCTTCCCGAATGGTTGCTTCGCTGAATCCAAGGTGAAGGGCCCGACCATCGACCAGATGAAGAAGGGCAATTCGCTTAACGTGATGGTGAAGAACCAGGCGAACAACGAAGTGAACTTCGTTCTGCCGCTGGCCGGCTTTGCCAAGGCTTTCGACGGCGCGCCGATTGATCCGAAGGTTCTCGAAGATCAGCAGCGCAAGCTCGAAGAAGAATTGCAGAAGCGTGCGGAAGAGCAGCGCAAGGCGCTCGAAGCCCAGCAGCCCCCGGCGGCAGGCGCGAAATAAGCCAAAACGTTTCACATGAAAGCATAAAACGGCGGCTCTCGGGCCGCCGTTTTTTATGGGTCAGGAGAATTTTTCTGTTGTGCGCAGTTTGTATGTGCCATCGCGTTGCACATTGAACATCTGGCGCAATTGCGGATGGCGCAAAGGCTGTCTGCTGTCATCAGGCAGGAGATTCTGCTCGGAGACATAGGCGGTATATTCCGTCTCTGCATTTTCAGCGAGCAGATGGTAATAGGGCTGGTCTTTCGTGGGGCGCACATCGGCTGGAATGGCAAGCCACCATTCTTCGGTATTGTTGAACACCGGATCGACATCGAAGATCACGCCCCGGAAGGGAAACTTCCGGTGCTTCACAACTTGTCCGATGCTGAATTTGGCGACCCGACTTTCCATAATGCTCCCCATACGGGGCGCTTGCGTAGGCCGCAGCGGGGGCAGTGTCAAATCGGATAGGGTCTTGACCCCTCCAGCGGGCAGGATCACTCTGTTGATAGAGATTTTTTGAAAGATTGCCCCCATGGTTGCCCGAAAGATCGAACTGACTGAGACGCAGGCCGAGCGTTTGGACGCACTGGCCCGCAAGTTGGATATGTCCAGTGATACTTTGGCTGCGACTGCCATCGAGGCGATGCTCGACCTCGGGGTCTGGCAGGCTGCTGAAATTGAGGCTGGGCTTAAAGACGCAGATGCAGGCGAGTTCGCAGAGCCCGCTGAAATTGAAGCGATCCTCAAGAAATACGCATCACATTCGTGATCCGTCTTCGCTGGACGAGGCGCGCAAGCGTCCATCTTGACGATATCGGTCGTCACATTGCCGAAAATAACCCCGCAGCTGCCGGTCGCGTTGTCAAAAGAATAATTGATTTAGTCAGTAACCTCTCTGAGCAACCGAAGATGGGCCGATCAGGTCGTGTCAAGGGGACGAGAGAGCTCATCGTCCCAGAATTTCCCTACATTATCGCTTATCGTGAGCATGCGCAGGAGGTTCAGATCCTCGCTGTGTTCCACGCGTTGCGGCGTTGGCCGACCAAATTATAACCCCGCCTTGGCGGCAAAATCCTTGTCGGTTGCGGCCACCTGACGTGCGAGATCGACGATGACTTTGGCCTGTTTCCAGGTCGCATCATCCTGCATCTTGCCATCGATCATCACAGCGCCCGTGCCATTGGGCATGGCTTCGAGAATCCTCAAAGCAAAAGCAACTTCTTCCGGATCCGGCGAAAACACACGTTTGGCAATGGCGATCTGGCTCGGATGCAATGTCCATGCGCCAGCGCAGCCCATCAGAAAGGCATTGCGGAATTGCGCTTCGCAGGCAGCCGTATCCGAGAAATCACCAAACGGTCCATAGAAAGGCTTGATGCCGGCAGCCGCACAAGCATCGACCATTTTGGCGACTGTGTAATGCCATAGATCCTGCTGGAAGCTTGTACGTGGTGCATCTCCTTGCGCATCAGCGAGCACTTTATATTCAGGATGCCCGCCACCCACGCGCGTGGTTTTCATGGCGCGCGAGGCTGCGAGATCAGCAGGCCCCAGACTCATGCCATGCATGCGCGGTGATGCAGTGGCAATCTCTTCGACATTCTTCACGCCTTCGGCAGTTTCGAGAATGGCGTGGATGAGAATGGGCTTTTGCACGCTGTGGCGCGCTTCTAACTGGGCGAGCAATTGGTCGAGATAGTGAATGTCCCATGGGCCTTCGACTTTGGGCAGCATGATCACATCGAGCTTATGGCCGACGCTACCGACAATCTGCGTGATGTCATCAAGCACCCAAGGAGAGTTCAGCGCATTGATGCGCGTCCACACACCCGCCGTACCAAAGTCAGTCGCTTTCAGCATTTCGATGAAACCAGAGCGTGCTGCTTCTTTTGCTTCCACTGGCACAGCATCTTCGAGATTGCCGAGAACAACGTCGACCTCTTTGGCGAGGTCGCCTGCACGTGCGCGTAATTTTTCGATATGGGGCGGCACGAAATGAATCATGCGCTCAAGCCGCACGGGAAGCTCGCGATAGGGCGCGGGCGCACCAGCGGCGAGGGGTTCGAAAAATTTGCGCGGCGTCTTGCTGACCATCGTAGAGCTCCGGTTTCGCAGTGCAGCATGGCCGAGATCAGGCTGCGCGTCTATTTCGTCTTTTTGTGGGGTCGCTTGCGCCAAGGGCTTTGAGGCACCACCATGGCCTTATGACCAGCCTGCCGATCCATTGGCCCCAGACGCTTGAATTGCTCACCCCCGACGAGATGGGCCGCGCGGATGCGGCGGCCATTGCGGGCGGTGTGCCGGGTTTTGCTTTGATGGAAAAGGCGGGCGAGGCGGTGGCGGATGCCGCGGCACAGCTCATTTTGGCCCAGAGCCGCCATACGCCGCGCATCGGCGTGCTCTGCGGACCGGGGAATAATGGCGGCGATGGCTATGTGGCGGCGCGCTTTCTCGCCAAACGGGGTTTTGCCGTCACTTGCTTTGCTTGGGGTGATCGCGCGGCACTGAAAGGCGATGCAGCCGAAGCCGCGCGGGCTTGGACGGGGACAACGCAGAATCTGGCGGTCTTCGCCCCCAAAAGCTTCGATCTCGTTATTGATGCCTTGTTCGGCGCGGGTCTCACCCGTGCGCTGGATGGTGCGGCGGCAACGGCCGTGAACGCGCTCAATGCTTGGCGCAAGGAGAGTGGCGGGCGTGTGCTCGCCGTTGATGTGCCCTCGGGGCTAGACGGCGCAAGCGGGCAGGTGCGGGGCGTTGCTGTCGAGGCAGATGCGACCGTGACGTTTTTCCGGTTGAAGCCGGGGCATGTGTTGATGCCTGGCCGGCGCCTCTGTAGCGATTTGCATCTCGCGCATATCGGCATTCCCGACCATGTGCTTGGGTCTCTCGCACCTGCAACATTTTTGAATGGTCCGGCGTTGTGGTCGGGCCTTCTCCCAAGCCTTGATTGTGAGGGGCATAAATATACCCGCGGCCATGTGTTGGTGGTCTCGGGGCCCGAATTTCATACGGGCGCGGCGCGGCTATGCGCGCGCGCTGCCGCACGGGCTGGCGCTGGTCTGGTGACTATTGGCGGTGCGCCTGCCGCGTTGAAAGACCACGCTGCGCAAGTCACCGCGATCATGCTGGCCCCCATGTCGGGCGCGTCCGATTTTGTTCGCCTGCTCACGGATCAGCGCAAGAATACGCTGGTCATCGGGCCGGGCTTGGGGCTTGGGACCCAGGCGCGTGATCTGCTTGAAGTGGCTTTACAAGATGCGACCGCACGCGCTTTGGTGCTGGATGCGGATGCACTCACTTTGATGGCAGATGATCTGCCGCGTGCCTCTAAGCTGATCAAAGACCGGCTCGGGCCCGTCATCCTCACCCCGCATGAAGGCGAATTTTCAAGACTTGCAAAGCCTTTGGCACGCTCACTTGAATCACATTCACAAGCACCGGACTCAAAACTTGAACGCGCGCGCTGGCTCGCCAAGGCGACGGGCGCCGTGGTTTTGCTGAAAGGTCCCGACACGATTGTCGCGGCGCCCGATGGCCTTGCGTCCATCTCTGCTGATCTGCCAGCGAGCCTCGCCACAGCAGGTTCGGGAGATGTCTTGGCGGGTGTGATTGCAGGATTACTGGCCCAAGGCATGCCGGCTTTCGAGGCGGCTTCTGCGTCCGTCTGGCTGCACGGGCAGGCCGCTTTGCAGGCCGCTTGGGAGGTCGGGCGCGGGCTCACAGCGGATGATCTGCCTGATGCCTTGGCGGAGATTTTGAATGGCTGGAAAGGCCCCTAGAAAGAAAGGAGGCCGCCGGTTTGCACCAGCGGCCCAAGTCTAGGGAGGAAACGCCCAAGGAGGGCGAGGTCGGCGAAAACGCCAGACCGTGAAAACAATATGGATTTTGCGGCGCACAAGAACCAGCAGAAAGTTCGCATGGCCGTTATGCGCCAAGTGCAGACCTTGGGGGTGCAGCTGGTCTCTTTTGGGGGCATCTCTGCCTAAATTGCAGGCCTCAGCCTAGGTCACTTTGAACCAGACGAGGGGCCCGTCACGGCCATCCAATCCACCTGAGATGGCCCAGCTGCCCGGATTATCCGCCACAAAGGCGACCCGCATGGTGCGCCCTTCCGGCACGATGATCGTGTCACGCCAATAGGGGTCCCAGCCGTCATCGTAGAGATGAACATGGCGCATGACATGGCCATGGGGGTGGATGAGCTGGGGGCGTCCGGTCTTGTTGATGAAGCCCAAAACGATGGGCGTCCCCTTTTTCACCGACAGGAGCGGGGTCGGCCCAAAGCCATCGGCGGGGGTACCGTTGATAAGCCAGCCGCCTTTTGGCGCACGCCCCAAAGTCAGGTCGCGGCGCGTGGCCCGTTGCAAAGCGATTTTTTCTGGAAGAAGCGGGTTTGCTGGCAGGCCCGTAAAGGGTGCTCGCGCTTCCAGGGCTTCACCCATTGTGCGCAGCATAGCCAGCGTCGTCGGTTTGTCGGTGTCATTCCCCAGAACACGGACGTTGAGCGCTGTTGTTTGGCCCTCTGTGCGTGGCAGATCGAAGAAGAGATCATAACGTTGGGCCGGCGCGAGCGGCACGGTTTGCCGCTCCGGTTCAAACAGACCGCAAGGCTGGCCATCAATGGCCGCGACATAACTGCGCGCGCCATCCAAAGTCACCGACATCATTTGTTGTGTGGAGGCGCTGAACAGGCGCAAGCGCAGGCGCGTTCCGGGCCGCAGATCATGCTTGAGTGGCTGATCGCTGCCATTGATCAGCAGGCGTGGCGCGGTTTTTTCTTCTGATGTTTTGTCTTGCAGCAGACAGATGAGATCGAGATCGACGGCGGGATCTTTTCTCTCTTCGACGATGAATGGGAAGATCACGCCATCGGCAATCTGTCGGCCGGAGTTTTCACGCCAATTGGCATGACAGAGAAAGCTTCCCGCATCGGGTGGCGTAAATATAATTTCGGCAGTCTCGCCCGGTTCGATGGGTTTTTGCGTGAGTGGTGCTGCGCCATCCATATCATTGCGCAAGCGTACGCCTCGCCAATGCAAAGCTGTAGGCTCTCGCTTCTCATTTTTCACCCGCAGCCGGAACGGCTCTGCGCGTTTGGCTTTGAGCGGTGGCAAGATGAGTGGGCCATCATGCAGAACAAGATCAGCCGCTTCTTGCGCCTGCAAAGAGAGTGGCAACAGAGTGGCTGAAAGACTTCCGGTCAGGAGAGATCGTCTTGTGGGAGAGAGATATCTCACCATTTTTGTTTCCGCACATAGGCTCGCAGAAAATCGATGAAGAGGCGCGTCTTGAGCGGAAGATAGCGGGCATGCGGGTACAGAATATAGATCGGGCGGCGTGGCGCCCCATAGTCTGGAAAAAGCTCGATCAATTTGCCGCTCTCAATTTCATCTTGAATGAAATAGGTCGGTAGAAGCGTCACACCCACACCCGCCAGTGCAGAAGCGCGTAACGCAAAGACGCTATTGGTAAGGAGCGGGCCCGCCACTTTCACATTGACCGTGTCATCTGCGCCGGAAAAACGCCAGATGCTGTCGGGCGAGATGGAACGATGGATGAGGCATGTATGCTGTTCGAGTTCTTGCGGATGTTTGGGCGTGCCATGCTCAGCGAGATAAGCGGGGCTTGCCAGAGCGGGCCAGCGCACCTCACCCAGTTTGGTCGATATAATGCTCATATCTTCGATGGGGCGCATCCAGACCGCCAGATCATAGCCTTGGTCGATGAGTTCAAAGGGCGAGAAGCTCGTATCGGTCGTGATCAGCGACAGTTTGATTTCGGGATGTGCGAGAGAGAATTCGGCTGCCACAGGCGCCAGATGAATATTTGCGAAAGCCATCGAGGCCAGAATTTTCAATGTGCCGCGCGGTTCCTCTAACGAGCGGGCGAGCGATTGCTCGGCCTCGTCAAAAGCAGCCAGCGTTGATTGGCAGAAAGCGAGATATTCCTGCCCGCTTTCAGTGATTGATAATTGGCGCGTTGTGCGATTGATGAGCCGCACACCCAAATGATCTTCAAGCTGCTTCAAATGGCTCGAAATCAGCGCGCGCGACGTGCCCAGATCCTGCGCCGCCTTCGACAGGCTGCCCGTCTGGGCAATGCGGACGAAACTCTCGATTGCTTTCAGCCGGTCCATGGAACGCCTTTCCTGTCCCTCATCATGGGATGGGGGACGGGGGATTGTCAAAAAATACTGACCAATCATGTCAGCAGGAAGCGTCTATGCGACTCCCCAGCGCCTGTTAACCTCTGCTTCCGAGGAAACGCCCAAGGAGAGGACATCAATGTCCCTGTCACTGTTACCGCTTTCCCCCGCCTGCGGGGTGGAAGTCCGGGGTTTGGACCTGCGCCAGCCCTTGGATGCTGCAACAGTGAATGCGGTCCGGAAAGCCTTTGACGAGAATATCGTCTTGGTCTTTCGTGAGCAGGAACTGACTGAATCAGATCAACTCCGGGCTGCCGAGATGTTCGGCAAGGTCGCCCTTCGCAAGAGACCGGTGAACGGTCCTGGGCCCGGAGGCGATTTTGATACCCCCTTCATGCTCGTCACCAACATTGTCGAGAACGGCAAATCGATCGGCGCCTTTGGCGACGGCGAAATGTGGTTCCACCATGACACGAGTTATTATCCCGAGCCCCATCGCGCGACGCTTCTTTATGCGATGAAGCTGACCAGCTGGGGCGGCGAGACCTGCTTCTCCAATATGTACAAAGCCTATGAGATGATCCCGCGCGCCTTGCGCGACCGTCTGGAAGGCAAAAAAGTGCTGCAAATGCACGATTACAAGCGCCGCGAGCGGTTGGATCTCGACTCGGTCGATATTTCAAAAATCCGCCATCACGAGCAGCCGATTGTTGTGACCCATCCTGCGACCGGCAAGAAGGCGCTTTATGTGAGCCGCCTGATGACCGCACGCATCGAGGGTTTCTCGCGCGCAGACAGCGATGCCATCCTCGAAGATCTGTTCGACATTTCTGAAGATCCCTCCATCGTCTACGAGCACAAGTGGGAGCTCGGCGACATGGTGATCTGGGACAATTGGTGCTCCATCCACGCGCGCAAGGATTTCCCGCGCGAGGAGCCGCGCCTGATGCGTCGCCTGACCATTGAAGGGCAGTCGATGCAGTTTTGAGTTCTGTGCTGATGGATCAATCCCGGGATACATCGGGACCATCAGGACAAGCGCCCGGGCCGTAGGGAGGCGGTCCGGGCGCTTTTTTATTGGGGGGCGCTGATGCCGCACTTTTTTGTCGCATCTGCCCCGCTCCATTGGTATAGAGCCCCACCCGAAGCAGTGAGTGGCCGGGATCCGTCCCGAAGGGGAAGGTTTCCAAGCGGGCGTGGCGGAATTGGTAGACGCAGTGGATTTAGGTTCCACCGCCGAAAAGCGTGGGGGTTCGAGTCCCTCCGCCCGCACCAAAAACCAGGCTAACTCACGGATTTCGAACAGTTTCTCCATCGCGCGCGGGGTTCGCCCCGTTCGCCGCCGTTCTGAAGAAGGCAAAAACAATGCAGGTGACTGAAACCCTGTCGCAGGGCCTGAAGCGCGAATATAAAGTGGTCTTCCCGGCCAAGGATCTCGCACAGCGCCTCGACGGCCAGCTGGCTGATATGAAGGACAAAGTCCGCATCAACGGCTTTCGTCCGGGCAAAGTGCCCGCCGCTCACCTGAAGCGCCTCTATGGCCGCTCGGTGATGGCCGATGTGCTCCAGAACGCCATTGGCGAAGCCAATCGCAAGATTATCGAGGACAACAGCCTCAAGGTCGCGATGGAGCCCAAGATCGATTTCCCTGAAAATCAGGCGGAAGTTGAAGCAGCGCTCGAAGCCAAGGGCGATCTCGCGATTTCCGTGAAGATCGAAATCATTCCCGACTTTGATGTCGGTTCTTTCGCCGATGTCGAAATCACCCGTCCGAAGGCCGATGTGCCGGAAGAAGAAATTCAGCAGGCCATTGATCGCATGGCCTCGCAGAACCAAAGCTACACGCCGAAGGCGGAAGGTGCAGCTTCTGAAAAGTCTGACAAGCTCACCATCGATTTCGTCGGCAAGATTGGCGATGAAGTTTTTGAAGGTGGCACGGGCACTGACATTGATCTCGTTCTCGGCTCGGGCCAGTTCATCCCCGGTTTTGAAGATCAGCTGATGGGCGCCAAGGCTGGCGACCAGCGCACGGTCAATGTGAAATTCCCTGATGATTATGCATCTGCCAAGCTCGCTGGCCGCGATGCTTCTTTCGATGTGACGGTGAAAGTCGTTGCAGCGCCGGGCGAAATGAAAATCGATGACGAATTTGCCAAGCAATTCGGTTTCGATGCGCTCGACAAGTTGAAGGACGCGATCAAGTCGAACATCGAACGCGATTTCATCCGCGCATCGCGCGACAAGGTGAAGCGCTCGCTGCTTGATGCGCTCGACAAGAAATATTCCTTCGAATTGCCGGAAGGTCTCGTCTCGCAGGAGTTCGATGGCATTTGGACGCAGGTCGAATCTGGCCAGAAGGCTGGCGGCAAGTCGTTTGAAGAAGAAGGCACAACGGAAGAAGCAGCGCGCGCCGATTACCGCCGCATTGCTGAACGCCGCGTGCGTCTGGGCCTCGTGCTGGCAGAAGTCGGCCGCGTTGCCGATGTGCAGATCACCGATGATGAAATGACGCAGGCGCTGTTGGAGCGCGCGCGTCAGTTCCCGGGTCAGGAAAAGATGGTCTGGGATTATTATCGCAACAATCGCGACGCGCTGAATGAATTGCGCGCCCCGCTTTATGAAGAGAAGGTCGTCGACCACATTGTCGGCCAAGCCAAGGTCACGGAAACAACCGTCACCAAGGAAGAGCTCTTCAAGGTCGAAGACGAAACCAAGTCCTGAAACTGACCCAAGGGCAGGGCCGCAGCCCGCGGCTTTCTGTCTCTTGTTCAGCATCTCGATCGAAAATTACGCCGGCAGCCTTTGCGCAAGGCTGCCGGCGTCATTATGTTAGGCCCAATGCTAAGCCCATGTGCAGTGCCGGACCCGGCCCCAGACCGCTCGAGGACAGAACGGATGCGTGATCCCGTCGAAACTTATGCTAACTATCTGATTCCACAGGTTATTGAGAATACGAGCCGGGGCGAGCGCGGCTTCGACATTTATTCTCGCCTGCTGCGTGAGCGAATCATCTTCCTGACGGGCCCGGTGGAAGACCACATGGCCTCGGTCATTATTGCCCAGTTGCTCTTCCTTGAGGCGGAAAACCCCAAGAAAGAAATCGCCATGTACATCAACTCGCCCGGTGGCGTGGTGACGGCGGGTCTGGCCATTTACGACACGATGCAATTCATCAAGCCGAAAGTGTCGACGCTCTGCATCGGGCAGGCTGCCTCCATGGGCTCGCTGCTGCTCTGCGCCGGTGAGGCGGGCATGCGTTTCTGCCTGCCCAACGCCCGCGTCATGGTTCACCAGCCCTCAGGCGGGTTCCAGGGCCAGGCCTCGGACATTCTCCGCCATGCGGAAGACATCATGAAGGTGAAGCGTCGCCTCAACGAGATCTATGTGAAGCACACGGGTCGTGACTATGACACGATCGAACGCACATTGGATCGCGATCACTTCATGGCTGCCTCAGAAGCCAAGGATTTCGGTCTGGTCGATCAGGTGCTCGAAAAGCGCCCTGAGGCGCCTGACGCCAAGTAAAACTCGAACTCCCCTTGTTTTCAGTGGCTTGAGCTCTGACGGCGAGGGGTAGCAAGGCGGGAATCTGTTCCTGCCTTGATTGGGGCCCGTTCGCATGGTTGCATCGGGGCTCAGAGTGACCCAGTTTTAGAAAACGGGCCTTCACCAAAATGGCACGTTTTCCCGGAGTGTCGTCTACGCTTTGTTAGGCTGACACCTCTAGGTTTTATCCTGACGAGGCCTGTGTTTTGGTCTGCCTCGTCATAACGGAGATGATGATGAGCAAGGTCGGCGCTAGCGACTCGAAGAACACGCTCTACTGCTCGTTCTGCGGCAAGAGCCAGCACGAGGTCCGCAAGCTCATCGCGGGACCGACGGTCTTCATCTGCGATGAATGCGTTGAGCTCTGCATGGATATCATCCGCGAGGAAAACAAATCCTCGCTCGTGAAGGGCAAGGAAGGCATTCCGACGCCGCGCGAAATCTGCAAAGTGCTCGATGATTATGTGATCGGCCAACCGCAGGCCAAGCGCGTGCTGTCTGTCGCCGTGCACAATCACTACAAGCGCCTCGCGCATGCTTCGAAGCATAATGATGTCGAACTCGCCAAGTCGAACATTCTGCTGATCGGCCCGACGGGCTCCGGCAAGACGCTGCTCGCACAAACGCTCGCGCGCATTCTCGATGTGCCCTTCACCATGGCCGATGCCACCACGCTGACCGAAGCCGGTTATGTGGGTGAAGACGTTGAAAACATCATTCTGAAGCTGTTGCAGGCGTCCGATTACAATGTCGAGCGTGCGCAGCGCGGCATCGTCTATATCGACGAAATCGACAAGATTTCGCGCAAGTCCGACAATCCTTCCATCACCCGCGACGTGTCGGGCGAAGGCGTGCAGCAAGCACTTCTGAAGATCATGGAAGGCACGGTTGCAAGCGTTCCCCCGCAGGGTGGTCGCAAGCATCCGCAGCAGGAATTCCTGCAAGTCGACACGACGAACATTCTGTTCATCTGCGGCGGCGCTTTTGCTGGTCTTGAAAAGATCATCTCGCAGCGCGGCAAGGGCACATCGATTGGCTTTGCTGCCGCGGTCGAGGGCCCCGATGAACGCCGCACAGGCGAAATCTTCCGCACGGTTGAGCCGGAAGATTTGCTGAAATTCGGCCTCATCCCCGAATTCGTTGGCCGTTTGCCCGTTCTCGCGACCCTCGAAGACCTCGACGAGGCGGCTCTCAAGACCATCCTCACCGAGCCGAAGAATGCGCTGGTGAAGCAGTATCAGCGTCTCTTCGAAATGGAGAATACGGAACTCACCTTCCAGGATGAGGCTCTGTCTTCTGTTGCGAAAAAGGCCATTGAGCGCAAGACGGGTGCTCGCGGTCTGCGTTCCATCATGGAAGGCATTCTGCTCGACACCATGTTCGACCTGCCGGGCTTAGAGGGCGTTGAGCAGGTGGTCATCGGCCCCGAAGTGGTCGAGGGCAAGGCGCGTCCGCTCTATATTTATGCGGAGCGCAACGAGAAGACGGGCGGCGGCGCCGCCTGACATTTTTCGTCACGCCAAAGGTTCAAGGCCGCCTCCGGGCGGCCTTTTCTTTTGGGGAAGCGCAATGTGAAGCGCCAGAGTGTTGAAAAAGCAGGCAGCGGTGCCCATTTCCCCTTTGAAGAGACGGGAGGCGCTTTGAGGCCTCGCCGTAGGGACGTAACCTTAGGGCCGGTACGAATCGTGCTTGGCACGAAGAGCGTCCCGTCCGGACCGCGGCCTTAGTAGGCGCGAGACGGGCTGAGAAGGAACAGGAAAAACGAATGACAACCCAGAAGCGCGTACTCGCCTCGCCCGGCACGATTGAGAGCTATCCGGTTCTGCCGCTGCGCGATATCGTCGTGTTTCCCCATATGATCGTGCCGCTCTTTGTTGGCCGCGAAAAATCCATTCGCGCGCTCGAAGAAGTGATGAAGGCCGACAAGCACATTCTGCTCGCCACGCAGATGAATGCGGCTGATGATGATCCGGCAACGGACGCCATTTTCACGACCGGCACGCTGGCGACAGTTTTGCAGTTGTTGAAGCTGCCCGATGGCACAGTGAAAGTGCTGGTCGAGGGTGCAGCGCGCACCATCGTGCGCAAATACACCCGCACGGAAGAATATTACGAAGCCGATGCCGAAGTGATTGCGGAAGAAATTCCAGATCCCGTCGAAGTGCAGGCTTTGTCGCGTTCGGTCGTCTCCGAATTCGAAGGCTATGTGAAGCTCAATAAAAAGGTTTCACCGGAAGTTGTCGCAGCGGTCACGCAGATTGATGATTTTGCCAAGCTCGCCGATACGGTAGCTTCGCATCTTGCGATCAAAATCTCCGATAAGCAGGAATTGCTCGAGACATCCTCCGTCGCCAAGCGTCTGGAAAAATGCCTCGCGCTGATGGAAAGCGAAATCTCCGTCCTGCAGGTCGAGAAGCGCATCCGCACGCGCGTCAAGCGCCAGATGGAGAAGACGCAGCGCGAGTATTATTTGAATGAGCAGATGAAGGCCATTCAGAAGGAACTCGGCGACGAAGACGGCAAGGATGATCTGGCCGAAATCGAAGAGCGCATTAAGAACACCAAACTGTCGAAAGAAGCACGCGACAAGGCGCATGCGGAGCTGAAGAAGCTGCGCCAAATGTCGCCCATGTCGGCAGAAGCGACAGTGGTGCGCAATTATCTCGATTGGCTCTTGTCGATTCCGTGGGGCAAGAAGTCCAAGGTCAAGAAAGACCTCAAGGCTGCTGAGGATGTGCTCGATCTCGATCACTTCGGCCTCGATAAGGTCAAAGAGCGCATTGTTGAATATCTGGCTGTGCAGCAGCGCGCCAATAAGTTGACTGGCCCGATCTTGTGTCTGGTTGGTCCTCCCGGCGTTGGCAAAACCTCGCTCGGCCGCTCGATTGCCAAAGCAACGGGGCGCGAATTCGTGCGCATGTCGCTGGGTGGCGTGCGTGATGAGGCTGAAATCCGCGGACATCGTCGCACTTACATCGGCTCGATGCCGGGTAAAATCATCCAGTCGATGCGCAAGGCGAAAACTGCCAATCCGCTCTTCCTGCTCGATGAGATCGACAAGATGGGCATGGATTTCCGCGGTGATCCGTCATCCGCTTTGCTCGAAGTGCTCGATCCGGAACAGAATTCGACCTTCTCAGATCATTATCTCGAAGTGGATTATGATCTCTCGAACGTCATGTTCGTGACGACTGCCAATACGCTGAACATCCCCGGTCCCTTGATGGATCGTATGGAGATCATTCGTATTGCGGGCTACACGGAAGATGAAAAGGCAGAGATTGCCAAAAAGCATCTCATCGCGACAGCGACCACCAAGCACGGTCTCAACGTCAAAGAATGGTCGATTGAGAACGATGCTTTGATGCTGCTCATCCGCCGCTACACGCGCGAAGCAGGCGTGCGTAATCTTGAGCGTGAAATTTCCAACCTCGCCCGTAAGGCGGTGAAGGAAATTCTCACCAGCAAGAAGAAAAAGGTCGTCGTCACGGCAGACAATCTGTCCTACTATCTCGGCGTGCCGAAATATCGTTATGGCGAAGCCGAAACCGAAGATCAGGTCGGTGTCGTCACGGGTCTGGCGTGGACGGAAGTGGGAGGTGAATTGCTCACGATCGAAGGCGTCATGATGCCGGGCAAAGGCAAGATGACGGTCACCGGCAATCTGCGTGATGTGATGAAGGAATCGATTTCAGCGGCGGCGTCTTATGTGCGCTCGCGCTGCGTTGATTTTGGCATCGAGCCGCCGCTTTTCGACAAGCGCGACATTCACGTGCATGTGCCGGAAGGCGCGACACCGAAAGATGGCCCCTCGGCTGGTATCGCCATGGCCACCACCATTGTCTCGGTGATGACGGGCATTCCGGTGCGCCGTGACATTGCGATGACGGGCGAAGTGACATTGCGTGGCCGCGTTCTGCCGATTGGTGGCTTGAAGGAAAAGCTGCTGGCGGCCCTGCGCGGTGGCATCAAGAAAGTGCTGATCCCGATCGACAATGCCAAGGATCTGGCCGACATTCCCGACAATGTGAAAAATGTCATGGAGATTGTGCCGGTCTCACGTATGGATGAAGTGCTCACCCATGCGCTGATCCGCCAGCCGGTTGCGATCACCTGGGAAGAAGAGGCCAATCCGAAAGCCGTTGCGGCCGATGCAGGGGATGAGTCTGGCGTCGTCGCCCATTAAGGCGACGGGCTGAATTTGATGAGAGAAGGCCGCAGATGATCCTGCGGCCTTTTCTTTTGCCCATTTGGCGACCCGTCTGAAGGCTCTGCACCATTGACGCGCGCGGCTTGGCGTGCGATTCCCATGCCGCGCGTTGTATGAACGGCGCAAGGGGCGGTTAGCTCAGTTGGTAGAGCATCTCGTTTACACCGAGAGGGTCGGCGGTTCGAGCCCGTCACCGCCCACCATATATCTCCTGCGTCTGCACGACAATAGGAAGTGTTTATGGGTTTGATGAGAAATATGCTGAGGATCGTTTTGAAGGCTGGTGGCCTGAAAGTGATCAATGACAAGCCCATCCCTTCGGCTGTGATGCATCATCAGATTGACGTGTTACTCGATGTAGGCGCCAATCAAGGACAATATGTACGCAAGCTGCGTGAGCTAGGTTATCGCGGTAAAATTATTTCTTTCGAGCCCTTGCCCGCTGCTTATGAAACTCTCTCAGAATTGGCCAAGGATGATCCTCTTTGGACAATTCATCCACGCTGCGCTGTGGGCTCGGCATTGGGTGAGACGGAAATCAATGTTTCCAAGAATTCGTATAGTTCGTCCATTTTGCCGATCATGAAAACTCATATCGATGCGGCGGCTAATGCGGCCTATGTCGGAAGGGCAAAGGTAGATGTCATCACTCTTGATTCCGTTTTCAGCCAATATTGCAAACCGGGAGATAAGATTTTTCTGAAAATCGACACGCAGGGTTTTGAAGGCGAGGTTTTAAAGGGCGCAACGAAAGTGCTGCCCAATATGTCAGTCGTTCAACTCGAAATGTCCATCGTGCCGCTTTACGAAGGACAGCGCCTTTACGACTATTTCTTTGATTTCTTCAAGGAGCAGGGCTTCTTTCTGTGGGCTTTGGAACGGGGATTTTATGACCCTATTAGTGGACAGAATCTACAATTTGATGCCACTTTTGTCAGAAACGATTTGGCACAAACTCCGCTACTCTGAGCAATAATGTAACTTTTGATTTGCTGATAAAGCTGTTTTCACATGCTCAACTTCGTGGATGGATATCCAATGCGCGGGGGGCGTGTGCCAAAACGGCTCGTAAATCACAAGGCCTTGGTTAAGAAGCCCAGCCACATAGCTGAAAGAGCTTTTAGCAATGACCAGAATGTCGGCCTTCGACATGGCCAGAAGATCATTGAGTGCATCATCATCAAGATGCATATGGCACCCGCGCTGCGCATAAGCTTTAAAGGCTTCTGCTGAGCCTTGCGAATAGACATGAAGCTCTGGACGCGGCGATACAGGCTGCATAGAGTTTTGCAACCAATCTATAAGCTCAAGGATTTTGTCGTCTGGCGTATAGCGGTCCGCATGTTGGGTGGGCGATACATCACCGCGACGCAGGTGAATGGCGATGCGCAGGCCTTCGTCGCTGGGTTTTCTCGTCTTTTGCGCGCGCAGGCTTTCATAAGCGTCGCTTACATGATCGGCATAGTCATGCGCGTGAGGCAATGCAACGATCAAGCGCCGGAACCAGAGCGCTGGTCGTCTCGCATAGGTTTTGAGCGGGACGACAGGAAGGTCAAGATTAGATACCAGCTGGTGCCCTGTGCCCAGAGCAAAGGTTTTTTCCCAGCGCATAATCTCATGCTGACCAGATGTGTGTTCAATCTGCACAAAAGGCGTGTGCACATAGTTCATGCCAAAGCGTCGACAAAATGCCTGAACGGACAGAACCGCATGCACTTGCGCACCGCCACCATCGGTCTTGCCCGCACAAGTGACGGCGGCAGGCCCGAGGCCAAGGGCCTTGAGCCAGATGAGAAGATTCAACCTCTTATTGCGCGTGGGCAGGAGCATCGTCAAAATGTAGCATAAAACCGGATAACACCTCACATTTTACGACATTTTCCCTGACAGTTCTTGCACGGTTTTGTTCAGCCGCTCCAGATTCTCGTTCATGGCGATGATGGTCGCCAGAAATCCCATGACCAGAACATAGCCAATCCAGATGGCGATGATCACCAGAATGAATGCTTCTTTGCTCACGCCAACCAGCGCGCCGATCTGTGCGATCTGCCGTGTGTCATCTGAGAAATACAAAATCGTCAGCACGCCGAGGCCCAAAACCACGACGAGATGCACGAGCGAAAGGATCGAGGCGAAAGCCTCTGCAATGAAACGGTTCATCAGAAAACGTCCTTCAGCTTGTTGATCTGGAGAAGCGTCTGGTCGAGCAGGCAGGCTTGATAATTGACCTCGCCGCCCGGCGCATTGGGCAGCTCTTGCTCGAGTTTGCACCAGGCTTCGCGATAGGCGATCCAGGCGCGCTGCGCTTTGATGAGCGGATCTTTTGCTTCCGGTGGAATGCGTCCCTGCAAAGCGCGGTATTCGGTGTTCAGCACTTTGTCCTGGCGTGCGAGTTCTTGCGTGTAGCATGCAAACCATTGCGAATTTTTCATCGCGCCCAAATCAACCTTGTCCATGCAGGCCTGAAACAGGGGCGTTTCCTTTACCTTGTCTGCGCTCGCAGCTGTGGGAAGGCCAAGGGCGAGGAGCAGGAGAGGCGCGAGGTGTCGGGCGGAATTGAAGGGCATGGTTGAAATCCTTGTGATGCGCCTTTTTAAGCCGATGGTGGATGCATTGCAGAACGGCCTTCACCAGCCTGTGTCCGGGCAGTCAGTTTGGGGCGCCGGCAAAACTGGCAAAACAGGCTTGGACGGGCTTGCCTCGCAGGCTTTGACGGGCCAAGATTTGCACCATGTCGCTCGGGCTCCGCTCTGTTTTTTTATGCCTCTTCTCGGTTTTTGCCATTGGCCCGGTCATTGCGGCGGAGATGGCCTTTTCGCTCGTGGATTATGGCGAGCGCTGCGGTCAGCGCTGCCCACAGTTCATTGCCGCTGACGGCGAGATTATGGCCAAGACCCCGCAGGCCTTCGTGGATTTTGTCGGCAAACATATCGGCTCGGGGCGCCTGCATTCCATTGTGCTGATCAATTCGCAGGGTGGCCGCGTGGTGGCGGCTATGGAGCTTGGGCAGGCCTTGCGCAAGCTTGGTGCGGCTGCCGTGGTTGCCAAAGTGCCGCCAGCAGGCAGCCGCAAAGATCTCTGGGTCCTGCCGGGGCGCTGCTATTCGGCCTGTGTCTATGCGCTGATGGGCGCCAAGAAGCGCGTGGCGCTGCCCGAGAGCCGCGTCGGCATCCACCGCATGTTCATGTATGAGGCCAATATGCGCCCGGATGCCGGCCCGCAGAGAGACCGCGTGTTCGCCACTGAACCTTTGGTCGCACGCCTCAGCGAATATGCCGAAGCCATGGGGATTTCGACCGCTTTGGTGCGCAAGGCCGAAACCATCAATCCCGAGCAGATCCATATCCTCTCGGCCGCGGAATTGCGCCGTTACAAGCTGGCTGGCCCGAAGCTTTGACGATGGTGACCTGCCGCTCGACGAAAGCCGTCGGAAAGGACGGGCTTTTACCGATTTCGTGTTGACTTGAGAGGCTGGGCACCTTATTCGACCATCCTCTGCCGACGGGTGCCCTAGTGGTCGTCCGGCACGCGCGGGGGAGTAGCTCAGTTGGTTAGAGCGCCGGCCTGTCACGCCGGAGGTCGCGGGTTCAAGTCCCGTCTCTCTCGCCATTTTCCCTTATAATATCATCCTTTTGGACCCCTTTTCGGGCCACTGGGCTGTGTCCTGTTGATCTGACACTTTTATATGTAAAGTTTAGTTGTCACTTTCGAGAATGGTCGTGTAAGCTCCCCCTTACGCCCCGTTTTAGGGAGGTCGATCGTGACACAGGCAACCGCATCTTTGCTCGAACGGATTCAACGCCCGTCCGACCTTCGCAAACTTCCCCAATCCAAGCTCAAGCGCGTGGCCGAAGAGGTGCGCATGAGCATGATTGAATCCGTCGCACAGACGGGTGGACATCTGGGCGCCGGGCTCGGCGTGGTCGAGCTGACAGTTGCGCTTCATTATGTGTTCGACACGCCGCGTGACACGCTGATCTGGGATGTCGGCCATCAGGCCTATCCGCACAAAATTCTCACGGGTCGTCGCGAGCGCATGACCACTATCCGTCAAGGTGGTGGTCTGGCTGGTTTTACCCGCCGTGCTGAAAGCGATTACGATCCGTTTGGCGCCGGCCATTCCTCGACATCTATTGCTGCAGGTCTTGGCTTTGCTGTAGGCCGCGATCTTTTGGGCGGCGATGAAAAGGTTGTTGCTGTTATCGGCGATGGCGCCATGTCGGCAGGCCTTGCTTATGAAGCGATGAACAATGCCGGTGAATTGAAAAGCCGTTTGCTTGTTGTCCTGAATGACAATGACATGTCGATTGCGCCACCTGTGGGCGCTATCTCGAAACATTTAGGCCAGCTTGTGTCGGGCCGCCGCTATATGTCTTTGCGCGAGGCGGGGCGTCGTCTGACCAGCCATTTGCCCGAAAAAATCGACCGCACGATCACGCGCGCGATCAGTCACACGCGCACCTTCCTGACAGGCGGGACAATTTTCGAGGAAATGGGTTTCTTCTACATTGGTCCGGTCGACGGCCATGACCTGAAGACACTCGTGCCGATCTTGGAAAATATTCGCGATGCGGGACATGGTCCCATTCTGCTGCATGTGCGCACGCAGAAGGGCAAAGGCTATGCGCCGGCTGAAGCCTCTGCTGACAAATATCATGGTGTGGTGAAGTTTGATCCGGCGACCGGCATTCAAGCCAAAGCGCAACCCAAAGCGCCGGCCTATACGCGCGTCTTTGCCGATGCGCTCACGCGCGAAGCCAATCGCGATCCGCGCATTGTGGCGATTACCGCAGCTATGCCAGGTGGCACAGGGCTTGATGTTTTTGCCAAGAGCCACCCCACGCGTATTTTTGACGTCGGCATTGCCGAACAACATGCGGTGACATTTGCAGCCGGTCTGGCTGCGCGCGGCATGAAACCTTTCTGCGCTATTTACTCGACCTTCCTGCAACGCGCTTATGACCAGATTGTGCATGATGTCGCTCTGCAAAATCTGAATGTGCGCTTTGCGATTGACCGCGCGGGTTTGGTGGGGGCCGATGGCCCGACACATGCCGGCTCTTTCGATATTGCCTATCTGTCCTGCCTGCCGAATATGGTGGTGATGGCGCCAGCCGATGAGGCAGAGCTTGTCGATGCCGTGGCAACAGCTGTTGCGCATGACACGGGGCCGATTGCTTTCCGCTTTCCACGTGGTGAAGGCGTGGGCGTGCCCATGCCGGAAAAAGGCACGGTCTGGGAAATGGGGCGCGGGCGTATTCTGCGCAGCGGCCATGACATTGCGCTTCTGTCACTGGGGACACGGTTGGCTGACACATTGGTGGCTGCAGATAAGCTGGAAGAAGCTGGCTTCTCGGTCACAGTGGCTGATGCACGTTTTGCCAAACCGATTGACCGTGCTCTGGTGCAGGAGCTTGCGCGTTCGCATGATCTCTTGATCACGATTGAAGAAGGCTCATCGGGCGGCTTTGGCGGGATGGTTATGCAGGAATTGTCCGAAGAGGGCCTGCTTGATTCTGGTCGCTTGAAATTCCGCAGCATGTGCCTGCCTGATGTTTACATCGAACATGACACGCCTGCAGAAATGATCCGCCAAGCGGGTCTTGATGCCGAGGCGATTGTTGGCAAAGTTTTGGGTGCGATGGGCGCCGAGCGGGTGACCGCGCCACGCAAGACGCGTGTCAGGAGTGACGCACGAGATGAGCGAAAGACTCGTCTTCGGACGTGACAAGCAGGAATGGCCGCATCGGGCGGCAAGCCGGTTTGTCAGCGCCGGCGGTGTTGACTGGCATGTGCAGATCATGGGGGAAGGACCAGTGCTCCTTTTGCTCCATGGTGCTGGCGCCTCCGCACATACGTGGCGAGATATGATGCCGGAGCTGGCAAAACATTTTCGCGTCATTGCGCCAGATTTTCCGGGGCAGGGCTTTTCCGCGCTGCCACGCCGCTCGGCAATTTTCACTTTGCCGGGCATGGCACGCGCGGTGGCTGATCTCCTGATTACGTTGAAAGCTGTGCCAGATATGATTGTCGGGCATTCAGCCGGATGTGCGGTTGGTGTGCGCATGGCTCTCGACGGGCTGGCATGCCCCAAAGCCATTGTGGGCGTTAATGCGGCGCTTCTGCCCTTTCATGCGGTCAATACGCTCTATTCGGGTCTTGCCAAATTGCTCGCGCTCAATCCGCTGGTGCCTTGGTTTGTCTCTTCGCAAGCGCGCCACCCGCAAGCAGTCGAGCGTTTGATTGATGAGACGGGATCTCGTCTCAATGAGCAGGGCGTGGCGCTCTATCGCCATCTCGCGCAGCAATCTTCTCATGTGGCCGGCACTTTGCGCATGATGGCCAATTGGGATCTCGATGAATTGCGTGCATCTCTGCCCAAGCTGCGCGTGCCGCTGGTGCAGATGGTGGGATCGCGCGACCGCACGATTGATCCTGATCGTGCACATGAAATCCGTCGTCTTCTGCCTGCCGCAGAAGTGCTCTGCGTGCAAGGGCTCGGCCATCTGGCGCATGAAGAAGAGCCGAGCCGTTTTACGACCGAAATTCTGCGTCTGGCGCGACGCTTCTCTGTGATCGGAGGCGATGATGTTTGATATGCCTCATGCAAGCGCACCCCATGCGCTGGTGATTGGTGCAGGCTTTGGTGGTCTGGCATCAGCCATTCGTTTGAGCGCCAAAGGCTGGCGGGTGACGGTGGTGGATAAACTGGATGGACCGGGCGGGCGTGCCTATGTGTTCAAACAGGATGGCTTCACCTTTGATGCGGGACCAACCATTGTCACCGCGCCTTATCTCCTGGAAGAGCTGTGGGAGGTCGCGGGTGCACGCCTGTCCGATGACGTTGATCTGCGCCCCGTTGATCCGTTTTATCTGATCCGCTTTGACGATGGCGACACAATGCGCTGTGTTGCCGATCTCGAAGGCATGCGGGCCGAAGTTGCGCGCATCTCGCCGGAAGATGCGGGTAATTTTGATCGCTTCATTGAAGCCAGCGCCGAGATTTATCAAGTCGCCTTCAAAGAACTGGCTGACTTTCCTTTCCATAAATTCTCATCCGTGATCGCGGCAGCCCCCGATCTCGTGCGGCTGCGCGGTTATCGCTCGGTCTATTCGGAAGTTTGCCGCTATTTCAAAAATCCGAAATTGCGCGTGGCTTTCTCCTTCCACCCGCTTTTGATCGGCGGCAATCCGCTGACGACGACCGCTTACTATTGCCTGATCTCGCATCTGGAGCGCACACATCTCGTACATTTCGCCATGGGCGGCACGGGTGCGATTGTGCGTGGCATGGTGAAGCTGATCGAGCGCAAGGGCGGCCTCATGCGCTATGGCCTCGAGGTGGATCAAATCCTCACCGACAAGGGACGCGCAAGTGGTGTGCGGCTGAAAGATGGCGAAGTCATTACGGCCGATCTTGTCATCTCCAACGCCGATCCGGCGTGGACCTATTCCAAACTTTTGAAAGATTATCCACGCAAGCGCTGGACGGATGCCAAGATCAATCGCGCCAATTATTCGATGAGCCTTTTCGTTTGGTATTTCGGCACCAAGAAGCGTTATGAGGATGTCTATCACCACATGATGGTGCTGGGTCCGCGCTATGAAGAACTGCTGAAGGATATTTTCTCGCGCAAGAAATTGGCGCCTGATTTCAGCCTCTATCTGCATCGCCCGACGATGACCGATCCCTCGCTCGCCCCTGCGGGCTGTGATGCTTTTTATGTGCTTGCCCCCGTGCCCCATCTTGATAGCGGAACGGATTGGGAGGTGATGGCAGAACCCTATCGCAAGGCGATTGAAAAGCGTTTGGAAGAGACGGTGCTGCCCGATCTTTCCAACCAGATCGTTACCTCGCGTTTGATGACGCCCATCGATTTCCGGGATCGCCTGTGTTCGATCAAGGGCGCTGCTTTTTCATTCGAACCACAGCTATTCCAGAGCGCTTGGTTCCGCCCGCATAATCTCAGCGAGGAAGTCGAAGGGCTTTATCTGGTTGGTGCGGGCACGCATCCGGGCGCAGGTCTGCCGGGCGTGATTTCTTCGGCCAAGATTGTTGGTGATCTTGTCCCGACGGCTCAGGATTTCGTGGCGCGCAAAGGGCGGGGCTGAAAGCGGCGTAAATAGCCGTCGAGCTTCGCCCATTGATAGATGATAATGCTCACGCCAATCGTCAGCGGGATCGCCCACATGATCGGGTTGAGGGCGAGTTCGGGCAGAATGCGCACCGAGCCAAAGGCCATGAAAGCCGTGTAGACGGAGATGCCCCCGCCCACGAGCGCTTTCAAATGTTCTTTCTGCCAATCCACTTTTGACAATGTCGGCTTGAACATGAACCAGAGATTGGTGGCCGCAGTGGCAAAGCCGACAAAGGCAATGGCGACCATGAGCATTTGATCGCCAATCCAGCCCTGCCAGGCGCAATTGGCGGCAGCAAGGATAAGAACTGGCTGTGACCAGAGATTGCGCCATTCCCGCAGGGCTTGGCGGTCATTGCGATGGATCGCGCAAAGCCAGCCGTACCAGACGAGGTTGAGCGTCAGCACGCCGAGATAGAGCATCATCCAGCCGAATATGCCGCGTATGAAAGTCTCGTCGAATTTGCCTTCCAGATGCGGGTGGGTGGCGATGGGTGCCGCCAGCGTCAGCAGGCTCATAAGAATCGCGCAGGTGCCCGTGACGAGAAGGGCGCGGGTGAAGATGCGCCCCGCTTTGATATGCAAAGCCCCGCCCTTGCGGCCGATCACAGGGATCCAGAAGGCCACAGCGCCCGTGACGCCGCCCAGAATATGCAGCGCGACCAGAGATTCGAAGAGCAAATAGACCATGGAGCCCCCGAGGCGACAGGGTTGCAGTTTACGAGTTGACATGATCGACTGTAAAGAGAGTTGGACAGGAGTCCGCCTTTGTATTTGCCGCCGCGCCCAAAACCCTTGCCTGCCGTCGTCTCGCTCATGCGGGCGGCGCTGCGTGGCGATGGCAATTTGCTCGATCTGCTGCCGGGCTCGGCCTATCGCATGGATATTGGCACGCTCGGCTGGTCGCGGCGCTCGACCTTTATCGTCAACCGGCCCGATCTCGTCCGTCATGTCTTGATCGAGCGGGAGGAGATATTCCCGAAATCGGACCTGATGGTCCATGCGCTGAAACCTTTGATTGGTGATTCTATTTTTGTGTCGTCGGGCGCAACCTGGAAGCGCCAGCGCGAAATGGTTGATCCGGCACTTTCCATGATGCGCATCAACCGCGCTTTTCCCGCGATGGCGGCGGGCGTGGAAGATTGCGCGACCCATTTGTCAAAAAAAGCGACGAATGGAGAGGCGTTCAGTCTTGATCTCCTGATGTCGCATCTGACGGCGGATATTATTTGCCGCACGGTTTTTTCGACGCAGCGCCTCGATGAAGGCGCGGCCCATGAGGTGTTTGAAGCCTTCACCATTTTCGAGCGATCTGTCGCGCAAGTCGAAATCAAACGGCTCGTGCTCGACAAGGCTTGGACCGATGTGCCGCAAAAACCCGAAGTCTTGGACGCGTGTCGTTTTATTCGTGCGCAAATCGGCGCACTGCTTGATGAAAGCGGGCAGGGCTGTGATGACATTGCCCGAGCCCTTGCAGCGGTTCACGATACGCAAGGTGTGGGCTTTACGCGCGAAGAGCTGATTGACCAGCTTGGCGTGTTGTTTCTCGCCGGACATGAGACGAGCGCATCGGCCCTGACATGGGTGTTCTTCATTCTGGCTTCGCAGCCAGAGATTGTCGCGCGTATTCGCGATGAAGTGCGCAACGTCTGTGGGGAAGGGCCGATCTCTTTCGAACAGACGAAGAAGCTCATTTTTACACGAAATGTGTTTCGCGAGACCGTGCGGCTTTATCCGCCGATCACCTTTTTGCCGCGTGTGGCTTTGGAAGATTCAGAAATTGGTGGCCGCTTTGTGAAGCGCGGGGCTCTCGTCATTGTCTCGCCTTGGGTCTTGCATCGACATGAAAAATATTGGCGCGATCCGGATGTGTTTGATCCCGACCGCTTCTTGCCCGAGCGCGAAAGCGAGATGACGCCGGGTGCTTATATTCCCTTTGGCACAGGGCCGCGCATTTGTTCTGGCGCTGCTTTTGCGAGTATCGAGGCGGTGCTGATTATTGCGCGTTTGGTGCAAAGCTTCGATTTTACGCTTGCCGAAGATCAACCTGTGCGACCGGCCGCGCGTCTCACCACGCGCCCTGTGAAACAAGTCATGTGCCGTGTGCGCCAAGCAGGTGCACCATGAGCGCTGTTTTGCTCACACTGGGGCGTCTGCCCAAAGCACTCGACCCCGCGCGGTCTTTTGCCAAGCTAGGTTGGCGCGTGATTGTGGCTGATCCTTTTGCAGATCATTTGACGGGCGCCTCGCGCGCCTGTGCGCGTTCTGTGCAAGTGCCATCTCCTGCTGATGATCCGGCAGGTTGGCTGGATGCGATCGAGCGCATCGCACGGGAAGAAAATGTGAGGCTCATTCTGCCCGTGTCGGAAGAAACGCTTTATGCCAGCTACTTGCAGGCACGTTTGCCGGATGTGGCGGTTTTCACAATGCCGCCAAATGTGCTGCATGAAGCGCATGATAAGTGGCGCTTTGCCAAACAGGCCAAGGCGCTCGGCTTGCCTGTTCCCGCAACATGGCGCGCTGATGATGTACAAGCGCGCAGCCTGGCGGACAGCGGTGATTTTGTCTGGAAAGAGCGCCGCTCTTGCGGCGGTGGGGGAACGAAACTCTTGCCGCAAGGCGCTGCCTTTGAGCCGACAGATCACGCCATTGTTCAAGAGCGGATCAAAGGCGAGGAGCTTTCCTCTTGCTCGCTTTGCGTAAACGGCGAAATCCGTGGCACAGCGATTTATCGTGCCTCTGTCATATCAGGCACGGTTGCCGTGGGCTTTTCGCGTGTTGATGATGCACGCGTGAATGATTTTGCTGCACGCTATGCAGCAGCCACGCAATGGACCGGTTTTCTGTCTTTTGATTTTATGCGTGACGCTGCGGGTCAGATTTTTGCACTGGAATGCAATCCGCGGCTGACAAGCGGTGTGCATTTCTTTGAAACAGATGATCTGGCGCCAGCTATTCTCAATCAATCAAAACAGCTGAGACTGCGACAAGAAGCGGATTTGCAACAATTCTGGTCTTGCTTGCAGGAGGCACAAGGTGCTCTGCCCAATGTCTTTGGCTTTGCGCGAAAATTGCGCGCAATGAGCCAGCGTCGTGATGTTACTTTTACGTCTCATGATCCGTTGCCATTGCTAACCATGCCATGGACGGCACGCGCTCTGTTGCGCCGCGCGGCTCGTGAGCGTGTGCCTATGGCCGTTGCCGCAAGCGCTGATATTGGCTGGAGCCTTCGCGCTGCACAGATTCTGGAGGCTGCATGATTCCCTCAACCCAGCACGTGGGTGATCTCGAAGCCTGTCGCATTTTGTTGCGTGCAGGATCAAAATCATTTCACGCCGCATCATTATTGTTGCCCTCGGATGTGCGCCCCTCTGTTTGGGCACTCTATGCATTTTGTCGGGTCGCGGATGATGAAGTCGATGGCGCGGGATCGGGCGCTGTTGCGGTTGCACAATTGCGCCGCCGCTTGGTTGCCGCTTATGCAGGCACGCCGCAAGACAATCCTGTGGATCGCGCATTCGCCACAATGGTGGCGCAATATCAAATTCCTTTCGCTTTGCCGGCGGCCCTCATCGAGGGTTTTGAATGGGATGTTGCGGGGCGAGTTTGCGAGACATTTTCCGACACATGCGCTTATGGTGTACGCGTCGCTGGAACGGTTGGCGTGATGATGTCACTCATCATGGGTGTGACAGAGGCGGAGGCCTTGTCGCGCGCCAATGATCTGGGTGTGGCGATGCAGCTTACCAATATCGCGCGCGATGTTGGTGAAGATGCGCGACTTGGGCGTCTCTATCTGCCGCGTCAGTGGTTTTACGAAGAGGGGATCGACCCCGATCAATGGCTCGCATCACCGCGGTTTTTGCCCCAGATTGCGCGCATGGTGCGACGCTTGTTGCAGGAAGCGGAATATCTTTATGCACGCGCTGAACAGGGCATTGCGCTTTTGCCCATCGGGGTGCGTCCGGCCATTTGGTCTGCCCGTTACATTTATTCGGAGATTGGCCGAGAGATTGCGCAAGCAAATTTCGACAGTGTGACGCGTCGCGCCATTGTTTCCCATCCGCGCAAGGCAATTCTACTGGGCAAGGCTATGGCCGTTGCTGCTGTCTCGGGCGCAGGATATGGCGCTGCTCCCTTGCCTGAAGGCGCTTTCCTCGTGCAAGCCGCCGCGCGGCCACGCCCCGTGCGCCGCACACGGATTGATAATGTCATCGATATTTTTGAGAGGCTTGAACAGCGTGATCGTGAACGTCATGCTGCGCAAATTCGCAAACCTCTAAAAGAAGGCTCGTGAAGCTCCCACGCGTGGCATGCGGAAGGGCAGCATGCGCTGCACGATGGGCGAATTGAAACGATCCAGCGACAGGCTTTCGTGAACGCCCATCATCTCTTCACCATCGAGATGAGAGCTGATCATATTGCGTGTGTAGAAGGGCGCATCTTCAAGCGTGCGCAGTAATTTCGGCTTGTGCTCGCTGCGTGTCTGGCGCGGCATGCCCCAAAAAGCGCGTGGCATATTTTGACGTGCAGGCGCGGCAAATGGTTCAATTCGCCCATCCTTGAGAAAAGACAGCGAGAGCTGTCGCGCAGCCCCTGCGCGTGGCTGCGTATCGAAAAGAATCAGGCTGCGATTGCGACCATCCGAGCGCGACCATTCCCAAGCACCAAAACCATTTTCAATCGGCTCCAAGCCGCGATTGTGATCGACATAACCGTGCCCTTGCCATGAGAGCGCAGGCGATTGCATGGACACTTCAATCCGGCCCATCGGTGCAATGGGTTGCCAGACATGGCGGCTTGCATCATCGAGCGCGAAACTGCGTGCGGGCATGAGGGATGGAGATATGCGCACTTGTCCGCGCACCGGGGCAATCAGTGGAAAGGCTTTCTCATCAATATCTATGATGAAATCCTGTCCATCAAAACGCATCACACTCGGGCCGATGGCAAAAGTATCGCGATCACGAGAAAGCGCTGCGCTGGAGCGTTCTGTCATCGCCCAACGCCCTGCACCCCGACTATAAAGCGCCACGTTGAGAGAGACGTGATTTTCTGGATTGGTCGGGCCTTTGCGCCGCGCAGATTTATAATAGGGCGAGAAGACCGAGCCGACAAAAGCAATCAAAGTGATGCCATGTTGGCCATCATCCGAGATGCCATCGACATACCACCAAGCATAGCCATCATCGGGAACGTTCAGCGCGAAGTTTGGTCCTGCATCAGACAGGCTGCAGCTGTCAGTCCCGAAAGAGCGGCCATCGGAATCCCCGCGCCCGGATGCACGCTGCCCCCCGTCAGATAGAGATTGGGAATCGGACTGCGAACGCCCGGCCGCGTGAAGGTCGCCCGCCAACCATGTGTCGGGCGTCCATAAATGGCGCCCCCCGTTGCTGGAAACAATCGGTTGAAATCCTGCGGTGTTGTGATGTGTCGGCGTTCCGGCACTTTGTCGATCTGCAGGCCGCAGGCTTCCACCCGTGCCATCATGCGCATCATGCATTGGTCGATTTCCGCATCGGAGAGAGATTTTTGATCGCCAAAGGCTGGCGCATTGACCAGCATGAGAAGGCGTTCGGGTGTGTCTTGAGGCGTATCATCATCGCCGCGATCCTGCGCACAGACATAGACGGTGGGGTCATAGTCCAGCGAGCCTGATTGGAGTGCAGCAAATTCTGCCGGATAATCGTTGGAGAAGAAAACATTGTGGCGCACAAGCGGGAAATTCTTTGTGCGTGCGGTCATTGTGCATGTGAGGGCTGAAAGCGAGCGCTTGTTTGGTGAAACGGCAGGCGCGGCACTGCGCAGATCATTTCCTAGAAAGCCTTGTGCCAGAGCATTCGCGTCACCATTGAAGATGATTTTGTCTGCTTGAAACACCTGGCCTTGTGCCGTCTCCACCACAAAGCCTGTTCCGGCTCGCATGATCTTTTGCACATGCGCATCATAATGAATTTGTGCACCTTTGCTTTGCGCGGCTGAGGCAAAGGCTTGTGCCAATGCATGCATGCCACCATCGACCATCCACACGCCATCTTGTTCGACATGCGCGATCAGCATGAGTGTTGCAGGCGACAGGAAAGGCGATGAGCCGCAATAGGTCGCGTAGCGGCCAAAGAGTTGGCGCAGGCGCGGATCCTGGAAATGCCGGCCGAGCGCTTTCCACATGCTTTCAAAAGGCGATGTGGCAAGGAGATCGGGTAACCCCTTCACACCCGCGCCCAGAATGAGTCCCAATAGGCTTGCGCGTTCTGCACGCACCACAGGCCCCTCGACCGTGCGCCAGATGCGTGCGGATTCGGCACAAAAGGCACGAAAACCTGCCGCCTCACGCGGATTGAAGAAACGCGCAATTTCATTGGCTGATTGATCAATATCGGCATGCAGATCAAAGCGCGCACCGCGTCCCCAGGCATGGCGCGCAAGGATAGTGGCGCGTTTCACGTGCACATGGGCGTCAAAATCGAGCCCCGCTCCGGCGAAAATCTCTTCAAAGACCCGTTTGAGGGTGAAAACGGTCGGACCGGCATCGATTCCAAACCCGCCGTCCTGGACAAGGCGCATTTTGCCGCCCGGCGCGGCCGCGCGCTCCAAAAGTGTAACGTCGAGGCCTCGGGCGGCCAGCAACAGGGCGGCAGAGAGACCGCCCATGCCCGCTCCGATCACGATCACCCGGTCTTTTGCCATGGTGCTCCCGGTTCCGGCGACCTGTCAGGTTGACTTAACAGCTTTATGCGTTCAGCATATTGGACAGTGTTCAATGTCACACCCCCGTGACATTGGCAATGGGGGCGCGCCATGAATGCCATCGGCCGGATCGATTTCACGCTAGAAGAAGCCCTTGCGGGTGCACTAGCCGATTGTCCGCCGAAATTGGCAGCAGCCCTGCGCTATTCAGTTTTTCCGGGCGGTGCGCGCCTGCGTCCCAAGCTTTGCCTGGCAGTGGCTTGGGCTTGCGGGGAAGACGAACCCCGCGTGGTTGATGGGGCCGCAGCCGCCATCGAGCTGGTCCATTGCGCCTCGCTCGTCCATGACGATCTGCCCTGTTTCGACAATGCCGATGAGCGCCGCGGCAAGCCATCGGTTCATAAGGTTTATGGCGAACAGCTCGCTCTTCTCTCTGGCGATGCTTTGATCGTTTTGGCTTTCGAAGCTTTGGCGAAAGGGGCTGCCCGTGCGCCCCATCGCTTGGCGGCTCTGTCCACCATTGTCAGCCGTGCCACGGGTGCGGCAGGGGGCATTTGCGCAGGTCAGGCTTGGGAAAGTGAGACCGAGGTTGATGTCTCGCGTTATCACCGTGCCAAGACCGGCGCGCTGTTTTCAGCGGCCACAATGGCGGGTGCCGCAGCTTGTTCGGTGACCTATGAGCCTTGGCGTGCGCTGGGTGAATTGGTCGGTGAAGCCTATCAAGTCGCCGATGATATTCGTGATGTCGTCTGCAATGCTGAATCGCTTGGCAAGCCTGTTGGCGTTGATGAAGCTTTGATGCGCCCGAGTGCCTGTCGTGAACTGGGCCTCCAGGGCGCGATTGATAAGCTCAACAATCTTGTCGATCGTGCGGTTGATTCAATTCCCCAATGCCCGCGTGTGCAAGAGCTGCGTGCCATTGTGCGACAGGAAGCTTTGCGCTTTCTGCCTGAAGAATTGGCGCAAGCCGCAGCCTGATTTTGTCTCATGAAACATTGGCGTGATTGGCGTAATGACCTGCTCGCGAATCCGCGTTTTCAGGCTTTTGCTGCGCGTTTTCCACTCACACGTCCCATCACGCATAAACGCGCGTCACAAGTTTTCGATTTGTGCGCAGGATTTGTTTATTCACAGATTTTGCATGCCTGTGTGAAAGGCGGCGTATTGGATTTCCTGCGCCATGGCCCGCGTGATCTTCCATCCATTGCAAATTCCATTGGCTTGCAAGAAGAGCCGGCCTTGCGCTTGATGCGCGCAGGTGCGGCGCTGGGCTTGTTGGAGCCGCGTGGCGCCAATCTGTTTGGCCTTGGCCAACACGGGGCCGCCTTGCTTGGCAATCCCGGCGCTTTGGCGATGGTTGAGCATCACCATCTGCTCTACGCCGATTTGGCTGATCCGCTGGCGCTTTTGCGTGGCGAAACATTCCCCACCAAGCTTCAGCAATTTTGGGCCTATGCGCGCAATCCAGAACGCGCAGGGGCGGAAGAAACGGCCGTCGCTCCCTACAGCAAGCTGATGAGCGATTCGCAGACTTTGGTCCGCCGCGACATCCTCGACGCGATCGACTTGGCCAATGTGTCTAGGCTTGTGGACATCGGGGGCGGCGAGGGGGCTTTCGCCACCGAGGCCGCCCAACGCTGGCCCGAACTCGATGTCGGGGTCTTTGACCTGCCAGCCGTAGCAGCCCGAGCCGAGGCTCGTTTCAGGCAAAACGGGCTTGGCGCGCGTGCCCGGGGCTATGGCGGGGACTTCTATTCTGCCTCGCTGCCAGAGGGGATCGACCTGTTCACTTTGGTCCGTGTACTGCACGACCATGATGACGATAAAGCCAAGGCGTTGCTGGATAAAATCTATGCAGCTCTGCCCAAAGGCGGGCGGCTGATCATAGCCGAACCCATGGCTGGAACCTCAGGCGCCGAGGCTATGGGGGATGCCTATTTCGGGCTCTACCTCTTTGCCATGGGCTCGGGCCGCCCCCGCCCGGCAGAAGAGATCGAGGCCATGCTCCGGCAGGCCGGTTTTACGACGACAAAACGCATTGGCACCCCACGCCCCCTCCTGGTCCGCGTGATCGAAGCACGTAAATAAACGTAAACCTTCCTTGACACTTAATTTTGTCATGATTTACTGACACACCTGAGCGGAGCAGGGTCTCCGTAGCCGCGAGTGCCCCCAAACCATGAATACGCTCGCCATTGTCCTGCAGGCTCCCATGGAGCTTCGCCTCGACCGGGTCGGATTAAATCCGCCGGGCGCTGAGGACGTTGTTGTCGACGTGGAATGGTCAGGCGTGAGTGCGGGCACAGAGCGACTGCTCTGGAGCGGGCGGATGCCGCCCTTCCCGGGCATGGGTTATCCACTGGTGCCAGGCTACGAATCCGTTGGCACGGTTGTTGATGCCGGTGTCTCTGCAAAAAATCTTATCGGCCAGCGCGTCTTTGTTCCGGGTGCCAATTGCTACACGGATGTGCGCGGTCTTTTTGGCGGCGCTGCACGTCGACTTGTCACCCCTGCTCAACGCGTTTCGCCCATCGGTACGGAATGTGCCGCACAAGACGGTGTCTTGCTCGCACTTGCTGCAACGGCAGAACATGCTTTGGCTGCACCCCATGCGCGCGCGCCTGATTTGATCATCGGTCATGGCGCGCTGGGTCGATTGCTTGCGCGGTTGACGATTGCTCATGGTCATGCGGCTCCTACTGTCTGGGATGTCAATCCGGCACGACGTATCGGCAATTTCAATTATCCCGTCATTGATCCAGCTCAAGACGAACGTCGCGATTACACATCCATCTATGATGCGAGCGGCGATGCAGCTTTGATCGATAAGCTGATTTCACGCATCGCGCGCGGTGGAGAGATTGTTCTCGCCGGATTCTACGACGAGCGTCCGTCATTCAATTTTGTGCCTGCTTTCATGCGCGAGATTCGTTTGCGTGTTGCTGCTGAGTGGCAGCCGCAAGATCTGGCGAGCGTGCAGCGCTTGATAGCGCAAGGCGCACTTTCACTTTCCGGATTGATAACGCACCGGCGCGAAGTCGCCGCGGCGAACGAAGCCTATCGGACTGCTTTCGAAGATTCGTCCTGCCTAAAAATGGTGCTGGACTGGAGGACATGCCAATGAATGCGAATAACGGCACAATGCAGCATGCTGCTGACGCGGCTCTTCGCCATGAAGCCTCTATTGAACCCGATGCGCCCCACACGGGCCCGGTAAAAAAAGAAACACAGATTATTGCCATTTATGGCAAGGGCGGCATTGGCAAGAGCTTCACGCTCGCCAATCTCTCTTACATGATGGCCCAGCAGGGCAAGCGCGTGCTGCTGATCGGCTGCGATCCCAAGAGCGATACAACGTCGCTTTTGTTTGGCGGTCGTGCCTGCCCGACGATTATCGAAACATCGTCGAAGAAAAAGCTTGCCGGTGACGAAGTGAAAATCGGCGATGTCTGCTTCAAGCGCGATGGCGTTTTCGCGATGGAACTCGGCGGTCCTGAAGTGGGTCGTGGTTGCGGTGGTCGCGGCATCATCCATGGCTTTGAACTTCTCGAAAAGCTCGGCTTCCATGAATGGGGTTTTGACTACGTTCTGCTCGACTTCTTGGGCGACGTGGTGTGCGGCGGCTTCGGTCTGCCGATTGCACGTGACATGTGCCAGAAGGTGATTGTGGTCGGCTCGAACGATCTGCAGTCGCTTTATGTTGCCAACAATGTTTGCTCGGCCGTGGAATATTTCCGTAAGCTCGGTGGCAATGTCGGCGTGGCCGGCATGGTGATCAACAAGGATGATCACACCGGCGAAGCGCAGGCCTTTGCGGCGGCAGCCGGCATTCCGGTTCTGGCGGCTATTCCTGCAGATGAAGATATTCGTCGTAAGAGCGCCAATTATGAAATCATCGGTAAGCCCGACAGCCAATGGGCGTCGCTCTTTGAAGAGCTCGCGCAAAATGTCGCTGATGCGCCTCCCGTTCGCCCGACACCTTTGTCACAAGACGGATTGCTCGGCCTCTTCGCCAGCGAGACTGTTGGCCGCGATGTGATCTTGCAGCCGGCAACAGCTGAAGACATGTGCGGTGGCGTGATCACGCACAAGCCGTCCCTCGAAGTCGTTTACGACACGGTGTAAGCGATGAACGAAATCATCTCGCCCTCAAAACTCGAAACTCTGTCTGGCTGCCACGCCGGAGCAGATGAGATGCGCCGTGCGGCTGAAGCCGCTGGCAAGAGCGAGTTGTTGGAACGTCTGGCCAATGACTATCCCAAAGGCCCGCATGACCAACCGCAAAGCATGTGCCCTGCATTTGGTTCATTGCGTGTCGGATTGCGCATGCGCCGCACGGCGACGATTCTCTCAGGCTCCGCTTGCTGCGTTTACGGCCTGACGTTTACGTCGCATTTCTATGGCGCGAAACGCACGGTCGGCTATGTGCCGTTCAATTCGGAAACACTCGTCACCGGCAAATTGTTCGAAGATATTCGTGCTGCCGTTTTTGAAATGGCAGATCCGGCACTCTACGACACGATCATTGTGACCAATCTTTGCGTGCCGACAGCCTCTGGCGTGCCGCTGCAATTGCTGCCGAAAGAAATCAACGGCGTGCGCATTGTGGGCATTGATGTGCCGGGCTTTGGCGTGCCGACCCATGCGGAAGCCAAAGATGTGCTCTCCGCTGCCATGCTGAATTATGCGCGTCATGAAGCCGAGCAGGGCCCTGTGGCTGCACCGCGTGCGGGCCGCTCGGCGCGCCCGACAGTCACTTTGCTGGGTGAAATGTTCCCCGCCGATCCGATGGGTCTTGGCGCCATGCTTGAACCCATGGGCCTTGCTGCGGGTCCCGTTGTGCCAGTGCGCGAATGGCGCGAACTTTATTCGGCGCTGGATTGCGCGGCAGTTGCTGCCATCCATCCTTTCTACAAAGCCTCGATCCGCGAGTTTGAAGCCGCAGGCCGCCGCGTTGTCGGTTCCGGCCCTGTGGGCGTTGAAGGCACGGAAGCCTGGCTGCAAGGCATCGGCACAGCTTGCAATGTTGCGCAGGACAAGATCGACGCGGCCAAGAACAAATTCATTCCTGCCATTCGTGGCGCTCTGTCTGGTTCGCCTGTGAAGGGCCGCATCACTTTGTCGGGCTATGAAGGCTCCGAACTTCTGGTGGCGCGTCTCTTGATCGAGAGCGGCGCCGATGTGCGCTATGTCGGCACAGCTTGCCCGCGCACGCCATGGTCTGATGCTGATCGTGAATGGTTAGAGGCCAAAGGCGTGCATGTCACGTTCCGCGCTTCGCTCGAGCAAGATTGCGCGGCGATGTACGAGTTCAAGCCCGATCTCGCCATTGGCACAACACCGGTTGTGCAGAAGGCGAAAGAGCTGGGCACGCCTTCGCTCTATTTCACCAATCTCGTCTCGGCGCGTCCGCTCTTCGGGCCCGCAGGCGCTGGTTCGCTCGCACAAGTCGTCAATGCTGCTATCGCTGGCAAAGAGCGCATGGATGTGATGCGCGACTTCTTTGAAGGTGTCGGCACGGGTGACACATCGGGCGTCTGGCAGGAAGAGCCGAAGGCACGCCCCGAATTTCGTGAAGCCTATAAGCGCAAGCTCGAAAAAGCTGCTGCCGCGAAACATACAGAGGAGCCCGTCTGATGACGCTGATCCTCGATCACGACAGAGCTGGTGGCTATTGGGGCGCAGTCTATGCGTTCAGCGCCATCAAAGGTCTGCAAGTCATCGTCGATGGTCCGGTGGGTTGCGAAAACCTGCCTGTCACGGCCGTGCTTCATTATACGGATGCGCTGCCGCCGCATGAATTGCCGGTGGTCGTGACGGGTCTTGGCGAAGAAGAGCTTGCCCAGCACGGCACGGAAGGCGCGATGAAACGCGCGCATACAACGCTTGATCCCAATCTGCCGAGCGTGGTGGTGACGGGTTCCATTGCCGAGATGATCGGTGGTGGCGCGACACCGGAAGGCACATCGATCCAGCGTTTCTTGCCGCGCACGATTGACGAAGACCAATGGCAGAGTGCTGACCGTGCGCTCGTCTGGCTCTGGAAAGAATTTGGCGCCAAGCGCGTGCCGAAAGTGAAGCCGCGTAAGGAAGGCGCAAAGCCGCGCGTCAATATTATCGGGCCGATCTACGGCACGTTCAACACACCCTCTGACCTCGCCGAGATCAAACGTCTGGTGGAAGGCATTGGGTGCGAAATCAATATGGTTTTCCCGATGGGAAGCCATTTGGCCGATGTCGCCAAGCTCGCCGATGCAGAAGTCAATATCTGTATGTATCGCG
This sequence comes from Beijerinckiaceae bacterium, assembly GCA_947452455.1. Lineage (GTDB taxonomy): Bacteria > Pseudomonadota > Alphaproteobacteria > Rhizobiales > Beijerinckiaceae > Terripilifer. The sequence goes on from CANGBX010000001.1 coordinate 648,595, forward strand.
AGTTCGGACCTGCCTTGTGCGAGACGCTTGAGCGTCCATGGTTGCAAGCCCCGATCGGCCTGCATTCGACAACTAAATTTCTCACCACGCTTGGTGAATTGCTCGGCATTGATCCGCAACCCTTCATCGCGCGCGAGAAGCACACGACGATCAAGCCGATTTGGGATCTGTGGCGCTCTGTCACGCAGGATTTCTTCGGCACGGCTTCTTTCGGCATTGTGGCGAGCGAAACCTATACGCGCGGCGTGCGCAATTTCCTCGAAGATGAAATGGGTCTGCCGTGCCAGTTTGCAGTCTCGCGTCGTGCAGGCGTCAAGCCTGACAACCAGACCGTGCGCAATGATATCCGCACCAAGACTCCGCTGATCCTGTTCGGCTCGTTCAACGAGCGCATGTATCTGCAGGAAGCCGGTGGGCGGGGCATGTTTATTCCGGCCTCTTTCCCTGGCGCGATTATTCGCCGCCATACGGGCACGCCCTTCATGGGCTATTCGGGGGCTGTCTATCTAATCCAGGAAGTTTGCAACGGGCTCTTCGATGCGCTGTTCAACATCCTGCCGCTCGCAGCCGATCTCGATAAAATCGAAGCGACACCCTCACGGCTTGAAGCTGAATTGCCGTGGGATACTGAAGCGCAGGCGCTTCTTGATTCTGTTCTCGCACAGAGCCCCGTGCTCGTGCGCATTTCCGCAGCGCGCCGTTTGCGCGATGCCGCCGAGCGCCACGCGCGTGGAAGCGGTGCGGAAATTGTCACCGAAGCTTGCGTCCGGAAGGCACGCGAAACAATTTTCCAAGGGAGCCCATCATGAGCCTTGTCATGAATGAATCACGTCATTCGCGCGAGCGCGCAACACGTCGGCAATATCGCCTGATGTTTGTCGCCGGATTCCCGCTCTTTCTCATTGCAGCTCTTGTCTTGCGTGTAGCAGGGCAGGCGGGCTCGCACACACAGCTTTCGCTCTACACCCATGCAAAAGCGCTCGCGGGCGCGACCATTCCGATGGTCTTCATGGGCTGAAGAGTTTTGGAGTTTCGTCTGTCTTGAGCAGACGAAATGCCGTGTATCTCAAGTACACGGTAATTGTCCCAGCCGCGCGGGAAGTGCGCGGCGCAGCCGCAAGGCATGCAGCGGAGGTTTATAATGGCAGACAATCGTAGTTCCGTAACGGGGCTGAGCAGTGAGGAGGCGAAAGAGTATCACTCTTTCTTCATGACCTACACGATCGGCTACATCATCGTTGCGTTGGTCGCTCACTTCCTCGTTTGGCAGTGGCGTCCTTGGTTCCCGAGCGCAAAGGGTTATGCCCTGCTCGAGAACGTGACGAATACCGTCACCACTCTGATCGGTTAAGGAGACAGAACCATGTATCGCATTTGGCTTCTTGTCGACCCGCGTCGCGCCCTCATTGGCCTCACGGCCTGGTTGGGCTTCCTCGCTCTGCTCCTGCATTTCATCATGCTGAGCACCGATCGTTTCAACTGGATCGAAGGCCCGCGCGCTTCACGCGTCAAGGCTGCCGAAATCGTTCCGGCGCCCGCACCTGCGGCGCTCCTGGGCGTCACCATCGGTTGATGACAACATCTGGTTCGGGCGGGTCCGCCTGCCCGATCCATTCTTCTTCTTGATGCTCACTCGCGGACGCTCTTTGGGCCGCTCGCAATTCGACGAGGTGCCGTATCATGGCAATGCTCAGTTTTGAAAAGAAATACCGCGTCCGCGGTGGTACGCTGCTCGGCGGCGACCTGTTCGATTTCTGGGTCGGTCCGTTCTATGTCGGTTTATTCGGCGTGACGACGATCTTTTTCGCGGGTCTCGGCACAGCGCTCATCCTTTACGGCGCGTCGCAAGGTCCGACATGGAATCCTTGGCAGATCAATATCGCGCCACCTGACCTGAAATATGGTCTGGGTCTCGCGCCTTTGATGGAAGGTGGCCTCTGGCAGATCATCACGGTCTGTGCGCTCGGTGCCTTTGTTTCATGGGCTCTGCGCGAAGTGGAGATCTGCCGCAAATTGGGCATGGGCTACCATGTGCCGTTTGCTTTCTCGGTGGCGATTTTCGCTTACTTCACACTCGTCGTGATCCGCCCGGTTCTACTGGGTGCATGGGGACATGGTTTCCCCTATGGCATTTTCAGCCATCTCGATTGGGTGTCGAACGTCGGCTACCAATATCTGCACTTCCACTACAATCCAGCGCATATGATCGCGGTGACATTCTTCTTCACCACGACACTTGCATTGGCTTTGCACGGTTCGCTGATCTTGTCTGCTTCCAACCCGCCCAAGGGTGAAGTGGTGAAGACGCCCGAGCATGAAAACACATTCTTCCGTGACTCGATCGGCTATTCGATCGGCGCGCTCGGCATCCATCGTCTGGGCCTGTTCTTGGCACTGTCGGCTGGCTTCTGGAGCGCTGTCTGTATCGTGATCAGCGGTCCGTTCTGGACGAAGAGCTGGCCCGAATGGTGGGGCTGGTGGCTTGACCTGCCGATCTGGAGCTGAGGGAGGGGCCCGTGACAGATTATCAAAACATATTTACCCGCGTTCAGGTGCGTGGCCCGCTTTATCCCGGTGTCGATGCAGCTGATCAGGGTGGCCTCAAGCGCGGTAAGGAGAGCTTCTTCTTCTACTGGG
>CANGBX010000002.1 GCA_947452455.1 Beijerinckiaceae bacterium
GCCGATCTGGAGCTGAGGGAGGGGCCCGTGACAGATTATCAAAACATATTTACCCGCGTTCAGGTGCGTGGCCCGCTTTATCCCGGTGTCGATGCAGCTGATCAGGGTGGCCTCAAGCGCGGTAAGGAGAGCTTCTTCTTCTACTGGGCTGGCAAACTCGGTGACGCACAGATCGGTCCGATTTATCTCGGCACGACTGGTGTTCTCTCACTCGTGTGCGGCCTTGTCGCATTCGAAATCATCGGCCTCAACATGCTTGCGCAGGTTGATTGGTCGCTGAGCAAATTCCTGCGCAACCTCTTCTGGCTCGCGCTGGAGCCGCCAGCACCAAAATATGGTCTCTCCATTCCGCCCTTGAATGATGGCGGTTGGTGGCTGTTGGCTGGTTTCTTCCTGACCACATCCATTGTTTTATGGTGGGTGCGCATCTATCGGCGCGCACGTCAGCTGGGTCTTGGCACGCATGTGGCCTGGGCTTTTGCAGCCGCCATTTGGCTCTATCTGGTGCTGGGCTTTATTCGCCCCGTGATGATGGGATCGTGGAGCGAGGCAGTGCCTTTCGGCATTTTCCCGCATCTGGATTGGACAGCGGCTTTCTCGATCCGCTACGGCAATCTTTTCTACAATCCCTTCCACGCTCTCTCCATTGTCTTCCTTTATGGATCAACGCTGCTCTTCGCGATGCATGCTGCGACCATTCTGGCGGTGGGCCGTTACGGCGGCGAGCGTGAAATCGAACAGATTGTCGATCGTGGTTCGGCCTCTGAACGTGCAGCGCTCTTCTGGCGCTGGACCATGGGCTTCAATGCCACGATGGAATCGATCCATCGCTGGGCTTGGTGGTTTGCTGTGCTCTGCCCGTTGACGGGTGGCATCGGCATCCTGCTCACCGGCACTGTCGTGGACAATTGGTACATGTGGGCTGTCGAACATGGTGTGGCTCCGCCATATCCACCGACTGAACCCGCTGTTCTTGATCCGCTGAAAGCTCTGGGAGGTGCGAAATGATCGCATCGTTCAAAAATGCACCGCGCAAGGGCTTGATGCTTGCGGCGCTCATGGTGGCCGGCCTTGTGGCTGGCTGCGAAGCGCCGCCGCAAAAGACAAGCCAGAACGGCTATCGTGGTACGGGCATGGTGCAGATCACCAATGCTGCGAAACATGATGCCAAGCTGGATGCCAACAAACTGCCGGAAGTTCAACCTCCGGCAGATGCCAGCGGCGACAAAGCCTCAAAAGCCTATCAGAATGTGAAAGTGCTCGGTCATCTCTCGGAAGGCCAGTTCTTGCGCGTGATGACGGCAATTACGGAATGGGTCGCTCCTGAACAGGGTTGCGGCTATTGCCACAATCTGGAAAATCTTGCCGACGACAGCATGTACACGAAAGTGGTTGCCCGTCGCATGTTGCAGATGACGCAGCATATCAATGAAGATTGGAAGACCCACGTCGCCTCGACGGGTGTGACTTGTTACACCTGTCACCGTGGCAATCCGGTTCCGCAAAACATCTGGTTTGCAGATCCGGGCCATGTGGCGCGCGGCTCTGCTGCCGATCCGCAGGGTCAGAACGAGCCGGCTGATTTGATTGCTCGCTCTTCGCTCCCACGTGATCCTTTCTCCATCTATCTTTTGGGTGCGCAGGAAATCCGCGTAGCGAGCACGACGACTTTGTCGGAAACAGCGGGTCGTCCGATCCAGGCTGCAGAAAAGACCTATGCTCTCATGACGCATATGTCTGAAGGGCTGGGTGTGAACTGCACCTTCTGTCACAACTCCCGTTCATTCGGGAATTGGGAAGAATCGACCCCGCAACGTGTGACGGCCTGGCACGGCATCCGTATGGCTCGCGATCTCAACAAGGATTATCTAGATCCGTTGAAAGCGACTTATCCGGCCAAGCGCTTGGGACCGGAAGGCGATGCGCCCAAGGCCAATTGCGCCACCTGCCATCAGGGTCTCAACAAGCCGCTCAATGGGGCAGCCATGTTGAAAGACTATGCGGCAGAACTGGCACGTCCGAAATAAGAGCAGCTCATCTGTCTCGACAAGAAACGCGGTCCCTCGGGGCCGCGTTTTTTTTCGTCCCGTCATTGCGAGGAGGCCGCAGGCCGACGTGGCATTCCAGAAGCCTCACCTGTGGCCTCTGGTTTGCTTCGCTACACTCGCAATGACGGTGGAGAAAGGTTGCAACAATTCTTTATGGCAGACGAGATGAAGCACCACGCAGGTGGCGCTCTCAATCCCGTCATTGCGAGGAGGCCAAAGGCCGACGCGGCAAACCAGAACCCACATGTGAGGCCTCTGGTTTGCTTCGCTACGCTCGCAATGACGGTGGAGAAAAGTCGCAGCAATTCTTTATGGCAGACGAGATGAAACACCACGCAGGTGGCGCTCTCAATCCCGTCATTGCGAGGAGGCTGAAGGCCGACGCGGCAAACCAGAAGCCACGTGTGAGGCCTCTGGTTTGCTTCGCTACGCTCGCAATGACGGCGAGGAGAGGGCTGTTCTAAGAGCGCGTAGGTGTTGCGAGACCCAGAATATGGCCGAGGTCTTTGAAGAAGACGCGGATATGGGCCATGAAGTCTTTCTTCACCAGCGCCTTGTTCATGTAGGATTCCCATGTCAGGCGCTGCACATCCGGGTCTTTACAGATCTTGACAAAGGTCTCGCGCAATTTGTCGCTGCGATACCAGAATGTCTGCATGATCCAGAGGATGAAAAAGATCCGTCCGTGATCTTTCATGAAACGCTTGCGGGCTGTTGCCAGCGCATGGGCATCATTGGTGCGCAAAGTTTCATGACAGGCATCTGCTGCCAAACGCCCTGTCAGCAAAGCATAATAAATGCCCTCACCCGAGGCGGGCGCAACAACACCGGCCGCATCGCCGGCGAGAATAACATCGCGGCCATTATCCCATTTTTTTGCGGGATAGAGCGGGAGAGGTGCGCCTTCTTTGCGGATGGTTTTGGCACCGGCCAGATCGCATTTGGCGCGCAATTCTTCAACAGAATCGCGCAACGAAAAACCTTTCACCGCCGAGCCTGTCCCAATGCTGATGGTTTTGCCATGCGGAAAAACCCAACCATAGAAATCCGGTGAGACGCTGGCTTGATAATAGACATCGCAGCGCGTCGATTCAAAATGTTCAGGCGCGATATGTTCCGGCGTCTCGACAATCTCATGATAGGCGAAGACGAACGGCACACGTTGTGCCGGCAGGGCGGCGCGCGCCACCGCAGAATTGGCACCATCCGCACCGATGACAAGACGGGTGAGCGTGCTTGTGTCGCGTTCTTGCTTGTCGCGCCATGTCACGATGCACAGGCCGTCATCACGCCGATCGAATTGATGGAACGTGCCGATGCGTCGATCCGCACCAGCTTCTGCCGCGCGCACGCGCAGATATTCGTCAAAGTCTTCGCGATCCACCATGCCGACAAAGCCCGTGCCATCAATCGGCATGTCCACGCCCTTGTTGGACGGGGCAATCATACGGGCTGAGCGGATCTTTGCTTTCAGCAAATGATCTGGAATGTCGAAGTCGCGAATGGCGCGCGGTGGAATCGCGCCCCCGCAAGGTTTGATGCGTCCCGCTTTGTCGAGGAGCAGAACTTTGCGTCCGAGTTTGGCCAGATCATAGGCGGCTGTTGCGCCTGCAGGGCCACCGCCTACGACGACGACATCGAAAATCTCTGTCTCGCTCATCATGCGTGCTCCATCCGGGGTTCGAATGTTTCGTCGCTTTTCTCTTGCACATCCGTGCGGGCCACAAAGCTTGCTAGCAAGGCAGCGAGAATGAAGAGGGCGGCTTCACCAAGGAAGACGCTCGTGTAAGCAGGCGTGGGTGAACCGAAAGCCCAGCGTGCGAGATCAACCGCGAGTGTTCCAGTCAGGCCGCCCAATGCGAATGCGAGTGCTTGTGCAGCACCCCAAAGTCCCATGCGCACACCTTCGCGTGATTCATGGCCCGAGCGCGCCATCGCCATCATCGAACCAATCGCTGCAATGGAGAAAATTCCATTGGCGATCCCGAGAACGAAAACGGCTTCGCGAATGGGCCATTGCGGGCCGATAATGCCACCAGCCGCAACCGCTGCCATGGCAATGCCAGAGGCAATGCAGCCGCCAATCATGCAACGATGCAAAAGCAGCGCTTCACCTTTGCCTGCCAAATATCCAGCGATGGCAACGAGGATCATGCCGACAAGCACGCCGGCATGCTGCATGCCGCCCAGCTGCGTTGATTGTCCCGGTGTCATGCCGAAGACGAGACCAGCGAAAGGCTCCAAGATCAGATCTTGCGCATTATAGGCAAACATCGAAGTGAAAACGAAAAAGGTGAAGCGGCGTGTGCGCGGCTCCGACCAGACTTGTTTGAAAGCTTCGCGGAAGGGAACTTTTTTTGATTCATCTTGCGGACGATCAGTTCCTTTGCGTTCAATCCCCCAGATCGCAAGCGTGCTCACAGAAACAGCGATCAGCGAGACAATGCAGGACACCAAAATCATCCGCTCGCCAGAGAACGGATCGAGCGCTTTTCCTGCGCTGATCGCTGTGATTGCAAATCCAGCAATCATCATCGTCCAGACAATGGTGGCAGCAGGCGCGCGGCGTGCAGGATGTGAGCGCACGGCCAGCAAAGTCAGCAGCGATGTGCCAGCCGCACCAACCCCGACACCAATCATGAGAAAAGCGATCAGCGAGATGAAGAGGCCGATCGGCAAATCATTTTGCATGAGCGCTGTTCCATAAGCAGCCAATGCGCCACCCATGGATAAAATCATCATGCCGCCGATGATCCATGGCGTGCGCTTTTGTCCGCCGTCAGATCCGTGTCCCCAGCGCGGGCGCATGATTTGGACAGCATAATGCAAGGTCATCAGAATGCCTGGCACCAAAGCCGGAAGACCGATCTCAACCACCATCACGCGATTCAAAGTCGATGTCGCAATCACAACGACGGAGCCGATGGATGTTTGCACCAAGCCGATACGGATGATGTCGATCCATGATAACTCGCTTTGGTTTTGTGACAGCGTGCTCACGGTCTCACTCCAGGCAGATCACGATTTGCATAGCGCGGGCCTTCAAGAGAGCCATGGCGATGCAGAATATGAATTGACCCCAGACTAGGCTGGGGTCATGTGATCTGTCTAGCTGGATTGACGTATAATGATGTCAATCATTCTGGTGAATCTTCGGCATCTTCCAAGTCGTCCAGATTGCCGATGCCATAGCGGTGCAATTTGCCATAGAGGCTTTGGCGGGACAGGCCGAGCATTTGGGAGGCGGCTGCACGATTGTTGCCCGTCAATTTGAGGGCGGCCTCAATACAGAGCTTTTCGGTGATTTCCGTCGTTTCACGGACCAGATCTTTCAATGCAACGCGGCCCACAAGTTCTGCGAGCTGTTCGGCGTTGCGCGAATCCTCAGGGCCCATGCCTTGAGTTGCGCGTGCCGGGCGAGAGATGCGGCGCACCATCAGCGCATAGCGGGGACTGTCACCATCCTGCATGCAAATCCCGGATATTTCGACATCTTCTGCATGGCCGAAGCCAGAGCGCAAAAGGGTCGAGAAATTACGCATCGTGCCGTGCTCGCGCAGATTGGCGAAGAGCACGTTGAGATCAACACCAGATGAGCCCAGCCATCGTTCGATTGCTTGGTTTTTGGCTTGGGCGACCGAGGAGATCTGGGCCATTTCTAGAAAGGCCGAATTGGCGTCCATAATGCAGCGATTCTGATCAATGAGGATCATCGCATCTGGCATGCCTTCAATGGCGCGCAGCATTTGCAGCTTGCTTAATGGAAGGCCCGTGGCTGTGCCATCTGAAAGGGGTGTCAGGCGAATGAGCATTTGCGCTGTATCGTCCTGACGGATCAGCGTGGCGGACAACCAGCATTCCCGATGATTGGACAGGCGCACGCGCAAAGATTCGATGCGGCCTATGCTGCGTAAAGCAGCCAGTTGGGGTTCAATCACAGGGCGCGTGTCAGCATCAAAAATATCTGCCAAAGCGCGGCCGATCATTTTGCCGCTGGTCATTTCAACCAGAGCGGCAGCAGCCGGGTTCACGTCAATCGTCTTGAGTGAACTGGCATCAGCCATCATCACCGCTTCATTGGCGGTCTGGAACAGAATACGGAATCGCGTTTCGGCGCTCCGCAGTCTCAAGAATTCGGTTTCTGTGGAGCGCTGCGCCTCAACCAGACGTTGTTGCAATTGCGCGAGCGGGCGCAACTCACGGCCGACCGCCGCGAAGCGACCAGCTTTGCCGAGCGCCACAACTGAATAGCTGACAGGCAGATCAGGCTGGCCTGCGATCCGATGATTGACCTGGCGGGGACGGGTGGTCTCACCCGCGCGGGCTTCTTTCAGGAGATCGTCAATCTTTACGCGGCTTTCAACTGTGACAGTGTCCGACCACTTGCTTCCGATCCAGCTTTCCGGACGGGCCAAAGCGTCGTTTGAGGCGGAGATGTCGCAGATAGTGCCATTCGCATCAATGATCAGCGTGATGTCGGCAGCAGCTCCAAGGAGGCGCGCCACATTGGCCGAACTAAGAGCACCTAGGCTTTTATCTGTCTCAGCAAACGGGAACAAGGAGGCTCCATTCTGTCCAGCTTCGTGTGTGCATTTCTAACAGGGCCGAGTTTGGACAAGGTTACTATTTCGAGATGTTCCCAAAATGGACGCTGTTGCGAACTGCAACGGCTTCAGCTTGCCTGACAGCATCTTTTCCATCACGTGCAGTTGCGTCGGCTCCAACGAGCAGGGCCAGTTCCGGGCGTTCAACAAATAACTGACCACCAACCAGAATGCCGATTTTACTATTTTTGGAGACTCTCTTCATGGTTGCGACGAGTCGCTCAAGTTGCGGGAGATATGCCTCGCAACTCAAGGAAAGTCCAGCAATCTCAAAGGATTTTTCCGACACTTGTTGAAGGATATCTTCCGCATTCGCGCCCGGACATGTGCGAACATCCCAGCCTGCCAGATGCAGGAAATGATCGACAATCATGATCCCGAAATCATGCTGATCTCCCGGCGCGGTCGCCAGAAGCGCGCGCCGCGGGGGGCCGAACGGCAGAGGGCAGGGGTCATCGATCTGGCTGATCATGCGGCGCAGGGACTGCAGATGACCAAAGCCGATGGATAATGAGCCAAAATCTGTTTCGTCCGCAGTCCAACGCTTGCCAAACTCTTGGGCAACCGGGCCCAGAAGATCCAGAAGCAATTGCTGACAGGTCAGTCCTTTGCTTCGAAGCGTCGAGACAGCCGCTGACATGCGTGCACGATCACCAGAATTCACGAGATCATAGAAGAGGTTGATATCTTCTTCGGTGATCTCTGGTGCATCACAGCTGGGCCTATGGTCGTCCCCCGCATAGCTCCGCATGAGCTCAGGAAGGACCCCGCTCGTCACAAAATTTGTCAAAAAATCACCTTCCGCCAGAAGCTCGCCCGAGCCTTGCGGTTGCTTGCGCATGCCTGGACGCTTCTTGAGGTCGGCCATAGACCCCTCCCAACCCGGATCGTCGCGGGCGCGGTGACGTGTTCCGTGAAATCCCCCTAAAGGCGCCATACCTGACTAGCGGTCCGGTCACCCACGTCGAGGGCTAGAATAAGGTGGCGGATCCCCGTTAGGCAATATCCTCAGACACTAAAACTGTAAAAATAATTAGACGTAAATATTGTTTGACACGCTATAAGTGTCACCATAGCTTGACACATATGGGGAACCAGGGGGCTCTCATGGGCGAACGGCAGCATAAGCAAGCCGGGCTTTATTCAGCTGAGGAACGGGTGCGCCGAGACCGCTCGGGGTGGACGCTCGTCCAGGGCATACTGGCTCCCGTCCAATTTCTGGTTTTTCTCATCAGTGCCGGGCTGGTTTTGCGCTTCCTCGCCACAGGCGAAGGCTATGGCGCTGCTACACTTTCCATCATTGCCAAGACTTTGGTGCTCTATCTCATCATGGTGACGGGCGCGATCTGGGAGCGCGAGGTTTTCGGCGTCTATCTCTTTGCCCCGGTCTTCTTCTGGGAAGATTTTGTCAGCATGTTCGTGATCGCCCTGCACACGGCCTATCTGATTGCGCTGGCGACCGATTGGATTGATGCGCGCGACCAAATGATTCTCGCGCTCGCCGCTTATGCCACTTACGTGATCAATGCTGCGCAATTCCTGTTGAAACTGCGTGCGGCCCGCCGCGAGGCTGGCGAAATGAGCGGGGTGGCCACATGAGCCTGCCGCTTTGTGACGAACGTCCCGGCCCGAATCTGCGCCAAGAGCGCGGACAGCGCGAAGTTTTTTGTGGACTGACAGGCATTGTCTGGCTGCATCGCAAGATTCAGGACGCGTTCTTTCTGGTGGTTGGCTCGCGCACCTGTGCGCATCTCATTCAATCCGCCGCTGGCGTGATGATTTTCGCGGAGCCCCGTTTCGCAACCGCCATTATTGAAGAGCGCGATCTGGCCGGACTTGCGGATATCGATACAGAGCTTGACCGTGTGGTCAGCCGCCTGATCGAGCGCCGCCCCGATATTAAAATGCTCTTTCTTGTGGGCTCTTGCCCCTCGGAAGTGATCAAGCTGGATTTGTCGCGCGCTGCGCAGCGCTTGTCGCAGACACTCATGCCGCAAGTTCGTGTGCTGTCCTATTCCGGCAGCGGCATTGAAACCACATTCACACAAGGTGAGGACGCTTGTCTTGCAGCTTTGGTGGCACAATGCCCGCAAATGCCTGAGCAGGCTGCCCCCTCGCTTCTTGTCGTCGGCGCTTTAGCCGACGCTGTCGAAGATCAGTTCCGCCGATACTTCGAACAGATGGGATTGACGCGCGTCGACTTCCTCCCAGCGCGTCATGCGGCAGACATGCCCGCCATCGGCCCGAAGACGCGCTTCTTGCTCGCTCAACCCTTTTTGAGTGACACGGCGCGTGCGCTCGAAGAGCGCGGGGCGATTCATATTCCTGCCCTTTTCCCCCTCGGTGTTGAGGGCACGGAAGCCTGGCTGCGTGCGGCCGCTAAGGTTTTTGACGTCGGTGAACAGGTGTTTCAAGACACAATCGCTTCGGCCATCGCCCGTGCCCAAGCGAGCCTGCACCGTGCACGTGAAAAACTGGCCGGACGCAGCCTTTTTTTCTTCCCCGACTCGCAATTGGAAGTGCCCATCGCGCGCTTTTTATCGCGAGAGCTCGGCATGGAACTGACCGAAATCGGCGTTCCTTATTTGCACCGGCGTCATCTGGCAGCCGAACTCGATCTGTTGCCCGATCATGTTCAAATTGTCGAAGGCCAAGATGTCGAGCTCCAGCTCGATCGTTGTCGCGCGATAAAGCCCGATTTGACGGTCTGTGGTTTGGGGCTTGCCAATCCGCTCGAAGCGGAAGGTTTTACGACCAAATGGTCGATCGAATTGGTCTTCACACCCGTGCAGGGTTTTGAACAGGCCGCCGATCTGGCTGAACTTTTCACGCGCCCCTTGATGCGGCGCGAGCTGCTGGAGGTTTAAGCCATGCAGCTCACCGTCTGGACTTATGAAGGCCCGCCCCATGTCGGCGCTATGCGCATCGCAGCTGCGATGAAAAATGTGCATTACGTTTTGCACGCGCCGCAGGGTGATACTTATGCCGATCTGCTTTTTACGATGATCGAGCGGCGCGATACGCGCCCGCCCGTTACCTATACGACGTTCCAAGCACGTGATCTGGGTGGCGATACGGCAGAGCTTTTCAAAAATGCTGCGCGTGATGCCTATGAGCGTTTCAAGCCCGAAGCTTTGATCGTTGGTTCGTCCTGCACAGCTGAACTTATTCAAGATGATCCGGGCGGATTGGCGCAGGCGCTTGATCTGCCGATCCCCGTGATCCCGCTCGAATTGCCTGCCTATCAGCGCAAGGAAAATTGGGGCGCAGCAGAAACGTTTTATCGCATTGCGCGCGCATTGACGCGTCCGCGCGATGAAGCCACACGCGTGGCTGGGCGCCGGCCGTCCTGCAATATTCTTGGGCCCACCACGCTGGGTTTTCGTCACCGTGATGATTTGACGGAAGTGACGGCACTTTTGTCGGCGATGGGCATTGAGATCAATGTCGTCGCGCCGCTGGGTGCCTCACCTTCAGATATGTCGCGTCTTGCTGACGCAGATTTCAATGTTGTGCTCTATCCAGAAGTTGCGAGCATTACAGCCTCATGGCTGCAGCGCACTTATGGACAGAAGCAGACACGCGAAATGCCGATCGGTGTGGCTGGCACGCGCGCTTTCATCAAGGAAGTTGCCGAGCTCGCTGGTATTGAAGTGCCCAAAGAGCTCGAAAATCGCGCGCGTCTGCCGTGGTATTCGCGCTCGGTCGACTCGACCTATCTGACGGGAAAACGCGTTTTCATCTTCGGTGATGCAAGCCATGCCATTGCAGCGGCCCGCGTGGCGTCGCGCGAGATCGGCATGAAGGTTGTGGGCCTTGGCACTTATTCGCGCGAGTTTGCGCGCGAGATTCGCGAAGCTGCGGCCCTTTATGGCGTCGAGCCGCTGATCACCGATGATTATCTGGATGTCGAAGTTGCCATTGCAGCAGCGGCGCCCGAGCTCGTGCTGGGCACGCAGATGGAACGCCATGTCGCCAAGCGTCTTGGCGTGCCATGCGCGGTTATTTCTGCACCCGTTCACGTGCAAGATTTTCCGGCTCGCTATTCTCCGCAAATGGGCTTTGAAGGCGCCAATGTGCTCTTCGATACCTTTGTGCATCCGTTGATGATGGGCTTGGAAGAGCACCTCATCGGCATGTTCCGCGGCGATTTCGAATTCCGCGATGGCATTGCGCCTTCGCATCTGGGCGGCACGGCGCCGGCCAAGGAACTGCCAGCCCCCGTGCTGGTCACCGATGGTGGCGCACAGGTGGCCTGGACCATCGATGCGGAAAAGGAGCTTCGCAAAATTCCCTTCTTCGTGCGCGGCAAAGCGCGCCGGAACACTGAAAAATACGCCATCGAAAAGGGTACAACCCGTATCGACGTGGAGATGCTTTATGAAGCCAAAGCGCATTACGGCCGCTGATAGCTGCCCCGTGCGCGTGGTGATCGTCACTCTCGACGATCACCTGGCGGGGTCGGTAGCGCGCGCGCAGAATTTGCTGCGCAAGGAAATTCCTGGCCTGACCCTGACGCTTCATTCAGCGGCTCATTGGGGTGAGGATGCGCAGGCTTTGGCGCATTGCAATGAGGACATTGCAGCAGCGGATATTGTCATCGCCACCATGCTCTTCATGGAAGATCATATTAAAGCCGTTTTGCCGGCACTGGCCGCGCGTCGCGACAGTTGCGATGCGATGGTTGTCTGCATGTCGTCAGGTGAAGTGGCGAAACTGACCCGTATGGGCAAATTCACCACCCATTCGAGCGGTGGCTTGCGCGAATTGCTCAAGAAGATGCGTGGCAAGACAGAGAAATCTGGCGTTGCCGGTGCTGACCAGATGAAAATGCTGCGTCGGATCCCGCGCTTTTTGAAATTCATACCCGGTACTGCGCAAGACATCCGCGCTTATCTTCTGACGCTGCAATATTGGCTGGCTGGCTCTGACGACAATGTCGCCAATCTCGTCAAGTTCCTGATCAATCGCTATGCCGAGGGTCCGCGTAAAGTTCTGCGTGGCGCTTTGAAGGTTGTCGATCCCGTCGAATATCCTGAATCGGGTGTTTATCATCCCCGTCTTGAGGGCAGGATTGCGGATCATGCGGCTGCTGTGCGCAAGGTTTCGCAGGGAACGCGCGGCACGGTTGGTGTGCTCGTCATGCGGTCTTATCTTCTGGCTGGCAATAGCGCCCATTATGATGGCGTGATTGCAGCACTTGAAGCCAAGGGCCTCTCGGTCATTCCGGCTTTTGCCAGCGGCCTTGATGCGCGCACGCCGATCAAGCAATTCTTTATGGAAGGCGGCAAGAGCAAGATTGACGCTCTGGTGTCACTGACCGGTTTCTCGCTGGTTGGTGGACCGGCCTATAATGATTCCGCGGCTGCAGAAGAAATTCTGGCTGAACTCGACGTGCCATATGTGGCGGCACATCCGGTCGAATTTCAGACCATCGAGCAGTGGCAGGAAAATGACCGCGGTCTGATGCCGGTGGAATCGACCATTATGGTGGCGATCCCCGAGCTCGACGGCGCAACGGGTCCGATTATTTTCGGTGGCCGCAGCCAGTCGGGTGGAACCTGCACCGGTTGCGAGCGCAAGTGCCATTTCCCTGAGAGCACCGCTGGTCGTGACATGCATGTTTGCGCCGAGCGCGCCGAAATGCTGGCTGCACGCGTGGATCGTCTTGTTGCTTTGCGCCGCGCCGAGCGTGCGCAGCGTCGCGTGGGCATTGTTCTGTTCAACTTCCCGCCCAATGCCGGCAATGTCGGCACGGCAGCTTTCCTCTCGGTCTTCGAGAGCCTGCATAATGTGCTGCTGGGCATGAAAGAGCAGGGCTATACGCTGGATGTGCCAGCGACTGTTGATGAATTGCGCAATCGCATGATGCAGGGCAATGCGCAAATGTATGGCGCGCAGGCCAATGTGCATGTGCGCATTCCCGCAGATGATCATGTGGGCCGCGAAAAATATCTCAATGAGATCGAGGCACAATGGGGTCCGGCACCGGGTCGCCAGCTCAGCGATGGCTCCTCGATTTTCGTGCTCGGCCTTCAATTGGGCAATGTGTTCGTCGGCGTTCAGCCTTCATTTGGATATGAAGGCGACCCGATGCGCTTGCTCTTTGAAAAGGGCTTTGCACCGACCCATGCTTTCTCGGCCTTCTATCGCTGGCTGCGCGAGGATTTTGCGGCAGATGCGGTCTTGCATTTTGGCACGCATGGCGCGCTGGAATTCATGCCGGGCAAACAGGCTGGCATGTCGGGCGCTTGCTGGCCGGATCGCCTGATCGGTGATCTGCCCAATATCTATCTTTATTCGTCCAACAATCCATCCGAAGGCACGATTGCTAAGCGTCGTGCAGCGGCCACGTTGATTTCCTATCTGACGCCGCCTGTAACGCAGGCCGGTCTCTATCGTGGATTGGTGGATCTGAAGGCCTCGCTCGAAGCTTGGCGCGCTCTTGAGCCGGGCTCAGAGGCAGAGGCTTTGCGTCTTGCACCCGTCATTCAGGCGCAGGCGGCAGCGGTTGATCTGTCTGTGGCAGAGCCCGCTTGGGAGCATGCAGAAGTCGAGATTTCAAATCTGCAAGCGCGCGTGCTTGAATTGGAATATGCGCTCATCCCGCATGGCCTGCATATTGTGGGCAAGCAGATGAGCGCAGATCAGATCGCGGACATGCTGGTGTCCTCGGCTGATGCCATGCACGGCGCCACGCTTTCGCGCGAGATGGCCTTGTCCATGGCTGCTGGCGACATGCCGCAGAGCAAGGACGAGAGCGAGAAGCAGCTTTTCGCAGATATGCAAAAGCTCGTCACCGGCATGAAGGTTGACAGCGAAGTGCCTGCTCTGCTGCACGCGCTGGATGGTGGCTATATCCGCCCGGCTCCGGGTGGCGATCTCTTGCGCACGCCTGAGGTTCTCCCCACAGGCCGCAATGTGCACGGCTTTGATCCATTCCGCATTCCAAGCGCCTTTGCCATGAAAGATGGCGCGCTGGGCGCTCAAATGTTGATTGATCGGCATGTCGCCGATGGTCACGGTTTCCCGCAGACAATCGCCTTTGTCATGTGGGGCACGGATAATCTGAAAACGCAGGGTGTGCCGATTGCCCAAGCACTCGCTTTGATGGGAGCGCGCCCGCGATACGATTCCTACGGTCGCCTGTGTGGGGCAGAGCTTGTGTCTCTGGCAGATCTTGGTCGTCCGCGTATTGATGTGGTGATCACGCTGTCGGGCATTTTCCGCGATCTCATGCCCTTGCAGGTGAAGCTGCTGGCGGAAGCTGCCTGGCTTGCAGCCATGGCGGATGAGCCTGCTGAAATGAATGCCATTCGTGCACATGCGCTCGACTACGCCCAAAAGCATGGATGCGACATGGAGACTGCGGCTTTGCGCGTCTTCTCCAATGCGGAAGGTGCTTATGGCGCCAATCTGAATCTGGCGATTGAAAACAGCGTCTGGGAAGACGAGGACGAGCTGGCCGAAATGTATTCGCGCCGCAAGAGCTTCGCTTATGGTCGCAATGGCCGTTCGGTCAAACAGCCTGATCTGCTGGCCGCAGTCATGGCAGATGTTGATGCCGCCTATCAAAATCTGGAATCGGTCGAACTCGGCATCACAGCGCTGGATCAATATTTTGACTCGCTGGGCGGCATTTCGCGCATGGCCCAGCGTGGCGGTCGCAATCCGGCGGTTTATGTCGGTGATCAGACCCGCGGTCAGGGTGTTGTGCGCACACTCAACGAACAAGTGTCGCTGGAAACCCGCAGCCGCATGCTCAACCCCAAATGGTACGAGGGCATGTTGCAGCATGGCTATGAAGGCGTGCGCCAGATTGAAGCCAATGTGACCAATATTATGGGCTGGTCAGCCACGACCGGCGAAGTGGATCCTTGGGTCTATGAGCGCCTGACTGAGACTTACATGCTGGATCCGCAGATGCGTGCGCGTCTTGCTGAACTCAATCCAGCATCGGCTGCCAAAATGGCAAGCCGTCTGCTTGAAGCGCATGAACGCAATTACTGGACACCGGATGACGAAACACTCGAAGCGCTTCGGCGCGCGGGTGAAGAGATCGAGGACCGGCTCGAAGGCATTGGCATGGAGATGGCCGCATGAACGTGATCACGAAGCCACCAATTGCTCATCCGTCACACGTCACGAAATGTGACGGCGACGGCAGCGTGCAGGTGCACCTCGACCCGCAACAGAAAATTGGCAATGCGCGTGTCTTCGCCGTTTATGGCAAGGGCGGCATTGGCAAGAGCACAACATCCTCCAATCTTTCGGTCGCTTTTGCCAAGCTCGGCAAGCGCGTCCTGCAGATTGGTTGTGACCCCAAGCATGACTCGACCTTCACACTGACCAAGAAGTTGATGCCGACCGTCATTGACGTGTTGGAATCGGTGAACTTCCATTCGGAAGAATTGCGCATCGAAGATTTCGTCTTCGAAGGCTATGCCGGTGTGAAATGCGTCGAAGCAGGCGGCCCGCCAGCAGGTACAGGCTGCGGTGGCTATGTCGTCGGCCAGACGGTGAAGTTGCTGAAAGAGCATCATCTGCTCGATGATACAGATGTCGTCATTTTCGACGTGCTGGGTGACGTGGTGTGCGGTGGCTTTGCAGCTCCCTTGCAGCATGCTGAACGCGCCTTGATCGTCGCAGCCAATGATTTCGACTCGATCTTTGCGATGAACCGCATTGTGCAGGCCATTGCCGCCAAGTCGAAAAACTACAAAGTGCGTCTGGGTGGCGTGATTGCAAATCGCAGCGCTGAGACCGATCAGATTGACAAGTTCAATGCGGTCGCTGGTCTGCGCACCATCGCACATATCCCCGACCTCGATGACATCCGCAAATCGCGCCTCAAAAAGGCAACGCTTTTCGAGATGGAACCGACACCGGCTATTCTCGCCGTCCAGCAGGAATATCTGCGCCTCGCGCAATCGCTGCTTGATGGCAATGAAGAGTTCAACGGCCAGTCGCTGAAAGATCGCGACATCTTCGATCTGTTGGGGTTTGACTAATGTCTCACACCATTTCCTATCGTGAACGGTTAGGCGCGATCGAAACCTATTTCGATCGGACGGCCGTTCATGCATGGGCGGCGCTTACATCAGATGCGCCGGTGGGTCGTATTCGCGCAACGGTTCGCGCCGGCCGCGAAGAGATGCGCCGCACGCTTCTGTCATGGTTGCCTGACGACATGACAGGCTTGCGTCTGCTGGATGCAGGTTGCGGCACAGGTGCTCTGGCCGTCGAAGCTGCGCATCGTGGTGCGGAAGTTGTTGCGGTTGATATTGCGCCCAACCTCATCCAATTGGCGCGCGAACGCACGCCGCGTATTCCAGGCCCCGGTTCGGTTGATTTCCGGGTCGGCGATATGATCGATCCTGCGCTCGGCACATTTGATTATGTCGTCTCGATGGATGCGCTCATCCATTATGCGCCGGGTGATGCTGTTTCGGCCCTTGCACGGCTTGCTGAAAATACACGCCGCTCCATGCTGGTGACATTTGCGCCGCGCACACCGGCCTTGGCTGCCATGCATACGCTTGGCAAATTATTCCCGCGCAGCGATCGCTCGCCTGCCATTATCCCCGTTGCGCAACAGCGCTTGGTTGATGGCATTGCGCGCGAGCCGGGGCTCGTTGGTTGGCAGGCTGCGCGCACTTATCGTGTGTCGCGCGGATTTTATATTTCCCAAGGCTTGGAAGTGACCACGCAGCCTCCTGCAACATCACCATGGTGGGCGCAATGATGGCCCGCGAGTCAAAATTCGCCAAAGTCTGGCAGAATGTCGGCATGCAATTCTTGCCCTTCGCTGATGTTGCGACGGCTGATTTGCCCTTGTCGAAGCTTCTGCGCCTGTCTCTTTTCCAGGTGTCTGTCGGCATGGCGCTCGCCTTGCTGGTGGGCACGCTGAACCGTGTGATGATTGTTGAGCTTGGTCTGTCGGCATGGCTGGTTGCTGGCGCTGTGGCTTTGCCGATGATCGTTGCACCGTTGCGCCCCTTGATCGGCTTCAAGTCGGACAATCATAAATCCTACCTTGGCTGGAAGCGTGTTCCCTATCTTTATGCGGGCACGATGTTCGCCTTTGGTGGCTTTGCCATTCTGCCCTTCGCCTTGCTGATCATGTCTGGCGACACGGATGGCCCGATCTGGATTGGTCATGTCGCCAGTGCAGCCGCTTTCTTGCTGATTGGGGCCGGCACACAGACGGTCCAGACCGCAGGGCTTGCGCTGGCTGCTGATCTGGCGCCCGAACACAAGCGCCCGCGCGTTGTGGCGCTGATGTATGTGATGCTGCTGCTGGGGATGGTGGGGTCGTCTTTGGCTTTCGGTATTCTGCTGGCTGATTTCAATCCAGTGAAACTCATTCAGGTCGTGCAGGGTGTTGCGCTAGTCACGATGATTTTGAATTTCGTGGCTGGCTGGAAGCAGGAAGCACGCAATCCTGCGCGCAGCAAAGAGAAGCGCGCAGATGATCCTGTGTTTGGCGACAATTGGCGCCGTCTCATCAGCATTCCCGGCGCCAAACGCTTTCTGTTTGCCACGGCGCTTGGAACAGCGGCCTTCTCCATGCAGGACATTGTTCTTGAGCCTTATGGCGGGGAAGTTTTGCACTTCTCAGTGGCGCGCACGACGTTGCTGACAGCCTTGCTTGCGGGTGGCTCACTGGCTGCTTATGCCTTTGCGGCGCGGTTGCTGGGTCGTGGCATTGATACCTATCGTCTGGCTGGTTATGGCGCGATGCTGGGCCTGCCGGCTTTCATTCTTGTTCTGATTTCCGGACCGTTTGGTCTTCCTGTTTTATTTCAGGTCGGTGCCGCTCTGATCGGTTTTGGAGGCGGCTTGTTTGCTGTGGCGACTCTGGTTGCAGCGATGAGCCTTGAAGCGCAAGGCGCGAATGGTCTGGCGCTTGGTGCTTGGGGTGGCGTGCAGGCAGGTGCTGCCGGTGCTGCCATGTTCTTTGGTGCGTTGATCCGCGATGGCGTTGGTGCTCTCGCGGCCCAAGGGGCTCTTGGCCCTGTCTTGTCTGATAGCTGGACCGGTTACGGCGCCGTCTATCAAATCGAACTTCTGCTTTTGTTTTTCACCCTCGTGGCCATCGGTCCGCTCGCGCGTCATGCACGAACGGAACGTGGCGATGCCCGTTTCGGCCTTGCCGAAATGCCCCGCTGATCAAGGAGACACTACGATGATCGGCTATAATGTAGACTTGGCAACAGCTCTTCTTTACGTTTTCTGGATCTTCTTTGCCGGATTGATCTGGTATCTGCATCGCGAAAACAAGCGCGAAGGCTATCCGCTTGTTTCGGAAAATCCGAACTCGAAAGTGTCAGCCGTCGGCTTTCCGGCGCCCCCGCCGACAAAGAGCTATCGCATGGCCAATGGCGAAACGTTCGTCGTTGAAGGTGGCCGTCCTGATACGCGCGCAATCGCAGCCAAGGCAGCGACCCCCTATCCGGGCACACCGCTTGATCCGACCGGCGACCCGATGGTCGATGGTGTGGGTCCGGCCGCTTGGGCGGAACGCGCTGACCATGAAGACATGACGCATGAAGGCCTGCACAAGATTGTGCCGCTTCGTGTCGCGACCGGCTTCTATCTGGAAAGCCGCGATCCTGATCCGCGTGGCATGAATGTGAAGGGCGACGACGGCGTGTCCGGCGGCACCATCAAAGATGTCTGGGTGGATCGCTCGGAATATATCGCGCGCTACTTCGAAGTGGCTCTGGCTGATGGCTCGGGCACCGTGCTTCTGCCGGTGAATTTCTCGCGCATTGATGGCGGCAAGCGCGAAGTGCGCGTGGCAGCTGTCTTGGGCAAGCATTTCGCCAAAGTGCCGCGCACGAAAAATGCCGATAGCGTCACTCTGCTCGAAGAAGACAAGATCTGCGGTTATTACGGCGGCGGCACGCTTTACGCGACCCCTGATCGCAAGGAGCCGTGCCTGTGAGCGAGCACGAGATCGAGCCAATTCCGGGTTTGCCGGATTATCTGCCGCCAGGCGAGCGGTTGCTCTGGCAGGGGGCGCCACATTGGCGGCCTCTGGCGATGCGTGCTTTCCGTCTGCGCGAAGTGATGATCTATTTCGCCGTGCTCATGGCATGGCGGGGCTTGATGGCTGCGCTGGATGGTGGCTCGTTTCTCGTGATCATGGATGCCGTTTTGTCGCTCGCGCCTCTGGCGCTGGGGGCGGTGGCCATCCTTCTGGTGATCGCCACTTTGTCGGCGCGCACCACCATGTATTCGATCACGGATCGTCGCATTGTGATGCGCATCGGCATGGCTTTGCCGATTACGCTCAACATTCCCTTTGAGGGGATTGATGGGGCGGCTGTGGTCGAACACAAGGACCAGAGCGGCGATATTACGCTCTCGCTCAATGATAATGGCCGGATCGGCTACCTCGTTCTCTGGCCGCATGTGCGCCCGTGGCGCTATTCACGACCCGAGCCGATGTTGCGGGCTCTGGCCGACCCGCGTGCGGCAGTCGATGTGCTGGGCCGCGCGCTGGCTGGTTATATCCAACCCAAACCCGTTGTCATTCCGCAATCACCTGAAGAGGTTGTGCGCGGCGCGGCCATGGCTTCGTGAGGATCACATGAGCGAGCTTTTCGCAGGACAACCTTTCCCCCGGCGCGCTGCTCAGGCGGGTCTGATTTTGGTCGGCTTGGCAACTCTGTTCGCAGGGGTTGCACGCACGACCGATTTTGGAGCCACGCGTGTGCCGCGTTCCCCCGTTGTGGAAATGGTTGACCTGCGGTTCCTCGACAATCCGGCAGGTGGTGTCCGGGTTGAGACGAACGAAGGTCGCATTGTGGCAAATTACATTGCAGGCGAGGGTGGGTTTCTACGTGGCGTGATGCGGGGCTTTGCCCGTGATCGTCGCGCCCATGAAGGTGGTTCGCAGGAGACTTTTTCTCTCGCGCGTCACGCCGACGGACGACTGACCATTGCAGACCCTGTAACGGGGCGAGTGGTTGAATTGGAGAGCTTCGGGCCAAGCAATGCCGGCCTGTTTGCAGATTTGCTTAAACAAGGGAGGGCGATCCCGTGATTGGCATGATTGGAACACGCAAAACAAAAAATATTCCCTGCACGGTCGAGATTGCGCAGACACCTGACAGTCTGAAAGCCTATGTCGTGCTGGAAGGCATGGATCCGGGTCCGGGCGATAAGGTCATCGTGCATGGCGCGCCGACCCGCATCGGTTTTGGTGAGCAGGGCACATTCAAATGCACCGCCACCATTATTCATGCAGGCCCTTTCACGCGCGCGGCAACCCGCGTGACGTCTTATCTCGAACTCACCGAGCTTTATGAAATTGGCTTTTCCGCAGGGAGCGCAGCATGATTCCGATGGAAGGCGGCGGAGCCAATGTCTCCGTCAAAACCGCACTTGAGGAAACCATCCTCAGCCCGCGTTTTTACACAACCGATTGCGAAGCGATGGATCGCCTCGACATTTCATCTGTTCGCTCCGAATGGGACGTGCTGATGAATGACTTCCGCGCTGACCTGAACAAAGGCCATTTCCAGCGCACAGATGAATTCCAGATGGACATGTCCGAGCTGCCCGAAGGGCTGCGCAAAGACTTTGTCGATTTTCTGGTCTCATCACTCACGTCTGAATTCTCCGGTTGTGTACTATACGCAGAGATCAAGAAGCGGATCACAAATCCTGAAATTCGTGATCTTTTTGCTTTCATGGCCCGCGATGAATCGCGCCATGCCGGTTTCATCAATGAAGTGTTGAAGGATTTCAACATCGGCATTGATCTGGGCTTTTTGGCGCGTGCCAAGAAATACACTTACTTCCAGCCAAAATTCATCTTCTACGCGACCTATCTGTCGGAGAAGATCGGCTATGCGCGCTACATCACCATCTATCGCCATTTCGAGCGCCATCCGGAGAAGCGGTTCCATCCGATTTTCAAATGGTTCGAACAATGGTGCAATGACGAGTTCCGCCATGGCGAAGCCTTTGCGCTCGTGATGCGTGCCAATCCGAAATTGCTTGCAGGTCGCAACAAGCTCTGGATCCGCTTCTTCCTGCTTGCCGTTTTCGCGACCATGTATGTGCGTGATCACATGCGCGCAGATTTTTACAAGGCGCTCGGTCTTGATCCGGAAACCTATGATCGCAAGGTCATTCACCTGACATCGGAAATCACCAAGCAGGTGTTCCCGCTGACAATTGATCTCGACAATGAGGCGATTTGGGCCGGCTTTGAACGTCTGCGCCAGATCAATGAAGCCACACAGGCTGCACGCGCTGAAGGCGGGATCACCGGCTTTATCAAGTGCCGTCTTCTGTCGGTTCAAGGTGCGATTACTTTTGGTCGTTTGTTCCTGACGCCTGTGCGTCAGAATGAATTGCCAAGCCGCGTCACTTTGCAGCCGGTCTGGTAAGGACAAAGATGCTTCCCTGCGGCCTCGCCATTCTCTATGCCTTGTTCATCTGGTGGTTCTCCACCGGGGCGATCCTCTATTTGGATGGATTGCCGCGCCGGACCTTTCCAGTGACGATTTTGGGCATGAGCGTGCTTGCGGCCGCAGGTCTCGTTGCGCTCCATGGCTCGCGCGATGATATTGGCGCTGTTGGCGCCTATCATGCCTTCACAGGCGCTTTGGCTGTCTGGGCCTTGAATGAAATCACCTTCCTGATGGGATTGATTACGGGCCCGCGTCGCAAGGCTTTACTGCCTGATGCCTCGGGCTTTGCGCGTCTCGTTGGCGCCTGCGAAATGATCTTGTGGCATGAGGCGGCTGTTCTGGTTGGTTTCGCCGCTGTTGTGGCTGCCACTTGGGGCGGCAATAATGCGCTTGGCATCGAGACCTATGCGCTGCTGTGGATGATGCGACTTTCTGCCAAGATCAATATTTATCTCGGCGTGCCGCATGCGCCGCTCGCCTTTTTGCCTGAGCAGTTGCGCTACATCGGCTCGGCTTTCCGCAATAGTTCAATGAACAGTTTCTTTCCGCTTTGCGTGACCCTTGCAACGGTTGCGCTGGCGCTCATGGTGGAACGGGCCATGACCACAGCAGACGAAGGTGTGGCGATCCGCTTCACGCTTCTGTCTGTTTTGATGGGCCTGGCCATTCTCGAACATTGGTTTCTCGTGCTGCCGCTGCCGTCTGAGAAATTATGGAAGTGGGGTTTCAAATCCCACGAATTGCAGCAGCACAAATCTATTCCCGACCTGCGTATCAATGGGAGCCTGTGATGAATTACGACGCATTTTTTTCATCTGAGATCGACAAGCTTCGCCGCGAAGGACGCTATCGCGTTTTCGCCGATCTCGAACGCGTCGCTGGCTCCTTTCCGAAGGCAGCTTGGCATGGACCAGACGGCAAGAAGCCCGTCACGGTCTGGTGCTCGAATGATTATCTGGGCATGGGCCAGCACCCGGAAGTGTTGAAAGCCATGCATGGCGCGATTGATGCTGCGGGCGCAGGTGCAGGCGGCACGCGCAATATTTCCGGCACAACGCATCAGCATGTGCTGCTTGAGCGCGAATTGGCGAGCCTGCACGGCAAGGAATCCGCGCTGCTCTTCACCTCGGGCTATGTGTCGAACTGGGCGAGCCTTGGCACGCTCGCAGCCGGCATGCCCAATTGCGTGGTGATCTCGGATGAAGGCAACCATGCCTCCATGATCGAAGGTGTGCGCCATGCACGCTGCGAAAAGCTCATTTTCAAACATAATGATCCGCGCGATCTCGAGCGCAAGCTTGCCGATCTCGATCCGGCACGCCCCAAGCTCGTCATGTTTGAAAGCGTCTATTCGATGGATGGCGACATTGCGCCGATCTCGGATCTCTGCGACGTGTCTGATCAGTATAACGCCATGACCTATCTCGATGAGGTTCATGCTGTTGGCATGTATGGCCCGCAGGGCGGCGGCATTGCCGACCGCGATGGCCTGTCGCATCGCCTGACGGTGATCGAAGGCACGCTCGCCAAAGCCTATGGCGTGATGGGCGGCTATATCGCGGCCTCTGCTGCGCTGTGCGATTATGTGCGCTCCTTCTCGTCGGGCTTCATTTTCACCACCGCTATCCCGCCAGCTCTTGCCGCCGGGGCTTGCGCTTCCGTGCATCATCTCAAGGGTTCCAGCGTTGAGCGCCAGCGCCATCAAGATCGTGTGCGCCGTCTGCGCGATGGTCTCGACAAGTCCGGTATTCCCCATCTCCACAATCCGAGCCATATCGTGCCGGTGATGGTGCGTGATCCTGTTTTGTGCAAGCTCGTGTCGGATCGTCTGATGGATGAATTCGGCGTCTATATCCAGCCGATCAATTATCCGACTGTGCCGCGTGGCACGGAGCGTCTGCGCATCACGCCATCACCGCTGCATAGCGATGAGGATATTGCCCATCTGCTTCATGCGCTCGATGCCATTTGGTCGAGCCTTGATCTGCCGCGCAATGTCGTGGATGCCAATCATCCGTTGACACAGCTCTGCCCGGTTGCAGGTCCGTTGCAGATGGATCCGGCGGATGTGGGTGTTGATGAATGCCCATGGCTTGGCAATGAGCGTGGCGAAAAGACCGGCGAAGATGCGGAGACGGCGGAAGCCTGATCTCCCATGCCCGAGCTTGCCATTTTTGCTGAAGCGATTGCAGGCCTCGTCGTCATGGAATGTATCGCCCTGACATGGTGGCGATTGAAAAAGGGGCGCGGACCGCGCCCCTTTGACATTATTCTGCATCTTTCAGCGGGCTTATGTCTTTTGTTGGCGATGAGTGCGGGTTTGCGTGGTCAGCCCGAGATTATGCTCTTGATGCTGGCCGCTTCCGGCCTTGCGCATCTGGCTGATCTCATCCGCTTCTGGAAAAAATCCTAACGCGGCAATTCTGCTTTGACGGCAGCTGAAAGTTTTTGCGCTTGCGCTGCGGGAAGCGGCAGATAGCGCGCGCCCAGATCATCAGCTAATTTGCGCGCGCGCGGTTGCGGGCGGGGTGATGTGTCGATCAACAGGCAGCGTGTGCCGCTGGCGCGCAATTGACGCGCGGCTTGGATCGCATCCGTTTCAGCCTGTGCGCGATCACCCACGCCAGACGCCGTAACATTGGCCTGACCATCGGTGAAGAAGACGAGCACGGGTGTGTCTCCCTTGCGGCGGATGGTTTCAGCCATATTGGCGGCCATTGAAATGCCAAGCGCCAGTGGTGTGCCGCCACCCCCTGGCAATTGCGCCAATTCGCGCCGCACACGAGCAAGCGAACGTGTGGGCGGAAGAAGAAGACGGGCTTCTTTGCCGCGGAATGAAATGAGTGCTGCTTCATCACGGCGCACATAACATTCAGCAAGCAACAATTGCACCGCGCCTTTGGCTTCGCCCAGACGATGCAAAGCCTGCGAGCCTGATGCATCAACGACGAAAATGGTGGCAACACGCGTGCGTTCGATCAGCCGTTTGATCCGCAAATCTTCTTTGCGCAGGAGAAGCGGGGGATGGGCTGCGCCATGCGGCAGAAGTTTCTTGCGCAAAATCTGTTTGGGCGCAGCAGCGCGCAATGTGTCGAGCAAAGCCAAACGCGCCCCACCCGAAAGTTCGCCCGCGCGCGAACCGGCAGGGCGACCACGGCGCAATGTGCGCCGCTCCAATCCGCTGCCGCCATTTTGCGGGCCACGTTTGGCGGGGTCACCAGATACGAGCTTGCGCAGAAGATCGGCGGGCAGCGCTGTGCGCACAGCTTCAACCATGCTCTCGGCACCGGGTTCGGGAATGTTGATCTCGTTGTCGTCGTCCGGCTGAGTGTCGGAGGCGCGCTCTTCCGGCTGATCAGCAGGTGGCTCTTGTTCTTGCTCTTGCTGCTGCTCTTCTGGCGGGGCAGGCAATTGCGTGGCGCGCGGTGCGAGCACAAGGCGTGCGGCTTCCTGCAAATCTTCAGCGCTGACTTGCTTGCGCCCATTCAGTGCCGCGCAAGCACGGGCCGCATGCAGCGCAAAGAGACAGGCGCGCGGAGATGCAATGCCAAAGGCGGCAGCCACGCTGACCAATTCGTCAATTTGTGCGGGGTCGATAGCGACACGCGCCATCAAGTCTCGGGCTTGGTGAATCTCTGACTTGCTGGCAAGCGGCTCGACATCCGGCTCGCCGACATGAAAGGCAAGCCGGTCCAACAGGGCAGGGGCCAGCCCCTCATCCTCTTCGCCTTCATCCAGCGCCACAAGGCCAAAGCGCGCGGAAATGATGGCATGCATGCCTTCACGTTCCATTTGCAAAGAGCCTGTGTCGAGCGCTGTGCAAAGATGGGCAATGGTGTGAGCGCTGATGCGCTCGGCCATGCTGGCGACAATCACGCCGCCATCGCATTCGCCCAAAAGGCCGCGCATGGCCACCGGCTGTCCGGTGGCGAGCGTGGCGCCCAGATCAAGTCCGCCAAGCAGGCGATCTTCTGAAATGGAAGCCGGCATGCGGCGCAGTGGTGTGCCCTCTGGCAAGAGGGCCGCGAGATCGGAGAGAAACAATTCGCGCGCAGGCCCCACGCGTGCGCGCAAGCGCAAGCCGCCGAAGCGGACGGGATCGACCGCAAAGAGGCTTGCGGCGAGGGCCGCACTCATGCAGGCAGAACTTCTGTGAGTGCGCGTGCCACGCGCACACCCGTGTCGACTTCATCAAGCACGTTGCGGCGCAGACGATGGCGTAGCGCGAGCGGAGCCACTTTGCGCAAATGTGCTGCCGTCACCTGTTTGGCGCCATCAAGGGCTGCTGCCGCGCGCGCGGCGCGGATGAGTGTGATCTCGCCACGAATACCATCAGAGCCCAATGTCATGCAGAGTTTGACAGCTTTTTCGAGAACGTCATCGGGCACATTCACATCGCCGATCATGGTTTGTGCGCGTTTGATGCGGCGGCGGATCTTGTCTTCTTCTTTTTGCCAGCTTTCGACAAAGGCCGCGCGGTCGCGTTCAAACAGATCACGGCGCTTTACCACTTCAATGCGGTCAGCCATGTCTGTGGGCGTTTTCACTTCAAGGCACAGGCCGAAGCGGTCCAGCAATTGCGGACGCAATTCGCCTTCTTCGGGATTGCCTGAGCCCACCAGCACGAAGCGGGCAGGGTGGCGCAGACTGAAGCCTTCGCGCTCGACAACATTTTCGCCAGAGGCGGTCACATCGAGCAGAAGATCGACGAGGTGATCTTCAAGCAGATTGACTTCATCAATATAGAGAAAGCCGCCATGGGCGCGGGCCAGCAAGCCGGGCTCGAATTTCTTTTCACCACCAGCAAGCGCGCGTTCAATATCGAGCGCGCCGGTGATGCGGTCTTCTGTGGCACCAAGCGGCAGATCAACCACCGGCATGGGCTCAAGCTTGCTCTTTGCCGTTTTGCCCGGTGCGCATGTGTCGCACAGACCCGCCGTGCGCTCGGGTGCACAATTATAGGAACAACCAGCCACGACACTGCGTTTGGGAAGGAGAGCCGCCAAAGCGCGCACAGCCGTTGATTTACCGGTCCCGCGATCACCAAAAACGAGAACCCCGCCAACGCCCTGGTCAACGGCGGCAATCAGGAGGGCAAGTTTCATGTCCTCCTGGCCAACAATGGCGGCGAATGGATAGACCTGCCTCATCACATACCTGTCTGAATATTATGACACATTCTACTGTCACTTTCGCCGATCCGGTCAGGAATAGCAATGTTGGGGTCTGGGCTTTTGGGCGTATAAGGATAACAGGAGACACGGGCCATCATGACCATTCTGCTGAGTTTCATCGCCGCGAATTTGCTCGCTGCCTCCTCTGGCGCTTTTTTCAAGCCCGGTGATTGGTATGAAAGCCTGGCCAAGCCCTCTTGGCGTCCACCGAACTGGCTCTTTGCCCCCGCATGGATGGTGCTCTTTCTGCTCAACGCCTATGCCGGATCAAAGGCCTACGAGGCGGCTTCCTCCGAAGCTCTGCCGACCATGCTCATCGTCTACGGGGTGAGTCTGGCCTTTAATGCCGCTTGGTCGGGTCTGTTCTTCGGGTTGAAACGCCCCGACTGGGCGCTGATTGACCTCATCTTCCTCTGGTTTTCGATTGTGGTGCAGATCATCGTCTTTGCATCGATTGATACCGAGGCGGCCTGGCTCGTTGTGCCCTATCTCGCTTGGGTGAGTTTTGCGGGCGTCCTTAATCTCGTCATGTGGCGTTTGAACCGCGAGCGCATTCTCGCGCGGGCCTGAGATTTGAGTCTTTCTTAACCGTCCTTCGGAACCAGCCCTTAAGCGCTGGCGTGTTTTCATGATGATCACGACGGTGCGTGGATGCGAGGAATGCTCCAAGCGGCATGAGGCCAATCCGTTGTGCTGGTGCAAATCCAGCATGTCCCTCTTTCATTATGGGACAGACATCATGACAAGCCTTTTGACGAATGCTTCTGCCATTACCGCGCTGCAGAATCTCAGCGCGACCAACAGGGCGATGCAAACGACGCAGGACCGTATTTCTACGGGCATGCGCGTTGCCAACGCCTCTGACAATGCGGCCTATTGGTCCATTGCCACGACCATGCGCTCAGATAACAACGCATTGTCGACGGTGAAGGATGCTCTGGGCATGGGCTCGGCAACCGTTGACGTTGCGTCGGCTGCGCTGAAGACCACGGCCGATCTGGTCACACAGATCAAATCGAAACTTGTTGCTGCGCTGCAGCCCGGCATTGATCGCACCAAGGTTCAGGGTGAAATCAAGCAGCTGCAGGATCAAATCAAGTCGGTGGCTGAATCCTCCACCTTTTCGGGCCAGAACTGGCTTTCGGTGGATTCGGGTGCAACGGACTATAATGCGACCAAAAGCATTGTGGCCTCGTTCACACGTTCTGGCACGGATGTGTCAACGGGAACCATTGATGTCGATACGTCTACGGTTTCCTTGTTTGATGAAGACGCCACAGGCGAAGGCATCATCGACAAGGCCCGTGATTCCGGTGGTACGACAGGTGTTGCTGTCAGCGACATGGATATTTCGACCCTCACCGATTCCAGCGCGGACCAGACGACCTTGAAGGAATATATCAGCATCACAGACGCGGCTTTGACCGACGTCACCACGGCTGCGAGTGACCTCGGTGCCGTGAAAACCCGTATCGGCATGCAATCCGACTTCGTCGGCAATCTGATGGATGCCGTCACGAAGGGTATTGGTCAGCTGGTTGATGCCGATATGAATCAGGAATCGACACGGCTTCAGGCTCTGCAGGTGCAGCAGCAGCTGGGTGTGCAGTCCCTGTCGATTGCCAACCAGTCGAGTCAGCAGATTCTGTCGCTCTTCCGCGGCGGCTAGTCTGCCCGACACAAAACAAGGAAAGCCCGCCAGAACATCGGCGGGCTTTTTTGTTTTCAGAGTTTTGAACCTTTTTTCGTCTGCGCTTTGGGGGCTATCCCGCGCCTTGATCACCTGCCCAAAGCGGCGCAGAAAGGTTTCATGAAAAGTGAGCGCGAATCCTCAAAGAGCCTCGACGGCCGCCCGATCACGCTGGGTGAATTGTTCATGGGCTTTGCCCAGATGGGCCTCTATGGCTTTGGCGGGGTCGCGACCATTGCCCGCCACGTCATCGTCGAAAAGCGCCGCTGGATGAGCGAGTATGACTATGCCTCGGTGCTCGGCATGGGGCAGATCCTGCCCGGTGGCAATATTATCAATATGACGATCATTCTGGGCGACCGCTTCCAGGGCCCGCTCGGCTCCATTGTGGCGCTATCTGGCCTGATGATCATGCCGACCATCATCCTACTGGCGCTGACCACCATTTATGACGCCTTCGCCTCCAATCCGGATGTGCGGGCGGCAACGGTCGGGGCAGGGGCGGCGGCCGCCGGCCTCATCATCGGGCTCGGGCTCAAAATGGGCAGGAATCTGAAGCTCCGGCCCATCCATCTGGCCTTTGCCATTGCCACTTTCATCTGCATGGCCGTCCTGCGTCTGCCCTTTATCGGGGTGGTGCTGGTCATGACGCCGCTTTGCATTGCTGCCACTTTCTGGAGCCGCCGCAATGTGGAGTGATGATCCGATTGTGAAACTGGCCTTGGCTTTCGGCGCCCTGTCCCTCGTCTCGGTGGGGGGCGCACCCGCCATGATGCCGGAAATCCACCGCCTCGCGGTGGTGGTCAATGGCTGGCACACCAATGCCGAATTTGCCCGTGATATGGCGCTGGCCCAATCCGCGCCGGGGCCCAATTTTATGATGATCTCATTGGTCGGCTGGCGGGTGGCGGGTTTTCCGGGCCTGATGGCTGCAACATTGGCCGCCATTATCCCCTCCAGCATCATCGCCTTTATCGTCGGGCGGCTTTACACGCGTTTTTCACAGAAAGATTGGTTTAATGTCGCCCGCTCGGCGCTTCCCCCCATCGTTCTGGGCCTGATTGTGGCCTCTGGCGTGGTAACGGCCGGAGCGGCCGTTTCAGGCGCGATCGGCTTTGGCATCGTCATTCTGTCAGCCGCCATTGTCGCTCTGACCTCGCGGAACCCGCTTGTTGCCATAGGGGCAGGGGCTCTGATCGGACTGATTGCAGGGCGTTTAGGCTTCCTGTGACTAGCCAAAAGTTTTTTGTCATCCAAGCGTAATAACGCCACGTAAACAGGGCCCTGCTTCGTCCTGCCATCTTGCGCCCTTCGCTGCGCTGCGATACTCCTCCGCCGTCCTTTGAACCCCATTGAGTCCCGCTTGGCGGAGGCCCAAAGGCGGATTGATTGACAGCCTGGATGTCTCCAGCCCTCGGGTCAGCGCATGTCGAGCCTTCTTCAAGACTATCTGCCACTCGTGATTTTCATGGCCGTGGCAGGCGGCATTTCTGCCGCCTTGCTGATTGCTCCATTCGTGGTTGCTTATTCTAAGCCCGACCCCGAGAAACTCTCCGCCTATGAGTGCGGCTTCAATGCTTTCGACGATGCGCGCATGAAATTCGATGTGCGGTTTTATCTCGTCTCGCTCCTCTTCATTATTTTCGATCTCGAAGTGGCCTTCCTCTTTCCTTGGGCAGTTGCATTTAAGGATGTCGGATTGTTCGGCTTTTGGTCGATGATGATCTTCCTCGGCGTGCTGACGATCGGCTTCGCTTATGAATGGAAGAAGGGCGCGCTGGAGTGGGATTGATGGAAAATTCTCAGACGCTCGTTGCTCCCGCCCCGCGCGGCATTCTCGATCCTGCCACCGGCAAGCCGGTTGGTGCGACCGATCCTTTCTTCGTCAATGTCTCCGATCAGCTCGCAGACCGTGGCTTTCTGCTGACCTCGGTCGATGATCTCATTGCATGGTCGCGCACCGGCTCGCTGATGTGGATGACATTTGGTCTTGCCTGCTGCGCGGTCGAGATGATGCAAATGTCCATGCCGCGCTATGACGCCGAGCGTTTTGGCTTTGCCCCGCGCGCCTCACCGCGCCAGTCGGACGTGATGATCGTCGCTGGCACGCTCACCAACAAAATGGCGCCTGCTTTGCGCAAGGTCTATGACCAGATGCCGGAGCCGCGCTACGTCATCTCCATGGGCTCGTGCGCCAATGGCGGCGGCTATTATCATTATTCCTATTCGGTGGTGCGTGGATGTGACCGCATTGTGCCGGTCGACATTTATGTCCCCGGTTGCCCGCCATCGGCTGAGGCGCTGCTCTATGGTGTTCTTCTCTTGCAGAAGAAAATCCGTCGCACGTCCACGATTGAACGCTAGAGGTTGAGATGAGTGTTGAGACGGACATTCCGGCTGATGCTTCGCCCGCCTTCTCGGCAGTGGCTGAAGCTGCACGCCAAGCGCTCGGCGCGCTCGCGCTCGATATCAGCGAGGCCTATGGCGAAACCAATGTGAGCGTGGCGCGCGACACTATCGTTGCCGCTCTCACCGCATTGCGCGATCATCCGGCCACACTTTACAAGTGCTTCATCGACATTACGGCAGTTGATTATCCTGCCCGCGTCGAGCGTTTCGATGTTGTCTACCATCTGCTGTCGCCGCGCCATAACACGCGCATCCGCGTGAAGTGCACGACGGACGAAATGTCGCCTGTGCCATCCGCCATTCCGGCATATCCGGCGGCAAACTGGTTCGAGCGCGAAACCTACGACATGTTCGGCGTCTTCTTCTCGGGCCATCCCGATCTGCGCCGCATGCTGACCGACTATGGTTTTGAAGGTCATCCTTTGCGCAAAGATTTCCCGATGTCGGGCTTTGTGGAAGTGCGCTACGACGACGCCCAGAAGCGCGTGGTCTATGAGCCCGTGCGTCTCAATCAGGAATACCGCCAGTTCGATTTCCTCTCGCCGTGGGAAGGTGACACGCCTTACCGCCTGCCGGGTGACGAAAAGGCTGATCGCCCATGAACGCGCCCATGACCGAGCAACCCAAGACCCGCAATTTCTCGATCAATTTCGGCCCGCAACATCCTGCCGCCCACGGCGTGTTGCGCTTGGTGCTGGAGCTTGATGGTGAAGTGGTCGAACGCGTCGATCCGCATATCGGACTGCTGCATCGCGGCACCGAAAAGCTGATGGAAGCGCGCACCTATTTGCAGAACGTGCCTTATTTCGATCGTCTCGACTATGTCGCGCCGATGAACCAAGAGCATGCTTTCTGTCTCGCGATTGAAAAGCTGTTGCAGCTTGAAGTGCCGCGCCGCGCGCAGCTGATCCGTGTGCTCTTTTCGGAAGTCGGCCGTCTGCTGTCGCATCTTCTTAATCTCACCACACAGGCAATGGACGTTGGCGCGTTGACGCCGCCGCTCTGGGGCTTTGAGGAACGCGAAAAGCTGATGGTGTTTTACGAGCGCGCATCGGGTGCGCGTTTGCACGCCAATTATTTCCGCCCCGGCGGCGTGGCGCGTGATCTGCCAGAGGCGCTCATCAATGATATGGAAGCATTCTGTGATCCTTTCCTGAAAGTCTGCGACGATCTGGAAGCGCTCTTCATCGACAACCGCATCTTCAAGCAGCGCAATGTCGATATCGGCGTTGTCTCGCTGGAAGAATGCTGGGCTTGGGGTTTCTCGGGCGTGATGGTGCGTGGCTCTGGCGCGCCGTGGGATTTGCGCAAGTCGCAGCCCTACGAATGTTACGAAGAAATGGACTTCGACATTCCGGTTGGCAAGAACTGCGATAATTATGATCGTCAGGTCATCCGCATGGAAGAGATGCGCCAATCTGTGCGCATCATGAAGCAATGCATCGCCAAACTGCGCGAGCCCGCAGGGCAGGGCGAGGTGCTGGCGCCCAATCATAAAGTGACGCCGCCGCGCCGTGGCCAGATGAAGCGTTCGATGGAAGCGCTCATCCACCACTTCAAACTTTATACAGAAGGCTTCCACGTGCCTGCTGGTGAAGTCTATGCCGCGGTGGAAGCGCCCAAGGGCGAGTTCGGCGTCTATCTCGTTTCAGACGGCACCGATAAGCCTTATCGCTGCAAGATCCGCGCACCTGGCTTTGCTCATTTGCAGGCGATGGACTTCATGTGCCGCAAGCACATGCTGGCTGACGTGTCTGCGATTTTGGGTTCGCTCGACATCGTCTTTGGTGAGGTGGATCGCTGATGCG
Source organism: Beijerinckiaceae bacterium (assembly GCA_947452455.1). Classification (GTDB taxonomy): domain Bacteria; phylum Pseudomonadota; class Alphaproteobacteria; order Rhizobiales; family Beijerinckiaceae; genus Terripilifer. The sequence goes on from CANGBX010000002.1 coordinate 32,166, forward strand.
CCTTGTTGGAACACATCACGCGCTGACGCGCGCAACGCAAGGAGGTCGTTATGGAATTGCGTCCTGATGCCGGTGCGCGTTTGCGTGAAGCGATCCGCTACATTCCGTTTGCGATTCTCATCTTTGTGGCGAGCCGCATTCTCTTCGATCTTCTGGCTGACAAGCCGATGTTCTGGTCGTCGGATGAATCGCTTTTGGCCTTTTTGTGGAGCGGGCTCATTGCCGGCCCCTTCATCCTTTTTGCGCTGTTGGTTTCAGCGCAGAAGAACAAATCCGGGAACTGATCATGTCCGTGCGTCGACTGGCAGAGGAACAACCGGCGAGCTTCGAATTCACGCCCGAGAATTTGGCGTGGGCGAATGCGCAGATCGCCAAATATCCGGAAGGCCGCCAAGCCTCGGCGGTCATTCCGCTGTTGTGGCAGGCGCAGAAGCAGCACAATTACTGGCTGCCCAAGCCCGCGATCGAAAAGGTCGCGGACATGCTCGACATGCCGTTTATTCGCGTGCTCGAAATCGCGACCTTCTACACGATGTTCAATCTGGAGCCGGTCGGCCGCTTTTTCATCCAGATGTGCGGCACGACGCCCTGCATGTTGCGTGGCTCCGACGAGATCAAGGCCGTGCTTGCGCGCCGCGTGGGTGAGCAAAAGATGGTCTCGGCCGACGGCAATTTCGCTTGGCTCGAAGTCGAGTGCTTGGGCGCTTGCTGCAATGCGCCGATGGTGCAGATCAACGACGATTATTACGAAGACCTCACGGCTGAAAATTTCGAGAAGCTTCTCGATGATCTCGCCGCGGGTCGTCCGGTGCATGTGGGTTCGCAGACGGGCCGTCGCTCGTCGGAGCCTGCGGGCAAGCTCACCACACTCACTTCATTCTATGGAGACGATGGCCGCTCTGGCCCCGCCTCCGACAAGACACAAGCCTGAAGGTCCGCGACATGCTTGACGACAAGGATCGCATCTTCACCAACCTCTACGGCTACGGCGATTGGGGCCTCAAAGGCGCCATGGCGCGCGGCGCGTGGGACAATACAAAAGGCCTGATTGAAAAGGGCAAGGACTGGATCATCGAAGAGATGAAGGCCTCTGGCCTTCGTGGTCGCGGTGGTGCGGGCTTTCCCACGGGCCTCAAGTGGTCCTTCATGCCCAAGCCCGATCCGCTGCGCCCCTCCTATCTTGTCGTGAATGCTGACGAGTCAGAGCCCGGCACCTGCAAAGACCGCGAGATCATGCGCAATGATCCGCACCTGCTCATCGAAGGCTGCATGATTGCGTCTTTCGCCATGGGTGCGCATGCTTGCTACGTCTATCTGCGCGGCGAATATATTCTGGAGCGCGAGCATCTGCAGGCGGCGGTCGATCAGGCCTATGCAGCGGGTCTTGTTGGCAAGAACAACAAGAACGGCTGGCCGTTCGACATTTACGTTCATCACGGCGCGGGCGCTTATATCTGCGGTGAAGAAACGGCGCTGCTCGAAAGTCTTGAAGGCAAGAAGGGCATGCCGCGTCTAAAGCCGCCGTTCCCCGCCAATATGGGCCTCTATGGCTGCCCGACGACCGTGAACAATGTCGAGTCCATTGCTGTGGCACCGACAATCTTGCGTCGAGGTGCGGCTTGGTTCTCGTCTTTTGGCGCGAAGAACAATGCCGGTACGAAGCTCTTCTGCGTGTCGGGCCATGTGAACACGCCTTGCAACGTTGAAGAAGCCATGTCGCTTCCTTTCCGCGAGCTGATTGATCGCCATTGCGGCGGCATACGTGGCGGTTGGGATAATTTGCTGGCCGTTATTCCGGGCGGCTCGTCGGTGCCTTGCGTTCCCGCGCATGAGATCATCGATGCGGCGATGGATTTCGACACATTGCGTGGTCTGAAGTCGGGTCTTGGTACTGCTGCTGTGATCGTGCTCGACAAGTCGACCGACATTGTGCGCGCCATCACGCGTATTTCTTACTTCTACAAACATGAGAGCTGTGGCCAGTGCACGCCATGCCGTGAAGGCACGGGCTGGATGTGGCGCGTGCTGACCCGCATGTGCGAGGGCCGCGCGCAGAAGCGCGAAATCGACATGCTTCTCGAAGTCTCAACCCAGATTGAAGGTCACACGATCTGCGCGCTGGGTGATGCGGCGGCTTGGCCTGTGCAGGGTCTCATCCGTCATTTCCGTCACGAGATTGAAAAGCGCATCGACGACTATTCGGCAAACCCGCATAGCGACACGGTGGCGCCGCTCGCGGCTGAGTGAAAATAATTCCGCCGGTCTCCGGCGGCCTTGAGTTGAACGAACGCGCCCAGCGCGGAAAGCAGGAGTGGCCTAAGTGACGAAGATCATCGTCGACGGCAAAGAAGTGGACGTGCCGGCGGAGTACACGCTCCTCCAGGCCTGCGAAGAAGCGGGCGCGGAAATTCCGCGCTTCTGTTTCCATGAACGCTTGTCCATTGCCGGCAATTGCCGCATGTGCCTTGTTGAACTCAAAGGCGCGCCCAAACCCGTCGCTTCTTGCGCATGGTCGGTGAAGGATTGCCGTCCGGGCCCCAATGGCGAGCCGCCGTCTGTTGTCACCAAATCACCCACGGTTAAAAAGGCGCGCAATGGCGTTATGGAATTTTTGCTGATCAACCATCCGCTCGATTGCCCGATTTGCGATCAGGGCGGCGAATGTGATCTGCAAGATCAGGCCATGGCTTTTGGCGTCGACAATTCGCGCTATGCGGAAAACAAGCGCGCCGTCGAAGACAAATATATCGGCCCGCTGGTGCGCACGTCGATGAACCGCTGCATCCATTGCACGCGCTGCGTCCGCTTTACCGCGGAAGTCGCTGGCACCGCAGATATGGGCGCGATTGGTCGCGGCGAAGATATGGAAATCACCACCTATCTCGAAACCGCTATGGCGTCTGAATTGCAAGGCAATGTGGCTGATCTCTGCCCTGTGGGTGCGCTGCTGCCAAAGCCTTACGCTTTCAAAGCGCGTCCGTGGGAATTGGGCAAGACAGAATCCATTGATGTGATGGATGCGCTGGGCTCGGCCATTCGCGTGGATGTGCGTGGCCGCGAAGTCATGCGCATTCTGCCGCGCGTCAATGAAGCGGTGAATGAAGAATGGATTTCTGACAAGACACGTCAGGTTGTTGATGGTCTGCAGCGTCAGCGTCTTGATCGTCCTTACATCCGCAAGGATGGACGTCTTGTGCCCGCCACTTGGTCGGACGCTTTTGCCGCCATTGCCACACGCGTGAAAGCAACGACGCCTGCGCGCATCGGCGCGATTGCGGGCGATCTCGCCAGCGTCGAAGACATGTTCGCGCTGAAGTCGTTGATGGCCAATCTGGGCTCCGCCAACATCGATTGCCGTCAGGATGGTACCAAGCTTCATCCGGCGAATGGTCGCGGCTCTTACATTTTCAATCCGACAGTTGCTGGCATTGAAGAGGCGGATGCGATCCTCATCGTGGGCTCGAACCCGCGCAAAGAATCGCCTGTTCTCAATGCGCGCATTCTGAAGCGCTGGCGCACGGGTGGTGTTGACATCGGTCTCGTCGGTGAGCGTGCGGATCTGACCTATTCCTATCAATATCTGGGCGCAGGCGCGGAAACACTGACCGAGCTTGGCAATGGCAAAGGCTTTGCCGAAGTGCTCGCCAAAGCGCAGCGACCGATGGTGATTGTCGGACAAGGCGCTTTGTTGCGTGAAGATGGTGCTGCGGTTCTGGCGGCTTGCGCGAAACTCGCAGGCTCGCGCGATGGCTTGAACGGTCTGGCTGTTCTCCATACAGCGGCCGCACGCGTCGGTGGTCTTGATCTGGGCTTCGTGCCGGGACAAGGCGGCATGGATGCATGGGCGATGACGCGTCCGGGCGCACTCGATGTGATCTTCAATCTCGGCGCTGATGAACTTGAAATCGCGCCGGGCGCTTTTGTTGTCTATCAGGGCACACACGGCGACCGCGGCGCGCATCGCGCTGACGTCATTCTGCCGGGCGCGACTTACACGGAAAAGTCGGGCCTCTACGTCAACACGGAAGGGCGCGTGCAATATGCGGAACGTGCCAATTTCGCGCCCGGTGATGCGCGCGAAGATTGGGCGATCCTGCGCGCGCTCTCAGAAGTGGTCGGCGCGAAACTCGCCTTCGACTCGCTAGCTGACTTGCGCAAGGCGCTATATGCGGCCCATCCGCATTTCGCCCGCATCGATGCGATTGAAACGGGCGCCATCAACATCGCCAATGCCGGCGCGCTTGGCACGGGCGCTTTCACCAGCGCGGTGGATGATTTCTATCTGACCAACCCGATTGCCCGCGCCTCGGCCGTCATGGCCGAATGTTCGGCTCTAGCCAAAGGACGCCTGCAACAGGCGGCGGAGTGACCTGAGATGGATTGGCTTCTTCCACTCCTGCTGATCGTCTTGAAGAGCGTCGCTGTGATCGTCGTTGTGCTGATCATTGTCGCTTATCTGCTCTGGGCGGACCGCAAGATCTGGGCAGCTGTGCAGCTGCGCCGTGGTCCCAATGTCGTTGGCCCTTGGGGTTTGTTGCAGTCTTTTGCCGACTTGCTGAAGTTTGTGGTGAAAGAGCCGGTCATTCCGGCAGGTGCCAATAAGGGCATCTTCCTGCTGGCACCTTTCATCACAGCTATGCTCGCACTTGCCGCTTGGGCGGTCATTCCCGCCGCTGATGGCTGGGCTGTGGCTGATCTCAATGTCGGCGTTCTCTACATTCTCGCGATCTCGTCGCTCAGCGTCTATGGCATTATCATGGGTGGCTGGGCGTCGAACTCGAAATATCCCTTCCTCTCCGCGCTGCGTTCTGCTGCGCAAATGGTGTCTTACGAAGTCTCCATCGGCTTTGTGATTGTCACGGTTCTGCTCTGCGCGGGCTCCATGAATCTGAGCGAGATCGTCAAGGCGCAGGATAGCGCCTATGGCATGCTCGGCTGGTACTGGCTGCCGCTTTTCCCGATGTTCATCATCTTCTTTATCTCGGCTTTGGCTGAAACGAACCGCCCACCCTTCGATCTTGTCGAAGCGGAATCGGAACTCGTGGCCGGCTTTATGGTCGAATATTCCTCGACGCCTTATCTGCTCTTCATGCTCGGCGAATATGTCGCCATTGTTGGCATGTGCGCGATGATGACGGTGCTCTTCTTTGGTGGCTGGCTCTCGCCCATTCCTTACGCGCCCTTCACGGCTGTGCCGGGGGTGGTCTGGTTTGTGCTGAAGATCTGCTTCTTCTTCTTCTGGTTCGCGCTCGTGAAAGCATTCGTGCCGCGCTACCGCTATGACCAATTGATGCGTCTGGGCTGGAAAGTGTTCTTGCCGCTGTCGCTTGTGATGGTCGTGGTTGTTGCGGGCGTGCTGCAATTTGTGAGGGCGTAAATGGCGCTGCGAGAGAATCCTGCTCTCGCTGGCGCTTTGATCGGTCTTGGCATCGGTCTGGTGAAATATATGTTCGTTCTGTCGATGATCGGCGGGGCGGTGGGGCGCGAAATAAAAGACAACGCGTCCGAGGATTTGGATCTCGCGGGCTTTGCCGCGCGAATGCGCCCGATCAGACGGGCGCTTCTCGTGGTGGCCTTCGGTGTGTTGCCAGCGGTCGGTTTTATTGCCGGTTCGCTAATCGGCAAATGAGGATGGGGCTATGAAACTTGGACGAGCCGTAGAGGCGCTTCTGCTGAAGGAATTTGTCGGGGCCATTGGGCTCTCGATGCGCTATTTCTTCAAGCCCAAGGCGACCATCAACTATCCGCACGAGAAGAACCCGACTTCGCCGCGTTTTCGTGGTGAGCATGCTTTGCGCCGCTACCCCAATGGCGAAGAACGTTGCATTGCTTGCAAACTCTGCGAGGCCATTTGCCCGGCGCAGGCCATTACCATTGAAGCAGGCCCGCGCCGCAATGACGGCACGCGCCGCACGACGCGTTACGACATCGACATGGTGAAATGCATTTATTGCGGCCTGTGTCAGGAAGCCTGCCCGGTGGATGCCATTGTCGAGGGACCAAACCAGGAATTCGCCGTCGAGACGCGCGAAGAACTTTATTACGACAAGCAGCGCCTGCTCGAGAATGGCGCTCGCTGGGAGCGCGAAATCGCGCGCAATATCGCGCTCGACGCGCCTTACCGTTGATCTGAGGACATTGTTATGAGCGCCGCACAGGTCTTCTTCTACCTCTTCTCGACCGTGATGATCGGTTCAGCCTTCATGGTGATTGCCGCACGCAATCCCGTGCATTCGGTGCTGTTCCTGATCCTGGCCTTCGTCAATGCGGCAGGTCTGTTCCTGATCTTGGGCGCAGAATTCCTCGCCATGCTCTTGGTCATTGTCTATGTCGGCGCGGTGGCGGTGCTCTTCCTCTTCGTCGTCATGATGCTCGATGTCGATTTTGCCGAGCTGAAGCAGGGGTTCTTGCAATATCTCCCCGTCGGCTCGTTGATCGGCGCGATTGTCCTGATTGAACTCGTGCTGGTTCTCTCATCATGGAGTGCGTCTTCGGCCTCTGTGGGTGCTGCTGGTGCACCGACCCCGTCTGATGTGTCCAACACGCTCGCCATCGGCCGCGTGCTCTACACCAAATATGTCTACTTCTTCCAGGCGGCGGGCCTTGTGCTGCTCACTGCCATGATTGGCGCGATTGTTCTCACCTTGCGCCACAAGCCCGATGTGAAGCGTCAGGTCATTGCTGACCAGAACGAACGCGACAAGTCGGATGTGAAGCTGCAAAAAGTGCCCTCACGGGCCGGCGTGTAAGGAACAGCATCATGGACATCGGACTGAACCAGTATCTGATCGTCGCGGCCATGCTGTTCACGCTTGGCGTGCTCGGCATTATTCTCAACCGCAAAAACATCATCGTCATTCTGATGTCGATCGAGCTCATTCTGCTCTCGGTCAATATCAACTTGGTCGCCTTCTCGACCTTCTTGGGCGATCTCACGGGTCAGATTTTCTCGCTGCTGATCTTGACTGTCGCAGCAGCAGAAGCGGCCATCGGCCTTGCCGTTCTCGTCACCTATTTCCGCAACCGTGGTTCCATCGCGGTTGAGGACATCAACGTTATGAAGGGCTGAAGGACACCGCCATGTATCAGGCCATCGTCTTCCTGCCGCTTCTCGGCTTCCTCATTGCGGGGCTTTTCGGCCGCCAGCTTGGCGCTCGCCCGTCCGAGATTGTCACGACATCGCTGCTTTTCATTGCAGCAGCCCTCGCTTGGTCCACTTTTATTTCGGTCGGCTATAATCATGCGCCGATGAATGTGCCGGTGGTCGCCAATTGGATCAGCTCCGGCACACTCAAAATCGATTGGGCGTTGCGCGTCGATACGCTGACCTCGGTCATGCTGGTTGTCGTGACCTCGGTTTCCGCGCTCGTGCATCTCTATTCCATCGGCTATATGCACGAAGATCCGAGCCGCCCGCGTTTCTTCGCTTATCTGTCGCTCTTCACCTTTGCCATGCTCATGCTGGTGACCGCTGATAATCTGGTTCAGATGTTCTTCGGCTGGGAAGGCGTGGGCCTCGCCTCTTATCTTCTCATCGGGTTCTGGTTCCAAAAGCCATCCGCCAATGCGGCTGCGATGAAGGCTTTTGTCGTCAACCGCGTTGGTGACTTCGGTTTTGCGCTTGGCATTTTCATGATCTTCGCGCTGACGGGGTCCGTCGCCTTCGATCAGATTTTCGCAGCGGCACCGGGCCTTGCTAACAAGCCGATCCACGCTTTCGGTTTGGACATGGATGCACTGACACTCACCTGCCTGCTGCTCTTCATGGGCGCGATGGGCAAGTCCGCGCAATTCCTGCTGCACACATGGTTGCCTGATGCTATGGAAGGCCCGACCCCCGTGTCGGCGCTCATCCATGCCGCCACAATGGTGACGGCAGGAGTCTTCATGGTCGCGCGTCTCTCGCCGATCTTTGAATATGCGCCTGCTGCTCTGACTGTCGTGACAATCGTTGGTGCAATCACAGCCTTCTTCGCCGCGACTGTCGGTCTCGTGCAGAACGACATCAAGCGTGTGATTGCTTATTCAACCTGTTCGCAGCTGGGTTACATGTTCGTGGCTTTGGGCGTTGGTGGCTATTCGCTCGCCATTTTCCATCTCTTCACCCATGCCTTCTTCAAGGCGCTGCTCTTTTTGGGTGCGGGCTCCGTGATCCATGCCATGCATCACGAGCAGGACATGCGCAACATGGGCGGTTTGCGCAAAGACATTCCTTTCACCTTCTGGATGATGACGATTGGCACTCTGGCGCTGACCGGCTTCCCCTTCACAGCGGGCTATTATTCGAAGGATGCGATCATCGAAGCCGCCTATGCAGCAGGCAGCCATTCGTCTGCAGGCACATTCGGCTTCTTCATGACGCTGATTGCAGCTGGCCTGACGTCATTTTATTCTTGGCGTCTGGTGTTCATGACCTTCTTTGGTGAGCGCGCGCAGGCCCATCATGGTCATGATGATCACGCCCATGATGATCACGGCCATGGTCACGACCACAAGCCGCATGAGAGCCCGCTCGTCATGCTCATTCCGCTGGCTGTCTTGTCGGTTGGCGCGCTCTTTGCTGGCATTGCTTTCTCGGGCCATTTCATTGGCCACGAATATGATGCCTTCTGGCGCGGTGCGATTTTCACCGGCAAGGACAATCATATTCTCCATGCCATGCATGAAGTCCCGGCCTCCGCGCAATATGGCGCGACCGTGATGATGATCTTGGGCTTTGTCGGCGCACTCTATGTCTACGTCATTGCACCAGGTACGGCGCAACGCATCGCAGGCGCCAATCCGATGCTCTACAAGTTCCTGCTCAACAAATGGTATTTTGATGAGCTGTACGATCTCATCTTCGTGCGCCCGTCCATGTGGATCGGTCGCCTCTTCTGGAAGAGCGGTGACGGGCGCATCATCGATGGCATGGGGCCTGATGGCATTTCAGCCCGCGTCATTGACGTCACCAATCGTGTGGTCAAATTGCAGACCGGCTATGTCTACCACTATGCCTTTGCCATGCTGATCGGCGTGGCAGCGATCATCACGTGGTATCTCGTCGGAGGAGTGCACTGATGTTCGGCTTCGGTATCCTCTCCGGCCTCATCCTTCTGCCGCTCGTCGGCGCGGCCTTCATTCTCGCTCTGCGCGGTGATAGTGCGCCTGTGCAAAATAATGCACGCTGGGCGGCAATCATCACGACACTGGCGACTTTCATCCTGTCGCTCGTTGCCTGGAACCGCTTTGATATTGCAAACCCTGGCTTCCAGCTGCTTGAGCAGAGGACATGGCTGAGTGAGACCATTCTCTACAAGCTCGGCGTGGATGGCATTTCCATGCCCTTCATCCTGCTCACCACCTTCCTGATGCCCTTCTGCATTCTCGCATCTTGGCATTCGATCGAAACGCGTGTGCGCGAATATATGATCGCCTTCCTCGTGCTCGAAACGCTGATGATCGGCGTCTTTGCGGCGCTCGATGTCGTGCTTTTCTACGTCTTCTTCGAAGGCGGCCTGATCCCGATGTTCCTCATCATCGGCATCTGGGGCGGCAAGCGGCGCATTTATGCCTCGTTCAAATTCTTCCTCTATACGCTGGCTGGCTCGCTGCTCATGCTGCTCGCCATTTTCGTCATGTATGGCGTTGCAGGCACAACCGACATTACCGTCCTGCTGAAGACGCATTTTGACCCGTCCATACAGAAATATCTGTGGCTCGCGTTCTTCGCCTCTTTCGCAGTGAAAATGCCGATGTGGCCGGTGCACACTTGGTTGCCTGATGCGCATGTGGAAGCCCCCACTGCAGGCTCGGTGATCCTTGCGGGTATTTTGTTGAAGATGGGTGGCTATGGTTTCCTGCGCTTCTCGGTGCCCATGTTCCCCGATGCGAGCCAATATTTCGCGCCGCTCGTTTTCACGCTGTCGGTGATTGCGATCATCTACACCTCGCTCGTCGCTCTGGTGCAGGAAGATATCAAGAAGCTGATTGCCTATTCCTCGGTTGCACACATGGGCTTCGTGACCATGGGCATTTTCGCGCTGAACCAGCAGGGCGTGCAGGGCGCTGTCTTCCAGATGGTGTCGCACGGTCTGGTGTCGGGCGCGCTCTTCTTGTGTGTCGGCGTGGTCTATGACCGCATGCATACGCGCGAGATCGCCGCTTATGGTGGTCTTGTGAACCGCATGCCGCTCTATGCGGTTGCCATGCTCATCTTCACCATGGCCAATGTCGGTTTGCCCGGCACGTCGGGCTTTGTCGGTGAATTCCTGACATTGATGGGCGCATACAAAGCCAATACATGGGTCGCATTCTTTGCAACGACAGGCGTCATTCTGTCGGCAGCCTATGCGCTTTATCTTTATCGCCGCGTGATTTTTGGTGTCTTGGACAAGCCGAGCTTGGCGGACATTCAGGATCTCGATCGGCGTGAGCTTGTGCTGCTTGTGCCGCTGGTTGTGCTCACCATTTATTATGGCGTGCAGCCCGGCCCGATCCTCGATGCATGTGCTGCCTCTGTCGCGCTGCTCGTCAAAAACTTCGACGCAGCCATCGCGGCCACCAAAACCGCAGCGCTCGCGCTCAACTAAAGGAAACGAGATATGAACTCCCTTTCCTTCGAGCTGGCCCATACGCTGCCGGAATTGATTCTGGTCTGCGGTGCGCTCTTGCTTCTGATGATGGGCGCCTACAAAGGCACCAAGGGCGACTGGATCATTTCCGAACTCGCCATTGCGATCCTCGGCATTGCTTTCCTGACGCTCTTCACCAAGCTGGATGGCAAGGCGCTGATCTGGGATGGCGCTTTTGTCGATGATGCTTATGCGCGCTTCATGAAGGGCCTCGCGCTCGTCGGTGCGCTGGTCTCGCTGCTTTTGTCGCGCGAATATATGGCGCGCGAAAAGATCGACCAGTTCGAGTTTCCGGTGCTGATCTTGTTGTCCACGACCGGGATGTTGATGCTGATCTCGGCGCAAAATCTCATTGGCCTCTATCTCGGCCTCGAATTGATGAGCTTGGCGCTTTATGTCGTCGCTGCCTTCCATCGCGACAATGTGCGCGCTTCCGAGGCGGGCCTGAAATATTTCGTCCTCGGCTCGCTCTCGTCAGGCATGCTGCTTTACGGCTCGTCATTGCTCTACGGCTTTGCGGGCACGGTCTCCTTTGTGGGTATTGCCGAAGCGCTGAAGGGCGGGCCATCAATCGGTGTGATCTTCGCGCTGGTTTTCGTGCTAGCTGGTCTTGCTTTCAAAATGTCCATGGTGCCGTTCCACATGTGGACGCCCGATGTTTATGAAGGCGCGCCGACACCCGTCACTGCTTTTTTTGCCTCCGCACCGAAAATGGCGGCGGTTGCCATTACAGTGCGCATCATCATCACCGCTTTCCCCGGCGTGATGATGCAATGGCAGCAGATCATCGTGTTCATTGCGCTTCTCTCCATGGCTTTGGGTTCTTTTGCCGCCATCGGTCAGACGAACCTCAAGCGACTGATGGCTTATTCTTCGATTGGCCATATGGGCTTTGCCATGGTCGGTCTGGTGCCCGGCACACAGGCTGGCGTCTATGGCGTGCTGGTCTATATGGCGATCTATCTCACCATGACGCTCGGCACGTTTGCAGCTTTGCTGTCGATGCGCATTGGCGACCGCTATGTCGAGAACATTGCTGATTTGGCTGGCCTGTCGCGCTCGCGCGGCACAATGGCTTTCTTTGTCGCCATGATGATGTTTTCACTGGCCGGCATTCCGCCACTCGCGGGCTTTTTCGCCAAGCTTTATGTCTTCCAGCCGGCAATTCAGGCTGGCTTCTATTGGTTGGCAGTCATTGGTGTGCTGCTGTCGGTTGTTTCGACCTTCTATTATCTGCGCATTGTGAAGGTGATTTATTTCGATGAGCCTGCGGAAGCTTTCTCGCCTGTTCATCGTGAAGTCACCGGCGTGCTCTGGGTAGCGACCATGCTTGTTCTGCTCTTCTGGGTCTGGCCGGCACCCATTCTGGATGCAGCGTCAGCCGCGGCGAGGTCGCTCTTCTGAGCATCTTGCCGTCACCGCTCGATCTTTCAGCGACGCGGGTCGAATGGCTCGCGTCGATTGATTCCACCAATGATGAAGCCATGCGCCGAGCCAAAGATGGCGCACGACAATCCCTCTGGATTGCTGCACGCGAACAAACCAAGGGCCGCGGACGACAGGGCAGGGTGTGGCAGTCGCCAGCAGGTAATCTTGCTGCAAGTTTGTTGCTGATTGATCCCGCACCCATGTCGCTGGCTCCGCAATTGGGTTTCGTGACGGGTGTGGCTCTCGCACAGGCGGCGCGCGACCTTCTGCCGCTTGGCGTCTCAGCACAGATTAAATGGCCCAATGATCTGGTTGTGGGTGGTGCCAAACTCTCCGGCCTTTTGCTCGAAGCCACGCAATTGGCTGACGGCCATATGGCCTGCGTCATCGGCATTGGCCTCAATGTGGAGAGCCATCCGGCCGATTTGCCCTATGCGGCGACTTCTTTGCGTGAACTTGGGAGCGAGGCCCGCGCCGAGCTTGCTCTTGAGCGCATCCACGCGCATATGTCGGTGTGGATATCCCGCTGGCAGCGGGGCGAGAATTTTGACGCTATTCGTGAGGCCTGGATGGGCCATGCCGCAGCACGTGATGGGCGCGTTGTCGTGCAGATGAATGGCGGAGCGAGAACAGGCATTTTCCGTGGCCTTGATGCGACGGGACAGATGATTTTGGAGACAGAAGCCGGTCGGGATGTGATTGCCGCAGGAGATGTGTTTCTCGGGTGAGCAAATTTCGACAGGGCAGGAGATCAGGTGATTGATGGCGAGTGATCAAGAATTTGTCCTAGTGCCGCTCGGCGGGCTCGGCGAGATCGGCATGAATGCGATGCTCTACGGCTTCGGGCCGAAGCGGCAGCGCAAATGGATTCTGATCGATCTCGGTCTGTCTTTCGCAGGTCCCGATTTGCCGGGCATTGATCTGCTCATGCCCGATCTCAGTTTCATCGAAAAGCTGAAGGGCGATTTGCTCGGCCTTGTCATCACCCATGCGCATGAAGATCACATTGGCGCCGTCGCTGATCTGTGGCCGCGCCTGCAATGCCCCGTTTATGCGACGCGTTTTGCTGTCGGTCTCTTGGAGACCAAACGCCTGAATGAACCCGGCGCCCCCAAAGTGCCGCTGCATGTAGTGGAGCCCGGCCAGAGATTCGATCTTGGGCCCTTCAATCTCGAATTCGTTCGCATGGCCCATTCGATCCCCGAGAGCTGCGGCATTGCTTTGCGCACGCCAGCGGGCCTCGTCATGCACACGGGCGATTGGAAGATTGACGAGACGCCGCTCGATGGCTGGGCGACGGATGAAAAGCGCCTGCGCGAAATTGGTGACGAGGGCGTGCTCGCTCTTGTGAGCGATAGCACCAACATCATGCGCGAAGGCCAAAGCGCATCCGAGACCGATGTCGCCAAAGGACTTGAAGGCTTTATCAAAGAAGCACCGGGCCGTGTGGTTATCACGACCTTCGCTTCCAATGTGTCGCGCTTGCGCGCCGTGGCTGATGCTGCACGCGCCTGTGGGCGCACGGTTGTTGTGGTGGGGCGCGCCATGGAACGCGTTGTTCAGGTGGCGCGTGAATGCGGCTATCTCGAAGGCGTGCCAACTTTCCTATCTGCGGAAAGCTTTGGCTATCTGGCGCGCGAGCAGATTGTCATTCTGGCAACGGGTTCACAGGGTGAGCCGCGTGCCGCATTGGCGCGCATTGCAGCTGAAGATCATCCGGAAGTGAAGCTTGCGCATGGCGACCGCGTGATCTTTTCCTCGCGCACCATTCCCGGCAATGAAAAGGGTGTCGGCGACATTATCAATGGTCTTGTGCGCCAAGGCGTCGAGGTCATCACGGATCGTCACGGGCTCGTTCATGTGTCGGGCCATCCGCGCCGCAATGAAGTGCAGCGCATGTATGAATGGGTCCGCCCGCAAATCGCGATCCCCGCGCATGGCGAAGATCTGCATTTGTTCGAACATGCCCGCTTTGCCCGCGCGCAGGGCGTCAAAAAAGTCATCTCCGCGCATAATGGCGACATGGTTCTGCTTGGTCCGGGCGAGCCTGGTATTGTCGATGAAGTGCGCCATGGTGCTCTGGCCAAGGACGGCAATATTCTCATTCCTCGAAATGATGATGCCATCAAGGCTCGCCAAACTTTGAGCTTTGCCGGTATTATTTCCGTCGCGATTGCGATTTCGCAAAATGGCGATGTGGCGGGCGATCCCGATGTCATGTTCACCGGCGTGCCGATGACGACGAAGGATGGGCGCGACATGGGCGAGATTGTCGATGAGGCAATTTTCTCCACACTCGACAATCTGCCACGCAAGCGCCGTGCGGATGCCGATGCCACAGCGCAATCGGTGGAACGCGCGATCCGCAATACATTGCGCCAGATCTGGGGCAAGAAGCCCGTGGTACATGTCTTGGTCGTGGAAGTCTAAACAGCGGGAGTTTTTCCGATGATCGGTCGTCTCAATCACGTCGCCATTGCGGTGAAGGATCTTGAAAAATCCGCCAGCCTCTATCGCGATACATTGGGCGCGAAGGTCTCATCCCCGCAGGCAGAACCCGCTCATGGCGTGACGGTTGTCTTTATCGAATTACCCAATACCAAGATCGAATTGTTGCAGCCGCTGGGTGAAAATTCACCCATCGCCAAATTCTTGGAAAAGAACCCCGATGGCGGCATGCATCATGTTTGCTATGAGGTCGAAGACATCATCGCCGCGCGCGACAGGCTGAAAGCCACAGGCGCCCGCGTCCTGGGTGACGGGGAACCCAAGATCGGTGCCCACGGCAAACCGGTGCTGTTTCTCCACCCGAAGGATTTCAACGGCACACTGGTTGAGCTGGAGCAGGTTTGACATATTCATGCCAGCGTCCAGAGAGAAGGAAAACAGGATGCTGGTAAGATGACAGATCAGAGCATGGCCGTTGATGATCGCTTGGCCAAATCGAATGTGCTTCGCCTCGCTATTGCGCAAGCACTTGCCGGTGCAAATTCTGTTGTGATCATGACGACGGGCGCGATTGTCGGCTCCATCCTTGCGCCTTCGCCTATCTACGCAACTGTGCCCGTATCAGTCTATGTTGTTGGCACAGCACTTTCGACCATGCCCGCGGGCGCGATTGCTCGTCGTTATGGACGCAACCGCGCGTTTTTCTTTGGCACATTGGCTGGGATGGTGGTCGCTGTTTTAGCCTCACTCGCCATTTGGCTTGGCTCGTTCGGGCTCTTTTGCTTCGGCACCTTTGTGGCGGGCTTTTATCAGGCCGTCGCGCAGAGCTTGCGCTTTGCAGCAACCGACACGGCAAGCGCAGCTTTTCGTCCCAAAGCACTTTCATGGGTGATGGCAGGTGGCGTCTTTTCAGGCGTGCTGGGCCCGCAACTCGTCAACGTCACGATGGATTTGTGGTCACCTTATCTCTTTATGGCGAGTTTTGCCGCGCAGGGTGTGGTGGCGCTCATCTGCATGTTCGTGCTGGCAGGGGCAAAATTGCCGAAGCCACAGACGGGCGGAGCGCCTGTTGATCAAGGGCGCCCGCTGTTTGAAATCGCACGTCAGCCGAAATTCATCGCCGCCGCGTTCAGCGGTATCGTGTCTTATGCGCTGATGAACCTGTTGATGACATCAGCACCGCTAGCCATGAAAATGTGTGGCTTGTCTTTGTCGGATGCGAATTGGGGAATCCAGTGGCATGTGATTGCCATGTTCCTTCCGAGCTTCTGGACGGGATCTCTGGTTCAAAAATTTGGCGCCCCGCGGATTGTCTTTGCGGGATTCGCGCTGATCGCGGCAGCGACTTTCGTCAATCTGTCGGGGCAGACGACGGCGCATTTCTGGATTGGTCTGGTGCTGTTGGGGCTTGGTTGGAATTTCGGCTTTGTTGGCGCTTCCTCGCTGGTGGTGGAGACGCATCGGCCGGAAGAGCGCACCCGCGTGCAATCCTTCAATGATTTTCTGGTTTTCGGGACCAATGCCATCGCCTCTTTTTCCTCAGGCACACTTCTGGTGCGCAGCGGATGGGATGCGGTGAATTATGTGGTGGTTCCCGCGCTTGTCGTGGCTGTACTTGTTATGGTTTTTGGAGGACGGCAGGCCGGTAAAGCGGCTGCTGCGTGAAAGTGGTGATCCCGCTGGGATTCGAACCCAGGACAACTCGATTAAAAGTCGAGTGCTCTACCAGCTGAGCTACAGGATCATCCGTGCCGGACGGCAACGTGCGTTTGACCTAAACGGCTGAGGCCAAAGGGTCAAGACTTTCAGGGTGCATATTCGATATAGGCCCAAAAAGCCGCAAAAAGAATGGCGGAAACCACTGTCGTGGCCAGCGCTTTCATCGCCAATTTGGGGGCAATGGGGGCTCCGGGATCGGTTCCCTGCTGAAAATCCCCCGATTCATGCTGCGAACGCACCCCCCAGGGGAGAATCGCAAACAAGACGATCCACCACATGGTGAAATAGACGGCGATCGCCATCGCTGTGGACATGAAACCAACCCCCTGCGCCCAGAAGACCTGAGCCGACACCGGGCTTCTAGCACAGCTGCCCCCTTGGGTCAGGCAGGGCGCAGCGTCGCAGGCATCAGATATAAGTGAATTTTATAGGGGGCTTCGCAGGCTCTAGGCAGATTGCGATCAAAAAACAGGCAAAAGCCCTCGACAGGGGGGCTTGGCTATCAGAACCTAGAGGAAGAGCGGCTGGCGGCCATTTTGCATGGCTTAAAACATCCGTCTCAAAAAGGTTGGGAAAAATGCTGATCAAACAAACGATGAAAATTCTCGCTGGTCTGGCCTGTGTGGCTGTTGGCGCAACTTCTGTGCAGGCGCAATCGGCGGCTGAATTTTACAAGGGCAAGACTTTGAACATGGTCATCTCGTCGAGTGCGGGCGGTGGCTACGATGTTTTGGCCCGCACCATTGGGCGGCATCTTCCCAAACATATTCCCGGCTTGAGCGTGGTCAATGTGCGCAACATGCCGGGCGCCGGCGGCATTGTCGCCACCAATTTCATTTACAACCTCGCACCCAAAGATGGCCTGACCATCGGCGGTGTGCAGAACAACACGCCCTTCGAGCCGCTGCTTGGCACGAAGGAAGCTGAATATGATCCGAAGAAATTCAACTGGCTTGGCTCGCCCAGTTTCGAAACGGGTCTGTTGATTGCCTGGCACACAGTGCCGGTGAGCACGGTGGATGAAGCGCGCAAGAAGGAAATGACCGTTTCCTCGTCGGGTGCCAATTCGACACCGAGTTTTTATGCGCGTCTGCTGAATGAATTGCTCGGGCTGAAACTGAAAATTGTCGTCGGCTATCCGGGACAGAATGAAAGCTTCATCGCCATGGAGCGCGGCGAAGTAGATGGCTATCCGAGCATTTTCTGGAGCTCGCTGTCGTCCACGCGCCCTGATTGGATCAAGACCGGCAAGGTGAAATACATCGTTCAATATGGACCTGAAAATGAACCCGCTGCCGGAAAGACACCCAATGTCATGGACCTTCTGACAAAGGAAGATGACAAAACCCTGCTCAAAGCCGCCATCGCGCCGCTCGCACTGGGGCGGCCCTATATTGCGCCGCCCGGCGTTCCGGCTGATCGTGTGGAATTGTTGCAGAAAGCCATGATGGCAACGTTCAAGGATCCTGAGTTTCTGGCTGAAGCTGACAAACTCAATCTTGGTGTGAACGTGCCGCGTTCGGCTGAAGAGTCAAAGCGTATTGTTGATGAAGCCTATGCGACTCCAACAGTCATTGTTGATCGTCTGCGCCGCATCGCCAATCCGGATGGTGGCAAATAAGGATCAGGGCCGACCGATGTTGAACCTCGGTCGGCCTTGCCTCACCTTGCATCTCTGGCTTAAGACAGCGCCATGAGTGAAACCGGCGCGCCCAAAAAATCTGCTCCATATCTGCGCTGGTTTGATGCGCTCTCGCCCAATGGGCGCGGCATTTTTCTGGTCTCTGCTGGCTCCATGATGCTTGTTGCCATGGCGGCTGTGTCGAAATTCATGGGGCAGAAATTACCTGCTTTCGAACTCGTCTTTTTTCGCGCGCTGATCGGCTTTCTTTTTCTTCTGCCCCTGTTCTGGCGCGACCCGCTGGAGCCTTTGCGCACACAGCGTCACTGGACGCATATGTCGCGCGGCCTATTGAGCTGGTTTGGCAATTCCGCCATGTTCTGGACGATCACGCATATGCTGCTCGCCGATGCTATGGCGCTGCAATTTTCGCGACCGCTCTGGACCATTCCCTTGGCGCTTCTTTTTCTGCCAGAAAAAGTGCCGATGCAGCGCATCATTGTTGCTGTTGTGGGTTTTGCCGGCATCTGGATGTATGCGCGCCCCTTCACGGAAGGGTTTGATCCCAATGCGACGGTGGGCGCTTTCGGCGGGCTCTGCGCAGCTTTGGTGTTGGTGACGGTGAAGCGTCTGTCAGCGACAGAATCCACGCGCATCATCATGTTCTGGTATTCGTTCTACAATGTAATCTTTGCCATTTTACCGGCTTGGTACGTTTGGGTCACGCCCGATTGGTCGGATATGCCCTTGCTCATCCTCATCGGATTTTTAGGGATTGCAGGCCAAAGCCTGATGACGCGCGGCGTGCATTATGGCGATACGACTTTGCTCGCCCCGCTTGATTACACCCGCATCATTTATTCATCCGCCATAGGCTATTTCTTTTTCAGCGAATTGCCGGGCCTTTGGAGCGTCGCGGGCATGGCGCTGATCGTCTGCTCCTCGATCTATCTGGTGATTTCCGAAAAACGGAAGAAATAAGCCGCCTCCCTTGCGATTGCAGCCCAAAGGCGGGCGCGTTAAAAAGGGCGCAACCGAAGCTTTTCAAAAGCCGGATTGGGAGGATTTCATGCTGCATCGTCCTTTGCACGCGCTCACGGCCGCAACTCTGATCTCACTTGCTGCGCCTGTAATGGCGCAGGATGCGGGTACGATTACCGGCACGCTCAATCTCTATGCCGCAGGCACTGCGGGCGGTGGCGTTGATCTGTTTGGTCGCTTGCTTGGCCGCCATATGGGCCGCCATGTGGCAGGTGAGCCCAATGTCGTTGTGCAAGTCATGCCGGGAGCGGGGGGTATTCGCGCTGCGAATTTCTTGGCGCAACAAGCACCGCGTGATGGCACGGCGATTGCGATTTTTGCTGGCGGGCCCATTCTTGAGCCGCTGATCGGTGATCGCAATCCCGGTTATGACATGAGCCAGTTCACCTGGATTGGTGCGATCAGCAAAGATGTGTCGCTGTGCATTTTGCGCAAGGAAAGTCCGGTCAAAACTTTTGCCGATACGACCAAGCAACAAGTCACAGTCGCGGGCACGGGTGCGGGATCTGAGACCGATACATTTCCCGTCGTGCTCAACGAATTGCTCGGCTCGAAATTCAAAGTCATCACAGGATATCTGGGCAGCCAGCAAACCATCATGGCCATTGAAAGCGGCGAAGTGGATGGCCGTTGCGGTTGGTCGCTCTCTTCCCTCAAAAGCACCAAGCCTGATTGGCTGACGGACAAGCGCGTCAATGTGGTCGTGCAAATGGCGCTCGCTAAGAGCCCGGAAATGCCCGATGTGCCGCTCGTCATGGATCTCGCCAAGAGCGAAGCGGATCGTCAATTGCTGACTTTGCTTCTCGGCACCACTGCGATTGCGCGCCCCTTTGTGGCACCCCCCGGTCTGCCGGAGGCTAGAACCAAAAATCTTCGCCGCGCCTTTGATGCGACGATGAAGGATGCGGAGTTTCTGAAGGAAGCCGCGCTCATGCGGGCCGATGTCGAGCCCACAACGGGCGAAGAGGTCCAGAAGATTGTTGCCTCTATGTATGCGACCCCCAAAGCAGTGGTGGAACGCGCCAAGAAACTGATCACACCGTAAGAGTTTCCATCTTGTCACGGGGGCTGGTCGCCCCCATTCTGCCGCCTTC
This sequence comes from Beijerinckiaceae bacterium, assembly GCA_947452455.1. GTDB lineage: Bacteria > Pseudomonadota > Alphaproteobacteria > Rhizobiales > Beijerinckiaceae > Terripilifer. The sequence continues at coordinate 52,130 of CANGBX010000002.1, forward strand.
TCTTTGACCCCTCGATAAACAGGATCTGTCATCCATGTTGAAAAAGCCTGCGCAAAGTGCCCGTGACCTCCACCCCCTTATTCGCGACCGTTGGAGCCCGCGCGCTTTAGATGCGAGCAAGCCCGTCCCGCAGGATGCGCTGATTTCGGTTCTGGAAGCCGCACGCTGGACGGCCTCATCCAATAATGTGCAGCCTTGGCGTTTCATTGTTGCGACCAGCGCTGACACAGAAGGCCACGCCAAAGCACTGGCCGGCTTTAATGAGCGCAACCAGCGCTGGGCCAAAAATGCGCCCGTGCTGATCATAGCTTTGTATCGCACGGTCAATGATCAGGGCGCGCCCAACGGTATCTCGGCTTACGATTTGGGAGCTGCTGTCGCTCAAGCCGTCTTGCAGGGCACAGCACTTGGCCTTGTCGTTCATCAGGCGGGTGGCATTGAAAAAGACAAGATCCGCGCGGCTTACAATATTCCCGCCGATACGGAAGTCGCTGTCGCTTTTGCTCTGGGCTATCAGGCTGATGAAAGCGTGCTGCCTGATGATCTGCGTGAGCGCGAACATGCGCCCCGCGCGCGTAAGGAATTGTCGGAAATAGTTTTCGCCGGCAGCTACGGCACGCCCGCGAAACTCTAAAAGATCAGCTGCGCTTGGCGCCTGGCACATCGCGCCCGCGCTCGGCAACAAAAGCGATCTTCTTGCGCAGCGGCAGCGCTGCGCAGCAAAGGATAAAACACAGGCCTGCCGCGATTTCGAAAGTCGCGCGCAGGCCTATTTTTTCGGCCACATAGCCTGCAGCAAAAGCGCCCAGCGCAGGCGCCCCTCGCCACAACATGCCATAAAGCGCCATGACGCGCCCGCGATATGCATCCGGCATGGAAGATTGCACCAAGGCTTGAATGCTGGTCGACATGGTGTTGAGCGTGAAGCCCGAAAGCCCTGTGAAAATTGTCCCGACCCACACATTGGGCGACAGCAGAAAACCGATGGTGGACGCGATGAGGCCAAAGAAGCCTGCATAGACCACAATCGTCAGGCCTTTGAGTTTGCCGCGACTGGCAATCCAGACGGCGCTGATTGCGGCACCAATGCCCATGCTGGACGTGAGCCAAGCGAGGCCCTCCGCACCTGCGTCAAATACCTGTCCGGCAAAACCCGGCATCATGTCTTGAATGGGGCGCAATAAAATCGATGCAATGGCGAGCAATGCAAACAAAGGCCAAATGCCGATGTCGCGCGCGACAAAGGCCAACCCCTCTTTCACATCGGCAAGCATCGAGTTTGCGGGTCGCTTCTCGCGCTCGGGCGCTGCAAAATCAAGCTTCCACAGCGAGAAGAGATACCAGGCAGTGCCAACCGCATGGGCAAAGAAACATCCCACCACGCCGAATGTCGGAATGATTACTGCGGCAATCATTGGGCCGATGAAACGCGAGACCTGAAACAATGCGGAGTCGAGCGCAATGGCGGTCGCAAATTCTTCGCGCGGAACAATGGCCGGCACAACAGAATGCCGCGCAGCCTGATGGAAAGGATAGACAAGGCCTGACCAGAGCGAGAGCAGGATCAGCAAAGTGATGTTGAGCATGCCCGCCAGCATGAAAGCGAAGAGCAATGTGTTTTGGATGAAGAGCAGGGCTTCTGTTCGCCGCACAATATCAAGCGGCGTTTTGCGATCAGCCAAGGCGCCGGCAAAAGGCGAGAGCACCAGCATGGGGGCAAGATCAGCCGCCGCGACAATGCCGAGCATCAGTGGTGAATGGGATAGTTCCCAAGCGAGCCAGCCCACAGCCACGCGCTGCATCCACGAGGTGACATAGGCCGGACCGCCACCGCCAACGAACCACGCATAATTGCGATGGGCGAAGACGCGGGTGAGGGACAGGGCCATTGATGCTGGTTCTCGGGGGTTGTTACTCCCACAAGTGCCGCATCGGGCCCGTCAGCGCAAGGGGAAGGGCCCTAGACTTGTGTGGCAAGCCATTGGTCCAGCCTCTTCTTTGGCTTAAGCTACCCCCTCACAGCGTGTCAGCTCAGGAAAGACGACCATGAATCTCGCCCACCGCCTGCAAGGCCAAGTTGCTCTTATTACGGGTGGGGGCGGTGAAATCGGCACGGCCATTGCGCTGCGCCTCGCCGCCGAAGGTTCGGCAATTGTGGTTGGCGACCTTGATCCCCAAAAGGCCGAAGAGACAGCGCAGAAAGTCATAGCCCAAGGCGGGAAGGCCACAGCCATTGGCGTCGATGTGTCAGATCCGGCGGCTTGCGAAGCCTCAGTCGCTTTCGCGATGAAGAGTTTTCAAAAGCTCACGACCTTGGTGAATGTGGCGGCGACCGTTATTCCCGACGGTACGGTTGAAACGCTCACCCTTGAACAATGGAACAAAGCGCTCAGCGTCAATCTGACGGGCGCTTTTCTGATGTGCAAATATGGCGTGCCCCATATGCGTGCGGCAGGCGGGGGCAGCATCATCAATATTGCCTCCCAGCTTGGCCATATGGGCGTGCAACATCGTGCACCCTATTGCACCACCAAAGCCGCGCTCATCTTCTTCACGCAAATTCTCGCGCAAGATCATGCACCCGATAATATCCGCGCCAATTCCATCTCGCCGGGCTTTATTCTGACCGAGCGTTCCAGCAAGCGGGTCGGGGGCAAAGACAAGGCGCGCGTCATCAACGGCCCGCGGCACTTGCTCAATCGGCCCGGCGAGCCGGAGGAGATTGCTGCGGGTGCTGCCTATCTCGCCTCGTCCGATGCGAGCTTCGTCACGGGCACGGATATCCTGATTGATGGGGGCTATGTCACCTTCAAAGGTCGTATGACGGCCGAGGGCAAGACGGTGATGGGCTGATTTTTTCTGGCTGATTTGATGGGCTTGGCTCTGGCCAAGGCCATCAGGAGGCTTTAACTTCACTTCACAAAAGCGCGAGCGCATGAGTCCGAACCCCGCCAAGAGGGACGGATTTGCACCTCAAAGCGCTGCGAGGAGGAAAGAGAGCCATGACCGCCATCACGTCCGGCGCCGACGAGCCCGTCAAAAAATCATTCAACGAAGTCTGGGTTGTCTGCACCGGCCATGCGCTGACGCATTGGTATCCGGCGACCTTCTATCTGTTGATGCCGCTCATCGGCAAAGAGCTGGGGCTGAGCTACACCCAGATCGGCGCGATCATGACCTTCCAATATGCGGCGGGTGCGATTGCCAATATTCCCGGCGGCATTCTTGTCGACACAGTGGGCCGCAAAGGCTTGCTGATGGCGCTGTCGCTCTTCTGGATCGGCTTTCCTTATCTCGTCATGGGCTATTCTGACGCCTATTGGATGATCCTTGCCTGCGCGGTGATGGTCGGGATTGGCAATAATCTCTGGCACCCGACGGCTATTCCGTGGCTCGGCAATCGCTTCTCCGAGCGTCGCGGTCTGGTCATGTCGTTTCACGGCATGGGCGGCAATTTCGGTGATGCTGTGGCCCCGCTTGTCGTTGGCTTTTTGCTGACCATGTATTCATGGCGCGAAGTGGTGGTGATGAATGTCATCCCCGGCATCATCATGTCGGTGGCCATTCTCATCTATATCGGCCGCATTCAGTCTGCTGAAAAGAAGAAGGGCAATAAAGAAGAAAAGGGCGATGTGTTCGAAGGCTTCAAACAGCTTTTGAAAAACCGCTCCATGGTGATGTTGTCTTTGAGCTCGGGCTGCCGCTCGCTGACGCAAGGCGCGCTGATGACCTTCCTGCCCCTCTATCTCGCCAATAATATGGGCTATGACGTCAAATGGGTCGGCATTGCCATGTTCGCGACGCAAGCAGCAGGCTTTATCGCAGCCCCCATTGCCGGACATCTGTCTGATAAAATGGGCCGTCGCCAAATCATCATGGGCTCGTTCTCGGTCACAGCCGTTGTTATTCTCGCCATGATCTTCGCGGGTGGCACGGATCTCTTTGTGTTTCTGATTGCGCTGCTCGGTTTCTTCCTGTTCTCGATCCGCGCAGTCATGCAGGCTTGGTTGCTCGATTCCACGCCCAAGCACATGGGTGGCAGCGCGATTGGCATTATGTTTGGCTCGCAGGCTGTCGCGCAGGCCATTGGCCCTTATACGGCAGGTGTTTTGGCCGACAGCTACGGCATTATGACGGCCTTTTATTTCCTGGCCTTCACCATTGTGCTCGCCAATGTCTTCGTCTTCTTCACGCCCGCCAGCGCGAAGGAAGTGAAGGCCTGATCGGCTCTCACAAGTCCAGACAATAAAAAAACCGGCGCCCATAAGGCGCCGGTTTTATTTTTGAATGGTGATGATCTTTACGGCTTCTGGAACAAGCTCGCGAGCTGCTCTTTGCTCAGCGGTGCGCTCAGCAATTTATATGCAACCGCATCTTCCACCATGGCATCAAGCCCGTCGATGCGATCCGGATTGACCAATTCGCGCGGCAAGAATTCATCGCGCACTTTCTTGGCCAGTTCCGGCGTCACCTCTGCCCATTTGGCATAGGCGTCGAGCGAGGTCGGATCGGTGTACATCCATTCAATCGTCTCGCGATAGGCGGTCATATAGCGCTTATAAACATCGCGGCGCTTTTCGAGATCACCCGCATTGGCGGCAATCACGCGGATCGACTGGCTGCGGAATGCGACAATCTCGCGGCCGGGCACCAGCATGCGCGTCTTGCCGTCCATCACAGGTTGATAGGCGAGCGGAGGCGCTGACCAGCCCACATCGATTTGGCCGCTCATCACCTGCGTATAGGTGGAGGTGGGGCTGCCAGTGGCTGTTGGCTTCACCTTCGCATCAAATTGCTTTTGCATGGCAGCGACCATCATCATGGTCGAGGAACCTGCTGTTGAATAAGCAACGGTCTTGTCGGCAGCATCTTTGAAAGTCTTGATCGGTGAATCGGCGCGCACATACCAGAATTCATAAGCGCCCGTGATGGTCGAGCCGATGGCGCGGATCGGCGCGCCTTTCTGGAAAGCGCCCATCACCGAATGTGTGCCCACACCAATGCCGACATCAACGGAACCGGAGATGACAGCCTGTTGCGTCTCCCCCGAGCCTTGAGTGTAGAGAAGCTCCAGCACTAGCCCGTGCTTCTTGAAGAAGCCCTTGTCCTGGCCGAGTTCCGAGATGGAATTTTCATAAACACCGCGCTGGCCGATGGCGACCTTCATGCGGTCTTGTGCCTGAGCACCTTGCGCGAGCAGCGCGAGGCCAAGCCCCAGCGCCAGCGAATGAGTGATTTTCATATGTTCCTCCCATGGGGCGCTTGAGGCACCCTCGGGAGCAATCCTGCCTCAGTTTTGAGAAAAAATCACGCGCTAGGCTCGGGTACCCGGTAGGCGGTCGTGGATTTGATCCGCTCCATGGCAAAGCGCGAGGTGACGTTTTTCAGCTGGAACTCTTCGATCAGCTTTTTGTAGAAGCGGTCATAATCGGCCATGTCGGCCACGACCACGCGCAACAGATAATCGACATCCCCCGCCATGCGGTAAAATTCGATCACTTCCGGCATGGTGGTAATGGCGCGCGCAAAGCGGTCGAGCCAATGCACCGAATGATCGGGGATTTGAACCTCGACAAAGACGGTCAGGCCAAGCCCGATTTTTTCCGGCGAGACGAGGGCCACGCGCCCCAGAATGACGCCTTGCTGCTCCAGTCGCTGGATGCGCTTCCAGCAGGGTGTTTGCGACAGGCCGACTTTGTCAGCCAGTTCGGCGATGGAAATCGTCGCATCGGCCTGCAAGGCGGTGAGGATTTTGCGATCAATCGAATCCATGTCGCATCACTTCCCGTTCGCGCGGGCCGCGCGGCGCGCATCCAAAATATTTTGCACGCCAAAGCCGTGCTGATAGGTCTGCGTAATCGCGTTTACAGCTTTGAGCCATTGTTCAACAGGTTGGCGCTCTGCATGTGCGTCGGGCAATTCAATCTCGTCAAAGCCGCATGCCAGAGCATAAGCGAATTGATCTGCAATCAGCGGGCCCGAGGCGCGCAGCGTGCCTTTGAAGCCGGCGTTGCGCAATTGCTTGGCAATCGAAAAGCCACGCCCATCGCCATAGGCGGGGAAGGTGATGGAGACGAGCTCAATCTCGGCAAGATGAGGCAAGAGTTCAGCCAGCTTCACCGTATTTGAAATGGCAACACCGATGCGTCGTCCGCGGCCATTTCCGGCGAGTGCTTCTTTCACATGCGCATAAGCGACAATGATCTGTTCGGCATCTGCAGTGCCATCTTCCGAGATGACCCATGCATTGTCTTTTGCACCATTGCGATCAAGCAGGGGCATGGAGCGTCTCCTGCAAAGCAATTTTGAACGGCTCGAGGCCAAGACGGCGGACAGCATCGATGAAGGGCTCATCGGCCTTGCGATGTTTCAGGTAGACATCGACAATGCGTTCAATGGCATCTGGCACGTCTTGAGCTGCGAGACCGGGCCCCAGATTTTCACCTATGGCTGCATTGAGTGTGGCATCGCCACCCAGTGTGATCTGGTAACTTTCCTTGCCGCTTTTTTCGAGGCCCAGAATACCGATGTGGCCAACATGGTGATGGCCGCAGGCATTGATGCAGCCTGAAATTTTGATGTTGAGCTCGCCAATGTCGATCTGGCGCTGCTGGTTGGCAAAGCGCTGCGCGAGGGCTTGTGCAATCGGGATAGAGCGCGCTGTCGCAAGCGAGCAATAATCAAGACCGGGGCAGGCGATAATATCGGTGATCAGCCCTGCATTGGCGCTTGCCAGATCAGCTGCCACCAAGGCTTGCCACACTGCAAAGAGATCATCCTGCTTCACATGCGGGAGAACGACATTTTGTGCATGTGTGATGCGCAGCTCATCGAAGGAATATTTTTCAGCCAAATCGGCCAGCACGCGCATTTGCGCAGAGGTCACATCACCGGGCGCTTCACCGATATTTTTGAGCGAGATGGTCGCAGCTGCGTAGCCTGGCACTTTATGGGGAAAGAGATTGACCGAGGCCCATGTCGCAAAAGCGCGGTTCTCAGCCTTTGCTGTTTCATACGCCGATGATCGCGGGGCAAGCTTTTCATAAGCGGGTGCCGCAAAATAGGCAGCGATGCGAGCCACCTCTTGTGGATCAGCGTCGATAGAGGGGCCATCAAGCCCTGCATATTCGGCTTCAACAAGCTCAGTGAACTTTTCTGCGCCAATCTCATGGACCAGAATTTTGACACGCGCCTTATATTTATTGTCGCGACGTCCTTCGAGATTATAGACGCGCAGCACCGCTTCCAGATAGGCGAGCAATTCATGCTTTGGCAGGAAAGCGCGGATCGTTTTGGCAATCATCGGGGTACGGCCAAGGCCACCACCCACCATGACCTCATAGCCAATCTCGCCCTTGGCATTGCGCAAAATGCGCAGGCCGATGTCATGGGCTTTGATCACTGCACGATCATGCGCTGATCCCGTCACTGCAATTTTGAATTTGCGTGGCAGATAATCAAATTCCGGATGCAAACTCGACCATTGCCGGATGAGTTCGGCGGTCGGGCGCGGATCTTCCACTTCATCAGCTGCAACACCGGCAAAATGGTCAGCCGTCACATTGCGGATGCAATTGCCTGAGGTCTGGATGCAATGCATTTCGACATCGGCGAGCAGGTCGAGAATCTCCGGCACATCGCGCAGGCGCGGCCAATTGAATTGCATATTGGTGCGGGTGGTGAAATGCCCGTAGCCGCGATCATATTTTTCGCCGATCAAAGCCAGCTGGCGCAATTGACGCGCAGACAGCGTGCCATAGGGAATGGCGACGCGCAGCATATAGGCATGCAATTGCAGATAGACGCCGTTCTTCAAACGCAGCGGCTTGAATTCATCTTCTGTGAGCGAGCCATCGAGGCGGCGCGCGACTTGGTCGCGGAATTGCGCCACACGCTCGCGCACAAAACGGGCATCGAATTCGTCATAGCGATACATGGATCAATGTCCCGTTGGCACGAGATTGGATTGGCCCGCTTGTTTGCCAAGATCACGACGCACGCTTGGCCCTTCCGTCTTGATCTTTTCGCGATAATGGCGCGGGACGGCGTGGCCCTCGGCATCCAGCGCGACATCAACGAGATAAGCATCCACCACTTTGTTCTGCGCGAGCGCATGAGCGGCTGCACGTTCCAGCTCAAAGGCCGCCGCCTCATCCTTGGCAATCAAAGCCTCCGCAGGGCGATCAGACCAGCCGCGACCCGTCCAGAAGACGACCTCGCCATCAAGCAGGTCGTTGGCGAGCAGGATCACGGGCAGGGGCGGGCGTTTGGCGGCAGTCATAAGGCTTCCTATGGGCCCGAGCGGCAGGGGAGGAATGCTTTGAAAAAGAGAACTAAACTGTTGTCGGTGCCGGAACAATTCACGTCCTAAAGTGTATTTTTCTAAAAACTACGCAGAAAAGAGAACAATTATCTATATGCTTCCGGCTGCTTCTAAAAGCGGAAATTTGGAGGTGCGTACGCCAGCGATTCGAGGCTGCTCAGGGAGGATATATTCCTAGTCGCGCACTTAGCTGGGTCCTTCAAAAGTCGGCATATGGGCCCAAAGTGAGCGCAAACTTATTTTTTCTGGCGCAAAATGGCGTCGGATTATGCACATTTTCTTGAACTCGGGGGGTCACCTCTGGTGATCCGCGAAAAATCATCTACGTATGCCTTTGCGGGATAGCCTGCGATGCCCGTCCCCCAGAGGGGCGTCGCTCCCCAGGGCTACTCCTCCCTTGACTTGCCCGCCTCTTCGTGAGGCGGGCATTTTCTTTTGGGTCTCTCTGCAGCTTGTCTAGGCCAAAGCTTTGAGAAGGCTAATGCCAAGTCATGGCTAGCTATTTCTGTTCACTTGGACAGAAATGGGCACTTCTTGTCTTCCGCTTTTTAAAATCCTGCTTACAAATGTAACTGCGCATGATTTGTGTTTGAGCCGCGCAGAGGCGAAGGATTTTTCATGCACTATGCCTTGTCGGAGGCCATTAGCAACAGCGAGCTCTTTGTTCTCTACCAGCCGCAGGTCAGCCTTGAAGAGCGCCGCATTGTCGCCGTTGAGGCGCTGGTGCGCTGGGAGCCGACCGGGGGCGAGGTGGTGCCCCCGTCCGATTTCGTCCCCTTTGCCGAACAGAATGAGCTCATCGACCCTCTGGGCGCTTATGTGCTGGAGCGCGCGTGCCGGGATGCTGCCAAATGGCAGGGGCTGCGGATCGCGCTGAACATCTCGCAGAAGCAATTTGCCCTTCCCGATCTGGCTGACTTCATCTGTAGCGTCGCGCAGGAAAACGGGCTCAAGCTTTCCGCTGTCGAAGTGGAAGTCACGGAGACCGCTGATTTTCCCGACCGGACGGCAGCCATTGATCAGCTGAAAATTCTGCAAATGCGTGGTGTCACCGTCTCTCTGGATGATTTGGGAAGCGGCAACGCGACCAAAGAATTGATGGAAGCTCTGCCAGTCACACGCGTGAAGCTTGGCCGCCCCTTGGTCGAGAACTATCAGACCAGCGAGGGTGCTGCGCGTTTGCGGGATTTGATTGGCGCAGCGCAGGCGCTTGGTCTTGGCGTCACAGCTGAAGGTGTCGAGACCAAACAGGAATACGATTGTCTGCGTGCGCTTGGCTGCGATCTGATGCAGGGATTTCTCTTTTCCAAGCCCTTGCGCGCTGAAGAGGTCATGGACTTCGTCGAAACATCACATGCGAAATGGCGCGCTATCTAGAGCGCGCCATTGTCAAAAGTCAGCGCTGCGTGGTTTGCGCGGTTTGACCGAAAAGAACTTTCTTTTCTTCGTCTGTCATTGTTGCTTCTTTGCGCATGCCTTCGCCTTTTTCATAGGCGCGGATGACGGCAGGACGCGCGGCAAGCGCGTGGAACCAGCGCTTTACATGCGGGAAATCATCAAGATTTTGCCCTTGGCGCTCGTGTGGCACGACCCAAGGGTAGCAGGCCATATCAGCGATGGAATAGTCTCCCGCCACAAATTCATGCTGCGCCAATTGGCGGTCCAGCACGCCGTAGAGACGGTTTGTCTCCTTCACATAGCGATCAATCGCATAGGGCACTTTTTCGGGCGCATATTGCGTGAAGTGATGGTTTTGTCCGGCCATGGGCCCAAGCCCACCCATCTGCCAGAACAGCCATTCCAGCGTGCGCACACGTGCGCGCAAATCTCCTGAAATATACTTGCCCGTCTTGTCGGCGAGATAGAGCAGGATAGCGCCAGACTCAAACACCGACACAGGCGCGCCGCCATCGGCAGGCTGATGGTCGACAATGGCCGGCATGCGGTTGTTGGGACCAATCTTCAAAAATTCCGGCTTGAATTGCTCGCCTTTGCCGATGTTCACCGGAAAGACTTTGTAAGAGAGCCCGCTCTCTTCCAGAAAAATGGTGATCTTATGCCCATTGGGCGTCGGCCAATAATGAAGATCAATCATGGAAATCTGCCTTTTGGTTCAAACAGAATGATGAAAATGAAGTTCATCATTCTGTTTGCTTCTTTGCAAGCATTGCAAGCTTGGCTGTCTCAAGCGTTTTGAGTGGCTGGCGCAGCCGTCTTTCCCAAAATCATGTCAGAGGCTTTTTCGGCCATCATGATCACGCACGCATTGATATGCGCGCCGACCATATCGGGCATAGCGGAAGCATCCACGACGCGCAGATTGTAGATGCCGCGCACACGCAAGTGCGGATCAAGCACAGCCTGTTCATCCGTGCCCATCTTACAGGTGCCTGCCGGATGATGAGCGGTGACGGCCGCGCGCTTGATGTAAGCGTCGATCTCGGCATCCGTCTTGACCTTTTCGCCGGGCGTACGTTCCTCGCCACGGTATTTTGCCAGCGGTTCGGCATAGCCCACTTCGCGCGCACGTTTGAAACCATGGCGCAGCGTCGGCAGATCATCTGGATGCGTGAAGAAATTATAATGGATGCGCATCGGCTCGTTGGGGTCATCCGAACCCAGCAAAATTTCGCCGCGGCTCTTGGGATGCAGCAAAGCTGGGCGAATGCCATAGCCATCTTGGTAGGCTGGCCGCAGCAGCGGGAACCAGAGATGCGCATTGGTCGGCAGACCGCGGAACATGAATTCAATATCGGGTACATCGAGAGCCGGATTGGTCTTCACGAAAGCATGCAAACCGCCGGGCACGATTGTGCCGGGGCCCGTGCCAAGGAAATAGGCCTGCAACATCGACAAGGCCATACGATCAAAGCGCATGTGGTTGCGGAAGGGCGAGACATCGTTCTTGCGGTTCCACATGATCAGGCAGGCAAGATGATCTTGCAGATTTTTACCGACCGCGAGATTTTCGACGACTTGAATGCCCTTGTCGCGCAGATGATCAGCAGGCCCAATGCCTGACAGCATCAAGAGATGGGGCGATTTGAACGTACCAGCCGCCACGATCACTTCGCGCGCCGCATGGGCGCGAATGATCATGCCGTGATGTTCATATTCAACGCCGCGTGCGACCTTGCCTTCAAGGATGATTTTGCGCGCATGGGCGTGGGTTTCCACCGTGAGATTGCGCCGCGCACGCACGGGCTTCAGATAGGCATTAGCGGTCGAAGAACGGCGTCCATTGCGGATCGTATATTGCGAGCGTCCAAAACCCTCGCCCTGTTCGCCATTATAATCATCCGTTACCGGAAACTGGCAGGCGCGGGCTGAATCAACCCAGGCCTCATAGAGCGGGTCATCGGTCTTGGCGAATTCTGTGCCGAGCGGGCCATTTCCGCCGCGCGAGTTGCTCTCGCCGCCTTCCCAAGTTTCAGCGCGTTTGAAATAGGGCAGGATGTCTTTATGGCTCCAGCCTGTGGCGCCATTTTGCGCCCAGCGATCATAATCGCCGCGGTGTCCGCGCGTATAAGCCATCACATTGATGGAGGAGGAGCCGCCGAGCACTTTGCCGCGCGCTGCTTCAATGCGCCGGCCATTCAGATTGGCTTCCGGCTCTGTCTCAAAGCCCCAATCATGCATGTGATATTCATGCATCTTGCCCATGCCGAGCGGAATGTGAATGAGCGGGTTGAGATCACGCCCGCCTGCTTCCAACAGCAGAACAGAAGCGCCATCGGCCGAGAGGCGATTGGCCAGCACGCAGCCCGCCGACCCAGCGCCAACAATGATATAGTCGAATTCAGGATTGCTCATTTCTTCTTGCTCTTTCTGTGTCGCGCCTCTTGATCGGCGCGTTTTTTCTCAACCGATCAGGCTTGCGCCGCCGAATTTTTCACGCCAGCGCGGAATGACTTCTTTGTTGTAAACATTATCTGGCACTTCACCGCGCAGTGCGCAGAGCACAGACCGCAGCGCCCATTGGATGCCGGGAGCTAATTCACCGCCTTCATTGAAGGAGGCCGAGTGGGGCGACATGAGAACCTTGTCGCCTAGCTGGCGCAACGGTGAATCCATGCCCAGTGGTTCTTCTTCAAAGGCGTCGATGGCGGCACCGCGCAGGCGGCCTTCAGCAATGGCTTTTGCCACAGCGGCTTCGTCAATTACTTTGCCGCGCGCCGTATTGATGATGATCGCCGAGGGCTTCATCAGCTTGATCTGTTCTTCGCGCAGCATGAAGCGCGTCTCTTTGGTCAGCACGACATGGAAGGAGACCACATCCGACACGCGCAGCAATGTTTCATAATCGACGCGACGCACGCCCGTCAGCTGGAAGCGCGAGGGTTCCGCATAGGGATCATAAGCAATGACCTTGACCCGCCAAGGCGCCAGCAATTGCGAGACGCGGGTGGCGATGCGCCCCAAGCCCACAAGCCCGATGGTAATGCCGGAATAGCCATCTTCGCGCGCACCCAGAAAGGTGGTGGCCATATGCGGTTCGCGCCATTTGCCTTCGCGCACTTCGCGGTCGCGTTGCACCACGCGCTTCAGCATGGCGAGCATCATGGCCATGGTGGTTTCAGCCACGCCAAAGCAATTGGATTCGGTGGGGGCATGGCAGACCATAATGCCCAGATCAGTCGCGGCATCCGTATCAATGTCGTCGACGCCGACTGTATATTTGGCAATCACACGCAGGCGCTGGGCTTCGGCCATGACAGCGCGGGTGATGGGCGTGTGGCGGATTGAAGTGCCCATGAGCGCGACCTTGTCGCGCGTGGCAGTGGCAAAATCGGCTTCGAAATCGGTGCGCGGCATTTGCCACGCCTTTTCGCCATAGGAAATGTCGACTCCCGCTGATGTCAGCCGGTCGAGAATGTCTTTGGGTTCTTCGCGCGGTGCGTAGATGAGGACATTGGGCTTGGACATGTCGCCTCCCTGCCGCCCGATGGTGGCTGGCCGGTAGTCCGGCTCGGATTGATTATGCACGGGAATGTGCGCGAGAGGGGCGCCCCGGTCAAGCAGGCGCCGGTTGCGCGGGGCGGCCCCCGGCTGTAACCTCGTAGGACCAAGAGGGGTATCAGCCCCCAGCACTTCCGGGGAGGGAAGAATGGGTCTCGAAATCAGGCCGCTCACCAAACATATCGGCGCGGAATTGCGCGGCATCGACCTGCGCCAGCCCCTTGATGAGGCCTCGCAAAAGGCGATCTACAAGGCGTGGCTCGACCATCTTGTCATCGTCTTCCCTGACCAGAAACTCGAGCAGGAAGATTTGCTGCGCGTCTCATCCTATTTCGGTGAGATTGGCGCTTTGCGTCGTCCGCCCAAATTCTTCCCCCCGGGGTTCAATCGCCTGCTGCCCAATATCATGCTGATCTCGAACATTCGCGAGAATGGCGAGCCGATTGGCGCTCTGCCCGATGGCGAGATGATGTTTCATCATGACATGATCCATGCGCCGATCCCCCATAACGGCACTTTCCTCTATTCGGTCGAAATTCCGACCCATGGCGGCAATACGCTGTTTGCGTCAGGCTATGCAGCCTATGACACGCTCGACCCCGCTTTGCGCGCCAAGTTAGAGGGCAAGACCGCACTGCATCTTTACAATTATGGCTCGACCAAAAAGGGCGATGGCCATGGCACCGAGGCTTTCGGTGAGGCCAAACACCCCTTGTTTCGCACGCATGAGGAAACAAATCGCAAGGCGATTTATGTCAACCGTCTCATGACAACCGGCATTGAAGGCATGAGCGAAGAGGAATCCCAGCCCTTGCTCGACGCCGTCTTCGACCATGCTGAAAAATCAGAATTCGTTTACGAGCATGTGTGGAGCGTGGGTGACCTTCTGCTCTGGGATAACCGCTGCTCGTCGCATGCGCGCACGGATTTCCCGGCCGATCAGCGCCGCCTGATGCTGCGCACCACCATCGAAGGCACAGTGAAGCCTTACTAATGTCCATTGCGGGTGAAGCGGATGTTTTGATCGCGGGCGGTGGCCCGTGCGGACTCATGCTTGCCAATGAGTTGGGGCGGCGCGGCATTTCAGCCGTGCTGGTGGATGAAAAGCCCTCGACCGCTTTCAACCCGCAAGCCAATGCGACGCAAGCCCGCACAATGGAGCATTATCGCCGCCTCGGCCTTGCGCAAGATGTGCGCGCGCAAGGATTGCCCGGTGAATATCCAACCGACATTGCCTATTTCACGCGCTATGCAGCCTATGAGCTGGCGCGCTTCTCTTTGCCCTCCGCAAAACAGGCAACCGATGTCATCAAGCGCATGTCGGGCTCGTGGAGCGCGGCAGAATTGCCTCATCGCGTGTCGCAGAAATTTGTCGAGACGGTGTTGCGCCGTCACGCCGAAGCCTTGCCCGGCATTTCAGTTAACTACGGCTGGCGGCTGGCGTCTTTCACACAAGATGCCGATGGCGTGACAGGCATTATCGAAAAAGCCGATGGCAGTGAGCGCAAAACTGTACGCGCAGCCTATCTGGTGGGCGCTGATGGCCCGCGCTCTAAAACACGCGAAGCATTGGGTTTCAGTCTGGGTGGCGAGACGGGCGTGCAGCGCGATTTTATGGGCGGGCGCATGTGCGCCGTCTATTTGCGTGCGCCGGATTTTTATCAATGCGTGCCCCATGCCCCCGCCTGGATGTATGTGACCTTCAATGATGATCGCCGCACTTTTATGGCGGCTGTCGATGGCAAAGGTGAATTTGCCTTCCATACGCAATTGCGTAGCGGAGAAGACGAAGACGCGATCACCGATGATATGGCCAAAGCCATGTTCTTGCGCGCCGCTGGCGCTGACATGCCGGTCGAATTGCTGGCGCGCGGTTTTTGGACCGCAGGCCACGCGCTTGTTGCCAATGGCTTTCAAAAGGGCCGCGTCTTTATCGGGGGCGATGCAGCGCATCTCTTTACGCCAGCGGGCGGGCTTGGCTACAATACGGCGATTGAAGATGCGGTGAACCTCGGCTGGAAACTCGCGTCCGTCTTGAAAGGCAAAGGTGGCCCGAAACTTCTCGAGACCTATGCCCAAGAGCGCCAGCCTTTGGCACGCCGCAACACGGCCTATGCGCGCAGCTTTGCCGATTCCCTTGGTCTCATTTCAGCCCCGCCCGAACTCGAACAGGCGAGCGCAGAAGGCGATACGGCGCGTAAAGTTGCGGGTGATTATTTCAACGCGCATGCACGGCGTGAATTCAACATTCCGGGTGTGACGTTTGGTGGACGTTATGATGGTTCGCCCATTGTGGTGAGCGATGGCAGCACACCGCCGCCCGACAAGCCCAATGAATATGTGCCCAGCGCCTGTCCGGGTGGGCGCCCGCCCCATCTGTGGATTGATGAGCAGACCTCGCTCTATGATCTCTTCGGTTTCGAATGGACCTTGCTCGTTACGCAAAGCGAGGTGGACACCAAGCCGTTTGAAGAGGCGGCCAAGGCGCTCGGGCTTGATCTCAAGATCGTGCGCCCCGATCAAGCAGGGCTTTATGAGCTTTATGAAGCGCCGCTCGCCCTCATCCGTCCCGATCAGATCGTGGCTTGGCGCGGGCAGGATGCGAAAGATGCGATTTCGGTCTTGCGACAGGCCAATGGATTTCTAGACTAAGCACAAAGGCGCCGCACGGAATGCGCGCCACAGGGGAGGGGATGATGCGGGGAAAAATCGCGACACTCGCGGCAGCTTTGGGCCTTTTGGCCATTGTGCCTGCCACCGCACAAGAAGAGGCGGCTTTCAAAGGCAAGACCGTGCGCATCCTCGTCGGCGGCGCTTCGGGCGCGGCATATGATTTCGTTGGGCGTGCCATTGCCGCCCATATCGGTCGCCATCTGCCGGGCGAACCCTCGGTCGTGGTCGAGAATATGCCGGGTGCGGCCTCCATAGTCATGATGAACCATCTCTACAATCGCGCTGCCAAAGACGGCAGCGTGATGGGCATGCCGCTCAATGGCATTGTGCTCGAGCCGCGTTTGAAGAGTCTGTCGCGCGATGGTTCCAACGTGCATTTTGAATTGTCGAAAATGCGCTTTGTCGGAACGCCCGCGCAGCAGCCGCAAGTGCTCTGGGTCTGGCACAAGACACCCTATGCAACGCTGGATGATTTGAAAAAGACACCCAGCAATTTCGGCTCGACGGCCCCGGGGGGTGATAATTTCATTCTGCCGACACTCGCCAATGCGTTGCTTGGTACGCAGATGAAAGTCATCACGGGCTATAAGGGCGTGAATGATATATTTCTCGCAGCTGAACAGGGCGAGGTGCATGGCGCAACGGTCAATTTCTCCTCGCTTCTCGGCAAGCCCGATTGGATGAAGGAAAAGAAGGCCCGCATCCTCATTCAATTTGGCACCGAGCGGCTCGCCAATCTGAAAGATGTGCCGACCGCCATTGAGCTGGCCTCTGATGAAGCCTCCAAACAAATGCTGCGCGTCTATGCGACCAAGTTCAAAACGACCTATCCGATCTTGCTGCCGCCCGATGTGCCTGAGGCGCGGGTGAAGACGGTTCAAAAAGCTTTCGATGCCACAATGAAGGACAAGGCATTCATCAGTGACGCTGAAAAGATCGGTATTGAAGTCGATCCGCTGTCAGGCGCCGAGATTGAAAAGGTTATGGCGGAAATCAATGCCGCTCCGCAGGAGGCGATTGATCGTCTCGGCAAACTTGTGAATTAATCCAAGAACAAGAAGGATACCTCCCATGATTGAAACACGCCGTCTGGGGCATGCCACATTTTCGACACCCGACCTTCAGCAGCAGGTTGATTATTATCAGCATGTGCTCGGCCTCTCGGTCGTCGAGCAAACTGCAAAGCGCTGCGTGCTCGCTACCAAAGTAGGCCATGAGGCCATTGTGTTGGAGAGCGGCGACACGCCTTGGCACACGGGCATTGCTTTGCAAGTCGCGCCGGGCACGGATTTGGGCGAGCTGTCAGCAGCCCTCACCAAAGAAGGCATCGCCAATGAGCGCCGCTCTGACATTACGCCGGGCGTGAAAGAAGCCATTGCCTTCAAAGATCCCAAAGGCACGCAGATGGAAGTCTATGCGGAATATAATTTCGCACCCGACGATGGCATCCGCGAAGGCATTATGCCTTTGAAGCTTGGTCACGTGGCATGGCGCGTCAATGATGTGAATAAACTCACGCGCTTCTATTGCGATCTGCTCGGCTTTAAAGAGTCAGATTGGATTGGCGACCATTTCTCGTTCCTGCGTTGCGGCGTTGATCATCACACGATGAATTTCGCCCGCTATCCGGAAGAGCGTCTGCATCATTTTGCTTTTGAAGTGAAAGATGTCCCGGCGCTGCATCAGGCTTGTGATGAGTTGACGCGTCACAAGATCCAGCTGGTCTGGGGCCCGATCCGTCACGTGGTCGGCCATAATGTGGCGGCCTATCATCGTAATCCCGAAGATCACCGCATCGAAATGTATGCGGAAATGGATCTGCTGAAAGACGAAGCGCTCGGCTATTTCGAGCCGCGCCCCTGGCACGAAGATCGTCCGCAGCGCCCGAAACATTGGCCCAAGGACACATGGCGCAGCCAATGGGGTTTTGGTTCTTTCGGCACGTTCCCCGGTTATCCGTAAGACGCGACACAAATCGCGCGACCCCCACCCCTAGCCCCTCCCCACAAGGGGGAGGGGGATTTGGTCGCGCGTGCCCCTTAACCCTCCCCCTTGTGGGGAGGGTGGGCGAGCGCAGCTCGACCGGGTGGGGGTCTGCGCATCTCACACGTTTTCAAGAGGTGCAAAGACGCTTTAGTCGATGTCGACAAAAACCTCATCGCCGCGCATGTCGACTTTGTAGGTGCGCAGGGCAATCGAGCAGGGCGAGCCGGTGGGCTCTCCGGTGGTCACATCAAATGTGCCAAAATGCATGGAGCACTCGATCTCGGTGCCTATCAGAACGCCTTCAGACAAGTTCGAGAGGCCATGCGTGCAGCGGTCGTCGGTCACGTAGAAAGTGCCCTCGACATTATAGACCGCGAGAGCCTGCTCGCCGTGCTCTACCCGCTTCATTTCGCCGGGAGCTAGGTCGGCAGTCTTGCAAACGAGAATCTGGTTGGCCACGCGTCTTTCCTCCCAAGCGGCGCTGCCCCGGTTGGGGTCTGTCCGCCACGGGGGTCTTTTAGGGCTGTGCACCCCCTCGGGGCAAGGGTTTAGGCCAAAAAATCTTAAGCAATTCCCACGTTGTGAGATTGACAGTCGGACGGGGCGGCCTCACAACAGGGTCTGGAAACGCTTGGCAAGAGGTGCTCAATGCCCCGTTCTTATGTCGTCGACGATCCGGAAAAGGGGGTCTTCCTCCTCGATCGCGAAGTGCACATGTCGGACGAAATTCTGCGCGATGAAATGCGCAAGATTTTCGCGAAATGCTGGATTTATGTCGGTCATGGCTCGGAGCTGAAAAAGCCCGGTGATTTTATCACCCGCCGCGTGGCTGGCCGCCCCGTAATTTTCGTGCGCAACCAGAAGGGTGAGGTTGAAGTTCTCTTCAACACCTGCCGCCATCGTGGCGCTCTGGTTTGTACAGATCGCAAAGGCAATGCGCGCCGCTTCTTCTGCGTCTATCACGGCTGGATTTATGGCAATGATGGCGAGCTGCAGCGCGTGCCGGGCGATGAAGCCTATACATCGGCTTTCGACAAAGGCACGCTCGCACTGAAGAAGCCTGCCAAGGTCGAGAATTATCGCGACTTCTATTTCATGACGCTCAATCCAGACATCGAGCCGCTGACAGATTATCTCGGCAAAGCAACGGAATATCTGGATCTCGTCATCGACCAGTCACCATCTCACCAGATGGAAGTTCTGCCGGGCACGCAGGAATATACGGTTGGCGCCAATTGGAAGCTGATGGTCGAAAATTCGGTCGATGATTATCATCTGCCCTCGACCCATGCGACATGGCTGAACTTCATGGCCAATTCCGGCGTGAAGGTGGAGCCACCGAAAGAAAAGGGCCTCGTTCTCCCCACCAAAGGTTGGGCGATTGAACTGGGCAATGGTCACTTCACCACAGACAATGTGAACTTCCGCGGTCGTCCTGTGGCTGCGTGGATTCCGCTCTATGGTGACGACGCCAAGCAAGAAATGACTGAGATCAAGGATGAACTCATCCAGCGTTTGGGGCCGGAGCGCGGCGAGCGTGTTGCCAATACCAACCGCAATCTCGTCATCTTCCCCAACCTCGTCATCAATGACGGCTCGTCAGTGACCATCCGCACTTTCTTCCCCGAAGGTGCGAACAAGATGCAAGTGACCGCTTGGGCGCTTGGTCCGGTGGAAGAAACAGAGACAGCGCGTGCGCGCCGTCTTGATGCCTTCCTCACTTTCTATGGTCCGGGCGGCTTTGCAACACCTGACGATGTGGAAGCACTGGAACTGGTGCAGCAGGGTCTTGCCAATTGGGAAGATGACCGCTGGTCTGAAATGTCACGCGGCATGGGCCGTGAAGGCGAACAGCTCAATTCGGATGAGCATCACCTGCGCATCTTCTGGCGCCATTGGGACAAGATGATGAGGGCCGAATAATGGTGCAGAAAGTCTCGCGCACTGAGGTCGAAGACTTCCTCTTTCACGAAGCGGCCCTTCTCGATGAATGGCGTCTGGACGAGTGGCAGACGCTGCTCACCGATGACGCGCATTATCTGATCCCGCCCAATGATGATCTTGATGGCGATTATCGCAGCTCACTCTTCATCATTGCCGATGATCGCGAGCGCATCCGTCAGCGCATCATTCGTGTGCTTGATCCCAATTGCCATGCGGAATATCCAAAATCCCGCACGCAGCGCATTGTCGGCAATGTCCGCATCCTCTCGCAGGATGGCGATATGGTCGAAGTGGCAGCCAATTACATTTGCTACCGCTATCGCCGCTATGAGCGCGTAGGACAATATGTCGGCAATTACCGCTACAAGCTCGTGCGCAAGGGTGAGTCTTTCCTGATCAAGGAAAAGAAGATCGTCATTCAAGCGAATGAGCTGGGCCAGCTGGGCTCGGTGTCGATCATTCTCTGATCGTTTTTTCAACGCAGTAAAAGGCGGGCTCAGGCCCGCCTTTTTTGTGTGTTTGCATCCCCCGCGCCGTCATTGCGAGCGCAGCGAAGCAACCCAGGGGCCTCACGCGCGGCCCTGGTTTGCCACGTCGCCTACGGCGCCTCGCAATGACGTGGCTTTTGTCACTAACCCTCCACCGTCATTGCGAGCGTGAGCCGAAGCAATCCAGAAGCCTCACGTGTGGCCTCTGGCTTGACACGTTGCCTTCGGCTCCTCGCAATGACGGGGATTTGCGTTGAGGAAAACCTTCATTACACTCGCCCTCCATCAAGAGGGGGGAACACATGTCCGATCTGCCACTGACGCTCGCGTGCTGGGATTATGACCGCACGCGTCCTCTCATCGATGGTCGGGTGAAGCCCAAGGGCATTGATCTCGACGTGCAGATGCTGCGTCCGCGCGTGATGTTTCCGCGCATGCTCGAAGACAAAGAATTTCACGCCTCCGAATTGTCCCTTGCCTCATATGCCAGCCTGCTTGGTCGTGGTGACACGACATTTCGCGCGCTACCTGTGGCTGTTTCAAAAATCTTCCGTCATTCCTGCATCTACATTCGCCCCGGTTCCGGCATCAAGAAACCCGAGGACCTGCGCGGCAAGCGCGTTGGCACGACACAATGGGGTTCAACCGCTGCCGTCTTCATGAAGGGCATGATTCAGGACGAATATGGCGTCGCGCCATCCGACATGCATTGGTTCATGGGTGGTCTGGATGCACCGACCCAAGCCCCGCTCATTCCCTTCACGCCGCCGCCGGGCGTGACGCTCGAACTTTTGCCCGAAGGCAAGACGCTCGAAGCCATGATGGAAGCTGGCGAACTCGATGCGCTCTTTTCCATCTACTTCCCGAAAATCTTTTTGAATGGCTCGGAGAATTGCAAACGTCTGTGGCCCAACTTCAAAGAGGTCGAGATCGCCTATTACAAGAAGACCAAAATTTTCCCGATCATGCACACAATCGCCATGCGTTCGGATGTGATTGAAGCCCATCCGTGGGCGGCCAAAAGCCTGTATCATTCGCTGATCGAGGCGCGTGATATTGCGGTCGAGGGTCTCTACGACACAGATGCTTTGCGCCTTGCGCTACCCTTCCTGCTCGATCATGTGGAAGAAAACTGGCGCGTCTTTGGCGAGGATTTCTGGGCCTATGGGCTTGAGGCCAATCGCCCGACTTTGGCGGCGCTTGGCCGCTATGTCTGCGAGCAGGGGCTATCTCCGCGCATTGTGAAGCCCGAAGAGATTTTTATGCCGGGTCTTGATTGATCCGGCCATTGACGCAAGCGCCCGCCTGTCTAATCTGAGTTCAAACCGCCGGAGAACGAGCGGGCAGGGGAGGACTTGATGAAACATCTGCTTCTGGCAACAGCCTTCGGGTGCGCATTGTCTTTGCATCCGGCTTTGGCTGCCGATCAGGCCATGATTGATGCTGCCAAGAAAGAAGGCGAGATCAATTGGTACACATCGCAGATTGTGAACCAATATGTGCGCCCCGCCATTTCGGCGTTTGAGAAGAAATACGGAATCAAGGTCAATTATTTCCGCGGCAATGCGACCGATATTGCGCTGAAGGTTTCGACCGAAGCCAAGGCCGGACGCGTGCTCGCGGACGTTGTCGATGGAACGACAACCAGCGTCATGCTGATGCGCGATGGCCACATCATGCAGTGGGTCCCTGACAATACGAAGGCGTTCGACAAGCAATTCGTCGATCCCAATGGCTATTGGGCGGCCTCGAATTTCTATGTGCTGACGCCCGGCATCAATACCGAGATGGTCAAAAAAGCCGACATTCCCAAAACCTATGCCGACCTGCTCGATCCGAAATGGAAGGGCAAGATGGTCTGGAATGCGACAACATCATCTTCAGCTGCGCCCGGCTTTGTTGGCACCGTGCTCGAGACCATGGGCGAAGAAAAGGGCATGGAATATTTGAGGGCACTGGCGAAGCAAAATGTCGTCAGCGTTGCGAGTTCGGGCCGTCAGGTGCTTGATCAGGTGATTGCAGGCGAATATCCGCTCGCTTTGCAGATTTTCAACAATCACGCATCGATCAGCGCAAGTCAGGGCGCGCCGACCACATTCATCACGCTCGATACATCGCTGGCCGTGATTGCAACCATTTCTGTCACCAAAACCACGACCAAGCCGAATGCGGCCAAACTCTTTATGGAATTTGTCACATCCGAAGAGGGTCAGAAATTGCTCGCGGAAGCGGGCGAGCTTCCTGTTCATCCCAATGTGAAGCCGACCGATCCGACGCTGCGTCCGGAAGATGGCAAGTTCAAAGCCATTTTCCTGTCACCCGAAAAGGTCGACCAAAGCATGCCGCGTTGGGCCAAAATCTATCAGGAGATTTTCCGTTAAAATGAAAAATAAAATTCCGCAGATCTCCCGGCGCACTTTCACAGGTGCGCTGGGCTTTTCTATTCTGCCTCTGCCGTCTTTCGCGCAGGCCTCCGCTTTTGAAAAACTGGCGCTTGATCAGTCTCCTGATCGCGCTGAGCGTATTTTGAAAGCCGCCAAGGAAGAGGGCACGCTGACCGTCTATGGCTCTGCACCTGTCGATGACATGTCGCAGATTTTCAACGCCTTTGAGAAAAAGCACGGGATCAAAGTGCGCTATTGGCGCGCAGGCCCGCAGGAATTGATCCGTCGCGCGGAGACTGAATATCGCGCCGGTCGCTTTGATGTCGATATTATTCAAGCCAATGGCCCGACGATGGAGGCCATCCGCCGCGAGTCGATCTTCCAAAAAGTCTATTCGCCCATTCATGCAGATTTGCTGAAACAGGCTGTGCCCGACCACGGCGAATGGATTGGCGAGCGGCTCAACATCATCATCGGCGCCTATAATACCAAGGCCGTGCAGGCGAAAGATTTACCGACTTCTTATGAGGGTTTTGCCGATCCCAAATGGGTTGGAAAATTGTCGGTTGAGGCGACTGATTATGATTGGCTCGCCACTGTTGTCACTGCGATGGGCGAGCAAAAAGGCATTGAAACCTTCAAGCGCATCGGCCGCACGGCGGGTCTTTCGGTGCGCAAGGGTCACACGCTGATCACCACTCTGGTGGCGGCGGGTGAAATCCCGCTTTCGCTCAATGTCTTTTCTTACAAAGTCGAACAGCTCGCCAAAGAAGGCGCACCGATTGCCGCTCTCAACATCCCCCCGGCTGTGGGCCGTGTGAATGGTGTGGGCGCAGCACGTCGTCCTCCGCATCCCAATGCCGCACTTCTCTATTATGAATTCATGTTGTCAGAAGCGCAGCATATTCTGAAAGAACGCGATTTCACGCCGACCAATCAGAAGGTGCAGGCCTTGCCCGCAGGCATGAAGCTCGACTTTGTCGATTCAGCAAAATTGCTCGACGAAGACGAGAAGTGGACGGCGATCTGGAAAGAGATCACCACGCAAAAGCCGCGGTGACATAAAAAAGGCGGGCCGCAAGCCCGCCTTTCTTTTTATGCAGCAAGCGCGTGTCTCAGGCTTGCGCGAGACGCTTGCCGAGCTTTTCCAAAACAAGCGCATGTGCCCGGTCCACCACATCTTCGATAGAGGGCGTGCGCGCAAGCAGTCGTTGCGCCGCAGCTTCCACTTCATCGCGTGTGGGTACATGGGGCAGATGCAGGCTTGAGAGCACGTCTGCCGCCCGCGTCTGGGCCTGTGCAAGGCGCGCTTGTGCTTCAGCAGCATTCGGCATGGTTGGGAGCGAAGCGCGGATGCGCGCCTCGATCTGTTCAACGTCAAAACTGGCTGCCAGATCGGCAGCCGCTTTGTTGATGATGCGCGCCGTCAGCCGGTGCTCGTTTTTTAATACCGCTTCTGGCGGCATTTCCATCGCAGTGACGAGCTTGAGTTTTGAGAGCCCGAACAAGATGTAAAAAGTGAAGTCATATTCATACCAGCGAAAACCTTGGCGCACACTGGCCTGATAGGCATGGTGATTATTGTGCCAGCCCTCTCCCATGGTGAAGAAGGCGAGGATCCAATTGTTGCGACTGTCATCGCCTGTCACATAGCGCTTCTTGCCATGCACATGGGCGAGCGAATTGATGCAGAAAGTTGCGTGGTAGAGCGCCACCGTGCTCCAGAAGAAGCCAACAAACAATCCGCTCCAGCCTGCGATGAAAAAGCACAAGACCGCCAGCACCACGGCGGGCACAAGCTCGTATTTGTGCAGCCAGACGAGTTCCGGATAGCGGGCGAAATCATCAATCTTCAAAAGATCGGTTGAATCATTCTTCTTGTCGAAAATCCAGCCGACATGGGAATAGAGAAATCCCTTGTGGCGGGGCGAGTGAATGTCTTCTTCCATGTCGGAATAGAGATGATGATGGCGATGTTTGGCGCCCCACCACAGCACGCTCTTCTGCGCGGTTGATTGCGCAAGACAGGCGAGAATGAATTGAAAGACGCGGTTGGTCTTATAGGTCCGGTGCGAGAAATAGCGATGATACCCGCCGGTAATGCCAAACATGCGCAGCCAATAGAGCGACACGCCGAGCACGACCGCTTGCCAAGTGATGCCGCTCCAGATCGCGCCGAAACAGGCTAGGTGCGCCAAGACAAAGGGAATGACTTGCGGATAGACAATGTCATCAGCTCCGCCAGCTGGAATTTTTAATTCGTTCTTCATCACACCCCATTCGCCCGCAGGCGACCCTTGTCTTTGTGCCCGGGCTTTCTCCCGATGCGCATGTCCCCTTTGACGTGCCGATTCCGGCTTATTGAGGACTTATTTGAGATGCTCAGCATGCCTTGGAAGTCCGAACCTCGCAAGATCACGGGCGGCTATACTCAATCATTTGCAGGATATGCCGGTCTCTCCCGACGATTTTTGATCGTTTTTGGAATGGAAAAAAGTAGGGGCCAGCTCGGGAGGAAGAGCCGGCCCCTTTGAGATGCCTTACGTTACTTCGAGAGGTAAGGCTGCAAATGCGGCCACACTTCGACACCGCCGCGCCATGTCATTTCAATTGCGACATAGACGATGATGACCAGGCCCACATAGGCGATCCAGCGATAACGCTGGAGGAGGCCCGCGATATAATTCGCAGCCAATCCCATGAGACCAATCGACAGCACGAGGCCGAAGACCAGAATATAGGGATAGTCGCGCGCGGCTCCCGCAACGGCGAGCACATTGTCGAGCGACATGGAAACGTCAGCGACAATGATTTGCCAAGTCGCTTGCGCGAAGGTTTTCTGCGGCGCATTGGCTTCGGCTTGCGCAATCACGGAATCCGCATCTTCGCCGCCATGACCGGCGCGCAATTCGCACCACATTTTCCAGGCGACCCAAACAAGCAACAAGCCGCCGACGAGAAGCAGGCCGACAATCTGCAAGAGCTGTGTGGTCAAACCGGCAAAAATAATACGCAGCACAGTTGCTGCACCAATGCCGATCAGAATGACTTTGGTCCGTTGATCTTTGGGCAGGCCAGCAGCTGCAAGGCCAATGACAATGGCATTATCGCCCGCCAAAACGAGGTCGATCATAATGACCTGCATCAGGGCGGAGAGGGCATCAAGAGTGAAATAGGCGCTCATGGTCTGTCCTTGACATCAAGCGACCTGAAACGCGTCTTCGGCATGTGTGAAGATCGTGACCAGGCCATATGTGTCCAGTCCGACATCACAACGCATCAGGCGTTATCAGAGGGGCCCGGTCTGGTGGATCTACAGCTACCGTGCGGATATACGTTCTTCAAGTCCGAAGTCTGCCATTTAACGCATTCGTGAAGGGATTAGAAATAGCCGAAGCGCGCCGCAACTATGCCGATGACGACCGCAACGGAAAGCGGCACCAAAGGGTTGGAACGTGTGGTGGCCATAAAAATGGCAACACCAGCGGCTAGCACCACGCCAAGCCAATCGGTAATCGCGGCTTGCGCTGTAATCAGAGCGGAAGCGCAGATCAGGCCGACGACGAGTGGCGGCAATGCACGTTTGGTCATCGCATACCAGCGCGCATGTTCAATGCGTTCTTCCGCACGTCCCGCCATCAAGGCAATAATGCTTGTGGGAATGATCGTGGCGAGAGTTGCGACCGTGAGGCCAGCCCATCCGGCAATGCGCCAGCCCATCATGGTCATCATCAAAATATTGGGGCCGGGCGCCACTTGCGAAATCGCAAAGGCAGTGGCGAATTGTTCATTCGTCATCCAGCCGCGTGTCTCGACAATCTGGCGGTGAATCTCCGGGATCATGGTGGAGATGCCGCCGACCGAAATGATCGCGGTGAAGAAAAAAGCAAAGCCCAATTGCCAGAGAATATCATCCTTCATGGCGGCCCCTCCAGAACGAGAAGGCAACCGCAATGGGGGCGAGCACAGCGAGTGTGCCAAGCAAAGGCCAGCGCAACAGACCGATAGAGACAAAGCTCAACGTCGCAAAGACCAAAGACCAGCGATTGTCGAGAATGGTTTTGCCAAGCTTGTAGCCCGTGCCGAAAATCAGACCGGCTGCGCCTGCCGCTGCGGCTTTGGTTCCGGCAATGACATCTGGATTGGTCGCGAATTGATCATAGAGCGTGGCCAGTGCCACCAGAATGAGGACGGGCGCCAGAGTTAGCCCGAGCAGCGAGAGCACGGCGCCCCATAGGCCCCCGAAACGATCCCCGATCACAGCCGTAATGTTGACGAGATTAGCGCCGGGCAGAACCTGTCCCAAACCCAGCACGGCGGCATATTCGCGCGCCGAGAGCCATTTCTTGCGCTCAACCACGACATGATAGATGGCCGCTGCAATGCCGCCAAAACCAAACAGGCCGACCATCAAAAAGCCGGTGAAGAGCTCAAAGTGGCTCACATGCGGCTTTGGCATTGTCTCTTGCGTGGACACAGCGGCCTTTCTCGAATCGTGATGACCGACAGTGCCAAAAGGCGCTGACCCGCTCCAGCAGGTTTTTTCAGATTTGAGAAGGATTTGGCTGGGGGACCTGGATTCGAACCAAGATTGACCGAGTCAGAGTCGGTAGTTCTACCGTTGAACTATCCCCCACCGGGCCTTGGCAGCTCCCGAGGGGCCGCTTGGCTGGCGTGCGCGGGGTTTAGCCTGCCCGCTTCTGTCCTGTCAATTGGAGAGAGTAGGCGCCCATATTCCACGGACTGATCACATCCGCTTCGAAAGGTCGCCTACGGGCCTCAATTCGCATGACAAAGGCGCGTCCGGGCGGTTACACTCGATCCCGAACCGCCCGGACCTTGTGTCGACAGGGCGACAGGAGATTTGCCGTGCTGCCCATGGACCTAAAGGGCGAGGCCCAGGGGGCCCCCCGAGACGCCGAAGTGCCAGAGCGCACCGGCGGTCCGTCCTTACAGCCGGGCGGGCGCTACCACACTTATGCAGCCCTTGATCTGGGAACCAACAATTGCCGCCTGCTTGTTGCGCGCCCCGCGCGCGAGGGCTTTCGCATTGTCGATGCTTTTTCGCGCATCGTGCGTTTGGGCGAGGGTGTGTCGGCTTCCGGTCGCCTGTCTGAACAAGCCATTCGCCGTACCATTGCCGCACTTGAAATCTGCCGCGACAAAATGGATGTGCGCGGCGTCTCTCGCGCGCGCCTGATTGCGACCGAAGCCTGCCGCATGGCGGAGAATGGTGCCGAATTTATTTCGCGGGTTTATGAGCGCACGGGCCTCGGGCTTGAAATCGTGGATCGCGAGACGGAAGCCCATCTGGCGGCAGCTGGTTGTGCGGCGCTGGCTGACCCATCTGCCAAAGGCGTTTTGCTGTTTGATATTGGCGGCGGCTCGTCGGAAATCGTCTGGCTTGGTCAAGGTCGGCCGGGCTCATCGGATATTCGTGGGCGTGTGCGCCATTGGGCCTCACTGAAACTCGGCGTGGTGACACTGGCTGAAAAATTCGGCGGTGAGCATGTCACGGCAGATATTTTTGATGCGATGGTCGCTCATGTCAGTGATGAGCTGGCTGAGTTTCGCGCCCGTGTCGAAACAGAAACGCGCTGCGCTTATTTTCATCTGCTCGGCACATCGGGCACGGTCACAACGCTGGCTGGCGTCCATCTCGGCCTGCTGCGCTATGACCGCCGCCGCGTCGATGGTCTCTGGATGAGCGGCGATGAAATTGACGAAGCGCTCGAAGATTTGCGCGCCATGAGTTATGAGCAGCGCGTGGCCAATGGCTGCATCGGTTCTGAACGCGCTGATCTTGTGCTCGCGGGCTGCGCTATCCTCGAAGCCATTCGCCAGGCTTTCCCGGCCGAGCGCGTGCGCATTGCAGATCGTGGATTGCGCGAGGGCATTTTGGCCGAGCTGATGAGTGCAGATGGTGTGTGGCGTGAAGGTGAGCGGGCAGGGCAGCGTCGATGACCAATAAAAAACCCGGCACCGCGCGCGAGGGCTCCCTTAAAGTCCGCGTCAAGACATCGCGTAAGCGCACGATCTCCTCGACACTCTGGCTGCAGCGCCAGCTCAACGATCCTTATGTGATGCGGGCCAAGAAAGAGGGCCTGCGCTCGCGTGCGGCCTACAAACTCATTGAAATGGATGAGCGCTATCATCTGCTCAAGCCCGGCCAGAAGATTTTGGATCTGGGCGCGGCACCGGGCGGCTGGTCGCAATATGCGATCAAGAAAGTAGGCGCCAACGGACGCGTCATCGGCATCGATCTTCTCGATATCGATCCTATTCCCGGCGTTGAATTCACAATCATGGATTTTCTGGAAGAAGATGCGCCTGATCGTTTGAAAGACATGCTGGGCGGTCTGGCCGATGGTGTCATGTCCGACATGGCGGCCAATACAACGGGCCATAAAAAAACCGACCATCTGAAAATCATCGGCCTTGCCGAACTCGCCATTCATTTTGCCACCGAAGTCTTGGCACCGGGCGGTTTCTTTGTCGCGAAAGTTTTTCAGGGCGGCACAGAAGGCGAATTGCTCACCTTGCTCAAACGCGATTTCAAAACCGTACGCCATGTGAAGCCGGAAGCCAGCCGCGCAGGCTCAGCCGAACTCTATGTCTTGGCGACAGGCTTTCGCGGCGTTCAGCGCGACGAAGATTGAGGCCTTACCTCGTCTTCGTTGCGGATGCGCTCGGCCAGCGTCAATCGGCAATTGCGCGTCTCATCGGACTCGAGCGGCTTTTCGCGGCACAATTGATCTGAGAGCTTGGAGAGCCGCGTGACCTTGTCATCGCTCATGCCCCACAGAATACGTTCGCGCAAATTACGCCGGCATTCTTCGCGTTTTTGCACTTCAGCCAGCGAGCGCATCCATTCTTCGCGACCACATTGAGATTCAATCACCGCGCGGCGTTTGCGCAATTCCGCGCTGTTCAATCCATAAGTGCGCGCTTCGCGGGCGGTCACATATTCATCCCAAGCCGGATCAGATCCGTTGACGCCGATGCGTTTGGCCTCGACGGGTGAGAGCACCTGCATTTCACCGGGCGGCACCGCAATCATCATGCGCAAGAGATCATCAGAAATATTCATGTCTTGCAGATAGGTGCGCACCGAACTGATCATTTTCTTATAGCGCTGGTCGGCATCGAAAAAATTCTTGGCTTGTGTTTGGGCAAAGAAGGGGCGGTGAATGCCAACCCCCGCCAGATTGCGCTCCACACCGCCAACCGCGACAAAGACGCAAGCCGAATGGCACGGGCCGCCCGACACCACAGTCGCAGTGGTCTTGCGCAGCAAATCGCCAATTTGCATGGCGGCATTCACATCTCCGCCGGGGCTCACAATGTTCAAAAAAGGCACGACGGGGGCGCTGATGCGACGCATTTCGTCATTCAAAATCGTCAGCAATTTTTGCGGCGTGTCGCTGGTGATTGTGCCTTCCATCGAAACGTAGACGATACAGCCACCGGGGCTTGGCTGGTCGCAGGGCTTGGTCAGCCGCACGCGAGCGGGCTCGTCCAGCGGTCCGGCGACAGCTACGCCAAGGCACGGTAAAACAAGGAGGAAGACGCCCCAAAGGGCCTGGCAGAAAAGCCGCATGGCTGTGGCAAAGCCTTTGAAAATGCATAAAACAATGGTTTTGAGCATAGTCTCAGGCTTAAACCTGTCAATTGTCTTCCCCAGCCCCCTGAAAGCCTTTGCCTCCTGTCACAGGCGTGATATTGGCCGCTGCCAACCTTTCCTGCGGCGCCGATTCTTATGGTCGGGCGCTACAGACCCATTTCCGGAGTTGGCACCATGATCCCCAAAGCAGGTATGACCTTTGTCGAGGCGCTGACTTTCGATGACGTTTTGCTGCGTCCCGGCCACTCCGAAGTCATGCCCTCGGGCGTTGATCTGTCGAGCCGCTTCACCCGCACGATCACACTGAATATCCCGATCGTCTCGTCTGCCATGGACACGGTGACCGAAGCGCGCCTCGCCATTGCCATGGCGCAAGCTGGCGGCATTGGCGTCATTCACCGCAATCTCGAGCCTGATGAGCAGGCGGAAGAAGTGCGCAAAGTGAAGCGCTTTGAAAGCGGCATGGTGGTCAACCCCATCACCATTTTCCCTGACGAGACTTTGGGCGATGCTTTGGCGCTGATGCGCCATCACGGCATTTCCGGCATTCCGGTGGTTGAGCGCAGCCCCGATGCCAAGCCCGGCAAATTGATCGGCATTCTCACCAATCGCGATGTGCGCTTTGCGGACAATCAATTGCAGCCTGTCTCGGAACTGATGACCAAGAAAGTCATCACGGTTCGCGAAGGCGTCAACAAGGATGAAGCGCGTCGTCTCCTCCATTCGCACCGCATCGAAAAGCTGATCGTTGTCGATGATGAAGGCCGTTGCGTGGGTCTCATCACGGTCAAGGACATTGAAAAGGCCACACAGCATCCCCACGCCTGCAAAGACCCGCAGGGTCGTTTGCGTGTGGCTGCTGCCTCAACCGTTGGCGATAAAGGTTATGAGCGCGGGATCCGCCTCATCAATGCCGGCGTTGATTGCTTGGTCATCGATACGGCGCATGGTCACTCGCAGCAGGTGCTCGATCAGGTCGCACGCATCAAGCGTGAATTCGGCAATGTGTCGATTGTGGCCGGCAATGTGGCCACGGCCGAAGGCACAAAGGCGCTGATCGATGCGGGTGCTGATGGCATCAAGGTCGGCATTGGTCCGGGCTCGATTTGTACAACACGCATTGTCGCAGGTGTGGGCGTTCCCCAGCTCTCCGCAATTTTGGAAGCAGCCTCGGTGGCGCGCGATGCAGGCGTGCCGGTGATTGCCGATGGCGGCATCAAATATTCGGGCGATCTCGCCAAGGCTGTGGCCGCTGGCGCTGACAGCGTGATGATCGGCTCATTGCTGGCAGGCACAGATGAAAGCCCCGGCGAAGTTTTCCTGTATCAAGGTCGCTCGTTCAAAGCCTATCGTGGCATGGGCTCGGTCGGCGCTATGTCGCGCGGCTCGGCAGATCGCTACTTCCAGCAAGACATCAAAGACTCGCTGAAGCTCGTGCCCGAAGGCATTGAAGGTCAGGTGCCTTATAAGGGTCCGGTTGGCGCTGTTTTGCATCAGCTCGCAGGTGGCTTGCGCGCGGCTATGGGTTATGTCGGCGGCAAGACCATTTCCGATTATCAGTCGCGCGCGCAATTCGTGCGTATCTCGTCTGCGGGTCTGCGCGAAAGCCATGTTCATGATGTTGCCATCGTGCGCGAAAGCCCGAACTATCCGACGGGTCTTTGATTTATTTGAAAAAGGATTTTTGAGATGGACATTCGTCTTGTGATTGCGCCTGTCATTGCACAGGCGATGATGACTTTGTGCATTCTCTTCGTCATGGCCTTTCGCCGCTATCGCGCCTTCAAAGCCAAAGAAGTGAAGGTCATTGATGCGGCGGCGAGCCAGATCTCCTGGCCGGCGGCTGCCTCACAAGCGCAGCGTTCTTTCGCCAATCAGTTTGAAACGCCGATCCTCTTTTATGTGCTCGTGCCGCTGGTTGTGTTCACCAAAACCTATGACACGCTCTTCGTCGCGCTCGCATGGGCGTGGTTTGCTTCGCGCCTTGCCCATGCCTGGGTCCATTGCACCAGCAATGCGCTGAGCTTGCGCTTTCCGACCTTCTTGATTGGTGTTGGTTTGCTGGTCGCCATTTGGGTGATCTTTATCATTAAGTTGGTCGCTTAAACTTCGCCGTCATTGCGAGGAGCCGCAGGCGACGCGGCAAGCCAGTGGCCCGCGTGATGCCTCTGGATTGCTTCGCTTTGCTCGCAATGACGGCTTTAGCAGATCAGTACTTCCGTCCGCTTTCCAGCTGCGTCTTTGCATCGGCCTGCTTTTTCGGCGGCGGGTCCGGATAGACGGGTGGGGGCGGGTTGGTCGCGCAAGCGGCCAGAGAAAGGGCAAGCAGGCTCGCGGCCAGCGCCGCACTCAGGGTCTTCATGGCAGTTCTTTCTTGTCTTACGCGCTCCGATGTGGAACGAGCACAGGCGAAGATGCCGCTGCACGGTGTCGTAAATATGGCTAAGCTCACATGACCCCTTCTGCCCGCCTGAGTGCTGCGATTGAAATCCTCGGTGATTTGGCCGAGCGCCGCCGCCCTGTGTCGGATGCGCTCAAAGAATGGGGCCAGCGTAATCGCTTTGCAGGTTCCAAAGATCGCGCGGCCATTGCGAGCCATGTCTATGATGCTTTGCGCGTGAAAGCCTCGGCCGCATGGCTTATGGGGGATGACACGCCGCGCGCTATTTTGCTCGGCTCGCTCCGCCAAATGCGCGGCCTTGATGCACAAGCCATTGCAGCCATGTGCACGGGTGAGGCCCATGCGCCCGCGCCGCTTTCCGAAGACGAGCAGTCGCGTCTCGCCACAGCAACACTCGATGATGCGCCCGACCATGTGAAGGGTGATTATCCCGAATGGCTGGCAGATGATTTTGCTTTGGTCTTTGGCGCAGATGCGGTGGCCGAGGGCAGGGCTTTGTCTGAGCGCGCCTCGATTGATCTGCGCGTCAATCGCCTGAAGGGCGATCGCGAAAAATCACTGAAGGCGCTTGCCCATCTCCATGCGGAAGAAACATCGCTGTCACCTCTCGGCATCCGTTTGCATGTGGGTGCAGATGGACGCGGCCCTTCGCTCAATGCGGAAGCCGCTTACATGCGCGGTCTTGTCGAGATTCAAGATGAAGGCTCGCAGCTCGCAGCGCTGATCGGTGCAGCAAAGCCCGGTCAGCAAGTGCTGGATTTCTGCGCAGGTGGCGGCGGCAAGACGCTCGCACTCGCAGCTGAAATGGATAACAAAGGCCAGATCTATGCGACCGACAATGATGGTCGCCGCCTTATGCCGATCTATCCGCGGCTTGAGCGCGCCAATGCGCGCAATGTGCAGGTGCGTGCACCCAAGGGCGACAAAGATGTGCTGGCAGATTTGGTCGGCCGCTGCGATCTCGTGCTCGTCGATGCGCCGTGCACTGGCACAGGCACATGGCGGCGCAATCCCGATGCCAAATGGCGCACGCGCCCCGGCGCGCTTGAGCAGCGAGTCAAAGAACAAGATGAAGTGCTGGAAAGCGCCGCGCCTCACGTGAAAGCTGGCGGCGTGCTGCTCTATATCACCTGTTCCGTGCTGAAGGCCGAGAACGAGGATCGCATCGCGGCCTTTCTCGATCGCCACGCCGACTTCCTGCCGCTCGATGCCGCCCATATGGCGCGCCGTGCGGGGCTCGAAGCTTTGGCAGCCTTTGCCTCCCCCCACGGGGCGGGCCTGCGCCTGTCGCCGCGCACCAGCGGCACAGATGGCTTCTATATAGCCGCGCTGCTGAGGAGCTGACCTCAACCTCGTCCTTGCGAGCGCAGCGAAGCAATCCAGTCATTCCACTGCGGCCACTGGATTGCCGCGTCGGGCTGAAGACCTCCTCGCAATGACGGCGAGGCTCTAAGGGCAGTGGATGACCCCGCCCTGTGGGCTTCCGCCGGGTTGCTTAGCCTCCCTCCTTGGCCTAATCCGGGCCTTTGGACGCTCAGGGATCTTGCAATGACCGCCACAGCCACCGACACCCATAAGGATCTGATCAGCCACCACGACAAGGTGCTGATTGTCGATTTCGGCTC
Source organism: Beijerinckiaceae bacterium (assembly GCA_947452455.1). GTDB lineage: Bacteria > Pseudomonadota > Alphaproteobacteria > Rhizobiales > Beijerinckiaceae > Terripilifer. The sequence continues at coordinate 86,537 of CANGBX010000002.1, forward strand.
GCAGGTGACGCAGCTCATTGCGCGCCGCGTGCGCGAGGCGGGCGTCTATTGTGAAATCGCGCCCTTCCAGTCCGCTGAAAAAGCCTTTGCCGATCTGAAGCCCAAAGCTGTGATCCTCTCGGGTGGTCCCTGCTCGGTGACGGATGCCGATAGCCCGCGCGCACCCCAAGCCGTGTTCGAGGCGGGCATTCCGGTGCTGGGCATTTGCTATGGCGAGCAGACCATGGCCGTGCAGCTCGGCGGCAAAGTGGAAGCGGGCCATCACCGCGAATTCGGCCGCGCCGAATTGGAGATCACCGAAAGCTGCCCGCTGTTTGATGGCGTGTGGGAGACGGGCAAAAAATACACCGTCTGGATGAGCCACGGCGACCGCGTGACGGAGCTGCCGAAAGGTTTCAAGCGCATCGCCATTTCAGAAAATGCACCGCTCGCGGCCATAGCCGATGAAGCGCGCCGCTATTATGCGATGCAATTCCACCCCGAAGTCGTGCATACGCCTGATGGTGCCAAACTCATTTCCAATTTCGTGCATAAAGTCGCAGGCCTGAAAAGCGATTGGACCATGGCCGCCTTCCGTCAGGAAGCGATCAAAGCGATCCGCGATCAGGTGGGGTCATCGCGCGTGTTGTGCGGCCTGTCTGGCGGCGTCGATTCCGCTGTGGCAGCTGTTCTCATTCACGAAGCCATTGGCGAAAATCTCACCTGCGTTTTCGTCGATCACGGTTTGCTGCGCATGGGTGAGGCGGAAGAAGTCGTGCGTCTCTTCCGTGATACCTACAACATCCCGCTTGTGCATGTGGATGCCTCAGGCCTTTTCCTGAAAGAGCTCGACGGCGTCTCTGACCCCGAGCAGAAGCGCAAGACCATCGGCAAACTCTTCATTGATGTCTTCGATGCGGAAGCCAAAAAGATTGCGAGCGATGGCAAAGGCGCGCCTGACTTCTTGGCGCAAGGCACGCTCTATCCTGACGTGATTGAAAGCGTGTCGTTTACGGGTGGCCCGTCCGTCACCATCAAGTCGCATCACAATGTCGGCGGTCTGCCCGCGCGCATGAAGATGAAACTGGTCGAGCCTTTGCGTGAACTCTTCAAAGACGAAGTGCGCGCTTTGGGCCGCGAGCTTGGTCTGCCGGAAGCCTTTGTCGGCCGCCATCCGTTTCCGGGGCCGGGTCTTGCCATTCGTATTCCAGGCGCGATCACCCCAGAAAAACTCGATATCCTGCGCCAAGCTGATGCGATCTATCTCGACGAGATCCGCAAGGCAGGTCTTTATGACGATATCTGGCAGGCCTTCGCCGTGCTGCTGCCTGTGCGCACAGTCGGCGTGATGGGCGATGGCCGCACCTATGACCACGTCTGCGCCTTGCGCGCGGTGACATCGGTTGACGGCATGACGGCGGACTTCTTCCCCTATGACATGAATTTCTTAGGGCGCGCAGCGACACGCATCATCAACGAAGTGCGCGGCATCAACCGTGTCGTCTATGACGTGACCAGCAAGCCACCCGGCACGATTGAGTGGGAATGACGACGCCTTAGCTCCGTCATTGCGAGGAGGGTTAGGCTGTCGCCTAACCCGTCATTGCGAGGAGCCGCAGGCGACGCGGCAATCCAGAGCCCCACGTGAGGCCCCTGGATTGCTTCGCTTCGCTCGCAATGACGGTGTTAAGTTCGTGCCGCCCAATCGGGCGCAGGCGCCGTAAATGTCAGCAACTCACCACTTGCTGGATGCGCAAAACTGATCTGCCATGCGTGCAGACAAAGCGGGGCTTCGCCCACATCCTTGGTCAGGCGCGGCGCTGCATCGCCTGCGCGGTAAGCGTCATCCCCCACAACAGCAAAGCCCAGATGCGAACAATGGATGCGGATCTGGTTCGTGCGCCCCGTCAAGGGCCGCGCCTCGATCAGGCTCGTGCCGTCGCTTAAGCGCTGCACAACTTTAAACAAAGTGGTCGCCTCATCACCATTCTGCTCATCGACCTCGCGTGTGCCAGCTACGCGAGACTCTTTGCCAATCGGCGCATCGCAGGCAAACTCGTCTTGCGCGGGATGGCCATGCACGCGCACCAGATAGGTCTTGTTCACTTGGCCCTCAGCAAAGGCCTTTTGCAGCCGCCCGGCAAAATGATTGCTGCGTGCTGCAATCACAAGACCCGTGGTGTTGGCATCCAGCCGATGTGCGGGCCTTAGCTTCTGTGGCCGGTAAACTGTGTCGAGTGCATGCTGCAAAGTGTTGCGCGTGTAGCGTCCACCCGCATGCATGGGCAAAGGGGCAGGCTTGTTCAGCACCACCAGCGCTTCATCTTCGTAGAGCACGCCGATATCGCCAGATACATCAGGTTCGATGATCTGGGGATGGCGATGCAGCAGACGATCACCCGCATGCACAAGATCATTTGCGCCGAGCACTCGGTGATTTGCATCGAGCAGATGGCCCACACGGCATTGCTCTTCCCAGTAATCTGCGGGCAGATGCCCCAGTAAACGACAGAAAGTCTCAAGCACTGTGAGGCCTTCGCACGCCTCCGGTACGCGCAGGGGGCGGAAAATATCTTCCGGCAAACTTCCGGGTAGCGGGTTCATCGCCGCGCGCATGGCGTGGTTGCGCGCATCCAGCTGTTCCGCGGCTTGCTCGGCATCCGTGCGGTAACACCACGGGCAGGATTTTCCCAGCACATAGCGCGTGTCGCGCTGCTCATCAGCGGTGAGCGGTGACAGGCAGGCAAAACATTGCGCGGCATCTGACACGTGAAGTGATGGATCGACACCCACGCGCTGGTCGAAGACAAAGCAATCGCCTTTGTAATGCGCGCCGCCACATTCTTCGAAATATTTCAGAATGCCGCCGTCCAGTTGGAACACATTGCGAAAGCCCTGAGACTCCATATAGGGGCCGGCCTTCTCACAACGGATGCCCCCGGTGCAGAACATGACGATGGTTTCGTCCTTGAGTTCGTCGGGCAGTTTGGCAACAGCGGCAGGAAAGTCGCGGAAATGATCGACGCCGGCTGGCAGTGCGTTCTCGAATGTCCCGAGCTTCACCTCATAGTCATTGCGCGTATCGAGCAAAGTGATTTTGCGCCCCTCATCGAGCCAGGCTTTTAATTGTGAGGGTGCAAGTTTGGGCGAAGTGCGTTTCGAGGGGTCAATGCCTAGCACGCCAAAGGCAATGATCTCGCGCTTGATGCGCACCAGCATCCGCCGGAAGGGTTGATTGGCCGTGTAACTATATTTGGCTGTCAGCGCCTCAAGGCCGGGGATCGCGCGCAGGCGGGCCAAGAGGGTCTCGATGTCATGCGCCTCACCAGCCACAAAAAGATTGATGCCTTCCGTGCTCAGCAGGATCGTGCCGCGCAAATGTTTCGCGCCACTCAATGCGAGCAGCTCGGTGCGCAGCGCCTGTAGCTCTTGCAAGGGCGCAAAGCGATAGGCCGCAATGTTTACGATTGGTAGGGAGGGGGGTGTTTTGAGTTCGGTTTCCACCGCAACATTATAGGCAAACGCGCCCGCGGCATCAACCGCCGGCCCGCCGTGTCCGTCATTGCGAGGAGCCGAAGGCGACGCGGCAATCCAGAGGCCGCAGGTTTGGCTCTGGATTGCTTCGCTGCTCGCGCATTGACGGTGAAGGCTTTACGCCTTCACCCCCCGTGTCTTCCACAAAGACCAGCCCACACCCGCCGCCAGAATGGCGAAGGTGATCGACAATGACACGACGGGCGGGAATTTCGCCAGTCCGAAGAGGTCGGCCACAAAAATCTTCGAGCCAATGAAGATCAGCAAAACTGCTAGCGCATATTTCAGATAGTGGAAACGATGGACCATGGCAGCAAGAGCAAAATAAAGCGCGCGCAGCCCCAAGATCGCAAAAATATTCGATGTGTAGACAATGAACGGATCGGTCGTGATCGCGAAAATTGCAGGCACACTATCAACCGCAAACACCACATCGACAATCTCGACCATGGCCAGCGCCAGAAACAGTGGCGTGACATAGGTTGAGGATTTTCCTGTCACAGCATCCGTCTGACGCACGAAGAACTTCTCTCCATGCAGTTCATCCGTCACCGGCAGATATTTTTTGATGACACGCATTGCGCCGCTGGTGCCGACATCATAATTTTTGTCGGCAGTCTTCCACATTTTGATTCCGGTCAGGATCAAGAAGGCAGCAAAGACGTAAAGCACCCAGCCGAATTTCTCGACCAAGGTTGTGCCAAGGCCAATCATAATCGCGCGCAGCACGATCACGCCCAAAATGCCCCAGAACAAAACGCGGTGCTGATATTGGCGGGGAATGGCGAAATAAGTGAAGATCATCGCGATGACAAAGACATTGTCCATCGCCAGACTTTTCTCGATGACAAAGCCGGTGATGTATTGAAGGCCCGCTGTCTGGCCCAGATACCACCAGACCCAGCCGCCAAAGGCCATGCCAAGGCCCATATAGACGGCTGACAGAACGAGGCTTTCAGTTACGCCAATCTCGCGTTGTTTTTTATGCAGCACGCCCAGATCAAGTGCGAGAAGCGTGGCGACAATGGCCACAAAGGCCAGCCACATCCAAACGGGTGTGCCAAGCCAAATAATTTCAAGAAAGGCCAAGATCAAATCCGATCGAGTCTGTGTATATCAAATGAAAAGAAAAATGCCGCCAGAGACTATCCGGCGGCATGATGCGTCAGTCGAACAGTTCCGACAAGAATGATTTTTTACTTTTACTCTGCTTGTAATCATCATCGTTATGCCGATAGGCCGTCCGCGCCATGTCGGGGCGCGCAGGCGCGCTGGCATAGACAGGGGCGGGCGCCGCTGCAGGTTGGCTGCGCTCGATAATCTTGTCGAGTTCGCCTCTGTCCAGCCAGACGCCGCGACAGGTGGGGCAATAATCGATTTCAATATCGGCACGTACCGAGAGTTGTAGCCCGCTTTTGCAAATAGGGCAGGCCATGGCGGCCACTGTGTCTGCGCTTCGCATGATTAAATCTTCCCATGTTCATAAAGATCGACCAGTCGGTGCAAGCGGTCTTTCACCGCAAGCTTGCGCTTTTTCAGTCTCTCAACGCGCAATCGGTCTGCCGCCGCCCCTTTCTGCTCGACGCGGATTTCCTCATCGAGCTTACGATGCGTGCGCTTCAACATTTCAACATGGGGTGTCATGTGCCTCTCTCCATTTAGAATGGATCGCCACCATGTGTGGGGCGATACGGTCCGACATCGCGGAAGAATGTCCGCCAGAGGGGCCCGGTCCGTGAGATCAAGGTGGGTATGAATTGTGCCGGTTCCAAGGCACACAGCCGCAGATCACGCGGGCTTGACCAATGATTGTTCGACTTTCTCATCAGCTGGGATTTTTCAAAAACCCTGTCTTTCAAAATCGAGCTCGGCTAATCTCGGCAAGAGACTCGTCGTTGCGCTCCTCGCAATGACGCATGACAGACATGAATACCGAACAGGAGTTATCCATGATCGCCTACACCACCGTCGGAACAAACGATCTTCCGAAAGCCATCGCTTTCTACAAAGATCTGCTTGAAGGCATTTTCGGCGCCAAAGTGTTCTTTGAAGGTGAAGGCGGCACGGGCTGGAGCGTCTCGCCCGACAAGCCGATGTTTGCTGTGTTGAAGCCTTTCAACAAAGAGCCGGCTACGGTTGGCAATGGTTCGATGATTTCGCTGGCCTGCGCCAATCCCGAACAGGTGCAAGCGCTCCACGCAAAGGCGCTGGCATTGGGTGGCAAGGATGAAGGCGCACCCGGCCCGCGCGGTGGCGGTTTCTATGCCGCTTATTTCCGCGATCTGGATGGCAATAAGATCGGCGGCTTCTGCATGGCGTAAATTGCGCCAAAAGAGACAATCATGTCCACGCTCACCCTCATCGCCGTCTGCGCCACCATGCTGGTGACGAATTTTCTGTCCGGCCTGTTTGGCATGGCGGGCGGGGTGATCCTCATTGGTCTGCTGCTGGTGCTTTTGCCCGTGCAGCAGGCGATGGTGTTGCATGGCATTACGCAGCTCGCCTCCAACATCTGGCGCGTTGTTGTGTGGCGGGCTTATATCCGCTGGGATATTGCGTTGGTTTATTCCATCGGCTCGCTGATTGCCTTGGCGCTCTGGTCACTCACGCGCTATGTGCCCGACAAGGCGGTCGCCTTTTTGATGCTGGGTGTGACGCCTTTTCTCACCATGGTCATGCCCAAAAATATGCGACCCGATGCGGAGAGCAAGCCGCAAGCCATTGGCTATGGCATTGGCTGCACCGGTCTCATTCTGCTCACGGGTGTTGCGGGCCCGATGCTCGACACATTCTTTCTAGGCGGCAAATTGGAGCGTCGCCAGATCATGGCGACCAAGAGCGTTTGTCAGGTCTTGGGCCATACGGTGAAGCTCATCTATTTTGCAGGCATTGTTGTTGATCCGGGCACGGTTGATTATCTCACTGCGGGGCTGGCTATTCTCATGGCGGCGATTGGCACAGCGGCTGCCAAGCCGGTTGTCGAAATGCTGTCGGATAAAGTCTACCGCCTCTGGGCCAACCGCATTGTGGTGAGCGTCTCGGCTTATTACACTTGCTATGGTGTCTGGCTTTTCGCAGGCCCGCTCTTCGATTGAGGAGGTGAGAATGGCTGATGCACAATCTCTGGATCCGCTGATCCTTGATCTGGTCGAATGGGTGGCGCGGGAGCCGCGCCCCTATCTGGAACTCATCGATGCCTGGCGCACATCCTGCCCGCGTCTGACCGTCTGGGAAGATGCGGTGGAGCGCGGTTTTGTGAGCCGCGAGGGCGTCAGCCTGCCCTCGACCATGGTCCATGTGACCCATGCGGGGCAGGCCTTTTTGGCCGCCCACGGGCGGGTTTGAGGGCTAGGGGCCTGCCAGTTTGGCCTTTTGAGCCCCCTTCGGGGTAGTTTGTCTCGCCTTTGCCCCCGCATCGTGCTAACCGCACGGATCTTATAGAAATCCAGGACCCCGTCGGGGACGAAGTCGAAGCCATGGCTGATATTTTCCGCGAAATTGACGAAGATCTGGCCCGCGATCGGGCCGAGAAGCTCTGGAAGCGTTTCCAGACGCCCGTCATCATTCTCGCCATTCTGATCGTGATCGCGGCCGGCGCTTGGCGCACCTATGATCATTATCGCACCAAGGCCGCCGAAGAAGCCGGCGCGCGCTTTCAAGCAGCGCTCCAGCTTTCGCGTGACGGCAAAACCAAGGAATCCGAAGCCGCCTTCGCGGAGATCGCGAAATCTGGCCCGCCCGGTTACAGCCTGCTTGCGAAATTCCGCGCGGCTGGCGACATGTCGGCAGATGACGCCGATGGCGCGGTGAAAGTTTTTGACGCCATTGCGGCCGATGCTTCCATTGATGCAGCCTTTCGCGATCTCGCCAAAATGCGCGCGGCCATCCTGCGTCTGGATCAAGCCGATGCTGGCGAATTGCAGCGCCGTCTCGAGCCTCTCGCTCAAGCTGGCCAGACCTATCGTAATTCCGCGCGCGAAATGCTCGCCGTGGCTGCGCTCAAGCGCAATGATCTGGATGCGGCGGCCAAATGGCTTGATATGATTGTCACGGATGCCAATGCACCCGGTGAAATCCGTCAGCGTGCCGAAGCACTCCTCGGTCTTGTCGCGGGTGGCAAGAAGTAAGGTTTCATGTCGTTTACAATCGCCATTATCGGCCGACCGAATGTCGGCAAGTCGACGCTGTTCAATCGGCTCGTCGGCAAAAAACTCGCGCTGGTCGATGACCGGCCAGGGGTGACGCGCGACCGTCGTGAGGGCGAAGGCAAGCTGGCTGATCTGCGCTTCACGATTATCGACACGGCGGGTCTTGAACAAAATGACGAAGGCGTTTTGTCCGAGCGCATGCGCATGCAGACGGAAGCCGCTATCGAACAAGCCGATATGATTTTCTTCGTCATTGATGCGCGCGTGGGCGTCACGCCCTCCGACCGCCATTTCGCGCAGCTCGTGCGCCGTGCCAGCAAACCCATTCTGCTGCTCGCCAACAAAGCCGAAGGCAAGCAGGGCGACACAGGCTATTACGAAGCCTTCACGCTGGGATTTGGTGATCCGCTCCCCGTTTCTGCCGAACATGGCGAAGGCTTGGGCGAGCTTTATGACTCGATCCGCGCCGCTATGCCCGAAGAGCATCTTCGCGAAGATGATGACATCGAAATCGACGAAGAGAAAATCTTCGACGATGAAGAAGATGGCACCGAACTCGACGTCACCAAGCCTTTGCGCATTGCTGTGGTGGGGCGCCCCAATGCGGGCAAATCCACTTTGCTCAATCGCATTCTGGGCGAAGATCGTCTGCTCACAGGGCCGGAGGCGGGCATTACGCGCGATTCCATTTCAGTCGAAACGGAATGGACGCTGGCTGATGGCTCATTGCGCAAAGTGAAATTGTTTGACACGGCGGGTCTGCGCAAGCGCGGCAATGTCGTCGACAAGCTTGAAAAGCTCGCCGCCGCCGATGCTTTGCGCGCTGTGCGCTTTGCCGAAGTTGTGGTCGTGCTGTTGGATGCGACCATTCCTTTCGAAAAGCAGGATCTCACCATCGTTGATCTCGTCGCGCGCGAAGGCCGCGCGCTGGTGATCGGTCTCAACAAATGGGACCTTGTGAATGATCAGGTGAAATTGCAGGAATTGCGCGAAGAAGCAGATCGTCTTCTCCCGCAAGTCAAAGGCATGCCGGTTGTGCCCGTGTCGGGTCTCACAGGGCAGGGCTTGCATAAGTTTCAAGCCGCCATCATTCGCGTGCATGAAACGTGGAACCGTCGCATCTCGACAGGCAAGCTCAATCGCTGGCTCGGCGCTGTGATTGAAAAAACGCCACCGCCTGCCGTGTCGGGTTGGCGCATCAAAATCCGTTATATGACGCAGGCCAAAGCGCGCCCGCCGCATTTCGTCATCTTCGGCAATCAGCTCGATGAATTGCCGACGAGCTATGAGCGGTTTCTGATCAACGGCATGCGCGAGACATTCGAACTCAAAGGCGTGCCGATCCGCATCACCAAGCGCATGCCCAAAAACCCCTATGAGGGAAGAAAGCGCCGGTAGGAGAGAGCGCCTCTCTCCGCCGTCATTGCGAGCAAAGCGAAGCAAACCAGAAAAGTCTCACGCGCGGCCACTGGTTTGCCGCGTCGGGCTACGCCCTCCTCGCAATGACGTGAGAAGATTTCACTCAGACAGGCGCCTGAAAACTTTTCACGCTGTCGCTTGGAAATTCATAGAGCTTGCCGGTCTGCGTCCATTGCGGCGTGCACAGCGCCACCAGTTTGGGCGCGAAATCTTCCGGCGTGCGCAGGCTCATCGGATCTTCGCCGGGTGCGACAGCCGCGCGCATTTTCGTGCGCAGGGGGCCGGGATTGGCAATCATCACTTTCACGGGTGATGTTGTGGCTGTCTCCGCCGCATAAGTGCGCGCCAAACCCTCGAGCGCGGCTTTCGTCACCGAATAGGCCGCGCGATAGGGATCGAAGTTTGCTTTATGTCCCGCGCCGGACGAGACAAACACCGCACGTCCCGCATCCGATGCCCGCAACAAAATGTCGAGCGAACGGATGAGGCGGTAGTTGGCCGTCACATTCACCTGGATGGCTTCATCCCATTTGGGCGGATCAATATGCGAGATCGGCGTGATCGGCCCGAGGATCCCCGCATTGGCAACAAGAATATCGAGTTTCTTCCAACGCTCGTAAATTGCCGCACCCAGACGATCAAGCGCATCGAAATCTTTCAGATCGCAAGGCACGAGGGTCGCTTCGCCACCAAGCTTGCGGATCTCATCATCCAGCTCTTCGAGCGCGCCTTGTGTGCGGGAGAGCGCAATCACATGCGCGCCTTGGCGTGCGAGTTCAAGCGCAACCGCGCGGCCAATACCACGCGACGCGCCTGTCACCAGCGCAATACGATCTTTCAAAATGCCAGACATGGATCAGCCCGTTTCGGCGAGCAGCGAGAGCTGCTGGCGCGGCGTCTCGCCACGCACATCGGTGAGGTTCGTGGGATAATCGCCGGTGAAGCAATGATCGGTGAATTGTGGCCGCAGCGGATCGCGCTTCTCATAGCCCATGGCGCGATAAATGCCGTCAACCGAAATGAAGGCGAGCGAGTCGCAGCCCATATATTGGCGCATCTCTTCGAGCGAATGGGTGGCAGCCAGCAGCTTGTCACGCTCAGGCGTATCGATGCCATAATAATCGGGATGCGTGATGGGGGGTGATGAAATGCGGAAATGCACTTCTTTCGCGCCAGCTTCGCGCATCATGCGCACAATCTTCACAGAAGTCGTGCCGCGCACCACCGAGTCATCGATGAGCACAATACGCTTGCCCTCGATCACCGAGCGATTGGCGGAATGTTTCATCCGCACGCCCAACTCGCGCACGCTTTGCGTCGGCTGGATGAAAGTGCGGCCGACATAATGGTTGCGAATAATGCCCAGCTCAAACGGGATGCCCGATGTCTGCGCATAGCCGATGGCCGCCGGCACACCGGAGTCCGGCACAGGCACAATGACATCCGCATCGACATGGGATTCACGCGCGAGCTCTGCGCCCATGCGCTTGCGCACATCATAGACATGGCGGCCATGGACATAAGAGTCAGGGCGCGCGAAATAAATATATTCGAAGATGCAGGGGCGCATTTGCATCGGCGGGAAGGGCTTGTGGCTCTCCACACCGCTCTCGGAAATGACGACGACTTCACCATTCTCGATGTCGCGGACGAAACGCGCGCCGATAATATCCAGCGCGCAGGTTTCAGACGCCAGAATATAGCAGCCGTCGAGTTCACCCAGCACCAGCGGGCGAATGCCCAGAGGATCACGCGCGCCGATCAGTTTCTTGTTCGACAGGCCAACCAGCGAATAAGCGCCTTCGATCTGGCGAAGCGCTTCGATGAAGCGATCAAGAATTTTCGATTTGCGTGAACGCGCGACCAGATGCAGCACAACTTCCGTGTCAGACGTCGATTGATAAATCGCGCCTTCCTTGATGAGGTCACGGCGCAGTGTCAGGCCATTCGTCAGATTGCCATTATGCGCAACCGCAAAACCACCGGTATCGAGCTCGGCAAACAAAGGCTGCACATTGCGCAAAATGGTTTCGCCCGTGGTCGAATAGCGCACATGGCCGATGGCAGCCGTGCCGGGCAGGCGTTCAATCAGATTGCGGTTCGAGAAATGGTCACCGACAAGCCCAAGGCGGCGCTCGGAAGAAAAGCGCTTTCCATCAAAAGCGACAATGCCGGCGGCTTCTTGGCCGCGATGCTGAAGCGCGTGGAGGCCCAGCGCAGTGATGGCAGCCGCATCCGGATGGCCGAATATGCCAAAGACGCCGCATTCTTCACGCAGGCGGTCGCCATCGAGATCGAAATCGTCCTGCGAAGAGGGTGCGCTCACCATGGCTGTCTCCATCGGACCATCAGGCCTGTGGCGTGCCGCTAGATGACACGCCCATACATAAGTCTTGCCGAAGCCCCTGTCACATGCGCGAATCCGCGCGGGGTAGGGCTATCACGCCGTCAAAACTGTTACGTGCGAGGCCCCGTTTGGGACGTTGCAGGGGGAACATTTTCTTCTGGCGTCGGCTCGTCACCCTTCGGGCGACGGAATGATTTCATCATCCCTTCCGGATCATCTGGCAGCATGGCCAAAAGGCCCTCGCCAGTGACGGTCAAGATGGGGGCTGTGCGCGACGTCTTGATCCATTCGGGATGGTTCTTCGGTGGCACAAGCCAGGAATAGAAATAGAAGGCGACGACGCAGAGCAGAAGCCCGCGCAAAGCGCCAAAGACGAAACCCAGTGAACGGTCCAGCGCGCCAATGCGCGAGTCCAAAATCACGTCCGACAATTTCACGGTGATGATCGACACGAGGATCAGCGTACCAAAGAAAATCGCGGCAACTGCAGCAGCAAGCGCCAGCTGTTCTTTGCCGATGTAATTTTTCATCGTCGGCAAAAGCAGCGGATGGAATTGGTAAGCAGCAAAAGCCGCCACAGCCCAAGAGGCAATGGCAAGCACTTCGCGCGTGAAGCCGCGCAACATCGAAAGCAAGGCCGAGATCAGGACGATAATGATCAATCCAAGATCGAGATATGAGGGCATGATTTCAAAAGCCTTAGACGGCTGGCACGACTCAAGGAAACGCGAGGTTCGCCCGCGCGCGACCTCTATAGCCCAATGACTTCAGTCCCGTCACCCCTGTTGGCGCACCTGCGCACAACTCACGCGCGCACAGCTTGGGGTCGCGGCCGCTCGCGCTCTTGCGTGCTGCCTGCTGCAATATCGGCCACCAGTGCTGAAATATGGCCGCAGGCTCGGGTCGGAATGGCAGGTGTGTCACCATCCCGCACGGAGGCGGGCGCCACCGCGCTGGCAAAGCCGAGCTTGGCCGCTTCTTTCAGGCGCAATCCCGTGTGGACGACGGGGCGAATGGCTCCCGAGAGGCCGATTTCGCCGAAAAAGACCGTATCGGGTGGCAGACGGGCGCCTGTCAGCGAGGAGACGAGGGCGGCAGCTGCCGCCAGATCGGCCGCAGGCTCGCCGATTTTGAGCCCGCCCGCCACATTGAGATAAACATCATGCTGGCCAAGCCGGACGCCCGCATGGGCCTCCAGCACGGCAATCACCATGGACAGGCGCGAGGTTTCCCAGCCCACCACGGCGCGCCGCGGCGTGCCGAGCGAAGAGGGGGCCACCAAGGCTTGAATTTCGACCAGCACAGGCCTTGTGCCCTCCATGCCGGCAAAGACCGCGGCACCGGGCGCAGAGGCATCACGGCCCGCCAGAAACAAGGCGGAGGGGTTGGAGACTTCCGACAGGCCAAGGCCGGTCATTTCGAAAACGCCGATTTCATCCGTCGGCCCGAAGCGGTTTTTGACCGCGCGCAAAATGCGGAAATGGTGGCCGCCATCGCCTTCAAAAGAGACCACAGCATCGACCATATGTTCGACAACACGCGGGCCCGCGATCTGCCCGTCTTTGGTAACATGGCCGACGAGAATGACGGTCGCGCCTGATGTTTTGGCATAGCGGATGAGGGCTTGGGCCGCGCCACGCACCTGCGTCACCGTGCCGGGCGTGGCCTCGACCTTGTCGGTCCACATGGTCTGGATAGAGTCGATCACGACAAGCGCCGGGCGGGTACCTTGTGAGAGCGTGGCGACAATATCTTCGACACTGGTTTCGGCGGCCAGTTCGACGGGCGATTTGGCAAGACCCAGACGCTCGGCCCGCAGCCGCACCTGCGCCACAGCTTCTTCGCCCGAAATATAGACAACCCGATGGCCCTTATTCGCCAGAGTGGCGCAGCTCTGGATCAGAAGGGTCGATTTGCCGATGCCGGGTTCGCCGCCAAGCAAAAGCACAGAGCCCGGAACAAAGCCCCCGCCCGTGACGCGGTCGAGTTCGCCTATGCCTGTAACAATACGCGGGGCAGGCCGGTTTTCGCCATCCAGTCCTTCCAGCGGGAAGACGCGCCCCTTGCGTGCGCCAATGGCCTGCTGGGCACCAATGCCCGAGCTGCCCGTCTCCTCGATGATGGAATTCCACTCGCCACAGGACTCGCAACGACCCACCCACTTTTGGCTCAAAGCGCCGCAGCTCTGGCAAACAAATTGGGATCGGGCCTTGACCATGGAACTTGCCTCTCATCGATTCAGATGAGAACAATACCAGAACAAACGCAGTTTGGCTAGCAATTTTTCCGTCATTGCGAGCGCAGTGAAGCAATCCAGAAGCCTCAAGCGTGACCTTTAGATTGCCGCGTCGGCCTACGGCCTCCTCGCAATGACTGCTGGATGGCAGGCGTCAGCCGCCCACATATTGCCGGTGATACCGGCTCCCGAGGCGCGTCAAAATCTCATAGCCGATGGTGGCCGCGCGCAGGCCCAGATCATCCACCGTGATCTCTTCGCACAGCAATTGCGCGCGCGCATCTTTCAGTGCGGCGTCTGGCACATCGCTCACATCGATCACGGTGAGGTCCATCGACACGCGCCCCGCAAAGGGGCAGCGCACGCCTGCCACCATCGCCTCACCACCGGGTCGAATGTCTGTCGACATGGCAGCGCGCGGCAGACCGTCCGCATAGCCGATGCCGATGGTTGCCAGTTTGGTGCGGCGCTTGGCGGTCCATTGCGCGTTATAGCCAACCTTGTCACCGCCCTCGATCGTGCGGATCTGCAAGATGGGCGCTTCAAGGCTCACCACGGCGCGCATCGGATTGTTTTGTTCAGGCGTCGGATTGCCGCCATAGAGCGCGTAACCGGGGCGCACGAGATCGCCATAAGGTTTTTGCGGCAGAAACAGACCGGAAGAATTGGCCAATGACGTGCGCGCATGCGGGGCTTGCGCGCGAATGGCCCCAAAGCGCGCGATCTGGATATCATTGGTCGCATCGCTCGCCTCTTCAGAAGAGACGAAATGCGTCATCAAAAGATCAACCGCAATGTCTTTGCTCATCGCATGGGCAACATCGCTCGGCGCAAGTCCCAAGCGGTTCATGCCCGTGTCGACATGCAAAGCACAAGCGCGCATGCCGCGCACATTTTGCCAAATCGCGACATTGTCCATCGAGCCCAGCACAGGGCGCAGATCATATGCGATCAGCGTTTCCACGGAATCGGAAAGCAGACCATTCAGCACATAGATCGTGGCGTGCGGCGCTACTTTACGCACGCGCACGCCTTCGCTGGCATGGGCGACAAAGAATGTTTTGCAGCCGGCTTTGGCGAGCGCAGGGACGGCGGCTTCAATGCCGGTCCCGTAGGCATCGGCTTTGACCACAGCGCCGCATTCGGCAGGTGCCACACGCGCGGACAAAAGCTTCCAGTTCTCGGCAAGCGCGCCAAGATCAACCGTGAGGATGGCTTGCGCCTCCTCGCGCTGGGGGCCGGACGAGAAAGTCACGATGCTCACATCTGCTCCGGCAGACGATCATCCTGTGCGAGATTGCCAAAGCGCGTCATTTCAGCCTCGAACGACAATTCCACCATGCCCGTGGGGCCGTGACGTTGCTTGCCGATGATGACTTCTGCGCGTCCATGCACGCGGTCCATATCGGCCATCCAGGTCATATGCTCTGGTGTGCCGGGCGTCGGCTGCTTGGCATTGAGGTAATATTCTTCGCGATAGACGAAGCAGACCACGTCGGCGTCCTGTTCGATCGAGCCTGATTCACGCAAGTCCGACAATTGCGGGCGTTTGTCATCGCGGTTTTCGACCTGACGCGACAATTGCGATAGCGCCATGATCGGCACATTCAATTCTTTGGCGAGTGCCTTCAGTCCCGTCGTGATTTCGGTCAATTCTTGAACGCGGTTGTCGCCCTTGCTCTTGGAGCCGGAGAGGAGCTGCAAATAGTCAACCACCAGAAGATCAAGGCCACGCTGGCGCTTCAGGCGGCGCGCACGCGCTGCCAGCTGCGCAATCGAAATGCCGCCCGTCTGATCGATGTAGAAGGGGATCTGCTGCATCTGCTTCGAGGCTTCGACAATGCGGTGGAATTCCTGCTCGGACAGATCACCACGGCGGATTTTGTAACCTGCAACACCCGATTGCTCGGCGATGATACGGGTGGCCAATTGCTCGGCTGCCATTTCGAGCGAGAAGAAACCGACAATGCCGCCATTCACCGTCTCATGCGTGCCATCCGGCTTGAGCCGGCTTTCATAAGCCTTGGCAATGTTGAAGGCGATATTGGTGGCAAGCGCCGTCTTTCCCATGCCCGGACGACCCGCGACAATGACAAGGTCGGAGCGCTGGAGGCCGCCCATTTTCTTGTCGAGGTCGATCAGGCCCGTCGAAATACCCGCCAGCTTGCCATCGCGCTCATAGGCATTGGCAGCCATGTCGACAGCAGATTTCAGCGCTGAATGGAAGGTCTGGAAGCCGCCGTCATATTTGCCCTGTTCGGCAATTTCATAGAGGCGGCGTTCGGCTTCTTCGATTTGTGTGCGCGGCGCAGCATCAACGGGCGCATCATAGGCCGTGTTGACGATGTCCTCGCCAATGTTGATCAGGTGGCGGCGCACCGCCAGATCATAAATCGTGCGGCCATAATCTTGCGCATTGATGACGGTGGTGGCTTCCGCCGCCAGACGCGCCAGATATTGCGGCACGGTAATGCCACCCAGATCATGATCACCCAAGAATGTTTTGAGCGTGACGGGCGTCGCTGTTTTGCCCGCCTTGATCAGCTGCATCATCACATCAAAAACGCGCCGATGCAGTTCTTCTGAAAAATGTTCCGGTGCCAGAAAATCCGAGATGCGATCATAGGCGTCATTGTTGACGAGGATCGCGCCCAGCAAAGCTTGTTCGGCTTCGATATTATGCGGGGGCGTCCGATAGGCGGGCGCTGACGGATCCGCCGGCACGAGATTGAAGCGACCGGTATATTGTTCAACGGCGGACATGACGTCTCAGCATTCCAGAGTTGGGGCGACGGTTTTTTTGTGAGTCCCGCAACGGAATATTACGCCCGCGCTTGGGCGTTTGTCATGGCACTGTTCGGCACGAACTGCGAGGGCTTAACGATCACACAATCGCGCATCCGGCGCGTCATTCCCGTTACGCACAGGCTCCCACAAAGCACAAAAGTTGATCTTGACTCTCTTGAGCCCCAACTTTGCGGTAGATTGCGCGAGCAATAAAAAAAGCCCGCGACTTTCGTCGCGGGCTTTGCAGTGCAAAAAAGAAATATGCTTAGCGGTCGCCGAGGCTGCCGCCGGCATCAGCCAGTGCCGCGCCGACTTCGAGGCCCAGATCATCGAGCGAGGTTTCTTCGATCGTATTGAGCTCTTCGCCCTTGGCCTGACGTTCGGCTTCGTCGACTGAACGTGCGACGTTGACGACGATCTTGGCTTCAACTTCAGCATGCAGCTGCACAGGCAGATTATGCAGGCCGAGGTTCTTGATCGGGGCCGAAAGCACGATCTGGTTGCGGTTCACCGAAACGCCGCCAGCGGTAATGGCTTCAGCAATGTCGCGTGTCGAGACCGAGCCGTAGAGCTGGCCGGTTTCACCCGCCTGACGGATGATGACGAAAGTCTTGCCGTCGACCTTATCGGCCACTGCCTGAGCTTCCTTCTTCAATTCCAGATTGCGGGCTTCGAGCTGGGCGCGCTGGCCTTCGAAGTGCTTCTTGTTGGTTTCATTGGCGCGCAGAGCCTTGCCGCGCGGCAGCAGGAAGTTACGGGCGAAACCGTCCTTGACGCGGACGACATCGCCCATCTGGCCGAGCTTGGCGATACGTTCGAGAAGAATGACATGCATGGGATAGACTCCTTTGAACCAAAATTAAGCGGCAGCGGGCGGGGGTGCCCGATGCCGGGTGAGCGGAATGAGGCTGTCGAACATGCCGATAGCCGCAGTGAGAAGAAGGGGCCAAGCCATCAGGGCGATGAGGGCATAAAGGCCAAACAGCAGCGCCCCGCGAACGGGATTGCCGCGCAAAAATCCATGCACCACAGCCAGACCGTGCAGCGCATAGGCGGTGAGAAAAGACGCAGCCAGCGTCGAGGCAATGGCGCGCGGCATTTCACCCAAAGTGCAGGCCGCAATGGCGGCAAACAGCACAAAGAGACTGTCGCGTGGCAGGCGCAGTTCAAAGGGAATGTCGCTGTCTTCGCGTTCGATCACACCGGATGTGCGCGCGACTTTGGCCGCAATCCACAGATTGAAGGCCAGCATCAAAGTGCTCGACGCTGCAAACATGGCCGGGAAAGCGAGCACAGCCATGCGGGCAAATTCACGCGCCGACATGGCATAGGGAATATTGCTTTCACCGCGGAAGAAAGCGCGGATGGCGGGAGCGAGCTGACGCGCGGTCTCATCCACATCCATGCCGCGCATTGCCATCACGGTCAGCGGCACCAGCGCGATCAGCGACGACAAAGTAGCAACCCAGCCCAGCATCTGACCTTTGGAATAGGCAGGAACGGAAATGCTCTCATCACTGTCGCCCACAGACACATTGCGGCGGGCGGCAGCCAAACGCGCCAGCAAAGCTGCAGGCAGGCCTAGCGTCAGAATGAAGAACAGGGCGAAAGCGGGCGTGAGAGCCACCGCAAGCGCAGCAGCTCCCGACAAAGTCGCAGCGACTGATGTGATGGTGCCAAAGCCAAGGCCCGCGATCATGATCGGCAGCGGCCCGACAAAAGCCAGCAACAAGGCAACCGTTGTCCCCTTCACCGGAATGAAGAAGAGCAGGGCGGACGCGAGACCCGCGCCGAGTGCTATGGCGGCTTTGAACAACATGGTTTCTTCAGACTGTCCCGTAGACACGGTTAGGGCGGAAAAGCTCCGTCCAGCCTTTCATCCGGATCATTCCGGATGAAACCTCTCCCTGTTTTGAGGCAGGGAGAGGCGATTTCGTTTTTACGCGATCACGTAAGGCAGCAGACCCAGGAAGCGGGCGCGCTTGATGGCCTGAGCCAGTTCACGCTGCTTCTTGGCGGAGACCGCCGTGATGCGCGAGGGCACGATCTTGCCGCGCTCGGAAATGTAGCGCGAGAGCAGACGTGTGTCCTTGAAGTCGATCTTGGGCGCATTCGGGCCCGTGAACGGGCAGGTCTTGCGACGACGGAAGAAGGGGCGACGAGCAGGTGCTGACATTAGAAGCCTCCTTCGTTGGAAAATTCGTCACGACGCGGACGGGGCGCACGGCCCGAGTCACCACGGCCACCGCCACGGCGTTCGCCGCGATCACCACCGCGCTCATCGCGATCGGCATCATCACGCTTGCGCATCATGGCCGATGGGCCTTCTTCATGTTCTTCAACGCGGATCGTCATGACGCGCAGCACGTCTTCGTTGATCGACTGCAGACGTTCCATTTCAGCAACGGCGGCTGACGGCGCATCAATGTTGAGCAGCGAGAAATGCGCCTTGCGGTTCTTCTTGATCCGGTAGGCGAGGGACTTCACGCCCCAATATTCAACCTTGGCGACCTTGCCGCCATTGGCTTCGATCACGCCTTTGAATTGCTCCGTCATAGCTTCCACCTGCTGGGCGGTCACATCCTGACGGGCAAGGAAAATATGCTCGTAGAGAGCCATTTGATTGCCTTTCTCTGTTCTCGTCATGCCGCTGGCGCGGAGCCCTTCGAGCCCGGAGAGAGGCCCGACGGAAAACATTTCGAAGGCGGGAACACGGGAAGACGGGTTTTGAGCCCTGCCGTCTTGAAGACGACCTTCCGTTCAGCCCCCGGCCGGAAGCATGCGAAGCGCGCTTTATAGAGGTTTTTGAGGGGGTGGCAAGGGGGAAAGGAGGGTGCACTCACTTGGACGAACGGTCATGGGTGGCAGCCTCTTCACCGTCATTGCGAGCGAAAGCGAAGCAATCCAGTGGCCTCACGTGCGGCCTCTGGATTGCCGCGTCGGCCTTTCAGGCCTCCTCGCAATGACGGGTGCTGACCAAGATAGATCGGGATACATACCTTCTCCCAAAGGGAGAAGGTGTCGCCGGAGGCGACGGATGAGGGGTTACCGCCTAACGGTATGAGGGCGTAACCCCTCACCCCGGAGCTGCGCTCCGACCCTCTCCCTCTAGGAGAGGGTTGGGATCACCTCACGACCAAGGCGCAACATGCCCGTTGTCGTAAATGCGCCAAGCCTTTTCGCCTGCTTTGGCCACCACCGTGCGGCCTTCTTTGGCTTTGGCGAGGAGGAATTTGAAGACCAGCGGATGGCGCCAGGCCATCGGCTTCTTGGGGTCGCAGACCGCTTGATATTCGTCCGAATCCGCATCTTCCATCAAAATCGTGCCGACTTTGTCGGGGCGTAGCGTCGAGGGGATGGAGCGCTCCATCATCCAGTCGCACTCGTAGTCCTGACAGACATCCGGGCGTTTTTTGTAAATCTTGCAGCCACCGCCGAGCACGCAGTGCTGGCACAAGACACCGGCGTCCTTGTTGAAATGCTCAATCGTGAGCACCTGGCAGCACATTGTGCATTCGCCGCATGATTTACCCAGAGCCGCCATGTCTTCAAAACGCCTACGATTCGAGAGATGGGCGCAGTCTCTTCGCGCTCCTTCGCAGTTGCAAGAGGCTCTGGCCATAAAAGCATGCGTGATCCCGCCCCTTGACTTGAGGGGAGTGCGCATGTCACTGCGCGCCCCAAGCAGCAGGGCGCAACGAGGCTTCCCATATGGCACGTGCTTTTATCTTCCCCGGTCAGGGTTCTCAGGCAGTTGGCATGGGCAAGGCCCTTGCCGAGACGTTTGCCGAAGCCCGCGCCGTCTTTTCTGAAGTCGATGACGCTTTGGGCCAGAAGCTTTCGGCCCTCATGTTCGAAGGGCCCGAAGCCGACCTCACCCTCACTGCCAATGCCCAGCCCGCTTTGATGGCGGTCAGCCTCGCGGTCACCCGCGTGCTCGAAGCCCATGCGGGTCTCGATATCGCGGCCCAAGCCAAATTCATCGCCGGCCATTCGTTGGGCGAATATTCGGCGCTGGCCGCGGCGGGCACTTTCTCGATTGCCGACACGGCCCGCCTTCTGCGCCTGCGCGGTGATGCCATGCAGAAAGCCGTGCCGGTGGGCGAGGGCGCCATGGCCGCACTTCTGGGTGCTGATTATGCGACAGGTGTCGCCATTGCCCAAGAAGCTGCCCAGGGCCAAGTCTGCCAGATTGCCAATGACAATGGTGGCGGTCAGGTGGTCGCCTCAGGACACAAGGCAGCTGTCGAGCGCGCCATGGAAATCGCCAAAGCCAAGGGCATCAAGCGCGCAATCTTGCTGCCGGTCTCCGCACCCTTCCATTGCGCTTTGATGCAGCCCGCAGCCGATGCGATGGCTGAGGCGCTTGCCAATGTGTCGATGAAAGCGCCTTGCGTGCCGCTGGTTGCCAACGTGCTGGCCAGTCCGGTCTCCGACCCCGAAGCGATCCGCCGTCATCTCGTTGAACAGGTCACCGGCACGGTGCGCTGGGCCGAGAGCATTGCTTATATGGCACGTGAAGGCGTTGAATCCTTTTATGAGCTTGGCTCAGGCAAAGTACTGTCAGGACTTGTCAAACGCATTGCTGACACGGCCACAGGCACAGCCATCAATACACCTGCCGATATCGAAGCCTTTGCCGCTTTGCCGAAATAAGGAGCGTCCCCATGTTTGAGCTTTCCGGCCTCAATGCCCTTGTGACGGGCGCCACAGGCGGCCTCGGCGGCCAGATTGCCCGCGCGCTTCATGCGCAGGGTGCCACCGTCGGCATTTCCGGCACACGTGCCGAAGCACTCGAAGCGCTGGCCAAGGAATTGGGCGAGCGCGTCCACATCCTGCCCTGCAATCTGGGCGACAAGGATGCCGTGGAAGCCCTCGTTCCGGCAGCCGAAGCGGCCATGGGGCAGGTCGATATTCTGGTCAATAATGCGGGCATCACCCGCGATGGTCTCTTCATGCGCATGAAGGATGAGGACTGGGAGCAGGTCATCAACGTCAACCTGACCTCGGCCTTCCGCCTGGCGCGCGCCTGTATGCGGGGCATGATGAAGCGCCGATTTGGTCGCATCATCTCCATCACCTCGGTGGTCGGTGTCACCGGTAATCCGGGGCAGGGCAATTATGCTGCCTCCAAAGCCGGCATGATCGGCATGTCCAAGTCGCTTGCAGCCGAAGTCGCCTCGCGCGGGATTACGGTCAATTGCGTGGCACCCGGTTTTATCGAGAGCCCGATGACGGATGCCTTGAACGAAAAGCAGAAAGAATCGATTTTGGCGACTATTCCTGCGGGTCGACTGGGGGCTGGCAACGACATAGCGTCAGCTTGCGTCTATCTGGCCAGCCGCGAAGCTGGCTACGTGACCGGTGCCACTCTCCATGTGAATGGTGGAATGGCAATGATTTGAGAGGGTTGCGGATAAGTCCCAACTTTCGCAAAGGGCGGGTCTGAAAGTCTCGCCAAGCAGAAACGGATATGTTACTTCAGCCCTCGGACGGTGCCCGCAAGCGGGCGATCCACGAGATCATGTCGGGTGGCCAACCCCGGCGAGAATTTTAAAAATCAAGAGGACTGACCTATGAGCGATGTCGCCGAGCGCGTGAAGAAGATCGTGATTGAGCATCTTGGCGTTGAAGCCGAGAAGGTTGTCGATGCTGCCAATTTCATTGACGACCTGGGCGCTGACTCGCTCGACACGGTCGAACTCGTCATGGCTTTCGAAGAAGAATTCGGTGTTGAAATTCCTGACGATGCGGCTGAGACAATTGTCACGGTCGGCGACGCAGTGAAGTTCCTCGAAAAGGCTTCAGCCTAATCGACGCAATGCTCTGTCATATTTGGCAGAGCTGAAGTGTGAGGGTCGGCCATGCCGGCCCTTATCCATTTTACTGGCACGGCTGATCAGCCGCCGCCGCCCTGAAGACATTTGGCAGACATTGGGACGTTGATGATGAGAAGGGTGGTTGTCACCGGACTTGGACTCGTCACGCCGCTGGGCGCTGGTGTTGAACATGTTTGGTCGCGTCTGATCGCAGGCGAAAGTGGCGCGGCTCGCGTTGAATCTTTCGAAGTCTCCGATCTTCCTTGTCAGATCGCCTGTCAGGTTCCGCGCGGCGATGGTTCCAACGGCACGTTCAATGCCGATGAATGGATGGAGCCCAAAGAACAGCGCAAGGTTGATGATTTCATCATCTATGCAATTGCAGCTGCGGGCCAAGCGATCAAAGATTCCGGCTGGGCTCCAAAAACCTACGAAGAACAGATTTCATCAGGCGTGCTGATTGGCTCGGGTATCGGTGGCCTCGGCGGTATTTATGAAACCTCGATCCTTTTGAAAGAAAAAGGTCCGCGCCGGATTTCGCCTTTCTTCATTCCCGGCCGTCTGATCAATCTCGCCTCCGGCTATGTGTCGATCATGCACGGGCTCAAAGGTCCCAACCATTCAGTCGTGACTGCGTGCTCCACAGGAGCGCATGCGATTGGTGATGCGGGTCGTTTGATTGCGCTGGGTGATGCTGATGTCATGGTGGCGGGTGGCGCAGAATCTGCTGTCAATCGTATCGGTCTTGCAGGCTTTGCCGCGTGCCGTGCTTTGTCGACAAGTTTCAATGACAATCCGAAAGCAGGCTCGCGCCCTTATGACAAAGACCGCGATGGTTTCGTCATGGGTGAAGGCGCTGGTGTTGTTGTGCTGGAAGAATATGAACATGCCAAAGCGCGCGGCGCGAAGATTTATGCCGAACTGATTGGCTATGGCCTGTCAGGTGACGCGCATCACATCACCGCACCTGCGGAAGATGGAGATGGCGCGTTTCGCTGCATGCAAATGGCGATGAAACGTGCGGGCATTTCCGCGCAAGATCTTGATTACGTCAATGCGCATGGCACATCGACGCCGCTCGGTGATGAAATCGAACTCGGCGCCGTGACGCGTCTTGTTGGTGACGCAGCCTCAAAGCTCACTATGTCCTCGACCAAATCGGCCATCGGTCATTTGCTCGGCGCGGCAGGTTCTGTTGAGGCCATCTTCTCTGTGCTCGCCATGCGCGATGGCATTGCACCGCCGACCCTCAATCTCGACAATCCGAGCGTCACGACCCAAATCGACCTCGTGCCGAAGGTTGCGAAGAAAAAGCAGATCGACACGGTGCTTTCCAACAGTTTCGGCTTTGGCGGCACCAATGCTTCGGTGATTTTGCGCCGCTTATGAGTGCAAAAAAGGGGTAGGGCCGAGTGTGGATCGGCCCATTCCCATGTTTCGCCATAATGGGGAATAGGTTAGTCTCAACACCCAAGGGACAAGCCGCATGGAAACAATGACGGAAGAACAAAAGACGCAGGATACGCCCGCGCCGAAAAACTTCGGTCTGTTTTCGCGTAAGGAAATGCGCACGCCCGGCGAAGCCTTGCAGCCCGATGCGCCGCCGCCCCCGCCACCGCCCCCGCCCAAGCGAAAAAGCCGTGATGGTTTGCTGTCGCTGTTCAGTGCCTTTTTGTCTTTCTTGCTAATCGCAGCCCTAGCCTCTGTCGTTGGCTTTTCTCTCGCGCATCAGAAGCTGCGCGCATCGGGGCCGCTGGCGGCCGACAAGTTGCTCTATTTTCCCGCGCGCACGGATGTGCCGGAAATTCTCGCCAAGCTTGAAAATGATGGCGTGATAGATGCGCCCATTCTCATGAACATTGCGCTGTGGCTTGAAGGCAATCGCGGCAATGTCAAAGCCGGCGAATATCTTTTCAAGAAAGAAGCGAGCCTGCGTGATGTGATGGACATGCTGGTCGCGGGCCGCGTCTATCTTCACGCCATTACCGTTCCAGAAGGTCTGACAAGCGAACAGATTTTGCAGCGCTTGCGCGATAATGATTTGCTGGGAGGTGATCTGCGCGAAGCACCGAAGGAAGGGCTCTTGCTGCCCGAGACCTATCGTGTGCCGCGCGGGATGTCGCGCAGCGATCTCATACGCAAAATGCAGGATGATCAGCGCAAGCTCGTTGATCAGATCTGGGCCAAGCGCGATCCTTCCATTCCGTTGCGCACGCCGCATGAATTGGTGACGCTCGCCTCCATCGTGGAAAAAGAAACAGGGCGCGCCGATGAGCGCCCGCGTGTGGCGAGCGTCTTCATCAATCGCTTGCAAAAGCGCATGAAGCTGCAATCCGATCCGACGATTGTTTATGGCCTTGTCGGCGGCAAAGGCACATTGGGTCGCGGCATTACGCGTGCGGAAATTTCGGCACCGTCGCCCTACAACACTTATGTCATCGAAGGTCTGCCACCGGGGCCGATTGCCAATCCCGGACGCGCCGCGCTCGAGGCAGTCGCCAATCCGATGAAGACAGCCGATCTGTTCTTCGTGGCGGATGGTACGGGCGGTCATGCTTTTGCTGAAACGCTCGATGACCACAATCGCAATGTCGCGCGCTGGCGCGAGATCGAAAAAGAACGTTCGGGTGGTGCGAATGATCGTGCACCTTCCGTTGTGCCGGGCGATCCGGGTGTGCCTGATGTGCGCCCGAAAAATGTCGCCCCACCACGCGGACAGCGCGGTGCGCTGGAAGAGCCGGGTCCCGGACATGCGTTGGTCGATGCTTTGCCGCGCATGGAAGAATTTGCACAGAAGGCGCGCTTTGGTTTCTCTGGTCCGGTTTCGAAAGAGCCCGGACCTGCGCAAGTGCTGGCCGCACGCATCACCGAGGCCAAGCGTCTGGCAGCACGCAATCCGAAATTTGAATCCCTTTCCGAGACGATCGTTTTCAAAACGCCCGAGCGCAAACCAAAGATTGAACTGGATGGCGAAGAAGATCTGTCAGAGCTTGGTGATATTGCCGCCTATCCGGTCGATCCACGCACGCTGGCTGATCAGCGCGAGCGGGCGGCACGCTTAGGCCTCACCGGCGGGCTTGATCTGGATGTGGGAGCATCTGCTTTGCCCCGTGATGTGCTTGCGCTCCAGCCTGTGCCGCCGCCCAATCCAGTTGCGCGCAAGATTTATGATGCCTCCGAGGGCACAGCACTCGATCCCCTGCGCAAGAAGGGCTGGGATCTCAATTCACCCAAGCGCGTGCCCGATGGTTCGACGCGGGCTGCGACGCCCTGAGCTTGAGGCGGCCCCACTCGCACTCTATGGTGCGCGCGAGAGAAGGGGCCCGAATCTATGTCGCTTAAAAGCATGACAGGCTTTGCCCGCACGGCGGGGCATCAAGACCGCTTTCGCTGGTCTTGGGAAGTCAAAGCGGTCAATGCCAAAGGGCTTGATCTGCGCCTGCGCGTACCGCCCGGTTTTGATCAGGTGGAAACGGAAGCCCGCACACGTCTCTCCAAATGTCTGGCGCGTGGCACCTGCTATGCCACACTCACATTGGCGCGCGAAGCTGCCCCCGCGCAGGTGCGCATCAACCGCGATTTGCTGCAATCCTTGATCGACACAATCGCGACCATTCCCACGAGCGACATTCTCAAGCCTGCGTCCATGGATGGCTTGCTTGCTGTTCGCGGGATTGTGGACGTGAGCGAGAGTGCGGATGATGAAGGAGCGCTCGCGACTTTGTCTTCTGCCATGCTGAAAGGTTTGGATGCAGCGCTCGACGAATTGATTGCGGCTCGCCTCTCGGAAGGCGCCGCTTTGCAAAAAGTCTTGAGCGAGCGCGTGGAGAAAATCTCTGCCCTCACAGAAGCGGCGGAAGCCGCACCGGGGCGCAAGCCTGAGGCCGTGCGCGCGCGTTTGCAACAAGCCATTGAAGCTTTGACGGGGGCAAGCCCCGCGCTTGATCCGGCGCGTCTGCATCAAGAGGCTGTGCTCATCGCCGCCAAAGCCGATGTGCGCGAAGAATTGGATCGGTTGAAAGCCCATGTCGTGGCCGCACGCGAGCTGTTGGCTTCTGATCAGCCGGTCGGGCGCAAGCTTGATTTTCTGGCGCAAGAATTTTCCCGCGAAGCCAATACGCTCTGCGCCAAGTCCAATGATCCTGCGCTCAGCGCCACGGGCATGGACTTGCGTGTCGAGATCGAGCAATTGCGCGAACAGGTTCAAAATATCGAGTGATGACGATGAAAGATCCGATCAAACGCCGTGGCCTTATGTTGATCCTGTCCTCGCCTTCCGGTGCGGGCAAGACCACATTGACGCGTGATTTGCTGCAAGACAAATCACTGGATCTGACTTTGTCGATTTCAGTCACGACGCGCTCGCGCCGGACCAGCGAGGTCGATGGGATTCATTATCATTTCAAAACCAAGGACGAATTTGATCGTCTCAAAGTCCAGGATGATCTGCTTGAATATGCGGAAGTGCATGGCAATTATTACGGCACGCCGCGCTCACCCGTTGAGGCGGTGCTCAATCAGGGCCGTGACATGCTCTTTGATATTGATTATCAGGGCACGCAGCAGGTGCAGAAGCGTGCACCCAATGATGTTGTGACAATTTTCATTCTGCCGCCGTCGATGAAAGAATTGCGCGCGCGTCTGGAACGTCGCGCAGAAGATGAAGCGGAAGTCATTGCCAAGCGCTTGCACAATGCGCGCAATGAAATAACCCGCTGGCCGATCTATGATTATGTTATCGTCAACGAAGATATTCAGACGGCGCTGGCGCAGGTGAAGTCGATCCTGATTGCGGAGCGTTTGACACGTGCCCGCTCGGCAAACGGCATTTCAGCCTTTGTGGATCAATTGCTGGAAGAGAAATAATTTCCGCCGTCATAGCGAGAGTTAGAGAAGCAATATAAGGGCCCTACGTGTGGCTTCCTGGATTGCTTCACCTTCGGCTCGCAATGACGTTGCTGTTGGCGTGGTCTTTCCGCCGTCATTGCGAGCATCAGCGAAGCAATCCAGAAAGCCTCACGTGTCACCTCTGCATCGCACCTCTCGCGATGGCTCAACTATGCGGTCATTTCTGCGGCCAGACGCGCCAGCCGAACAAAGCCTTCGACATCTACTTCTTCAGCGCGTTTCGTTTCTGCAATGTCAGCAGCTTTCAGCAGGGATAGCGCATCAATGGTTTTGCCATTGACGGCCAGCCCCTTCAGCGATTGGCGCAGCATCTTGCGTCGCTGGTTAAAAGCAGAGGCTGTGACTGCGGTGAGGATTTTTCCATTGCAATCCAGCAGCGTCTCGCGTGGCACCAGTTCCACAATCGAAGACGTCACTTTGGGGGGCGGGGTGAAAGCGGAAGGCGGCACATCAAACAGAATGCGTGCCTTTGTGCGCCATCCGCTCAGCACACCAAGGCGTCCGTAATCGACGCGCTCAGCTGGCGTCGCCACAATGCGCTCAGCCACCTCGCGCTGGAACATGAGCACCATGCGCTCATACCATGGCGGCCATGGATCGCTTTCAAGCCAGCCAACGAGCAAAGCTGTGCCGATGTTGTAGGGGAGATTGGCGCAGATGCGCACGGGGCCTTGCACACCAGCCACCAGCGCGCGCCAATCTGTTGTGAGCGCATCGCCATGCACGATCTTCAAACGACCCGGATAGGCACTTTCAATTTCAGCCAATGCAGGCAGGCAGCGTTCATCGCGCTCGACTGCGATCACTTGGCTTGCGCCTTCGCTCAACAATGCGCGTGTCAGTCCGCCGGGGCCGGGCCCGACTTCGACAATGGTTGCGCCCTCCAGCGGGCCGCAGGCTCTGGCAATGCGCCCCGTCAGATTGAGATCGAAGAGAAAATTTTGTCCCAAAGATTTCTTGGCTGCGAGATCGTATTTTTCCACGACCTCGCGCAGCGGCGGCAATCCATCCGCGCTCATCATGCGCGTGTCACCAAGAGGCTTGCCAGATCAAGCGCTGCGATGAGGCTGGCTTCATCGGCCACACCCATGCCGGCAATATCGAATGCCGTGCCATGATCGGGCGAGGTGCGGATGAAGGGGAGGCCAAGGGTCAGATTGACGGCGCTGTCGAAGGCAAGCGTCTTGATCGGGATCAAAGCTTGATCATGATACATGCACAAAGCCGCATCATATTGTGCGCGCGCTGCGGCATGAAACATCGTGTCGGGCGGCAAGGGACCGCGCGCATCAATGCCCTCTGACTGCAATTGCGCAACGGCCGGCGTGATGATCTCCAGATCTTCGCGTCCCATTGCGCCATTTTCACCCGCATGAGGATTGAGCCCGGCAATAGCCAAGCGCGGTTTGGCAATAGCGAATTTACGCTGCATGTCGTGGGCAACAATGCGTGCCGTCTTCACGATGAGATCTGTGGTGAGCTCTTTGATCGCGCGCTGCAAGGACACATGAATGGTGACAGGCACGACGGCAAGTTGCGGCGACCAGAGCATCATGACGGGCAATACGGGCTTACCCCACAGTGCCTCGCTCAGCTCGCCCAAAAATTCGGTATGTCCGGGATGTGCGAAGCCCGCCTTGTAGAGGACGTCTTTGGCAATCGGGTTGGTGACAATCGCGCTGGCTTCGCCTTGTTTGACCATTCGCACACCGCGTTCAATCGAGGCGATGGTGGCCGGCGCGTCCGCTGCATCTGGTTTTCCCGCAACACCTTTGACCGGAAAGCCGAGATCGACAACGGGTAGGGCAGAGGCAAAGGCTTGTGCCGCTTCTTGCGGTGACACGCGCGCAACCGGTACATCTAGCTTGAGGGCAGCTGCTTGACGTTCAAACAAAGCTGCATCGCCCAGAACGAAAAAGGGATGCGTTTGATTATTGCGCGCGAGCCAGGCTTTCAGCGTCACTTCTGGTCCGATGCCGGAAGGGTCGCCCTGCGTGACAAGGAGTGGTGCGCGGCTCATCTTATTTCTTCACAATGATCGCGCGCTTGCGCAGATCGGCATAGGATTTGGCGGCAAGATCATCAATCTTCTTGGCGAGCAATTCATTGCGAATGTCTTCGCCCGCCGCCGTGTCATCGCGCATATCGCGGCGACCACAGACTGCCAGCATTTCAATGCCTGTTGCAGCCCGTGAGGGCGGTGTGAGGCGATTGACGCCGGTCTTGTCGATCATCTGGCGCGCCTCTTCGGGCAGTGCATTGGCAGGGCGCGAGAACTGTTCTTTGACAGCGACTTCCGGTAGGGAGCGGGCGAGTTGCAGGCCGCTCGTGCAATCCGTGAAGCGCGTGCGGAAGTTTTCAGCCTCGCGCATACGCGCTTGCAGCTGGTCGGGCGAGGCACTGATCGGCACGATGAAGACAATCGGGCGCAACAAATATTCGATCGAATTGGCCGCTTTGCCGCCGCGCTTGTCGAGTTCGGCGCGCACTTCTCGCTCGGAGACTTCGAGGCCCTTGTTGAGGCCGCGCGTCAAAATCGCCCAGCCCGCTTCGGCTTTGAAATGTTCGCTCCATTCCTTTTCCGGCACGCCGGAGGATTGGAGTGCTGAAAACAATGTTTGCGGGGATGCCTTCAATTCGGCGGCCACTTTGGTGAGGGCTGAATTGCGCTCGTTCGTTCCGGGCTCGAGCTTGTATTTCTTGAGTTCGCGCAGACGCAGGCGATCAGCAATGATCCCCTCAAGCGCGGCCTCTTTGGTGGTCGGGCGCTTCAGGATTTTTTGCAGCTTGATGCGCTGGTCCAAATCATAGGTCGTGATCGGATCATCATTGACGGTCGCAACCAGTGCTTGCGCCTGAGCAGGTGCCGGGGCCAAGGTCGGTGCTGCCCCCAACAGAATGAGGGCGAGCATGGCAGCAGAGAGATTCGAAAAGGTCTTCATATGCCCCTCATGCGATGAGGTGGGCCTCACGTCAATGGGACAAGCCGTCCGTGCCCGTCAGGGCTGAGACCGAGGTGCTGACTTTGGCTTGGCCGAGCGTGCGCAAGACCAGCTGAAGAATGATGGTTTGGTTGCGGTTCGAGGCGGCAGTTGTGTTCTGCGGATAGGTCGAGGTGAAATTCACCGTCAGCGTTGTACATTCGTCGCGATAGCCCGCGCCCAAGCCCAGGCCCGCAACGGCGAAGAGCTGCGAATTTGTGCTGCTCGTGTTGAGGTGGCGTGACAAATCGAAAATGACTGTTCCGCTCATGAAGTAATTTTTATCGAACGAATAGCTCGAGCTAGCCACGATGCCCTCGCGGCGTTTGTCGTAACCGAGAAAAGGCTGTGCCTCATAGCGCGCATATTGAATGCTTGAGCTGAAGTCGCCAAAGCGTCCGCTGGCCAGAAGGTCGAGGCGGCGCATGTGCATATCGGAAGGGTCCAAGCGTGTCTTGGCGACAAAGGAGTAGTTGTCAACGGAGATAGCCGCGCGCGCGATGTAATCCGATTGCTTGGTGTCGAGACCAGAACCTAGACCGGTATTGGCCGCATCGGGGTTCGCATAAGAATTGCGTCCCGCCATTTGGTAGGACTGACCGAAGAGGAAATTGGCATAGCCGCCGCTGTCATAGCGTGCGGTATATTGCGCACCATAATTCGCGCGCAGGCCACCCTCGAAACGGTCATAGCCAGAAAATTTGCTGATCGCGAAAATATTCGTGTCATCGAAGACGAGGCTTTGCGCATCTTCATTGACCAGGGCGCGATCGGTCACTTCATCGGGGCGCAAGACCACTTGGCCAATTGGTTCGATGATATGTGTCATGCCTGTGCTGCGCGCCACCATCGGCAGACGATATTCCATGCCGATGCCCGTCAAAGCACGGCCACGGAATGTGTCGGCACTATTTCCGAGAAAGTTCATTTGATCGGCATTGCGACCGAGCAGGGACGAGCCGGCAGAAAATGTTCCCGTCTTGTCGAGTGACAACCAGGAACCATTCAGATTGGCGAAAGCGAAGGGCGTCCAGATCTGACCGGCACCATCAATGAATTGACGCTTCCATGATGCAGTGGCTGTGGCGCGCGTATATTCACCCGCCATACCGCGCAGCATACAATTGGCGCGATCGAATGTGGCGCAAGTGGAGTAGAGGCCATAGGTCGCATCACGCAATTGCGTGCCCGACGATTCAAATACCGCTTGCTGACGCGATATCGATGTCAGGTTCATGTCCAGTTCAACTTGGCCACCAATGCCGGCTGTATTTTCCGGGCGCACGTCGAACGTCTTGTTGTAATCGAGCGAAGGGGCAACCAAAGGCTGCTGCTCTTGTCGATCATAGGCAGACAGACCCTGGAAATAATAGCTGCGCAAATCGAAATAGCCGCGGTCCGCTTTGCCCACCAAATAGAGCTGCGAGGTGCGCTCGCGGAAATAATTGGCCGAAAGATTGGGGTTGGGCGCAGTATAATCTTGCGAGAAGAATTTATCGGTTGCGAAACCGACATCCCAACCAAAGCGCCACTTTTCGTTCAACCAGAATTCACCGGTTGTATCGATGGAGCCACGGAACTGATGATTGCCTGCGCCATAAGGTGCGGCAGGGAATTGGTTTGGGTTCCTCTGAAGAATACCAGCCGTGCGGATCGAATAAGATCCGTTCGTCATGCGCTGGCGATATTCGACGTCCATCAACAGGCCTTGCTTGGTCATCAAAGTCGGGATGACTGTCAGATCAGCGGACGGGTTGATGACATAGAAATAGGGCGTGGCCACACCAAAGCCGAGCTTGTCTTTGGTGATGTAATGGGGCGTCAGCCAGCCGCTCTTGCGCTTGACCGATGGATCGGGCGCCGAGAAATACGGCAGATAGGCAACCGGTAGGCCAAAGAGTTCAAGCGTCGCCTCTTCGTAATAAAGGGTCTGCTCATCGTTCTTATGGATCACGCGCTTGGCACGCACCTGCCATAGCGGCGGCTTGGTCGGATCATCCTTGCATGCATCGCAAGCTGTATAGATGCCCTTGTCGAAAACGGTGTCGCCCTCGATGCGTTCAACACGCGGCGAGCTCATATGTGTTCTATCGAACGTATCTGTCTTCAGACTGTCGATGAAACCGGTCTTGAAATCATCAGTCAGTTCGAGACGTTCAGCATGCGAGACGGTGCCATCGGCTTCCGTCATACGCACGCGACCAATTGCAAAAACGCGCTTGTCTTTTTGATTGTAAACGACGCGGTCGGCTTCCAGCACGCGGCCTTGATAATAGACCTGCGCATTTCCGTTCGCGGTGACGACTTCGTTCTTGGAATCATAGACGAGCTCTTGGGCTTGAACGAGCAGGCGATCCTTATCGCCGTCCTTCTTGCCGATGAGCCGGTCGTTGAGCGTCTGTGCCTGAGCAAGTGTTGTGAAGGAGACAAGCGCTACGCCTGACACGGCCAAGCCAAGGGTCAGTCCCAAACTCAAGGCGCGTGCAAAGGAGCCCACGGAAGCCCGCGCGGCGGTCAGAATGGTCTGGCGCGATCCATGAGGATTGCTACCTTCCGGGAGGGGCCCGTTACGCCGGCCCATCAACCGTCCTCCTGATACAAAAGAACCAAGCAGCCTAACATGCTGCCAATTACTGCTGGCGCCCAAGCTGCGACGGGGGTGCTGATCATGCCGGCCCCGCCTAAGTCTGACACCAATTTAGTCAGAACATAAAGCACGAAGCCCGCGGCCACGCCACCCGAAACCGTCTGGGCTACGCCACCAAATCGAAAGAACCTTAAGGAAAAACAGGCGGCGATCAGGACCATGGCCACCAGAAGCAAAGGTCTGGCTAGAAGTATCTGATATTTCAAGCGGTAAGGGGTGGCATCCAAGCCCGCCGCTGCAGTTCGGGCGGCCAGCTCGGGTAGGCCCCAGAAGGGCACGGCTTCGGGTGTGACGAAGCGCTGGCCGACCTGGTCGGCCGAGAGGAAGGTCGACAGGCGGTAGGTTTCAAGGTCGCGAGGCTCTTCTCCCGGCCGGATGACGCGGGCCTGCTCCAAAATCCAGGTGCCAGGCTCAAGATGGGCACGGGCTGCCTCGACCCGCTCCAGAAAATGGTTGTCGAGGTCAAAGACGAAGGCTGAGACATTGCCAAGCTTTGAGCCGCGCTCGCTGGATTGTTCCGCCCGCAGCACGGATTGGCCATTTTGGCTGCGCTGGCGCAACCACAGGCTTGCGTCGCCTTGGGCTGGTGCGGTGCGGCCAAAAATCGAGATTTCGATGTCATCGGCCTTCTGCTTCATGACTGCCGAAATCGGATTATAGACCGCGACCGAAAACAGCCCGATGGTGATCACAATCGCAAGTGGGGGCATGAGAAACTGCCAGACCGAGACACCGGCTGCGCGCGCCACCACCAATTCGAGACGCCGTGTCAGGTTGATGAAAGCAAACATCGCCCCGCCGAGCGTGGCGAAGGGCAGGATTTGTTCGGTGATCGCAGGCACACGCAAGAGTGTGAGGAAGGCAAGCCCCAGCGAAGTGGTATTGCTGATGTCACCCGCGCGGCGCAACAATTCGACAAAGTCGATCAAAAACACCAGCACAAAAATCGTGCCGAACACGGCAAGAATGGCGCGGGTGAAACGTATTGCGAGATAAAGACCGAGCGTGCGTCCGATCATGCCGCGCGCTCCTGATTTTTCGAGCGCTTGAAAAGACTGCTTAGGGCATCGGGCTTAAGCGCATAAATCCAGGCCAGTGCAATCACCAGAACAGGCATAGTGTAGGCAATCACAACACCGGTTTCACTGCGCAGTATGAGACCTGATGTGCCAAAGCCTGCGATGCGCATCGACAGCGCGGCAACAATTGCTGCAGCCAGCGCCAAGCCACGCCCTTGGCGCGTGGTTTTGGGTTGGCACAAAGCCGCAAAAGCAATCATACCCAAAACAAGCCCGTAAATCGGGTTCAAAAAGCGTTCATGCAATTCTTGGCGGAAACGCCCTGCCAATTGACGAACCATCGGTTCATTGGGGTCGCGGTTGAGCAAGGCAAGTGTCGGGCGTTCACGCGGGCGTAATGGCCCGCCTTCTTCGCTGCCGCCAAATTGCGCGAGGTCGATGGCATAGCGCTCGAATTGGATGATCGCCGGATCGTAAGCATCGGGTGACTGGCGCTGGATGGAGCCCCGTTCCAGAACGAGATAATTTTGCGCGCCTATTTCAATCGTGCGGCCTATCTCGGCCACATAGGTCGAGACGTGCTCAGCATCGCGGCGGTCTTGGATGAACAGCCCGCGCATGTCGCCACTCGATTGGCGTTCGCGATAGTGGAAGACGAACCCCGCATCGAGCTCGGCAAATTGCCCTTCGAGGATCACGCGCGTCACCATATCGGCACGGATTTTCGTAAATTGCGCGGTGATCTCGCGAAAGCTCGCGGGCATGGCCCAGAGCGAGGTGACCGCAACCAGAGCCGTCACCAGAACAAAGAGCAGAGAAAAGGGACGGAAAAGCTGAAGCGGCGAGAGGCCGGAGGCGGACATGACGACGAGTTCGCTGTCGCTGTTGAGTTTGTTCAGGGTGAAAAGCACGGCGATGAACAAAGCAATGGGCGCGATGACCATGACCAGTGAGGGGATGGTGAGGCCCGTCACCGTGAGGAAGACCCAAAAGGTCTGGCCCTTAGCCGACATGATGTCGATCTGGCGAAGCGAAAGGGCCAGCCAGACCACGCCTGTCAGCAGGCTTAAGCCCGTGAGAAAGGCGCCCAGCGACGTCCGGAAGACATATCTTTCGAAAATGGACATCGGCTGACTTTAAAACCTGAACTCTGGACCACAAAAAGCTGGCAAGAGGGAGGTGGCCCACGCCGACTCGCCGACGTTGGCAAAGCCCCAGCTCGCCACCCTCTTTGGCTAATCACTCAGGGCGGGTCAGGCAAGGCTTTGGAGGCCATTCACATGTGTCGTCCCACGCTCTTATGGTGCATGTGGCTCCAGCGACACTGTGGGGGGCAAAGTCACGTGCTTCTCGCTTGCAAATCAGCCAGTGCAATGGCACCCCTTGAGGTGAATGATGTGCTGCGATTTGCCTTTCGAACCCTTCGGGCGCTAGGCGGGATGAGGACAGAAAATGGCAGGTCAAATGGCAAGTCAAATGGCAAGTCAGCTCCAGATTGAATTCACCGCTCTCAAAGAGGCAGGCGGACGCAAGGGTCGCGGGGGGGCGGGGACGCTCGTGGTTCTGGCTGGAGCCGATCTCGCGCTGGGCGCAGAGACCCGCCGGATTTTGGGTGGCGGGGCTGATCTGGTGAAGCGGGCAGCTGCGACCGCCAAATTCAAGGGCCAGTCGGGTCAGGCGCTCGATATTCTGAGCCCCGCTGGTCTCTCCTTTGACCGCCTCCTTGTCATCGGCACGGCGAAGAAAGAGGGCGCGCCCGATTTTCTGTCGCTGGGCGGCGCGATCATGGGCAAAATCGATGGCATTGCGCAGGCGACGCTTGTTTTTGATCCCGCAGAGACACCCTCGGATGTGGGCCGCGCGGGTGCGGATGTCATGCTCGGCATGAAATTGCGCGCCTATAAATTCGATCTCTACAAGACCAAAAAGAAAGACGACGACGAAAAGACGAAGAGCAAAGCCTCTGACAAAAAGCATGTCGCTATTGCCTTGTCAGATCCCGCCAGCGCCAAGCGTGAAGCCAAACGCGCGGAGGCTTTGGCCGATGGCATTACCATTGCGCGCAATCTCGTCAACGAGCCACCGAATGTGCTCTTTCCTGCCTCTTTCGCGCAGCGCGCCAAGGAATTGCAGAAGCTCGGCGTCGAGGTGCAAGTGCTCGATGAAAAGGCGCTGCATAAACTCGGCTTCCGCATGTTGCTGGGCGTGGGTCAGGGCTCTGACCATGAGAGCAAAGTCATCATCATGCGCTGGAATGGTGCCAAGTCGGCGAAAGCCAAGCCGCTGGCCTTTGTCGGCAAGGGCGTGTGTTTCGACACGGGCGGTATTTCGATCAAGCCTGCCGCCGGCATGGAAGATATGAAGGGCGATATGGCGGGCGCGGCCTGCGTGGTCGGTCTGATGCATGCACTCGCCGCACGCAAAGCCAAGGTCAATGCCATTGGTGCGATCGGTCTGGTTGAAAACATGCCCGACGGCAAAGCCCAGCGCCCAGGTGATATCGTGACTTCGCTGTCAGGTCAGACGGTTGAAATTATCAATACGGATGCCGAAGGCCGCCTCGTTCTGGGTGATGTGCTTTGGTATGTGCAAGACAAGTACAAGCCGCAATTCATGGTCAATCTGGCCACGCTTACCGGCGCGATTTTGGTGGCGCTGGGCACAGAACATGCGGGCCTGTTCTCCAACAATGACGAATTGTCGGCACGCCTCACGGAAGCCGGCCTTGCAACAGGTGAGAAGATTTGGCGCATGCCGCTGGGGCCTGCCTATGACAAGCTGCTCGATTCCAAATTCGCCGATATGAAACATGTCGGCGGCCGCTTTGCGGGTTCGATCACCGCTGCGCAATTCTTGCAGCGTTTCGTCAATGGCGTGCCATGGGCGCATTTGGATATTGCAGGCACTGGCATGTCCTCGCCATCAAGCGACATCAACCAGAGCTGGGGTTCGGGCTGGGGCGTGCGCCTGCTCGATCGCCTCATCAGCGATCATTATGAAGGCTGAGACGAAACATGAAAATCTGGACGGCAGGCTTTCTCTTTCTTCTTTCGAGCTTTGGGGCGCAGGCACAAGTGCAATCCGGCCGCCCGCCGAGCTGTGGCATGTTTCAAGCGACCTTCATCCGCGAAACGGGTGATGTGAATGCGGCTTTCGTGCGCCCGCTCGTTGTGTCGCGCTCCGCTTCGCAGGGCGATTTTTTCGATCTCGTCACCAATGTGCGCATTGACGGTCTGCTCGAATGCCGCGGCGATGCTTTGGTGCGTTTTGAAGTGAAGATCGGCCTGCCGAGCGATACGGCCACGACCACCAAATTCGAGCAGATCCAAAATGCCGCTATTCGTGCCGCTTTGGCCTGGAACGCAACACGTGCCTCGACCGCGGTGCGCACGATGAGCCGCGAGGCAGAAGAATATTTGCGTGCCTCTAACCAACGCGGTGATGTGTTTGTGGCCGGCAAGACGGAATATCATCAAGGCGGCGCTGATATGGGCATGATCTGGACCATGCGCGACCGCACACTCGTCATTGTCGGTGCTGGCAACTGATGAGCGAGATTCATTTCTACCATTTGCAGATTCATCCCCTTGAGCGGGCTCTGCCAAAGCTGTTGGAAAAATCGCTCGAGCGCGATTGGCATGTCTGCTTGCAAATGCGCACGCCGGAAAAATGCGCCTCGCTCAACGAATTGCTCTGGAATGTCGGGGAAGACGGGTTTCTGCCCCATGGCACGGCCGAAGATGGCGATGTGGAATTTCAGCCCATCTATCTGACAACAGGCAGCGAAAATCCCAATGGCGCGCAGATCCGCTTCTTTGTCGAATGCGCGCAGATTGCACCAGCTCTTGCCGCCAGTGCGGAGCCCTATGAGCGCATCGTCATTATGTTTGATGGCAATGATGAAAACGAGCTCAATGATGCGCGCGCGCAATGGAAGGCGCTGAAAGATACAGGCCTTCCCATGTCCTATCTCCAGCAGACCGAAAACGGTGGCTGGGAGAAGAAAGCGTGACACTTGCGCGCGATCAATTAGCGCAAGAGCAGGGCTATATTGATGATCAGGGCAGGCGGGAATTTATCCGTTTCGGGATTGCAGCCTTTCTTGCCTCCCTTTTGAACGCGCATGTTGCGCTTCTCTCCATTTTGTTTGCGCAGTCGGGCCATTCGCTCCATACGACTGGCTGGCTCTTGTCGCTTTTTGTAGTGCCGGTGATTGGTATCAATCTGCTGGCCGGGCCGATTGCCGCGCGTATCGGCGTTTTGGCGACGGCGCGTCTGTCTTTTCTCTTCTGCATTCTGGGCTTTTGTTCGCTGGCTTTCACCGCGCAGGATTTTTGGGGTGCGCTGGCCTCGCGTCTCTTTCATGGCGTGGGCTTTGGTCTCTTTTTGCCCTCTGTCATGACCTATGGGCAGAGCCGTCTCAATCAGCGACGTTTTGTTGGTCTGGTGATTGTTTTCTCTTCGCTCATTCCCTTTGCTTATGCGGTGGGTCCGGCTTTGGGTGAATTCACGCTGGCGCATCTGGGCAGCGACTTGTTTTTTCTGATCGCGCTTTTGCCCGGTGTGGTCGGACTTGTTTTGACACTTGGCTTGCGCCCGTTGGGTAAGCCGGAGCGGCGCGGATTGGCATTGTCGGGCGCGCTGAAGCCGCGTTTTGTTTTGCCGCTGACAGCACTTTTTGTCGGAGGCACTTTGCATGCCTATAGTTTGGCTTATCTGCCGCCCGATTTTGTGTCGCGCGGATTGGCGCTTGCGCTGTTCTTCGTGCCATCGACTGTGGCCACAGGCTTGAGCCGCATCTCGGGAAATATGTTCCAGCGTTTTCAGCCGCGCTTTTTGGTCTCGGTTGGTGTGGCCATGATGGGCCTTGGCCTCGCAGCCATCGCTGTCACTTCGCAGATCTGGCTTGTCGTGCTGGGCTCTATTCTTTTCGGCCTTGGCTCCAGCGTGCTTTATCCGGTGGTCTCAGCCTGGCTTGCGCAAGGCATCGAGCCTGAAAAGCGCGCAGGCCCGCAGGCGGTGGGCTCTGCGGCTTTTTATCTGGGCCTGCATGGCATGCCTTTGCCGCTCGCTTTTTTGGTCGAGCCCGTTGGCTATGCGCTGACGAGTTATCTTCTGGCTGTAGCCGCGCTGATGGTTGCTGGCGCGCTTTTGGTGCGCGGCCAGCTTGTCCGCCTTTAGGCTTGCGGCTCGTCGTCTTCTTTCCAGCGCTTCACAATGCGCGCGTCGAGATCGAAGAGATCGAGCAAGCGGCCGACCGTATGGTCGATAATATCATCGAGCGTTTTGGGACGATTGTAGAAGGCAGGCATGATCGGCGCGATCACTGCCCCCATTTCCGACAATTGCGTCATGGTGCGCAAATGCCCCGTGTGCAATGGCGTTTCACGTATAGCCAGCACTAGGCGGCGGCGATCCTTCAACACGACATCGGCGGCACGCGTCATCAGCGAGGCGGTGACACCAGTTGAAATCTCGCTCATCGTACGCACAGAGCATGGCACGATCACCATGCCGAGTGTTTTGTAAGACCCCGACGAGATATTGGCGCCGATGTCCGACATGGGATGATATTCATGCGCCATGTCGCGCAAATCTTTGACCTTGAAATCTGTCTCATAGGCCAGCGTCATTTCGGCCGCTTTCGAGACGATGAGATGTGTTTCGACATCGAGCTTTTTCAAAATCTCCAACATGCGAATGCCGAAGATAACGCCGGAGGCGCCGCTGATCCCGACAATCAGGCGCTTCTTATTCTGTGCTGTATCCGGCTTGCTCACGCGTCTTTACCCCTTGGTCGCGACGATCGTCTCTGCTTGGGTCAGCAGAGTGGCGACTGCCGCTTCGTTGAATGATGTGTCCAACGTGATGCGATAGGCATCCACGTTCTGCGCGCAGGCTTTTGCCAGATCAGGCTCCGCCACGCCAATGGAAGATGCTGGAAAGGTTACGAAAAGCGCTTCCTGCTGGATGCGTTCGGCCTCGAGCTCGGACGATTTGACGCGCTTGCGCAGGTCCTCGGCCAACGGTCCGTTGAAGGGGGCAGGCGGCTCCTTGAGCGCGCGGCGCGCCGCGCGCAGCGATACCACAATCCCGGCCCGCCAGGGCTCCGTGGTCTGTGCGATCTTTCGGAGATCGTCGCTTGAGAGTTTTCGGCCCGTCCGGCCCAAATAGAGGCCAAAGAGCAGCAGATTGACGTCAACACCCGCCCCGTCCTGAAGCGTCAGGCAGGCGTCCGGCACCCCCGGTTTTCCATAGAGGGAAAGGGAGAAAGTCCAAAAAGGCGAAGGGCTTGCGCTCTTTGTGTCGGTCTGCGTCATGGCTGTCCAGGGGCTTGGTCTCTCCGCGATAACACGCAAGGTTGACTGCGGCAATCAGAGGGGTTCGTCTAAGCTCAAGCGGATCGGCTGCTTTGAGGTCATACGACGAAAGCAAGGGGTTCAAAACAGCGTCATGCGCTAGGCTCATCTCGCCTGTGCTGACATTTTCGTCTAAATGCATTTCATCAATCAAATACGGGAGGAAAGTTCATGCATCGTAGGTTCCTTCTCGCGGCGTCTGCCGCGATTGCTCTGACCACGGGTCTGCCCGCACAGGCGCAGACGGTCGACTTCAAAGGCAAGACCATCACCATGGTCATTCCTTTTGGTGTCGGCGGTGGTTCCGACGTCTGGGGTCGTTTCAATGCAACCTTGTTGCAAAAGCATCTGCCCGGCCAGCCCGCAGTGGTGGTGAAGAACCAGCCGGGCGGTGGCTCGGTGTCGGGTGCAAATCTGTTTGCCGCCACCGCCAAGCCCGATGGCATGACGGTTCTGGGCACATCAGGCTCGACGCAATTCCCTTATCTGTTGGGCGAGTCACATGTGAAGTTTGACTATAAGGACTGGATTCCGGTTCTGGCTGCGCCCACGGGTGGTGCGGCCTACATCTCCTCGAAACTTGGCGTGAAGTCGCTCAAGGAGCTCGACAAGCTGAAGGGCGTGAAGATGCATTATGCATCGCAAGGCCTGACTTCGCTCGACCTTGTGCCGCTTTTGGGTTTCCGCCTGCTCGGTCTTGATGTGCAGCATGTCACCGGCTTCCCGGGTCGTGGTGAAGGGCGCCTCGCATTCGAGCGCGGCGAAATGAATGTCGACTATCAGACCACGTCTGCTTATCTGCGCTCGTCGATGCCGATGGTGAAGAGTGGTCAGGCTGTGCCGCTCTTCTCATGGGGCACGCTCGACAAGAATGGTAATCTTGCGCGCGATCCGAACTTCCCCGATCTGCCCCATTTCGAAGAAGCCTATGAGATGGCCTTCGGCAAGAAGCCGGCAGGCCTTGAATGGGACGCGATGCGCGCCTTCCTCGTCGCCGGTTTCCCGGCGCAGAAGCTGCTCGTCCTGCCCAAGGGCACACCGGACAATATTGTTGAAGCCTACCGCGCCGCTGTGCGCGCCATGCTCAAGGATCCGGAATATCTCGCCAAGCGTGATGAGCTGATCGGCGAATATGACCAGATCACCGACAAGGAAGGCGAAGCGCTCTACAAAGCTGCAACCACCATTTCACCCGATGCGCGTGAATGGGTCCGCAACTATCTGTCGAAGACTTACGACGTGAAGTTCACTGGCCAATAAGTCTTGCGATCAGTCGAATTGAAAAGGGCGCCTTGTGGCGCCCTTTTTTTGTGTCCGTTGGTGCGTGCAGCAGGCGCGGTCAACGTGAGGTGACGCGTGGCGCCGCTGGATTGCTTCGCTAAGGCTCGCAATGACGAGCCGAAAGATAGGCGTCCCCTCCACCGTCATTGCGAGCCGCAGGCGAAGCAATCCAGAGTGACGCGTGAGGCCCTCTGGATTGCTATTCTCGCAATG
Organism: Beijerinckiaceae bacterium; assembly: GCA_947452455.1. Taxonomy (GTDB): domain Bacteria; phylum Pseudomonadota; class Alphaproteobacteria; order Rhizobiales; family Beijerinckiaceae; genus Terripilifer. Next base: position 128,214 of record CANGBX010000002.1, read on the forward strand.
ACATTGATTACTTCAAGGCAGCCCGCGCGCGCTCAACATCGGCAAATGGCGTTGCGTAAATATCTTCAACCAGTTTCTGCACACCTTCGCCATTGACGGGGTTGATGATGAGTTTGGCCTTTTCAGCTTCTACCAAAAATTCCGGATCTTTCATCGTGGCGTCAAAAGCGCGCCGATAGGCAGCGACGCGGTCAGCTGGCACGCCCGGTGGCAGAACATAGGGGCGACCGAATTCAAGCTGATTGAAAATGACAGCGAGTGTACGCCGATCAGCTTCATTCTTCACGAAAGACCAGATCGTCGGCACGCCCATTTTGTTCAAAATCTCGTCGCCATTCGGGCCACCCATCTGCATCATGATGGTGACTTTCTTGGACTCGAGCCATTCACTGCCTTGCGCAATGAAGCTTGTCCATTGAATGCCGCACAGACCATTCACCTCGCCGCGCTCCATCGCAAGGCCCGCTTCGCGCGAGCCCGGATAGCCGCTGATCATTTTAAACTTGGTGTTGAGCACATTGTTCAAGACCATCGGATATTGGCGAATGGACGAAGTGACACCCGCGCCGCCCACCAGAAGTTCCTTGGTGAAAACTTCTTCGAATTTCTGCACGGGCGCATTCTGCCAGGACAGGCAAATCGAGGTCTCTTTATTGGCCGAGCCGATATAGATGAATTTGCGCGCATCAAATTGCGTAACTGTGGCGTCGCCAATCAAAGGCTCAACAACCGCGCCCATGAAAATGGCGCCAAAGGTCGAGCCGTCTTTCGGCATTTTATTATAGAGCAGATTGGCAGCCGTGATGGAGCCCGCGCCATCGAGATTGCGCGTCACAATATTGGGCTTGCCCGGCAGATGTTTGCCAATGTGTCGTCCCACGACGGCGCCATAAATGCCATAGCCGCCGCCCGGTGCAGAGCCGACCAGAAAATCGATGTTTTTACCGGCGAAGAATTTTTCTGTTTCGCTTTGGGCGAGTGCGGCTGTTGACAGCAAGCCCGCAAATGTTGCGGTGATGATCCGCTTGGTGATGGACATGGTTTCCTCCAAAAAATTATTTCGGTGTGGTTTTCAGAAAGCGGTTTTTGAGCTCCGCATAATTTTGCTTGCGCGTCAGGCGCTCCATCATGGTCGCTTCATCGTCGGTTTGTTGGCCTAATGTGCCAGCGCGTGTGTCGCGCAAAGTTTCATAGGTTGCGCGCACGCCTGCCGAATGGGGGCGATGCCCCGTAATAACCGCGCGCACACCGAGCTTGCCGAGTTCATCCCGATCAAGCAATGCCTTTGGTATGGCACCCAGCAGCAGCGGCAAGCGGCAGGCTTTGGCGCAGGCCTCAATCTCTTCGCGTGTTTTCAGACCCGAGAGAAAGATCGCATCGACACCCGTCTCTTGATAGGCGGCAATGCGCGCGAGCGCATCATCAAGACCCGTTGCGCCCACAGCACCCGTGCGGCCGATGATGACAAAATCCGGATCGGTCCGCGCGGCCAAAGCCGCCTTCAGCTTTCCGACGCCTTCCGCAATCGACAAAGGCATGCCGCTCTTTTTATCGAACGGGTCTGGCAGTTCCGTATCTTCAATCGTCAGGCCGGAGAGGCCAGCGGCTTCCAGCTCTTCGACGCAGCGCATGACCGAGAGCGCATTGCCAAAGCCATGATCGGCATCGAGGAAGAAGGGCAGGGAGGTCGCGCGCGCAATGCGGCGCGTTTGCTCGGCTAATTCCGACAAAGTGATGATGACGAGATCCGGTGCACCCAGAATGACAAGCGAGGCCACCGAGCCCGCCATGAACAGACATTCATAGCCGATCTCTTCTGCGGCGCGTCCTGACAAAGGGTCAAAGACAGACGCCGGAAAGACACAGCTCTCACCGTTCAGCAGAGCGCGAAGGGCGCGACGCTTGTCGTTGGGCGTCATGTGCGCGGATCTTTCAGCGGCGGGTTCGGCTTGATGTTGAGACGCTTCTGCTCTTCGGGCGAGAAATCATCATCCGAGCGCAAGCCTGCGCGGCGAATGCCTTCGATGGCGCAAATGTCATCGACTTCATTCACATCGCCTGTGACACCAATCGCGCCGATGACATGGCCATCAGCGCCACGAATGATCTGGCCACCGGCTTCGAGAAAAATCGGACCATCAGCAATCTCGCGCAATGTTTCCATGAACAAAGGTTTCTCGCGCGACTTTTGCAAGACGTTGCGTGAGGTGCGGTGCAAGGCCAGCGCGCCAAAAGCTTTGCCGCGTGCAATTTCAAAACGCATGATGGAGGCGCCGTCCTGCTTCAGGAAAGCTTTCACGCGTCCGCCATTGTCGAGCACACAAGCCGCCAGCGCATAGGCTTCCATTTCCGCGGCCCGCTCGAAAGTTTTCAGGATTACAGCCAGAGCCTCGTCCATGGTGATGCTGCGCACGTTGTCTCTCCCTGTCGCATGGGGCCTTTGGTCTGGCCGTTTATGTCGTCTGGTGCATTGATTAGCCTGTTTTATCCATCAGGCAAAGGAAGTGCAGTGGTTGCACCCTAGGGCTGGCTTCTATATCCATTGGGGTCAAGAGGCGCGCGTCCAAAGAAGGGGCGCCGGGGGAGGGTCTCAGGGAACCGCGCGCCTGACAAAGAGGCGATCATGCGCGACCATATTTCCGTTCCTTGTCTTGTGATGCGCGGCGGCACGTCCAAGGGCCCCTATTTCCGCGCGGAAGATTTGCCATCCGACATTGCAGCGCGTGATCGCATTTTGATGCGGGCTATGGGCTCGCCGGATTTGCGCCAGATCGATGGTCTTGGCGGCGCTGATACGCTGACCTCGAAGGTCGCCATTGTTTCCAAATCGAAGCGTCCGGGTGTGGATGTCGACTATCTCTTCTGTCAGGTGGATATCGGCAAGCCTGTTGTCGATACAGGCCCGTCGTGCGGCAATATGTTGTCGGGCGTAGCGCCCTTCGCGCTCGAGATGGGCATGTTTCCGATGCAGGACGGTGAAACCTCGGTTGTGATTTATGACGTGAATACGTCGAGCAAGATCGAAGCCGTCATCCAGACGCCGGGCAAGCGCGTCAACTACATGGGTGATGCCGCGATTGACGGCGTGCCGGGCACGGCTGCGCCGGTCATTTTGAACTTCATGGATATTGTCGGTGTGAAGAGCGGCAAGATGCTCCCCACAGGCAATGTGGTCGACAAGATTCAGGGCGTCGATGTGTCGTGCTTCGATGTCGCCATGCCGATGATCCTGATGCGCGCGCGTGATCTGGGTCTGGAAGGCACCGAAGGCCGCAAGGAAATCGACGGCAACAAGGAATTGCTGGCGCGCATTGAAAGCATCCGTCTGGAAGCGGGCCGTTTGATGGGCTTTGGCGATGTGACCGATAGCGTCATTCCGAAAGTGGGTCTCTTGTCCGAGCCGCGCGGCACGGGGGCGATTACCTCGCGCTATCTCACGCCCCATGCGCTCCATGCCGCTCACGCGGTGACGGGCGCTTGCTGCGTGGCAACGGCTTGTGCGGTGAAGGGTTCGATCGCGCATGAATTTGCACGCATGCCGGAAGGCAATCCACGCACGGTCTGGATCGAACATCCCACCGGCATGGTGGATGTGCGTCTGGAGACGACAGGTGAGGGCGCTGATTTGCAAGTGGTGCGGGCCGGCATTTTGCGCACGTGCCGCCCGATCATGAAGGGCGAAGTCTTCATTCCGGAGGCTTGATTTAGGCCGTCATTGCGAGCGTAAACGAAGCAATCCAGAAGCCTCGCGTGTTGCTTCTGGATTGCCGCGTCGGGCTTCGCCCTCCTCGCAATGACGGAGAATAAGTTACGGGATCGGCTTCCCGCGCACATCTTCGGCGCGCTCGATCTTCACCAGCACGGCCACACCCGTATCCGCGCCCACATGTGTCTGCTCGCGCGGTGTCAGGCGTGCGAAGACTGCCTCATGAATGGGGCCGCTCTCATGCAATTCCACCGTGCCGTAGAAGCGCAGGAACCCTGATTCCAGAATACCGGCGCGTTGGGCTGCAAAATTGGCATACATCACACAGACGCGATTGTTCTTCTGCACATTGGCAAAAGCTGACCGCTTGGAACGTTCCCAATAGGCCAGATGATTGTCATCAAAGACCAGCATCGAGCCTTTCGGGCTGATGTTGGGGCCGTGTTCGCCCTCGGTTGCCACCATGCAGGGATAGCCATCATCCCAAGCATTATAAATGAGGGTGCGGATTTTTTCGCTGATCGCCATGACTTAGTCCACCTTGATGTCGATGGCTTCGACGCGCTTCTTCCACTCCGAATATTCCTTCGTCATAAAGGCTTCAGAGTTTTTCACATCGCCATACATAGGATCAAAGCCAATCGCGCGCAGTTTTTCCGTGATGGCAGGCTCACGCACAATGTCATCAATCTGCTTGTTATAGGCTGTGATAATCGCATCCGGCGTGCCGGGAGGTGCGAAGAAGCCGACCCACGAGAGCGATGTGAAGCCGGGATAGCCCGCTTCCGTAAAGGTTGGGACATTTTTCACAACCGCATTGCGCTGCTCAGAGGCAATAGCCAGACCGCGAATGTCGCCATTGGCAACCTGTGCAGCAAAGCCTGAAAGCGATGACACAACCATCGGCACATGGCCGCCCAACAAAGCATTGGTGGCATCAGGGCCGCCACGGAAGGGCACGTGCTTCGGATTGGCCTTCAAGATGAATTTGAAGAAATATTCGCCTGCAATATGCGAGCCTGTGCCGATGCCGGCGGTCGCGAAAATCACTTCACGACCGGGCTGTTTGGCGACGAATTCCGCGAGATCTTTCGACGTGTCATTTTTGCCAATGGCAAAAACTTCCGGCGTTGTGGCCACCACCGCAATCGGCTTCAAAACAGTGCCGGCAAAACCCTTGTTGCGATAAAGCGTCTCGTTGATCGGCAGAGCCGCTGTTGTGACGAGCAACATATTGCCATCGGGCGCAGCCTGAATGACAGCTTTGGTCGCAATATTGGCGCCGGCACCGGGGCGGTTTTCGACCACGACATTGCGGCCGCTCTTTTCCTGCATGCGTGCGCCGACGATGCGCGCGATGGAATCGGCCGAGCCGCCCGGCGCAAATCCAACGATGAGATTGAGATTGGGCTGCTGCGCCTGTGCTGCGCTCGCCATCACAACAGAAAGCGCAACCAGCGCACCGAGTTTGAATTTCATGTCCGTCCTCCCGTGGGCGCTTGTTGGTGCGCCTCATCCGTTCGCCATCAAGAGCAACGGGGCGTCCCAAGTCAAATCCGGCCCCTTCAAGAGAGCATGAAAGCAATGAGGCGGGGCGCCTTTTCAATCCACAGGCGAGATCAGGGGAGCTTGACCCGAGCTGTCAATTGTCGACATTTGACAATTACCAAGCCGGATACCGGTTGAGTCTCGCCGTCCAAGGCGGGCATTATGGAGGTAACGTCATGTCTTTGAAGGCTTTTCAGCTTTTTGCCGGGGTCGCGACGGCACTTGCTCTGACGCTGGGTGGGGCTCAGGCCCAGACCAAATATCCCAAAGACACGGTGATGCTGGCAACCCACTCGAGCCCCGGCGGCGGCTCGGATATTTTCCTGCGGGAAATGGTGCCCCATTTGAACCGGGTGATGGGCCTCAATTTCGCGGTCGAGAATATTTCGGGCGGCTCGGGCGCCAAGGCCATGGCGGTTGTCTCCAAGTCCAAGCCCGATGGCGGGCTGTTCTATGCCACGACACCAACCTTCATCTACACCTCGCTCCTGTCGAAGCCCGAGGCGACCTACAAAGATCTCGAGCCGCTGGTGAATGTCTTTTTCGATCCGGAAGTCGTCTACACGGCAGCCGATTCCAAATTCAAATCATTGAAAGATGTGATCGACCACGCCAAAGCCAATCGCGGCAAATGGGGTGCGGCCAATCCGGCCTCTCTCGAGCGTCAGGTTTTGGAGCGCATGAAGACAGCGACCGGCGTGCGGGCAGCCGTTGTCACTTTTGAAGGTGGCGGCGACATGCTGATCAATGTGCTCAACCACACGCTCGACATTGGCATTGGCGAAATGCAGGAAATCCGCCCGCAATTGGAAGCGGGCAAGCTGCGTGTGCTCGCGGTCATGGGTGACAAGCGTCTCGAGCAAATGCCGGATGTGCCCACCGCCAAAGAACAGGGCGTTGATGTGGCCGTGCGCAAGTTCCGCGGTCTCGCTGGCCCCAAGAACACGCCGCCCGACGTTGTGAAGGCTTGGGAAGAGGGCATTCAAAAAGTGCTCGCCGATCCGGCGTACAAAAAGGTTTATATGGAAAACGGTTTGCAGCCGGCCTTCATTGCCCACGATGAATACAAGAAATTCGTCGCAGACTTTGGCAAAGAGACAGAAGACTTTCTGCGCTCGACCGGCACGATCAAATAAGGCATCCCAAAATGAACCGCGATTTTATCGCAGGCTTTTTGGGTCTGCTGCTGGCCATGGGCTATTATGCCATGGCGATGAATATTCAAAACAGCCAATTGGCTGATGATGTGGGCCCGGGCGGCTTGCCGAAAATCTACGGCTTATTGCTCGCAGGTTTCTCCCTTCTCTTGATGCTGCGTGCGCGTTTTCGGCCTGAGCCGGTAGATTCCAAGCAGCGTGCTGTTGCAGAAGAAATCTTTGCAGCCAAGCGCGGCTTGGGGATTCTTCTCATTGGTGTCTCTTATATTCTCGCGGTTCCATATCTGGGCTATCCACTCGCCATTGCTGTCGTGATTGCTGTGGCCGCGCTTTACAATGGTGGCACTTTGTCTTTGCGCATGGCGGGCATTGCTGTGCTTGGCGCTTTCGGACTCTGGTTCGTCTTTGTTTTCCTGCTGCATATCGGCCAGCCCGCAGGCATTTGGCCCGACTTGATTGAGGGCTTGCGCCGATGATCGATCTTTCTGGCATGTTCAACGCGCTGGTCGCGTCGCCGATGATCATTCCGGCGGCCTTTGCAGGCATTGCTTGGGGTATTCTGGGCGGTGCGCTGCCGGGCATTTCGCCATCCATTACCATGGCACTTTTGCTGCCCTTTACATATGGCGCTGATCCCACAGCCGCAGTTGTCTTGCTGGCCTCGACTTATCTGGGCGCGGAATATGGTGGCTCGATTCCAGCCATTCTTATTCGTACGCCTGGCACCAATTCAGCTGCCGCCACGGTGATTGACGGCTATGCGATGAAAGAGCAGGGCAAAGCTGGCGAAGCGCTCGGCATTTCACTCTATTCGACTTTGCTTGGTTCTGTGTTTGGTGTGGCGCTGCTCATCACTCTCACGCAACCGCTGGCGGCTGTCGCGCTCGCTTTTCAGCCGACCTCTTATGTAGGGCTTGGTGTTCTGGGCCTTAGCGTGATTGCGTCCCTTTCAGGTGAATCCTTGATCAAGGGCATGATGGCAGGTCTTATCGGTTTGATGATTGCCACAATCGGCACCGATCCTGTCACGGGCAACAACCGCTTCACTTTCGATGATCCTGAATTGCTGTCGGGTATTCCGCCTATTCTGGTGATGGTGGGCATTTATGCGGTTGCTGAATTGTTTGAACAGGCGAGCCAACCGGGATGGCGTCAGACGAATACAGCCGATGCCGCGATCAAAATGCCCGATGCTTTGATGCGTGCGCGTTTGCGTGTGTCGCAAATCATCGGTGCGCTCATCGGCTTTATCGAAGGCCTGACGCCGGGTGGTGGCGGTACAATTGCCGCTTTCCTCTCCTATAATGAAGCCAAGCGCTGGTCGAAAAAGCCGGAAGAATTCGGCCATGGTTCGCCCGAAGGCATTGCCGCGCCCGAAAGCGCCAATGGTTCCGTGTCGGCCACAGCGCTCATTCCGATGATGGGTCTTGGTATTCCGGGTTCCAATTCGGCGGCTGTCTTGCTGGGTGGCTTTCTCATTCACGGCATGACGCCGGGACCGATGCTCTTCACCAAACATTATGATGTGGTGATGGGCCTCTATGCTGGCAAAGTGATTTCTCTCTTTGCTTTGCTGGTGGTCGCTTATCTCATCTTGCGTCCCTGCATCTGGTTGGTGAACCGCCCCAAACATTATTTGATGGCCTTCATTTTTGCCCTCGTTTTGTCGGGCGTCTATGCCATCCATAATTCGCTCTTCCATGTCGGTATTGCTTTGGCCTTTGGCGTCATCGGCTATGCGATGAAATATTATCGCATCCCGACTTTGCCGATGGTTTTGGGCGTTGTGCTCGGCTTCATGGTGGAATCGAATTATCGCCGTGCGCTGGTGCTCTCCGATGGCGACCACATGACCTTTGTCGAAGATCCGATTGCAGCCTGTCTGCTGATCGTGGCCTTTGGCTTCATCCTTGTCTCCCTCGTCCGCCACTTCCGTGACAGCATGAAGTCGGACCAAAAAGTGAAATCAGCATGAGCGAGAAAATCGAAACCTCTATTTCCGAAATCCTTGCTGATTGGCTGGTTGGCGCAGACGTTAAAAAGCTTTCGGCAGAAACCGTCGAAATGTCGCGCCGCATTGTGCTGGATGTGGCGGGCTTGTGCATTGCCGCGCGCAACGAAGATTATGTGAAGGCAACGGTCGGTGCTTCTGGCCCCGGCGACATTACCGCCATTGGTCATGGCAAAGGCTTTGATGCTTTTTCAGCTGCGCTGATCAATGGCACGGCCGCGCATGGCGAAGATTATGATGACACGTTTGAAGGCGGCCCCGTTCATTCGGGCGCGGTTATCGTGCCGGCTGTCATGGCGATTTGCGAACAGGAAGGGCTCTCCGGCGAGAAGATGCTGCTCGCCTCAGCCTATGGTTCGGAATTGCTGTGTCGCCTGTCACTGGTGACGCCTAAGGCCATTCACAAGGCGGGCTTTCATCCGACTGCCGTTATTGGAACGATGGCGGCTGCGGCTGCCGTCTCGGTTGCGCTGGGTCTCAACAAGAAGCAGACGATTGATGCGCTCGGCATTGCAGGCTCGATGGCGTCCGGCATTATCGAATATCTGGCAGAAGGCACCTGGACCAAGCGCATGCATGCGGGCTGGGCGGCGCAGTCGGGCATTCGCGCAGCGCTCATGGCACGTGGTGGCTTTTTGGGGCCGCGCACCGTGTTTGAAGGCACGCATGGTTTCTTCCACGCTTTCGCGCCCTCGCGTAAGCCTGCTTTCGATCTCTTGCTGGCCGATCTCGGCCAGCGTTGGGTGATCGATGATATTGTCTTCAAACCCTATGCCTGCGGAACCATGACGCAACCCTTTATCGATTGCGCTATTGAGCTCGCCAAACAGGGTGTGAAGCTCGATGATATTGTAAAGATCGAATGTGATGTGGGCGAGGGCACAGTGCATCGCCTGTGGGAGCCGCTCAACGTTAAACACAATCCACCCACGCCTTATGCGGCAAAATTCTCGACGCCGTTTTGCATGGCGCTTGGTTTTGTCGAAGGCAAAGCGGGGCTCAACCAGTTTACGGAAGCCTCGATCATCGAGCCGCGTGCGCGCGGTTTGGCTGGAAAAATCTCTTACAAGATCAATCCGGATGATCCTTATCCGGATCAATTCATCGGCCATTTGCGCGCCACGCTGAAAAGCGGCGAAGTGCGCGAAGTGAAACAGGGCTATATGCGCGGGGGCAAACACGCGCCCATGTCGCTCGACGAGCTGCAAACCAAATTCGTCGACAATGCCGTCTACGGCGGCTGGACAGCAGCTCAGGCGGAAATGGCGCGTGGCATTGTGGTGGAGGCTTTCTCCTCTGCCGGCCCGAAGCGTTTTCGTGATTTGAGGATCTGACGCTGATCATGTCCTCGCCGGTCGAAAATATCGCGCTGATCAAATCGCGCTCGCTTGCCGTCCTCATCGAGGCGGAGGTCGAGCGTCTGATCATGGCTGGCGAAATTGCGCCCGGCGACCGTGTGAATGAAAACCAGCTCGCTTTGCGCTTTGGCACAAGCCGCGGCCCCATTCGTGAGGCTTTGCGTTCACTCGAAGCGGGTGGGCTTGTCGAGTTAAAACCCAATCGCGGTGTCTTTGTACGCTCGATCAGTCTGACTGAGGCCTGTGCCATTTATGATGTGCGGGCGGCGCTTTTTGGTCTTGCCGGGCGGCTGTGTGCGCAGCAGCTGACTGTTGCGCAAGTCAATGAGTTGAAAGAGTGCGTCAGTGCTATGGAGAAAGCGGCGGCGGCAAAAGATTTCGATTCCTACTATCCGCTCAATCTCAAGCTGCATGAATTCATCATCGATCATTCAGGGAATCCGGTTCTGGCGAGCCATTATCGGGATCTTGTCAAAATGCTGCATCTCTTTCGCGCGCGCTCCTTGGTGCAGGGCGGGGGATTGGCGATATCCAACAGCGAACATCGCGAAATGGTCGATGCCATTGCCGCGAAAGATGGCGAGAGAGCGCATCGCGCTCATTTCGACCATGTCATGCGGGCGCGTGAGCGCCTGACCCAGACTGAAGAATTCCAAACAGACATCAAAACAAAGAAGGTTTCTCGATGAGCACGAAACATAATGTCACTGCAGACGCGATCGAATTCATCGAGAGTGTGTCTTATGACAAGCTGCCGGCAGAGGCTTTGCGCATTGGAAAGCGCTGCATGGTTGATACGCTCGGCCTCTATCTCGCTGGTGGTCTCGAACATTCGGTGAAAATGCTCGCCAAGGATGCGGTCGAGACAGGCGGTCGTGAAGATGCTTACGTCATCGCCGCCGGCAAGAAAAAAGTTCCGGCTGCGCTCGCCGCGCGCGTGCTCGCAACCGCGGGTCATGCGCATGACTGGGATGATACGCAGGTCTCGCATGATCCAGCTCACGTCTATGGTCTGCTCACCCATCCATCCTGCCCGCCGCTGACATCGGCTCTCGTCATGTCGCAGAAGCTTGGGAATGTGGATGGCAAAACATTCATGACCGCTTTCCAGACTGGTTTTGAAGTCGAGTGCAAAATTTCGGAATGGATGAAGCCCGTGCATTATCGTCGTGGCCATCACACATCCGGCACGGTTGGCACATTCGGTGCGGCGGCCACAGCTGCGAAGCTTTTGGGTCTCAAGGGTGAGACGCTCGCCCATGCACTCGGCATTGCCGCGTCATTGGCTGCAGGCATCCGTTGCAACTTCGGTACGATGACCAAGCCCTTGCATGTCGGACGCGCGGCTGAAAATGGTGTGACAGCCGCGCTGCTGGCCGCGCGTGGTTTCACCGCTGATCCGACTGCACTTGATGGTCCGTGGGGCTTCTTCTCCGTCATGGGCGAAGGGGCGACGGAAGAAAAATTCGTGCAGGGTTTTGGCAAGACCGATTACACGATCGTCAATCCGGGTGTGTCGATCAAGCCCTATCCGTCAGGCATTCTCACCCATCAGTCGATGGATGCGATGATGACCCTCGTGCTCAAGCATGATCTGAAGCCCGAAGAAATTGTTTCGATCCGCTTCTATGCTGGCAAGAACATCATCGAGCCGATCCGCTATCCGGTGGCTGTGAACCATTTGCAGGCGAAGTTCTCGATGCCTGCACTTCTGTGCATGATCGCACTCAAGCGTCGCGCATCGCATCATGAATTCATGGATGATTTCGTGGCAGGCCCCGCCATGCAGGATTTGCAGCGCCGCACTTCGGTGCATCTCGATGCCGAGATCGACGCCAAGGGCTATGATCTCATTCGTTCGCGCATTGAAGTCGATACGAAGGATGGCCGCAAGCTGGTCGAATGGGCAGACGAGCGCTATCGCGGAGGCCCGCTCAATCCGATCAATGATGCCGATCTCGAAGCCAAGTTCCGCATGTGTGCGGAAGGCGCGATTGATGACAAGGCGCAGGCGCATCTGCTCCAGTGTGTTGCAGGCTTGGAAAAGCTCTCCAACGCAACAGCCCTTGCCGATGCCATGATGTATGACGCCATCTGAAATGACACAAAGCAATCCAGTCGTCACATGTGAGGCCTCTGGATTGCTTCGCTTCGCTCGCAATGACGGGAGAGAATGATGAAGACACGTTTTGTCGGTCTTGTACTAGCAGCTCTGTGCGCGACACCCCACGCCTTCGCGCAAACTTATCCTGCACGCGCGATCAACGTCATTGTGCCTTATGCGGCGGGCGGCAATACGGATGTGGTGGGTCGTATCGTTGCCGAACATATGTCGAAAGTTTTGGGTCAGCAGCTCGTCATCGAAAATGTTGCGGGCGCGGGTGGCACGACAGGGTCAGCACGCGCGGCCAAAGCCGAACCCAATGGCTATACAATTCTGGTTGGCCAGATGGGCACGCATGCGGCCTCTGTCGGGCTTTACCCAAAGCTCGCCTATGATCCGGTGGGTGACTTCGAACATATCAGCCAGCTCTCGGACACGCCGATTGCCATTCTGGTGCGCAAGAATTTTCCGGCACAAACGCTCAGCGAATTCATCACCATGATGAAGGCTGATCCCAACAAGTTCAACAACGGTCATGGTGGCGTTGGCTCGACCTCGCATGTGTCCTGCATGTTCTTCACGTCATTGATTGGCGCGCGTTCTCCCATGGTGGCCTATCAGGGCTCGGGTCCCGCACTGAATGATATTGTCTCTGGCCAATATGATTTTCTCTGCGACCAGATCCCCCATCTCGTGCCGCAGGTTCGCCAAGGCAATATTCGCGCGCTTGCCATTGCCCAGCCCGAGCGTTCGCCCGCTTTGCCTGATGTGCCGACCACGATTGAAGCGGGACTGCCCGCCTATCAGGCGTCGGGCTGGAATGCGATGTTTGCGCCCAAGGGCACGCCGCGCGACATTGTTGCCAAGCTCAATGCAGCAGCCAATGCAGCGCTTGATGATGCTGCCACCAAGGGCAAGCTGGAGGCGATTGGCGCTGTTATCCCGCGCAAGGAAAACCGCACATCCGAGGGCATGAAGAAATTTGTCGAAGCGGAAATCGGCAAATGGGCGCCGATCATGCGTGAGGCTGCATCGCAGGTGAAGTGATCAGCTGGGCGGCGGCCAGCCGATCGGTTGCGCTTATCTGGCTCATTTGCTCAAGCCTAAAATCTAGGGCGGGGCGGGTTTGATTGCGGGAGGCGGTGCCTGCCGTCTATAATCGCCCCGCAAATCAGGCCCGCAGGCCTGTGGTCGAATTTTGTAAAACAGGCGCGAGGCCCCTTGGCCGGAAGCGCCGCCCTATGAGGTGAGGATATGAACGAGCTCCTGCTCGACCAATTGGCCATCCGCCAGCTTGTCGAAAATTGGGTTGTCTGGCGCGATGCGGGTCATTGGGACCGTTTTCGTACGGTCTGGTTCGATGATGGGCGCATGATGGCGACCTGGACGCAGGGCACGGCGGACGAATTTATCGACATGAGCAAGAAGGGCTGGGCCAATGGCGTCAGCATTCTGCATTTCCTCGGTGGCCATTCGGCCGACATCCATGGCACGCGCGCCATTTCCCAGACCAAGATGACGATCTCGCAGCGCGCGCTCGTGCATGATGTGCAGGTCGATGTGGTCTGCACCGGCCGCTTCTATGATTTTCTGGAAAAGCGCGACGGTCGCTGGGGCTTTGTCCTGCGCCAGCCCATTTATGAGAAGGATCGCATGGATCCCGTCGATCCCTCGCAAACGGTGAAGCTCGATCCCGAATTGCTGAACGCTTTTCCGGTGGGCTATCGCCATCTCGCCTATCTGCAATCTCAGATCGGCTATCCGGTGAAGAAAGACATGCCGGGCCTCACAGGCCCGCAGGTCGACAAGCTCTATGCCGATGGCGCCGATTGGCTCGCCGGCAAGCCGCTGACGCGCTGACACATTATAAGAACAAGAAAAGGATCATTTTCATGAGCGCACCCTTCATTATCGGCATCGGCGGCACAACGCGTCCGGGCTCCTCCTCAGAACAGGCTTTGCAGGTGGCTTTGGCCCATGCGCGCAAGCTTGGCGCTGAAACCAAGCTGTTTGGCGGCGCCGAATTGCAAATGCCGATGTATGACCCCGCCACCGCCAATGAAAATGAAGCGGCGCGTGTTTTCATCGAAGCGTGCCGGCGCGCTGATGGCGTGATCATGGCCTCGCCCTGCTATCACGGTGCGGTCTCGGGTCTCGTCAAGAACGCGCTCGATTACACCGAAGAGATGAACAAGGACGCACGCGTCTATTTCGATGGCCGCGCCATTGGTTCCATCGGTCTGGGTTACGGCTGGCAGGGGCCGGGCACGGTGCTCGCGCAATTGCGCGCCATTGGTCACGCGCTGCGCGGCTGGAATGTGCCGCTTGGCGTTGCCGTCAATTCGGCGGTCGTGAAATTCACGGCTGAGGGTTGCTCGGATGAGAATATCGGCAAGCAGATCGAGATCATGGCTGGCCAAGTGGTGCAATTCGCCAAGGCAATGAAGCCCGCCTGATCAAGCCGCTCGTCAGTCGATCTCGCCCCATTGCTCCGCCGTCAGTTTCCAGCTGGCGGCGGAAACATTTTGGGGGTTCGGTCCGGGCGGGCGGTTCCATCACTTGCCAGCTTGCCACACACATGGCTTTTTGGACCCGCGGAGGACAGATCTATGAGCGCACAGGATCGGGCGCGGCTGGAAGCTTTAATCGATGCTGCCGATCAAATGGTGGCTTTTACGGGTGCCGGCATTTCGACCGAATGCGGCGTGCCGGATTTTCGCTCAGCCGATAGCGCCTGGAAGCGCCATGCGCCCATTCCTTTCCCCGACTTTCTCGCCAGCGAAGAGATGCGGGTCGAAGCCTGGCGGCGCAAATTCGCGATGGATGATCTGTATGCGGGCGCGCAGCCGGGGCGTGGACATGCCGCCCTCGCGCGTCTCGTGGCGGCGCAGAAGATGACCCACGTCATCACCCAAAACATTGACGGCTTGCATCAGGCCTCCGGCATTGCCCCTGAGTGCATCATCGAATTGCATGGCAATGGCACCTATGCGCACTGCCTCGATTGTGGGCAGCGGCACGAATTATTTGCCATGCGGGCTGTGGTGGAGGGGGAGAGGCGCGCGCCATCCTGCGCCGCCTGCGGGGGGATCGTGAAGTCGGCGACCATTTCCTTTGGACAATCCATGCCGCAAGTGGAGATGCAGCGTGCCCGCCGCGCCACACTGGCCTGCGATTTATTTCTGGTGATTGGTTCGTCTTTGGTCGTGCATCCGGCGGCGGCTTTTCCGGTCATGGCCAAAGAAAACGGCGCCGTTCTTGTGATTTTGAACAAGGACCCCACACCGCTCGACGGTTTGGCCGATCTCGTTGTGCGTGCCGATATTGGTGATGTCTTGGATTTGATCTTGCGAAAAAGAGTGGATGACGGGGTAAGTCTTCCACAGGGCGTGGAAAAAACACCTTTGTCACCTTAAGCCCGATGCTATCTTGCCCTCGCGACTCGGGGGACGGGGGCTCGATTCGGGCCCTTCCGAGGTTCAGCTTTCTGAAGGGCGCATGGGGCGCGGGGGCGACATTGGGCAGCAACGATTCAAATCTTTCCAACGGGGTTGTTTCATCAACCCAGACGGAAAATGCGTCTGAGCGCCCCTCCGATCTCCTGGAGATGTCTGGCCGCATCAAATGGTTTGATGTCTCCAAGGGCTATGGCTTCATCGTTCCTGACGATGGCGGTGCAGACGTGTTGTTGCATGTCACCGCATTGCGTCGTGATGGTTTTCAGACGGCGCCGGAAGGCGCACGCGTTGTCTGCGAAGTGCAGGAACGCTCGAAAGGTCTGCAAGTCTTTCGCGTGCTCTCCCTGGATGAATCAACCGCGACCCATCCTTCCCAGCTTCCGGCAGCCCGCACGCATGTGCAGGTAACGCCAGCAGGTGGTTTTGAAATCGTCGTGGTGAAATGGTTCAATCGTGTGCGTGGCTTTGGCTTTGTCACCCGCGGTGAAGGTACCGAAGATATTTTCATCCATATGGAAACGCTGCGCCGTTTCGGCATTATGGATTTGAAGCCGGGTGATGGCCTTCTGGTCCGCTTCGGCAATGGCCCCAAGGGCCTGATGGCGGCTGAGATCCGCCCGCTCGAAACCAATCTGCCGGTCTCCCACTAAGTTTTCTCAAATTCCTGCTGCAGCCTTGCACCACCTCGCCATTGCGTGGTGGGTAGAGTAGTCTTGCCGACCAGAGCATCCACCGAGGTCGTCATGATCCTGCGCCGCCTTTTCCTTGCCGTCCTTTTGGCTTTCGTGTCACCTGCTCTGGCGCAGGAGGTCACGCTCGAGCCTTTGGAGATTGCCACGACCACTGGGCCGCATAATTTCTCGGTGGAAGTCATGCGCACGGATGAGCAGCGCGCGCGTGGCCTGATGCATCGCCGCTTCATGGCGCAAGACCGCGGCATGCTCTTCGACTTCAAACGCGAAGAGCCGGTCGCCATGTGGATGAAGAACACTTATCTGTCGCTCGACATGGTCTTCATCGACAAGAGCGGCAAGGTGGTGAATATCGCCGAAAACACCGAGCCTTTGTCAGAGCGGATCATTCCGTCTGCGGGTCCCGTTCTTGCCGTTCTTGAATTGAACGCGGGAACTGCGCGGCGCATCGGCTTGAAGCCGGGTGATCGTTTGCGCCACTCTTTGTTCAAGTGATCCCGAACTTGCATCGTTGCGCTTAGCCGAAGGACGCAACGTCTGGTTGAGCTAAAAGCTTGCTGTGAGAGCCGAATCGGCTCACATATAGTCATGGCTTGCAAGGCGCTCTTTGAGTTTGTCCCAGAGCTTTTTGTTAAGCGTCCATTTAACGACCGTTTTTGTAGGGTTTTGTGACCTACGTATTCGTGTTTTGGTGTCGTTCTGTCGCGTCGTGTTCCGGGTTAGTCGGGAAGTCGCGGGGGAATTATGGGCATCCAACAGCAGGTTTATCTGAAATCCGACAGACGAGGGCGTGGGTTGATCCTCGTTTTCTGTCTGGCACCGATGATCGTGCCTCTTCTCGCCATTGGCGGCAAATTCGCGCTGGAAGATCCTCATGTGTTGGATTGGACGCGCATGTTGACCTCTTCTGCGCAGGCCTCTGTCCCAAATCCCATGCCGCTTCAGCTTGGCCGTCTGCCGACACGCGACGAATTCCAATCATCCCTGATTTTTGCTGCCCCCAGCGAGTCGGCGCAAGAATTCCAATGGATTGCAGGGCAGACGATTGTCGAACAATCCACTTTGGCCCCAGATGGAGCCCCGTCTGAGCTGGCTTTACGCCGCGAAGACTGACCTTTCTTGCTCATGCCCCTTGTAGCTTGCGCGATTTGCTCCAATTTGAGAGCTCATGGAGATCGCGATGAGCCTGAAAACGAGCCTTTTTCCCCGCATGGTTTTGGCGGCCCTCGTCTTGCCCCTGACTTTGGCGGGCGCCTTGGCCCAAACGCGCCCCGATAGCCTGCGGATGAGCTGCGAGGCAGCTCGCCGCCTCGTCTCGGAGCGTGGGGCCGTGGTCTTGGGCTCTGGGCCGGATATTTACGACCGCTATGTGTCGACCCAGGGCTTTTGCCAGCGGGATGAATATACAGATCCGGTCTGGTTGCCGAGCGCCGACAGCCGCCAATGCTTCATCGGCTACCGCTGTAAGCGCTATAGCGATGACGTTGAACGCTAGGGCAGTGGGAATTTGCGCATCAGCAGGCGACAAGGGGCTTGGACTTGTGCTATCCGACCCTCGTCGGGGCATAGCGCAGTCTGGTAGCGCATCTGCTTTGGGAGCAGAGGGTCGCAAGTTCGAATCTTGCTGCCCCGACCATTTGACCAGCTTGGCAGAATCTCAGCCTCGGGCTAGGACTGCCCAGACCGCTCTTTTGAGATGAGTAGAGATCCTATGTCGGCACGTATTTCCCGCCCTGCCAAAAGCGCCACCCAATCGGGTGCGGCGCGGACAAAAGTCTGGCTTTTGGAATATGCGCCGACCGATCGCCAGATCGAGCCGCTGATGGGCTGGACCAGCTCCAGCGACACCAATCCGCAAGTCAAACTCTGGTTTGCTACGCGTGAGGAAGCTGTTGCCTATGCGGAGCGCGAAGGCATTGCCTATCGCTTGGAAGAGCCCAAGGCGATGACGCGTCGCGTCATGTCCTATTCAGATAATTTCAAGACCAATCGCGTTGGTCAGTGGACTCATTGATCGTTTTATCGGCTGGCTTTTTCTTCCCGGCCCCGTAGCTCAGCTGGATTAGAGCAGCCGCCTTCTAAGCGGCAGGCCGTTGGTTCGAGTCCAACCGGGGTCGCCATTTTTTCAAATGGTCTTTCACGCAGTTTCAATTGATCTGCTGATACATAAAAATCTCAACTCTTTCAAAGACATTTCATGTTGCTAAGGCGCGCTTGTGCGCAAGTGTCATGCAAACCCAGCAACCACAACTCAAAATTGCAGACAGTGCATGACGCATCGTCATCTTTGATCGTGAATGGTTTGCAAGATGTCGTTAAGTCACGAGCATATATTGAAAATCAAAATCATATTTCTCTTACGAACCGTCATGCGCTGAAGTTGTGTTTGTTTTGCTGATCTTATTGCAAGTGATGCAAAGATAAATCTGTGGGATTGCATGCGAAGCGATGGAGTACGTGTGTTGATCTGTTAAGTTTGTCACATTGCTTATGTGTGAATCCGCGTTAGCGGCAAGGGGGACAAGTGGTTGCTCATCTTTTGAAGCCAGCGGCGATGGAGCGTGCGGCCGATTTGGGAGAGCGGTTACGCGCACCAACAGACGCAAAACGTAATTTAGATACGCGCCCGTCGATTTCAGATCGTGATTTGCAGCAGACGACCGAGATTGTCACACGCGCTGCCGATACAATTGCGGAAATGGGCCGCCGCAACAAAATCATTGAAAGTGAAGCGCGCAAGCAAGTCGAGCATTACAAGTCTGAAGCCGATACGGCGCATCAGCGTTGTGCTGAATTGCAGGCGAAAGTCGAATCCCTGCAGGCGCGCATGGATGAAATGGCGTCCGAATTTCAGGGTCGTGTTTTGGAATTGCAGGGCAAGCTGACGGCCTGCCGCTCGGACCTCGAAGTGAAAACGCGCGATGCCGATTTGGCGCGCCAATGGCTTGTTTATTTGTCGAACGAAGTCACGCAGCGTTTGGGCGATGCGCCGGCCAAGCTCGACGATTTGGTGCGTCAAACACGCGCGCCCTTCCGCGACGAAGAATAATCAGGCCAGAATTTCTGCCAGTGCTTCCGCCATGGTTTCGCCCATGGCGCGACCGCTGTCGAAAGCTGCTTCCACACGCGCACCCAAACACCAATCGCCGCATGCGCCGATCATTGTTGCCTCGTCAAAAAGACAAGGCACGCCGACTTCTTGCTCCACCAGCGCATAGCGCCAGCGGTGTGCCGCAAAGTAGAGTGGCTCCGCATCAATGCCGGTGAGAGCCCGGAAATGAGCATGCAGAGCTTCGCCTGAGACGCGGGGATCCTGATCGATAAATTGGCGCGACCAATCGGCCCTCGCATGGATCAGCCAGGTTTGCGTATCATGCGGGCGGCCGGGCTTGCTGGAATTGCGCGCAATCCAGCCGATGATGGAATCGTCGGGCCGCATCCAATGGTCAGCGGAGGCGCGTGTCTCGGGCTCATAGGCCAGCATCAGCGCAATACAGGGCGCATAATGGGCTTGCGAAAGCTGCGGGAGCGAGGCTTTTGCAGATTGGGCGAGTGGTATGGCTTGCGGGGCGGGCACGGCTAGAATGACACCGTCATAAGTGCCATTGCCGGGGGCATCGATGGAGCCATTCTCGTCAAACACATGCCAGCCGTGTTCGCTGCGCTCAAGACGGGTGACGAGGGCTTCGGTAACGCAGGTATGGTTTTTGGCCATGGCGCGCGCCGGCGCGGTCATGCCGGGTCGCCCGACATATGAGCCCGGCCCCCATTCGGCGACGAGGCCCTGCGTCTGCCATTCGGTGATTTTGCGGAAAAACTCGGCGCCGCGGGCGGTGAAATATTGGGCACCGTGGTCGAATTGAAAATCGCCGGTGCGGCGATTGGCCATGCGCCCGCCAAAGCGGCGGCTTTTCTCGAACACCACGGTCTTGTGGCCAGCCGCCCGCAGGCGCTCTGCTGCGGCGAGCCCCGCCATGCCGGCTCCGATGATCGCCACGTTTCGCATGTTTTTGCCTCTATCCAGTTTTTGTTACGGATAGGGGGGCGGATCGGACCAGCTCTCGCTCCCTTGATTGTTGGCAGGGGCATTTCTGGGCTAAGGTAGGGCAGATGAAGCCGCTCGCCTCAAGAAGCGGAATTGGGAGGTTCAAATGAATTTGCGTCATGTTGCTGCCGCCTCGGCCACTCTGGCCCTTCTGGCCGCGGGCTCTGCTCGGGCAGATGCGCTGTCGGATTTTTACACGGGCAAGACGCTCACCGTGATTGTGGGGGCGGATTCGGGCGGCGGCTATGATGCTCAAGGTCGCCTGATGGCCCGCCACATCGGCCGCTTCATCCCCGGCAACCCGACAGCCATTGTCCAGAATATGCCGGGCGCTGGTTCTCTGACCGCTGCCAACCAGCTCTACAATGTCTCGCCCAAAGACGGCACGGTCATGGGCCTGCTGCAGCGTGGCGTGTTTTCTGCGAAATTCACCAATCCGCAGGGCGTGCGTTTTGATCTGACCAAGTTCAATTGGGTGGGCAATCTTTCGGCTGAAACGGGCGTTGTGATTGCTTGGGCCAATTCGCCCTTCAAGACGATCGAAGATGTGATGAGCCAAGAAATGCTCGTCGGTGGCACAGGCCCGCATATCGATACGGAAACCTCGCCGCGCATGATGAATGCGTTGATCGGCACGAAATTCAAAATCATCTCAGGTTATCCGGGCACGACGGATGCTGTGCTCGCAATGGAGCGCGGCGAAGTGCAGGGCATGGGCGATTGGTCTTGGTCCAATGTGAAGACGCGCAAGCCTGATTATCTGCGCGACGGCAAGGTGCGCGTGCTCATGCAAATGTCCACGCAGAAAGAGCCTGATCTTCCCAATGTTCCGCTCGCGATGGATTTCGTGAAGACGCCTGAGCAGCGCGAATTGATGACGCTGTTCTTGGCGCAGAAATCAGCCGCGCGTCCGGTTGTAGCGCCTCCCGGAATTCCGGCTGATCGTGTGAAGGCCATTCGTGCGGCCTTCGACAAGATGATTGTGGACGCTGATTTCTTGAAAGATGCAACACAGGCGAAACTCGATATTGATCCCGCCCCCGCTGCGGCGATTGAAAAAGTGATCGAGATTTTTGCCAAAACGTCGGATGAAACAGGCGCCAAATTGCGCGATGCGATTGATCCGAAATTGAGCAAGTAACGGCCAACGACCGTCGTTGCGAGGAGCGTCAGTGACGAAGCAATCCAGAGGCATCACATGTGGCTCTGGTTTGCTTCGCTTCGCTCGCAATGACGGGATAAGATGTGTCGTCTGTGCGGCTCATCATCGCGTCTGCCATGAGATATGATCTAGAAAAAAGCAACCATCCCTCCGCGGTCATTGCGAGGAGCGAAGCGACGTGGCAATCCATAGCGCTCATGCTCGTAGAATGGTGCTATGGATTGCCACGTCGGCCCTTCGGGCCTCCTCGCAATGACGGGATGAAGACAAGCACGAATGCCTTTCATCGCGTCTGCCATGCGAAACCGTAAAAAGAAAAGCCACCACCTCTTTGCCGTCCTTGCACATCAATGACGGGATTGGGGTCGCTTAAGCTTCCTCGCTTAGCATCAGCCATTCTTCTTCGATGCGCGCCAGCGTGCGCTCCACTTCGGCGCGCTGGCCCGCGAGTTGGCTGGCTTTGGCGGGGTCTTTCGTGAAAGCGTCGGGTGCTGCGAGCGCCTCGTCAATGCGTGCGAGAAGTCCCTGGAGCTTGTTCATCTGCTCTTCGAGCTGATCGAGTTTCTTCTTTGTCTCGCGTTTGGTGGCGCGATCAGGTGGCGGTGGCGTTTCGCTTTTGGGGCGTTCATCGCGTGCTTCGCGCCGCTTGGCCTCGCGCTCGGCACCTGCCTGTTCCAAGACGAATTTCGTATAATCATCCATATCGCCATCAAAATTTTTGACCGTGCCGTCAGCGACAAGCCAGAGGCGATCTGCGCAGGCTTCGAGCAAATAGCGATCATGCGAGACGAGGATGACCGCACCTTCATATTCATTGATCGCTTCAATCAGTGCGGCGCGGCTGTCGATGTCGAGATGGTTGGTCGGCTCGTCCATGATGAGCAGATGCGGACCATGGAATGTCGCAAGCCCCATGAGCAGGCGGGCTTTCTCGCCGCCCGAAAGTTCGGTGACGCGCGTATCGGCTTTCACATGGGGAAAGCCCATGCGCGCACAGCGCGCGCGGATTTTGGCTTCGGTGCCATCGACCATCAAAGGTGCGACATGCGAATAGGGCGTGCCATGGGGCTCCAGATCATCAATCTGGTGCTGGGCAAAAAATCCGACATCGAGCTTTTGCGAACGACGTAAAGCGCCGCTCATCGGCGCCAGACGCCCGCCCGCCAATTTGGCAAAGGTCGATTTGCCGTTACCGTTTGAGCCGAGCAGTCCGATGCGATCATCATTGGAAATATTGAGCGACAGGCGCGAGAGAATGGTGCGCTCATCATAGCCTGTGCTGACACTTTCCATCGCTACAATGGGGGGCGAGAGCGGCTTTTGCGGCGAGGGCAGATGGAAGGGCAGAACCTCATCATCGACCATAGCCGCGACAGGTTCCATCTTTTCCAGAATTTTCAGACGTGATTGGGCTTGGCTGGCTTTGGTGGCTTTGGCACGAAAACGATCAACGAAAGATTGCAGGTGACGGCGCTGGTCGTCCTGCTTTTTCTTCTGCTTCAATTGCACGGCTTGCAATTCGCGCCGTTGTTTCTCAAAGCTCGTGTAATTGCCTTTCCACAGCGACAGACGTGACTCGTTCAAATGCAGAATGTGGTCGCAGACCGCATCCAGCATGTCGCGATCATGGCTGATGACGAGGATCGTCGCGGGATAGGTCTTGAGATAATCGATCAGCCAAAGCGTGCCTTCGAGATCGAGATAATTGGTCGGCTCGTCGAGCAGCAACAGATCGGGCGTCGAAAAGAGCACGGCGGCGAGTGCAACACGCATGCGCCAGCCGCCGGAAAATTCGCTCAAAGCGCGATGCTGCGCTTCATGGTCGAAGCCCAGGCCGGAGAGAATGGTGGCCGCGCGTGCGGGTGCCGAATGGGCATCAATATCGACCAGCCGCATTTGAATATCGGCGATGCGGGTCGGGTCGCTCGCGGTTTCGGCTTCCCTCAACAGGGCGGCGCGCTCCTTGTCGGCCTCCAGCACGAAGTCGATGAGTTTGCCCGGACCGCCAGGGGCCTCCTGCTCGACGCGCCCCAGCCGCGTGCGCGCGGGAATATTGATGGAGCCATCCTCGGGGGAGAGTTCACCCGCAATCATGCGGAACAGGGTGGTCTTGCCCGTGCCATTGCGCCCGACAAAGCCGATGCGGCCCGAGGCCGGCAGGGCCACGGTGGCCTTGTCGAACAGGAGACGTGGCCCCAGCCGGTAGGTCAGGTCGTTCAGATGGATCATGGCGGGGCTTGTCGCGCGGGCAGGGGGCAAAGGCAAGGGGGAGGAAGGGGCACAAGCTTCGCGGTTTCACAAAACCCTGTCTTGCCCGTGTCGCGGGCCCCCGCTATAAGCCGCCCACCTCCTTCCCAGACAGGACTTTTGAGCCCCATGGCCATTCAGCACACTTTTTCGATCATCAAGCCCGACGCCACCCGCCGCAACCTGACCGGTGCGATCAATGCCAAGATCGAGGCCGCTGGCCTGCGCATCGTCGCACAGAAGCGTGTCCACATGACCCGCGGTCAGGCTGAGACTTTTTACGCCGTCCACAAAGAGCGCCCCTTCTTTGGCGAACTCGTCGACCAGATGAGCGCTGGCCCTGTGGTTGTGCAGGTTCTCGAAGGCGAGAACGCGATTGCCAAGTATCGCGAAGTCATGGGCGCTACGAACCCTGAAAAGGCTGACGCCGGCACGATCCGCAAGGATTTCGCGCTGAACATGGGCGAAAATTCGGTCCATGGTTCGGATGCCCCCGAAACCGCCGCAATGGAAATCGCGCAGTGGTTCGCTGGCAATGAGATCGTCGGCTGATCAAGCCGGATTTTTTTGAGAAAAGGCGGGCTCTGGCCCGCCTTTTTTTGTTCGTCATTGCGAGCGTAGCGAAGCAAACCAGAGGCCTCACGCGTTGCTTCTGGTTTGCTTCGCTCCGCTCGCAATGACGGTGGTAGAGATTGCGTGTGCCTTGGCTCTGGTTAGAATGTCCTCATGAACCAGATCGTCAGAAAACCCTCCGTCTGCCCGCATGATTGCCCGTCTGCCTGTGCGCTGGATGTTGAAGTCATTAATGGCAAGACCATCGGTCGCGTCTATGGCGCGAAGGATCAGACTTATACGGATGGTGTGATCTGCGCGAAAGTCGCGCGCTATGCAGAACGCATTCATCATCCCGATCGCCTGATGTATCCGATGAAGCGCACGGGGCCGAAGGGCTCCGGCCAATTTGCGCGCATCTCTTGGGATGAAGCCATTGCGACCATCGCGCGCGAATTCAATGCGCGTGAAGCGGAGCATGGCTCTGAAACCATCTGGCCTTTTTACTATGCCGGCACGATGGGCCGCGTGATGCGCGATGGCATCAACCGTCTGACCCATGTCAAAAAATATTCGCGTTTTGGTGGCACGATTTGCACCAATCTCGCTTGGCCCGGATTTATTGCGGGCACTGGCAAATTGGCGGGGCCTGATCCGCGCGAAATGGCCAAAGCTGACTGCGTGGTGATCTGGGGCACCAATGCGGTGGCCACCCAAGTCAATGTCATGACCCATGCGATCAAAGCCCGCAAAGAGCGCGGCGCCAAGATTGTTGTCATTGATGTCTATCGCAATGCGACCATGGAACAGGCCGATCTCGCGCTTTGCCTCAAGCCCGGTACGGATGGGGCACTGGCTTGTGCGGTGATGCATGTGCTGTTTCGCGATGGACTGGCCGATTGGGATTATCTCGAAAAATATACAGATGCGCCGCGCGAGCTAGAGGCGCATCTCAAAACGCGTGGGCCTGAATGGGCCAGCGCGATCACCGGCCTTTCGGTTGAAGAGATCGAATCTTTCGCGCATCTGGTCGGCAAGACGAAACGCAGTTTCTTCCGTCTGGGTTATGGCTTTTCACGCCAGCGCAATGGCTCGGTGAATATGCATGCGGCCTCCTGCATCGCGGCTGTGACGGGCGCGTGGAAATATGAAGGCGGCGGCGCCTTTCATAACAATGGCGCCATCTTTGGTTGGAAGCAGGTCTTTCATGAAGCCGCTGACCAGAAAGATTCCAACATTCGCATTCTCGACATGTGCCATGTCGGGCGCATTTTGAATGGCGATCATCACGCGCTGAAAATGGGCCCGCCTGTCACAGCCATGCTGATCCAGAATACCAACCCCATGTCGGTCGCTCCCGACCAGAAGCTCGTCGCAAAAGGTTTTGCGCGTGAGGATTTGTTCCTCGTTGTGCATGAGCAATTCATGACCGAGACGGCGTTGATGGCCGACATCGTTCTGCCCGCGACCATGTTCTTGGAACATGATGATCTTTATTCAGGCGGCGGACACCAATATGTCGAGTTCGCAGCCAAGCTGATCGATCCGCCCGGCGAATGTCGTTCGAACCATGATGTGATTTGCGCGCTGGCGCATGCTTTGGGTGCTGAGCATCCGGGTTTCGAGATGCAGCCACGTGATTTGATTGAAACCATTTTGCAAGAGAGCAATCATCCCGCCCTCAGCGAATTGGAAAAGATCAATTGGCATGATGTGCAGCCCGACTTTGAGACGGCGCATTACATGGACGGCTTCGCTTGGCCCGATAAAAAATTCCGCTTCAAAGCCGATTGGCCAAATGTGCCTTATGCCAAGGGCGGCTTGGGTTTGGCGGGTCCGTGGGATCAAATGCCCTCATTGCCTGATCATTGGGATGTGATTGAAAAGGCCGATGCACAACATCCGTTTCGTTTGGCCACAAGCCCGGCGCGCTCTTTCCTTAATTCGACTTTTAGTGAGACGAAAAGCGCACGCGAGCGGGAAGGGCGGCCGGAGATTCTCATCCATCCCAAAGATGCCGTGGATCTGGGCCTGAGTGATGGCGCGCTGGTGCGTATCGGCAACGAGCGTGGAGACGTGTTGCTGCATGCGCGCCTCTTTCCGGGCATTCAGCGCGGCGTTCTTGTGTCGGAAGGCATTTGGCCCAATAGCGCTTTTGTCGAAGGGCGCGGCATTAATATGCTGACGGGCGCTGATAGTCCGGCACCCTATGGTGGTGCGGCTTTCCACGACAATCATGTCTGGGTGCGGCCCGCCTAAAGCCTCCTGCGTCATTGCGAGCGAAGCGAAGCAAACCAGAGCCTCACGTGGAGCTCTGGTTTGCTTCGTCGCTTTGCTCCTCGCAATGACGGCTGTAGAAACTTGCGCTACCTTAGCTTGGATTTAGATTCGGAGGCTATGTTGAAAACTCTCGTAAGCGCGCTGGTGCTGGGTGCATCATTTATCGGTCTGTCGGGTCTCGCGCAGGCGGGGTCGCGTCCGCCGGAAACCGGCCTGTCGGGGTCCTCGCGCTCGGGTCTTGATCTGCGCAATCTCACCGATGAACAATTGCGCCGCCGCATTCAAGATGCCTGCATCTTCCAGCTGTCGGAGACGGAAGAAACGATCAAGACCAATGCGGTGAGCCGCTGCGGTTGCTACGCCAATAATCTGACGAAAGCCATGACCAAGGACGAAGCCGATGGGCTGCGTTCAAATGGCACTTATGTGAATACTGCGCGCCCGAAAGTCGAGAGCGCGCTGAAGGCCTGCAAGGTTTAAAGCAACGTCATTGCGAGCGGAGCGAAGCAACCCAGAGGCCACAAGTGCGGCTTGTCTGGATTGCTTCGCTACGCTCGCAATGACGGCGTTGGGACGATGAGTGTGTTTTCATTCATCGTCTCGCCGGTCAAAACTTTTCCATCAACAATTGTGGTCGCACCGCTGGCTACGAGTTTCAGCGCAAGCGGATAGATGATGTGCTCTTGCGTCAGCACGCGCGCACCCAGTGTCTGCGGCGTGTCGCCATCCAATACCGGCACAGCAGCTTGCGCGATGATTGGCCCTGCATCCATTTCCGGCACAACGAAATGCACGGTCGCACCATGCAGCTTCACGCCATCGGCAATCGCGCGCTCATGCGTGTGCAGGCCTTTGTAAGAGGGCAGAATGGCTGGGTGGATGTTGATCATCTTTCCCATCCATTGTTCGACAAACCACGGCGTGAGCAGGCGCATAAAACCCGCAAGACAGACGAGATCGATTTTGTGGGCGAGCAGAATGTCCTGCATGGCGCGTTCAAAATCTTCGCGGCTGGCAAAGTCTTTATGGTGCAGAGCTGCTGTGGCAATGCCCGCTTCTTTGGCGGTTGCTAATCCCGGCGCATCGGGCTTGTTGGAAAAGACCAGCGCAATGTCTGCCGGATAATCGGCTTGGCGTGCGGCCGCCATCAGCGAGAGCATGTTGGAGCCGCGCCCGGAAATTAGCGCGGCAACACGTTTGCGAGGGCTGGCTGCGCTCACAGCGCGAGTTTTCCTGAGTAACGCACGGGCTCAGCGCCTGCGGGCGTTTTATCCAGCATGCCAAGTCGCACCGGATCTTCACCCGCATCGCGCAATGCCGCTTCAATCGCGGAGGCTTGTGCCGCTTCTGTGACGACAATCATGCCGATGCCGCAGTTAAAGGTGCGCAGCATTTCTTCCATCGCCACGCCACCAGCGGAAGCCAGCCATTTGAAGACTGGCAAAACCGGCACGGCTGTGAGATCAAGCGTCACGCCCACACCGTCAGGCAGCACACGCGGAATATTGTCGGGAAAACCGCCGCCCGTAATATGCGCGAGCGCCTTCAGGCCGCTCGTTTTGCGCAGCACTTGCAGCAATGGCTTCACATAGATGCGGGTGGGTGTGAGCAGAGCCTCACCCAGTTTCTTGCCCGGTGCGAAAGGCGCCGCATCATCCCAATTCAAGCCCGCATGGTCGACAATGCGGCGCACGAGCGAAAAACCATTCGAGTGGACGCCCGAGGAACGCAAGCCCAGCACCACATCGCCGGGGCCGACATCGCCAGCTGGCAGAAGCTTGCCGCGTTCTGCCGCGCCGACAGAGAAGCCTGCAAGATCATAATCCTTGTCGGCATAAAGGCCCGGCATTTCCGCCGTCTCGCCACCAATCAATGCGCAGCCTGCTTCGATACAGCCATTGGCAATGCCTTTGACAATCGCCGCACCAGCGCGCGGATCGAGTTTGCCGGTCGCATAATAATCGAGGAAGAAGAGCGGCTCGGCGCCTTGCACGACAAGATCGTTGACGCACATGGCGACCAGATCAATACCGACCGTGTCGTGAATGCCCGTCTCGATCGCAATTTTCACTTTGGTGCCGACACCATCATTGGCGGCGACCAGAATGGGATCTTTGAAACCGGCTGCTTTCAGATCGAACAAGCCCCCAAAGCCGCCGATCTCGGCATCGGCACCGGGGCGGCGTGTGGCGCGCACGAGCGGCTTGATGTCTTCGACCATGGCATTGCCGGCATCAATATCGACACCTGCCTGCGCATAGGTCAGGCCTTTTCCGCTTTCGGGGGCATTGGTCATGGGACGAGATCCTTTGTCAGGTCGGGGTAGCCTCTGGGCGCGCGGGATGCAAGGTGCTGGGGCGCACCTTTCACCGCTCTCTTCAAGGTGACCAAGGCCACGCTGGCTCGGGGCGGGGTCCATGCTAGATTGGGCTTATGGACCACTCGCCCCTTTTCGCCGCTTTGCCCAATCTGATCACGCTCAGCCGGATCTTGCTGGTTCCGGTGACGATTTTGATGATTGCCGACCATGAGTGGGATTGGGCCTTGGGCCTGTTCCTGCTGGCGGGGGTCTCGGACGGGCTTGATGGCTTTCTGGCCCGGACCTTCAATCTGCACAGCGAGCTGGGGGCCTATCTGGACGCTCTGGCCGATAAGGCCCTGCTGATCTCCATCTATATTACGCTTGCGGTGGTAGGCGCCGTGCCGGCCTCCATTGCGCTGGTGGTCGTGTCGCGGGACGTCATGATCATGGGGGCGGTGGTCATCTCCTGGATCATGGAAAAGCCGATCCAGATCCGCCCGCTGATGGTTTCCAAGCTGAATACGACCACCCAGATCGCCTTTGCCGGGCTGGTGCTGGGGCTCAAGGCCTTTGAATGGTCGATCGGCTACTGGTTTGGAATTGCGCTCATTTTGGTCGCGACATTGACGGTGGTGTCGGGTGCGGCCTATCTGGCGCAATGGTATCGGCACATGAGTGCCTGAGGGGGCGTTTTTCTGATGCGCATGGAAGCACGGCTCGGTTTCTGGCTTGGCGGATTGGCCGTCTTCATCCTGCTGCTCTGGCTGCTGGCTGACGTGCTCATGCCTTTCGCTGCCGGTCTTGTCATTGCCTATCTGCTTGATCCCGTGGCCGACCGTCTGGAAAAGCTGGGGCTCAATCGACTTGGCGCGACGCTGCTCATTCTGATTGTCTTTGTCGGTGTGATCGTGCTTGCCGCCATGGTGCTATTGCCGGTGCTGGGCGGGCAGGTCGCAGCTTTTCTCGAGGCTTTACCGCGTGACCTCACGCGATTGCGCGATCTTTTGTCGGAGCAGGGTGCTGGCATTCTCGCCCGGCTTGCACCGATTGCCGAAAATTTCGGTGTGCAGATTGATCCCAGTGCAGGCGCTCTGGGTGGCTCGGTCAGTGATCTGGCGACAGAGGCCGCCAAATATGCGGGCGGTGTTTTGAAATCACTCTGGTCAGGCGGGCGCGCTGTACTCAGTCTTTTGTCGCTGCTCGTCATCACGCCGGTTGTGGCTTTCTACATTCTGCTCGATTGGGATCGCATGGTCGCCAAGATCGATTCATGGTTGCCGCGTGATGAAGTCGAAATCATTCGTGGTCTGGCTTGCGAGATCAATGCAGCTCTGTCGGGCTTTTTGCGCGGACAATCGCTGGTGTGCCTGTTTCTGGCGACGTGGTATGGCGCGGGGCTTTCGCTTGTGGGCTTGAATTACGGACTGCTGATCGGTGTGACCGGCGGCTTTTTGAGTTTCATTCCCTATGTCGGTTCGCTCACCTGTCTCGTTATTTCCGTTGCCATTGCCATTGTGCAAGGCTGGCCGCAATGGACGTTGCTGCTCACAGTGCTTGGCGTGATTGGCGTTGGCCAGTTTCTGGAAGGCAATATTCTCACGCCGAAATTGGTGGGTGAATCTGTGGGGTTGCATCCCGTCTGGTTGATGCTGGCTTTGCTGGCCTTTGGTTCGCTATTTGGTTTCACGGGCCTGTTGCTGGCTGTGCCGATTGCTGCAGCCGTTGGCGTGTTGATGCGCTTTGCTTTGCGCAATTATCTCAGCTCACCGATTTATCTGGGCAAGGGCCCGCAGGCATGAAGCCTTTTCCTAAACAGCTGACACTCGATCTGCCGGTCGAGACGCGCTATGGCCGCGAAGACTTTCTCGTCTCGCCCTCCAATGCGCGCGCGTGGGATACGTTTGAGAATTGGCCCAACTGGCCGGATCGCGTTTTGCTCTTGCTGGGGCCTACGGGGTCTGGAAAAAGTCATCTGGGTGCGATCTGGGCAGCGCAAGTGGGCGCGCGCGTTTTGCCTGCAAACCAATTGCCTCTGGCTGATCTTCCAGGGCTCGCACGTGCCCCGGCGATCCTGCTTGAAAATGCAGATGGCGCGCGTGGTGTCGAGAATGAGCTCTTTCATCTGCTCAATCTCGTGCGCGAAAGCGGCACATTTCTTGTCATCACCGCCCGTTCATGGCCCGATAGTTGGGGGCTGGTGACGCGCGATCTCCTCTCGCGCTTACGCTTGGCGCCAGCGGTTGAAATTGGCGAGCCAGACGATGCGCTGGCGCGTGCCGTTCTGGTGAAGCTTTTTGTCGACCGCCAGCTCGTGGTGGACACATCGGTGGTTGAATATCTGGCGGTGCGCATCGAGCGTTCGCTGGATGCTGCACGTGCCATTGTCGAGGAGCTCGACCGTGAGGCTCTGGCTCGCTCCAAGCCCATTACCCGCCCCGTTGCGGCAGAAGTTCTGCGCCGCCTCGACGGGGATGGGCCTGCAGACGCCTCTTAACCATTTTGAACCATGGCCCCGCCAAGGCCGCCGTGTCATGCTATCGTCACAGAGAAACCAGAGGTTGCAGCCCGAAAAAGCGGGGACAAAGTGAAGATGAATCAAGTGTCTGAAGGTGAAACGGTGCTGCGCGCGGTCAAGGCCGCGCCGCCTGTTGTATCGCCCAAGAGCTTGGCGCTCGCGGATCGCTTCATCAATCGCGAATTGTCGTGGCTTGAATTCAATCGCCGCGTTCTTCTGGAAGCCTCGAACCGCAATCATCCGCTGCTCGAACAGCTGCGCTTCCTGTCCATTTCAGCCAACAATCTCGATGAATTTTTCATGGTGCGCGTGGCGGGTCTGCGCGGGCAGGTGCGCTCGGGCGTGACTGTTCTGTCCGAAGACGGGCTGGCACCTGTTGAAGCGCTGAGCCAGATTCGCGAACAGGCGATGAAGCTCACCTCTGAACAACAAGCGCGCTTTCACGAATTGCGCGAAGATATGCGCAGGGTTGATATTGAAATTGTCGACCGCGCCGATCTCTCCGATCATGAATTGTCATGGCTCGATGATCATTTTTTGGCGCATATCTATCCGATCCTGACGCCACTCGCGATTGATCCGGCCCATCCCTTTCCGTTCATTCCAAATCTCGGCTTCTCTGTTGCCTTTGAATTGGTGCGCGCCACTGATGGGCGTCGCTTGAATGCGCTGGTGCGCTTGCCCACCAAAGTCGAGCGCTTCGTGCGTCTGCCGGAAATCTACAAGCCGGGTGCCGCGCGCTTCGTGCCGCTCGAAACTTTGATCGTCATGCAGACCAAGCGTCTCTTCCCCGGCTATACGGTGAAGGGGCAGGGCCTGTTCCGCGTGATCCGTGACAGCGACTTGGAAGTCGAAGAAGAAGCGGAAGATCTGGTGCGCGTGTTCGAAAGCGCGCTGAAGCGCCGCCGTCGCGGGCGTGTCATCCGTCTCGAATTTGATGCGCATATGCCAGTCTCGCTGCAGCAATTTGTGGCGGCCGAACTTGATGCCTCGGAGGATGAAATTTTCATCCATGACGGCATGCTGGCTTTGAATGAATTGTCCGAGATCGTCGATGTCGATCGACCAGAGCTGAAATTCACCCCCTATAATCCGCGCTTCCCCGAGCGTGTGCGCGACAATGCGGGTGATTGCTTTGCTGCCATCAAGCAGAAGGATCTGGTGGTTCACCACCCGTATGAATCCTTCGATGTGGTTGTTCAGTTTTTGAACCAAGCAGCGCGCGACCCCAATGTGGTCGCGATCAAGCAGACGCTTTACCGCACCTCGTCCGACAGCCCCATTGTGCGCGCTTTGATCGAGGCGGCCGAAGCAGGCAAATCCGTCACCGCGCTCATCGAATTGAAGGCGCGCTTTGATGAGGAAGCCAATATCCGGTGGGCGCGGGATTTGGAGCGCGCGGGCGCGCAAGTCGTCTTCGGCTTTATCGAACTCAAGACGCACGCCAAACTGTCTTTGGTGGTTCGCCGCGAGGCGGGTGCGCTGGTCACTTACTGCCATGTCGGTACGGGCAATTATCACCCCCAGACCGCGCGCGTTTATACGGATGTCTCGCTGTTTTCCGCTGATCCTGTTGTTGCGCGTGATGTGTCGCGTGTGTTCAATTTCATCACCGGCTATGCCGAGCCTGTCGGGCTTGAACGCATGGCCATGTCGCCACTGACGTTGAAAAAGCGGTTTCTCGCACATATCGACGAAGAGATCGGCTTTGCGCGTGAGGGCAAGCCTGCGGCCATCTGGGCCAAATGCAATGCATTGGTTGATCCCGAAATCATTGACGCGCTTTACGAGGCGAGCCAAGCCGGCGTGTCGATTGATCTTGTCATTCGCGGCATCTGTTGTCTGCGTCCCGGCGTGCAGGGGCTCTCTGACAATATTCGCGTGAAGTCGATTGTCGGGCGCTTTCTTGAGCATGCGCGCATTTATGCATTTGGTGGAGGCTATGGTCTGCCCCACCCCAAAGCGCATGTTTATATTTCCTCGGCCGATCTCATGCAGCGCAATCTGGATCGCCGCGTCGAAGTCATGCTGCCGATTCTCAATCCAACTGTGCATGAGCAGGTTTTGGACCAGATCATGGTCGCGAATCTGATCGATAATGAGCAATCTTATCGGGTCTTGCCGGATGGTTCGAGCCAGCGCATAGTCCCCGCGCCGGGCGAGGAGCATTTCAACGCCCATTCCTATTTCATGACCAATCCGAGCCTTTCGGGGCGTGGTAAGTCGCTGAAAGAATCAAGTCCAAAGTCGCTGTTCAAGCGGCTGGAGAAGAACTGAAGTCAAAATGTCGCTTGCGAAGAAAGATGCGCCTGGTCGATTGGGTCGGATGAAACCCGTTGCGATCATCGATATTGGTTCGAACTCTGTTCGCCTTGTCGCTTATGAGGGGCTTTCGCGCTCGCCGACGCCGATTTTCAACGATAAAGTGCTCTGCGGTCTGGGGCGTGGTGTAACGACGACTGGCCGCCTGCCGCAAGATGGTGTGGACCGCGCGCTGGCTGCGCTCAATCGTTTCCGTGTGCTCTGTGACGCCATGCGCATCAAAGATGTGCATGTCTTGGCCACAGCTGCCGCGCGTGACGCGACCAATGGCAAAGAGTTTTTGAACAGCGCGCGTGAGGCGATAGGCGCGCCGATTGAATTGCTCTCGGGCAAGCGCGAAGCCGAACTCTCAGCCCTTGGTGTCGTCTCTGGCTTCTGGAAGCCCGATGGCGTGGCGGGCGATTTGGGCGGCGGTTCTCTCGAGCTCAATGAAGTGAAGGGCGACAAGCTAGGACAAGGCGTGACTTTGCCGCTGGGCGGTCTTGCGCTGATGGATCTGTCGGATAGATCGCCGAAGAAAGCGCTCAAAATTGCCCGCGAGGCTTTGGCTTCTGCCAAGCCGCTCAACACGCTTGAGGGCCGTAATTTTTATGCAATCGGTGGCACGTGGCGCGCATTGGCAAGGCTGCATATGCGCCAGCGCAATTATCCGCTGAATGTCATGCATAATTACACGATCCCCGCGCGCGATGCGGCAGATTTTGCCAGCCTCGTGGAACGCGTGAATACGGATATGCTGGCCAATATCGACGCTGTGCCCTCGGGCCGCCGTCCATTGCTTGCTTATGCCGCCGTGGTGCTCGAAGAAATCATCCGTCAGGCGAAACCGAAGAACATTATCATCTCGGCGCTTGGTGTGCGCGAAGGTCTTTTGTTTGAGCGCCTGTCTGCAGCGCAGCGCAAGGAAGATCCTTTGCTCACAGCCGCGCGCGAATTGAACATTTTGCGCTCACGCGACCCCGCACATGGCGAAGAGCTTTGCGACTGGACCGATGATTTCTTCAAATCCACGCAGTTTGAAGAAACGGTCGAAGAAAACCGCCTGCGTCATGCAGCCTGTTTGCTGACGGACATCGGCTGGCGCGCGCATCCCGATTATCGCGGCGAACAATCGCTCAATATTATTGCGCATGCTGCTTTCACCGGCATTGATCATCCGGGCCGTGCATTTTTGGCGCTGGCAGCTTCCTACCGTCACATGGGTGCGGGCGAAGATGTGAGCCCCGCCATCCGCACATTGGCAAGCGCACGCATGCTCGACCGAGCCAATATTTTGGGCGCAACCATGCGCGTGGCTTATGTGCTGAGTGCCGCCATGCCCGGCATTTTGCCGCGCGTGCCACTGAAAGTTGCTAAGAATCAACTGGTGCTGACATTGCCGCAAGATTTGGCGCCACTGGCCAATGAGCGCGTGCAGGGCCGGTTGAAAACACTGGCGCGGATTATCGGACGAGAGCCGCTTATTCGCGTCAAGTGACGCGAAGCGTGAGCGTCACTCGGCGGGTGCGTCCTGCCATTCGAGCGTGACAACTTTATTGTTCTCAACTGTGAGCGCCAGACGGCCGCGCTTCAATTCGATGGCTTTGGCGCCGTATAATTCAAAGCGCCAGCCCGACAATGCAGGCACATCCGCCTTGTCATCGGCTGCAATGGCTTCGAGATCATCGACCGTCGCAATCATTTTGGCGGCGACACCATGGCGCTCGGCAACCTGACGCAGCAGAACTTTCAACAATTCCACAGTTGCGCCCCCGCCATTGTTGCGCCGCTCGCGCTCGATCTTTGGCAGAGTTTTCGGGTCGCGTTCCAAGCCGCGCTCGATGGCAACGATAATCTCTGATCCGGCCCTTGAGCGTTCCATGCCGCGCGGGAAGGCGCGCAGATTGCCAAGCGCTTCGGCGGTGCGTGGCGCGGCCAGCGCGATTTCGATGAGTATATCGTCTTTCAAAACGCGCGAGCGTGGCACGTCTTTGGTCTGGGCTTCGCGTTCACGCCATGCCGCGACTTCCATCAACACAGCCAGATCACGCGGCTTGCGGGCGCGGTTGCGGAAACGCTCCCAAGCGCGGTCGGGGTGTTGTTCATAAGTGGCCGGTGAGCAGAGCGTGCCCATTTCGTCAGCCAGCCATGACATGCGGTCGGTCTTTTGCAGCTTGGCGACAAGCGCGCGGTAAATGTCGCGCAAATGGGTCACGTCGGCCAAAGCATAGTCGATCTGCGCATCCGAGAGCGGACGACGCGACCAATCGGTAAAGCGCGAGGATTTATCCAGCGTCACTTTACAGATGGATTGGGCCAGCTCGCCATAAGCGACCTGATCGCCATAACCGCAGACCATGGCGGCGACCTGCGTGTCGAACAGGGGGGCCGGAATCATTTTGGCCAGATGCCAGACGATTTCGAGATCCTGACGGGCGGCGTGGAACACCTTGACCACATTGGGATTGGCCATGAGATCGAAGAAGGGGGTGAGATCCAGCCCCTCGGCGAGCGTATCCACCGCGACCGCCTCATCATCGGAGGCGAGCTGGATGACGCAGACCTTCGGCCAGAAGGTCGTCTCACGCAGGAACTCGGTGTCAACAGTGACAAAAGGGTGCTGAGCGAGGCGTTGGCAGATTTCGGCCAACGACTCGGTCGTTGTGATGAGGCTCATGGGCGGGGGCTATAGCGGGATTTGCGGGGGAAGGCGAGGGGTGTTGAGGGGTCTTTCGCCCCGATCGCCCCAGAGGGGCTCCTGAGGCGCTCTTTCCTTGACAAAAAGGGGTCAGCATGGGACCCCACGGCCCAACAGATCACCCCCTTTTGCCTGATCGAGAGACAAGATGCACCGCTACCGCTCGCATACCTGTGGCCAGCTCCGCGACACGGACGCGGGCTCCAAAACCCGTCTGTCTGGCTGGTGCCATCGCATCCGCGACCATGGCGGCGTGCTCTTTGTCGATCTGCGCGATCATTACGGTATGACCCAATGCGTGGTCGACCCCGACAGTCCGGCTTTTGCCACGGCTGAAAAGCTGCGCTCCGAATGGGTGGTGCGCATGGATGGCGATGTGCGCATCCGCCCGACGGGCACGGAAAATGCCGATATGCCGACGGGCCAGATCGAAATCTATGTGCGCGAGATTGAAGTGCTCGGCCCTGCTGCCGAACTGCCGCTACCGGTCTTTGGTGACATTGATTATCCGGAAGAGACGCGCCTGAAATATCGCTTCCTCGATTTGCGTCGCGAGCGTCTGCATAAAAACATCATGCTGCGCGGACAAGTGGTCGATGCCATGCGCGCAAAAATGAAAGCGCAGGGTTTCAACGAATTCCAGACGCCGATTTTAACGGCCTCTTCGCCGGAAGGCGCGCGCGATTTCCTTGTGCCGTCGCGTTTGCATCCGGGCAAATTCTACGCGCTGCCGCAGGCGCCCCAGCAATATAAGCAATTGTTGATGATGGCTGGCTTTGACCGCTACTTCCAGATCGCACCGTGCTTCCGCGATGAAGACCCGCGCGCTGATCGTCTTCCGGGTGAATTCTACCAGCTCGATCTTGAAATGAGCTTTGTCGAGCAGGAAGATATTTTTGCAGCCGTTGAGCCCGTCGTTGGCGGTATCTTCCGTGATTTTGGTGAGGGCAAGGCTGTGACGCCTTCGCCTTGGCCGCGCATTCCTTACGCGGAATCGATGGCGAAATATGGTTCCGACAAGCCGGACCTGCGCAACCCGCTCGTCATGCAGGATGTGTCGGAACATTTCCGTGGGTCCAATTTCAAAGTCTTCGCGCGCATGCTCGAAGATGCGAAGAACCGCGTCTGGGCAATCCCCGCACCGACCGGCGGTCAGCGCACGTTCTGCGATCGTATGAATTCATGGGCGCAGGGCGAAGGCCAGCCGGGCCTTGGTTACATCATGTGGCGTGAAGATGGTGCTGCTGGTCCGATTGCCAATAATATCGGGCCGGAACGCGCCGAAGCTGTGCGCGCACAGCTTGATCTGAAGGCTGGCGACGCCGCTTTCTTTGTCGCGGGTGATCCCGAAAAGTTTGTGAAATTTGCAGGTGCCGCGCGTACCAAGGTCGGACAAGATCTCAATCTCGTTGACGAGAACCGTTACGAGCTCGCCTGGATTGTCGACTTCCCGATGTTCGAATGGAATGAAGACGAGAAGAAGGTTGATTTCTCGCACAATCCTTTCTCAATGCCGCAAGGCGGTTTTGACGCGCTCAACAATCAGGACCCCGTCACGATCAAAGCTTTCCAGTATGACATTGCCTGCAACGGTTTCGAGATTGCCTCGGGCGGTATTCGCAACCACGTGCCTGAAGCCATGGTGAAAGCCTTCGAGATTGCCGGCTATAGCGAGCAGACGGTGATCGAGCGTTTTGGTGGCATGTATCGCGCCTTCCAATATGGCGCACCGCCCCATGGCGGCATGGCGGCCGGTGTGGATCGCATCATCATGTTGCTGGCGGGCGCACAGAATTTGCGCGAAGTCGCACTCTTCCCGATGAACCAGCAGGCGGTCGATTTGCTGATGGGTTCTCCGTCAGAGGCCTCCAATCAGCAGCTGCGTGATCTGCACATCCGTCTCAATCTTCCGGAGAAGTGAGGATGTCGATCCGCATCGAAGTCGCGCCCGGCGAAATCATCGACAAGCTGACCATTCTGGAAATCAAGCGCGAGCGCATTGGTGATGAAGCCAAGCGCAAGAATGTCGCGCATGAATGGGATGTGTTGACGCGCGATCTGGATGCAGCAGTCAAAAAGACAGCCGAGCTCGACGCTTTGCGCGCCAAGCTGAAAGAGATCAATCTCAAACTTTGGGTGATCGAAGACGATATCCGCGATTGCGAGCGCGCCAAAGATTTTGGCGCCAAGTTTGTAGAGCTCGCACGTGCGGTCTATTTCACCAATGACGAGCGCGCTGCTGTGAAGCGCCAGATCAATGAGCTGCTTGGAAGCCAGATCATGGAAGAGAAATCTTACGCGGCTTATTGAGCGAGGCGCTGGCGGACATCCGTCAGTACGCGTTCCAGCGTCAGATCTTTCAAATCATCGACTTGAATCGCAGAGAAATTTTCGCGGATCACGCCCGTCCGTTCAGCCGGCATATGCGAGCCGTAAAGTGCGAGGCCCTGACAGCCCAGATGCGAGGCGAGATGGGTCGGTCCCGTGTCATTACCAATGACAAAACGTGCGCGGCTCATCAGGCCTGCCAGTTCAAACCAATTGAGAAACCCTTTCGGGCCACGCAAGTTGAGCCCGGGTAATTCAGGATCTGTTCCGTCTGGTCCGGGCGCCGTGACGACAATCCAGCCATCGGCCATCAGCGCTTGGGCGAGCTCTTCATAATGACCCCAGCGACGCTGCAAAGCGCGGGGTGATGTGCCGGGGATCAGAATGATGAAAGGCTCTTTCAAGCCAGCATCAGCCATGACTTGCGAAACATCATCAGTCATCCATCGCAAATCGGGTTTGAGCGTGTGATGGATCGGCACACCAGCATCCGTGAGTTGACCGGCGAGGCGATCCAATGTGCGGATCTTTTTCGGATTTTTGGCGCGATGAGGCAAGGCGCAGCCCGGAGCTGTGCCGGACCAGATAACGTTTGGCAAAAGCCATTTGAAATAGAAGGCGGTGCGATCAGAATTTTGCAGATCATAAACGCGCGCAAAATTCTCTTGTTGTAGCCGACCACGCATCGAGAGCAGCTTGTCAATACGCCAGCGTGGCATGCGTTCTTCAATGATGACGCGATCAACATGCGGGCATCGGTTGAAAATGCGCGCATAGGGCGGGGTGGTGAGAACGACAATCTCATCATGGGGGTGGTGGGCGCGAATATCGCGAAAACCGCCATCGCTTTGCAAAATGTCGCCAAAGGCGCCAAGTTTTATGACGAGAATCCGGTTCATCGCGTCGCCCTGAAGAAAGCGGTAGTCTTGCGCCAAGCCATATGCGCCACATCTGGAAGTGTGGCGAGCGGATGGGCTTTGCGTGCAGCGCGCCGGGATTGAATCGTGCCGCCATTCTCGGCATAAGGCCGTGCATGGAGATGCGTCACTTCGCGCGCGATTTGAGCGAAGAGCGAATAGTCTTCCATCGCCAGACGACGAGCTTCCAAAATAGCTCCTTTGCGCTTTTCCCACTCGTTGTTGGCAATGGCCTCACGAATGATTTTCGCAGCACCTTCGACATCACGAATATCGATCGGGATGAAACTGTCTTTCGGGAAATAATCTCCCGCATTGGGTGCGCCGAAATAGAAGGGCAGGCAGCAGGCGAGGTAGCAATCGGACAATTTTTCTGTCCAATGGTGCGGGCCTTGGTGATTTTCAATCGCGATATGATAGCGGAAATTGCGGAGCGCTTCTGCCTTGTCATCCATGTCACGCACGCCATGACCAAAAATTTCCATCTCGGGAATGAGTTTGGCAATGGCATCGGTAAACTCAGAGCGAAGATTGTGCAGCGTGTGGCGCTGGCGCTTGTCTGAACAAATTGTCGAGATGGACTTTGTTTTGTCGAGCGGCGGATTGCTGGCCATCTCGTTATAGGTGAGGAGCTTCTCGCGCCCCAGTCCGTAATACCAGCGCAAACCGGCTTGCGCGAAAATATGTCCCGAATGTCTGATGAACTGCGGCTCTTGGCTCGAGAGCACGTAGCCAAATTGGTTCAGAAATGCCGAGCCATAAAGCTTGATGGAAGATGGCTCCATGGTGATCAGCATCGTATGCGCGCGCGGGCAGGCGAGATCAATCCGGCGCGAGGAAAATCGTTCACCCGCTTTTGCAGGCAAATCATCGTAGACGACAAGCCAGTCGTAATTAGGTTCGTCGAGATCAAAGAGGAATGTGCAGCCGCGGTAAACCGGATTTCCGCCCGGCAATTGCCGCAACCAGACCTCTGGCACGCTCTCGGAGGCCGCGCGTCCGATAAATTTAATTCGGATCGGCGCGGTCTCGCTCATTACTTCTCCAAAGCCGCGACGTCTTCGCGCACCATATCGCGCACGAGATCTGCAAAGCTGGTCGTGGCCACCCAGCCCAATTCGCGTTTGGCTTTTTCCGGATTGCCAATCAGCAAATCGACTTCGGTCGGGCGGAAATATCGCGGGTCGATCTCAACGAGCACTTTGCCGGTCTTGGCGCAAATGCCTTTTTCATCAACACCCGCGCCCTTCCATTCGATTTTGGTGTCGACATGGGCGAAAGCCGCATCAACGAATTCACGCACTGTGCGGGTTTCACCCGTTGCCAAGACGTAATCGGACGGCTTGTCTTGCTGCATGATGCGCCACATGCCTTCGACATAATCCTTGGCGTGGCCCCAATCACGCTTGGCGTCGAGATTGCCGAGATAAAGCCTGTCTTGTTGGCCTTTGGAAATAGCTGCTACGGCGCGGGTGATCTTGCGTGTCACGAATGTTTCGCCACGGATCGGACTCTCGTGATTGAAGAGAATGCCGTTCGAGGCGTGCATGCCATAGGCTTCGCGATAATTCACTGTAATCCAATAGGCATAAAGCTTAGCCACAGCGTAAGGCGAGCGCGGATAGAAGGGTGTCGTTTCAGACTGCGGCACTTCTTGCACAAGGCCATAGAGCTCTGAAGTCGAAGCCTGATAGAAGCGCGTCTTATCCGTCATCTTCAACAGACGAATAGCTTCAAGCAGGCGAAGGGGGCCAACAGCATCGGCATTGGCGGTATATTCAGCCGTCTCAAAACTCACCTGCACATGCGACTGTGCGGCGAGATTGTAGATTTCATCGGGCTGGGTTTCTTGCACGATGCGGATGAGGTTGGTGGAATCCGTCATGTCGCCATAATGGAGGACGAAGCGCGGGTCGCGCTCATGGGGATCCTGATAGAGATGCTCAATGCGCCCCGTATTGAAGGACGACGAGCGCCGCTTCAGGCCATGAACGATATAGCCCTTCTCCAAGAGAAGTTCCGAAAGATAGGCGCCATCTTGGCCTGTCACGCCGGTAATGAGAGCAACTTTCTTCGACATAGTATTTCCTTTTCAGCGCGCGTTAGGGCTGCGCCACATTTTGCAAGAACCATTGATAGGTGGAGGCAATGCCATCTCGCAGCGCGATTTTGGGTTGCCATCCGAGAGATTTGATTTTGTCGCCGCTCATCAATTTGCGGGGCGTGCCATCGGGCTTGGAGAGGTCTTTGCTGATCGTGCCGTTAAAGCCGACAACTTCGCAGATCATCTGCATCAAATCGCCAATCGGCAGGTCAGTGCCGGAGCCCAGATTGACATGTTCATCGCCGTCATAGGTTTTCAGCAAATGCACAATACCATCGGCGCAATCATCGACATGAAGGAATTCGCGCAAGGGCGTGCCGGTGCCCCACATGACAATCTCTTTCGCACCAGACATTTTTGCTTCATGCGCTTTGCGAATGAGTGCCGGCATGACGTGGCTTGAATTGAGATCGAAATTATCGCCGGGCCCATAGAGATTGGTCGGCATGGCTGAAATGTAGGAAAGGCCATATTGGCGACGATAGGCCTGCGCCATTTTGAGGCCAGCGATTTTGGCTATCGCATACCATTCATTGGTCGGCTCAAGCGGGCCTGTCAGCAGGGCAGATTCCGGTATGGGTTGTGGCGCAAGTTTTGGATAAATGCAGCTGGAACCCAGCATCAGAAAGCGCGTCACGCCCGCGCGACGTGCGCCTTCAATGAGGTTCGTTTCAATGGCGAGATTTTCATAAAGGAAGGTCGCCGGATAAGTGTCGTTGGCAAGAATGCCGCCGACTTTTGCCGCGGCCATGACAATCGCATCCGGCTTCAAGTCCGCGAGGGCAGCTTCTGTCTCGGCTTGGCGGGTGAGGTCGGCTTTGTCGCGGCCCAGCGTTAGAATTTCGCAACCCTCGGAGGCAAGGCGACGCACAACGGCAGCACCAACCATGCCGCGGTGGCCCGCGACGAGGATTTTCTTGGCCTTGAGTGAGAAGAATTCGCTCATGATTCGACTGTTAGGGCACGGGTGCCGATTTGGCGCACAATCCCCATAGGAGAGGGCTGGGTCAAGCGCGCGAGCTCATTTTGGCGCGTAGAGGGATATCATCTGCGCCACATTGGCCTGAGAGGGGAGCCCCGCCTCATTTCCGAGGTGCTGGATTTTCCAGGCCGAGGCTGCTCGGGCAAAGGTCAGATGGTCGATCCAGCGCCCCTGAGGCTGGGCCAGATAAGCTGCCAGATAGGCCCCGTGGAAAGTATCACCCGCTCCAGATGTATCGATAATCTTGGCCCTTGGTATGGGCAGGGCGGCCAAGCGCGAGACGTGGCCCGTCTCGTCAAACCACAGGCAGCCATGCTCGCCCTGTGTCACGCCACCCACTTTGCAGCCGCGTGATTTGAGATAATCGAGCATGGCTTCGGCCGAGAGATCCATCTGCTCGCAGAGCCGCTCGGCGACAAAGGCCGCATCGATGAAAGCCAGAAGCTCATGCGTGTTGGAGCGCAGGCC
The DNA here is from genome assembly GCA_947452455.1 of Beijerinckiaceae bacterium. Lineage (GTDB taxonomy): Bacteria > Pseudomonadota > Alphaproteobacteria > Rhizobiales > Beijerinckiaceae > Terripilifer. The sequence goes on from CANGBX010000002.1 coordinate 171,149, forward strand.
CCCGCCATCAAGCGAGGTCAGGATGCCTTTTTCACGGCAGGCTTTGGCATAGTGAATGGCGGCATCGGATTGATGCCCATCAAGATGCAAGGCGCGGATGCCCGTGAGGTCGAGGCTTGGCACGCCATCGAGATAATCATCATCACGCGCACGCAGGATGGCGCGTTTGCCATCATGCGGCATGATGAAGGAAAGGGAGGAGCGTTTCACGCGGCGCGGATGCACCGTGATGTCATATTTGCGGGCCATATCGAGAAACATATGGCCAAGCCAATCATCGGCGAGCGAGGTCAGCATGGATGTTTGAAAGCCAAGCTTGGCGCAGGCAAAACCGGCTGTGACGGCATTGCCGCCGAACGAGACCGCATAATCTTTGGCAACTGCTTTTTCATCACCCTGCGGCAGGGCATCAGCAATCAGTGTGACGTCAATATAGGTCTGGCCTATGAACAGCGCATCCATACGAAGCTAGACCGAAAAACTCGTGCCGCAGCCGCAAGAGGCAGTGGCATTGGGATTGTCGATCTTGAAAGACTGGCCGATCAGATCATCGACAAAGTCGATGCGCGAGCCTTTGAGAAAATCGAGCGAGACGGGGTCGATCAAAACAGTTGCGCCATCTTTCTCCAATGCCAGATCATCGTCGGCGCGCTCGCGCACAATGTCGAAAGCATATTGAAAGCCCGAGCAGCCGCCACCATTCACCGCCACGCGTAACATGGCGCCCGCTGCCTCCTTCTTCAGAATGGCATTGATGCGGCGCGCGGCGCGCTCGGTCACGATGGGTTTCTCGTTCAGGGTCGCAGCTTCGCTCATATCGACTGGGTGCTCGCTTTGCCTTGGCATTCTGACATAGATATAAGGGCAGAGGAGACAGCCTTCAATGCAAGGCCCTTTTCGAGATTTTTTCGTGGATCCTCTAAGCCCTTTGACCGAACGGACCCTGCGGGCCCCCTTTGCTGCGGACCCTTGGACCTCGCGCGGGCGGCTGTTCCCGGAAGCCCCATCCCCCACCCGCACCGAATTCCAGCGTGATCGCGACCGGATCATCCATTCGACCGCCTTTCGCCGTCTGGCTCATAAAACCCAGGTTTTCGTGCCCCATGAGGGCGATCATTATCGCACACGCCTGACCCATACAATTGAAGTGGCGCAGATTGCCCGTGCCATCGCGCGTGCTTTGTCTCTGGATGATGATCTGGCCGAAGCTCTGGCGCTCGCCCATGATCTCGGCCACACGCCCTTCGGCCATACGGGCGAAGATGCGGTCGAGGCTGTCATGGCTGCGCAGGGTGGCTTTGATCATAATGCGCAGGCCTTGCGGATCGTCACCAAGCTTGAGCATCGCTATGCGCAATATGACGGGCTCAATCTGTCATGGGAGGCGCTGGAAGGTCTCGTCAAACATAATGGCCCGCTGACCGACAGGCAGGGCAAGAGTATTGACCGCTACGCCAAGCGCGGCGTGCCGCTCGATATTCTCGATTATGACGGCCGCCACAAACTCGATCTCTTCACTTTTGCCAGCGCAGAAGCGCAAGCCGCCGCCATTGCCGATGACATTGCCTATAATACGCATGATGTGGACGACGGTTTGCGGGCAGGGCTGTTTGATCTTGCCGATCTGAAAGCCATTCCTTTTGTCGGCGATCTCGTGCGCGAGATTGAGTCGGCTCATCCGCATCTGGAGCGCTCGCGCATCATTCACGAATTGGGGCGGCGCATCATCACGCGTTTTGTGGAAGATGTGATTACCGAGAGCCGCCGCAGACTCTCAGCGCTTCAGCCGCAAAGCGCACAAGATATTCGCGAAGCCGATCATCCTGTTGTCACTTTCTCCGAGCAGATGGTGGCGGCTGATCGCGCGATGAAAGATTTTCTCTATCCGCATATGTATCGCCATCCGCGCATTATGAAATTGCGCCAAGATGCATCTGATGTCGTGCGGCATCTGTTTGAAGCTTTTCTGGCCGATCCTTCAAAAATGCCCAGCGAATGGTCGCAAGCGGCCCGTGCAATCAATGGGCCGGATCTGCAAAGTGAGCTCATGCGGCTCGTTCGCGATTATATTGCCGGCATGACGGACCGTTATTGCCTTGAGGAACACCGTCGTCTTTTCGGAAATGCGCCTGAATTAAGACTGACTTTCAACAGCATATAAAAGCATTACTGCGTGATACCGGTTTCGTGCGCATCTCACTTGACGCCAACGCCTGCTCACAACATAATTTAGACAGTCTGGTGCGCCGCCTATTTTAAGGCGTAGCAGCTTAGAGGGCTCCTGCGGGAGCCCTTACACTTTGTTTTAAGGATTTTATCATGGAACGCGTCGCAGTGTTCGTCGATGCTGGTTATCTCTTTGCGCAAGGTAGCGTGGCGATAGCCGGAGAAAAATTATCCCGCACATCTCTGTCCTTGGATCCGCGCCGTGTGCGCGATGTGCTTGTCAATTTTGCCAAATCAAAAGCAGTCGGTTGTTCGCTCCTGCGCATCTATTGGTATGACGGGGCTCTGCCAGGCGTTTATCTGACTTCAGACCAAGCGCGTCTTGGCGAAGTGGATGATGTGAAGCTCCGGTTGGGTTTGCTCGGCAAATCGGGGCAGCATCGGGGCGTGGATTCTCTGCTTGTGACGGATCTGTTGGAACTCGCGCGCCAGCGCGCCATTTCGGATGCGGTGATCGTCAGCGCGGATGAGGGCCTGCGGCTGGCAGTGCAGATTGCTCAGAGCCTCGGCGTGCGTGTGCATCTCTTGGGGATCGAGCCAAGCCGCGCGAACCAAGCTGTCGCCTTGCGTTTGGAAGTGGATACGGTGAGCGAATGGGCGCGTGATGTGGTCGCCAGCTTTTTGTCGGCTCGCCAATCTGCCGAAGGGCAGGCCGAGAGCGCGGTGGCTACCGCTGAATTGGATGATGTGCCCCAGATCATGGCCGATGGTCTGTTAGCCAGCGAATTGCAGCCCATTCTCGATTATGTCGAAAAGACCCGTAGCATTCCCTTCGAGATCGACCGTCAGCTTCTGGCCTCCGGCCGCAATGCTTTGGGGCGCAACCTCAATGAAGAGGAAAAGCAATATGTCCGGGCCGAATTCCGGGCCTGTGTGCAGGATCGGGTGGATGAGCTCACAGGCGCCCTCGCCAAGGTCTGAGTTTTTGACGGCTCGACGGAATTGGGTTAGGCCCGACCTGACTTTTCCTGACGTTTGAGCCCGAAGACCCCATGAATCTCTTTGCCGAGTTCCAGACCCGTGTCGCCACCATTTTGCGCGAGATTGCCGCCTCCGGCCGTCTGCCGGGAGATCTCGACCTTGGCCGTTTCGTGGTCGAGCCGACCAAGGATGCCGCTCACGGTGATCTCGCCACCAATGCGGCCATGGTCTATGCGAAAGAGGCCAAGGCCAGCTTTCCCAATCCGCGCCAGCTCGCAACCGAAATCGCTTATGCGCTCGCCCAAGATGCGGATGTTGAAAATGCCGAAGTCGCAGGTCCGGGTTTCATCAATATCCGTCTGAAGGCGGATGTGTATTCGCGCGTCATGCGCGCCTCGCTCACCGACAAGGGTTATGGACGCGGCAAGGATCTGCCCGGCAAAGTGAACGTCGAATATGTGTCGGCCAATCCGACAGGACCGATGCATGTCGGCCATGGTCGTGGTGCCGTCTTTGGCGATGCGCTCGCCAATCTTCTGGCTTTTGCTGGTTATGATGTAACGCGCGAATATTACATCAATGATGCGGGCGCTCAGGTCGATGTTCTGGCCCGCTCCGCCTTCATGCGTTACCGCGAGGCTTTGGGCGAAACCATTGGCGAGATTCCCGAAGGCCTCTATCCGGGCGATTATCTCAAGCCCGTGGGCGCGGAGCTGGCCAAGCGATATGGCAAGGCGCTGCTCGATAAGCCTGAGGCCGAATGGCTGGCCGATATCCGGGCGCTATCCATCGACATGATGATGGACATGATCCGCATGGATCTGGCGGCCCTCAATATTTCCCACGAGGTCTTTTTCTCTGAGCGTTCGCTGACGATTGGCGACAAAGGCGATCTGGTCGGCAAGGTCATTGCTGATCTTCGCGCGCGCAACATTGTTTATGATGGTCGCTTGCCCCCGCCCAAGGGTGCGCCGGTCGAAGATTGGGAAGATCGCGAACAGGTGCTCTTCCGCTCGACGGAATTTGGCGATGATATTGACCGTCCGCTGGTCAAGTCGGATGGCGGCTATACTTATTTCGCGTCAGACATCGCCTATCACAAGTCGAAGTTCGACCGTGGCTTCACCACCATGATCGATGTGTGGGGCGCCGACCACGGCGGCTATGTGAAGCGCATGGCGGCCGCGGTGAAGGCGGTCTCGGCGGGAAAAGCCGCGCTCGATGTGAAGCTTTGCCAGCTCGTGAAACTCATGCGAAATGGCGAGCCCGTCAAAATGTCGAAGCGGGCGGGGGACTTCATTACGTTGCGTGAAGTGGTGGATGAAGTGGGCGTGGATGCGACCCGCTTCATGATGATCTTCCGCAAGAATGATGCACCGCTCGAATTCGATCTGGCGAAAGTCATTGAACAGTCGAAAGACAATCCGGTTTTCTATGTTCAATATGCCCATGCGCGCGGTCATTCGATCCTGCGTCAAGCGCGTGGCGCTTTCCCCGATCTCGACCTTGCAGGCGAATCGCTTTCGGCATCCGCGCTCGATTTGCTGAGCGACGAGGGCGAAAAAGCCATTGCCAAGCTGATCGCCCAATATCCGCGTCAGATCGAAGCAGCAGCGAGCGCGCATGAGCCTCATCGTGTCGCTTTCTACCTCCATGATCTGGCTAGCGCGTTCCATTCGCACTGGAATCGCGGCAAGGATCACCCAGGGTTACGCTTTGTTAACGAAGAAAACAGAGAGTTGACCCGTGCCCGTGTCGCATTGGTTGTGGCATTAACGCGTGTGCTTGCGTCGGGCTTGGGTATATTGGGCGTGAGCGCGCCCGAGGAAATGCGTTGAAACGAATGGGCGGAGATTGATCCGTCTCTTTGTTTCCGTGAACACTCGGATGTCGCCTAACCGCCCTCGCGATTCTTATCGCGTGACGAGGTGAGAGATGAGTGATCCAAACTTCCGCTCGCGTTCAACGGGCGAACCGCGCGTCTCAATCGACCTCGAGGATATCGAGCGTCGTTTGCGCGAAAGTTTGGAGCCTGTCGCTGTGCCCCCGCCCGCGCCCGCCCCCGCCCCAGCACCCGCAACCTCTTCCGCTGATCCTTTGGCTGAACTCGCTCGCCTTGTGGGCAGCGCCAATGCGGATCCGTTCAGCAAAGTCTTTGCGCAGCCCGCCGGATTTCAGTCGCCCCCGCCTGCCATGCCGCGTGCTATGCCGTTTGAGCCCCCGCCGGTCATGCCGACATCTTCAAGCTATGATCCGGCACCCTTTGCGCCACCGCCCGCTTACGCGCAGCCAGCCTATGGCCAGCCCGCTTATGAGCCCGCGCAGTCCGAGCCTGTTTACGACCAGACGGCCTATCAACAGCAGCCTGCCTATGCCGATCAGGGGCAAGATCACGCTCATGATCAGGCGCATGCGCCCTGGAGGGCGCAAGAGCAGGGCGCTTACGATCAATATGCCGATTATGCGCAAGAGCGGCCGCGTCGCACCGGGCGCGCCAAGCTTCTGATTGGCGCTGCCATTGTCGTGGCTGCGGGTGGTCTTGCGGGCGCCTATGCTTTGCGCGGCAGCGGATCCATGGTCGATGCGCCAACCATCATGGCCAATTCCGGTCCGGTCAAAGTGCAGCCGGCAAAGCCTGTCGAGGATAGTTCCAAGCCGACCATTTCCGTTCTCGACCGTGGTGCCAATGCACCCAAGGACAGCAAGGTCGTGCAAAGCGCAGAGCAGCCGGTTGATCTGGGCACAGCGGCGCGCACAGGCGCGCAACGCCCCCAGCGCGCGGGTGAGCCGGGTGCGCCCGTGACACTCGCACCACCACCGCCACCGCCTGTTGCCAATTCGCTCTTTGCCGAGCCGAAGAAGGTCAAGGCCGTTGCTGTGCGTCCCGATGGCTCGATCATTGATCCCAATGCGCCAGCTGCACCTGCTGCTGCAACACCTGCACCTGCCAAGCCTGCTGCTGCGGCACCTGCTGCGCCAAGCAAGCCGAATGATATGGCATCACTTGTGGCTTCTACCACCAATACCGCGGCCGAACCGCCCAAGGCCGCAGCGCGTGCAACAGATGTGAAGCCTGCGCCGGCACCCGTGCCCGCACCGCGTCCGGCAGGTGCACAGCCCATGAATCTGGCGCCTCCGGTTGCAGCACCTGCTGCACCCGCACCAGCTGCGGCAGCACCGGTCCAGACAGCATCAGCTACGGCTGGCACTTATGCCGTGCAGCTTGTTGGCACGACCTCAGCTGATGAAGCCAAAGCCGCACTTGATCGCGTCAACACGCGCTTCCGCGCTGATCTGGGCAATTACCGCCCGACGATTGTGAAGGCGGAAGATGCTGGCCGCACTGTCTATCGTGTGCGCGTCATCAATCTCTCGAGCGATGATGCCAACAAGCTTTGCGCCAAGTTGAAATCTGCTGGCGGCACTTGCTTCGTTGCGCGTAGCTGATCTGCCAGATGACCAAAGCTTTTATCTGCGGTGTTTCGAGCGTCACTTTAACTGACGACGAGCGGTCTTTTCTGGTTGACCATCAGCCTTGGGGGCTGATCCTCTTCAAGCGGAATGTGCAGAGCACTGATCAAATCTCTGCTCTCACAAAAGAATTTCGCGAGATTGTCGGTCGCGAAGATGCGCCCGTGCTGATTGATCAGGAAGGCGGTCGCGTGCAGCGCATGGGGCCACCTGTGTGGCCGAAATATCCGCCAGCTGCGCGTTTCAATGCTTTGTCGGTGACGACGCAACGCAAGGCTGAATTGGTGCGCCTGTCCGCGCATCTGATGGGCCTTGATCTGCGCGCCTGCGGGATCAATGTCGATTGTCTGCCCGTGCTCGATGTGCCCGCACCCGGTGGTCACAATGTGATTGGTGACCGCGCTTATGCGGAAGATCCCGAGCGCGTGGCATTGCTTGGTGGCGCTGCGGCTGATGGCTTGATGCAAGCGGGCGTTTTGCCGGTGATGAAACATGTGCCGGGCCATGGTCGCGCGGGTGCCGACAGTCATCTCGAATTGCCGCGCGTCGAGGCTTCATTGAAAGAATTGGAAGCCGCCGATTTCCTGCCCTTCCAAAAGCTCGCGCATTTGCCGATGGCGATGACGGCCCATGTCGTCTATTCGGCGATTGATCCGGCGGGTCCCGCCACCACGTCACGCAAGGTCGTGCAAGAGATCATCCGTCAGGCGATTGGCTTCGATGGTCTGCTGATGAGCGATGATCTGTCGATGAAGGCTTTGTCGGGCTCATTTGCCGAGCGCACGCAGGCTCTCTTTGCGGCAGGCGTCGATATGGCGCTTCATTGCAATGGCAATCTGGAGGAAGCCCGGCCTGTGGCCGAGGCCTCGCCCAAGCTTGATGGCAAAGCTGCGGAAAGGGCTGCCAAGGCCCTGAGCCGGCTTAATGAAGCTAATCCCCAGATTGATCCTGTGGACGCCCGTGCCGAGGTCCATTCTGCGCTTGCGATGGCAGGCTAGGGGGCTAGTCTCCGCGCCATTCCCGGATGTGGCCGGGAGATGCGGAGTGATTCGTGGCGTCCGAGCTGCCGTTTGAGTCTGCCGAGATTGAACTCGACAAGGGGGAGACCGAAGCGTCTTTCCTCGTCGATGTCGACGGCTTTGAAGGTCCTTTGGACCTTCTGCTCGAGCTTGCGCGCCGTCAAAAGGTCGATCTCTCCAAAATTTCCATTCTGGCGCTGGCCGACCAATATCTGGTCTTCATTGATGAAGCCCGCCGCGTGCGCCTTGAGCTTGCTGCCGATTATCTGGTGATGGCGGCATGGCTCGCTTATCTGAAGTCGCGCCTGTTGGTGGCGGGCGAGAAGGAAGCGGGCGATGAGCCGCTGGCGGCCGATCTGGCAGCGGCCTTGGCCGCGCGTCTGCGCCATCTCGAAGCCATCCGCACGGCTGCCGAACAGCTCGTCAATCGTCCGCGCATGGGTCGCGATATGTTTACGCGTGGCGCGCCCGAGGGCGTGTCGGTGATCCGCCATTCTCAATGGCAGGCGAGCCTGTTTGATCTGCTCTCATCCTATGCCCAGCAGCGCCAGACGCAGGCTCTCTCCCATGTCACGCTGAAGAAGCGGGCCGTCTGGTCACTGGCTGAGGCGCGCGAGGCTCTGGAGCGTTTGGCTGGCAAAATCTCGGAGTGGACCGTGATGGATCATTTCCTGATCGCCTATTGCGTGTCGCCCGAGCTGCAGCGCACGGCGCGTGCCTCTTGCTTTGCCTCGTCGCTCGAATTGGTGCGCGAAGGCGTTATTGAAATCCGTCAGGATCGCGCTTTTTCGCCGATCTGGATGAAAAGCCGGTCCACTCAGGACGGGGGCGCGCCTGCGCCTTCACATGATGGGCCGGAGGGTCAAGGGCAGGCGGCTTAACTTCCGCGCGCTCTGGTGTAAATTGGTCAAGAAGGACGAAGAAAAGTGGCAGAGATCGCCGTACTCTATCCGCAGCAGCCTTCCGATGATGAAGGCGCAGGGGAGGTCGCAGCCATGACCGAGGGCAAGCGTATTGCGGAGGCACTTCTCTTTGCCGCCACTGATCCGGTCGAGCAAAAAGAACTCGCCAAGCGCATGCCGGAAGAGGCAGATGTCGAGGCCGTACTCGAAGAGTTGAAGGCTGAATATGCCTTGCGCGGCATTAATCTTGTGCGCGTCGGCACCAAGTGGATTTTCCGCACGGCGGCCGATTTGGGCTGGCTTCTGTCGCGCGAAACGCAGGAGCAGAAGAAGCTCTCGCGCGCCGCGCTCGAAACGCTTGCCATTTGCGCCTACCACCAGCCGGTGACGCGCGCCGAAATCGAAGACATTCGCGGTGTGGCCATTTCCAAGGGCACGATGGACGTGCTGATTGAAACGGGCTGGGTGCGTCTGCGTGGCCGCCGCAAGGCGCCGGGCCGTCCCGTCACCTATGGTACGACCGATGCCTTCCTTCTGCATTTCGGCCTTGAGCAGATCACCGATCTGCCGGGTCTGGAAGAATTGAAGGGCGCGGGCCTGTTCGATGGCCGCCTGCCATCCGGCTTTGGCGTGCCGACCCCCAATGACAGCGCCGAGCTGACCGACAGCGAAGATCCGCTGGAAGATGATGCAACCGCCGATCTCTTCTCGGAAATGACCGATGAAGTGAAGGCGCAAGCCGCCGCCGACCTCGATGCCGCTATCGAGGCGGTCGAGGATGAAGAGGCGGAAGCTCTGGTCGCCAAGGCTGAGGCCGAAGCCGAAGGGCAGGCCGAGGCTGACGAGGACGAAGGCCACAAGCGGGGCTGAGGGCAAACCCGCCTACTGCCCCGCTCGCAAGGTCGTGCGGGGCCGCCTCCTTGTTTTTGCCGCCCCCTGCGCATAGTTTCGGGAAGGATACCGGCCAGGGCGAGTGTTGCCCGGCCGAGCGGAGGATTTCCATGGGTAGCTTTTCCATTTGGCACTGGCTCGTCGTTGGCGTGATCGTGCTGCTGCTGTTTGGCGGCAAGGGCAAGATTTCAGATTTGATGGGCGATTTCGCCAAGGGCATTAAGTCCTTCAAAAAGGGCATGCAGGATGAAGACGAGGCCAAGGCCCCGGCGCAGCCTGAGCCCGTGCGCACGATTGAACAGCCGGCCCCCGTGCAGGCTGCGCAGGCGACCGCGGCACCGCAACCGGCTCCTGCTGGTGCGACAGCCCATCCCCATCCGGCAACCGAGCCGCCGAAGGCTGGCTAAAAGCCTTTGGCTGCTGTGACCGCCGCGCACGCTTTGCGTGCCGGCGGCTTTTGAGTTTTAGGATTTCGCGGGTTCATGTTCGATTTTGATGCCGGCAAACTGATCGTTATCGGCCTTGTCGCGTTGATCGTGATCGGGCCGAAGGAATTGCCGCGCGTTCTGCGCCAATTGGGGCAGGCCATCACCAAGATGCGCCGCATGGCGGGCGAGTTCCAAGGCCAGTTCATGGATGCCATGCGCGAAGCCGAGATTGACGAGATCCGAAAGGATGTCTCGAAAGTGGCCGATGTCGCCAAGATCGATATGAATTTCGATCCTGTGCAAACCGTGCGCAATGAAATCGGCGGCGCGATTGATGGCACCACGACAGCGAAGTTGGAAGCACCGGGTCCCGCGCCCGAAATCATCGACATGCCTGATTTTCCGACATCGTCTGAGCCTGTTACCGAAGCGCCAATCGCTGCGGCTGAGGCACCCGTGTCGCCCGAGGTGATTGCGAGCACTGTGCCCGCACCCACTGAAACCTCAAAGGCGTGATGCGCGATGACTGACGCCGACATTGAATCAACCCGCGCGCCACTCATCGAACATCTGATCGAATTGCGCTCGCGCCTGATCAAAGCGGTCCTCGCTTTTATTGTCATGTTTATGATCTCCTTCTATTTCGCGAAGGAAATCTACAATTTGCTCGTTGTGCCGTTTGAACATGCGGCGGGGCCGGATGCGAAACTCATCTATACAGCGCCGCAAGAGTTTTTCTTCACGCAGATCAAAGTCGCCATGTTCACGGCCTTCTTTGCATCCTGCCCGGTGATCTTCTCGCAGATCTACGCTTTCGTGGCGCCCGGTCTCTACAAGCATGAGCGCATGGCTTTTGCGCCTTATCTCGTCGCCACGCCGATCTTCTTCGCGCTGGGTGCGATGCTGGTTTATTTCGTGGTGACTCCGAACCTGTTGCATTTCTTCTTGGCGATGCAGCAGTCGAAAGAACCGGGTCGTGCGCAGATCGAACTTTTGCCGCGCGTGTCGGAATATATGTCGCTGATCATGACGCTGATCTTTGCCTTTGGCGTCACGTTCCAGCTGCCTGTTGTGCTGACCTTGCTTGGCCGCATCGGCATTATTGACAGCGCCTTCCTCAAGGAAAAACGCCGCTATGCCATTGTGCTGGTCTTCATCGTGGCGGCGGTGCTGACCCCGCCCGATATTTTCAGCCAGTTCGCTTTGGCGATTCCAGCCCTGCTTCTCTATGAGCTCTCCATCATCTCGGTCGGAATGATCGAGAAAAGTAGGGCGAAGGAGAAGACTGAGGTTGATGGGTCGGGGGCAGACGACTAGTCCCCCTTGCATCCTTGCCCCTTCGGTGCCATTCCGGACGCAACGATTTCGCCAAGGGCAGACTTATGTACGACATCAAGTGGATCCGCGAGAATGCGGCGCTTTTCGATGAGGGCCGCGCCCGTCGTGGGCTCGAGCCGCTCTCCGACAAACTCATCAGTCTGGATGACACCCGCAAGACGGCCATTGCCGGATTGCAGGCCGCCCAAGAGCGTCGCAACGGGGCTTCCAAAGAAATCGGCCAAGCCATGGCGGCGAAAGATGCGGCTCGTGCTGATGCGCTGAAGTCCGAAGTCGCTGAGCTCAAGACCCGGATGGGTGAATTGGAAGCGCAGGAAAAGGCGGCTGTCGATGCGCTCAATTTAGCGCTGGCTGAAATTCCCAATACGCCGCTTGCTGAAGTCCCCGAGGGTCGCGACGAACACGATAATGTCGAAGTGCGCCGCGATGGCAAAGCGCCGTCTTTTCCCGCGGGCTTCGTGCCGAAAGAACATTTTGAAATTGGCGAGGCCTTGGGCCTCATGGATTTTGAAGCAGCATCCCGCATGTCGGGTGCGCGCTTTGTTGTGCTGAAGGGCGCACTCGCGCGGATGGAACGCGCGCTGATGCAATTCATGCTTGATCTGCACACCGAGCAGAACGGCTATACGGAAGTGAACCCGCCGTTGCTCGTGCGCGATGATGCCATGTTTGGCACCGCGCAATTGCCGAAGTTTCGCGATGATCAATTCCGCGCAGCCGATGATTTCTGGTTGATCCCCACCGCCGAAGTCTCGCTCACCAATCTTGTGCGTGAACAAATTCTTGATGAAAGCGCATTGCCGATGCGCGTGACTGCGGGCACGCCGTGCTTTCGTCTTGAAGCAGGCTCTGCGGGGCGTGATACGCGCGGCATGATCCGCCAGCATCAATTCACCAAGGTTGAATTGGTTTCGATTACCAAACCGGAAGAGTCTTTGGCTGAACACGACCGCATGACCAAATGCGCGGAAGAAGTTTTGAAGCGTTTGGGCCTGCATTATCGCGTCATGCTTCTGTGCTCGGGTGACATGGGTTTTGCTTCGCAAAAGACTTATGATCTCGAAGTCTGGTTGCCGGGTCAGAAAGAGGGCGACCGCCAAGGTCGCTTCCGCGAGATTTCGTCTTGCTCGGTCTGCGGTGATTTTCAGGCGCGTCGTATGAATGCACGTTTCCGTTCACCCGCCGACAAAAGCCCACGCTTCGTGCACACATTGAATGGCTCGGGCATCGCTGTGGGTCGTGCGCTGGTGGCTGTTCTTGAAAATTATCAGAACCCCGATGGCTCCGTGACAGTCCCTGACGTCCTGCGTCCCTATATGGGTGGTCTGGAAAAAATCACGAAGGCCTGATCATTCATGCGCATTCTCATCACCAATGACGACGGTATTCATGCCGAAGGGCTCGATGTGCTGGAGCGCATTGCGCTGCAATTGAGTGATGAGGTGGTGGTCGTTGCACCCGAGACCGATCAATCGGGTGTGGCTCATTCGCTCTCGCTCAATGATCCTTTGCGTCTGCGCCATGTCAGCCCCAACCGCTATGCGGTGAAGGGCACGCCGACTGATTGCGTGATTATGGGCGTGCGCCGGATCATGCGCGACAATCCGCCCGACCTCGTTTTGTCGGGCATCAATTGCGGGCATAATCTCGCAGAAGACGTGACTTATTCCGGCACGATTGCGGCTGCCATGGAAGGCACATTGCTGGGCGTGCGCTCTTTCGCCCTCTCACAAGGCTATCCGCCGGGCCAGCGCGACAAGGCGCCCTATGATTGCGCTGAAGCGCATGGGGCAGGCATCATCCGGCACTTGCTGGAAGAGAGCCTTGATCCGGGCGTTCTGGTGAATATCAATTTCCCGAGCTGTCGGCCCGATGATGTGCAAGGCACATCCGTCACCGTGCAGGGGCGGCGCGATGCGACTTATCTGGAACTCGATGAGCGTTTCGATGGGCGCCACAATCCTTATTACTGGATCGGTTTTTCACGCCAGCGCTCGACCCCGCCAAGCGGCACCGATCTGGCGGCGATTGCCGAGAGCCGTATTTCGATCACGCCCTTGCGGCTCGACCTGACGGATCAAAATTCCATGGCCAGATTGGCCGCACGTTTCTCCTGACGCATCGGCTGGAGGGCTGACTTTGACGGAGGATTTGTTCGAATTTGCTGCGCGGCGGTCCGAGCCTGAGCCCGCGCCCGCACCTGATCCCGCGCAAGCGACCATGCAATTTCTGCTGTCGCTGCGCGAGCGCGGGATTGCCAATATTGCCGTGCTGCGCGCCATGGAAACTTTGCCGCGCGAACAATTCGTCCCCCATCGCCATGCTGATCTGGCTTGGCGCGACATTGCGCTGCCGATTGCCTGCGGCCAGACCATGCCCGAGCCTTTTCTGGTCGCGCGCATGGTCGAGAGCCTCAATCTCTTGGGCGCGCACCGTGTCTTGGAAGTGGGCACGGGCAATGGCTATTCGACCGCTATTCTGGCGCGCATCGCCAAAGAAGTGGTGAGTGTGGAACGCTTCCACAGTCTGGCAGTGGCTGCCGCCACACGGCTCGCCGGGCTTGGGCTTGCCAATGCGCAAGTGTTGCATGGTGACGGGCTGAACCTTGGTGAGGAGATCGGGCTGTTCGACCGGATTGTCTTGCAAGGCTCAGTCAAGGAATTGCCGCCCGCGCTTTTGTCGCGGCTCACCGAGGGCGGGATCATTATTTATGCGCGGCAGGGGGATGAGGGCACGAGTCTCATCCGGCTTGTGCATGAAAAGGGTGGTTTCCGGGCGGAGAAGATCGGCGCCTGCCGTTTGCAGCCTTTGATTTCGGGCGTTTTGGCCTGAGGCTTTGCAAGCTTCACGCGAGCCTCATCAAATAATGTCAAAAATGCGCGTAAATTCTTCAAATACCGTTCATCGTAAACGCAGTTTTAACTCCGCAGGCTCATTGTGTGTCTAATGACATTGCATGAGCGTGGGTTGCGTGATGAGTCGTTTCATTCGTTCTGAGCTTGCCCAGACTGTTTCCCGCCTTGTGCTGGTGGCAACTGCCGCTGCGCTTTTGGTGGGTTGCTCCTCCGACATCAGCCGATTCAACGGCGAGCCTGATGCGGGTCCGTTCCGCACGTCTCAGCGTTTTGATGGCAATTCATCCGGCTTTGCTTCGTCGTCTGCACCCCAGCAGGTAGCAGCCGCTCCCGTCGCTTCCGTTCAATCCGCGCCTTTGGCTGCGCCCGTGCAATCCGCACCGCTTGCGCCGGCGCAGAGCTATACGCCTCCGGCAGCTCGTAGCGCGGCCGCACCAGCGCCCGCTCCCGTGCAGACCCCTGCGCGTTTGGCCGCGGCTCAGCCTGCACCAGCTCCTGCAGCCAAAGCAGCTCCTGCTCAGAAGGTTGCTCCTGTCGCTGCAGCAGCACCTGTTGCTGCCAAAGCCGAAACCAAAGTGGCGCGCACCGAGCCCGCCCAAAAGGCAGCTCCCGCCGAGCAGCCTGTGCGCACGGCTTCTCTCCAGCAGCCGTCTGCCAAGTCTGATGCAGCACCTGTTGCTGCAGCAGCTCCGAAAGAAGCGGCGGCTCGCGCCGATGTTGCCCCGACCGTGGCGGCAACTGAAGAAGCGACACCGGAATTTCGTTGGCCAGCACGTGGCAAGGTCATTCAGGGTTTCAAGCCCGGCCAGTCCGAAGGCATTTCCATCGCAGTGCCCGAAGGCACTGCCGTGAAAGCAGCCGAAGGCGGCACGGTCGCTTATTCAGGCAGCGAATTGAAGGGCTATGGCAATCTCGTGCTGATCAAGCACCCGAACGGCTTCGTTTCGGCTTATGCCCACAACGGCGAGCTGATGGTGAAGCGCGGTGAAGTGGTCAAGCGCGGCCAGACGATCGCCAAATCCGGTCAGTCAGGCAATGTGTCCTCGCCGCAGCTGCAGTTCCAGTTGCGCAAGGGCTCAACGCCAGTTGACCCGACAAATTATCTCGCGGGTCTCTGACACGCGACAAGGAAAGCTCGCCGGTTTCCGCGAGACACGAAAACCGGTGCAGTCAATGGCGGGCCTTTGGGCCCGCCATTTCTTTGTCGGCCTTCGGCCTCCTCGTAATGACGGACTAAAGGCGCTGGCCTAGACGGCCTGCCAGATCCTGAATGTATTGAAAGGCTGTGCGGCCGGAGCGCGCGCCACGCGTTGCGGACCATTCAATGGCTTCGGCGCGGATCGCTTCATCTGAAGCTGTAAGTTTAAAGTGCCGCGCGTAACCGAATACCATGTCTAGATATTCGTCTTGCGAGCATTTGTGAAAACCAAGCCACAGACCGAAGCGATCTGACAGCGAGACCTTTTCTTCGATCGCTTCGCCGGGGTTGATGGCGGTCGAGCGTTCATTCTCGATCATGTCGCGCGGCATCAGATGACGGCGGTTCGAGGTCGCATAAAAGATGACATTATCGGGTCGGCCTTCAATACCGCCTTCGAGTGCTGCCTTGAGCGACTTGTAGCTCGTGTCATCGCTGTCAAAGGACAGGTCATCGCAAAAGACGATAAAATGGTATGGCGCATCGCGCAGCAGGCCAAGCAGCACGGGCAGCGAGTTGATGTCCTCGCGATGGATCTCGACGAGCTTCAGCGCATTCTTGCCCGTCTCGCGATTGGTCTCAGCATGCACGGCTTTGACCAGCGATGATTTGCCCATGCCGCGCGCGCCCCACAGCAGCGCATTATTGGCGGGCAGGCCCTTGGCAAAGCGCAGCGTGTTTTCCGCCAGCAGATCGCGGACGCGGTCGATGCCGCGCAGCAGCCCCAGATCGACACGGTTCACTTTCGGCACCGGAGAGAGGCGAGCCCGCTCGGCCTGCCAGACGAAAGCATCCGCGGCTTGAAAATCGGCCTGCGAGAGGGCGGGCGGGGCGAGCCTTTCCAAGGCCTCGGCAATGCGGGTCAACAGGGCAGGATCAAGGGGCATTTCGGGCTTGGACATGGTTTGGCCGGGAGCTGAGAGAGCGGCTTTCGCTTTAACTGATCAAGGCGCCTTCATAAAGCCCGCCTTGTGCCGTTCACGGGGTCGTCAAAGGGCGGTCCAGCCATTGCTTTCATGGGGAGCGCCGCTATAGTTCGGCCCCAAGTTGGGGGCGGATTCTGCCCCCCTTTTTTCCTTTGCGGAGCCTATAGCCCCATGAATTTCATCTCCCCAGCTTATGCTCAGGCCGCCGGTGCCGCCCCCTCGGGTTCGGAATTTCTGATGCAGATGGCGCCTTTCGCCATCATCCTCGTCATTATGTATTTTCTGATCCTGCGCCCGCAGCAGAAGCGCGCCAAGGCGCACCAGGACATGATCACCAATGTGCGCCGTGGCGACACAGTAGTTACCTCTGGCGGCATTGTCGCCAAAGTGACCAAGGTCACGGATGAGCCGGAAATCGAAGTCGAGATCGCCCCGAATGTGCGCGTGCGCATTCTGCGCGCCATGATCTCGGATGTCCGCACCAAGGGCCAGCCTGTTACCGAATAACCGGCTTTTTCCCGTAACCAAGTCGGGCCGCCTTGTGCGGCCCGCTCGACACATGGTTTGATATGCTCCGTTTCGCCCGCTGGAAGGTCGCGTCCGTTCTGGCCATGAGTTTGGTCAGTATTTTTTTGATCGTGCCGAGCCTTCTGCCGGCCGATCTTCGCAGCGCCATGCAAAAAGCTCTGCCGAAATGGGTGCCGACACAGGCCATCGTGCTGGGTCTCGATTTGCAGGGCGGGGCGCATCTGCTGCTCGAAGTCGATTCCTCCGACGTGCTGCGCTCGCAGGTGAACAATCTGCGTGACGATGTGCGCCGCATCTTGCGCGAAGAAAATGCACGCCTGTCGGGTGGCATCGGTATTCAAGGCCGCACGGTCCAGTTCCGCGTTCCCGAACAGGCCGACCGCAACCGTGCTTTGCCGAAATTGCGTGCGCTGTCCAATCCAACGGGCTCGGCGCTCGGTGTCGTCTCCGCGCCGCCTTATGAAATCAACGAGCAACCCGATGGTCTCGTCCAGATCGTCGTCACCGATGCGGGCGTGAATGAGCGCGTACGCCGCGCTGTCGATCAGACGATTGAAGTTTTGCGTCGTCGCGTCGATGCGCTTGGCACGACCGAGCCGAACATCCAGCGCCAAGGCGCTGATCGCGTGCTGGTGCAAGTGCCGGGTCTGCAAGACACGAACCGCTTGAAGGAAATTCTGGGCACAACAGCCAAGCTCGAATTCCGAATGGTTGCTGATCCGGGTGCCAGCCCTGCCGATGTCGATCAGCTTGATCAAACCGATCAGCCTGGAAAAATTGGTGTCGAAAAGCGCGTGATGGTGGAAGGCGAAGACCTCACCGATGCGCAGCCAAGCTTTGACCAGCGCACGGGCGAACCTGTCGTCAATTTCCGGTTCAACATTCGTGGTGGTCAGCGCTTTGGTGAAGCGACCTCTGCCAATGTGGGCCGTCCCTTCGCCATTGTCCTTGATAATAAGGTGATCTCGGCACCACGTATTCTGAGCCCGATCACGGGTGGCTCTGGCCAGATCTCGGGTCGCTTCACGGTGGAGCAGGCCAATAATCTTTCGATCCTGCTGCGCGCTGGCGCTTTGCCGGCGAAACTTTCCATTGTCGAAGAGCGCACAGTGGGGCCTGGCCTTGGTCAGGACTCGATTGAAGCGGGCAAGCGCGCGGCCTATGTCGCGGGCATCCTCGTCTTCTGCTACATGCTCATCACTTATGGCGTGTTTGGTATTTTCGCCGATCTGGCGCTTGCCATCCACATCGTCATGATTTTTGCAGGCCTCGTGCTGTTGCAAGCGACACTGACTTTGCCCGGCATTGCAGGGATTGTTCTCACCATCGGCATGGCGGTGGATTCGAACGTGCTCATCTATGAGCGTATTCGTGAAGAAGCGCGCGCGGGACGCTCCGTTGTGACGGCGCTTGATGCGGGCTTCAACCGCGCTTTTGCTACCATCATTGACTCGCAATCAACCATGTTTGTGGCTGCGGTCATTCTCTACTTCCTGGGTTCGGGCCCGGTGCGCGGCTTTGCTGTGTCGCTGGGTCTTGGCATTCTCACCACTGTCGTGACGGCTGTGACCATGACGCGCATGATGATTGCGCTCTGGTATCGCTTCGGCCGTCCGCAGAAACTGCCGATCTGATTGGGGCACGATAAATTATGAGAACGTTCCGTCTCGCCCCTGACAATATGACCTTCGGCTTCATGCGCCTGCGCCGCGTGAGCTATCCATTCTCGGCCCTCATGTCGATCATCTCCGTGCTGATGTTCCTGGCTTGGGGCTTGAACTTCGGCATCGACTTTGCCGGCGGCACTTTGCTTGAAGTGCGTGCCAAATCTGGCACTGCCGACCTGACCCAGCTACGCGGTCTGGGTGATCGCTTTGCTCTGGGTGAAGTGGAAGTGCAGGCGTTTGGTGGCAATGCCGATGCCACCGTGCGCATTCGTTTGCAGCCGGGCGGCGATGCCGCGCAGCAGGCGGCCGTTGAGCGCGTGCGCGAGGCCATCACGTCCGATTATGAATTCCGCCGTATCGAAGTGGTGGGCCCGCGCGTTTCGGGCGAGCTCGTGCAGTCGGGCACGCTCGGTGTCGTCTTGTCGATTGTCTCCGTGCTGATCTATCTCTGGTTCCGCTATGAATGGCAGTTGGCCGTAGCCGCCGTTATTGCGACCATGCATGACTTGTTGCTGACCGTCGGCTTTTTTGCCGTGACGCGGCTGGAATTCAACATCACCTCTATTGCTGCCATTCTGACCATTGTCGGCCTGTCACTGAACGAGACGGTGGTTGTGCTCGACCGTATTCGCGAGATGATGAAAAAATACAAAAAGCTGCCGATCCCGCAGATGATCGATCTGTCGATCAATGCTGTTCTGTCGCGCACGATCATGACCTCGACGACCACGCTTCTGGCTCTGATCGCGCTGGTGCTGTTTGGTGGTCATGTCATCCAGTCCTTCTCGCTCGCCATGATGTTTGGCGTGATTGTCGCGACCTATTCCTCGATCTTCATCTGCTCGCCGATCCTGATTTATCTGGGCGTGCGGGATGCGGCGGATAAGGGCTAATTTTCTGGCGTCGTTGCGAGCGCAAGCGTAGCAATCCAGACAAGCCACATGTGATGCCTCTGGTTTGCTTCGCCTTCGGCTCGCAATGACGGTGAGAGTGCGCATCATGACGCAAAAATACGATGCCTTTGTTCCTGGTATCCATGAGATTGAAGGCTTTGGCGCGGGCGGGTTTCGTTTTGCGGATATGTCGCATCGCGGTTCGCTCCTTGTTTTGCCATCGGGCATTTGCGCGTGGGATGTCGTCACGACAGCAGACCTCACACCGCAATCTTTGCAGCGCATTCTGGATGAGCCAAAAGGCTCCATCGAACTGCTGTTGATCGGAACGGGCGAGTTTTTGTTGCCGATCCGCGCTGATGTGCGCGCCGCTTTGAAAGAGGCCGGTATTGGCGTTGATGCCATGGCCAGCGCGCATGCTATTGCGACTTACAATATTCTCTTTGCAGAAAAGCGCCGTGTCGCCGCAGCTCTTCTGGCTGTGTCATGAGCTCTCTCAGCGCGGATCATCAAGCTTGCGCTGATCTTCTGCGGCGCGACGATCCTGATCGCTATTACGCCTGCCTCTTTGCGCCCGAAGACAAGCGCGGCGCATTATTTGCGCTTTATGCTTTCAGTCTGGAACTGGCGCGCATTCGCGAGATCGTTTCTGAACCCATGCTCGGCGAAATCCGCATGCAATGGTGGCGCGATGCTCTGGCGGGTGAAGCCCGTGGCGAAGTGAATGCCAATCCGGTGGCAGCTGGCTTGCTCGATGCGGTGAAGACATACAATCTTCCCGTTCAAGCTTTGACCGATTTGATCGAAGGGCGTTCGTTTGATCTCTATGATGATCCAATGCCCACGCGCAGTGATCTTGAAGGTTATTGCGGCGAGACCTGTTCATCTCTGATCCGCATGGCGTCACTCGTTCTTGCCGATGGGCGTGATCCGGGTGGTGCAGAGGCTTGCGGTCATGCGGGCGTGGCTTTTGCGCTCACAGGCTTGTTGCGCGCTTTGCCTTGGCATGTGGCGCGCGGACAATTGTATTTGCCCGCTGATGTCTTGGCGCAGCATGGCGTGACACGCGAACAGATCTTGTCAGGACAGGTGACGCCCGGTGTGATGGCGGTGCTGTCTGATATGCGTGCTCTCGCGCAACATCATTTTGAACGCGCTATGTTGGGTGCTGCTGACATGGACGAAAGCGCGCGCGCCGCGCTCATGCCGCTTGCTGTCGTGCCGCTTTATCTGAAGCGCATGGACGCGGGCGGGTATGAACCTTTCCGCACACTTATCACTGCACCGCTGTGGCGGCGCTTGCTCGCCATGTGGTCTTTCTCGCGAAAACTCTAGTCCGTCATTGCGAGGAGCGTGAGCTCCGAAGCAACCCAGAGGCCTCACGTGGGGCCTCTGGTTTGCTTCGCTTTGCTCGCAATGACGGCTCTACAGGCTCGCCAACCAATCAGCGTGATCGCGCATGGCGCGTGATGTCATCATCTTTTTCTTGGCAACAGATTTTTCAGGGCCCTTCAGGCGCTTGCCATCTTCAGCGCGCACAGGTTCGGTGAGCGGGGGGAAGAGACCGAAATTGACATTCATCGGCTGGAATGAACGCGGGCCGCCATCAATCACTTCCAGATGACCGCCCGTGATGTGGTTGAGCAAAGCGCCCATGGCCGTTGTCACAGGAGGTGGCGTAAACGCGCGCTCCAAAATTTCAGCAGCCGCCATGCGTCCCGCCATCAGGCCGACAGCGGCGCTTTCCACATAGCCTTCGCAACCGGTGATTTGTCCGGCGAAACGCAGACGTGTGTCTGCTTTGAGGCGGAGACGCTCATCCAGCACGCGCGGTGAATTGAGATAAGTATTGCGATGCAGACCACCGAGACGCGCAAATTCGGCCTTCTCAAGTCCTGGAATGGTGCGGAAGATGTCTTGCTGCGCGCCATATTTCAGCTTCGTCTGGAAGCCGACCATATTATAGAGCGTGCCAAGCGCATTATCTTGGCGCAGCTGCACCACCGCATAGGCTTTGACACTCGGATTATGGGCATTGGTCAGGCCCATCGGCTTCATCGGTCCGTGGCGCAACGTTTCTGGTCCGCGCTCCGCCATGACTTCAATCGGCAGACAGCCATCGAAATAAGGCGTGCCTTCCCATTCTTTGAAGCTCGTCTTGTCACCTTTGATCAGCGCATCGATGAAGGCGTAATATTGATCCTTGTCGAGCGGGCAATTGATGTAATCGGCGCCCGTGCCGCCGGGGCCTTGCTTGTCATAGCGCGATTGAAACCACGCCTTGTTCATGTCGATCGACTCGCGATGCACGATGGGGGCAATCGCATCGAAAAAGGCGAGCGCATCTTCACCCGTCTTTTCGAGAATGGCTTGCGCGAGGGGCGCTGATGTCAGCGGGCCTGTAGCGATGATCACATTGTCCCAATCGCTTGGCGGCAGACCCGTCATTTCTTCACGCGAGAGCGTGATGAGCGGATGCTCATGGATGCGCTGCGTCACCGCTTGTGCAAAGCCTTCGCGGTCGACCGCCAGCGCGCCGCCTGCGGGCACTTGATGGGCATCGGCGCAAGACATGATGATCGAATTCATCTGGCGCATTTCGCGATGGATCAGGCCCACCGCATTGGTGGTGGCTTCATCCGAGCGGAAAGAGTTGGAACAGACGAGTTCTGCCAGATGATCGGTCTGGTGTGCATCTGTGCCGCGCACGGGGCGCATTTCGTGGAGGATGACGGGCACGCCGGCTGAAGCGATCTGCCAAGCGGCTTCTGATCCGGCGAGGCCCCCGCCGATCACGTGAATGGTTTTGGTCTGTGACATGCGCGCGACCATAGGGAGGTGTCTTGGCGCAGGCAACAGCGCCCAAAAGAAAACGCCCACCGGGGGAGGATCCGGCGGGCGTTTCTGAAACAGGGTCAGCAGGGAGGGGGAAGCTGACCCTTAAAGCGTGTCTTAGAGGCCAGCCGAACGGCGGGCGATTTCGTCGATTTCCCAACGAGCGATGCCGAGGTCGGCGAGTTCGCGGTCGTTGAGGCTGTAGAGCTCACGCAGCGAGGTGCGATAGCGGCGCCAAGCATTCAGCTTGGCAGAAATGAACTTGATCGTCTGGGTCATCACATTGCTCTTGTGCGGGGGCGGGGAGAATCGCCCCTCTGATGCAATGCAACATAGATAGAGTCGGTTGGCTGAGGCAGGGGCTTCTCTGCACCCCAGATATGCAAAATTAGCATGGCAAATAAGTGATCCAGATCGCTTTTGCCACATTCTATCATAATTTTGTCATGATTTTTCTCAAATTTCGCGATTCCTGCGACATCTTGTCTGCAATTTACGCATTGCTAACTATTGTCGCAGGGGCAAGCGGACGCACCTCAAAAGAAATGGCGGGCCGAAGCCCGCCATTCTGGTCTTTTTCAGTCTGAGGCGAGGGCTCAGTCTTCCTTGAAACCGTAATCGGGGATGCCCTGTTCATTGCCGTAATATTTGAACGGCAGGAACTTGCCCGACATGGTGATTTTGACGCGGTCGCCCTTGGGGTTGGCTTCGCGCTCGAAATCCATGTTGAAGTCGATGGCCGACATAATGCCATCGCCATATTCTTCCTCGATCAGCTGCTTCCAGGCCGGTCCGTTGACCAGCACCAGCTCGTAGAAACGATAGATGAGCGGGTCGGTCGGGGGCATGGTTGTGCCGGTACCGCGCATCGGCACTTCATTGAGCATGCGTTCTTCGGCTTGCGACAGACCAAACAGCTTGGCGGCCTTGGCAGCGAGCGGCTTGACGAGCTTGTGGTTGCCCAGAATGGCGCCGACGATCAGCACAGGCGAGATGCCGCCGATCTCGTTGCAAATGTGGGCCCAGCTCCAGCCCTTCTCGCGCTTGATGTCGAGCAGCTTTTCGGTGAGTTGTTCGCGCTTCATATTCTTCTCCTTGTAAGTGTTTAGGCAGCCGACAAATCGGCTTTGGGGGCGAGAGCCGCTGTTGGGCGCACAATCGGCGGATGGCGTTTGGAATAATCAGTCGGAATCTCGTCTTTGAACGATTTGGAACGGGTGACGAGAAAATCGATCAGGTGATTTCGCAAAGCGTAATAATCGGGCTGCTTGTGCAGATCGATACGGCCACGATGGCGGGGCAGGGGATTTTCGACGACTTCCGCCACCATAGCGCCCGGACCATTGGTCATCAGCACGATGCGGTCGGCGAGATAAATCGCTTCATCGACATCATGGGTGATCATGAAGGCGGTCTGTCCAGTCTCCAGACAAATGCGGCGCACTTCATCCTGCAATGTGCCGCGCGTCAGTGCATCAAGCGCCGAGAAGGGTTCGTCCATCAGAAGGATCTTGGGCTCGATGGAGAGCGCGCGTGCAATGCCCACACGCTGCTTCATGCCGCCTGACAGTTCTGCAGGCTTTTTGAGTTCGGATCCTTTCAAGCCCACTTTTTCGATAAAGCGCATGGCTTGGTCGCGCACTTTGTCAGCGCTCCATTGAGGCCATTTCGACGAGATCGCGAAGGAGACATTGCCGAGCACCGTGCGCCACGGCAGCAGTGCATGACTTTGGAAGATGACCGCACGATCAAGCGAAGGTCCCTCGATCGCATGGCCGTCAACCACGGCCACACCATCGTCGGGCAATTCGAGTCCGGCGAGAATATTCAGCACCGTTGTCTTGCCGCAGCCCGAATGGCCGATGATGCAGGAAAATTCACCGCGGTTCATCGAAAACCAAAGGTCATCGAAAATCGTGGTCTCGCCACCGCCAGCTTTGGGATAGCGCCGGGCAATGCCTTCAATAGAGATGAAGCGGTCTTCATTATTGTAGAGCGTCATGGTGATCAATCCGGATAGGTGACAAGACGCGCAACACGCGCGAGAGCCTGGTCGAGCAACATGCCCACAAGTCCGATGACGAGAATGGAAATGATGACATTGACGATGGAGAGATTGTTCCATTCGTTCCAGACGAAATAACCGATGCCTGTGCCACCCACGAGCATTTCAGCTGCGACAATCACCAGCCATGCAATGCCAATTGAAATGCGCATGCCGGTCAGAATGGTCGGTGCTGCGGCGGGCAGAATGACAGTGAATGCTTTGCGCAAGGGGCGCACTTCCAATGTGCGCGCGACATTGAGCCATTCTTTACGCACAGCTGCGACGCCGAAAGCCGTGTTGATCAACATGGGCCAGAGCGAGCAGATGAAGATCACAAAGATTGCCGAGATCGAAGAATCCTTGATCGTGTAGAGCGCGAGTGGCATCCAGGCGAGGGGCGAGATCGGCTTCATCACTTGAATGAAAGGATTGAGTGCCTTGCTCATCAAGGGCGACATGCCGATCACAAACCCTGTGGGGATCGCCACGCAAACGGCGATGCAATAGCCCAGCATCACGCGGCCGATGGAGAAGGCGAGCTGAATACCCAGCCCCTTGTCATTGGGGCCGCGATCATAAAAAGGATTTTTCAGATGTTCCCAGATTTTCGCCGCCACATCGAAGGGGCCAGGCATTGCCGATTTGCCCGTTGTGGCAGTGAGGCCCATCAGCTTGGCATATTCCGGATCCATTGCTGCGACAGAACCCGTCTGTCGCGTGGCAATGTGCCAAGCCGCTATGAACAGTGCGAAGATGACAAAAGAGAGGACGCTGGCGCGCAGCGTCAAATTCGATGACATGTTGGAAGCCCTGTTTTGTTTTATCCTTCTCCCAGCGGGAGAAGGTGGTTGCCGGAGGCAACCGGATGAGGGGTTACGCACTCACAATATAAGTTCGTAACCCCTCACCCCGGCGCGTTCGCGCCGACCCTCTCCCTTTGGGAGAAGGTGGATTAGGTCCGCTTGATCGCGAAAGAGGCGATATAATCGTCCGGCTTTGTCGGATCGAATGTCTTGCCCATGATCGAGAAAGTTTTGGTCGTCGAGGCAGGCGGTGTGAGGCCCACTTCCTTCATGAATTTTGTCGTGTCGGTTGCCAGATAAACCTGCTTGGCGATTTTCTGATAATCGACATCGCCCTTGATCTGACCCCAACGCTTCATCTGCGAGAGAATCCAGATAGCGAAGCTTTCATAGGGGAAAGGATCGAAATCGATGCGATCAGCCGCTTTCACGACATTGCCAAGACCATCCGCAAAAGTCCCCGTCAACACTTGTTCGACGACAGTCACTGGCTGGTTGAGATAATTGGCAGGCGCAATGGCTTCTGCAATTTCCTTGCGATTTTCAGGCTTGGTTGCATAGGCGGTCGCATCAATGATTGCCTTCAGAAGCGCTGCATAGGAATTGGGATACGTTTTGACGAATTCTTGGCTAGCGGCAAAACCGCAGCAGGGATGACGATCCCAGATTTGCTTCGACAGCATGTGAATGAAGCCGACGCCATCATAGACTGCACGCTGGTTCACCGGATCGGGTGCCAAGAAGCCATCGATATTATCGGCGCGCAGATTGGCGACCATTTCCGGCGGCGGCACTGCGCGGATTTGCACATCCGTATCAGGGTCGATGCCGTTTTCAGCCAGATAATAGCGCAAGAGATAATTGTGCATCGAATAATCGAAGGGCACTGCAAGCTTGAAGCCTTTCCATTGCTTCGGATCGCGCTTGTCTTTGTGCTTCATGGCCAGAGTAATCGCTTGGCCATTGATATTTTCAACGGCCGGCATTGTGTAGGGAATTGCGGTCGCGCCCACACCCATGGTGATGGCGAGCGGCATCGGCGAGAGCATATGCGCCGCGTCATATTCTTTGTTGATGGTCTTATCGCGGATGACCGCCCAACCGGCGGCCTTGTTCACTTCCACATTGAGGCCGTGCTTGGAATAGAAGCCGAGGGGTGCCGCCATAATGATGGGTG
This sequence comes from Beijerinckiaceae bacterium, assembly GCA_947452455.1. Lineage (GTDB taxonomy): Bacteria > Pseudomonadota > Alphaproteobacteria > Rhizobiales > Beijerinckiaceae > Terripilifer. Next base: position 197,274 of record CANGBX010000002.1, read on the forward strand.
TTGCGCAAGTGATCGGAATGAAGCCGACCTTGAGATCTTTCTTTTCAAGGCTACCGGCTTGCGCAAAAACTTCTGTCGCTGTTGCGAGCGGGAAGAAAGAGGAGAGAGCGGCCGCAGCGGTCGAGGCACCGAGTTTTTGCAGGAAGGCACGACGATGCGCATCGACGGGGAAAATCTGGCGCATCACGGTTTCGGCGACGAGATTTTCGTAAGTGGCTTCCGTGTTCTTGGCGAGGTCTGCCGATTGCGCGCGCAAGGCCGCTTCATGCTCGCCCTGCGAGCTATGCTGACCGCAGGTGCAGCCACGCGAGAGTCGATTGCGGTAATCGAAAGGATTCTTGAACATGGGGCCTCCGCCTCGTTGCGATTAAGACGAAGGTTAGAGAGCAACGAGTGTGCCAACCCGCCATCGGCCTGTGCATCTCTTAGGCAAAGAGGTTGGTTGCGCGGGGATTGATCAGGGTTTGGCGAGGGCTTAGGCGCAGCTCGCAATGTTTGCTGATTTATTGTGCAACTTCACGGGTGTGTGAAGCGGCTTTGAGCAGGGGGCCGAGCTTTTCTCCAGCCTTAAGCAAGCGAAGAGGGTTGGTCGCCTCGCCATTGATGCGCAATTCATAGTGGAGATGCGCACCTTTTGTGCGCCCGCTCGCGCCAGACAGGGCGATGCGCTCTTGTGCCGCAACGCGCTCTCCCTCGCGCACGAAAATGCGCGACAGATGGGCATAGCGGGTAACCATGCCATTGCCATGGTCGATGTCGAGCGACTGGCCGTAGGCACCATTCCAGCCAGAGGCCGTCACAATGCCTGCGGCTGTCGCAAAAACTTCGGCGCCGCTGTCGCTGCGCAGATCAAGCCCACTATGCCAGGCGGCGCGACCATGGAACGGATCGCTGCGCGCACCAAAGCCTGAAGAGATTTCAATCTTTCCGGCAAAGGGGGCGCGTAGCGGCAGGCTCGGTAAATGCGCCTGCAAATTCGCATGGCGCACTAGGAACGGCGCGGCTTCCTCATATTTTCGCGCGAAGGGGCCACTCAGTGCTGCGTCCAGGGGAATGAAGGGGCCACCTTGAGCTGTTTCGGCTTCGGGCTCTTGGGCGAGGGTGATCCCGGCCTCTCTCAACGCTGTTTCCATGCGCGTGACATCCGACTTGCGTGATCCTGCCAATTCGCTCAGCTCGCGGATTTGGCCTCGCTCGGTGCGATCCATTGCTTCTTCAAGTGCGCGCAGGCGCAGAGCAGCAGGGCGGTTCGGATTGATTTGCGCAAGGATTTGCGATTGCCCCTCCAAACGGGCGAGGTGTTTTTGCGCCTCCTGCAATCGACCGTTGATCAGATCCGCACTGAGCGCCTGCTGGCTGGTGACTTGTTCCAATTGTGCTTGAAGAGCCGCAATGCGGTTCTTGGCCTGGTCGAGTGTCTGCGGATCAGCCGGTGCATCTGGGCGCAGGAGAAAGGTGAAGCCGCAAACAAGTGTCGCCGCCAGCAAAGCTAGGACTGGCGGTGTGAGCCGAAGGCACGCAATCTGCTCGCCCTTTTGCAGGGTCAGGAAAATGTCTTTGGTCATAAAAAACCCCGCCCGGCGGCAATGTGGATGCCGGGCAGGGTGACGCTAGGTCCGTTATGGTTAGCGGAAGGTTAAGAGCTCAGAGGTCTTTTGCTGCCGCCAAAACTTCTTTGGCATGTCCTGGCACTTTGACCTTGTTCCAGACCTGCGCAATTTTGCCGGTCTCGTCGATCAGAACCGTCGTGCGTTCAACGCCCATATATTTGCGGCCATACATGCTCTTCTCGACCCAGACGCCATAGGCTTCGAGCATGGTCTTGCTCTCGTCTGACACGAGATCAAAGTCGAGCTCGTGCTTGGCTTTGAACTTGTCATGGCTTTTCACGGAATCGGGCGAGACACCGATGATGACCGTATTGGCCTTTTCAAACTGCTTGCGCAGGCCGTTGAAATCAATGGCCTCCTGCGTGCAGCCCGAGGTGTCGTCCTTGGGATAGAAATAAAGCACGACTTTCTGGCCCTTGAGGCCGGAGAGCTTGATGCGGCCGTCCCCATCGCTGGGCAGGTCAAAAGCGGGGGCCTTTTTGCCGGTTTCGAGCTTGGCAGTCATGCGAATCGCCTTCCTTTCGTCTTAATGGACGTGCAATTGATTACGGTAAGTCAGGGCTGGCGGATCGCGCCCGAGCCCATGAACTTCTATAGTTCCGGACGAATCGGAACATATGTTTCCGGCCAAGGCGCGGGACCTCAAGTTTGAGCGATCAGGAGCAGGATGAACAGGGGCTCAAAGGCCAAAGGCTGACCTCTCCCCAAGAGGTCTTGTCTGCGCCAGAACCTGTGCGTCTGCGCCCGACCCGACACCCGCATCGGCGTCGTCGGTTGATCGGTTTTTTCGTCGTCATCCTTGCGCTGGTCTGTCTCTCTCCCGTTTTCATCTCCGCTTATGTCTTCAATCGCCTGAGCGAAGGCCCGATCGAGCTCGACATGATCCGCGGCCCCTTTGCCTCTGCGCTGTCATCGCGCATGGGGGAGGGCTATAGCGCTGATATTGGTCCCATGGCGCTGGAGGATAGTGACCACGGTCCACGCATCGCCATGCAGGGGTTTTCGCTGAAAGATCCGCAGGGACGCGTGATCATCGCAGCACCGAAAGCCGATGTGTCGATCAATCCTCTGTCGCTTCTTTTGGGGCAGATTTCTCCGCGCCGTCTTGAATTGATGGAAGTGGAGCTGCGCCTCTCCGTCATGCCCAATGGTGCAGTGGCCTTGTCTGCGGGCTCTGAGCCCGTTGTCTTGACGGGCGCGCGGCGTGCTGCCGATGCACCGCCTGTACCTGAGCCCGTTGTCGATGTGCCCAGTGGCGATGCGATGATTGCATTTGGCGATGCACTGAAAGTGTTGCTCGACAATGCCATGCGGCAAAACTCTCCGGCAGGCGCGTTGCGCCGCTTGGGTATTTCAAATGGCCGTTTGGTTTTCGAAGATCAAATCACACAGCGTGTGACGCGCTTTGAAGATTTCGATCTGGATTTCGACCGCGCCGAGGATTCAGCAGCTTTGCTGGTTTCTGCGCGTGGTCCCAACGGGCGCTGGCGTGCGGAGGCGCTTGCCAATGGCCGGCCCGGTGAAATTCGCACGCTGGATATTTCGGTCAACAATCTGACGCTCGACGAATTGCAATTGGTCGCGGGCATGCGCGAGCCCGGCTTTGAATTGTCGAGCCACATGGCCGTGCAAGTGAATGTGACTTTGGGTCGCGACAATCTGCTGGCTGCCGCGAGCGGGCGATTTTCGGCAGGCTCGGGCATTTTCAAGCTCGATGATAAAGATCATGAAGCCGCCCATATTGATCTGATTGAGGGCACGTTTGATTGGAATGCCACATCGCGCCGTTTCGATCTCAATCGCACTTTGGTGCAAGTGGGAGAAACGCGTTTTGCAATTGCAGGCGCTGTGACGCCACCACCCGCCGGCAGCAATGCATGGCAAGTGTCGGGACGCGTGGCTGAGCGCTCTGTCTATGGGCCGGAGCGTCCGAGCACAAAACCGATCTTCATTGATCGTGCCATCCTGGACGCGAAACTCGTGCCCGGTGAACGCCGCCTCATTATAGATCGGCTTGAATTGGCAGGGCCCGATGTTGCACTTGCTGGCCAAGCGGATTTGCGCCTGACCGATCAAGGGCCGCATTTGCGCTTCACAGGACGCGCTGCCACCATGCCTGCGATCTCTGTTGTGCGTCTATGGCCCACACCCGTTGCACCTCGTGTGCGCGCTTGGTTTGTGCGCGCACTGCAAGGCGGCACATTAGAAGAAGGGTCGCTGTGGCTTGATTTCGACCCGCAGACTTTTGATCTTCTCAAAAAGGATTTGCAGCCGCCCGACGATAAATTGCGGGTGAATTTCCGTTTGGCTGGCGCTCTTCTCGAAGCCGTCCCCGGTCTGCCGCCGCTTTCGTCTCTGGATGGCACGGGCGTGGTCACAGGCCGCACTGCCAATTTTGTGGCGACCCGCGCGCTCATGGATGTGTCGGGGCAAAAGCTCAATATTGTTGAGGCGTCTTTCAGTGTGCCTGATACGCAAGTGAAAGCTGCGCCGGCCTCTGTCAATATGCGCATCACAGGCCCGCTTGATGCTGTAGCGGATTTGTTTGAGCGCGAGCGGCTGAAGAATTTTGCGCAATTGCCGATTGATGCGACGACTGTCAAAGGCCAGATTGATGGGCAGATCGTCATTGATCTGAAACTGGCTGATGAGATCAGGACGGAAGATACGCGCGTGCGCGCAAGTGCGGCTCTGACCAATTTCTCGGTCGATAAATTGGTCGGCCAAGAAAAGCTGGAAGCAGGTTCCCTCAATCTCACAGCTGAGCGCGGCACGTTGCGCGCTTCGGGCCAAGGCCGCTTGTTTGGCGCGCCCGCGACAATTGAATTACGCAAGCAGATCAATATGCCCACTGAAGCCATGATTGGCATGACGCTGGATGATGCGGCACGCACCAAACTAGGCCTCAATTTTGGTCAGACCCTGACAGGCCAGATTGGGGCTAAACTGACTTCAGCACTTGGCCAGCAAGACAAGACGCGTGCGCAAGTCGAGATCGATTTTACCAAAGCCAATATCGACAATTTGCTGCCAGGTTTTGTGAAGCCAGCAGGCAAGCCTGCTAAAGCCTCTTTCACGTTGATCAATGATTTGTCCGGCCCTGATCTGGAAAATTTCGTCTTTGACGGTGGCACGGCTTACGCCAAGGGCTCAATTGAACTTGATACAGCTGGCGGCATGGAGCGTTTGAAGCTCACACAGGTGCGCCTCTCTCCCGGCGATGACATGCAGATCATGGCCGAGCAGACGAAAGATCTGCTCAAATTATCGATCTCGGGCAAGTCGGTGGATGCCAAACCCTTCTTGCGTTTGTTGACGACAGGTACCGCACCACGCGCAGGCTCTGGTCCGTCGAAAGATTTCGACGTCGATCTCAAAGCCAATGTTGTGGCGGGCTATAATAATCAGACCGCATCCAATGTGACTTTGCGCATGGGCCGCCGCTCGGGCCAAATCCGCCTGTTCAATCTCAATGGCAAATTCGGCAAAGATAATGTGGTGGGTTCGGTCGTGCGTGTGCAGGGTGAGCCGCAGATCAGTCTTGCCACCAATGATGGTGGCGCGCTTTTGAATTTCTTTGATTTTTACAAGCGTATGGAAGGCGGCAAGCTGCAATTCACCGCACAACTCAGTGATAGTGAGATCGATGGTACCGTGACGGTGCAGAATTTCATTGTGCGCAATGAGCCCGCACTGCGCCGTCTTGTGTCTGAAGGTGTGGCGCAGCGTGATCGTTCGGGCCAGATCAAGATTGATACGACAGCCTCTGCCTTCACGAAAATGCAGGTGGGTTTCACGCGCGCGCCCGGTCGTATCGATTTGCGTGATGGTGTCATCTATGGGCCCGAAGCGGGGACGACGATTGAAGGCACGCTCGATACGCTCAATGACCGTGTGAATCTGACTGGCACATTTGTGCCGGCCTATGGGCTCAACAATTTCTTTTCGAAAATCCCGCTCTTTGGCGTGTTTTTGGGCGGCGGTGAAAATGAAGGTCTGTTCGGGATCAATTTCCGCCTCAGCGGCGCATCGACTGCGCCGGCATTGACGATCAACCCGCTCTCGGCTTTGGCACCTGGTTTCTTGCGCAAGATATTCGGGCCCGGCCAAGGTGTGCCGAGTGATGCCCCTGAGACACCGGCAGGTGCGCCGCAAGCAGCGCCTCCAGAAGAGGGCGAAAAGAAAGATGGCACCCCGCTGCAATTTGTACCCACGCGCCGCGTGTCGCCGTTCTGATGAAGAGCTATTAAACCGGCTTCAGAAGCACGTGCTTCTTTTTGCCCATCGACAATTTCACCACACCTTCGCCGGTGAGATCAGCTGCGCTCAATGTCGCGCGCTCATCGCTGACGGCAGCATCATTCATGCGCAGACCGCCACCTTTGATCTGGCGGCGCGCTTCACCCGTTGAGGCGACAAGACCTGCTTTGACGAAAGCGGTCAGCACGCCGATACCGGCATCAAATTCGCTGCGTGTCACTTCAATTGTGGGAAGCGCTGTCGAGAGCACGCCCTCTTCAAATGTTTTGCGCGCTGTTTCGGCCGCCTCATCTGCGCTTGCCCGACCATGCAACATGGCTGTGGCTTCATTGGCGAGAATCTTTTTGGCTTCGTTGATTTCTGCGCCACCGAGATTTTCGAGGCGGCGGATTTCATCCATCGGCAATTCGGTGAAGAGGCGCAGGAAGCGGCCGACATCGGCATCCTCCGTATTGCGCCAGTACTGCCAGTAATCATAGACGGGCAGCATGTCGGGGTTGAGCCAGACTGCGCCGGACGCCGTCTTGCCCATTTTCGCGCCCGAAGCTGTGGTGAGTAGCGGCGAAGTGAGGCCATAGAGCTGGCCCGTGCCCATGCGTCGGCCCAGATCAATGCCCATGACAATATTGCCCCATTGATCGGAGCCGCCCATTTGCAGGGTGATGCCGTAACGCTTGTTCAACTCGACGAAATCATAGGACTGCAAGCACATATAATTGAATTCGATGAAGGAGAGCTCTTGCTCGCGGTCGAGGCGCATCTTGACCGAATCCATCGACAACATGCGGTTGACGGAAAAGTGTCGGCCGACATCGCGCAGGAAGTGAATGTAATTGAGTGCAGTCAACCATTCGGCATTGTCGGTCATGACCGCATCAGTCTTGCCGTCACCGAAGGTGAGGAATTTTGTGAAGACTTGACGGATGCCGTTCTTGTTGGCGTCGATCTGATCGAGCGTGAGCAGTTTGCGGCTTTCATCGCGCCCCGAGGGATCGCCGACCTGTGTCGTGCCGCCACCCATCAAAGGGATCGGCTTGCCGCCGGTCTTTTGCAGCCAGCGCAACATCATGATCTGCAGCAGCGAGCCGATGTGCAGCGAGGAGGCTGTCGCATCAAAGCCTATATAGGCAATGAGGTCTCCAGACTTGGCCTTGTCATCCACGCCCGCAAAGTCCGAGCATTGGTGGATATAGCCGCGCTCTTTCAGAACGGCGAGAAAATCGGATTTGGGCTGGAAATCGGTCGACATGAGGTCCTCGGTCAGGTGGCCGTGGTTTAATCGACAGGGCGCGTCGGCGCAACGTGACAGACGTCCGATTGGGGCGTAGAATTCTCATCATGTCTGATCCAGCTCGCCAATCTTTGCCTTCCGGTTCTCGGGCACAAAGCCGCGCGGCCCGCCTGCGTGCGGCTGGCTTGCGTCCTGTGCGCATCTGGCTGCCGGACACGAAGAATCCGGCCATCATAGAGCGAATGCGTGCAGAAGCGCGCGCGATTGCCCATTCGGACCAGCAGAGCGACGAAGCCATGGATTGGGTTGAGGCCGTTTACGAATGGCCGAAGGACTAATCCGGCGCGGCGCCATCGTCGCTGTTGTGATTCCCGGCGACTTTGGTAAGCCCCGGCCAGCTCTAGCTGTCCAGACGGAACTTTATGCCGATTTGAGCACGGTTCTTGTCTGCCCTCTGACCAGCGATTTGTCCGTTTCGGGCGCTTTGCGGATTAGGCTCGAACCTTCGGCAGAAAATGGTCTCAAGGCCCCATCCAATATCATGCTCGATAAATTAACCTCCGTTCGGCGGACGCGTATTCGAGATGAAATAGGCGTCGTGAGCCCAGATGTGATGGAAGACGTCACGCGTGAATTGGCGCTTCTGATGGGGTTGGGCTGATTTGCCGATGACCAAGCTGCGCGTCATAGGCCTGATGTCCGGCACCTCTCTAGATGGTATCGACATTGCTTTTGTTGAGACCGACGGAGAATCGCAGGTTTGGCTCGGCCCTTTTGCTACGCGGCCCTATAAGGATGCCGAGCGGCGGCTGCTTAGGGCCGCACTGGCCGATGCGCGCAGCCTGACCGATGCCGCCAGCCGTCCCGGTATTTTACCTCAGGCTGAAGCCTTCCTCACCTGCGCCCATGCCGAGGCCGTTCGCGCCTTTTGCAAGGAGCACGGCATCGACCTCGCCTCCATCGATCTCGTCGGCTTTCACGGCCAGACCGTTCTGCATCGGCCGGAGGCGGGGCTGACCGTCCAGATCGGGGACGGGCAGGGCTTGGCTGAAGAGCTTGGACGTCCCGTGGTTTTCGATTTCCGTTCAGCCGATGTGGCGGCTGGCGGGCAGGGTGCGCCCTTGGTTCCCGTCTTCCATCGGGCGCTTGCCGCCAACGCGGATCTCCCGCAACGGGTCGCCTTTCTGAATATCGGCGGGGTGGCCAATGCCACTTTGCTCCATGGGGACGCTGATCCGGTTGCCTGCGATACGGGGTCGGGCAATGCGCTGATCGATGATTTCGTGCTCGCCAGAACAGGCGCGCCCTATGATGCGGACGGGGCATTGGCAGCCTCCGGCTCGCCGGACGAGGACCTGTTGGCGCTTTGGCTGGCGCATCCTTTCTTTTCGGCAGCACCTCCCAAAAGCCTCGACCGCAATGCGTTCGATGTGAGTGGTGTCGAAAAACTCTCCGATGCGGATGGTGCGGCGACTTTGACAGCCTTCACAGCGCGGGCTGTGGCGAGCCTTTTGCCGCATCTGGATGAGGCTCCAGAACTCTGGATCGCCTGCGGGGGTGGAGCGCATAATAAAACGCTTTTATCTATGCTTGAAAAGCAGTTGAGAGCAAAGGTTCGTGCAGCAGATGAATTTGGCTGGGATGCCGGCGCGATTGAAGCGCAGGCCTTTGCCTATCTCGCCGTGCGCTCCGCGCGCGGGCTCCCGCTCTCTTTTCCGGGCACAACGGGCGTGGATCGCCCGTTGACCGGAGGCCGTTTGGCAAAGCCTTAGTCCTCGGCGCCTTTTTTGGCGCGGGCCGGAGTGGGGAGCCGGACCGGATTGTCGAGGCGGCGGTCGAGGTAATTGCCGACTTCGGCAATGAGCTCATCCACGCGGTTCTCGAAGAAATGGTTCGCGCCCTGCACGACGGCATGCTCGATAATAATGCCGCGCTGGGTTTTCAGCTTTTCAATCAGCCCCATGACTTCCTTGAGCGGAGCCACGCGGTCCTGATCGCCATGGACGAAGAGACCGGAGGACGGGCACGGCGCCAGGAAGGAATAGTCAAAGCGGTTGGCGGGCGGGGCAATCGAGATGAAGCCCTCGATCTCGGGGCGGCGCATCAACAGCTGCATGCCGATCCACGAGCCGAAGGAGACGCCGGCAATCCAGCAGGCGCGTGCTTCCGGATTGATGCCCTGCACCCAATCGAGCGCAGCGGCGGCATCTGACAGCTCGCCTGAGCCGTGATCGAAACTGCCCTGGCTGCGGCCGACGCCGCGAAAGTTGAAGCGCAGCACGGAGAAGCCGCGCTCAGCGAATGTATAATATAAATTATAGACGATCTGATTGTTCATCGTCCCGCCAAACTGCGGGTGGGGATGAAGGATCACAGCGATCGGGGCGCCGCGCTGCTTGGAGGGATGAAAACGGCCTTCCAGACGGCCAGCCGGACCCGTGAAAATGACTTCAGGCATCGTGATCCTCAAGCAAGCGGGCAGCCTCTAGCGGCCCGGAGTTCAAATGCGTGTCAGGTCAGCCCCTTCGCTTGACTTCGCCAAAGGGCGACCCCTAATAGCTGTTAGAATTATTCTAACAGCTGAAGGCCCCTCGATAGGCGGGAGGCCGACACGGTCCGGGGCGTTCTAACACGCAGGCACCGTGCAATTGCAAGCATTTTGCGACAAGCAGCGAAACGTGATGGTGCCTGAGCGGATCTATCTCGACCATAATGCGACCGCCCCGCTGCTTCCCGCAGTGCGCGCGGCTATGGTCGCGGCGCTGGATTTGACCGGAAATGCCTCCTCTATCCATGCGGAAGGGCGTGCGGCTCGCGCCGCCATCGAGCAGGCGCGCGCCCAAGTGGCAGGGCTGATCGGCGTCCGGCCGCGTGATATTACTTTCACATCAGGCGGCACCGAGGCGGCCAATCTTGTCCTCTCGCCCGCCTTGAGCGATGGCGGCAAACCGCTGACCCGTCTTTTTGTGGCTGCCGGAGAACATCCTTGCGTCTTGCAGGGGCACCGTTTCCCGCAAGACGCTGTCCAGACCATTCCGCTGAAGGCTGACGGCCAGATCGACTTTGGCGTGCTGCAAGCTTTGCTGGCTCAAGCCTCTGGTGAGCGCGTGCTGCTTGCTCTTCAGGCTGCCAATAATGAGACGGGCGTCATCCAGCCGGTCGCGGAGGCCGCGGCCCTCGTCCATGAAGCGGGCGGGCTTGTGATTTGTGATGGCGTGCAGGCGGCCGGTCGTATTCCCCTTGCTGGTCTTGGCGCCGATGCGCTTTTCATCTCCGCCCATAAGATTGGCGGGCCGAAAGGCATGGGCGCGCTGGCATTTGCCAATACGCGTCTCCATATGAATGGGGCGGCGCTGGTAAAGGGCGGGGGCCAGGAAAAGGGCCTGCGGGCTGGCACAGAGAATGTGGCGGGCATTGCGGGTTTTGGCGCGGCGGCCTCTGAAGCAGTCTTGCAGGGTAGCTTGATGGCCGGCCTCGGGGTCCTTCGGGATCGCCTTGAGGCTGAGGTCGCACAGCGGCTTCCCGATACGGTCTTCTTCGGGCAGGAGGCGCAACGCCTCCCCCAGACCACGGCCTTTGCCGTGCCGGGTGTGCCGGCCGAGACATTATTGATCGCGCTCGATCTCGCTGGCTTTGCCGTCTCTTCGGGGTCGGCCTGTTCCTCGGGCAAGGTGCAGCCCTCCCATGTGCTTCTGGCCATGGGCGTGGAGCCGGCCCTCGCCAAGGGCGCTTTGCGGGTCAGTTTGGGTGCCGGAAATACAGACCGCGACATCGAAGCCTTTTGCGGGGCGCTCGATAAGGCGGTAAGTAATATCAGAGCGCGTTCGCAGATGAGCGCCGCCTGAAAGATAGATCGGGCCGGGCAACCGGTTCGTATATGAAGTGAAGCCAAACCAGCGGTCCTTGAAACCGCCAAGGTGAGGAGAAAAGCATGGCGGCCGTCCAAGAGACTGTCGATCGGGTGAAGTCTGTCGACGTCGATGCCTATAAGTACGGCTTCGTCTCCGATATTGAATCGGAGAAGGCGCCTAAGGGCCTCAACGAAGATATTGTTCGTTTCATCTCGGCGAAAAAGAATGAGCCCGCGTGGCTGACTGAATGGCGCCTTGAAGCCTATCGGCTTTGGCTCACCATGCGTGAGCCCGATTGGGCGCGCGTCGATTATCCGAAGATCAACTATCAAGATCTCTATTATTATTCCGCGCCGAAAAGCACGCCGGGCCCCAAGAACATCGACGAGGTCGATCCCGAACTGTTGCGCGTTTATGAAAAGCTCGGCATTCCGCTGCGCGAGCAGGAAATTCTGGCCGGCGTGCAAGAACGCAGGGTCGCTGTGGATGCGGTGTTCGATTCCGTGTCTGTCGCCACGACCTTCAAGGCTGAATTGGCCAAAGCTGGTGTGATCTTCTGCCCGATCTCGGAAGCTGTGCACACGCACCCCGAACTGGTGAAGAAATATCTCGGCTCGGTCGTGCCGACGAGCGACAATTATTACGCGACGCTCAATTCCGCAGTCTTCTCGGATGGCTCGTTCGTCTACATTCCGCCGGGCGTGCGTTGCCCGATGGAATTGTCGACTTACTTCCGCATCAATGAGCAGAACACGGGGCAATTCGAGCGCACGCTGATCATTGCCGACAAGGGCTCTTATGTGAGCTATCTCGAAGGCTGCACGGCACCCAAGCGCGACGAAAACCAGCTGCATGCAGCGGTGGTTGAACTGATCACGCTTGATGATGCCGAGATCAAATATTCCACCGTGCAGAATTGGTATCCGGGCGACGCGGACGGCAAAGGCGGCATTTATAATTTCGTCACCAAGCGTGGCGATTGCCGCGGCGCGCGCTCGAAGATCTCGTGGACGCAGGTTGAAACCGGCTCGGCTATTACGTGGAAATATCCGTCCTGCATTTTGCGCGGCGATGAATCGCGTGGCGAGTTTTACTCGATCGCCATTTCCAATGGTCGCCAGCAGGTCGATAGCGGCACCAAGATGATCCATCTCGGCAAGAACACGACGAGCCGCATTATCTCGAAGGGGATTTCTGCAGGACGTTCCAACAACACCTATCGTGGACAGGTGTTGGCGCAGAAGCGCGCGACCAATGCGCGCAATTTCACCAATTGCGATTCATTGCTGATTGGCGAAACCTGCGGCGCGCATACGATCCCCTATATCGAAGCGAAAAACGCCAGCGCGGTCTTCGAGCACGAAGCGACGACGTCGAAAATTTCTGAAGATCAGCTGTTCTATTGCATGCAGCGCGGACTTTCGGCGGAAGAAGCGACAGCGCTGATCGTCAATGGTTTCGTGCGCGATGTGCTGCAACAGCTGCCGATGGAATTTGCGGTTGAAGCGCAGAAGCTCATTTCTATCAGCCTAGAAGGCTCAGTTGGCTGAGGCGTCTGACGCCTCGCCACCTTTGAAACGGATACGGGAAACATGATCGAAATTCGTAACCTTCACGCCGAGATCGACGGCAAGAAAATCATCAACGGTCTTTCGCTGACCGTGAATGACGGCGAAGTCGCGGCCATAATGGGCCCCAATGGCTCTGGCAAATCGACACTCTCTTATGTGATCTCCGGCCGTGCAGGCTATGAGGTGACGGGTGGCGAGATTTTGCTGAATGGCGAAAATATTCTGGAGATGAATGCAGCCGAGCGCGCCGCCAAAGGTGTGTTCCTCGCTTTCCAATATCCGCTAGAAATCCCCGGCGTCACGACGATGACCTTCCTGAAGGCGTGCCTCAATGCGCAGCGCAAGTCGCGTGGTGAAGCCGAACTCACGACGCCTGATTTCATGAAGCGCGTGAAGGCAGGGGCCGAAAAGCTCGGCGTGCCGCAGGACATGCTGCGTCGTGCTTTGAATGTCGGTTTTTCGGGCGGCGAAAAGAAGCGCATGGAAGTTTTGCAAATGTCGCTGCTGGAGCCGACTTTTGCCATTCTCGATGAAACCGATTCCGGTCTCGATATTGATGCTCTGCGCATTGTGTCGGAAGGCGTGAATGCTTTGCGTGATCCCAAGCGTTCTTTCCTCGTCATCACCCATTATCAGCGTCTGCTCGATTACATCGTGCCTGACACTGTGCATGTCATGTCGAAAGGCCAGATTGTGAAGACGGGCGCCAAAGAACTGGCGCTTGAACTCGAGGCCAATGGGTATCGCGATTTTGTTGGCGAGGCGGCGTGATGCTCGGTGACGTGAAAGCGGCGCATTCAGCAGCGGAAGAAAAGCTCGTCGCAGAATTTGCGCGTGCGCGCGGATCGTTGCCCGGTGCAGCGCCCGTTGGTGCTTTGCGAGATGCGGCGTTCGAGGCTTTCAAATCTGCCGGCCTGCCTACACGCCGTGTCGAGGCTTGGCATTATACTGATCTGCGTATGGCCATGCGTGATGCTTTGCCTGTGGCGCCTGCGCCCAAGGCTGACGCGTCACTCAAGCAAAAGCTTGAAAAACTTGCACCACGCATTGCTGATCTCGAAACCACGCGTCTGGTTTTGGTGGACGGCTATTTTGTTGCCGAACTTTCGGATGTGACACCAAAGGGTGTCACGGTTACGGCTTTGTCTGAGGCCCTTGCCAAGGGCGATGCGGCTTTTGTGGAAGCTTTGTCAGCACCGGGTATGGGGCAGGGTGATGCTGCTCTCGCGCTGAACACAGCATTCATGCAAGGCGGTGTGATCATCGACGTTGCTGCAGGCACGCATGTTGCGCAACCGATTGAAATGATCGCGCTGTCTTCTGAGATGTCAGCTCATGCTGTTTATGCGCGCTCTTTGTTGCGCGTTGGCAAAGGCGCACAAGTCACATTGATTGAACGCGAGGTCAGCACCGCTTCACAAATCGAGCAGCGCAATCATGCTCTGGTCGTGAGTGTGGCAGATGAAGCGCAGGTCGAGCATGTTTTTGTGCCTGCGATTTTGAAGAGCGCTTCGACATATGTGGCCTCGTTGCTTGCCATTTTGGGCGCAAAGGCATCATTCAACTCCTTCACTTTGGTGCAGGGCGGCGGGCTGCTGCGCCGCCAGATTCACATGCGCTTTGATGGTGAGCATGCCAAAGGCCAATTGGCTGGTGCGTCTGTACTCAGGAATAAAGATCATGCGGATACGACGCTTGTCGTTCAGCATGTGGCAGCCCATTGCCAGAGCCGCGAATATTTCAAAACCGTGCTCGACGGTGAATCGACAGGCATTTATCAGGGCAAAGTGATTGTGGCGCCGGGTGCGCAAAAGACCGATGGCGCCATGAAGAGCCATGCGATCTTGCTTTCTGATGACGCAACCATGAACAATAAGCCTGAGCTTGAAATCTTTGCCGATGACGTTGTCTGCGGACATGGCGCGACAGTTGCCCAGCTCGACGAAGATCAGGTTTTTTATGCAATGGCGCGTGGCTTGCCAAAGCCCGTGGCGGAATCGATGCTGCTCGAAGCTTTTGTCGATGAAGCGACAGATCGCGTCGAGAGCGAGCCTGTGCGTGTCTATCTCACGAGTTTGATCGGGCAATGGCTTTCGCAGCGGGGGGCAGCATGAATATGAATGTTTCCTATGATGTCGAAGCGATCCGCCGCGACTTTCCGATTCTGAATGAACGCCCTTATGGCAAGCCGCTTGTCTATCTCGACAATGCAGCCTCGGCTCAAAAACCGCGTCAGGTCATCGACCGCATGGTTCATGCCTATGAGCATGAATATGCCAATGTGCATCGCGGCCTGCATTATCTCGCCAATGCGGCGACCGAGGCTTTTGAAGGTGCGCGCGAAAAGGTGCGTGGTTTTCTGAACGCGGGTTCGACGGAAGAAATCGTTTTTACGCGCTCCGCGACTGAGGCTATCAATATTGTCGCTGGCGCTTTCGGTCAGGCCTATATTCAGGAAGGTGACGAGATCGTTTTGTCGATCATGGAGCATCATTCCAATATTGTGCCCTGGCATTTCCATCGCGAGCGCAAGAGCGCGGTGTTGAAATGGGTCGGCGTTGGTGAGGATGGATCTTTCTCGCTCGACGAATTTGAAAAGACGCTGACGTCCAAAACCAAGATTGTTGCTATCACGCATATGTCGAATGTGCTGGGCACAATCGTGCCGGTGAAAGAGGTGATCCGCATTGCCCATGCCCGCGGCATTCCCGTGCTGGTCGATGGATCGCAGGGCGCCTGCCATCTCGATGTTGATGTGCGCGATCTCGATGCAGACTTTTATGTCTTCACGGGTCACAAGACCTATGGGCCGACCGGCATTGGCGTGCTCTATGGCAAGCGCGAATGGCTCGAAAAATTGCCGCCCTATAATGGTGGTGGCGAGATGATCGAGACGGTGACGATGGACCGCGTCACTTACAATGTGCCTCCGCATCGCTTTGAAGCGGGCACGCCCCCGATTGTGCAAGCCATCGGCTTGGGTGCGGCCATGGATTATATGCTTGCGGTTGGGCGGGATCGCATCCGCGCGCATGAGAATGCGCTGGGTGCTTATGCGCAGGAGCGTCTTGCACGCCTCAATTCCATTCGTCTCATTGGCACGGCGCCGGGCAAGGGCGCGATTGTCTCCTTCGAGATGAAAGGCGCGCATGCGCATGATGTGGCAACCGTGATTGATCGCTCGGGCGTTGCCGTGCGGGCGGGCACCCATTGCGCCATGCCGCTGATGGCGCGCTTTGGTGTGACATCGACATGCCGTGCGTCTTTTGCCATGTATAATACGCGAGCTGAGGTGGATGCGCTGGTCGAAGCGCTCGCCAAGGCCGAAGCTCTGTTTGCTTGAGGTTGCGGATAAGATGACCGATCTCTCCAACGATACGCAGCCCAACAAGCCTGATCTGGCTTTGCCCAGCGCTTTGCCGCCGGAGGAGCTGGAGCGCCTGACCGACGATATTATCGTCGCGCTGAAGACGGTGTTTGATCCGGAAATTCCGGTCGATATTTATGAGCTTGGGCTCATCTATAAAATCGATGTCGATGATTCACGCTTCGTGAATATCAACATGACGTTGACCGCACCGGCTTGCCCGGTCGCTGGTGAAATGCCGCAATGGGTGGAGAATGCTGTCTCCGCCGTGCAGGGTGTTTCGGGCGCAAAAGCGCATATGGTTTTTGATCCGCCGTGGGATCAGAGCCGCATGTCGGATGAAGCGCGTGTCGCGCTGGATATGTGGTAGGTTGTTGAAGTGACTCATTCGTCGGGCCTTGAACCCGGCTGAGGGAGATGGACATGGTACAGGCAAGACCGCGACCGCAAGTCGTGAGATTGACAGACGCAGCGGCCGAACGGGTCCGCGAAATCATGGATGCGGCTGAAAAGCCCGTCGCTGGTTTGCGCGTGGGCGTGAAGAACGGCGGCTGCGCCGGCATGTCCTACACAATGGAATGGGCCGAGTCTGTCGGCCCGCATGATGAAGTGGTCGACGACAAGGGCGTGAAAGTCTTCATCGACCCCAAGGCCATTATGTTCCTGCTTGGCACCGAAATGGATTTCAAAGCCGATAAGCTCTCGTCGGGTTTTGTGTTCAACAATCCAAACCAGACGGCCGCCTGCGGCTGTGGTGAGAGTGTAACGATCGAGCCGGCCAAGGCGTGACGAGTTAAAGGGGGCGCGCATGCCATATTCAACCGCGAATGGTCTGCGCATTCACTACGAAGACCATGGAGATGGTCCGCCGCTCGTGATGGTGCATGCCAATCCTTATGATCGGCGGCTTTTCACTTTTCAGGTTGCGCATTTTTCGAATTATTATCGCTGCATTGCGATTGATCTGCGTGGCTATGGCCTGTCTGACAAGCCGACTGATCCCTTCACGCTGGAAGATATGGTGCAGGATGTGCTGGGCGTCTGTGATGACCTTGGCATTGTGCAGGCATTATTTCTGGGCGTCAGTGTCGGCTCCGGCATTGCACTGAAGATCGGGCTTGATCACGCAATGCGTGCGAGTGGCCTCATTCTGGTGGGCGGCTCCAGCCGCCCTGGCGGAAACATTCAAAAGCGCATTGATGCTTTCACCCAAATCGGTCCGGCCAAATATCGGCGCGACTATATGCCCGAGCTTTTCGCACCCGGTTTTCCTGAAACGACGCTCGGCCGCTGGGTGATGAACCTGTTTTGCGAAGATGCGCATCTTCTCGATGGGCGCTCTATTGCCCGCATCTTCGAGGCACGCGGATCGGAGAATATGCTGCCACGACTGCCGGGCCTCGATATGCCCGTACTGGTCATCAATGGCGAGCATGACAATTCTCTGGGGAGGGGGCGCGAGACCGCGCAACACATCCCCGATGCACGCCATGTCGTGCTGCCGGGAACGGGCCATGCCTGCTGTATTGAAGATCCGGCGGCTTTTGATGCGGCCATGGCTGATTTTCTGAAGGACAGGGGCCTTTGGCCGCAAGGCTGATGCCTGCTCTGGCTTGCCGCTCTGGGGCTCTGGGCCTAAAAGGCGGGACTCGGGTTTTTAAGCCCGACTCACCCCTCCGGATGAGGCCGGATGATCATCGCCCGCATCATTGAACCTGCCGCTGCCGCGCTGGACACGACGCTCGCTTCACACAGACGCGCAGCGTTTTTGCTCGTGCTTGCAGCACTGGCTCTTTTCCTGCCGGGGTTTTTCTCGCTGCAGCCGATGGATCGCGACGAGCCGCGCTTTGCGCAGGCGACGAAGCAGATGATCGAGACCGGTGATTATGTCGCTATCCGCTTTCAGGATGAAGCACGCAACAAAAAGCCGGTCGGCATTTACTGGATGCAAGCGGCTGTGGTGGGTGCGGCTGACGCATTGGGCGTGCCGCAAGCGCGCACGACCATTTGGCTCTATCGTCTTGTCTCGCTGTTGGGGGCGGTGAGTGCGGTTCTTCTGACCTATTGGACGGCGCTTGTCTTTGTCACGCGACGCAACGCTTTTCTTGCGGCACTTTTGTTTGGCTCGACCATTCTGATTGGTGTCGAAGCGCGGCTTGCCAAAACGGATGCCGTTGTGCTGGCAACCATTATGGCAGCCATGGGCGCGCTCGCGCGTTTTTATCTGCTGCCAGAGAAATCACGCGGCTGGAAATTGCCATTGATTTTCTGGACAGCGATCGGCCTCGGTCTCCTTGTTAAAGGCCCCATCACGCCCATGGTGCCTTTGTTTGCCGGGCTGGTGCTGGCGGTGAAAGATCGCGGCGCGACATGGTTTGGCGCAGCGCGTCCGCTTTATGGTTTGCTCTGGACTCTGCTCATTGTCGTGCCGTGGTTCGTGCTGATCATGATCGCAACCAAGGGTGCGTTTCTCGCCGACTCTGTCGGCAATGACATGCTGGGCAAAGTTGGCTCTGGGCAGGAGAGTCACGGCGCACCGCCCGGCACTTACTTCGCCGCCTTTTGGGCAACAGCTTGGCCGATGGCGCCCTTCGCCCCTTTAGCTGCGGCTTTTGGTTGGATGGCGCGTCGCGAAAAACCGGTCGCGTTTTTGCTTGCGTGGATCATACCTTTCTGGCTCGTCTTTGAAGCTGTGCCGACCAAACTCCCGCATTATGTTCTGCCGGCTTATCCGGCCATTGCCATTTTGATCATGCTGGCTTTTGAGCGCGGCGCTTTGCTGGTAAAAAAATTATGGGCGCGGATTTTATTGCGTCTCGTTTCGATCATTCCGCTCGTTCTTCTCACGGCGGGCATTGGTCTCTCCATCTGGAGCGGGAAACTGCCGGGCGTCTTTGCATTCGTCGCCGCACCTGTCTTGGTGTGGTTGGCGCTGCATCTCTTGCGCAATATCGGTACGGAGAAGATCGAGACATCTGTGCTTGCTGCAGTGGCTCTGGCCATCAGCGCTTATGTCTTCGTATTCTCTGGCATTATGACGAGCGGACCTTTCGCAGCTTGGCGCATGTCGCCGCGCCTAACGGAAGCTGCGCGACTGGCGTTGAGCGGGCAAGGTCAATGTGCGCGTTTATCTGCCGTGACAGTGGGTTTCAACGAGCCCAGTCTTGTCTTTCTGATCGGAACAGATCTGCTGATGACAGGTGGGGAAGAAGCCGCGCGCTTTGTGCAAGGCGCTCCATGCCGCGTGGCCTTTGTTGATGCGCGCGGGGAGGCGGCTTTCAAAGCTACGCTATCGGCCTCTTCCAATATTGCATTGCTGACGCGCGTTGAAGGACTCAATCTCAACGGTGGCCGCAAGCTTGATATGGGCGTCTATGCGCTGAAAGTTTCAGCGCCATGATCGGGCCGCTTCATATCGCCTCACGCGATTTCATCACGCGCTGGAAAAGCACGCATCGTTTCCATGAGCGAAATACGCGCCGTATGGAGGCAGGTCTCGCGCTTGTCTTGTGCCTGTCGATTGTGACGGTCGCAATTTATGGCGATGAGGCTATTGCCCGCGGTGTGAAATTGATCGCGCGTCCTATCTACGATTTCTTTGCCACAATCACGCGGCTTGGCGAATCAGGTTGGATTTTTGCGACTTGCGCCGTCTGCCTCGTTGCGGCGCTGGCTTTGCGTTATCGCGGCTGGGGCAAGCGTGTCGATGCCATGCTCGGGCTTTTTGCAGGGCGCGCGTTCTTTGTGCTTTCTGTCAATGCTGTTTCGGGGCTTCTGTCGATCGCCTTCAAAATGTTTTTTGGTCGCGCGCGTCCCCGTTTGCTTGATATGGTCGGGCCCTTTCATTTCGATATGTTGTCGTGGAAGTCATCCGTGTTGAGCTTTCCGTCTGGTCATACTGTCACAGCCTTTGCCACAGTGACAGCCTTGGCTTTTATGGCGCCGCGTCTGGGTTCTTGGCTTTTTGTCTTGGCCGTGTTGATCGCTGCTTCGCGTGTCATCACGGGCGCGCATTATCCTTCTGATGTGATTGCCGGCGCAGCTTTGGGCTTTGCCACGGTGATTGTTATGCGCCGCGCCTTTGCTGCGCGGCAGATTGTTTTTCGCTCGCGTGAAAGCGGGATCGAGGCGCGCGGCGCGGGCCTCATTTCGACTGCTTTTGCAAGCGTGATTGGACTTGGAGTGAAAAAATGACGACAGCTCCCGGCGTTTCGGTGGTTGTTCCGGTGCGCAATGAGGCCGGCAATATCGAGCCACTCATCACCGAGATCGAACGTGCGCTGACACCTGAAGGCCCGTTTGAAATCATCTATGTCAATGACGGCTCGACCGATGGCACCAGCGCGGAACTGGCGCGTCTGTCAGCGACCCGGACCCATCTGCGCGAGATCTCCCATGCGCAAAGCTGCGGACAGTCCGCTGCTGTGCGCTCGGGCGTGCGCGCGGCGCGTGGTTCAGTCATCATCACACTGGATGGCGACGGGCAGAATGATCCGGCTTTCATGCCTGCCTTTCTCGCAGCGTTGCGTGCAGCTGGTCCGTCTTGCGGATTGGTGCAAGGCCAGCGTGTGGGGCGTAAAGATACAGCTTTCAAACGCTGGCAATCGCGCATTGCCAATCATGTGCGCTCCAAAGTTTTGAATGATGGCACGCGCGATACGGGCTGCGGGTTCAAATGTTTTCCGCGCGAGGCCTATCTGTCATTGCCTTACTTTGATGCGCTTCATCGCTTCATGCCCGCACTCGTGCGACGTGAAGGACTTGGCATCGCGTATGTTGATGTCATTGACCGCCCGCGTCTGACGGGTGTGTCCAATTACGGTTTCTTTGATCGTCTGTGGGTCGGCATTGTCGATCTGATGGGCGTGCGTTGGCTTTTGAAGCGCCGCAAGCGTGTGCCAATGGCGACGGAGGTGTCCCGATGATTTATTCTCTGTCGCAATCCGTCGGGGATTATCTCTACGATGTCTTCGTGACACGTTTTGATTTGTGGTTGGTCTTTGGGCTTCTCGCCCAATTGGTTTTTACCGCGCGCTTTTTGGTGCAATGGTTGGCATCCGAAAAAGCAGGGCGCTCTGTCGTGCCCATGGCTTTCTGGTTTTTATCGATCGCTGGCGGCACGATGACGCTCGTCTATGGCATCCAGCGCCGTGAGCCCGTCATCATTATGGGTCAGGTCTTGTCGATCTTTATCTACATCCGCAATGTGATGTTGATCTTCAAGAATAAAACCAAGCAGAGCGAGAGCGCTTGAAGCAGTGCTCTCATTTTTGCGTGCAGCTATCATTCACTTCGCTGCCATTGCCATAAAAATTTTTGACCATTTGTTTCGAGCCGAAGAAGACCAGAATGTCGCCGTGCAATTCTTTGGATTGCCCCCAGACCAAAGCGTCACCTGTCAGTTCGAATTGCGAACGGATGATCTTGTAGGTTTGCGCGCCTTCGCTTGTCGTGCGCTTCAGCTCTTTGGATTCTGTGTCATAAGTGACTTTGTAAGGCTGGTTGCGGCTGCTCTTGCAATCCAGTGTCAGCACATCGGCATGAGCCGGAGCTGAGATAAGGGCGAGGCCCAATCCGAGGGTCGATAATCTGACGCGCATGATTTTGCCTCCCCAATTCTCGTAGAGTTTCAGCGTGCGCTGATCCGCTCAAAAATCTCTTAACCCCAGACTTCGTTGGCGAGAGACACCACCAGCTCAAGTTTGGCGCGTTGATCGGCCTCTGTGAGCGGATTGCCCGGCACCGAGGAGGCAAAGCCGCATTGTGCGGACAGGGCCAATTGGTCGAGGGGCACAATCTTGGCGGCATCATCGAGACGCTGGCGAATATGTGCGCGGTCTTCGAGCTGCGGCACTTTGGAGGAGATGAGGCCGAGCACAACCATTTTGTCGGACGGCAAATGACGCAGCGGATCGAATGTGCCCGCGCGCGGGGAATCGAATTCCATCAGATAGGTCTGGATGCGCACTTTTTTGAACAGGCGTTCGGCGACAAGATCATAGCCGCCCTCGGCCTGCCAATGGCCTGCCTGATTGCCGCGGCACAAATGCATAGCGACATGCATATCTTTCGGCGCGCCATCGACAACGGCATTCATCGCATCCGTATAGACTTCGACGAGCTCACGCCAATCATCGCCACGCGCTTCGAGCGCCTTCTGGATTTTCGGATCCCCCAATTTCGCGAGCGATGTTTCATCCAGCTGCAAATAGCGGCAGCCCGCGTCATACAGGGCCTTCATCTCGGCATGATAGGCTTTGGCCAGATCACTCCAGAAGTCGGCGAGATCGGGATAAATATCGCGCGAAATATTGTCGCGGCCTGAGCGATAGTGAATGTAGCAAGGGCCGGGCAGGGTAATCTTCGGCAGAGCCGTCTTCACATTGGCGTTGAGGAAGGTGAAATCCGGCGCATTGACGGAGGCCTGCCAGCGGATTGGCGAGGACACAACAGGCACGCGTGCAGCGCGCTTGCCGCCCTGACCATCTGAATAGGCCCAGTCACCACCACCCACATGTTCACTGCGCACGCCGGTGAGGCCCTGCGTGGTGAAATTTTCCGAATAGGTCGAGCGGCGGAACTCGCCATCGGTGGCAACTTTCAGCCCCACACTTTCCTGCATCGCGATGACTTTGCGGATTTCTTCATCCTCAATGGCGCGCAGGTCCGGATGGCTGATGCGGCCTTCGTGATGGGCATCACGCGCTTTCTTGATTGAATCTGGGCGCAGAAAGGAACCGACGATTTCGGCGCGGAAAGGCGGGTTATGGTGAACGCTCATGGTGTGACCTTTTTTCTTCTTCTTGTTACTTTGAACCAATGGCCGCGCGTGCCGCATCAATGGCGCTTTGCGGAAGATCGTAAATGCGATTGACGACTTGTGCCATTTCCGCGCCGGTGATCGGCGAGACATCGAGCTTCAAACGCTCTGCCTCCGACTTGAGGTCGGCGTCTGCCATGCTCTTCATGAATGCAGTGCGCAAAGCTTCGACACGATCTGCTGGCACTTCACCCGCTGCAATGAAGGGGCGGCCAAACGTCAGCGGCTCGTAATGCACCTGCATGACCTGCTGCTGTTCTTTCGTCTTGGCGTAGGAATAAGCGAGCGGCACGCCCTCTTTGTCGAGAGCTGGCTCCGAGCGCATGCCTTCTTGTGCGACGATGCGGATGAACTTGTCTTTCAGCCATTGCGATTTCTGGACTGAAATCGTCGACCAGCCAACACCGCAAGTGCCTTGCACCTCGCCTTTTTCAATGGCGAGAAGAATCTCGGTCGAACCCGGATAGCCCGAGACGATTTTGAAATTTGCGTTGAAGACGCTGTTCAAGAGCAGCGGGAAATCGCGGGTCGAACCGCCCGCCGCACTGGCGCCAATCAGCACATTGCCTTTGAGGAAATCATCAAACGTCTTTTGTGGCGCATCGGCGCGAATGATGCAGACATAGAGTTCGTTATTGGCGCTGCCGATATAGGAGAGTTTGCGCGCATCATATTTCACTTTGCCCTTGTCGCCGATCAGCGGCTCCATCAGCGCGCCGGGGAAAATGGCGCCCATGACCGTGCCATCTTTGGGGGCGGCAATGGCAATGTGCTGTGTGGCGACAATCGAGCCTGCGCCCGCCATATTGCTCACCACAACGGTGGGATTGCCGGGGATATATTTGCCAATCGCACGCGCGACGAGGCGGCCATAAAGGTCATAGCCGCCACCCGCCGAAGAGCCGACAATCATCTGGATGTTTTTGCCGCGGTAGAAATTGGCGACATCTTCCTGCGCCTGCGCGCCACCCGCCACAGTCACAGCACCCATGAACAGGGCCGCCAAAGCGAGGCCATTGCCGCGATTGGTCATGAAGTCCTCCCAAGAATCTCTTTGGCGCCCTTTTGGTGCCCTTTGGGGCAACATGCCACAAGGGGAGGGTAGGTCAACCTTGTGACTTGCCTTGACAGGCCCCCGCGCCACCTGTTCCATGGCAAAAAAGAACAGAGAAAAGGGCGGGGTGACATGCAGGTTGGCGTCTTCGATCATCTCGATAATGCTTTCCTGCCCATAGCGCAGTTTCTCGAGGAGCGTTTGACGCTGATCGAGGCTTATGACCGGGCAGGGTTTTACGCCTATCATCTGGCAGAACATCACGGCACCGAATTGGGCATGGCACCATCGCCCAATGTGTTTCTTGCCGCCGTGGCCCAACGCACTAAAAAGCTGCGCTACGGCCCCATGGTCTATGCGCTGCCGCTCTATCATCCGCTGCGTCTGGCGCAAGAAATCTGCATGCTCGACCAGCTCGGCAACGGGCGCCTGATTGTCGGCTTTGGCCGTGGCTCATCGCCCGCCGAATTGCGCTTCTATGGTATTTAGCCTGCCGAGGCCGAAGCGATTTTCCGCGAGCGTCTGCCGCTTGTATTTGAGGCTTTGCAAACGGGCGTCTATCGCGAGCCCGGACGCGCGGCGCCATTGGACGAAGTCGAGCTGAAAGTCAGCGTGCTGCAAAAGCCGATGCCGCCTGTCTGGTATGGCGTCCATTCGCCCGAAAGCGCGACACGTGCGGCCAACAATCGCTGGCAGACGGTTTCTCTGGATGCGGCCGATGAAGCGCGTGATTGCAGCCAGGCCTATCGTGCGGCTTTACCCAAGGGCGAGGGTGAAGATCTTCTCTTGGGGCTCGGGCGTTTCATCGTTGTGGCCGAGACAGATGCCAAGGCGCACGAGATTGCAAGCCGCGCCTATCCCTATTGGCACAAAGCTTTCACGCATCTGGCGCGCAAGCTCGGTTCAACCGCGCGTCATCCACGCCCCGATACGTGGGAAGCTTTGCATGGGCAAGGCAAGGGTGTGGCAGGTGCACCTGCAACTGTCGCCGCCTTTTTGCGCGATCAGCTCAATGTGTCGGAATGTAATTATCTCGTTGGGCAATTCGCTTTCGGTGATCAATCGCTCAGTGAATTGACGACATCACTCGAATTGTTCCGCACGGAAGTCTGGCCCAAGCTCATGTGAAAAGAGCGCCCGAAGGGCGCTCTTTTTTAAGCTTAGACGCGGAATGTGCCGCGCTTGCGGCCTTGTTCGACATTGAGGAAGAGCTGATCAAGGCTCATCTTGTTCTTCATCAAGCCCTGTTCATAGGAATAACCCACAAGCGTCTCCAGATTGTGGATGTTCTTGTCGGTCATGCCATATTCCCACGGGTCTTTGCCGAGCAATTCTTCCTGCTCTTCCCAAGCCTCGCGATACCAGACAACCGGCGCGATGCGCGGATTTTCCATGCGCTTCATGCCAAGGCGCTTGGCCTCGTTGAACGCCTTGTAGAGTTCGACGGGCACCCACGGATATTTTTCAACAATGGAATCACGAATGCCCATCACATGCATGATCGGGAAGATCTGCGTCTTTTTGTAATAGGCGATTTCATCATTCTTATAATCGGGGAAGAGACGCGCCACATTCGGATTGCCCTCAAGAAAGGGATCAATCAGATCGGGATGCAGCACGGCATCGAGCTCGCCTGAGACCAGCATTTTCTCGACATATTTATCGTCGGGCAGGCGGGTCAGTTTCAGATCATCGGGTGGCACGAATTCGACATCTTCATCGATTTCCGAAAACCACTCGCAGCTCTTATGTGGCACACCATATTCATGTTCCAGAATGCCGCGCAGCCAGAGGATCGCCGAGACCTGATAGGATTTCACGCCGATCTTTTTGCCGATGAGATCTTTGGGCGATTTAATACCCTTCTTCGTATTGATGAAGATGAAGCCGTGACGGAAGCGACGGTGCAGAAAGACGGGCAGTGAATTGATCGGAAAACCCTGATCGCGCGCGATCAGATAAGAAGAGGAGGAGAGTTCGGCCACATCGAATTCGCCATTGCGCAGAAAGCGCCAATGGCGTGTGGATGAATCCTGCTTGGTCACCATGGTGAGCTGAATGCCATCGGGCTTGACCGCGCCCTCTTTGATCGCGCGCACGATTTCATAATCGCCGCAGGCCAGTGTGAGATGGATATCGCTCGCCATTTTGGGCCGTCTCCTCGTTCTTGCTGCCCGGTTCTTGATCGCATCTCTGGCCGGGCTGGATAGGGGGCGAATGTATCCTTTCCACCTGAGCCCTTGCAAGCGCCGCTCCCATGCCTAAACTCATAATCAGACCCAAAAAAGGGCATATTGAGCGAGGGAGAAACAGCATGTTGCGACATGCCGGGTTGGCTTTGGCCGCCCTGATCGGATTTTCAGCACAAGCAGGGGCGCAAGATTCGCTCGCTTCTTTCTACAAGGGTCGCAATGTGTCGATCATCATCGGCTCGTCGCCAGGTGGCGGCTATGATCTTTATGGCCGTTTGATCTCGCGATTCATCAATCGCCACATTCCCGGCAATCCGACGATCGTCGCCTCGAACATGCCGGGTGCGGCCTCCAATATTGCCGCCTCGCATGTCTATAATGTTGCGCCCAAAGACGGCACGGTGATCGGCGCGCTTTTCATGGGCGCTGTGGTTGATCCTTTGTTTGGTGATGTGAAGCGCCAGACGCATGACATGTCGAAATTCAATTATATCGGCAATGCCAATTCGGATGCCTATGTCTGTCTGGTGCGTACCGATGCGCCGGTGAAAACGTTTGCTGATGCTTTTGAAAAAGAGCTGATCATGGGCGCTTCAGCGGAAGGCGCTTCGACCCGCGATTTTCCGGCCTTGTTGCGCAATCTGCTCGGCGCGAAATTCAAGATTGTCGCGGGCTATCCCGGCACGCGCGAGATCAATCTGGCGCTGGAAAAGGGGGAAGTGCAGGGCGCATGCGGCGAGACATGGTCGAGTGTGGCTGCCACCTATCCGACATGGTTCAAGGACAATTTGGTGAAGCCGCTCGTGCAGGAAAGCAATGTCGGCTATCCGCAGCTTGATAAAATGGGCGTGCCGCTGGCGCGAGAATTCGCCAAGACCGAAGAACAGAAACAGCTTCTCGAGCTCATCTATTCGCAAACGACGTTTGGTCGTCCCTATGTGCTCGCACCCGGCGTGCCTGAAGAGCGTGTGGCCATGATGCGCAAAGCTTTTATGGCGACGATGACCGATCCCGATCTGGTTGCCGAAGCCAAGCGGATCAATCTTGATATTGATCCCATCCCCGGCGAGGAATTGCAAAAGATCATCGCCAAGCTTTATGCGACACCGCAGTCCATGCTGGACAAAGCCAAAGCGGCGATTGCTTTCGGCAATAAATAAAAGAAAAGGCCGCCCAATCAGGCGGCCTTTTTTTATTCGCTCTGGGCTTCTGCCGCGACAGTTTCAGTCTCGGCTTCTGCTTCAGGCTTGCGCGGCTTGATCACAACCGGGCGCAACAGGAAGCTTGGCACGTGATCGCCAAGGCCAACCACGGGCGGGCCATCATCCTCATCACGGTAGCGGCGGCGTTCGCCATTGCGGTTGTTATTGTTGTTGCGGTCGAAGCGTTCGCGGCGCGGCTGCTCGAAACGCGGTTCGCTACGCTCTGGGCGTTCCGCACGCTCACGACGCGGCTCGCGCACTTCGCGCGGCTGTTCGTTATGTGCTTCTTGGCGTGGCTCTGGACGGGGGCTGCGTTCTTCTGGTGGCTGTTCAGCGGCTTCCAGAATGGCGACTTCGCGGGCGGGGCGTTCACGGCGTTCGCCGCGTTCACGTCCGCGGCCCCCGCGCTCATGACGCTCATTTCGTCCGCGGCCGCGCGGGCGTTCTTCTTCGCCACCTTCAGCTTCCGGCAATTCGCTTAAAGCTGGGCCGACCCAATCAATCTTCTTGTTGATCAGCTTTTCAATCTCGTCGAGATAGCGCTGATCGGCGCGGGTGATGAGCGTGTAAGCCACGCCTGAGCGACCAGCACGACCTGTGCGGCCAATGCGGTGCACATAATCTTCGGCATGGTTGGGCACGTCGAAATTGAACACATGGCTGACATCTGGAATATCAAGACCGCGGGCCGCAACATCCGAGCAGACGAGCAAAGTGATGTCGCCATTCTTGAAATTATCGAGCGAGACCATGCGCGCGCGCTGATCCATATCACCATGCAAAGCGCCGGCTGCGAAGCCATGCTTTTGCAGCGACTTGTGCAAAATGGCGACATCGCGTTTGCGATTGCAGAAGATGATCCCGTTTTTGAGATCCACCGCGTCGCGGATGAGACGACGCAAAGTCTCGCGCTTCAATCCACCGCTATGCGTGGCGACAAGGCCTTGCGTGATTGTGGTGGCGGTTGAAGAGGCACGCGCCACTTCGACACGCGCGGGATTGCTCAGGAATTGCTCCGTGAGGCGTGTGATTTCCGGCGGCATGGTGGCCGAGAAGAAAAGCGTCTGGCGCGTGAAGGGCACGAGCTTGCAGATTTTTTCAATGTCGGGGATGAAGCCCATGTCGAGCATGCGGTCGGCTTCGTCGATGACGAGAATTTCAATGCCGGTCAGCAAGAGTTTGCCGCGCTCGGCAAAGTCGAGCAGTCGGCCGGGTGTGGCAATCAGCACATCAGCGCCGCGCATGATTTTGGCTTCTTGATCGGCGAAAGACACGCCACCAATCAGCAGAGCGACATTGAGTTTGTGATTGGCGCCATATTTGACGAAGCTCTCTTCGACCTGTGCGGCGAGTTCGCGTGTTGGCTCGAGAATGAGCGTGCGCGGCATGCGTGCACGCGCGCGCCCGCTTTCAAGGCGCGACAGCATCGGCAAGGTAAAGGCGGCCGTCTTGCCGGTGCCGGTTTGCGCAATGCCCAACACATCGCGACCGGCGAGTGCGTGGGGAATGGCTTGTTCTTGAATGGGGGTTGGGGTGGTGTAGCCCGAGGCTACAACGGCTTGCAGAACTTTCTCGCTCAGGCCGAGTTCATCGAATGTCATAAGTTGGTTTGCCTAACGCAGCGGGTTTAGGGCCCTGGGCCACCGCTCACTTTGCGCGATCATGGAAATTTCGGGAGCGCTGCCAGAGGGGCGGCGGAACGGGTGGACGGGCTCGCGCGGAGGCCGATGCACCGAGGACAGGGATAGCCGGAACCACGGCTAAGTCAATGGAAAAGGGGCACAGAGCCGGGGAAGTCCGGCCCTGTGCTGTCACAGGCCTCAAATATCGACCAATTCCTTCTCGGCGGCGAAGGTCGCCCGCTCCTGAATGAAGGCAAAACGGGCTTCGGGCTTATTGCCCATGAGACGCTCCACCGAAGAGGAGGTCTCCTCCCGATCCTCGGGCTGGATCACGACTTTGAGGAGCGTGCGCTTGCGCGGGTCCATGGTCGTTTCCTTGAGCTGGGCTGGCAGCATTTCGCCAAGGCCTTTGAAGCGGCTCATCTCCACCTTGCCGCGCCCTGTAAAGAGCGTGCGGATCAATTCGTCCTTATGCGCATCATTTCGCGCATAGGCGCTCTTTGAGCCTTGCGTCAGTTTGTAGAGCGGGGGCACCGCCAGATAGAGGTGGCCCTGATCAATGAGCTTTGGCATTTGCCGATAGAAGAAGGTGATGAGGAGCGAGGCAATATGCGCGCCGTCCACATCCGCGTCGGTCATGATGATGATTTTGTCGTAACGCAGATCATCTTCTTTGTAATGCGAGCCCGTGCCGCAACCCAGTGCCAGCACCAGATCACCGATCTGCTGATTGCCGGAGAGTTTGTCACGCGTGGCCGAGGCGACATTCAAAATTTTGCCGCGCAGAGGCAACACGGCCTGAGTGGCACGATCGCGCGCCTGTTTGGCCGAGCCACCAGCCGAGTCACCCTCGACAATGAACAGTTCGGAATTGTCGGAATTGCTGTTGGAGCAATCGGCAAGCTTTCCGGGCAGGCGCAATTTGCGTGTTGCTGTTTTGCGCGCGACATCTTTTTCCGCGCGCCGGCGCAGACGCTCTTCCGAGCGTTCAATCGTCCAGTCGATGAGCTTGTTGGCCGTGGTTGGCGCAGAGGCCAGCCAATGATCGAAAGCATCACGGACCGTGTTTTCGACAATTTTCGAAGCTTCGACCGTCATGAGACGGCCCTTGTTCTGGCCTTGGAATTCGGGCTCACGAATGAAGACGGAAATCAGCGCCGCGCAGGTCGCCATCACATCATCACTGGTGACATTGGAAAAGCGCTTGGTCTGGTTGATGCGCTCGGCGTGATCTTTCAAACCGCGCAAAAGAGCCATGCGCAGGCCCGCTTCATGCGTGCCGCCATCGGCAGTCGGGATTGTGTTGCAATAGGAATGAACAAAGCCATCATCTTGCGTGAGCCATGAGACGGCCCATTCCAATGAACCATGCCCGCCGGGCTTTTCCACTTTGCCGGTGAAAGCCTGCTCGACGACTTGTTCTTTACCCTCGATGTCCTGAGCGAGATAATCTTTCAAACCGCCTGGAAAATGGAAGACGGCTTCAGCGGGAATTTCACTACCAGCCACAAGCTCGGGCGTGCAGGACCAGCGGATTTCAACGCCGCCGAAGAGATAGGCTTTTGAGCGCGACATGCGGAAGATGCGCGCCGGTTTGAAACGAGCGGTCTTGCCAAAAATTTCCGCATCGGGCTTGAAGCGCACGCGCGTGCCGCGGCGGTTCAGCACTTTACCGACGGTTTCAAGCTTGCTCTTCACATGGCCTTGTTCAAAGACCTGTCGATAGAGCATCTGTCCGCGCGCGACTTCCACCTCAAGCCGCTCGGACAAAGCATTGACGACGGAAATGCCCACGCCGTGCAGGCCGCCCGATGTCTGATAAGCGCCGGAGTCGAATTTACCGCCCGCATGCAGCACGGTCATGATGACTTCGAGTGCAGATTTTTTCGGATATTTGGGGTGCGGATCAATCGGAATGCCGCGACCATTGTCGGTGACAGTCAGCCAGCCTTCGGCATCGAGATGCACTTCGATGAAGGTGGCGTGGCCCGCGACCGCTTCATCCATGGAATTGTCGATGACTTCGGCAAAGAGATGGTGGAGCGCGGTTTCATCCGTCCCGCCGATATACATGCCGGGGCGACGACGAACCGGCTCAAGCCCTTCCAGCACTTCAATGGAGGCAGCCGTATAGCCCGCCTCATTGGGCGTGCCAGCGGATTTGGCGGGTGTTTTGGCTGGTGTCTTGGCTGGGCCAGCCTTGTCGGGCTTGGGCTTGCGGGCGGGGCCGCCCGTGCCGAAGAGATCGCGATCTGACGCCATGAAAAACCCTGTCCAATGGTGTGGGGAGGGGCCGGAAAGAGCCCGAAGCGATTCACCCCGCTCAGGCAGGGGTGATGCACCATAGCCTATCTGCGGCGCAACAGGGAACAGAATAAGAACGCCCCTCATTCACAGGGGAGTGCCCCTTATTAGCCTGTGTCACTTGCCGCCCAGATCCAGAATGAAAGCGCTCAGGGCCTCGATTTGGGGCCCTTCCAATATGAGATTGGGCATATTGGCATGCGAGGATTGAAGAAACACGCGCAATGAAAGTGCCGTGGTGGAAGGCATGGCGCCGATCGCAGCAAAATCCGGAGATGGGCGGTCAGAGCGTATCGTGCCTCCAAATGTGTGGCATTCCGCGCACATGGACTGTGCCAGCAGTTTGCCTTGTTGCACGAGCATGGCGTCCTGGGCCGCGCTCGCGCTTCCCGTTTGCAGGATCAAGAGTGCGAGACTTGCAAAGATGTGTTGTGGGAACAGGCGCATGGGCATCTTTCTCAGCTGGTGACAAGCGTCAGACTTTTTGGGCTGTCATGTGATCACGGGTTTCAAAATAAGCCCGCGCATGAGCGAGCATTTGTCCGTCAGTCGGGTGATCAGCCGATTCCACGCCAGCAACGCGTGACAAAAGATGCGCGTCATGGTGGGCAATATATTTGATCAAAGCCATTTTGGTCTGGGCAGGCCCCGTGATCAGTACTTCGCCTGCATTTGAAATCGATTGGGTGATGTCACCAAAGAAATGTTCATCCATGTGATGTTTTTCAGCAAGTTTGGGGTGGTGCGCATGAAGCGTCAGCTTGTCCGCATCTTGTGCATTGAAGTGAAAAATCTTCGCTTGCGTATGGTCGATCCAGACAACGGCGTGAAAATGCGACATGGCGCTCACCTCATGGTTGAGTGCAGTCTCCTCTTGATCGTCTCGGTCAGCATTGACGGTGGTCAATAGGAAGCGGAAGCTTGGGGTATATTTCAGGGCTTTTCAGAATATATCTTTGAGGTTATATTTCATGTGGACGGTCAAATTGCATCCTGAATTTGATGCGGAATTAGTTGCTCTGCCGAGTGCGGTTCAGAACGAAATTTCTGCTGCTGCGCGTGTTCTCATGCGTGCGGGACCACAATTGGGACGGCCTCAAGCCGATACATTGAAAGGGTCACGCCTAGCGCAGTTGAAAGAATTCAGGTTCACGGCCCAAGGCCACCCATGGCGTTTGGCTTATGCTTTTGATCCATATCGGCAGGCCGTTTTTCTGGTCGCGGCTTCTAAGTCAGGCGTGAGCCAGAAATTATTTTACAAGCGTTTGATCAGAATTGCTGAGCAACGTTTTCACAGCCACATCATTTCAGGAGACCTGTCGTGAGAGACATTGAGGATTTCATCAAGACGCTCCCCCTCGAGCAGCAAACCGCGATCAAAAAACGCTCTGCCGAACTCATCAATGAAGTTGAGACGCTTCAGCAGATGCGCAAGGCGCGTGCGCTGACGCAAAAGAAGCTCGCCAAGAAATTGGGCGTGGGGCAGGTGGCTGTGAGCAAGCTTGAAAGCCGCAGCGATCTTTTGCTGTCGACCTTGCGCACCTATATCGAAGCTATGGGCGGCACGCTTGATCTGATCGTGCGTTTTCCCGATCGCCAGCCCGTCAAACTCGCAACCATTGGTCTTGAAGATGTAGAGCCATTGATCAAGCCTGCGCGCAAGAAGACAAAAAGCATCGCACGAAAACCTTTGCGGAAGGCGCTTGTAAAAAAGCCAATCCGCAAAGTGCGGCCCCGCCAGGCGGCAGAATAAAAAAGGCCCGGATCGCTCCGGGCCTTTCTTTCTTCAACCTGCAGAAAAATCAGCAGGAATAATACATATCGAATTCGACAGGATGCGGGGTCATTTCGAAGCGCATGACTTCCTGCATCTTCAGCTCGATGAAGCTGTCGATGAAATCGTCGTTGAACACGCCGCCTGCCTTGAGGAAGGTGCGGTCCTTGTCGAGGTTCGACAAAGCTTCGCGCAGTGAGCCGCAAACGGTCGGGATCTTCTTGAGCTCCTTCGGGGGGAGATCGTAGAGATCCTTGTCCATGGCAGCGCCCGGATCGATCTTGTTCTTGATGCCGTCGAGACCAGCCATGAGCATGGATGCGAAAGCCAGATAGGGATTGGCTGTCGGATCGGGGAAGCGAACTTCCACGCGCTTGGCCTTCGGGTTCGACGTGTAGGGGATGCGGCAAGAGGCCGAACGGTTGCGCGCCGAATAGGCGAGCAGCACGGGGGCTTCATAGCCCGGCACCAGACGCTTGTAGGAATTGGTCGACGGATTGGTGAAAGCGTTGAGCGCCTTCGCATGCTTGATGATGCCGCCGATGTACCACAGGCATTCCTGGCTGAGGTCAGCATATTTATTGCCAGCCATCACCGGCTTGCCGCCCTTCCAGATCGACTGGTGAACATGCATGCCCGAGCCATTGTCACCGAAGACGGGCTTGGGCATGAAAGTGGCCGACTTGCCGTAGCTCTGTGCGACCTGATGGATGCAGTATTTATAAACCTGCATGTGGTCGGCCATTGTGGTGAGCGTGCCGAACTTCAGACCGAGTTCGTGCTGGGCTGACGCCACTTCATGGTGATGCTTTTCAACGACAGCACCCATGGACTGCATAGCAGCCAGCATTTCGCCGCGCATGTCCTGTGCCGAGTCAATCGGCGGGACCGGGAAATAGCCACCCTTGGTGCGCACGCGGTGGCCGAGATTGCCGCCTTCGTACTGCGTGTCCATGTTGGTCGGCAGTTCGATATTATCGAGCACGAAACCCGTGTTGTAGGGTTCGGAGGCAAAGCGCACGTCGTCGAACACGAAGAACTCTGCTTCGGGGCCGAAGAAGGCTGTGTCGCCGATGCCGGTTGTCTTCAGATAGGCTTCCGCCTTCTTGGCAATGCCGCGCGGGTCACGATTGTAGGGCTCGCCGGTTGAAGGCTCGAGCACGTCGCAAGTGATGACCATGGTCGAGGCTGCAAAGAAAGGATCCATGCAGGCGCTTGTCGGATCGGGCAGGAGCGTCATGTCGGATTCATTGATCGCCTTCCAGCCGGAGATCGACGAGCCGTCGAACATCGTGCCTTCGGTGAACATTTCTTCGTCGACCAGCGACTGGTCGAATGTGACGTGCTGCCACTTGCCGCGCGGATCGGTGAAACGCAGATCAACGTATTTCACGTCATTGTCTTTGATCGCCTTGAGGACGTCCTTGGCGTTCTTCATCGAAAAGTCCCTCTCATCAGGTAGAAATCATGGCCGATGCGCGGATGCGCTTGAGCCGCTTTGGCAGGCCCGTCAGTCGGCGTGAGGTCAGCTGACGGGAAAGTTCAATTCAAATTGTGAGATGACCCCGAAAGGTCAGATCGCGTCCGTGCCTGTTTCGCCAGTGCGGATGCGGATCGCGCCTTCAATATTCGACACGAAGATTTTGCCATCGCCGATGCGGCCGGTTTGCGCGGCTTTGCGAATAGCCTCAACGGCGCGCTCGACAACTTCATCGCCGAGAACGATTTCGATTTTCACCTTGGGCAGAAAATCGACGACATATTCAGCGCCACGATAGAGCTCTGTATGGCCCTTCTGGCGGCCGAAGCCTTTCGCCTCAGTGACGGTAATGCCTTGAAGGCCTGCTTCCTGCAGAGCTTCCTTCACTTCATCCAGCTTGAACGGCTTGATGATCGCCTCGATCTTTTTCATGCGCGCTCGCAACTCCCCGCGGGATCCTCACGCCTTCACCCCGAATTGGGGAGGGTCAAAGGATCCAAAACATCGTTGGTCTCATTAGCATCGGCCTGCCGCAGGCGCTATGCCCAAATGCGGCAGGAGATGAGGCATGAGGTTCCCTTGAGTGACTATAGGCCGAATGGTCGGCGGGCGTAACGCCCATTTGGTCAGAATTTTGTGCACAATCGCCTGATTGCGCGTGGGCGCGGGATCACCGCCGCGTGGTTTCAAACCCCACAGTTTTTTCGATAAAATCGACCGGACGGGATGACCTCAGCCTTTGGTGGGACCCGTCGCAATTGCCGGGCCGTCGGGCTTGCCCCATTCGGCCCAAGAACCATCATAAAGCGCCCCGGCTTTATGTCCGGCGACCGTCAGCGCGAGTGTGATGATGGCGGCGGATACGCCCGATCCGCAGCTGGTGATGACGGGCTTGCTGGGGTCGATGTTTGCTTGCGCCAAGACGGCATTCAATTGCTCGGGCGATTTCATGCGGCCATTGTCGAGCAGGAGCGAGAAGGGCAGGCTTTTCGATCCCGGAATATGCCCCATGCGAAGACCGGGGCGGGGTTCTGCGACTTCACCACGGAAACGCTCGGCGGGGCGTGCATCGAGCACTTGAACCTGCGCTGCGAGGGCGCGCTGGACATCGCCCATATCGGCAAGAACCGAATGATCCAGCCGCGCCGTAAAATGTGACGGGGCGCGGATCACTTCGCCATCTTCGAGCGGGCGATTTTCGCTTTTCCATGCAGGCAGGCCGCCATCAAGCACATGCACATCGCGTGCGCCAAAGGCTTTCAACATCCACCAGATGCGCGGCGCCGAGAAAAGACCAAGTCCATCATAGACAATGATGGTGGCGCCATCGCTGATGCCCAGTTTGCGCATGGCGCTCGCAAATTCATTGGGCTGCGGCATCATATGCGGCAAATCGGTCGCATGAGACGAAACGGCATCGAGATCGAAAAAGACGGCGCCTGGAATATGGCCGTCGAGATATTCCTTCTGCGGGTCGCGCTTCAGTGCTGGCAAATACCAAGAGCCATCGATGATGACGAGGCCCGGTGTGCCGAGCTTTTCAGCAAGCCATTGTGTTGAGACGAGCGGGGCAGGGAGTGTCATGCGTGCCGCCTTATTGGAGATCGGGCTTGATGGTGGACGCGCGTTCCATCCAAGCGGGGATCGGCAATTTCTTCTCGCGCAGGAAAGCCGGATTATAGAGTTTTGACGCATAGCGAGCGCCGCCATCACACAAAATCGTCACGATCGTATGGCCGGGGCCCAATTCTTTGGCGAGCCGCATGGCGCCTGCAATATTGATCGCGGCTGAACCACCAAGCAGCATGCCCTCTTGCTCGGCGAGATCGAACAGGATGGGCAGCGCTTCTTCATCAGAAATCTGGAACGCCATATCAATCGGCGCATCTGTGAGATTGGCGGTGATGCGACCCTGACCAATGCCCTCTGTAATGGACGAGCCTTCGGCCTTCAGTGATCCATGCGCATAATAATGATAGAGCGCCGCGCCCATCGGATCGCTGAGCGCGATTTTGATATTCTTGTTGCGCTCTTTGAGCGCCATGCCGACGCCAGCCAGCGTGCCGCCTGTCCCCACAGCGCAGGTGAAACCATCCACTTTGCCGTCGGTCTGCGCGTAAATCTCCGGCCCCGTTGTCTCGTAATGGCCGCGCCGATTGGCGACATTGTCGAATTGATTGGCCCAGATCGCGCCTTGGGCATGTTCTTTGGCAAGCCGCTCAGCGAGGCGGCCGGAGACTTTCACGTAATTATTCGGGTTCGAATAAGGCACGGCTGGCACTTCGATCAGCTCTGCCCCTTGCAGGCGCAGCATGTCTTTTTTTTCCTGCGACTGCGTGTCGGGAATGATGATGACCGTTCTGAAGCCCAAAGCATTGGCGACCATAGCCAGCCCGATGCCCGTATTGCCGGCGGTCCCCTCGACAATCAGCCCGCCCGGATTGAGGAGACCCTTGGCCATGGCGTCCCGCACAATGGCCAGAGCCGCCCGATCCTTCACGGACCCGCCGGGGTTCATGAATTCGGCTTTTCCCAATATTGTGCAGCCTGTCGCCTCCGAGGCGTGGCGCAGCTTGATAA
This sequence comes from Beijerinckiaceae bacterium, assembly GCA_947452455.1. Classification (GTDB taxonomy): domain Bacteria; phylum Pseudomonadota; class Alphaproteobacteria; order Rhizobiales; family Beijerinckiaceae; genus Terripilifer. The sequence goes on from CANGBX010000002.1 coordinate 234,192, forward strand.
GGGGCGTGTTGCCAATGGCGGCAAGGACGTCTGAGGCGGTCGTCATGGGGTGTTACTCGGCCAATCTGATGAGAAGGGTGTCACTATTTTGTTACAGGCAGGTTGACAATTTTATTGGATAACGTGATCCACTGTGGAGCTTGTCGCGTAATGCCTATGAATTCATTGGCTTGATTGAGCCTTTGGTGATGAGGTTGGCGCGTTGGCGCTATATTGTACCGCTGATAGCGGACGGTCATTAGACTTGTAGGGGCTTGATTTGACACGCATGTCCATTGGATCTGAGGGGCGGGGCGAGGCTGTTGATACGCTTCTGGCCGCCTATAGCGCCGGTTCGCTGGATCCGAGCCTTCACGCACTTGTGGCATCTCACCTCATTCTGAGACCTGAGTCCCGCCATTTTGTCGCTGCTCTGGAAGATATGGCTGGCATGGAACTCGAAAGTGTCGAGCCCGCACCATTGTCTGACCGTGAAAAGCGTCTGGCCGCTATTTTTGCAGCCGAGCCCGCGCAGCGCAAGGAGGTCGCCCCCTTGGTCGCTGGTTCCGACATTTTACCGTCCCCGCTGCGCCATTATCTGGGTCGCGGCTTTAACGATATCCGTTGGCGCACCAAAATCCCTGGCGTGAAGGAATTCCGCATTGAGGATAAAGGCCGTGGTGATGCCAGCCTGCTTTGGGTTCGCGCTGGCCGCAGGATGCCGTCCCATACCCATGAGGGCTCTGAAGTGACCCTTGTGTTGCAAGGCGGCTTTTCAGACGTGACAGGGCATTATGGCCGTGGCGATATTGCCATTGCCGAAGCCGATCTTGACCACAAACCGATTGCCGATGAGGGCAAAGATTGTCTCTGCTTTGCAGTGACAGATGCGCCTCTCCATCTGACGGGACCTTTCGGGCGCGTGCTGGAACATCTTTTCGGAGAAAAGCGCTGATCCCTTACCGCGCCAAACCGGAACATGGTCTGGCGCTGGTGACAGGTGCTTCATCGGGTATTGGCGCGGAAGTCGCGCGCCGATTGGCAGAGCAAGGTTTCAAAGTCATCGCTGTGGCGCGTCGCGCGGAAGAGCTCTCGAAGCTCGCTGCTGAGGCAACACGTGGTGAAATCATTTCTGCACCTGGTGACGTGACGGATCGTGCAGCCATGCGTGATCTGGTTGAACGCATTGAGCGCGAGCACGGCGCCATTGCGCTCGCCTTCCTCAATGTGGGCACTTACTTCCCAGACAGCGATGATGATTTGGGTGGCGATGGGTTCCGCAAAACCTTTGCCGTCAATCTTGATGGTACCGTCAATCTGATCGGTCCTCTGGTGCGCGCGATGAAAGTGCGCGGGCGTGGGCAGATAGCCGTCAATTCATCTGTTGCTGGTTATGGCGGTCTGCCGCAGTCAATTGCTTATTCATCGTCCAAGTCAGCGCTGATTGTGATGTGCGAGGCGTTGAAATTCGATCTCGACAAACTCGGCATTACGATTCAAATCGTCTGTCCCGGCTTTGTGAAGACACCGCTCACCGACAAGAATGATTTCCCCATGCCCTTCCTTATCTCTGTGGAAGAGGCGGGTGCCCGTATTCTTGATGGGTTTCAGAATGGCGGATTCGAGATCGCATTTCCAAAGCGCATGGCGTGGCTGTTGAAATTCATCAACCTGCTGCCTTATTCGGCTTATTTCTGGCTCGTGGGCAAAACAACGGGCCGCTAAGCGCGCTCGATTTGTTGACGCAAACGCGCTTGCATCTCCTCATCGATGGGAAAGCGCCACATCAGCGCGGCGGCGCCTATTTTCAAGACAATCGGCAGGCCAGCATAAAGAAATCCGAGCATGGCAAGGCCGCTATCTGTGCGCAGGCCCGCTGCCGGATCAAAACCCGTCGCCCCAAGAAGCGGAAATGCGACACCAACCGCAAGTGCAAGTGCGAGTTTGGTCGCCAATCCCCAAGCTGCGAAATAGAGCCCCGAGCGCTGTTCGCCTGTGGCGGCTGTGTCGACATCGATCACATCGGCCTGCATGGCTGGTGGCAGTACAAGGTCAGCGCCAAGAGCCAACCCCGTGCCAATGCAGACAGCCGCGAAAATGGCAGTCTGTCCTGTGCTCAGGAAAGGCGCTGGCAGGAAGCAGGCGCAAGCGAGCAACATGCCGCAACACCACGCGACATGTTTGGATGTTTTGCGTGCAAGCCATAGCCAGAAGGGCACGCCGATCAGCCCGCAGATAAAATAGAGAACAAGCAAAGGTCCGGCTGCATCGCCTGCGCCCAATTTCTCGCTCACATAGAAGAGGAACAAAGTCGCGGGAAAGCCATTGGCAAATCCGTTGAGCAAGAAAGCAAGGATGAGCCTGATGAAGGGCCGATTGGCAAGAAGCTGCAGGAGCCCCTGTTTCAGCGGCAGCGGATGTTTGGAATGATCTTTGGGCTCGCGCACCAACGTGACGCTCAGCAAAGATGCGAGCGGCAAAGCGATCAGCGTGAATAGGCCGAGCGCCATAAGCACCGCGCCTTCGCCGGAAAAGCCCGCCATCGGGACGAGCACTTGCGCGAAGAGCGCGAGCAATGTGCCGATCAGCGCGAACGTCTCGCGCCAAGCAGTGACACGTGCGCGGCCCGCATAATCGGAGACCAGTTCTGCGCCCCATGCAGCATAGGGCACAAGGGCTGCGGTTGAGGCGATGGAGAGAATGACGCCCCAGAAGGTGAGATAGAAAAGACCCGCACCAGCAGGGGGCGTGAAAACGAGATAAGTGCAAACTGCGGTTGGAAGAGAAGCCGCGAGCACCCAGAGGCGCCGGCGCCCGAAGCTCGGGCGCCAGCGATCAGCAAATAGCCCCGTGAAAGGATCGGCCAAAGCATCGATGATGCGCACAATGAGCAGAGCCGAGCCCACCGCTGCAATGGGCAGCATCAATTCGCGTGCATAAAAGGCCGGAACCAGCACATAGAGCGGCAGCGTGAGTAACGCGAGTGGCAATGCTGGAAGCGCATAAGCAGCCAATTCGCTCTTGCGGATTGTGCTCATGGGGTGCGATTCAGCTTTTCGCGAAAGTCATCTGGCGAACATCAATCGTGCCTGCGCGAAAACCCGCCTCGCAATAAGACAGATAATATTCCCACATGCGTCGGAAATGTTCATCAAAGCCCATCGGCGTGAGTTGCGGCCAAGCTTTGCGGAAACTGTCGCGCCAATGCGAAAGTGTGACCGCATAATCGAGGCCAAATATACGCTCTGCTGACAGCGACAGGCCATGCTTATCGCCCATATTGCGCATAATGGTGGGGGTCGGCAGCATGCCGCCGGGGAAAATATATCGTCGGATGAAATCGATATCGCCGCGATAATGCGGGAAAATTTCGTCCTGAATGGTGATGACCTGCAAACCGGCTTTGCCGCCTTCTTTCAGGCGATCCCGCAATTGCCGGAAATAGACCGGCCAATATGCTTCGCCAACAGCTTCAAACATTTCAATGGAGGCAATGCGATCAAAAACACCTTTTTCATCGCGATAATCCTGCATTCTAATTTCGACACGATCTGACAGGCCTGCTTTGCGCATGCGTTCAGTCGCAAATTCATACTGCTCCTTGCTGATGGTAAGGCCGGTGACACGCGCGCCAATTTCGCCTGCCGCATATTCGGCAAAGCCACCCCAACCGCAGCCGATTTCGAGCACATGATGTCCGGGCTGCAAATCAATGTCGCGCGCGAGGGCTGCATATTTGGCGCGCTGCGCATCAGCAAGATTTTTCGCGTTATCGGTGAAGAGAGCAGATGAATAGGTCATCGTGCCATCAAGCCAAGCCGAGTAGAATTGATTGCCAAGATCATAATGGGCGTGAATGTTGCGCCGTGATCCGGCCTTGGTGTTACGATTGCGCCAATGCAGGAAGCGATGGAAGAGGCGCACCAGCGGTTTGCCATCCAGTAATTTATGAATAATGGGCTGATTGACGCAGAAGAGTTCAAGGAAATGCGTAAGGTTGGGGCTTTCCCAATGGCCCTTCAAAAAGGCTTCCGCAATACCGACCTCGCCACCTGCCGCCAATTCATTGGCGAAATCGAAATCATGCACGATCATCTGTGCATCCGGGCCATCTTCTCGACCTTGAAAACGCAAGCTGCGACCATCCGGCATTTGCACATCCAGTGAGCCACGCTCGAGCATGAGCATGAAGTCCAGCGCGCGGCGAACAGCAAAAGGATAATCTTTAGCAATCGCAGCGACATTATCTTTGCTGACAAGGATATGATCATGCGCGATGGATTGGGTGCTCGTCATCACATTCATAGGCGTGCATCCGGAAAAGCGTTATTATCAGGCCCTTGATAACTAAGAGGGGCTGGCGGAATGGGGCGGGGGCGAATGCGCAGACCTTTCAGATAGAGGCGCATGGCTTCCCAGTGGATAGCTGCGACGATTTTGAAGGTCAGCAGCGGAATACGCAAGAAATTTGCAAGCAGGGTGGCTGTGGTCGCCTCCTCGCGCTGCCCGTTGAAGGTGGCAGCCAAGATCGGGCCTTGCGCATCGGTCTCGAGGATTCGCAGTTTCAGCGTCTCACCGGGTGGCTGCAGACGGAAATGATAGCGCATCGACATATCGAGGAAGGGCGAGACATAGAAAATCTTGTTACGTTCTTGTCGCACACCGCCTGCATTGGCTTCGCCCGCCACGATGGGCGCCACATAAGTATGCGCCTCACCGAATGTGTTGCGCACTTCATAGACAAGAGCCGCCATTTCGCCATCTGCGCCATAGCAATAATAGACCGACAGCGGATTGAAGGTGAAGCCGAGCACGCGCGGATAGCAAAGCAGAAAGACGCGTCCGCCCGTCAGATCAATGCCCGCATCGGCCAATGCGCGATTGATATAGGCGCGCAGGTCAGAACCATCTCGCGGTCCATGATCCTTCGGTGAGAAGGAGAGAAGATTGAAGCGTCCAACCGACAAAAGAGGCGAGAGGCGGCTGACTTCATCCAGGCGGTCGAGATCGATCAGCGTCGAAAAAACATCATAGGTGAAGCGATGCGTTACGGGCTTCATGCGCGCATGCATCACCGGCCCGCGATAAATCGACAGGCTGGCATGCGGCGGCTTGAAGCACGCTTCATTCACTGAACGAGCTCCACTTCGCGATTGGCTTCAATGGGCATGGTTGAAATCGGCAAAGGATCTGTGTCGCGCATATTGGCCCAGGGTGCGGGGCAACCCAAGCGCGCGGCTACCGAAATGCCGGAGAGCAGGCCATCTTCATGGAAGCCGTGGCCGGTCCATGCGCCTGCGAACCATGTGCGGCGCACACCTTGTATCTCATCAAGCCGCTTGCGGGCCGCCAGCGCAGCCGTATCAAATTGCGGATGCTCGTAATTGAACCGCGCGAAAGTCAGTTCGGGCTTGGGCTCGAAGGGCGGGTTCAATGTCACAAAGAGCGGCTTGCTCTCGTCGATCTTTTGTAGACGGTTCATCCAATATGTCACCGCACAGGCGCGATCATCGACATCGCCTTCGCGCAGGAAATTCCATGAGGCCCAGGCCGCACGACGTTTGGGCATGAGGGCGAGATCGCGATGTAACCACACATCATTGGGCGCATAGCGACAGGCTGCGAGAATAGCCTGTTCATTCGCATCCGCATCAGCCAGTGCTTTCAAGGAATCTGGTGCATGCGCTGCCATGACAACATGATCGAAGTTTTCGACGCCGCCCTGCGCATCGCGGATCGTCACATGATCTTCATGGCGTGTGATGGCGGTGGCGCCGCAATTGAGGCGCAGCCTGTTGCCGAAGAGCTCAGCCAGTTTGCGCACATATTCGCGGCTGCCGCCTGAAACCGTGCGCCACCGCGGCCGGTCCCATTGCAAGAGACAATGATTGTCGAAAAATTCAATGAAGCTGGTCGCAGGGAAATTCAGCATTTCGCGTGGGCTGGTCGACCAAATGGCAGCTCCCATCGGCACCAGATAATCGCGGCACAGACGCTGCGAAAATCCATGACGATCAAGATAATCTTGCAATGTGCCGGGCCCCACAGTCGCAGCGCGCGCATCTTTGATCGCCTGTTTCTGGAAGCGTGGAATTTCAAGCAGCAGTGCAAGGTAGGACGGCGAGAAGAGATTGCTGCGCTGGGCAAACAATCCGTTGATCACGCCTTTGCCATCCTGACCGCACCATTCGAATTTGCCGCGATCTGCCGAGACCGAAAAGCTCATATCCGACAATTGCGTTTTGACGCGCAGATAATCAAACATAGCGGTGAGGTTTGGGTAATTCTTTTCGTTATAGACGATAAATCCCGTATCAACCGCGATTGGCGTGCCATCGTAATTGATGTCAACCGTGGCAGTATGGCCGCCTGCACGCGCTTCGCGCTCATAGAGAACGACCTCATGACCATAGCTCTCTTGCGACAGGGCGAGCGCTGCCGCATGTCCGGTAATTCCTGTGCCGACGATGGCAATTTTCATATCAGGCCATATCTGTTTTTGTTGAAGCCAGCGCCGCCAGCGCGCGGTCGCGTGCGCGTGCATGATCGACCATCGGCTTGGGATAAGTTTTGCCCAGAGTCACGCCAGCCGCCTTCAAAGCAGCATCAGGCGCGTTCCAAGGTTCGTGAATCCAATTGTCCGACAATTTGGCAAGCTCTGGAACCCATTGGCGCACATAGGCCGCTTCGGGATCAAACTTCTGCGCCTGCAAGGTCGGATTGAAAATACGGAAGTAAGGCGCTGCATCTGCACCCGAGCCTGCGACCCATTGCCAGCTTGCCGTATTATTGGCAGGGCAGGCATCGCAGAGCGTATCCCAAAACCATTCTTCGCCGATGCGCCAATCACCCAGGAGATCTTTCACAAGGAAAGAAGCAGCAATCATGCGCACACGATTATGCATTGTGCCAGTGTGCCAGAGTTCGCGCATGCCGGCGTCCACGATCGGGTAGCCCGTCTGGCCTCTCTGCCAAGCCCGAACGTCTTTTGCGTCGAGATCGATCCATGGAAAAGCATCGAATTTCGATTGGAAGTTGCGCGTGCCCAGATCAGGGAAATGATAGAGCAGGTGATAGGCAAATTCACGCCAGCCGATTTCACTCAAAAATTTATCGGCATCACGCGCTGGCACGTCTCCGCTTGCTTGTGCATGGCGTGTTGCATGCCAGACCTGACGCGGCGAGATTTCACCAAAGCGCAAATGCGGCGAGAGATTGGAAGTTGAGGGCACATCGGGACGATCGCGCAGAGTGCCGTAATTTTTGGCGCGCGTTTCAAGAAATGCTGTGAGGCGCTCTTGCGCCCCTTTTTCTCCCGGCTGCCATGTGTCACGCAAACCGCCGGCCCAATCCGGCTTTTTCGGCAGGAGGCCGAGTTTGTCGAGCGCCACGCGCTTCGGGGCTTTGTCCGGCCAATCTGCACTTTTGATTTTGGTGGCGCGCGGCAAGGGGCCATCAGGCTCACCCTTTGCCAGAGCAGCACGCCAGAACGGAGAATAGACTTTGAAAAAGTCTCCGCTCTTGGTTTGCACATCCCAAGGCTCGTGCAGAAGCTGGCCGTTAAAGCTCTTCACCACATGTCCGGCATCGCTGAGCGAGGCTTTGATATCGCGGTCGATGGCAATCTCGGCCTGACCATAGCGGCGCGTCCAACAGACCGCGCCGGCATCTGTTGACTTGGCTAGGGCCGTGATGAGGGGCAGGGCCGCACCTTGCAAGATGTCGAGCCGGGCGCCTGCTTTTTCGAGGGCGGCGGAGAGAGCGGCGAGCGAGTGATGCAGCCACCAGCGCGAGGCGCCTCCCAGAGCCCTGAGGCCCGGGCTCACTTCATCATGAATATAGATACAGATAAGGGGGCTTGCGCTGTCGCGTGCAGCTTGAAGGGCCGGGTGGTCGGAAAGGCGCAGATCGTCACGAAACCAGACGATGGCAGGTCGGGAAGTGACTGGCGGCATTCTGGAACTTTTGTCCTCGGTCGGCCACAAAGCTACGTTCAGGTAGCGTCAATGGATCGGATCGGCTCATTGATCGGCTTTCGGGCGGCCGGGGTCAAGCTGGGCTGGTTCACAAGACCATGAATGGGGGCAAAACCCGCCTTCTTCAGTGTCTAGACGATCCATAAAGGGAGATTTTGGAGGCCTCGCCCGGAATCGAACCGGGGTGCAAGGATTTGCAGTCCTCTGCGTAGCCACTCCGCCACGAGGCCTCTGATCAGCCCGCAGGGAGTGCTGCGGGCCCGCGCGTCTTAGCAAGGGTGGGCCAGAGGGGCAAGGACGTAAGCCGTCAGCCCCCTTAAATTTACTGTGTCGACAGGTAAAGTCAGGTGGCCCCCGCTTTTAAGCTTTGCAAAGCGGGGTTCGCTTGCTATAGGCCACACCGTCGCGACGCGGCATCGGTCCCCGATAGCTCAGTTGGTAGAGCAGACGACTGTTAATCGTCTGGTCGCAGGTTCGAGTCCTGCTCGGGGAGCCACTTTCTTCTTCATCATTTGGCCGAGATTGCGCTGTGATCCATGCGCTTTCCCTTAGGCTGCCTGGTTTTCTTGCGGCTCTACATCTTCGTGCACGTTTTCGAGCGGCGCTTTAAACTTCCACACCACACCTTCGCTCTCGAACCGATAGTCCACGTCGCCGAACAATGAGCGCGCGGTCATATCTGCGATGACAATATGGCCAAAGCCACGATGACGGGGCGGGGAGACGGGCGGCCCCCCATGTTCACGCCATTCCATATGGAAGATCGGATTGTCCTCAACATTTTGCGTGTCCCATGTGACGAGAATTCGCCCATCGGGAGAGGACAGCGCGCCATATTTCACCGCATTGGTCATGAGTTCATAGAGCCCCATGCCAATGGCTTGTGCGGCGCGCGGCGATAATTTGATCTGCGGCCCTGCGGCAACGATCTGCCCGCCCGAGAGATCGTGGAACTGGCTGAATTGCGAATGCACAAGATCGGCCAGAGAAGCGCCGATCCAATTGCTTTCCACCAGAACGTCATGGGCCGAGGCCAGAGCTGTCAGACGGCTGTTGAAGCGATCCTTGAAATCGTCGAGATCTTTTCCCGTGCGCGCCAATTGGCCGGCGATTGAGCGTATGACGGTCAGAAGATTTTTCGTGCGATGGTTTAATTCGCGCATCACAAAAATCTGCTGCGCCTCGCGCTCGCGCCGCTCGGTCAAATCCAGCACGAAACAGGTCCATGTGAAAGGATTTGTCTCATAAAGCGTGGCGCCGATCAGAACCGGGACGGTGCGCCCGTCCTCGATCCAGATTTCTGTTTCCATGGGCGGGCAAGTGCCGCGTTTGCGCAAGGACGTGGTCACGCGCCGATCTTTGACCAGAGCAATGCCGTCTTTGCCAATCCAGTTAAATCCCTGTTTGCGAAATTCCGAGCGGGTGAGGCCAACAAGTTCAAGGAAGGCATCGTTGGCCTCGACGATATTCTCTTCCGTACAGGTGATCACGCCAAAGACATTGGCTTCCATCAGGCGTTTCATGCGCAGATTGGCCTTGGAGGCGGCGGCATGTTCGCTGGCTTCAACCGCCAATCGCGCATAGGCGCGTTGTTCGCTTTGCGTTGAGGTCGCCGTTCGCCAAATGAGAATGCACATAAAGGCAATGCTTGAAAAGCAGAGCAGTGCATAGGGCAGAACGCGCCAGACCCAAACTGACACAAGGTCGGAAAGCGAACGACGCAGCACCAGATAAACCGGATAATCCCCCACGCGCCGAACAATATAGGCGCTGGAAGGTTTGAGCCGCGCACCCGTCACACGCAATGTCGCATTTTGACCATTGGCATTTTTGAGAATGCGGGCGGGCTCCTCTTGCTCTTCCTTTGTTTCGACCCCCGGATGTGTGCGCGCGAGCACAGAACCATCTTCGCGCACCAATGCAATCAGGTCGCCGGCGTCACGGCGCAGCGGATCGTAAAAGCTTTCAAAAAAGTTCGTTTCAAAGGTCGAGAGAATGAGGCTCTCGGCCTGATCCCGCAATAGAATGCGTCGGCTTAAGAAGAATTGGCTCGCACCCTGCTCATCAGCGTTCGAGGCTTTGCTTACTGCAATGCGGCGGTTTTGATCGCGCAGGGCTGCGAGCATGACCGGGTCCGATAATGGCTTGGTGTCGATTGATGCGGCTTGGCTCGACAAGACCACTTGCGAAGGCATTTGCACCATGGCGAGCCCCGCAACGGCGGGTGAGGAGCGACGCAAAGCGCTAACGAAAGCGCTCAGATCCTCGCGCTGGGTCCGCAATGCGGCACGGTCCAGCCCAGAAACGCGCTGGTCAAGCGCTGTGATCATGGCTTCATGCGTCTCAAAGCTGCGAACAGCATGTTCATGCAAGAGAGAAGAGACACGCTCCATCGTGACCATGGCTTCTTCATCGGTTGTCATCCAAGCGCTGCCCGCGCCGATCACGAAAAAGCCGAGGGGAAGAAAAATGGCGCAAATGACAAGGACAATAAAGCGCGTGTGGCGCGGGGGAGGCACAACCGCGTCATTCAAAGAATGATCTGAAAAAACCTGAGCCGTCTGATCGGCCACGTGAAAGAATCCCCTATGCGCTTAAAAACAACGCGCATCAAAAACTATGTCTCTTGTTGTAAAAGTTCCGTCAAGCCAAGGCTCTACAATAAGGTTAGCGAATGTTCGCTCTTGAGCCGTCAGTTTTGGAATAGCTATAGAAAATATTTTTATTCATGTTTTGAAATCAGACGCTTGAATTAGCTTGTAGCGCTCACCTACGAGGTCACACCCGTATTTTCGTTCTAACCGGCGGATTGTGAAATGACCGGTCGCTAAAGATTGGAAATGATGAATGAAAGCATAATTGATCGCGGCGCCGCCGACGGCGCCCAACAGTGGCACAGCTTGCGCCATGGCTTTCTGCGTGACGGCCACGCCAAAGCGCGCGGCGATCTGGTTCAGCAAGCGCAAGATTACGGGGGCGGATTGGCTCGCAGCCGTGCTTGTGGCCACATATTGTGCAGCTTCAGAAATGCTGCGCGCCAACAAAGCGCGTGTGGCAAAATAGGACGAGGAGAGAAAGTCATCGTCCTTGGCGTGCGATCCCAGAGCAAAGACTTCAATACAAGCCATTGCTACATCAGGGTGCGACAGGTCTTCACCATGAGCACGTGCGATATCGGCAATCGAGCGCAGTAAAATCACGGTCGAGATGGGCAATTCGAGGGGAAGACTCACCATGCCAAAAGCCCCGCCTGCCGCACCAGACGTCACAGCCAAAGCTTGATGCAGGCGTGGAGAGGGTGCTTGCGTTCCAAGCTGCATGCTTTTGAGCGAGGCTTTCATGGCTGCTGACAAAGCGTGTCCTGTCGCCTTGCGCGCCATATCGCGAAGCCGTTCCGGCAGGATGAGGCTTGCGTCATCAAGTCTGCGTCCAATCACACCTGACAGTCTTGCCGTCAGCGGCATGATCTCCAAACGCCGCCAGGCATCGCGCAAGTCACGCAGATCTTCGGCCGACAAAGTCTCCCGGCTTGTCGGTAAGTCATGCGCAACAGGCAAGGGGAGATTCACCATTGAACCTTTCTTTTGGAATTGCAGCCCGACGCGAGGGCCGATTTTAACTTTAAGGATCAACCTTCTCGTTGCGTAAGTCTTTCTGACCTTACGTCAACTTATGCGTGTTTTTTGTTTCAGAACAGAAAGGTTTTACAACTCAAGATTGCTTTACCTCCAAGGCTACCCCGATTGCGGTTGCGCTCAGCGTAAATGGATATTGCGCAATTTGGGAGAAGTGTTTCAGCCGCTCTCAAAGTCGTTCCTCCATGATGCGCCCTTGCCAAAAGGGTCGCGTCATGTGTTGCGTTTTGTTAAGACATTTCATTGTGTTGAGTCTTGCTTGCTTGGGCTTTGCTATGAGCAGCGACAGTTCACAGGCGCAATCGCGCAGCCTCTATCTCGATTTGGGTCAGACGACATACACGCCCACCGGATGGGCAGAATTCTGTGTGCGCTATAAAGGGGATTGCGAGCAACCCCGTGATCGCGCGCTGGAGATTGTGTCGAGTGACGCCAATGTGGCACTTATTTATCGCGTGAATAAGCAGGTGAACGAGGCAATCAAGCCTTTGCCGGATATGGATCATTGGCGAGAGATCGACCGGTGGGATTATGCCGAAGACGGGTCAGGCGACTGCGAAGATTATGCCTTGGTGAAGCGCAAGCTTTTGCTAGCTGCTGGCTTGCCGCAAGGCGCTCTGCTGATGACGGTTGTGCGCGACAAGAATTTGGATGGTCATGCCGTTCTCACGGTTCGCACTGACAGGGGTGATCTCGTGCTCGACAATATGTCGGACCAGCTGCATCTCTGGTTTCGCACCCCCTACCGCTTTGTCAAAATACAATCGCAGCAGGATCCCAATACTTGGGTCACGATTGGCGCCGGGACTACGCGGCCGCAAATTGTCTCGCGCTAACGCTTCGTAAGTCGATCTTGCTTGTGTCTCATGGGCCAGCTTTGATGGATGCCTTATTTTTAAGAAAGGCATTTCCATGTTCAAAGGGCTGATTGTTTCCGGGGTTTTCGTGCTGCTCATTGCGCAGCCCAGTCTGGCGCAAGATGCGGCGATGAAAATCTGTGGCGAGAAATGGCAGGCCGCCAAAGCATCGGGCTCAACCAACGGGGCAACATGGCCTAAGTTTTTGGCCGACTGCCGTTCAAGCCTGCCTGCGGCGCCTGCAAGTGCGCCCGCAGTGGCGCCCGCAAGCGCACCTGCGCCGGCCGGAAAACCAAACTCGAAGCCCGCCATTGATCTGCCGGCTTCCGCCAAAGTGGCAGGGGCACCGATCTTCCCTCCGGCGGTCTCTGCCAAATTTGCCGAATTACGCCCCGCTCAAGCAAGGCAGAAAACCTGTAGCGAACAATACCAAGCCAATAAGACCACGGGAGGCAACGCCGGGCTCAATTGGCTGGAAAAGGGCGGCGGCTATTGGAGCCAGTGCAATAAGAAGCTGAAGGGTGTGTAAGAGGCCCCAAACCTCCGGCTTGAGGGCCCTCACATCATGGACAGCGCCCGCTGCTCTCGCCTATAAGCTGCCCATCAACTAGTCCGGAGGGAGCGCGGGTCGCGCTGCTTTCTGTTTCTTGCCGGAGCGCCCATGACCGTCGCCGTCTTGTCCGATTTCGCCACGCAGCGCCAGACCATGGTGGATTGCCAGATCCGCACATTCGATGTGACGGATCAGAATGTGATTGCGCGCTTCACTGAAGTTCCACGTGAGCATTATGTGCCAGAGTCATTGAAGTCACTTGCTTATTCTGATGCAGCACTTGAGCTTCGTGCGGATGGTGGCACGCGCTCCATGCTCGCACCCCTCGTCTTGGCGCGTATGATCCAGGGGGCGGGTGTTACCGCCTCTGATCGCGTGCTCGATGTGGCAGGTGGTGCGGGCTATACGGCCGCTCTTATTGCTGGCCTCGCCAAAGAAGTGGTGGCGCTTGAATCCCTTTCGTCCCTGTCGTCGCAGGCGGCTTCCAATCTGGCTTCTGCTGGCGTGACCAATGCCAAGGCAGTGGCTGGGGCGCTGGATGGGGCCTCTGTTTCTGGCCCGTTCGATCTTATTTTCGTCAATGGTGCGGTCGAGGATGGCGTGGAGCCGCTTCTGGCTAAACTTGCGCCGGGTGGTCGTTTGATCGCTCTCCGCAAAGTCGCCGGGCAGACCGGAAAAGTGACGCGCTTCGAGAAGATCGCTGGCGAAACCAGCCATCGCATCCTTTTTGATGCATCTGCGCCTGTTTTGGATGCCTTTGCTGGCAAGGCAATATTTGCCTTCTGAAATTCATGGAAGTAACTTTTAGTGTAACATTTTTGCGCCATATAGAAATGTATATGGCTTTTTCATTCATTTTGTCTCAACACATGGTCTCCATGGGTTAGAATAGCTTTTAGGCGGGTCTGATGCCGTTATGGCTTCCGTAACCACTATGGTTAACATTCTGCCAATGTATTGGATTGATTCGAGGATTCAAATGGCCCGCAGGTTTTCTGGCGCATCGGATACGGGTTTGTTCCGTCTCCGTCTTCTTGGCAGCGCGCTGTCTGTGGCTCTTGCATCAGCTGGTCTTTGTGTCCCTGCTTCCGCTGAGACAATTTCGAACGCTCTTGCGCGTGCTTACGGCTACAATCCTGATCTCAATCAGCAGCGTGCAGGCGCACGCTCGGTTGATGAAAACATGCCCAACGTTTTGTCCGGCTATCGTCCGACGGTGACGGCGACCAGTGATATTGGTCGCGCATGGCAAGAACAGCATGCCGGAGTGTCTGCTAAGACCCCGGGTGACACGCGTGCTTCAACCAGCCCGCGTGGTGCTGGTGTCACCATTACTCAGAATGTGTGGAACGGCAATCGCACCATCAATGGTGTTGACCGTGCGGAAACACAGATTTTTGCGGCGCGCGAGCAACTCCGTTTGACGGAGCAAAATGTTCTTTCCAGTGCTGCTACCGCTTATATGAATGTGTTGCGCGACACAGCCATTCTCAATTTGCGCCGCAACAATGTGGACGTGCTTGAGCAACAGCTGCGTCAGACGCGCGATCGTTTCCAGGTGGGTGAAGTGACGCGCACAGATGTGGCGCAGTCTGAAGCTTCGCTGGCGCAGGGCCAAGCAGATGCCTTTACGGCACAGTCGAATTTGCAAACAAGCATTGCCAATTATCGTAGCTCGATTGGCGATGATCCCAAGAATTTGCAGCCGGCCCGTCCGCTGGATAAGTTGATCCCGCCATCTTTGCAGGCGGCAATCGGCATGTCCGAAATGGAGCATCCTGGTCTGCAAGCGGCGCGCTTCACTGCGGAAGCGGCAAAGATCAATATTAATATCATCGAAGGTCAACTTTATCCGACGATTGGCGTGACTGGTTCATTGACACGCCGCAATGATGCGATCGCCTCACCCGGTACCAACTCAACAAGTGCCTCTATCGTCGGCTCTCTCTCGGTGCCCATTTATGAAGGCGGCGCCGTCTATGCCAACGTGCGTCAGGCGAAGGAATTGTTCCAGCAATCGCAATTGCTGGCCGATTTGCAGCGTGAAACTATTCGCGCGCAGGTCGTCTCGGCTTGGGGTGTCTGGTCGAATTCTTCTGCTGTGATCCAAGCCGCACAGGCTCAGGTGCGTGCTGCGGAAATTGCTCTCAACGGCGTGCGGGAAGAAGCCAAAGTCGGTCAGCGCACCACGCTCGACGTTCTCAATGCGCAGCAGACTTTGCTTAATGCGCGCGTGCTGCTTGTGACCGCGCAACGTGACCGTGTGGTTGGCTCTTATTCCGTGGTCGCAGCTTCCGGTCGTCTGTCAGCCACTACGCTCGGCCTTGAAGTCGTGCCTTATGACCCGACCGTCCATTATGCCCAGGTCAAGGGCAAGTGGATCGGCACCGGCACGCCGGACGGTCGCTAAAAAGCAAGCGGGGCGGGCGCTTTGGCGCCTGTCCACAACAGCTTTTTGCCTTCCCCTTCCTCAGCCTTGCTCTGCTTCTGCCCAGCGTCCAATGTGATTTGGCGCGCGTCAGCGCGTTCGTCGCGTTTGATTGAGCGTATGGAAAGAGCATCCGGCCATGACCCCCATTCCGGAATCGACAGCTGCCGAACAGCGGGCCCATGAGCCCTCGATGGAGGAAATTCTGGCCTCCATCCGGAAAATCATTTCCGAAGATGTCGCTTTGCCGCTCACCCCGCGCCCCGCACCCCGTGAGGTAGCCCCAGAGCCGCGCCCCGTTGCGCCTGCTGCCCGCCCAGCCGGTGATTTCAGCCTTTCGCCACCACCCGCTATCCCGCGTATTCCACGCGTCGAGCCATCTTTATCGGCGCCTGCGCGCCCGCATGAGCCCTTGCGCCCCCTTACGCCCTCGCGCCCAGCATCCCCGCAGCCCGTCTTGGATGACGAGGTCGAAGGTCTGATCTCCGACGAGACTGGATCGGCCGTAGCAGCTGCCTTCAAAACCCTGTCGGCGGCGCGCCCCGCCATGCCGGGGCCGGAAGTCATGGAAGCTATGGCGCGCGAGCTCTTGCGCCCCATGCTGAAAGAATGGCTCGACGACAATCTGCCGACCATTGTCGAGCGTCTTGTGCGGGCTGAAATCGAGCGCGTGGCGCGCGGACCGCGCTGATTTGCCATCCATTTCATTGACAGTCTGATCTGGCTCGGGTTTTTAAGCCGCAACCCTTGAGAGTCGCGCGGCCCATGAGCCGCCTTTGCATGAGCCCGATATTCCCATGATGGAAAAGACCTTTGATCCCGCCAGCGTCGAAGCACGCATCTCGAGCGCTTGGGAGCAAGCGGAAGCGTTCAAGGCTGGCCGCGCTGACCGGGCGGGCGCGGAAACCTTTTCCATCGTGATCCCGCCGCCCAATGTGACGGGCTCGCTGCATATGGGCCATGCGCTCAATAATACGCTGCAGGACATTCTCTGCCGCTTTGAACGCATGCGCGGCAAGGATGTGCTCTGGCAGCCGGGCACCGACCATGCCGGCATTGCGACGCAAATGGTGGTCGAGCGGCAATTGGCTGAGCGCAAAGAGCCCGGCCGTCGCGATATGGGCCGCGAGAAATTTCTGGAACGCGTCTGGGAATGGAAAGCGGAATCGGGCGGCACCATCGTCAATCAGCTGAAGCGCCTTGGCGCCTCTTGCGATTGGTCGCGTGAACGCTTCACGATGGATGAAGGTCTGTCGCGCGCGGTGCTCAAAGTTTTCGTCGGGCTGCATCGCCAAGGCCTCATTTATAAAGACAAGCGCCTCGTGAATTGGGACCCGAAATTGCTCACGGCGATTTCCGATCTCGAAGTGCAGCAGGTCGAGACCAAAGGTCATCTCTGGCATTTCACTTATCCGCTCGAAGGCAAGACCTATGATGCGGAAGATTCATCGACCTTCATTACGGTGGCGACAACCCGTCCAGAAACCATGCTCGGCGATACAGCTGTGGCTGTGCATCCCGAAAACGAAAAGCTCGGACATCTGATCGGCAAGAATGTTGTCTTGCCGCTTGTGGGTCGTCTCATTCCGATTGTTGGCGATACTTATGCCGATCCCGAAAAGGGAACGGGTGCGGTGAAGATTACGCCCGCGCATGACTTCAACGATTTTGAAGTCGGCAAGCGCCACAATCTGCCGATGATCAATATTCTCGATGCCGAAGGCCGTTTGCTGCTTGAGAATAATGAAGAGTTTTCGGCTGGTCTGAAATCCTCTGATGATCTCGCCGCTGTCATGGGCCTGCATCATGTGGATCGTGCGCAAGCCCGCAAAGCCATTGTTGCGATGATGGAAGAGCGGGGGCTCTGCCCGACCATCGAGCCGCACATGCATATGGTGCCGCATGGCGACCGTTCCGGCGTTGTGATCGAGCCATGGCTCACCGACCAATGGTATGTCGATGCGCACACACTCGCACAGCCCGCGCTGAAGGCTGTGCGCGAAGGCAAGACGAGCTTCATCCCGAAGAATTGGGAAAAGACTTATTTTGATTGGCTCGAAAATATCCAGCCTTGGTGCATTTCGCGCCAGCTTTGGTGGGGCCATCAGATTCCGGCTTGGTATGGGCCCGATGGTGAAGTCTTTGTCGCCATGTCCGAAGAAGAAGCTCACGCGCAGGCTGAACAGCAGTTTGGTCGCAAGGTTGAGTTGAAGCGCGATGAAGATGTGCTCGACACATGGTTCTCGTCCGCGCTCTGGCCTTTCTCGACACTTGGCTGGCCCGATGATGCACCTGAAGTGAAGCGCTATTATCCGACCAGCGTTCTTGTCACCGGCTTTGACATTATCTTCTTCTGGGTTGCCCGCATGATGATGATGGGCATTCATTTCATGGGCGAGGTTCCCTTCAAGGATGTCTACATCCATGCGCTCGTGCGAGACGAGAAGGGCGCGAAAATGTCCAAGTCCAAGGGCAATGTGATTGATCCGCTCAATCTCGTTGACACTTATGGCGCGGATGCTTTGCGCTTCACCCTTGCTGCCATGGCGGCACAAGGTCGTGACATCAAGCTCGCGACCTCGCGTGTCGAAGGCTATCGCAATTTTGCAACCAAGCTCTGGAATGCTTCGCGCTTTGCCGAAATGAACGGCTGCGCGCGCGTTGAGGGATTTGCGCCCGAGCAAGTCACGCTTGATGTGAACCGCTGGATTTTGGGCGAAGCGCAAAAGGCGGTGGCCGATGTGAGCGGTTCCATTCAAGCCTATCGTTTCAATGATGCAGCCAATGGCGTCTATCGCTTTGTCTGGAATATTTTCTGCGATTGGTATGTCGAACTCACCAAGCCCATTCTGCAAGGCGAAGACGGCGCGGGCAAAGTCGAGACACGTGCGACGACCGCCTATGTCATCGATGTGATATTGAAACTGTTGCACCCCTTCATGCCCTTCCTCACAGAAGAGCTCTGGGCGATCAAAGGTGCCGAAGGCCCCGCACGCAATTCGCTCCTCGTTCTTGCCGATTGGCCGGCGCTGAAGGGACTTGAGCATGAGGGTGCTGAAGCCGAAATCGGCTGGATGGTCGATCTCATTTCCGAAATCCGCTCGGTGCGCTCAGAAATGAACGTGCCCGCCAGCGCACAAATGCCGCTCGTTCTGGTGGGCGGATCTGCCGAAATGAAGGCGCGGGCCGAGCGCGGCCTTGATACGCTGAAACGTCTGGCCCGCGTGTCGGAGCTGTCTTTCTCGGAGACGGCGCCTGCCAATTCCGCGCAGATGATCGTGCGTGGCGCGCTGGTTGCTCTGCCGCTCGAAGGCATTATCGATATTTCGGCAGAAAAAGTCCGGCTCGAAAAGGAAATTGCCAAGCTCGACGGCGAGGTGAATAAAATCGACGCCAAGCTCGGCAATGCGGATTTCGTTGCCCGTGCGCCCGAAGAGGTGGTCGAGGAGAACCGCGAGCGCCGGACCGATGCGGTCTCGCGCATCGAGAAAATGTCGGCGGCGCTCAAGCGCCTGTCCTGAGGCCGGGTTCCGGACGCAAGCGTTGCAGTTAAGCAACAGCACACAGCCATGTGTTTGCGGCGGGGCCCAATGCGGGGCTCCTGCCGCTTTTCAGCCATAAACCCCGCGCTATCTCGGGCGGCTGGCAGTGCTGTGTTGCCGGCGCGAGGGCAGGGGCTGATCGTGGCAGGCCGTTTCACCATTCTAGAGGCACCCCTTGGGGGCCCATTGAGCACTAGCCCGCTATTAACCCTCTTTCCAATCCTCAACTTTTTGATCGTTTTTCAGGCCGCCACGGCTCTTCCAAGCCTGCACACAAGCTGGCATGACTATGCATCCCTGACCTTGGGTCAAGCGCACGAGATTCTGGTCTATGCGGTCGTTTGAGAAAATCATTCTACTCAGCCTTTGCATGGGCCTCTCCGGTCCGGCGCTGGCGTTGGATGGTTCGGACAGCCCGGCGGGCATGACCCCGCCCATGCCGCTCTTCAAAAATTCTCTCCATGCGTTGAACGAAGCCATTCTTGGTTTGCGCTCTGGTGATGCAGCCTCTTCCATCGAAGCATTGAAATATGCTGCCGCCGGTGGCCAATCGCTCGCGCAGTGGAAGTTGGGGCGCATGTATGCCTCTGGCGAAGGCGTGCCCCATGATGACGCCAAGGCTTATGAATATTTTCTGCAAATCGTGACCAATTACGACGAAGACAATCTTTCGCGTCGCGAGATTGGCATTGTGTCGAGCGCTTATGTGGCGGTTGGCATTTATGCTTTGAATGGTCTGCCGCAGATGAAGATGAAGCCGGATGTATTCCGCGCGCATGAACTGTTCCAGTTCGCAGCCTCCACATTCGGTGATCCCAACGCGCAATATAATCTGGCGCGCATTTATCTGGATGGCATTGGCATCAAGCGCGATCCGCGCCAAGCCGCAGGCTGGCTCGTTCTCGCTTCTGAAAAGAGCCATATGGAAGCCCAGGCTCTGCTTGGCAATTTGCTCTTTACCGGCCAAGGCGTGCAGCGCCAGCGGCCCAAAGGGCTCATGTATCTGACGCTTGCTGTTGAAAGCGCCGGAAATGATCCCAAACATGCATGGATTGTCGATCTGCATGACAAGGCTTTGAAAGTTGCCTCGGACAATGATCGTGAAATCGCCGCCAATCTTTTGACCGGTTATTCCACCCGCCGCTGATTAAGCGGCACCCTTGCCAGCCTTACGCAATTTCGGATGGAGCGCCTTGGTCTCGATTTCGAGTTCCGGAATAGCGATGATGCGCGCACCTTGAAAATCCGTGCGCAGAACGATCAATCCATGTTCTTCCATATTGCCTAAAAGGCGGCGCGCACGGCCGGGTGAATGCGAACCGAAAAATTGCGCGATGTCACCGTCTTCCGGTGCAGGGCGTTCTGCAACGGCTGCGCGGGCAATCAACAAGAAGGGCGCGCGCATATCATCGGGCAGGCGATCTGACAGCTCGATCACTTTGCTCCAAAGTTTCTTGTCGACTTTTTCGGGCGCGGAATGTTCTGCGCGTTTTACATTGAGCATTTTCTGGAAGGCGCGCAGATCCGGCAGAGACGGGCCCATCCGTTTGATGCGGCAGCGGGTCAGAAAATCGCGGTGCAAATCTGTAACCGGACGGAAAGCGACCTGCGCATCTTCGGCCATGGCGAGGACAATCTCATCCATGGCTTGCGCGCGTTGCGCCTCTGTTAATTCGGGAGCGGGGGCTGCGACATAAGCAGGCTTTGCGGCAGCCTCAATGCGCGCCATCACATGTTCGCTGGAAGCAGGCGCATCGGCCTTGTGCTTGCCTGTTGTCTTCTTGGGCGGTGGCGCATCGGCTGAAAAGATGAGGTCGTGCGGAGCAGCTTTTGCCTTGGCGCCAGGCAGCGGCACAAGTTTGGGCGCGCTGCCACGATCAGCTGTTTCAACATCGCCAATGGCAATGGTCAGCGGACGGCGGGCAATAGCAGGACCAAGGCCAACAAAGGCGCCACGCTGCAAATCGCGGAACATTTCTGCTTGGCGCTTCTCCATGCCCAGCAGATCTGCCGCACGGGCCATATCAATATCGAGGAAGGTGCGGCCCATCAAAAAGTTCGAGGCTTCAGCCGCGACATTTTTGGCAAGTTTGGCAAGGCGCTGCGTGGCAATCACACCCGCCAAGCCGCGCTTGCGGCCGCGGCACATGAGATTGGTCATGGCGGCCAAAGATTGACGGCGCGCATCATCCGAAGCATCAGCGGATGCGGCGGGTGCAAAGAGCTGCGCCTCATCCACGATGACGAGCATGGGGAACCAGAAGTCACGTTCGACTTCGAACAGGCCATTCAAGAAGACGGCAGCGCATTTCAATTGTGCATCGACATCCACACCTTCCAGATTGAGCACAACCGAGACACGATGCTGGCGTGCGCGCGTCGCAATGGAGGAGAGTTCTGCTTCGGTGGAGTGAGAGGCATCGACGACGACATGACCGAAGCGCTCGGCGAGCGTGACGAAATCGCCTTCGGGATCAATGACGACTTGCTGGACGAGGCCCGCACTTTGTTCGAGCAGGCGGCGCAGAAGATGCGACTTTCCGGACCCCGAATTGCCCTGCACCAGCAGGCGGGTCGCCAGTAGTTCTTCCAGATCAATCAGCGCCGGGCTTTGTGCACCGTTGAGGCCAATGTCGATATGCGTGCTCATAGAGCAGGGCTTAGCACCTCTGGGCCTGCCCGATCACGCATCAGAAGCGGGTATGCACAGGGGAAACGCATTGACACCTCAGGATGCGCCACCTAATCCGGCGCCATCCGTGTGGAGTGGTCCGCAATGCGCGCTTTGGCGCCCCTCATCTGGCCTGTAGGAGCCTTTCTCGCCCTGATCGGGGCGGGGTTGGCCCTGCCTGCGCTTGCGCAGGTGCTTGATCTGGCTCTGCCCTTTTTCGGGCTCATCCTTTTGGGCTTTTGTCTGGGGCGCATTTTTGATGTGCCCGAAGAGGGCCTCGGATGGATGCACACATTCATCGTCTATGTGGCGCTGCCAGCCCTTTTCTTCAAATTGATCGCAGTCACGCCGCTCGATGAATTGGCCAATTTCAAATTCATCGCCATCACCACGCTCTCAACCACCATTGCCTTCTTCGTTTCCTTCGCTGTCGGCATGGTGGCGGCGCGTGGCAATATGGTGCAAGCCACAATTCAAGGTGTCGGCGGCGCCTATTCCAATGTCGGCTATATGGGCCCGGGCCTCACATTGGCTGCTTTAGGTTCGCAATCGGCTGTGCCGACCGCATTGGTTTTTGTCTGCGACAGTATTTTCTTTTTCACCATCGTGCCCTTCATGATGGGGCTGGCGGGCGCGCAGAAAATGCGGATCGGCGAGACGCTCTGGCTGATTGCCAAACGCATTCTCACACACCCTTTCAATATTGCGACGGCACTCGGCATTCTGGCGGCCTATGTGCATTGGCAGCCGCCCGTTGCGATTGAAAAAATGCTGACCTATCTCGCCAATGCCGCAGCACCTTGTGCGCTGTTCACCATGGGTGTGACGGTCGCATTGCGTCCCGTGAATCGCGTGGCTGGCGAAATGCCCGTCTTGCTTGCGATCAAACTGATCGCGCATCCGTTGCTGGTGTGGACATTGTTGTCACTGACGGGGGATTATGGCGCGGTCTGGACATTTACGGCTGTGTTGATGGCGAGCTTGCCGCCAGCACTCAATGTCTTTGTCATGGCGAGCCAGTATAAGGTCTATGTCGAGCGCGCTTCGGCGATTATTCTGATCGGAACCATCGCCTCCGTCGTGACCGTGACGGGGCTGCTCTATCTGATCACGATCGGCGGGGTTTCTTACAAGCTCTTTTAGGCTTGCATGAGGCGCGGAACAGGTCCGCGTGGCATCACACCTTCACGCATCACCATGCGCTTCAACGGGCGGATGTTGGCGAGTGCCAAAAGCCCCGCGCCGCGCAGGAAATCTACGGGCAGGGCGCCAGCCAGCAACGAGCGGTTGAGCATATCGACGCCAGCCACGCGCGAGCGCACATCGGTGCGCCGTGCCGTGTCGTAGCGCGCGAGCACATCGGCAGCGCCAGGATCTTGTGCGCCATTCAGACTATCCACGAGATGGGCGATGTCACGCATTCCAAGGTTCAGGCCTTGTGCGCCGATAGGCGGAAAACCGTGCGCGGCATCGCCAATCAAAGCGATGCGATTGTATGCGAATTTTTGAGCGACCAAGCCGCTCATGTCGAAGGCGCTGCGCGGCCCTTCGAGGTGCAATTTGCCGAGCATGTGATGGCTCTGGCGCGTCATTTCTATGGCGAGCTTGTCATCATCAAGGTTTTGACGGCGGCGCGCTTCGATCGGATCCATCATCCACACAAGGCTCGAACGGTTGGGGCCTTTGTCGGACTTAGGCAGAGGCACCAGTGTGAACGGACCTTGGCGTGTGTGAAACTCGGTCGAGATTTCGCGATGCGGGCGATCATGCAGAAGCAGCGCTGTCATGGCGACTTGCGGATAGGACCAATGGCGCGTCTCGATGCCAGCTGCTTTGCGCAACAATGATTTGCGCCCTTCGGCTGAAATGACAAGTTTGGCCGATAGGGTGTTTCCATTATCCAGCGTCACATGGGCGGCCTGCTCATCATGCGTTGCCGAGACGACTTGCGCCTCCACCCAAGTGATGCGCGGCTCAGCGCGCACTGCTTCTGCCAAATGGCGCACGAGATGGCGGTTCTCGATATTCTCGCCAAAGACATCAAGGCCGATTTCGGAGGCGCGAAAATCAACGGGTGGTGTGCGAAACAGCGAGCCCGTGTCATCGACAATGCGCATGGTCTCCAGCGCAGCAAAATCGGGACGCAGGCGCTCGAGCACTTGCAGGTTTTGTAAAAGTTTTAGCGAGCCATCGAACAAGGCGACTGTGCGTGCAGTCGCTGTGAGGTCAGCGCGCCCGATAAGCGTCAGCGACCAACC
This sequence comes from Beijerinckiaceae bacterium, assembly GCA_947452455.1. Classification (GTDB taxonomy): domain Bacteria; phylum Pseudomonadota; class Alphaproteobacteria; order Rhizobiales; family Beijerinckiaceae; genus Terripilifer. Next base: position 258,091 of record CANGBX010000002.1, read on the forward strand.
CGATTGGGCGAGCCCGAGGGCAGCCGTGAGGCCAGCGGCTCCCGCGCCGACAATGATCAGGTCCTGTGATGGGTTCGTGCTCATGGGGCTCTATCTAGAGCGCAAGTGACTGTTTGGCGAGATCAATGCGCCTTTAAATGTCCGGTCTTCTGCAAGATGATCCCGAGGGCGGCGCCCGCCGCAATGCCGGCAATCAGATCGACAAAGGCCACCAGCACAAAGGTCAGGGCAATGACAGAGGCGGCCGCCCTGTCGTGCCTGAAGATATTGGCGATGGTCTCTTTCTCGATCATGTTCCAAGCGACCAGCGCCAGCACGCAGGCGAGTGCCGCCAGTGGCACATAGGCGGCAAGAGGAGCTGCGAGCATCATAAAGAGCAGCAAGAAAAGGGCATGCAGGATGCCGGAGACCGGTCCATGCGCATGGGCGCGGATATTGGTGGCCGTGCGGGCAATCGTGCCGGTGGCGCAGATCGCCCCGAAGAAAGCACAGGCGATATTGGCATAGCCTTGTGCCACGAGCTCGCAATTGGAGCGATGCTGGCGGCCCGACATGCCATCGGCCACCACGGCCGAGAGCAGGGATTCCATGCCGCCTAGCAGGGCGAGCGCGATGGCTGTTGGCAGGATTTCGGTCAGGCGCGCCAGATCAAAGCGCGGCAGAGCAGGGGTCGGCAGGCTATCGGGGATGCCGCCGAATTTCGTGCCGATGGTCTCGACCGGCAGATCAAAAGCCCAGACGGCACCCCCCGCCAGAATGACGCCTGCCAGCAGGAAGGGAAAAGTCGGGGCGATTTTGCGCAGAACCAGCATGAAAGCGAGACAGGCAGCCGACAGGCCGACGGCCGCAGGATTGACGCTGGAGCGCGCCTCCCAAAGAGCAGCCAAGCGCGGCAGGACAGAGGCGGGCTCGGTTTTGAGGGCGAGGCCGAACAGATCGCGCAATTCTCCGGAAAAAATGATGATGGCAATCGCCGCCGTAAATCCTGTCAGGACAGGGTGGGGGATGTGGCGAATGAGCGAGCCAAGGCGCAAATAGCCCAGCGCCAGCAAGAAAAAACCAGCCAGAAGCGTGGCAAAGAGAAAGCCCTCATAGCCAAAGCGCATTATGGTTGTGGCGACCAGCCCGATGAAGGCGGCGGCGGGTCCACCGATCTGGAACCGGCTGCCGCCAAGGGCTGAAATGACAAAGCCGCCGACAATGGCCGAATAAAGCCCATGCTCGGGCTTGGCGCCTGAGCCAATGGCAATGGCCATGGAAAGCGGAAGCGCCACAATGGCGACTGTCAGCCCTGCCAGCGCGTCAGCTTTCAAGTGAGCGGCGCGATAGCCCTCGCGCAGGACGGTAACGAGCTTGGGCGTGAAGGGCCCGATGGTTTCAGCTGGTGTCGTCATCGGTGCTGGGTTCGACTCACAAAAAAGCGTCAGACATCATAAGCATTCACAGGTGAGGTGACAGCCTCTGTTGCGCCCAAGGGGGCGGCGCAGCATGATGCGGCATCTCAAAATTCAGGAGTTTTCGATGACCAAGGCCATTCGTATCCATCGCACAGGCGGTCCGGAAGTGATGGTTCTGGAAGAGATCGATCTGCCCAAGCCCACCAAGGGCGAAGTTTTGGTGCGCAATCACGCCGTCGGTCTGAATTTCATCGATATTTATTTCCGTCAGGGCTCTTATCCCGCGGCGCTGCCCTTCACGCCGGGCAATGAAGGAGCGGGGGAAGTTGTGGCAGTTGGTCGCGGTGTCACCGAATTCAAAGTCGGTGATCGCGTAGCCTATGTCTCCACGCTCGGGTCTTATGCAGAGGCGCGCATTGTGCCTGCCGCCTCGCTCATCAAATTGCCCAAGAGCATTTCTTATGAAATGGGCGCGGCCATGATGCTCAAAGGGCTCACCGCGCAATATCTGCTGCGCCGCACATTCAAAGTGAAGCCGGGTGACACGATCCTTGTTCATGCAGCGGCTGGCGGTGTGGGGCTTATTCTCTGCCAATGGGGCAAGGCGCTGGGCGCAACGGTGATTGGCACGGTGGGGTCAGCTGAAAAAGCCAAGCTTGCCAAAAAGGCCGGTGCGAAACATGTCATTCTCTACAAGGAAGAGGATTTTGTTGCGCGCGTGAAAGAGATCACCAAGGGCAAGCTTTGTGATGTCGTCTACGACGGCGTTGGCAAAGATACTTTCCCCGGTTCGCTTGATTGTTTGCGCCCGCTTGGCATGTTTGTCTCTTATGGCTCGGCCTCAGGCGCATTGGATGCCTTTAACATTGGCTTGCTGGCGCAAAAGGGTTCGCTCTTTGCCACGCGTCCGACGCTCTTCTCTTACATTGCCAAGCGCGAAGATTATGTCGCAATGGCCAAGGATCTGATGCGTGCCATTTCAAAGGGGGATGTCACCATTCCCATTCATGGGCACTACAAGTTGGCGGATGCAGCCAAGGCGCATGAAGATTTGGGTGGGCGCAAAACCACTGGCGCAGCCGTGCTGATCCCTTGAGCTTATCTGGAATGACGGCACAAAAAGACGGCAAGCCAGCGCTGGTGTCTATGCGCGGGATCGTGAAGCGCTTTGGCACTTTCACGGCCAACGATCACGTTGATCTCGATATTCGCGCGGGCGAGGCGCATGCGCTGCTGGGTGAAAATGGTGCAGGCAAATCAACGCTTGTCAAAATTCTCTATGGATTATTGGAGCCCACAGGTGGGCGCATCGAGCTCAATGGTGCGACCGTATCGCTTGAAAGCCCTGAAGCTGCGCGAGCGGCTGGTATCGGCATGGTGTTCCAGCACTTCTCCTTGTTTGAAAATCTGACTGTTGCAGAAAATATCGCCTTGGTTCTGCCAGCGGGTGAAAAAATCGAGAGTGTAGCGGCGCGGATTGAGGGATTGACGTCACGTTATGGCCTCAAGCTGGAGCCTGATCGCCCTGTCTGGACTTTGTCAGCAGGCGAGCGCCAACGCATCGAGATTGCGCGTTGTCTGTTACAAAATCCCAAACTCATCATTCTGGATGAGCCGACTTCCGTTCTGACACCGCAAGAAGCCGATGCGCTTTTCTCAACGCTCAATCTTTTGCGCGTCGAGGGGCGCGCCATTCTATATATTTCGCACAAGCTGGAGGAAGTCCGCCGCCTTTGCGAGCGCGCCACGGTTTTGCGAGCAGGCAAGGTTGTTGCAACATGTAATCCACGCGAGGAAAGCGTTCGTTCATTGGCGGCGATGATGGTCGGCACGCATTTGGTTGATGTGCGCGCCAAGCCCAATGAGGCTGAAGGGCCCGCGCGGCTCAGTGTGGATGGATTGTCACTCAAATCAGAAGATTTGCATGGCGTGTCGCTGAAAGATATTTCTTTTGCAGTGCGCGGTGGCGAGGTGTTTGGCATTGCAGGCATCGCTGGCAATGGCCAGGACGAATTATTTTCAGCGCTTTCTGGCGAGCGCCTCGCACGTCGTGCTGGCGATGTCCATATTGACGGCATTTCGGTGGGTCGTGAGGGCATCAATCTTCGCCGCCAATATGGAGCGGCCTTTGTACCTGAAGAGCGCAATGGCCATGCTTCGGCTCCCGATTTTTCATTGTCAGAAAACATTCTTCTCTCGCGTCATGCGACGGGCGAGGTGACACGCGGTCTCTCCATTGATGTGACGGCTGCAAAATCGATTGCACGTCAAATCATCGACAGCTTTGATGTGCGCATGTCGGGCGATGATCCGGCGGCGCGCACTTTGTCAGGTGGTAATTTGCAGAAGTTTCTGGTTGGTCGTGAAGTCTCGCGCAAGCCTTGCGTGCTTGTGCTGAACCAACCGACATGGGGTGTGGATGCAGCTGCTGCGGCAGATATTCGCCAGCGTCTCATTGATTTATCCCGACAGGGTGCGGCGGTCCTCGTCATCTCACAGGACCTTGATGAATTGTTTGAAATTGCAGACCGCATGGCTGTGATTCATCAAGGAGAGGTTAGCGATGCACGCTTAACGCGCGAGGTGACGCGCGAGGAAATCGGGCTATTGATGGCAGGCGAGACTGCGCGCGGGGAGGGTGTATCCCATGCGCATTGAATTGGAGCGCCGCACCGCGCAATCTCCTGTCATCGAATTTTTGGCGCCACTTTTGGCCATTTTTGCGGCCGTTCTGATCGGCGGCGCTTTGTTGTCGGCCATCGGTAAATCGCCTCAACAAGCTTTTCTTGTTTATTTCGTTGAACCCTTCAGTGATGCCTGGTCCTTACAGGAACTGGCCGTCAAAGCCTCGCCGCTCATTCTCATCGCCTCGGGACTTGCCTTTTGTTATCGCGCCAATCTCTGGAACATCGGCGCAGAAGGGCAATTTGTGATTGGAGGTCTCGTCGGTGGGACGATTGCTGTCGTGACGCATGGCATGGATCACGCTTTGGGCGGTTATTGGATTTTGCCGGCCATGCTGATCGCAGGCGCGTTGGCTGGGATGTGCTATGCCATGATCCCGGCTTTCTTGCGTTTCAAACTTGGGGCTTCTGAAATTCTGACGAGCCTCATGCTTGTCTATATTGCAGAGATCACCCTCGACTATTTTGTGCGTGGACGTTTGCGCGATCCCAAAGGGTTCAATTTTCCCCAAAGCGTGCCTTTTGAAGATATTGCGCGTCTGCCATTTCTTGCAGAAGGCGAGCGCCTCCATGCAGGTATTTTGTTTGCACTAGCCGCGGTCTTTCTTGCGAGCTTTGTGTTTCGTCGGACTTTGTTTGGGTTTGATGTGAAACTAGTCGGCTCCGCACCGAAAGCCGCCCGTTTTGCGGGCTTCAGCGAAGGGCGTTTGACTTTCGCGGTCTTTGCTATTTCCGGCGCTGCCGCAGGGCTTGCAGGTGTGTGCGAAGTTGCGGGCCAGATCGGCCAGTTGCAGCCGGTGATTTCACCGGGCTACGGCTTCTCTGCCATCATCGTTGCCTTTCTGGGTCGTTTGCAGCCATGGGGTATTCTTTGTGCCGGGCTTGTTTTATCGCTCACCATCATTGGTGGAGAAAATGCCCAGATCGCGATGAAAGTGCCGCTTGACATGTCACGCGTGTTTCAAGGCACGTTGCTGATGTGTGTTCTTGCGATGGATGTGTTCACGCGATATCGCCTGCGCCTGATCTGGCGGAGGTCCGCATGACCTTGACTATGTTCGAGCTGGTGGCCTTCACCATTCTGACCGCTGCAACACCTTTGGTGATTGCGGCTATTGGTGAATTGGTGACAGAGCGTTCAGGCGTCCTCAATCTGGGTGTTGAGGGCATGATGATTGCGGGCGCTGCTTGCGCTTTCGCCATAGCCATTGTCACAGGCTCAACTGCACTAGGCATTCTTGCGGGCATCGGGGCAGGAATGTTGCTCTCATTTATTTTTGCTGTGCTGGTGATTTTTCTTGCAGCCAATCAGGTTGCAACAGGTTTGGCATTGACCATTTTGGGAACGGGTCTTGCTGGGCTCATTGGCTCAGGCTTTATCGGCTTGAAGCGTGATGCAACTGTTCATCTATATATTCCCTTGCTCAGCGATTTGCCGTTGATCGGCAAATTGCTCTTCAGCCATGATCTCTTCGTCTATCTCGGTTGGGCGCTTGTGGCCGGTGCGGCTTGGTTCTTGAACCGAACGCGCTCTGGTCTTGTGTTGCGCGCCATTGGTGAGAACCATCAGTCGGCCCATGCGCTGGGACTGCCAGTGCGGCGTGTTCGTTTTCTCGCCGTCTTGTTTGGTGGCGCCTGTGCAGGATTGGCAGGGGCTTATTTGTCGCTCTCTTATACGCCCTTCTGGGCACCTGGAATGACAGCGGGGCGCGGTTGGATTTCGCTGGCGCTCGTTGTCTTTGCGTCATGGCGTCCAGTTTACGCTTTTGCAGGTGCGTTATTGTTTGGCGGTGCAACAGTGCTGCAGCTTCATGCGCAAGCTGCAGCGCTTGGTATTCCCGGACAATTGCTGACGGCCATGCCCTATTTGGCAACCATTATCGCGCTTGTGCTTTTGTCCATGCGTCGGCGCCGCGGGTCTGTTGCACCAGCCTCGCTGGGTTCAACCTTTATGCCGGAACGCTAGACGAAATCCCTGCGCTGGTTTTGCAATGCAGCGTGGCAAAGTTTGCACACAACGCCGAAAGTCTAAGCGCTCCCCAATCGCAAGGGTGCTGTTGCTCGCCTATCATCTGAGTCGCTCCGGAGCGAGGTGCCTCCCTCCTCGCGTCAGCCCGGAGCCAACTCGCAAACCCGGCGACGCGCTTCGCGCTCTGCCGGGTTTTTCTTTTCGTGTTAGGCCGTTACGCCGTGCAGATCATAAGCATCTGCACGCTCGATTTTAACCGAGACAATATCGCCAGCACGCAAGGGCCGGCGTGAAGCGACATAGACCGAGCCATCAATTTCAGGCGCATCGGATTTGGCACGCCCCTTTGAGACTGTGGGGCCCGGCTCATCAATAATGACTTGCAAACGCTTACCGACTTTATTGCTCAGAATTTTTGCGCTGACCGCCTGTTGCTTCTCCATGAAACGACGGTAACGGATGTCCTTCACTTCATCGGGGACTTGCGGCAGGCCAAGATCATTGGCTGTTGCGCCTGTCACGGGTTCGTATTTAAACGCGCCAACACGATCAAGTTTGGCTTCACCGAGCCAATCAAGCATCATCTCGAAATCCTCATCCGTCTCGCCTGGGAAACCGACAATGAAGGTTGAGCGAATGGCAAGATCTGGACAAATCTCACGCCATTTGCGGATGCGTTCCAAAGTCTTTTCCTGATTGCCAGGACGTTTCATGGCCTTCAGCACATTGGGCGAAGCATGTTGGAACGGAATGTCGAGATAGGGCAGGACAATGCCGTCTGCCATCAATTGCAGCACTTCATCGACATGCGGATAGGGGTAAACATAATGCAGGCGTACCCAAGCGCCGAGTGAGCCCAGCTCTTTGGCAAGATCATAAAAGCGCGCACGCACTGCGCGTTCTTGGAAAGCGCTTTCTGCATATTTGAGATCAAGACCATAGGCTGATGTGTCTTGCGAAATCACAAGCAATTCTTTGACGCCCGCAGCAACAAGCTTTTCAGCCTCGCGCAAAACTTCTCCCGCCGGACGCGAGACCAGATCGCCACGCAATTTAGGAATGATGCAGAATGTGCAGCGGTTATTGCAGCCCTCTGAAATTTTCAAATAGGCATAATGGCGCGGCGTGAGTTTGACGCCATGCGCGGGAACAAGATCCAGAAACGGATCATGAGCTGGCGGCACAGCCTCATGCACGGCACCAAGCACGCTCTCATAGGCTTGTGGTCCGGTGATGGCGAGCACATTGGGGAAGCGATCGCGAATTTGTTCGGGCTCAGCACCCATGCAGCCGGTGACTATGACTTTGCCATTTTCCTTGAGTGCAGCGCCAATAGCCTCGAGCGATTCAGCTTTCGCACTGTCGAGAAAACCGCAGGTGTTGACGATCACTGCATCAGCGCCCGCATGCGAGCGTGTCAGTTCATAGCCCTCCGCACGCAGGCGCGTGATGATGCGCTCGCTATCGACCAGTGCCTTTGGGCAACCCAGCGAGACGAAAGATATGCGCGGTAGGTCGGACGAGGATTGCGGATCGCTTGTTTTTTGGCTCATGGAGGCTTCCGTGCCATGCCGGGCAGGGGCTTGCAAGTGAAGTTGGCTCTTAAACGCAAATGGCGTGTCTGGAATTGATACGTTCAATTCTATTATTTCTATCTATTCAACACCTTATGCGCCCGATTTCAGACCTAAAATGAGCTTGGGTCATCAAACAGATGCAGGACCATCACAACGTGCAAACGCCGATAGTCAGCCTGGTCGCCAAAGAGGGGCAAAATGAAGCCGCGCAGCTCATTGCCCTGCGCAGTTTCTTTGCCTCGATCGACAATATGCGCGCATCGCTCAATCTCGATGTCGAAGAAATGCTGCTTTATCTGGGCGTCGGATATTTGAATACCGAGCGCATCCAGCAAATTGGCTCGAATGGCTATATCACCTCGACCAATGTTTCGTCTGTCGCTGACTTTATGAAAATCCCCAAAGAGACGGCTCGACGTAAGATCAAGCGTCTCATCGCCTTGGGGCTGATTGAAAACAAACGCGGCGTTGTGGTGAGCGATGTCTCACGATGGTTTGCATTCGTGCGGCAAATGCCTTTGTGCACGCATCAAACCGGTGATGCTGAACGTCGCTGATTATTTGCCTTCTTTTTCTTTCTTCTCAAATTCTTCTGGGAAGAGGCGAGAAAAGACGGTCTCAAATTCTACTTCTTGCGTGGGTTCCCATTCCGCGGGGCGGGGTGGGGCAGTCTTAGAGCCGACTGCATATGTATATGTCTTGAAATTCTTCGCCGTCGCATATACGCGGTTCGACTCGCGTGGGCGTCCCTTTAAAGGCGAGCCTATCAAAGCCTTCTTCTTGCGTTTGACAGTCAGGCTTTCATAATTTGCCGCATACCAGACATAAGACAAAAGCAGACGATCGACATCATCGATTTCGACGGATTCAATGAAGACGAGCAGACGTTCAATGGCCTGTACCAGGTCAGCTTGCAGCGCTTCAGTGTCATAGATATCATCAAAGGCTTCGGTTAATTCAACCGCAATGGCTTCGGCTTCCTCATCGCGCGTCAGGAACACGCGCGTGGCCTGAGCTGCGATCATCTCGAAGACAAATTGGGGCGGGCACTTGCCGCTATTCTCGCTCGCCATATGCTCTCCCCCTCACAAACGGTCTTTACGAAATTTAGCAAACCATTCATTGGCTTTTTGTTGTGTCTTTAAAAGGTCTGCCTGTTTGATCTTGCTGACAAGCCCATCACGTTGGCGCCGCACTTCTGCCTTGCCTGCAGAGAAAGCCAGAGAAGCCCAGTAATAGGCTTCGATGTCATTTGCAAAGCCGAAATCAGGGGAATAGCTGCGTGCCATAGACACAAGCGCTGCATCATCCCCGCCTTCTGCCATTTTGATGAGCCTGAGCCTTGACCATTCCATGGCCTTTTGCACGACAACCGGTTCGAGCGTTTTTGCCATGACACGGCGTGCGGATGCGGATTTATTATGTCCACGTACCCCCGCCAGAGTGCTCCAGCGGATGGCCTCGTCATAATTCTGGGGGATGCCGACACCATGCCAATAGAAGAGGGCCAGGTTATATTGCCCCTCAATATCATTGGCGTCCGAGAGTTCGCGCGCGCGACGCGCAGCGCCGGGCAGGTCGCCCTTGGTAATGGCATCGCTGACATTTGGCTGAGAGAGTATCTCGTTCTGAGCAAATGCAGGCAGAGACGGCCCGATAAGGCCCAAAAGGCCGACCAGTCCGAGTGTGAGTTTCAACTTCATCCGTCCGCCTGCAGAGAATTGGCTCAATTGAACACTTCTTTATCCGATATTTTATGAAGAAAGGTGAAGAGGGCTTGGCCTTTGTCTTTCTTGATTCAAACAGAGGCAATCCTTTAAGTCTATGCCATATAATTATAATTTTAGATTTGAGTGATTTTGTCTTTATGAAATATCGTTGAGCCGCAAGAGCAAAACACTAAAATGAGTTTCTTGCATCATATTAGTTTCCAAAAAAGCTAAAGTTTGGAATGGACGATCCGTCTTAGGAGTTACGGTTAGGTCTCTATGGACGAAAACCATGTTTGAACGCGTTCAAAATGACGGGGTAGGCCCCAAAACTGCGACGGTGGGTGCACAAGCACGCGCCGATCTTGCTGTTTCGCCTGCACCCGCCTCAAGCGAGTTGCGCGAGAAAGCTGTTGCTCCGGCAACCAATGGTCAGAAGTCATCAACCGAGCAAGATGCGACTGACCATTCGGTTCATCTCTTGGGGCAGGTGCGCCATGAGATCGACGCTATCAGTGCTGCTGATCAAAATACGAAAAAGCTCGATGAGCTCTATTCAAAGCTCTTCAAAGCTTATGATGCTGCCAAGCAGGGCCCGCTTCCGGCAGAAATGAAGACGGAAATTGATCGCACTCTGGACGAGCTTGATAAGCATGACGCGGTGCATCAGATCGGTCAGGGTGATGGGCCGGTCGATGTTTCCGAGGAAACAGCGGCCGATCTGGCTTTGCGTCAACAGCGTGAGCGCACGATCGACAAGATTGCAAATGCTTTACGTAAAGTAGGTGTTTTGCGCAACAAGCTATCAGATAGCAGCCAGAGCGCGCATGAACGCCTGCTTAACATCAATTCGTCGCTGTCGGGTCTGAACATGGCTCGTACGCAGGTCGATGAGAATCAATTCTCGATAGAAAATGCCTCTTCGACTGTTGATTCTGTCATGATCAACCTGCGTAGCCTAGTTTTGGCCCACGGCAAGATTTCATCCGATGTTGTGCGTATCGTGATGAGCTAAGTCAAAACCCGCTGACCAACCAGCAGGTTTTGTTTTTTAGATCATGTCATGTTTTTTGGCGACATCGAGAAGCAGGGCTTCAAAGTCGCGGGCAAAACCCACCGTATCATAGAGCTCAGATGTTGCGATGCCTGAACGCAGACGTTCTTTTATGGCGTCGATCTTTGCGCGGTCAGTTGCGAGCTCGTAGGCTTTTTCTTCATAGGCCTGATAATTATCGGTCACGAGGTCATGAAGGCCTGCCGATGTCAAAATGCTTGCCGCCACACGTGAGGCAAATGTCTCTCCCTGAATGGTCAGGACAGGCAGGCCCGCAAAGAGTGCATCGCTTGCTGTTGTATGGGCATTACAAGGGAACGTGTCGAGAAGCAGGTCGCCATGCGCCTGTCGCGAAATATGATCCCCCTGGTTGCAGCGCGGTGTGAAGATCAGACGATCCTCAGCAATACCCCGGATTGCGGCTTCTTTGATGAGATTGTCTTTGGCATAATCATTGTCAGCCATGATCCAGAGAACGGAACTTTCGACCCGCGTAAGCAAGCGGCACCATATATCAAAGATTTCGGGTTCGATTTTATAGTTATTATTAAATGAGCAGAATACGAATGCATTTTCCGGCAAGCCGAGCTGCTCGCGACTGAAAATGCGCCCATTATTCTTGCGTGTTGAATCATTGACTTGATAGCAGCGGGACAGCCTTAGAACTTTTTCATTATAATTTTGTTCGTGCTGAGGCGGAATGAGCACATCATCTGCGATGATATAGTCGATATAATCTGAGCCCATTGTACCTGGGAATCCGAGGTAATTGATCTGCACCGGTGCCGCACGATGTGCAAAAATGCTGGCTCTTGAATGTGTTGTGTATCCTTTGAGGTCGATTGCTATGTCGATTTCGAAATAGCGTGCCAGCAAAGCTACAGCGCGGTCTGTAAGGGGACGTACATCCATAAAATGATCAAAAGCCATTTCGGCACGAATGCGCATTTTATCCATGCGCTCCGGCCCGAATGAGAAACCAAAGATTTCGAATTTTGACTTATCATGAATCTCAAAAAAGCGCGCCATAAGTATCATTGTGGCATGTTCTGAGAAGTCTGCTGAGAAATAGCCAACGCGAATTTTACGCCCGTCCGCCTTACGCGGTTCAATGGCTTCGATATCTTTTCGATTGGGATGCAGTTGTTGGCAGAAAAGCTCAGCAGATTTTTGCAGCAATTTGGGGTCATAGGTCCAAGCCAGAAGATTGAATGGATAAGCGCTCAGTTTGTTCTGTCGCAACCCATCCCAAGCTTCTTCTTGAAGTGCCTTAACTCCATCCCAGTCGCATATTTGCCGTTTGACATGGATGAGATCGCTGATCGCTGAGGCAGGGCAATCCTTTATCGATATTGCCCGTTCATAATCTCGAACAGCTGCATGATAGTCGTGAGTTAATATGTGCACCTGGCCGGTGTGTAAAAAACCGATATGCGATTCAGGGAAGAGCTCTTCCATCTTCCCAAAGCATTCTAAGGCTTCTTGATAGCGTGCTGCTTTGAAATAAATCTGTCCCTCACCATACCAAGCATTGATCGACTTGGGGTCTTCATCCTTGGCAGTTTTGAAATATTCGAGGGCTTGAACAAAATCACCCAATTCAAGATGGATGATCCCAAGAGTTTCCAGTGTCTTAATATGTTTGGGGTCGTGGTCTAGGATTGTCTTTGCTTCTCGAATTGCGTCCTCATAAGCACCAAGTCCTTTGAACGCTATTACAAGATTAATACGTGCGTATAGGTCTTCCGGCTTTGCCTGAAGGTAGGTCGTATAATGTACGACCGCCTGAGCAAAATTGCCCCGGTCAATCTCAATGTTACCAAGATGAAACCATGCCTCGACTTCAGGGGCATTACCTAAAGTTGATTGTTCGAACGCGAAGAAGGCCTCGTCGCGTCTGTCAGCTCGCAAGAGGCACATTCCCCTCACGAAATGGGCTAAAGGAAAATGAGGGGCGATACGAAGCGCCTCGTCTAAATCGACTAGGGCTGCCTCGTGGTGTTTGGCTTCATCAAAAATCTGGGCACGGAAGATGTGCCCCATCAAATTGTCTGGGTTTCTATCTAGTATATGACAAAGGAGCTCCAATGCCTCGGACGATTTGCCCTGGCGAAGTAGATTAAAGACATCAGCCTCGAGCTCGCGGTCCGTCTTATCCGCGAGCGCTCTTGTTGAGGTGTCGCCTATGCTCCGGGCGGCTAAATGAAAATTCATTGCTATTCCTCGCGATTTTCAAGAAATCAGCAATCTTCGTGCCATTGACGCAGCGGTTATTTGTATCATTTTTTGTTACATAAAAGTTTTTTCTAAAGCTTTCTGGAAAGGCTCCGTCCTTCTGCTTATCGGGCGGTTCGAAGTTCCTGCGGGGGAAGTTTGAGCTGCTCATGGAGTGAAGGAGTACCGCTATGACAGTCATCAACACCAATGTGGCTTCGCTCAATGCGCAAGCTGCGATCACAAGCAACGCACGTGGCCTAGCGAAGGCTATGCAGCAATTGTCAACGGGTCGTCGGATTAATTCCGCCGCTGATGATGCTGCGGGTCTCGCGATTGCGGACAAGTTGACGATGCAGATCCGTGGCCTGAACCAGGCCATCCGCAACGCCAATGACGGCATTTCGATGCTGCAGACCGCTGAAGGTGCGACGAACGAAATCACGAACATGCTCCAGCGCATGCGTGAATTGGCGGTGCAGTCGGCCAACGACACAAATGGTGTTGCGGAACGTTCTTCGCTCCACGCTGAATTCGACCAACTGCGCACAGAAATCAACCGTATTGCAAACACCACGCAGTTTAACGGTTTCAACATGCTTGATGGCGGCTCTGCTGCTGGCGGCTTATCCGGTGGTGTTGCCACTTTCCATATTGGTGATGCGGGATCATCTTCGGTCCAGGTTACCTTCGGTTTTGTTGACTTCCGCACTTCAGCTAGCGGTCTTGCTGTTGATATTTCTCAGTCAACGCTGTCTGGAACAGGTGGTCTTTCGGCGATCAGCGCTGTGAACGATGTCATTCTCAAAGTTGACAGGCAGCGTGCTAGCATGGGTGCTTTGATCAATCGCTTTCAATATACGGTTGATAATCTGACCAATGTTGTGACCAACGCGTCTTCCTCGCGTAGCCGCATTGTTGACGCAGATTACTCAACGGTTACTGCAGATCTTGCTAAAGCACAGATCATTCAGCAGGCTGCGACGTCGATGTTGGCGCAGGCAAATCAATTGCCACAGTCAGTCTTGGCACTTCTCAAATAAGCTTCTGTGACAGGTCTTTATAACAAGGAGGCGAGATAATTCTCGTCTCCTTTTTTTTTATTATATACCTAAAATTTGTAAACATTGATCCGTTCTTAGGATCATCGGGCGAATAGCATTTATGTGCTAACGTTTGCGATGGGACGGTAGAACGGAGACTTTTATGACAGTCATCAACACGAACGTAGCCTCGCTCAATGCGCAGGCTGCTATTTCGTCAAATGCGCGTAGCCTTGGAAAGGCTATGCAGCAATTGTCGACAGGGCGCCGTATTAATTCGGCGGCAGACGATGCGGCTGGTCTGGCCATTTCAGACAAATTGACGATGCAGATCCGCGGTCTGAACCAGGCAATCCGTAATGCCAATGACGGCATTTCGATGCTGCAGACAGCGGAAGGTGCGACCAACGAAATCACCAATATGCTTCAGCGTATGCGTGAATTGGCCGTGCAATCTGCCAACGACACGAATGGTGTGGCAGAACGTTCATCACTTCATGCTGAATTTGATCAGCTGCGCACGGAAATCAATCGTATTGCAAATACCACGCAGTACAACGGTTTCAATATTCTTGATGGTGGCGCTGCTTCTGGCGGATTGTCGGGAGGCATTGCCACTTTCCATATTGGGGATGCTGGGTCAACTTCGGTCCAGGTTACATTTGGTTTCGTTGACTTCCGCGGTAACACAGCAAGTGGTTTGGCTGCGGGGATTTCAACGGCCGCCTTGACCGGCACAAGTGGTCTTTCTGCTATCTCTGCGGTGAATGATGTTATTCTCAAGGTCGATGAGAAGCGCGCATTGATGGGCGCTTTGATCAATCGCTTTCAGTATACGGTCGACAATCTGACCAACGTGTCTACCAATGCATCTGCTTCGCGCAGCCGCGTTGTGGATGCAGACTATTCCATGGCAACTGCTGATCTTGCTAAGTCGCAGATCATTCAGCAGGCCGCGACCTCAATGCTGGCTCAGGCTAACCAAGCGCCTCAGTCCGTGTTGACCCTGCTAAAGTAAGACCAAGCCAGTTCTGGCTTGAAGAGGGCGGGGGCAACCCCGCCCTTTTTGCATTTTTCGTCGGTTTTTCGGCTGGCCCGTCTTTTGCTCATATCTCTTTGAGGAGAGTTTTATGGTCACCAGTGTCAATAATTCGACATCCAGTATTGGCTCGACGAAGACGGTGTCTTCTTCGTCGTCTTCCAGTACAGCGAGTTCAAGCTCATCGACGTCGGAGACGCAAAATACCGGCTCGGCGATCATTGGCGCGCTTGGCGGCAGTCAGATCGACATTCAGGCCTTGGCGACCAACTTGGTTAACGCCGAGCGCGCGCCCTTGCAGAAGCTGCTCGATGACCAAAAGACTGCTCTAGACAATAAAATTTCTTCTATTGGCCGGATTTATTCGTCTGCCAATGACATGAAAAGCCAGCTGGCCGCTTTTGGGAAGGACCCGCGTTTATTTGCTTATACGCCTCAGTCCAGTGATAGCAGCAAGGCTTCGTTCGTCTTCAAAAGCAATCCAACTAATTTCAACCTCAGCTTTGAGGTAAAACAGCTCGCCACCGAAAATTCGGTCACGCTGGAGGGGTTGGATTCTGCGGCAAGCTGGCCGACATCTGGTCAATTGGTGATTACCCAAGGCCGTCGAAGCGGAACACCTGGGACGGCTCTGACATTCAATTATGCCGATTATACCAGCCTCGATGGTCTGAAGGACGCTATCAATACAGCAGGTCCCTATAAAGCACAGATTCTCACATCAGTTTCTCCGACGGGGACGACGCGCTATTTGTCGATCAGTCGAGGAACGGGCGCGGAACGCAATTTCTTTGTTTCGACAAAGAATGGCAATGCTGATTTGACGACAGGTCTTTATGTTACACCACCAACCTATACGGGCGGCACACTGACCACCGACCCCGGTCAGGCCAATGGCGTCGATGCCAAGATCGTTTCGGGTGGGCACGAATATACCAATTTCAAGAACAGCTTCGCTGATCTGATGCCCGGCGTGACTGTTACAGTGAATGCGGTGACTGACACCAATAAACCAGTCAATCTGTCGACAGCTGTCGATACATCGAAATTCACCAGTATCGTTCGCCAGATCGTGTCATCTTACAATGATTTGCAGGGTACAATCAGCGACGAGATCAAATATGATCTCGATGTCAAAAAACGTGGTGGTTTGGCCAACGATTATGTGGCGCGCAGTTTCCTTGGACAAATGCGTCGTATGACAACTGATTCAATTACCACGCTCAATGGTAACAGTGTCAGCCTTTCTTCGCTTGGCGTTCGCACCAATATTGATGGATCTTTGACAATCGATGAAACCAAGCTCACGGCTGCCACGCAAAATCCGGATTTGATGGAAGCTGTTCTAGCCTCGACAACCAGTTCATCCAGCACCATTAAAGGTGCTTTTGAAAAGATGAATGATTTTGCCGATATGATCATGGGCAAAGACGGTGCTTTGGTCACGCTTTATAATAAGACCGAAACAACTGATATGAAAAAATATCAAGATAAAATTGATAAATTGAACAATGACATGGATTCGCTCAAGCAGCGCTACATGAAGCAGTTCATCTCCATGCAGGATTATCTGAATACAACAAAGTCAGCGCAAAATTCACTGACACAATCCATGACGGCGTGGACCGCCTCCATGAAGGGTTAATAAAAGGAGTGAATCATGAAGTACAAGGTTGAATGGATCATCAACGGCGAAGTGGCTGTTGAAGCTGATAGCAAAGAACAGGCTGAGCAACTTGTTGAGCAGCTTTTGGTTGGCACGCTCACCGATGGTGATCGCTGGCCTGCAGAGCTCGGCGCGCAGGGCATTCAGGGTGCTGCAACTGTTCTTGAAGGCGAATTGGTCGCCTAATTGGCGGCCAATCACCATCTTTGACCATGTCAGAGAGTGCTTTCACGCGGATCAACGCGCTAGAATTATCGCGTTTGACGGAGCCTGAGCGCCAGGCTGCGACCGTGGAAGTGCGCGGTCTTCTGGATGCGATTGCCGGAAGTGGCAAGCATGATGTCGAGACACTTACACATAAGGTGGCTCTTCTAAAAATTTGGCAGAAATTGGTGCATATGCGCGTGCTCGATGTCTCTCGCAATGTACCGCCACCTCATGAAAAGCTCGAGGCGAAACGGCTCTATCCGGATAGCCCCTTGTTTGACGTGGCTGCAGAACAAGGCGCCCGCGATGAAGCAGCAAGCCTACAGGAAGATGAATCCAATGGGCTGGTTCTGGTCCGGACGTTAACTGAAGGCGTTGTGCAAGGTATGCGCTTGCCGGCTGGGGTCACCGTGGAGACCTCGGCAGCAGACGCTGAGACGCTGGTTGAAAGCGGACTCGGCATTATTATCCAGCGGGCCGACATCCGTCCGGACGAAAAAGTCACACGCGCTAAATAATCTGGATATGCCTATTCTTTGTCGCTGGGAGTGACCGCTTTCAGGACAAGACGAGAACCTTGGGCCAAGGGTGCAATATTTCCTGAGGACGTGAATTCATCCCCACGCAAATCGGCACCGCGAGAGGCATCTCTTGTTGCGCGTGTGTCAGGTGGTGTCAGGCCATTTTCGTGATCGATCAAATTAAAGCCTTTCAGATAGGTCTGAAGAGCTTCCTGTGAAACTTGACCCAATTCCGCCTTGTTCATTGTGGGGGTAGGGGCCGAGTTTTCTGATGGACGGTTGATCGTTGATGTGTTCGTTATCGGCCGATTTTCAGCTATCACACGTTGAGCAATATCGGCAATTTTCTGATCGCTGAGGCTAAGGCGCAAATCTTTAGGTTTGATTGCTTCAGCGGCGTTGAGCGTTGCTGGCAATGTGGTCGCAGCCCCCGCAAATTTTTGGGCAAAGCGATCATAAATCTCGCGATAGCTACGAGGGGCAGCGCCGTCATAGAAAATAGGGGTGTTGGCATTTGCCGCTTGTGGCAGAGCATTTGCCGCAGCTTGGTCTGGCGTGTCGCGCAAGCCATTCAAAAATGTTGCTGCTCCGCCGGCGCCCAGAAAATGGGCAAGGTAGAGTTCAGTGGGACCTACAGCAGTATGGCCAGCTGAGTTGAGCGATTTGGCATTGTCGAGAGCAAAGCGGGCAGCCAATTCTGCCGAAATGGCAGGTTCTTGACGCAAGGCCAGAACTTTCGCGACAGAGGTTGAAGAGACATTAGCGGTTTTAAGTTCCGCTGCTTCTGCCGACAAACCAACTTTATCACCGTGACGGCGCACGACGTTCAGCCATGTTGAAGATGTAAATTGGAACAATCCCGTTGCGGAAGATGTTTTGGCGCGAGCAAGAGGGTTCAGCGCGCTTTCAACTTTAGCCTGAGCCAAAAGGTAATTGAAATCGACCTGGTTGGCTTGTGCGGCTTTTTGAATGGAAGCCACAACATGCTCTCGTCCACTTGGAATGCCTTCGATATTCATTGTTTTTACGTCCTGTTTGACGTGAAATCAGCAAGTTTTGGGCCAGCTTTGATCTTGGAAAGAGGGCTGTAAAAGGCTATAATGTGACAGCTTTCAAGGGGTTTTGTGTCATGGATTCGTTTGTCGTCGCGCTCATCACGGGCATGGTCTTGTTGATCATGATTGCTGTTGCGACGCTTCATGCGCATCAGAGCCGTCAGTTACGCGAAATCCAAGAGCGGCTTGAAGCTATGGGCGCTGAAAATAAGCGCAAAGAGGAAAATCTGCGCTTTCAGCGAACTGAGGTGATGGACCCGATCTCGCAGCTTGAAATCCAGCTCATCAATCAAGAGCGGAAATTTCTGACCGAGCAAGAGATTGTGTCGATCTTGAAGGCGCGAGAGCAAATGAAACAGATCAGCGATGAGTTGAAGAAGCTCGAAGCTTGGCGTGGTGCGCCCTATGATCTGGAATGGGCAGAATATCTCGAGCGTGTTCCAGTTCTCAAAACTCTATATTTGCGCGCCGTGCAAGATCAGCTTCCGGCAGATCAGATGGAGAATACGGCGCCGACCGATCCCGCTCAGCCGGCGCCTGCTCCAGTTACTTAAGATAGTTAAACAGAGATAGATCGGACATGCGCACGAATGATGATTGAGCCGCCTCCAAGCTCGTCATTTTCTGCTTCAATTCCGTAATTGCTTTTTCAATATCAGTATCTTCCAAAGACGACAGGCGGCTTCTTGTGGCGAGCATGTCGCTTGTCAGCGTATCTGCTGTTGAATTCACACGTGCCAAACGCGCACCATTAATGGCATGAAATCCATTGATGTGGTCAGAGGCTGCTTGCAGATCCAACAAGCTCCCACCTGCAGATTCGCCAGCATTCAGATTGTTCGTAATCGTTTGAACAATTTCAAAGACGGATTTGGCAGAATTGCCACTTGTCTTGACCGCCATAAAAACTTCATGACCCGACGAGCTGACTTCCATTTCCGTATCATCTGCAATGGTCAGTGATAGGCGGCCTGTGTCACCATGATAAGTCGTGAGACCGCTTGTTGCGCTGAATGGTTCCTGGTTTGCCAGATAACCTGAAAACAGATAGCTGCCATCACCTGACTTCGTATTCGCCAGCGACACAAGTTCTGAGTTCAAACTGGTCACTTCTGCCGCAATCGCTTTACGATCGGCTGACGAATAAGTGTCATTGGAAGCTTGAACGGTCAGTTCCTTGACTCGTGTCAGAATGTTTGTGACTTGTGTCAGCACGCTGTCTTCCGTCGAGAGACGTTGTGTCAGGCTTTGTGTAGTCTTGTCATATTGTTCAAGGCGCGATTCGCGGGCCTTTAAAATAGATATGGCCGAGAATGCGACAGGGTCATCGGACGGTTTTGTGACTTTTTTGCCCGTCGCAATACGATCTTCCAGCTGCGCTGTCTGAGTCTTCAGGTCAGTGATATTTTCGCTTTGCTGACGAAAGAATGTGGTTGTGCTGATTTGCATGACGAACCTTTAGAAGCTTCTCAGAATGGTTTCGAACATTTGACGGGCTGAGGATACGACTTGTGCAGCAGCCTGGTAGGCTTGTTGGAACCGGATCAAGTCAGACGCTTCCTTGTCGAGATTGACACCAGTCTTCGCCTCATAGGCTGACTTCAGATCTGAAGCAGTCTGCTTGCTGGACGAGGCCGACATTTCTGCCGAATTGACAGTAGAACCCAAAGTGCCGGCAACAGTGGTGTAAATGTCCGTGAACGAGCCTTGGTTTTCACCAAAGATCGACCGTGTGGCCATTGACGAAATGGACTGCGCATTACGGCTGTCACCTGATCGCGTGGCATCATTGCTAATATCAAAAACATCACCAGCTTGCGCGTTACCAGAGATGTTGAAATTAATGCCAAGATAAGTGACGTCTTGATCTGGTATCCACGAGCGGGTGGCGAGGCTCACGCCACTCTTTCGGTCGATGATTTCCAATTTATTATTGGAGAGAACCTTGACCGTGATATTCGGGAACGGGACGGCACTCGTATCACGCGTACCCATTTGAGCCGCAATGCGTCGCAATCCATTAATGTCCTGATTGTCCAATTGGACGATCATATCTTCCGGTGCAACGGACGCCAACTCGATCTTGCTTCCTGCCACAGAGCGCGAGGCGCTTGTATCAATGAGATTATTGTTCTGATCCGCCGCTGTGGATGTCAGTTTGATCTGCGTGCCAATCGACAATGTATCTTCGTCATTGCCATTAAATCCCAGTGACGTGGCATTGGCATCATCTGTTGTCAAGTTGCGTTGCAAACCCGGTTTCATTGAAGGTCCGGCGATCTTTAGATGTCCATCAATGACTTCCCAAGATGTCGCACCAATGAGGCCTTTGGGCGCGTCAATTGCAATTGATGATCCATCAGCCAGATTAAATGTCGCCGGGGACGTGGCGAGCATAGATTCTGCAAATGGGGTCGTTGCAATCAACGCGCCCGAGCCGTCAAATGTCTCTTGGCCGCCAAAGCCAAGAGCATTTGCGAATTTTTTATAATCTGTTGTTGAAGTGTCGATGCGCAGAGAGCGGTCATCACTGCGCAATTGCAGTCGCCCATTCACTGTTGACCACGACACACCATTCGAGGACCCTGATGTGCCTGTCAACGTCAATGTCATTGCGCCCACGGACGTACCACTGACGCGTAATTGCGGTGCGCGCCCTGCCAGCAACGCATCATCCAGAGACGCGGCAGCGGTGACAAAACCATCACCGGGTGTATCGCGCTGAGGTCCAAGGAAGCCCAAATCTTGAGCGACCTTTTGTGAATTCGCATTTCCGGCGGCAACACTGGCAGCAAGATACGGGCTTGAGATCCTCAGACGACCATCGACAATCGACCAGGTTCCATTTGCGCCTTGCCCTGAAGCCGCATTAATCGTCAAACGGCTGTTATCGGCGAGCGTAACTGTGACAGGCTGTGTTGCCAGTAGCGCTGTTGAGAGATTGGTAGTCGCAGACAAAATCCCATTTTGTGCTGTTTCATTGCCGGTAAAGCCCAGCATATCGGCCAGCATTTTGTCTGTATTTTGGCTCAGTACTTTGAGTGATGAATCACTGCTGGTGAGCACCAATTTGTCGTTCTGAATAGACCATGAGATGCCACCCGATTGTCCCGATACGGAATCAAGTATGATGGTTTTATCACCGATCACATTGCCCATGAGATGCAATTTGGGTTTGCGCGCACTCAGTAGTGCCGGCACCAATTGTGTTGAACCGGTAACTTGACTCGAACGCGTTACATCAAGGTCAGCACCCAGAAATCCGAGACGCTTGGCGCTATCACGCTGCGCAACCGTCTCTGCAATGATGGACACATCAGGGTCAGATGAGGTGAGGCTCAGCTTGCCATTGGCCATCTTCCAGGAAAAATCGCCAACGCTGTTGCTGGCTTGACCGATGGTCAAGGTTTGTAAATGAAGATTATTTGTGCCGTTGACGATTTGAAGGTTCGCGTCACTGCTGCTTGTGACAACGAGATCGCCTGAACTGTTAAATTGCCAAGAGATATCTCCATTCTTGCCACTGGTACGGTCAATGAACAGTGACATTTCAGGTGTCGTATTGCCTCTGACACGAATTTTACGCTGCCCTGTGAGCAGGGTCAGAGTATCGGTTCCAGTTCCATTCATGACCGCCTGGGGCGGGGCCGCAGCAGCTGTCAAAATTGTGGATGTTGGTTTGGCAGAAAGCCCCAAAGTGGCAGCCGTTACGGCATCAGCTGCAATCGAAATATCAGGCGGTAGAGCGCGCATTGTCGCTGGCGCTGCGATCACCAATCGCGCTTGAGAAGGAATATCTGCATTGGGTACAAGGTTAATTTGAAGATCAAGAGGCCCCGTGATGCTGAAGCTGCCCGTATTCAGATAAGACCCATCCAAGGCAATGAGATTATTGACGTCACCTGTTGCTTGCTTGCTCGTAAATGTCACGACATTGGTCGAGCCCGACTTAAGCGCAGCTGTCCACGCCCGTTGCGATGTCGAAAAATTATTGATGATGGCATCACCGCCGGTGCCGGTCACAAAAGCTTGTGCCACTTCGGCGGCGCTCATATCGCGTGTTGCGCGAACGGTCATGCCATCGATTGCGAGAACTTGACCTGCTGACAGGGTCGAGAATGTGACGTCGGCTTTTTCAGCTGTGCTTACTGTGCCTGCAGCCGTGTTGATGGTGGGCAAAGTTGGGCCCACGGCATCGCTCGGACGTGAGCCCGGCGTATAAGTGATCTGATGATCCTGCCCATCAATGCTGACGGTGAAATGAAGGGGCTCTCCATTTGGCGGTATCGTCACATCCTTGCCTAGCCAGCTGCGACGTGTGGCGAAGGAATTAATCTGCTGCGTGAGCAAATCGGAAATTCCAGCCGCGTCGCGTGCACCAATCGCATCACCCGCTAGGCGGATCGGCGGCAGGCCAACTATGTCCATGCCATAGAGAGCACCTGGCGATGTGCCATTGCCATTGGCAGCTGGAACCTGATTATAAAGGCTCTGTGCAACATCAATTGTTGCCGATGTCTTTGTTGCCAGCGTGAGCGACAAAAGATCATTGGCAGTTGAAAGGTTGAGGCCGCGATATCCGGTATTGACGCTCGGGGGACGGTAGAACGCTTCAGACAGGAAACCATTCGCGGTAGTGACGAATGCCGCGGCCTCAGACTCGGTCATCGCGGGTCCCGTCAATTGACGGCCATCCCGCGTGAATAGGCGCATCGATGCAGCACTGCTGGCTTGTTCAGTGTCTGCTTTGATGCTCGTTGCTAATCCCGCTTTGGTAAAACCGTCGAGGGATCCGCTCGAAATCGTATGCGTTCCAAGGGCGCTGATCGAAAGAGCGCCTCCCGAAACATTTGCGTAAATTTCACTGGAGGCGCCGATATTGTTGGCGGCGTCATTGATGGCTTTGGCGAGATCCGCCATGCCAGTTCCCATCGGGTGAAGCACTAGTTTGCGTTGAACAGAACTGTTCGTGCCGGCATCCAAAGTGAACGACAGGCTCAATCCGCCTGCGCCTTGTCCATCGCTATTACCAAGAGCCAGTATGTCACTGGCTGAGGCGTTGAAACGAAGGGATGGCATAGTGCCAAGCGATGTGAGGGTAGAGGGGCCTGTACCTGCCTGAATGACGAAGGCCGCACCATTGCGCAAGAAATCGACACCCGCGAGGCTGGTACCAGAAAACAGATCTGCAGCATTGGGAAGCGGAACAGGTGTGGAGGCCGCGTTGCGGTTCGTCACGGAAACAACGCCGGAACCTTGATTGCCTGTCCCTTGGTCCACATATAGCGGGAGGGCGGCAGCGATTTCCGATGGTGTTTTGCGCAGGAAACGCATGCCTGAAGCAGCATTGTTCAGTGGCTCTGCAAAGAAAACATCTTTCGCTGAGAATGTGCCTTCGAAGGTAAAATCAACGCCATCTAGAGACACGCTCCTGGCACCGGAAGCGGAGCCACCATAGCTGGATGTCACGGTCCATGTTGACTTATTGGGGTCGTAACGCCCGGTATATGTTGCCCCCTTAAGTTGCGCAGCGGTTGTGACCTCCAGGCTCATTTTGGTGAGGCCAGTATTGCTGGGACCCGCTTTGGCAGTCAGGCTATCAGTTGAAAATAATTGTTTACCCTGATTGCCATCCTGATCCACGCCAAGTGAATGTTGCTGATTGACAGCAGATGCAAATCCAACGGCCAAGCGATCCACATTTTGCATGAGCGTTGTGGCTTCACGTCGGAAATCCATCAAGCCAGCAAGCATGCCGCTTTTTATTTGCGTTGTAATGCTTGGATTGCTGTTCGGGTCGAATGCAATGTCGAGGCGCGCGCCAGTCTTCAGCGCACCCAATTGATGCGCGCCATCGCTACTGAGAAGTTTCTGACCTGAGGCAGTATCACCCAAATAAAGCGTGATAGATCCATTGTTGGCTTCAACCGTGGTGAAGCTTGTCAGATCTGACAAATTTTGAAGCAATTTATCGCGTTGATCGAGCAGATCATTGGGCTTCTGGTCGCCAGCAGCACTGCGTGCAATTTCATTATTGAGGCGTGCCAATTGACTGGTGATGACATTCACCTGGCTTAAAGCCGCATCAATAGCCGATTCAACCGACTGCATATTTGTTTTGATTTGATTGGCAGCAGAGCGGAATGAAGTGGCTACACGTTCACCTGCATCAAGAAGGGTGAGGCGGGTTGAAGTCGAGGTTGGTGAGCTCGCAAGCTGCGAGAAAGTTGCATAGAAATTCTGCACCTCAGTCGACATATTCGACGCATTGGTGAAGACAGATTTTTCCAATTGCGACAGGGTTTCAGCCAAAGTTGAGGACTGTTTCGCTTGTGCATTGGAATTATAGGTTTGTGCTTGCAGAAAAGAATCTGTTCCACGACGAACGGCATCCACCAAGACGCCCGAACCCGATGTTGTGGGTCGAGCTGTAGGCAGCATGGTGCTTTCGCCCGTTGCCTGCAAAGAGACATCACGGCGCACATAGCCTTCCGTATTGGCATTGACGATATTGCTGCCCACTGTTTCCAGGAGCTTGCGATATGCCGTCAGGCCGGAAGAGCCTATGCCAAGGATGTCGGGCATAGCTTAGTCCTTCCCCTTTTCCATAGGAGGAAGATCTGCATTTTTCTTGCCAAGTTGCGGCGAGAATTGGCGCTCAATGCTCTCGGCAATACCAAGACGCATTTTCTTGACCGCCAGATCTGAATAAGCTTGGTCCAGCATCGCCTGGAACGGCTTTTCATGTTCATTTTCGAACAGGCCACCTTCGATTTGCGCATCGCGCATCGACTTCATGATCGTGTTCATGAACAAGCCTTCGAACGACTTGCCGACTTGCTGCAAGGTCGGCTTTTTGCCGTATTGGCGGCTTTGGTCGATCGAGAGCGACGAAAGTGCTGCAGTTGAGCGGGATGAAAGAGCGTCCATGACGTTAGATCACCACGAGTTCAGCATGCAGCGCGCCAGCCTGCTTCAATGCTTCGAGAATGGCGACAATGTCGGAAGGCGATGCGCCCACCGCATTAATGGCATCAACGATGCTCGAGAGTTGCACGTCGGGAGCAAACAAGAAGGTGCGGGCAGGGGGCGCATCAACCGAGATCTGGCTGTTTTGCGTCTGTTGGCCTGCCTGACCTTGGACCACCTGATTCTGGTTCACGACAGTCGGAGTTGCGCCAGCAACATTCTGGTTTTCTTTGATACGGACGGTCAAGCTACCATGCGAAACAGCTGCTGGTGTGACGCGCACGCCTTCGCTGATCACAATCGTGCCGGTACGTGAATTAACAATCACACGGGCAGGCGGTTGTGACGGACCAATCTTGATTTCTTCAATAGCTGCCATAAAAGCCACGCGCTGATCAGGATCACGCGGTGCATTGACTTTGACTGTTGATCCATCGACCGCTTGCGCGGTTCCATTGCCAAGTGTCTTATTGATTGCATTGGCGAGTCGCATTGAATTGGTGAAATCAGCCGTGTTCAGATTGAGCATCAGGACAGGGGCTGTTTCGAAAGGATTGTTGACCATACGCTCAACTGTTGCACCGCCCGGAATGCGACCAACTGTTGGCACGTTAACTGCCACTTTCGAACCGTCATTGCCGGTGATACCAAGACCACCAACGGCCAGATTGCCCTGTGCTACTGCGTAAGTTTCATTATCAGAGCCGATGAGCTGCGTGATCAGCAGTGAGCCGCCGCGCAAGCTGGTGGCTTTCGATAAAGCGGCAACCGTCACGTCGATCTTCTGACCAGGCTTAGCGAAAGCTGGTAGCTCCGCCGTTACCATGACGGCTGCCGTGTTCTTCGCGTTGACGGCATTGGCATCAACAGTCAGGCCAAAGCGCTGCATCAAGCTTTGCACGGTCTGCGATGTGGCGGCAACGTTACCATCACCCGTGCCGTTGAGACCAACGACAATGCCATAGCCGACGAGCTGGTTGGAACGAACGCCGCCAACCGAGGCCACGTCTTTGACGCGGTCGGTGGCGACAGGCGCCGCATTGCCTGCGGCGACGGAGAGAGTTTGAGCTTGCGCTAAAGCTTGCGACACACCAACCGTTATTGTCAGTGCGGCAAGGAGCGAGCGGAGAATGATGCGGGTCATATCCTGCAAGTTCCTTAAAGCGGTGAAACAAGGTTGAAGAAGCGGCCGAACCAGCCCTGCTTCGTCACGTCATGAATAGCGCCGGCGCCGGTATAGCTAATCTTGGCCTGACCAACACGGCTGGAGTCGACTGTGTTGCCGGGGCCGATGTCTTCTGGACGGACGAGGCCTTCGACACGCACATATTCTTCGCCCTGGTTAAGGGTGAGCATTTTCTGGCCTTGCACCCAGAGATTGCCGTTCTCGTAAACGCGCGTGACAACAACGGTCACCTTGCCAGAGATGGAGTTGCTCTGGTTGGCGGCGCCGTTGCCTGCAAATTTTGAATCGCTTGATGCGTCGAGCGCACCTGGTCGAACGGCTGGAATATTCAACCCTGTGCCGAAAAGACCGCCAGGGAGTGTAATCGCATTTGACGCTTTGGTGTCGAGAGCAGCATCGTTCGATTTGCTGGCCTGCATTGTCTCGACGAGATTGACTGTCAACACATCACCGACACGTTGAGCGCGACGATCGCCGAGAAAAAATCCTGCCTGAGAACGCGAATAGATTGCGCCATCGGGTGACGCAACGCGAACAGGCACAACCTCGTCGTAGTTCATCTGGAACTGCTCGGAGATCTTTGCCTCGCGATAGGACGAGCAAGCGCCAAGCGCCAATGTCAGTCCAAGAGTGATTGCGGCTGCGGGTTTCATCGCAAAAAACCTTCAGATGTTCTGGGTCAGGAATTTCATCATGCCGTCGACGGCGCTGATGGCTTTCGAATTCACTTCATAAGCGCGCTGCGTCTCAATCATGCTGACGAGTTCTTCAACGACGTTGACGTTGGAGGATTCAAGCGCGCCTTGGATCAGCTTGCCGGCGCCATTCGAGCCCGGAGCACCAACGGTCGGATCACCCGAGGACGGGGTCGCGAGAGCGAATGATTCACCAATCGGTTTCAGGCCCGATGTATTCGGGAATGTTGCGAGTTCAACCTGACCAACCTGATCAAGTTTGGTCGAGCCCGGTGTCGAGACCGAGACAATACCATCCTTCGAGATGGAGATGGATGTCGCATTGGCCGGAATGTTGATCGCCGGTTCCAACGGATAACCATTGGCAGTCACAACCTGACCTTGCGCATTTTTGGTGAAGTTACCGGCACGTGTATAGGCTACCTGGCCGCCGGGTGTCAGCACCTGGAAGAAGCCGGGACCATCAACAGTCATATCCAGCGAATTGTCGGTGTTGATGATATTGCCCTGATTATAGAGCTTTTCAGACGAAACAATGCGCACGCCGGTACCGATGGCCAAGCCAGTCGGAGAGGTCGTGGACTGGGATGTCTGCGAACCGGAGTCGCGGAAGTTCTGATAGAGAAGCGTTTCAAAATTGGCGCGGTCGCGCTTGAAACCAACTGTATTGACGTTGGCAAGGTTGTTCGAAATCACGGTCATGCGCTGCTGCTGAGCGTTCAGGCCGGTCTTGGCTACGTGGAGTGCGTCAGGCATCTGTGTGCTCCTGGATGTCGATCAGCTCTTAAGAGCCGGGTCGCATGAGTTTGGCTGTTTCGGAATCAAGTTCTTTGGCCGTTGCAAGAAGCTTGACGTTAATTTCGAAGGATCGTGATGAATTCAACATCTCGACCATATTTTCGATGGGACTGATGTTGGACGCTTCGAGGCTTTTCGAATTCAAGGTCACATTTGCGTCCACTGGCGGCACGCTTTTGTCACGGGTTCGTAAAAGACCATCGACGCCTTTTTCAACATTGGAAAAAGGTGTGTTGACGAGTTTTAAGCGGCCTACAGAAATAGGCGCTGTCGTCGGCTCGGAGCCTGGCGCGCGCACAAGGATTGAACCGTCGCGCGAAATTTCAATCGACTCGTATGGCGGAATCGAAATTGGACCCGCGTCACCCTGCATAATAACATCTTCGCCATTACGCAATTGACGATCCGCACCGACACGCAAGTCACCGCGACGAGATAAAACGTCCTCGCCATTGGCTTTCTTGGCAGCAAAGAAACCGTTGTTGTCAATCGCCACATCAAGTGGATTTTCGGTCGGTATCATTTTGCCAATGTCGAGGTCGACAGAGTTTTCTGATCGTGTCGGATAGACACGATCCAATCCTTCCGGACCCGCAAAATAGGCCGAGCTCGAATTGGCGTAATCGCGCTTGAACCCGACTGTATTGGCGTTGGCCATGCCAGCGGCGATCAGCCGCTGGTTTTCAGCGTGAATGCGCATCGCATTTGATGCAACTTGTACTAGGCGTTCCATTGACTACGTCCCCTTAGTCAATATTAGCCGCGGATCTGGATGATCGTTTGCGACAATTGCGTTGTCGTTTCGATCGCCTTCGCGTTGGCTTGGAAGTTTCGCTGGGCAGTGATGAGATTGACCAGCTCTTCCGTGATGTCCACGTTTGAGCGCTCGAGAGCACCCGCTTTGATGTTGCCGAACCCGTCGGCACCCGCTTGCCCGAGCACCACTTGGCCCGAGGTTGAGGTCGCGACATAATTCGCATTACCAATCTGCTTGAGGCCGTTCGGGTTGGCGAAGTTGGCGATCATCACCTTGCCGAGAGCGACCGTTTGGCCGTTGGTATAATTCGCGCGGATCGTACCGCCCGCATCAATATCCAGACCGTTCAACGAACCTGACGGATAACCGTCCTGCGAAAGCGACAGCACCGAGAAGGGCGAGGAGAACTGTGTCGAATATTTACCGTAGTCGATGTTCAGACGGAGCAAGTCAGAACCGTTCTGCGGATCGAAGGGCGAGTAGATCACGCCTTCTTTCGGCGAGATCAGCTTACCAACCGTATCGAAGGTCAGCTGGCCTTCGGTCAGATAGAGCGGATACCAGTTCTGCTGCGAACCCGGATCAGCTGTTGTCACTTCACCATCAGCAGTCACGTAGAGTTTGTTGCCCTGATCGTCAGTGGCCTGCTTGAGGTTTGTGATGACCGGCACCGAGCCTGCCGTCTGTGTGACTTTGCCCAGACCGAAGTTCGGATGACCGACAACGTTGATCTGCGAATTCTGGCCCGTGGTGCCAGAGGTGAAGATCAGACGGTTATTGTCCGGATCGAATTTCACCGACACGCCAGAGACAATGCGGCCAGTCTTCGGATCCTGGATCTGATTGACGCGGTCCTGAATGGCGGTTGCGAAAGTGTCACCCGTATAGGCACGGATTGGCAGCGTGATTGTGCCAACGATACCATCGACCGTGAAGGTCATACGGTTTTCACCGAGGCTTTCGTTCAAGAAGAATGTCTGGCTCATCGACGTGATGGCTGTCGTACCAATGGCCGTTGCAGCACTCGAGGGAAGACCAGTGCCTGACACGTAATTGACATTGGCACCTAAGCCGACACCCAGAAGATCGTTTGATCCCTTGTTGAGGCTGATCGTCTTGGCCTGGCCGATCTGCACGCCATTGGCACCATTCGGATTGTTGGCAGCGCCGACCGGAAGAGCGGTCTTCACTTCACCATCAATGCGCACATTCATGCGGAAGGCTTCACCATTGCGGTCGCCCACCACTTCGAGATTGTTGCCCTGATGATCGAAGTAGAACTCTCCGACTGGATCAGGTCGTACAGTCTTGGTGACGGCCGATCCGCTGACCAGACGGCAGTCTTTGATCTTTTCGAAAGTCAATGTGCCAGAAATATTGCCGGAAGAACCAATTTTGGCTGTGAATGTATCCGTCGCGCCCGTTAGGTATGACAGGTTCAAATCCGTTGGCAGATTTGAGGCCGTCTTCATGGCATCCACAAACTCAGTGATGGAGCTGAAAGTCGCACCTAGGGCCTTTGTCGAGGTAGTTGGGACAGTTACGTCGTAGGTAGATTCCGAACCATTTTCATTCGGCATTGTGATGCGGAAAACATCGCCAACATGGAATGATGGCGGATTGTTATCCGGATCACGCAGCGTGATGTCATATTGTGTCGCAGTCGAGACAGTGCCGTCGATGCGAACTGTTTTTGCCGTTAGGATCGACTGATCTGTAAGATTGATAGCTGCGAATGTAGATACATCTGATCCACGTGTCACTTGCTTCAGAGACGCCAGCACTGTGGTCGTGCCTGCGGTCGGATATGTCAGGACAATCTTGTCGTCGCTTGCTTCAACTGTAACGCCTGCAGTGGAAGGGCTATAGGCAGTGTTGATCGCAGTACTAATCGCCGCGCCTAGAGCTGTAATACGGTCGTCGAGTGATGAACTCTCAGTTAATGTTGCTGTCGAAAGATTAACTGTGAGCGTTTGTTCCTGTGGTGTTTTGCCCGGCAAAGTCAGAGTCAGTTCGAACTTGTCGCCCTTCATCACACGGCCGTAGACGTCAATCGTCTGCTTTTCTGGCTGGCTTGAGGTTGCCTCGGTCTTTTTTGTCGGAGCAAAATTGACCGGAATATGCTGGTCGAGTTTGCGGAAGAAATCTTCCTTTGAGCCTGTGCCACTTGTCGGGACATAGCGGAACTCTAGCGCGCGGCCATTGACTTCGAATGCAACATCAAGAGGGCTCGAGGAGGTCGCATCAGCAAATGATACAGCACTCATATCGAATGCAGAGACCTGAGCAGTCGCTGTTTCAGCAATCTCCGAGCGACCAACCTTGATGCTCGAAGCTTCACCCGTCGAACCCGACGAGAAGACAAACTGGCGTGTGTCTTTGTTGTAGGAAACTTTGATTCCCGTGCGCTGTTCGCGCGGATCGAGCACATAGTCGCCAGATGGCAGCGTAGCAGAACCCGTCCAGACGGTATTCGCACGCACAAGGATGTCAGGGCTGGCTGAACGTGTCGGCAGGCCCAAATCATTGGTCAGCGAAGTCGGGTTGAAAACCTGCAGCGAGTTGAAGCGCGCTGCCGGTTCGTTGGCATCAGCGCCCAATTGTGTCGGGTCGACCGTGAATGTCAGCGCGCGTGCGCCCACATCATAGCCCACTGTAATCGGCGGGTTGGATGCATCGGGCCAATCAGTGCCCTTGCTGAGTTCAAGGCGACGCTTGGAAAGCGCATCATTGAGTTTTTGCTGGGTGAGGGCAATCAGCTGGTCACGGGTGAGCGTGAGCTTATTGTCAGGCTGAATGGCATTGCCAGCTTGTGGCGTACCAGCGCCACCGCCCGTGCCGAGCAAATCGATTTCGAGCGGCGGGTTCAGCGGGATGGTCGCACCATCTTCGCTGAGCTTAGACAGGTTCAGCTGAATGACATCATTGCCAGGAACAACGGCGCCGCTGTCCTTGCGATACGTATCTGTGATCGAGAAATATTTCTGGCTCGAATATTTTTCATTCACGGCGCGGGTCATTTCTGCCGCGAGCTGCGTACCCGTATAGGTGCCAGCTTTGATCGAGACCGATTGCGGCTCGGAACCGTCCACGGAAATCGTGAACATGTCGCGGCCCCAATAGGGCGGGTTGGCTTCGTCACGGCCACCTTCTTTCGTCAGCGCATAGCTGTCGGGATCGGTGTAAATAGTGACGGGCGTCGCATCCGTATCGCCGAAGTCGAAGCCCGATGTCTTGATGATCGCACCAACAGCGGAAGCCGCGGTTGAAGCAGTCTTGTCATTCTGGTCATCCTGCTTGAAGAGCGGATGCGCAGCGGCGGCGTTGAACGTCGGGTCAACGGCCTGCGGATCGGTGGTGATCTGGCCGAATTTGTTGATGTAATAAGAGCGCGACTGATCGTCCTTGGCGGTGATCAGCTGTGGTGTCACTTCGCGGTCACCCACGAACACGTGCGTCTGCCACTTGTTGGTCGGAGACGTTTCGGTCGCATTGCTCGTCTTCACATAATAGATCGTTGCAATGGTGGGGTTGCCGAGCGAGTCATAGATGGTGATCGAAGTCGATTTGTTATAGGTCGCCGGGTTGGTCTTATCGAAGACATAAGGGTTGGACGACGTATATTGGGACTTGGCCGGAATGATTTCCGCATCTGCCGGCAGGTTCAGACCGAGCTGAATGGTCTGCGAGGCTTTCGGCAGGCCAGAGGTGGTCGGCAATTGCAGGTTTTGTGCTGATTGAATGCCGGTCGCGATGACCGAACCGTCGGCGTTGACCGGGAAGACCTGCAGGAGCTGGCCCTGCGAGTCGACAACGTAACGGTCATTGTTGACGGAGAAAGCGCCGTTACGCGTATAGACGGTCTGCGTCGAGGTCAGGCTCGGCTTCAAGGCGAAGAAGCCCTGGCCGGAGATGGCAAGGTCAAGCGCGTTCAGCGAGGATTCAATATTACCCTGCGTGAATTGCTGCTTGATGGATTTCAGAATGGTGCCCGAACCAATCGCCGAGCTGGCTGCCTGCAAGGGCGAGGTCGCGAAAATATCGCCGAATTCTGCACGCGAGCGTTTAAAGCCCGTCGTGCCGACGTTGGCGATGTTGTTGGAAATGGCGGCAATGTCTGCCTGCGCGCCGTTAAGGCCGGTGAGCGAGGTATAAAATGACATCTTCGGTTTCGCCTGTCTTGCTGTGGTCTATCGGGTTTCGTTCAGTGCTCGGGTGAGCGCTCAGTATTTGAAGGATTTGATATCGGTCAGATTGACCTTGCCGATACCAGCAACCTTGAATTGTTGATCTGCCGTCGATGTGCCGACTGTCGCTTCCGTGATCGGTGCGTAAATGTCGGTGGCTGCAGCCGACTGCTTGCCCGCAGCCGTCATCGTGGCCTTCACATAATAACGTGGCGCACCAATCTTGTTGCCGCTGGCATCTTTGCCATCCCATTCAAAGCCGACGAGGCCGGCGTTGTTGGAGCCAAGTTCAATCGATTTGACGAGCTCGCCATTTTCTTTGGTGATTTGCAGCGTCAAGCCGGTCGCATCGGTTGGCAGATCAACTGCACCAGAAATTGCACCCGCATCATCAGGCAGTGCGACATTGCCGGGGACGAGAACCGTCTTGCCGACGAAATTCGCAGCCGTTGCAATGCGATTGTCTGAAATCGTTGTCTGGATGCCCGAGAGCGTCGAATTGAGCTGCGTAATGCCCGACACGGTAGAGAACTGCGCCATCTGCGCGATCATCTGATCGTTCGACTGAGGCTGGAACGGATCCTGGTTCGATAACTGCGCCGTCATCAGCTTCAGGAAATCTTCCTGGCCGAGTGTGGACTTATACGATTTCGTGCCCGACGT
Organism: Beijerinckiaceae bacterium; assembly: GCA_947452455.1. Classification (GTDB taxonomy): domain Bacteria; phylum Pseudomonadota; class Alphaproteobacteria; order Rhizobiales; family Beijerinckiaceae; genus Terripilifer. The sequence continues at coordinate 291,481 of CANGBX010000002.1, forward strand.
ATCGAGCTTCTTTGCACCAAGCTTGGTGAGAAGCGAGTCCAACGTCTGCTGGGATTGGGCATTGATCTCAGTCATCTTTGGGTTCCGTTATTTGCCGACGTTGAGGGTCTTCAACATGAGGGATTTCGCAGTCGAAAGTACTTCGATGTTGTTTTGGTACTGACGAGAAGCTTCGAGCATGTCGACCATCTCTTCATGGCTGTCGACGTTGCTGGCGTAGATGTAGCCTTCGTCATCTGCGAGCGGATGGGTCGGCGCGTAACGCTTTTCGGGCTGCACTTGCGAGCGCTGCACATCGACAGCAGAAACGGTGGCGACACCGCTACCTTCCTGGAAGGCGGGATATTCTGTCTCAAAGACAGGGCGGATGGCGCGATAGGCGTTTTCCGGTGTCTTCGACAGCGTGTTGACGTTGGCGAGGTTCGAGGCAACTGCGTTGAGGCGCACTTGTTGCGCCGACATCGCACGTCCTGAAATGTCAAAGATTGAGAGCGGCTTCATCATTCACCCCTGAGAGCAGAACGAAGACCGCGGATGCGATCGTTCAAAAACTGAAGGGAGGCTTCGTAGCGCGTGGCGTTTTCAGCAAATTGCAATTGTTCGACATGCAATTCGACAGTGTTGCCATCAATCGAAGCGGAAATGGGTGTGCGGAACATCATCTCGGGCGACGAGCCCGAAGCTGTTTCAATGTGGCCGCTGGTCGTGGTTGCAAGCGAGCCCTGGCCGCTCATTGCCTGTTCGTAGGCAGATGAGAAGTCGATGTCGCGCGCCTTGTAATTAGGCGTCGCAGCATTGGCGATATTCGCGCCAATCACTTCCAGCCGCTTCTGGCGAAGCTGGAGAGCGTTGGCATGCGGGGCCAGGTGTTTGTCCAGTACGTTCATCTGTCGAGACGGGTCCTAGATTGGTTCCCTCATCTCTCAGCAATTGTCGTGCCAGTCTAATAATTAAATAAAAACAATTACTTACTGAACATAGTAGCGCTTGATGAAAACCTTATCGACCAGATCAGCTCCGGTCTTCTTGCGCATTTCCGCGTTGAGAGCCTTTTGCAGGCGTTCTGCCAGCTTATCCTGGGCATCTTCGGCTGTGGCTTGGGCAACCGTCATTTCCGAAATGATTGCCATAGTGTGGGCGCGCAGCGGAATGCGATCGTCGGACAATGTCTTTTCGGCTTTTTCACCCTTCATCGTGACGATGCCAATTTCGACAATCAGCGCACGACCCTTTTGCGGAAGATTGGAAATGAATTCATCGCCCAGAGTGATGTAGAGAGGCTCGAAGGGGCTCGGGCCCGTTTCGCCAAGCGGCACGCGTTGGGGTTTTGGCGGGCCGCGCTTGGCCGCTTCTTCAGCGGCTTTCAGCTCGGCTTTTTTAACTTCTTCCGCTTTGATCATCTGATTGGCGACGAGATAGCCAATCCCGCCGCCAACGGCGACGAGCAGCAACATGCCAATGGCAATGGCGAAAGGACCGGTGAGTGCAGCTTTGAGCTTGGCGAGAATTGTCTGGACCATCAGAGCCAGCCTCCGCCACCGCCGCCGCCCTTGCCGCCATGTTTCTTCGCATCATTTTGCATGATGGATTGGATTGCAAAAGCCATCGTGCGTGCACGTTTATTGGCCTTGGTCGAGGTCTTGCGGAGCAAGATATCCCCGTCTCCGTAGACCTTTTCGAGTGTATAGGCTGTCGTTCGCTTGAGCAGATGCTCAAGCTCCAGCAAGAATTCCTTCTCGGTCACGGGAGAGCCCTCAGGCGAAGAGATCGTATCTCTGGCGCTTCTCGGCGAGCAGCACCGGCAAATAGGACACGCTGGCGTAGCGCGTGCTGGCATAATGATGAACGTAAGCCGGTTCGCTGGAGATGCGTGCTTCCAGTTTGGTGAGAGCCGGCGTCGCATCGCTGGGCGCGCTTCGCGGATTGTAGAGCGGGCGTGATTGATCCCAGCTGCGTGGTTCGGCAAAGGCTCCCGGCGCGCCGCCGGTGCGTTGCTGCCATTCCGTGCGACGCAATGAGCCCGATTGATCTTGGCGTGCGGACTGTGTCCACTCGGCCATATCCTCGGGCAGGTCGCTCGATGTTTCTGCGGAAAACCCCGGACTCAAAACCTCGCGGCGCTGCGACAACGCGAGATTGTCGCGTAGGTCGTTCGACGCCGAAAAGGCCGCAAGCTGCGGCCGTGTCAGAGGTGGCAGATCCAGCACCATGGAACCCCGGGTTCAGGGCAGGGGTTGATACCCCCGTTAACCATGATCTTAAGCCCTGTTGGGCCTTGGTTCCAGCAGATTTTATCCGGTCCCAGAGGGGTGCCTCAGGGGCCCACCCCAGGGTGCAATCCAGCGTCATTTTGCCAAGGTCTCGATGGCCGAGCGCAGCATTTCCGAGCTCGTCTGGAGGGCGCGGGCATTGCCATTATAGGCCTGCTGCGCCTGGATCATGTGGAGCATTTCATTGGTCAGATCGACATTGGCGCCTTCAAGAGCCCCCTGTTTGATCTCGCCCGTGCCGTTATAGCTGGCCTTGCTGAATTCCGGAGTGCCCGAATTATCGGTCTCGGTGAGGGTCGAGCCGCCGACCTGCTTCAAGCCCATTTCATTGGGGAAATTGGCAAGAGCCACATTGGCGACTTTCACATTTCGCCCGTCCGCCAGCTGAACACTGACCAAGCCCCGGCTATCAATGCCAAGCGTTTGAATATTAGAGAGATTCCCGCCCGTGGCCGCATTCAGATTGATTGGCTGGGGCGTCCCACCTGTGCCGCCTGCCATTCCGGCCGGCAGGCCCATCAGGGGCGCACCATTCTGGTCGGTCAGATTGCCATTGGCGGAAATGGTCAGGGAGCCTGCGCGGCTATAGGTCAAATGCTGGTCCGAAGCCGTCTGCGCTTTGGGGTCGCCATAAACAAAATAGCCGCCGCCGTTGATCGCAATATCGAGGGTCTTGTCGGTTGAATCGAGAGAGCCTTGCTGAAGGGTGCGGCGCACGTCATCGACACGCGTGCCAGAGCCGGTTTCTGTACCGGGGCGGGCATCCATGCTCTCTGAGCGCGCTTCGATGAATTGGGCCATCGAGCGCTTGAAGCCGGCTGTGCGTGCATTTGCGAGGTTGTTGGCCGTGACAGAGAGGTCGCGCGAGGCGGCGCCAATGCCTGTCATATTAATGCGGATCATGCGTATGCGCTCCGGTTTCAACAAAACATGTTTCGCGCGTTGATCAGCAATTTAGATGCCATGCGGGTGCATGATCTTAAGTGATTGAAAACAAGCGATAAAAATCTGGCCTCGAACTTGCAAATTCTATCTTTGAACCGAGGACATCTGATGCGCACCATTTACATTGCGATTATTGCAACCGTCTCACTTGCTCTGGGATTGCTGTTCTTCGCATCCGTCTCGCTGTCGAACTATATCGACCCCGTGGCCTTCCTGATTGTCGGAGGCGGGACTGTGCTTGTGACGGTGCTGCGTTCAGGGCTCGCACCCTTTGTGCAATCGCTGGCTGTTTTATGCCGTCGCAAAGTGAATGGGGCAGCGCGTCTTGATGCGCTTGCAAGCGCCTTTCACGAAATGGCGCTGATCGCACGCCGAGATGGCCCTGTCGCTCTCGAACATCATAAAGTTGATGATCCCTTTTTGTCTGATGGTTTGGCGCGTTTTGTCGATGGCGCGGATGAAGACCGTTTGCGCCTTTATCTCGAGCGCGAATTGGCCCATCTTGAAGAACATCACGCGGCGCAAGTCGATTGCTGGCGCGGCTGGATTGATCATGCGCCTGCAATGGGATTGATCGGCACAATCATCGGTCTCGTGGGTGTGTTGGGTAATCTGACGGATCCGCAAGCGATAGGTCCGGCTCTTGGCCTGGCGCTTTTGACAACTCTTTATGGCGCGCTGCTCGCCAATCTTGTGGGCGTGCCTGTTTTGGCGCGGCTGCAACGTCGGCTGCGTGAAGAGCGTGATTATTGTGACAAGATGACCGATGGTCTGTGCGTCTTAGCGCGCGGCGGATCTTCGCGTCAGATGCGTGAAGCTTTGCAGCCACATGCACTCGTCAAGCCTGTTCTCAAACTCGTTGGCAATGGTTGAACCCATCATGTCGATGCACACCATTTATGAATCAGGTCAAAACCGGTCACTTGGGTGGCCGATGATGCTGGCGGACATGGGCCTTTTGCTCATGGCCTTTTTTGCTTTGATGGTGGCGCAATCCCAAAATCAAACAAGTGCAGTGCGCGTAGCACCTGCTGAAAAGCTTGCAGAAATAATTGTGCCGAAGGATGCAGAAAGCCTGATTGCCCATTTGCGAGTGAGCCGCATTCCCTTCGAGCCATTGGATTTGACGACGCCCCAAGATCTGCCCGATGATGAAGTGCCAACGCCCCAGGCCACAGTGGCAGCATTAAACAAAGACGCCGTGGAAGATTTGCGCCATGCTTTGATTGAGCAAATTCCGGCGCGTAATTTCTCTGTCGAAAGAGCAGGGGATTCGGTCGTTGTCAGTCTTGGAGCTGTGGGTAATTTTCCGGCAGGGTCAGCTGATTTGGACACGAGCGCCCAGCGCACAATCCAATCCATTGCAGAGATTATTGGTGATGTGAAATCTGAGATCGCCATTGAGGGACATGCCGATTCAAGTCCCATGGTCAGCGCACGTTACAAAGATAATTGGGAATTGGCTGGCGCTCGCGCCGTGGCAGTCTTGCGTGAATTAAGCCGCTCGCCACAATTGGCAGGTTCGTCATTGCGGGCTGTGAGTTTCGGGGACCGCCGTCCGGCAATTGTCAGTGCTGATCCTAAAGAACGCGAGCGCAATCGTCGCGTCGAAATCCGGATCCGTCCAATCTAACGGGTCCGTTCTTTTTGCACCTTTTAGGCGTCGTCTTCCTGCATCCATTGACGCAGCTGACCGAGCGCAGCCTTCTTGAGCTGCGAGACGCGACCAACGGTAACGTCCAGTACTTCGGCGATTTCCTCAAGGTTGAGTTCTTCAACGAAGTAAAGCTGAAGCACCAAGGCCTCGCGCTCTTTGAGACGCTTCAGATGTTTCTTAAGTGTTTCGCGGAGTTCATCTGCAACGATGGCGCTTTCAGGCGTATGGCCTTCATCCGCAAACCAAACCGAATGATCATCATAGACTTCGTCGAGTGACTTGTTGGGTGCGGCAGCGACTTTGTGCTTCCACGAATGGAGCTCGCCAACGGTAATACCCAAATGCTCGGCCACGAGCTCATGTTTTGTCGGGTCAGCGCCGGCCGCTTTGATGGCCGCCTCTGCTGCGCGGATTTGATCACGGCGCTGTACGCCCAAACGGGTGAGCGTCAGGTTTTTGCGCAAATGATCGGTGAGGGCACCTCGCACGCGCACTGCGGCATAGGCCGAGAACGAAGCCTGCCCCGTATCTTGGAAACGCTGCGCGGCTTCAACCAGCGTCAGCATGCCAATCTGGATCAGATCTTCGACTTCAAACAGATCACGGACGCGGCCGTGAATTTGCCAGGCGACTTTGCGCACGAGTGGTGTGTGCGAGCGCACACGTTCCGCAATCTCGCGAGCATCGCCAGCGGCCGCATCGGCATAGGCGCGAAGTCCGCTCATGTCGTCGTCTCCGAGGCGAAGAAAGCTTCGGCATCTTCATTCACAGGCGTCGCCTTGGGGCCCGTGATGAGTTCGGCAAGACCCATGATGGCTTTGGCCGAACGTGAATTGGGAGCAGAGAGCATCACGGGATTGCAGCGTGAGACACCAGCATTGAGCTGGTCATCTTCCGGCACGCTCGCCACGTGATAGATATTCGCATCCAGGAAGCGCTCAACAATCGCCTTGAAGCGCTTGAAGATGTCTTTGCCATGCGCTTCATTGCGCGCGCGGTTCACGACAATATCGAAATGCGATATGCGCCCCGATTGCGAGAGAACCTTGATCGAGGCATAGGCGTCGATGAAGGCGGCTGGTTCACCAACCACAACCACGAGCACACGATTGCAGGCATGCACGAAATCAAGGACATTGTCTTCAATACCGGCGGCTGTATCGACAACCAGATAATCGACATCCTGACCGAGTTCAGCAAAAGCATTGATGATCTTGCGGCGATTGGCGGTGGAGAGATTCATCATCTCGGTCAAGCCGCTGCCGCCCGAGATCAGCTTCACGCCTTCCGGGCCTTGCGTAATAATGTCTTTCAAAGGGGCATCTGCATTCAGTGCATCGACCACGGTCTTTGCCGGATTGACACCCATCAGAATATGGCCGTTTGCGAGTGCCAAATCCGCGTCGAACAGAGCGACGCGCTTGCCAAGCTTGCTCAGCGCAAGCGACAGATTCACGGATATATTCGTCTTGCCGACGCCGCCCTTGCCGCTGGTAACTGCGATTGCTGTGCTGCCGCGCATTCTTTTTATTCCTTATTGGAGAACTTGATGACCGGGGATTGCGCCCCGGATCAGCTGTTCGAGATCTTCAATGGTTGGCTCAACCATGCCACGTGTCAGATGCGGAGTGGCAGAGAGATAAGCAATGGGCGCACGACGCAGAGCAAGGCTGCCGAGTGTGGCCAGAGTAGGCTGTGCCTCGCCTAGCTTGGTCAGTGCGAGCGCATCAAGATTTGTGTAGCGGTCGAGCATAGCGCCAACCGGATCAGAGGCGAGATTGGCTGCAATCACACCGATGCGGGTGATTGGTGCCATATTGTAGCGGTTCTCTTCGATCGTCTCGAGCAGCTTGGCGCATTCATCCGTATTGCTCGGCATATCGACAAGCATGGTGAGATCGGGATCGACGCTCTGCGAGAATTCCGACAATTCATTCACATGTTCGATGTCGACAACCGGAATGTCGAGGATACGACCATAGGCGCGCAGCTGTTCGGCTGCACCCAGACGGCTTGAATCGGCATTGACGAAAGTGACACGCGCATCAGGATCCGCCATGCGCAGACGTGCGGCCATTTGTGCAAGCAATGTTGTCTTGCCCGAGCCCGAGGGGCCCAGTGTCACGATCACGCGCGGCGGTGCAATCAAATCCTTGGGGTTGGGATGCAGCAGACGCTTGGCCAAGAATGTGCCGAATTTGCGATCTGCATTGTCATGATCATAGGCGCCCGATTGGGCGAGGAAGACTGCGATGAGTTCGGGTGTTGCACCAGCCGCACGCAAGCCATTGGCCATCAAATCGGAGCCCAGCATAGATTTGATTTCAGCAACCGACTTTTCAAGCGCAATAAGGCGATTATCTTCAACCGGAGCTGGGGCTGCAGCTGCAGCTGCAGCTTGTTCCATCCGTGATTGTGTATGGCCCGCCAAACCCGCGGCATGTTGAGCTGAGCGAGGTGCGGGCTTTGCCGGAGCAGGTTTGGCTGGACGGGCGGGGCGCTCGTCACGGCTGGAGGCCGCGCGTGCTGTCGCCAACAGATCAGCGAAATTGATTTCTTCTTTTTTTGTTGCGCGGTTGAAACGCTCAGGGCGTTCCATCTCGTCTTCTTCTTCATCATCGGGCGGACCGGCGATGATTTCAATGCCGCCATTCACCTGACGGGTGGAATAGATGCGTGCATCTCCGCCCAATTCACGGGTGATTTTCGCCATCGCTTCAACGCTGTCATCTGCGAAAACTTTTACACGGTTCAGCATCGCTTATGTCCTGTTACTCTGAGGCGCCAATCACGGCGACAACATTGATACGCTTGGATTCGGGAACTTCTTTGTAGGTCAGCACGAGACCATCGGGCACGGCTTGGCGAACAAGAGAAGAAAGGTCACGGCGCAGTGTCGGTGTGGTGACGACGACCAGCGCTTTGTCTTGCTCGGCCAATTTGCGGCCCTGTTCTTGGAAACTTTCGATCAGTTTGCGGCCAAGGCCCGGCTCAATCATGCCCGTTTCGCGGCCACCAGCACGCGCATTCTGGACAATGATCTGCTCGAGACCCGGATCCAAGGTGATGACCATGAGGGGTTCTTTCGGCCCGCTCACGCGCTGCACGATGATGGGGGCAAGCGCCACGCGCGCTGTGTCGACCAGATCATCAATCTCGCGGCTTTTGGCGCCAGCCATAGATTCGAGAATGCGGCGCAGGTCGGCAATCGAAATCTGATCGAGAAGCAGATGCTTCAGCACTTGCGTCAAAATGCCGAGCGTCACGACTTTCGGAACAATGCCAGATACCAGCGAAGGCGAGGTCTTGGCCACGTGATCCAACAATTGCTGGACTTCGTCTTGACCCAGAAGGTCGCAGATATTCTGGCGCAGCAATTGATTGAGGTGTGTCGCGATCACGGTTGAGGGATCAACAACCGTATAATTGGCTGCCTGTGCGCGCACGCGATCACTCTGTTCGATCCAGACGGCATCAAGACCGAAGGTCGGGTCTTTTACCTTTTCGCCAGGCAGTGCAATCGTCGATTTGTCACCCTGAATGGCGAGCAATTTGGCAGCTTGCACTTTGTCATCGGCAACGATGACACCGCCAACCGTAATGCGGTAGCCATTGGGCTCAAGGCTCAGATTGTCGCGAATACGAACTGACGGGATGATAAAGCCGAAATCACGAGACGTTTGCTTGCGAATGCCGGTGATGCGCGTGACAAGCGAGCTCTTGCCCTTGTCTTCCAGCAGCGGGATCAGGCCATAGCCGACTTCCAGCATGAGCAGGGCGCGGTTTGACACATCGTCGATCGACAATTGGTTTTCTTCACCCATTGTCGTTTCCACACCATCTTCATCGACGGACTTATTTTCTTCGATTTGTTCTTTTTCCTTGAGCTTGCGCGCCTTGCCAGCACTCAGGGCGATATAGGCTGCAATGCCAGCTGCGCCGAGGAACAGGGTCGTGGGCATGCCGGGGACCAGACCAAACAAAAGCAAAATTGCGGCAACCGGCCACCATGCTTTGTCGATGCCAAGCTGCCCGACCATAGAATCTGTGAGATCTTTGCCCGAGGAGTCACGCGTCACGATGACGGCGGTGGCGAGCGAGATCAGCAGCGAGGGGATCTGGGCAACAAGACCGTCGCCAATGGCGAGTGTCACATAAATCTTGGCGGCTTTCGCAATGCCAAGATCGTGGAAGACCATGCCGACGATCAAGCCGCCGATGATATTAATGGCCAGAATAAGAATGGCGGCGATGGCATCGCCCTTCACGAATTTCGTCGCACCATCCATGGAGCCGTAGAAATCGGACTCCTGCGTCACGTCTTCGCGGCGCTGGCGGGCTTGTTCTGGTGTCAGCAGGCCGGCGTTCAATTCGGCATCAATGGCCATTTGCTTGCCGGGCATAGCATCCAAGGTGAAGCGGGCGGAGACTTCCGACACGCGGCCAGTGCCCTTCACGATGACGATCATGTTGATGACCATCAAAATGAAGAAGACCAGAATACCAATGGCGAAATTGCCGGCCGTGATGAATTCACCAAAAGCCTTGATGACCTGACCAGCCGCATCCGTGCCTTGATGACCATGAGCCAGCACGACACGGGCTGATGCCACGTTCAAGGACAGACGCAGGATGGTCGCAAAGAGCAACACGGTCGGGAAGGCGGAAAAGTCGAGCGGACGATGTGTATTGAGGCTCGCCATAAGAATGGCCAGCCCAACCACGATGTTGAGCGTGAAGAAAATATCGAGCAGGAGCGGATGGACAGGAATGACCATCAGCAGGATCAGCGCAATCAAAGCAAGCGGGAGAATCGCAGCCTTGACGAGGCTTGGCGATTTGCCCGTTCCTTGCGATGTCAAACCAACGTCGGTCACTCATGCGCTCCGGTCGTCGGTTTCCTGACATTTCATGTGAAATTGTCCGGAACCCGACAGGTTTTTGGGGTCGAAACCCCTTCGGAACAGGGTTTTGCAAGGGGTGTGCCAGCGTTTTTGCTGCTTTTTCGTCCATTTTGGTCTTTGGCACGCTTGTTGCTGCCACCCTTTCGAAAATGTCTTCGGAGGGGTGTTCCCTATGGATAAGAAAACGATCAGTGCGCTCATGGCCTGCATGCTCTTAGGTGGGTGCAGCGCTTATGACGTTGGTTTGGGTGGAGCGGCAGTGACGCCCTCTGGTCCCTATCGCGCCATCGGTTATGCCTCGACCTCAATTCAGCCCGGCCGCAATGCCGCGCAGAAACAATTGATGGCAATCCGTGCGGCAAAGGCCGCTGCCATGCGCGAACTGGCTGAAAAGATCTATGGCGCTGATGTTGGCGCCCAGAGCTCGGTTGGCGAGGGCCGCATCTACAATGATGTGCTGCGCATGAATGTCGAGGGTCTGGTGCGCGGTGCGCGCGTCGTGTCCATCCAGCCCATCCGCGCCGATGTCTATGAAGCTGTTCTCGAAGTTGACCCTGCGGAAGTGGCGGCCATGCGCTCCCATCCGCCCCGGTCTTTCTATCGCTAAGGATTTCCGATGAACGCCCGCAGCCTTCTGACTTCTGTCGCCCTGTTCGTCGCTATGACGATGCCTGCCTATGCGGGGATGCAGGTCGTGCGTGGAGAGGGCCGGGCGGTTCTATCTGGAAGTGATACGGGCTCTGCCCGGAAAGCCGCTCTCGCGGACGCGTTATATGATGCCGCAGGGCGTCTGGGGACGCGCGTCCGCGGGGCGAGCCTTCTTAATCAGGGTGTGTTGCGGGAAGAAAGCAGCGCGCTCGTCGATGGCCGGTTCAAGACCTATACAGTGGTCCAAGAGGGGCGTGAGGGTTCCGCCTATGTTGTGATCATTGAGGCAGTGGGCGAGACCGAGGGCGAGAGCTGCTCGGGCAAGCGTGCTGATCTTGATATTCGGGCAGTGACGCTGCGCGCTGCTCCTGGCATTCAGGGCTATATGCTTCGGAATGTTCAGGAAGGTTTCTCGCGGGGTCTGGCTGTGCTGGCCGAGGGCGACTCCTTCCGCGTCACCGACCAGCGCCACCTTCCGGCCATTCGGGGCGGGGAGCGCAACAGCGCCTCCCAATATGATTACATGGCTCAATTGACGGATTCCCGCCCCCATCAGGCAGGCTATTCGGTTTCCGGCGAAATCCTTGTCGAGACGGTCCGTCGCGACAATTACGTGGCCAATATCACCGATGTGAGCGTCACGGTTGCTCTCCAGCTGAAAGACAATTTTACCGGCGCGCGGATCGGATCGATCCGCCGCTCCAAATCTTATGCAGGTCGCCGAACATTGTTTGGAATGGAACCCGCACTGATGCCGAATTCTCAGGCCCAGATCGATATGGGTGCTCTGTTCGATGATGTGCGTGCGGAGCTTGAGGACAAGCTCGCATGCCAGCCTTTGCGTGCCGCTGTTCTGGAGTCGGATCGGGGTCAATTGACGCTCTCCGTCGGCCTCGAGCATGGTGTAAAGGAAGGTGACTATTTCCTTGTCACTACAAAGAATTCTAAAGGTGCATCGCAGATCGTGAAGATTGAAGAGGTGGGTCCTGTTCAGTCCGTAGCCCGTTCCTTGAAGCCGCAGCCGGTGGTACCCGCCAACGTGCTCGCCACTTTGATGCGATGAGGTCCGGTATGATCCGCTCCAAGCTCCTCTCCTCGTTGATGGTTGCCGCCTTGGTCAGTCCGGCGATGGCGCAGGGCGTCGGCAAATGGGGTGCTGATGATTTGCGCAAAGCTTTGAGCGATCATTTGGTTCAGATTGGTCGCCCCGCCCCAGATCAGGCCGCCATCGGCCCGCTCGACACTCGGATGAGCGTCCCAGCCTGCGAAAAGCTCGATATTTCAACGCGTGGTGGCTCTGGAACCTCTTTTGTTCTGCGTTGTGAAGGCCCTCAGGCTTGGCAGCATGTTTTGCGGGTAGACAATCTGCCCCCCGGTCAGGTCCAGTCGGAAGTGGCTCCGGCCGCAGCGCCTGGCGGACTGTTCCGTGTCGTGGTTGCGAAAGTTGACCTGCCGGCAGGTTCAATCCTCACAGAAAAAGATTTGGAAGAGCGCTCTGTTGGCAATTCACCGGGGGCGACTGCGGTGAAAACGCTTTCGGATGCCGTGGGCCTTCGCCTGACGTCGTCCATCGGACCGGGGCTGGCCCTGACCACGCGCCATATCGCGCGGACACCGGCAATTCTTAAAGGTGAAAATATAACACTGCTCGCAAATGGTTCCGGCTTCGAGATTTCTGTCCCGGGCCGGGCTGAGCAGGACGGACATGAAGGCGACGTCATTTCGGTGCGCAATACGCGTAGCGGATCGGCTCTGAAGGGCCGCGTCGGCAAAGGAAAGATCGTCTCGGTTATCGAGATGTAAAATATCATCGCTGAAAGTGGTTGGGGGCTAAAGTTTTGGCTTTTCCAACCGTCTTAGGCCCTGTGAGAGGTGAAGTACCATGATTGATGGCATCCGCCAGAACCTGAGCTACCTAGAGCCCGGCGCCCGCAAAGGCGCTAAGGCTGATGGTGCAAAGACGGCATCTTCCTCCTCCGCCAGCAGCTCCACGTCTGGAGCGATCGGGGCCGAGATCGTCGAGATCAGCGCTTCGGGTCAGGCCGCCGTTGGCGCGCCGCTCGATCGCAAGAAGATCGACGACATTCGGACAGCCATTCGCAACAATGCCTACCCGATCGACTACGACAAGCTGGCCGATTCTATGATCGAACAGCTAACGGGGGGCGGCACGGCGAAGGAGTAATCCCGTGGCGTCAGTGAGTCATGTGTCTGAATTCCTGGCTCTGCGCGAAGCCTTCGCGCAGCTCGGCCGGGCTATTGCCGTTTCCGATCTCGAAAATATCGAGGCTTCAACCGAAGCGCTGCGGGGCTTTATGGCCCGCATGCAGGATGTGACCCCCGAGGGTCTTGACCGTGCGGCGCTCGAACAAATCGATCTTGCCAGTGCAGATGTCGCCGAGCTCCTTGCTTCGCGTCTGCGGGCCTATGACATGGCAATCGCGGCCTGGCGCGAAGCGGAGACCGACAAATGAATTTTTCGCTCGAAATGGCCATGATGGCCGCTCTCTTTATCGGTGGGTTTGCCGCTCTGGCTCTGGCCATGCGCAAGCGTGAGCGCCTTCTGACCACAGTTGTCGCCCAAATGGCGTTGCGTCTCGATAAGGCCGAGCAGGAGGCCGAGCGCCAGCGCGGGGTGATGGGCAAGCTCTTTGCCCAACGCGAGCGTGATCTCGAAACCAAGATCCGCCAGACCCATTCGGATCTGAAGCGCGTTGAAATGCAGATGCGCAGCCCCGAGCGTGAAGCCTCAGAATCCGTCGAGCTTGCGATCCAGCTCACCCGCCAAGGTGAACATTTGGATCAGATTGTGCGCAAGACAGGGTTGCCCGCAGATATTATCGAGACGATCACAACTTTGCATTCAGCGCGTCCGCGCCACTAAGCAAACATGGCAACGATTTGTGAGATCAGGCCGCCGCTTCGGCGGCCTGTTGCGTTACTTCGTCGGATGGTAAAACGGGGGGCAAGCCCGCACGAACACGGCGAATTCGCTCAGCTGTGACGATTTCCAACGCTGACGCATCCGAGCCCCGCGCGATCATATAAGAACCACGTGGGACATATCCCTGGCGCTCGGAGGCTTCGCGCATCATGGATGCGCCTCCAAATAAAGCCGCAGCAACGCTGACCAGATAGGCCATGGCAATCGTCACGGGGCCTTCGATGAGGCCTACGCACCAGACCAGCGACGTGGCCGCAAGCATTTGCCAATTATGGAAGCGCGCATAGAGGAGAGGCGGGAATATCGCCCAGATGGGGGAGATGTGGTCGGGGACAAGGATGAGCTCACCCGTTGTCTGCATGCCGCCCCAATAATGAGGCCAGTTCACACCCGTAGCGATGGTCACATCTTCTAGGGGGCGCCCGGCTTCAAACGTAGCGCCTTCAATGCCTTCGCCATAACCGAGTTTGAACGCGGTTTTGCCGCGCATGATGAAGAGCAAATCCGAGCGCTTCAATGTGCCCAAGAGATCATTATCCGCAACAATCGCATGGGGCGGATGAGCGCCGAAAGATAGAATGCAATCACCCGCCACCAGGCCGATCCGCTCAGCTGGCGTATAACGGGTGACTTTTGTCACCAGAACGACATCATCGAATGTGCGAGTTTCGGTTTTCATCATGCCATCTTTTTACGAGGATTAGGGATAGCGGATCATGTCCCGTTCGCGCGCGGCTTCACGCGCACGCGCAGCCTGCGCGCGCTGTGCGGCAGTGGGCGCGGCCACGGGCTTGGGCGGTGGAGGTGGCGGGGTAACTTGCTTGGCCTGGATTTCACCAATCCGCTGCGCAATGACTTTGTTGGCCGCCAACAGATCATCGAGATTCTTCTGCAGAGCCGCGATGGATTTGTCCGTATTATTTGCCACCGGCGCTGGCGTATTGATTTTGTTGGCGAGCGCAGCTTGGCCAACAGTGAGGCCCTGAATCGTCTTGCGCAGGTCTTCCTGCATGATTTGCGATTCTTTCAGCTGCACGGCTGAAGCTTTGATCGATTCATCAATCTTCTTACTGGCTGCAACCAGACCGTTGATCTCGCCTGCAAAGACAGTGAGTGCTTCACGATTCACTTTCGCTGTCGCGTCAAATTCATTGAAGCCGCGTTTGTAGAAAACAAGAGCGCCAAATACGCCCCCGCTTGCAATCGTCAAAATCAGCAGGACGGCATAGATCAAAATCTTGTTGTTGCGATTGTGACCTTTGATGAGTGTTTGCACTTCACCACGCAGGCGCTGGATTTCCTGTGCTGAATCAACCGCCGTGCTTGCCGAGGCAAGCGCCAGTTCAATCGCTTCCTCAATCGGGGAACGACCGGCAGGTTTGTCATCAGTCTTTTTGGCGCTGGCCGCAGCTTCATCTTTAACTGGTTCAACAGATTCTTTTGCTTCCGCGGTTTTAGATGCGGCGGCAGATTCTGTGGCTTTATCTTCAGCCTTGTCTGTGGTTGCGGCTTTTTTCGGGGCCTTGCTCATGGGGCTGCGCTCCTCTTTGGCGCGTCTGTTGCCGCGCGGCGGCTGCAGGGTTGACCGGATGATGACATGACGTCGAGCGCCGGAACGCGGTTCGACTGGAAACCAAAGGCCGTGCACGCATAGGGGCGCGCAGGCTGATGTGTGATGCGGAAATGCTGGCAGCCAAAACACGAGACCTGTGTCATGGACGTTTCTCCAACTTGCGGCCATTGGCGTCGAATCGCATCTCATCCGGCACGTCAACATTAGGCATATCGCCTTGCGCGCCAGCATTGAGAACAAAGCTCAACACGGTAGCAACGGCACGATAGAGCTCGGCTCGAATTTCACCGCCAATTTCTGTCGTGTAATAGATAGCACGTGCAAGGAGTGGCATTTCGAGTACGGGGATGCCCAGCTCTTCAGCTTTTTCGCGAATATTTTGTGCGATTTTATCTGTGCCCTTCGACAAGACTTTGGGCGCAGCACCTTCTTCAAAATCATAGCGGAGCGCGACAGCAAAATGCTCGGGGTTGACAATGACAACCTGTGCTTCAGCCACATTGGTGACCGATTTGCGCTGCGACACTTCCTGCTGCAACTTGCGGATACGGTTTTTGACCTCGGGACTCCCTTCGGTCTGCTTCATTTCGTCTTTGACTTCCTGACGGGTCATGAGCAGTCGTTGGCGATGCTGGTACCATTGCAGGAATGCATCACCTGCGCCGATCAGCGCAATGGCGCCAACAACAATGAGCAGGGTCAGAATGAGCATGTTACCGCTTTGCTCAAGCGCCATATCAAACGGGATGAGCGAAAGGCGAAGGATGTCAGGTAAGAAACCCTTCAATACGATGTAGCCGACCAGCCCAACGACAATGATTTTGACAATCGACTTGCCAAGCTCGATCAGTCCCTGTGTCCCGAAAATGCGACTCAAGCCCTGAATAGGCGAGAGGCGGCTGCCCTTCGGCATGATATTTTTCCAAACAAAGTGGAACCCGCCAAGGCCAATTTGAGTAGCAACAGCGGCAACCATGATGGGAATGGCAAAAGCTAGCACGATGATAATAGCGCTGCCAAAGCGATCGGCTAAAACATGGGTGAGCGGTAAATCGCGCGCGAGCGGATTGTAGAAATCGAGCCCGAAGCTGAACGCATTGCGGATTTCTTGGTAATAATAGCGACCAAAGAAATAGAATTGCACGCAGCCGACCAATAAAACCATCGCCATGACGAGATCACGCGAGGTCAGAATTTGTCCGTCTTCGACGGCCTGTTCAAGCCGTCGTCCGGTTGGTTCTTCTGTCTTTTCTTGGCCGGTTTCCTCGCTCATACGGGGACCCCCTTGCCAAGAATGAGATCACGCACAATGACAGTCACGGTATGCAGAAGCCCTGACATGCTGTTGCCGATAGTTGGCAAGGACACGAGAAGAACAGCAAAACCCATGAAGATGGTGATCGTAAAACCGATGGAGAAAATATTCATCTGCGGCGCGACACGCGTCATGAAGCCGACGATGAGATTGGTAAGAAAAATCAGAAAGACAACTGGAGCTGCCACCAATAGAGCCGCCGAGAACATCAATGCGCCAGCTTTCACAATGCCCAGAAACATATCTGTGTTGAAATCTGTGCTGATCGGGATCGCTTCATAGCTTGCTGTGAGAAGACGCAGCATGACGTGATGACCTTCGGTCACCAGAAATATCATCGTCATCATAATCGACAAGAATTGCGAAATGACAGGTGATTGCGCACCTGTTTGAGGATCAACCATCGCAGCGAAACCAAGCCCCATGGCTCCAGCCATTTGTTCGCCCGCCATGTTGATGGCCGCAAATGCCAGCTGAAAGACAAGCCCGATGGCCAGGCCTAGCAAGACTTCCCGCACGATGGTCAAGATGCCGGTGGGCGAGAGAAGATCAATCTCGGGAACTTTGATGCTGCTTGCGATCGCGAGCGTGATAGCCAGCGTCAGAGCAATGCGGATGGGCAAGGAAACAGCGGTGGCTGAAAGAATGGGAGCAGCAGCAAACATGGCGCCCATGCGCACAGCCAGTAGCATAAAAGCCACCAGCTCTTTCATAACAACATCTTGGCCCAAGAGGATCATCGATTGACCCTCGAGACTTCTGTGAAAACGAAAGCAAAGAAACCAGAGACGGTCGAAATCATGAAAGGCGCTGAAAGAGCCAAGACCCCGACCACGATCACCAATTTTGGTACGAAAGTGAGCGTCGCTTCATTGATGGATGTTGCAGCCTGAAAAATACCGATCAGCAGGCCGATCACCAGCGAGGCCAAGAGGGCAGGGCCGATCAGGAGCAGCACGCTCATAATCGTTTCATGGCCGACCGTGATGAATTGCTGATATTGCATGGTCAGCCCTTCAAGAAGCTTTCGACGAGCGATGTGACCGTCGCGCTCCAGCCATCGACGACAACGAAGAGCATCAGTTTGAAAGGCAAAGAGACTAGGGTTGGCGACAACATCATCATGCCAAGCGACATGAGTACGCTCGAGACGACAATATCAATGACTAGAAAGGGCAAAAACAGAAGGAAGCCAATGGTGAAGGCGGTGCGCAATTCACTCATTACAAAAGCCGGCACGATCACCTGATAAGGGACGGCCGCAGGAGAATCGTAGCCCTTGTCACCTTGCAAATCCGCCATGAGCAAAAGGTCGCTCTCACGCGTGTGACGGAGCATGAAAGCTTTCATCGTTGTGCCGGCGCGCGTTGCAGCTTCTTCGATTTGAATCTGGCCTTGCGTATAGGGAGTAAAAGCCTGTTCGTTGATGGTCTTGAATGTCGGCGCCATGATGAACAGCGTCATGAAAAGGGCAAGGCCCACAAGAACCTGGTTCGGGGGTGTCTGCTGGGTGCCGAGCGCTTGGCGCAGAATTGACAATGTAATGATGATGCGAGTGAAGCTTGTCATCACTAAAAGAAGTGATGGCAAAAGTGTCAGCGCTGTCATGAGCGCCAATGTTTGCAAAGACAGCGAGAGGGTTTGGCCACCCCCCGGTTGTGATTGAAGGCGCAGGAGCGGAATATCGAGCGCGCTTTGTGCCGCTGCCGGTTCAATCAGAGCAAATGCGAAAGCGCCCGCGCAAAGGAGTGAGAGAACAAACTTGCGCATCAGGCGTGATCCTGATCGGCGGCGCCTACAACCTGTAGTGCTGTAATCCCGGTTTTGTTGAGACCACAAACGACTTTCATGCCGTCGATTTCCACAACAGCCAGTTGAACGCCTGGGATCACATCAACAGTTTTTTTGATCGCTTTTGGCCCTGTGCCAAAAGCATTGTTCAGACGGTCACGGTAGCGCGACAGCAGGAAACCCACGCCCACGAGGACGCAGAGCAGAACCGCCATCACAGCGCTATAAAGACCGCTTGAACTCACAGGCTGCGCACCCGCTTTTCTGGTGAAACAATTTCCGAGAAACGAATGCCCAGACGTTCGCCCACCAACACGACTTCACCACGCGCAAGCAAGGTGCCGTTGACGAGAATATCGAGATGCTCGCCGGCCAGACGATCAAGTTCGACAACAGAGCCGTCATTCAATTTCAAAAGATCGCCGATCGAAATTTTGGTTCCACCCACTTCAACTGTGAGTTTCACTTCGATATTTTCGAGCCGCTTCAGATTGGCAGAGCCGCCTTCACCGCTCTCTAGTTCTGTATCGGTATTGGACATGGGTTTTTCTCTCTCACTCAACCGACGACGCGTAAGGCTAGTTTGCCATCGCGGTCGCCCATCATGCCTTCAAATAATTCTTCGCCTTCAACGAAGACGCGGACGGTTTCAAAAGCCGGAATGTCGACGATCATGCCTTCTTGCACGTTCATCAAAGTTTTCAGGCTAATGCTAGGTTCAGCTATGCGCGGCACAAAGCTCAAAGGCACCTGCATCAGTGCTTCTTCGAGGTGGCGTTCCCAATTCATGTCACGTGCTTCGCCAACGCGCTGAATTTTACTGCGCAAGATAGCGGCAATCTGTTTCAGCGATTGGCGTGGATAGAGCACATCAATCGTTGCAGGCTCGGCGAAAGGAAGCTGAACAACAAATGAGCTCACGATGACGCTTTCCGAGCCTTCAACGAAAGATGTGAAAGCTGGGTTTGTTTCGCTGTTCATATATTCAAATTGGACGGGGAAGACCTCGCGCCATGCGTCTTCCAGTGTCTTCAAAGTGCCGTCAACGATGATTTCGAGAATACGCTCTTCAGTCGGTGTAAACTCGGTTTGACGCGTGATACCCGGATCACCACGACCACCAAAGAAAGTATTCACCAGAATGCTGATGAGGCGCGGGGGGAGCGTGAGAAGGATGGTGCCTTTCAAAGCATCTGCGCGCGCAATGCTCAAGCTTTCAAACTGGCTCATGCCACGCATATGTTCTTCGAACCGCTTGGTTTCTGGCGGCAAGGTCGAAATGCGCGGCATGAAACGCAACATCGGCAACAAGACATTGCGAAGATTGCGGCCGAAACGCTCATTGATCAGACGCAGCGTGTGCAGATCACCGAGCAAGCCGGCATCTTCAGCACCAAACACATAAGGCTTATATTCGACACTTGGACGCGCACCGGGCGCAGTGTCGATTTCGCCACTGTTCAAGCCTTCGATCAGCGCGGAGACTTCTTCGTTGCTGAGTTTACGGTTGTCTGACATGTGTCTCTTACTGCATCACGAGGGCGGTGATGTAGACATTTTCAATGCCGCCGAAGTCCGTGCGTTCCGTGAGCACGCGGTTGATTACATCGCGTATGCCATTTTGCAAACGCTTGCGATTTTCAACGCCGACCACTTCGACTTCGCTCTGTTCGGCAACTAATGCCAGAATTTCAGCGCGAATAGCGACTTCGTGTTTCTGGACATTTTCAATGACCTTTTTGTCATATTGCGTCGCCAAGCCAAGGCTTACCTGAACAAAGCGCTTCGAGCCGCGCAGGTTCGTCGTGAAATTGCCTGGGAATTCGAAATAGGTCGTGGCGAACTGCTCTTTCGAAGGCACAGCCTTGCCAGTAGGGCCGGCGGGTGCCGCTGGTGCCCCGTGCCCATCTTTTCCGGCATCCTTGCCGCCTGCTGCAGGTGCGCCATGACCATCGCCATGTGCGTCACCATGAGCATCGCCACCAGCCTTTTTCTCGATGACGATCGCAAGCGGATTATCTTCCGGTGGCTTCGTCAAAATGAAATAAGCCACTGTGCCGCCAGCGCCTACGCCAACGAGCAACAGACCGACAAGCGTCATGATAAGGATCTTGACGATCGGCAGCTTCTTTTTCTCTACCTGTTCTTCTTCCGGTTCCGCGGCCATTTGTGCGCCCCTTCTTTAGGCGTTCATATCGAGGGCGAAGTCACCAGACTTCGCGCTGCGGGATTGTTGATTGTTATTTTCAGTCTCAGAGGCTTGTTTGCGGTTTTTGTCGCCGCCTTCGCCATCTTCCGAAACATCAAAACCAGTGAGCTCGAGACCACCGACTGACAAAGCATCGCGAAGATCGCCTTCAATTGAGCGCAGGCTATCAGCCGCATCGCGTGAATTGGCGCTTGTCGTGAGCTTGAGCTTCGATCCATCCATAGTGAGACGGATGATGATCTGGCCAAGGCCTGGTGGATAAAGCTGCATGCGGATTGTGTCAGCACCATCGCGCACAGCAGCGACAACCTGGCGCTCAATGGCGCGCATGCGAATTTCATGTGCTTGCGCGCGGCGTTCTGTCGAGTTGGCTTCATTGCCTGACGGTACGAAAGCATCAGCAACCTGCGCACGCGTTGCAGCGGGCGCACCTGTCAGTTCGTTGATCAGCGGCTGCGGTCTCACATTCATGTCCTGAGCGGTACCAGTGCCTTGTGTAATCTCAATGTCACGGACACCCAATTTCATCAGGTCTCGAATATCGCTGCTGCTCCTTGAAGAAGTCTTACCTACTGAATTTGAGATATTTGTATCCAAAAGAGATTCAAAATAACCGGCGTCATCAACTTGACGATGCGCAAGGCGTGAGAGGTCTGCATCTTTATGGAGAGCCTCTACGACAGCGGCGACGTCAAAAGCGACTGCCTGATAGGGAGTTTCAACCGCAAGGACTGCTTGTTTGTTCAAAACAGGCGGAGCTGTCGGGCCCGAAGCTGATGTTGTCATCTTCGCGATGTCAGGGGTGGTCTTTGCGACCACGGTCAAATGCGACTCAGTTTGAACGGGGTGGGGCGCCTTCAGCGCATCTGCTACAGCCTCTTCGTCGTTCTCTGTCTGCGCTTGCGCTTGTGCTGGACGCTCGGGGGCAGCTGTCACCATTTGGATCATCTGCGGCCCGATGAAATCAGCCGGCTTCATGTTCATGTCTGTCGGCTGAATAGGCTCAGCTGGCATGATGTCATTCAGTTCAGAATCTGTGTCGCCGACACTTGTTTCAAAAGATTCAACAGCGTCCGTTTCAGCCGGTGCTTTTGTTTGCATGGGCACATGAATGGTGATCACACGCATCGGCACGTCAGCCATTGTGTTTGAGACAACCAATTGCGTTTCGATCGGCTGGCTTAGAAGCATGTCCGGGTTCGTGACGATTTCTGATGAAACCACCGGGGTCAGAATGGGCTCCGGCGTATCAAAGATTGCCACATGCACAGCTGTCGTCACTAGTTCACGCTGCAGGTTTAGAATCGGGCCATGAATTTCAGCGCGCCATGGTCCATAAGCTTCTTCCGTAAGGTCAGAAGATGGTTGTGGCGCAGGCATTTCAGAGACTTCTGCCGTTTTGATAACGGCTTCATACGGTATTTTGATGGGATCAATGGCGATGATCTCGGAAACATCGACCTGTGGCGCAATGGTCGGCGTCTGCGGGATTTGGGGCATCAGCGCAATGAGTGCGGGATCCAGATTTGTTGCCGGATCAGCATCGGAAATTTTGAGCGGCTGGCTGGGCTCAGCCACTGGTGGCACCACAATTGAGAGCTGCGGCAGGGTCATGTCTGCTGACGCGTCGCTTGAAGGTGTCTCGACCGTCAGAATGATTTCGCGAATAGGGGTTGTGCGAGCCGCCATGCCTTGGGCCACCACTTCCGCGGTAATGGCAAGCGCTTGAACCATTTGTTCCATATCGCTGGCCAGTGCCTGCGTCGCGGGAGGAATAGTCAATGTTTCGTTGGGAACAGGGATGGCGCTTTCGAGCGGTAAGGCCGCATCGGTTTGTGCCACCAAATCAGCATTCGGCTCGCCTGCCGCAATCATGAGGCTTTCGAAAATAGCGCCCGCCTCTGATGGCGCAATAGCATTCGGCTGCACAGCGCTTTCAGCGCCCGCATCCGTCGCGGCGATTGCCATTGTCAGTCCAAGCGTTTGCACGTGCTCATTCCCTTGGGGTCGTGGGTGTGTCGGAAAGCCGTCACCCCAAGGCAATTGAGCAAGCTTTATGCCATTACTTTCGACGCTCCGGCATGAGCATCAAAGCGCGCTCATCAAGTAGTTGGCGTTCATGGATTTTAACCATCTTCGCCTCTTCTTCGAGGCGCTCGATTTTGCGCTTTCTTTCGGCCAGAATTTTGCCCACGCGTTCGCGTTCTGTTTCGAGGATTTCTCGGCGGGCTAGATCGACTGCGGTGCGCTCATGAAGGCGCGCAATAATCTGGGTTATGTCGCGATATTCATTGGCCGTAATGCCGGGCACGGCCAGTTGCTCACGATAGCCTTGATCGAGATCGACAATCTGTTCGCGGCGTTTGTCGAGACGGTCGATTTCTTCATGCAAGCGCGCTGCTTCACGCCGATAGGCGTTGAGCTCAATCGTTTGCTTCAGAGCCATCAATTCATAGACGCGTGCCCGGGCCATTTAAATGGCCTCAGGGTAGGAGAGATTGCAGACGCGCTTCGCTTTCCACGAAGGTCGAACGCTCATTCATACCCTGCTGGATATAGCCAACGAGTTGCGGTTGCAGCTGGAACGCCATGTCGAGTTCCGGATCCTGGCCCGTTTGATAGCCACCCAGCATCATCAAATCGCGGTTTTGTTCCCATAGGCTCAAGTAGCGACGGAAACGGCGCACACGCAGCATGTGCTGCTGGCTTACGCAATCTGTCATGGTTCGGCTGATTGATGCATTCACATCAATAGCAGGGAAAATGCCTTGTTCCGCTTGTTTGCGTGACAGCACGACATGGCCATCAAGAATGGCGCGCGCTGTATCGACAATCGGGTCATTCGTCGTGTCATCGCCATCGGCAAGAATGGTGTAAACGCCTGTGATGCTACCACCTGTTTTCGCATCAAGACCTGCTCGTTCCAGCACGGAACCGATGAGCGAGATCACAGACGGCGGATAGCCTTTGGTTGTTGGATGTTCGCCCAAGGCAAGGCCCAATTCACGCTGCGCATGGGCAACGCGCGTCAGGCTGTCCACCATGAGCAGAACATTCTTGCCTTTGGAACGGAAATATTCGGCATAGGCTGTTGCGCGATGCAGGCCGCGCAGACGCAACACGGGTGACTGATCTGCCGGCACAGCCACTGTGATCGTGTGGGCGAAGGAAGGATGCTGTTGCAGCTCTTCCACAAAGCCCGCGACTTCGCGACCACGCTCACCGATGAGGCCGATGATAACAACTTCAGCTTCTGTATAGCGTGCAATGCAGGAAAGGAGCGAGGATTTACCCACGCCCGAGCCCGCGATAATACCGATCTTTTGGCCGCGACCAACAGTCAAGAGACCGTTCAACGCACGCACACCCACATCAAGCGTTTGACGCACGGGTTTGCGGCGCAACGGGTTGACGCGTTCGCCACGCAAAGGCCATTGCTGCATGAGCTGGGGCGCTTCTTGTCCATCAAGCGGATTGCCTGCGCCATCAAATACACGACCCAGCAGGCCTTCGCCGACAGGCACAACATCTGCGCGTGTCTTGGTTTCAACGCGCGCGCCAGCTAACAGAGGCGCATTGCCGCTGGTCAACACCATCACGGTGTAATTATCGAGAAAGCCGATGACTTCCGCATCAGCCCAGCCGCCACCATCGCAAGCAATGCGGCATTCAGTGCCCACTGCTGCGGGGAAAGACGATGCATGGACGATCTGGCCATCGAAACGGCGCACGCGGCCGGCTGCATTGGTTTGACGCGTGGCGTTAATTTGCTTCAGGCGACGTTCAAGAACGATTGAGGGATCCAGCATTTTTAGCCTCGTTCATCCTCAATCTGCGGAACGTCATCAAATTCAAGATCGCGCGAGGCGAGGCGGAAAGAGCCGGATGGCAATTCATCATCCTCAATGATGCGGATGGATGAAAAAATATCTTCGGCTTTCAAAGCCGCACGCAGCGAAAGCGCATCATGCGGGCTGATCGACAAGGTAAATTCGCTGCCAGCTTTCGTGAACATTTCCGCAGCGTTTTTAATGCGCTCGACAAAAAGCTCCGGCATTTGGGCAAAAACGGCGCCAAAGAGTTCCTGTGCCAGGCGACGAACATGCTGTGCCATGAGTTCGGCATTGCGCTCATAGCTTTCAGCAGCCAGCGGCACAATTTCGCCTTCGATACGGCGCAGCACATGAAGTGCGTCGCCCAATTCTTTGCGCGCTGCTTCGAGACCTTGTTGATAGCCAAGCGCACGACCGTCTTCGCGTGCCTTTTCGATGGCTGCGACAATTTCATCTGGCGAGGGTGGGGGCTCAACGGGTTCCGGCGGCGGAGGCGGTGGCGGCGGTGCAGCTTCGTGCTGCACTGCTTGTGGTGCTTCTGCTACCGCATCGGCTATTTCTTCTACAGCGGCCTCTTTGGCTTCCTGCGAGGCTTCTACCAGACGTGCCGGTTTGAAACGCGCCTTGTTCCAAGGTGTAAAAGCCGCATCGCGATCGGGCGCAAAGCGGTTGTCGGCGTTGAAGGCGCCGCCGCGTTGGACGAAATCTGGAACCTCCGAGAGAGGAACCGTGCGGTCTGCCATCTCATACATAATCGTCGCCACGTCCCGCTAGGACCATCGTGCCTGCGTCCGAGAGCTTGCGGGCCACAGCCACGATGCGCTTCTGCGCTTCCTGAACTTCGGTGACACGCATGGGGCCCTTTGCTTCCATTTCGTCGATGATCGATGCTGCTGCACGCGCCGACATGGAGCCCATAATTTTGTCACGCAGGCGCTCGTCGCAACCTTTGAGCGCGACGGCGAGATCGTTCGGATCGATGCTGCGCATGAGAATGCCGAGGTTCTTTTCGTCGACGGCGTTGAGATTTTCGAAGACGAACATATTTTCCTGAATGGTCGTCATCAGGCCCTTGTCGATCTTGGCCAGCGAACCCATGATCCGCTGCTCGATCGTGCCCTTTGTAAAGTTCATGATTTTGGCAGCCGCTTTAATGCCGCCGATCTTCGAGGCACGCAGGGATGTATTGGCCTGGAACTGGAGCTGCATGACACGCTCCAGATGTTCGATGGCTTCTGGCTGAACGGAGTCAATCGTCGCAATACGGTGCAAGACTTCGTGCTGGACATCCTCAGGCAGAAGCACCAAGACGTCGGCTGCCACGGCATAATCCAGATGGGCTATAACGAGCCCGATGATCTGTGGATGTTCACTCTCGATCATTTCAGCAATCGAGCGCGCATCCATCCATTGGAGAATTTCAATACCCTTCGCCGAGGATGAGGGCGTAATGCGAGTGAGCACCGAGCCCGCCTTATCTTCGCCCAGGGCTTTCACCAACATCCGACGGATATAGGCATCAGCGCCAAGACCGATCGAGGTCTGCGCTTTGATGATGGCCAGGAATTGGTCGAGCACGACATTGACAGTTTCCTGACCAACATCAGCGACCGAATACATGGCGCTACCAAGTTGCTGCACTTCGCGCGGCGACATGTTTTTCAGAATTTCGGAAGCCTCATCTTCCCCCAGGAGAAGCATCAGGATCGCACATTTTTGCGTCCCCGAAAGTAACTGGGCTTCTTCTTCAGGTGTGGGTTCTGTGTTTGTCAGAGCGTCAACCATCGTCTATTTCCTGTTGCCTCTTTCTTAGGAGACATCTTTGGAGATGAGCGTCTTCAGCACTGCAGTCACGCGAGCCGCATCATCGCCCACCAGCATGCGGATAAGGGTGACCTTATCATCATAGCTGTTGGCAGTGTCCAGCATTTCGGCAGAGATACCGGACTTCTTGGGTTTGAGGCGAGCCTTAATATCTTCAAGGGATTCACCTTCGCGCACTTCAATCTGTTCGCCTTCACCCACCACAGGCTCATCGGAACCCATGGAACCCGACATGGAGCGATCGAGGAGACGTTCAAGGAAGGGTTTCAGCGCACCCAGCACCACCACGCCCAAGATCAGGACAATTGCAACCTGCTTGATCGCATCTTCGAGCCAAGGCGCATCATACCAGGAGCGACCTTCGATTTTCTGTTCTTCGGCAAAGCTCGATGAAATGAGCGTGATCTTGTCGCCGCGATCAGGCACATAGCCGACGGCTTCCTGCAACAATGAAGTCAGACGTTCGCGCTCGTTATCGGTAAGCGGCTTTTCAACCGTTTTGCCTTCAGCATCCGTCTGGGTGCCAGAGCGCACGACGACGGCCAGCGAAAGACGTTTGATGTCACCCACCGCGCGGCGCGTTGAGCGCACTTCACGGCTGACTTCATAATTGCTGACTGTGGTCGAGGAACGTGCCTTCGAAGAGTCGGCTGAAGCATTTGCCGCTGCACCGCCACCCGGAGGCGTCGCGGTCAGGGCAGGCGTATTCGGGGGTTGGTTCGAGGTGGCGCCCGGCACACCACGCGCCTTGCCGTCAGCTGATTCCTGTACGGTTTCCTGACGGCTGCGCACGACCTGCTGGGTCGGGTCATAAGTTTCATTGGTCTGTTCGGTGCGCGTGAAATCAACTTCGACATTCACTTCCGAATTGAAATTGCCAAGGCCCACAATGGGTGTCAGCAAATTGGCGATGCGCTCGCGCAGCATTTTTTCAATGCGCGTTTTATGTTCGAGCTGCTGGGATGAGAGACCAAGTTCATTATCGCGCTGTGGCGCTGTGAGGAGGGCACCGGTCTGATCGACCACTGTCACATTCGCAACAGGCAGATAGGGGACGCTCGAGCTCACAAGATGCTGGATGGACTGAACCTGGCCGAGCGACAGGCTACGGCCTTGGGCCAGTTTCAAAAAGACAGATGCGGATGGCGGGTTCTGGTCGCGCACAAAGGCGGAACGCTCCGGAATCGCAAGGTGCACGCGCGCGCCTTCAATGTCACGAATTTCCATAATAGATCGGGCAAGTTCATTTTCCTGCGCCTGTTTCAGCTTGACGCTCTCAACTGCGCGGCTCGCACCAAGCGGCATTTGCGTCAGAATGTCATAGCCAGCGACAGAGGCTTTTGGCAGGCCGGCGGCAGCCAGTGACATGCGCGCGCGGTGAAAATCATTGCGCGGCACCATCACGGTGCCGGTGGTCGGATCCAGTTTCGCCTTCACGCCATTGGTTTCAAGATTTTGCAGCACGAGCTGCTTATCTTCATCGCCCAAACGCGGGAAGAGCTGCGTCATCGCCGGTTCGCGCATCATGAAAATGACGCCAAGCCCGACCAGAACGATCAGGCTGACCACGATGATGGGCAGAGAACGCACGATCGCAGGCTGACGCATGAAATTCTGCGTAGCCGCATAAATGTTATAAAGCTGGGCTCCGGCAGGGCCAAGGCCAGTTGGAGCAGGAATGGCGACGCTCTTAATATCCGACACCGTCTCTTATCTCCGGTCAGAGTTCCTTGTTCAATGCGCGGATTAAACCGGCATCGACACGATATCCTTGTAGGCGCTCAGCAGTTTGTTGCGGATTTGCATCGTTGCTTCGAAAGCAAGCGAGGCTTTTTCACGAGCCAGCATGACTTTCGCCACATCAGTTTCGTCGCCGCGTTCAAATGCTTGCGCTATATTGCCTGATTGCGATTGTGCTTCGGCGACTTGTGCCAAAGCCTTTTGCATATGTTCGCCAAAATTCGAGCCGCTTTGTTTGCCGGGGTTGAGTTTGGTCTCAGCATTGGCAATGATTTCGCGGGTGAGGCTGACGGAGTTAATCGGGGTCATGTTTTGATCCTCAAACAGCCAGAGCCAGGCGCGGCGACATTTCGACAGGCGGCATCATCATCATGTCTTGCATGTCGATCATCAGATGCTCGGCGAGAATTTCTCCACCACCTGACATGACCAGCGCACGCTGCAGAACATTTTCGAGTTCGCGAACATTGCCTGGCCACTCGTGTGCTTCGAGCTTGATAATTGCTTCCTCGGTCAGTTCCGGCATTTTGGCGAAACCGCCAGCATGTTTGGCAAGCAGCGTGACTGCGATTGGCAAAATATCGCCCGGGCGTTCCGACAAAGCCTTCGTGACAAGCGGGAAGACATTGAGGCGGTAATAAAGATCTTCGCGGAAACGTCCGCCTTTCACTTCATTGAGCATGTAGCGGTTGGATGTCGCAACCACGCGCACATCCACCGGAACAGGCTTGGACGAACCAAGCGGCGTGACTTCCTTCTCTTGCAAGACACGCAAGAGCTTGGCCTGCAGAGGCAATGCCATTTCAGAAATTTCATCGAGCAACAATGTGCCCGAATCCGCAGCGCGGAAAATACCCTTGTTGGGATGATGCGCGCCGGTAAAGGCGCCGCGCTCATAACCAAAGAGCAAAGCCTCGAGCATGGTGTCGGGAACCGCCGCACAATTGACAGCGATGAAAGGATTGCGGGCGCGCGGTGAGGCATTGTGAAGGAAGCGGGAGAAAACTTCCTTACCAGTGCCCGTCGGGCCAACCAGCATGACGGTGACATCAGACGAAGCCACACGACGTGCCAGACGCAGCAGATTGAATGTGGCGGGATCGCCAGCAGCTACGCTCTGATCACCATCCATGAAACGGGCGATGACTTCGGCGGTGAAGCGCCAATTGTTTTCGGTCGGCTTCACTTGCAGTGTTGTGCCGTTGAACTCGCATTTCAGCGAGAAGGCCTTGCCATATTCATTGAGTACGACAATGCGCTCTGCTTTCAGCTGACGGCACCATTTCTGGAAGCCAGTCGCATCGGCTGCCAGCTTCTTGGCAACCGCATAACTGACGAGCAGGCCGCATTGGCCCCAAGACACTTCAACCGAGCCAAGCTTGGCCAGGCTTGTCGTGTGGACCTCATTGCCGCGGTTATGCAAATGCGTGACGAGCGCTTCGCAATCGGCCAATTGGTCGGTAACACACAAGACAGAGTTCACGGCGTTCTCCTCAAATCGCCTCTTCGGAGAGGACAAAGGCAACGCGCGTGCCAAGCGAAGCAGGAGGGCGAGGGCTTAGTCGTCCTATTCTGTTAATCTCTGATTAAGGTATTGGCTTTTAATGGCTTTTTAGAAAACCCAAAATGAGGAAAGCGCATTAAATTTCATTTTCATCGGCTGAACTGGCGATTTTTTGGCGTCCATCGGGAGCGGATGACACCCTTATTCCTTGTGTCCGACCGCGTTTTAGTCAAAAAATCGACAGTCGATCATTTGTGATCTCAGAGCTTTAGCCGATGACTAGCGAAGAGGTGCAACGCTATCTCGATCTGCCGAGTGCCTCCATGCGCGAGGCACTCGATCTGATCACGCGCGTCGCTTCGGCTCTGACCACGGTCTATATCCACGGGCCTTCCGGCAGCGGCAAGGAATTCGTAGCTCGTGCGGTTCACGCCTTTTCGCCACGCTCTTCGGGCCCCTTCATCGCCGTCAATTGCGGGGCAATTCCGCGCGAATTGATCGAGAGCGAATTGTTCGGGTCGGAGAAGGGGGCATACACGGGATCTGTGCGCACACGCGCGGGCCTGATTGAGGCCGCCGAAGGGGGCACTCTTTTCCTTGATGAAATCGGCGATATGCCGATTGATATGCAGGTCAAGTTATTGCGCGTGCTGGAAGATCGGTCTTTCTCACGCGTCGGTGGATCACAGGTCATCAAATCAGATATCCGCCTCGTATGTGCGACCCATCGCGATCTCGAAAAGCGCGTGGAAGAGGGGCATTTCCGCGAAGATTTGTTCTACCGCATCAATGTATTTCCGGTGACTTTGGCGGGTCTTTCGGAGCGGCGCGAAGATATTCCGCGTCTGACAGAATTAATCCTCAAGCGGCTCCGCAAGACTGGTTTTCCCGACACGCCAAAGTTTGAGGCGGAGGCTGTGGCCGCCCTCAAAAACGCCGAATGGCCTGGCAATATCCGTCAATTGCGCAATGTTCTGGAGCGCGCCAGCGTGCTCTATCCGGGCCAAGCGATTGGTGCGGCACAGATCGAACGGATCACGACGCCCCGCAAACAGGTGGATCATATCGAGGAAACGCAGGCTCTCATGGCCTCGCTCGAGGGCATTCTGCCGATTGGCATTGATGAGGCCGCAACAGAGGCTCTGGTCCTATCCTCGCAGGCTGGTGAGCCTGAGGATATCGGCGCCTTCTTGCGCGGCGCGCAGGATTTCAACTTCCGTGATCACATCGCCCAGATCGAGATGAATTTCATCAAGGGGGCTTTAAACGAGGCGGAAGGATCGGTCAGTGGGGCCGCGCGCCTGCTGGGGTTGCAGCGCACGACCCTGATCGAAAAAATGCGCAAATATGCGATCCATCGCGAGGAAGCCTGAGGCTCAGTCCCCGCGCTTTAGGCTGCGCGCGGGTCTTTGTGACCGATCGTGCTCCAAGCCTCGGCAATATCGGAAATGGCCTTGCGGACCTCTTCGATGACCGGGGGCAAATTGTCCCGGCTGGCTTCAATCACCCGGCGTCGTGCCCATTCATAGAGGCGGGCCAGGGAGATGGCGACTTCACCGCCCTTATCGAAATCCAGGCTCGAGGCCAGAACATGAAGGATGCTCAGCACCTTGGTGATGTGGGTGGATTTCGCGACATAGTCCTTCTGGTCAATCGCAAAATAGGTGCGCTCGAGTGACAGGACCAGCTCTGTATACAGGATCTGAACGAGGCAATGTGGATCTGCCCCCTCGACCAGAAAATCCTGTTCGGCTTCCTGATACGCCTTGATCGCGTCCCGGTGATACATGGCCTTTCGGCTCCCCATTTGAAATTCCAGCTCCTTAAGAGACGGTCGCAGGGCGATAAAGTTTAGGCCGTCTATCTATTTGATATAATAACATTTTTTGCTTTCGAAGTGGCTGGCACAGGGATTGCTAACTCTCCTGCCAAGACGGCGTGACGAGCGCCAATGGTTCAAATTGTCTCTTCGAATGGAGTAACCCATGCTTTCGGTCATTATGTCTGGCCTCAACGTCGCCCAGAAAGACCTTCAGGTTGCATCGAACAACGTCGCCAACGCCGGTACGGTCGGCTTCAAGCGCTCTGTGTCGTCCTTTGCGGACGTGTTTTCGAACGACCCTTCGGCAAACCCGAAGACGGCCGTCGGCTCGGGCGCTATCACCAGCATGATCAGCCGCAATACCAGCCAGGGCGCGATGACATCGACCGATAAGGTCACAGACCTCGCCATTGCAGGTCGCGGTTACTTCACGCTTGCCAGCACCGATCCGGAAACGGGCGCGCGCAATGTCGTCTATACACGCGCGGGCAATTTCACTGTAAACGTTCAGGGCGAGATCGTCGATGCCAGTGACAATCAGCTTCAGGTTTTCCCGGTCAACTCGTCCGGCAAGGTTGATACGACCCAGATGATCGGCGCGACGATCACCTCTGAAAAAGATCCGGCTGACGTGCGTGTTCCGCTCTCCGATACGGCAGCTGTGGGTGCTAAAGTTGTTGTGAAACTGGCTGGCAATACGGTTGTGACCACGCCCGCGCTGACACAGTCCGATATCGACAATGGTTATGTGACTGTTTCGACCCCGGGCGTTTCGTCCAACAATTCTGCCGATCTGTCGGCGAGCTATGATGTCTCCAAGGTGACGATCAATTTCGACACAACAAAAGTGGCTGTTGGTGACCAGGTTCGCTTTACCTCACCTGACGGCAAGTTTGTCATCACCCACACAGTAACAGCAGCCGAACGCACCGCAGCCCGGGTTGAGCTTGACGTTCCGGTGACTGTGACCAATGCGAATATTGCGCAGGCAACTGCTGACTTCCTCACAAGTGGTGGAACCGCCATTACGGGCGCGCTTTCCGGTTCCATGTCGGCAGCTGTTGGCCAGCAGGTCGCATCATCCGAATATCGTGGCGTCTATCTTCAGGGCATCACGATCGACTCGAAGGGCATGGTCCAGGCAACCTATGGCGACGGTTCCAAGGCTGATGTCGGGGCGATTGCTTTGGCTTCCTTCCGTAACGACAGCGCTCTGAAGCCGATCGGCAACACGAAATTTGTGGCTTCGGATCAGTCCGGTACGGCCATCATGACCCGCGCGGGCGCGCCTTTTGCCGGCGATATCCTCTCTGGCACGCTCGAACAGGCCAATGTGGACATCACCCAAGAGCTGATGACCATGCTCAAGGCTCAGCAGCTTTATAACGGCAACGCCCGTATGCTGCAGGCGGCCATGGAAGTCGGTAGTCGCGTTACAGATAAAATCTGATAAAGATTCTGTAACTTGAGCTCTACGTGATTTGCCTCTAGGTCGAGTCTAGGCAGAGTTTGACATATTCCCCGGCGGGACTGCCGCCGGGCCTCACCTTGACTGGAGTGGCTCTGTGTTCGGTGCAATTGGCCTTGTGCTTCTTTTCGTCTGCGTGTTCGGCGTGTTCGTCGCGCACGGTGGCGATCTTGGACCTGTCATCCATGCCGCTCCTTCAGAGCTGGCAACCATTTTGGGAGCAGGCATTGCCTCCATGTTGATTGCCAATGACCTTGATACACTCAAGGGGGTAGGTAGCGGCTTTGGTAAAGTCTTTGCTGGCCCGAAATGGAAGAAACAAGACTTCCTCGATGTTATTTTTCTTGTTTCGCGCTTGATGAAAATCTTGCGTGTTGATGGACCGGTCGCACTTGAATCACATGTTGAAAGCCCGGAATCATCAGCCATCTTTGGCGAATATCCGCGAATTCTCGCTGACCACCACGTTCTCCATCTTATCACCGATACGATCCGCCTAATGGTCATTTCCTCGGGCAACCTCAACGCTTATGCCGTTGAAGAAGTTATGGATGCGGCGATTAAAGAACACATGAACCACGCGGGTCACCCCGCGCATGCCTTGGCCTCACTTTCAGGCGCGCTTCCCGCGCTTGGCATCGTGGCCTGCGTGTTGGGTGTCGTGAAAACCATGGGCGCGATCGATCAGCCACCGACTGTTCTCGGGGCCCTCATCGGTTCGGCGCTTGTCGGCACCTTCTTAGGCGTGTTCTTGGCCTACGGCATTGTTGAACCGATGGCTGGACGACTTGCTGGTGTTGTGAAGGAAGAAGGACAGATCTATCACGTTGTGAAGCAGATCATTGTTGCTTCCTTGCATGGCCATCCGCAGCCCCTTGTGATTGAAGCGGCACGTGTGTGCATATCGGGTCATAACCAGCCGAGTTTCGGTGAAGTCTTCGACGGGCTGCGAGGCAAGTAAGCCATGGCCGCCGCCAAGAAGGAAAAAACTAAGGAACCTGCCGAGGAGGTCAAAGAAGCCCCGGCGCCGATCATCATCAAAAAAATCCAGGGCGATGAAGCCGCTGGTCACGGTGGCGCTTGGAAGATTGCGCTCGCCGACATGATGACCGCCATGATGGCCTTCTTTCTTCTCATGTGGCTCTTGGGCGCGTCGACCGAAGCTCAACGAAAGTCCATTGCTGACTATTTCAAACCAACTCCCAAAAGCTTGATTCAATCCGGTCAGCTGGCTGGCTCCAACGGTATTCTGGGTGGTCGCTCCATCATGGATCCGGAAGGCATGCCCAATTCTGCTTCGCAGACCTCTATCCTTGATCTCACGCCTCCGTCTCAAAACGAAGGTGAGGATGGCGCTGGGAAAGGCTCTGAGGATTCCGATAAAGAAGGAAAAGGCGCTGATAAAGACTCAGGGCAGGGCAAGGGTAAGGAATCTGACTCCGAACAAGGCAAAGGCAAAGCTGCTGAAGCTTTGAACGAAGAACAAAAGAAAGCCGCTGCCGAAGCGCTTGATAAACAGAATTTCGAAAAGCTTGAAAAAGAATTGCGTGAAAAGATCGCCGATAGTTCGATGTTGGCAGGCCTGCAAGGACAGCTGCAGATCTCGCGCGAAAAAGACGGGTTGCGCATCGAAGTGATCGATAAGGCCGATTTCTCGATGTTTGCTCTTGGCACCACCAAGATGCTGCCCCGCGCGCAAGCTTTGATCGATGAAATTGCGCGATCTGTGGCAACAATGCCGAATAAAGTTACCGTGCGCGGTCATACTGACAGTGTGCCTTTTGCCAATCCGGACGGTCGCAACAATTGGTCCTTGTCAGCAGAACGCGCTGAGGCTATGCGTCTGATTCTTGAAAAGCGTGGCGTGAAGTCGGATCGCTTCCAGTCGATTGAAGGTGTGGCCGATACCGACCCCTTCAATCCGACTGACAAAGCAGACCCCCGTAATCGTCGTATCAGTGTGACTTTGAAATTTACTCAATAAGGTAAGCCGACATGCGCCATATTTTTCGCATCTGCTTGTCTGTGATGATGATCTCTGGGACTTGTTTTGCTGCTTTAGCAAACGAGCCACCACCGCCGCCGCCACCTCCACCAAAACCAGCCAAGCCGTCCGGATTGACTGGTAATTCCTTGCCCCAATGCGAGAGCGGGACTTATGCGGCAGGAAACATCTGCAAACCGGCACCCCCTGGTTATTACGCGCCATCTGGCACCAAATATCCATTGCGTTGTCCGGAAGGGACAATCTCGCCCTATGGTGCGCGCGGCCCGAATGAATGTAAGGCTCGATGACGCATCACGCAGTCGCTGCTGGAAGTTATGATTTGACGGGCGGTCCTGTTTGGCACTTGCGTGCACTGTGGCGACGTTCGCATATCTGGAAACCCTTTCGCTCGCACATCGAAAATTTTCTGGGCACATGGCCAGTGCGTGAACGTGAATTGCTGCTGGTCGGGCCAAGTGCTGGTTGGTGTTTGCCAGAAAATTTCTTGCGTGGTTTTTCCATTATCCACGCTATGGATCCTGATCCTTTTGCAGCACTTCTTTTTCGCTTGCATCATCCGCATGCGCGCATTGGCGCTTGGCACCGCGCAGATTTCTTTCTCGAAGGCGATGATTTTCTAAATCGTCATCCTGGCGCGGCGGTTCTTTTTTGCAACATGCTCGGGCAAAGACGTTATGTGAATTATGACATTTCGTCTGTCGAAGAAGAATTGCGCATCATCAAAACGCGTCTGCGTGGCCGTAATTGGGCAAGCTTCCATGACCTTCTCTCTGGCAAGGGCGAGGCCACATCCGAAGTCAAAGAACTCAAAACATGTTTGGAACAAGCAACACTTTTGTCGTCGCTCGATTTGTCGGGCGAGTGGCTCGATCATCTATCGGGTGATGTTTTGCCACGTCACCAGCCACGCCAAATCATTCCCTGGCAATTTGCTAAAGGTCGCGTGCATCTTGTCGAAGCTGGATATGTGAGCAGCTAAAAGATTATTTGCCGGCCATCATGACGAGCTGCAAATAGCAGATGCGGCGCTTGTAGGAGCGCTCCTGATTCCATTCGTAAATCAGCAGGCGGGGGCGCTCGGCATTTTTGCGTTCGACTTTGATATCGATTTCATCGGGAAGAAGAATTCCCAAATGGCGCAAAGCGCGATGGGGTCCTGCTTCAATCTTGTCGAGAAGATCACGCTCCACCCAGCAGCGCGCCAAGACAGCACCGAGATAATCAATGATGCGCTCTTTTAATTGGCGCGCATCAATAATGATTTCGATCGGCGGCTCTTGGTGGAAGTCATTTGACGAGGAGGGCGGGGGAAGCGCTTGCGTTTGCGACGCAGCTTCATAGGCGGCGTGAGCGTTGGCAGCATGAGCGTGCGGCACGACTTCTGTCGTTCCGTCGATCACGATTGGAAGATTTTTTCCATACGCCATGACACGCGCCCTTACGCACCGGCAAAACACACCGGAGGATCGGGAAACTACAGGGCGGGATTATTCCTGACAAGCCGATGATTTAATCGGCGGATCAGATGTTTGGCGCTTAGTTCAGCACGGTCACATCGGCGTGGGGCTGGCGTAGCAAACCCCGGCCATAGCGCACCATGATAAATTCGACATCAAGCGTGGCGGGTTTGATCATCACGGGAATGGCTTTGCCCACAGCACCCAGCGAGGCCAGCACGCCGTCGCGGACCCGGTCTCCCGCCTCATGATTGAGGCTATGGATTTCGATGGCCTGCACAGCACCGAAGAGAAGAGATTTGAGGCGGTCCATGATTTGTTACTCAAGGTCAATTCGCTGACGATAGTTGATATGTCAGCAATTTTGAGGCCATCCGATAGACATTATAAAGTATTGAAATTGCTCGTTTTCTTATGTCAGAAGCTTGACGGCCATGGATATCAGACAAGCCATTCTTTTTTGCCGCACGGCGCTTTAAATCCTGCTATTTTCACATCCAACAACAACCGCACGCCTCAGGCGTATGTGGCTGAGGGAGGAAGAATTGACGTTCAGCATTGCTTCGATTGAAACAAAAACAGGTCCGCGTGCGGCCCTCGTGATCGACGGTCAGGTCGTGGATATTGCCAAGGCCACTGGCAATGAAGCGGATGCGAACGTGCTGACGCTTCTGGCGGATTTTGATGCCAATCTCGCGCGCCTCGACAAGCTGGCAGCCAGCAAGCCAGCTGGCGTTGCGCTCAGCTCGGTTACGCTTACCTCACCCATTCCGCTCCCGCCCGTGCTTTATTGCGCGGGCTCGAACTATGCCGACCATGCGGCTGAAATGGCCAAAGCCTCCGGGCGCGAACCCCCGAAGGATCCCCATGAGCTTGGCCAGCGCTCCTGGCATTTTCTGAAATCATCACGCTCGGCCATTGGCCCGAATGCGGACATTCCTTTTCCCGAGCACGTCAAAAAGCTTGATTGGGAAGCAGAGCTGGGTGTCGTCATCGGCCGCCCGTGCCGTAGCGTGTCCGAGGACAAGGCACTTGATTATGTAGCGGGCTATCTGGTCGCCAATGACCTCTCGGCCCGTGATCTTTCGCGTCGCAATGGTGTTCCGGACAACTCGATTTTCCGGAACGACTGGACCTCGCATAAGAGTTTTGATGGCGCCTGTCCGCTGGGCCCGTGGATCACTCTGGCGCGCGATGTTCCCAACCCCCACAATCTGAAAATGCGCCTCGATGTGAATGGCGTCGTGAAGCAGGATTCCAATACGGGCTATATGATCTTCGACATCAAAGAGCAGATCGCCGATCTCTCCAGCCGGATGACATTATTGCCTGGTGATATCATCCTGACCGGCACGCCCGCGGGCGTCGGCAATGGTCGGGGTGAATATTTGAACAAGGGCGATGTGGTCACTGTCGAGATCGAAGGTCTCGGCAAAATCAGCAATCGTTTTGTTTGAACACCATTAGTTTGCTGCTGCTTCTTCAAGCAAAGTCAGAGCAAATTCGAGGGCCGCGCGGCGTATGCTGGCGCGGCCTTTGTCATCAAACCGCTGCTCGTAAACATCAGGTTCCGCGCCTCGACGCCCACGGGCGAAATGGACGAGGCCCACAGGCTTTTCCGTGCTGCCGCCACCGGGGCCCGCAATGCCTGTAACCGCGACCGACAGATCGGCTTTCGAATGGTTGAGCGCACCTGCTGCCATGGCACGAGCGACTTGCGTGCTCACGGCACCATGGGCCTCGATGAGCGCTGCTGGCACACCGATCATCTCAGTCTTGGCTTCGTTGGAATAGGTCACGAAAGCACGGTCCACGACTGCCGATGAGCCGGGAATTTCCGTGAGCAAGGCTGAGATCAGTCCGCCGGTGCAGGATTCTGCCGTTGTGATTTTGAGCCCCTTTTGTGTGCAGAGGCGAACGAGTGCCTCGGCACGTGCCAACAGGGCTTGATCAAAGGGGGAGGTCATTCTGGCAATCGAAGGGTAGCAAGTGCCATCGCAGCTATACCTTCACGTCGGCCAGTGAAGCCAAGTCCTTCCGAGGTAGTGGCTTTTATAGCAACACGGTGGAGTGGAAGATCGCAGATTTCAGCAATGCGGACACGGATGGCCTCGCGGTGCGGACCGACTTTCGGGGCCTCACAAATCAGCGTGCCATCAAGATGGGCGATCTTGCCACCGCGTTTTCCCACGAGCGAGACTGCATAGCGCAGGAACTGGTCGGAGGCCGCCCCTTTCCATTGCGGATCGGAGGGCGGAAAATGGGAGCCAATGTCGCCGTCGGCCAAAGCCCCGAGAATGGCGTCTGTCAGGGCATGAAGCAGAACGTCAGCGTCCGAATGGCCTATGAGGGCCGCCGTGTGCGGGATCTTCACCCCGCCGAGCCAGACATGGTCACCCGGCCCAAAGGCATGGACATCATAGCCCTGTCCGGTGCGAATGTCGGTGAGATCGGCGGACATGAGACGCTCCATTTTGGCGAAATCACTCGCCTCGGTGACCTTTAAATTGTTGGCATCGCCGGGGAAGAGATGGACCTTATGGCCAGCCCATTCTGCCACTGCACCATCATCTGTCAGGTTTTCAATTTTTCTTTCAGCAGCATTTAGATGCGCCGTGAGGATCAGAGAATAGGTGAAGCTTTGAGGCGTCTGGACAGCGCGCAATGTTGCGCGCTCTGGTGTCTGCGCGACAAAGCCCTGCGTATCGATCTGTTTGATTGTATCGCTGACAGTCAGGCCCGGAATAGCGGCCCCATGGGCGCGTGCCGCTTCAACCGCACGGGCGAGCAGATCGGCTGCTGGATGGCAGCGTGCGCCGTCATGGATCAAGACGATATTGGGTGGCGCGCCGGACAGAGCTTCCAGACCCTTCAGTACGGAGGCTTGGCGGGTGTCGCCACCAATCACCGGAGTTCGGCAGAGGGTTCGAAGATCGGCAGGCAATGCAGCCAGCACAGTTTCAAACAGGGCCGCATCCCCCGGCCCGATGACTGGCTGGATAGGCGCCTTAAGGGCCGAGAGAGCTTTGATCGTATGGGCCAGTAACGGGCGACCTAGGAGGGGCGCATATTGCTTCGGGATCGGACCGCCCGCACGCACACCCTTACCTGCCGCGACCAGCACGATGGCGATCTCTGAAGCGGGGGGTGGGGTAACGGCCAAGCTTGGTCTCCTTATGGTGCCTTGTGTGGCGTGATTTGAAGAAAGGGTCAATTCGGCTGAAGCAGCGGGGCGTTAACGTCAGATTCACCTAAGACCGCCAAATTCGCCTCCATGGTCAAACGCCGCCGTCTCCGCGCTATTCTGATCCCGCTCGTGCTCTATGCCGTGTCGGGCTCGGCTGCGTCATATTTCGTCTGGCACGCCTATAATGGCACTCGTGGCCTCAAGGCCAAGGAAGAATACCGGATGAAGATCGACGAGCTGCAAGGACGCCTCGATGCCTTGCAGAGCGAGCGTAATAGCTATGAACGGCGCATTCGGATGATGTCGGCCGATTCTCTCGATCGCGATCTTTTGGAAGAACAGGCGCGCGTGACTTTGGGCCGCGTACATAAGGACGAGCTGATCCTGTTTTATCGCTGAATGTGGCTCATTTCGTTGCTTAACTTGTTTCCTGTTTATTTTTTTGCATAACGATAATTCAGTTAATTTTACTAAGTAACTGTTTTATAATAAGTATTACCTGTTTGATTTCTACTCAATCCCCCTCGCATTATCCTTTTGCCTGATCTAACCTCTGTCTTATCGGGCTCCGGGCGTTGGAGCTTGCGATCAGGTTCAGGAGCCAACATGGCAGCGTCTGCCTCTTCACGGTCCAAAACGCAGAAAACTGCGGGACCAGCCGAATTCAACCGAGACCAAGAACTTCATGCCTATCGCGAAATGCTGTTGATCCGGCGTTTCGAGGAAAAGGCCGGCCAAATGTATGGCATGGGCCTGATTGGCGGTTTCTGCCACCTCTACATCGGCCAGGAGGCCGTGGTGGTTGGCATGCAAATGGCTGCCAAGGAAGGTGACCAGATCATCACCGGTTATCGTGACCATGGTCACATGCTCGTTTGCGGCATGGACCCGAAGGGCGTCATGGCCGAACTCACTGGGCGTCGCGGTGGCTTGTCGAAAGGCAAGGGCGGCTCGATGCATATGTTCTCGAAAGAGAAGCATTTTTACGGCGGCCACGGAATTGTCGGCGCGCAAGTGTCTCTCGGAACAGGTCTCGCCTTTGCCAATCATTATCGCGGCAATGGCAATGTCTCGATGGTCTATTTCGGTGACGGCGCGGCCAATCAGGGCCAAGTCTATGAGAGCTTCAATATGGCGGAGCTCTGGAAACTGCCTGCCGTCTACATCATCGAAAACAATCGCTACGCAATGGGCACGGCGGTAACGCGTGCATCAGCGCAAGCTGATTTTTCCAAGCGCGGGATTTCTTTCAATATTCCTGGTGAACAGGTTGACGGCATGGATGTGCGTGCCGTGAAGGCGGCAGGCGCAAAGGCTTTGGCTTGGTGTCGCGAAGGCAAGGGCCCCTATATTCTCGAAATGCAAACCTATCGCTATCGCGGTCACTCCATGTCTGACCCGGCCAAATATCGCTCGAAAGAAGAAGTGCAGAAAATGCGCGAAGAGCATGACCCGATTGAACAGGTGCGTGCGCGCTTGTTGCGGGAAAAATTCGCGACCGAAGATGAATTGAAAGCAATCGACGCAAAGGTGCGTGCGATTGTGGCGGAAGCTGCCGAATTCGCGACCAACGATCCTGAGCCGGATCCGTCCGAATTGTGGACGGATATTTTGGTTTAATCGGAGGATCGACAATGGCTGTGAATATTCTCATGCCCGCTCTGTCTCCGACGATGGAACAGGGCAAGCTTGCTAAATGGATCAAGAAAGTCGGCGATAAGGTGAAATCCGGCGACGTGCTCGCCGAGATTGAAACCGATAAGGCGACAATGGAAGTGGAAGCGGTGGATGAAGGCGTTCTCGCTGCCATCCTCATTCCCGACGGCACCGAAAACGTCGCGGTGAATACGCCGATTGCCGTTATTACTGCGGAAGGTGAAAGCGCTGATGCCGTGCCGTCCGCTGCAGCAAAGCCAGCCGCACAAGCGGCTGTATCAGAAGCTCCAACGGTTGCTCAAAGCAGCGATCTGCCGGCCCCGCCGGTCATCACCATTGCTGCCGCACCTGATGTGCCCGCGGGTACACCCATGGTGGCGATGACAGTGCGCGAAGCTTTGCGCGATGCCATGGCTGAAGAAATGCGCGCTGATGAAGATGTCTTCATCATGGGCGAAGAAGTTGCCGAATATCAGGGTGCGTATAAAATCACCCAAGGCCTGTTGCAGGAATTCGGCGCGCGGCGCGTGATCGATACGCCGATTACTGAGCATGGTTTTGCCGGTATTGGCGTTGGTGCTGCCATGACGGGCCTGAAGCCCATCGTTGAATTCATGACCTTCAACTTCGCCATGCAGGCGATTGACCAGATCATCAATTCAGCGGCCAAGACGCTTTACATGTCGGGTGGCCAGATGGGTTGTCCGATTGTGTTCCGTGGTCCCAATGGTGCCGCTGCACGCGTTGCAGCCCAGCATTCACAGGATTTCGCGGCTTGGTATTCGCAGATCCCGGGTTTGAAAGTTGTCGCTCCCTATACAGCGGCTGACTACAAGGGCTTGATGAAATCCGCGATCCGCGATCCGAACCCGATCATCTTCCTAGAGAATGAAATTCTCTACGGTCAGACATTCGAAGTGCCGAAGCTTGATGATTACACCGTGCCGATCGGCAAGGCGCGTATTCATCGCACGGGTAAGGATGTGACGATTGTCTCGTGGTCGATCGGCATGACTTACGCTATCAAGGCTGCGGAAGAACTCGCAAAGGAAGGCATTGAAGCCGAGATCATCGATCTGCGCACAATCCGTCCGATGGACACCGACACGATTATTGCGTCCGTTCAGAAGACGGGTCGCTGCGTAACGGTGGAAGAAGGCTACCCGCAATCGGGCGTTGGCGCGGAAATCGCCGCACGCGTGATGGAGCGGGCTTTTGATTGGCTCGACGCGCCGGTTCTGCGCGTCACCGGCAAGGATGTGCCGATGCCTTATGCCGCCAATCTCGAAAAGCTTGCGCTGCCGAATGTTGGTGAAGTCATCCAGGCGGCGAAAGCCGTGCTCTATCGCTAAGGGGAGCGCGGATCATGCCAATCAACATTCTGATGCCTGCGCTCTCGCCCACAATGGAAAAGGGCAATCTGGCGCGCTGGCTTAAAAAAGAAGGCGACACGATCAAGGCGGGCGATGTCCTTGCTGAAATCGAAACCGACAAAGCAACGATGGAAGTCGAAGCCGTCGATGAAGGCATTCTCGCCAAAATCCTTGTTGCCGATGGCACAGCGGATGTTGCGGTGAACACGCTGATTGGCGTGATTGCGGCTGAAGGTGAAGATGTTAAATCGGCCGCCTCTTCGGGTGGTGCTCCGGCCTCTGCGCCCAAAGCAGCTGCAGCACCTGCTGCTGTTGCTTCACCTGTTGCCGTTTCTGCACCAATGCCAGCTGCCGCGTCTGTGGCGCCTGCGACTGGAGCGCGCGTCTTTGCATCTCCGCTGGCGCGGCGTATTGCCAAAGATGCACGTATCGACTTGTCGCGTGTGAAGGGCACAGGCCCGCATGGTCGCATTGTTGAGCGTGATGTGCGTTCAGCCATGGCTGGCGGAGCATCGCTTGCCGCTCCCGTTGCTGGTTCGTCGGCACCGAGTGCACCGGTCGGCATGTCGGATGCAACCATTCGCAAATTCTTTGCTGATGGGTCATACGAAGAGATCCCGCATGACTCGATGCGCAAGACCATTGCGCGTCGCCTTGTGGAAGCCAAGCAGACGATCCCGCATTTCTATCTGACGGTCGATTGCGAGCTCGACACGCTGCTGGCTGCGCGCGAAGCCATCAACGCAAATGCGCCCAAGGATAAGGATGGCAAGCCGGCCTACAAAGTCTCGGTGAATGATTTCATCATCAAGGCTTTGGCGGTTGCCCTGCAGCGCGTGCCCGATGCCAATGTGACTTGGACTGAAGGCGCGATGCTCAAGCACAAGCATTCGGATGTTGGTGTGGCTGTCTCTATTCCGGGTGGTCTCATCACGCCGATCGTGCGCATGGCTGAAACCAAGGGTTTGGCGCAAATCTCGAACGAGATGAAAGATTATGCGTCACGGGCTCGCGCGCGCAAATTGAAGCCGGAAGAATATCAGGGCGGCACATCCGCTGTGTCCAACCTTGGCATGTTCGGTATCAAAAACTTCTCCGCGGTCATCAACCCGCCGCATGCAACCATTCTGGCCGTTGGTGCGGGTGAGCAGCGCATCGTGGTGAAGAAGGGCGCGCCGGCAGTTGCGACGGTGATGAGCGTCACGCTTTCAACTGATCATCGCGGAGTGGATGGCGCTTTGG
Organism: Beijerinckiaceae bacterium; assembly: GCA_947452455.1. Classification (GTDB taxonomy): domain Bacteria; phylum Pseudomonadota; class Alphaproteobacteria; order Rhizobiales; family Beijerinckiaceae; genus Terripilifer. Next base: position 334,851 of record CANGBX010000002.1, read on the forward strand.
GCGCGGAATTGATATCCGCTTTCAAAACGCTGATCGAAAATCCGATGGGAATGTTGGTGTAACATGACGACCACCTATGACGTTCTCATTATTGGTTCGGGCCCCGGTGGTTATGTCACCGCGATCCGTTCTGCTCAGCTCGGTCTGAAGACTGCAATTGTCGAGCGCGAACATCTGGGCGGCATCTGCCTCAATTGGGGTTGCATTCCGACCAAAGCTTTGTTGCGCTCGGCTGAAATCTATCATTATGCGCAGCATGCGCAGGATTATGGTCTGAAGATCGAAGGCAAAGTCACGTTTGATCCGGCTGCTGTCGTGAAGCGCTCGCGTGGTGTTTCGCAACAATTGAATGGTGGCGTCGGCTTTTTGCTGAAGAAGAACAAGGTCGACGTGATTTGGGGTGAGGCTGTCATCGACAAGCCTGGCCAAGTCACAGTCTCCAAGACCAAGAAAGCTGCTGTGCTTCCGCAAAATCCAATTCCAAAAGGCACATTGGGCGAAGGCACATATCAGGCGAAGAATATTATTGTTGCGACAGGTGCGCGCCCGCGCGTGCTGCCGGGTATCGAGCCGGATGGCAAATTGATCTGGACTTATTTCGAGGCCATGGTGCCGCCGGAATTCCCCAAGTCACTTATTGTCATGGGCTCTGGCGCGATTGGTATTGAATTCGCAAGCTTCTACCGCACCATGGGTTGTGATGTGACTGTTGTGGAAGTCATGCCGCAAGTCTTGCCGGTTGAAGATGCCGAAATTGCCGGGCTTGCGCGCAAACGTTTCGAAAAGGCTGGCATCAAGATCATGACCTCCACCAAGGTCAGCAAGGTCGAGAAGAAAACCAATAGCGTTGTTTGCACACTCGAAGACGAGAAGGGCAATAAATCCACGCTGGAAGCTGAGCGCTTGATCTCGGCGGTTGGTGTGGTCGGAAATATCGAGAACATCGGCCTTGAAAAGCTTGGCGTGAAAACGGACCGCGGTTGCGTTGTGACCGACGGTTTGGGCCGCACGAATATTCCCGGCATTTTTGCGATTGGTGATGTTGCCGGACCGCCCATGCTCGCCCATAAGGCCGAGCATGAAGGTGTGATCTGTGTTGAAGCCATCAAGGGTCTGCATGTGCATCCGATGGATAAAGCGATGATCCCAGGTTGCACCTATTGCCATCCGCAAGTCGCAAGCGTGGGCTTAACAGAAGCTAAAGCGAAAGAGCAGGGGCTCACCATTAAAGTTGGGCGCTTTCCTTTCATGGGCAATGGAAAGGCGATTGCACTTGGTGAACCTGATGGTCTCGTCAAGACAATCTTCGATGCCAAGACCGGCAAGCTTTTGGGTGCTCATATGATCGGCGCAGAAGTGACCGAGCTCATTCAAGGTTATGTTGTCGCTATGAATTTAGAGACGACGGAAGAAGAGCTCATTCATGCCGTGTTCCCGCATCCGACTCTTTCAGAAATGATGCATGAGAGCGTGCTTGATGCTTATGGACGTGTCATTCACACCTAAAGCTTTGCTTTGATCTGAGAAAAATGAGTTTGAAAATGCCCCTGTGTTTTTGACGCAGGGGCATTTTTTTGTCCGGTTTTTGACGGATGTCATGCATTTGGTTACAAGTTCAATATTATTATTGTCCAAGTAATTTTCGACTGAAGGCGTTATTTCATGCCGGACCAAGTTCTCCATTTCCGAGCAGAACGTCACGGCGCAGACACATCACGCATTGTGCCGGAAGAAATTTCTCCTGATGCGGGATTATTACTCGCCTCAGTAACATCTTTTCGTGCCGCGCTGATGAGTGCTCCCACGCCCTATTTGGTCTTCACCAAAGAAGGTGAGACTGTACTTGTGAATGAAAGTTTTGTCCGTGTGACAGGATATGGGCTTTCTGACCTTCCTGATATTCGCGCCTGTCTTACAAAAATGCGCCGGTTGCCAGCAGCCGAGATGGAAGCGGTGCATGCGGGATGGGCGCATTCACAAACGAGAGCCTCATCAAAGGAGATGACTGTCTGGACGGCCCGTGATGAACGTCTCGTATGGCGCATTCAAACGAGCGATCCGATGATCTGGCCTGATGGTCGCAATGTCATTTTTCAATCCATGTTTGATCTGACAGAACAGCGTCGCCTAGAAGAGGAGTTTCGTCGCAATCAAGAAGATATGGCGTCAGCAAATATTGCCTTGAGACGCACGCTTGATCTTTTATTCCTGTCATTGCGTGCAGCCGGTGTTTCAGTTTTTACCCAAGATCATGATCTTCGTTATATTTGGATTGGTGGCGATTATTTTGGTTGTGATCCTGAGGCATCATTGGGTGCACAAGATAGCGATGTGGTCCCGGACGAATTGGTAGAACCTTTGCTTGAGATGAAGCGCAAGGTTTTTGAAACGGGGCAGGCAGCCCATCAAGATTTACCTTATCAAAAAGAGGGCAAAACATTTTGGTGCAACGTTCAGATTGAACCCTGGCGGAGCCACAATGGAGATGTTCAGTCACTGCTGGGTGCCGTGAGTGATATTTCTGAGAGTAAGGCCACCGAACAACATATTCGGACCTTGCTTGCTGAATTGGCGCATCGCTCCAAAAACCTGCTGACCGTGATTCAGGTCATGGCTCGTCGTTCAGTCAGCCCAGATTTGTCGAGCTCTGATTTTGTCGATTCCTTCATTGAACGTTTGAGTGGCCTTGCCCAATCACATGATCTTTTGGCGCGTGAAGATTGGCGCGGCATTAGCATGCGGGAATTGGTGACTTCGCAGATTGGGCATCTCAATTCCGATTTAAGTTCGCGTCTTTATACGAATGGCCCCGATCTTGTGCTCACGCCTGTAGCCGCTCAAAACCTCGGCATGGCCGTTCACGAGCTCTCCACCAATGCGGTGAAATATGGGGCTTTGTCTGTTGATGGTGGCGAGGTTCATATTTCGTGGTCGGTCTTTGAAGACGATCATGGGCGTGACCGCCTACGATTGTCATGGCTCGAGCGGGGCGGCCCGAAAGTTGTGGAGCCAACACGCCGGGGCTTTGGCCGATTTGTGATCGAGGCGATAGCGGCAAGGGTCCTGTCGGGGTCTGTGGATTTGCGGTTTGATCCGGAGGGGGTCTCCTGTGCGATCGAAGGGGCTGCGGATTCAACTGTGATTGCCCAAAAACAGGTGGTTACTGAAGCCCCCCTTTCGTGACTTCGGGCTTGGCCTGAGGGACGATCAAGGGTAGACCTCTGCGACAAACAAGCGAGACGGTCATGGCTGTTGTTTTCGACCTTCTGAACGAAGATCCACGCAAAAAGGGCGAGGCTCAACCACGCCATCCCGAGAAGGCTCATCGCCCGGATAATCCTGTTTTGCGCAAGCCGGATTGGATTCGTGTCAAGGCGCCGGGGTCACCCAAATGGGCTGAGACAAACCGCATCGTCAAAGAAAATGGTCTCGTGACCGTTTGCGAAGAAGCAGGTTGCCCGAATGTCGGCGAGTGCTGGGAAAAGAAGCACGCGACTTTCATGATTATGGGTGACACATGCACGCGTGCTTGCGCCTTTTGCAATGTAAAGACCGGTCTGCCTGCACCACTCGATACGAAAGAGCCGGAGCATATCGCTCAGGCTGTGTCGAAACTTGGCCTTGAGCATGTTGTTATCACATCTGTTGATCGTGATGATTTGGCGGATGGGGGTGCGGAACATTTTGCGCAAGTGATCCGCGCCATTCGTGCGGCTTCCCCCAAGACAACTATTGAAATCTTGACGCCCGATTTCTTGCGCAAAGACGGCGCTCTGGAAATTGTTGTCGCCGCGCGCCCCGATGTGTTCAACCATAATCTTGAAACAGTTCCGTCGAAATATCTGACTGTGCGTCCTGGTGCGCGCTATTTCCATTCGATCCGCCTGCTGCAGCGGGTGAAAGAGTTGGATCCATCCATCTTCACCAAGTCAGGCATCATGGTCGGATTGGGTGAAGAACGAAATGAAGTTCTTCAATTGATGGATGATCTTCGTGCGGCAGATGTGGATTTCATCACCATCGGGCAATATTTGCAGCCGACCAAAAAGCACCATCCGGTTTTGCGCTTTGTCACACCGGATGAATTTGCGTCTTACGATAGTGTTGCCCGCGCCAAAGGATTTTTGTTGGCATCTGCATCGCCATTGACGCGGTCTTCGCATCATGCGGGTGAAGATTTTGCGCGCCTCAAGGCAGCGCGCGAGGCGAAAGCGCTTTAGTTCATGCCGTCTTTCAACACATCACGGATTGTGCGTCACGGCGCGGCGCAAATGTTCGACCTCGTGGCTGATGTCGAATCCTATCCGCAATTTCTGCCGCTCTGCACGGGCTTACGTATTCGCCGACGCGTTGAAAGTGGCGAGAGTGTTGAAACCATCGTTGCCGAAATGCAGGTTGGCTATAAAGCAATCCGCGAGACTTTCACGAGCCGTGTTGCTTTAGACAAGCCACACTTGCGCATTCTGGTCGAATATATCGACGGGCCTTTTAGCCATCTTGAAAACAAATGGACATTTACCGATCGCGAGGGTGGCGGGTGTGAAGTCGGTTTTTCTATTTCTTATGAATTTGCCAGCCGTACACTTGGGCTTTTAATGGGTGCCATGTTCGACACGGCGTTCCGAAAATTTGCGGAAGCCTTTGAGAAGCGCGCCGACGAGATTTACGGCGCATAAAAAAGGCGGGCTTTTGCCCGCCTTATCTGTTGGGTTTACTTTCCGGAGCGGAAAATTTCTTTGAAAACCCGGCTCCATTTCTTCTCATCATCCGAGTCGAGAAGAACGGTTGATACTTTCGCTTTTTCAATGCCAGCCAGCACACCCTTGGGATTTGTCTCAACATCGGGGCGTGTTGGCAAGCGCCCGAACTTTGTCAGGAACTGCTGTGCTTCTGCGCTGACGATAAAGTTCTGCGCGAGTTTAGCGGCATTGGGATGAGGCGATTTGGCTGCAACGCCTGATTGTCCAAAGAACAATGTGACAGGTTCCATCACCCAGAAATCTGTCGGCTGACCTGCGAGCTTCACATTCAATGTGAGGTTGAGATAATTGTTGAGTGCGAAAGCATATTCGCCACTGCCAACTGCGCGCGCAATGGCCAAATGACCATCCATCACGATGGGCTTCATTTTGTTCACGAATTCTTCCAGAATTTCGCGCGCGCGCTTTTCGCCATAATGTTCAAAGACGGCGGCAATCCATGGCGTATCCGTATCGTCAATTACGATACGGCCGGCAAATTGAGGGAATTTGACGAAGTCTTCGAGTTTGGCCGGAATTTGATCGGGCTTCACGAGGTTCGTATTATAGGCCGGCGCATTATAATTGGCATACATGCCGAACCATTTGTTCTTTGGCCCGCGCGCGGATGTCATTAATTTCTGTGCATCAATGGGTTCGTAATCGAGCAAAAATTCTTGCGGGAATTTTTGTACGTTAGCTGTTTGCGCAATGTCCCAGGTGCGCTGTCCCGCACGCGCTTCGATGATCACGCGAGACAGAATTTGCGCATCCGAGGCACGCACGTAAAGCACTTTGATACCGGTGGCATCTTCGAAAATTTTCCACAACGGCAGACCTTCCTGCTCATTGGTCGTGGAATAGACAACAACCTGTCCTTCGGCTTTAGCTGCGGGGAGCAGCTTCTCGTCGAGCCAGACGGGCTTCTTGTCTTGGGCGAGAGCCGTGCCGAATGTGGCAGTCAATGCGAGGACGCCAGCAAGCGCCCGACGTGACATGTTCATGTGACCTCCCGAAGCCCGTTTCGGGCTTTTATTGATTGACTTTGATGAGTCCTAACTGGGGGCTTTCGCCTTGTCCATATCAGGCTGATTTCGTGAACAAGGGCCGCAATGCCAAGACCGACCAGAGCCCGAGCACCACCATGGGCACGAGCAAAAAAGGAATGGCGGGCCAACCGAAATGGGTGACGAAATAGCCCGCCGCCACTGGCCCCAAGAACTGGCCGATATTGCTCGTCTGCTGGATGAGACCCATGGTTGGCGTGACCAACTCACCCCGCACCAGACGTGGTACGGCTGCAAAGATGGAGCCGGGAAGAAGGCCTGCAATCCAGAGATTGACCGCGGCCAGAATAGCAATCACTTCGGCCGAAATGCCCAGCGAATAGAGCAGGGGAGATAGGAGCGCATAAGAGGCTATGGATGCGCCCATGCTGACCCAGAGGGGAAAGCCCGCCCGCGCCAAGAGACCCGCGCAGACATTGCCACCCGCATTTGCTGCCACCACGCCAGCCGTGAACAGCGTCGCGCGTTCCAAAGGCAAGTTGAGCGTGGAGACGAGGATGACGGGAAGAAATCCTGCAAGAATAAAATATTGGAATGTGTAGAGGCCGAAGATTGCTGATAGCAGTCGGCTTTCACGATTGGCCAATACCCTTTTGGCCATGTCCAGAAGATTGGGACTGCCCGCCGAGGCATTGGTCGATGTCTTGGGCAGATAAGCATAAGCAAGCCCTGCATATGCCATGGCCAGCACGGCCTGCGAGAGCCAGAGGTTGCGCCAACCGATCAGGGGAAGTGCCGGCCCGATCAGCAGCATCAATGCCGTACCTGTTGGCATGAATGTGCCCCATAGGCCTAAGAAGAAATTGCGGTCTTTACCTGTGGCGACATGGCCGAGCACATCGGGGATAGCGATGACAGCGCCCAAAAAGCCGATGCCTTCAATGACACGTGTCACCATCATGGCTTCGGGGCTTTGTGCTTGCGACCCAGCGAGGCTAGCCAACGCCATCACGATCATGCCGCCAATCAAAGCCTGACGACTGCCGATGCGTTTGACCACAAGGCCGGTCCCCATGCCGAAGAGGGCGCCTAGAGTTGCAAATGTAGCAATGAGGAAAGAGACGACTGTTAGCGGCAGTGCCATTTCCGCTTGCAAAAGTGGCATGGCGACAAAAGCTTTACCAAGTTGTGCCGAAGAAATAATGCCGCCGAGCAAGAGGAAAAGGGCGCGGCCAATACTGGTCTTAGATACTTCACCGTTATTCATTCCAGAAAGTCTCCAGAAACTATCATATCCATGGGTGCCTCTTGCCACCCCTACATCCTGCGCACTTGTGGTGTACAATCTTTTTATAGTTTATATATTCTAATCTGCCCAATTGATTGACGTTTATTTCACAATGCCTTTGTCCTCTAATTTTTGGCAATAGCAATGACACAATCAAAACGCTTCAAAAAACTTATTGATGAAGTAAAAAATTGTACCATCTGCGCAGCAAAGCTTCCTTTTGCTCCTCGTCCAGTCTTCCAAATAGATCCAAAATCTAAAATATTAATTGTGGGACAGGCACCAGGCATTCGTGTTCAGGAAACAGGTGTTCCCTTTAACGATCCTAGCGGGGACCGATTGCGAGCTTGGATGGGTATTGATCGCGATATGTTTTTCAATGCACAAAAAATCGCAATTTTGCCAATGGGCTTTTGTTATCCTGGAACAGGCAAATCAGGTGATTTACCCCCGCGCCCCGAATGTGCTCAACATTGGCGAGAAAAACTACTTTCAGAACTCGTGAATGTTGAACTTACACTCATTATCGGTCAATACGCACAGGACTGGCATTTGGGAAAATTGCAGAAAGAAAACCTCACGGAAACTGTACGGGCATGGAAAGATTACTGGCCTAAAATATTGGTTCTTCCACACCCCAGTCCACGCAACAATATATGGCTTAAGAAAAACCCGTGGTTTGAAAAAAACGTCATCCCACAATTGCAGAAAAAAATTGCCCATATTTTTTAGGGTTTTTTCTGCTCATTGTTGAACTCATTTTTTTCATCTCAATAATATTTTTCAGTGATGATATGTTTGAGTTCACGCAAACGCGCTTCGCCAATCGAGCCATCCAGTGCCTTTGTGACAAGCTTTGCCATTTCCTCCGGGTCGCCATAGAGGGCGGGCTGGTTGCGCTGCTCAAATTCAGCCAGCGCTTCTTTGTCGGTGAGGACTTTCTTTGTTACATCGCGCAAATAGGCAAGACGCTCTTTGCTGATACCGGGTGGCACAACAATCAGTCGTCCGATCTTGCGAAGATCTTCGCGGAAATCGAGCCACCATGCGGCTTCTGCATCAAGTTTCAACTCTTCAAAAATAGTCGGAACTTTCGGCATAAGTGGTGCGCGTTCGCGTGACATGACAGCTAGAGCGCGCAACTGGCCATTATCGGAATAACGCATCGCGGAATCATCCACGAGGATTGTGCCATCGACCTCGCCACGAATGGCAGCCATCGAAAATTCTTTCGATGATGGATAGCCAATCATAATCTTGCAAGGAATCTTCAGCGCGTGGCAGACAACGGCTGACGTGTCGGATGCGCCATCTGTTTTACCATTCGCGCCAATGAAAATTGTCTTGGGCGGTTTTGCAAAATCGGCCATGGTTTTAAATGGACCATCCGGATAGACGATCAGCACGCGTGGCGCTGTATTCACGCGCGCCACGATCGGGAATTTCGTCAGATCAAAACGGATCGCCGCATCATCGGTTAATTTGGCAAAGACAGCGCCTTCGCCGGGAGCAAGCATGAGTGTCAGCCCATCTGGTGCTGCGCCCCACACATGGTTCATCGCAGTCATCATGCCCGCACCGGGGCGCGATTCAACAATGACAGTGGCCCCCATATATTTGGAAAGCCAAGGCTGCAGCATGCGGGAATAAAGATCAAAGCCCGAGCCTGCTGCACCACCATTGACGAGACGAACTGTTTTGCCTTTGTAAAATTCGGCTTCATCGGCTTGCGCCGCGCTATTGAGACCGAGCGTCAGCAAACAAGCTAAAAAAGTGGTCGCAAGACGTGAGATCGTCGGCATCATATCCTCCCGGGCGGGGTCTCTGGCCCCTTTTGATTGAGGCTAGACCGAGCCGGGAGTCGCTGCAAGGGGTGTGAAAGCGCCCCCTTAATTGGCTTTGAAGATCACGTCTCGGACGATCTTCTTCTGTTCGGCATTAATGCCGCTCAGGACTTTCTTCGTCATTTCCAGCGCCTTTTCCGGCGGCTGGTAGGCGACGAAACGTTGCGTCTTTTGGCCTTCGGCGAGGAGCTCCGGATTGGTCAAAGCACGCTTCACCGCGGCCCGCAAAAAGGCAATGCGATCTGCCGGTGTGCCGGGTGTGGTGATGAGGATGCGCCCCAGATCGTTCAGATTGGCGCGGAAGTCGAACCACCATTCCTGATCAGGCGTCAGTTTGATCTGTTCGAAGACAGTTGGGGTGTCCGGCAGAAGTTCAGAGCGTACGCGGCCCATGGCGGCAATGGCGCGGGCCTGACCATTTTTCACGAAATTGGCGGCCGAGGAATCCGAGAGGTAAAGCCCATCCATCTCGCCTCGTTCCATAGCCAATGCAATGTCACCGCTGCTCTTGTAGCCAAGCACGATCTGGCAATCGAGTTTCAGCACATGGCAGGTGAGCGCCGCCCCGTCTGCAGGGCCATCACTCGGGCCTGTGCCACCCCAGCGGATTTTCAAGGCTGGTTTCATGGCATCAGCAACGGTTTTGACATCCGTTTTGGGACCCATGAGCCAAATCCATGGATAGGCGCTGATAATGCCGAGGTGATCGACCTTGGTGAGGTCGTAGCGGATATTGTCCTGCTCTAGCAGCTGGCCGAGGGCCGCTGGCGTGCCATTGACGATCAGGACACGAAGACCATCGGGCTGGGCAGTTGAGACCTGGTTCAAGGCAAGCAATCCACCCGCGCCGGGGAGATTTTCGACAATAACAGTCGCATCGAGCTCTTTGGAGAGATAGGGCGCGATCATGCGGGCATAAGCATCAAAGCCGCCGCCCACGCCTAGCCCCACAATAAAGCGCACAGTTTTGCCCTTGTAGTAAGCGGCGGCCGAATCTTGTGCTGCGGCTGGGCTCAGTGCGGCGCTGATCAGGCCTGCACTCAAACAGACGCCTGCAGCTAATTTCTTCAACAAAGACATTATCTTACCTCCCATGGCTCGGGCTGTCTTCCAGACCCGCCTCTGCCGCCCTGATTGTCTGATTGGTTCTAATTTTAGGGTTTTGAACGCTTTCGGGCAATGGCAAGGCGGGAGGAACAGATTGTTAAGCTCACACTGCTACGTTTTCTCCAGTTTCAGTTGGAGTATGCGTGCCGTGTTGATTTGGTGGGTTCAGGGAACGGGTGTTCGTCACCCTTGCAATGATCTTGAAGGCGCCCTTTGGATGGTATCCGCGGTGCGTGCCTGGGATCCGGAAGCATCGATCTGCTGTGCCTATGCGGCACTGGCTGAGAACGAAGAAGACTATAGCGACGAGTGACTTGATCACCATCTGTTGATCTTTTGGCGGGCGTTTCGTACGCCCGTTTCAACACTTGAGCGTTAGAAAACCGCCTGCTTTCAAGCATTTCTGATTAAGCTTACGAGAATTATTTATTTTAAAGTTCTTGCGCCGTGGCGCTCACGTCCATAAGTTAAAGCCATCGACTCTGGCCGATAGGCCTCTCGCCGGTAGGCGTCTGCTGAAACTTCCAGATGAACTCGATATCGCGCGGTGTGTCTTTGATGCGCCGATGACTATGCTTGTCTTTATAAGGAATATTCCCATGGCTACGGGAACTGTGAAATGGTTCGACGCGACAAAGGGCTACGGCTTCATCCAGCCTGATCAAGGTGGCAAGGACGTGTTCGTCCATGTCAGCGCCGTCGAGCAGGCTGGCCTGCGCGGTCTCAACGAAGGTCAGAAGGTCAACTTCGAGATCATCGCTGATAAGCGCACGGGCAAGTCGGCCGCTGGCAATCTCAGCGTCGCTGGCTAATCGCCTCGAAGAGCATTCGGTCTTCAGTTCTGACGGCCATGCGAAAGGGCTCCGCGTTAAGCGGGGCCCTTTTCTTTTGTCTCGAGTGAGAGTTCGGGCGTTAGTCGCTTAAGCGAGAAGTGCTTCTATCCCGCCAGCAAGAGCGAAAAGTCTGGAGTCATGTCCGCTCGGGCAGGCCAGCATCAACCCAGTAGGTGCGGCAGGCAAGCGTGTCATCGGAATGGAAATGGCGCAGCCATCCAGGAAATTGATGACGGATGGATTGCGCAAAACCAACAGATTGAGCCGCGTGAAATCTGCATCATCCGCGAACGCCGAGATGGGTGGGGCGATGATTGGAACGGTCGGATAGGCAAGGCAATCATAATCTGCCATGCGCTTTTCAAAATCACGGATGATCTGCGCACGGGAGCGCACAAGCTCGATATAATCGACGGCTGATTGTTCATGTCCCCGCTGGATACGGGACAAGACGCGCTTGTCGTAAAGATCAGCATATTTTTCAATCAAGATGCTATGCGAAGTCAGACTTTCGGGCGCAGCAAAGCCGCCTTTGGCATTAGCCGCTGGGATGGCATCAATCTCGGGAAAGGCAATTTCACTGATGATGGCACCTGCATCGGCCAGTTTTTTTAAACTTGCAGAAAAAGCCGCCGACACATCAGCGTCCATATCATTCATGACATAGGCTTTGGGTACGGCAATGCGCAATCCTTTAGGATGTCGCGGAGTAGGGGCTTGCAAAGGCATGCCGGACAAAGCGGCATCGAGTACCGCGCAACAGGCAACGCTGCGTGCAAGGGGGCCGATGGAATCCAATGTGGTTGAAAGCGGAAATGCGCCCTGCGTCGGTATCCGCTGAGCCGTCGGCTTGTAACCGACAATGGCATTGAAAGCCGCAGGAATGCGGCAAGATCCGCCCGTATCTGTACCAAGCGCGCCGTGGGCCATTTGATCTGTAATGGATATAGCCGCACCAGATGAAGAGCCGCCAGGCACACGTGCTGTATTGCGATCAAAGATGTTTTTCGGTGTTCCGTAATGCGGGTTAATGCCGATTCCTGAGAAAGCAAATTCGGTCATATTGGTGCGGCCGATGACAATGAATCCCGCAGCTTTGAGACGCGCAACCGCAGGTGCATCTGCCGAGGCAGGCGTGACATCTTTCAGAACAACCGATCCCGCACGTGTTTGCTCGCCTGCTATGTCGAACAAATCTTTGATCGATATTGGTATGCCTGCAAATGGTGTCGGCGCTGACCCAGATTTGCGCAATTGATCCATAGCGCGCGCCGCCATGATGGCCTGATCTTTTGCAACATGAACAAAGCTTGTAGTCCCTTCACCCGCAGGATCGGCGATGCGCGCAAGACAATCTTCCACCAATTTTTCACTGGTGGTGACACCTTGCGCGAGATCATGTGCCAAACGCGTGATTGTGGGCGCGGTCATGTTTCAGACCGGGTCGTAATAGTGGATTTCAAGGAGAATGCAGCCTTTGTCCGATCGGAAAGGACCATGAAAGGCGCCTGGTGGGCGGCACGCATAAGTGAAAGGTGCAAAGCTCTCGCCACCTTTCCCTTGCTCGTCATTGCCAACTGTCAGATCGCCGGTGACCAGAAAAACCTCTTCCCAATATTCATGGACAAAAGGTTTTGTTGTGTAGACACCCGCATCGAAACGCAAAAGACGCGTACGCGATCCGTGCTTATTCTCTTCATCCAAAGCGCCGGACAGAATTTTCTGCTGGATGCCGGAGGGATAACCAGCAGGCACTTCCCAGCCGCTGTTCATATCGAGTGTGTGGAATTCATCGTGTAATTTGTTGATAGGCATTGTTCTGTCCTCACGCGGTCCAGAATTGTGAGAATTGCGTTGCGACGACATTTTCGAACGACGGGTCGCCTTTCAAAATGCCGACTTCGCGGCTGAACTGGTTCATTCCAGAAACAAAATCTTGTGTAATCGACGCATCAAAGTAAGGCAGATCACGTTCGATCAATCGGGCAATGAGGCCTGCTTCCTGCTCTGGAAAGAGTGCACGACCAACTTTCGTGGCGAGCGACACATCAGCCTTCAATGCTTTTTGCGTGGCGACAATGGCGCGCACAGCTGCAGCGGCAATTTCGGGTTCCTTCTCGATGATCACATCTGAAGTCGCGATGCTCGCCATTGTGTAATTGAAACAGCCTTTGGGTCCATCACCGCGCCTGATATCGAGCACGACTTTGCCAACACCACGTGTGACAGCGACTTCTGTGCCCATTCCATTGGCCCAGAAACCATCAATCTTGCCGTCTTCCAGAGCTTTGGCTGCCGTGAGACCGAAATTGACAGGCCCTGAGCCGGGCGCGGCCCCAGGAACGGGTGCAATTCTGATTTGGTCACGTTCCAAATCATAACCAGCATTGATCAGTAGACGCTGCAAACCCATATTGACCCAAGGTGCTGCGCCAATATTTCGACCTTTGATAATATCGAGATCGCCTTTTTGCGGATTGATATCCGCGCGCATGACCAGAAACCAATACATGCCCTGTGCCTGAGCACAGAGTAGTTTTGCACCTTTCCATTCTGGAAAAGCCGAAAGCGCTGAATGGGCCGAGCCACCGACAAAATCAATCGTACCGTCACGCAAGGCCGCATAACATTTGTCGACTGGGAAGATGAGTTCCAAATCGACATCAAGCCCTTCTCGTTTAAAGAAGGCCAGTTCCACAGCGGCTGCTGCTGGAAAATATGAATTGGAGATGAGGTCCGGGACCGCGAGTTTTAATTTGCGTGACATTTCAACCCTCGTCGCGACCCGACAATTCAACCTGCCAAGGCGCGACTTTGCGCTCGATCCAGCCAACAAAGGCATTGAGCATGGTTGCCAGCACCATCAAAACGATGACAGGCACAAACATACGCGCTGTATCAAATGCATTTGCTGCATTGATGATAATGGCACCAAGGCCTGAAATGGCAGTGAAGAATTCAGCAATGACCATGGCAACCACACCACGACCGACCGCGAGTTTAATTCCAGCCATAATATAGGGAATGGTCGCAGGCAAAACGATGCGGCGCAAAATGGTGAAGTCAGAGGCTACAAAACTCTTGCCGACTTCAATCAATGTTTTGGGGACCGCACGCACGCCGAGCCATGTGTTGATGACAATCGGAAAGACCGCCATCAGAAACACAACGCAAGCTTTGACTGCAAAGCCCAGACCCATCCAGAGGACGAGCAAAGGCACGAGCGCAACAAGCGGCATGGCATAAGCGCCGGTGATGAAGATGCCAATCGCAGCCTCCAGAAAACGGGATCGCCCGATCAGGAGACCGAGAGGCACACCGATCAGGACGGAGAGCCCGTAACCAACGACAAAAGCTTTGAGACTCTGTGTCAGTGCGGCCAACAATTGACCGCTCACAACAAGTTTCCAGAATGCAACAGCAATGGCAGACGGATAAGAGCCAAAGACCGGATTTACGTCGCGACCAAAAACCTCCCAGGCGAGGATGACCAAACTGACGGACATGGTCGTGATGACCCATTTGGGTATTTCACGCTTGAGTTTTGGTGCATCTTCGACTGCGGTCGGCGCAGAGATTGTTTCAATCTTGCTCATCAATGCACCACCTCAGCGCTATGCAGCGCTTTCCAAACTCTATATCGCGCCTCAGCAAATTCTGCTGTGCCGCGCAAAGCACCCAAATTGCCACGGGGGCGTGGCAATGGAACTTGGATCGTTTCTTGGATTGAACCTTCACGCATGACGATGATGCGGTCAGCCAGAAGCACAGCTTCATCCAAATCATGCGTTACGAAAATAATGGTCTTTTTTGTGCGGGCTTGAATGTCGAGCAATTCGCCTTGCAGGGTTTCGCGCGTCTGCGCATCAAGGGCCCCAAAAGGCTCGTCCATCAGTAGTACTTCAGGATCAATAGCAAGCGCACGGGCAATCCCCACGCGTTGCTTCATGCCACCCGACAATTGATAGGGACGGCGGTTAGCCGCATCTTTCAAGCCAACAAGATCAAGATAGCGCAGAGCTGTGTCGCGCAATTCTTCTCCACGCATGCCTTTCATTTCCAGCCCGAACATCACATTTTGCGCAGCTGTCAGCCACGGCAATAGTTCGGCATGTTGAAAGACAAGGCCGCGGTCGTAACCGCAGCCATGCACTTGTTTGCCGCCAACCGTCACACGGCCGCGGCTGGCAGTTTCAAGCCCCATGAGGATGCGCAGAGCCGTTGTCTTGCCGCAGCCACTCGGGCCAATCAGCGTGACAATTTCAGCCTGCTTCACGTCAAAATTAACTGACTTCAAAGCCTGCACGGTCTGGATCTGTCCGTCGACCTTCAAAGTAAAGGTCTTGGACACATCGCTCATGCTGACTTGGCCAGTGCTTGCCTCATTCATCGGGCTTTGCTCCATTTTTTCAGCCCTTAGGACCAGCAATTGCCAGTGCCTTTTCGCGCACGCTGCCATCGATGAATTTGTCGAGATCAACAGGTGATGTCAGCGTTTCGGTTTTGACGAAAAGATCCTTCATCCAGTTCAGCTTTTTGCGATCAATGCTCATTTCGGTATCAACGGCATTGAGCTTGACCACTTCATCAAAGACGAATTCTGCACGCGGATCATCATCCTTGGCACTTGTCATTTCGCGGGTGAGTTTGACCACCGCGTCGCGGTTCTTCAATGCAAAGCGATACGCTTGAATCGAGGACGCCAAAAATTTAGCGGCTTCTTCAGGTCGTGACGATATCGATTTTGAGCTCATATAAGTGCAGAATCGAATGTAATCTGGCGTCACGTCATGTGCATGGACTAGCAATTTAAGGCCCATCTTATCGGTGATGGGTGTGAATTCGCTTGATGATGCGGCAGCCTGAATCACGCCAGCCATAACAGCGCGGAAGCGGTCTGTGTCTGAGCCCATCTGTGCATATTGTACGTCTTTGCTATCAACATTGTTCTTCTCAAGAACAGCGCGAGCGAACAAATCCGGCAAAGCACCCGGAGACGAAATGCCGAATGTCTTGCCCTTTAATTCAGCTACGGATTTTACATCTGCCTTGGTGAAGATGGCATAGGTGAGGCCCGGCCAATAGCAGCCAACAAGGCGCACATCGGCTCCCTTGGAGAAAGCGACCATCGGAGCGCCGGGACTTCCTTCATATGAATCAATTTCACCAGCAATCAATGCCTTGAGTGCAATTGCATCACCTTTGAATTGCATGGATTCAATTTTGATGCCGTTTTTCTCGGCAAATCCGCCTTTTTCAGCCATGAAAACAAAACCGGCATCGCTCTTGGCTTCGACCATGCCGTGTTTCCAGACTTTCTGTGCCTGCGCTTCACCCGTGAGGGCGCTCATGCTTGCCAGTGTGAAAGCCAATGCGGAAAGATTCTTGATCATTTGCGCCTCCATTTACTCATCGGCAGAGCCGAAGTGTGATTATTTCCAAGCAATGATGTTTGGCTCATCAACAACGAGCACAAGATTTCTGCACCACAATTCCAGTTTATGCTGGTTCAGATCAGGATAGTCATGCGACGCCGCGACAGTGTCGAAGTAGCTTTTCAGAGATGCCGGAATTTCTTTTTTGTCGTGGCTCATGTCTTTGTCTCAAGCGATTTCAATGGTGCCAATGGCGGGTTCTATAGCCGCAGCATGGGCGAAAAGTGCTGCATCCTCGTCGAGGAATCCGAGCATTTGAATCCCTATTGGTAGTCCGCGCAGGCTTATCAATGGCATGGTCAAAGTGGGGACGCCCAGCAACGAGCCTTGCACTGCGAAAATGGGATTGCCTGTGGATTGAAGGCCAACAGGCGCTACATCGGGAGCGCTTAAAGTCATGCAGCTTTCAACCTTATTGGAAAGACTTGCATAGGCTGCACGTATTTCTTCGCGGCGAAGAATATCATGTCGATAATCATCAACACTCATGGCCTCTGCTTCATGCAGACGTTCAACCATGCCTTCAGACAATTTACTCTTGTCTTTATCGACATAAGTATTCAGCGGCCAGCGGGATTCCCATGCATTGATGCGGCGCGTCAAGACGAGTGATTCATGTAAAAGCTTTTCGACACGCGCCACATCGGTATCTTCATCTGCACTGATAATGGAAACGCCGGATTCTGACATACGAGAGATTGCTGTATCGAGTGCCTCACGTGCTTCGGGCACGGCATTTTCCCAGCCCGGTGTTTTAAGAAAGGCCAATGTCGTCGGCATATCAGCATCTGGTGGCATGGGCGGACCGATGATGCCTGCATGACCGGGATCGCCACCCGTACGCTGCACGATTTCTATCGCAACTTGCCAGCAATCTGCCAATGAGGCGGCAATCACACCCTGCACGGATTGGCTCATATAATCATGGCTTCCGCCACGGTTGATACCACCCAGTGACGGCTTGTAGCCATAAGCACCGCAATAGCTGGCTGGACGGAGAATCGAACCGACGACCTGCGTTCCAAGACCTGCACTGAACATGCCGCAGCCAACACCTGCTGCAGATCCGCTTGATGAGCCACCCGGTGTGCGTGCGTAATCATAAGGGTTGCAGGTGGGGCCCGGTCGTGTCGCTGCAAATTCAGTCGTGACAGTCTTGCCCAGAATAATGGCGCCAGCTTCACGTAATGCATGGACGGAAGCTGAATCATATCCGGGTGCCCATCCTTCATAAAGCTCAGAGCCCATTTGGGTTGGCATGTCGGCTGTTTCAATCACATCTTTGATGCCGATGGGCATGCCATCAATGTAGGAAAGGGGTGTGCCTTTATGCCAACGTTTAGTGCTGGCATCCGCTGCTTTGCGCGCAGCATCAAGCCGCATGGCTGTAAAGGCTTTGACGTACGGCTCACGCGCTTCAATCTCAGCAATGCAACGCTCTAGAAAATCCCGCGGTGTGTCTGTGCCATTGGCAAAATTGCTAAGGGCCTGCGCGTAGGAACGGAGTAGGGGGTTCGCCATTAGGCTGCTGCCTCTTCCAAGGTGATGGAAGCCGCGCGCTCTTGCAATGCAATCATTGATGTCCGCAAGAGATAGGCGCGCGCCTTGACGGGATCAGCGGCGGTCGCTGCGAGATCATCGAGAACTTTCTTGCGTTCTTCCGGTTCGCGCGTCTCAAGCTGCTTCTTATTGGCAATGCTTTGCGCTTGCACATATTCAATCGAAACTGTGCGGCGTTGTAGCGAATAAAGGTCCATCAGACGATCCGACGCACCATTCAAAACTTGAACAAGTTTTTCGGCTAGATTGGCGGCATCTTGCAAACCACCATTGAGACCCATGCCACCGATAGAATTATTCACATGTGCTGAATCGCCAGCCAGTAAGATGCGCCCTTTGCGGAATGTGGCAGCCACACGCTGATGCACCGTGTAGAGATTACGATGCACGATGTCATAAGGTTTCGGGTTCGGGAAAAATTTCTGGAACCGTGCGTGTACCTCTTCATCTGTCAGAAGGCTTTCTTCGGTCACATTGGCATCAGCAGGGAAAACCAGGCGCCAGAGGCCGGGTGGTCCATCAGCAGCGACCTTGAAGCAATTGCACCATTCATCGGGGTCAGCAAAATAAGACCGCGGGCAATAGCCAAGTTCTTTGTTGAAGTCGAAGGTTGTGGTGAGAACGAGAAAACGTTCCGCCCAAGTAAAACCTTCAAAAGGAATATCAGCGCCTTTGCGTATGGTCGAGCGACCACCGTCAGCTCCGATCAACCATGCGCCATCAAAAGACTTTAAACCATTCTTGGTTTCAACTTGTGCTTTAACGCGGTCGGCCGATTGCTCAATCGATGCTACTTTATGGCCAAAGAGAACCTCGACATTTGGCATTATGACCAAACGGTCGAGCAAAATTTTCGCAGTCTTAAATTGCTCGCATTGAATGACATAAGGATATTTCGTGTCATTCTTGAGAATATCGAGGTCAAAGGTCGCAACCAGATTACCCGTCGGGCGATCCCAGAATTGGAAGATCGGTGCAGTCAAACCCACGCGCGCCATATCTTCGACAAGACCGGCTTCTCCCAAAACTTCGAGTGTTGCCGGATGGGTAGTTGCTGCGCGCGGATCGGCTTGCAATTCATCATTCACGTCAAAAACCGTGACAGGGATTCCCTGACGTCCGAGCAGCAAGGCGCAAAAGAGGCCCACAGGACCACCACCAGCGACGAGAACTCTTTTGTCAGACGTCATCTTATCCTCTTATGCGGCTTAAATGCTGCGTGTCAGATTGTTACGGAATTCTTCGATATGGCTACGCATGGCTTGTTCTGCGCCATTTGGATCATGATCGCGGATTGCGGCTAAAATGTCTTCATGCTGCTCATGCACATGAGCGTGATGTCCGGGCTTGTTGAGTGACATGAACCAGAAGCGCAGAGAACGGTCGTGAAGTTTTGACAGCGTATCGGCGAGGACATGGTTTTTTGACGCAAGTGCCAATACATTGTGAAATTCGCGATCAAGCAACATGAGTTGCTCACTATTGCGCGCCTCGATCCATTGAGATGCACGCGCCAAAATATCGCTCAGATGATTGATCTCATCCTGTTCGGCGCGCTCGGCGGCTAAACGAATGCCATAAATTTCGTTGATCAGCCGCACGTCGACAATGTGCATGATTTCGTCGAGACTGACAGGTTTTACAATCACACCTTTGCGCGGCATGACTTCCACCATACCTTCCAGCATCAAGCGGTCGATGGCTTGGTGAACAGGTGTACGGCCAATGCCCAGAGAGGCGGAGACAAAAGCCTCGTTCAAATATTCACCCGGACGAAACGCACAGGTGATAATGCGGTGTTTGATGGCTTCATAAGCGGCATCACGCAAAGATTGCGCACCCTTGCCCTCGCGCCTGCGCGGATCGCTCACTGGCTGTCCATCTGCAGGAACGCGTTGCTCGTTCATCCAAGCACCGGAAGTTTTGTGAGCCGGTATCCATGCCGGATGGTCCGGTTCAAAACGGGGTCGTGTATTTCATATTCGAAGACATCGGCCGGACGAATGCCGCCTTTCGCCGCAAATGTGCCGCAAAACATCAGCGCGTGATCGTCGAGTGAAGGCTTTCCTTCATAGCCTTTGATCAATGCCAGCGGGTCCAGCATGGCGGTCACTGATCCTTCTTGATAGAGGACCCGCGCGCCATTCTCTTCGATATAGGAGCGCATGACGAGTTGGTCCCAGTGCGGGGCGACATCAGCATAGGCCCAAAATTCAGTAGCTATCGGCTTTTCACACATTTGTTTGGAGACGGTGACATTATAGGTCTCGGCCTTGCGGTCCGTATGGTCCGAACCAACACCGACCCAAAGTTCCCCATCAAATTGAGCGAGTACGAATTCCACTTCGCCAGAGGAATCCCCACCGACTGTCTCAATGTTCTGGTCAGTCGTGATGCGGCTGGCGCTCACCCGATAATAGACGGGGGTCGAGGCAGGCCGTGGGACACCGAGCTCTTCAAGCTCTTTAATATGCTTCTCAAGGGCAGCCTTGTCGCGACCTGTCCAGCCGGCAACGATGGCTTTCTTGATGGAAAGCTCTTTATTTTCAGTAATTTGGCCCTTGTGAACCGATACCAGCATGTGATCTGCCTGTGGCGAAACTGTGAAATATCACAGTAATCAGCCAAACAGAGCTGTCAACGGGTCAGATTCAAAATGTGTGTATCGTTGGCTATTCAGGCCAATTCAATGCGAATAGGCACGTGATCGGACGGTTTTTCTCGCGCGCGCATATCTTTGTCGATTTCGACCGATTTCAAACGGTCGGCGGCTTGAGGCGACAGCAAAAGGTGGTCGATGCGAATGCCATTGTTTCTCTGCCAAGCACCCGCTTGATAATCCCAGAAAGTGTAGAGGCCGGCGTCATCGCGAACGGCGCGCAAAGCGTCTGTAAGACCAAGGTTCAGCAAAATGCGGAATTTCTCACGCGTTTGTGGGAGGAACAAAGCATCATTGGCCCACGCCGCCGGATCATGACAATCGCTCGGTGAGGGGATGACATTATAATCACCTGCCAAGACCAGCGGCTCTTCGAGACGCATAAGCTCGCGCGTATGCGCAATCAAACGATCCATCCATGCCAATTTATAGGTGTATTTTTCTGTACCGACCGGATTGCCATTCGGAAGATAGATGGAAGCAACGCGTATGACGCCATTTCCGTCAGGCACTGTCGCTTCAATATAGCGCGCTTGCGTATCATTTTCATCGCCGGGCAGTCCTGTGCGCACCTCTATGGGACGCTTTGACAGAATGGCCACGCCATTGAATGTTTTTTGTCCGTGCACAGCGACATTGTAACCAGCCGATTCCACTTCGGGGCGTGGAAAGGCCTCATCCATGCATTTCAATTCTTGCAGGCATAAAACGTCAGGCTCTACCTCTTTGAGATAAGAGAGAAGATGCTCCAGGCGCTGGCGTACTGAATTGACGTTCCAGGTTGCAATCTTCATAGCAAACTTACCTCTCGTCACATCCAACGGCCAAGTGACCACATCCATTCGCTCGGGCGCTCACGAATATTATTTTCCAGTGCTGCCTGAATACGGGTCGTTGTCTCAAGAATATCGGCATCGCGATTTCCACTGCGGGCGACTTCGATTTCAGTGACCTTGATTTTAAATCGAACCCCGTGTTCACGCATCACATGCGCAATGAAGATAGGCTTGTTCAATGACACAGCCATCATGGCGGGGAATGGATTGGAGGGTGCCGGGTGCCCGAAAAAAGGCACTTTGACTCCACGATGCTCGCGCAAATCGGCCATCACCGAAAGAGCACCGCCCGCTTTGACATATTTTGTCGCCGCAAGTGCGGTGCTGTGTTGCTTTTGAAAGAGACCATCTGGATAGAGAATCGCTCGTTGCTGACGCACCATCGCATCGACTAAAGGATTTTTGAGACGCCGATAAATGCCGGCCGTTCTGATCCCCATTTTGGTCAGTGGAACGACGGCAATTTCCCAATTCCCTTGATGGGCTGTGCAGGCAATGAAACCATGACATTGAGCCAATCTGGCTTGTACAGCTGTGTGGTCTTCAACGACTACGCGGTCTGATTTGAGAATCTCTTCGAGGCGGAAACTTTCAGCCAAAACTCTCCCCATCGTCTCCCAGCTTTGTTGAGCGATTGCGGCATGCTCAGCCGCAGACATGTGCGGATAGGCGAGATTGAGTTGGTTCAGGACCCGCTGATGCCGCTTGGATAGCGGCGCAAACCATCGAAAAAGAGCCCCCGTCATTGAGGAAGCTGCCTCAATGGGCAGGAAGCGTATCAGGCCCCCAAAAAGGCGATACAGCACAAATTCAAGGCGATAGCGCAATTTCAGGACCGGTTCTTCACTTTGGCGGCCGCTCAACCGCAGGGCTAGCCTTTTTTGGGGGGACACCAATGAATGTCAAGTCGAGTGGCGTTTTAAGAGGAGATCTTCCTCGCTGGACAACCTTTAAGTGGCGTCTTTCCCACCCATCTCATGATTGCAGTGCAGCAGCGGTACCCCTTGCGAAAGTCGACCCTTCCAACAACCCAAACTTTGTTATGGTCATGGTTCAGCTCGGCCCCGAACATCGGGTCTCTGAGGGTAAAAAGAAACCATTTGGAGGAAAGCCTATGTCACTGACGCGTCGCCATGTGCTTGCTGGATCCATTGCTGCTCCTGCTTTGTTGAAATTTTCCTCGGCTCAAGCAGCTACGACTTTAAAAATCTCACATCAATTCCCAGGCTCAAATGGCAAGGATGGGGATTTCCGAGATATTCTCTGCCATCGTTTTGCTCAAGAATTGGCTGCGAAAAGTTCAGGAGAAATGGCCGCTCAAGTTTATGCCGGCTCTTCACTGATGAAAGTCAATTCGCAAGTGTCATCTCTGCGCAAAGGCGCACTCGATATGTCGCTTGTGCCGATTTCCTACGCAGGCGGCGAAATGCCGGAAGTGAACATTGGTCTCATGCCCGCTCTCGTGAGTTCCTACAAGCAAGGCCTGGCGTGGAAACAGGCAGCTGTTGGCAGGGAATTTTCCAAATTCCTCAACGATAAAGGCATCGTGATCGTCACTTGGATTTGGCAAGCTGGTGGTGTTGCAAGTCGAGCCGCACCGATCATTAATCCGGAAGATGCCAAGGGCATGAAAATCCGGGGTGGATCGCGCGAAATGGATTTGATGTTGCAAGCCGCCGGCGCAGCCGTCTTATCACTACCCTCCAATGAGCTTTATGCTGCCATGCAGACTGGCGCTTGTGATGCGGGGCTCACATCATCGACCAGCCTTATTTCGTTCAAGCTCGAAGAGATCGCCAAACATCTCACAACGGGTCGCGGAAAATCCTATTGGTATATGCTAGAACCTCTGATCATCTCGAAATCTATTTTTGATGCTTTGCCTAAAAAGCAGCAAGATTTGATTATGGAAGTCGGTGAGGGGCTCGAAGCCTATGGTCGTGATGCGGCTATGGCGGATGATGAAGCGGTAGCCAAGATTTACGAAAAGGCTGGCGCGAAGATCCACGATCTTGATGAAAACATTGTCGAAAAATGGCGCAAGATCGCACGCGAAACCGCTTGGAAGGATTACGCGGGAAAGAATGCGGGCAGCGCAAAATTGCTTCAGCTTGCTGAGTCCGTACCTGCATGAGCGCGCATGGTTTTGAATTACCAAGTTCAACAACGCCTGCTGATGAAATCGGTGGCCCACTTGGGGCCGCCGAAAGTATCTTGGCTCTCATCAACAAAATGATCATGATTCTGGCGTCGATTGCATTGATCGCTGCCAGTCTGATCCTCAGCTACAGTGTAGTTGTCCGCTATTATTTCAAAGCACCTACCTATTGGCAGGATGAGGCTTCTGTTTTTCTTCTTGTTGGCGCGACTTTCCTGACAGCTGCCCACGTTCAATCGAAGCGTGGGCATGTTGGCATTGATGCACTTGTAGGTTTTCTTTCACCAATGGCCAATCGGTTGCGCCTTCTTCTGGTTGATGGTGCAAGCTTGGCCTTTTGTATTTTTTTCTCTTGGAAATCATGGACATTGTTTCATGAAGCTTTTGAGGATGGACAGGTAACATCTTCAACTTGGGCGCCACCACTCTGGATTCCTTATTCTGTGATGGCTGCAGGCATGACGCTTCTCTGCATTCAAATAGCCCTGCAGATAGCAGTCAGCATTAAAAAGGGACGGCGCTCGTGAGTACTCTGGCTATTGGTCTTCTCTATGGTGGCGCGACTCTCTTTGCCATGTTCGCAGGTATGCCGATTGCCTTTGCTCTTGGTGCAGTTGCTATCGTCTTCATGTATTTTTTCATGCCCGCGGCTTCTCTCGATACAGTGACGCAGAATGTTTTTGAGGAAATGGCCTCCATTACTCTGCTTTCTATTCCGCTTTTCATTTTGAAAGGAGCAGCAATCGGTAAATCCCGGGCAGGGCAAGACCTCTATTCCGCTCTCCATGCCTGGATGCATCGCGTCCCCGGAGGACTGGGTATTGCCAATGTCTTCGCCTGCGCTCTTTTTGCAGCTATGGCGGGCTCATCACCAGCCACTTGCTCAGCCATTGGTTCCGCAGGCATTCCAGAAATGCGCAAGCGTGGTTATTCGGGTGGCTTTGCTGCAGGTCTCATTGCAGCAGGTGGTACGCTTGGCATTTTGTTACCGCCCTCGATCACCATGATTCTCTATGCTGTTGCCGCTGAACAATCGCTTGGTCGTTTGTTTTTAGCAGGTATCGGACCAGGAATTTTTCTTGTTTTGTTATTTGCGGCTTATGCGGTCATTCGGTTTCAGCAAGAATATCGCGCTGCGCGAGCAGAATATGAGCGCACAGGCATTGAGCACAGCATTCTCGAAAAACACCAGTATACAATGGCTGAAAAGATCAGCTCGTTGCCACGGGTAATTCCCTTTGTTGCTCTCCTGACAGGCGTCATGTTTGCGCTCTATGGCGGCTATGCCACGCCATCTGAGACGGCGGGCTTGGGAGGGCTCTTAGCACTTGCCCTAATAGCAATTATTTACAGCGTGTGGCGACCAAGTGATCTGGAGCCTATTTTGTCTTCGACTTTGCGGGAATCGACCATGCTCATGATGATCATCGGCATGTCTTTGCTCTATTCCTATGTCATGAGTTATTTGCACATTTCCCAAGGCGCTGCGCAATCCATTGTGGCGCTGCATTTGGACAAGTGGCTCTTGCTGACCACCATCCTGCTCTTGGTTGTGGTTCTGGGCTTCTTCCTGCCGCCGGTCTCGATCATCCTCATGACCGCCCCGATTATCCTGCCACCCATTAAAGCCGCGGGCTTTGATCTCATCTGGTTCGGCGTGGTGATGACAATTGTCATGGAATTGGGCTTGATCCACCCACCTGTGGGATTGAATATTTTTGTAATTCGCAATATTGCGCCTGATATCCCTCTGAAAGAGGTTATTTACGGAACCCTTCCTTTTGTCGTCCTGATGATTGGCGCGGTGATCGTTTTGTGTCTCTTTCCGTCCATCTCGACCTCTTTGCCGGATCTGGTCATGGGCCCGGCCAACAGCCGCTGAAGGCTTTACTGATGAGCAACCTGTTCGACCGCCTGTCACGCAACACGCCGGATCTTTCGGCTCGGGCCATCGAAAATATCGACGGGACGATTTATTCCTACGGCGACCTTTTCGCTCTCTCGGCGCAAATTGCCCATGTGCTTGTCGCGCAAGGTGTGAAGCCCGGTGATCGTGTGGCGGCTCAGGTCGAGAAATCTGTGCCTGCTCTCGTGCTTTATCTGGCGACTGTGCGTGCGGGGGCCGTTTATCTGCCGCTCAATACGGCATACACACTGGCTGAACTCGATTATTTTATCGGCGATTCCGAACCAAGCTTGATTGTCTGTGATCCAGCCTCGGAACAAGGAATTCAGCAGCTTGCAAATAAAGTGGGCGCGAAAGTTCTTAATATTGATCCGGAAGGCAAGGGCAGTCTTGTCTCTGCAGCCGCGCAGCAACCAAAAGATTTCAAAACGATTGTGCGCAATGGCGATGATCTTGCTGCCATTCTCTATACGTCTGGAACAACAGGTCGTTCCAAAGGCGCCATGTTGACGCATGACAACCTCCATTCAAATGCATCGACACTGGTAGATTATTGGCGGTTCACATCAAAAGATGTGCTCATTCATGCGCTGCCCATCTATCACACGCATGGTTTGTTTGTGGCCTCGAACGTAACTTTCTTTTCGGGCGCATCAATGATTTTCTTGCCGAAGTTCGATCCTGAGAAGATCATGGAGCTGATGGCTAGAGGCACATGTTTGATGGGCGTGCCAACATTCTATGTGCGCTTATTGCAGCACCCCAAGCTCAACAAAGAAAATGTCAAGAACATGCGGTTATTCGTGTCGGGTTCCGCTCCGCTTTTGGCTGATACGCATCGCGAGTGGAGCGCCAAAACGGGTCACGCCATTCTGGAACGTTATGGCATGACGGAAACCAATATGAACACGTCTAACCCTTATGATGGAGATCGCGTGCCGGGAGCCGTTGGTTATCCTTTGCCAGGCGTGTCTGTCCGCATTGCTGATCCCGAAAGCGTTCAGCTTTTGGGAGCGGAAGAGATCGGCATGATCGAAGTCAAAGGCCCGAATGTCTTTAAGGGCTATTGGCGCATGCCAGAAAAGACCGAGGCTGAATTCAAGCCGGACGGTTTTTTCATCACTGGTGATCTGGGCAAAATAGATGCGCGCGGTTATGTGCATATTGTCGGGCGCGGCAAAGACCTGATCATTACAGGTGGTTTTAATGTCTATCCCAAAGAGATTGAATCCGAGATTGATGCTATGCCCGGCGTTTTTGAAAGCGCCGTCATTGGCGTGGCGCATCCAGATTTTGGTGAAGGTGTGACAGCTGTGGTTGTGCGGACAAAGCCTGAGCAGATTGATGAGAAAGCAATTATCAATGCGCTCCAGGATCGTCTCGCGAAATTCAAGCAGCCGAAGAAAATTATTTTTATGGATGATCTACCCCGCAATACGATGGGCAAAGTCCAGAAGAATGTACTGCGCGATCAATTTGCCAAGCTCTACACGGGCTGATGTGTGTCGCAGACGAGCCTCATTCTAGCAGACATCTGGGCCGGTTTGCGCGGCCCCGCTACGCTGCTTGATCATGTAAAGGAAGAGGGGCGTGGCTCGCTACCTTCATCCTTCGCAGTCACAGATTTTGCGACTGCCTCCATTGCAGCAGCTGGTTTAGCCCTAGCCGAGTTTTCATCACTTCGTGGCAAACCTTTGCCTGATGTGATTGTAGATCGGCGCTTATCATCTTTTTGGTTTGCAAAATCGATCAGACCCATCGGCTGGTCGCTTCCTCCACAATGGGATCCGATTGCAGGAAATTACCAAACCAAAGACGGTTTCATTCGCCTACATACAAATGCAGATCATCATCGCGAAGCTTGTTTGCGCGTTTTAGGGTGCGACCAAGACGCAAAATCTGTAAGTGATGCCGTTGCTTTTTGGGAGGCTGACGCGCTGCAAGAAGCGATTGTTGCAAATGGCGGCGTTGCTGCAAAAATGCTGAGCTTGAGTGACTGGTTAACCCATCCGCAGGGCAAGGCGGTTGCATCAGAACCTTTGATCAGTTGGCGCAGCAAAACTGGCAGCCTGTTACGAGACTTTGGTTCTGCTGGTCGCCCGCTTGAGGGATTACGTGTGCTTGATCTGACGCGTATACTTGCCGGACCAGTGGCAACACGTTTCCTGGCCGCCTATGGCGCCGATGTCTTGCGCATTGATCCACCCAATTGGGATGAGCCCGCCGTCCTGCCTGAAGTTACGCCCGGCAAAAGCCGTGCACGTCTTGATCTGACGCAGCCAGATGACCGTCATGTTTTCACGTCACTGTTGGCGCAAGCCGATGTGATCGTGCATGGTTATCGTGCCGATGCAATTGAGAAGCTTGGTTTTGGTGAAGCCGCGCGACAGGCCATCAATCCCGATCTCATCGATGTTGCACTGAATGCTTATGGCTGGACGGGTCCTTTGGCCAATCGGCGTGGTTTTGACACGATTGTCCAGATGAGTGCAGGTCTTGCACACAGCGAAATGCAACATGCCAATGCACATTCACCGCAGCAATTGCCTGTGCAAGCCCTTGATTACGGAACCGGTCACATGATGGCCGCAGCTGTGATCCGCGCTTTGATTGAGGCTCAACAAGGATCGCGTTCACATATTCGTCTCTCACTCGCACGCACAGCTGCTTTACTTGCACAATTTCGAAGCACTGACGACCAGGCAATCGCGCCCGAAAATGACCATGATCTTCAAACAAAAATTGAAGTCACATATTGGGGACAAGCGCGGCGTTTGAACCCGCCTCTCAATATAAATGGCCTTGAATTTGCCTTTAGTCGTCCTGCAGGCTTGCTGGGAAGTGATACAGCTGCTTTTGCAAGATCATAACTATCGCATTTCGGACATAACAATGCTTAGTTTGAAGTTTAATGATAGGTTAATGAGACTGGGCGATAAATAGCACCTCCCAAAGACAGATGTGATGCAGAAGATTCGATCAAACCTTTTCGCCGGACTCTGGACGCTTTGGACCGCTGTTTTTGGTCTCGTCCTTATTGGTGTTATTGCGCTTGGCTCGCAACCAAAAATGGTACGCCGCTGTACCCGCCTTTGGGCGCGCGGTGTTATTTTTCTGCTGAAATGGGTGGTGGGAATTACGCACCAGATTGAAGGGCTTGAAAATCTCCCCGCTGAACCGTGCTTGATTGTGTCAAATCATCAATCGGCTTGGGAAACGATCACCT
Source organism: Beijerinckiaceae bacterium (assembly GCA_947452455.1). Classification (GTDB taxonomy): domain Bacteria; phylum Pseudomonadota; class Alphaproteobacteria; order Rhizobiales; family Beijerinckiaceae; genus Terripilifer. The sequence goes on from CANGBX010000002.1 coordinate 363,449, forward strand.
ATCTGCTCTTTTTTCCGGAAGTGGCAATCATCACCAAAATCGAACTTTTGAAAATTCCGATTTTCGGGGCTTTCTTGAAACGCTCGCCAATGATCCCGATAGATCGGGACGCCGGGACAAAGGCTCTTCGCCAGATGGTCGATGAAGGCCAGCGGGCTTTGGAGCAGGGCCGCAGTATTTTGATTTTTCCAGAAGGCACACGGCAAGCGCCGGGCACGCCGATTGAATTCAAGCGTGGTGTTGAATTGCTTTATTCAAAGCTCAACGCACCGCTTTTGCCCGTTGCCATGAATTCCGGATTATTTTGGCTGCCCGGCAACCAAACAAAGCGCGCAGGTGTGATCCACGTATCTATCTTGCCTGCCATTGCGGCCGGACATAAGCCGCAGGAGGCGATCAAGGCAGCTGAACAACAGGTCCAATCTGCCTTGAATCAAAACGGCTAGACGAGTTTGAATTTCGGGATCGAAATATCCTCGTCATAATCGTCAAAGACGACCTCGACCCGCATCTCGCATTTCACCTGATCATGGGTGACACCCATAATATTGCTCAACAGGCGTGGGCCTTCATCGAGCTCGATGAGCGCCACAACGTAGGGAACATCAGCGGTGAAAGCCGGACGATAGACACGGTGGAATGTGACAAAGGAAAAGATTTTGCCTTTTCCTGACACGTTTTCAAATGAGAATTTTGTCGACAGACAATGCGGACATGTCCGTGAAGGCGGAAACCAGGATTTCTGACAGTCCTCGCATTTGGGCAAAGCCAAACGATGTTCGCGCGCCGCTTGCCAATAAGGAAGCGATTCAGGTGCGGGGCGTGGCTTAGGTTTAGGAACAAGATCGCTCATTATGCGCGCCCCAGAATGAGAGTGGAATGACACACCTGATTGCCGCCGTGACCTGAGATCAGGGCAATTTCGGCATCTTTAACTTGCCTGTTTTCAGGGTAGAGATGGCGCATTTGGCGGACACCTTCGACAATTTGCAACATGCCCTCGCAATGCGCTTCTGACAGCTGTCCACCAGACGTGTTGCAAGGCAAAGCTCCACCCAAGCGCAAGGCGCCTGATGAAACAAAGGCGCCGCCTTCTCCCTTTTTACAGAAGCCGTAATCTTCCAATTGCGTGAGCACCATATAGGTGAAGCAATCATAGATCTGGGCTGTATCAACATCTTTCGGGCCAAGGCCCGCCATGGCATAAGCGGCTTCACCAGCCTGTTTGGCTGCGGTGACAACCATATTGTCATCAGCAAACCAGCCGCGCGTATTGTTCTGAAAGCCAAAACCTTTGATGAGTACGGGCGGCTTCTTCAAATCCTTAGCGCGTGCTGCACTTGTCACAATCACGGCTCCCGCTGCATCAGAGCGTAAGCTGCAATCATAAATGCCAAAGGGTGCCACGATCAGCCGGCCTGCATGATAATCCTCAATGCTGAGCGGCTTCTTCATAGATGCGTCGGGATTGCGCAAAGCATGTTCGCGGAAAGCCACAGCGATTTCGCCAAAATCATCACGCGTGGTGCCATAGAGATGCATGTGGCGCGTTGCGCCAAAAGCATGTGCGGCTGTGGCGCCGAAATAGCCATATTCGGGGCCAAATTCGCGCGCGAGCATTGACTCAGGTCGCGTCTCATTTCGGACGCGGGCTTCTTCACTCGCATGGGTGCGCGACCATGTATCTCGGCCAAAGCCGCATACAATCGTATTGGCCAAGCCGAAACGGATCGCCATCACAGCGAGGGCGACTGACATGATCTGGCTCGCACCACCATTGGTCAGCGTGGTAGAAAAGCGAGCATTGATGCCAAGTCGTTCAGCCAGCAATTGATGGTGCGAATAGGATTCATCAGGACCGCGGCATAGAACGCCGTCAATGTCGCTGGCTTTCAAACCGGCATCATCAAGCGCATTGCGGATCGCATCCATCAGAAGATCGAGACTGGAAACGCCGGGAACTTTGCCGAGCTTACTTGTAGCTGTTCCGACAATGGCGCAAGTGTCTCGCAACTCACGTGAGGGGGTTATGGCATTGATCATATCAAACCTTATTGCACGAGATCGCGGACGCGTTGGGCAAGGGCAGGGGGCGCTGCATAAACCTTGTCCAGCAATTCATTGATGCGCGCCCCAGAAACCGGGTCAATCTCTGCCCCTTGCTTGGCGGCTTCTTCGAGGAATTCTTTGTCGGTCATTGTTTTATCAAAGGCTGTTCGCAAAACCTCGACACGATCCTTGGGAACTTCAGGCGGCAAGACAAAGGGACGTCCCATGACCTGTTCAACGAAAGCAATCTCAAAAATCGAGCGCGATGTTTCATCGGGTGCGAGCTCAAGTGCGGTTGGCACATTGGGATATTCTTTGTCCCGCTCCATACCTAGCTGCATGATGATCGCAACCTGACCGGATTTTTCCCATGGACGGTATCGTGCGCGGAAATTCGCTGATGTGCCGCCCGAGACATGCCCGTCAACTTCAGCCCGTTCAATTGCCATCAGCGATGTCTGCGATCCGTCATATCCTTCGATCACACGGATTTTCGTTCCATAGAGTGCGTTCAAGAGCCGTGGATAGATCGAGCTTGGTGAATTACGCGAGGTCGAGGACACCGTGGTTTCGCGTTGCTTCAAACCGTTGAGGTCGACAGCGCCCGTTGCAGTGCGCATCAGGAAAAAGCCAATCTCTTGCTGTGTCGAACCCAGCCAGATAAATTTGCGCGCATCAAATTGTGCATTGGAATTATCGGGATGGTAAAATTTCGCCAGACCCGTATTGCGCTGAAGGCCGCCTACGACCGAGCCATCACGTGCTGCAACGGAATAGAGATAATTTGCTGCTTTGATTCCTTCGGCGCCTGGCATGTTCTGCACAATCATGCTGGGCCCGCCGGGCAGATATTTCGGCATGTGGCGCGACAGCAGACGCGCATATTGATCATAACCACCACCTACCGAGGCTGATGTGACCAAAGTCATTTTGCGGTTTTTAAAAAAATCTGCTGCCGATTGGGCGTGAGCTTGCGTGAAAGTGGCGCATAAAGCCAGAAAAGCGAGTCCTGCTTTTTTCATGGGGTTACGCTCCTTTCGCACGAAGAGGCTTGAGTATCTCGTCATTATGCTCGCCCAATTCCGGCGAGCATGTGCGCACGGACGTTGGCGTATCAGACAAGCGCACACCATTGCGCACATAGCCTACTTGGCCAAGTTTGGGGTGGGGAACATCCACGCGCATTTGCAGATGCTGCACTTGCGGATCGGCAAAGACATCATCAAGCGTATTAAGGGGTGCGGATGGCACGTCACGCTCGAGAAGCTTTTGCAACCAGAATGCCCGCGTATTGCCTTTAAAGACATTGGCCAAAAGTTCATTCAGCGCATCGTAATTTTTCGCGCGCGTTTCCTTTGTTTTGAAACGCGGGTCTTCAGCCCATTCCGGATGGCCAGCGACTTCTGTCAGGCCGATCCAGAATTTTGTTGGTGAAGACAAGTGAACGATAAAGGCTTTGCCGTCGCTTGCAGTGAAGGCATAGACCTGTGCCTGATGTGTGCGTGTGGCACGACCGGGCACTTTTCCGTTTTCAAAAAAGCGGGCTGCATTTTCACCACAGAAAGAGAGCGTTGATTCCAGCAAAGAGGTTTCAACACGCTGGCCGCGACCCGTGCGACCGCGTGCGATAATGGCTGCCAAAATACCATTGGCCGCATTCATGCCGCCCAAATGATCTGACAGTGAAATACCCATGGGTTTCGGGTTTGCGACATCGGTTAACAAGCTCAGCAGGCCGCTGGCGGCTTGGCCGACCGTGTCATAGCCTGGTCGCATGGCGTAAGGGCCATCAGAGCCAAAGCCCGTAATCGAACACCAGATCAGCCCCGGATTTTTCTCGACAAACAGATCATAGCCAAGACCGAGGCGATCCATCGTTCCGACACGGAAATTCTCAATCACGACATCTGCAGAGAGAATGAGCGCCCGCGCGTCTGCTTTGCCTTGCTCGCTCTTCAGATCGAGCGTGACGCTCTTCTTGTTGCGATTAACCGAGCCGAAGGTCGGCGAATATTCAACGCGGCCCCAACCGCGGAAAGGATCGCCCTTTGTAGGTTCTTCGACTTTGATGATATCCGCGCCCATATCGCCGAGCAGCATGCCGGCATAGGGGCCAGAAACGTAATTGGCGAATTCGACAACGCGAATTCCTTCCAGCGCTCCCGCCATTTCTCCTCCCATGGCGGCTTCGTGAAGTGGGCCGCCTTATGGGCCTATTCTAGTCACCCTTGGCTCTGCCGCAAGCGATTCTGGGGCAATAAAAAGGCCGCCGCATGGCTGCGGCGGCTTCAAGTCATCAACGATCAGCCCACGGGAGGTCAGACTGACGTTTGCGGAACTCCCGGGCGAGCCCGCAATGCTTCCTTGGCACCATCCTTGAAATGAATGTCGCGTTTGAGAAGCAAAGCGGTTGCACGGACGCTCTGCTGTTCCGGGGTCCGAGCGGGGGGAAGGGTGCCCTTCTCCCGGAGTGCTTTGGCAGCGCGCATCATCTTATGGCGCGCCATGATGATGCCGTTGTCACAACCGACCAGATTTTCTTTCGTCCGGTCGACAATCGGGCCCATTGATTCTTGCAGTGAGGAATCCTGGATGGCGATGCCTTCAACGCCGCTATAAGTGGTTCCTGCTTTCTGTGCCTCGCGGCTCAGCAAATAATCATTGTCCTTGTTGGCCAGCGGCCGATAGGTGCCGGGCACATATTTGCAATGCACGCCTTTGCCCGCCTTCATATGTCCGACTTCATCACTCGTGAGTGCGCGCACCGTGTGATAATCAAAACTCCAGGCCCAACAATTTTCATCATCAATCGGCACCCAGAAATGACCGTGCATCGGATAATCGCCACGCGGAGGCACAGCGGTGAAACAGGGCATCAGCCAAGGCGTAATGCGCCAGTAATATTGGTTGTCTTCAGCCATGCGGCGCGCGCCGATATAGAGGCCACCTTCGCTGTCGATGACTTCAAAGACAGGCGCAAGATCATTGAGATTATACTTGTTGCCAGCAGCATCTTTGAACAGAGGATCAGCTTTGACATCACCGCGGTGCAGCCAAGAGACATGGCTTGAATCAATCCCGCCCTCAAGGGCCTGCAGCCAATTGCATTCCTGCAACCGCTTCGAGGTAAAGCTTTGTTTGCGGGGCACCGAGCAGAATTCATAGGAAGGTTCGGGCGGCATATTTTCGGCCTTGCCCATATAGGTCCAGATCACGCCACCTTTTTCGATGACCGGATAAGAGGTGAGTTTGATCTTCTTGGCATAGCCCGATTCAGCTGGTTCTGACGGTACATCGATGCACTGGCCGTTCACATCAAATTTCCAGCCGTGATAGGGGCAGCGCAATCCGCATTCTTCATTGCGGCCGAACCAGAGCGATGCGCCGCGATGCGGGCAGAATTCGTCGATGAGGCCAATTTTGCCCTCTGAATCGCGGAATGCGATCAGGCGCTCGGACAATATTTTTACCCGCACAGGCGAGCTGTCATTTTCCGGCAGCTCTTCAGAGAGCAGAACGGGCAGCCAGTAACACCGAAACAAATCACCCATCATCGTGCCTGGTCCGGTTTGGGTGACGAGTTCATTCTGGTCTTTGTTCAGCATGGCTGCCTCTCGGTAACCGACGTTGCGGTTAAATGTTCCTCTATGCGGAATATCGTTCCGCATAAGAGAAATTATGCCCGAGAAGAAGCGGCTGCCTTGAGCTGGATCAAGGTGCGGTGCAGCATTTGAAATGTGAGGATACCTTTGACCCATAAAAAAAAGCCCGGTAGCCGAGGCTGCCGGGCTTTAGGGTCCACTATGGGCTTTCAGCCCAATGCCGTTCTGACTTCCGGACGCTCTTCGTCCCTTGGAATAATCGCAGCACCAGACGCATAGACGGACGCGTCGCCATAGGTTGAACGGCGGCTGCGGAACATGGGGGACGAGAGAGAACCCAGCTCAACCGCGATAAAGCGGGCGGGGGCAGAGCCCGCATTGAAATGCTGATGGAACTGCATGCCCTTCAACCCAAACAACATGCCATGACGCCAGTCGACGCGGCGGATATCTGAATTTTGGGACGAGAAGGAGAGACTGAAGCCTTGTCCGTCCACACCCAAAATATGACGCCCCTGCATTTGACGGCGTGCAAGCGTTGAAGATTTGGGCGCAAGCGCTGTGAGATCCACCCCGACAGAGAGATCAGCAAGCACCAAAGGCGACAATTCATCGACAGATAGGGTGCCACTGCATGGATCCGCGATCAAACCGGCATCAACCGCGCGTTTCTGACGGCCATGAAGTGGTGATGGATTATCAAAAAGAAAAGCTTCGTTCCGATAGAGCCCCATCAAATAGCGGAAGTCACTGAGTGCAACAAAGCGCGCACCTGACGGGCCAGCCTTGTGTCGCGCTGTCGCGTTGATGGGCACTGCGAAGAGTTTCTTCTCTCCCCATTCGATCGTGGTCTCATGTCCATCCGAAAGAGTGATCAGTGTTTCGCCACTGCCTGCGAGCACATAGAACACCTCTTCATAAGTATGCCGAACGGGCGCGGATGATTGTCCGGCATCCAGCGCGAAGAGAAAGGCCGTGAGATAATCGCAGCGCCCTTCGGCATGACAGACTGCGCCCTTCATGCCAAAGCGCGCCCAAGGCGCCACAGCGAGTGCTAGAAGATCGAGTGCAGCGCCTTCATGAATGGTTGCGCCTTCTGCTTTCACCCAGTTGAGATAGGGATCAACCATGAATTTCGTGTCGAGATCGGGCGTCACTGTCTCGCTCATTTCTTCGCCCCCGCAAATTTGCACTCGTCGATAAAGGGCCCCATGCGTGATTCCACGCCGTGTTTGGCGATCTCATCAAGCCAAATCCCATGGACGCGTGGATCTTGATCCTGATATTCGACCTGCGCACCGCCTTCTTTGACATCCTTATCGACACCAACGGTCCAAATATCGCGTTTCATCTGCAAGAGGGGATAGCGCACGGTTCCGATTTGAAGCGCGAGATAGCGGGACGGATGGTTGGAGATATTGAAATGCTGGTGGAACATGGAATCTGGCGGGCAATAGACGCAGCCATGCTCCCAATCCACGCGCGTGAATTCCTGATCATCCTCATGCCAGAGCAGAGAATAGCCCTGTCCAGTGACCGCAAAGACGCAAACGCCATCAAAATGGCGATGGCCTTTCTTGTAAGTGCCAACCGGCATTTCAGATGAATGCGCACCAATGGTGTTTTCTGTCAGCATGAAGCGGAGGTTGGAGCCGCCGGCACCACGCTGGGACCATTGCTTCAATTCAAAAGCGGACAGATCTGGAACGAAATTCGTTTCCCATTGGTGGCGACCTGGCGAGATGGAAATAAACTCACCGTCGCCGACAAAATAATCAGGCTTACCGGCACGCTCTGTAAAAGGAACCGGACAATTGAAGATGAAGTCCTCATCCCGAAAACAATTCATGGTGAAAACCATATTGTTGACGGAAGCAAAGCGCGCCGGCTCTCGGCCAGACCCGTTAAAATGCTGGTGCGTAGCATTGAGCGGAATAGAGAATAGGCTCTTGGGGCCCCACTCAAAGAAATGCTTGCGGCCATCTTCGAGCGTGACGGATGTCGATCCGTGGCCCGAAATCACATAGATGACCTCTTCGCAAATATGTTTCAGAAGCGCCGATTTTGCCCCCGGCGGCAACTCGAAGGCAAAGATGGATATATAATCATCGCGGCCTTTAAGATGGCAGAAGGCGCCATTCATCCCATAGCGCGCCCAAGGGGCGACAGGAACTGTGCGGATGTCGATGCCGAAATCTTCGATGATCGGCACGCCCTGATTGTGCACCCAATCAAGATAGGCGTCGGGCAGTGGGGCACGTGCTCCCATATTATCCTCCCGTCGGGCGATTCTGTTCTTGGCCGCCCGGTTTTTCCCATTGCATCAGCGCCTTGGGCGCAGGTCAAGGTGAGCTGGCGAATTGACCCCATACGAAGCCGCCCTTAACCTAGGACCCAATGATGAAACTTGGAGAAACGCCCATGTCCTTCCTGCCGCGCCTTGTCGGCCTGTCGCTCGCCACTCTTGTGCTGGCGTCCCCAGTTCTTGCCCAAAATGCCAAAGTGCTTGAGGCAGCCAATATGAAGGGCACCGACCGGACAGCGAAACTCTACGAGAATGCCAAGAAAGAGGGCGTGATCAATCTGTATACGTCGCAGACGGTGCAGGACATGACGCTCTTGAAAAACGCTTTTGAAGCAAAATATCCGGGCGTGAAAATCAACATTTGGCGCTCGAGCTCTGAAGATATTGTGCATCGCGCTGTCACTGAATATGGCGCCAAACGTTTTGAAGTCGACGCTTTCGAGACCGATCAATCAGGCTTGGAAGCTTTGCATCGTGAAAAGCTGCTCCAAGCCGTCGATTCACCCGTCATTGCCGAACTTGTGCCGCAGGCGGCTGCGCCCAAGGAATGGTTGGGCACGCGTTTGCAAATCATTACAGCTGCGATCAACACAAAAGCTTTCCCTGAAGGCGATTACCCGAAGCGTTACGAAGATCTGCTTGATCCCAAATGGAAGGGCAAGATTGCCGTTGAAGCAGGTGATGCTGATTGGTTTGCGACGACAGTCGAAGCCATGGGCGAGGAAAAAGGCCTGAAACTCTTCCGGGATATTGCCGACAAGAATGGCTTTCAGATTCGCAAAGGCCATACACTGCTGGCCAATCTGATTGCGGCAGGTGAAGTGCCTTTCGCCGTCACGACCTATATGTTCCGTGTCCGCCAGCTCAACAAATCAGGCGCGCCCATTGCGCCGCTTTATCTCGAGCCCGCGGTAGCACGCGTGAACGGGATGGGGCTGGCCGCCAATGCGCCACATCCCAATGCGACTGTGCTTTTCATGGATTGGTTGCTGACAGATGGTCAGGAAATCCTCTCGAACCATGAATTCTTCTCGACCAATAAGCGCTTTTCCTCCACGCCACCGGAAATGAAGATCATTTATGTGAATGCGGCTGATCAGATGGATAATGGCGAGAAGTGGGAAAAGCTCTTCAATGAGATTTTCGTCCGCAAGAAGCGCTGATACGCCCCTCTTCATCGAATAGAAACAGCAAATACCCAGATCAGCCCAGACTGATCTGGGTCATTGTCGCCAGATCGGCCTGCCAAGATAAATCGTGCGCTTTGTTGTGAGCCCGCCTGCGGCGGCACCCACAACGCCGCCAACAATAGCGCCAGTACCGGGATTACCGCCAACAACTGCACCCGCGACAGCGCCAACGCCAGCGCCAATGGCCCCGCCGCTGATTGCCCGGTCAACGGGCCTTCGCCCACAAGCGCTCAGAAGTACAAGGCCGGCCATTAACACAATGATCGGTTTGAAATTGAACATGTCCGAGCGCCTATGGTTTAGAGAAAGACAGATAATTGTCTTGCGATCATTCTTCTGTCGTTGTGGTACTTTTCTTAGTCGTCGTCTTATTCATGAGACCACGTGGATCACGGCTGGTTTCAGATGTAACGCTTTGCTTACGCCGACCACGACTGTCGACTGAAACATCTGTATTTGTTTTGTTCGAGGTCGTTGTTCCCTTGGAATCCGTGTAGGAATCATTGGTTTCATATGAGCCTGGAGCTCTGAGCATCATCCGGCGCTCATGTGCGCAGCCTGCTAAAGTCAGACTGGTTGTTGCAATAACTGCAATCAACCAAACGGGCCGACGAATAGAAAAATTGAGATCGCTTTTCATGGCATATTCCTTTTTTTGAAATTAGATTCGTCCATTGAGGACAAGCAAAAGTATAATGATCAAAAGAATGCCTGTTCCGCCGCTGGGGTAATAGCCCCATTCTCGGCTATGGGGCCAAGTTGGCAGAACCCCAATTAAAACGAGAAAAAGAAAAATTATGAGCAGTGTTGCTATCGACATGTGATCCTCATCGTCAGAGCCATCAGCATTTTGTCGTGATGCATATAAGGATGCGATGTGATTTATTTGGTTGTTTGAGAGAGAACTTAAGCTCGACAAGTCTGAAATAGTTTTAAAAAATCGCCCGCATGAATGAATTTGCGGGCGACTTTATAAGATGTTTAAAAATTAGGCTGACTTGATTTCGCTATCATGTGTTGCGTCTTCAATCACTTTGATTTGCTTTTCAGCGTCTTCTTTTGAAAGCCCGTAATGTTCTTTGACTTTTCCAAGAAAAGTCTCGCGCTTTCCATCATATAACGTGATGTCATCACCCGTCAGCTTTCCCCACTTCTCCTTAAGCTTACCAGCAATCTGCTCAGCTTTGCCTTGAATCTGTTCCTTGTTCATTTGGAAACTCCGACCGGGTTAAGCTGCCATTTGCAGCTTAAGTCGATATAAATGTTCGGAAATAAGGAAACGATGCGGGATTTTGAAGAGCATAAAAAATAGTCATAAGCGTCATTGTCTCATTCACAAATCATCCCTCAATTTATAACACCTAAGCATGCTAATATGCTAAGTTATTGCTGTTGATCGTATATGATTGAACGATGAAGACGTGTCTTGCTAAACCTTGCTGGTATTCATTTCAAATAAATCATCGAGACAATTTTTATATGTAAATTTAACCCAGGAATTTTTAGTGCAATGAAATCCGTGACCGACAAGAGTTCACGCGTCACATCACGTAACGCTGCAATTGATCTCTTGAGGTCTTTGCCGTTGTTTTCGGGATTGGATGAAACTGAAATAGAGTTTTTTGCGGCAGCTTCTCGTTCCCGCACTCTCGTCAAAGGGCAAAACCTGTATTTGGAAGGTGAAGTCGCTCAGTATTTCTATGTCATCATTGCGGGCTGGATCAAACTATTACACGTGACAGAGTCCGGTGATGAGGTGATCCTGGCAATGATCTCAAAACTTGCTGTGACAGGGGAATCGTCGTTATTTGAAAATGGTCACCATGCTGCCACAGCACAAATTGTCGAGGATGCTTTGATCCTCAGCTTGCCAATTGCTCTTTTGAAATCTCAAATCGCGTCTAACACAAAATTGGCAATCAATATGATGACCTCGATGATTCAATATCAACGGCGCCATGAAATGCAAGTCGAACAATTTTTGCTCTACAGCGCACCCCAGCGCATCGGATGTTTTATCCTCGATTTGTGTCTCGTCCAGAATCATCGGGACGGGTTCGAATTGGAATTACCTTATGACAAACGGCTCATAGCCAATTTGCTTGGAATGAAGGGGCCGACATTTTCACGTGCCTTGAATATTTTACGAGATGCTACGGGCACAAAAATAACGGGGACGCATGTCACAATTTCATCAATCAAGAAATTACTTCTATATGTCGATGGCTGCTATTTGTCTCATCATGTCATCAAAACGCATAAATGAATGAGTGATACATTCACTATCAGCCTAATTCGGCTCCAAAAGATATTGCAGCCAACCCCATTGTAATCGTGCCGGGTTGGTGATGTATTTTTCCGGTTGGTTGATGACGCGCTTCATATATTGATATGAAAATGGCCAAGCCTCATCCGTTTGCAAATCCTTTTTCTCACTGATTTCTATTTTCATTTCTGGCGTTAAACGAAGCATGTAGGCTAGCTTCGGGCGATCATCAAACACCACGGCGTGGATCAGGGAGCTTTTCTCTGGACCTTTGAGACGCGCATTCCAGATTTCTGTATATGGAAATTTGTCTTTATTCCTCTCAATCGCCTGATTGCAGACATCCAGATATTGACGGAATACGTTTTCATATTCGGTTTCGTTTGCCAGTCCATCAGATATCGGCATGTCCGCCTCTCAGAATTTCATGAATTCACTTTTTGATGCGAGTTATCTTAGTTCCTTCAATACTTAGAGACGCCATCAAACCTTGCTGATCAAAGATGAAAGCATAAGCGTCATCTTTCAATGTTGATGAGGATAAGTTTCGTGCGCCACCTTCATCAACAACGACAACAGTCGGACCAACCCCGATTTCCAGCCCCTGTGTATCGCGGATATATTGAATAGCTTTATCCGTCATCAGAAACACAACATATCCATAGGATTGCGCGCCTGCTTGCCATCCAAAAGTGACACTGACTGAATTTACATATCCATCAAATTGTGTCCCCTTCATCACGACACCTTCGCCATAGGCGCCACCAAAAATAAGCCCAGCCTTGACAATGTTTGGAAAGATCAATGTCGCCTTTGCCTTTTTCGAGACGACAGAAGCAATCGGATTGGCTTTCACTAAAAGCGCCAAAGCTTGTTTAGCATCTACCTTGAGATCTTCCGGTGTACCGGCTTGAACTAAAGTTGGGAGACCCGCCAAAGCAACCAAAACGAGTGACATTAAAAATGAACGTATTGTTTTCAACATGAATGGATCCTTTTTATTGGAAGTTTTTGGAACCCTTTCTTTACCTCTGTTGTGGGTCACCATTTTTTCTTTGGACAATTCTGTTTCCATAAACTGTTATTATTATTGCATTGATCAGGAGATGAGAGATGCAAAAACGAGCGACAATTTTAAATATCAGCGCTGATGTAAGCGCTGAAAAAATGCTTCGGCGCATACTTGCCGATTTTAATTGTCATATCTATTCAATCTTGCCTGGTCCTCAGTCTCTACGCATGTGTCTTACGCTACAGCCTGAGCTTATTTTTATTGATCATGAATATCCTGCCTGTAACGCAAGCACACTCATTCCAGCTTTGCGCGCGGTATGTCAGACACCCATCATTGTTTTGTCCTCCCATTCCAGCGATTTGGAATTGGTCGAATTTTTATCACTTGGCGCCAATGATTATATCGGGCGGCCCTTTCCTTCAGATGTTCTGGTTGCCCGCACCAAAGCGTCATTGCGCACGCGCGCAGTCAAACTTGCAGGTGCACCAGAGCTGATTAACGGGTACTTGCGGCTAGACCTTGTAAGGCACGCGGTTTTTGTGGCCGATAAACCCATGTCTTTCACTCCGAAGGAATATGATCTCCTGCAATATTTCCTGATCAATCGCGGTAAAATGTTGAGCCATAGAGAAATCTTGCGCGCTGTTTGGGGCCCCGCACATTCTGATGATGCTATTTATTTGAGAGTTTATATTGGACAGATCAGGCGTAAAATTGAAACCTGCTCAACCCATCACAGTATGATCAAATCCGAGTGTGGTATCGGCTATAGAATGGAAATAATCGGTCCTGAGAGCTCAAAGGTTCCATTTTTGGACGTGATCGATGTCGGCTCAATCATGAGTGGGGAGCAGCACCCTGCGACAAGAGTGCAAATCGGCGAGACAAACCATTCGCTGACGATGTAATTTTCTTGAATCATGGGATTGTTTGAATTATTCATTTTACAAGTAAGATAAATCACCCCGTCGCCTTTTGTTTGCCTTGATGTCTTCAGTAGAAAACAACTCTCGTTCAAAACGTATCTTTCTCCTTGGTGCGACCGGTACGATTGGTCGCGCGACTGCTCGTGCGCTCAAAGAAAGAGGCTATCACGTCGTCTGTTTTGTGAGAGATCGCAAAAAAGCACGCCCGCATCTGCCTGGCATTGAATTGCGGGAAGGGCAGGTGACAGATCCCGCCTCTCTTGAGCGAGATGGCTTTCGGGGCGAGGCTTTTGATGCGCTCGTTTCCTGCTTGGCCTCGCGCACCGGTGTCAAGCGGGATGCTTGGGCGATTGATCACCGCGCTCATGTCGAGGCTTTGCGTGCTGCACAGAACGTTGGCGTCAAGCATGTGGTTTTACTCTCGGCTATTTGCGTCCAAAAGCCCTTACTGGCTTTTCAAAAGGCCAAACTCGCTTTCGAGGCAGAGCTCATCGCTTCGGGCGTAATTTATTCCATTGTTCGCCCAACTGCCTTTTTCAAATCGCTTTCCGGACAAGTGGCTCGGGTGAAAGCTGGACGGCCCTATATTCATTTTGGTGATGGCACAATCACGGCTTGCAAGCCGATCAGCGATCATGACCTTGGGTCATTTATGGCTGATTGTCTGACGGAAAAAAGTCGCTGGAACAAAATCTTGCCGATTGGTGGGCCCGGCCCCGCTCTCACACCACGCGAGCAGGGTGCTCTCATTTTTGCAGCGACCGGTCGCGAACCCAAATATCAGAAAATGCCCATTAGCATTCTGTCATTCATTCGCGGCTGTTTAGCAGTGCTTGGTCTCTTCAGTCGAAAACTTGCCGATAAAGCGGAGCTAGCCAGCATCGGCCTTTATTATGCCCGCGAATCCATGCTCGTTCTTGATCCCGTCACAGGCCGCTACGATGCCGATGCAACACCAAGCTTTGGCACGCATACACTTGCTGATCATTATAAGCGGATGGTCCAAGGCAAAGTTGCCGATGACCGCGGAGACCATGCGGTCTTTTGAGCAGCGCTATATTGATGATGCACATACAGACGATTGAGGGAATGGCGGAAGGGGTGAGATTCGAACTCACGGTAGACTTTCACCTACGCTAGTTTTCAAGACTAGAGCCTTAAACCACTCGGCCACCCTTCCGTGCCGCTCTCTCTAGGAGGGGCGGCGCGTCTGGTCAACCGCTCGCGGGTTTTTGAAGGGTCCATTCCGGGCCTTTCTGCGTAAATAGACAATGATCCGCATCTTGGCTCTCACATTAGTCTCCCTCGCGTCCCCAACGGCTGCCGATACACCACCACTGGCTGGCCCGGCACTGGACCGGGCTGTTTCAGGGCGTCGCATCTATCTCGCCACCCCTTTAGGTGGCGAATTTCCGATGAATTATTACAAGGATGGTCGTCTGGATGCGCAGGGCGAGGCTTCGGGCCTTGGTCGACTGGCCAGACCGCAGGATTCCGGCCGTTGGTGGGTAGATGGCAGCCGCCTCTGCCAGAAATGGACGAGCTGGTATGACGGGCGCACCTTTTGCTTCGTTTTGCGCCCAGTGGACGAAAAAAGGCTGGCTTGGGAGCGTGATGATGGGATCTCAGGCATCGCCCGCATTGGCGATGAGAAGCCCTAAAACCCGTTTTTGACCTTATTTTGTCCCATTTTGAGACTGATACTTGGCTGTGAGAAGCCTCGTCCTATCTCGGAACGCTTCGTTAACCCCCGACAGCCAAAGGTGACTTTGCTGGGTTGTTTGATTCTCCCCAAGAGCTTTGGCCAAGACGTGGTCAAGCTTTCGGATTTGAGGCAGACTTGCTCGTCGTGTTCAGTGGAGTGTCGTTCCGCGTCTTGCCTCATGCGTTTTAACCGCACCGGTCGCGCCGGTTTCCCCAAACCCACACTGCTTGGTCTGGCAGCGCTTGTTGCGCTGGCTTTGGCTGGTTGTTCTCAGGCGCCTGGCAAAAAGACCAAGGAATTTTTCCCAACCTCCGTCTATGGCGCTGCAAGCCAAAAAGTCGTTGGTGATGGTGAAGCTGTGCCGAAGGGCGGCGGTCGCTACCTCGTCGGCAAGCCATATACGGTGGCAGGGCGCACCTATACTCCCAAAGAAGTCTCCGCCAATGCATCTCAAGTGGGCAAAGCGAGCTGGTATGGCTCAGCCTTTCATGGTCGGCGCACGTCTAACGGCGAAGTCTATGATATGCGCTCCGTGACAGCCGCCCACCCGACTTGGCCCTTGCCGAGCTATGTGCGCGTGACAAATGTCACCAATGGTCGCTCAATGATCGTGCGCTTGAATGATCGTGGCCCGTTCCATTCAGACCGTATTATGGATGTGTCTTCACGTGTTGCTGATGCTCTCGATTTCAAACGCATGGGCACTGCCAATATCAAATTGGACTATATCAAACCTGCTGGTCTGACAGGGTCCGATGACCAGATTTTAATGGCCACTTTACGTGATGATGGAAAGCCGGCCACACTCGACGGGACGCCTCAGGGCTCACCCGTCATGGTTGCTGAGACGGAAGAGAAACCGGCGCGCGAAGAAAAGACAAACGTTGTCGCATCGCTCTTTTCGCGTTCTGAAGAACCCAAGCCCGCAGCCCAGCGTGTAGCCACACCTGTGCAAAATGCGGCTGACGCTTTGGAAGACATTGACGACGAAGATCTGATCCAAGCCATGCCTGTGCGCCGTCCTGTGGCCATTGGTCTTCTGCCTGGTGCGCGTCCAGCACCCGCCGTTGCTCCCGTACAGCTTGCTCAAGCCTCAACGCTAGCTCCGGTGTCATCAGGCATGACAACCATTCCCAAAGCTGCTCCCGCAGGTTCGGACGGTTTCATGCCGCTGCCGCCACCACGGCCGACATCCCTTGGTTTGATCCGTTAATCGGCGCCAAAGGCCTATTTCCTGTATCTTTCCATGCCTGTAGGCGAGGATAGGTGAGGGGAAATCCCCACTTTCCTTTTTGTCCGAGGTTCAGCGCTTGGCCTATGCCTCTTTGCGACCTAGGTTCTGCGGGCATGATTCCGAGGGGCTTCTTTGAGCAGGCTAGGTCATTTTATCACATTTGAAGGCGGCGAGGGCGCGGGTAAGTCGACGCAAGTTGCCCGGCTTGTCGAGCGCCTTCGCGCTTTAGGCCTCGAGGCACTGGCCACGCGCGAGCCGGGTGGCACGCCCAATGCCGAGGCTTTGCGCAAGGTTTTGCTTGAAGGTCTTGAGGAAAAACTCTCGCCCGCATCAGAGGCGATGATTTTCTCAGCCGCGCGGGTTGACCATCTCGACAAGCTCATTCGTCCGGCGCTTTCACGCGGCGCCTATGTCATATGCGACCGCTTTGCTGATTCCACGCGCGCCTATCAAGGCGGGGCATTGACACAAAGCTTTATCGACCAGCTGGAACAACTCGCGGTCGGCGATAACATGCCTGACCTCACTTTCATCCTTGATCTACCAGCCGAAGAGGGGCTTGCGCGTGCCGATGCGCGCCGTGGCAATGGCAAGGCCGATCGCTTTGAATCCGAGGCGATTGAATTTCACCGCGGCTTGCGCACAGCATTTCTCACCATTGCCGAAAAGAACCCGCAGCGTTGTGTGGTGATTGATGCGCGCCGGTCTGTTGATGACATTGCTCAAGATATTTGGAGCTGTGTTGAAACGCGCTTCATCGGAGAGCCTCGCTGATGGCGCGCGCGAAGGATATTGAAGCACCACCTGAAAGCGACCGCTTTTTGGATGCGCCACATCCGCGCGAGACACTCAAGCTCTTCGGCCATGATCGTGCTCAGGCCCAAATTCTCGATGCTTATCGCGCCGGGCGCTTGCCGCAGGCATGGATCATTGGTGGGCGCGAAGGTATCGGCAAGTCGAGCCTCGCATGGCAATTCGCGCGCTTCGTCCTCGCCAATCCTGATCCTAGCAAGCCGGCTGTGCAAAATGCCAAGGATCTTTCCGTAGATCCGCAACATCCAGCTGCCAAACGCATCTCTGCACTGTCTCATGGCGATCTCTTGCTGACGCGGCGCGAATGGGACCCTAAAACCAAAAAACATTTCACGCGCATACGTGCCGAAGATGTACGCCACTTGATTGATCTCTTTCGTCAGGCTTCAGGTGAAGGTGGTTGGCGGGTTGCCATTCTCGATGCCGCCGATGACCTCAACAAAGAAAGCGCCAATGCGCTTTTGAAGTTGATTGAAGAACCGCCAGCGCGTTCTCTCTTCTTGCTGATCGCCCATCGTCCGGCAGATATTCTGCCGACCATTCGATCCCGCGCCCGCATGCTGACCCTTGAGCCCCTCACGGACGCCGATGTTGTTCGCGCCTTGAAAGCGGCGGGCGAGCCTTGGGCGCAGATGAAATCGGTTGACCTCGAAGCGGCCGCACTTCGGGCGCAAGGCTCGGTACGTGAGGCCATGAAACTGTTGGATGGTGCAGGGCTAGCTTTGGCGCATCGACTTGATGGTCTCCTTGCCCATCTTCCGGAGGTTGATTGGCTCGCCGTTCATGATCTGGCCGATACACTCACCGGCCGTGAGGGCCAGGAGGATTTCGAGACGACATTGACCGCCGTCTTTGACTGGATTGATACGACTGTGCGGGCCTCAGCGGGGGCAGGGGCCGCCCGCCTTGCGCCCTATGCCGAGGTATGGGAGAAGATCGCCGCGTCCGCGCGGGAAACCGAAGCGTTCAATCTCGACAGACGACCGTTGATCCTGTCGATCTTCGCAGATCTCGCCGCCGCTACGCGCGCCGCTCGCTCCTGAGCCACGCGAATAGGATTCGACAGGGATTTTGAGATGGCCGCGCGCCAGACGTTCTACATCACAACCGCCATCCCTTACGCCAATGGTGCGCCTCATATCGGCCATGCCTATGAGCGCATCGCGACCGATGCGATAGCCCGATTCCATCGTCTCGATGGCAAGGACGTGCTCTTTGTCACCGGCATGGATGAGCATGGTCTGAAGATGCAGCAGACAGCGGCGCGTGAGGGCCTCACGCCCCAAGCCTTGGCTGATCGCACAGCTGCGCAATTTGAAGCCATGGGTGAAAAACTCAATGCGCGTGCCGATGATATTGTGCGCACCACGCAAGAACGGCACAAAAAGTCTGTTCAGGAAATCTGGAACCGTATGCTCGCCAAGGGAGATATTTATCTCGATAAATATGAAGGCTGGTATTCGGTTCGCGACGAAGCTTATTACGATGAAAGCGAATTGACCGAGCGCGACGGACAACGTTTTGCCCCTACAGGCACGCCCGTTGAATGGGTGAAAGAAGAAAGCTATTTCTTCAAACTTTCAGCCTATGGCGACAAGCTATTGGCGCATTATGATGATCATCCGAACTTCATCACGCCTGAAAAGTACAAAAACGAGATTGTCGCCTTTGTGAAGCGCGGTCTGAATGATCTGTCCATCAGTCGCACGACATTCGATTGGGGCATTCCTGTGCCCAATGATCCCAAACACGTCATGTATGTTTGGGTGGATGCGCTGACCAATTATATTACGGCAACCGGCTTTCCTGATCTCTCGGGACCAAGAGGTAAATATTGGCCTTGCGATGCGCATGTCATTGGCAAAGACATTACGCGTTTCCATGCTATTTTCTGGCCTGCTTTTTTGATGTCAGCCGATCTGCCTTTGCCCAACCAAATTGTCGTGCATGGTTTTCTCTTCAATCGCGGAGAGAAAATGTCCAAGTCGGTCGGCAATGTCATTGATCCGTTCACACTGGCTAATCATTATGGCGTCGACCAGATGCGTTATTTCTTTTTGCGCGAAGTGCCTTTCGGACAGGACGGCAATTATTCGCATGAAGCCATTGTCAATCGCATCAATGCTGATCTGGCCAATGACATTGGCAATTTGGCACAGCGTTCCTTGTCGATGATCAATAAGAATTGCGAGGCAAAGGTCCCCGCGCATGGTGATTTCACCGACGCGGACAATGCCATACTCTCGCAGGCTGATGCACTGGCTGACAAGTCACGCGTCGCTATGCAGGATTATGCGCTGCATACAATGCTGTCTGAGATTTGGTCTGTTGTGGCAGAAGCCAATCGCTATTTTGCAAGCGAAGAACCCTGGATCAAGCGCAAGTCTGATCCGGCTCGTATGGAAACCATTCTCTATGTGACAGCTGAAGTTCTGCGTAATCTTGCTCTGATGGCGCAGCCTGTCATTCCTACCGCATCAGAAAAGCTGCTGGACCTTCTTGGTGTTGCCAAAGATGCGCGCGAATTTACACATGTGGGTGCAAAGCATCGTCTTGTGTCCGGCGCAGCTCTGCCGGCCCCCGCGCCGATTTTCCCACGTTATGTCGAAACTGAAGGCGAGGCCAAGGCCTGATGCTGATCGACACTCATTGTCATTTGGACTTTCCTGATTTCGCCGAAGAACGCGATACCATCGTCGCGCGCGCCAAAGCCGCAGGCATTGGCCGGATGATCACCATCTCGACCTTTGTCTCGCGCTATGATCGTTATCGCGAAATTGCGGAAGCCTATGACAATGTCTGGTTCACCATTGGCACGCATCCCCATCAAGCTCATGAAGAGCCGGAAGCTAGCGTCGAACAATTGGTGCAATTGAGCAAGCATCCACGCTGCATCGGCATAGGTGAAGCCGGTCTCGATTATCACTATGATAAAGCGCCGCGCGAGACAGCGGCTCGCGTCTTCCGTACCCATATTGCTGCGGCTCGTGAGACGGGCCTGCCGCTCATCATTCATGCACGTGATGCGGATGAAGATGTCGCCCGGATCTTGCGTGAGGAAATGGGGAAGGGGGCCTTCAAAGCGCTCCTGCATTGTTTCACCGCCTCGCGCATGCTGGCTGAGACAGGGCTGGAGCTCGGTCTCTATGTCTCTTTCTCGGGCGTTGTGACGTTCAAAAATTCAGAAGAGCTGCGCGCCATTGCCAAAGATGTGCCGCTGGATCGTATTCTGATTGAGACGGATGCGCCTTTCCTGGCGCCAGTCCCATATCGCGGCAAGCGCAATGAACCCGCTTATGTTGCCGCAACGGCCGCGGTTCTTGCTGGGGTCAAAGGCATCAGCATAGATGACATGGGCGCCGCGACAACGCAGAATGCGCTTCGTCTCTTTTCGAAAATGCCGCCGCTCAATTCATGACGTCTCAGATCACCATTCTCGGTTGTGGCTCCTCCGGCGGCGTTCCGCGGGTTGGTGGTGACTGGGGAGCTTGTGATCCCACAAACCCGAAAAATCGTCGCCGGCGCTGCTCCATACTGGTCGAGCGTTTCTCAGGGGAGGAGCGCACGGTTGTGCTCGTCGATACGTCGCCTGATCTTCGCGAACAATTGCTGATGACAGGCACGACCCGGCTGGATGGGATTCTCATGACCCATGCCCATGCCGACCATGTCCATGGCATTGATGATGTGCGCCCTCTGGTCATCAAGATGAAGCGGCGGATCGGCGTCTATATGGATGTGCCAACTGACGATCTCGTGCGAAGCCGGTTTGACTATATTTTTGAGACGCCGGAGGGGAGCAATTACCCGCCCTTGCTAGATCCCTATCGCCTGACTTCAGGGCAGCCATGCTCCATTTCAGGGCCGGGAGGGGCGGTGGAAGCCCTGCCATTCCGGCTTGAGCATGGTGAAATGGATGCACTCGGGTTCCGCTTCGGGGATGTTGCCTATACGCCAGACATCAATGCCGTGCCCGAGGAAAGCTATGAGGCCCTGCGCGGCCTCGATATCTGGATCATCGACGCCTTGCGCTATACCAGCCACCCGAGCCATCTCACTGTCGAAGAGGCTCTGGCCCTGATCCGCGATCTGAAGCCCAAGCGCGCCATTCTGACCAATCTGCATACGGATCTCGATTTTGAGCGCCTAAGGTCCGAACTGCCCAAAGGGGTCGAGCCCGCCTATGACGGGATGCAGATTAGATTTTGATCCTCTCGCAATTGCGCACCAGACCGCCTAATATGGTCCTGCTTCACAGAAGGAACCCCATCGAGGGGTCGCTGATTCCTGCTTGTTAGAATTGTTGGTGGCTGCGCTCCTGATCGCGCTCAACGGCGTTTTCGCTCTTTCCGAACTCGCCCTTGTGTCCTCTCGTCCCGCGCGTCTCAAGACGATGGCCGAGGCGGGGCAAAGCGGTGCCCGGACGGCTCTGGATCTGGCTGAAAATCCCGGAAAATTCCTATCAACCGTCCAGATCGGCATCACGCTCATCGGCATTTTGGCCGGCGCCTTTTCCGGCGCAGCACTGGGCGCTGATCTTTCAGCCGCTCTCAAAGACACACGCCTTCCGCCGGCCTTGGTCGAGCCCATCGGCTATGGGCTTGTGATCGGCATGATCACTTATTTGTCGGTGGTTATCGGTGAGCTCGTCCCAAAACAATTGGCCTTGCGTAACCCTGAATCTATAGCCTGTTTTGTGGCTCCTATCATGCTTTGGCTCTCGCGCTTGGCAGCACCCATTGTCTGGCTTTTGGATCGTTCTTCACACCTGATTTTCTTTCTTCTTGGTCTCAAGCAGCCGCCGCAAAGCGCTGTGACTGAAGAAGAAATCAAGAACATGGTAGAAGAGGCGACTTCGGCTGGTATTATCGAGGTTGACGAGCACCGGATGATCTCCGGCGTCCTGCGTCTGGGAGACCGGGCCGTGCGCGCCGTCATGACCCCACGCACGGATGTGGACTGGATTGATCTGGGTGATGAACCCGACCAGATCCGCCAGAAAATTTCAGACAGCAGTCATTCAAGACTGCCAGTTGGCGAAGGTTCGGCGGATAATATTCTGGGCATCATCCACCTGCGGGAATTATTGCCGGCTGCGATGGCAGGTGAAGCCTTGGATCTGCGCCGTTACATTCGCCAAGCGCCCGTCGTGCCGGATCAAATTGATGCCCTCGAGGCTCTAGGCGTGCTTCGCGAAGCCGCCATACCCATGGCGTTGGTCCATGATGAATATGGCCATTTCGAAGGGCTGGTGACGCCAGCTGATATTCTGGACGCCATTGCGGGAGCCTTTAAGTCGGATGAGGGTGCAACTGAGCCCGAAGCAATCCAGCGCGAGGATGGCTCATGGCTTTTGGCTGGATGGATGCCAGTCGATGAAATGTCTGATCAGCTGGGCATTAATCTGCCGCGCTCCCGTGACTATGAAACGGTAGCTGGTCTGATCATCGATAAACTGCATCATTTGCCAGCCACGGGCGAATATATCGAGACACTTGGCTGGCGTTTCGAAGTCGTCGACTTGGATGGTCGTCGCATCGATAAAGTGCTCGCACGCAAACTCGCCGAAGAAGATCAAGACGGCTGATATCTTTATGCAGGAGCATCTTAGATCTAATGGTTTCTATTATAATATAGTTCCATAATACATCTTATGCGTTTTATAGATGAGGTTTTGAGTTATCTTCCCGCACAGGAAAAACTAGAAACTTCTGTCGAGGAAAAGGCTTGATCCACAAAGAGACAATGCTGCCATGGGCTCGTTTGGATCTGAATTGGTGGATGTAACCAGAGAGATTTCTGAGGCCTGCAAAATAGTTGCACTGCAACAAGAAAACGGGAACGCGTTCGGCAACTGAATAACTGATTCACGTCCGCCAAATAGGCACAAGCCACGTCAAGTCTTTTTTACTCGCCCTGTTGAAAAGTCGTAGCCTAGACGTATCAATACTGCTACATTCATTCATGGTGCGCGCATCCCATGTGAAAAAGCGAGCGTTAGGCGTATGCCAAATGTTCGAAACCGGTCCGGGGCACCTCCTGACCGGGTTGTTTCGTTTGAGTAATCAGGCGGACACAGGACAGGTAGCCATTTGGCGGAGACGAGCAGGTAGACATGAGCAAAGGTAAAGATTTCCGAGGCCCAAGAAAGCGTGGCTTCGATGATGATGGCCCGATGGGTTACGAGCCGCGCAACAACCGCCCGTCCCGCTCCTACGGCGCTCCGCAATTTGATGCTCCCCCGATGGGTGATTTCGGCGGCGGTGCTGGTGGCGGTTTTGCCCAGCGCGGCGGCCCCTCAGCTTCGGGCCCCGCTCCCTCCGGCGACCCAGTCGACGCCACCGTGAAATGGTTCAAGGGCGACAAGGGTTTTGGCTTTGTCGAACTCGGCAATGGTACCGGTGATGCCTTCTTGCACATTGGCGCTCTGCAATCTGCTGGCTATGAGACGGTTCCTCCGGGCGCCAAACTCAAAGTGCTCGTCGGTTCGGGCATGAAGGGTGCGCAGGTGACGCGCGTTCTCGAAGTCGACACCTCGACAGCTACAGAACAGCGTCCGCGCTCTTTCGATGCGCCTCGTGGCCCGGCTCCGCGCCGTATGCCTGACCCGTCAACCGCGACGGAAATGGGTGGCACGGTGAAGTGGTTCGATGACACCAAGGGCTTCGGCTTTGTGGCATCGAGCGACGGCGGCAAGGATGTGTTCGTGCACATCTCCATTCTGCGCCCGAGCGGCATTGCCCATCTGCCGGAAGGCCAGGCGGTTGTGATGCGCGTTGTCGAGACGCCGAAGGGCCGTGAAGCCGTTTCGATCGATCTCGCTTAAGCGCAGATTCCATTCAGAGCCGGATCGTCAGATCCGGCTTTTAAGGCGCTTCATTTGAAGCGCCTTTTTCATTTCAGGACATCACATGAAGCCCGCTCGCGATATTTCGCGCCTCATTGAAATCATGGCCGCGCTGCGGACCCCTGTGACCGGTTGCCCGTGGGACCTTGAACAGGATTTCGCTTCCATAGCGCCCTATACGATTGAAGAGGCTTATGAAGTCGTTGATGCCATTGAGCGCGCCGACTTTGCTGATTTGACCGACGAGCTTGGTGATCTCCTGCTGCAAGTCGTCTTTCATGCGCGTATGGGTGAAGAAAAAGGCCTCTTCGCATTTCCCGACGTGGTTGAAGCGATCACACGCAAACTCATCAGACGGCATCCGCATGTTTTTGGCGACACAGCTCATCTCACACCAGATGAAGTCAAAGGCCTTTGGGCAAAAATTAAGGCCGAAGAAAAAGCCGAACGCGCAAGTCGCCGTGGCGGATTGGAACAACACAAGGGTTTGTTGGCCGACGTCCCTCGCGCCCTTCCCGCACTGAGCCGCGCCGTCAAATTACAATCGAAAGCCTCGACCGTTGGCTTCGACTGGAATGACGCACGCCTCGTACTGGCCAAAATCAAAGAAGAAATTGCTGAATGCGAAGAGGCCATTTCGGCCGGTGATGCGGCTCATGTGCGCGAAGAAATCGGCGATCTTCTCTTTGCTGTCGCCAATCTGGCTCGTCATGTTGATGTGGATGCCGAGGATTCCCTACGCGGCACCAATGCAAAATTCGAGAAACGCTTTGCCTATATTGAAAAGACACTTGCCGAGCGTGGTGTTGCGCTGAAAGATGCGGGTCTTGAGCAAATGGATATGCTCTGGAACGAGGCTAAGACGAAGGCTTGATCACGCCTTAGTCTTCCTCGCGCTCCGCATCGGGAAAGCGCTGGGTCAAACGCTCGATCTTTTCCGGTGCAAGACGGACCGTGATCTCGAGCGAACCATCTTGACGAGTGTCTCGCTTCAGCACTTCACCATTTTCATAAAGCCAATGAAGCCCCTGCCCATCCGCAGGTTCAATCACAACAAAGAAACGGCTGCGTCCACGAGCAAGCTTTTCTTCAATACCTGCTAGGAGCGCATCCGTGCCCTGCCCGTTCAATGCCGAGACGACATAGGGGCGCTCTTCAACACGACGCTTGTCTGCTGCATCCAAAACAGACTCTCGTGCATGTTCATCGAGAAGGTCGAGTTTGTTCCAGACTTCGATGATGCGGTCATGATCTTCCGGCTTGATGCCAAGATCGGCAAGGATCAATTCCACATCAGAGGATTGGGCTTGCGTATCCTCATGCGAAATGTCGCGCACGTGCAAAATGACATCGGCAGAAACCACTTCTTCCAAAGTCGCGCGGAATGCGGACACCAACATGGTTGGAAGATCTGAAATAAATCCGACCGTGTCCGACAGCATGATCCGCGCTCCGTGGGGCAAGCGAAGCCCGCGCAATGTTGGATCAAGGGTCGCAAACAGCATGTCTTCGGCGAGTACTTCAGCCCGTGTCAGACGATTGAACAGAGTTGATTTGCCAGCATTCGTATAACCGACAAGCGCCACAACCGGGAAAGGCACATCCTGCCGGCTCTTGCGGTGTAGTCCGCGTGTTTTCTTGACCGCTTCAAGATCGCGTTCAATACGTGTCATGCGTTCTTGAATGAGGCGCCGATCTGTTTCGATCTGCGTTTCACCCGGACCACCCAAAAAGCCGAAGCCGCCACGCTGGCGCTCCAAATGGGTCCAGGAGCGAACGAGCCGTGATTTCTGGTAATTCAAATGCGCCAATTCAACTTGAAGCGCACCTTCGCGCGTCCGTGCGCGTCGACCGAAAATTTCCAAAATCAATCCGGTACGATCAATGACTTTGGCGCCGAAAGCCTTTTCGAGATTGCGCTGTTGTACGGGTGACAGCGCGCAATCCATCATGACAAGACCGATCTCGTCATGCTTGACCTGTTCGGCAATCTCCTCAACTTTTCCCTTACCCAGAAACGTTGCAGGTCTGATCTGGTTGAGCATCGCAAGCTCATGACCAATCACATCAAGATCAATCGCGAGCGCAAGACCGGCGGCTTCTTCAAGCCGCGCATCGGGCGCGCGCGTTGACGCACGCTCAAGCTTCAACGCTGCACGATCTGTCAGATAAGGACCGACGATAAGTGCACGTGTCGATTGAGCGAGTGCCTTTTCAGGCTCAATGATCGGTTTGCCGATTTCCAATGGGCTCACAGGGGCTACCTCGCAGGTTCGCCCCTGCCAGCATTACTTCTCGACGCTATCATCAGCCTCGAACATTTGGATCGGATGTCCGGGCATGATGGTCGAAATCGCGTGCTTATAGACAAGCTGGGAATGCCCATCGCGACGCAGAAGGACGCAAAAATTATCGAACCAAGTCACAACGCCTTGCAGCTTGACGCCGTTCACGAGGAAGATCGTGAGCGGGACCTTGTTCTTGCGTACAAAGTTCAGGAACGTGTCCTGCAAATTTTGGGTGCGTTCAGCAGCCATGTTTTTTCTCTTTCAGTCCATCCCGGGCTGTCGCCGGGTTCAGGAAGCATGAATCTAGCGGAAGGCGCTTCCCCCCCGCAAGATAAAGTTCATTTAGGAACTAAGGCTTTTGGCTAAGGCATTCCCCCCTAATCGATGGAAAGCGACTTCAACTTCCGGTGAAGGGCTGAGCGCTCCATCCCGATAAACTCGGCCGTCCGGGAAATATTGCCACTGAAACGGCCAATCTGGGCAATGAGATACTCCCGCTCAAAGACCTCTCGGGCCTCGCGCAAAGGCAGGCTCATGAGCTTTTCACCCCCCGACCCATTAGGGGTCGTGGGCACCATGGTCCCGATTTCAGAGGGCAACATATCGGAAGTAATGACCGCTTCCGGATCCCCGGCGCTCAGGATCATCAAACGCTCGATGTTATTACGGAGCTGGCGAATATTGCCCGGCCAGTCATGCGATTGCAGGACGGCCATGGCATCCTCACCAATGATGCGCTGCGGCATGCCGGTGGTTTGCGAGAGCTGTTCCATGAAATAGGAGACGAGCTCTGTAATATCCTCGCGTCGTTCTGACAAAGACGGAACACGAATCGGCACAACCGACAAGCGGTGGAACAAATCTTCGCGGAACGAACCTTGCGCAATGGCATCCTGCAAGTCCCGTGCAGTCGAGGATATCAGGCGAACATCGACATGCACACGCGTTGCACCGCCAACACGTTGAAAATTCTGATCGACAAGCACACGCAAAATTTTGCTTTGCGTTTCTTTGGGCATGTCGGCGACTTCATCAAGATAGAGCGTGCCGCCATGGGCTTCCTCAAGCGCGCCAACCTTGCGGAGGCGGCCATCAACGCCCTCGGTGCCAAAAAGTTCGATCTCCATATTATCAGGCGTAATCGTTGCAGCATTGAGTACAACAAAAGGACCAGCAGCACGCCCCGATGATTCATGGATGCTGCGGGCGACCAATTCTTTGCCAACGCCTGGAGCGCCTGCGATTAAGATACGCGAATTGGCCGGCGCAACACGTTCGATTACGCCGCGCAATTGATTGATGGCCGTTGATTTGCCGATGATGCGATTAACAGCCCCTGCCCGCACTTTCAAATCGGTCAATTCGCGCTTGAGGCGCGAAGCTTCGAGTGCACGATCAGCAACCAGCACCAGGCGATCTGCCTTGAACGGCTTTTCGATAAAGTCATAGGCACCAAGCTTGATCGCAGAGACAGCCGTTTCGATATTGCCGTGTCCCGAAATCATCACGACAGGCAAGGTCGGATGCTGCTCCTTGATCACTTGCAAAATCTGCAACCCATCAAGGCGCGAACCCTGCAACCAAATATCGAGAAAAACAAGATGCGGACGGCGTGATTCAATGGCAGCGAGCGCCTCGTCTGAATTGCGTGCCGTGCGGGTCGAATGCCCCTCGTCCGACAATATGCCCGATACGCCTTCGCGAATATCGGCTTCATCATCGACGATGAGAATGTCACTCAACATGCTTTACGCCTTTTCTGATGGAAGAATGGCTGAGGGTACCTCGACCATGTCTTTCTGAATCGGGAAATAAAGTTTGACCCGTGCACCTTGGCCCCATTCCGCATCGAGCAATTTGATTCCGCCGCCATGATCTTCCAAAATCTTGGCGACAATCGGAAGACCAAGCCCCGTGCCCTCGGCACGCGTGGTCATATAAGGCTCGAGCAAACGCTGGCGATTTTCGATCGGAAAGCCGATGCCATTATCGCTGATGTCGAGAACAATCTTGTCATCTTCCGGATAAACGGAAACTTTGATTTGTCCGCGTTCGCGATCAACACCTTCTCGCGCAGCCAAGCCTTCTGTGGCATTTTTGACAATATTGGTGAGGGCCTGAGCAATCAGTCGACGATCAAATTTGGCATGCAAAGGCTGTTCGGGAATTTCCTCGATGAAAATAATTTCCGGATGACCGACCTTCATCAGGAAGAGAACCTGCTTCACGGTCACATTGACATCTTCTTCTTCCAGACGCGGCTTTGGTGTGCGGGCGAAAGAAGAAAACTCGTCGACCATGCGCTTGATATCATCAACCTGCCGGACAATCGTATCCGTGCATTGATCGAAAATCTCACGATCCTGCGTAATCACCTTGCCATATTTACGCTTGATACGTTCAGCAGACAGCTGGATCGGTGTGAGTGGATTTTTAATTTCATGGGCAATGCGTCGCGCGACATCGGCCCAGGCAGAGGTTCTCTGTGCAGAGACCAAATCCGTCATGTCGTCGAGCGTTACAACATAGAACTGCTCAACCGGAGCCGAGGGTTCGGTTGAAATTCGAACATTGAAAATACGCTCGCGACCATTTCGCAAAATGGTGATTTGAGCCTGATGCAAACGCTGACGCTTCTCGCGCGCTTCTGTCAGGATGGTCGTGAGTTCCGGGATCACCTGTTCGATTGATTTGCCCAAAACCGCTTCAGGACTGAGTTCAGAACCATCAAACAATTTGAGCGCTGATGGATTCAAAACCGTTACCAGCCCCTTATCATCAATGCCGATCACCGCAGCAGGCACGCCGGACAAAACAGCTTCGGTAAAGAGGCGGCGCTCATCAATCATATTGCTTGCTGCAATCAATCGGTTTTGCTGCAAGCGAAGTTCCGAGGTCATTTTGTTAAATGTCTCGCCCAGATGCGCGAGGTCTCCCTCAGAGCGGTTGACCGGCACTTGCACATAAAGATTGCCGGTCGACACTTGATCGGTCGCAGCAATGAGGCGGCGGATCGGGCTCACAAGACGATTGGCGAAGGACAGACCGAGCCAAGTCGCCGACAGCAACATGACGAGTGCCAGCAAGACATACATGGTTGCAAAGGCGAGCTGAATATTATTGCGATGCGCATCAAAGCTTTCATAGAGAGCAATGAGGCTTGCAGCTTGCGCTGGAAAATTGACCGCAAACGGATCAACGGGGCGCGCCACATAAAGATAGGCATTTTCAATATTGGTGAGATCACGCAACGCCACGAAGGTGCGGCCTTCGTCCAGCACAAGACACAAAGGTTCGTTGCGATTGGCATCATCAAAGTCAGAAGCGTCGGGCGTGACAAAGCGTGGGTCGGCAATACCTGTGTCGGCTTTCTCCAAAATCGTCCCATCGGCCTTGATCAGATAGGAAGTGGTAAAGCCCAGAATTTTCGAGCGGCCAGAAAAGAAGTCGCGGAAATTCTGGCGCTCATTGTCATAGATCGATTTGATGCGGTCGAGATCACTCGCCATCAAACGGGATTCTTGCAGCAGCGAACGGCATTGTGATTCACGAAAGAGCCTAGCGGCCTCGGCCGTGTTCAAGACGAACCCCCGCACGTCCTGCATAAAGGCGGGGTTGAGACTGCGCTCGAGCGTGATCGAGCCAACGACGGCGATGATGATCGCAGGAGCTGCCGCAATCCCTGAGAAGAGCCCGACGATGCGCACATGGAGCCCTGCTCCAGCCGCCCCCGCTTGGTAGGCACGCACAAGCCGCCATACCTCGGCGACAAGAATGCCAAGCAGGGTGAGGATGGTGATGGCATTGGCCAGAAACAGCGAAAGGACGACCTGCGTCGTGGGCACAATCGGCGTGTAATCGGCAAAGACCAGAACCGTGAAAATGCCAAGCGCTACGGCCAGCGTCACAACCACCGGACCAAAACGAGACAAGAAGCGGCGCTCACCCTGATAAAAGGGTGCCTTCTTGCCAAGAGTGGTTTCGGCTGACGTCATCAAGCTTCCGTTTGTCCGCATCGGGCGGGACACCCAAACAAGGACCTGCCAAGATAAGCGTGGCAATCATACAACGCTGTTGCAAGATTGCGACATTTTCCGGACGCTACAAGGGAAAATAAAGCGATTGCGCTCAAGAAAAAGGCGGGGGCCATGGCTCCCCGCCTCTAATTTTAACGCTAAGGCATCTTTTAGCGCGGCGAGCGCATCAGGCGAATATCAAGGTCCCGCACCTTTTTACGCAAAGTATTGCGGTTCAGGCCGAGCAATTCCGCAGCTTTAATCTGGTTGCCTCGCGTGGCGGAGAGAGCCGCCGATATGAGCGGGATCTCGATTTCACGCAAAATCCGATGGTAGAGGCCAGGCGGGGGCAATTGCTCCCCATGGGTGCGAAACAGGGCGGTCAGATGATGCTCGACTGATGCCATGAGGGTGGCATCCTCTTCACCAGCACCAGAGCTGGAGGTCATAGGAGCGCCAGAGGGCGCTGCAGCCGTGCCACGCGTTGCCAGTGGCGCATCATGGCCAAGCTCGGCCTCCACCAGCTGATCGGACACAAGCTCCTGAGGATAGAGCGCAGCCAGTCGGCGGATGAGGTTTTCCAATTCGCGAATATTGCCAGGCCAACGATAGCGCTTCATGCGCTCCATCGCCGCGCCCTCCATATGCTTTTGGGGAAGCCCCTCAGCAGCGGCGAGCTTGAAGAAATGGCGGACAAGATCAGGAATATCTTCGGTGCGTTCGCGCAAAGGCGGCAAGCGCAGCGGCACAACATTCAAGCGGAAGAACAAATCTTCTCGGAAAAGGCCCTGCTGAATGAGGATCCGCAAATCCTTATTGGTCGCAGCAACAATGCGCACATTGGTCTTGATATGGGTGCGGCCGCCAACCGTCGTATATTCACCTTGCTGCAAAACACGCAGCAAACGCGTTTGCGCTTCCATCGGCATATCGCCGATTTCATCGAGGAAGAGCGTGCCGCCTTCGGCCTGTTCAAAGCGACCAGCCGAGCGTGCATTCGCGCCCGTAAAAGCCCCCTTCTCGTGGCCGAACAATTCGCTCTCGATCAAATCTCGCGGAATGGCAGCCATATTGATCGCAACAAAGGGGCCTTCACGGCGCTTGCCATAATCATGCAGCGCGCGAGCGACCAATTCCTTCCCCGTGCCGGATTCCCCTGTGATCATCACGGTGAGATCGGTCTGCATGAGGCGCGCGAGCGTGCGATAGATTTCCTGCATGGCTGGCGAGCGGCCCACCAGCGGCATGCCTTCCAATTCTTCAGCCTTAGGAGCACTGGGCCGCGCACGCGGCTCGCTCATCGCGCGTTGAACGATAGCGACGAGCTCTTTCAGATCGAAAGGCTTGGGCAGATAATCATAGGCGCCGCGTTCAGAGGCCTTGATGGCCGTCATGAAAGTATTTTGCGCGCTCATGACAATGATGGGCAGATCGGGGCGCAATTCCTTGATACGGGGCAAAACTTCAAAGGCGTTTTCATCAGGCATCACGACATCGGTGATGACCAGATCGCCCTCGCCCGCCTGCACCCAGCGCCAGAGCGTTCCAGCCGTACCCGTGACGCGCACTTCATAGCCAGCGCGTGTGAGTGCTTGGCTGAGCACGGTGCGGATGGCCGCATCGTCATCGGCAACGAGGATATGTCCGGTCGCCATTCCCAATTCTCCTCAAGCCCGCTGACGCGGGTCATCATCCCGACAGACCGCCAGAACCCTTATTCCGCCCCTGCCCGGCCGTCGCGCGGCTGGAACATAGGCAACAGAACCCGGAAGGTGGTTCTGCGCGGATGGGATTCACATTCGACGATACCGCCGTGATCACCAATGATCTTTGCTACGAGTGCAAGACCGAGGCCAGTTCCAGAAGATTTGTTGGTTACAAAGGGATCGAAGAGATGGGCGGCTATATCAGGCGCCACACCCGGACCATTGTCATGGACGCAAATTTCAAGCGGCAGGCTGACCGGCGTGGTGGCACCGGGGGTGCGCAGACGAACGCCCGGACGGAAGGCTGTCGTCAGTTCGATCTCGCCATCTATGACATCCTCGCCCAAGGCCTCAGCGGCATTTTTGACGAGGTTCAAAAGCACCTGCACCAACTGGTCGCGATTGCCAAAAACAGGCGGCAATGAAGGGTCATATCGCTCTGCGACACGAATATGGCGGGCAAAACCCGCCAGTGCGACACGCTTAACATGATCAAGCACAGCGTGAATATTGACGCTCTCGCGCTCGATCGGGCGCTCGTCGGAGAAAATCTCCATACGGTCCACGAGCTTCACAATCCGGTCGGTCTCATCACAGATCAGCCGGGTCAGGGATCGGTCATCCTCGCTGAGGTCGGTTTCCAAGAGCTGGGCCGCACCACGGATGCCAGAAAGTGGGTTTTTAATCTCATGGGCCAGCATGGCTGCCAATGCCGTGACTGAACGGGCTGCCCCACGATGCGTCAGCTGCCTGTCCATTTTATCGGCAATTGTACGTTCTTGAAGCATAATGACTACGCCTTCAGCACCTGCCGAGACTGGAGCCACATTGATATCAACCACCCGCTCGGTCCCGATGCGGGGGGTACCGATGTCTACGCGATATTCATTGACGACCGCCCCACGGTCCAACGCATGTTCCACAGCCGAGAGGAGAGGCGAGCCGAAGGGGAGAATATCCTCGAGCTTCAGCCGCATGAGCATCGTCCGGCTCAGCTGGAAAAAGGTTTCAGCCGCCACATTGGCATCAACGATCTCGCCGCCCCCAGAGACGGCAAGAACCGGATGCGGCAGAGAGTTGAAGAGCACCTGCGAGGTAGGGGCAAAACCTTTCGGGTTCGCTGATGCTTGAAAGTTTTGGTTTTTGAGGTTCATCGGATCACGCCGCAACCGCGCTGGAGGTTGTGGAACGAGATGCACGAATTGGAACATGCTCAGCCTCATCAAAGAAGGAGGCCAACAGCGCCTTCGCCTCGGCCAGTTTCTCGGTGGTCACGAGTCTTAGACGATCCGTAGAGCGTTCTGGATCTTGCCCATTCGCATGATTTGCATAGGCCGCCAGATGTTTACGGGCATGGCGCAGGCCAGCTTGCGAGCCCATAAGAGCCACCAGTGTGTCCAGATGCTCCTGAGCGGCGGCTGCCCGCCCAAGCTGTGAGGGAGCCGGAACGATCTGCGGATCGAGGCCATGGGCGATTTCGCCAATGAGCCATGGCCGCCCCAAGGCGGCACGCCCGATCATCACGCCATCAGCACCGGAGGCCGCCAACATAGTCTGTGCATCGACTAGAGAGGCGCCGTCTCCATTGGCAATGAGCGGGATGGAGATCGCATCCCGAACAGCCCGGATAGCACGCCAATCGGCCTGGCCTTTATAAAATTGCATGCGGGTACGGCCATGCACAGTGACAAGCTGCACACCTTCCGCCTGCGCACGGCGCGCCAGTTCCGGTGCGTTTTGACTGGCATCATCCCAGCCCAGACGCATTTTAAGTGTCACTGGAATTTTGACTGAGGAAACTGTTGAACGAACGAGAGAAATCGCGTGATCAAGATCGCGCATCAGGGCCGAGCCTGCATAGCCACCGGTCACGCGTTTGGCGGGACATCCCATATTGATATCGACAATAGCCGCACCAGACGCCTCGGCAAGACGAGCAGCTTCGCCCATCCAATGCGGATTACATCCGGCAATCTGAACGACATGGGGTGTAACACCTGCCCCTTCTGCGCGGATGCGGTTTTCCTCATCACCCTTCACATATTCGTCCGAGGCGACCATTTCTGAAACAACCAGAGACGCACCGTAGCGATGCGCAACGCGACGCATACCGATATCGGTCACGCCTGACATGGGCGCGAGGATCACACGACCTGCGAGTTCAACCGGACCGATGCTGATGGGTGTCATGGAGACAGGATAAACCTATTGTGCGCACCGCGATAGCTGAAGCAAAAGGGCGGCCCGAAGGCCGCCCTAAACTTAAGCCAGCGCCTTGAGTGCGGCGCGGCCCGCGTAGCGGGCTTGCGAGCCCAGCTCTTCCTCGATGCGGATGAGCTGGTTGTATTTCGCTAATCTGTCGGAACGTGCGAGCGAGCCCGTCTTGATCTGACCGCAGTTCGTGGCAACCGCGAGATCGGCAATGGTGGAATCTTCGGTTTCGCCCGAGCGGTGCGACATGACCGCCGTATATCCGGCGCGCTGAGCCATTTCGACGGCTGCAAGCGTTTCGGTCAGCGAACCGATCTGGTTCACTTTCACGAGGATCGAATTGGCAGTGCCCGTCTTAATGCCTTGAGCCAGACGCGTCACATTGGTCACAAACAGATCATCACCCACGAGCTGGCACTTGGAGCCGATCTTGTCGGTGAGCAACTTCCAGCCTGCCCAATCATCTTCCGACATGCCGTCTTCGATGGTGACAATCGGATAGGCTGCGACAAGCTGCGCCAGATAATCGACCTGCTGTTCAATCGAACGCGTCTTGCCTTCACCTTCATAGTGATAGGCGTTGTTTTTGAAGAATTCGGTTGAGGCGCAATCGAGGCCGAGCATCATGTCATTGCCAGCTTTGAAGCCGGCCTTATCAATCGCCTGCATGCAGAAGTCGAGCGCGGCTTCAGCCGAAGGCAAATTGGGCGCGAAGCCGCCTTCATCGCCAACGTTTGTATTATGGCCGGCCTTTTTCAATTCCCCCTTGAGCACTTGAAAGACTTCAGCGCCCCAACGCACGGCTTCGCGGATCGATGTCGCGCCGACCGGCATGATCATGAATTCCTGGAAGTCGATGGGATTATCAGCATGAGCACCGCCATTGACGATGTTCATCATCGGCACTGGGAGCACACGGGCCTGCGTCCCGCCGATGTAGCGATAGAGTGGCAGACCGGAGGCATCAGCCGCAGCTTTGGAAACCGCGAGCGAGACACCCAGAATAGCATTGGCGCCAAGCTTTGCCTTATTCGGTGTGCCGTCGAGCGCCAGCATCGCCTCATCAATCAGCACCTGATCTTCGGCATCAAGACCACCGATGGCACCAAAAATCTCGTCCTGCACAGCGGCAACAGCTTTCAAAACGCCCTTGCCACCAAAACGTGCCTTGTCGCCGTCGCGCAATTCCACCGCCTCATGGGCGCCGGTTGAGGCACCAGAGGGGACTGCTGCGCGGCCCATGGAGCCATCTTCAAGAATGACATCGACTTCAACGGTCGGATTGCCGCGGCTATCCATGATTTCGCGGGCGATAATGTCGACGATGGCAGTCATATGAGCTCCTGAACAGGTGCAGGGTGGATGGGTTCTGGCCGCCTTTTAGGGGAATCGGGCCGGTTCTGGAAGGCCCAGTACGCGCCCATCCGGCGAAAGGTTGATGACAAAGGCGCTCAAGCGTAAACAGGCGTCATATCCGGCCCTCGGCCGACCCCAGAAATGAGAATGTTCATGGCTTCCAACCCCGGCACGCCGACCCAGCTCGGCCAGCACGTCCCCATGCCCCAGTCGCCTGAAGAGGCGCAGCTTGAGCGGGTTCCCAATCCGCATCCGGGCACAAATTATGTGGCGCGCTTCACATCACCCGAATTCACCTCGCTATGCCCTGTGACTGGCCAGCCGGATTTCGCCCATATTGTTATCGACTATGTGCCGGGTGATTGGCTCGTCGAGTCGAAGTCCTTGAAGCTCTATCTCTCGTCCTTCCGCAATCACGGCGCTTTCCATGAAGATTGCACGGTACGGATCGCGAAAGATTTGGCCGAGCTGCTGCAACCCAAATGGCTGCGCATCGGCGGATATTGGTATCCGCGCGGCGGCATTCCGATTGATGTGTTCTGGCAGACGGGCGAAGTGCCGGCCGGCACATGGGTGCCCGACCAAGGGGTGCCGGGTTACCGCGGCCGCGGCTAAAACTCAGCCCCGCAATGACGTGCTGAGGGTATGCAGATAATCTGACACAGCCTGTCTGCTTTCCAATTTCGGCAAATCTCCATAAGCAACAGGCTCACCAATCCGCACCTCGACGCATTTGCCAAGGTGGCGACGCAATTCGTGAAAGAAAAGCGCCAGACGCAACATCGGATGAATGTGGCTCAAAATCTGGAACAGCCGCGAATTCTGTCCGATGAAATGCACGGGCACAATCGTCGCATTCACCTTTTCAGCGAGTGACGCCGCAATCGGCTGCCAGCGTGAATCCACCGCTGGCTTGCGCCCCAAGAAATCCGGCGAGGTCGAGACGGCACCGGCTGGAAAAATGACCATGCAACCACCACGCGCCAAATGCTGGCGCGCTTTGGCACGGCTCTCGACATTGGTTTTGATCGCGTCAGGTGTCGGATCAAAATCAACGGGGAGAACATAAGGCGCAATTTCGGGAGCCCGCAAAAGCACAGCATTGGTGAGCACCAGAAAATCATCCCGCACAAGGCTGGTGATCCAGCTCATGGCAATGCCATCCAAAACACCAAAGGGATGATTGGATACAAAGATCAGTGGACCTTGGCGCGGAACTTTCGCCAATTGAATCTGGTCGAATTTGATCGACACACGCAAAGTTTCCAGACACGCGCCAAACCAATTCTGGCCTGGCTGCATGCGTCTGCGGTTTTCAAGATAGAGTTGCTCAACCGCATGTGCGCCGGTGATTTTCTCAAGCACGCGGATCAACACACGCTTGGGGAGCGGCGTGTTAGAATCAACATAGGAAAAGGGTGTCTCATTCATGGCCGCGCTTTCAGCAAGCTCATGTGACACTTGTGTGTCAGGCCTTGGCGATGGCGTCGAAGGCCATGAGCTGGCGCAAGAGCGCTTCCATCTCGTTCAGAGGGACCTGATTGGGGCCATCCGA
This sequence comes from Beijerinckiaceae bacterium, assembly GCA_947452455.1. Classification (GTDB taxonomy): domain Bacteria; phylum Pseudomonadota; class Alphaproteobacteria; order Rhizobiales; family Beijerinckiaceae; genus Terripilifer. Next base: position 400,533 of record CANGBX010000002.1, read on the forward strand.
AAAAGCCTGTGCGGGATTGTCATGCGTCTCGATAAAGACGCCAGCCACACCAACTGCCACAGCCGCACGCGCCAGAACGGGCACGAATTCGCGCTGACCGCCCGATGATGTGCCCTGCCCGCCCGGTTGCTGCACCGAATGTGTCGCATCGAAAATCACCGGAGAGCCGGTCTGTTCGGCCATGATCGGCAGCGAGCGCATGTCGGAGACAAGCGTGTTGTAGCCGAAGCTTGCGCCACGTTCTGTGACCAGAACATTGGGGTTGCCAGCACCAGTCACTTTGGCAACGACATTCTTCATGTCCCAAGGCGCCAAAAACTGACCCTTCTTGACATTCACTGGTTTGCCAGTGGCAGCTGCTGCCAACAGCAAATCCGTCTGACGGCAAAGGAAGGCCGGGATCTGCAGCACATCGACGACTTCGGCGGCGATGGCGCATTGATCATTTTCATGCACGTCGGTGACGACCGGCAGACCAAACTTTTCCTTGATCTCGGCAAAGACAGGCAAAGCCTGTTTCAAGCCCAGTCCACGCTTGCCATCGAGCGAGGTGCGATTGGCCTTGTCGAAAGAACTTTTATAGACAAGCCCGATGCCAAGCTTCTGGGTGATCTCTTTCAGCGCGGCAGCCATGGTCAGCGCGTGGTCACGGCTCTCCATCGCACAAGGTCCCGACATAAGCGCGAGCGGACGGCGGTTGCCAAATGTAACCGCACCCGCACCCGTGCCGATGATGACATCCGCTTTGGCCTGCATGTGAAACCCTCGAAGAAAGCTAATCCTGTTGGCTCCGGCCTACACCGTCTCAGCCTCGAAGGCCAGAGCAACGCCGAAGGCGTCCTGGGGCGGGACCAACAATCTGTGGCCAAATACCTGATGAGGAACGCCATTATCCTCGAAAATCTCTGCACAGGCACCCAGATCGCTGACCGCAATGCGGATGGCTGCGACATGGGTGGCACGCACAGGCCGGTGGAGAAGACCCACCCCAAATTTTTGGACAAAAGCCGCCTCGGTCAGAACTTCAATGCTTTGCTCATCGGCCACTTCGAGATCGATACCAAGTGACGTTGCGAGCATCTCGCGCTGGTCTGTGAGGCCGGACAAAAACTCCCCATGAGCTGCGGGATTTTCAGCGACAAGTACAATCCCGCATACACCAACTGCGCCATTGGCATGGGTTTGCAATGAGGCTGAATAAAACTCTTCCGGAAAATGCTGCTGGCACGTGAAGAAGCCAATGTCGGGCATCAGCTTGGAATGGGCAAAAGCCAGCGTGAAAGCCACATGACTATCAGCGCCATCCGCCCGCTTACCTTTGCGCTCGAAATGAAACTTTTCGAAATCGCCAAGGCCCGCAAGCTTGAATTGTGTTCGATCGGCGGCGGCATCTTGAGATGCCAAGGCCAGCATGGAGACGCCTTCACTTTTCTCGAGCTGCTGCGAGACAAAGCCCGCGAAAGAGAACGTGTGCGGATCGAGATCAACAGGCGCACGAAAGCCCGGACCACGTGAAATCAATTCAAGAAAATGGTCAGGAAATTGGATGATATGGTTTTCCGTGCCCCAAGGATGGTGGTTACGCGCCCCCAGAGTAAAGCCAAGCTTGCGATAGAATTCGGCTTGTTCTGCCAGATCGCGGGATGCATGAACAATGTGATCAATCGCGCGCGGCATGGAGTTCACTCCTGACGGGAGAGACGACCCCGTCAGGCTAGCATGTCAGGCATCAATTAGCGAAACCATCCGGTCCGTGATCAGACCAACCGGCTTTGCGCCTTGGCTGCAGCGATAAAGCTTGCAAACAAAGGATGCGGCTCGAAGGGACGCGACTTCAGTTCGGGATGATATTGCACACCGATGAACCAGGGGTGATCGGCAAATTCGACGGTTTCGGGCAAAAGCCCGTCCGGTGATGTGCCTGCAAAAATAAGCCCCTTGGATTCCAGAGCCTCGCGATAGCGCATGTTCACTTCATAGCGGTGGCGATGGCGCTCGGAGATTTCCGTTGAACCATAGACACCCGCAATGCGTGAACCGGCCTTCAGCGCCGCATCAAAGGCACCCAAGCGCATGGTGCCGCCCAGATTACCACCAGCTGCACGCGTCTCAAGTTCATTGCCGCGCATCCATTCGGTCATCAGACCAACAACAGGGTCTTTGCACGGACCAAACTCGGTCGAGTTGGCTTCCTTCACGCCAGCCAGCGAACGGGCCGCTTCGACAACCGCCATTTGCATGCCGAAACAAATACCGAAATACGGCACTTTGCGTTCGCGCGCGAAGCGGACCGCTTGAATTTTGCCTTCCGCGCCGCGCTGACCAAAGCCGCCGGGCACCAGAATGCCATGCACATGTTCGAGATAAGGAGCCGGATCGCTCGTCTCGAAAACTTCCGATTCAATCCAATCGAGTTTGACACGCACCTTATTGGCGATGCCGCCATGTGCGAGCGCTTCGATCAGCGATTTATAGGCATCCTTGAGGCCCGTATATTTGCCGACAATGGCAATGGTCACTTCGCCTTCGGGATTATGGATGCGCTCGGACACCGCGTTCCAGCGCGCCATATCGGGCTTGGGTGCGGGTTCAATGCCAAAGGCGGCCAGCACTTCGCGATCAAGACCTGCCTCGTGATAAGCGCGCGGCACATCGTAAATCGTTCCGACATCGCGTGCTTCGATCACAGCGGTTTCGCGGACGTTGCAGAAGAGCGCAAGCTTTCGGCGCTCTTCCACCGGAATTTCACGGTCCGAACGACACAGCAGAATATCGGGCTGAATACCGATCGAACGCAGTTCTTTCACTGAATGCTGTGTCGGCTTGGTCTTCAACTCGCCTGCACTCGGAATGAAGGGCAACAGCGTCAGATGAACATAGACGGCGTGTCCGCGCGGCAAATCATTGCCGAGCTGACGAATGGATTCAAAGAAGGGCAGCGCTTCAATGTCACCCACCGTGCCGCCGATTTCAACGAGCACGAAATCAACGCCCTCATTGCCTTCGAGCACGAATTCTTTGATCGCATTGGTGACGTGGGGAACAACTTGGACCGTGCCGCCGAGATAATCACCACGGCGTTCCTTGGTGATAATATCCTGATAGATGCGACCTGTCGTGATGTTGTCAGCGCGGCGCGCGGGCGTGCCGGTGAAACGCTCGTAATGGCCGAGATCAAGATCGGTTTCGGCGCCATCATCCGTGACGAAAACTTCGCCATGCTGATAGGGCGACATCGTGCCCGGATCGACATTGAGATAGGGGTCGAGTTTACGAAGACGAACCGTGTAACCACGGGCCTGAAGAAGGGCACCTAGAGCCGCAGACGCAAGCCCCTTGCCGAGAGAAGACACCACGCCGCCGGTGATGAAAATGTAGCGAGCCATGGGAGTCGAGACCTATCCCTCAAAAGCCGAATCGGAAAGCGGAAAAACCGTCCCGCCCGATGTTTCCACAAAGCTTGCGTGGGAAACCGGGGGACGGAAATGAAAAGGGCCGGAAAATCCGGCCCTTGTTGTTGGTGTCTTACTTCGGCGCCGCAGGTGCGCGCTGGTCGATGCCCTTGAGCTGATCGAGCAGATCGCTGCCAGCAGGCGCGCTCTGGGCAGGTGCCACCTTGTCGATGACCGAGGTCGGCGCGCGCCCCCAATTGGCCATAAGCGTCAAGCCAATCGAGGTAATAAAGAAGATTGTCGCCAGCACGGCCGTGGCGCGTGTCAGCGCATTGGCTTGCCCGCGACCCGTCATGAGGCCACCGCCGCCGCCAATGCCAAGAGCACCGCCCTCTGAGCGCTGGAGCAGCACGACAATCACAAGGGCAACCACCACCATCAGGTGGATGACGATCAACACAGTCTGCATGACGAAAAACCGCTTCCGCTGGAAAAGCGCGCCGCAACGCGCCTTAAGAATTGGTGAGCCTCATAGCCTAAAACCAGCCCCGGCGTCCACTCTCGCCGGTGTTTGGGCCAATCACTTACTTATAGGCGGCGGCAATGCCCAGAAAGTCAGCCGCCTTGAGGCTTGCCCCACCCACAAGCGCTCCATCCACATCAGGCACGCCCATCAGCTCTGCCGCATTGGAGGGCTTGACCGAGCCACCATAGAGAAGACGGATACCAGAACCCGCGGGACCCGCCAGACGCAAAGCCTCTTTGCGCAGGAAGGCATGGACTTCAGCCACATCGGCAGCGGTCGGGGTGAGCCCCGTGCCAATGGCCCAGATGGGCTCATAAGCAATGACCAGATTGTCCGCACTTACGCCCACAGGCCAGCTCTCGGCCATTTGCTGGCCAACGATCTTCAAAGTGGTACCTGCGCGGCGCTCGGCCTCGCTCTCACCCACGCAGACGATAGCCTTCAAACCCGCCGCAAGGGCCGCCTCAGCCTTGGCCTTGATCTGGGTAGAGGTCTCCAGATGGTCGGTGCGACGCTCGGAATGGCCGACGATCACATAGGTCGCTCCGGCATCTTTGAGCATTTCAGCCGAAATATCGCCGGTATGGGCTCCCGACCCCTTCGCATGGCAATCCTGCCCGCCGATGGCGAGTGCTGACCCTTTGGCCAGATCAGCGGCAGTAGCAACCAGAGTGGCGGGCGGGCAGACGGCGGCCTCAGCCCGACCAAAGCCCCCGGCAGCGACACCGTCACGGATCGCTGCGATCTCGGTAAGAGCGGCCTTGAGGCCGTTCATCTTCCAATTTCCCGCAACGAGGGGTGTTGGACGGGTGCTCATGGGCGCATTCCTCTAAAACGACAATCTCGACCGCCCCACTAGCAGATGGCCCTCGAGCTTCCAAGCCAAGCCTTCTGACCCTATAGGCCTGCGTTGCATAGCTCCCGCCCCCTCCCTATAGTCCGCGCCCGCGGCGCAAAATGTGCCCAATCGCTCTAAACCGGAATGAGACAATGCTAGAGGGCATGCGCCGTGCGTCGCAGAATTGGCTGGGTAAGACGATCCTGACGATCGTCTTCAGCGTTCTGATCGGATCTTTCGCCATTTGGGGCATCGGCGACATTTTCAAAGGCATCGGCGTGAGCAATGTCGCTGAAGTGGGCTCAGCCAATATTTCGACCGTCGAATTCCGTCAGAATTATCAGACGCAAATCACCAATTTGCAGCGCCAGACGCGTCGCGCCATCACCAATGAGCAGGCACGCGCCTTTGGCCTCGACCAGCAAGTGCTTGGCCGCATGATTTCAGAAGCAGCACTCGACCAAAAAGTGCGCACATTGAGCTTGGCCCTGTCGGATGAAACCATTGGTCGCATGATTTTGGACGACCCGACCTTCAAAGGCGGAGATGGTCGCTTCGACCGCACGCGCTTTAATGACATTTTGCGCGACAATGGCTTTAACGAACTGAGCTTCGTGCGCGAACAGCGCAAAAACTATCTGCGTCAGGATGTGGCAGAAACAGTGACTGGCCGGGTGCCCGTGCCCATGGCTTTCCAGGAAGCCATCCACCACTATGCCAATGAAACACGTGCCATTGAATATATTGTCCTGCCAGAAGCCGCGGCAGGCACGATTGCCGAGCCCAAGGATGATGAACTCAAAACATGGTTTGAAATCCGCAAGAGCAATTGGCGCGCACCTGAATATCGCAAGATCGTCACGCTGGCTGTGACGCCATCGACTGTTGCTGACGCAGCTTCGGTCTCGGATTCCGATGCCCGCGCGCAATATGAGCGCGTGAAAGGTGAGCGTTTCGGCACAGCAGAAACACGCCAAGTCCAACAGCTCGTTTTCCCGACGGAAGATGCAGCCAAAGCCGCACGCGAAAAAATGGCAAATGGCGCAAGCTTCCTCGATGTTGCCAAGGATCAAGGCCGCTCGGAAGAAGATGTGTCTCTGGGACAAGTGGCGCGCTCTGCCATTCTCGACCCGACTGTAGCTGAAGCTGCCTTCACCACAGCCGCCAATGAGATCAGCCAGCCTGTGAAGGGACGCTTTGGCTATGTGGTTGTGAAGATCGGCGCCGTGAGCGCCGGACAGACAAAGCCTTTCGAAGACGTGGCCGGCGAATTGAAGCAAGAAATTGCAGTCTCCCGCGCGCGCTCGAAAGTCATGCAATTGCATGATGTGATTGAAGATGAACGCGCCTCAGGCAAGCCGCTCGCTGAAGCCGCGCAAAAAGCCAATCTCAAAGTCACGACCATTGACGCGCTAACGGCAACAGGTGCCGACAAATCCAGCAAGATTGTCGAGCTGAAAGATGCTGATTCCGTTCTGCGCGCCGTTTTTTCCTCTGACATTGGCGTTGACAATGAAGCGGTGAATACACGCGACAATGGCTATGTCTGGTTTGAAATTCTTGGCATTGAACCTGCCCATGACCGCAGCCTAGACGCGGTGAAAGATGAAGTGGTGAAAGCTTGGCGCGAAGATGAAATCCGTCGCGCGCTGACGACCAAAGCCATCGATCTGGTCAAGGCGCTTGAAAGCGGCGAAGCTATTGACAAAATCGCAAAAGATAATGGCGGCTTGAAAGTCGAGACGGCAAAAGATGTGCGCCGTGGCGGTGCTGCCAATCTGGCACCAGGCGTCGTCGCGCAGATTTTCAATCTGCCTGTGGGCCGCGCGGGTTCGGCTGCAGGTGAAGGCATGACGCGCATTCTCTTCAAGATCAATGATGCTGTCGTACCGGGTTTTGAACCTGAGAGCGAACAGGCTGTGGCCATTGCGGCGCAATTGTCGCAAAGCCTCGGCAACGATCTTCTCTTGCAATATATTGCCAAATTGCAGACGGATCTGGGCGTGAAAATCAATGGCGCTGCGCTGAACCTAGCGGTTGGCGGCGGCGACTCTTATTGAGCAAAGCACATGTTTGAACCCTCACTCGAGACGTTCACCAAGGCCTACGATGCAGGCCAGAGTGTGCTCGTCTCGACCAAACTTGTCGCAGATCTGGAAACGCCGGTTTCAGCCTATTTGAAACTGTCTTCGGGTCGTGACGGCAATGTGTTTCTGCTTGAATCGGTAGAAGGCGGCGCGGCACGCGGACGTTATTCGATGATCGGACTTGATCCTGACATCATCTGGCGCGCGAATGGAGACCTTGCCGAAATCAATCGCAATGCATTGAAAGATGCCAACGACTTTCAGCCGTGCAGAGGCAAGCCACTGGATGCCCTGCGCGCGCTGATCGAAGAATCGGCTGTCCCTGAATTGGAAGGCGTTCATCTGCCGCCCATGGCTGCGGGTGTCTTCGGATATCTGGGCTATGACATGGTCCGGCAGATGGAGCGCTTGGCACCTGCCAAAGCAGATCCGATCGGTGTGCCCGAAGCGGTGATGATCCGCCCAACACTCATGGCCGTCTTCGACAGCGTCAAAGACGAGCTGACCATTGTCACGCCGGTTCGCCCGCAAGCAGGAATATCAGCACGCGCCGCTTACGAAAGCGCGCAAGCGCGGCTCGATTCTCTTGTACATGTGCTGGAAAGCCCGCTCGATCATGTCGCGCCGCAAGCTGATCCACGCATGGTTTCGCAAGAACCAGTCTCGAACACCAGCGAGAACCGCTTTCTCGAGATGGTTGCCAAGGCAAAAGATTATATTCGTGCGGGTGATATATTTCAGGTCGTGCTGTCGCAGCGTTTCACCAGCCCGTTTGATCTGCCAGCATTCTCGCTCTATCGCGCTTTGCGGCGTGTGAACCCGGCGCCCTTCCTTTGCTATCTTGATTTCGGCGGCTTCCAGATTGTCTGCTCAAGCCCCGAAATTCTGGTGCGTGTGCGCGATCAAAAAGTGACAATCCGCCCCATTGCTGGCACACGCTGGCGCGGACAAACGCAGGCTGAAGATGAGGCGCTGGCCGCTGAATTGCTCGCTGACCCCAAAGAACGTGCCGAACATCTCATGTTGCTTGATCTCGGGCGCAATGATGTCGGCCGCGTTGCCGAAATCGGCACAGTCGATGTGACAGAAAAATTCTTCGTCGAGCGCTACAGCCATGTCATGCACATTGTCTCCAATGTGGAAGGCAGACTGTCAGCCAAACATGATGTGATTGATGCTTTGTCGGCTGGTTTTCCTGCGGGCACAGTGTCCGGCGCTCCCAAAGTGCGCGCCATGGAAATCATCGATGAACTGGAAACCGACAAGCGCGGTATTTATGCCGGCTGCATCGGCTATTTCGGTGCATCGGGCGAGATGGACACATGTATTGTCCTGCGCACCGCGGTGATCAAAGACGGTAAAATGCATGCGCAAGCAGGTGCCGGCATTGTTTATGATTCCGATCCCGCTTCAGAGCACCGCGAATGTGTGAACAAGGCCAAGGCTCTGTTCCGTGCGGCTGAAGAAGCCGTGCGCTTTGCCACTGGCGGAAAGCGGGGCCAGTGATGAAACTTGTCCTCGTCGATAATTACGACAGTTTCACTTGGAACCTCGTCCATTATTTCGGCTCACTCGGTGCCGATGTAGAAGTCATCCGCAATGATGCGATTTCAACACAAGAGTTGCTCGCTAAAAAACCGGAGGCGATTGTGCTTTCGCCCGGTCCTTGCACTCCGAAAGATGCAGGCATTTGCCTCGAAGTGATCAAGCTCGCCAATGGGCAGGTGCCGATCATGGGTGTCTGCCTCGGTCATCAATCGATTGGTGACGCTTATGGTGGGGACGTAATCCGCGCACCAGCACCCTTGCATGGAAAAATGTCGACAATCACGCATCGCGGTGAAACGCTTTTCAAAGGGATCGACCATCCGTTTGAAGCAACCCGTTATCATTCGCTGATTGTGGATCGCAAAACCTTGCCCGATTGCTTGGCTGTGACGGCGGAAGTGGATGGCCTCATCATGGCACTCTCGCACAAGACACATCCCGTGCATGGCGTGCAATTTCACCCCGAGAGCATTGCCTCACAGCACGGGCATCTCATTTTGAAAAATTTCCTCGACCTCGCAGCATCCTTTAACAAGACGCGCGGTTGAGCGGAGACGACAGATGGATAGTTTCAAACCTCTCATCGCGAAAGTAGCCACCGGCGCCAGCCTGACGCGCGCGGAAGCTGAACTGGCGTTTGACAATATTCTGTCGGGAGAAGTCACGCCCTCGCAAATGGGCGCCTTTCTCATGGCGCTGCGTGTTCGTGGTGAAACGGTTGATGAAATCACGGGCGCCGTCACGGCCATGCGCGAGAAAATGACACGCGTAAAGGCCCCCGCTGGCGCCATTGATATTGTCGGCACAGGTGGTGATGGTGCTGGCACTTACAATGTATCGACCCTCGCCTCGATCATCACGGCAGCATGCGGTGTGCCCGTGGCCAAACACGGCAATCGCGCAGCATCATCAAAATCTGGTGCCAGTGATGTGTTGGGAGCTTTGGGGGTTGGCATTGGCGTCACGCCTGCCGCCGTCGAAGCCTGCATCAACGAGGCCAAGATCGGCTTTATGATGGCGCAGTCGCACCATCTGGCCATGCGCCATGTCGGACCCACGCGTGTCGAACTCGGCACGCGAACAATTTTCAACATTTTGGGGCCGCTCTCCAATCCAGCTGGCGTCAAGCATCAGGTCATCGGCACATTTGCCCAATCCCTGCTGAAGCCGATGGCCGAAGTGTTGCGAAATCTCGGTTCCGAGAAAATCTGGCTGGTGCATGGGTCTGACGGACTTGATGAATTGACCACGACAGGGGCAACCCATGTTGTTGCGCTTGAAAAAGGTGAGATTTCATCTTTCACCGTCAATCCGGAAGATGCCGGGCTTGCAAAAGCCAAGGCAGAAGATCTGAAGGGCGGCGATCCAGAGTTTAACGCACAGGCTTTGCGCGGCGTCTTGGCTGGCGATAAAAACGCCTATCGCGATATTGCGTTGCTCAATACGGCTGCGGCTCTTGTGGTGGCCGGAAAAGCTTCTGATCTGAAAGCAGGCGTTGCGCTGGGCGCAAAAGCGCTGGAAGATGGCAGTGCAAAAGCAACGCTCGAAAAACTCGTTGCCGTTTCGAACCGCGGGTAAGACATGTCCGACATTCTGCGTAAAATCGAAACCTATAAGCGCAAGGAAATTGCGGAAGCGAAAGTCCGCATGCCGTTGCACGCGCTGGAACGCAAGATTGACGAACAATCAAGCCCCCGCGGCTTTGTGAAATCCATCGAAGACAAATTGGCGCGCAATCAATTCGCGCTCATTGCCGAGATCAAAAAGGCAAGTCCTTCAAAGGGACTAATCCGTGCCGATTTCGATCCACCGAAATTGGCGGCCGCTTACGAAAAGGGCGGCGCATGCTGCCTGTCCGTCCTGACGGATGAACCCTCATTCCAGGGCAAGCCGGACTATCTGACGACAGCGCGCAAGGCCGTTCATCTTCCCGCTCTCCGCAAAGACTTCATGTATGACCGCTATCAGGTCTTTGAAGCACGCGCATGGGGCGCCGATTGCATCCTGATCATCATGGCAGCAGTCTCCGACGAGACAGCGCGCGAACTCAACAAAGTCGCGCATGATCTGCATATGGATGTGCTGGTCGAAGTGCATAATGAAGACGAGCTGAAACGCGCATTGCCGCTTGAAACCCGCCTCGTTGGCATCAACAATCGCGATCTCCATACATTCAACACATCACTTGATGTTTCGGAACGTCTGGCAAAACTCGTCCCGAATGATCGCATCATAGTGGGAGAAAGCGGCATTGGTTCGCATGCTGATGCCCTTCGTCTCGTTCAATCCGGCATCGGTACTTTCCTCGTCGGTGAAAGTCTGATGCGCCAGGATGATGTGGTGAAAGCCACCCATGATCTCTTGCACGGCCCTGCCCTTGAGGCGCGCCACTAATGGCAAAACTCTCGCATATCACTGCCAGCGGCGAAGCCCATATGGTCGACGTGTCGGACAAAGCCGTCACGACGCGCGTGGCTGTGGCCGAAGGCCGCGTGGTGATGAAGCCCGAGACATTGGCTTTGTGCTTATCGGGCGATGCCAAAAAAGGTGATGTGCTGGGCACGGCGCGAATTGCAGGCATTATGGCCGCCAAAAAGACGCATGAGCTCATCCCGCTCTGTCATCCCCTGCTGATTTCCAAAGTCACATTGGATTTGACCCCTGACGAAAAACTTCCCGGCGTGCATGTGCGCGCAGAAGTCAAAGTGGGTGGTCAGACGGGTGTTGAAATGGAAGCCCTGACAGCCGTCAGCGTTGCCTGCCTCACCATCTATGACATGCTCAAAGCGGTGGATCGTTTCATGACGATTGAAGCGATTGGCATGACTGAGAAGCGTGGCGGCAAATCCGGTGATTGGCGCCGGGAGGATCAGTGAGCCGCGCACCGCTTCTCCCCGTTCAAGACGCGCTGATGCGCGTGCTTGCCAGTGCGCCCGTGCCACTCACAAGCGAGCGCGTTCCACTGGCTGAGTGCCGTGGACGTACTTTGGCAGACGATATTGCGGCTTTGCGCACGCAACCACCCTTCCCCGCCTCTGCGATGGATGGCTATGCCGTTCGCGCGACCGATATTGCGCAAGTGCCTGCAACACTCAAAGTGATTGGCGAAAGCGCAGCAGGTCGCCGTTTTTCAGGCGAAGTGAAAACCGGCGAAGCGGTTCGTATATTTACCGGTGCACCCGTGCCCGCCGGTGCGGACACAATCCTTATTCAAGAAAATACAAAGACTGAAGGCACGTCTGTCACAGCGCTCGAAACAGAAACGCTCGGCCGTTATGTGCGTCGCGCAGGATTGGATTTTTCTGCGGGCGATGTGCTGCTCAAAAAAGGCCAACGCCTCATGCCAGCAGAGCTCGCACTTGCAGCTGCGATGAACCATCCGGCCTTAGCCGTTACACGGCGCCCGCGCGTCGCACTATTGGCAACGGGCGATGAATTGGTGCGGCCTGGTGAAGAAATCGGGCCCGACCAGATCGTCGCCTCCAATACATTCGCGGTGCGCGCTTATGCCGAAAATGCTGGCGCCGATGTGATTGATCTGGGCATTGCTGGCGATAATTTTGCAGCCATTGAAGCCGCCATTCGCTCGGCCCGTGCTTATGGATCTGATGTGCTGGTCACACTTGGTGGTGCCTCTGTGGGCGATCATGATCTCGTCCAAACAGCGCTCGCACGCGAAGGAATGGATCTCGGCTTTTGGCGTATCGCCATGCGACCGGGAAAACCGCTGATGCATGGCCAGATCGGTGACATGCGCATTCTGGGCCTGCCGGGCAATCCGGTGTCGGCAATTGTCTGCGGGCTTTTATTCTTGGTGCCGCTGGTGCGTGCACTCTCGGGTGATCCCAAAGCGGGCGATGACCGCACAGAATTGGCTGTGTTGGCCTCAGAGCTGCCCGAGAATGATAGCCGCCAGGATTATTTGCGCGCGCGCATCATCGGCCAGAAAGACGGCCATCCGCTGGTCGAAAGCTTCACGCGACAAGATTCCTCCATGCTGCGCATCTTGTCGGAAGCCCAATGCCTGATCGTGCGCGAGGCCCATGCGGCAGCGTCCAAGGCGGGAGAGACCTGTCGGGTCTTACGGGTTTAGGCCCCAAAACACCCCCTTGCGGAACAAAACAAAAACATGCTAGTTTGTTCACGCTTTGTTTAGTCGATTCCGTCTATCAAGAGAGCGCCTTCGTCATGGCGCCCTTTGGACGGGTTGGCTAGACGCCCAAAATTCGGGGACATACGACCCATGCTGACCAAAAAGCAGAGCGAGCTCCTGCGCTTTATCAATGAGCGGCTTAAGGAAACCGGCGTTCCTCCTTCCTTTGATGAAATGAAGGACGCGCTGGATCTGGCCTCAAAATCAGGCATTCACCGCCTGATCATGGCGCTAGAAGAGCGCGGCTTCATTCGCCGCCTGCCCAATCGTGCGCGTGCGCTTGAAGTTTTGCGCATGCCTGAGAGCTCGACGCCTGCACCGCGTCCCGGCAAATTCTCGCCATCCGTCATCGAAGGCGATCTCAACCGCGCACCCAAAATGCCGACGATCCGCGTCGAAGAGAGTTTTGACGCTTACCAGATTCCTGTCATGGGCCGTATTGCAGCGGGCACACCCATTGCCGCGATCCAGAGCGCGTCGCACACAATCCCCATGCCGCCGGAATTTTTGGGAACAGGCGATCATTTCGCGCTCGAAGTACGCGGAGATTCGATGATCGAGGCCGGTATTCTCGACGAAGATACGGTCATCATCCGCAAGCAGGATACGGCGGAGACGGGCGATATTGTTGTCGCGCTCATCGATGATGAAGAAGCCACTTTGAAGCGTCTTCGCAAAAAGGGCGGCTCCATTGCACTCGAAGCAGCGAACTCCGCTTATGAGACACGCATTTTCGGGCCGGACCGTGTGCGTATTCAGGGCAAGCTGGTAAGTCTGATCCGCAAATATTGATCAGTCCGGACTGAAGAGACGCGGATCATCCGCTACGTCTTGAGCCTCTCCGCTGGCGGCAACGGGCGCGCGTGTGAACCGCAAGCCTCGTTGTCCATACCAAGGGCGTTGCGCGCCATCAGCCCGCGCCACGCTTTGTACCCATTTGCCGTCCGCACGCAGTTGCAATGCCGTGGCACCATGGGCAGCAAAATGTGCGCCGTCTAAAATCAGCTCGGGCCCCTGGCAGCGCGTACCCACATAAAGACGGGTAATCACCACATCGGCACGCGCACAATCTTCAACCAAAGCACGCGGCTCGGTGACAAAGGCGATCACGCGGCCATCCCTCCATTGCGTGACACATCCCGCCGCATCACAACGGCTTGCACCACCAAGATCAGGGTCTTTCGGCTTGCGTGAATCCGCATCTGCCAAAAGCCATTGCGACACGGCAAAATCATTGCCCTTGCCATTGAGCACTTCCAATTTTCCAGACAAACCTCGCACAGCCATGCTGCGTGCCCGCGCATCAACAAACACGTCAGGCGGGCGATCCTGCTGCGCCAACCACAATCCACCAAGCACAAGCGGCACACCGATCCAACGAATCTGGCTGCGCCACAAGCACAAAAACAAAATACCGAAGGCAATAACCAACAAGGCCACAAAGCCGAATGTTTCGACATAACGTGTCGATCCATAAAAGGCTGCCACAAGTCGCGACACATCCATCATGCCGGAAATACCCATGCCCATAAATTGCCAGACCCAGGTGTCCAGACCCAAAGGGCCCAGAACAACGCCGAGCAATGCGGCGGGCATGACGATGAATTCAACCAGAGGCAAAGTCAGCGCATTGCCGATCATGGAATAGGGATTGACGCGGTGGAAATGAAAGCTTGCGAAAGGCCCCGTCGCAAGTCCTGCAACAAATGTCGTGAGCAACATCAAACCCAAAGCACGTAAGCCACGATGCAAAAAAGTCGGATCAAATTCGCGCGCCTCATCCTGCGCACTTCGTTCGAACAATGCGACCATACCGGCAACGGCCCCAAAGGACATTTGAAAACTCGGCCCCATCACGCTTTCGGGTTCACGGATCATGACGATCAGCGCGGCCACACCGAGATTGCGCATCGACAAAGCCGGACGATCCACAAGCACAGCGCCCAGCATGACCAAAATCATGATCAAAGAGCGTTCGGTGGCGACTTCGGAACCAGCAAAAATACAATAGGCCGTTGCACCCAGCATGGCGAAAGCGGCAGATATTTTCTTCACCGGATAATTGAGCGCGATCGCGGGAAAAAGCGAAAGAAACGCGCGCAAACTCCACATGAACAGGCCAGCCGCCAGCACCATATGCAGACCGGAAATCGACACGACATGATAAATGCCGGCCCCTCGCAAGGCTTCATTGGCGTCTTCGCTAATCAAGCCGCGCTTGCCGGTGACAAGGGCCGCAGCCACAGCACCATCATCGCCACCGATGACATCGGCAATGCGCCGCGTCAGTGCATTTCGCGCACGGTCAATGGCAGCATTCACATCCACCAGCCATGGCACGTTGAGAGGTTCTGCCATTTCAACACGTGAGACGACATTGCCGACAGCACCAATGCTTTGGAAATAAGCCTCGCGTGCAAAATCATAACCGCCCGGCTCGGATGGTTCCGCAGGCGGAATAAGCCGCATCGTCGCGCGGATCGTGTCACCCGCTTGCAATGTCCCAAGCACGCGAATGGTGACGCGCAATTTTTTCGGAGTCGCTTCGCGCGCCAGCCCCTCAATCTCGCCGACGCGCAACAACATGCGCCCTGCCCCGCCGCGCCGCTCATCGACGCTTTCAATAAAGGCGGTGACTTTCGTGACCTTCGCGCTCGACAAAACCGGAGCTGCGACACTAGCGCTGCGCAAGACTGCCGCTGACAGACCCGCGAAGAGAAATGCCCCGGCACAGAAAAACCCCGCCAGCTGCAAAAAGCCTCGTGACTGCGCTAAGGCTCCCAAGAGACCGCAGATCACCAATCCGGCCAAAGATACAAAGAGTGATGGCTCGCGTGCAGCCGCAAAATAGCCGAGCACACCAACGAGGAAGCAAACGGGCAACCAGAGAAAGAAACGCCGCTCGCGACCTTCTTGCGCGATCTGGCGCGCCCACCAGACCCGCCAAAGGCCCAGATACGCAGACAGGCTCGTTCCTGCGCTCAAGCCTGAAAGGCCTAGCCCGAAACCCCCGACACCCGCTTTGTTCAATGGCCCTGCCATCACCGGTCTCAAATCAAGCAGCACGGGGCCAAACTTCAGGCCAAAAAACCTCCCCCCGTCCGCGCGCCTATGCTACACGGGCGACCAACGAGTTCCATTCCGAATTTGGGTGCCCTTGATGTCTTCTCCCGTGGTCACGCGCTTTGCGCCCTCCCCGACCGGCTTCCTCCATATTGGCGGTGCGCGCACGGCTCTCTTCAATTGGCTTTTTGCCAAACACAACGGCGGCAAGATGCTGTTGCGTATCGAAGATACGGATCGCGAGCGCTCGACCGAGGCCGCCATCGAAGCCATTATCGACGGGCTGGATTGGCTCGGCCTCAAATGGGATGGCGACACGATCTATCAATTCGCCCGCGCCAATCGCCACGCAGACGTCGCGCTCGATTTGCTGAGCAAGGGCCTTGCCTACAAATGCTATGCGACGGCGGAAGAACTGACGGAAATGCGCGAGACCGCGCGCAAAGAAGGTCGCCCGCCCCGCTATGATGGCCGCTGGCGCGAACTCGGTGGCACGCAAGCCGAAAAAGATGCGATTGCCGAAGGACGCAAGGCCGTTATTCGCCTGAAAGCCCCCAAGGAAGGCGAGACCGTCATTGACGACAAGGTGCAGGGCCGCGTTGTCTTTGCAAATAAGGATCTCGACGATCTCGTTCTTTTACGCTCCGACAGCACGCCAACCTATATGCTTGCTGTCGTTGTCGATGATCACGACATGGGCGTAACCAACATCATCCGCGGTGATGACCACCTCACAAATGCCGCCCGCCAGAAGCAGATCTATGAAGCGCTTGGTTGGGAAGTGCCGTCCATGGCGCATATTCCGCTTATTCACGGGCAGGATGGCGCCAAACTCTCCAAGCGCCACGGTGCACTCGGAGTTGAACAATATCGCGCGCTCGGCTTTCTGCCGGCCGCTTTGCGCAATTATCTCGTGCGGCTGGGATGGTCGCAGGGGGACCGCGAGTTTTTCTCGACCGAAGAAATGATCGAGGCTTTTAATCTTGCCAATGTGGGCCGCTCGGCCGCCCGTTTTGATCTGGTCAAACTCGAAAATATGAACGGCCACTACATGCGAGCCGCCCCTGATGCGGAGCTCACGCAAATTCTCATCGACACCTTGCCCTATCTGCCAGGCGGCAAAGACATGCTGGCCAAGCTCGACGATGCCATGCGCGCCAAGCTCGAAAAAGCCATGCCGGGCCTGAAAGAACGCGCCAAGACGCTGGTTGAACTGGTGGATGGGGCCAAATTCCTCCATGCCGCCCGCCCACTGGAAATGGATGCCAAGGCGCAGGAAATTCTGAGCAAAGGCCGCGAACATTTGCCCGCTCTCATTTCGCGCCTGGAAGCCGTGATGAGCTGGACGGCAACCGATACTGAGGCGGCTGTGCGGGCCTATGCCGAGGAAAAAGGGGCCAAACTCGGCCAAGTCGCCCAGCCCCTGCGCGCAGCGCTGACGGGCCGTGGGACCTCGCCCGGCATTTTTGACGTACTGGAAGTCCTGGGTCGCGACGAAAGTTTAAATCGTTTGCGCGATCAGGCCGTTGCGTAAGCACCTGATAAGGTTAGCCCGGCCCAGTTCATGCTTGCCTTATTCCTGCCTTGAACAGCACTCGCGGATGGGTTAGCTGTTGTGCGGCGCAAGAAGAGATAATCCGCCGGGCTACCGCTCCAACTGGGGTCCGCGGCAGAGCAGAAAAAAGGCAGTCACATGAGCGCGAAAACCGGCACGATTTCCCTCGGCGGCAATGCTGTCGACATGCCCGTCAAGTCGGGCACGATTGGTCCCGATGTCATCGATATCGGCAAGCTCTACGCCCAGACAGGCGCGTTCACTTACGATCCCGGCTTCACCTCAACAGCCTCATGCGAATCCGCCATCACCTATATTGATGGCGATGAAGGCGTGTTGCTGCATCGCGGGTTCCCGATTGATCAGCTCGCCGAACAAGGCGACTTCTTAGAGACTTGCTATCTGCTGCTCTACGGGGAACTCCCGACCGCAGCACAAAAGGCTGATTTCGATTATCGCGTCACGCGCCACACCATGGTGCACGAACAGATGGCGCGCTTCTTCCAGGGCTTCCGTCGCGATGCGCATCCGATGGCCGTCATGGTCGCCGCCGTTGGCGCGCTTGCCGCATTCTATCATGACTCGACCGACATTTCGGACGAAAAGCAGCGCATGATTGCCTCCATGCGCATGATCGCCAAAGTGCCGACACTCGCGGCCATGGCTTACAAATACACGATCGGCCAGCCCTTCGTGTATCCGAAGAACTCACTCGACTATACGTCGAACTTCTTGAACATGTGCTTTGCCGTCCCGTGCGAAGATTACAAGATCAACCCGGTGCTTTCGCGCGCTCTTGATCGCATCTTTATTCTGCACGCCGATCACGAACAGAATGCTTCGACCTCGACAGTTCGCCTCGCAGGTTCGTCGGGTGCCAATCCGTTTGCATGTATCGCAGCCGGCATTGCTTGCCTCTGGGGCCCCGCACATGGCGGCGCCAATGAAGCAGCGCTCAAGATGCTTTCAGAAATCGGCCACGTTGATCGTATTCCCGAATTCGTCAAAAAGGCGAAAGACAAGAACGATCCGTTCCGTCTCATGGGCTTTGGTCATCGCGTGTACAAAAACTACGATCCGCGCGCGAAGATCATGCAGAAGACCTGCCATGAAGTGCTCGCAGAACTCGGCGTCAAGGATGAGCCGCTGCTCGAAGTGGCCATCGAGCTCGAGCGCATTGCGCTGTCGGATGAATATTTCATCGAGAAGAAGCTCTATCCGAATGTCGACTTCTATTCGGGCATCACGCTGAAGGCGATGGGCTTCCCGACCTCGATGTTCACCGTGCTCTTCGCCGTTGCACGTACCGTCGGCTGGATTGCTCAGTGGAAGGAAATGATCGAAGACCCGACGCAGAAGATTGGCCGTCCGCGCCAGCTCTACACGGGTGCAGCCCCGCGCGATTACGTGCCGGTCGGCAAGCGCTAAGCACTTCGAGCGATGACATGAAAAAGCGCCCTGCGGGGCGCTTTTTTTATGCTCGGTGTTTTGCGTAGCTCAAAACAATCTCTGCGGCTTTTTCGCTCGGAGCTTCATGATCAGCAAGCCTCATGAGTTCATCAACCCGATGAAAGGCTTCGATCTGGGTGGCGCGCTCTTCACCCCCTTGCATCAAGGGAATGAGCGCCTCACTGAGGTTTTTCGGATTGCAAGTTTCTTGTAAAAATTCAGGAACAATATTTTCACCAAGAATAATATTGGGCAAAATCACTGATGAGACACGCACAACGCGTCGTGCAATAGCCGCTTCAACTACATTGACCTTATAGGCTGTGACCATAGGAATCTGTGCGAGTGCCAATTCCAAAGTCACTGTGCCAGAAGCAGCAAGTGCCGCGCGCGCACTGCGGAAGGCACGCCACTTGTCAGCCTCGCCCCGCAAAATATGAACAGGGACTGGCCAATCCCGCGTTTGACGCGTGATGTCATCGGCCAAGCGATCAACCGCTGGCAGCATGACCTCAATCGGACCGATGCGATTGACCAGCAATGCAATTGCATCACGAAAGATGGGCAAAAGTCGCGCCACTTCAGATCGACGCGAGCCCGGCAGTATGAGCAAGCGCGGCTTTGCCCGCTCCAGAATTTCAGCATCATTCGGGCGTAGATCTGCATCACGTTCGATCAGAGGATGGCCGACATAGGTGCAAGGCGGACCGCCCAATTCTTCATGGGCACGCGGCTCGAAAGGTAAGAGCGCTAAAAGATGGTCAACATAAGCGCGCATCTTTTTCGCGCGTCCTGGTCGCCACGCCCAAACTGTTGGCGAGACGTAATTGATGATGGGAATATTAGGATTAGCTTTGCGCACAATTCGCGCCACACGATGGGTGAAATCAGGACTGTCGATGATCACCAAAACATCGGGCTTTTGCGCAAGAATTGCCTCGGCAGTCTGTGCGATGCGCTTCAACAACAAAGGTAGACGCGCAAACACGGGCAGAAATCCCATGACGGCAATATCATCCAAAGCAAAGAGACTGGCCAGCCCCTCTTGTGTCATGGCCTTGCCGCCAACACCGGAAAACTGCACGCCCGGTTCCTTGGCGCGCAGCGCCCGCATCAATTTGTAGCCAAGCTGATCGCCGGATTCTTCACCCGCAACGATAAATATATTCGTGCGAGCATGCCCGCTCACGCAGTTGGATCTCTTGCCTCACGCGGCGTGCAAATCGGGCGATCTCCACCGTCGCGAATGAAATTCAGAATTTCCATCACCTGGACATGGCTTGAAAATTCTTCTGCAACATCTTCAACGCGCTCTTTCAATGTGCCTTCATGGGCGAAGAGCAAACGATATGCGCGGCGTAACGCGTGAATTTCATCGCGTTCAAATCCGCGACGCTTCAATCCCACAAGATTGAGACCAGCAAGATTTGCGCGATTACCAATCGCCATTCCATAAGGAATGACATCATTTTCAGCAGCAGCCATAGCTGCAATAAAAGCATGGGACCCGATGCGAACAAACTGATGCACCGCCGCTCCACCACCAGCAATCACATAATCCCCTAGCGAACAATGACCGGCAATCATGACATTGTTCGACAGAATGACGTGGTGGCCGCAATGAACATCATGCGCGATATGCGAATTGGCGAGGAATGTGCAGTGGTTGCCGACAATTGTTTTGCCGCCCCCGCCCTCGGTGCCAGGATTCATCGTCACGCCTTCGCGGATCATACAATCGGAACCGATCGTGAGCGAATTTTCCTCGCCGTGAAATTTCAAATCTTGTGGCTCGTGACCAATCGAGGCAAAGGGAAAAATACGCGTGCGCGCACCCACACTTGTGTTGCCGCCAAGAGCGACGTGGGAAATCAACTCAACACCATCACCCAAAGTGACATGTGCGCCAATATGGCAGAACGGTCCGATCGAGACCCCTTCGCCAATCTGCGCGCCTTTTTCAACCACACTACTCGGATGAATACCGAGCGGTGTGATCCGAGGTGGACGTTTTTTCGACATCTCGGCCAAAATCAGGCCCCCTTATTGTCTTCAACAATGAGCATTGCCGAGACTTCTGCCTCGCAGACGATGTGTCCATCGACTTTGGCAATACCTTTGTACCACCAAATGTTGCGACGCTGATTGGTCTTGGTCATATGAAACTCGACGCGATCACCGGGGATCACGGGCTTGCGGAATTTGGCATTATTGATCGTCATAAAATACACAAGCTTCGGCTTGCCGATGGTGGCTGCATGAACACACAGCGCACCAGCAGTCTGCGCCATGCCTTCAATCAACAAGACACCGGGCATGACTGGCTGTTCAGGAAAATGTCCCTGAAATTGTGGCTCGTTGTAAGTAACATTCTTGATACCAATACAGCTGTCATCGCCATTGCATTCAATGATGCGGTCGACGAGCAGAAAAGGATAGCGATGAGGCAGATAGGTCATCAGCTTGATGATATCTACTGTCTCAAGCGCTGTGGTATTGGCTTCGGTCATCTTTTCTATTCCCTATCATGCGTGCTGCGCAAAGGCGCCCAGCGCATCATTCTTTAGTAACTGAACCAGACTTGCGTTCGGCCATCTTGGTCAAGGTTGCCACTTCGCGCATATGTTCACGCATGGGCTTGGCAGGCGATCCACCAAATTTCGCACCCGCCGGAACATCCGTCATAACACCCGACTGAGCGCCGATCTGTGCACCCATGCCAATTTTCAAATGGCCTGTAATGCCGGCCTGTCCTCCAGCCGCAACGAAATCCGCAATATCTGTCGATCCCGAAATTCCGACTTGCGATACGATCACACAATGACGGCCAATCGTGACATTATGAGCGATCTGCACGAGATTATCGATCTTCGTGCCTTCACCAATCACCGTATCGCGGTTTGCGCCACGATCAATTGTCGTATTGGCGCCGATCTCGACATCGTTCTGAACAATGACGCGACCAATTTGCGGCACTTTAAGATGACCGCGCGGCGACATGGCAAAGCCGAAGCCATCCTGCCCGATCCGCACACCCGGATGAATAATGACGCGATCACCAATCAGCGCGAAGAGAATGGTGGATTGCGGACCAATGGAACATTGCCGACCAATGCGCACATCAGGACCGATCACGGCATTGGCGCCGATGACGGTGCCTTCGCCAACTTCCGCACGAGGCCCAATCACAGCGCCAGGATCAACTGTCACGCCGTCTTCAAGACGCGCGTCTGGATGGATGTATGCACCCGGCGAAATGCCAGTATTTCCGAATGCAGAACCGGGCCGCATGGAATCTGGAAATAAGCGCGCACTGACTTTGGCGCAGGCCGCGTAGGGCTCGGATGTTACAAGAGCGATCGTCATTTCCGGCACGCGGTCCGCATAGCGTTGCCCAACAAAACAAGCCGTCGCGCGCGTCATGCGCACATCATCGACATATTTTGGATTGTCGAGAAAAACGATTGTACCAGGCACGCCTTGGTCGAGCGGAGCCACAGCTTCAATCTGAGCTGTCAGATCCACCTCGCGAAGCGGCTTCGCCCCAGTCAGCTCGATGATCTCACCGATGGTCAGGGCTCCCGCGCGCCGGAAGAAGACCGGATCGCTCATGTTTTACCTCATCACAGCGATGGCAGGCTGATCAAACAGGCGGCCCATCTTGTAAAAAGAGCCTGCGCCGTTAGTGACGGCGCAGGCTTGTTCAGATCCCCGGCTCAGGCCGAAGCAACGATTAGAACGAAGTACCGCCCGAGAAGCGGAAGAACTGCGTCTGATCGTATTGATCCTTCGTGATCGCCTTGGCGAAGTCAAAGCGGATCGGCCCGAGAGGAGAAGCCCAAATAATCGACATGCCCAAAGATGAACGGATCTGATGGCTATCCCTAACCGTTATGCAATTAGCCTGAGTGTAATTTGGAGAGCCACTCTGCGAAGTACAGGTTCCAGCTGACCAACCAGCATTGCCAAACTGCGGAAAATAAGTGTTACCCTTATACCCAAAAAGGGTACCCGCATCAGCAAAAACAGCACCCTTCATTCCAATTTCCTTAGGCAATCCGAAAATCGGGAACTGAGCTTCAAGCGTACCACCAACAAAATTTGTGCCGCCTAAACCAGCGCCGACGAGGTTGTTAGGGTCTGTAATGTCACGAGGGCCGATACCGCCTGGCGCGAAGCCACGAACAAGCGCAGGACCAAGGTTGAAATTATCAAGAATTCGAAGATCACCGCCACCCCAAGCAAACATGTTGCCACCTTGGAGGCGAGCAATGCCAACGATGTCATCAAACAGTGGGTAGTAATAACGAACGTCACCTGTCGTACGGAAGAACTTCGCATCACCACCAAGGCCTGCTAGGTCCTGCCGAACTTCGCTATAAAGACCAGATGTCGGGCTCTTGATATTGTCGAGTGAGTTATACGAGAGTGAATAACCAACCAATGAGGTCAAACGCGTTCCTGCGGCTTCTTTAATAGCCAAAGATGCCTCACCGTTAACCAAGCAATTGTCCGAAGGGCCCAACGAAACGACAGGGGTGTAGTTTGAACAATCATTGAAGGGGCGATCTGACGTATTCGGAACAGTTATCTTCTGCTGATAGATCGAATAGCGCGGTGCGAAAGTGATTTCTTCTGTCAGAGGCAACCCTAGACGCAAGTTGGTCCCGATGATCGTGCTGTCATAGAGAGCATAGCGCGAATTAATGTTGCGTTTTGCAAAGAGATCAACACCACCAGCCACACGGCCCCAAAGATAGGGCTCGGTGAAAGACAAATCGATACCTCGAGTGCGTGCACCAGCAGACAAAGCGGCTCGAACAAACTGGCCGCGACCCAAGAAATTCTGCTCTGTTATGGAAACTTCACCAATAATGCCATCAACTGTAGAATAGCCACCAGAAATCGAGAACGAACCGGTTGGCTGATCTTCAACGTCAACATTCACAACTACACGGTCAGGCGCAGAGCCCGGCTCATTTGTAATGCGGACATTCTTGAAGAAGCCAAGGCTCTTGAGGCGACGCTCGGCGCGATCAACCAGAACGCGGTTATAAGCATCGCCCTCGCCCATATCGAATTCACGACGGACGACATATTCACGTGTACGCGTATTGCCACGCACATTGATGCGCTCGACATAAACGCGCGGGCCTTCTTCCATCACGAAGCCAAGGGCAATCGTATGGGTGGAAGGATCACGATCACCACGCGGGCGCGCAGATGAGAAGGCATAGCCGCTCTTGGCGACTTCACGCGTCAAAGCATCAACAGTCTTCTCGACGCGATCGCCATTATAGACGTCGCCTTCCTTGATCGTGATAACCTTGCGCAGGCTCTCAGCACTGACATCTGCGAGACGGGATTCAACCGTGACCGAACCGATCTTGTACTGCTGACCTTCATCGACAGTGATCGTAACAATCCAGCCCTTCTTAGCTTCATCATAAACGGCGTCCGAACCGACAACGCGGAAATCGGCATAACCGTTCTTCAAATAGTAACGACGGATCAATTCCTGATCGGCTGCAATCTTGTCCGGATCATAAACGTCGCTTGTCTTGAGCCAGGAGAGATAGTTCATCTCTGTGGTCTGCATCAGATCGCGCAGGCGCGACGACGAGAAGGCGCTATTGCCGGCAAAGACAATGTCACGAACGCCGGTCTTGGAGCCTTCATCAATCGTGAAGACGACATCCATACGGCCATTGGGCAAATCCACCGTGCGAGCCTTCACAGACGCATCACCACGGCCACCGCGGCGGTAAATGTCCTTGATACGCTCAATGTCGGCATCGACGGTCGCTGGGCTGTAAGCACCA
Source organism: Beijerinckiaceae bacterium (assembly GCA_947452455.1). Taxonomy (GTDB): domain Bacteria; phylum Pseudomonadota; class Alphaproteobacteria; order Rhizobiales; family Beijerinckiaceae; genus Terripilifer. Next base: position 424,966 of record CANGBX010000002.1, read on the forward strand.
CGCGACTTGCTCTGCACTTCAGAGGCGAGCTGGTCTGACTTGAGCTTTGAATTGCCTTCAAAGGCAACACGGTTGATCACATTGTTCTCGACGACGCGAACAACAACGCTGTTGCCCTGACGAGAAACTTTCACATCCGAGAAAAGGCCAGTTGCATAAAGGCTCTTCACGCCTTCATTGACGCCTGCCTGATCCGTGCTCGGGAAATAGGAGCGGATCGTTTCTACATCAACACGACGGTTCCCTTGAACCGAGACCGCTTGCGCGAAAGCGGGAAGCGACATCGCCAAAACGGCGGCGGCCCCGAATACCGCAGAGGTAAGGCGTGTGTTGAAACCACGAGTGAACTGCATGAGCAACCGTTCCTACTAATACAAGGCGCAAAGAGCACCAGACACATCCAAACCAAAGCCCGGACAAAGGCGCGGCAGCGAGCCACAGCGCCACTATGACGTGAGTCTGTTTCTACCCTCTTTAACCTTACAAGCAAATCCCGAAATGCCCGAAAACAAGCGTTTTCAGCATGTCGTTACCCCACGGCCACTAAACATGGTGAATCGTCAGTTAACCAAGCAGTTTCCGGAAGATATCATTGGCGGTGGCAAACAGCATTAAAGCCCCGACCATCGCCAGACCAATCTTGAAACCCACCTCCTGCGCCCGCTCGCTTAGAGGCCGTCCCCGAACGATTTCGACAAGGTAATAAAGCAGATGGCCGCCATCTAGCAGGGGTACCGGCAGGAGGTTCATGAGGCCTATGGAGACCGAAAGGACGGCTGCCAGATTAAAAAGCGGGGTCATCCCCATTTTGGCGACTTCTCCAGCCATATGGGCGATGCCAATGGGACCTGAAATATTGTCAGCCGATTCACGGCCCGCGACCAGCCCCACGATAAAGGCTCCGGTCCGCTCAACGACGAACCAGGTCTCGCGCGCCGCAAGAGAGAGCGATTCGGAGGCCGAATAGCGCTCAAGCCGCCAATCTGAAGGGCTCGAGGCCGCAGTCAGACCAATCATGCCGATGCGCTGGGTGCCAAAGGGGGTCTTCAACTCCCGCACTTTTGGCGTGGCCTCAAGCGTCACCTGTTTGGTGCTGCGGTAGACGGTAAATGTCAGAGGCACATCGGCCGAGGCCTGAATTATTCTCTGCATCGCCGACCAAGAGGAGACCGGCTTGCCATCAATGGCAACCACAAGGTCACCGGGTTCAAAGCCAGCAATAGCGCCCGCCTCACCTGCCCTGACCTCTTGAACGCGGGGGTTCAAAACCTCCCGGCCGAAGGCAAAGAAAATGGTCGCGAAAATGACAATGGCGAGGATGAAATTGGCGATCGGGCCAGCCGCAACAATGGCCGCACGCTTCCAAACCTTTTGGGCAAAGAAGGAAACCGCCCGCTCCTCGGCAGGCATGGTTGCAATGATCTCATGATCGGCCATAGAGGCCGCATTCACATCGCCGTGGAACTTCACATAACCGCCAAGCGGAACAGCGGCGACCCGCCAACGCGTTCCGTGACGGTCCGTCCGCGCATATAGCTCGGGCCCGAAGCCAAGTGAGAAAACATCGACCTTGACCCCGCACCAGCGCCCGACGAGGAAATGCCCGAGCTCGTGGAAAAAAACCACGATGCTCAGAACAAACACGAAGGGAATGATGTAACTACCGTAAAAATATAGGGATTCAAAAATCGCCATAAATCCTCCGTTACCCTTTCCGCCACTCAGTTAAGCAGCGAACGGGCCCGCTCCCTGGACATATGGTCAATCTCCAGCGCCTCTGCAACGGTTGCCGGAGCGCGGCCATTGGTCTCGCGCGCAGACGCTTCACAGCAAGCCTCGACCAACCGCGCAATATCCATGAAGCTGATCTGGTGATTGAGGAAAGCCGCCACAGCAATCTCATTGGCTGCGTTGAGCACGGTCGGCATGGCACCCCCCTGTTCAAGCGCCGACATGGCCACCCGCAAGGCGGGAAAGCGCTCGAGATCCGGCTTCTCGAAGGTCAACGAGCCGATAGCCGCGAGATCCAAACGCCGCGCGACAGTCGCGACCCGATCCGGATAACCAAGGCAATGAGCGATGGGCACTTTCATGTCCGGACAGGCAAGCCCCGCCACCACAGCACCATCGCCGAAAGTAACAAGGCCATGGACGATGCTTTGCGGGTGAACAAGAACCCCGAGCTTCTTCGCAGGAATTCCGAAAATATGATGGGCTTCAATAAGTTCGAGGCCTTTATTCATCAAAGTTGCAGAGTCGATTGTAACTTTAGGCCCCATCGACCAATTGGGATGGGCCAGCGCCTCCTCGGGCTTGGCCGCCGCTATGCGAGAAGCCTCCCAAGTCCGAAATGGGCCGCCAGAAGCGGTCAAGATCATCTCTTCCACTTCATCGACGCGGCTTGTGCCCAGAGCCTGAAAAATCGCATTATGCTCGCTGTCCATAGGCAAGAGCCTTGTGCCCTGCTCAGCCGCGGTCTTCATGAAGAGATCGCCCGCACAAACGAGGCATTCCTTATTGGCCAGAGCCACCTGACGCCCCGCCAACAAGGCTGCATGGGTGGGCTCGACACCGGCTGCCCCCGAGATGGCGCCAACGACAAGATCGGACTCATGCAAGGCCGCCTCGGTCACCGCCGCAACGCCCGCCCCAGAACGGATATTCGTGCCGGCCAATCCCGCCTTCAAATCTTCATAGCCGGCCTCATCAGAGACAGCTGCAAAACGGGCGCCCAAACGGATGGCCATGCGCGCTAGACCAGCGCCATCACGCCCACCAGCGATGGCTTCAACCTGAAAAGCGCCCGGAGCCCCCTCGATCACATCAGCAGTGGAGCGACCGATGGAACCCGTCGCCCCCAGAATGACCAAGCGCCGGGGGGAACCCGCAAAAGATTCAAGTTTTGGTTGAACTTGCCTCGTCATCCCTTTGTTTTTCTTTCATTACCAGACGAACAAACCATGTGCGGCCGCGGCTGCGCCCGCATGCAGCGCACCAAAGAGAGCTGCAAATAAAGCGGCCGTGATAAATCCATCCAGACGATCCATGGCGCCCCCATGGCCCGGTATCAAATGGCTGGAATCCTTCACGCCGTAGAGCCGCTTGATGGAAGATTCAAACAAATCCCCGCCTTGTGCAATGGCCCCTGTGACAAGGCCCAGCAGAACCACGGGAACGGGTTGCACCTGATCGGCAAAAACAAGGAGGGCAGCGAGACCCAAAAAGGCGCCCGATGTAATACCGACAAGAAAGCCGGACCATGTCTTGGACGGCGACACGCGCCGCCAAAGTTTCGGCCCGCCAATCAGGCGCCCGCCGAAATAGGCCATAATGTCCGTGCCCCAGACGATGGCGAACAGCCAGAGTATGGCTTCAAAACCCGAGAGGATCGAGAGGCGTAACACCGTCACGGACAAAAGCAGCGCACCTGCGTAGAGAATGCCTGCGGCATTCCAGATCCGGGACGGGCCTTGGATCGCAACAAAGACCAAAACCGCCGTGACAAACAAAACAAGCAGCGCCGCATCGCGCTGTCCCAGCGCCATCAACCCACCCGACAGGGCAATGGCAAGACCGCCCCCATAGACCCTTATGGACAGATGAGGCCCGCCGGTGATCCGCTGCCATTCCCAATGAACGGCAACAGCCGCCACAGTCCAGAAGGCCACAAAGACAAAACCACCCTGGACCAGCGACCCCAAAGCCAAAACGATCATCGCAACAGCTGAGACCAAGCGGGGACCGAGATCGCCAAGGAGCGAGGTCGGCTTAGCCGCACTCTTCTCCGCCAAAGGGGGCGGAAGACTCATGACCCCGTCTTCGCATTTTGAGCGGAATCCAAACCGCCAAAGCGCCGTTCGCGCGCGCCATATTGCTGGAGGGCATCTTCAAGCGCAGCCTGATCAAAGTCGGGCCAATGCATCGGCAGGAAAACGAGCTCCGCATAGGCGGCCTGCCACATGAGGAAGTTGGAAAGGCGTTGCTCACCCGATGTGCGGATAATGAGATCGGGGTCAGGAATATCTGCCGTATAGAGATGATCGCTGAGCATGGAAGCGTCTATGGTCTGCGGATCGATTTCTCCACGAACCGCGCGAAGAGCTAATGTCTTGGCCGCTTCCGCAATCTCCTGACGGCCACCATAGTTAAAAGCAATAACCAGCGTCAGACCCGTATTATTACCTGTAATCTCTTCTGCTTCTTGCAAAAGCACTTTCAAATCATTAGCTAATTTGTCACGCGATCCGATGATGCGTACACGCACATTCTTCTTGTGCAGATCCGCCAGATCAATGCGGATGAAGCGCTTCAACAGCCCCATCAGATCATCGACCTCTTGTGGCGGTCGCGACCAATTCTCGGAACTGAAAGCGTAAAGTGTCAGATAGGAAATGCCGAGATCGCCGGCTGAACGCACTGCCCGTCGCACCGCCTCAACACCACGCCGATGCCCCTCGAAACGGGGCAATGACCGCGCAGCCGCCCAACGACCATTTCCATCCATGATGATACCAACATGGCGAGGCAGTTCGAACGACGTTTGAATTTTGCGCGGATCAGTAACGGGTGTCATATGTGGCTCACTCTGAAAGCATGCGCAGTCACCACTTAGATCTGCATAATTTCCTTTTCTTTGGCCACGAGAACCGTATCGATCTCTTTGATATGTGCATCGGTCGCCTTTTGCACATCCTCGGCCTGACGCTTTTCATCGTCTTCGCTGATCGCCTTATCCTTCACGAGCTTTTTCAGGATATCAATACCGTCACGGCGCACATGACGAACCGACACGCGCGCTTCTTCGGCATATTTATGGGCGACTTTCACCAGTTCCTTACGGCGCTGTTCATTGAGTTCTGGAATGCGGACACGCAAAACCTGACCCTCGACATTCGGTGACAGGCCAAGATTGGAGTCACGAATGGCTTTATCAACGGCCGCAACAGTGCCCTTGTCCCAGACATTGACGGCAATCATGCGGGCCTCTGGGACGGTGACACTTGCCACTTGTGACAGAGGCACCATCGAACCATAGGCATTGACCATGATCGGATCGAGCAAAGTCGCCGATGCGCGGCCTGTGCGCAGACCGTTCAACTCATGTTTGAGCGAAGCGATGGAGCCTTGCATGCGCCGCTTGATGTCGGCCAGATCAAATTGAGCACTCATGTTCAGTCCTTGATTTAAATGTCTCACATCTGCGGAGACTTGTCTCCTGCAAGAGGGCGAGCTTTACGGCGTAACAATCGTTGCGCGACTTTCCCCGATCAGGGCACCACGAATGGCACCCGCTTCCGCAATCGAAAAGACGACAATCGGGATCCGGTTATCACGGGCAATCGCAAACGCGGCCGTATCCATAATAGCCAGATTTTTGGAAATCGCCTCGTCATGGGTCAAGTGATCATAACGGGTGGCGGTCGGATCCTTTTTGGGGTCGGCCGTATAGACGCCATCAACCTGAGTGGCCTTCATCACGGCATCCGCAGAAAGCTCTGCCGCCCGCAGCGCCGCACCCGTATCGGTGGTGAAGAACGGATTACCGGTGCCGCCGGCCAGAATGACCACGCGGTTTTTAGCCAGATGGTTCAAAGCCGCCTGACGCGAAAAAGGCTGGCAAACCGACGGCATCGGGACGGCCGACAGAGCACGGGCCGATTGCCCAGCCGCTTCAATGGCCTGTTCGAGCGCCAAAGCATTCATGACAGTGGCCAGCATGCCGATGGAATCCGCTCGCGCCCGCTCGATGCCCGTATCAGCACCTTGGATCCCCCGGAAGAAGTTCCCCCCACCCACGACGACCCCGATCTCGACGCCGAGAGCCTGAGCAGCAGCCAAATCTTGTGCGATGCGGGTGACGGTGGGCTCGTGAAGCCCATGGGTTAGCGGGCCCATCAGCGCCTCGCCGGACAATTTGACGATGACGCGTTTCCATTTGGGTTTGGGGTTGGAAACAGACATGTCACCTCCATAGGGCCAAAGCCGGACGCCTCAGCCGATCAATGATCTCTAAAGGTCAATCTCTAGTGCGAGTCGGGGCCTTCCGCCAGCTCGCCTGCCCATGAAAAAGGCGGCCCTGAGGCCGCCTTTCGGGATATTCCAAAGAGAAAAGAGATCAGCTCTTGCTCATCGAGGCCACTTCGGCCGCGAAATCGCTTTCCTGCTTCTCAATGCCTTCGCCCAGCGCATAGCGGAAGAAGCCCTTCAGAGCGACCGGAGCGCCAGCAGTCTTGGCAGCTTCGGCAACGATCTGGGCGACCGTCTTGGACGGATCATGGATGAAGGCCTGATCAAGCAGGCAGACTTCCTTGTAATAGGTCTTGAGGCCGGACTCGACGATCTTGTCGAGTACATTGGCAGGCTTGCCGGCATTCTTTTCACGCAGCACATTGGCTTCGCGTTCGAGAACTGCCTTGTCGAGCTGCGAGGCTTCAAGCGCGAGCGGCGAAGCAGCTGCAACATGCATCGCGATCTTGCGGCCGAGGTCCGCGAGTGCTTCTGCACTGCCGGTCGATTCCAGCGCGACGAGCACGCCGATCTTGCCCAGACCCTCAGCAATGGCATTGTGAATGTAAGAGCCGATTGCACCAGCCGTGACGTCGATCACAGCCGCGCGGCGCAGCGTCATGTTTTCACCAATCGTGGCAATCGCATTGTTGATCGCATCCGACACAGTGCCACCAGCCGGATAGGCAGCCGTTTTCACAGCTTCAACATCGGCATTGCCCGAGCCGACAACAACGCCGGTGATGTTCTTGGCCAGTGCCTGGAAGTCGCTGTTACGCGCCACGAAGTCGGTTTCCGAATTGACTTCGACGACGACACCGCGTGTGCCCTTGACGGCAAGCGCGACAAGGCCTTCAGCGGCCACGCGATCAGATTTCTTGGCAGCTTTCGAAAGGCCCTTCTTGCGCAGCCAATCAATCGCCGCCTCAATGTCACCATTGGTTTCATTCAGCGCAGATTTGCAATCCATCATGCCCGCGCCGGTCTTTTCGCGCAGGTCCTTCACCAGAGCAGCGGTGATATTGGACATGGGTTTTCATCCTCTTTTGAGATCGCTCGCCTTAGGGCCGCAATCAGAACACGTTCAAACGGGAATTATGTGACGAAATGACAACGGCGGGACACATGCCCGCCGCCATCTCGTGCTTTTTCAGCCGATCAATCAGGCGGAAGCGAGCGTGCGGGCCTGATCGACCCAACCGTCGCGCGCAATGCGGCCAGACAGCTTCAAATCGCCATCGAGCTTGGCAATATCGCCTTCCGACATGGCAGCGAGCTGCCAGTAATGGAACACGCCGGCATCATTGAGCTTCTTGACGATCTGCGGGCCAACGCCTGTGAGCTTGGCCAGATCATCGGGCGCACCGCGCGGTGCGGTGAGCAGTTCAAAGCCTTCGCCGGATGCGGCGGTAGCCAAAGCCGGTTCAACCGGATTTTCCATCGCGCCGAGATCAACACCCGACGAGCCCTGGCTGCGCGAAATGCCGTCAATGGCAGCGCGTGCAATCAGGTCGCAATACATGGCAATCGCACGACCAGCGTCGTCATTGCCAGGGATCGGGAATGTGATGCCTTCGGGATCGCAATTGGTGTCGAGGATCGCGGCAACCGGAATGTTCAGACGGTTGGCTTCCTTGATGGCGAGCTGTTCTTTGTTCGTGTCGATCACGAAGATCATGTCCGGAACGCCGCCCATGTCCTTGATACCGCCGAGCGCCTTTTCGAGCTTTTCACGCTCGCGGGTCAGCAGCAGACGTTCTTTCTTGGTGAGGCCAGCAGCGCCCGACGAGAGCTGCTCGTCAACCTTGCGCAGACGCTGGATCGAACCCGAGATCGTCTTCCAGTTGGTGAGCATGCCGCCGAGCCAACGTGAGTTGATGTAATACTGAGCCGAGCGACGCGCAGCATCAGCAATCTGTTCCGACGCCTGACGCTTGGTGCCGACGAAAAGAACGCGGCCGCCCTTGGCAACCGTATCCGACACGGCCTTCAGCGCCTGATGCAGCAAAGGCACCGTCTGGGCGAGGTCGAGGATGTGGATGTTGTTGCGGGTGCCGAAAATATAGGGGGCCATTTTCGGGTTCCAGCGATGCGACTGGTGACCGAAATGTGCGCCGGCTTCGAGGAGCGTGCGCATAGAAAAATCAGGAAGTGCCATAGTCATTCTTCTCCGGTTTGACCTCGGCGGATTTTTTGGGGTGCGAACACCCACCGGAAGCAGACCCTTAAAGCAGGGCCGCCACATGATCCGCCTGTGGAATGGCCGCGCTTATAGGAGGGAAAGGGGGGAAAGGCAAGGCAGGACAGGCAAAAACCGCCCTCAGGCGCCCGATTCCCGGATGAGCACGCCAAACACGCGCCGCGCGACCCGTGCGCCCAAGCTTTCAGCCAATCCCTCTAGGCGGACCTGCCCCCGGATTTCCTGCTCGGGGGCATGCTCCCCATCGGGATGCAGGGTCACAGCATAGAGCGACAGGAGGGGCTTGAGCGCCCGCTCCGAGCGGTCTGGCACCACTTGGACCGGCCCCTCATTCACCGAGGCCAGAATGGGCAGGTCCAGCGTCTCAAGCGCCGTGGCGCCAATTTCGGCCAGTTTTACCGGCATTGAGGGTCGGGTCACATAATCGGGCAAAAACCGCCCCTGCGCCCCTACCCGCAAACGCCTCAGGTCAGGTTCTTCCGCATACCCCCTGATTTCGATCTCGGTTGGGGCCAGAACCCGAAACAACGGCGCCTTGGGGCTGATCCACTGGCCGGCACGAAGATCGGGGTTGAGATCCCGGATGATGCCATCATGGGGAGCACGCAGGACCAGCTCCTCAGCCTGCCGGTGAAGGACCTCCAGCCGACGCGCGCCCGAAGACACTTCATTTTCCAGCACCCGCAATTCGGCGCGCTCCACCGCATTGGACGCCGCGCGCGCCAGGCGAATACGCTTCAAGTCGAGCTGAAGTTCAGCTTGGCGCAATTGCACGGATAAGTCGGGCGCATCCACACGGGCGAGTTCCTCGCCAGCTTTCACCGCCTGCCCTTCCCGCACGCTCAGTGACACAAGCTTGCCCGGCGCACGCGCAAAGACGGGTGCATCGACACGGGCTGTGGCAACAGCTGGAACGATCAAAGATGTCGGCAGCGGCACGATGAAAGCCAACAAGGCAAACCCGACCACAGAAAATGTCACCGTGGCGCGGCGTGAGCGCGCGACATAATCGCGCCCTTTCCACCACCGCAAAAACTCTTGCGCGATGGGGAGAAAAACAAACCAGATGATTTCAATCAGAAATAAAATGATGCCCAGCGCTTTGAAGGCGAAATGATAAACAAGCACCGCAATGCCAAGGAACAAGAAGAAACGATAGATCCAGATCGCATAGGCATAAAGCGCCATAGTGATAAACCGCTTCCGGCTCATCAGTTCTGGCATGGGCGCGCCCAAGCCGAACAAAAATTCACGCAAAGCCCAACGGCCGATCACCATGGCGCGTGTCTGCAAATTGGGAATGCCTAAAAAATCCGCCAAAATATGATAGCCGTCAAACCGCATGAACGGATTGAGATTGAGCATCAACCCGAGCAAAAGGCTCGTCGTCGCAAGAGCAAAGACGGCCGTGCGCAAAGCACCGGGCGGCAGGAACACCCACAAGAAAAGCGCCGCAGCAGCGATCATCAATTCGACCAGCAATCCTGCACAATCAATCGCCAATCTTTGCCAGCGCGATGACAGGCGCCAAGCATCCGTCACATCAGAATAAAGGAACGGAGCCAAGACCATGAAGGCAATCCCCATGGTCGGCACGCGTACATGATAGCGTGTGGCCATATAGGCATGGCCCAATTCATGCGCCGTCTTCACAAAGGGCACGCAGGCGGCAAGAATAAAGGCCCCTTCCCAATCAAGCAGGCCTAACCCAGTTGCAACAAAAGAATCCCATTGCCGCGCGGCAAGCAAAATTCCGACCAGTCCCAAGACGCAGAAAATGCCGAACGTGATGTTCGAAAATAAAATCTCGCCGACCACACGTGTGCGTTCCAAAAAAGCTTGCGGGCGCACCAAGGGGATACGAAAAAAGAGATAATTGTGAACGAGCTGATAGAGCCAGTGTTTCTTTCGTGCGTGCTGGCGGGCAATCAAACCGGCCGTATCTTTTGATTCCAATAATTCATGCGCACCCAGAAAATTGCGCAAAGCCAATATCTCATCACGCGAAACCACGCGACCGAAGCGGCTGTGAATGCGCCCGATTAAACCATCCAACGAGCCCACAGACCAATCACCGAGCAGTTCAACCATGCCCTGCCCGATCTGAAAATAGCGATGCGAGACGGGATCAAAAATCACCCAACCCGGCGCGCCGGAGGCTAGGCGTGCTGAAGGCAGGATGCGCAAATCCTGGCGCATGGCGGGCAAAAAATCATCAGCCCCAATCACAGGCCCACCATCTGGCGCAGCGCCGTGAGCGGTCGGCGCATCAGATAATAAATGAGCGGCACATCATCACCGAAAACCTGAGCCGTCCCGCGATAGCCGATGCGCGGCGGCACGCTCTCACCCAGATGCCCATAAAGTACGAAAGCCAGACCACCACCCGCGATCGGCGTGGCATGATAAGTCGCACGTTCCAAACGTGCATCGAGCGGATTGAGCGGATCTGAATCAAGATAAACGCGCACACGTGCCTGATCTCGCACAACGGGGGCATCTTTCACCGGCATGTCGATGCGCACCTGCACATGATCGGGCGAAGCTATCTGCATGACGCGTTCGCCCATCGATACAGGTCGCCCTTCCCAATCTTTACGGCTGGCAAAGACCGCCAAACCAGATCGCCCCGCCATCACGCGCGTGCGTGTCAATTGATCAACAGCTGCATCACGCTCGGCATTGGCCAAGCGCAATTCAGCCGCTGCAATCGACAAATCCCGCCGCGCATTGCGATCATCAAATGCGGCCTGTTGCAGGCGACGCTCTTTGGCAGCCGCCACTTCAACAGCCCGCTCGGCAACCTCCAGCCGACCACGGATGGTCGTATCGACAAAAGAGATTAGCCCCTGCCCCGCCTCGATCTTCTGGTTGGGTTCCACCTGAATGGTTTGGATGATGCCTTCAATCGGCGCCGTCACGGTTTCAGGATCAAGGGGAACAATTTCGCAAGGGGCCAGAGCGGTCAGCGGCACGGGCACGAATGACAGCAGAAACACTGCCGCCAAAATGCACGGCAGCAAAAACTTGCGTCGACGCAAACCAAATTTCATGCGTGGCGGGCGATCAAATGCAGCCCAAGCATGGGCATAGGCGCCCGATAGATGCTGAAGCAATTTCAGCTCACGCTCTGACCACACTTCATTACGACCAAGCAACATGGCGCCCAAAGGCCTGCCATCGCGCGCACGCAACGGACAGAGTGCAAAATGGCCATAGGCCAGATCAACAAGTCGATTTGTGTCACCCCCGCGTAGGTCATCGATGGTCAGAAGCGAGGGTTGCTCGGCGCCGGGCCAAGCGCGATTGATGGCCGCTTCCAGATCCTGCACAAGCGGCGATGTGCGCTCCACCGATGACAGGCTCGATATGGCCAAGAGAACCGCTTTGTTCTCCGGCCAACGGAAAACCGCTGCTTGCCCACAACGGACAAGCTTGCGCGTTTCATTGGCTATCACATGCGACAGTTCGACAAGATCTTTTGCCTCACGCGCGGCGGCTTCAATGGCCAGCAAAATCTCTGCCGCACTGGGTGCGGCACGCTGCATCTGCATCTCTGCATTCATATTCATGGCCGCGCCTTGGGAACAGGCAAAATGGCCGTGCCACTCATGCCCTGCAAAACACCGGCGTAGAGACCATCAAAAGTCCCAAAAACCTTCACCGTCTGGCTTGCCGGTTCAACCGCAGAGCCCTGACGCACAATCCGCGCCGGATAAGTTTGGCCCGTCTCATCAACGCGAAAGAGAAATGTCGTGCCCGGTTGCAAAGTTAACAGCGCAGATGAGGAGACCAGCAATTCGATCTCCAACCGCTCGCGATCAACAATACGCAGCAAGGGCGTCGAAGGGGCAATCACCTCATGGGGGTTGGCATTGCGATCAACAACCGCGCCAGAAAAGGGTGCGCGTACGATGCAGCCTTTCACACGCACGGCTGTGGCATCCATATCGGCTGCTGCCCTGTCACGACGCGCCTCCGCCGTCTCCACATCGCGCTGACCGGCCGCCTTCATGCGCGCCATTTCACGCGCGGTTTCGAGCGCCACATCGGCAGCGCGCAATTCAGCCTTGGCGCCTGCGAGATTGGCGTTCATGGCCTCGCAATCAAAGGACACAAGCACGTCGCCCGATTTGAAAACCTCGCCCTCACGAAAGGGCATGGCCAAAATGCGGGCCGAGATTTCACTGGAGATCGTCGCTTCCCCTAATGAGCGCACGAGCCCGCGCGCCTCCTCCGCTGCCCTTGCGGGAACAAGAGGCCCGACCAATGTAGCCAAGCCGAAAAGCGTGCCGATGCCGACCAGTACACTGGCCGTGCGGCTGTCACTCATTCGACACAACACGGGCCGGCACCGCGCGCCCCTCAAGCTTGGCGCGGAAAGCGGATTTCAATTCAGACAAATCACTTGAGATTTCTGGATAGGGATCACGCCCCATGGACGTCTGAACGACTGCCCAAGCAGCATGCACTTCAGCAAGGGCCATGTCATAACGCGCATGAGCCAGCAAGGCGGACAATTCCTCGCGCACCAATTCCTGATCACCACTACGCGCAGCCGATGTAGAAGCCTGTAATTGTTCGAGCAATTCTCTTTGCACAGATTCAAAATCACGGGACGTTTGGAGACGACGACGAGCCTGCGCATAACGATCACGGCTGATCACCACCTGAAGAGCAACAGAGGCCACAAGGGCCCGTGCACGTTCCCGAACAAGATTTTCTTTTGCCTCTACTTCAGACTGACGCAATGGCAGAGTGAAGACCTTCATCAAGTTCCAGCTCGCCTGCGCTCCATAGCCCAGCCATTCCTTATTCAGTGTATAGGAATTGCTCGTGGTATTGGCATTCAAGAAAATATTGATGCTGGGCAAAGTCTCAAGCAGGGCAATCGCCTGCCCCTTGCTTTCGATGCGCTCCTGATACAGCGCTTCGCGCACATCGGGGCGAAACTCGAGTGCGCTTTCAAACATGCTCTTGGTGTCAGGCAAGCGTCCGCTGATTTCAGCTTTGGGGCGCACAAGCGAGAAATTTGTTCCAGGCGGCAAGTTCATGAGTGAGGCAAGCTGTGCCTTGGCAGTCACGACTTCCGTTTGCACGGATTGAACGCGGTCCTGAATTTCGTAGATTTCTTTCTGATAGGCCAATGCGGTGAGCGGAGAAACATTGCCATCCTTGATCAGAACCCGCGACTGTTCCAAAGCGGCCTTGGCGCGGGCCTCCACTTTCGGCAATTCACGCGCCAAATATTCAGCTGCCAGAGCTCGCCAATAGACCGTACGCACATCTTCAATCAAATGCGCCAGAACGCGCCGACGGCGCTCTTGCGCCACAAGAACTTGATCGGCAGCCTGTTTGGCCCGCACATAAGAAAGGCCCAGATCAAGCACGTTCCAAGCGAGCGCCGTATTGGCCGTATTCAACCGTTCATCTTGTGAGGTGGAGGCCGAAAAATTGTTGAGCTTCTGACCAATATTATAGCTCGAACTTGCGTCCACCTTATTGCGCAACGTCCGTCCTGCACCCGCCGTCAAACCTGGCAACATGGCCACATTGGCGCTTGCGAGTTCAGTGGAGCGCAACAGGTATTCTGCCTGCTGAACGCGGTCTTCCAGATTATAAAGCACGGCGCGTGCCATGGCCTCGCCTAGATCGATTGAGCCCTTAACGGGCTCTTGGCCTTCATAAATATCTGCCACCCGATCTTGAGCTGCTTGGGATAATTGCGCATTTGTCATCGGCTCGGGTGCAACCATGCAGCCCGAAAGGACGAGCCCCGAAAGCAACACAACAGAAAACTGCCAAGTCTGGCTAGGGCGCGCAATTGGCCCAAGATCACGAATGAAAAACATCAAAAAACTCGCAATAAAAGAATGGTGTTCGTCTACAACAAATTCAACAAAATGAAAACCTGCGAAATCCAAATGCAGCGCAGCTTATCCAAGCTCTTCTGCCAAAAGGTCAGCAAGTTCTGTCACATCGCCCCAAAGAAGCCCTGCCAATTGCTGGTCCAGACTTTGCGGCATAAGCCATGCCCCATCGGGAGAATTGACCGTAAATTGCCCCGACTTGGTATCGACCCTGATCTGCTGACGGATCACGGTGCCATCCCGCATGGTAATTTCGATCTCCATGCGAACTTCGGACGGCCCGTCACGGCGCACCAGAATACGCCCTGTCTTTGTATCTTCAATATAGGGCGCAACTTCAGGACGCGATGTGATTTTAACAACGTCTATCTGGGGTAAATCTTCACGGGCCTGAACAAAAGCCGCGCCCCGCTCGCGCACCAGAATGCCGACTTCAACAAAGGCCGGCCGCAGATAGCTCGCATATTCAACGGCCGGAATTTGCTGAATGGGTGACGCAGCGTCACCAACCGAGCCCGTCACGTCACGCCGGAAGGCCTTACCATCAGTGGTCACAACAATGCTGTTGACAGTTTTGACATCAAAGACAGACCCCAGAGGAACCCCAAATGTCGAAGACACCTGATTATCAGCTTGTGCTTCAGGTTTTGGGAATACAGCAGGGACCACCGGCTTAGGGGTCTCAGTCACCACAACTGGCTCCGGTGAAGCCGATGGCGCTCGCGGCAGTGAAATCGTAAGTTTGGAATCTGCTGTGTCAACAGAATTTCCCGCCGCATCCGTGATGCGAACGAAAATCGTCGAGTCACCCTCGTCGAGGGAGACACTATTTCTGACCGAATATTTCCCCGTCTGCGGATCAGACGTGCCGCTACCGATCAGGACGACCTTATTTCCATCCCTGCGATAGACATCGACACGGGCACCCTTTTCAGCCTGACCGACAAATTTCACATCTGTCGATTGAGCTGGGCCATCAAATGGCTTGGCGACATCAGGAGTGCCCGTGCCATCATCGAAACCATCGAGCTTTCCACTTGTGCCCTGATCGATGACAAGCGTCGAGTTGGCCGTATCGGCACTATTGCCAGCGCTATCCGTCACGCGTGCGAATATCTGATAGGTGCCTTCACCCAATGCTGATCCTGGTGTGATCGACCACTTGCCATTCACAATGGTCGTGGTGCCAAGACTTACGAGATTGGCGCCATCCCGACGGAACATTTCAACTTTGGCCCCCGCCTCACCCGTGCCGTTGAAGGTCGGTGTGGTGTCATTGGTGGGCGTGCTAAGTGCAAAATTACCCGACTGCGGATCAACATTGTCATCATAGCTCGTCAAAGCCACCGCCGGCGCATTGGTATCAATAGCTATGCCCGCGAAGGAATTGAGCGAACCGGCATTGCCGGCTTTGTCAGTGAAAGATCCTTTCAGCGTGACACCAGCCTGGCCCTCAAAACCCGCCTCCGGCGTAAAGGTCGCCGTGAAGATTTTTGGATTGGTAGAACTGCGAACAAAATTGCTCAACGTGCCATGTGTCACGTTGAAATCGTCGATTGTGAGATCAAGTACGTCCTCTGACGCTTCGAACGTCAAAATGGCTGTCTCGCCAATTTTGAGAGCTGTGGCAGACGACGTGACTGTGAGCTTTGGTGCCACTGTGTCCAGTGTGAAGCTTGTTGTGCCCCCGTCCGAGTCATTGCCCGCAGCATCTTTGGCGATGGCAGAGACCGTAATCGGGCCATCTCCCAATGTGTTGATGTCATCTTGAGTCAGGATGACAGGTACAGGGGTCGCGCCTCCACCCTTCACCGTCTTGTTCACCTTTTTCGTGCCATTGGTGAAAGTGACCGTCACGTCAGTGTCGGGATCCGCCGTCACCGTCACAACGCCCTTGTCCTGCTTGGCTTCTTCACCTGTGGCCCCGTCATCGACACCCGGTCCCGGGGTTACCACGGGCTTGGTGGGCTTCACAGTATCGAGCGTAAAGCTGGTGGATCCGGCATCTGACACATTGCCTGCCAGATCGGTTGCTTTTGCAGAAACCGAAATCGTCCCGTCACCCAAGCTCGCCAGATCAGCTGTTGTGAGAAGAGCAGCAACTGGCGTTGCACCATTGCCTGTCACATTTTTGGTGATCGTTTTCGTGCCATTGGTGAAAGTCACAACGACAGAGGAGCCCGATTCAGCCGTCAATGTCACGACCCCGCCAGTCGCTGTCGCCTCGGCACTTGTCGCACCATCAGCAACACCTGTCCCTAGCGCAAGAACAGGAGCGTCCGGCTTGGTCGTATCAACCCTGTAAGTGGCATTATCTGCAACCGGAGCGTGACCCAGAACAACAGAATTGCCAGAAGATTTGGTCGTAATGGCAGCCCCGTTCAAAGTGAGCACACTGGCATCTAGGCTGATACCATTTGTATCCGTCTCACCTGCTCCAATTGAGTAGGTGAATGTGAGACTCGACGTGCCAGAACCGCCTTTAAAGATCGCAT
Source organism: Beijerinckiaceae bacterium (assembly GCA_947452455.1). Lineage (GTDB taxonomy): Bacteria > Pseudomonadota > Alphaproteobacteria > Rhizobiales > Beijerinckiaceae > Terripilifer. The sequence continues at coordinate 441,537 of CANGBX010000002.1, forward strand.
ATTTCGTATCATTGCCGATCTTGAAGGCGAGCTGTGGTGTACCGCTCGTCACATTGACTGCTTCGGTAAAGGTCACGGTCGCCGTGACTGTGTCACCTTCATTGAGATAATTATTTTGCGCACCTGTCTGGGATGTCAGAGCCACGCTGCTGATCGATGCAGCCGTTGTATCGAGAGCAAAACTCAAAGGCCCCGATGTGACGCTCTGCGCATTGCCAGCATTGCCCGCAATATCAGCAAAAGAGCCAGTTGTTTTGAATTCAATTTTCCCGGTGCCATTGAAACTGGTCTTTGGGGTAAATGTGGCTGTGTAAACCTTCGGATCAGTGGTGCTTTGCACTAAGTTGCTCAATGACCCGTTGGTGACATCAAAATCACTCACATCAAGACCCGTCACAGCCTCTGACAGAGTGAAGGTGATCGTTGCAAATTCACCCGCTTTCAAAGATGTGGCGGACGTTGACAGTGCGAGCGTGGGGGCTGTCCTGTCGAGAGTGAAATTTGAGGTTGCAGCATCAGATGCATTACCAGCAGCATCCGTAGCCACAGCCGTCACGGTCAAAGGTCCATCACCCAAATCCGCAAGGTCTTGAGGTGTTAAGCTAATGAGGAGGGGTGTCGCACCCCCGCCTGTATAGGTGGGCTTGGTGACTGTCTTGGTGCCATTCTTGAAAGTCACGACAACAGACGTACCTGCCTCGGCTGTCAGCGTCATGGTCGCATCATTGGTCAGGCGATCGCTACCGTTCGATCCGCTATCCGTCGACAAAGTCAAAACCGGTGCTGGAGGTTTTGTCGTATCGATTGTGATTGTAAAGGAAGACGAAGCGACACTCTCATTGCCCGCAGCATCGGTTGCTTTCACTGTAAACGCATGAACATCCGCTGTCAGATTGGCTGTAGTGAATGTATATGTGCCAAGCGTAGATGTCTCGGTCGCAGTGCCAAGCAATGTCGAGCCGTCATAGACCCTCACGACCGATCCCGACTCCGCAGTGATTGTCAAAGTCGGCGTTGTGTCATTGGTGTAACCATTATTGGAGACAGTGCCAGTGACAGGCGATGCATCGTCATTCAAATTCGAAATAACTGGTTTTGCCGGGGCACTCGCATCAATCGTCACAGTATACGAGTTCGAGACCCCGCTTTCATTGCCAGCACTATCTGAGGATTTAACGGTAAAGCTGTGACCACCATTGGACAGGGCTGCTGTCGTAAATGTGAATATGCCTGAAGTCGAAGTTTCCGTGGCTGTCCCGAGCAAAGTCGAACCGTCATAGACCTTCACAACAGACCCTGTTTCCGCTGTGATCGTCAATGTCGGTGTCGTATCATTGGTTGCACTACTATTCGCAACAATGCCTTGCACTGGATCCACATTATCCGTCACGGAAGTGATCGTCGGCGTAGCAGGAGTCGTTGTATCAATGGACACAGCATAGGCTGAGGATTGTGAGCTTTCATTGCCCGCAGCATCCGTAGCTTTGACAGTAAAGCTGTGGTTGCCGCTATTCAGGGCCGAAGTTGTGTATGTAAATGTGCCGGCAGTCGAGGTCTCCGTGGCCGTGCCGAGCAAAGTGGTTCCGTCATAGACCTTCACCACAGACCCTGTTTCCGCTGTGATCGTCAATGTCGGTGTCGTGTCATTGGTTGCCCCACTATTGACAACAACGCCTTGCACTGGATCGACATTATCCGTCACCGAAGTGATCGTGGGCGTAGATGGAGCGCTCGCATCAATGGTCACCGCATAGGTGGCTGAGGCCGCACTTTCGTTGCCCGCAACATCTGTCGCCTTCACTGTGAAGGTATGACTACCGCTACTCAGGGCAGATGTTGTAAAATTATAGGTGCCAGCGGTTGATGTTTCGGTGGCAGTACCGAGCAAAGTCGAACCGTCATAGACCTTCACTACCGATCCTGCTTCCGCAGTGATCGTTAGCGTCGGCGTTGTATCATTGGTGAAACCATTATTAGCAACAGTTCCCTGAACAGGATCGACATTATCATTCACAGAATGAATCGCGGGCGTAGTTGGTGCCTTTGTGTCCACGGCCAGCGAGAGGGATGAAGGCGGCGCTAATCCTTCATTGCCGGCGAGATCCGTGTAAGACCCGCCGAATGAGAGATTTGCGGAACCCTCAAATGAAGAGGATGGCGTAAAAGTCGCTGTATAGACATTGCTCGTGCCAACCCGCGCAAAATTGCTCAAGGCACCATTGCTCACCGTAAAATCAGAGGCATCAAGACCCAAGACAGATTCCGATACCGTAAAGGTAATAGTCGCCGTCTCCCCGATTTTCAGGGCTGGTTGCGAAGATGAAATAGTAATCGTCGGAGCCGCCGTATCAACCATAAGGGTCGCATTATCGCTGACCGCAGCATGGTCGAGCACGACATTATTGCCTGATGAACCAATGAGTGTCGCGCCATTCAGCTCCAGCTTGTTGGCATCAATGCTGATGCCGTTTGAATCTGTGTCACCAGACGCGATTGTATAGGTGAAGGTCAGGCCTGTGGTGCCATCCCCACTCTTGTAAGTCGCGTAACGTGTCACGCCACCAATGTTGAGCGCGACCCGCGGCGTCCCGGTGACCGTGACTGATTGCGTGAAAGTGGCTGTGACGGTGACGACATCACCCGCATTGAGATAATTGTTTTGCCCGCCCGTGGCTGTGATGGCGAGACTGGAAAGCGATGGCGCCGTCGTATCGACGCTTAAACTGACTGGCGTTTTTAAAGTGCCAGCATTACCCGCAATGTCTGTATAGGCGCCGGTCAAAGTGACAGTCGCAGTACCGTTGAAATTGGTCGCTGGTGAAAAGGTCGCTGTGTAAACCTTGGCATTTGTCGAGCTCTGGGTGAACGCACTCAATGTGCCACCCGAAACTGTGAAGTCAGTGGCCGTGAGGCCGTCAATCGATTCTGATGCTGTAAAAGTAATGGTTGTCGTCTCACCAGCTTTGAGACTTGTCTTATCAGCAACCCAGGTCACTTCAGGTGCTGACGTATCAATGGTGAGAGCAGCAGAGTTTGACGAGATTGCCGAGACAAGACCGAAATAGGTCTGTCTGACTTGAATCTGCCCAGACGCGTAGGTGCCATCACCTAGATCGAAACTCGTGCCGGATCCTTGTGTGAAATTAACACCACCATCAATCGAATATTCCCAATCCGCTCTTATCGAAACCAAACTACTCACAGTGACGGTTTTATTTTTCATAACACCATCGATCAGCGATACACCTGTCTCAGCGGGAAGTGTCAAAACAAGAGCATCGGGTGGTGTATTTATAACGGTTAAGTCTGTAGTAATGCCCCCGATTGAACTTGCATTGCCGGCAAGGTCAATAAGCTGCGTTTTAATTGTATTTTTTGGATAAAATCCATCTTGCAAATAAACAAATCCATCCGTTGAGAGCTGCCATGTTGTGCCGCTATCAAGAGAATAACGCAGATACCCGCCAGACGTCTGGGCATCAAAATCAGAAGCATAAAAGAAATTGGCACCTACAATCTTGTTGCTGTTGGGAATGCTATTATCTACATTAGAATCAGGAAATTTTATTGACCCGGAAGAGCTTGGCGGTGTCATATCAATCCAAATAACTTGGCTGTTCGATGTCACAGCCGAAACATTTCCGGATGCACTTGTCTGGCGCACTTGAATGTCGCCAATCTGGTATTTGTTGCCTCCGGTCAATTGCGGAAGCGTGAAACTGGTTCCGCTTCCTGTGAACCAAGTCACGCCTTTATTGAGTGAATATTGCCAGGTTGCGCCACTCACTAGGCCACTGACATTGACTATGCCGTCATTGGTGACAAAATCATTGCCAAATTTGCCAGTGTCATTGGGCAAAGCGATTGTCGGCGCCGTGACAACCGTCGTATCAACCTTGATCGTGAACGCACTCGTTGCTGCAGATTCAGAGCCAGCAGCGTTCACATATTTCGCCGTATAATTGTGGGTACCCGCAGTGACTCCTGTGAGTTGATAGGACCAAGTCTTCGTTGTGCCTGATGTATCAACAATGGCAGACCCGACCTTTGTCGTGCCTTCATAAATATCAATCTTGCCAGCACCACCAGCAGTGCCAACAAGCAAGGGCGATGTATCATCGGTCGTAACGCCTGATACCGAGGGCGATGCCGAAGTTGACGTGACATTGCCGATATCATCAACAAAACCGCTGATCACAGGAACGGCGGGTGTAGATGTGTCGACTGATAGAAGGAAGCTTGTACTCGTAAGCCCTGAATTCCCTGCAATATCGACTGCGTAGGCAACTACCGAATATGAACCAGATGCCATATTAGCCGCCGGCGTATAACTCCAGTTCGTTTGTGTCGCACCAAGAGTGACGCTTCCGGTGACCCCCGGACCAAAAGAGCCATCAGCTTTGATCAAATTATATCTGACATAAACTGTAGAACCGGCCTCTGATGTCCCATAGAAAGTAGGCGTTGGGTCATCGGTCGTCACATTGGCCGTCGTGAAATTATCTTTCAAATTTCCGACGTTATCCGTGAAACCTGTGATCACAGGAACAGATGGTGGAGTGATATCGACAACATATTTTGTCGGCAAAGCTGAGCCGGATTTGATGTTACCCGCAGCGTCGACAACCTGAAGCACCACCTTGTTAGCTGCAAAGACATCGCCATCATTGAAATCCCAGAAATAATAATAGACCCCATTGTTCTGTCGTACCGGTCTTAAATCAGCGAAGGTCAAACCACCATCAATGCTAATCTGGGGCTTTTCATCAGCTGCATAACCGTAAACAGGATCAAGCGTGTCAATACGCCAAGAGGTTTGTCGAATATAAGTGAGCGTGGAATTACCCGACGTCAGTGTTCCCGAAGTAAAGGAAAGCTGTGCACCATAGGTTGGCGCCACGCGATCCAGTTTAATCGCAGCTGCATTGCTTCCCGCATCTGACAGATTTCCCGCCTTGTCGGTCTGGCGCACCTGCAGATCGCCAATGGCATAAGTGCCATCCGTGCTCAGCGTGAAAGTCGCCCCGCTCCCCGCCGTCCAGGCGCCTGTGCCAATTTTATATTCCCAGGACGCGCCGTCCTCCAGACCTGTCACCTTGATGATATTGTCCTTGGTGATCAGGTCACTGCTGCTTGAACCCGTATCGCTGTTGAGCGACAGGCTGGGTGCGCTTGGTTTGGTGACATCAATATGTGTTTCAGGCAGCATTGTGCTTTGCGAGACATTGCCCGCCGCATCGATCTGGCGCACTGCAACAGCCGTCGAGCCCAGATAATCGCCCGGTGCTAATGTGAAAAACCCGAGACTGGATGCCTGGGCTTCGCTCCATGTCGTGCCGCCATCTGTCGAATATTGCCACGAGCCCGTGCTCTCAATATTCGTTACATTGATCCTGCCATTGGTACTATAATTATCGCTCGCACTCGTACCGGTATCGCTAGCCAGAGCAAGCGTGGGTTTTGCAGGCGCCGTCACATCGACATTAATGGTGAAATCAGAAGTAGAACTCGACAGATTGCCCAGACTATCCTGCGTTTTTGCTGAAAATTTACGGGCGCCCTCCGCCAGCGCGCTTGCAACCTGATAAGACCAGAGCCCATTACTGTCAGAATTAACACTAGCCAGAATGGTTGTGCTGCCATCTAGATAAATATTGACCTGCGTATTGGCAGCCGCAGTGCCCTTCAAGAGCGGCAAAGTGTCATCGGTAAAGGTGCCGGAAGCGGCGGTGTTGGGAACAACGGTCCCAACATCATCCTTGAAACTATCAATGGTTGGGGCTGTCAGATTATAATTAAAAGCAACAGGTGAAGTCGTATAGGCTGTCTTCACCATCGGGTTGCCGGAATTCTGTGCGCCTTCATCAACACCGGTCTTGTTGGTGGCCGCATCGAAACCCGCAAAATTATAATCGAGGGTCAGATCGCCAGAACCCGAACCCACACTCACGGTCACATCGACGTAATATTTACCAGAAACAGAATCATAATTGGATTTGATAGATTCCGTTCCGGTCGTTTGGCCCGCTATCGACAAGACACGTGGCGAATTTTTGGTGTCTGTCGATGTGGTGCTTAGTGTAAAATTCGTTGTTTTCAAATTAACGACAGATTCTGAAAATTCAACACGAAAGGTTGTTGTCGGCGCAGTGACAGTACCGCTAGCCGAGTTTGTGATGCCCTTCACAATGGGGCCATCCATCAGCGTGACAAAGCCATCACGCAATCCTGCTGCCCCGACATCCACACCCGCGAAAGAGATTTTGCCGCCCGTGGCAAGCACATCAGAACTCGATGTTGCAATCACTTGCCATGCATCACTTTCCGTTGCACGCCACGCAAGGCTCATGCCCGAGCGGCCGGAATATGTATCTGAGACTTGTTGGACTGTCTGTCCGGACTGCGCGGCTAGAGAGGCAACGTCAAAGGAGACATCGACCTTGCCACCACTGCCTCCCGACACATCAACAGCCCAAGAGCGTGTAAAACGTGTCACGCCAGGGTTACCTGGATTTACCGTCGCATCCACGGCTTTAAATTGGGGATCGGCCCCATCATTGCCAAACATAATGCTGGCGGTCGCAGAACCGGCAGCTGCAAAGAATCCTGCATCACTAATGATCAAGCCGCCATTGGCCGAGGATGTTTTGGCGGTGCTCGCGCTCGCGCCATCTTTCAGAATACCGTCGATATCAGATGCATATGCAAGCTGAAGTGCTGCTTTTGCAGTCGCGCTCGCACTCGCGACTGCATTCACCACATAGAGATCTGACACGCCAGAAGCTAGAGACAAGATATAGGCTTGCGATTCAGCATTGGCCAAAATGGTCGTCTCTGCCGAAGTCAGGGTACGATTATAGGCGATCACCGCACCCATTTGCCCTGTAAATCGCGCTCCAATCGAACCAATGGTGGCAATGTTCGTCGAGCTAATGGAACTGCCCGCATAAGTAACACCATTGACCATGATCGAAGTTGTAACGCCATCACCACTTATATAAGGACTTGAGGCTGATCCTATGACCCAAGATTGGCCAGAAGCAGAAACCAATTTTCCTGTTGTTCCCGATTGACCAACAAAGCCGATGCCATCAGCTGCATCGTTTGTTGTAAAAAAGCCGTAGGAATTAGGACCAGTCCCTGATGAGAAAGAATTGAATGGGCCGTTTTTGTCGGCAACCTGAGGCTGTTGACTTAACGGATCGACATATTGAGCTGATGACTGACCGACGTAAAAAAGTGTTCTCGGAGTCAAAATGCTTGAGAGGGAGAGATAATCCGAGCTGGCCGTATTAATCGAATAAGTTGTAGTCGATCCACTGACTGTGAACGTGGGGACCCCCACGAATGAGAGATATTTGCGTCCAGTTGCCGGATCTGTTGCATAAACTGGCTGATTGCCGGTTGTGTTTTGCTTGGCATTATTTCCGTTGCCACTCAAATCATTTAATTGATTTACAGCGTTGCCTGTCGTTTTGACAGAAGACGTAATGCTCGGGTCTAACCACAATAAAAGGCTGTCTTGACCAAGCCCACCCGGCGACCAGGCACCCGTAAAATAAACAGTCGTTTCTGCAGATGAAGATGTTTTATTCTGTGCATCAGTCACGATGAAAGAAATGGCTATGAACCCATTGCCGAAGTCGGAACTGGGTACACCATAACTCCAACTTCCATCTGCATTGACTGTTGTGATATAAGGCGTGGATTTCTTGACTAAGGGCCCATAGGAATAAACAAGCTGTTTGCTTGTAGCATCCGTCTTAACCGTCACTTCTCTTGTATAAACATCAATGGTGAGAGTCGAACCTGGCTGTTTGGTCGTCGTGGTCGTAATACCATTAGAGGTCGTTGCAAAGCCCGTAAGCGTCAGGCCATCAACAAGAGAACCTGTCGTTACAGTGTCAGATTGGGTTGTTCCAAACCTGTCCGATATTGTAAAAGTCGGATCAGCTGTATCCTTGTAAAAGCTCATAACGAAAGTGCCGGACTGTACGGATTGTCCGGCTACAGTCGCATTTGCTGTAAATGTAACGGTATATTTTCCATCAATATTATTAGCCAAACTTGGCAACTCATAAGTCCACTTATTATTCACAATGTCATTACTTGTCGGCGCCACATTCGTAAGGGTGTAATTTACGCCTGATCCAGTAGGACCGGCGACTTTGACTGTTAATGTGGATCCGGATGGTAAATCGGTTCCATAAAATGTCGGCGTTGCATCGTCCGTTGCCGGTGTTGCTTGTGTCGATGTGAAAGCAACGTCAGTGACTGTACCGGAATTATCCGTAAAACCACCAAGAGACGGCGTGCTCATTTGCAGAATTTTTATATTAACTGCCATCCCTGATTTTGATGTGGGCACACCGGTCGAGCTCGCCGCCGTTCCATCAATAAAATTGCCAGCACTATCGACAAGATAAAGATAGTAAGTGTCATTGGATTGTAAAATCCCCGAGGTCGTACTGATATTTTTATAATTACTATTTGCTAAAAGATTCAAATTAATCAAATTTCCGCTAGACCATACATCGTTGCGCGAACTTAAAACACTCCCGTCGGCATTAAAACGAATAGTGCGTATTGCACCGCCGATATTTGTCAATTTTGATACTTGATCCGCTGTCAGATTAATTCTGAAAAGAGTATTTGTTGTCACACTCACTGAAGAATCGAATGAAGTATAAGGAGTTGACGCATTCCCTGAAAGAATGGTGTTGTTTGTTGTATCCAGAACGGTCGGAGCTGTGGTGCGAATATGAATATAAAACGAAGCATCACTTGTGATAGCTGATTCAGTGAAGCCAGAATATTCTTGGGTTATAGCCAGACGGACAGTACCCTCACTCAGGGCATTGTTAATATCGGGCGAGATCTTGTATTTGCTCGAAGCATCTGCCGTTGCCGTTCCCAGTAATTTAATTTTATTAAGCGAAGAATCAATCGCATAAAGTCGAACGGTTGCTCCGACTGCACTGGCTGAACCAGAAAATGTTGGTGTCGTATCATTGGTCCAACTTGCAGTCGGAACATCTGCTCCAGCCTTGAATCCAACGGAAACAGTTAAGCTGGAAGGAGTGAAATTTGGAGTTTTATCGTCAAGAAAATTTGCATCCACAGTTGGTGCGGCGGCCGGCGCCAGCTCATGCACATAATTTTCCGGCGCAAGAACCTTGGCTTCAATCACACCTGTCGTCTTTTCCAGCGTCCAGTCAGCGCCATGATTGGTGAACCCCACCGCATCAGCCGAGGCCGCGACATCGCGCCCTGTTTCCTGCGACAATGTCTTGATCAGGGTCTCGCCATCCGTGCCTTTGGCCACATCGCAGCCATAGAGAAGAATATCGGCACCGACCGCGAGAGATTGCGTCCAACTATTCATATCGGCTTCATGCGCCTTGATCGCATCAACGCCGATCCAGTTTTTTCCGAGCTCGAATGAGCCTTCCACACCATGGCCAACAATATGCACGGCCGAAATATCATGCAGGCCCTTCAGCGTGTCGGTGATTTTGGTGATGCCGTCGTCTTGCGCATCCACAACCACGATGAGGCGATTGTCGCCTGCCGTCTTTTTGAACGCGTCAATGTCGGACACGCGACTGTCGATAAACACCACTTCAACGGGAGCAGGCGCAGCGGGTGTGGGCGGCACGGAGGCCGCTGCCATCATCTTTGTCAGGTCTGCAGCAGATTTGGCCGTTGAATCCGTCTGGCCCGTATCTACCGAATCGGAAGCTTGTTTGGCGGCATCGGCTACAATGGCCACACCCGCGCCGTCAAAGACCATGCGCGGCTCCAGCGCGATCAATTCGCCTGCCAGCGGATCACGCCGCAAACCCAGAGCACGAATAGCAATTTCTTCACGAGACAATGGCGCAAATGGCTTGTTCATGGGCAAAGACCGGATTTTGAAAAATGAATTTTGACAAACAACGAGGCGCTGACGCAACGTCGTTTGTTAATAATGAGATAACAATAACACGGCGCAGCCCGAGGTCTACCCATTCAGGGTGTCCTCTTGGTGACAGTGTGAAAATTAATGGTGAAGCTCTACTGCAGGTTGAAAAGGCTAAACGTGTTCAACCGATACGACGCCAGGGATCGCTTTAATGGCACCTGCCATTTGCGATGAGACCTGATAGCGGCCGGGCAATTTCACCTCGACCTCGCCGCGCTCTTTGTCGAGCATCAGCACGAAGGAGATTTCACCCTCGCCGCGTTGGCCTAAGCGCGCCGTGAGCGAGGAGAGTGGGCTCTCATCACGCAAGAAAATGCGCAGGCCCTTTTGGACACGCTGCGCGGCAACATCCAATGGCTCGACAGAGACAATGCGCGCACGCACATCCTCACCCTCGACATTGGCTTGCAGCCCCACCAGCACAACCGCGCCTTTTTCAAGCTGGTCGCGATATTGGTTGAGGCCTTCCTGAAACATAATGGCCTCATATTGCCCGCTCTGATCCGACAGAGTGACAATGCCCATTTTATTGCCAGATTTTGTGCGCCGCTCTGTGCGGTCCAATACGGTTGCCGCCAGCCTTGCAGCTGAGGCACCTTTTTTCACGGCGCGTGAAAATTCGGCCCAACGCTCGACACGCAATTTCTGCATCACATTCTGATAATCATCGAGCGGATGGCCCGAGAGAAAGAAGCCCACCGCATCAAATTCGCGACGCAAACGCTCGGCTGCAGGCCAGGCAGGCACTTTCGGAATGGTGATTTTTTCGGGCTCCGACAGGGCGCCGCCAAAGAGTGAATTCTGCCCCCCTGCCCGCTCGGCTTGCGTGCGATTGGCGATTGCCAAGACCGTTTCAAGGGCTGCAAAAGCGCGCGCGCGCTCGGGCTCCAATTCATCAAAGGCGCCGGCTGCGCAAAGCGATTCCAAGACGCGCTTATTGACATCGCGCGGGTTGATGCGCGCGGCAAAATCGGCCAGATCACGGAAAGGCTTGTCACCACGCGCGTCCACAATCGCTGCCGCCTGTCCTTCGCCCACGCCCTTCACGGCCGACAAAGCATAGCGGATGATGAGCGTGCCATCTTCGGTTTCATGCACATCAAAGTCGACGCCCGAAGAGCGCAATGACGGCGGCTCGACACGAATACCCAGACGGCGTGCCTCATTGCGGAATTCCGACAATTTGTCGGTGTTGCCCTTATCCAGCGTCATGGAGGCTGCCAGAAACTCCACGGGATAATTGGCCTTGAACCAACCTGTTTGATAGGCAATCAGCGCATAGGCAGCGGCATGTGATTTGTTGAAACCGTAATCGGCAAATTTCGCCAGCAGATCGAAAATTTCATCGGCTTTTTGCTGGGTGATTTTCTTTTCCAGCGAGCCCTTCACGAAGCGCTCGCGCTGCGCGTCCATCTCCGCCTTGATCTTTTTACCCATGGCGCGGCGCAGAAGATCGGCTTCGCCCAGCGAATAGCCCGACAAGATCTGCGCGATCTGCATCACCTGTTCTTGGTAGATGATAACGCCGCAGGTTTCTTTGAGCACAGGCTCGATGAGCGGGTGAATGTAATCGGCTTCAATCTCGCCGTGTTTCACCGCGCAATAGGTCGGAATATTGGCCATGGGGCCGGGTCGATAAAGCGCCACCAGCGCGATAATATCTTCCAACCGGTCGGCACGCATTTCGGCGAGCGCTTTGCGCATGCCAGCCGATTCCACCTGGAACACGCCGATGGTTTCACCGCGTCCCAGCATTTCATAGGTTTTCTTGTCGTCCAACGGAATGGCGCTGATATCGACTACAATGCCGCGCTTCTTCAAGAGCTCGACTGTGGTCGACAAAGTGGTCAGCGTCTTCAATCCGAGAAAGTCGAATTTGACGAGCCCTGCTGGCTCCACCCATTTCATATTGAACTGGGTGGCGGGCATATCGGATTTGGGATCACGATAAAGCGGCACCAATTCATCTAGCGGGCGGTCACCAATTACAATGCCCGCGGCATGGGTCGAGGCATTGGAATAAAGCCCTTCCAATGTTTCGGCGATCTTCAGCATTTTGCCGACATTGGGATCAGCTTCCGCCGCCTCGCGCAGGCGCGGCTCGGATTCAATCGCCTGTTTCAGCGAGACGGGGGCCGCCGGATTTTGCGGCACGAGTTTGGCGAGCTTGTCGACTTGGCCAAGCGGCATTTCGAGCACGCGCCCGACATTGCGCATCACGCCGCGCGCCAAAAACGATCCGAAGGTGATGATCTGCGCGACCCGATCAGAACCATAGCGATCCCGCACATAGCGGATGACCTCTTCACGCCGTGTCTGGCAAAAGTCGATATCAAAGTCGGGCATGGATACGCGTTCGGGATTCAAGAAACGTTCGAACAGCAAACCAAAGCGCAGCGGATCAAGATCGGTAATGGTCAAAGCATAAGCGACCAGCGAACCCGCACCCGAACCACGGCCGGGCCCCACCGGAATGCCTTGCAACTTGGCCCATTTGATAAAATCGGCCACGATCAGGAAGTAGCCGGGGAATTTCATGCGCGTGATAATCGAGAGCTCGAATTCAAGACGCTCTTCATAATCACTGGTGGCAAGGCCGGGCGCCGGCCCGTATTTGTCGAGACGGGCCCGCAAGCCTTCACGCGCTTGGCGCGCGAGTTCCTGCGTTTCAGCTTCTTCGGAGGCTTGCGCATCTGAGGCAACACCGCCCGTCGTGAAGCGCGGCAGTATGGGATTGCGGGTCAGCGGACGATAGGAACAGCGCAGTGCAATTTCGACACTATTGTTCGTCGCCTCGGGCAGATCGGCAAAGAGCTCCAGCATTTCGGAGCGCGTCTTGAACCGATGTTCGCGCGTCAGGCGGCGGCGATCCCCCGCCGAGACCAAAGTGCCATCCGAAATACAGAGCAGCGCATCATGGGCTTCATAATCGGAGCGGGCCGGGAAATAGGCCTCATTGGTCGCAACGAGCGGCAGGCCGAGTTCATAGGCCATGTCGATAAGCACCGGCTCATGGGCCCTCTGTTCGGGCGTGTCATGGCGCTGCAATTCAATGTAGAGGCGCTTGTCGAAAAAGGGGCGCAGGGCATCGAGCCTGGAGCGGGCAATGTCTGCACGCCCCAACCGCAGCGCCTGATCCAGCGGACCTGTCGGCCCACCCGTCAGTGCAATAATCCCGGCGCAATGCTTTTGGACCAGCGCCAAAGGCACATGCGGATTTTCGCCGGGTTCGGGATCAAGCCAGGCCTTGGAGCCGAGCTTCATGAGGTTCTCATAGCCCGCTTCGCTCTGCGCCAAGAGGACAAGGGCGCCGCGGCCGAGACAGTGAATGTCAGCGCCACGAACGCCAAGGGCGGCAGCATCGGCAAAGTCGACCATCAGGTGAATGCCGATGATCGGCTGGATGCCATCCTTGGACAGCTTTTCGGAAAATTCGAGCGCGCCGAACAGATTGTTCGTGTCGGTGATGGCGAGCGCTGGCTGGTTATCGGCGGCGGCCAGTTTGCCAAGCTTGGCAATGGTCAGCGCGCCCTCGCGCAGCGAAAAGGACGTGTGGACGTGCAGATGAACAAAACCGACGTCTTTGATCACACGGTTCAAGGGTGTCACTCCGTCTTGAGACCTACCCTTTATCGGGCAATCAGGCGGGTGTTGGAAGCCGTTGGCCACCCCCGCCCACAGAGTCCTTAGACGGGCATGCCACCCGTCATGGCATTGGCAAACATGATGATCGCGGCCAAAAAGGCGGCGGCCGCCAGTCCTTCGGCAATGTCTTCAGCAATGTTCTTCACGGCGACAGGAAACATAGGAACCTCCATCTGTGTGAAGAGACTATGTTCTTGTTTTGTTCTTTTGTCAAACGCAACGGCAAATAAAGTTAATTGCACTGATTTCTAAAGACCTTCTGCCACAAAGCGGCGCCAGCCGTCTGCCCGCAATTGGCAAGCGGGGCAGGCTCCGCACCCCCGGCCCCAATCAAATTGGCCTGTCCGATCACCCTTGTAGCAAGAGTGGGTTTCTTCGCGCACGAGTGTGAGAAAAGCCTCGCCGCCAAGTTCGCGCGCCATAGCAAAAGTCTGCGCCTTGTCGATCCACATGAGCGGTGTCTCCACCACAAAACGGCGTTCCAGACCGAGGTTGAGCGCCACCTGCATGGCCTTGATCGTGTCGTCACGGCAATCGGGATAGCCGGAATAATCCGTTTCGCAGACACCGGTGACAATATGCTTGAGCCCACGCCGATAAGCATATGCGGCTGCGAAAGAAAGAAAGATCAGATTGCGGCCGGGCACGAACGTATTGGGCAGGCCATCTTCGCCCATTTTCATTTCGACTTCGCGGGTCAAAGCCGTGTTGGACAGAGTGCCAATCGCTTCAACCGGCACGACCACATCATCGCCCAGCCGCCCAGCCCATTGGGGAAAGCGCGCGCGGATCGAGGCCAGCACATCGAGGCGGCACTCCATTTCGATATGATGGCGCTGGCCGTAATCAAAGCCGATCGTCTCGACGCGGTCATAGCGTTCAAGCGCCCAGCCCAAACAGGTGGTGGAATCCTGTCCGCCTGAAAAGAGAACGAGCGCCCCGCCCGGCATCTGCGCCATAGCCCTACTCCAGCTCGACGATCTTGCCGTCGCGCAACGTCACGCGCCGATCCATGCGCCGCGCAAGCTCCAGATTATGGGTGGCGATCAAAGCAGCGAGGCCGGAGAAGCGGACAAGGTCGGTCAATGCGCCAAAGACATGATCAGCTGTGCGCGGGTCGAGATTGCCGGTCGGCTCATCGGCCAGAAGGATGCGGGGTCCATTGGCGACCGCTCGCGCAATGGCGACGCGCTGCTGCTCGCCGCCCGACAATTCACCCGGTCGATGCTTCTCGCGCTCGCCCAGACCCAGATAGGTCAGAAGCTCCAACGAGCGTTCGCGGGCAACTTTCTTGGTAAGCCCGCGGATCAACTGAGGCATCATGACATTTTCAGCTGCCGAGAATTCGGGCAGCAGATGATGGAATTGATAGACAAAGCCAAGTTCGAGACGGCGCAGAGACGTGCGCGCTTCATCATCCAAATGGCTGGTTCGTTCCTGCCCGATATAGACTTCGCCGCCATCCGGCTTTTCGAGAAGCCCCGCTATATGCAGAAGCGTCGACTTGCCTGCACCAGAGGGCGCGATCAATGCCACAGATTGACCGGGCCAAATGGCGAGCTCGGCACCCCGCAAAATGGCAAGCTCATTATCGCCCTGCTTGTAGCTGCGCTCGACCTGCTGAATGAAAAGGGCTGGCTGGCTCATCTCACTCACTCGTAGCGCAGGGCTTCCACCGGATCGAGCTTGGCCGCCCGACGGGATGGAAAGATGGTGGCGAGCACCGACAAAGTGAGCGAGAGCAGGACCACACTCACCACATCCGACATTTGCACGACAGAGGGCAAGCGGCTGAGCAGATAGAAGGTCGGATCGAAAATATTCATACCAAGCAGGCGATTGAGGAAGAGCCTGATCGGTTCGAGATTATGCGCAACCAGAAGGCCAAGCAGAAATCCCGCAAAGGTTCCGGAAATTCCAATCGCAGCCCCCGTGATGAGAAACACACGCTGGATAGCACCGCGTGTCGCCCCCATGGTGCGCAAAATGGCAATGTCACGGCTCTTGTCTTTCACCAACATGGTGAGGCCCGAGATGATATTCAGCGCAGCCACCAGCACGATCAGAGTGAGGATGAAAAACATCACCGTGCGCTCGATCTTCAGGGCATCGAAGAAGCTTTTATTGCGCTGGCGCCAATCCGTCATGATCATCGGGCGCTGGACGGCACGATCCAAAATCGTTCGCATTTCATCCATGCGCTCGGGTTGATCGACAAAGGCTTCAATCACCGAAGCCTCGCCCTCTTTGTTGAAAAATGCCTGCGCCTCATCAAATGGCATATAGACAAAGAGCCCATCGAATTCGGTAACGCCGATCTGGAAGATTGCCACAACAGGATAAGATTTCATCCGCGGCGCGACACCAAAAGGCGTTGCCGCCCCGCGCGCTGTGAGAATGGTCACATTGTCACCAATGCGAAGCGACAGGGTCTCCGCCATTTTTTGACCAATGGCGACGCCCCCGCCCGTGTCAAATGAATCGAGTGTGCCTAGACGCACATTGTTTGAAATACCCGGTAGCTTTTTAATATCGGCTTCGCGAATACCGCGCACTAGCGCGCCCGTCTGCTGATAAAGTGACGAAACACCCGCCGCACTTTCAACCATGGGCAGAGCGAGCGTGACGCCCTTTACCTTGCGCAGACGATCCGTGACTTCATCATAATCATCGAGCGGTCTCTCGACACCTTGCAGAAAAACATGGCCATTGATGCCGATGATCTTGTTCATCAGCTCGATATGAAAACCGTTCATGACCGACATAACAACGATCAATGTCGCCACGCCCAGCATGATGCCGACGAAAGAAAAGCCCGCAATCACGGATACAAAACCCTGTGCGCGGCGAGCTCGCAGATAGCGAAGCGCAATCATCCATTCAAAGGGCGAAAAGGCTTTGGCGCCTGTGGGCTCGTTCATCACGCTTCTCCTGCGTCATTGCGAGCCATAGGCGAAGGAAACCGGAGGCCATGCGTGAGGCCTCTGGTTTGCTTCGCTGCGCTCGCAATGACGGTTGAAATTCGTGACAAAAAACTCAACCCTTCTTTGCTGCAAATTTGTTGACCACTTCTTCAAGTGACAACAATTCACGCTCGCCTGTGCGGCGATGCTTCACTTCGACCTTGCCGTCAGCAAGTGCCTTCGGGCCAACAATGATCTGAACAGGAACACCAATCAGATCCATTGTCGCAAATTTTGCACCTGGACGATCATCACGATCATCATAGAGCACATCGAAGCCGGCCTTGGTAAATTCACCGTAAAGCTTTTCGCAGGCCGCGTCCGTCGCCGCATCGCCAACCTTGAGGTTAGCAATGGCAAAGATGAAAGGCGCAACCGCATCCGGCCAAATGATCCCGGCCTCGTCATGATTGGCTTCGATCAGTGCTGCCACCAGACGCGAAGGACCGATGCCGTAGGAGCCCATCTGCACCGTGACATCCTTACCATCGGGGCCATTGACGACCGCCTTCATGGGTTCGGAATATTTGGTGCCGAAATTGAAAATATGGCCAACTTCGATGCCACGCGCCGAAACGCGGTCAGACTCGGGCATGGCTTCATAGGCAGAAGCATCATGCATTTCTGATGTCGCAGCATATTTGGATGTCCAAGTGTCGAAGACGCCCTGCATAGCGGCGCGGCTTTCAAAGTCGATGTTTTCCGCCGGCGCATCGAGTGCGAGAAAATCCTTATGGCAGAAAACTTCGCTCTCGCCTGTTGAGGCGAGAATGATGAATTCATGAGACAGATTGCCACCAATCGGGCCGGTGTCGGCGCGCATCGGAATGGCTTTCAAGCCCATGCGCGCAAAGGTGCGCAAATAGGCCGTGAACATTTTGTAATAGGAATGACGCGCGCCTTCCGCATCCAGATCGAAGGAGTAAGCATCCTTCATCAAAAATTCGCGTGAGCGCATCACGCCGAAACGCGGGCGGACTTCATCGCGGAATTTCCACTGGATGTGATAAAGATTGAGCGGCAAATCTTTGTAGGACCGCACATAGGCGCGGAAGATCTCCGTGATCATTTCTTCATTCGTCGGACCAAAGAGCATGTCACGCTCATGGCGATCCTTGATGCGCAGCATTTCCTTGCCGTAATCATCATAGCGGCCGGACTCGCGCCACAGATCTGCTGACTGGATAACCGGCATCAGCAATTCAATCGCGCCTGCGCGGTTCTGTTCTTCGCGGATGATGGCGTTGATCTTGTTGAGCACCTTCAGGCCCAGCGGAAGCCAGGCATAAATGCCAGCCGATTCCTGACGGATCATCCCCGCCCTCAGCATCAGACGATGCGAGACGATTTCCGCCTCTTTGGGCGTTTCGCGCAGAATGGGCAGGAAGAAACGGGAAAGGCGCATTTTCGGGTCCGGTTTTGAGATGAAAGAATCAGAATAAGGCCACGTGATGACCAAGCTTAGAAGCTAACAATCGCAAACGCCCTCAAAAGACAAGCAAGCCCCATTTGAGGGATGACCGCCAAAGGGCTGTGCAACGGGTTTAGGTAAAAATAATCTATTTATATCAGTAACTTAAATAACATATGTCCAAGTGCTTTGCATCTTGAACCACCCCCTTCACAACCCCAGAATCCTCGGATACAGTCCTCCCGCTAATCCGAAAGGAGGCCACCTTCTGGCTAAGTCCAGAGAGTGTGCTGCAGTCCAAGTCGCGGGAGGAACCTTTTCCGGTGCGACCTACAGGGGGACTAGAGCCTCCGGGGTCATAAAAAGGCTGGAGAAGGGCGAGACAAGGAGTCTGAAAGCAAGGTATCGGCCTCGGAGGGGGCTGAGCCTTGCTTTTATTTTTTAAAGGCCAAGCTTGCGCTTGGCCCTATTTTTCAAAGGGGCTTAAAGCCCAGGCGCTGAAGAACATTATTGGCAAGCGACAGCAGCGCATCTCGGCGCAAGAAAGCAACAATGCTTGCCACAATGAAGGTGAAGCAAGCTTCCTTGAACAATTGTCCGCCATCCCCATAAGGATCGACGCCAAGCGGCGTGAAAAGGTGAAAGACAATCGCGCCAGCCATAATGCCCATGGCGAACAAAGCGCCTAAACCCTGCGTCGCTGGAATCAAGACCAGAAGACCTGCAGCAATCTCCATGCTCGCAACGAAAAGACGGAATGGCTGCTCAGGAATACCCGACCAATCAGACAGACGCTCGAACACCAATGTCGGCCCAACCAGTTTGTACTGCTCATACCAAAAGAATTCGAACGCAATCCAGACTGCGCCAAGCCACGCCAGGGCATTTTTTAAAGTCAGCGACATTGTGTACTCCTTCAGTGTCTCAGTGTTTTACAGAGCGATCAGGAATTGCCATGTCACGTTTGGCATAGGATTTAGCCCACGGCTCGCGTTTGACAAAATTCATGAGCGCGGCCGTGCCGAGCAAAATAGAAAAACCAAAAAGATTGACGCCAATTGTGACAAAAACACCAGTCCCTGCATATTGCAAAATATAGCCGCCTAATTCTGCTGCCACAATGCTCATAACAAAAGTGGCCAGAGATTGCTGACCAATGAGGGCAATGGGAGCCCCCAGACCTCGATTGAGACGGTCTGCAAAAGGAGCAACCCAACCTAAAACAAGATAGGCTAAACAGAGGAAATGCAGAAGCCGAACTGGCGAAAGATTGGTTTTTGCATCTGCCGGAACGAGAATTGCCTGAATATGTCGAAGGGCAGGAATTGCATCGACCAAAAGTTGAAAAGAAAAAATAAAACCAACGAACAACACGATACCCGACACGCCAACAAGATGCTTCTGGTGCCAAACTGGGACAGACAATCGCTTTAGACCAAAACTATAGCCCAGCATGAAGCAGAATTGCCATGCGAACGGATTGAGAAACCAGACATCGCCTGTCCATGGATTGCCTTTAAAATTTAAACCCAATAGTTGAGCACCTGCCCAGAGGCTGGCAGAAAACATCAATGGCAAATGACGATGCACACGTCCAAAAATTTCCAACACTGGCAACAGCGCCAGAATAACAATATACATGGGTAGAATATCAAGAAATTCGGGCAACCAGGACAATTGAACCAAAGCAACGAGCGCGACGGAGCTGTGATCAATCAGCGGGATGAACCGCTGAAAAGCCTCTGGCCAAACGAATGTTTGCGCATGATAGGCAAGTGTCACAGAGGCCAAGATCAGGCACATTTGCACCCAATAAATCTGCCAGATGCGTCGAAAGACTTTTGCAGTCGCAAGCCACCAACCCTTATTCTGAAATACGCGCCCAAATGCGCCCGCACTCGCGCAACCTGAACAAAAGACAAACAATTCAGTGCCAGATGAAAATCCAAAACGCGCGGGAATCCAGTCATTCCAGCTATTACCCGGCGTATGGGCGATGAAGATGATGAGCATCGTCACGCCTCGAAAAAAATCAAGACGCTGATCGCGAGGAGCGCGTGCAACAGTACCAGCGACCCCTATGGGAGTGGCAATTAACATTGCGTAGATCCTAAAAAAATCGCGCGATCAAATGTCACCTCGTTGCCAAGATTCCTTGATCGATAGTTTGAAATCCGAGAAACGCCCTTCAGAAATCGCGGCCCGCATACCAGCCATCAGGTCCTGATAATAAGCAAGGTTGACCCAAGTGAGCAGCATCATCCCCAAGATCTCGTCAGAGCGGACAAGATGATGCAAATAGGCGCGCGAATAATCGCGGGCTGCAGGACAATTGCTTTCAGGATCGAGCGGGCGATGATCCGTGCCGTGTTTGGCATTGCGCAGATTGATTTTACCAAAGCGTGTGAAAGCCAACCCATGGCGACCTGCGCGCGTTGGCATGACGCAATCGAACATATCGACACCACGGGATACCGCCTCGATCAGATCATCAGGCGTTCCAACACCCATGAGATAACGCGGTTTGTTCTGCGGGAGACGGGGTTCCACCACATCAATCATGGCAAGCATGACATCCTGCGGCTCACCAACCGCAAGACCACCAATGGCAAGGCCACCGAAATCCATATCCGCAAGCGCCTTGGCGCTTTCGATCCGCAAGGCAGGCACGGCACCCCCTTGCACAATCCCGAAAGTCGTCTGACCGGCTTTTCCGGCAAAGGCTTTGCGTGAACGCTCAGCCCACCGCAGCGAAAGCCTCATGGCACGCTCGGCTTCTTGATCCGAACAGGGAAGTTTGACGCATTCATCAAATTGCATCTGGATGTCGGAGCCAAGCAAAGCCTGAATTTCCATCGCCCGCTCAGGTGTCAGCACATGTTTGGCGCCATCAATATGCGATTGGAATGTGACACCATTCTCATCAAGCTTGCGCAGCTTAGACAGTGACATGACTTGAAAGCCGCCGCTATCTGTCAAAATCGGGTGAGGCCAGTTCATAAATTTATGCAGGCCGCCCAATTCCGCAACGCGTTCAGCACCCGGGCGCAACATCAAATGATAAGTGTTGCCGAGCACAACATCGGCACCCAATTCGCGGACCTGATCAGCATACATGGCCTTCACGGTTGCAGCCGTACCAACGGGCATGAAGGCTGGCGTACGAATGTTACCGCGGGGCATGGTGATCGCGCCGGTGCGCGCCACGCCATCACGGGCATTTACGGTGAAGGAAAACGTCTCGCTGGAGGTCACAATCTACTCGTGTGTGAAACCGTCATAGCAAGCAAAGCGAAGCAATCCAGTGCCATAATGCGAAAGGCCGGATTGCTTCGCTTCGCTCGCAATGAAGGATAAAATATAATTCCTGATCTGATTTATAGTCGCAAAAATAAGTGCAGGCAATCTGCTCAGACCCTACTGCCGGGAATGGCGATTTTCACGATTCTATAAAGCCCCTCATCCCCCTCGCCGAAATCTATCCGGAAAGTGGTGCCGACCCGCATTTCCGTTTCACGCAAGTCGCAGCGCCAAAATGAGCCGCCTTCGAAAACTATGCGACCTGTTTCATCCATCGTGAACGGACGACGTGCCCCATCATAATCAATGCAGCCGAAAGCCAGACTGGGCCCAACCACACGAGCCTCTTCGATAACGAGATCAATGGCCAAAGGGCTTTCCAGACTGTCATCCACCCAGCGGGCGATCACACGCATCATACTCATGGGGTGACACGCTCCAAGAGGCATGCATCACCATAAGAATAAAAGCGGTAATTTTGCGCAATGGCATGCGCATAAGCAGAGCGCATACGTTCCAATCCAGAAAAAGCGGAGACAAGCATAAATAGTGTCGATCTTGGCAAATGGAAATTCGTCAGCAAAAGATCGACAGCTTTGAAACGATACCCGGGTGTTATGAAAATCGATGTATCGCCAGCAAAAGAATGCACAACACCCTGATCATCGGTGGCCGTTTCAAGAATACGAAGAGAGGTCGTGCCGGTCGCAATGATGCGACCACCCTTTGCCCGCGCCTCATTCAAAGCATGCGCGACATCAGGCGTGATGGTGCCGAATTCAGCATGCATTTTATGGTCAGCTGTATCATCTGCCTTCACAGGCAAAAAAGTGCCTGCACCGACATGCAAAGTGACGCGCACGATGCGAATGCCTTTTTCTTCAAGACGTGCCACAAGGTCAGACGTGTAATGCAGACCAGCTGTCGGGGCGGCCACAGCACCCGGCTCATTGGCAAAAAGTGTCTGGTAATCAGTGCTATCTTTTGAATCTTCTGTGCGCTTGCCCGCAATATAGGGAGGCAAAGGCATGTGACCAAACTTGATTATTGCCTCGTCAAGTGCTGGTCCTGAGAGAGAAAAATCGAGCAGGATTTCTCCCCCCTCACCTTTCTCAACCACCTCTGCGTGAAGCTGGTCGACCGAACCAGCCTCGCTTTGATCAGAACGAGCGAAAGAAATACACTCGCCTACTTTTAGTTTCTTGGCTGGTCGCACAAAAGCGCGCCAACGGCTACGGCCTTCACGCTTGTGCAGCATCACTTCCATACGAGCGACGGCATCACCACGACGGCGCGTGCCATCCAGTCGTGCCGGAATGACACGCGTGTCATTGACAACAATGATGTCGCCAGCACGCAGAAGATCAGGGAAATCTCGTACGTGACGGTTTGCAAAATCAACTTCTTCTGCCGGCACGTGAAGCATACGCGCACTATCACGCGGCTCAGCGGGTCGCAACGCAATGCGTTCATCGGGAAGGTCGAAATCGAACAGATCGACTTTCATGACAGACGAGCGCTAGGCAAAGCGGCGCTCCATTTCGTCAACCAATTGACGGATCAAACCGCCAAGATCACCGGAGGTCAGAACAAGAACAACGTCACCAGCTTCAAGTGCATCCGTGATCACATCAATATTTTGAGCACTATCTTTGCTCAAACGCGTGACTTGACAACCTGTCGCGCCAACGCGCTGCGCAATCTCGTCATAACTCAATTGCTCATGCGAGGCTGCGCCATGATCAGGTGGAGCAGAGATGAATATCTGCGCTGCTCCTTGAAAGACATCATCATACCAATGAATGGTCGAACGATTGCGCCACGAAAAAGTATGTGGCTCAAAAACAATCTGCAAACGCCGATCCGGAAAGTGCAGTTGAATGGCATCAATCGCCGCGCGTGCTTTCTCGCGCGAGGAACCGAAACCTTCATAGACGGGGATCATTGAATGAGACGAGAGCTTATCCATGCGGCGCACAACGCCGAGGAAAGATGCAAAAGCTTTCTGCAGATCCGCCACGCCGACAAGCTTCATCTCGAGCAGCATGGCAGCAGCGCCTGCCATATTTTGCAAATTATGCGCGCCAAGCAGTGAAGTCTCGAAAACCCCAACCTTCTGCCCAAGCGCCACAAGCGTGAAACGGCTCACTTCACCATAGACAATATCGCACAAGTAATAGTCGGCACTCGGATCTTGCAGCGCGTAAGTCACGACCTTGCAATCAGCGTCATGTGCCACTTGCATGGCATGCGGTTCATCCTTGCAGACAACCAGCAAACCATCTTTGGGCATGCGCGAGACGAGTTCACGAAACGGCTTTTCGTAATCCTCTTGTGTTGGAAAAATATTCACATGGTCATGGACCGCAGCCGTCATCAGCACGAAGCGGGCGTCATAATGCAGAAACTTTGCGCGCGGGTCCGTATTGCTCGAGGGATATTCATCTCCCTCAATGACAAATTCAGGCGCGGAACCAAGCGTTGAATTACGCCCGAGATTTTTGGGCACAGCCCCGACGAAATAGCCGGGATCAAGCCCTGCCTCTGCAAGAGCCCAAGTCAACA
The DNA here is from genome assembly GCA_947452455.1 of Beijerinckiaceae bacterium. Lineage (GTDB taxonomy): Bacteria > Pseudomonadota > Alphaproteobacteria > Rhizobiales > Beijerinckiaceae > Terripilifer. The sequence goes on from CANGBX010000002.1 coordinate 465,385, forward strand.
AGCTGGCGCTGGTTGATTTGCCATAAGAACCAACAACAACCAGCGAACGGCGCTCGCGCGCTATGCCGGCCAGAACATCGGGGTAAGATGTGATGGGCTTGCCACTCTGGTAAGCGGCTGCCACTTCTTCATTCTCCATCGTCAATTTGGCATGTTTGCCAATGACGATGAGATCGGCATTTGACGGAATATTTGCTGCCGCGTGCGGTGTCTGCACTTTGATACCAAAGCGCGGCAGCAATTCACTTGCAGGCGGATAAAAGCCCTCATCCGATCCCGTCACTTCGCAACCCTGCTGGCGCATCAGCAGAGCTGTTGCGCTCATGCCAATGCCAGCAATGCCGATGAAATGAACGTGACGGGTCATGCCAAAATCAAGCGACAGTCGCTTTGATGATCTTGTCAGGATTATCGACAGGCTCACCGCGCTTCAGCTTGTCGACATTGTCCATGCCTTCAGTCACTTCACCCCAAACCGTATATTGGCGGTTGAGGAAGCCGACGTCGGTGAAGCAAATGAAGAATTGCGAATTCGCGGAATCCGGGTTGGACGAACGTGCCATCGACACCGTACCACGACCGTGATGCGCGCTGTTGAATTCAGCCTTCAGGTTCGGATATTTCGAACCACCCGTACCAGTGCCTTTCGGGCAACCCGTCTGCGCCATGAAATCATCGATCACGCGATGAAAGACGATGCCATCATAAAAGCCTTCTTCGACAAGGCGCTTGATATGCTCGCAATGGTTCGGCGCGAGATCCGGGCGCATTTGAATTTTAACATTCCCCTGCGTGGTTTCGAGCGTGATGATATTGCCGGTCTCGGACATGCTTTAAACTCCGTTGAAACAAACTGAACGTGATTAGGTCGGATCAGCCAAGCTCATCTTGACGATCTTGTCGGGATTGCTCGGCGGTTCGCCGCGCTTGATCTTGTCGACCAATTCCATGCCGCCGATGACTTCACCCCAGACCGTATATTGGCCATTGAGGAAAGACGCCTCTTTAAAGCAGATGAAAAATTGCGAGTTAGCGCTATTGGGCTGTTGCGAGCGCGCCATGCCGAGAGTGCCGCGCTTGAAGGGCGCGGATGTAAACTCTGCCGGAATGTTGGGGAGCTTGGAGCCGCCCATGCCCGTGCCCGTCGGATCACCCGTCTGCGCCATAAAGCCTTCGATCACGCGATGAAAGACGATGCCATCATAGAAACCCTGCTTCGTGAGCGCCTTGACTTGCTCAACATGTTTAGGCGCGAGATCGGGACGCAGCAGGATTGTCACGCGACCATCCTTGAGATCCAGATACAGAATATTCTTTTTGTCAGGCTGTGCTTGCGCAAGCGCCTCACCTGCCACAGCGGCAAGAGGCAGCCCGAGCACGAGCGAACGGCGATCGATCGTCATGTCAAAACTCCAAAAATCAGGATTTAAATTTTTCGCGCAAAGCCTGCGCCACTTCCATGGGCACAAAACCCGACACATCTCCACCCATGGCAGCAATCTGGCGCACCAGTGTTGCCGTGATATGACGCACATCCGGACTTGCCGGCACAAAGACCGTTTGAATGCGCGGCGCCATCGTTGCGTTCATACCGGACATTTGCATTTCATAATCAAAGTCAGTGCCATCCCGCAGGCCGCGAATGATGAGGCTCGCATTGACGCGCCGGGCTGCATCAATGGCAAGTCCATCGAAAGTCATCACTTCAACCGATGCCATGACACCTTTGGTCGTCGCAGCGCGCACCATGGCCACGCGCTCAATCGGCGAGAAAACCGGGGCTTTGCCAGGATGCGTGCCAATGCCAACGATGATGCGGTCGCAAAAAGCCGAGGCCGCATGGATGACATCCAGATGACCATTGGTCAGCGGATCAAAGGAGCCGGTGTACAGACCTATGCGCGCCATATGCCTAACCCCTTCAGCCTCGTGATGGCTTTAGCCTTCAACCGCACCATCGGCTTCGTCGCCCTCATTCTCATCTTCGCCGATACGCTCGACCGAGACAACACGCTCGTCTGACGCCGTGCGGAACACGATCACGCCCTGCGTTGCGCGTCCTGCCGTGCGAATATCTTCGACCGGACAGCGGATCAACTGACCACCATCTGTGACCAGCATGATCTGATCGGAATGAGCAACCGGGAATGAAGCGACAAGATCGCCATTGCGGATATTCACAGCCATAGCCGTAATGCCCTTACCGCCACGTCCCGCCACACGATATTCGTAAGACGAGGTGCGCTTGCCATAACCGTTCGAGCTGATGGTGAGAATGGTCTCTTCATGCAGCGAGAGTTCGACATAGCGATCTTGCGACAGCGAGATCACATTTTCTGTCTCTTCCGTTTCAGCCGGCTCGACCGTTTCCTCAACACCCGTTTCGCCCTGCAAGGCACGACGCATTTTGAGATAGGCTGCGCGTTCATCCGGACCCGCATCGACATGGCGCAGGATGGCGAGCGAAATCACGCTGTCCCCATCAGCCAGATTGATGCCGCGCACACCCATCGAGTCACGACCCTTGAAGACGCGTACATCGCCAACCGCAAAGCGGATGCATTGTCCACGCGCTGTCGTCAGCAAGACGTCATTGGCTTCCGAGCAAATCTGCACGTCGACAATGCCCTCGCCCTCATCGAGCTTCATGGCAATTTTGCCGGCGCGGTTCACCTGCGTGAAGTCTGACAGCTTGTTGCGGCGCACCGTGCCGCGCGTGGTGGCAAACATGACGTCCATGTTTTCCCAAGCGGCTTCATCTTCCGGCAACGGCATGATGGTGGTGATGCGCTCTCCTTGTTCCAGCGGCAACATGTTGACGAGTGCTTTGCCACGCGCTTGCGGCGCGGACAGTGGCAAGCGCCAGACCTTTTCTTTGTAGACCTGACCGCGCGACGAGAAGAACAGCAGCGGTTGATGCGTGCTGGCAACAAACAAACGCGCAACGAAATCTTCGTCACGCGTCTGCATGCCGGCGCGGCCCTTGCCGCCACGGCGCTGCGCACGATAGGTCGAGAGCGGCACGCGCTTGATGTAACCCGCATGCGACACGGTCACGACCATGTCTTCACGCTGGATCAGATCTTCATCGTCAAAATCGGCATCGCTTTCGCCAATTTCTGTGCGACGCGGCGTCGCAAAGGCATCGCGCACGGCCGTAAGCTCATCACGGATGATCGTGAAGACACGCGCACGCGAGCGCAGAATGTCGAGATAATCGGCAATCTCGGCTGCCAAGCGGTTCAAGGCATCGGCAATTTCATCACGGCCCAGAGCCGTCAAGCGTTGCAGACGCAAATCAAGAATAGCACGCGCTTGTGCTTCCGAGAGACGGTATGTGCCATCATCATTCAGCTTGTGCTTGGGATCAGCAATCAGCGCGATGAGCGGCGCCATATCGCGCGCAGGCCAATCGCGACCCATTAAAGCTTCACGCGCGGCAGCAGCATCGGGTGATGTGCGGATCAGACGAATGACTTCGTCGATATTGGCCACAGCAATGGCCAGACCCACTTGCACATGCGCGCCATCACGCGCCTTGGTGAGCAAATATTTCGTGCGGCGTGTGACAACTTCTTCGCGGAAATCGATGAAAGCCGTCAGGAAGTCCCGCAGATTGAGCATCTGCGGACGACCACCATTCAGTGCAATCATATTGCAGCCGAACGACGATTGCATGGCTGTGAAACGATAGAGCTGGTTGAGGACAACGTCTGCCACAGCATCGCGCTTCAATTCGATGACGATGCGCATACCGTCGCGATCTGACTCGTCGCGCAGGTCAGAAATACCTTCGACTTTCTTGTCGCGCACCAGTTCAGCCATACGCTCGATCAGCGTCGACTTGTTCACCTGATAAGGAATTTCCGTGACGATGATCGCTTCACGATCCTTGCGGATCTGTTCGACTTGCGCACGCGCACGCGTGACCACCGAACCACGGCCCGTGAGATAGGCAGAGCGAATACCGCTGCGGCCAAGAATGATCCCGCCTGTCGGATAATCAGGGCCCGGAATAATCGCCATCAAATCTTCGACGGAAATTTCGGGGCGCTCCATCATCGCGAGCACACCATCAATCACTTCGCCAAGATTATGCGGCGGAATATTGGTGGCCATGCCAACAGCAATACCACCCGCACCATTGACGAGCAGATTGGGATAGCGTGCGGGCAGAACGCTCGGCTCTTTTTCCTTGCCATCGTAATTGGGATGGAAATCAACCGTGTCTTCCTCGATATCTTCGAGCAAAGGCAAAGCTGCTTTGGTGAGGCGCGATTCCGTGTAACGCATCGCGGCTGCCGGATCGCCATCGACGGAACCGAAATTGCCCTGACCATCGACCAGCGGAACGCGCAGCGAGAAGGGCTGCGCCATACGCACGAGCGAGTCATAAATCGCGCTATCGCCATGCGGATGGTATCGACCCATCACATCGCCGACGATACGCGCAGATTTCACATAAGACTTGTCCGGCGTCTGGCCGTTTTCATACATCGAATAGAGAATACGGCGATGAACGGGCTTCAAACCGTCGCGCACATCGGGCAATGCGCGGCTCACGATCACACTCATGGCGTAATCGAGATAAGAGCGCTTCATCTCATCGGTGATGGAAACAGGGCGGATATCGGAGCCCGATGCGCCTGCGGAATCGTCTTTATCGTCAGCCAAAAAACTGGTCCCTAATGGGTGAGAAAGAATCGTGACATTTTGTATCCGATTCCGTCTCCCGAAGCCAGTTTTGAGCGGCCCGACTTATCCTGCCAAAGCCATTTGGATTCAGAAGCTTATGAGGGTACTTTCCCCCCATAGATTGGATCCCCGCAAATCCAACCAAATACAAGCTTGCCAAGCCAACGTTGGGCTCTAGCATAGCTCTCGTATTTGCTAGGAATATCGATGATGGGCCTTCACTTATTCGTTCGTGCGGTTTCAGCCAGTGTCTTGATCTGTTGCGCGATGATCGACCCGGCTTTGTCCGAGATACGCGAAAACATCGTCAAAATTCCCGTTCGCGTAACCGGACCCGACGGTACTCCATATTCACAGGACATCACCCTGACTGTTGTTTATGACGACGCAAGAAAAAAGAGCCCATTCCTGATCCTCAATCATGGGCGCGCCGGAACGGCTGAAGAAAGAAAAAATTATGGGCGTGCCCGCTTCACCGAGCAAAGTCGGTATTTTGTAGAGCTCGGTTTTGCAGTCTTCATGCCGACCCGCATTGGCTATGGTGTCAGTGATGGGCCCGATCTCGAAACTTCCGGTCCCTGCAACAATAAAAATTATCCAAACAGTCTTGCCCCTGCGATCTCTCAGGTCACAACAGCTGTTAAATATGCCCGATCACAAAGCTTTATTGATCCTCAAAGGGGGATTGTGGTGGGTCAATCTGTCGGTGGTTTCACAACAATAGGTGTAGCAGCGGAAAATCTTCCGGGCGTTCGTTTGGCAATCAATTTTGCAGGCGGGGCTGGTGGCGATCCGAAGGGCCGAACCGGGAATCCCTGCCAGTCTGAACGCATCGCCGCAACATATGGAGAGTTTGGCGCCAAAGCGAAAATACCAACGCTTTGGCTTTATTCCTCCAATGATGCTTATTGGGGTCCAGATCTCCCAAAAAAATGGGCTACAAGCTTTGCATCGCGTGGCGGCCAAGCTCAATTTGTTGAGCTACCCCCCATTGGATCGGATGGGCACAGCTCATTCAACAGAAATCCGGACGCGTGGAAACCTAAGGTCGAGGCCTTCCTCACCAAACACAAATTTTGAAGAGCTTCAGCCTTTCAAGCTGCGCAGCAAACGGGTCAATAGCCCGACCATTTGTGTGGTTGATGCGGCTGTTTCGGCTGCCAAAGCAATCTCGGCCCGCGGGGCTACAACCCTACCCTCGCGCGCAGCACGCACGCTTGCCAGATCGACGATCTCGGCAGGCGGAAAGAGGAAGGCGTAATCGTCCAGAATGGACGGAAAGCCCGGGCGCAAATAGCCCACGCTTTGCGCGCGCACACGACGCAATGCCGCATTCATGCGGCCACGCGCGTGGAACAAGGGCCGGAAATCAACCGGCTTCGGATCAGAACGGAATGTCATCGTCGATCGCTGCTGAGGTGCGCCCTGCGCCAGCGGGAGCCGGACGCGTATCACCACCGCTTGAGCGGCCCATGCTGGGGCGCTCCCCGCCACCGCCGAAGCTCTCGCCGCCTTCACGACCGCCACCACGGCTATCGAGAAGCGTCAACTCGCCGCGATAGCGCTGCAGCACCACGTCGGTCGCCTTGCGCTGATTGCCGTCCTTATCCGTATATTCGCGGGTCTGGAGCGAGCCTTCGAGATAGACCTTCGTGCCCTTTTTCACATATTGCTCAGCCACTTTGCCGAGTTGATCGTTGAAAATGGTCACATTGTGCCACTCGGTGCGGTCTTTGCGCTCACCGGTCGCCTTATCCCGCCAGGATTCAGTCGTCGCCACCGAGAAAGAAACAATGGCATCGCCATTGGCCGTGCGGCGCACTTCCGGGTCGCGCCCGACATTGCCGATGAGAATGACCTTATTCACGCTGCCTGACATGAGGCTCTCCTAAAACGATTGCGGCGCCAGCCCCGACTCATGGGCCCGCCGATTGGTCTCGCGCACAGTAAACGCGTGAGCCCCCCAAAGCGCCCCGACTGAGGCAGGAAACGCCCTCTGTCCACAGCGCGCAGGATGGGGTGAACAACCCCATCGGCTTATGTTCATGTTTTGTTCTTAACATACTGATAGGGTTTCAGCAAGCAAAAAGGTGCTGCCCCCAAACCCGGCGTGACGATTTGCTCTGGGAAGAACCGACAGGTCCGGTCGCAATCTGGGGCACAAATGGCTATCTCAAGCCTGCCCGAATTGTGGAAACCGGCGCACCGCTGCTGCCGTAAACCAATCGGATTGCGCGAACAGCGCTGCAAGAAAGAATGAAGCAAATCATGGCCCGCAAGACGACAAAGACCGAGACCCTCCGCAGCGCCGACCATTTGTTCGATGACAAGGTCATTTCTGTGCGCGGCGCGCGTGAGCATAATCTCAAAAATGTCGATCTCACCATCCCGCGCGACAAGCTGGTCGTCTTCACGGGCCTGTCAGGGTCGGGCAAATCCTCGCTGGCTTTCGACACGATCTATGCCGAAGGCCAGAGACGCTATGTGGAATCACTTTCTGCCTACGCCCGCCAATTTCTGGAAATGATGCAGAAGCCCGATGTCGACCAGATCGATGGTCTGTCGCCCGCCATTTCCATTGAACAGAAAACGACGTCCAAAAACCCGCGCTCGACTGTGGGCACAGTGACGGAGATTCACGATTACATGCGCCTGCTCTGGGCGCGTGTCGGCATTCCTTATTCGCCAGCCACGGGCCTGCCGATTGAAAGCCAGACGGTGAGCCAGATGGTTGACCGCGTCATGGCGCTGCCCGAAAAAACACGTCTCTTTTTACTCGCGCCAGCCGTGCGTGGCCGCAAGGGCGAATATCGCAAAGAGATCGCCGAATTCATGAAGCGCGGTTTTCAGCGCCTCAAGATTGATGGCACCTATTATGAAATTGGCGATGCGCCCGTGCTCGACAAGAAGTTGAAGCATGACATTGATGTCGTCGTCGACCGCATCGTCGTGCGCGGTGATATGGCCACGCGTCTGGCGGAAAGTTTTGAAACGGCGCTCGAACTGGCTGATGGCATTGCCATTGCCGAATATGCGGATGAGAAAGAAAAAGACGGCTCACCCAAGCGTATCGTCTTTTCATCGAAATTCGCTTGCCCTGTGTCGGGCTTTACCATTTCGGAAATCGAGCCGCGCCTTTTCTCTTTCAACAATCCATTCGGGGCCTGCCCCGTCTGCTCGGGTCTTGGCGCGGAACAGACGGTTGATCCCGAATTGATTGTGCCCAATGCCTCGCTGACTTTGCGCAAAGGCGCGATTGCGCCTTGGGCGAAATCCTCTTCGCCCTATTATGTGCAGACGCTGGAATCGCTCGGCAAACATTTCAAGTTCCGCCTCGACACGCCGTTTGAAGATCTGCCGCAAAAGGCGCAAGACGCCATTCTCTACGGCACAGATGAAACCAAAGTGCGCTTCCATTATGATGATGGGCTGCGCGCCTATGAAGTTTCGAAACCTTTTGAAGGCGTGATCAACAATCTTGAGCGTCGCTATCTCGAAACCGAGAGCGAATGGGCGCGCGAAGAAATCGGCCGCTTCATGTCCGATACGCCGTGCAAAGCCTGCAAAGGCTATCGCTTGAAGCCGGAAGCGCTGGCTGTGAAAATCGCCGACAAGCACATCGGCCATGCATCAGAAATGTCGGTGCGCGATGCAGCGCATTGGTTCGAGACATTGCCGAAGTCACTCGACAAGAAGCGCAATGAAATTGCCGGCCGCATTTTAAAAGAAATCCGCGATCGTCTGAATTTTCTTGTCGATGTCGGCCTTGATTATCTCACACTTGCGCGCGCCTCCGGCACTTTGTCGGGCGGTGAAAGCCAACGTATTCGCCTCGCCTCACAGATTGGCTCTGGCCTCACAGGCGTTCTTTATGTGCTTGATGAGCCCTCCATCGGCCTGCACCAGCGAGACAATGCGCGTTTGCTTGAAACTTTGCGCCGCTTGCGCGATCTCGGCAATACGGTGATCGTGGTCGAACATGATGAAGATGCCATTCTCACCGCAGATTATGTGGTTGATGTGGGACCGGGCGCGGGTATTCATGGCGGCAAAATTGTATCCAAAGGCACGCCGAATGAAATCATGGCAGACACCAAATCGCTGACAGGCGATTATCTGACGGGGCGTAAATCAGTCGCCGTGCCGCGTGCGCGTCGTAAAGCAACGCCAGGCCGCAAGCTGAAACTCACCGGCGCCAAAGGCAATAATCTCAAAAATGTCACGGCGGAAATTCCGCTCGGACTATTCACCTGCATCACGGGCGTTTCGGGCGGCGGCAAGTCGACGCTTGTCATCGATACGCTCTACAAAGCTGTTGCGCGCAAGCTCAATGGTGCTCTGGAACACCCTGCCCCGCATGACAAGCTCTTGGGGCTCGAGCATCTCGACAAGGTGATTGATATTGACCAATCACCCATCGGCCGTACGCCGCGTTCCAACCCCGCGACTTACACCGGCGCATTCACGCCCATACGTGAATGGTTTGCCGGACTGCCGGAAGCCAAAGCGCGCGGCTATGCACCGGGCCGCTTCTCCTTCAATGTGAAGGGTGGTCGCTGTGAAGCCTGTCAGGGCGACGGTGTCATCAAGATTGAGATGCACTTTCTTCCCGATGTTTATGTCACTTGCGATGTTTGCAAAGGCAAACGTTATGACCGCGAAACATTGGAAGTGAAATATCGCGACAAGTCGATTGCCGATGTGCTCGACATGACCGTGGAAGAAGCGCGCGATCTGTTCAAAGCAGTCCCGACCATTCGCGAGAAAATGGAAACACTCGCTCGTGTGGGGCTTGGCTATATCAAAGTCGGCCAGCAAGCGACGACACTCTCGGGCGGCGAAGCGCAGCGCGTAAAATTGTCGAAAGAATTGTCACGCCGCTCAACAGGCCGCACGCTCTACATTCTGGACGAGCCGACCACGGGCCTGCATTTCCACGATGTGAAAAAGCTACTGGAAGTGCTGCATGAGCTTGTTGATCAGGGCAACAGCGTTGTCGTCATCGAGCACAATCTGGAAGTCATCAAGACGGCCGATTGGATCATCGACATGGGGCCGGAAGGCGGCGATGGGGGCGGCGAAATTGTCGCGCAAGGAATGCCCGAAGACATTATCCACGAAAAGCGCTCGCATACGGGCCGCTTCCTAAAAGAAGTGCTCGCACGTCGTCCGATGGTGGAAGAAAAACCAAAGGGCAAAAAAGCTGCTGCCGAATAACGACCATCCGTCATTGCGAGCGTAGCGAAGCAAACCAGAAAGCCCCACGCGCGGCCCCTGGTTTGCCGCGTCGGCCTACGGCCTCCTCGCAATGACGGCCTGTCACGCCGTCAATCCACATCCTCGACATGCACAGGACCACCGCCATTGACGCGTTGCGCCAGTGCGGCTTCCATGAATTCGTCGAGATCACCATCGAGCACTTCATCCGGCGTGCCGGACACAACACCCGTGCGCAGATCTTTCACCATCTGATAGGGCTGCAAGACATATGAGCGGATCTGGTGACCCCAGCCGATCTCCGTCTTGGAGGCCGCTTGTGCATTGGCTTCCGCCTCGCGAATTTCCATCTCGCGCTCATACAGGCGTGCACGCAACATGTTCCACGCGGTTGCGCGGTTCTTGTGCTGCGAACGCTCGCCTTGGCAGGCCACCACAATGCCGGTCGGAATATGCGTGATGCGCACAGCCGAATCCGTTGTGTTGACGTGCTGACCACCCGCGCCCGATGAGCGATAGGTGTCGATGCGGCAATCGCTTTCATTGACGTCGATTTCGATCTTGTCGTCGATGACAGGATAGACCCAGACAGAGGCAAAGCTGGTGTGACGGCGCGCATTGGAGTCGAAAGGCGAAATACGCACCAGACGATGCACGCCGCTTTCCGTCTTCATCCAGCCATGCGCATTGTGACCTTTGATCAAAATGGTCGCCGATTTAATGCCTGCTTCTTCGCCAGACGTTTCTTCGATCACATCGACTTTGAATTTCTGCCGCTCAGCCCAGCGCACATACATGCGCAGCAACTTGCGGGCCCAGTCGCAGCTCTCAGTGCCGCCAGCGCCCGAATGAATTTCGACATAAGTGTCGTTGGGATCAACTTCACCGGATAACAGCGCTTCAACGTGACGGCGCTCGGCATCGGTTTTCAACGCTTTCAGCGAAGCGATGCCTTCCTGTTCCGTGTCTTGATCATTTTCCATCTCGCCAAGCTCGACCAGCGTGATGGCGTCTTCCAGATCACGCTCGAAACGCGACAGAGAATTCAACCGCTCTTCAAGATCTGTGCGCTCACGCATGATTTTCTGCGCGGCATCGGCATCATTCCAGAGATCGGGGTCTTCGACCTTCGCGTTCAGTTCCGCGAGGCGGCGTGTTGCGGCATCGACGTCAAAGATGCCTCCTCAGCAGTCCCACGGACTGCTTGATCTGTTCGACGAGCGCTTCGGCTTCGGCGCGCATGGTTTCGGTCTTTCATGAGATGCGGGCAGGCCCGCCGGATAGGTATTTTAGAATCTTGGCCGGAACCTAGAGTGCGCGAGACAATCAGTAAAGACCGCCCGTCCCCGTGCCAATCGCCTGCTCACCCATCGGGCCACCATCGATAAGGGCAAAATTGTCAGGCGGTGCCGTGCCAGGCTTGAAAGCCTCGATAATCGTGCCGCCGCCGGATGAGCGCATGCCCGTCTTGGCATCAACACTGATAAGCTTGATGCCTGCCGGCACACGGAAGGGCACGTCAGGCTTGTCTTTCAGCGCCGTCATCATGAAATCGCGAAAGATCGGGGCTGCATATTGTCCTGCCGTGGCAGACGAGCCAAGCGAACGCGGTCGGTCATAACCCATGTAAACGCCCACTGCGAGATTGGCCGAGAAGCCAACGAACCAAACGTCTTTGGCTTCATTGGTCGTGCCCGTCTTGCCGGCGAGATGTTTGCCGACCTGACGCACAACCTGCGCGGTACCACGCTGCACAACGCCTTCCATCATCGACGTGATCTGATAGGCGGTGAGCGGATCAATCACCTGCTCGCGACTGTCCACGAGACGCGGTTCATTCTGATTGGTCCAGCGCTCAGCCTCGCAACCCTGACAGACACGCTCATCATGACGATAGATGGTCTTGCCGAAACGATCCTGAATGCGATCTACCAAAGTCGGGCGAATGCGTTTGCCGCCATTGGCGAGCATGGAATAAGCCCCCACCATGCGCAGCACAGTGGTTTCGCCCGCACCCAATGACATGGACGGAACAGGCAGCATATTGTCATAGACACCAAAGCGTTTGGCGTAATCAGCGACCAGCGGCAGGCCAACATCACGACCCAAACGCACGGACATCAGATTTTTGGAATGCTCAATCCCATAGCGCAAAGTGCGCGGACCGCCCGATTTGCCGTCGTAATTTTCAGGACGCCAGATGCCAACACCGGGGCCAAGATCAATTTCAATCGGTGCATCCATCACAATGGAAGATGGCGTGTAGCCATTATCAAGCGCGGTCGCATAAACGATCGGCTTGAAAGAAGAACCGGGCTGGCGAAGAGCCTGCGTCGCGCGATTGAATTCTGATTGGTCAAACGAGAAGCCGCCGACCATCGCAAAGACACGACCCGTGTAGGGATCCATCGCAACAATCGCACCGGAAATATCCGGAATTTGGCGCAGACGATATTGCCCCGGCTTGCCTTCGACCGGCTCGACATAAATCACATCGCCCGCTTGCAAAGCTTGGCGCATGGGCTTGCGCGTCCATTTCACACCATCAGCCGGCAGCGTGCCGATGATGCGCTCACGGTTGACTTCGCCCGAGCGTTCTTTGACAGGCTGCAAACCAATGCGTGCAGCTTGATCATTCACGTCAATGACAACAGCCAGGCGCCAAGGCGACACGTCACCCAAGATCGGGATTTCTGCGAGTGCGGGGCCCCAATCGCCTGATACATCAAGCGCGCGCATGGCACCACGGAAACCGCGCGCTTCATCATAGCGCACAAGGCCATCAACCAGCGCCTTGCGCGCCCAGAGCTGCATTTTCGGGTCGAGCGTGGTGCGAACCGACAGACCGCCCTCATAGAGTTTCTTTTCGCCGTAACGGTCGAGCAATTCACGGCGCACTTCTTCCGCAAAATATCCGGCGGCATAAGAATTCGGCGACAGAACACGCGGGTTCACGCCAAGCGGCTCAAGCTTCGCCTTCTCGCTCACAGCTGAAGTAATCGCACCATCGGCGACCATGCGGTCGAGCACATAATTACGACGAATGATGGCAGCATCGCGATAGCGGAAAGGATGGTAATTGTTCGGGCCCTTCGGCAGAGCGGCGAGATAGGCGGCTTCCGAGAGCGTCAATTCTTGCACGGCCTTGCCGTAATAATTGAGCGCGGCAGCGGCAATGCCGTAATTGCCCAAGCCAAGATAAATTTCATTCAGATAAAGTTCGAGAATGCGCTCTTTGGAATAAGCCGCCTCGATGCGGAAGGAGAGCAGAGCTTCGCGGATTTTGCGCTCGAAGGAACGTTCATTGCCAAGCAGGAAGTTTTTGGCCACCTGCTGGGTGATGGTGGAAGCACCCTGCACACGCTTCGAGCCTTGCACCATGATCACCACGGCGCGCGCAATGCCTTCGGGGTCAATGCCATTATGCGTGTAGAAATTTTTATCTTCCGCCGAGATGAAAGCCTGTTTCACCAGCGGTGGAATAGCGGTTGAAGGCAGATAGAGACGGCGCTCGCGCGCATATTCTGCGATGAGCGATCCATCGCCCGCATGCACACGCGTCATCACAGGCGGTTCGTAATTCTGGAGCTGCGTGTAATCGGGTAGGTCCTGCTGATAATGCCAGACGAGTCCCGCGGCGACGCCCGCTCCCAGCACGAACAAAATCGTGCCGGTAGCAAAAGCGAAACCGAAGAAACGGGCGATCAGCCTGAACACTTGGAAAACCTCTATCCGCTGCGGGGGGCCTTGGCCCAAATCATCCCGTCAGCCATGCGCATGATTTGTGGTCTTAATGGGGCACAAGCCCCCCGGCAATGGCGGGCAGACGGCCCTTCACATTCATCTTGTCGTGCCGCCCGGGGGCAATTTGCCCGTCGCCGCCGTCCCGGTGCGGTTGGCGAAAAAGACATCCACCGCCTTGACCGTGGCTTCCGCCGCCTTGCCCCGCCATTCGGGGCGGGTGAGGGCTGCCGTATCACGGGCATTGGAGAGGTAGCCGAGTTCCAAAAGGACCGAAGGCACGTCGGGGGCCTTCAGCACGCGAAAGCCGGCCGAGCGATGCGGGTTCTTGTTGAGTGGTCCCGCCTCGCCCCAATAATTGACCAAGGTCCGGGCAAAGGCATGGGACCAGGTGCGGGTCTCGCGGCGGGTCAGATCAAAGAGAATGTCGGAGACATCCCCCGCATCCTCATTGCCTTCGAGACCTGCCACGCTGTCGGCGAGGTTTTCCTTCTCCGCCAAACGCGCCGCCTCGCGGTCAGACGCTTTGTCCGACACTGTATAAATGGTGGCGCCCGAGACCCCCTGCGGGTCAGACAGAATATCCGCATGGATGGAGATAAAGAGATCAGCATTGGCATCGCGCGCGGTCTTCACGCGCTCGCCCAGCGGCACGAAGACATCAGCACCGCGTGTCATCACCACACGGTAGCGGCCTGTCTTTTCAAGCTGCATGCGCAGGGATTTGGCAAAGTCGAAGACAATGTCTTTCTCTTGAACATTGCCGGAGGCCTGCGCGCCGACATCAATCCCGCCATGGCCCGGATCAATCACAATGACAGGCAGTCCATTACCGACCAATCGCTCATTGCGCTTCGGGCCATCTGATAAAATCTCTCTTGCAACAGCCTCTTGCGCGGCTCTTTTGACAGCCTGCGTGAAGCTTGCGGCATCCGCATCCTGCAATTCGATGATGAGATCAAAGCCGCCAAGGCGGGGCACAGCATGGGTTGCTTTGACAATCGCTGGGCGCCCCAGATCAATGACGATGCGCGCTTTTCCGGGCGCAAATTGTCCGAAGCGGAACGAGGTAATGGTCTTGGGCGCCGGCTTCTTGCCCCGCGGCACGGGCTCGGCCTGCCCGGCTTTGGGTGGCAATTGGAAGTTGACCTGAGGCAGATCGACAATCACCCGGTCAGGGTTCGACATGACATAGGCCTCGGCCTCGACCCGAACAGACGTCTCGAAAATCAAGCGGCTGGTGGCCCCCTCTGTCTCGACCCGCACGCTATTTGCGACGGGCTGGGCTTGGGCCAGACCCGCACAAGCCCAGACGGCCAGCACGAAAAACAGGCCAAGCCATTGAAGGCGAAAGATTTTGGGGCGCAAGATCAAGCGAATACTCACAGCGGACAGTCGGCATCATGCCGCGAGCGTCTTCTATAATGGTAAACGGCCGACCTTTCAGTCCCTTGTGAGCAAAAATAGCGACTATCGTCGTAACCTATCGGGGCACCCCTGCCCAAAGCGCTCCTTGCCAAACGGCCCGATGTGCCGCTATGAAGAATATGTCCTATTTCCGGGACAGGTCAGCGCCCTTGCAAAGGAGCGCCCCCGCGACGGCCCATCGGCCACGCCGCCCCCGCCATCCCTCAAAAGGGTTTTTGCGTTGGGATCAGGCGAGCCCCAAGCCCGAACGAGACCCGGAACCGGGACGCCCGGCTGCCACAGCAGCCGCTCTTTTTAAGGTATTGAAGCAAATGGTCCGTCCCGCACGGGATCATATGACGGCCAAGGGTCGAGTTCTCGGTTCTGAGATTTTTCTCAGCGCTGCTCGCCGCGCCGCTTTCCCCCGTGTCAGGCCCATTTTGTCTTCCGTGAGTTCAACCCATCTGCGGGTCTTCCTCGGCCCGATTTCATCCCTTCACGGCGCTGCCCTCGCCCCGCTCTCTGGAGCTGGATCGACGGCGTCGGTTTCCTCATCCCAACAATATGTCGCGTCCCTGCCCTTGCCGGGATCGTCGTCCGTCTCCGCGCTCACGCGCGCTCGCACCCGACGTGTCCCTCTAGGGCCGGACGTGAGAACAAGAGTCTCACATGGCCAACAAAATGCTGATCGATGCCAGCCACCCGGAAGAAACCCGGGTGGTGGTATTACGTGGTAATCGCGTCGAAGAATTCGATTTCGAAGCCGCAAACAAGAAACCGCTCCGCGGAAATATCTATCTGGCGAAGGTGACGCGGGTTGAACCCTCGCTCCAAGCCGCTTTCGTGGAATATGGCGGCAACCGCCATGGCTTTCTCGCCTTCTCGGAAATCCACCCGGATTATTATCAGATCCCGGTCGCCGATCGTCTGGCCCTTCTCGAAGAAGAAGCCCGCCAGCATCGCGATGAAGATGATGATGACAATCGCCAGCGCCGCCAATCCCGCCGCCGTCGCCCTGACAAGCGCGCCCGCCCGGATGAGAGCATCAGCGAAGCCGCACCCGATGGCGACCATCATGATGGCCACGCCCATGATGGTGATGTGATCGAGGGTGAGATCGTTGCCCGCGATGACCATGATCATGCCCCGCATGCAGACGCCCACGACGCCCCCGCTCAGTCCGATGAGCAGCCGCAAGAGATCCACCACCACGAAATGCTCGCGGTCGATCCCGATGTGACCGTTGAGGGGGATGATGACCAGCCCCGCGCTGAAGGCGAAACACAGGCCCGCGAACAGTCCGACGAGGACGAAGACGAGCACGGCGAAGACGACGAAGAGCAGCATGTCGAGCACATTGGCGGCGACGCCATGGAAGAAGTGCCCAACCGCTACCAGCGCCTGCGCCGCCAGTACAAAATCCAGGAAGTCATCAAGCGCCGGCAGGTTCTGCTTGTGCAGGTTGTGAAGGAAGAGCGCGGCAATAAGGGCGCAGCGCTGACCACCTATCTATCTTTGGCTGGCCGCTATTCGGTGCTCATGCCCAATACCGCACGCGGTGGCGGCATTTCACGCAAGATCACGGATGCTGCAGACCGCAAGCGCCTCAAGGCCATTGCGGGCGAGCTCGAAGTGCCCGATGGCATGGGCGTCATCCTGCGCACAGCGGGTGCAGCCCGCACCAAACAGGAAGTGCGCCGCGACTTTGAATATCTGTTGCGCATGTGGGAAACCGTGCGCGAGCTGACGCTGAAATCTTCGGCCCCCTGCCTCGTCTATGAGGAAGGTTCGCTGATCAAGCGCGCCATTCGCGATCTCTACAATAAAGACATCGACGATGTGATCGTCTCGGGCGAAGACGGCTTCCGCGAAGCCAAAGAATTCATGCGCCTGTTGATGCCGAGCCACGCCAAGAATGTGCAATTCTGGCGCGAGCCGCAGGCTCTCTTTGCCAAGGCCGGTGCGGAAGCACAGCTCGATGCCATGTTCTCCAATGCCGTCACGCTGAAGTCGGGTGGCTATATCGTCATCAACCAGACCGAAGCACTGGTCGCGATTGACGTGAACTCAGGTCGCTCGACACGCGAACATAATATCGAAGACACGGCGCTGCGCACCAATCTGGAAGCCGCCGACGAAGTCGCGCGCCAATTGCGCCTGCGCGATTTGGCGGGCCTGATTGTTGTCGATTTCATCGACATGGAAGAAGGCCGCAACAATCGCGCCGTGGAGCGCCGCATCAAGGATGCGCTGAAGAACGATCGCGCCCGCATTCAGGTCGGCCGCATCTCGCATTTCGGCCTGCTCGAAATGTCGCGCCAGCGTATCCGCACGGGCGTGCTCGAAGGCTCGACGATTGTCTGCCAGCATTGCGCGGGTTCGGGCTCGGTGCGTTCCATCGCCTCCATCGCGCTGCATGTCATGCGCGTGCTGGAAGATGCGCTCGTCAAGAACGCGATGCACAACATCACTGTGCGCACACGCACAGAAGTGGCTCTCTATATTCTCAACCAGAAGCGCGCCCATCTGCGCGCTTTGGAAGAACGCTTTGCAGTGCAGATCACGGTGGAAGCCGATGATACGCTGACCGGCACGGCCTATCACGCGATTGAGCGCGGCGAACTCGCCTCCCCGCCGATTTCCTATGAGAAGAAGGAACTCGTGCGCATCGACTCCATCCCGATGGAAGATGAAGAGATCGAAGACGAGATCGAGGACGAAGAAGACGAAAACGAAGACGGCGAAGAGCGCGCCGAGGGCGAAGCCCGTGGCGATAGCGAAGAAGGTGAAGGCCGTGGTCGTCGTCGCCGGCGTCGTCGTCGTCGTGGTCGCGGTGGTGATCGCGAACGCGGGATTTCCGATCCTGATGCGCCCCAGCCCTCCGATGACGGCTTGCATGTCGTAGCCGAAATCGGCGGCGATATTACGCGCCGCCCTGATGATGGCGATGGCGAAGTCGATACAGCTGAAGCCGAAAGCTTCGATGCTGACGGCAATCCGGTCGAAGGCGATCCGATGCGCCGTCGTCGTCGTTCACGCCGTGGTGGCCGCAACCGTCGTCGCGATGGTTTTGAACGCCGCGATCACGCCGAGAATGGCGATGCACCGCGTGCAGATATTGCTGCACAAGAGGCGCAAGCTTCCGCACCTGCAGCCGAAGCACCGGTCACACCCGCTTGGGACTGGGCACCGATTGCTGCCTCTGCCGAAGACAAGCCTGTCGAGACCAAAGCCTCTATGCCTGTCGAGACAGCGCCAGAGCCCAAGCGTGCTGAAGAGCCTGCACCAGAGCCTCTGCCGGAAGCCCCTGTCGGCCCGAAGCGCTCTGGCTGGTGGAGCCGCGCAAAGCAGAGCTTTGGTGGAAACTAAAAGAAAAGGCCCGCTTCATGCGGGCCTTTTTTATTTCAGCCAAGCGGCCATGCGGCGCACGCCTTCGACAATATCGTCTTCGCGCCCTGCAAAAGAGATGCGCAGCGTTTGTGCACCACGCGCGCGGTCGAAGTCGAGGCCCGGCGTGAGCGCAACTCCCGCTTCATTCAGCAGCCGTTTGCAGAAGTCGCTTGAATCATTCGTCAGATGCGAAATGTCGCAATAGACATAAAAAGCCCCGTCAATGGGGTGGAAATTTCCAAGTCCGATCTTGGGCAAATGCTCCATGAGATAAGCGCGATTGCGCGCATAGGATTGGCGCACCTCTTCCAATTCATCGCGCGCATCAAAGACAGATTGCGCGGCGACTTGGCTGAGATAGGGCACCGAAATGGCTAGAGATTGCTGCAAGCGCTCGACGGAGCGCACGAGTTCATCGGGCACCACAAGCCAGCCGATGCGCCAACCTGTCATGCAAAAATATTTCGAGAAAGAATTGACGACAATCGCAGAAGACGAAAAAGCCAAAGCGGTTTGTGCCGAGGCTTCATAAGTCAGTCCGTGATAAATTTCATCCGAAATGAAAGATATGGTGAGCCGGTCACAGGTCTCACACATCGCACGCAAATCTTCCGGCGACATCATTGTGCCTGTCGGATTGGCCGGACTCATCAGCAAGACACCTTGCAAAGGCGCACGCGCATGTTCGTCTTCAATCATGCTTGCCGTCACGACATGGCGTGTGGAGGCATCGGTTGCCAGCGGCACGCAGATCAGACCGAGAGCCTCCAATATATTGCGGTAAGCCGGATAGCCGGGCTCGGCGATGGCAACCCGTGCACCCGGATCAAACAGTGCGAGGAAAGACAAAAGAAAACCGGCTGAAGACCCGGTCGTCACAACGATGCGAGAGGCAGGCACTTCCACTTTGTAAGTGTCGGCATAAAAGCGCGCGATGCGTTCACGCAAAGCAGGCAAGCCCAAAGCCTGCGTATAGCCGATACGCCCGCCGTCCAGCGCGGCTTTGGCGGCATCACGCGCGACTTGCGGGGTTGGTGCACCAGGCTCACCCACTTCCATATGGATCACAGAGCCGCCGTTGCGCTCACGCTCGGCAGCTGCACTCATCACATCCATGGCAATGAAAGGGGCTATCCTGGAGCGCAGCGATGGGGACATCGGGTGAGAGGACATGTCGATTGCGACCAATAGAGGTTTCGCCTCTGCCCCGCTCGCGCCATAATAGACGGGTTGAAGAAGAGGGCTTGAGTTGATTCCGCCCAAGGACAGGCAGGACCAGGGACGCCATGCGCGATAGCCAGACCCGATCCGACCGATCAGACGGCAAGAGCCCTAGCAGGCCCACGCGGCTTGCGCCAGTGCGCCGCGGCTTGGCGATTTTGACGGCTCTGCTCACTGCCACTGCCAGCCTGCCCGCGCATGCGCAGCAAAAAGCCCCCAATATCATCCGCGATGCAGAGATCGAACAATTGATGCGCGAATATACTGCGCCGATTTTTCGTGCTGCCAATATCAATGCAGGCGCGACACGCATCTTTCTGATCGGTGACCGCTCGTTCAACGCCTTTGTTGCCAACGGGCAAAAGATTTTCATCAATGTCGGCGCGTTGATGGAATCCAAGACGCCGAATGAAATCATCGGCGTGCTCGCGCATGAAAGCGGCCATATTGCCGGGGGCCATCTCGCGCGCCAGCGACAGGAATTGGCCAAAGCGCAAATCCTGATGGTGGCTGGCATGTTGATGGGTGCTGGCGCGGTTGTCGCGACAGCGCGCTCGGGCCCCTATGGCAAAGTCGGTTCTGATGGTGTTGGCACCATGGGGGCACTGCTTGGGCCTGCCGAAATGGTGCGCCGCTCGCTGCTCGCCTATCAGCGTGGCGAAGAGCAGGCGGCTGATCGGGCCGCTGTGAATTACCTCTCAGCCACAGGCCAATCCGGACAGGGCTTGCTGACGACGATGGAGCGCTTCCAGAATGATGCGCTGTTCAAAACCTCGCAGATCGATCCCTATACTTTGTCGCATCCACTGCCGAGCGACCGTATTTCGAGCCTGCAGGCGGCTGTCAAAGCCTCACCCAATTTCAACACGAAAGACCCGGCCGAACGCCAAGCGCGCCATGATTTGATGCGCGCCAAATTATTCGGCTTTGTCGCACCCGCCTCTGAAGTCGCGCGCCGCTTTGGTCCTGCTGACAATTCGCTGCCCGCCAAATATGCCCGCGCCATTTCGGCCTATCGGGCTGGCAAGCTCGATGTGGCGCTCGCGCAAACGGATGCGCTGATCGCCGCCCAGCCGGGCAATCCGTATTTTCAAGAGTTCAAAGGCCAAGCTTTGATGGAGAGCGGGCGAACTGCTCAAGCCCTGCCCTATCTGCGCCGTGCGGCTTCTCTTGCGCCCTCTGCCACGCCAATCAAAGTCCTGCTGGGCCATGCGCTCATCGGCACGGGCAACCCGAATGATGCGAAAGAGGCGACAAACCTTTTGGCGCAGGTCACCCAGCGCGAAGATGATTATGGCGAGGCTTGGCAATATCTGGCCATGGCCTATGAGCGGCGCGGCGATACGCCCAATGCCCAGCTTGCCTCCGCCCAAGCCCTCTTCCTGCAAGGCAATATGATTGCCGCCCGCACCCAAGCCGACCGCGCCCAGAAACAATTTGCCAAGGGCTCGCCGGGCTGGCTTAAAGCCGACGATATTCTGAACTACCGTCCGCCCAAATTTGACTAGCCGTAACCGGCTCGGAGCAAAACATGTCTCGTCTCACCCGCCTTGCCGCATCCCTCTTTGCGGGCGCACTCGTGCTGAGCCCGGCTTTGGCTCAGGATTTTTCTGGTGCCCAAAAGCAGCAGATCGAGACGATCATCCGCGACTATCTGCTCACCAATCCGGAAATCCTGCGTGACGCCTATGCGGCGCTGGAATCCAAACAGGCCCGCGCCGAGGCCGAGCAGCGCGCCGGTGCACTCAAGACCTATGGCGAGATGCTGACCAACTCGCCCTATCAGGCGGTCGTCGGCAATCCGAAAGGCAAGGTCACGCTGGTCGAATTCTTCGATTACAATTGCGGCTATTGCAAACAGGCCCTGCCAGACCTCACACGCCTGATGAAAGAAGATGGCGATCTTCGTGTTGTGCTGAAGGATTTTCCTGTTCTGGGGCCGGGCTCGGTCGAGGCCGCGCAGGTTGCCATTGCTGTCAAAAAGCAGTTTCAGGGCGAGAAATTCTGGGGCTTCCATGTGAAGCTTTTGGGAACCCGCGGACAGGTAGGCAAGGCTCAGGCGCTAGCCGCCGCCCGCGACAGCGGCGCCGATATGGACCGCCTGACCAAGGATATGGAAGGACCCGAGGTCCAAGCGACCCTACAAGAAAGCGCCAAACTGGCCGATGCCCTCAACCTGACCGGAACGCCCACCTATGTGGTGGGCGATGAGGTGGTGGTGGGCGCCGTCGGCTATGGACAGATCAAGGGCCGCCTCGACAATATCCGCAAATGCGGCAAGGCGAGCTGCGGGTAAAGGCTCACAAGTCGAAAAGGTCGGCGTGCGTGCCAGTCGCGGCCAGCTCTACACGATCACCCTCAATACGGTAGATGAGAAGCCAATCCGGTTCGATGTGAAGGTCACGCCAACCGTTCCAATCACCCCTGAGCGGATGATCGCGGTACGAAAGCGGAATGGGCTTGCTGGCTAAGAGCACATCCAAAAGATGCGTCAGTTTGCCAATATCCTTTCCCCGCCGGACAGCGCGCTTCAAATCCTTTTTGAAACGGCCTGACGCGACGAGGATACGCATCACACACCAAAGTCTTTCAGCATATCTGCGCTGCTCTTGAACGGCTTACCCTTGCCAGCCTCAAGCTCTTCTATAGCCTGACGTGTCTTGGCATTGGGTACTTTCACTTCGAACGGCAAGCGTTGCTCGTCGGCGATGCGCAGCATCAGAAGACGGATCGCGTCAGAAACCGACAAGCCCATATCGGCCAAAGCGGCGCTGGCCCGCTCTTTTGTCTTCAGATCAATGCGGGCCCGCACGATTTCAGTTGCAGCCATATCATCCTCCATTTGTAGTTTCAATGTAGCTACATTCATAAGGTGGGTCAAGGTTTTTCGGCCCCTACGTCCCGAGGATGACCTGCCTAGCCGGCTTTACAACCAAGCCTCAGGCTTCCATCGGCCCGTTAACCGGTTTAAGAGACTCCCCCTCTAGAGAGGGCTTCAGTTTTTGAGTCCCACCCCGGTCCTCGGCATGAAATCTGTCTATGTCCTCAACGGCCCGAACCTGAACCTGCTTGGTACGCGGGAGCCCGCGACCTATGGTACGGTGACGCTCGCCGATATCGAGGCGCGCCTCAAGGCGCGTTGCGCTACGGAAGGACTGACCCTCGACTTTCGTCAAACGAATGTTGAAGGTGAATTGGTCACTTGGCTGCAAGACGCCGGCAAGGCGGGTGCGCCTGTCATTCTGAATGCCGGCGCCTATACGCATACATCGATCGCTATACATGATGCGATCAGGGGAGCGGGTGTGAAGGTCATCGAAGTGCATCTGTCCAATGTCCATGAACGCGAAGATTTTCGGCACCATTCCATGATTTCCGCCGTCGCGGCCGGGGTGATCCTCGGCTTCGGCGCACTTTCCTATGATCTTGCGCTTGATGCGCTGATCGCCCAATCCAAAAACAAGAGCTGAATTCCCATGAAGAAGCCCGTGAAGAAAACAAAGGCTGTTGCCGCACGCGCCCCCAAGGCGAAAGCGAAGAAGACGGTCGCAAAACCTGCTGCAAAGAAGACCGTGAAATCCGCCGCCAAGCCTGCTGCCAAGCGCGGTCCGATCTCGGGCGTTGATCCCGCGCTGATCGAAATGGTCGCTGAAATTGTGTCGCGTCTTGATCTGTCGGAAGTCGAAGTTGAGCGCGAAGGCCTGCGTGTGCGCGTGGCCCGCCAGCTTGGCAATACGCAGACATTCAGCGTTGCTGCTCCCGCGCATCAAGCGCCAGCCGCCGTTGTCGCGCCTCCACCAGCTGCCGTCGCGGCTGCGCCTGTTGCTGCCCCGGCAGCTGATCATTCTGGCGCTGTAAAATCGCCAATGGTCGGCACGGCCTATTTCCGTCCGAGCCCCGATGCCAAGCCCTTCATTGAAGTCGGCTCGAAGGTGAAGGAAGGCCAGAAGCTTCTCCTCATCGAAGCGATGAAGACATTTAACGAAATCGTCGCGCCGCGTGGTGGCACTGTGACGGCCATTCTGGTTGAAGACGGCCAGCCCGTTGAATACGGCCAGTCCATGCTGGTTATCGAATAAGGGCAACGGTTTCAGAAAGAACAGATATGTTCGACAAGATCCTCATTGCCAATCGCGGCGAAATTGCTCTGCGCATTCTGCGTGCGGCAAAAGAGCTTGGCATCGCGACAGTTGCGGTTCACTCTACAGCTGATGCGGATGCTATGCATGTGAAACTCGCTGACGAGAGCGTGTGCATTGGCCCACCCGCCGCACGCGACAGCTATCTCAACATTCCAGCCCTGCTCTCGGCTTGCGAAATCACCGGCGCGGATGCCATCCATCCGGGCTATGGTTTTCTCTCCGAGAACGCGCGCTTTGCGGAAATTCTCGCAGAACACAATATCGGCTTCATCGGACCCAAGGCGGAACATATCCGCATTATGGGTGACAAGATCGAAGCCAAGCGGACCGCTCTCGCACTCGGCATTCCTTGTGTGCCGGGTTCTGAAGGCGGCATCGACAATGACGAGCAGGCGATACGTGTCGGCCGCGAAATCGGTTTTCCGGTTCTCGTGAAAGCAGCCGCCGGTGGTGGCGGTCGCGGCATGAAAGTCGCGCGCACAGAAGCTGATCTGCTCAACGCGCTGCATACAGCCAAGCAGGAAGCCAAAGCGGCTTTCGGGGATGATGCTGTCTATCTCGAAAAATATCTCGAAAAGCCGCGCCACATTGAAATCCAGATTTTGGGTGACGGCAAAGGCAATGCCATTCACTTGGGTGAACGCGATTGCTCTCTGCAACGCCGCCACCAAAAAGTACTGGAAGAAAGCCCCTCGCCTGCATTGAACGCTGAACAGCGCGCCGAGATCGGCGAAATCTGTGCGGCTGCCATGCGCAAGCTGCAATATTCGGGCGCCGGCACGATCGAGTTTCTCTATGAAGACGGGCGTTTCTATTTCATCGAAATGAACACCCGTATTCAGGTCGAACATCCGGTCACGGAAATGATCACCGGCATCGATCTGGTCAATGAGCAAATCCGCATTGCGGCAGGCTCGCCTTTGTCGATCGCCCAAGAAGATGTGCGCTTTGAAGGTGCGGCAATCGAATGCCGCGTCAATGCGGAACATCCAGCGACCTTCCGTCCCTCACCGGGCAAGATTGCCTATTACCATCCCCCTGGTGGTCTGGGCGTGCGCGTCGATTCTGCCGTTTATCAGGGCTATACGATCCCGCCCAATTATGACTCTCTGGTCGGCAAGCTGATCGTACATGGCCGCAACCGCACGGAAGCCCTGATGCGTCTGCGCCGTGCACTCGATGAATTCATCGTCGATGGCATTGATACAACGCTGCCACTGTTTCGCACTCTGGTGCGCAATAGCGATGTGCAGAATGGTGAATATGATATTCACTGGCTGGAGAAATTTCTGGCCACAGGCGGGATGGACGGCGAATAGTCTGCCGCTCTCTTCCGTCATTGCGAGCAAAGCGAAGCAATCCAGAGGCCTCACGTGTGGCTCTGGATTGCTTTGGAACTAAAGCTCCGCGCAATGATGGACACGGGGCTTGACTGGATAAGCCCTTCCATCCCACTTTTCCCCCATGACCACACAACTGCCCAATGACGAGCGCCCTGCGGAGATTACGCCGCAAATCTTGTTGCGCGCCTATGCGGTCGGCATGTTTCCCATGTCGGAGGGCGCGGATGATCCGTCTATCTTCTGGGTGGATCCCGAAATGCGCGGGGTCTTTCCGCTCGACAAAATGATCATTTCAAAAAGCCTCGCCAAAGTGATCCGCGCGGATCGTTTTGAAGTGCGGGTGAATGATGACTTTGAAGCCGTGATTGATGCTTGTGCGGCGGCCGCTCCTGATCGGCACAATACATGGATCAACAGGCGTATCCGCAAACTCTATCGCGATCTCTATGATTTCGGCTTCGTCCATACGGTCGAAACATTTTTGGATGGTGAGCGTGTAGGCGGTCTTTATGGTGTGAAGATCGGCGCAGCTTTTTTCGGTGAGAGCATGTTCCACCGTGCCACAGATGCCTCAAAAGTGGCGCTGATGCATTTGGCGGCCCGTTTGCGCAGCGGCGGGTTCCGTCTTCTTGATACGCAATTCATCACGCCACATCTGGCAACATTGGGCGCGATTGAAATGCCGCGCGATGCCTATCATGTCATGCTTGATGATGCGATCGGACGCAGTGCGGATTTCTTTGTCTGGCCGAAAGGCATGCATGTGCCCGGCGCAAAAATTCTCGAGATTTTGAAAGATTAGCGGCCGCTGGGAATATTGCCGGGCGGCAAAGCAATCGGGGCTTCACGTGCAGACGGCAAACGCTGCGGTGCCTGCTGCTGAGAAGGCGCAGGGCTGCGCGGCTGCGCAGCGCTTGGCGCTTCAATCACCGGCAAAGCAGGCAGATTGGATGTTGGCGGGGGAGCCGGAGTGCCGGTGCGTGATCCGGGTGCCGCGCCCACTTCAATCGCATTGCCGAGCGGTGGTGGAGGCACGGGGCCAGAAGGCGTGGCTTGGCGTGCAGGCTGTTGGCGTTGCGCAGGCGTGCGCTCGGCAGGCGGCGTTGCATCGCGCAGATCAGCCGTTTCTGGCGGCGTGACGATAATATCTTTGCCGCCGCGACAATCAGTGAGCCATGCATCATAGACCGGATGTTCAATCGCATGCAGGCCGGGGCTTGCTGCAAACATCCAGCCGGAGAAAATGCGCTTCATCTCGGACTGCGCATTGACTTCATCGACTTCGACAAAGCTCGTCGTCTGCGGCGCTTCGGTCGGTGGGCGCGTGTAGCAAATGCGCGGTGTGATCTGGATCGTGCCGAACTGCACGGTCTCATCCATCGCAACATCGAATGTGATGATGCGACCGGTGATTTTATCGAGGCCGGCAAAAACAGCTGTCGGATGTTTGATCTTGTCAGCTTGCGCAACGCCCATCCCGCCCGCGAAAGCCGCAGCCGCGAGAAGAAGACGCAAGTTAGAAGAATCTCTGATCATATTCCGATTGTCATGCAGGCCGGATGAGGCGGAAACATGGCTTTCAAAGTGCGCCCGCAGACGGTGACTTTTACTGCCCGGGGGTCCAAGCCTGATAATCGCCCGTTGCCGCCGGACGCTGACCCGAGGCCAAGGTGGAGCCAGCTGGGCGGTAGGCATTGGCTGTGCCCGTCTGGTTGGCTTCAAACGGCATTTCCCACTCACGCGGCTTATAATTCTCAGCGGTCGGGGGTGTATCGACTGTGTAATGCAGCCAGCCATACCAGCCGGTTGGGACGCTCGAGGCTTCGCTCACACCATTGAAGATCACCCATCGGCGCACATAGCCGAGTGCCGGATCCATCTTGCCGCCCTTGGTCTGGTAATAAAGGTTGCCGAATTCGTCTTTGCCGACGAGCTCGCCATTGCGCCAGGTGTGGAAACGCGTGTTGAGCGTCTGCCCGTTCCACCAGGTCAAAAGCTGTAGGAGCCAATTCGGCATGAGAATCCCCGTTGCGCGGCATAAGGTGCGGCGCGGAATATGCCCCCCGCTCCCCGCCCTGTCCAGCACACAAGCGCCAAATCTGCGCATCGATTCGTAGGGTGCTGCTAGTGACCGCCCAATTACCTGTATGGACTTCCGATTCGAGCTTTACCTATGGGGATTCGAGTAAATTTACAGCGGCGCCTCAGCCAGTCACGGCTGCCCCAACACAAGACAAGACGCAACTAGCCACAAGTCTTTGGGACCCAATTGGTGGCTCGTGGCACTGAAAAATCACGCTAATCCCGACTTGTACAAGCCCCTAAAACCCCTGTTTGAGGTGGAAACACTATAGTTAACAGGCACTTGTATCGAGGCGGGCAAAGTCATCCCCAATCTTCACAGGAAGCACAACATCTAGTCCTGCGATCAAATTCAAACACAAGACCTTGACGAAACCTGCGCGCAGGTTCACCTTGTGCCCATCGTTGATTGCCACTTGCATCGCGCCGGAAACAGGCTGCGCCTTGAGAGGTCTTCAGCAAGGCAGAAGCGCCCCCAACGAGGCGCACTGCCTTTGAGTGTTCCGGCCGCCTCACAAGGGTGACCGGCCAGTTTCGTCGAGAATTGTGTTTTGGAATCAGGGCTGTGGAAACGGCCCCGCGGGGACGGGTGTCTCTTGCGTGAATAACAGGGAAGACGTGAATGCGCATCGAGCGGCGGTATACGAAGGCAGGCCAGGGCCCCTACGCGGGCATTGAATTCCGTAAAGGTAAAAGCGAAATCCGCAATCCGGATGGCTCGGTGGTCTTCTCGCAAGACAATATCGACGTGCCGGCGACCTGGAGCCAGGTGGCCACAGACGTCATCGCGCAAAAGTACTTCCGCAAGGCTGGCGTGCCAGCTCGTTTGAAGAAGGTTGAAGAGAACGACGTCCCCTCGTTCCTCTGGCGTTCTGTGGCCGATGAAGCGGCTCTGGAAAAATTGCCGAAGGAAGAGCGCTACGGCTCGGAAAAGACGGCCACAGACGTATTCCATCGTCTGGCAGGCGCTTGGACCTATTGGGGCTGGAAGGGCAAGTATTTCAACTCGGAAGAAGATGCGCTCGCCTTCTACGAAGAACTCTGCTCGATGCTCGCGCGCCAGATTGCTGCGCCGAACTCCCCGCAATGGTTCAACACGGGCCTGCATTGGGCCTATGGCATTGATGGTCCGGGCCAGGGCCATTTCTATGTCGACTACAAGACCGGCAAGCTGACCGCGTCGAAGTCGTCTTATGAGCATCCCCAGCCGCATGCCTGCTTCATCCAGTCGGTCGCTGACGATCTCGTCAACGAAGGCGGCATTATGGATCTGTGGGTGCGTGAAGCGCGCCTGTTCAAATATGGCTCGGGCACAGGTTCGAACTTCTCGAAACTGCGTGGCGAGAGTGAAAAGCTTTCGGGCGGCGGCAAGTCGTCGGGCCTGATGTCCTTCCTGAAGATCGGTGACCGCGCAGCCGGCGCCATCAAGTCGGGCGGCACGACACGTCGCGCAGCCAAAATGGTCGTCGTTGATGCCGACCATCCGGATATTGAATCCTACATCGACTGGAAGGTGAAGGAAGAAGAGAAGGTCGCCTCGTTGGTGGCCGGTTCCAAAATCGTCAAGAAGCATATGAAGGCCATTTTGAAGGCCGCCGTGAATTGCGAAGGCGATGGCGATGATTGCTACAATCCGGAAAAGAATCCGGCGTTGAAGAAGGCGATCAAAATGGCTCGCCGTGACAGCGTGCCGGACAGTTACATCAAACGCGTCATTCAATTCGCCAAGCAAGGCTATACGGACATCCAGTTCGAAACTTATGACACCGACTGGGATTCAGAAGCCTATCTGACAGTCGCTGGTCAGAACTCGAACAATTCTGTGCGCGTCACGGATGACTTCCTGCGCGCGGTCGAAGCCGATGCGGATTGGAATCTCATCCGTCGCACCGATGGCAAATTGCACAAGACGCTCAAGGCCAAGGATCTTTGGGAAAAGATCGGCTATGCCGCTTGGGCATCAGCTGATCCCGGTCTGCAATATGACACGACGATCAATGATTGGCACACATGCCCGGCATCTGGCCGCATCAATGCGTCGAACCCGTGCTCGGAATATATGTTCCTTGACGATACGGCCTGCAATCTTGCTTCGCTGAACCTGCTCACGTTCCGTGATCCCAAGACCGGCGAATTCGACATTGTCTCTTACGAACATGCTGTTCGTTTGTGGACGGTCGTTCTCGAAATCTCGGTGCTGATGGCGCAGTTCCCGTCGAAGGAAATTGCACAACTGTCCTACGAATATCGCACGCTCGGCCTTGGCTATGCCAACGTCGGCGGTCTGCTGATGTCGTCGGGCTTCAGCTATGACTCGGATGAAGGTCGCGCAATCTGCGGCGCACTCTCCGCGATCATGACGGGCATTTGCTACGCAACCTCCGCCGAAATGGCTAAGGAGCATGGTCCCTTCCCCGGCCACAAGCCGAACAAGGACAATATGCTGCGCGTCATTCGCAATCATCGCCGCGCCGCGCACGGCAATGGCGATGGTTACGAGGCTCTCTCGATCACGCCAGTGCCGCTCGATCATGCCACGCTCAATGGCATGAAGCAGAATGGCAAGGTGTTCATCGAACGCGCCAAGCATGCCTGGGATCAGGCTTTGGCACTGGGTGAAAAGCACGGCTACCGCAATGCGCAGACAACCGTTGTTGCCCCGACCGGCACGATCGGCCTCGTCATGGATTGCGACACGACCGGCATCGAGCCTGACTTCGCGCTGGTGAAGTTCAAGAAGCTCGCGGGCGGTGGTTACTTCAAGATCATCAACCGTGCAGTTCCCGAAGCTCTGCGTGCGCTTGGCTATAGCGAAGCACAGCTTGCCGAGATCGAAGCTTTCGCGGTGGGTCATGCCTCCATGCGCCAAGCGCCTGGCGTCAACCACGCAACGCTGCGTGCCAAGGGCTTTACGGAGCAAAAACTTGAAGAACTCGAAAAGACGCTCGCGGGCGCTTTCGACATCAAGTTCGTCTTCAATAAGTGGTCGCTGGGTGCGGACTTCCTCACCGGCACTCTGAAAGTGCCGGCTGAAAAGCTCGATGATCCGACATTCGAACTCTTGCCCTTCCTCGGCTTCACCAAGTCCGAGATCGAAATGGCCAATACGCATGTTTGCGGCGCGATGACGCTGGAAGGCGCACCGCACCTCAAGCAAGAGCATTACAATGTGTTCGATTGCGCCAACCCCTGCGGTCGCACGGGCAAGCGTTATCTATCGGTCGACAGCCACATTCGCATGATGGCGGCGGCACAGCCCTTCATCACGGGTGCGATCTCCAAGACGATCAACATGCCCAATGATGCGACGGTGGAAGATTGTAAGGAAGCTTACGTCCTCTCCTGGCGTCTAGCGCTCAAGGCCAATGCGCTTTATCGCGATGGCTCGAAGCTCTCGCAGCCGCTCAACTCGCAGCTCATCGCTGATGAGGATGAAGAGGAAGAAGATGGCATCGAGGCGATTGCCGCACTGCCCGCCTCCGCGCGCGCATCGGCTGTTGCCGAGAAGATTGTCGAGCGCATTGTGGAACGTGTGGAGCGCACGCGCGAGCGTGAGCGTCTGCCTGATCGCCGCAAGGGTTACACCCAGAAGGCGGTTGTGGGTGGCCACAAGGTCTATCTGCGCACCGGCGAATATCAGGATGGCCGCATCGGCGAAATCTTCATCGATATGCATAAGGAAGGCGCTGCCTTCCGCTCATTGATGAACAATTTCGCCATCGCCATCTCGGTCGGCCTGCAATATGGCGTACCGCTGGATGAATATGTCGATGCCTTCACCTTCACCCGCTTCGAGCCAGCCGGCTTCGTGCAGGGCAATGACGCGATCAAGAACGCCACGTCGATCCTCGACTATGTGTTCCGTGAGCTCGCCATTTCCTACCTCGGCCGCAATGATCTCGCCCATGTCGACCCCTCCGACATTGGCGCGACAGCCATCGGCAAGGGCGAAGACCAGGGCCGCGCGCCTGCCACAGCCACACAGCAATATGTCTCGCGCGGTTTCGTCCGCTCGAAGACAGACAAGCTGATGGTCGTGCAAGGTGGTGCGGAAGCACTCGCCACCATGGGTGCGACGGCGTTGAAGAACGAAGTCATGTTCCGCGAGGAAGTGAGCACGATCACGACGGAACTCGACACGCTGGATTGGCAGGCTCCGGCCGCCAAATCATCGGCATCGGGTCAGTCGATTGCCGACAAGCGCGCTGAAGCCCGCATGAAGGGCTATGTCGGCGAATCCTGCCCGGAATGCGCCAACTTCACACTGGTGCGTAACGGCACCTGCTTGAAGTGCGACACTTGCGGGTCGACGACAGGCTGCTCGTGATCGTCTGATCGCATTCTTCTGAACAACAGACGGCGGGGCAAAACCCCGCCGTTTTTTTATGCGCTTTTTTGCGTGGAAGGAGACTGAACATGTGCGTTTTTTTACGCCTCGCTCAAAGCGTGAAAAAAAAGCCTCCTTCTAGAGGTTTTCTAACCCTCGGAAAAAACAACAAAATTTTTTGTCGTTAATATCATTTTAAGTCTGACGTGGACTTTACGTCAGCTATCAAGCTTTCATTCATCTGCAAGCACGAAAAAGGACATAGCTGTTTTCTGTTCGGGTTTGCGCAAAAAAGATTTCAGATGCGGATTTTCAAAAGGAATTTTCAGATGCTCAAGATCAAATCATTACTCGCCGACGAGTCCGGCGCCACCGCCGTTGAATACGGCCTCATCATTGCGCTGGTTGCCGCCATTTCGATGACAACCATCAAGACCCTTGGCCAGAACCTCGCCACGCATTGGCAGGCTGTTGAGAAAGTCATTCCGGCTGACGTTGGATCGATTACAGCGCCGACGGCGATTACCGTGACAACGGGGAACCCGTAAACATTATTAGCGGGGTGTAACGTCTCGCTCTTCGCATCTGAAAGTTTCTCGCCAGAGATCGTCGTGAATCTGTGAGTTCACGACGATCTCGGAGAACCTCAACAGAATGGAAGTCATTCAAGCCAGGACACTTTGCTATGTTGAAATCATTTGCCACTGATGAGAACGGCGCCACTGCAGTCGAATATGGATTGATGATTGCAATTGTCGCCGCCATTTCCATGACGACAGTCAAAATGCTGGGGCAAAATCTGGCCAGCCATTGGCAGGCTGTTGAGAAGGTCATTCCCGCGGATGTAGGCAGCATCGTCAACCCAACGGTGATTGACGCGACAACAGGAAACCCTTGAACCATAAGTCCGATGACGCACTCAGTGCAGAATCTGGCTGAGGAAGAGTTTCGTCCGCTCATGCTGCGGGTTTGAGAAAAACGCGTCGGGCGCATTGGCTTCCACAATCTGCCCCTGATCCATAAAGATCACGCGGTCGGCGACTTGCCGTGCAAAGCCCATTTCATGGGTCACGCAAAGCATGGTCATGCCCTCTTGTGCGAGCGACACCATTGTGTCGAGCACTTCTTTCACCATTTCCGGATCAAGAGCCGAAGTCGGCTCATCAAACAGCATGATCTTCGGGCTCATGCAGAGCGAGCGCGCAATGGCCACGCGTTGCTGCTGGCCGCCTGACAATTGGCCGGGAAATTTATGAGCCTGCTCGGGGATTTTCACCCGCGTCAGATAATGCATGGCAATGTCTTCGGCATCTTTCTTCTTCATCTTGCGCACCCAAATCGGCGCCAAGGTGCAATTTTCCAGAATGGTCAGATGCGGAAACAGATTGAAATGCTGGAACACCATGCCGACATCGCGGCGCACTTCGTCAATGCGCTTGAGATCGTTGGTCAGCTCGGTGCCATCAACCACAATGCGGCCCTGCTGATGTTCTTCCAACCGGTTGATGCAGCGGATCATGGTTGATTTGCCGGAGCCCGATGGCCCGCAAATGACGAGTTTCTCGCCGCGCTTCACCGTGAGATTGATGTCACGCAGCACATGAAACTGACCGTACCATTTATTCATGGCGGTGATTTCAATTGCGGTCTCATTCATAACGACACATCCCTAGCGGCGACGACCGGCACTCAATCGCTCTTCCATCATTTGGGAATAGCGCGACATGCCAAAGCAGAAGAGGAAATAGAAGGCGGCAGCGAATGTATAGACTGTTGGTGAGACCGTAGGTCCCGACCAGACAGGATCAATGCGCGCCGCATCAATGGCGCGCAGAAAATCGAAAATGCCGACAATGGCAACCAGCGTTGTATCTTTGAACAGCGAGATAAAGATGTTCACGATACCGGGGATCACCAGCGTTAAAGCCTGCGGTAAAACGATGAGGCGCATGCGTTGCCAATAGGACAGGCCCAAAGCCATGGCGCCCTCGCTCTGGCCTTTGGGGATGGCTTGCAAGCCGCCACGCACTTCTTCCGCCATATAGGCGGCTGCAAAAAGCGCAAAGCCGATGATCGGCCGCAACAGGCGATCAGGCGACCAATTATCGGGCACAAACAGCGGCAACATGGTGTTGGCCATAAACAGCACGGTGATGAAGGGCACGCCGCGCACGAATTCAATATAGAGAATGGAGAAGAAGCGAACGGCCGGAAGCTCAGAGCGCCGACCAAGTGCCAGCAAAATGCCCGCTGGCAGCGAAAAGACAATGCCGATGGTTGCGACAAGCAAACTCAGGAAAATGCCGCCCCACAGATTCGTATCAACCTGTATGAGCCCAAGCAGCGGCGATCCTTTTAACAGATAGGCAGCGACCACGGGATAGATCACGAAGAAAATCAAACCAACCCAGAGTGTGCGCAATTTGGAAAATTCAAGCACACAGGCAAGCGCAATGCCGCCTGCCAGAATGGCCAGCTCTAAACCGGGCGCGCTGATGATCGCCGCAGGTCCGGGAATCATCAGGAAGATGAAGAGCGGAATACCGACAAGGAAAGCAAAAAGTCCAAAGGCACTCTTTTTGCCCTCGGGCCAAAGCAAGCGTGCGGAAAGCACAGTACCGACCATCAGCACAAGATCCACACGCCAATGTTCAGCGACGGGATATGAGCCGTAGCGGAAGAAATCGAGTTTGCGATCCACAAAAGCCCAACAGGCGCCCGTGCCTTGCACGCGACAAGCCGCACCATCATCTGCCGTCCATATCGCATCAAGAATGTAGAAGCGGATGAGATCAGGCGTGATCCAGATGATCAACGCAAGCGAGGCCAGCGCCAGCGGGCCCGAGACCCAGCCAGAAAAAATATTGTCTTTGAGCCAGCCAATCGCGCCACCTCCCCGCACGGGCGGCGGCAAAGTCGGTGCTTCATCACTGCGCAGATAAAGGCTCATCTCAGCGCTCCACCAGCGCCATGCGGCGGTTATAAAGATTCATGATGAATGCGGTGATCAGCGAGATGACAAGATAGACCGCCATCGTAATCGCGATCACCTGCACGGCTGCTCCTGTCTGGTTGAGCACAGTGCCTGCAAAAACCTGCACGAGATCCGGATAACCAATGAAGACTGCGAGAGATGAGTTTTTGGTCAGCGCCAAAAACTGATTGGTGAGCGGGGGCACGATCACGCGCTGCGCTTGCGGGATGATGACGAGCTTCAACGTCTGCGACCGTGAGAGCCCCAATGATTGCGCGGCTTCCGTCTGACCATGCGAGACCGCAAGAATGCCGGCGCGCACAATCTCTGCGATGAAGGCTGCCGTATAGATAGACAGCCCCAAAACCAGCGCGACAAATTCTGGCAGCACGCGCACGCCGCCCACAAAATTAAAGCCCCGCAGAAAAGGCATTTCGAAAGAGACGGGCTGGCCTGCCAAGAAATAAGCCATCAAAGGTGGCAGCAAGATCAGCGCAGCTGAAACACGCGCAACGGGGAGAATCTCGCCCGTCTGTGCTTGGCGACGTTTCGCATAAATCTTGTAGAGAATGCTCCCGACAATGCCGGCAAGCCCTGCAGCCAGAATGAAACCCGCACCGGGTGCAAATTGCGGATCGGGCATCACGAGCCCGCGGTTGTTGAGATAAAAGCCTGCGCCGAAGGATATACTGTCGCGCGGATTGGGCAGAGGCTTCAATACGGCATTATAGATGAAGAGCAATTGCAACAAGAGCGGTGTGTTGCGCATGATCTCGACATAAAAACTCGCCAATTTCGCAACAACAAAGTTTTTCGACAGGCGCGCAATGCCGATGAAGAAGCCAAGCACGGTCGCGAATACCACGCCAATCACAGCCACCAGCAAAGTATTGAGCAGACCAACAAGAAATGCGCGGCCATAGGTTGATGTGGCCGAATAAGAAATAAGCGTCAGATTGATATCGAAGGAAGCGACGCGATCCCAGAAAGAGAAATCCGTTGGAATGCCACGCGCACGCATATTGGTCGCGGCATTGATGACGGCCTCATAACCAAGAAAGCCGACAATTATAATCAGCACCGCTTGCCAGAACAGGCCGCGGATCTGGGGATTATAAAGAAAAGAGCTTGAGGGTCTTTCGCGCGCGGCATCAAGGCTCATGCAATTGCCTCGCTGCGCTTCACATCAGGAAAGACCATTTCAAATGACCTGCAATGAAATGGCGGGGTGACGATGATTGCACCCCGCCCTTTTCATTTTTATCGCACGGGAGGTGCGTATTGAATACCACCAGCCGACCAGAGCGCATTCAAACCGCGCTTGATTTTGAGTGGTGAGCCTTCGCCAACATTGCGATTGAAGGCTTCGCCGTAATTGCCGACATGTTTGATGATGCGATAGGCCCAATCTTTCGACAGGCCAAGACCTTTGCCGAAATCGCCTTCAACACCCAGCAAACGCTTGATCTCGGGGTTCGGGCTCTTCAGCATGTCATCGACATTGGCCTTGGTCACGCCGAGCTCTTCGGCATTGATCATGGCGTAATGGGTCCATTTCACGAGATTGAACCATTGGTCATCGCCTTGGCGAACTGCTGGCCCAAGCGGCTCTTTGGAAATGATTTCGGGCAGAACAATATGCTCATCCGGATTGACCAGTTTGAGGCGCGAGCCATAGAGGCCCGAAGCATCGGTGGTATAGGCATCGCAGCGGCCAGAATCATAAGCCTTCACCGCCTCATTGATATCGGCGAATGCAACCGCCTCATATTTCATGCCCTTGGTGCGGAAAAAATCGGACATGTTGAGTTCGGTGGTCGTGCCTTGCTGAACGCAGACAGATGCGCCATTGAGTTCAAGGGCCGAGGCAATATTGAGTTTCTTGCGAACCAGAAAGCCTTGGCCGTCATAGTAATTCACACCAACCCAGAGCAGACCCAGTTCCGCTTCGCGCGATTGCGTCCAGGTGCCATTGCGCGCCAGCACATCAATTTCGCCCGACTGCAGCGCCGTGAAGCGATCCTTGGCGGAGAGCGGAATATATTTCACCTTGGTCGGATCATTGAAAATAGCCGAGGCAATGCCGCGGCACAGGTCGACATCAAGGCCCGTCCAATTGCCCTTGTCATCGGGCAGACCAAAGCCTGCGAGGCCCGTATTGGTGCCGCAGGTCAAAGAGCCCTTCTGTTTGATGAGGTCGAGCGTTTTCGAGCCCGCCTGTGCAGACGCACCCTGCGTCATGAGCGCCAATGAGGTGGCAGCAAGAAAAGTGGCGGCAATGGCTTTCATGCAGAACAACTCCCGATCAAGCCCCGAGGGGTTTCTCTTCTCCTGTGGCGACCCTTATAGTGAGAAGCAGCCACGGTTGAGCCTATCACAGGCGAGTTTCGTACAGGGGTCAAGAGAGGGGTTGGGCGGTTCCAAATGGCCAAATTAAGCGACAAAACCCGCAAGCACCTGAAATCGCGCACACGGGCGGTGATTGCCGGGCGCGAGCCTGACGAACAATTCGGTTTTGTGAACACGCCCATCTACCGTGGGTCCACAGTTCTTTACCCAGATGTCGCCACTTTGCAGGGCCCCCGCCCCCGTTTTTCCTATGGCACCAAGGGCACGCCGACCACAGAAGCGCTGGAGCGGGCCTGGACCGAGATTGCCGGCGCAGCAGGCACCGTGCTAGCCCCCACGGGATTGGCCGCCATTTCGCTGGCACTGATGACCGCGCTGAAGTCTGGCGACCATTTGCTTGTCACCGACAGCGCCTATCAACCGACCCGCACCTTTTGCAACAGCGTGCTGAAGCGGATGGGGGTCGAGACGCAATATTATGACCCGCTGATCGGCGCTGACATTACGCGCCTGTTTCGCCCCAATACGACGACCATTCTGGTCGAGGCGCCGGGATCGCAAAGTTTCGAAATGCAGGACATTCCAGCCATTGCCGCTGCCGCCAAGGCGCGTGGCATTTGCACGATCATGGACAATACCTGGGCCACGCCTTTGTTCTTTCCCCCGCATGAGCGCGGCGTTGATCTGGCGGTCGAAGCTGGCACCAAATATCTTTCCGGCCATTCCGATCTGATGCTCGGCCTCGTCTCGGCCAATGAGACTTGGTTCAAACGTCTGCGCGCAACCTTTGATGCCTTTGCCATGTGCGCGGGGCCGGAAGATTGTTTCCTCGCGCTGCGCGGCCTGCGCACAATGGAACTGCGTCTGCGCGAAGCCGAGAAACAGGGGCTCGCTTTGGCCCATTGGTTCAAGACACGACCTGAGGTGAAGCAGGTGCTTCACCCTGCCCTGCCCGATGCGCCGGGTCATGACATCTGGAAGCGCGACTTTCTGGGTGCCTCCGGATTGTTTTCAATCATTCTGCATCCGGTGGGAGAGACGGCGGTCGCGGCCATGCTCGACGGGCTCGAGCTATTTGGCATGGGCTATTCATGGGGCGGCTATGAAAGCCTCGTCATTCCATTTGATTGCGCGCCCTATCGCACAGCAACAAAGTGGAACCCGGGCGGACCAGCTTTGCGCTTTCAAGTCGGCTTGGAAGATGTGAGCGATTTGATTGCAGATCTGGAAGCGGGCTTCGCGCGGCTCAATGTCGCCAAATAACGCGCGCTGTCATTGCGAGCGCAGCGAAGCAATCCAGAAGCCTCACGCGCGGCTTTCTGGTTTGCTTCGTCGCTTAAGCTCCTCGCAATGACGGGGCTATGGCCCCGTCAAATCCGGTCCGGAAATTTGATGATGAAGCCATCTTTGTTTGGCATTTTCACCTGCGGCAAAGATTTCGCATCCATCACCGTTCCCGGCGGGATGAGTTTATTGCCTTCCAGAATGAACGCCGTCAGTGCATAGACCTCATCATCCGTGAGCGTGCGCGGTGCAGGCCAAGGCATGGCGCGGCGGATGAAATCGAAGACCGTCGTCGAACTTCCCCAGAAATTCTTGATCGTCTTGGTTGCTTCAATGCCACGACCTGCCAGCGGAATATCGGTGATCACCGCACCATTGGACCCGCCCGTGCCACCCTCGCCATGACAGGCGTTGCAGCCTTTCTCTAAAAAGAGCTTGGCGCCAACCACAGCCGTCCCAGAGCCCGGCGGCAGATTGGTGCCATCAGGCAGAATGGTAATATCCCACGGTTTGATGTCGCTTTCCGTGATGGGCTGACCCAAACCAACATTGGTTCCAAGGCCATTCTTGTCATCCGCCATGGCGCTTGTTGAAAGCGCAACTGCGACGCAGGCTGCGAAAGAGATTTTCTCAAGCATAGACATGGCTGATCTCTCCCTTGGCATTGATACCCCATGACGTCAGGCTGTTGTAATGTTGGTTCGGGAAACCAAAGGGATTGGTCACCGGCTTTTGCGTCACGCCGCGCTCGCGCACGAAGTCATCACGCAAGGGCTGGATATTGCCGCCATCATCCACCGCGCGGCTGGAGAGCACCGCTGGCTTCCCATCCCATCGCCAGGGTATGTGGAAGCGCGTAAAGGCCTTGTGCATGGTCGGGCCTTGCACAGCCGCATCCGCCCACGTCTTGCCGCCATCAGCCGTCACTTGCACGCGTTCAATGCGCCCTGCACCCGAATAAGCAATGCCCGAGATTTCATAATAGCCCGGCTCATTCAGCTTCATGCCGAAAGAGGGATGGGTGATGAAACTCTTCACTTCATTGACGAAGAAAAAGCGATAGGCTTTCGCATCAGGCAGAAGCGGCGAATAATTGCGCGCTTCATAATAAGTCAGCGCCGGCTGATCGACGATTTTGATGCGGCGAACATATTTGATGTTCATATTGCCTTCCCAACCGGGAAGCAGCAGACGCACCGGATAGCCCTGCTCGGCCATCAACCGCTCGCCATTCTGGAAGAGCACAAGGATCGCATCATCGAGTGCTTTCTTGAGCGGCACAGAGCGCGTGATCGCGGCCGTATCAGCGCCCTCGACCAGCATCCATTTGGCTTTGGGATCGATGCCCACTTCATCGAGCACAGCTGACAGCGGCACGCCCGTCCATTCTGCATTGGAGACAAGACCATGCAAAGATTGCAGATTGGCCTGCACAGGTTCGTTGGAGAAAAGTGCCGCCGAATTGCCGCCGCATTCGATAAAGGTCTGGCGCGTCACCATGGGATAGCGCATCAGACGATCCATGGAGAGCACGATGGGCTGTTTCACCATGCCATGAATGACAAGCTTGTGCTGCTCGGGATCAATATCGGGAATACCATTGTGCAGAATGGTGAAATGCAAATGGTTGGGCGTGATCTGACCATTGAGCAGATGATGGGGCGTGCGCGCATGTTGCGTGCGGGGTTCGCCCTTGGGATTGGTGAGAATACGCGTCGTGTCTTTCTCATTTT
Organism: Beijerinckiaceae bacterium; assembly: GCA_947452455.1. Taxonomy (GTDB): domain Bacteria; phylum Pseudomonadota; class Alphaproteobacteria; order Rhizobiales; family Beijerinckiaceae; genus Terripilifer. The sequence continues at coordinate 505,290 of CANGBX010000002.1, forward strand.
TCGAGCGCCGCCCCATGGGCTCCACTGTCGTGCCCTGATAGCGGCTCCATTCGGGCTCTTTCAGCGGCTCGGCTGAAGCGCCTTGTGTGGCAACCAACGTGCTGGCAGCGCCAGCCATAGCCACGCCGCCACGCAACAGTAGACGGCGGCTCAGCAGGCCATTTCCTGCAACCTCATCGAGCGCGGTGATGTCATTTTTCTTGGTCATGAAAATCTCCCGATCAAGGTTCGAGCGAGCCGAGATAGGCTGCCATATTGAGCATGTCATCGACGGTGAGTTTGGCGACAATGGCCTTCATCGGCTCGACATTGATGCCGGAACGATCACCATTCTGAATCATGAAGAGCTGGCGCACGATGTAGGTCGGTGTGCGGCCAGCAAGACCGGGCAAATCTTTCGTGCCCTTGTTGCCATCGCCATGGCAGGAGGCACAGGCCTGCGCACCGCCCGCCTCGACCAGCGATTTGCCCTTCGCGACAGAGCCCTTGGGCACAAAGGCAACAAAGCCCGCACCCGGATCGCGATTGAACAAGCGGTTTTCATCCTCACCGACTTCAATAATGCGATTGGCCAGAGGCTCGAACACATGATCGGGATGGATGGCGCGTTTGTTGCCCGCTGCGACATAGGTTTTCAAAACCGTGTCGGTCTCGATCACGCGGATCCATGGGCGCGGCTTCAATGAGGCAAAATAATCGGCCGCCGCTTTATTCTCTTCAGGCGTGATCGCCTTGGCGATGGCCAGCATCGAGCCCGAGCCCTTGCGCGCGCCGGTCTTATAATCCTCGACCTGCTGCATGAGATAGGCGGCCGGCATGCCTGCCATATTGGCGCTCTCAGTATGGCCTGTGCCGGTCGGCAAATGGCAGGCAATGCAGGCGCGAATTTCCGGCGCGCGCCCATTGGATGCGACTTGCGGCATGGCCGGATGCTGATCGGGATACCAATCGGGCGGGTTGTAGAGATCTTCGATCTGCGCACGCGTGTAAGTGCGGCTTGAGCCTGGTGCCGACTTCGGCTTTCCATCATCGGGCACCATGGCCGGCTGGACTTTATCAGTGACTGGAAAAGCCCAATCGGGCTTGTCAGCGGCAAAAGCCGCGCTGCTGGCGCAAAGCGCCAAGGCCCCCAGAACGCCCAAGGCGATCCTACCCATGCATTCCTCCCCCGGAATCAGCTCTGTTTTTGACGAGCCGTTGAAGACAAGCTTTTCACGCCTTGGTGAGCCCTTCAAGGTGGGAGGAGGAGAAGCACGGCACAAAAACCTCAGTCTTTAGAAGGGGGGCGGCGCTTGCCAAATCAGCCCTCATGAAGGAGTTTAGCGCCCCGTTCGAGCCTCAATTGCCGGGCATGTTCGGCCCAGCTCTCGGTCTTTTAGGATTTCACGCGTGCCCACTTCTTCCGATCTGACGCGCCGCACATTGATGGCCGCCCTTGCCTCGGCCATGGCCGCAAGTCAGGCCTCGGCCCAGACCAAGCCCGCCAATGGGCAGCCCGTGCCACCCGCGCCACGCGCCGATACGCCGCGCTTTACTTATGAAGATGTGGTGCTGCGCGCGCGTGCTCTCTCCGAGCGCGCCTTTGAACCGCGCGTGACAAAACTGCCGCCCGAAATTGAAGCGCTTGATTGGGACAATTGGCAGCCGATCCGTTTTCGTGATGATCCCGACCCTATTCAAGACCCTAACAAACGCGCACATCTGGGGCTCTTCCATCTCGGTCATTTGTTCAAGACCGAAGTGAAGATCAATATGGTCGTCGGCGGTGTGGCCAAACCCTTCGACTACAACCCCAAAAATTTCGAATATCGCAATCCGGACTTCGGCAAGAACCTACCAAGCGATCTAGGCTATGCCGGATTCAAAATCCACTATCCGCTGAATAGCGCGCGCACATTCGATGAGCTGATCAGCTTTGTCGGCGTGAGTTACTTCCGCTTTCTGGGACGCGACCAGAAATACGGATTGTCAGCACGCGGTCTGTCGATTGGCACCGGCAAGCTCGACAATCATGAAGAATTTCCCTTCTTCAAAGAATTCTGGATCGAGCAGCCAGCGCAGGGCTCCGACAAGATCACGCTTTTTGCGCTACTCGATTCACCCTCGCTCGCAGGCGCCTATCAATTCGATATTTTCCCGCAGGATGAAACAGCCATCAATCTGACGGTTTCCATCTTCCCGCGCGTCGCGGTGGATCGCCTCGGCATGGCGCCCCTCACCTCCATGTATCTCATGGGTGAGAATGACCGCCATATGAATGACCGCAACAAATATGACGAGTTTCGCCCCGAGCTGCATGACAGCGACGGCCTGCTCATCAACACGGAAAAAGGCGGCTGGATTTGGCGGCCTCTGAAAAATCCGCAAATTCAGGAAGTGCAGCATTTTTCTGTGACAGGCCTGAAAGGCTTTGGCCTGATGCAGCGTGATCGCAATACGCAGCATTATGCGGATGTGGAACTGGCCTACGAAGAGCGCCCGTCTTACTGGATCGAGCCGTCACATGATTGGGGCAATGGCCGCATCGAATTGATCGAACTCGCCACCAAGGATGAGACGGCGGACAATATCATCTGCGCTTATGTGCCAGATGCACCGCTTGAGCCGGGAAAGCGTTTCACTTTCGGCTATCGCATCCGCTCGATGCATGACGGCCTGTCGCTGCATAAATTGGGATATGCGCGCGACACTTATTCAGCCCCTCCGGCCGCTTTGGGAGCTGGTGAAAAAATAGCAGCCGATTCACGCCGCTATATTGTCGATTTTGTCGGCGGCGATCTCGCCTATTATCTAAAAACACCGGAGTTGGTGAAGATTGTGGCGTCAGCGCAAAAAGCGCAGATGCTGCGATTCTTTCTGGTGCCCTACCCCAAAATCAATGGGTTTCGTGTGATGCTCGACGTGCAGCATGAGTTCGAGACCGTCGGCACGATGCAATGTTTCTTGCAAGTCGATGGCAAGCCGATCACGGAAAGCTGGCACTATGCTTTCCGGATTTATCATTTGTGAACGTCATTGCGAGCGTAGCGAAGCAAACCAGAAGGCCTCACGCGCTCACTCTGGATTGCCGCGTCGGGCTTCGCCCTCCTCGCAATGACGATTGATGCTGCGCATCAATCGTCAACTTTTCGCTTCTTGCGTCACATCCTTCAGCGACCAGCGCAGCATGTCGATTTCGTGCTGGGCAAGCTTGAAGTCATAGCCTTCCGTCTTGCGTCGGAAATCTTCGGCCTCTTCTTTGCCGACATCGCTTGTTACTTGTGTGGTGAAACGCACCCAGCCATCGGCTATATCGCCAATCGCCGTATAGGTGATCGTATAGCCCTTCCATGATGTCATGATCATCTGGCGCGCATCAGCCTTGGGCGCACCATCAGCCTTGCGCACATCCTGGAAGGAAATCGGATCGACCATAAAGCCGAGACGCATCAGCTTGGAGCCATCACCCACACGACCCTCGGGCGCATTGGCGAGCGTGATATCATCACCCTTCTTCTCGGCCTTGGTGACGATCTCGTCGAGACCACCACCCTTGATCGTAATTCCCGCCAATGAATCGCGCTGGATGTTGACGAAATTGATCTCATACCAAGCCGCATGAGGCACAGGCACGCGCAATTGTCCGCGCACCAACAACGCCTGCTTTTGATCGGCAAGCTTGATGAATGTGCCACCACGCGCGCCACCCACTGTCGCATCACTATTGCCGACAGTCAGAGCGCCCAGAACATTGCCCTTGGCGTCACGAAACGCCATCTCGCGGCCCACAGCTTCGGGTGCTGCACCCGGCTCTGCCAGACCCAGATCGGCCATGCGTGCAGGATCAGCGGTCTTGGTTTCTTCAAACGTCAGGAAAGACGCGCTGCCGACCAGATCGCGGAACGCATCCGGCTTCACCGGATAGCCGCTCTCCTTATTGTAAAAACCATCTTCACGACGCTCGACCGTAAAACTGCGCTCGAAATCGCGAATGGTGATGCTGGTTACATCATTGGCTTTCTGGGTGAGCCCCGGAAAGACAAGCTGTCCACGCTTGTCGGAAGCAAAGCCCTGCGGGCCAGAGCCCATGGAAAGAGCAGCAGCACCCACAGAGAGTGCGGCAAGAGCGGAGAGAAGGCCGATTTGTTTCATGTTCATCGGTTCAATCCTCAAGCATCTTTACGCGGCAGCGCACGGCGGCGACTGCGGAAGGCCAGCAGCAAAGCAATCACGCCAACAAGGATCGGCACGCCGGCCACATTGACAGCGATGACGTTATTTTTGAGGCTGTCGACATCCTTGCGCAGATCAAATTGAACGCCGCGCAATTCTTCACGCGTCGCCAAAAGATCTGCCTTGAATTTTTCGATGGTCTTCATCTGCTCGGGCGTGAGCACTTCCGTGCCCTTCTGACCACCGCGCGCCAGCTCTTGCAGCTTCTGCTCGGCATCTTTCAGCTTTTCCTGCAGGGATTGCTCCTTGGCGCGATAGCGCTGGTTGGCTTCCTGCTCTTTCTGCTGGATGAGCTCAAACGGACGCCATGAGACGCCGCGTCCACGCAAATCTGCCAAAGCCACACCGCCCGACATTTGCTCAATCGCATTGATGACGAAGTCACCATTATTGGCAAAAGCCTGCGCGACTTCAGAACCCATGACATTGCGACGCTGCACCCATGTGCGATCCATCAGCATGTCAGCATCACCCACAAGAATGACATTGGCAGGCTTGCTGTTGCGCGTCAGAACATCACCCTTGGGCGTTACACCTTCAGGGGCTTGGGGATAAGCGCTTTCCAGCGTGCCATTCAGACGCGCGACAATGACTGGCGGCGAAGCGGGCGGCTCGATCTTGACCAGCAGCGCACGCAAATCAGCCGTGCGATCTTTCATCTGCTCGGCGGGCAAAATGCCGCCCTTTTTGGAAGCGGTGACGAGCGGGCGCAAGCTCACACCAGCCTTGGCGCTTTCAAACGAACCAACGGTTGTCATCACCATGGCAGACAATTGCGCGAGGATCGCATCATCCTTGCGCAAGCCTTCATCATGAACAGCAATCCATGGCAGATTGCTCATGCTCGCGGGGCGGCCATTGATCATGCGCTCGGTCTGCAAGGCAAAGCCCGGATCAGCGATCGCCTTGGTCGGATCATAGCGGACGCCCCAAGCGGCAAAGAGCTTTTGCAAATCCGAAGAACTATCAGCTGGCGGCTGACCGCGCGGGCCAATCTGGCTCTCCGCATGGGGATCAACAAAGATCAGCGTCGCGCCGCCCGACATGACCCATTGATCAATCGCAAAGAGCGTTTTGTCCGACAGGTTCTGCGGCTGTACAACCATCAGCACGCGCGTCTTCTCAGGCAAATCTGTTACTTCGCCTTGCAACGGCTGCACGTCGAAGAACTGCTTCATCTGTACGAGCACTTGCTGCTCGCGCATGCCAAGCTGCGGATTGCCTTGCAGGTTCATCCCATCGATCAGCGCAACCACAGCCTTGCCCTTGCGGTCAAGCTCGGCGACGAGGCGTGTCAGATCATATTCGAGATAGGCTTCGCGCTCGGGCGAGAAAGCCGCAATTGTAGCTTTGCCCGTCGTTGAATTGGTCGCAGCCAGGCCAAAGAACAGACGATCGCCATTGGACGCCTGCATCGGGCTGATGCCAAAAGCCACCGCGCGATCTTCCTCTTCCGAATAGGGCTTGGGATCGATCATTTCGATAATGATCTTGCCCTTGGACGAGGCCACATAGGCATCAAGCATAGCGCGCACGCGCGAGGCGAAGGCTGCAATCTGCGGGGCTTCGCGCGTCAGGCCAGTGGACATAAAGAAGCGGAAGCGAATGGGCTCGACAATCTCGCCCAGCATCATCTTCGTGCCATTGGACAGCGAGAAAAGCTTTTGTTGGGTGAGATCAATACGCGCGCCACGCAATGTGTTGGAAGCGATCAGATTGACCGCACCAAAAATCACAGCGCCCAAAAGGGCTGCAATGATAACGAGACGTCCGGTTGTGAAGGTCTTTGTCATGTCAGTGCCCTCACGCAGCCTTGCGCGCATCGAGGATCTGGACATTGAGCCAGAGCGCGAAGCCGATCAGCGAAATAAAGAAAACCAGTGCGGAAGCTTCAAAGACGCCATCCGTAATGCGCTGGAAGTGACCGATGAAAGACATGGAGGCAATCACCTGCACGATGACATCGGGCGCCCAAGGCCGCACAGCCGAGAGCACCAGATCAAAACCCGCCATCACAAAGATAAAGCCGGCAATCACCGCACCGATAAAGGCGAGCACCTGATTTTTGGTCAGAGCCGAAATGCAGGACGCAATGGCAAGGAAGGCTCCCGCCATCAGCCATGCACCGAGATAAGAGGCGAGAATGACGCCATTGTCAGGCGAACCCAGCCAATTGACCGTGATCCAAAGCGGCATGGTGAAAACCAGTGCGAGCCCAGCGAAAGCAAAAGCCGCCAGCCATTTGGACAGAACGATCTTCCAGGGCTGCACAGGCAATGTCATCAGCAGTTCAATTGTGCCAAGGCGACGCTCTTCGGCCCACAGGCGCATGCCCACCGCTGGCATCAGCACCAACAAGAGCCAAGGCTGCCATGTGAAAAAAGAAGAGAGATCGGCCTGCGAGCGATCAAAGAAATTCGACACGAAGAATGTCATGCCGGTTGAAACACCCACAAACACGGCCAGAAACACTGCGGCCAAAGGTGTCGCAAAATAAGCGGCAAATTCACGACGGAAGATCAGAACAAGAGCGCGCATTTTACACTCCCGCCTGATCAAGTGTGATGTGACGGAAGGCATCTTCCAGCGGCGTCGTCTTCACAAGTTGTTGCATGGTCTCATCACGGTGCGGCGCATGGGCCAGAAGATCGGCCGGCGTACCATCGGCCAGCATTTTGCCGCGCGCGATCACAATGGCGCGCGTGCAAATGGCTTCGACCTCTTCGAGAATATGGGTGGACACAATAATCGCTTTGGTTGGCGCCAAGGTGCGGATCAAAGCCCGCATTTCATGTTTCTGATTGGGGTCGAGACCATCGGTCGGCTCGTCCAGCACCAGCACATCGGGATCATGCACAAGGGCTTGGGCAATGCCCACGCGGCGCTTGTAGCCTTTCGACAAAGCTTCGATGCGACGGTTCCACACATCGGCCAGATCAATGCTCTCGACAAGTTCAGCCAGACGGCGTTGTCCCTGTGCGGGTGAAAGCCCACGCATGCCGGCCACAAAGGCCAGAAAGTCAGCGACCGTCATATCTGGATAGGCTGGCGCGCCTTCTGGCAGATAGCCCAGATGATTGCGCGCAGCGATGGGATCGCGCTGGCTATCGAAGCCGGCCACATAGGCGCTGCCGGAGGTCGGCTCCAGAAAGCCTGCGATCATTTTCATCGTGGTGGATTTGCCCGCGCCATTGGGCCCGAGAAAGCCCACGACTTCGCCACGACCCACTGTGAAGGAAATCCCATCCACCGCCCGGACGGGCCCAAAGCTCTTGATCAACGCCCTCGTTTCGACGAGCGCTTGGCCGACCGCCATGATCTTCTCCCTTATGGCCCGCTTGATTGGGGCCTTGGCCTCCCCGCCGCTTTCAGTTGAAAACGACTGAGGCCATCACTTACGGAGAAATCCGGGCTTTTCAAGACCCTCGGCTCAACGAGGCAGGATCCGGTCAAAAATACCGTCGCGGGCAATGAAATGATGCCACAAGGCGCCCAGCACATGCAGGGCGACCAGCCCCATCAAGCCATAGGCCAAAGCCTCATGAAGCCCTTCGGCCGCCTCATAAATCGATTTTTGCGAGCGGATGGCGAAATCGAGCTTGAACAGGCCGAAATTGAACACCCTTCCATGCCAGACATAGGCAATAATCCCCACAATCGGGGCTGCCAGCATGAGCCCATAAAGAGCTTTATGAGTTAGGTTGGAGGCCAGCACGACAAGCCGCGACCATTTTTCATCCACAGCAGGGACAGGATGCGTCAGCCGCCAAAGGAGGCGCATCAGGATCAGCCCGAACATGACGAGCCCAATGGTCGTGTGCAGATTGATATAAAAAAGGCGTGAGGCGCGCGGAATGGCTTCAAAAGAAAGGCCTAGAGCCCCAACAACAAGAACCAAAACCGCGATCATCCAGTGAAGGACAATAGCCACAAGGTCATAGCGGGGTTTGTCGGATCCATGGATCATTTCGTCACTCCATTCAGGAGATCAAACATAGATCATTCTTCCCGACAGAACATGACCTGAGACAATTAGGCTACCTGACCGAAAAGCTCAGGCGTTGGCGACCGAGCCACCATGGATCACGACCACCTTGGCGCCAGACTGGACGCGGCGGTGCAGGTCGATAACGTCATGATTGAACATGCGGATGCAGCCCGAGGACACAGCAGTGCCAATGCTCTCAGGTTCATTAGTACCATGGATGCGGTAATTGGTCTCCGCCCCGTCACGCCAGATATAAAGAGCACGCGCGCCCAGCGGGTTCTCGATGCCACCCAGAATGCCCCCTGCCACCGGTTTATAACGCTCGGGCATGGCTGCAATCATATTGGGTGTGGGTGCCCAGCGCGGCCAGATGGCCGTGCGGCCAATGTAACCACCACCCTTGAATTCATAGCCTGCCCGGCCAACACCGCAGCCGTAGCGGATCGCCTTGCCCTCAGGGCGCACCAGATGGACGTGACGATTGGGCGTATCGACGATGATTGTGCCGACCGCCTGTTTGCCGGCATAGGAAACCGTCTGGCGCAGGAAACGCGGGTCAATGTCTTCCAGATCGACTTCCGGAACCGTAACCCCATTATCCTCGATCTCGCCATAGGGACCCGCGAGGATGTCACGCAGAGACGGCGTGGCGGCCGAGGGCACCTGACCGGTCGCGGCACAACCGGCGAGGCCAAAAGGCGCAGCGGCCAGAAAGAAGCGGCGAGTCAGAGCAAGCTTGTCGGCGGGTTTCATCCGAGGAACACCTTGGGTTGAGAAGGAGGTGGCGGAGCCCTACCAACCTCAGCCCGAAGATGCGAGCCTTTTTTGACCCAAAAAGCACAGCTGCCAGCCCCTGCGGCAACAAGGCCACAGCATAAGAGCCACCCAGGACATAAACCTCAGGAAAATCATGGCTGAACCAACCTCATCCGACGAGATGGCCGAGAATAGAGCGCAAGAAAAGCATCGCACGAGGGTCAATTGGAGTGCGACCGTCTTTCTCTTGCTGCTCTTCGCCTTCTCTTTTTGGGTTGTGAAATTATTTCACGACCAAGAGCAATTGCAGCGCTGCCTCGATTCTCGCCGCACCACTTGTTTTGAGCTGAAGGAAACACCTCGCGAGGGCATCAGACTTCCGAAGCATTGACGGGTTTGGTGCAGAAGCAGACGCTCATCATCAAGGGCCCTGGTGGAGGCTCATATATGGGGAGGAATGCCATGCGCCGACTGCCGCGGACACTTGCGGGGGCAAGTGCTATTTTCATCACATCTTGTGGCTTTGCTTTTGCCGAGCCCAATTTCAACGGTTCGGTGAGTGCGCCCGAAGGCGCTATGGAAGGCGTGCTTATCAGCGCCAAGAAAAGCGGCACGAATAAAACCGTCACTGTCGTCAGCGATGAAAAAGGCGCTTTTACTTTTCCTGCCGGACGTTTGACCGCTGGCGATTACGAAATTTCCATCCGCGCGATCGGTTATGATCTGGACAGCCCGGCCAAGATCAGCGTCAGCGATGGCATGAAGCCGGTTGTCGTCAAACTCGCCAAGACAAAAGACCTCGGCGCGCAAATGTCGAATGCGGAATGGATCATGTCCATGCCGGGCGACGAAAAGATGAAAGATTTTCTGACCGATTGCACAGGCTGCCACACTCTGCACCGTGTCGTGGGCTCAGATTATAAGGCTGATGATTTCCCAGATATTTTCAAACGCATGGGGACTTATTCACCCGGCTCGACGCCGGAAGCACCCCAGCCCCTGCTGCCGGGACCGCGTGGCGAGCGCCCGCGCGTCAATGCGCAGATCATCAAGCCAGCATCTGAATTGCTGGCGCGCGCCAATCTTTCGGCCGAGAAATCTCATTCATATGCGATGAAAACTTTGCCGCGCCCGAAAGGCCGCGGAACCAAAGTCGTCATCACCGAATATGATCTCAACCGGCGTGAAGCCCAGCCCCATGATGTGATCATGACCAAGGATGGCATGATCTGGTATTCGGATTTCGGTGCGCAATTCATCGGCTCACTTGATCCGGCGACCGGCAAAGTGACGGATTATCCCATTCCGACATTGAAGCCCGATGCGCCCAAAGGCTCCTTGCAGATCGATGCAGATGCTGACGGCAATCTGTGGGTCGCCATGATGTATCAGGCGGGCGTTACCAAATTCGACATGAAGACGAAACAGGCGACTGCTTTTCCTGTGCCAAAGGAATGGCAGACAGGCTCGACCCAAGAGAGCATGGTCTCACCGCAATATTCCAATGTGGACGGGAAGATCTGGACCAACAATCAGGAGACGCACAAACTTTACCGCGTCGATGTGAAGACCGGCCAATATGAAGATATGGGCGAACCGAAAGATGTGAACGGCGTGTCGATCAATGGCTATGGGCTTGTCGCTGATCCACAGAACAATCCCTATATGCTCGAATTCGGTAATACGCGTGTGGGCAAATTTGATGCGAGCGCCAAAATGCTCACTGTCTACCCAACACCAAGCCTGCGTTCGCGCCCACGCCGCGGTATGATGGATGAGCAAGGCCGCTTGTGGTTTGCACAATATGCCGCCAATTCGATCGGCATGTTCGATCCGAAATCAGGGGCCATGACGGAATGGCGTCTGCCGACACCCTGGAGCAATCCTTATGATGCCGTCTATGGCAAGGGCGAGGCTTGGGCAGGCTCGATGAGCAATGACCAAGTGGCGCGGCTTGATGTGGCGAGCGGCACTTATGTCGAATATCTGCTGCCGCGCCCGACCAATATCCGTCGCACGTTTTTAGACTCCCGCGGCGCCAAGCCTGTTTTGTGGATCGGCTCAAACCATGGCGGCTCGATCATTAAGGTCGAACCGCTGGATTAAACTCCATCACGCCCGCAGACGGGCGATTAAGGCTTGCGTAAAGGCTTTTGTCCCAAGCGCACCGCCAAGATCGCCCGTCCGTGTGGCGGGATCATCAAGTGTTTCATCAATCGCTTTTTCAACGGCGGCACCCGCGCGCGCAAATTCGGGACGCTTCAAACGTCCAGCTAGCCATGTCAGCAACATCGCCGATGAAATGATCAGTGCGGAAGGATTAGCTTTGTCTTGTCCTGCAATGGATGGCGCCGAACCATGTGCTGCTTGCGCGACGCCATGATGCGCGCCAGCGTTCAGCGAGGCGCCCAACCCCAGACCGCCGGCAAGCTCTGCGGCTTCATCTGAGAGAATATCGCCAAACATATTGGTGGTGACGATCACATCATAGGGGCGCGGATCGCGCACCAGCAGTGCGGCCATAGCATCGACGAGTTGTTCTTCGACTGCGACATCGGGAAAATCTTTCGCCACATGTCGCACCGCATCCAGAAACAGGCCATCTGAAACACGTAAGACATTGGCTTTATGCACGACACAGACTTTCTTGCGTCGTGTCATGGCCAGCTCAAAAGCAGAGCGCGCGATGCGCTCGCTCGCATGACGCGTCACCTTGCGCATGGCCATAGCAAGGTCAGGAATCGGCATGAATTCGCCTGTCCCCTCATGCATGGTGCGGTCAGCATAAAAGCCTTCCGTATTTTCGCGCACGACGATCAGATCGAAAGCATGACGGCTAGGTGCGGGAATAGAAGCGCGCGTGCGTGAGGGACGGATGTTGGCGTAAAGATCAAGGCGCTTGCGCAATTCGCCGGACGGGTTCAGCCCGCCTTCAGCAACAGGCGGATAGGCATTATGCGAGACGGGGCCCAGCACCACGCCATCGGCGGCGCGGGATTCATCCAGAACATGGCTCGGAAATGTTGTGCCCGATGCTTTGAGTGCCGCAAAGCCGATATCGCAGGATGAGAATTGAAGGTTCAGCGTGAACAGCGTGTCGACGTGGCGCAGGACCTCGACAGTCGATGCTGTGATTTCCGGACCAATGCCATCGCCTTCGAGTACCAGAATCTTCGCCATGCCCGTCTCTCGCAAGTCTCGCATCCCGCATGAGCAAAAGCTCTGCCGAGATTGTGCTTAACGCAAACAGAGTGGCAGGAAAAGAACCTTAGCCGCCTTGACGCAGGCTCACGACCAGAGCCGAGAGTTTGGAACTGTCGAAATTATCAATCGTCGTCTGGCGACCATTGTTGCCGATCATGACCAGAGTGGCGATCTTGCCCATGCGCGCCAAAGCGCTCAAGCCCTGCAGCGAGTTTTGAATCTCGGTTGCCGAACCGACAATACGAAGGCCCCCGACAAGATTATTCGCCGCCGCATTGGTGAAATTGGCATAAGAGGATGGCGAAGCCTTTTTATCAGAGATCGTAATGATGCCTGGGCCCACTTTTTCAAGCATCTGGATTGAACGCGAGGCCTGAGCCGCCGTCAGAGAAAACTGGCCGCCGGGTGCAACAACCGGATCACCCGTTTTCGCATCAATCAATTGCACGGTCTTCACAAAGCCATTGCTGATGAGCTTATTGAGCTTGTCACTATTATTGATCAGCTGGTCAGCTGATCCCTTCACATTCAGTCCATAGACTTGCGAATAGGTGGTCAGGCTCTCAACAGAACTTGGCGGCACATTGGTCAGCTCGACACCAAAGGTTGGATTACCTTCCGTCGCGCGACTTGATCCCGAGAAACTCACAAGAGGTGTTTGCGAAGGCACTGTGCCCGAATAAGTGAAGGACAAGTCATTGCCTGTGCGCGCCACACTGATCTGCGAGAGCGATGTATTGGTCTTGGCAGCATTGGTCAGCGCCGTTTGTATCGCTGTATGCAATGCGGCACCCTGCTGTTCAGCACTCGCACCCTTGGGCATGACAAGCGGGCCCACGCTCAAGGCCGTCTGCACGCCATTGGGCGCCATGACTGACAATTGCACAGAATCGCCATTCATAAAGAGACCGGAGAAACGAACTTTTTGGGTCTTGCTGGTCGAATCATAAGTCGTCGGCTCCAATGCAATAGGAGCCGGCTTCACCGATACTGCATTGACCAGATTAAAGCCGCCGATGAATTGCTGATAGGTCAGCTTCGACATGGCCTGCGACAGGGATGTTGTTTGCGCTGAGGGCACGCCCAAATCGAGATTGATTGCAATGTCGCGGTAATTGTTCAGAACGCGCAGGTTCTCCCAATTATTCGCTGTTAGGATTGAATCTGCATTGGCATCGACTGTGATCTTGCCGGGATAACGCGCGAGAGTTTTAGCGCCCAATTTCTGCACAACATCAGGTGTGAGCGTCACAGGGCTCGCTTGTCCGTCTATCGTCACCTTGGTTGCTTTGTTGGACTCAATAAATTCTTTGAAGCGCGTTAGCGTGGCGACAGGCATGCTGGAAGCAATGGTCCCATCAGACCCTGTTGCAAAATCAAGAGACAGATTGCTTGTCACATCAAGCAATGCGCGAGCCGACGGATTATTTTGAATGGTTGCATAAGTGGCGGCATCCAATTTGACAGGCGCATCATTGGCTGCGCGCACATCCATCAATTTGCGGCCACCTTCCGCCGTCAACAGATTCAGCAACTTTCCATAAGTTGCGGCCGGCAGATCGGTGATCTCCTTCATGTCCCCGTCGAGGTAGAGCGTCACACCTGCCAAATCGCTCGGAGAATATTTGGGATCGTCCAGTCGGGTGACCAGCTCTGACAGTTTGTAGCGAACCGTCCCTGCCAAGAGAGCCTGTGCCGTGGTCGAGAGGGACACTTTCACAGAATTAACGCTGGGGGTCAGAGGCGCAGCCTGACCACCCGGCTTGCTCTTCAGAGCAGCAGTTGAGACCTGCTTCTTGGCCCCCGCTGACGTGGTCAGCGTGGTGACATATCGGCCTGTGGTCGGATTATAGACGGTAACGCTCATGCCTGATCCCTATTCGCTTGGAATCAGCAAATTTTATGCCGTCTTTAAATCATTGAAATAAAAGGGAAATGTACCCTTAGTCGTCCTTCGGCTTTTTAGCCTTGGCGCGGCTGCGCAGGGTCGGCACTTCCGTATGGGAGCGCATGAGATCGGACTTGATCTCGTCGAGCTCTTTCTCAAGCGTCGATTTGGCATTGTCGACCGCGAGTTGCGGGCCGGTCTCAGCACCGCTGGTATTCCCGCTATTGCCGCTTTTGAGCTCGAAAATGGTCTGCTGCATCTGGACGCGGTCGCGGCGGGCGGCTTCCAGAGCGCCTTCCACAAAGCCGCGTTCGATCTGCTCTTTGTTGAGAGATTCTGTGAGCTGGTTGATGCGTGCTTGCAGCGTATTGATGCGCAACTCGGATTCGGATTCGAAGCGCAGGATCGTCGACTGCATGCTCTCGATGCGCGAGGCCGCCTGACGATTAAGGTCTTCGGCACTTTGCAATTTGCCAAACAGGTCGCCATTGCGCTGGCTCGCCAGGCTCAAAGCGCGTTCAGCATCTTCAGCGCGACGCTGGGCGATGTTGGAGTCGGCCGTAATTTCCGACACGCGCGCCTGCAAGCTTTCAATCTCGCGGCCCTGCTCGGAGTAACGCACCTGCTCGTCCGACAGGCGGCGGATTTCATCGCGGCTCTGGACCAGCAATTGCTCGGAAACGCGAATGCGCGAATTCAGAGCTTCGATCTTGATCTCGTACGAGCTGCGGATTTGCTCGGCACGTGCTTCTGCATTGGCGACCGCGCCACGCAGGCTTTCGTTCTCGGCCTGCAAGGCAACCTGATCGGTCTCCAGCAAGCGGATACGCGTGCGGTATTTATCGGCCGAAGCAGAGGCTTCGAGCACCTGCTTCTTGAGCAGCATGGTCTGCTGGGTGAGATCATCCACCGAGCGGCTGAGCGAGAGAACCTCATCGCCCTGTTGCGCGATCTTGTCGTTGAGATTGCGCTTTTCATCCTGCAATTCGGCAACAGACATTTCCGCTTCGCGCGTGCGCAACATCGAGCGGCCGAGGTCTTCTTGCAAAACCTCGTTTTCGTTTTTGACGTTTTCGAGCTCGAATTCACGCGAACGCAGGGTCGTGATTTTTTCAGACAATTGGTCGCGCGTTGAGCGGAACTGCTCATCGAGCACGGAATAATTCTGCGCGCCTGTCACATTGTCATTGAGCAAGCGCTCATTGTCCTTGCGCACTTCTTCAAGCTTGATGAACAGCGCCTGGATTTCGAGGCTTTGGGTTTCAGACAATTGGCGCTGCGCATCCAGATTGGCGCGCGTTTCTTCCAAAAGGCCTGCCGTCTGCTGCAATTCCCCAACGACTTTTTGGAAATCGGTGAAAACCGCCGAGAGCTCGTTGGTCAACGGCTCGATCACGCGGGTGAGGCCAATCACATGTTCGCAGCGATTGCGCAGCGCTTCGTTCTTGCCGCCAAGGATACGGATCAGTGAAGCGGCTGACCGCTCCACTTCATTGACAGGCTGCGTAGACGTCGCCGACGTTGCTGGAACGTCAAGCTGCGATTTGCCAAGCAAACCGGCGAGACTGAGCGGCACGCGCATGAAATGATTCCCCGAAGCGGAAGAGCTTTTATGAGACCTACATCTGCCCCCACGCCCAAGCAACTGGCGTGACAGCCAAATTGTTCCCATTCACTGTGAAATTTTATGCAAATTGCACTTATCTTTCATAGGCCTGATTAGTGTTTCAGTATGCGTTACAAATAACGCCTGAAACGGGAGCGAAAACTGGGCGATACACGTATAGGCTGAAGCGTCTTTGCAAAAAAACAGCCCAAGGAGCTTGGAGCGATCTCCTTGAGGGCGCTTCATCCCGAATTTGCTGTTTTGTTTTGGAATTTCGCGTTAAGAGTCATGCGTGGCTTGGTTCTTGGGCAAGGATCGGTCATGATTGAAACAGCCCCGCCCCTACTTCACAGAAACGTGAATTGGGTAGGCATGGCATCACATGCTGGGCGGGTTACAAATTCACACGGCCGTGAAGTGCCGGACCATAAAAGGGAAGAAACAATGTCCAGATTGACGAACTCCGATCTCCTCGCCGTACCGGGCTATACGCTGCGCGAAGAAGACAAGTTCGCGCCCGTCAGCCTCGACCAGCTGCAGGCAACTGCGCGCAACTGCTATTTGGTCATCGCCGTCAACACGGTCTGGCTGCTCATCCCGCTAATCGGCATGCTCACCGGCAATAATGTCGTGGCCATCTTCTTCGGTCTGGTCGTGGCTGCCGCCGTGCTCTTCCTGGCCAATAATTATCTCGCTCGTAAATGGTACTACAACTCGGATGCCGCTAAGGGCACAGTGTACGAAAGCCATTACGAGCGCATCGACTATATCGGCTTTGTGACCTTCTTCGTCACCATGGTCTCGACCCTCGCCTTCATGATCATTTCGGTCTTTGCGGCGAATATTTTCAAGGGCATCGGCCAGCAGGTCGTGCTCGTGCTCGACATTGCCTTCTCTGGTCTCCTCATCGTTCTGGCGGCGTGGATCCTCAAGCAATGCAGCAAGGGTCTGGCGACAGGTCTTCGTAAAGAGCCCTTCGCCTAAGACTTCAGCTTTTCAAGCTTTCAAAGAAGCCCGTGCGTGACATTCATGCGCGGGCTTTTCATTTGTCCGGACGCGCCGGCACTTTCAGATAAAGCAGGAAAGAGGCGAAAAGCAGAACGCCGATCAGGCCATGCAAAGCGCCATAGACCTGATCGCCTTGCAGCCCTTGGCCCAAGCGATGCTCGACAAAAGCACCCGATACAAATTGCAACAGCCCTGCCCCGCCAATGGACAAGAAATTCATCGTCGTCACGCCACGACCCAGCAAATGTGCGGGAAAAAACAGGCGCGCATGAGCGAGCAAGATCGCATAGGACATGCCGAAAAAGCCGAGCATGGCGTAAAGCACAAGCGAGCCCGCAGCCGATGAAGCGCCGAAAAAATAAAGTGCGAAGAGCACAACCAATGTGATGCAGCAGCCGACTGAAATCACAGGCTTAGCGCCACCAAATTTCTGTTCCATCGGACCATAGGCCAAAGCGCCCAGCGACATGGCGGTCGCCATGAGCAAGGCCGCGTGACCACGCTCTGTCACATCAAAGCCATGCACCGTGCCGAAGTAAGGCGCGACCCAGAGCCCCCGCAAAGCCGCCACGCTCGCATAGCTCACCAAAGCAAAAGCGGCCATGAGCAGAATGGGGCGCAGCGACAAAATGGCAAAAAGCCCTGAGATAAAGCCATCTTTTGCGCCGCTGTCATTTTTCACTTGCGGCGGATCTTTGATGACCAGAAAAATCAGCAAAGCTGAAAGCGCGGTCGCCACAGCAATGCCAATCATACTGTCGCGCCAACCAATCGTGGCCGCTGCATAAGCGAGCGGTGCAGAGCCCAGCAAATTGCCGAAAGACCCAAAGCCGATAATCAACGAGCCCAGCAGAGCGAATTTTTCCGGCGGTGCTGTGCGGCCGAAATAATACATCGTGCCCATCAGGATGGGCGAACAGCCAATGCCAATGAGCGACATGGCAAAAGCCGCTGTCGTAAAATTTGTAGCCAGTGAAAAGAGAACAGCCCCTGCAACAGCCACGAGAAAGAGCCCCGCCATGGTATGCCGCGGACCAATGCGGTCGAGCGCAATGCCGACCGGGAATTGCGCCAGTGCAAAAGTGGTAAACCAGATGGCCGACAGATTGCCAAGAGCAGCCGGGCCCAGAGCCAGATCGCGCGACAAATCAGCCGCAATGACAGCAAGAAAAGCGCGATAAAACTGGCTGAGCACATAGCCCAGAAGAAGAACGAGAAAAGCATTGTTCATGTGATCAGATTAGCTTGCCTTGCGATCAAGGCAAAGCTGGGAAATCCGACCGTCGATAGGCTTTGACCATCTCACGCAATTTGGCAGGCTTGAGAACCTCGACCTTGTCGCCCCATTGATAAAGATACCAAGCCATTTCCAGATAGCCCGCTGCTTCGAAGCGAATGAGGATAGAACCGTCCGGCAGCTCTTCTGCCTCTTGCTCGGGATGAAACAAAGTGCCGCGCACATGGTCAGCGGCTTGAGGCGCAAAGCGCCATTCGATTTCACCATATTCCGCATCATTTTGATAAAGGCCAAAACCGCGATTGGCGAAGGATTGCAAATCGAAATCGACGGGACGCTCGAAATAATCATCGGTGAGTGCGGCCGAACTGATTGCATCCATCCGATAGGTTTTGATCGCATTGCGGCGTGATTGGGGATCATGCGCAACGAGATAGCGCCTTGCACCAGACAATAGCCCATAGGGAGCCACACGACGCACCACGGGTGCCTCATCCAGATGCGAACGGTAAGTGATATCGAGCATGCGGCAGGCTTTGATGGCTTCAGCAACATTCAAAGCCACATTTTCATTCACGCGCGGGCGCGGACCCGGGCGCGCGACAAAGCCTTGTGCTTCGAGAATGGCATCACTATCGGGCTCGATACGCGTGATCTGCTGGCTTGGCACAAGGGCCAGCACTTTGTTGCGCAAAGCTTGCAGCGCTTTGGCTTCGATGGAGAGCCCTGCATGACTCAAATGGCTGATGCCCAGTTCAAGCGCAGCCGCCTCTTCTGCCGAGAGCGAGAAAAACTCGCGCATATGGCCAGAGCCCATACGCCAACGCTTGCGACCGTCTTCGTCGGTGAATGTTTCTGTCTCTGGGAAATTGGCTTCCAATGCGCGGAACATGCGTTGGGCTGTGCGCAGCGAGACGCCGTAAAGCTCCACCACATGATCCAAAGTCAGACCCTGACGCGAGGAAGCCCTCCGTGCGAGTTCAATCAATTGTTCCGCTTTGTCGAAGCTCATAGATCTCTGCTCCTTGATGAGCAGAAGCTAGACTAGCGGGGCGACAATCTCTGTCACCACTCGATTAGCAGTCAAATAAACCGGTTATTGGCGCGGTTCAGGCTTTCTGAGAACAGGCGCCTCGCGTGCTTCCACCGCCGCTTGATGCGGGGGCACATCCTTGCGCCAGCGACTACCGACAAAGCGCTCGCCATTATGTCCATTCGATTGGGGCGAGGCGAACCAGACGACAGCATCATCCATCACATCTACGGGCAAAGTCCGGCGCTCGGGCGTGGGTGGGCGCGTGCCATCCGTATCCACCATGCCGCCGGGGATAAGAATATTGCAGGTGACGCCTGTTCCAGCCAAATCAGCTGCCCAGATGAGAGAGGCCGCATCGACCGCTGCTTTGGTCACGCCATAGGGCGAATTATGCTTGCGCTGCATCGTATCAAGCGAGGTCGAGATATTGATGATGCGACCCCATTTGCGCTTGATCAAATGAGGCGCGACTGCGCGCGACATGAGGAATGTGCCAGACACATTCACATTCACAGCCTCGACCCAAATCTCCGGATTGGATTCCCAGAAGGGAAAATTATTGCCCTCGACGGGAAGGCCCGGACCACGCTGTTCACGCCGCGCATTATTGACGAGCACCGAGACATCACCGAACGCCTTCAGCGTTTCCTGCACCACGCGCGTGCAATCAGCTGGTTTGGTAATATCTGTCACAACGGCAATCGCATGTTTGGCGCCATAGCGTGCGTTGATTTCGTCAGCTGTGTCTTCCAGCAAATTCTTTTGCGGCGAGGCCAGCGTGACGCGCGCGCCTGCCCGCGCCATGGCCATGGCCATAGAGCGGCCAAGGCCCACACTTGCACCCGTGACAATGGCAACTTGTCCATCAAGCAACATGATCAGGCTCCCCGCGCTGCGCGCGTGGCAGCGGCATCAACCGCGCCTTTGCTATCCAGCACGACCTTATAAAGATCGCGCGCGGCTTCCTTTGATACATAACCCATGGACACATCGCGGCGCACGGATTCCGGATCACGCTTCAACGGATCACCCAAGCCACCACCGCCGGGCATTTCAACCACAAGCCGCTCACCTGTGGGAATGACCTGCGTTCCGCGTGGCGGCACAACAGCGCCTGAAGCCAGATGCAATGTGCCAGCAGCGCCATCTGCACCACCACCTCGCCCAGCCGCAGGAAATTTCACGCGCTGGAAACGTGCGAAAATAGCGAAAGGAGACTCTTCGCGCGAGCCAACCTCAATCGTTTGCCCCAGCCCGCCGCGATAGAAGCCTGCACCACCGGAATCACGGCGCAATTCTTTGCGCCAGAAAACGAGCGGCGTCATGGCTTCGGTAATTTCAATCGCAATGGCTTTCACGCCCGACGGATAAGGCGTGGCCGCAATGCCGTCATGTTTCCAATGCGCGCCCATGCCGCCACTCTGGAAATTCTGCGACAGAAATTTGGTGCCTTTGGCATCAGGCCCTGTCACGCCGGGGCCTGCACCAAAGCGCAAGCTCCAACTTGCACCCGTGCCTTCGGCTGGCGCTTGTCCGGGCATGGCTTTTTCAAAACAGCCAAAGGCCACATCCGGCAACATCTGCCCGATCAACGCACGCGCTGTGACGGGTGCTGGAAATGGCGCATTGACAATGGTGCCTTCGGGGGCCGTGACAACAATACGCGCCAAGACAGCGGCATTATTGGCAAGGCGTGGCGCCACAAGGCATTTCACCCCAAAGCTCGTATAGGCATCCGTGTAGCAGATCGGACAATTGATGCCGTATTTCGAGACGCCCGATGTGCCGGCAAAATCAATGTAGATTTTTTCGCCATCAATGGTGAGTTTGGCTTCGATCTCGACCGGATCGGCAAAACCATCAATGGTCACTTTGTGAGACCATGTACCCTTGGGCAATTGCGCAATCGCCTCGCGCATGGATTTGTCGCTGGAGGTGAGAATATGGTCGCTCAGATCATCGAGCGTCGCGAGCTTGTATTCTTCCATCATGCTCTTGAGCTGCTTGCCGCCGGCTTCGTTGGAGGCAATCAGCGCATAGACATCGCCTTCCAGTTTTTCCGGCTCGCGGCTGTTGGCGCAGAGCAGTTTCATCAGCCATTGGCTGATCTCACCCTGCATCACCAAAGGCATGATCGGCAGGAAGAGACCTTCGGCAAAAACATCGCGAGAATTGGGATCGGGCCCATTGCCACCAATATCGGCCACATGCGCGGTGCAGGCAAAAATGGCAACCAGCTTTCTTTTATGGAAAGTCGGCGTGACGACGGTGAAATCGAACAGATGCCCCGTGCCTTGCCACGGATCATTCGTCATATAGACATCGCCCGGCTTCATCGTCTCGGCCGGAAAGACTTTCAGAAATTCACGGATAGAGCGCGCCATGGAATTGATATGACCGGGCGTGCCTGTCACCGCTTGTGCGAGCAAATCGCCCTTGGTGTTGAAAACACCGGCTGACAAATCACCCGCCTCGCGCACAACGGTTGAGAAGGCGACACGCATCAAAGTGCGGGCTTGTTCTTCCACGACAGAAATCAGGCGATCCCACATGACCTGATTGCGGATTTTCTGGAATTGCGAGCTCATCTCAGCCCTTCCTTTCCAAGATCACATGACCACCGGGCGAAATGCGCCCATCAAAACTCGACGGGACCCAGACAGTTGTCTGATCTTCCACAACGAGGGCTGGTCCATGGAATTGAGTGCCCGGCGCAGACGCCTCACGGCTGATCACTTGCGCTTCGACGAAGTCACCCAGCTCTGCATCAAAGACGCGCGTATGACGGATCGCTTTGGCTTGGGTCGCAGTCGTGTCACCGAGTTTTGCAGCCTTGGTTTCTTCTTCAACGGCGGATAGCACCAATGTCCAAGTCAGCGCTTCGACTGTAAGATTGGGAATGCGGCGCCCGTAATTTTTCTGATATTGCGCCTCGAACAATTCAGCGAGCGCAGCACCGTCTCCCGCCTCATAAAGGCGGGCAGGAATCTCAACAGCAAGCTCGTGCCCTTGCCCCTTATAGCGCATGTCGGCAAAGCGTCGCTCACGCAGAGGCCGATCAGCCGAGGCAATGCGCACAACCGCTTCTGCCTCTGTGCGCAGATCAGCAAAAACATGATTGGCTGAGGCGGCGTCAAATTTGGCCAGATGCATGATTTGCGAATGCACAGCTTCATAAGCAATGGGGGCTTTCAAAAAGCCGAAAGCTGAACCCACACCCGCCGCTTTGGGCACGACCACAGTTGCCATGCCAAGCTTTTCAGCGATACGCGCGGCGTGCAAAGGCCCTGCCCCGCCAGTTGCAATCAAGACGCGGCTTTCGAGTTCTTCACCCGCATCAGCTGCATGCACGCGTGTTGCATTGGCCATGTTTTCATCAACAATTTCGCAAACACCGCCCGCAGCATCAGCCCATGAAATGCCGGCCGGCTTGCCCACATGATCTTCCGCCGCCTGTCGGGCTTTGTCTGTATCGAGCTTCATCGATCCTGCAGCAAAAGCATCGGGGTCAAGTTTGCCAAGCAACAAATCGGAATCCGTCACCGTCGGTCGTTTGCCGCCGCGCGCATAGCATGCGGGGCCCGGCACAGAGCCCGCGCTTTCCGGCCCCACAGCAATGCGGCCCAATTCATCAACATGGGCGATGGAGCCACCACCGGCACCAATTTCGATCATCTCGATCACAGGGATCCGCAGCGGCAGACCGCTGCCTGCGAGAAAACGATAGGCACGCGCGACTTCCATGGAACGCGCAAAGCGCGGTTCGTAGTTTGTCAGCATGATGATTTTGGCCGTCGTACCGCCCATATCAAGCGCGACCGAACGCTCGGCACCAATTTCCTTCGCCACTTCTCGCGCCAGAATAGCGCCACCTGCAGGGCCGGATTCCACAAGGCGAATAGGTAAGCGCCGCGCCGTCTCAACCGAGGTCAAGGAGCCCGAGGACATGATCATCAAGAGCGGCGCAGCCACGCCCAATTCTTTCAGCGCATCCGACAATTTGCCGAGATAGGTCGACATGAGCGGCTGCACATAGGCATTGGCTGCCGTGGTCGAGGTGCGTTCATATTCGCGGATTTCGGGACAAACTTCATGCGAAAGCGAGACAAAGAGACCCGGACATTCCTGCGCCAAAATCTCGCGCACGCGCTTTTCATGCGCGCCATTGCGATAGGCATGCAAGAAACAGACGGCGACCGATTCAATCTTTTCTTCACGCAAGCGCGCTGCAACGTCGCGCACACTGGCTTCATCCAAAGCCAGCAAAACCGAGCCATCGGCTGCCACACGCTCGACCGCTTCAAAACGCAAAGGCCGCGAAACGAGCGGCTCGGGCCGCTCCAGCTCCAGATCATATTGATCAAAGCGATGCCCGAAAGCGAATTCCAGCGTATCGCGAAAACCCTGCGTGGTGATCAGTGCGGTGCGCGCACCACGCCGCTCGATAATGGCATTTGTTGCCAGTGTCGTGCCATGAATGACGAGATCAAGCTGGGATGCTGCCACTTTGGCTTTTTCCAGCACCAAACGCACACCATTGATGACGCCCTGTTCGGGGCGGTCGGGCGTGGTCAGCACTTTGCCAGATTCAAAACCATGCGGCATTTCGAGAACAATGTCGGTAAATGTGCCGCCAATATCCACGGCGAGCCTGTAGCCCGCTTCTTTTTCTTGCTTCATAATTTCTTACTTTCCTCCGGACTCGAGCGCCTCACGCACGCGCTTGACGACATCGGCTGGGGTTTGCATGGCTTTATCAACCAGTTCATTGACGCGCTCGCCAGTAATCGGATCAACGTCGATTTTGGCGCGCTCCGCATCGGCTAGATAGGCTGTATCTTTCATTGTCTTATCAAAGGCGCGACGCATATAGGTGACACGATCAGGCGGCACGCCTGGCGGCAGGAAGAAGGGCCGCCCATATTCCAAACGCCCGACCATCAGCGCCATGGCTTGGCGATCCGATTCCGTTTTCGTTGCATCGAAAATAGTCGGCACATTGGGCAAGTCGGGGTGACGCTCGAAATTGAAATGGACAATGGGGATGACCTTCCCCTCTTTGATCCAATCGCCATTCAGCGCCTTGAGGCTGAGCCAAGCATTAGAGCCCATGCCCTGCAATTCACCCCGCTCCATAGCAAGGTGAATATCGGTCGTGCCCTTATAGCCCGAGATCAGCTTGTATTTGAGGCCGAGCAGTTTGGCTGCCACAAGCGGATATTCAAATTGCGTCGTGCCCGGCGTGGTGGCGCCCACCACAACTTCCGTCTTCATCAGATCAGCCAGATTTTTCACCGGCGCTGTGTGCCAGACATAAGTGATCTGCGTGTCGCGATTGGATGAACCAAGCCAAGAAAATTTGCGCGGATCAAATTGCACGACCTCGGGCGTAAACAGAGCCGATGACGGCATGCCATTGATAGCCGCGCCAAACACTGTGCCGTCCTTGGGCGCTGTATTGTAAATCTGATTGGCCATTGCGACAGAACCGGCACCCAGCTGGTTCTGCACGATGATGTTCACGCCTTGGCTCAAATGGGTCGCGTAATAGCGCGCGAAAAGCCGCGCATTCACGTCATAGCCAGACCCCGCAGCCGACCCGACAATGAGGCGCAGCTGCTTGTCTTGAAAGAAAGCCGCCTCATCGGCTGCCACCGCAGGCAGCGAGACTGGCAAGAGCGAGCTGAAAAGCGCAAGGACCCGCGCGGAATGTCCCATATGTTCCTCCCAAAATGCAGGCTCTTGTCCGGCCCGTCATTTTGAAACCATAACAAAACCAGCCCCGTTGGAAAGCTCAACTTGGGCGCAGCGTCTCGAATACACGCCCCGGTGGGCGTTTATCCCCCTGCCAGCCGATCTGGCGCAGGCTTTCGAAGATCACCGCCTGATTGCTGGTGATCATCGGCACGCCAAGCTGGCGCTCGACCTCATCAACAATGGCAATGCCCTGCACATTGGCACAAGACAAGAAGCTGGCCTTTGCGCCGCAACCCTTTGTCTCCATCATGCGCTCCAGCCAGACCTGCGGGAGCGTTGAGCAATAAGCGTCACTGCCCCCCAAGGCCCAACCCTTGGCATAGGGCACATGCAGACCACGCTCTTCGAGAAAATGCACCTCGTGATCCGTGACCTTCTGGTCATAAGGTGTGACCAGCGAGACGGACGTTGCCTCTAGAGCTTTCAAGGCTTCGACAATGGCCGTTGATGTGGTGGCAGCGCGCGGCGCGCCAGCCTTTTTGATCGTCTCCAACAGACGGGTCTCGCCATCTGATCCTTCCGACATGGAATTGGCGGTGCAATGAAAGACGATCACATCGCATTTGGCATCGGCCAGTGCCGCAGCGGCCGCCTCCACTTCCGGCACAAGATCGCCGATGGATTTGCGGTTCGCGCCAGTCATGCGCAAACGCGTGATGTGCGGTACAACATTTTCGGGAAAGAAGCGCACCATTTCCTGCTCGACCATACGGTTCGATGACGGAATGATGAGGCCGACGCGGGCCACCATGGAATCCTCCCCCTCTTGATCTTTTTTGCCATGCTAGGGCGAGTACGTGCCCCCCGCAACTGCGGGCGGTTTGACGCCCCCCGCCCCTCGGAATAGCCTCACAGCACAATGAGCGCCGGCCAAAAGAGCTCAGGCGCCGCAAGGGAGGAATTTATGCGCAAGACCTTTGCTGTGGTCGGGTTCGCATCAGCCATGATTTTGGGCGCCATGCCTCAAAGCCGCGCGGCCGATCCCGTCGGCGATTTCTACACGGGCAAAACCATCACCCATATTGTAGGCGCAGGCGCCGGTGGCGCTTATGATCTCGTATCGCGTTCCGTTGTCGCGCATATGGGCAAATATATTCCGGGCAAACCCAATTTCGTTGTTTCGAATATGGCGGGCGCCTCAAGCCTGACGATGATGAATTACCTCACCAATGCCGCCAAGAAAGACGGCACTTTCATGGGGATGACCAATCCCAATATTGCGCTCGAGGGCCCGCTGAAAATGCTGTCCAAAGGTGGCGGCAAGGCCATGTTCGATGTGAACAAGCTGCAATGGATCGGCTCACCTTTGCAGCAGCCCCATGTTTTGTGGGTCTGGCACACGGCGCCAGCCAAAACATTTGATGATTTGCGCACCAACAAAATCATTCTCGCTTCAACGGCCGTGGGTGGCGACAATTACACGCTACCTCTCATTCTCTCGCGTTTGATGGGCGCGAAGTTTGACATTGTGACGGGCTATGAAGGCCAGAATGATGTTTTCATCGCCACCGAGCGCGGTGAAGTGCAAGGCAATAGCGCCATTCTGCCCAATCTCACCTCCGCCCGCCCCGATTGGTTCCGCGATGGCAAAGTCCGCGTGCTGGTGCAATTTGGTACCAATCGCATGCGTCAATTGCCCGATGTTCCAACCGCGATCGAACTCGCCACACGCGAACAAGACAAAGAAATGCTGCGCTTCTATGCGCGTAAATTCTCCATGGCCTATCCCTTCGTCATGACGCAAGAGGTGCCGGCCGATCGCGTGAAGGCGATACGGGCGGCCTTTGAACAGACGATGAAAGACGAAGGCTTTTTGAAAGAAGCAGCCCGCCTTGGTCTCGATGTCGATCCCTTCTCGGGCGCGGAGATGGAACAGCTCATCACCGAGATGAACAATAGTCCCAAAGCCATTGTCGATGCAGTGGCTGAATTTATTCAAATGCCGAAGTGAGACATGAAAACGCTTCTACTGGCTTGCACAAATATCGGGAGAATTGCTGATGCCCCACATGCGCCAAGCCTGTCTGGCTGTTTCCTGTTTCTTGGCGCTTGCCACATCAGCAAAGGCGCAATCGCTTACTGAATTTTATTCCGGCAAAAATATCACCATGGTGATCGGGCTTAGTCCCGGTGGCGGCTATGATACATTCGGTCGCGCTGTCGCCCGCTTCATCGGCAACCATATTCCCGGCCGACCTAACGTCATCGTCCAAAATATGCCCGGTGCAGGCTCTCTCACGGCTGTTCTCTACCTCGATAATGCGGCTGCGAAAGATGGTACTGTTATCACCACATTTAACCCCGGTATCATCACGGATGCCATCACCGATCCTGCGCGCGCCAAAAAGAAATTCACAGACCTTGGCTGGATAGGAAGCGCGACCGATTCCTTCCGCATGTGTTACTTCACAGAAAAATCCGGCATCCGCGCATATGGTGATTTGAAGCGCGACAAGACTGTCAATGTCGGCGGCGGCGGCGGCATTGCGACCGCCGCCTTCAATGACGTCGGCATTCTCAAAAATCTTATGAAACTCAATGTCCGTCCTGTTGTGGGATATCCTGGCCGCGCCGAAGTGCATCTTGCAATGGAACGCGGCGAGTTGGATGGAGAATGCGGCACGATTGAAGGCATTCCTGACGATTGGATTCGAGACAAAAAAGTTCATGTCGTTGCGAAAACAGCGCCTGGCGAGGGAGTCGGTATTCCCGAGAATACACCTTGGCTCGGCACATTCCTGACCAGCAAAGATGACATTGACGTGCTCAATTTCTTGACGCTGACCAATAAACTGGGGCGACCCTATGTGACGTCCAAGCAGATACCAGCCGACAGATTAGCAGCACTGCGCGCAGCCTTTGATGCCACCATGAAAGATTCTGAATTTCTTGCCGCGGCAGAAAAGCAGCGCCTGAATATCAATCCGGCGAACGGCCAAGAAGCTGAAAAAATCATCGAGCAGATTTATGCAGTTCCCGCGCGGATTTCAGATCGCGCCCGCGATGTCATCAAATAAGAATAAGAAGGATCGGTAACATGCAGCGCTTGCCTCGAGGATCAAACTTCAAACGCGCCAAAATGCTCTGGGAGCTCGGCCTCAATGTGGCAGGCAATCCGGCAACGCCTTACGGCGGCGACCGTGATATGTGCATTACGGTTGGCAATGGCTCGGGCACACATTTCCGTCCCGCGCTGCGTATGGCAACAGGCTCGCCCATTCTCGCGCATGATGTGGCCAATGGGAATCTCGAAGCGGCCATGATCAATCCGTCGGGCCTTCTCACACAGGCCTATCGCGGCACAGGCATGTTTGAAAAGCCGCTACCTTTGCGCGTCTTGGGGACCTATCCGACATGGGACTGGTTCATTTTTGTCGTGCATCCCAAGCTGGGCTTCAAATCTCTTTGGGACATCAAGAAACACCAATACCCACTGCATGTCTCTGTGAAGGAAGATCCCACCCATTCGACACGCGTGATGATTGACCAAGTGCTCGGCTTCTATGGCTTCAGTCTGGCCGACATTTTATCATGGGGCGGCAAACTCAACATGACGGGCGCACCCGCTGATCCGCGCCGCATGTCACTTCTGCCTGAGGGCCAGCTCGACGCCATTTTTGATGAAGGTCTTGCCATCTGGTTCGATGAGGCGCTGCGTCACGGCATGGTCCCGCTCGATCTAGAGCCGGAATGTTTTGAACATCTCGCCAAACTGGGCTGGCGGCAAAACAAAGTGCCAACCCACCTCTTCCCGCATCTCAAGCAAGAGCACGCCTGCATCGACTACAGCGGCTGGCCGCTCTATTGCCACGAAAACCTTCCCGAACAACTCGCCTATGACGTAGCCGCATCTTTTGCCGCGCGCCAAGACCAGATTCACTGGGAAGACACCGGCTTCAAGGGCGATATCGCTCAGGTCTTTGAAGACACCTTTTCAACATCCCGCGATGTCCCGCTGCATCCAGGTGCGGAGCGGTTTTATCGTGATTTGAAGGCGGGGAAAAATGGCGCGCCAGAGAGAATGAAGATGATAACTCTTATGTCATTGATTTGAAGCTGGAATAAGGACTCAGGGGATGCCTTGATCCTTAAGTGATGGCGTTAAGCTGGTCGCGGGGAAGCGCAGCCACCTCTACCGAACACTTCTGTCAAAGACTTAAGGCTGAAGGTGATGGTGCCCTCTAAGGGAGCGAAACCCGGACCATCTTCGCCATGCCGGGCCCAGCAACCAAGCTGAGCGCGCATCGGGTTTTAGTGAAGCGCCTGAAGGAAACCCCGCGCGAGAGAGGCCGTGTTTTAGCTGGCCAAGCAATAGAGAATCTGACGGATCACTCTATGGTCCCAACCGCAGGCATAATGCAAAATGAGCAGTGCAGTTCTCATCTTTCGGTCGATGCCCATATAGCTCGTATAGCCAGCGACAACGCCAAATTGATAGATGGCAGCAGCCCTTCACCTCATCCGTAATCCACGTAATGGATGGCGCACAGGAGAGAAAATGGAAGCAGTTATATTATTGATTTTTATTAGTTTTTTGAGCGCTGCACAATCCATGCGTGGCGGAGCCACCCATTTGGGGGATGGAAAAAGTCGTGTTCGCTGGAAGCGAGTGCGCTTGTAGGATTGTACACCTCTGCTAACCTCGGCAAACAGAGAAGAACATAGACGCTGCGGAGGAATGCGACATGAGCAAGGATCTGAGAATTGGCCGGCGCGGCTTTATTGGCGGTGGATTGACAGCAGCTGCAGCGGCGAGTGTCGGCAACACCGGGGTTCTCGCCCAAGAGCAAGCCAAGCCGCTTCCAGCTTATGTTGGCTGGAAGGATCCAAACGCCATGATCATCCATTCCGATCAAACACTAGAAATGAAGCGGGATCTGTTCGGGTCGAGCCTAATTACGCCAGAAGATCGTCTCTTCGTACGTAATAATGTGAAGGCACCGCCGGATTCCATCGCCACTGACCGCGATAGCTGGCGCGTAGAATTCAAGGGCGTAAAAAATCCAAAAAGCCTCACGCTCGGTGACTTGAAGCGTATGGGTGTCGTCACGGTAGCCACAGTGCTGCAATGCTCGGGCAATGGCCGCAAATATTTCATGGATAAACTGAGCGGCGACCAAAAGATGAGCGGCACGCCATGGACGGTTGGCGCATCCGGGTGCGTCATCTGGAGTGGCGTACCCTTAAAGGCCGTTGTTGATGCGCTCGGCGGCCATGTCGCCGGCGTCAAATTCATCACCGGCACAGGCGGAGAAGAGATTCCCGCGGGCCTTAATCCAAAAGATCTGATTGTCGAGCGTTCGGTGCCGCTGAGCAATTTAGACAATGTCATTTTGGCATGGGAGATGAACGGCAAGCCGTTGTCCGTCGCCCATGGTGGCCCACTGCGCATGATTGTTCCCGGCTATTCCGGGGTCAATAATGTGAAATACGTTAAGACCGTGGCGCTGACCGTAGCGCAGACGGACGCGCGCATTCAAAGCGCGAATTACCGCTATCATTCCATGACGGAGAAGCCTTCACCCGATCAGCCACCTGTCTGGGAGCAGCCTGTCAAATCCTGGATCACCTCGCCGCTAAATGTTAAAAAAGCTGGGCAAGTTCAAATCACAGGCCTCGCGCTGGGCGGCATGAATGAGCTTTCAAAAGTAGATGTGTCAGTTGACGGCGGCAAGACTTGGAAGACGGCGAAATTTGTCGGACCAAATCTAGGCCGTTTCGCTTGGCGACTCTTCGTCCTGTCCGCTGACCTGCAGCCTGGCGAATATACGCTGGTAAGCCGTGCTCGCGATGCCAAAGGCAATGTGCAGCCCGAAGAATCGCCGCTCAATGGCTCAGGCTACGGCTACAATGGTTGGCGTGGGCCTGCTGTAAAAATTACGGTCGCCTGAGCCATGGGTGAAAGCAATATGATGAGGCGCATATTTGGTCTCTTGATCCTGTCGCTAGCCATCAGCACGCCTCTTCAGCAAACGCTCGCTGAAGAGGCGCAGATGATATTGGGCAAGAAAGTTTTTCTTGAATTGTCAGAACCCCAATGTGCACTCTGCCACACGTTAGCGGATGCTGGCTCAACCGGCCCTGTGGGGCCAGTGCTCGATGAATTAAAACCAACTGCAGAGCGCGTGCGCACCGCTGTAACCAAGGGTATTGGCCCCATGCCAGCCAATACCATTCTGACACGCGAACAAGTCGACGCAGTAGCGCTCTATGTATCGACAGTGACAAGCTCAAAATAGCATGAGCTGTTGGAAAGACACGCGCGCGACGCCTGTTTGCTAATCCACGCGCGGAAGAAGTAAAATATTTCACGAAGTTGGGTGACTATCCCATCATGCACGTGATGACGATACGCACTGATCTTGTCACCGCGCGCCCAGGACTTGTAGGCGCCATATACGACATGTTTGAAGCGCTCGCACGATCACCCAATCCTATTATAAGGGTCCAAATTGGTCCTTATTGGCTTGGGGACTTCAAAATCTGGAGAGGGAATGGGCAGCCTTAGGCAGCGATCCATGGGAAAATGGCTTCCGTTGCAATAGTACTACATTAAAACGTTTCATCAGCTACGCGCATGATCAGGGACTCATAGATGCGGCCATTGATCCAGCCACTCTCTTCGAGCCGGAAACACTTGATACCTGACACGAGAAAAATGGCCGCCGCAATTGTCGAGCGTCGACCATAACCATTCATCCAAAATAAACAGATTTACTGCTCCCCCGGACGCGGCAGATGGAGAGGTAGACCGCGCCCCATTTCTTTACATGCGTTATAAACCCATTGCGCAATGGCAAGGTCAGCCGCCGCTGTCCCATTATTATTCGCATGATAGGTAATTTGCTCATCGCTGGTGCGGCCCGGCACGTGGCCAGATGCAACATCACCCAATTCAAAAATCTTATCCCAAGTGATGATGCCTTCTTGTAGCGGATCAAAAATTCCGGCCTGCCTTTCACTTTCAATCGACTCGCGCCAATTGGTCACGATGATATCTGCCCGACGCACCGTCTCATCATCATTCTCGCGACGGCCCTTCTTCACCCAACCACCCTTCACCAAAGCGCTATTGGAACCAACCACAGTCACGACGTGCTGACCTGGCTCAAGCCAAGCCCCATCAAAAACAGGCACATTGGAACTCGTCGCACAAATCACCACGTCTTGACCTGTAATCGTCTCGCGTGGTGTTTCCACGGGGATGAATTCAGCGTCGACCAATTTCGACATATCCGCACAAAATTTCGCACGATTGTCAGGATTGCGGCTATAGACGCGATAGGTCTCAATCGTTCGTTCATTTTGAAGCGCGAGAACCTTATGCAAGGCTTGGCCTCCCGTTCCCAAAATGCCTGCCGTTTTTGAATTTTGGCGAGCAAGATAGCGAAAGCCGACGCCGCTTGTTGCTGCTGTGCGCAGCGCCATTAGGCTTGAAAAGCCGACGCGCTTGTCGGTGATTTCACCAACCATAATGCATTTCAGCTCAGCGGTGGTTGAGTCCCACATCAGGTAAACTGGATGCTCGCGGTAAGGATAATCTTGATTGGTCGCATCCGGCAAAACCTGTTCGCCACGTGTTAAGGATCCGATGATTCCAAGGCCATCGACCCCACCGGGGAAATTCGACACACGCACATTCTGGCGAGAATGAACACGTCGACGCGGTGCATTAATGATGGGGAACTCGGCTGCCTCGCGATAGCCTTGATCGACCATGTCAATGGCGGTCCCCATTTCGATGACATCCTTAATGTCTTGAGGCTGCAGCAGCAGCACCGAAAAATCATTCTTGCGCATGCAGGCGCCCTCTCCCCTGTGATCTTCAGACAAGCTTAGGGAAGCGACCGCCTGATCAACAAGAGCCGGTTCACCGTGTGAAAATATAGATTTTGAGGCTAACGCGCCGCCCAATACTCTTGGCAAAAACAGGGGGAGGATTGTGTTGGACCTAAAACTCACTCTTGCTTGCGGCCCCTATGACAGGATCGACGCGCTGGCCCAAAAGAGCATCGTCATCGAGGGCGTCGACCTTCATGTCGAGACGATCCAATCTCCCCGCGAACTTTTTGACCGCGTTGAAAAGGGCGAATTCCAACTGACGGAGCTCTCGGCTTCCGAGTTCATCTCGGAAATTTGCGGGCCCGGATCACGTTTCGTCGGCTTGCCCGTCTTTCCCTCGAAGGTCTTCCGGCATGGCTTCATCACAATCAACACGCAGTCCGGCATTCAGACACCCCGCGATCTAGCAGGAAAACGCATCGGCGTGCCGCTTTACACTCAGACTGCGGCCATTTGGGTGCGCGGTATTTTGCAGGAAGAGTATCAGGTCGACCTGTCAAACGTACGCTGGATCCAAGGCTCGGTGGAGCAGCCCGGCTCCCATGGGGATGCGCATCCGCCGGCCCTGCTCAAGCCTGTTAATTTGGAAAACAATGAGACCGGACGCTCGCTCGGCGACCTGCTGGTCGCCGGAGAGATCGACGCCATCATCGGCGCCCGCCTACCGCCCTTGCTCGGCAAAGATCTGCGCATTGCCCGCCTTTTCCCTGACTTCAGGGAACGCGAAAAAGATTATTTCCGGCGGACTCGCATCCATCCGATCATGCATCTAATCGCCATCGACAAGTCGTTGCATCAGAAGCATCCCTGGCTTGCATCACGCCTCCACAAGGCCTTTGTCGTAGCAAAAGAACAGGCCTGGAGAGACCTGAGCTTTTCCGGTGCGCAGAAGACAATGCTGCCGTGGCTCTTTGCCGATATTGCCGAAGTGGAAGATGTCTTCGGAACAGATCCGTGGCCCTATGGGCTGGAAGCAAACCGGCCGGCTCTGACAAAGCTTATTGACTATATGCACCAGCAGAATTTCATCGCACGCCGCCCCTCGCTCGAGGAATTATTCTTGCCGCTCTGAACCGGAGGATGGAGCTTATGATCAAGATCAGCTTGCCTCTTGCTTGCGCCGGCATGGCAGCACTCGTTGCCTCAACACACCCAGCTGCAGCGCAGGCGGATTTTTACGCGGGCAAATCAATCTCACTCGTTGTGGGCTTCGGCGTGGGGGGCGGGTATGATCTCTATGCGCGCCTTGCCGCCGATCATTACGGACGCCATTTGCCGGGCGCGCCAAAAATTCTGGTGCAGAATATGCCGGGCGGCGGCGGTCGCCGTTCTGTCGTCTATCTTGCAGGCAATGCGCCACGCGATGGCACAGTCATCGGAATGCTGCCGCAAGCCATCGCCTTGGATGCGCTGCTCGGCGAGATCCCGGCCAATGTCAATGTGGCGTCGCTGGAGCCAATCGGGCGCATCACCGATAATATCGAATTGCAGGTGACCTGGCATACATCGCCTACCAAGACCTTTGCCGATGCCCTGACGCGCGAGACAACAACAGCCGCCACGGGTGCAGCTGGCATTTCGAGCTTCGTGCCGCGCGTCACAAATCTTCTGCTTGGGACAAAATTCAAAGTGATCGATGGTTATCGCGGCTCTGCCGAGATGGTTCTGGCTGTCGAGCGCGGTGAAGCCGAAGGTATGGTTCAGACATGGCCGGATCTGAAATCGAATAACCGGCGCCTGCTTGACCAGAAGCAATTGAACCTTGTCTGGCAGATCAGCATCAACCGGCATCCTGAGCTGCCGAATGTTCCAGCTATTGTCGAATTTGCGCAAACGCCCATTCAAAAAGGGGCCTTGCAAACCATTGCTGGCACGGCAGAAGTGGGCCGCTCTCTGGCGGCCCCCAACGGCGTCAGTGACGAGCGCATGAGAGTCCTGCGCAGCTCGTTCGAAAAAATGGTCGCTGACAAGGCGTTTTTAGAAGATGCGTCAAAACGCAATCTGCCGATCTCGCCCGCTTCCAGCGATCAGCTCAAGCGCTGGATTGCCGAGACAATGGCCACGCCCAAAGAAGCCATAGAACCGCTCAAGACTGCGATGGCAGAAAGCTCGAAATAATTACCACACGCCGAAGGGCAAGCCGCGCTTTTTATGCGTGCCGGTGCGCTTGGCAATATCTTCATCCGAAATGGTGATCCGCGATTTGCGATGAAGCGCCCAATCCGCGAGGAGCTCGTGCATCTGCGCGCGAATTACAGCTTTTGATGGATCCGCACCGAGGTCCGTAAATTCCTGCGGATCATTCTGCAGATCAAACAATTGCGGCCGGAAGCCTTCGTAGTGGATATATTTCCACATATCTGTGCGGACCATATAGGCACGCGAGGCTATGGGCCCAACTCCTAATTCGAGACGCGCCTCGCGGAAGGAATAATCGCATTCGCTGATTACCGCATCGCGCCATGTCTGTACCATGTCTGCGCGCAGCGCAGGCATGAGAGACCGGCCTTCAAGAATATGGGGGAGCGGCTTACCACCAAGAGCTTCCAAAAATGTCGGTGCAAGATCAATGGATTCAACCAGACGGTCATCAACCTGTCCGCGCGTGGAATCGGCAGACGCATCCGGATCATAAATAATCAGGGGAATGCGAATGCTTTCCTCGTGGAACAATTCTTTCTCGCCGAGCCAATGATCTCCAAGATAGTCGCCGTGATCGCTTGTGATCACGATCATCGTATCCTCGAAAAGGCCGCGCGCCGCCATCCACGTAAAGAGACGCGCCAAGTGATCATCCAGCTGACGGATCAAACCCATATAGGCGGGGATGACGGTCTCGCGCACATCATCGCGCGAAAAATTGATGCTTTCCTCGTGATGCATATAGGCTTGGACAACAGGATGCGGATCGGAACGTTCTCGATCACTGCGGTTGGGCGCAATCATGTCCTGCGTGCCGAACATATTGTGATAAGGAGCGGGCGCAATATAAGGCCAATGGGGCTTGATATAAGACAGATGTAGACACCACGGCTGCGAGCCGGCCTCAGATATAAAATCCATGGCGCGGTCCGTCATATAAGCCGTCTCGGAATGCTCATCTGCCACACGCGCCGGCTCGCGCGCATTGCGCATCAGCCAGCCTGAAAGAGTCTCACCATCTTTCTGCGCAGAATTGGCAATCGTATGCCACGGATTATCACCTGCATATCCCTTGGCCCGCAAATATCGATTATAGGCAAGATCAGTCGATGCCGGCACATCCGGCCACAAGCCATCATCACGCTCAAATGGCTCGAAACCACACTCACTCGCTAGCACACCCTCTTGCGAGTGAGGGTTCAAACCAAGACGGGCAAAGCCTGCAAGATCAGCCGTCATATGCGTCTTGCCGACAAGCGCGACACGGGTCCCCAGCGCGCGCAAATGGTCTCCCATGGTCATTTCGCCCACACGTAGTGGCACACCATTCCATGTCGAGCCGTGCGTGCTCATATAGCGGCCGGTATAAATGCTCATGCGCGAAGGTCCGCACACAGGCGCCTGAACGAAGGCCCGACTGAAACGCAAACCTCGTGCCGCAATCCCATCCATGGCGGGCGTTTGCAGATGCGGATGACCGTAGCAGGAGAGATAATCAGCCCGCAGTTGGTCAGCCATAATGAACAGTATGTTCTTAACTGGCATGACGGTTCTCAGAAAGGGCTATCGCCGATCACAGCTGTTCGCTCCATGCGACGACGATTGGGATAATAATCATTCGCGGCATAATGTTGCGTCGATGAATTGTCCCAGAAAATTATGTCACCAACGCCCCAGCGGAAGCGGAATTGAAACTCCGGTACGTGCACCTTCTCGAACAGGTAATCGAGAACCACCCGGCTCTCATCCTCGTCTAGCTCGACGATCCGGATAGTGAATTGCGGATTGACATAGAGGCATTTGCGCCCGGACATTGGATGCGTGCGAATGACGGGATGGATTGGATTTGGATAAAGCTCCTCCATCTTCCGCAGACGTTCCTGATCTTCCGGCGTCTTTTTGAACAGCTTGCGGAAATTCTGGAAGTCGTGAACGGCTGTGAGGCCGTCCAGAAATTTGCGCATCGGCGCACTCAGCTTTTGATAGACAGCTTCCATATCACACCACAGAGTATCACCCCCGACCTCGGGGAGAATCTGCGAGCGCAGGATTGTGTATTTGGTGGGCTTCTGACGGAATGTCGTGTCGCTATGCCAGACATCGGTTGAAAGGACAGGATTGTCCTTATGATTGTCCAAAACCATAATTTCGGGAAACTCACCCTCCGGCCGGAAGGGATGCACTTCAAGATCCCCGAAATTGCGGCTGAGGTCGACATGCTCTTTGGTCGTCAGATTCGCGCCGCGCACGTAAAGGACCTTGTGCTCGACAAGAGACAACTCCAGTGCTCGGAACGTCTGCGTATCCAAAGGCTGTTTCAGGTCCAGACCGATCACTTCCGCCCCCAAATGACTGCCGATCCGCTTGACGACAAAGGGACGCGACCCGGCGACGGGGGAGATGGCTGCTTGCGTGCTCATGAAGGGCTCCTGTTCTATTAAAGCAATCATTCGTAAGCCGCCCATACCTGCGCAACCGCCCAGTTCACTGCGTGAAAAGACATTAAAGGGCTGTTGCGGTTCACCACGTGAAAAACCGACTTGTCCTGCCCAAGGGCCCAAATAAGCTTTTACTCAAATGAAGGCGGGACAAATCTGCTGGAGCGGGAGGAAAGCTTATGCGGCAAAAAGGACGCATTGGTTTCGTGCTGAGTGCGATGCTTGCAACCACGGCTCCCAGCTGGTCCGCTGAGAATGACGAGCTCGAAGCTTTTTATAAGGGCCGCTCGGTCTCGGTGATCATCACCGGCTCGCCCGGATCTATTTATGACATGTATGCGCGCACGATCACGCAATATATGAGCAAATATATTCCAGGAAATCCGACCTTCGTGCCGCGCTCGATGATCGGAGGCGGGCATCTTGTCGGAACTAATTACCTCTACAATGTGGCTCCACGTGACGGATCAGTCATCGGGTCCATTGGCGAGACAATGCCGCTAACGCAGGTTCTCGAACCCGAGGCCACGCGTTTCGATGTCAGCAAGTTTAACTGGATCGGCAACCCAAACATTGCAAATCTAACACTTGCTGTCTGGAGCAAAAGCGGCGTCTTATCCTTGCAAGATGCCCTGAAGCGGCAAGTGGTGATCGGCGCGAGCGGCGCTAATTCGCCCTCCGGACAGACGCCAACTCTCTTGAACAATATTCTGGGCACTAAATTTAAAGTGGTGAACGGATTTCCAGCAAACCAGCTTGATATAGCCATGGAACGAGGCGAAATCGACGGTCGCGGCAGTGCGCAATGGCATTGGTGGAAGTTCAATCGATCTGATTGGGTGCGCGACAAGAAGATCAACATACTGGTCCAGATCGGCCCTCACAAAGATCCCGATCTACCCAATGTTCCACTCCTCAGCGAACTCGCCAGCACACCGGAAGAGCAGCAAATATTCGATCTTTTTTCATCAACCGTGACAGTCGGCCGCCCCTTATTGACGCCGCCCGACGTCCCCAAAGATCGCGTGAAAGCGCTGCGCACAGCTTTTGATATTGTAATGAGAGACAAAGCTTTTCTGGAAGATACCAAGAAACTGAATCTCGAAGTGGATCCTCTTTCGGGAGAAAAACTTCAGCTGGCTGTGACAGCTGTCACCAAAACACCAGCTGATGTGATTGCGCGAGCAAAGATTGCGCTAGGCTTAGCCAAATCGGGGCCATCTGGAAAAGACGAATCAGAAAAATAATCAAAATACACAGGGAGATCACTATGCACCCGCTGAAACTGAGCATTGCGACCTGCGATTACGACCACTTCAGAGATTTTCGCTTCGGTCTCGTCAATGCTGAAGGCATCCAGCAAAATTGGCTCACTTTGGGCCATCACGAAATATTTGCTCGCTTCACCTTCAATCGCGAATTTGATGTCAGTGAATTATCCTTTGCTAAATTTATGGCACAAGTCACGCGTGACGAGCCCGACATTATCGGCTTGCCCGTGATTTGCTCGCGCCTTTTCCGTTTCGGCTCCTTCTATGTCAACAAGAACAGCGGCATAAAAACGGTCAGCGACCTGAAGGGAAAAAGAATTGGATCACCCGAATGGGCCCATTCCGCCGCTGTTTATATGCGTGGCTGGATGCATAATGATTGCGGCGTCAAATTGCAGGACGTGCACTGGTACCAGGCCGGAAC
This sequence comes from Beijerinckiaceae bacterium, assembly GCA_947452455.1. GTDB lineage: Bacteria > Pseudomonadota > Alphaproteobacteria > Rhizobiales > Beijerinckiaceae > Terripilifer. The sequence goes on from CANGBX010000002.1 coordinate 544,099, forward strand.
AGATGCGCCGGGCCGGATTGAAAAGGTCGAGCTGAACCTGCCTGAAGGTGTCAGGCTGACCCGCAAGGATGACACGTCGCTCTCTGACATGCTTGTTTCGGGCGAAATCGATTGCGCCATCATCGGACGCCCGCCTGCCTGTTTCAAAGCGGGCCACCCCGATATCGTGCGCCTGTTCCCCAACTTCCTCGAAATGGAGGAAGACTATTTCGACAAGACAGGCATTTGGTCGATCATGCATATGATGACGATCAAAAAAAGCATTTTGGATCAAAATCCCTGGGTCGCGCGCAATCTGTACAATGCTTTTTTGGAGTCAAAGGATCGCGCCCTCGAACGCCTGATAGACCCCTCCATCTCCCGTTATCCCGTGCCATGGGGATCGACCTATGCACGGCGCATGCGCGACAAATTCGACGGCGACATGTTCCCCTTCGGCATTGAACCAAACCGTAAAACCTTTGAACAAATGCTGCTCTACACCTACCAGCAAGGTATCGCGCACAAGCACGTCACGCCGGAGGATATTTTTCCGGCAGGCATCATGACCAAAATCGTTGTGTAAGAGGGAGCGGATATGTCGATTGAACGCACCATCAAGGATCTGGTCATTGCAAACCGTATTCTTGCCAATGAGAACGTCTTGGATTCCTTCGGCCATGTGAGCGTTCGACATCCCGAGCGTCCGGACCGCTATTTTCTAGCACGCTCCTGCAGTCCGGGGATTGTGGAAGAAAGCGACATTGTTGAATTCACGCTCGATGGTGTTCCGGTCAACCCTGAAAAGCGCCCGCTGTACCTCGAGCGACATTTGCACGGCGGTATGTATGAAACGCATGCGGGGGTGAATGCTGTTCTGCATGCCCATGCAGACGATTTGCTTCCTTTTACGATTACGGACATCCCCTTGCGCCCCGTCATCCAATCGGTCGGCGATATGGGCGCAAAAATTCCGGTCTGGGATATTGCAGACAAGTTCGGTGACGATACGGATCTTCTTGTCTGCACCATGGATCAGGGACGCGATCTGGCGCGCTGTGTTTTGCCGAACAAAGTTGCGCTTCTGCGCGGGCATGGTTTCGTTTCGGTCGACGTCAATCTGATCGGCCTTGTGCGCCTTGCCGTCTTCTTGCCGCGAAATGCGCGCGTGTTGCTGGCAGCAACAACACTCGGCACACCGATCAAGGGTCTGAAAAGCGGCGAGATAGCGGCACGCCTGCGTCTCGACCCGGCCTCACCATCCATGCGGCGGGGCTGGGAATATTGGGCGCGGGAATCAGGCTGCAGCGACCTCTTGTGAAGGAGCCACCCTAATGATGCGTGCTCATTTTTTGCTTTCAGCAGCTTTAAGCATCATCCCGATTTCGGCGGCACATGCGGATGCTGTTTCGGACTTCTATCAGGGCCGCACAGTTTCTCTGATCGTTGGCTTCCCTCCTGGTGGCGGATATGATGCAAACATACGTGTTTTGAGTCGGCATATTGGCAAGCGCATTTCTGGCGAGCCCACAATCACCGTCTCAAATATGCCCGGTGCGGGATCTTTGACGGCAGCCAATTTTCTCGCTCGCTCCGCCCCGCGCGACGGCACGGCACTCGCAATGTTTAGTTCGTCTGCTGCAATGGAAGCCATCTTTCAAAACAAAGCGGCCACATTTGATCCCCAGAAATTCAGCTGGCTCGGCAGCATGTCGCAGGAGGTGACCTTCTGTGGTGTTTGGCAAGGCCCGAATATTCCCTCGACCTTTGCCGAAATGATGAAAACAAAAACCGTCTTCGGTTCAGGCGGAACAGCCGCTATCACCTATCAGCATCCGATGGTTTTGAAGAATGTTCTCGGGGCGAATATCGAAGCAGTCACCGGCTATGCCGGAACGCGCGACATTAATCTTGCCATGAATCGCGGTGAGGTGAACGGAAGCTGCGGACTGTTTGAATCCTCTATCTCATCGCAATGGGGGAACGAAGTGAAAACCGGTCAACTAAAACTGGTTATTCAGATGGGAGCAAAAAAGACCGACTCTTTCGGTCTGATCCCGAGCGTCTATGACTTCGCCAAAACCGACGAGCAACGCGCCATTCTCGATGTGCATTTCAAACAGCTCTTGCTAGCCCGCCCGGTTGTTGCTCCGCCCGACGTACCCGGAGACAGACTTACTGCACTGCGAAAAGCCTTTGTCGCGACGTTGAATGACCCCGCCTTTCGAGCAGATTCCGATAAACTGGGAATCGACATCGATTATGTGAGCCCCGAAGCCATTCAGGAGCTTCTAGCCAGCTTTGCAGCCATGTCGTCGGACACTCGACAAAAAGCTTTGGCTGTCATTGGTCGATAGCCACTCGCTTTTTTTAGCAAGGATGCTAGCCTTCGGGGTAGATGACGGGGGACATCGATGAGAGAAACAAAGGTCAAAAGCGTACGTGCTTTGGAACGCGGGCTTTTGATTCTGGAAACAATCAAAACGCTTGGGTGCGTCAACTTAGGCGAGTTACACAATCGCACATCCCTGCCCCGCGCGACGATTTTGCGATCATTGCGCACCCTGCAGGAAACTGGATGGATTGTTTCGCGCGGGAATGAAGTCGACTACAGGCCCGGGCCGAAACTTGCTGGTGCAACAGTCCCGAGCAAGCCAAGAATTGCAGATCTTTGCGCACCTGTTTTGCACAAACTTACAAATACCGTGAACCTTCCGGCAGATGTGGCTGTGCGACGCGGCACACGCATGCTGATCGTCCAGAGCTCGAGACATCTTGCCTCCTTTCCGATCAATGCGCGACCCGAAGGACGCCAGCCATGCCTGCTTCGCTCAGCGCTCGGCCGCGCCTATCTCGCCTTCTGTCCGGAAGACGAACGAAAAGAATTGATCAATCTACTTGAACAATCAACCGACCCCGATGACCGTCCTGCCGGTGTGCGCAAATGGGTCGATCGCATGCTCGCGGAATGCCGCCAGCAAGGATACGGCATTCGTGAAGCGGATTACTGGGCTGGCGCCGAGGATTTTGGAGCGGAAGTGAGCGCAATTGCAGTCCCTGTCAAAATCGGAGACCGCGTGATTGCCTGCGTCAATCTGATGTGGGCAACAGGCACAAAGAATGCGCAGGATTTCGCCAAACAGAACCTCGACGCCCTACGCACGGCCGCAGACGATCTTGCTATCGCCTGTAAGCAAGATCCTCAATACGCACCCCCTAGCGCGCTTTCGAAAAACTGAATATGGCAAGATTACCAACGCCAAAACGCCCCGGAGTTTGTCACTCACGGGGCGTTTTGGTTTGTGTGTTTTTAAATTTTGCTAAGGGAACCCGCAACCACCGAGGGTCGAGGTAGTGGACCTGACCAATTTGGGTAATTCGGAGGTCCTATGCCTCCTTTAAGGCTGCAAACTTCCAGCCGATGCAGTGAGTAGATGTGAAACGCAAAACTCCCTATCGATTTCTCGTAATTCCCTAAATTTAACATAAAATAGCCAGGAACTAGAAGCGCATCCTAATCTACAGATTATCTTACTTCGGGATTTTTATTAACTCACGAAGCTGCGCATCATCTAGCGGGGCAGCAAGAAATTTATAAGTGACGGCATCCTTCATGGCCAAATCGGTATCTGCAATCACGTCTGTGGCCTGATTTTCCTTCGGATAAAACTCGTTACGCGTACGACGTGCGATTGGCAAAGGAATAGACAGCCAGTCTGAATAGATTTTCAAACCCTCATCACCGGCGTACATCCAGTCAAGTGTCTCACGATAGGCTTTCATAAAACGAGCAACCAAATCGGGCTTACGATCGAGAAAACCTTTATTGACGACTTGTACGCGCAAGGTTTGTGAGCGGAACAATGACACGTCGCTACCGCGAGCGATCACACGGATCTCCCCTGCTCAATCGCATCAACGCCAAACGGGGGCGAGGACCAGCCGATATCAATTTGACCGCTCATGGTCTGCGTAAATGTGCCAGCAGGACTCCCTGTCGGAACGACTTTCGCATTCACCTTCGCATCACCAACAAGGCCCAAAGCCATTATGTTGGTCGATGACCCATTCGTGGAAAAGGCGACTGTTTTGCCCTCAGCATCAACCGAAAGCTAAAGGCGACGGATGTAATCGATGCATTGTCGGATCTCTTCATACTCAGGGGCATCCCAACGCATATCCGCTTGGATAACGGCCCGGAGTTTATCGCCCATAACTTACGTACCTGGCTCGCAACACTAGGTGCCAAGACCGCCTACATCATGCCTGGCAGCCCCTGGGAGAATGGCTATTGTGAGAGCTTCAACTCGAAGCTGCGAGATGAGCTTCTGAATGGCGAGATCTTCTACACGCTGAAAGAAGCAAAGATCGTCATTGAGGATTGGCGGAGGCACTACAACACGATTAGGCCGCACTCATCCCTGAGATATCAACCACCTGCACCAGAAGTCCTACAGTGGCCGGCTGAGCAACCCCAACCAGCTTCGCCGGCCACGCCAGCGCTGGCTTCAAACCATGAGGTGACATTGGCAAAATGGTCCAGATTTAATGTTAGTTTTTTGGCGGATTTCCCCCTTGGAACAGAGGAGATCGGCTATGAAGAAGAAGCGTTTTTCGACCGAGCAAATTGTGGCTGTCCTGAAGCAGGCTGAGATGGGCCTGGCTGTTTCGGACCTCATCCGGCAGTTAGGGATATCTGAGCAGACCTTTTACCGCTGGAAGAAACAGTATGGCGGACTTCAATCGGAACAGGTCCGCGAGCTCAAACAGCTGGTCGAGGAGAATGGTCGACTGAAGAAGCTGGTTGCTGAACTGAGCCTCGACAGGGCTGTCTTACAGGACGTCTTGTCAAAAAAGTTCCCAGGCCAGCGCTCATGAAGGACGTTGTAGATTATGTGACGGCGTGTCACGGCTACAGCGAGCGGCGGGCCTGCGCATTAACGCGCCAACATCGGTCTACCCAACGCAAACCCAGCACTCGCGATCCAAGAACTGCAGTCCGTCAAAAGATGCATGAGATTGTTCGCACACGGGTTCGGTATGGATATCGAAGGGTCCATATCATGCTGAAGCGTGAAGGCTGGTCGGTAGGTCGTAATCTTATCTATCGCCTTTATCGCGAAGAAGGCCTCTCTTTGCGAACAAAACGGCCTCGCCGGCGCAAAATGGTGGTTCACCGTGAAGCTCGATGCCAGCCTAAACACCCAAATGAGGCATGGAGCCTAGACTTCATCCATGATGAATTGAGCAACGGTAAAAAGTTCCGCGCCTTAACGATTGTCGATATATTCACCCGTGAAGGCTTGGCAATCGAGGTTGGGCATCGTTTGCGGGGCGAAAACGTTGTCGACGTTCTGAATAGGCTCGTTCGGCGACGTGGTGCACCCAAGTATCTGTTTGCAGACAATGGCGCCGAGTTCACGGGTCAGCTGGTCGATCTATGGGCTTATCATCATGGAACAAGAATAGACTTCTCTCGCCCAGGAAAGCCGACCGACAATGCCTTCATCGAGACGTTCAATGGATCGCTGCGCGACGAGTGCTTAAATATCCACTGGTTCGAAACCCTAGCCGAGGCACAGCGCCTGATTGAGGCTTGGAGGATCGATTATAATGAGAGCCGTCCTCACATGGCTCTTGGCAACAAAACGCCGGCAGAATACCTTTTGCAGGCAACCCCTTCGCCGGTGGCGAAGGGTAAAAATGCCGCTGAAAACTAACGCAGGATCTGGACCACCAAACCCAAGCGCTTCA
>CANGBX010000003.1 GCA_947452455.1 Beijerinckiaceae bacterium
AATCAAAGCGAATGGTGTTCGAAAACGTGACCGTCGATAGTCTCTTTGCGGACCATGCCTCACAGCACAGCCCTCGCAAGGACACCGCCGTCCACGTTTCTCTTTCTTCCGATTTACATGTCAAACAGCGTGGCAACGTCTATTTCAGCGACACAAAATCTTCTGCCTGGCTTTTGGCCAGGAGGCCATGAACGAAGTCAAAGCGAGAAGACAAGCGCCACTGAACCGCTGCCCGAGAGGCAACGTCGTCGCCGGTGGCGGGTATATAGTTTGGACAGAGCTCGAGTGTCAACAGCCGTTTCGCAAAAAGTTCAAAAAACTTCCCGCATTGAAAAAGTGCCCAGAAATCGGCCCTCTCCCACCTATGGTTAAAACGCAAGCAATCATAATTTCCGCCGCAATTGCGCCATTTTCTATCCACGTCTATCGGCGAATACTTGTCCCCATCCCGCCCCGCGATTGACGCGCGCAGTCGGGATGGGCATGGTCGAGCATCGCCGGAACGGGCCTGCCCGCCCTCCACCAAGGAATGCCTGACCGCATGGCCGTTCGCCGTTTCACATTCAAAAGCCGCCGGGACAGGCGCGCCGAGGTCCCCGACCTTGGCCTTGCGCCCCCGATCGAGGCTGATGGCGCGGAGCATTCAGCCATTGAGCGCCGCCGCGTCTCCTTGCGCTGGCTATTAGGCACTGTGCTGACCGGTTTTGCCGGCATGAGCCTGATTGGCGCAGCCATTTATGCCGCTTTTGACCGGGAATCGCGCTTTGCCGAGGCCCCCGTGGCCGCCGGACCCCAGCGCCGCGAGACCTCGACCGATGGCTTCGTCAATCCCGGCAAGGGCGACCGTCTGGTCAAACGGGTCGATATTGCGGCCGGAAAACAGAGCTTTAAGACCCCAACGACCATTGCGGTGGGCGACCGCGAAGTGGTTCGCGTCAAAGGCTTTACCCGCGTCGCCACCAATCTGGTGGTCTCCAGCGTCGGCTTTTCGGAAGATGTGCCAAGCTTCAATCCGCTGCGCCTGCTGTCAGATGCGCGCAATGAAAACGGCCCCGCCGCCGCTCCAACAGATACGTTTCTGATCCGGGATGATGCGGAAATCTCCTTCATCACCAAGGATATAGCTGGCCTAGCCCTGCCCGAGAGCGGCCCATCCCTGAGTTTGGATGAAATCCAGGCCCAGATCCAAGAGCATTTGCGCAATTCGACAGTCTCGGCCGGTCAGCGCCCACTGGCGCTCCCCCCGCAGCTGCTCCTGATGCGCACCAGCCGCGCCACGCTCGACCCGACGGGCGGGCTCACCTATGGCGCCCCAGGCAGCCCGATGATGGCGCCCTTCTCATCCATTGAAGTGCGCATGGTGCCAGAAAATGTCACCGATGTGCCCCGCTCGCCCCCCGCCACAGCGGGACAGAATGAGCGGCTGATCCTCATCCGCCGAAATGAATCTCTGGAAGATGCGCTGCGCATTGCGGGCGTCATCCGCGAGCATATCCCGCGCATCGTCACCGCACTGGGCAATCAAGCGCGCAATTTGAGCGAAGGGCAGAAGGTTGCCTTGCTGCTGGATGACCTCGACGGCACGGGCCGCACCGGACAAGTGGCGCGCGTGACAATCTATGTCGACGACACGCCCAGCACGACCATCGCGGCGAATGATTCAGGCGCCTATGTGTCGGTTGCACGCGTCGATGACGGCGCGAAAGCCGCGAAGAAATCCTCGGCCGATGACGATGATGATGAAGATGAAGATACAGGCGGAATGCGCCTGTATAATTCGCTTTATGAAACGGCATTGAAGCAGGAAATGCCGAAAAATCTCATCGCCGATCTGGTCCGTGTCTTTGCCAATGATGTGGACTTCCAACGTCCCGTTGCAGCCGGAGATAATTTCGAAGCCTTTTATGAAGACAGCGATGATGGCGAGCGCAGTGACTTGCTCTATGCCTCGATCACAACACGCAATGATACCTATCGCTATTATCGCTACATCGCACCGGATGATAATACGCTCGATTATTATGATGAGAATGGCCGCTCGACGCGTAAATTTCTAATCCGCAAACCCATTGCCAATGGTGAGCAGCGCTCGACCTTCGGCATGCGCCGCCACCCAATTTTGCGCTATACGCGCATGCACACCGGCGTTGATTGGTCCGGACCCATCGGCACGCCGATTTTTGCCGCCGGCAATGGCGTGATCATCAAGTCAGGCCGTGAATCGGGTTATGGCAATCGCATCGAAATCCAGCATCCGAACGGCTATGTCACGACCTATAACCACATGTCGGGCTTTGCGCGCGGCATGAATGAAGGTGCGCGTGTGCGCCAGGGCCAAGTCGTCGGCTATCTCGGGATGACGGGCCTCGCGACAGGCCCGCATCTGCATTATGAAGTGATCGTCAACGGGCATTTTGTCGATCCGCTGCGCGTGAAACTCGCGCGCACACGCGAGCTCGACAATCGCATGCTCACATCTTTCAAGAAAGAACGTGACCGGATCGACGGGCTGATCGCCAAAGCTCCCAATGCCACGCGCGTGGCCTCACGCGCGGGCGTTCAGCGTTGAGCGAACTGCTTTCAGTTAATCTGCCTATTTTCATCCTCATTGCCATTGGCTATGCAGCGGCACATTTCCGCCTCTTGGACAAGCAGGCTGGTGAAGGCGTTTCCGATTACGTCTTCTTCATCGCCACACCCGCGCTTGTTTTGAAAACAATGGCGGCCGCCAAATTTCTTGATGCACAACCCTGGGGTTATTGGGGCGCTTATTTCATCGGGGTCGCGCTCGTCTGGGCACTCGCTATGTGGCTGGACTTACGCCTACATGGAAAATCCTATTCGGAAAGTGTGATTGCGGGCTTTTCTGCCGGACAATCCAACACCGTGCTGGTCGGCATTCCCGTGATCCTCAAAGCTTTTGGTGAAGCGGGCGCCGTGCCGCTCTTTTTACTGATCGCCGTGCATCTGCCCGTCAATCTGACCGTTGCGACCTTTCTATTCGAAGGACGTAAAGGTTTACACTGGACGCAAATCGGCAAGCAGCTTGCGCTTCATCCCATGACTTTGGCACTGGTGACCGGCCTTTTGCTGCGCGCGGTTGATATGCCCCCATCCGGCCCCGTTAAAACAGTTGTCGATTTTCTTGCTGACACAACCATTCCCTGCGCGCTTGTTGCTATGGGCCTTGCGCTTCACCATTACGGAATCAAAACACCTCTTAAGCAAACCGGACCGGTGATTGCCCTCAAATTGATTGTGCATCCGGCGATTGTTTACGTGCTCGCATATCATGTCTTCAACATGCCGAAAGTCTGGTCAGGCGTGGCCGTGCTGTTCGCGGCCATGCCGACAGGCATCAATGCCTTTCTCTTTGCCGCGCGCTATCGAACAGGTGAAGCTTTGGCCTCGAGCGCCATTGCGCTTTCAACAGCGCTCGCCTTGTTCAGCACTTTCTTCTGGCTCTGGATTCTGGGGCTTAGCCCATGAGCGCAGATGACGCGAAAATTGCGCGCGGCACGCCGGAATTCCGCAAGGCAAGCTTTGCGCTCTTTCTCGCGGGCTTTGCCACTTTTGCTGTGCTGTACACGGCGCAGCCTTTGCTGCCGATTTTCGCGCAAGAATTTTCTGTGAGCCCCGCAGAAAGCTCGCTCGCTTTATCGCTCTCCACCGCCTCGCTCGCTCTGGCCATTCTTCTCGCTGCCGTTCTGTCTGAGGGCGTTGGGCGACGCGGGCTGATGTTCGTGTCGATGATTGCCGCCTCGCTCGCCACATTGGCGGCGGCAATTGCGCCCGACTGGCACATGCTTCTGGCCCTGCGCACCATCACCGGCTTTTTGCTCGGCGGCGTGCCAGCCATTGCCATGACATGGCTCGCTGAGGAAATGGAGCCGCGCTCCATGGCGCACACGATGGGGCTCTATGTAGCGGGCACGGCTTTTGGCGGCATGTCGGGGCGTGTTGGCACAGGCGTCCTGGCCGATGTTTTTGGTTGGCGCTGGGCGATGGGCACAACCGGGACCATCTGCCTGCTGGCAGCCCTCGGGTTTATTCTTCTGCTGCCGCGCTCACGCCATTTTGCGCGCTCTGCACAAACGGGTTTGCGCTTTCACATGCGCGCTTTCAAAAGCCATCTCACCTCAAAGGGCCTGCCCTTTGTCTATCTCATCGCCTTTACGGGCATGGGCGCCTTCATCACCATTTTCAATTATGTGAGTTTCCGGCTGGTGGATGCGCCTTATGGTTTAAGCCAAGGCGCAATCGGCCTCATCTTCCTCGTCTATATTTTCGGGATTGCTTCGTCGTCTTTCGCAGGGCCTTTGGTCGAGCGCTTCGGGCGGCGGCGTGTTTTGCCTGCGGGTCTTGCCATTATGATGAGCGGCATTGCGCTCACTCTGGCAACACCTTTGCCGCTCGTCATCGGCGGCATCGTGATCCTCGCCTTCGGCTTTTTTCTGTCGCATTCCATCGCCAGCTCAACCATCGGCCTGCTGGCAAAAGATGCGAAGGGCCATGCCTCATCGCTGTATCATCTGATCTATTATCTCGGCTCGAGTTTGGCTGGCTGGATCGGCGGCTGGTTTTATGCAGCAGGCCATTGGCCCGCTGTGGTTGCCTTCACACTCATTATGCTGGCAGCCGCATTTGCCTCGGCGCTGCGCATCAACCGGCTCGTCAGCTAAAGCCCAGACGTTTGCGCACATCTTGCGCGGTGATGCCTTCTTCACGCAGAGCGCGCAAAGATTTGGCGCGCGTGCTTTTCGAGAGTTTCTGGCCTGCCGGATCGCGCAGCAAATCATGATGGTGATAGCGCGGCATGGGCAGATCAAAAATTTCCTGCAACAGACGATGCAGACTTGTGGCCTCAAACAAATCTTGACCGCGCACAATATCTGTCACGCCTTGGCGCGCATCATCCACGACAACAGAAATATGATAACTCGTTGGAATATCCTTGCGCGCCAGCACGCAATCACCCCAGTTTGACGGGTCGGCATGAACATCGCGCGCATCTTCGCCTTCGCCATATTCGGACCAACCCAGCAAATGACCAACCTGACTGGCAGCTTGCGGCATATCGATCCGCAGAGCGGCATGTTGACCAGATGCAAGACGGCGCGCGCGTTCCCCCTCGGGGAGAGGGCGACAAATGCCCGGATAAATCGGACCGCCATCGGGATCATGCGACCAGTCACGCCGCTCCGTCACCACGCGTGAAATCTCGAGCCGCGAGCAGAAGCACGAATAGAGGAGGCCACGCTCCTGCAAATGCTCCACCGCTTTCGAATAGGCCGAGAAATGTTCGGACTGGCGCAGCACGGGCTCTTCCCATGTCAGGCCCAACCATTCCAAATCCTCATAGATGGCTTGCTCATATTCGGGTCGGCAGCGCTCCGTATCAATATCTTCGATGCGCAAGAGAAAGCGCCCGTCCGTGCGCCGCGCCATCTCGAAATTGCGCAAAGCGGAATAAGCATGGCCTATATGCAGAAAGCCATTGGGCGATGGCGCAAAGCGAAAGACGCGGCGCAGGTCATCCTTGGGCGCAAGCGCCCCCACATCCACCGGCCCTGTGCGATATTGCGAGTTCATACCCTATCCTAATGCATTTTTGAGCGTTTCGTTGCATCCCAATAACAAGGCTTGACGAAAAGCCACCTGAGCAGGCAAGCCTTGCCGCAAGCTCAACAGTCGCCAGCCGCAGGAGAGATGATTTGGCCACCCCCATTGACGGACCGCGTCTCAATCCGCGCAGCGGCAAAGCCCAGCAACTCGTTGTCTTCCTGCATGGCTATGGCGCGGACGGGAATGATCTCATCGAAATCGGCCAGCAATGGCAAAGCGTTTTGCCGGAAGCGGCCTTTGTCTCGCCCCATGCGCCTGAGCGCTGCATGCAATCACCTCAAGGGCGCCAATGGTTTCCCCTGACCATGCGCGACCCTGACGAGCGCTGGCGTGGCGTGACCGCTGCGCGCCCTTCGCTGGATGCTTTTCTGGATGCGGAGCTCGCGCGCCATGGTCTTGATGACTCGCGTCTTGCCTTGGTCGGATTCAGCCAGGGAACAATGATGGCTCTGCATGTGGGCCTGCGCCGCAAACTGGCGCCTGCCGCCATTGTCGGCTTTTCGGGCGTCTTGGTTGGTCCTGAACATTTGAATGAAGCAACAGCGCGCAACGCCAAAGGTGAAACACCACCTGTGTTGCTCATTCACGGCGACCGCGATGATGTCATTTCGCCGGAAGCTTTGTTCATGTCATCAGCCGCTTTGGGCGAAGCGCAGATTCCCTGCCAATGGCATCTCTCATCGGGCATTGGTCACGGCATTGATGGGCCGGGCCTGATGCACAGCGGGTTGTTTCTCGCCAATGCTTTCGGGATGAAGTTCCCGCGCTAAAAATCGCGCGTGGGAAGATCCGACGTCATCGGCTGCACGGGCGATGGCGCTAGCGCTGGCTCTAACTGTGGCAAGCGGCGGCGCTGGCGGCGCAATGCCACGGGGCGATAAAGCTGTTTGGTGGCTTCAACCAGATGAAGCCCCGCACCCGGCAGGCCAAGCCGCGAACCCAAAGCCTCAAATGCCGGCTCTGCCGACAGAAGATAGCGGCGCGCAAAGGGCGGCATATACAAAGCTTCCGCCCAATGAACGGGCGAGAACAAAGTATCACGCAGCAATTCACGCAATTGGCTTTTCGAAAAGGGCTGCCCTTGCCCGAAAGGTGTTGAATCTCCGCGCGCCCAGAGACCACGGCGATTGGGCACAATGACAATGAGACGCCCGCCCGGTGTCAGAATACGCCAGATCTCCGACAAAACTTCGCGCGGCTGGTCCAATGTTTCGAGCGCATGAACAAGCAACACGCGATCCATGCAGGAATCGGGCAGCGGCAACATGGTCGTATCAACAAGGGCCGAGGCCGAGCGGCCTTGCACAGGCCAATTCACCACGCCTTGCTCGGCGGGCATGAAAGCCAAGGTCCGCATGGCTTCATCATGCAACATATCGAGGAAGGGCGTGGCATAGCCAATGCCCACCACCGACAGGCCCACACAATTGTCCCACCGCTCACGCACAATCTGCGACAAGCGGCGGCGCGCCACTTGGCCAAGCGGCGTGGAATAAAAAGAGCGCAAATCGACAACATCGAGAGCCATGTGCCCTATCTGACACAAGAGCGGGGCAAGAGCCAAATCTTGCCCCGCCCGTTTGACCGGAGACGAGGGCTTGGCTAGCGTCCGGGCCAACACGGATAAAGGGTTCACATGAGCGCGGACGTTCTTCAATTCCTCTGCCGCAGCGATAATTTCGGACTGCTTCTGCATGATGCGGCAAGCGGGGCGACGGCTGCCATTGATGTGCCCGATGCCGCCCCCTATCTCGCCGCGCTCAAGCAGCGCGGCTGGACACTGACCGATATTCTCATCACCCACCGCCATGGCGACCATATTGATGGCGTACCGGAACTGCGCGCGCAATTTCCGCAAGCCAAGCTGCATATTCCAGCCGCGGAAGCCGAGCGCATCGAGGCCGTCACAGGCCAAGCTCATGCGCATTTGCGCGAAGGTGATGGCGTGCGTGTCGGCACGCTGATGGGCGCGGTCATCGAGACACCGGGCCATACGCTCGGCCATATCGCCTATCACTTTGCCAAAGAACATTTGCTCTTTGCAGGCGACACATTGTTTTCGCTGGGTTGCGGGCGCGTGTTTGAAGGCACAATGGAACAGATGTGGCGCTCGCTGCGCAAACTCGCGAGCCTGCCGCCCGAAACACGGCTGTGGTGCGGGCATGAATATACGCAAGCCAACGGTCGCTTCGCACTCAGCGCTGATCCCGACAATGGCGAACTGCAAGCACGGATGAATGAAGTTGATGCATTGCGCCTGCAAGGCGCTTTCACATTGCCGGTGACTTTGAAACAGGAATTGGCGACCAATCCCTTTTTACGCGCTGGCAATGTGGCGACATTTGCCGATCTGCGCGAACGCAAAAACAAGGCCTGAGACCGATGGCACAACTTTACCAGCACGGCAGTCAATCAGCAGATGCCATTATCAAAAAGCTTGAGCTGAAACCACATCCGGAAGGTGGCTTTTATCGCGAGACATTCCGCGATGCGCAAAAAGATGCGCGGGGGCGCTCTGTATCTTCACTCATTTATTTTTTGCTGGGTGCTGGCGATGTCTCGGATTGGCACCGTGTCGATGCGACCGAAATCTGGCATTATTATGCGGGCGCACCGCTTGTGCTCACCCAATCGCCCAACGGGCATGATGCCTTTGCATTGCACTTGGGGCCCGATGTGCTGGCAGGCCAACATCCGCAAATTGTTGTGCCAGCCAACCATTGGCAAACAGCGACGAGCCTTGGCGCCTGGACATTGGTTGGCTGCACTGTGGCTCCGGCTTTTGATTTTGCCGGATTTGAATTGGCACCACCTGATTGGCGTCCCACGCCGCGCTGACAATAAAAAAGCCGCTCACAAGAGCGGCTTTCTTTTGACAGATGCGCAAATTTATTTGCGTGCAAGTCCGTCGATCTTGGCCTGCATATCGGCCATTTGCTTTTTCAGCGCATCGAGGTCGCCGTCTTCAACATTGGCTGCGGGCGAGCTGCCACCCTGCGCTTTGGCGGCCGCTTGTGCGGCTGCGAAAGGGTTGAACATGCTGAAGGCTTGGGAGAACATCGCCATATTGTTGCGCGCTTGCTCTTCCATCGCACCAAACAATTGCACACCGGGCAATTCCTTAGACCCCATGGCCGCTTGCATCTGGTCGCGGAACTTCTGTTGCTGATCGGTAAAATTACCAATCGAATGTTCAAGATAGCTGGGCAACAACATTTGCATGCTGTCGCCGTAGAAGCGGATCACCTGACGCAGGAAGGTGATCGGCAACAGGCTCTGCCCGTCTTTGCCTTCCTGTTCGAAAATGATCTGGGCCAGCACAGGGCGCGTGATATCGTCACCGCTCTTTGCGTCATAGACGACGAAATCCTCGCCGTTTTTGACCATAATCGCGAGATCTTCGAGCGTCACATAGGTGCTTGTTCCGGTGTTGTACAAACGCCGGTTCGCATATTTCTTGATTGTGATGGGCGCTTTTTCGTTCGTCATCTTCCCTGCGGCGGGCCGAAACCCGCCTCCCCCTGAGGCCCCGGCGCCGGGCGAAACCCGTCGGGATCCGCTACGATAGTCACAATGCTGCGTTGCGCGAAAGCCTTTTTTGCTCAAGGCTTGGACGAAGTGGCTGGCGCCTCAGCATTTCGTAGGGAGACCATTTGCTCATCAAAGGGGCAGCAGAGGTGCTTGCCCGAGCGTGGAGGAAATGCTTCTCATTGTGCACCTGCAAAAGCATGGTGCCCCGCCCCGGAGCTGAACCGGGCATGGCGGGGCCGCATCAGTTTAAGGAGCTTATTATGGCGTCGGACATTGTGATCGTCAGCGCCGCCCGCACGGCGGTTGGTTCATTTAGCGGGGCCTTTGCGACGGTTGCCGCCCATGATTTGGGCGCAGCCGCCATCAAGGGCGCGCTTGAGCGGGCGAATGTCGCCCCCGGCGACGTCGACGAAGTGATTATGGGCCAGATCCTGACCGCGGGTCAGGGCCAGAACCCGGCCCGTCAGGCCGCCATGAAGGCAGGCATCCCGCAAGAAAAGACCGCCTGGCAGCTGAACCAGCTCTGCGGCTCGGGCCTGCGCGCCGTCGCGCTGGGTCTGCAGCAAATCTCCAATGGCGATGCCGATATCATCGTGGCGGGCGGGCAGGAAAGCATGTCCACGTCCCATCATTCTGCCTTTATGCGTGGCGGCACCAAGATGGGTGATGTGAAATTCGTCGACACCATGTTGAAAGACGGCCTGTTCGATGCCTTCCACGGCTATCACATGGGCACGACAGCCGAGAATATTGCCACCAAATGGCAGATCACCCGCGACGAACAAGATGCCTTTGCCTGCGCCTCGCAGAACAAGGCGGAAGCCGCGCAGAAGGCCGGACGCTTCAAGGATGAGATCATTCCTTTCACCGTGCAGACCCGCAAGGGCGATATCATCGTGTCAGACGACGAATATATCCGCGCCGGCACCACTGTGGATGCACTCGCAAAGCTGAAGCCCGCCTTCTCGAAGGACGGCACGATCACCGCGGGCAATGCGTCAGGCATCAATGATGGCGCTGCTGCTGTAGTGCTGATGACCGCCGCAGAAGCCGCCAAGCGTGGCCTCACACCGCTTGCGCGCGTGGCCTCTTGGGCAACGGCTGGTGTCGATCCGGCGATCATGGGCTCGGGCCCGATCCCCGCTTCGCGCAAGGCTTTGGAAAAGGCTGGCTGGAAAGTCGCTGATCTTGATCTCGTCGAAGCCAATGAAGCCTTTGCGGCGCAAGCGATTGCGGTCAACAAGGACATGGGCTGGAACACCGACATTGTGAATGTGAATGGCGGCGCAATTGCCATCGGTCATCCGATTGGCGCGTCGGGCGCACGCGTGTTCACGACATTGCTGTTTGAAATGCAACGCCGCAACGCCAAGAAGGGCCTTGCAACATTGTGCATCGGCGGCGGCATGGGCATTGCGCTGACAGTCGAGCGCTAAACAATCCGGATAGGCGCGCCCGTCATACGAGGCGCGCCGCCCACTTGAGAGAAACGCCGTTATTAACCGGGTGCCGATAGGCAATCCCGCTGGGAAGAGGAGCAAGTCATGTCACGAGTTGCGGTTGTTACGGGGGGAACGCGCGGAATTGGCGCGGCCATTTCCAAAGCGCTCAAGGCTGAAGGCTATAATGTTGCCGCCAATTACGCGGGCAATGATGAAGCCGCCACGCAATTCCAGAAAGAGACCGGCATTGCGGTCTATAAGTGGGACGTTTCGAATTATGAGGCTTGCGCCGCTGGTCTTGCCAAAGTCGAAGCCGATCTCGGCCCCATTGATGTGGTCGTCAACAATGCCGGCATCACGCGCGATGGTTTCTTCCACAAGATGACGCCAGAACAATGGTCGGCGGTGATCAACACCAATCTGAATTCGCTGTTCAACATGTGCCGCCCCGTCATCGAAGGCATGCGCAACCGCAGCTTCGGCCGCATTGTCTGCATCTCGTCGATCAACGGCCAAAAGGGCCAGGTCGGCCAAGCCAATTACTCGGCAGCCAAAGCCGGCGAAATCGGCTTCGTCAAAGCGCTGGCGCAGGAAAATGCCAATAAGGGCATTACCGTCAATGCGATCTGCCCGGGCTATATCGGCACGGAAATGGTGCGCGCCATTGACCCAGAAGTGCTGGCCAAGCGCATCGTGCCGCAGATCCCTGTCGGGCGCCTCGGCGAGCCGGAAGAAATCGCCCGTGCGGTTCTCTTCTTGGTCGCCGACAATGCGGGCTTCATCACAGGCTCCACGCTATCGGCCAATGGTGGGCAATATATGGCTTAAAAAGCCGCACCTTACTTAAGGGAATTCCGCCCATAATGAGCCGCGCATCATCACGATGCGCGGCTTTTTTGATGCGGAGACATTTCAATGGAGAAGCGACGGATTTGGGCCGTCAGGGCCGGCTCTTTCGGCCAAGCCGACCATATTTTTTTAGGCCTCAACCAGATTGCCATCAGCTTTGCGGAAAGTGGGGGCGATGTCAGTCAATTGCCTGTCGCTCGCGGCGCCTTTCGTGATGCGGTCAGCGCATCGCATGCGTCCACAGTGCCCACACAAGCCAATCAGCTCTTCCGCTTCCTGCATGAAATGCGCATTGGAGATTACGTCATCTATCCGCGCAAAAGTGACCGCACTTTGCATTGGGGTGAGGTGACGGGCCCTTATATTTTCGACCGCGAACGCTCCAATGAATTTGCTCACCGGCGTAGCGTGCAATGGCTTGCCAAGCTCAGCCGCGATATTTTTTCGCAAGGTGCGCTTTATGAGATCGGCTCAATTCTCACTTTGTTTGAAGTGAAATCTTTTGCCTCCGAATTCATCCGCAAATTTGCAGCCGCAAGCCAAGACAGCGGACTTCTTCCCGAAGAAGAAGATCTCGAAGAAGCGGCTGCACGCGATGTCGGCGAGACCACGCGCGACTTTATCGCGCGGCGCATCCGCACCGATCTGAAAGGCTATCCGCTCGAACCTTTCGTCGCGGATCTCTTCCGCGCCATGGGCTATCAGTCGCATGCTACACGCGGTGTGCGCGATGACGGCATTGATGTGGTCGCGCACAAGGATGAGCTCGGCATCGAGCCGCCCATCATTAAAATTCAGGTGAAGGCACAAGAGAGCAATATTCCGGCCGATGTGGTGAAGGCCTTTTATGCCATGGTCCATGAGCGCGATGTCGGCGTCTTCATCACCACCGGAGGCTTCACCCAGTCGGCCCATGAATTTGCCCGCACCAAGGGCAATATCAAGCTGGTGGACGGGGTCCAGTTCATTGGCCTGATCGAGCGCCATTATGATGCGCTGGATGCCAAGCACAGGCGGGAAATCCCGCTCCGCCGGGTGCTGGTGCCCGATCTGACATTTGCCGAGGATTGACCCTGTCGTCTTGACGTAAAAGAGGGTTACACTCACAAGTGTCAACTTAAACGCCGCGCCAAGGTTCTGACCCGATGCAAGAGATGACCATCGACCCCGCTACCCTCGTCCCAGCCGAGCCTGCTACCCGGCACAAAACAGTGGCCGTCACCATCGGCTCGGGCAAAGGCGCGGTGACGGTGGGGGGTGGCGCACCGGTCGTGGTGCAATCCATGACCAATACCGATACCGCCGATATCGAGGGCACCGTTGCCCAGGTCGCGGCGCTGGCGCGCACGGGTTCTGAAATTGTGCGCATCACGGTGGATCGGGATGAAGCGGCGGCGGCCGTGCCCCATATCCGCGAAAAGCTCGACCGCTTGGGCGTGCATGTGCCGCTTGTGGGCGACTTCCATTACATCGGCCACAAGCTCTTGGCCGAGCATCCCGCCTGCGCGGAAGCGCTCGACAAATATCGCATCAATCCGGGCAATGTCGGCTTCAAGGACAAGAAGGACCGCCAGTTCAGCTCCATTGTCGAAATGGCGATCAAGCATAACAAGGCCGTGCGCATCGGCGCGAATTGGGGTTCGCTTGATCAGGAATTGCTGACTGCGCTGATGGATGAAAATGCCAGAAGCGCCAAGCCGCTCGATGCGCGCGCGGTGACACGCGAAGCCATGGTGCGCTCGGCGCTCTATTCGGCTGAGCGCGCGATGGAACTGGGCTTGGCAAAAAACCGCATCATTCTCTCGGCGAAAGTCTCGGCCGTTCAGGATTTGATTGCCGTCTATCGCATGCTGGCGGCGCGCTCCGATTACGCGATCCATCTCGGCCTGACCGAAGCAGGCATGGGCTCGAAAGGCATTGTCGCCTCCTCAGCCGCCATGGGCATTTTGCTGCAAGATGGCATTGGCGACACAATCCGCGTGTCACTCACACCGGAACCGGGCGGTGACCGCACACTCGAAGTCACCGTCGCGCAAGAGCTCTTGCAGACGATGGGCTTTCGCACCTTTGTGCCACTGGTGGCAGCTTGCCCCGGCTGCGGTCGCACGACATCAACCGTGTTCCAAGAACTCGCGCGCGACATCCAGAATTTCATCCGCGATGAAATGCCCAGCTGGCGCGCGACTTATCCCGGCGTTGAAAATCTCAATGTCGCGGTAATGGGCTGCATTGTGAACGGACCGGGTGAAAGCAAACATGCTGATATCGGCATTTCACTGCCCGGCACAGGCGAGACACCCGCCGCCCCCATCTTCATCGATGGCGAAAAGGCGATGACGCTTCGCGGCGCCAATATCGCCAGCGAGTTCCGCCAGATCGTGATTGATTATATCGAGAAGAAATATGGCAAGGCCAATGCGGCAGAGTGACTAAATCAATCCTGCAGCAATATTGATTGTCAGCGCCAAAATCGTCGTGTTGTAGAAGAACGATACAATGCCATGCACCAGCGCAATGCGGCGCATGTTGGGCGAGCAGACTGCGACATCTGCCGTTTGGCTCGCGACACCAATGATGAATGAGAAATAGAGAAAATCGCTATAATCAGGCGTGAGCGTGTCGAGAAAGTCGAGACCTCCGCGTAGACGTTCTGGCAGCTCGGGTCTGTTGCGCCGCTCGGACGCATATTCATGCGCATAATGTAGCGCGAAGGTCAGATGGATAAACGTCCACCCCGTGACAATGGTCGTAGCAGCCAGACCAATGTGCAAGAGTTTGTCAGCGCCAGTCATGTCTTTGGTGGCCGCCAATTGCACAACAATGGCAGCAATGGAAAACACCGCTGCAAAAATCGACAAAGTGAGAATAACGAAACGCCCTTCATCGGGCACAGATGTGCGCTGGTGCAAACGATCCAGATCATCGCGCACCATCATGATGAACGTGAGCGCAAGATAGAGGATCACGCCCGCGTTCCAGGCCAGAAGCAGCCGTGTGGTGAGCCTCCAATCTTCGGGGCACAAAACGCCAATCAAAAAGCCCGCCAATATTCCGATAATCAGGCGCGGACGCAGCATGAAAGCACGCGTGATGCGATTGCGCAGAAGAGTGGCGCGCAAGCCACGCAAAAATCCGCCATGCTCGCTGTTTGCGATCACGAGCGACGCCCCGCCACAAAGCGCGCCGCCTCAACCAGCACATCTGCACGCGCGCCAAAATCAAGCGCACGCAATTCGCCAATCGCTTGATCAATCAATTGATCGCGGCGCTGTTCGGCAGCTTCCATCCCCAGAATGGAAATGAGTGTGGCCTTGTTGCGCTCGGCATCTTTGCCCGCGCGCTTGCCAAGCGTTGCCGCATCGCTCTTGGCATCAAGAATATCATCGGCCACTTGAAAGCCTGCGCCGATCAATTGGCCAAAGCGCAAGAGATGATTCATTTGCGATGCGCTGGCGCGGCCAAGCACCGCGCCCGCCTCAACCGCATGAGCCAGCAAAGCACCCGTCTTCATCGATTGCATTTGCAAGATTTCATCGAAGGTGAGCGGCTTTTCGGCGCGCTCAGCTTCGAGATCGAGAGCCTGCCCGCCGGCCATGCCGCCAAGGCCGGAGGCCAGCGCCAGCAGGCGCACAAGCTCGGCGCGCAGGAACGGGTCATCATGGGTGGCGGGATCCGCCATGACCTCGAAGGCATAGGTGAGCAGGCTATCGCCCGCCAGAATGGCGGTGGCCTCGTCATAGGCTTTGTGGACGGTCGGGCGCCCGCGGCGCAGATCATCATCATCCATGGCCGGCAGATCGTCATGGACCAGCGAATAACAGTGGATCATCTCCAGAGCGCAGGCGGGGCGCATGGCGACCTCCGGCTTCACCCCGAACAGGGCCGCCGTCTCGATGACCAGAAAGGGCCTCAGACGCTTGCCCCCGCCCAGCGCCGCATGGCGCATCGCGGCTAAGAGGCGGGCCGGGCGGCGCACCTCTCCAGGGCGGGCTCCAGGCGACAGAAGGCCCTCCAGAGCCGTTTCCACCTGATCGGCGATGGTTGTGAGCCTGAGCTCGAAGTCGGCGCTCAATGGGGTTCCCTTTCGTCTCCGTCAGGGGTCAAGAAACGCGCGGCGGGGCAGAATTGCAACCCCTCCCCTCAAATCCCGGCCGGGACCCTAGCCAGAGCCCCCAATCCCGTGTATGGAACGCGCCTTGAATTCGAGCGGCCGCCCAATGCGTGGCCCCCTATGGAGACCACAATGGCAGTTCCGAAGCGAAAGACCTCCCCGATGAAGCGCGGCTTCCGCCGCTCGGCCGATGCTCTGGCTCAGCCGACCTATGTCGAAGACAAGGATTCGGGCGAGCTGCGCCGCCCCCACCACGTTGATCTCAAGACCGGCATGTATCGCGGTCGCCAGATCCTCAAGGTGAAGTCGAAGGACTAATCTCTGCTTGCATGCAGATGTTGAAAAGCCCGGCCTTTGCGCCGGGCTTTTTCATTTGGGCTTCGGGATATCGGGAATTACAAAGGCCTTCTTGCGCAAAAGGGGGCAATGCAACTTTCATCTCTTGGTATGTGATGCGATGAAAGCACCGCCAACGATCATCACACAGGCCAAGCCCAATGCGAGACTGGGTTCGGCAAAACCGGCCAGCACAAGCCAGATGGTCGCCAAGACTGGCGCTGCATAAGCGAGTGTTCCGATAAGACGAATGTCGCCATGTTTCACGCCGTGATCCCAAAGGAAAAAAGCCGCGCCCACCGGGCCTAACCCCAATGCGATCAGAGCGCTCCATTCGACTGTACTTTGTGGCCAGACAGTCTCTTCACTGGCAAAATGCATCAATGCCGCCATCGCAGCAGTTGCCAAACAAAAGCCTGCAACAGAGCCACTTGGGACATGTGTGAGCCTGCGTGACAGAAGCGAATAAGCCGCCCAAGTGAAAGCTGCAGCGAGCGCCAAACCATGGCCGCTTTGCAAAGCGGAGACAGATATGTCTTTGCCGGAGAATAAAGCGAGCAGTCCACCGAAGGACACAAGCGCACCGATGATATGGCGCAAAGCCAAATGCTCACCCGGCAGAAACGCAGAAAACACAACAATCAGCAAAGGCCAGAGATGATTGATGAGGCTAGCTTCTGCAGGCGGGGCTGAACGCAGAGCTGCAAAATAAAACACATGATAGAGAAACAGCCCGCCTGCCCCGACAGCCCAAGCCTGCCAGCCTTGGCGCAATTGCGCGAGCTCACCACGCAAAGCCAAAACCACCAGCCCGCATAAACCACCCATGGCGAAAGTGATGGCCGTCATTTGAAAGGGCGGCAAAGCAGAACTGACCGCAGTCAGCAAAGGCAGCGCTGACCACAATAAAATCGCGCCAAAGCCCAAGGATGTTGCAGATGATTGGCGGCTCACGCGGGCGCGCAATCCCGACAGCGTCCGGTGATCTCAATCACCTGACCATGAGCGGCAAAACCGCTTTGTGCAGCGAGCGCGCCCAATTGCGCATCGACCTCGGGTGACGACACTTCGCCAACCTTGCCGCAGGCCTCGCAAATCAGAAAAGCCACCCGCGCCGAACCATCATGGCGATGACCGCAAGCCACATAGGCGTTACGGGTCGCGAGCCGATGGACGAGCCCGTTCTCCTGCAAGAAGTCGAGCGCCCGATAGATCGCCACGGGCGCGGGACGCTTGCCCGTCGCCTCGGCCACAAGATCGATCATCTCATAGGCGCCCAAGGGACGACCGGCGGCGCAGAGCTTGTCCAGCACCAGCTGGCGGGCCGGAGTGAGGCTGAGGCCCGCAGGCGCATGGGCGCAATGGCTATGATCGTGGTGGTCGTGCATGGGGGCAATATAGGCTTTTCCCGCGGCTCAGACCAAGTGCCGAGGGGACAGACCAACTGGACCCTCGCCAAAATTGCTGCGGCGCACTAACCTCGCGCTCAATCTTGCAGTGCCTTCCTCGGGAGCCCGTCCATGAGCCTCAAAACCCGCAATGCCCTCGTCACCGGATCCACCAGCGGTATTGGGCTGGCCATTGCCCGCGCGCTGGCTGCTGAAGGCGCCAATGTCACACTGAACGGCTTTGGCGATGCAGGCGAGATCGAGGCAACACGCGCAGCGATTGAAAAGGATTTCGGCGTGAAGGCACGCTACAGCGGCGCCGATATGTCCAAGCCCGATCAGATTGCCGCCATGGTTGGCGAAGCTGAAAGCGCATTCGGCACGCTCGACATTCTCGTCAACAATGCAGGCATCCAGCATGTCTCGCCGATTGAAAATTTTCCGCTCGACAAATGGGACCAGATCATCGCGATCAATCTCTCATCCGTCTTTCATGCGAGCCGCGCGGCCATTCCCGGCATGAAGGCGCGCAAATGGGGCCGCATCATCAATACAGCCTCCGCCCATTCGCTCGTCGCCTCGCCTTTCAAGTCCGCTTATGTTTCAGCCAAACATGGTGTGGCGGGCTTTACCAAAACAGCGGGCCTTGAACTGGCAACTTTCGGCATTACGGTGAATTGCATTTCGCCGGGCTATGTCTGGACACCGCTGGTGGAAAAACAAATTCCCGACACGATGAAAGCGCGCAATCTCACCAAAGAGCAGGTCATCAATGATGTGCTCCTGACCGCGCAGCCGACGAAGCAATTCGTCACGGTTGATCAGGTCGCGGCATTCGCGATCTTCCTGTGCTCGGATGCCGCCTCGCAAATGACGGGCTCGAATTATTCGATGGATGGCGGCTGGACGGCCGCTTAACGAAAGGCCCAGACACTCGTCTGCTTGACTTCCGAATCTTCCAACGCGCGCGTGACGGGAATGCGATAGGTTGCCAAAGCCTCGAGCCGGTCTTTCGCCAGATAAGACCGGCCCGGATCACCTATCAACACTTGTGTTCCGCTTTGGCGCAGACGATCCAGCCAATCGGTCACACGCGCCGCCATATCGCGCTCGTAAGACACATCACCCGCAAGCACGACATCCCAGCCCCTGTCGATGCCGATCAGATTGCCGCAGAAAATTTGCACATCGACACCATTCGCTTCGGCATTGAGAGCAATAGCTTCGGCTGAAAATTCGTCAATGTCGCAAGCCTCCACAATATTCGCACCGGCTTTGGCTGCGGCAATCGCCACAAGGCCGGAACCGGAAGCAAAATCGAGAATATTTTTGCCCGCGACAATTTCGGGATGGTCGAGAATGTAGCGCGCCAAAGCCTGCCCGCCTGCCCAGGCAAAGGCCCAAAAAGGCGGCGGCAGGCCGATTTCTCCCAATTCCTCTTCGGTCTTCTGCCAGAGTTCGGTGGCTTCATCGGCCAGATAAAGCGAGATCTCGGGCGTATGCGGCACTGGCAAGAAACGTGTGTGGGTGCGGATGAAGTGGGCAGTATCTTCGATGTTCATGGCGCAAGCTTCTCGATCCAGCCGAGGCCTGCAACAGTGGATGCGCGCGGGCGATATTCGCAGCCAATCCATCCCTGCCAGCCGCGCGAAGCAATCTCTTTCAAGATCGCCTCATAATTGATCTCGCCTTCATCAGGCTCATGTCTGCGCGGCACTGAAGCCAATTGGAAATGGCCGATCAAAGGCCAGTGACGACCGATGCGGCGCAGAAGATCGCCTTCCAGAATCTGCACATGATAAAGATCAAACATGATCTTCAATTCGGGGCGATTGATATGGCTGATGAGATCGGCCGCCATATCCGAGCCGGTCAAAAAATAATCGGGCCGGTCATAAGGATTGAGCGGTTCAATCAGCAAAGTGACATTGGCGCGCTCTGCCTCTTCGCAAGCAAAAGCCATATTGTCGAGAAAACAAGCGCGCGCATCTTCCAGAGACACTCCGTTCAATACGCCTGACAGACAATGAACATTTTTCGCGCCCAGCTCATGTGCATAGTCCAAAGCCTTTGCGAGGGAGTCACGAAAAGCGGCACGCTTGGCTGGCAAAGCCGCAAAGCCAAATTCACCCATACCACCGGGCGGCGCGTTCAAACCCGTCATGATGAGGCCCGTGTCATCAAGCCTTTTGCGCAGATCGCGCGCTGCGACTTCATAAGGAAACTGGCACTCAACGGCTGAAAATCCCGCCTTTGCTGCCGCGCCAATGCGATCCGCAAAAGGGACTTCGGTGAAGAGCGTGGAAATATTGGCGCAGAAGCGCAGGGCGTTTTGCATGCGGATGATAATAGAGACCTTCGGCCCCCACGACAATAAGCTCAGAAACTCGCAGTCGAAGCGCCAAACTCTGCCAAGCGCTCGCTCAATTCTTTGATTCTTTGGCGCAGCTGGCGATTTTCATATTCCAGCATGGCTATCTGCTCGGCCATGGTGGCTTGCGCGCGCTCAGTGCCCTTCTCTGAAACTTTAAACTGAACGCCGATCATGTCTTGCGAACGCCAACGCGCTTCGCACTCATAGATCCGATCGCGCGCCGGGATTTCGAGACGAAAATGATCGGGCAAATCCGTCACGCCGCGGCCTTTGAGACAGGCACCGGTCAGTGAAATATTGCGCACCTGACAATCCAGAGACGATTGCCCGCTGCGATAATAAACGCGGCCCGCAATCAATGTACGGTGTCGTTCTGCGCCCCGTCTGTTTTCGGGCTCGAGCGGATCGGAGGACATGAAAAACCAAATCAAAAAAAGAATGCAACAAGATTAGCTGATTTTGGGTGCGGTTGGAACGCTCCCTTTAAGTCTTGTCGGCGGGCCAGGCTTGCCGGAACCAGACAGCTGCAATCACAAGCGAAATGGCAATGATTGCAAAGACTCCGCCCACACCTGCAAAGGCCGCAAAGAAACTGGCCGCAGATGGAAAAGCCACCTGCCCGATACGATTTCCCGTCAAGCGCATCGACAAAGCGGTGGCGCGCACATTGGCGGGGGCGAGCTGCACAATGCCCGAAAAAGCCAAGGTGGAGGAAATACCAAGCCCATAGCCCGAAGCGATTGCGCCGACATAAAGCAACCAAAGCGGCAATGGAAAAGCAAACATCAAGAGACCAGCGGCCCCCAGCAACAAGCTCATCAGCGTCAATGGCACGCGACCAAAAATACGAAACAGCGAGACATAAGCAAGGCGGGATGCCATCGCGCTCGCCGCACGCACAGTCAGCAACCATCCCACGTGACTCGCTTCAATATTCCGCTCTGTACCCAAGAGCGGCATGTAAATGATCAACACATCAAAAGTCGTGACCGTGATCACGGAGGCAAAAATCGTCGCTGACAAGCCTTTCAATCGCAAGATTTCGGCAAGGCTGAGGCGCTGCTCATCAGCGGGGCGCGGCGGCTTGGGTGGCGCGCGGCCGATCATGAAACCGATGATCACATTGACCCCAGCCACCACCACGCCCAGCATGAAGAGTAGATCGGTCGGCGCCACGCGCGCATCACCCGCCGCGATGGCCATGATGATCGGGCCCACCGCCTGGCCAACGGCAAGGCCAAACATGTAAAGACTCAAAACCGTTTCACGACTTTTGGGGCCTGCAGAGCGCACAGAGATGATTTGATGTGCCGCCATGGCCAAGATATGACCCACGCCCAACAAAACATTGGCGGCTAGAAGATGCCAACGCGTCTCTGGTGAAAGCCAGAGCATGAGCGCACCACCACACATGAGGATCGCGCCCAATTGGGCGGCGCGCGCATCATGTCCACGATCCATGATCTTGCCGAAGGGAATCGCGAGGACGATCGGCAAGAGCGAGAAACTCGCGCCGATGAACCCAATCCAGACAACCGAGAGATCAAGCTCGACACCGCGATAGGTCGTGCCGCCACGCACCAGCGGCAATAAGGCTTGTAAAAAAACGCAATGGAGGAAAAGCGGGACGATCAGGCCGAAATCAATATCGTGATCCTGCTTTCGACCAAACAAGGCTTTGCCCTCTTCTTCTGCGTTTTCTTGTTTTTGTCTTTAGCGTCAAAGGGGGGCGCCTGTCACCAAGCGCCACCACCTTTGTTATGGCGCACTCATGCCCTTGCGCAGGAAGGCGATGAGATCCGGCGGCGCGGCATAAAGCTTGTCGATCAGCTTTTGCACCTCGTCACCCGTTTGCGGGCCGATATCAAGCGAGGCCTTATTGGCTTCTGCCACGAGTTCAGGATCGGCGAGCACATCCATAAAGGCTTTGCGCAAGACACTCACGCGATCGGACGCCACGCCCGGCGGCAGGAAGAAGGGGCGACTGATCGAGCCTTGCTGCAAGAAAACTTCCATGGCCTGCTTCTGCTGCGAGGTCTTGGCGAAATCCATCGACAGCGGCACACCGGCTGCTTTCAGCGCGGGCAGGCTTTGCGTATCCTGCTGCACGAGAACTTTCACAGCACTCTCGGGCTTCAACATGTCGGGATATTGCTGCTTGGCGCTCGACCAGAGCAGGCCGCAAATGCCCTGCACTTCATTGCGCTGAATAGCGAGGCTCACTTCATTCGAGCCCTTATAGCCCGCAATCAGTTTCACCTTCACGCCCAGAATATGCTTTTCCATGACGGGATAATCGACCAGCGCCGAGCCCGGACCTGTGCCGCCGACGACAAGCTCTTTGTCGAAGAGGTCGGCATAAGATTGCACAGGCGCATCCTTGCGCGTGATGCAGACGGAAGTGTCGGCATTGGCATTGCCCAGAAAGATGAATTTACGCGGATCGTAAGACGAGAGATCTTGCCCCGCCATCAAAGGGTCAAACAAAGCCGTCGACAGCACGACAGCCATGGATGTGCCGTCTTTGGGCGCCAGCGAATAGAGATGGCGCGCAGCTGCCAGCGAACCCGCACCCGGCATGTTCTGCACGACGATGGTGGGCGCACCGGGAATGGTTTTGTGGAAATGGCGGCCCAGCAAACGTGCGTAAATATCCACACCACCGCCCGAGGCCGAGCCTGCGATGATGGTGACGGTCTTGCCCTTGTAAAACGAAGCCGCATCCTGGGCCTGAGCTGCCCCGCCAATAGTCACAGCGGCCACACAGGCCAGCGCACGCGCGAATAAGCGCATCGTCATCCTCCCTTGATCTGGCCGTTGTCCGGCTCTGAGGAGTGGCATTGTGCAGCAATGGCCGCCCGCGTCTAGCCCTCTTGCATCTTAACCGATGCAGGATCTCTCTCGCGCGGAGATGGCAAACAGGCTAGGTTGGCGCCCATGCCTTTTGCCTTCGACAATAGCTATGCCCGCCTGCCCGACACTTTTCATGCGCGCGTTCTGCCCACGCCCGTGGCCGCACCACGCCTGTTGGCGCTGAATGAAAAGCTTGCTGTCGAACTGGGGCTCGATGTTGCAGCCCTTGCGAGCCCGGAGGGCCTCGACATGCTGGCGGGCAATCACATCCCGCCGCAGGCCGAGCCGATTGCCATGGCCTATTCGGGCCATCAATTCGGGCATTTCAGCGCCCAGCTTGGTGACGGCCGCGCCATCCTGCTTGGCGAGATCATCACGCCCACAGGCGCACGCCGCGACATTCATTTGAAAGGGGCTGGCCCCACGCCCTTCTCGCGCCGTGGCGATGGACGCGCTGCCTTGGGCCCTATCATCCGCGAATATATTGTCAGCGAGGCCATGCAGGCTTTGGGCGTGCCCACCACACGCGCACTCGCCGCCGTTGCGACTGGCGAATATGTCTATCGTGAAGAAGTGCTGCCGGGTGCCGTTCTGACACGTGTCGCAGCAAGCCACATTCGCGTCGGCACATTTGAATATTTCGGCTCACGCGGTGACGCAGTTGGTCTCAAACAGCTCGCAGATTATGTGATTGCGCGCCACTATCCCGATCTCACAGATGATGCCGACAAATATGAAAAGTTGCTCGAAGCGGTTGTTAGCCGCCAAGCCCGTCTTGTCGCACAATGGATGCATATCGGCTTCATCCACGGCGTGATGAACACGGATAATATGACTGTCTCCGGCGAGACGATTGATTACGGCCCTTGCGCTTTTATGGAAGCCTATCATCCGAACACGGTGTTTTCTTTCATCGATCGGCAAGGCCGTTATGCCTATGCCAACCAGCCATCGATCGCGCAATGGAATCTGGCGCGGCTGGCTGAATGTTTGATGATGCTTTTTGCCAATGAAGCAGAGGCGCCCGAGCGCGCCAATGCCGCGCTTGCAGGCTTCAAAACACATTTCCAGAAAGCCTATCTCGATGGCTTGCGCCGCAAGATTGGCCTAATGGAAACTCAGGACGATGATGCCTCACTGCTGGCCGATCTTTTCACGCGCATGGGTGAGAATGAGGCTGACTTCACGCTTACCTTCCGCCACCTCTGCGCATCGATTGCTGATCCCACAGCCGATGCCGGTGTCGCCACTTTGTTCAAAGACCCATCCAGCTTTGCGGGCTTTGCCGAAAAATGGCGCGCGCGTTTGGCACAAGAGAGCGGCAATCTTCTCGAGCGCGCTGAACAGATGCGGCGCGTCAATCCCGCTTTCATTCCCCGCAACCATCGTGTGGAAGAAGCCATTGCCGCAGCCTTGAAGGATGATCTCGCACCCTTCCATAAGCTCAATCGCGTGCTCGAAAAGCCATATGAAGACCAGCCGGAATTTGCCGACTATATGCTGCCTGCGCGCCCAGATGAGCGCGTGACGCAGACATTCTGCGGCACATAAATCCCAACACCCACAACAGATGCGGCCTCTTTGCGCAGATATTCAATCTCTGCGCTGGTGATGGGGCAAGGGTTGCACACTTCCCATCCACGGCTTGCCGCGAGCGATGCGCGGACCAAATATTCATCAGGTATTCTCAGCTTTTCGAGTTCTGCCAAAACCTGATTGCGGAAAGCCTGAAACTCCGCGCCCCATGTCGCATATGCCGCCGGCCCGTTTTCCATGACATGAGC
The DNA here is from genome assembly GCA_947452455.1 of Beijerinckiaceae bacterium. Classification (GTDB taxonomy): domain Bacteria; phylum Pseudomonadota; class Alphaproteobacteria; order Rhizobiales; family Beijerinckiaceae; genus Terripilifer. The sequence continues at coordinate 24,294 of CANGBX010000003.1, forward strand.
GAAAAGCGCGCGTTCTTGATCGAGTGATGTTTGATAGGCATGCATCATATCCTCCTAAATTTGTCTCAATTTAGGATCGGCATCCTTAGCGTGCTTTGACCAAGATCAAGCTGTCGGCGTTTGTGCTGTCGGCCCGTCAGCTTTCAATTTCTCACCACCGACATAACCGCCGACTTCAATACCGCTGATCACCTCGTCGACCGTGACCTTGCCATCGCCATTGGCATCCCAGAACAACATGATTTGATGTGCGCGATCAGCAACATTATCGACCGTTGCAGGGTCGAGAGCCGCCTCAAGATCAGCCTGATCGAAATAGCCTTTACCGCCCAAATCATATTGCTGGACGATGGCTTGCGCCTGTTGCACCTGCGCAATGCCCGTCTGCAATTCTTCGAGCGTCAATTCGCCATCGGCTTGCGTATCCCAGGCCGCAAAGGTTGCCGCGGGATCATTCACTTGCGCATGAGTTTTGAATTCATCGAGCGAAATGCCGCCACTGCGGTCGCCATCATATTGCGCCAGCAAAGTGGCCGCGAGCAAAGCCGGATCCGAATCGGTCGGAATGGTCGGCGTAACAGCAGGCTGATCGGGATGGGTTGCCTGCGCATCCGCGCTTTCAATGGCGGCAATCAATTCCTGACGCGTGAGCTTGCCATCCTTATCAGCATCCCAATCTGCGAATTTGGCCTGTGCATCGGCATATTCACCCGGCGCCATTGCAGCCGCTTTTGCCAGATCAATGGCGCCTGTCTGTTGCGGATCGAAGGCTGCCAGCAATTGATCAGCGCGATCCATCGCATCATAGCCGGCCGTCAATTCATCGCGCGTGACATGGCCATCGACATTTTGATCAAACGCATCAATCGCCGCTTGCGCCTTGGTCGCATCTCCCGAAGAGGGATCAGCCGTCCAGGCAGATTGAAGATCGGCCAGATCAATATAGCCCTTGTTGGCCTTGTCATATTTCGCCAGCAAATCATCCGCGCGCTGCGCGGCTGTAGGTGGCGCCCATGTGCCATCCAATTCATTGACGCTGACAGATCCGTCGCCGCTGCGATCAAGCCCGTCCAAAGCCTCCTGAGCGAGATAGGCGGCAATGGCATGATTGCGCGAGAAAGACGGATAGAGCGTCTCGGCAAAAATCGTCTTGTGCACGGAGGCAACCGCACCCGTGACTTCGGGCATGCGGGTGGGGTCAACCAGCAGCGTGGCAAAAACATGCTGGAACTCGGCCCCGTCAATGGATTGATCGCCATTGCGGTCCATGCCGGAGGCGAGCTGGCGCGCATAAGCACCCCGCTGAGAGCCGGCGGCATTGAGAAGCGAGATAAGGCGCTGCGCATAGTCCATCTACGCGGATCAGCAAATGTTATGCCGTGAGAAATGCTCTTAAAAACAGATATTTAGATAAAGAAAAGGCGCCGGGGCTGAAAGCCACCGGCGCCTGATTTGTCAGACCTAGAGGTCCGTGAAGATTACTTCACGTCCTTCGAGGTGAGAGCGAAGGAGAGCGTGCCAACAACAGTGTTGCCGCAATAGCTGGACAGCGTACCACCAGACACATTTGTCGGGCCGGTGATGTCCGCGCACTTCGTCTTGTTCAGGCTGGTGCTGTGGTAGCGCAGGTCAACCGTAGCAATCTTGTAGGTGTAGCCAGCGCCAACGTTCCAGTAGGTGTAGTCGGCATAGTTGGTCGACAGATGCGTCGCATCGGCCTTGCCGAGGAACTGACGACCCAGTTCGCCCGAGAGGGTCACGTCGCCGAGCTTATAGGCTGCGGTACCAGCGATATACTGACCCTTAGCGCCCGTGTGGATATAGGACGGCGTGGCAAACGCGTTGACGCCGAGCGTCAAAGCATCGTTCACAGCGAAAGTGGTCTTGATGTAGCCTTCCCACCATGTCGTCGATGTCGGGAGAACCGAAGCCGACTTCGTGAAGCTCGGGTAGATGTAGCCAGCAGCGCCGACGTCAATGCCGAAGGCGCCGTAGGTGGCGCGCAGGCCGCCCATCGCGTCCCACTCAAGCGAGGGGCTTTCGACGAAGCGAGCAATCTTCACAGACGAACCAGCCGTGCCGAGATAGCCGACGTAGGTGTCGTTGAAGTTATAACGGACTTCAGCGTTCGCATTGATGCTCGGCTTGCCATCCGACTGGCTGATGCCGCGGAAGAGGTAATTCGTGGTCAGACCACCACCGACAGTCCATTCCCAGGGGGAAACGACGGGAGCCGGGGGGGCCTTCTTGCCCTTGCCGAGGTCGGCAGCGGAAGCGGAAGTCACAGCGGCCAAAGCGGCAACGGCGGAGAGGAGGATCTTGGAGCTCATAATCACTTTCACCTTGTTCACTAAGAAAGGTGACACGAAAATGTTAGGATAGGGCTCGAAACACAAGATCGAATGCTTGGCAGACTGCCCTTTTACTAGGCAATACAGGCCTTCATACACCGAGTATCGCGCTGCGTTGCAAAAATACCACGGGCTTGGCTGTGAAAATGTCCCGAAATGGCACGGGTATAAGCATTGAGGTGCGTAAAGACGCCTTCGCTCAAGACGCCGCAAACAAACAAAAAAAGTTGGGAAAGACTGGCGGAGAGGGAGGGATTCGAACCCCCGATAGGCTTGCACCTATGCCGCATTTCGAGTGCGGTGCTTTCAACCACTCAGCCACCTCTCCGGGTCGCAGGTAGGGGCTTTGGGCCGCCAGCCTTTTGTGGTTGGCGCGGCAATACCATGGGGGCCGCCCCGCGACAAGCAGGGAAAGGCCATTGGTCTGAGGGGTCTGGGCTGGTTTTGGCGCTTTTGGACGGGCTGCGCTTGCGCCTTGTCCGTTTATTCCGTAAATCAGCCCGGCGTTGCCCCTATGGCGGAACTGGTAGACGCGTCCGACTCAAAATCGGATTCCGCAAGGAGTGCTGGTTCGATTCCGGCTAGGGGCACCACTTCTTCCAACCTTCAATCTTTTGTCAGGAATTTCCACTAACCTCTGGTGGATGGATGATTCGCTGCAACGCCTCTACCAAGCAATCCTCGCGGCCCGCGCGCAGGATCCGACAAGCTCGAAAACATCCAAGCTCTTCCACGCCGGCATCGAGAAAATGGCGAAGAAGCTCGCCGAAGAAGCCGTCGAGGTCGGGCTCGATGCCGTGCATATGCGCCGCGACCGCGTGATCCTGGAAAGCGCCGATCTGCTTTATAATCTTGCTGTGCTCTGGGCCGAATGTGGCATCAAGCCGGAAGATGTGTCGCAGGAAATTGCGCGGCGCGAAGAACTCTACGGCATTGCTGAAAAATTGCCGAAGACCAACAAGCGCGCGAAAACCGCACGGCTGCGCCCTCTGCGCCTTGTGCCGCGCAGCTAAGCTTTATTTTCCGGCAAAGCGCGCAAATTCCTGCACGACACTTTCATAAACCGGTCGTTTGAAGGGAATGATCATGGCTGGCAAATCAGCCATCGGCACCCATTTCCAAGAATCAAATTCCGGCTTGTGACCACCGGCCGGCGCGAGAATATTGATCTCGCTGTCGTCGCCCGTGAAGCGAAGCGCAAACCATTTTTGTGTTTGGCCTGCATAGCGGCCCTTCCAGGCTTCTTGCGCAATATCGGCAGGCAAATCGTAAGTGAACCAATCACTGGCTACTGCGAGCAGCGTGACGCTGGTCACATTGGTCTCTTCCGCCAATTCACGCAAAGCCGCGAGATAAGGATCTTCGCCCGCATCAATGCCGCCTTGGGGCATTTGCCATTCATGGCCCTGCGCCACATGTTCGCGCAAAGCTTTGTTGGCGCGACTGCCGACAAAAACCAGACCTTGCGCATTGATCAGCATAATGCCCACGCAGGGGCGGTAATTCTTATTCGACATGAGATGCTTTTACCGTGCAACCGTGCGCGCCGGCGCGGGAAACAGCGCCGACAGCGGCACGAGGGCGATTCCGCGTGCCTCGAGACCCTGTGCGAAACGCGCGATCCGGTCAATATGAGCAGGCACGGCGGGAGCCACACCAATCGCCATGCCCTTTTCGCGCGCCAGAATTTCAAGCCGTCGCAATGCGGCATCCACACCCTCCGGTGATGTCGCCTCGATGGCGAGATCAGCGCGCAAGGAGGGCGCGCCTGTTGCCAGTGCCAAAGCGGACGTGAGCGATTGGCGCGCCGTGCCATCGTCAAAGAACACGAGCCCGCGCTCGGCGACATTTTGCAAAAGCGGCATCAAGGCAGATGTGCTCGCCATAAAACGCCCACCCAAATAATTGGTGAGCCCGACATAACCTTGAAAGCGGCTCATGTGCCAATCCAGCGCATCGCGATTGCGCTCACGCGAGGCACCTGCCATCAGGCCGCGCGCGCCCAATTCCTGGCTCGGCGCAAATCCCTCCATCGGCACTTGCACCAGCAATTCATGCCCCGCCAAACGCGCTTGCTCGGCTTGATCATCAACACGCGGCGCATAAGGCGAATAAGCGAGCGTCACAGCAGGCGGCAAGCTCTTTACAGCTTGTGCACTGGCTTGCGGATTGATGCCCATGCCATTGACGACAATGGCCAGACGCGGGGCGCCCGGCGGCAGACGCGCGTCCAAGCCTGCGGGGCGCGCATAAATATCAGCAGGTCGCGCGCCATCACGCGCGATGCGCGGCAGCGGACCGTGTGGACCTGATGCCAGCAGACGCGCGTCGGGTGCGGGTGCGAGAGCTGCTTGCGCGCGCGTTTCTTGCGGAACGCGGATGACGATGGGCTCAGCCCCCTCGGCTCCATTTCGACGGATGATTTTGATGTTTGAATCTTGATCGGCCGCAGAGGAGAGAATACGCACACCGGGCGACACAGAAACGAATGTATCCTCGTCTCCCGATGATGAAGCAACGGATGGAAAATCCGGCACGGATATGCGCCGCGGCGGCGCATAATCGACATTGGCCGCAAGTGCAGGCACCGATGGCGGCGCTACACGATCCGTCACGATGTAAAAAACCACGAGACTTGCTGCAATAACACCTATGCCCGAGAGCGCCAGCGCGCCCCAGGCAATATCCCGCTCACGCGCAGGCGGCGCTTCTTTTGGCGCAGCTGGCGCATAGCCGAGCGGTCGGTTGAGATCGTCCACACTCATGTAAATCTCGGCAGGCTTGAAAAACCGGCTCTCGCCGGACGCCTCTTTTTTTAAAAATGAATCAAAGGGCCCGACTGCCGATCATCCTGCCGGTCGCCGGGCCTCTTAAAAAACGCACTCATGTCCCACGCAGCGCAATGGTCGAAAACCGCTGCGCAACAGACATTACTTGACGCTACGCTCGCCGGCTTTTGCGGGCTCGCTGGCTTGCGCCTTCACATAAGTCCCGCGCAACATTTCCATTGCGGCCTTCAATTGCTTGTCATTCTTCGGGTCCGGCGGCACATAAGCTTGCGAACCGCTCTTCTCTTCTTCGCCATTCTTCAAATGGCCCTTGAGAGAGGCTTCGCCCTTGGTGTCATCCTTGCCCTTCAATTCATCCGGCACATCCTGCAAAATCTGGATATCGGGCTCAATGCCCTTGGCCTGAATCGATCGGCCTGATGGCGTGTAATAACGCGCTGTTGTCAGTCGCAGCGCGCCATTGGCTTGGCCCAGCGGAATGATTGTCTGCACAGAGCCTTTGCCGAAGGAGCGCGTGCCGACAATCGTCGCCCGCTTATGATCTTGCAAAGCACCAGCCACAATTTCGGAAGCCGAAGCCGAGCCGCCATTGATCAGAATGATCACCGGCTTGCCCTTTGACAAATCGCCGGGCCGCGCATTGTAGCGCTGCGTTTCATCCGCATTGCGGCCACGCGTCGAGACAATCTCGCCATGGCTCAAGAAAGCATTGGAGACAGCAATCGACTGATCGAGCAGGCCACCGGGATTGTTGCGCAGATCAAGCACATAACCCTTGAACTTGTCGCCAGGCATGTCGGCGTTGAACTTGTTGATCGCCGTCTTCACACCGTCATAGGTCTGTTCGTTGAACTGGGTGATGCGGATATAGCCAACATCATCACCTTCCTGACGGAAGCGCACGGAGCGGATCTGAATCACCGCACGCGTGATGGAAACCTCTTGGCTGTCACGCGCCGAGCCACGCAGAATGGTGAGCTTGACGGGCGTATTCACCGCGCCACGCATTTTATCGACAGCTTGATTGAGCGTCATGCCCTGCACGCTCTCGCCATCAATGGCCGAAATAATATCGCCCGACATAATGCCCGCACGTGCAGCCGGCGTGTCGTCAATCGGCGTGACAACCTTCACCAACCCGTCTTCCTGCGTGACTTCAATGCCAAGCCCGCCGAACTCGCCGCGCGTCTGCACCTGCATGTCGCGGAAGCTCTTGGCATCCATATAACTGGAATGGGGATCGAGCGAGGTGAGCATGCCAGAGACGGCTGCCTCGATCAGCTTTTGCTCGTTAGGCTTCTCGACATAATCGGAGCGGATTTTCTCAAAGACATCGCCAAAGAGATTGAGGTTCTTATAGGTGTCAGAGACGGCCGCATTGGCCGCGCCCGAGAAAAACACATGCGTTTGTGTGCCGACCAAAACAGTCGAGGCACCCAGAGCCGCACCCAACATGACGAGCGAAATCTTGCGCATTACCCGCGAACCTTTTCCAGCTCGGCCTTTGCCCACCATGGGCCCGGATCGATGGCCGTTCCGTCTTTTCTGAATTCAACATAGAGAATGGGCTGCGAAGCGCCAAGAGCAGATGCTGTCGCAAGTGCTGTTCTAGCCGATCCATCGCCCATGGTCGCCACCGGCTCCCCGGCCAGCACGAATTGGCCGACTTCGACGCTGATCCGCTCCATGCCAGCCAGAACAACATAGTAGCCACCGCCCGCATTGATGATCAAGAGTTGGCCATAAGTGCGGTAAGGCGCGGAAAAGGCCACCCAGCCATCGGCAGGTGAAGCGACAGGGACGCCGGGGCGGGTGGCCAGCGACAGGCCTTTTTCCGTTCCGCCAATCCCGTCAGATGCGCCATAAGCCTTGATAATCTTTCCCGAAACAGGGATCGGCAACAGGCCTTTGGCATCGGCAAAGGCAATTTTGGGTGCAAGGCGCGCCGGATCACTAAAGGGCATGGAGGCCGCACGCGGATTGCGCGCTTGCGCGGCATCGGCGGCCTTGGCGTCTTGCGCCGCGCGACCTGCCGCCGCAATTTCCGTTTCGGAACGTGAAATCAGCTCTTTGAAATCCGAGGATTGTTTGGCGAGTTCCAGCAGGCGTTGGCGCTGCTCGGCCAGTTTCTGCTCTGTGTCTTTCAGCGTGATTTGCCGCGCTGCCATCAGGGTGGCGAGCTTTTCATTGTCGCGCACAAAGGTTTGCGCTTCGGCTGCCATACGCTCTTTCTCTTGCGCAATATTCTTGCGCAGCTCAACCAGATCATTGAGATCGCTCGCCAGAGATTGTGCTTCCGAGCGCAATTCGGGAAGCACGGCGCCCAGCATCATGGCCGTGCGCACCGAGCGCAAAGCATCTTCGGGCGAGGCCAGAACAGCTGGCGGCAAGCCGCGCCGCATGCGTTGCAAGACAGCGAGAACTTCAGCCAAAACAGCGCGGCGGCTGTCCAAAGATTTCCGAATGGCTGCTTCGCTGAAACTGGCGACATCCAGCCGCTTTTCAATCTCGGCCATGCGCGCTTGCGTTTGGCGCATTTTCGAATTGGTTTCGATCAGCGCCGCATTGAGCCGCGTGCGATCCATGCGAATGGCTTCAGCCTCGGTCTCCAAAGCGCGGCGGCGCTCATCAGCGGCGCGCAATTCGGTTTCAACGGCTTTGGGATCACGCGGGGGTGTCTGCGCAAGCGTCGGCAGGGCTGCGGCCAGAAGCCACAATCCCGCACCTGACAGAACCAGAGCTGCGCGGTTTCGAATCATGGGGTCCAGCATAGGCACGACAATCGCGGCCGCAACGAGGCGAATTTAAACGCGATGATAGGGATGGCCCGAAAGAATAGTGATCGCCCGGTAGATTTGCTCTGTCGCCATAATCCGCACCAGCTGGTGGGGCCAGGTCATCGCGCCAAAGGCCAGAACGAGGGAGGCTTTGGCCCGCAGTTCTGGGTCAATCCCGTCAGCCCCGCCAATCAGCAAAGCATAGGCGGGCGTCCCAGCATCACGCGCAACGCCCATATCGGCGGCAAAGGCTTCGCTGCCCATGGTCTTGCCGCGCTCGTCCAGCACAATGAGGCGGGCGCCGGCCGGAATATTGGCGGTGAGAAGCCGCGCTTCTTCGGCCTTGCGGTCTTCTGGGCGGCGCGCGCGCGATTCATCGGCCTCGCGCATTTCCACACCGGTCAAGCCGACGCTACGGGAAGCGCCTTGCGCCCGCTCAAGATAGCGCGCGCAAATCTCTCTCTCCGGGCCGGCCTTCAACCGCCCGATGGATGCGAGATGGATGCGCAAGCAGCACGAACCGTCGCGCGATCAAGCGCGACGATCAGCCTTCTGCTCGGCTGGACGATCTCCGCCCCACATTTTCTCCAGATTATAAAACTGGCGAACTTCGGGGCGGAAAAGATGGACGATCACGTCGCCCGCATCGACCAGCACCCAATCGCAATGAGGCAGGCCTTCGACGCGCGGCGTCTGAAAGCCCTCTTCCTTGCAACCCTTCATGACGCGATCAGCGATCGCATTCACATGGGTCGTCGAACGCCCGGTTGCGATGATCATCGCATCGGCGAGTGACGTTTTGCCGTGGAGGTCAATGGAGAGAACATCTTCAGCCTTCGCATCATCGAGGCTGTTCAAGATGTTACGTACGAGCTTTCCGGTATCGGGTTCAGCCTGAACACGAACCGGTTGGAGCAAAGTTTCGCCTGCTCCGGCTTGGACCGCGGATGTCAGAGCCTGTTTCTCCTTTGTGCCGCGCGACGCGCGACGCACTGTCAATGTGGGCGACTTCGCCATTTTATTCAACTCTTCTCTTCAGAGGGAGGATTGGCCAATCGACGCAGGCTGAGTGGAGGACAGCTCCACCCCCGCCCGACGCAATTTGGTGGAAGAGGTTTCCGACCGACGACCATGCAAAAAGATAAAGGCGGGAGTGCGCGCGCGTGCCAAAAGCCGCGCCTCATTCTCGCCATAGCGGTAACGCGCCAGAAATTGCCCGGCCCGGCTGTGAACAGCCTTGAGCGTTGAGCCCGGACGATCAATGACCGCCACCGGCACGAGATTGGCAATCTCCCGCCAATGCTGCCAGCGATGGAATTGCGCAAGATTATCCGCACCCATCAGCCAAACGAAATCCACACCCGGACAGCGGCGTGTCAGATAGGAAATCGTGTCATAGGTGTAGCGCGTGCCGATTTCAGCTTCGAAACCGGTGATGTCGATCTGGGGATGATCACCCATGCTGCGCGCGGCTTCCATACGAGTCGCAAGCGGGGGAAGCCCCGCATTTTCTTTGAGCGGATTGCCCGGCGTGACAATCCACCAGATACGATCAAGGCGGAGCTTGGAGAGTGCAATCTGGCTCACCAGCAAATGCCCGTCATGGGGCGGATTGAACGAGCCGCCAAAAAGACCGATGCGCATGCCTTGGCTGTGCGCCGGCAAGTGGGCTGGCAAACGCGGAGCACCCTGCGCGGCGATGAAACGCGGCGGCTTTGCAGAGCGGAGTGCTGGTCGCGGCATGTCGATGGTCACGGACGTGTCTGTCCGTTGCCGCGCACGCGGTATTTGAACGAGCATAATTGCGCAAGACCCACAGGCCCGCGCGCATGCATGCGGCCCGTGGCAATGCCAATCTCAGCGCCGAAACCAAATTCGCCGCCATCAGCAAATTGCGTTGAGGCATTGTGCATGACAATGGCCGAGTCGACTTCGCTCAAAAAGCGTTCTGCCGCAGCCTTGTCTTCGGTGACAATGCAATCTGTGTGATGCGAGCCATGCGTTTCGATATGGTCGATGGCCTCATCGAGCCCATCCACAACGCGGCAGGCAATGATGGAATCGAGATATTCGAGTTTCCAATCTTCTTCATTCGCCGGCACGACACGCGCATCGGCTGCAAGCGTCACAGCATCGCCGCGCACTTCGCATTTTTCATCGAGCAGCATTTTGACCAGCGGGCCAAGATGCGTTGCTGCCACTGCCTGATCAACGAGTAGCGTTTCAGCGGCCCCGCAAATACCGGTACGGCGCAATTTGGCATTGCGCACAATGGTCTTGGATTTTTCGAGATCAGCCGCACCATGAATATAGACATGCACAATGCCCTCTAAATGGGCGAAGACAGGCACACGCGCTTCATCTTGCACACGAGCAACAAGGCTCTTGCCACCGCGCGGCACAATCACATCCAGAGTCCCGGAAAGGCCTTTCAACATTTCACCGACCGCCGCACGATCCTTCACAGGCACGCGCGAAATGGCTGCCTCCGGCAGGCCTGCCTCACGCAGACCTTGCACAAGACATTCGTGAATGAGCGCCGAAGAATGGAGTGAATCCGAACCGCCACGCAAAATGCAGGCATTGCCGGCCTTGAGACACAAAGCACCCGCATCAGCCGTCACATTGGGGCGGCTTTCATAGATCACGCCAATCACACCGAGCGGCGTCGAGATACGCTCGATCTTCAGCCCATTGGGGCGATCAAAAGTCTCGAGCACTTTGCCGACAGGATCGGGCAAATCGGCAATGGCTTCGACACCCTTGGCCATGGCTTCGATGCGGGCAGCATCGAGCAAGAGACGATCCAGCATGGCTTTGGTCGCACCAGCCGCTTCAGCCGCCTGCATATCTATTTTATTCGCCGCAATAATATCAGCCGTGCGGGCGCGCATGGCGGAAGCCGCAGCTCGTAAGGCCTTGTCCTTCACCTCACGCGAGGCAAGCGCAACGGCGCGCGCAGCTTGGCGCGCATCGCGACCCAAAGCTGCCATCAGCGCAGGCACATTGTGATGATCAGGGGAGATTGTCATGTCTTTCACTCGCTCCCGAGTGCCATATCATCGCGATGGATCATCTCGGCCTGACCCGGCATGCCCAGGATAGCTTCGATTTCGCGTGAATTGCGGCCGGCAATACGTGCAGCTTCCGCCGCATCATAAGCGACAAGGCCGCGACCAATTTCAGCACCGCGCGCATCACGAATGACAATGCAGTCGCCACGCGCAAAAGCGCCTTCCAATTTCACCACACCTGCGGGCAAGAGGCTCGCGCCAGAGAGCAGGGCTTTCGCGGCACCCGCATCAATATGCACGGTACCGCGCGGCTCCAGCGAACCCGCAATCCATTTCTTGCGCGCTGTGACCGGATTGGACGGCGTCAAGAACCATGTGCAGCGACCGCCATCGGCAATCTTCTGAACAGGGTTTAAAACACGCCCATCGGCAATCACCATATGCGTGCCGCCGGTCGTTGCAATTTTTGCCGCTTCAATCTTGGTGCGCATGCCGCCACGCGACATTTCGCTCGCAGCACCGCCAGCCATGCCTTCGATCTCGGCCGAAATGCGCGGCACCACAGGGATCAATTCGGCTTTCGGATCTTCATGCGGGGGCGCTGTATAGAGCCCGTCAATATCAGACAGCAGCACCAGCAAATCGGCGCTCGCCATGGTCGCGACACGCGCCGCCAAGCGGTCATTGTCGCCATAGCGGATTTCGGTTGTGGCGACTGTGTCGTTCTCGTTGATCACAGGCACAGCGCGCAATTCGAGCAATTTGCCAATCGTCTCGCGCGCATTGAGATAGCGCTGGCGCTCTTCCGTATCATTCAGCGTGACCAGAATTTGCCCCGCCGTCATGCCGCGTGCGCCCAAAACTTCAGACCAGGTGCGCGCCAGAGAAATCTGGCCGACAGCCGCGGCCGCCTGACTTTCTTCCAGACGCAGCGAGCCTTTCGGCAATTTCAAAACCGTGCGGCCAAGCGCAATCGAGCCCGATGAGACAACCAGCACATCGCAACCATCGCGATGCAGCTGCGCCAAATCTTCTGCCAAAGCTTCCAGCCAGTCGCGCTTCAGCGCGCCCTGCGCGTGATCAACGAGCAAAGACGAGCCGACTTTTACAACGATGCGGCGGAAGTTTTTGAGTGAAGGCAGGGTCGTCACGTCACAGGCCTCACGGATGCCAGGTGTCGTGCACTTTGGGTGCATCAGCTTCGCGCGCCGCATCAATGATGCGCACGAGATCGCGCAAAGTATCTGTCACGCCCAAGCGCGTAGCCGCAGACAAAATCACGGGGCTCTTGCGCTTCTCGCCATCAGCGAGCGGCGGGCCCGCCGTGCGGATCGCGCGCTTCAAGCGCTCCATCTGCTTTTTCAATGTCTCTTCATCCACCGTGTCGCATTTCGACAAAGCAACAATCTCGGCCTTATCGGAAATCCCATGTTCATAGGCTTCCAATTCATGCCGGACGGTTTTGTAAGCTTCGCCCGCGTGCTCGCCACCTGCATCCACCAGATGCAAGATCACGCGGCAACGTTCGATGTGACCCAAAAAGCGATCACCCAGACCATGGCCTTCATGCGCGCCTTCGATGAGACCCGGAATATCGGCAAGCACAAATTCGCGCCCGTCAGAATTCACCACGCCAAGATTGGGGTGCAATGTTGTGAAGGGATAATCGGCAATCTTCGGCTTGGCCGCAGAGACGCTTGCCAGAAAAGTCGACTTGCCGGCATTGGGCAGACCGACGAGGCCAGCATCAGCGATGAGTTTCAAGCGCAACCAGATCGTCAGTTCTTTGCCGACCTGACCGGGATTGGCGCGACGCGGTGAGCGATTGGTCGATGTGGTGAAATGCAGATTGCCGAAGCCGCCATTGCCGCCGCGCGCAATCACCACGCGCTGACCGACTTCCGTCATGTCGGCAATCAGCGTCTCGCCATCTTCTTCATAGATTTGCGTGCCGACCGGCACTTTCAAAGTGGCATCATCACCTTTGCCGCCCGCGCGATTGCGGCCCATGCCATGCATGCCGGTCTTGGCTTTGAAATGCTGCAGGAAGCGATAGTCGATCAGCGTGTTGAGGCCATCAACGCAAACGGCAATCACGTCCCCGCCCCGGCCGCCATCGCCGCCATCGGGTCCGCCGAATTCGATAAATTTTTCGCGCCGGAATGACACGCAGCCCGCGCCACCGTCACCGGAGCGCACGTAGATGCGGGCCTGATCAAGGAATTTCATAACTTTTACCTATCCGAGCGCAGGGCCCGGAGCAATGGAAAGACCCGCAACGGCATGCGTTGCGGGTCATGAGGGTTAATACGGCAGCCGTTTTAAGCAGCGACCCGCGGCCAGGCGATCCGGCTGGCCGCCTGCGACCTGTCCTGAAGCCAGGCCGCACGTGTGATACGGCACAGCCCGTCGGCACCTGCTGGCGGAAAGCCGCAAGAGGCCAGCGCTTTGGCGCCGGCTGCAGGCGTTTCAATCTCCTGCGCGGTGCTCAGCACGAAGGCCATATCGAGAATGGCCTCGATTGCCTCACGCATGAGCCCCTGACCCCGATGGCTCTGCCCCAGCCAATAGGCCAGAACCAATGTGGCCCCGTCGCCCTTGGCCTGCACACCGGCCATGCCGAGAAAGGCCGCAGGCGAACGCCGCGGAGCGAGCGCCAGAACAATCCCCTCGCCTTGCGTATTGGCGCGCCGTGCGCCGATGACAAAATCATCCGCGGCATGGGAATCGAAAGGTGCCTGCAAACAGGAGGCTTGTTTCATGACCTCCTGATCCGAGGCGAGTTGGACGAGATCACGCGCATCTACAGCGCGCGGCCAGCGCAGCCACAGGCGGGCGGTTTCGATCCGGAACACGTCGTCACGGGTCAGTTCTGGAAACATGGAACAACTCCAGTCCTTAGATACGACGAAGGGGAAGCGGTCTCCCGCTTCCCCTGGTCTTCCCCTTTTGGGGGATCGGACTGGTCCGGATCTTTTGGGGGCCTTGCCCTTATTGATCCTTGAGGTTTGAAGAACCTGTCCACCGGGTCTCGCGAGAGACGGTGGAGGTCTTCGTCAAACCACCACCGTTATTCGGCTGCCTGCGCTTGCGGCAATACTTCTACATAAGCGCGACCATTCGCCTTTTTGAGGAAATGGACTTTGCCATCCGTCAAAGCGAAGAGCGTGTGGTCGACACCCATGCCGACATTCTTGCCGGGGTGCCACTTCGTGCCGCGCTGACGCACGATGATGTTGCCGCCGATGACAGCTTCACCACCGAACTTCTTCACGCCAAGACGACGACCGTCTGAGTCGCGGCCGTTGCGGGATGAGCCGCCTGCCTTCTTGTGAGCCATTGATCTGCTCCAACCTTATGAGCCGACGGAGTGTTCCGTGGCTGAAGTGAAATCTCTTGAACCTTTTATATCGCAAAAAGGCCCGTTTTAAAACCGATCCGCGCGATTAGTTCGCGGCGATACCGGTGATGCGCACGATGGTCAGATCCTGACGGTGACCACGCTTACGCTTCGAATTCTTGCGGCGGCGCTTCTTGAAAGCGATGACCTTGGGGCCACGCTCCTGAGCGACGATTTCGGCCGAGACCTTGGCGCCGGCAACCGTAGGGGCGCCAACGTTCATATTCTCGCCATCGACGAGCATGAGCACTTCATCGAACGTCACTTTGTCGCCGGGTGCACCAGCGAGCGTCATGACGGTAATCTTGTCTTCGGCGGCAACCTTGTACTGCTTGCCGCCGGTTTTGATGACTGCGAACATCGTTTTATCCTCGTGTTCATCTCCGACTCTGCCCGAGGGTTGACCCTCGTGACGGTCGGCTTCTTTGCAGATTTGCAAACCAGCGAATGTTGCTCCGAGCCGCCACCCCGCCCGGAAAACCCGAGACCAAAAGGCCAACGAAAAACGCGGCCTTGAAAGACCGCGCGCCGAAGCAGGGGTTCTATAGGGGGATCAGGGGGAAAGAGTCAAACGGGAAAGGCGGCCATGGCGGCGCCCTTTCGGGAGTGAGCGTATGGAAGGGCCGGATAATAAGGAATAAATACCTAATCTTCTCGCCTCTGGCTTTTCAATTGACGTCCACTGCAACCGCCGTCATTGCGAGCGGAGCGAAGCAATGACGGACCCTTGGCATGATCTGGCTGACATATCTAACCGCCGCCTTTTTCGAGATTGCCGGATGCTTCGCCTTCTGGTCTTGGCTGCGCCATGACAAGTCCGCTGTCTGGCTCCTGCCCGGCATCGCCTGCCTGATCGCCTTCGCCGCCCTCCTGACCCGGATCGAGACGGACGCCGCGGGGCGCGCCTTTGCCGCCTATGGCGGCATTTATATTGCCGCATCCCTCATCTGGCTCTGGCTGGTCGAAGAGATGCGACCTGACCTTTATGACCTGATGGGTGCGGGACTGTGCATCGCGGGCGCTTTGTTGATCGTTCTTGGCCCGCGCGCGGCCTGACGGCCTGCCTTGCTTGCGCCAACCCCGCGATGGTAACGCTGGCCCATGTTCAAGAAACTCTACCACTGGACACTCTCACTGGCTGAAAGCCCGCGCGCGACATTCGCGCTGGGTGGCGTTGCCTTTGCCGAGAGCTCCTTCTTTCCCATTCCGCCGGATGTCCTTCTGGTGCCGATGGCGCTCGCCAAACCCGAGCGCGCGCTTTTCTACGCAGGCATTTGCACCATTGCTTCTGTCATAGGCGGCATTGTCGGATATGGCATTGGCTGGTTGCTGTGGGACACGCTCGGCCAATGGCTCATCAACCTCTACGGCTATGGCGCGCGCATGGAAGTGGTGAAGGCCGCCTATGACCAATGGGGCTGGCTGTTCATTCTGATGAAAGGGCTGACGCCCATTCCCTATAAACTCGTCACCATTGTCTCAGGTCTGCTTGAATATAATTTTGCGCTCTTCGTGCTGCTGTCGCTTATCACACGTGGCGCACGCTTCTTTTTGATCGCAGGCCTGCTCAATAAATTCGGCACACCAATCCGCAATTTGCTTGATCGCTATTTTGGATGGTTCCTCGCCATCATTGCCGTCTTTGTGGTCGGCGGGTTCTGGCTCGCAGGGCATTTCTTCTGATGCTGGACAAGATCACCCCGACGCGCGCGGCTGCGCTCATCACAAGCGTTGCTTTTGCAACCATTGTCGGCGCGTGGATCTTTGAGGCTTTCGGTTATCTGCCCTGCGAACTCTGCCTGAAGCAGCGCATCTCTTATTATGTTGGTGTGCCGCTGGCTGCCGTCACATTCTTGCTGGCTGCGAAAAATATTTCTGCTGCACGCGCTCTACTTTATGCGTCGGCGCTTTTGTGGTTCGGCAGCGCATTGTTCGGCATTTATCATTCCGGCGTCGAATGGGGCTTTTGGCTAGGCCCCACCGCCTGCACGGGCTCGGGCGCGGCTGCAAGCGACATGGATGTTTTCATGAAGCAATTGCAAACGACACAAGTCGTGCAATGCGACAAAGTCGCCATCCGTATTTTCGGTCTGTCACTGGCGGGATGGAACGCGGTGATCTCTGCCGGCATGTCGGCGCTCGCACTCATCGGCGCGCGCGCGAAAGAAGCTTAAGCCTCGTCGTCGAGCGCGAGGCGCGCACGCGCACGCAGCTTTTCCGTTTCGGACTTCAATTGGCCGCAAGCCGCAAGAATATCGCGACCGCGCGGTGTGCGCACGGGGCTCGCATAACCCGCGTTGAAAACAATGTCGGAGAAAGTCTCGATGGTCTCCCAATCCGAACATTCATATTGCGCGCCGGGCCAGGGATTGAACGGGATCAGATTGATCTTGGCGGGAATGCCTTTCAGCATGCGCACCAATTCGCGGGCTTCCTTGGGTGAATCATTCACGCCTTTCAACATCACATATTCAAAAGTGATGCGGCGTGAATTGGCCGCACCAGGATAAGTGCGGCAGGCATCCAGCAATTCCTTGAGCGGATATTTTTTATTCAGCGGCACAAGCTTGTTGCGCAGCTCGTCATTGGTCGCATGCAGCGAAATGGCGAGCATGGTGCCGGACGTCTCACCCAAGGGCGCGATCTGCGGCACAACGCCGGAGGTCGAGACCGTGATGCGACGCTTCGATAGCGAGAGACCTTCGCCATCCGTCAACACGCCAATTGCATCATTCACTTCATCGAAATTATACAGCGGCTCACCCATGCCCATGAAGACAATATTGGAGACAGGACGCACACCTTCGCCAACAGGAATGAGCCCGCCATCTTCGGGGCGCTCAAGGCCCGGAAAATCACCGAGCATGTCGCGCGCGACAATGAGCTGCTGCACGATCTCTTGCGCGGTCAGATTGCGCACGAGCTTTTGCGTGCCCGTATGGCAGAAGGTGCAAGTGAGCGTGCAGCCGACTTGGCTTGAGATGCACAAAGTGCCGCGATCACTTTCGGGAATATAGACGCATTCGATTTCCGCACCCTTGTCCTTGGCATCGACGGGAGGCAGACGGATCAGCCATTTGCGCGTGCCATCCAGCGACAATTGCGCGGCAACAACTTGCGGACGCTCCAGCGTGTAAGTTTCTGCGAGCTTGGCGCGCAAAGCTTTCGAGACATTGAGCATGACATCGAAAGAGGTGGAGCCTTGATAATAAATCCAATGCCAGAGCTGGCCCACGCGCATGCGCCGCTCGCGCTCGGGAACACCGATGGCCGCCAAAGCTTCTGCCAATTGCGCGCGCGTTTTGCCCACCAGCGACGGGCGGGCATTGGGGTCAAAAAGGGCGGGGCTCTCGTTCATGCTCTCGTTCATGGGCGGGCTCATAGCAGTTTTTTCCCGTCATTGCGAGCGCAGCGAAGCGATCCGGGGGCCTCACGCGCGGCTCTGGTTTGCTTCGCTGCGCTCGCAATGACGGCGTTATATTTTGCGCTCTTCTACCTTCAGCGCATCCGCCAGCCGCATTTTGGCCGAGCCCGGCGCGAGCGGCTTTTGCTGGCTTTCATGCGGCGCCCAGCCCGAGACCCAGACAAATTCAAATGTCGCGCGCAGGCGCCCGTCAGCATCAGCAAAACGGGCTTGATAAATCTCGGCCGCTTTCATCAAGACAGCACGACGCAATGGACGACGATCACGCGCGACAAGCGCATTGGTTGCGCCCATAGCGCGCAGATCACGCAATAGACCGAACATGGAAGAATAGCGCACGGTGATTGTGTCGCTATCGGTCACAGGCAAGGCAAAGCCCGCACGCTGCAACAGCCCGCCCATATCGCGCAAATCCGCAAAGGGCGCGATGCGCGGCGATGTGCCACCCATGATCGCCTCTTCGGCTTCAGCAAAAGCCAAACGCAATTCCTGCAAAGATTGCCCGCCGATCAGACAGCCCATGAACAGACCATCGGGCGCAAGCGTGCGACGGATCTGGATCAATGCGCCCGGCAGATCATTCACAAATTGCAGCGCGAAAGCAGAAACCACGAGATCAAAGGACTTTTCTGAAAATGGCAGGGCTTCCTCATCCACCACCATGCCGGTCCACGGTCCCTCACCAAGTGCTTGCGCAACAGGTGCCGCGCGCACCAGTTTTTCCGGCACACGCGTGGCCATGAGCGAGGCAAGTGCTGGTGTCGGCGTGCCGAGATCCAGAATGCGCGAAAAGGGACGCAAGACCGCCGAGAGACGATCCGCAAAATCACCCGCCACATGATCAACCAGAAAGCCAGCCGCGCCTTGTGCATGTGCGCGCGCCAGACGGGCACGCAACAGCGCGCGGTCGAAAACGAGATGGGCGGTGCTATTCATCAGCGCTTTATAGCGCCGTCATTGCGAGGAGCGCCAGCGACGAAGCAACCCAGAGGCCACACGTGGGGCCACTGGGTTGCTTCGCTTCGCTCGCAATGACGGCTCAACTGGTCTAGCCTCTTGCGCATGCGGCTCGTCTCTTTTTTCCTTGATCGCATCTATCCCCCCACCTGCCTCGCCTGCCGGGCGGGGGTGGATGAGGCGGGCACGCTCTGCCCCGCCTGCTGGAGGGCCATGCCCTTTATCGAGCAGCCCTATTGCGAGCGGTTGGGCCTGCCCTTTGCCCAAGAGCTCGGCCCCGGCCTCATCTCGCCCGCAGCGGAGATCAACCCGCCGGTTTTCACACGCGCCCGCGCCGTGGCCCGCTATGACGGCCCCGCCCGTCAACTCGCGCAACGGCTGAAATATAATGATCGGCTCGACCTCGCCCCCGCCATGGGCCGGTGGATGGCCCGGGCGGGACGTGAAATTCTCAGCGAATCCGATCTCATCACCCCTGTGCCTCTACATCGCGGGCGGCTGTGGCGGCGGCGCTTTAATCAGGCGGCTGTGCTGGCAGGCCATGTCGCCCACCATGCCCGCCTCCCCTGCGAAACGGGGCTCATCCAACGCATCAAGGCCACCCGCCCGCAGGTTGGCCTCACCCGGGACGAGCGCGCGAGCAATCTGCAGGGCGCCTTTCGCCTCTCGACCGAGACTGCCAGTCTCGCCGCTGGGCGACGCATTGTGCTCATCGATGATGTGCTGACCACGGGCGCCACGCTCAATGCCTGTGCGCGCGCTTTGTTGAAGGCGGGTGCGGCCCGCGTCGATGCGCTCACCTTTGCCCGGGTTGTGAGCGGGGCGTGACAGACCATATAAGGAGGCTCGACAGATCAGGACGAGCCCGATGCAAAGCGTCACCATCTATACCAAAGCGACCTGCGGCTATTGCGCCGCCGCCAAGGCGCTTCTGAAATCCAAACATGTCGCCTTTGACGAAATCCCCGTCGATGGCGATCTGGCCAAGCAGGAAGAAATGACCAAGCGCGCCAATGGCGGCTGGACCGTGCCGCAGATTTTCATCGGCACCACACATGTGGGCGGTTGCGATGATCTGCATGCGCTGGAGCGCGCGGGCAAGCTTGATGCTCTGCTCAATGGCGGCTGACCCACAATGATCAAATATGCGCTGATCTGCGAAGCGGATCATGAATTCGAAAGCTGGTTTCCTGACAGCGCCTCTTATGACAAGCAGGTGAAGCGCGGCCTTGTCGCCTGCCCGCTGTGCGACAGCGTCAAAGTGTCGAAAGCGATTATGGCACCCAATGTCGCGCGCAAAGATCAAGACCGCGCCATTGCAGCTGACAATGATGATGCGCCATCCGTGCCCGCCGCCCCCGCGCCACAAGTAAAAGATATTGCACTGCTTGATGAGCAACAGCAGCAATTGCGCGGCATGATCCGCGAGCTGCACGAAAAGATTGTCGCCAATACGGATGATGTGGGCGAAAACTTCCCCGAAGAAGCGCGCAAAATGCATGACGGCGAGACGCCCGCGCGCTCCATTCGCGGCAAGGCGAGCTTTGAAGAAGCGCGCGAATTGCTGGAAGACGGCATTCCCGTGCTGCCCATTCCCGACCTGCCGGAAGAACGCAATTGAATTTTCCCGAACTGCTGAATGCCTATGGCGCACCGCCGCTGGAAATCACCGGCGATCTCTCGCGCCTGCCGCAATTCTCGCCCCTCACCCCCGGTGCACACGCACTGGATGAGGCCGCTCCACGCAGCCTCGACACATTGGTCATGCTGGCCCCGCCCGGCACCATCGAGCGCCGCGCAGCGCTCGCGCTGGCTTTGCGCGCACTGAAAGAAGACGCCTGCCTTGTGGCACTGGCGCCCAAGGACAAAGGCGGCTCGCGTCTGGCGGGTGATCTTGAATCTTTGGGCTGCACGTTTGAAGAAAGCTCAAAGCGCCACCACCGCATTTGCATCACACGCGACAAGGGGCAGGCGGACAAAATCGCGCAAGCCATTGCCGATGGCGCGCCGCGCTTTGACGAAGAGCTTGGCCTATGGACGCAACCCGGCGTGTTCAGCTGGAACCGCATTGATCCGGGCAGCGCTTTGCTTGTTGCCCATCTGCCCGATCTGTCGGGACGCGGCCTTGATCTGGGCAGCGGCTTGGGCGTGCTCTCGCATGCCGTGTTGCGCTCGCCCAAAGTCAGCGCGCTGACGCTGGTTGAACTTGATGCGCGTGCGCTGGCCTGTTCGCGACGCAATGTCAGCGATGGCCGCGCGCATTTTCTGCAAGCCGATGCGCGCCGATTGACAGACGCCAATTTGAAAGCGCTCGATTTCGTGGTGATGAACCCGCCCTTCCATGATGGCGGCGCGGAAGATAAATCGCTCGGCCAATCATTCATCAAGACAGCGGCCGGCGCTTTGCGCAAAGGCGGCGCGCTTTATGCAGTGGCCAATCGCCACCTGCCTTATGAAGCCGTGCTCAAAGAGCATTTCCGCCGCGTCAATCTTGTGGCGGAAGAAGCCGGATTCAAATTGTTCGAGGCGGTTGCGTGAGCAAGCCAACAACCATCCGGCTCGACAAGCTGCTGGCCAATCTGGGCTATGGCTCGCGCCGCGAGATTGCCATGTTTGCGCAAGCGGGACGCTTTCTCTTGGATGGCGCGCGCATTGCGCGTGTGGATGAACGCATCGCGCTCACACCCGATCTGCCCGCACGCCTGACCTTTTATGGCGAAGAGCTCGACCCGCTGCCCGGCTGCGTGGTGATGATGCACAAGCCGCTGGGCGTAACCTGTTCGCATAAGGAAGCGGGGACACGTGTCTATTCACTCTTGCCCGACCGCTGGCAGCGCCGCGACCCCGCCTTTTCAACCGTGGGACGGCTCGACAAAGACACCTCGGGCCTGTTGCTGCTCACCGACGATGGCGCCTTTCTGCACAATGTGATTTCGCCCAAGCGCAACATCGCCAAAAAATACCGCGCCACACTCGACCGCCCTTTGCGTGGCGATGAGGCGGCCATTTTTGCGGCCGGCACGCTGATGCTGGAAGGCGAAAAGACCCCGCTTCTGCCAGCCGTGCTGGATGTCGTATCCGAACGCGAAGCGGTGCTGACAATTACGGAAGGCCGCTACCACCAAGTGCGTCGCATGTTTGCGGCCGTGGGCAATCACGTGGTGAGCCTGCATCGCGAAGCCATTGGCGGACTGGTGCTGCCGGAGGATTTGGAGCCGGGTGAGTTTATGGTGTTGGGGGAAGAGGAGAGGGCGGAGATTTTCGGGTAGGTCCGTCATTGCGAGCGTAAGCGAAGCAACCCAGAAGGCCCCACGCGTCACCGCTGGATTGCCACGTCGCCTGCGGCTCCTCGCAATGACGAGCCCAAAGGCGACACCTTTGCACCGTCATTGCGAGCAGAGCGAAGCAACCCAGACTAAGCCAAGGTCTCATACAAATCCTGCCAATGTGGGTTCATCGCCTCAATCAATTTCAATTTCGCTTTACGAGGCCCAGCCTTGATCTGCTTCTCGCGTGCAATGGCTTCATCCATGCGCTCGTAAGACTCATACCAGACAAGCAAAGTGCAAGTGTAACGGGACGCAAACCCCGCCTTCGCCTTGGTACGATGCTCATACACACGCCGCGACAGATCAGACGTCACGCCCGTATAAAGCGTGCCATTGCGTTTATTGGCCATGATGTAAACTGCGGGCTCACGCATGACCTGAGGTTACGCATCACACCTCAACATGCCACCAACCAAAAGGTTGTTCTGGATTGCTTCGCTTCGCTCGCAATGACGGTGGAGAGATGCCGCCTCCGGGCCCGTCATTGCGAGCGAAGCGAAGCAATCCAGACTTAGAACTTCCGCCCCACACACATATAATTCACATCCGTATCGCGCGACTGAGACCACTTGTCCCGCAGCGGGTTGTAGACCACGCCCGCGACATCAAACACCTCAGCGCCACCTGCGGCCATCGCCTCTTCAAGCTCTGAGGGCTTCACGAATTTTTCCCATTGGTGCGTGCCGGCGGGCACCCAGCGCAACACATATTCGGCTCCCACAATCGCCAGAGCAAAAGACTTCAGAGTGCGGTTGAGCGTCGCCATGAACAACAAGCCATTCGGCTTCACGAGCCCCGCGCAGGTTTTCACGAACGCGTTCACATCCGTCACATGCTCCACCACTTCCATGGCGGTGACGACATCAAAACGTGCGCCTTCAGCTAGCAGGTCTTCGGCTGTCACCGCGCGATAGGTGACAGGCGTCCCCATCTCGCGCGCATGCGCGGAGGCAATCGCAATATTGCCTGCCGCCGGATCAATGCCCGTCACATCCGCACCCAGACGCGCCAGCGGCTCGGCCAGAATCCCGCCGCCGCAGCCGATGTCGAGCAGCGAGAGACCTGCCAACGGGCTCGGGCGCTTGACGTCGCGCGGGCGGGCGGTGTCGGCGTCTGGGAAATGCTGGCAGATGTGGTCGCGGATATAGGCGATACGCACGGGGTTGAGACGGTGCAGCGGACGCATGGAGCCTTGCTCGGCCCACCAGTCGTCGCCCAGCGCCTCGAAGCGGGCGACATCCGCCTCATCCACTGTTGCGCGATTGCCTGCCATCTCACTCGCCTCACATGCCTGTCCAAAGGCCCCGGAAAAGAGGCCAAATCCCGAGGACAAAAGATTGACTTGAGCCCCCTTGGCCGTCATCTATACGCGCCCTGCGGCCCGGGGGGAACCTTCTCCCTGCTGCGGCACATTTCACCGGTCTCTTAGATTAGGCTCCTATGTCCCGTCTGGTCATGAAATTCGGCGGCACTTCCGTCGCCAATATCGAGCGCATCAAGAATGTCGCGCGCCATGTGCAGCGCGAGGTGGCCGCTGGCCATCATATCGCCGTCGTCGTCTCCGCCATGTCGGGCAAGACCAATGAGCTCGTCGGCTGGTGCAAAGAGGGCGCGGCCCTCTATGACCCGCGCGAATATGATGCCGTGGTCGCATCTGGCGAACAGGTGACCTCCGGCCTGCTCGCCATCGTGCTGCAAGATATGGGCATCCCGGCCCGCTCGTGGCAGGGCTGGCAGATCCCGATCAAGACATCGGATGCGCATGGCTCGGCCCGCATTGAAGACATTGACCCCAAGGGTCTGGAAGAAGGTTTTGCGCGCGGCGAAGTGGCCGTGATTGCGGGCTTTCAGGGCATTCATGTCGCCACAGGCCGCCTGACCACGCTGGGGCGTGGCGGCTCGGATACATCGGCTGTGGCCATTGCTGCAGCGCTGAAAGCGGATCGCTGCGACATCTACACAGACGTTGATGGCGTCTACACCACAGACCCGCGCATTGTGCCCAAGGCCAAGCGGCTGGACCGGGTGGTCTTTGAAGAAATGCTGGAAATGGCTTCCCTTGGCTCGAAAGTGCTGCAAGTGCGCTCGGTCGAAGTCGCCATGGTCCATAAGGTCAAAACATTCGTGCGCTCATCCTTCGATGATCCCTCTGATCCGAAGCCCGGCACGCTCATCTGCGACGAGGAGGATATTGTGGAACAGCAGGTCGTCTCAGGCATCGCCTATTCCAAGGATGAAGCGCAGATCACATTGCGCGATGTGGCCGATAAGCCCGGCATTGCCGCGGCGATTTTCGTGCCGCTGGCGGACGCCAATATCAATGTCGACATGATCATTCAGGTCGTCTCGGATGATGCCAAGACAACCGACCTCACCTTCACCGTGCCGACCGCCGATTTCGAGCGCGCCAAGAAGATTCTCGAGGATCACAAGGCCGAGGTTGGCTACAAGGATCTGGCTGGCGCCACCGATGTGGTGAAAGTCTCGGCCATCGGCATCGGCATGCGCTCACATGCGGGTGTGGCAGCTCGCGCTTTCAAGGCTTTGTCGGACAAGGGCATCAATATCCGCGCCATCACCACCTCCGAGATCAAGTTCTCGGTGCTGATTGATGCCGAATATACCGAGCTGGCCGTGCGCACGCTCCACACGCTTTACGGGCTCGATAAGGCCTGAGCGGCGCCAAACAGGCCCAAACGCTTCCAAAACCCCCGCCCGGGTCGCCCGGCGGGGGTTTTTCGCAAAAAGAGCGAAAAAACTCCGTAAACTTAGGCCAAAATGACGCAGGGACGCTGGTTTTTGCCATGCGGCAACGCTTGCGGTCCGGAGTTAGCGTTCGTATACGAAACTGAAAGCTTGCGACGGGCATCCCCCTGTCGCGGTGGGCCGAAGGCCGGACAGGACGAATGATGCGAAGCGCGCTCGGGGGACCCCGCCTGCTGCTGCGCCGGCTCCGCGAGGTCATGGCGGACCCGGTGAGCGCACAGGTGCGCCTCGACAAGATCGTCGTCCATATCGCCTCCAACATGGTCGCCGAAGTCTGCTCGGTCTATGTGCTGCGCGATGACAGCCGCCTCGAATTGTTTGCCACAGAAGGCCTCAATCGCGAAGCCGTGCATTTGACGACCATGCGCTCGGGCGAAGGTCTCGTCGGGCGCATTGCCGAGACGGCGGAAGCCCTCGCATTGTCGGATGCGCAATCCCACCCCGCCTTCTCCTACAAGCCCGAAACCGGCGAAGAGATTTACCAATCCTTCTTGGGCGTGCCGATTTTGCGCGGCGGCTCGACGCTCGGCGTTCTTGTCGTGCAGAACAAAGCGCGCCGCACCTATTCCGAAGAAGAAGTCGAAGCGCTTGAAACCACCGCCATGGTTTTGGCGGAAATGGTGGCGACCGGCGAATTGCAATCCATCGTGCGCCCCGGTGCCGAGATTGCCAATCGCCGCCACATGTCGCTCAAGGGTATTGCGGTTGCCGATGGCGTGGGCCTTGGTCATGTCGTGCTGCATGAGCCGCGCGTCACCATCAAACAGCTGATTGCCGAAGATCCGGCGCGCGAAGAAGCCCGCCTTGATGCGGCGCTCGAAAGCGTGCGCCACAATATTGATCTGCTCGTCGACCGCGGCAATGCGGCGGGTGCTGGCGAACATCGCGAAGTGCTCGAAACATTTCGCATGTTTGCCCATGATCGCGGCTGGCTGCGCCGCCTGCGCGAGGCGATTGGCTCAGGCCTGACAGCAGAAGCGGCCGTGGAGCGCGTGCAAAATGATGCGCGCGCGAAACTGGCGCGCCGCACCGACCCCTATTTGCGCGAACGTCTGCATGATCTCGATGATCTGGCCAACCGCCTGCTGCATGAGTTGACGGGCGAGAGCTTTGTCGTGTCGCATGAGCAAATGCCCGACAATGCGATTATTGTGGCGCGCAGCATGGGCCCGGCGGCTCTGCTTGATTATGACCGCAAGAAATTGCGCGGCCTTGTGCTGGAAGATGGCGGCGCCTCTTCGCATGTCGCCATTGTCGCGCGCGCCATCGGCATTCCGATGGTGGGGGACGCGACCAATGTCACTGACCTGGTGGAACAAGGTGATGCGATCATCATCGATGGCGCGACGGGCGATGTTCAATTGCGCCCGCAGCCAGACGTGCAATCGGCCTATGCCGAAAAGGCCCGCCTGCGCGCTCGCCGCCAAGAGCAATATCACAAGCTGCGCGATGTGCCTTGCCTCACCAAGGATGGTGTGAAGATCGGGCTGCATATGAATGCGGGTCTGTTAATCGATCTGCCGCATGTCGCGGAAACGCGGGCGCAGTCGATTGGTCTCTTCCGCACCGAATTGCAATTCATGGTGGCTGCGCAATTCCCGCGCGGTGAACAACAATATCAGCTTTATAAAAGCGTGATGGATGCGGTGCCGGACACGCCGGTCACCTTCCGCACGCTCGACATCGGCGGCGATAAAATCCTGCCCTATATGTCGCGGCTGGAAGAAGATAATCCGGCGCTGGGCTGGCGCGCGATCCGCATCGGGCTTGATCGTCCGGGGCTGCTGCGCACGCAATTGCGTGCCATGCTGCGCGCGGGTGCGGGGCGCGATTTGCGCATCATGTTCCCGATGGTAGCGACTGCATCTGAGATTGATGCGGCAAAAGATCTGACCATGCGCGAAGTCATGCATCTGACGCGCCATGGTTATGAACTGCCGCGCGATCTGAAACTCGGCATTATGATCGAAGTGCCATCGGTTCTTTTCGCGCTTGATGAAATTCTGCCGCGTGTGGATTTCGTCTCCGTCGGCTCGAATGATCTGACGCAATATCTCTTTGCGGCTGACCGCGACAACAAGCGTGTCTCCACACGCTTTGATCCGCTCTCGCCTTCCATGCTGCGCGCGCTGAAGACAATCACCGACAAAGCGGAAACGCATGGCACATCCGTGACGCTGTGTGGCGAAATGGGCGGCAAGCCGCTCGATGCGCTGGCGCTGATTGGCATTGGCTATCGCAATCTGTCCATGTCGCCGGCTTCCATCGGTCCGGTGAAGGCCATGTTGCTCGCGCTTGATGCAGGCGAAGCGCAAGCCTTTATTGCTGAGAAATTGACAGGCACGTCTGGTGCGGATTCCATTCGTGAAGATTTGCGGGCCTTTGCTGAAGCCAAAGGTGTACCGCTGTAGAGACGCGCGCGCATCTGATTCGCACCGCCCGCTCTCACACGCCTGACACACACATGCTCCCTCAAGACAAGCTCGACCTCATCTTACGCAAGCATGAGGAAATTTCTGCCAAACTCTCCGAAGGCGCTTCAGGCCAGGAGTTTGTTGCGCTTTCCCGCGAATTGTCAGACCTCGATCCGGTGGTCGAAGCCATTCGCGCTTTCCGCACAGCAAGCGAAGACTTGGCGGGCGTGGAAGCCATGCTGGCCGATCCTGCGACAGACGCAGACATGCGCGCCATGGCCGAAGACGAGCAAACCATTGCGCGCGAAAAGCTCAGCGCGCTCGAACATGACATTCGCATCGCGCTTCTGCCCAAAGATGCAGCCGACGAACATGGCGCTATTCTGGAATTGCGCGCGGGCACGGGTGGTGACGAAGCCTCTCTCTTTGTGGGTGATCTCTTCCGCATGTATGAGCGCTATGCGCAAATTCACGGCTGGAAGATGGAGCTCATGTCAGCGAGCGAGGGCACGGCTGGCGGCTATAAGGAAATCATCGCCTCCGTCGAAGGACGCGGCGTCTTTGCGCGTTTGAAATTTGAATCTGGCGTCCACCGCGTGCAGCGTGTGCCAGCCACCGAAACGCAGGGGCGCATCCATACGTCCGCTGCAACAGTCGCGGTTCTGCCCGAAGCGCAGGATGTCGATATTGATATCAACGAAGCCGATTTGAAAATCGATACGATGCGCGCACAAGGGGCTGGCGGCCAGCACGTCAACAAGACGGAATCAGCCATTCGCATCACGCATATTCCGACCGGCACGATTGTCTTCGTGCAGGATGAGCGCTCGCAGCACAAGAATCGCGCACGCGCGATGTCGCTGCTGCGCTCGCGTCTTTATGACGAACAACGCACCAAGCTTGATTCAGAACGCGCCGCTGATCGCAAAGCGCAAGTGGGCTCGGGTGATCGCTCTGAGCGCATCCGGACTTATAACTTTCCGCAAGGGCGGGTGACGGACCACCGCATCAATCTGACGCTCTACAAGCTTGATCGTGTGGTGGTGGGCGATGCGCTGGATGAAATTATCGATCCGTTGATCACGGAGCATCAGGCCGCGCAATTGGCGGCGGAGTCTTAATCCCGCCCGTCATTGCAAGCGCAAGCGAAGCAACCCAGAGCCTCACGTGTAGCCTCTGGATTGCCGCGTCGCTGCGCTCCTCGCAATGACGGTGCGCGGATTTTTGCTTAATGCCTGAAATGCCGATGCCCCGTGAGCACCATCGCAAGGCCCGCTTCATCTGCGGCCTTGAACACTTCATCATCGCGCATCGAGCCGCCCGGCTGGATGATTGCCGTTGCGCCGGCTTCAGCGGCAGCGAGCAAACCATCTGCGAATGGGAAGAATGCGTCAGAGGCGACAACCGAGCCCTTTGCCAATGTTTCAGCCGAGCCCGCAGCCTTGGCGGCCTCGGCTGCTTTCCATGCGGCAATGCGCGAGGAATCAACACGGCTCATCTGGCCAGCACCCACACCAACCGTCGCGCCATTCTTGGCATAGACGATGGCATTCGATTTCACATGTTTTGCGACACGGAAAGCAAAACGCATGTCCGACAATTCTTGGTTCGTCGGCTGACGCTTGGTGACGACTTTGAGATCCATGTCGTCAACAACCGCATTATCACGACCCTGCACGAGCAGGCCGCCTGCTACTGTTTTGAAGGTCAGGCCCTTGGCGCGCGGATCAGGTAGGCCACCGGTCAGCAAGAGACGCAGATTCTTTTTCGCTGCCACCATAGCAATGGCTTCTTCATCTGCATCGGGAGCAATGATCACTTCCGTGAAAATTTTCACGATCTCTGAAGCGGCTTTCGCATCAAGCTTACGGTTCAAAGCAACAATGCCGCCGAATGCCGAGACGGGATCGCACCGCAAAGCTTTTTCATAGGCTTCCAGAAGCGAAGCGCCTTCCGCCACACCGCAAGGGTTGGCGTGTTTGATGATGGCCACAGCTGCCGTGCGCGCGGGATCAAACTCGCTCACGCATTCGAAGGCCGCATCCGTATCATTCACATTGTTGTAGGAAAGCTGCTTGCCCTGCACTTGGCGCGCGGTGGCGACACCAAAGCGCTTTTCGGGGGTCAGATAAAAACCCGCTGCCTGATGGGGGTTTTCGCCATAGCGCATCTTTTCCGCCAGATGGCCGCCGATGGCCCGATAGTCCGGCGCATCATCGCCTAGCTCATTGGCAAACCAGTTGGAGATCGCCGCATCATAGGCGGCGGTGCGCGCATAGGCTTTTTGCGCCAGCGCCTTGCGCAATGTGAGTGTTGTTGCGCCCTTGTTGGCTGAGAGCACATCGAGTACGCGTGCATAATCGCTCACATCCACAACCACCGCGACATCGCCATGGTTCTTCGCTGCCGCGCGGATCATCGCCGGGCCGCCAATGTCGATATTCTCGATGCAATCATCATAGGCCGCGCCCTTGGCCACCGTTTCTTCAAACGGATAGAGATTGACGACGAGCAGATCGATCGCGGGGATCGAATGCGCCAACATGGCCGCTTCATGTTCGGGATTTTCGCGGATCGCCAGCAGGCCGCCATGTACGCGCGGATGCAGCGTCTTCACGCGACCATCCATCATTTCCGGAAAACCGGTGATGTCGGCGACATCTTTCACGGGCAGACCCGCATCAGCGAGCGACTTGCGCGTGCCGCCTGTCGAGATGAGCTCGATGCCTTGCGCGCTCAGCGCCTTGGCGAAATCAATCAGGCCGGTCTTGTCGGAAACGGAAAGAAGAGCGCGCGTCACGCGACGAAGATGTGTGGGCATGGAATCACTTGTCCCGGGCCAGAATGAGAATGGGGGGCGATTAACATGCAGGACGTACAGGGGAAAGGCCGCACAAAGGCCATCCACGGCCGTCATGGATTTTAGGTATATCTTCCTGATTCCTGAGGGCTTTTCCGGTCAGATCCGCTCAAGGGTCCAGACCAGCGCCGGATTTTCGCGCACTTTGGCGCCGACCACGAGCTGATCGTTTTGGCGTGGGCCCTCGCGGCCACCTAAGAAAATGCTCTCCTCGACCGCAATCGGCAGGCCGCTGGCGCGAAACAGCCAACGCGCATCATCCGGCAAAGTGAGTATCGCGGCTGCGCTGCCTTCAGCCAGTTCCACGCGCACGCTGGGGTGCAGATGGAAGCGCAAAGCATAGTCAGCTTGGCCCGCACCCGGCACGCGCCGCTCTGTGGTGATGAGCTTGTCTTCCCCCTCGCAGCGCAGACCATCCGAGGACATGGTGATGCGCCGCTCATGAATGAGGCCGAATGAGCGATCATAGCCATTGTGGCGCGCGACAACTTCCAGCGCATGCTCATCTTCCGCACGGCGTGCGCGCACCTCGGTCGGGCCGGCGATCACCTGGCCCGCCACAAAACGGTCCAAGCCTGCGCCTGTTGCAAAGCGCGCAGAGGAACGATCCCCCACAATCAAAGCTGTATGGGCTGCGGTGGCGCGTGCAGCTTCGCGCAGATCGGGGCGCGGATAAAAAGGCACGCCGCAATTGATGAAGAGACGATGCCCGTTATGCGACATTTCAAAAGACAAGGCACTCGCATGCGCTTCGCGCGAGAAGCGCGGCGGCGGCGGTGCACCACAATCCATGATGATGATCGTCTCGCCTGCTTCAAGGCGCTCATAGCCAGAATGGGGCGCATGCGCGAGAGGTGCTGCACGCGCATCATCATAAGCCAGCACTGTTGCAACTGCATGGGCAGCAGTCGGCCCCATGCCATTGAACAAAGCCATGGAACCATCGCCGTGACGGAAGAGGCGCAACATGGGCATCATGCGATCAATCGCATTGAGCAGCATTTGCGGCGCACTTGTGCCGCGCGCTGCATAGGCCTGGCGCAGAGGCAAAAGATGCAACAGCAGATCAACCAACACTTGCGGATTGCGGCTGATGTGCCCGCCATCCGGCAGGATTTGATCTTTCAATTCATCCACGAGCAATTTGGTGCCGCGCTTGGCAAGCAGATTCATGCCCTGCGCGCACAGGCCCAATTCTGCAATCGCAATGGCGCAGGTGAGGCGCGCTTCGCCCTCCAACCCGTCATTCAGACAGCGTTGCAGGAATTTGGAATGCACACCCAAGGCACGCATGAAGCGACGATAAAAATCACGATCCGCGCCATCAAGAATGAGCGGCGATTGCGACAAAAAAGCCAAGAGACGACGCGCGGCAATATCGGCCTGCCAGTCGGGGGTCTGGGCCGGCTTGCCACGCTGGTGAATCCAGTCGCCCACCAGAGCACGCGCATTGGCGCGCGCCAGCGCACTGTCAGCAGCTCGCAAATGGCGCAACCACGAGAAAGAAGTGAGGCTCGTATACCAAGCCTCTGAGGGTGGTGTGATTTCAAACGGCGATTGGCCGTGCGTGTTCACACTCTTGCCGGCGAATACGAAATAGCCGGCATAAATATCGGCGGCGATGGTCGGGTCGGTCGTGCGAATGTCTTGCGGCGCAATCAGCAGGCGGTCAGGAGTTTGCGCACCAAAACCCGAGACAAGCCGCAGCGGCCAGCGCAGCAGACGCAAGCCAAAGGACGCCCCCCGCCCGGCAATCAGGCGCGTGACCAAGAGGCGATCGGCAATGGTCGACGACCCTGACGGCACAAATCCTCCAAAGAGTAGGGGCATCATGCTGATGCATGACACGCGGACGGATGAGAGCATAAAGCAAAGCAACCCTTAACGGGTCATTGAAATTTTTAGCCTTTCTCGGATCCTGTCAGGTTTTCACAAGGCGGACGGCAAAGAAACCATCGAGCCCGGACAGGCGCGGGTCCTCTTGTGCCAAATGCGAGGGGAGCGTGCGCAACTCGCCCTGCCCGTTCAGACATTCGGCAAGCCCGCCGATTTCCTCAGCCAGAATGGGCTGGCGGCGCATCTCGGGGTGACGGCGCAGAAACGCCTCGATCTGCATCTCGCCCTCTTCGGGCTCCAGTGAACAGGTGCAATAGACAAGCCGCCCGCCGCTTTTGAGCAGGCTGACCGCACGATCCAGCATTTTCGCCTGCACGCCGGAAAGCGCTGCCAGATCACTCGGCTTCTTCGTCCAAGCCACATCGGGGTGACGGCGGATCGTGCCTGTGGCCGAACACGGCGCATCGAGCAAAATCGCATCAAAGGGCTCGGCTTCAAAAGCAAGCGCATCACCAACGCGGATTTCCGCTGACAAATCGAGACGCGCGAGATTGGCGGTGAGGCGCTTCAAACGCTCGGCTGAGCGATCAAGCGCAACCACATGCGCGCCTGTCTGGGCAAGCTGCGCAGTCTTGCCACCGGGGGCTGCGCAGAGATCAGCGATGCGTTCATTGGCTTTGGCATGCAGCAAGCGCGCCGGCAATGCAGCGGCTGCATCTTGCACCCACCATTGACCGTCAGCATAACCGGGTTGTTCTTCGATCGGCGCATGGGAGGCCAAGCGCAACGAGCCTGTTGGCAAGAAAGTGCCGTCTGGCAGGGACTTTTGATCTGTGTCGCCTTTGACGGTGAGATCGAGTGTGGGTTCGCAGCGATGCGCGCGCGCAATGGCAGCAGCGACATCCTCACCATAGGTTTTGCGCCAACGCGCAGCCAGCCATTGCGGCGTATCAGCGAAAGGATCAGCGGGCGTCATCCATGTTTCGCGCTGGCGCGCAATGTTGCGCAAGACAGCATTGACGAGGCCGGCAAAAGCCGCATTGCGCGGCTGATGGCGTGTGGCGCGCACGGCAAGATCAACCGCCGCATGATCAGGCACATCCATAAAGAGAATCTGCGCAGCGCCGATCAGCAGCACCCATTCAAGCTCTTGGGCTTTGCGCGGCAGACCCGTTTCCAGCATGGCGGCGAGCGCCAAACGCAACGAGCCGAAATGGCGCAAAGCGGTGAGCACAATGGAGCGCACCAAAGCGCGGTCGCGCCCATCAAGCCCCTGCAAGGCGAGCGGGCCGGCGCCGGGCGCAAAACGCTCGTCCAAACCCTGCGCCTTGCCAGCCACCTCCGCCAGAATGGCAGCGGCTGCGAGGCGCACGGCAAGGCCGGGCACCATTTCGGCAGGCTGCTGTTTTTGGGCGGGGCCCTTGGGCCGGAAGGCCATGTGATCACTCCTGTTGTCGACCGCCGCGGTACCATGAACCGGGCGCTGGCGCCATGGCGGGCGGGGCCCTATATGTCTCCCATCCGAGGATGAATGGCATGACCGACGCAACACCTACGCCAGACCCCGCTGACGAAGCGCCCAAAAAGGTGCTGACGCCCGCCGCCCAGCGTGCCCTTGCGGAAGCTGAAGAGCGCCGCCGCAAAGCTGATGCCGAGCGTCAGGAATTGGCAAAAGAAATCAACGGCCGCGGCGGCCTTGACCCCGCACGCTACGGCGATTGGGAAGTCAAAGGCATTACCAGCGACTTTTGACGCTGCACGTTATGACGTGTGCGCATGACAAAACATGTCACTGATGATTGTAGGATCATATTGACAGACTCCGCCAATCAGAGCGTAGTCTTGAGATTATGATCCTCTCTCGCAACATGGGTTTCGCAACAGCGCTTGTGCTCACGGCCGTTACGGCAGCGAGCTTTGGCTATTATGCGGGCGTCACTCATGCGCCAGATATGCGCATCACACCAAGCCCATCTGCACCGCAATCTACACCAATCGCATCAGCTTTTCCGGGGCCCTTTGCCGGAGAGATCGTGCGCGTGGTGGATGGCGATACGTTCAAAGCACGCGTGCAACTGTGGTTCGGACAAGAGATCACCACCTCGGTGCGCGTGCGCGGTTTCGATGCGCCGGAAATCAAGGGCAAATGCGCGGAAGAGTCCAAAGCCGCGCAAGAAGCGACAAACATGCTGCGCGAGATTCTCGCCAGCGGACCTGTGACCTTGCACAATATCGGGCCTGACAAATATTTCGGCCGCGTGGTTGCCAGTGTGCATGTGAAATTGAAAGACGGCGTTGACACAGATGTCGCGCAAATGATGATCGCAGCCGGCATGGGCCGCGCCTACAACGGCGGCACACGCGGTGGCTGGTGCGAGAAAGTTGCGCAGAAGGGATAAACCCCATCGCTCGTCATTGCGAGGAGCAAAGCGACGAAGCAATCCAGAGGCCACGCGTGAGGCTTCTGGTTTGCTTCGCTTCGCTCGCAATGACGGACATAAAAAAAACCCCGCCTGAGCGGGGTTTTATTTATTCTGACGCAGCTCTTACTTACCGCGATTGGCGATGAGATCATCCACCACGCTCGGATCAGCCAGTGTTGACGTATCACCCAGCGAGCCGAATTCGTTCTCGGCGATCTTGCGCAAAATACGGCGCATGATTTTGCCTGAACGGGTCTTCGGCAGACCCGGCGCCCATTGAATGACATCGGGCGAGGCAATCGGCCCGATTTCCTTGCGCACCCAATTGACGAGTTCCTTGCGCAACTCATCAGAGGGCTGTTCACCCGTCATCAACGTCACATAGGCATAGATGCCCTGCCCCTTGATGTCGTGCGGATAACCAACGACAGCGGCTTCCGACACTTTCGGATGCGCGACCAATGCGCTTTCGACTTCAGCCGTACCCATGCGGTGACCCGACACGTTGATTACGTCATCGACGCGGCCCGTGATCCAGTAATAGCCATCCTCATCGCGACGGCAGCCGTCGCCCGTGAAATATTTGCCCGGATAGGTCGAGAAATAGGTCTGCACAAAGCGCTCATGATCACCATAGACCGTGCGCATCTGGCCCGGCCATGAATCAGCAAGCACGAGATTGCCCTCGCAAGCGCCGTTCAGAATGACGCCATTGGCATCGACGATTTCCGGCTTCACACCGAAGAACGGACGTGTCGCAGAACCCGGCTTCAAAGCGGTTGCACCCGGAAGCGGCGTAATCAGCACGCCACCTGTTTCGGTCTGCCACCATGTATCGACAATCGGGCAGCGGCTGTCGCCAACCACGCGGTAATACCATTCCCAAGCTTCCGGATTGATCGGCTCCCCGACCGAGCCCAACAAACGCAGCGTCGAGCGCGAGGTCTTCTTCACGGGATCTTCGCCAGCGCCCATCAGCGAGCGAATGGCGGTCGGTGCGGTGTAGAAAATATTGACCTTGTGCTTGTCGATCACTTCCCAGAAACGCGACATGGACGGATAGTTCGGCACGCCTTCAAACATCAGCGTCGTCGCACCATTGGCGAGCGGTCCGTAGACAATGTAGCTGTGGCCTGTGACCCAACCCACGTCAGCCGTGCACCAATACACATCGCCCTCGTGATAATCGAAGACATATTGATGCGTCATCGAGGCATAGACGAGATAACCGCCAGTCGTATGCACGACACCCTTGGGCGCGCCGGTCGAACCTGACGTGTAGAGAATGAACAGCGGATCTTCCGCATTCACATGTGTGGGCGCGCATTCAGTCGAAACTTTTTTCGCTTCTTCTTCATACCAGAAGTCGCGGCCCGGCTTCATGTCGATCTTGCCGCCTGTGCGCTTGACGACGATCATCGATTTCACAATGTCGCCCGTCTTGTTGCAGGCCTCATCCGCATTCACCTTCAGCGCAACCTTGCGGCCACCGCGCAGACCCTCATCCGCCGTGATGACAACTTTGGAATTGCAGCCTTCAATACGGCCAGCCAGCGAGTCCGGCGAGAAGCCGCCAAAGACGATGGAGTGAACAGCACCCAAACGCGCGCAAGCCAGCATGGCGTAAGCGGCTTCCGGAATCATCGGCATATAGATGGTGACCGTGTCACCCTTGCTGACGCCATGCGCCTTCAGCACATTGGCAAACTTGCCAACTTCTGCATGCAGCTCGCGATAGGTGATGTGTTTTGATTCATTCGGGTCGTCACCTTCCCAAATGATCGCGGTCTGATCACCGCGCTTTTCGAGATGGCGATCAACGCAATTATAGGCGACGTTGGTGACGCCATCTTCATACCATTTGATTGAAACATTGTTCGGATCGTAGCTGGTGTTCTTCACTTTGGTGAAGGGCTTGAACCAGTCGATGCGCTTGCCGTGCTCGCCCCAGAAGGCTTCCGGATTGTCGACAGATTGGGCGTACATGGTCTTGTACTTGGCGTCGTCGACATAAGCGCGACGGGCCCAATCAGCACTGACGCCGTAAACTTTCTCGGACATATTCCCTCTCCCCGGAGACTCCGACCGCGCTGCAATGGCAGTGCGGTTTTTGCACAGAATTTGTGCGCCGCATTATGCCCATGGGGAGCCCGCAAACAAGGCGCTGCACGGTCACACTTTCGTCGCGAGACGTTAGGGGGACGCTGCTTTTTCTCTCTGGGAAAATAGCTTTACGGGCATTCCTTTTTAACGCGGTCCAATGCGCCGCCAATGCCGCTGAGCGAATAGGTGTCTGTCGTCAGGTTCCCGCGCAGAGATGTCGCTTTAATGGTCAATTTCGTGCCACGGCGCATGGCCTCGACCAGAGCATTATTGCGTGCAGGCTCTTTCACCCACAAATGCGGGCCCTGCGAGGCCATAACGAATTTTTCATTGCCGACCTGAATTTCCGGAGCGGGCTTATCCGCCTTCACCGGGAACCCCATGATGATGGAGATCTCGTTGCGGACATTTTCTGCCGGGCGGGTCGAGATGAAGAAATAGGCGGGGTCGCGCTGGAGATTGCCGGGCGCACGGTCCTGCGGCTTGGCCGCCGAATAGCATTGCTTGGTGGGGCCTGCGCCCGCGATATAGATGCCCCAATCACCAGATTGCCCTAGGGGCGTCGATCCGGCTGTAGCGGCGGGGGCCTCCTGCTGTTTGGCAGGTGCCTGTGCGGGCTTGGCCTGTGCAGGCTTGGCTCCGGCAGGCGCAGCAGGCTTGGCCTGCTGGGCAAGGGCGGCGGGTACCAGCACGCCCGTCAGGGCGGCGGCGAGGCTGAGGCGGGCCAAAGCCCGAAGCGAAGGGTAATTGCGAATCATGGTGCGATGATACTCGGCCAAAGGCTCCTTGCGAGGGGTTAACGGCCCACGCTTTTATGTAAGCCTATGGGTTCGCAAAGGCCCCAAGACGTGTCATGGTGACTTACTGTCAAGTTCTTTTGACAGTAACACCTGTGTGCCCGCAGGGACTAGGCCCCCCGAGCAAGGCTCTATTGGTCCGCGACATCTGGCATCCACCGGGATGGGTTCTTAACCCACCCCGACAACCCCGAAATGGGGGCTGCCGGTTCGCGCAAGACACGGAATGGGAATGACGTCCTTCGCCGCTGAACATGCCACATTGGTTGCTGCAGTCGCCGCTCATCGCGACCGCGCGGCCTTTGCTGTCTTGTTCGATTATTATGGGCCCAGGCTCAACGCCTATCTGATGCGACTTGGCTGTGACCGCGCGGCAGCAGAAGAAATTACACAAGATGTGATGGTCTCACTCTGGCGCAAGGCGCATTTGTTTGAGCCCAGCAAATCTTCGCTCGCCACTTGGCTCTACCGCATCGCGCGCAATCGACGCATCGACCTCTTGCGCCGCGACCGTGTTGATTACGTCGATCCGGATGATTTCGCGCTCGACATTCCAGATGAAAGCGGCGTGGATGCAGACCGTCTGCTCGACTCGCAAACGCGCGATGACATTCTGCGCAGCGCGATGAAGCAATTGCCGTCCGAACAATTGGCGCTGGTGCAAATGGCGTTCTTTGAAAGCCTGTCGCATTCAGAAATAGCTGAAAAAACGGGACTTCCACTCGGAACCGTAAAATCGCGTATTCGCCTTGCCTTCACGCGTCTTCGTCGCGCGCTCGAGGCCAGCGGCGTTGTCGAAGCCGATTGATTAGAGCGCGCCGCCCTTGCTGGCTGCGAGAATGGGCCCCAGCGTATCGCCCCAGGCCTTCTGCACAATCACCACATAACCATCCGCATCATCCGCGCGCGCTTCGGGCAGGGGGATTTCAAATCGCGCCGGCGCGCCTGTCCAAAAACCAAGACGCACAATCGAGCGAACAACATTCGTATAGGTCACTTCGCGCCCGCGATTTTCACCGCGCCCGATAGCAACTGTGCGGTGCTTAACAATACGTAATAATTTGACGCTGGCGCCACGCTCCATCTGCTCTTGGGCTTCACCCAGATCGACAATCAGCATGCCGTTGCGCTCGCTGAGTGAGAGAGGCGCCACCTCTTTCACGCGGGCCGGTGATGTCTCTTCAACGAGCGACAGAATCTGCGAGCGATCCGAGCCCACGCCATGGGCCTGGCCATCGACAATCACTTGGGGCGTATAGACCTGATGGTCTCCCCGGCTCTGGGAATAATGTTTCTGGCGTTGAGAGAATTCGGGGCGGGCGAGCGTGTCTTTCCAGCCGTTGTAATCCCAAATGTCCACCGGAAGTGACAAGACGATCATATCTGCGCGATTGCGCGCCAGATCAGCCATCAGCGTATCGGCAGGCGGGCAAGACGAGCAGCCTTGGCTGGTAAAGAGCTCGACAATGACGGGCCGCTCGCCCGCTTGGACTGGCGCAAGAGGAGCCGTCAGCGTGGCGCCAACCACGAAAGCTCCCAAAATAGCGCGCGCAAAACCCATTTCGACCACCTCTGCAGGCTGTTTTAAAACAACTGCGGCAGAGGGCCACTCACATGCGGGTGAGCGGGGAGGTGGGCTAACGTCCTCTCAACATTGTGAGAACCTTGAGCCCAGGCCGACCATCCTCGGCCAGATTGGCGCGGCGCTGAATGTCGGCAATGGCGCCACGGGTCTTGGCGCCTATCGCTCCATCGGGTTCGCCTACATCATAGCCGCGCGCAATCAGGAGCCGCTGCAGCTCACGTTTTTCAGCGCGCGACAGGCCCGGATCATCTGTGGGCCAAGGTGTGCGGATGCCGCCATGGCCCTTGAGCTGCTCCGACAGAAGCGAAATGGCGAGCGCGTAAGATGTCGCGCCATTGTAGGAAAAAATCGTATCGTAATTTTTGAAGACGAGAAAGGCGGGGCCTTCTGCTCCGGCTGGCAAAATAAGCCCGGCCGGACCCGGCCCGCTCAGCGGCTTTCCATCCAAACGCTGGATTCCAAGCTTCTTCCATTGCGCGAGCGGCTTCTTGTTTGAACGACCGGAAGCCCCGCCATATCCGGCGGGCACGCGCACTTCATAGCCCCAGATGGCGCCCGGCTGCCAACCGGCATTGCGCAAGAAATTCGCCGTCGAAGCCAGCGCATCGGGAATGGAATCGACGAGATTGGAATGGCCATCGCCGTCGCCATCAACGGCCAAGCGCAAATAAGTTGACGGCATGAATTGCGTATGGCCGAAGGCGCCCGCCCAAGAACCGCGCAACTTCTCTGGCGCGAGATCACCGCGCGCGACAATCTTCAAAGCGGCCATGAATTCGGAGCGGAAATAATCACGCCGACGCGGCGCTGTGCAGGCGAGTGTCGAAAGAGATTGCGGAAGATAATAGCGACCTGCGATGCGGCCATAATCACTCTCTACGCCCCAGACGGCGGCCACAACATGATGATCGACACCAAATTGTTTTTCGGCTGAGCGCAAAGGTGTCGCGTATTTTTTCAACATGGCGCGACCATCGGTAATTTTCTCAGCATCGACGAGCGAAGCAAGATAATCCCAAATGGGCGTCACAAATTCGGGCTGGGCTTCGGAGAGCTCAACAATCTTAGGATCAGGCTCAACGCCGCGCATCACACGATCAAAGAGCGCGGCAGGCACTCCTTGCGCTTCAGCTTGCGTGCGCAAATCGCCCACGCAGGATGCAAATTGCGCCTGCGCTGGAGCGGCACAGAATAAAAAAACCGTCATTGCGAGCATAGCGAAGCAATCCAGCCTTCGGCGTGAGGCTTTCTGGATTGTTTCGCCTTCGGCTCGCAATGACGGCTCGAATATCACGCCCAGGCGTGCTTGTTATGCTTCTCTTCGAAAGAGGTGATCTGGGCTTCCTTGACCAAAGTCAGGCCGATCGCATCAAGACCGTTCAACAAGCAATGCTTGTTGGACTCGTCGATATCGAATTTCACCACGCCACCATCGGGGCCGGTGATTTCCTGCTTGGCCAGATCAATGGAGAGCGTGGCATTGGAGCCGCGCGAGGCATCATCCATCAGCTTCTTGAGATCTTCTTTCGAGACCTTGGCCGGCAGAATGCCGTTCTGGAAGCAATTGTTGTAAAAGATGTCAGCAAAGCTCGTCGAGATGACGCAGCGAATGCCGTAGTCGAGCAGAGCCCAAGGCGCATGTTCACGCGAAGAGCCGCAGCCGAAATTATCTTCAGCCACGATGATCGTTGCCTTGCGATATGCGGGCTTGTTGAGCACGAAATCGGGGTTCTCCGAACCATCATCCTTGAAGCGCAGCTCCGAGAAGAGACCCGAGCCCAGACCCGTGCGGGCAATGGTCTTCAGATACTGCTTCGGGATGATCATATCCGTGTCGATATTGGTGATCGGCAGGGGGGCTGCGACGCCCGTGAGGGTCGTGAACTTGTCCATCGGGTTTAAGTCCGTTGTGTCAGAGCAGATGCCGCCCGAAGGGCAGCAGGATCGGGCTTTTCAATGAAGCCTCAGGGCGCGCGGGTCAAGGGGAAGTGACGGGCTCTGGCTGGAGAGCTTCCTCGACCATGCGCGGGTTTTTGCCAATGACACGTAGGAAAGCCATGGAAAAACTGTCCGGCAAATAGCGGCCCTGCTCCCAATCCCTCAAGCGAGCAACATTGAGGGCAAAGCGCTCGGCAAACTTATCTTGGCTCAAGCCCGTCGCCTCGCGCGTATGACGCACGAAACGACCTGTCCAACCGCGCTGCAGCTCCTCATCTGTCGAGGGCGGATTGTCAGGATCATCGAGTGCATTCTGCTCGATCTCTTCAGGTGTCATCGCCTCAAGGCGCGCCCACTCTTCGGGCGTCATTTTGCTCGGGACCTCACCACGCTTATAGCGAACGATACCCATATTGACGTTCCTCTTTAGGGTTTGCTCTTCTCGCTGAAATGATCCGGCAGATGGTTCCACGAACCGTGAAAACGACTGTGAAGAGCTGTCCGCGAAAGCGCCCCACCACTTTCAAGCGATCCTCAAGATCAAGGCTGCGGGTCGCATCCCATTCTTGACGCTTTGGATCCTCGAAAATGAGCACAGCTTCGTTAAAGGCAAAGCCATGTTTCTTCAGGTTGGACGTAGCTTTTGGCTCGTCCCATTCAAAATCACTGGGCTCAAACATACGGGTATCCCGTATAAAAATCAATTAAAAATCACATCTCAAAAAACAATGTCATCATACCACACCCGCCTCAATCGCCTCCATATCCTCGTCCGAAAAGCCGAAATGGTGGCCGATCTCGTGCACGAGCACATGGGTGATGATGGCGCCCAGCGTCTCGTCATGGGCTGCCCAATAATCGAGGATCGGTCGGCGGTAGAGCCAGATCATATTGGGGAATTCGCCCGTCTCCATCATCGCCTCGCGCTGCGCCAGGCCGCGCCCGCGAAACAGACCCAACAGATCAAACTCGCTCTCGCACTCCATGTCATCGAGCGTTTCCTCATCAGGAAAATCATCGATGTGAATGATGAGGCCCTCGCACAGCGCGCGAAATTCTTCCGGCAGCGCGCCATAGGCTGCATCGGCTAGCCCTTGGAAATCTTCAAGTGAGGGCGCCTTGGCGTGGCTCCAATCCATTTTCAGAAAAACCATCCCGTTGCCAAATTGAGCGCGAGCAAGCCCAGAAACAGAAAGCCGAGCGTGCGCCCAATCCGCCGCGCCCAAATCTCAACTTCATCTGGCCTGTCTTCTCTCATGAAAAAAATCTAGCACAGCTGCAAAAGAAAAGGACCGGCACTCAGGCCGGCCCTTCAAACACCTTCGCGTCAAATGGATTGCCGCGTCGCTACGCTCCTCGCAATGACGACCCTATGGGTTCGTCAGTTCCACTTGCGAATATCGACAAAGTGGCCCGCAATCGCGGCGGCTGCCGCCATGGCTGGCGAGACAAGATGCGTGCGGCCCTTGAAGCCTTGGCGGCCTTCAAAGTTGCGGTTCGAGGTTGACGCACAACGCTCGCCTGGTGCCAGCTTGTCGGGGTTCATCGCCAGACACATGGAGCAGCCAGGTTCACGCCATTCGAAACCGGCGGCCACAAAAATCTTGTCGAGACCTTCGGCTTCCGCCTGATCTTTCACAAGACCAGAGCCGGGCACAACCATCGCATTCACATGGGCTGCCACCTTCTTGCCTTCGACAACCTTTGCAGCTGCGCGCAAATCTTCGATGCGGCCATTGGTGCATGAGCCGATGAAAGCGCGGTCGATCTTCAGATCGGTGATCTTCTCACCGCCCTTGAGACCCATGTAATCGAGCGAACGCTGCAGCTTCGCTTTGTGCTGATCATCGCGACCATCTTCCACACGCGGCACTTGGCCTTCAATCGAAGACACGTCTTCAGGAGACGTGCCCCAAGTGACGATAGGCGGCAGATTGGCGGCATCAAGTTCGATGACGGAATCGAAATGCGCGCCTTCATCCGTGTGCAGCGTTTTCCAATAGCGCACGGCTTCATCCCACGCCGCACCCTTGGGCGCTTTCGGGCGATCTTTCAGATAAGCGAACGTCTTTTCATCGGGCGCGATGAGACCTGCGCGTGCACCACCTTCAATGGTCATGTTGCAGACAGTCATGCGGCCTTCCATCGACAGATCGCGAATGGCTTCACCCGCGAATTCGATGACGTGGCCCGTGCCGCCTGCTGTGCCGATCTTACCGATGATGGCGAGAATGATGTCTTTCGCAGTGACGCCAGCCGGCAGCTTGCCGTTGACCTTCACCAACATGTTCTTGGCTTTTTTCTGGATCAGCGTTTGGGTGGCGAGCACATGCTCGACTTCCGATGTGCCGATGCCATGCGCAAGCGCACCAAAAGCGCCATGCGTGGATGTGTGGCTATCGCCGCAGACAATCGTTGTGCCAGGCAGCGTGAAACCCTGCTCCGGGCCGATGATGTGCACAATGCCCTGACGCTTGTCGAAAGCATCATAATATTCGAGACCGAAGTCAGCGGCGTTCTGCGCCAGCTGTTCGATCTGTGCCTTGGATTCCGGATCGATGACATCGGCACGCGCATCAGCGGTCGTGGGCACATTGTGGTCCACCACAAGCAGCGTCTTTTCCGGCGCGCGCACTTTGCGCTTGGCCATGCGCAGGCCTTCGAACGCCTGCGGGCTGGTCACTTCATGGACGAGATGGCGGTCGATATAGAGAAGCGAAGCACCATCTGGCTGAGCGTCGACAACATGGTCATCCCAGATCTTGTCATAGAGTGTGCGCAGCTTTGCCATGTTGTCTCGTCCTCGGATCGTGCCGGAGCGCCCCTTGGGCGGGCGGTCTCTTCATTTAATGGCCGTCTCATAGCCGAAAAAGGGGGGCGAGGGGAAGGATTTTGGGCCAAAGACATGCGCAATCGCCGCTGGCGGCGAGGCTCGGCTCCCGATAGTTTGTGGTCTGTCCGGACCTTGTGAGGAAAACACCGTGTTTGAGCGCCCAAAAGTTGCCCCCTATCTGACGGTTTCCCCTGCCATGGGGGCGATTGCCTTTTACACGGCCGTCTTTGGCGCAACGCAAAAAGCGCTGATGCCCTCACCCGATGGCCTGCGGATCATGCACTGCGAGCTTACCATCAATGGCGGCTCGGTCATGCTGGCCGATGCCTTTCTCGAATATGGCCAGACGCGCCCGCCCATCCCTGGCGAGCCCGTGACCATGTCAGTCAGTCTCGAATTCGACAGCAAGCAGCAGCTGGAAGATGTTTTTGCCAAAGCGACCAGCCTGGGCGCCAAGGGCGATGTGCAGCCGACCAATTCCTTCTGGGGCACACGTTTTGCGGTGATCCGTGATCCGTTCGGCCACCGCTGGATGCTGAATGGGCCTTTGAGCTGAGCTTCTCCAAAGCTGGACTTGCAGAGGGCCGTAAAAACAGCGAGCCTCCTTCAGCGAACGCAAACCGGCGGCCCATCTTGGCCGTAAACCAAGCGTTCCAAAAATTTTGAAGGAGGAATTG
The DNA here is from genome assembly GCA_947452455.1 of Beijerinckiaceae bacterium. Lineage (GTDB taxonomy): Bacteria > Pseudomonadota > Alphaproteobacteria > Rhizobiales > Beijerinckiaceae > Terripilifer. The sequence goes on from CANGBX010000003.1 coordinate 68,567, forward strand.
CCCATGATAGAGATCACGCGCCGTGACGCGCTCGGCACATTGGCTGCCGGTGCCGCTCTTGCTGCCACTCCCGCTTTCGCAGCCGCCCCGATTGTCGGCAAACAGGCTGCTGGCGTCTATCGCAACAAGATCGGCGATATGGAAGTCACCATCGTCACCGATGGTGCCCGCACATTCCCCATGCCCGAGACCTTCGTGCGCAATGTCGCCAAGGAAGAAGTTGGCAAGTCGCTCGAAGCCTCCGCCATGTCGCTGGCGCGCATGACGGTGCCTTACAATCCCATGCTCATCAACACGGGCGGCAAGCTTGTGCTTGTCGACACAGGCAATGGTGAAGGCGATACCAAGGGCGAAGTCGGCTACCTGCTCCCCAATATGGCTGCGGCGGGCGTTGACCCCAAGCAAGTCGATGTTGTGGTCATCACCCATTTCCACGGCGATCATATTATGGGTCTGCGCCGTGCAGATGGTGCACTCGCTTTCCCCAATGCCGAAGTGAAAGTTCCGGCCGCCGAATGGGCGTTTTGGATGAGCGACGAGAATATGAACAAAGCGCCCGACGCGATGAAGGGTGCTTTCCAACTCGTGCGCAAAATCTTTGGCAATATGGGTGATCGCCTCACCCAATATGAAATGGATAAAGAAGTTGCGTCCGGCATCACGCCTTTTGCAACACCGGGCCACACACCGGGTCACACATCGCTTGCTTTGCAATCGGGCAATGCGCGCATGATTGTGCAGGGTGATGTCACCAATATCCCCGCGCTCTTCCTGCGCAATCCGGGCTGGCATGTGATGTTTGATATGGATGCAGCCAAGGCCGAAGACACACGCCGCCGCTTCTATGATCGCGCCTCTGCCGACAAAACTTTGGTCGGCGGCTTCCACTTCCCCTTCCCAGCCCTTGGCTATGTCGAGAAAGATGGCGCGAATAATTTCAAACTTGTGCCGGTTGTGTGGAGCCCCACGCTTTAAGCGCTCGTCATTGCGAGGAGGGCTTTAGCCCGACGCGGCAAACCAGAAGCCACATGTGAGTATTCTGGTTTGCTTCGCTTCGCTCGCAATGACGGGGGACACACCAAAAAGAAAAAGCCCGGCGCGAAGCCGGGCTTTTTTATTCTCGTTACGAGGAGACCGATTAGGCCTTCTTCTCGCTGTAATCCTGACGCTCGGCGATACGGGCCGACTTACCGCGACGATCGCGCAGGTAGTACAGCTTGGCGCGACGCACCTTACCGCGACGGACGACCTTGATGGAGTCGATGTTCGGCGAGTGGATCGGGAACACGCGCTCCACGCCTTCGCCATAAGAAATCTTGCGGACGGTGAAGCTCTCATTGAGACCACCGCCATTGCGCGCGATGCAAACGCCTTCGTAAGCCTGAACGCGCGAGCGCTCGCCTTCCTTGACCTTCACATTGACGATGACAGTATCACCCGGCTGGAAAGCAGGGATGGGACGAGCGGCGACAAGCTTGGCAGCCTGCTCGGCTTCGAGCTGCTGAATAATGTTCATTTTGGTATCTCCGTTTCGCCTCGTTGGGCGAGCGTTTCGGAACGCTGTTTTAATTGATGGGGGGTCTATACAGGCCCCAAATGGCCTTGTCGACTCTTAATCCCGAGGCAAAAGGTCCGGCCGACGCTCAGCCGTGAGCCGCTCAGCCTGCTCCCGCCGCCAGCGGGCGATCCGGGCGTGATCGCCCGACAGCAGCACTTCGGGGATCTCCCGCCCCTCCCATTCGCGGGGCCGCGTGTAATGGGGATATTCGAGCAGCCCGCCCTCAAAGCTCTCCTCCGAGCCCGAAGCCTCCTTGCCCATGACGCCGGGCAAAAGCCGCACACAGGCGTCCAGAAGCACCATGGAGGCGATTTCGCCGCCCGAGAGCACGTAATCGCCGATGGAGACCTCCTCCAGCCCACGGCCCGCGATCACCCGCTCGTCCACGCCCTCAAAGCGGCCACAGACGATGGCCACACCTGGCCCCGCCGCCAGAGCCCGGACCCGCTCTTGGGTCAGTGGGCGCCCGCGCGGGCTCATCAGGAGGCGCGGACGGGGATCATCGGCTGGCAGACCAGCATCGAGAGAGGCTGCCAGCACATCGGCGCGGATGACCATGCCCGGGCCACCGCCCGCTGGCGTATCATCCACCGCGCGGTGGCGGCCAAGGCCATGCTCGCGGATCTGGTGGGCTTCAAGAGACCATGTGCCGCGCTTGAGCGCCTCACCTGACAGCGATGTGCCCAGTGGGCCCGGGAACATATCGGGATAGAGCGTGAAGATGGAGGCCTGCCACATCAGGCGTCATCCGCTTCATCTTCGCGGACAATCACCTCTTCGGGCATGTCGACGATGACACGCTTGTTGGCGATCTCGACAATGGGCACGACTTTTTTGGTGAAGGGCAAAAGCAGATTGTCGCCAATCTCCGGGCGCACATCGAGAATATCGCCCGCGCCGAAATTCAGCACATTGGCGATGGTGCCAATCAGCACACCCTCGCGCGTTTCAGCGCGCAGGCTGATAAGATCGGCATGATAAAATTCGTCTTCATCTGCGGGCGGCAAATCTGCACGCGGCATGTAGATGGAGGTGTTGGTGAGTTTTTCGGCAGCCGTGCGATCAGCCACGCCATCCACGCGCACGACAAGAATGTCGTCTTTGATGGGACGGGCTGAGACAATTTTGAATTTGGTTTTGCCGCTCTCATCGGTGAGGCGCGGATAATCGGCGATCGCCAGCGGATCGCCTGTGTAGGATTTCAGCCGCACTTCGCCGCGCACGCCATGCGCTGCGCCGAAGATTCCAACAAGGACGAGATCCTGCGGCATGTTTCCTCAACATCTCACCGTCATTGCGAGCGTCAGCGAAGCAATCCAGAAGCCGCATTTGAGGCTTGCTGGATTGCTTCGTCGCTGACGCTCCTCGCAATGACGAGGAAAAGACCACTTACTCAGCAGCAGGCGCTTCTTCAGCCGGAGCAGCGGCGGCAGCGGCAGCGGCTTCCTTTGCAGCAGCGGCGGCATCAGCAGCGGCGGTCGCAGCAGCGGCGGCAGCAGCCAGACGCTCCTGAGCCTTCTTCTTCGGCAGAGCCTTTTCCGGATTGTTGCGCGCATCGCGCTTCAACACGCCCAGATTGCTGAGCAGACGCTCGACGCGATCGGTCGGCTGCGCGCCCTTTGCGAGCCAATCCTTGGCCTTTTCAACATCGAGCACGAGACGCGATGCATCGTCCTTGGCCTTCAGCGGATCAAACGTGCCGATCTTTTCGATGAAACGGCCATCACGCGGCATGCGCGCATCGGCAACAACCACGCGATAGAATGGACGCTTCTTGGCACCGCCACGCGACAAACGAATTTTGAGAGACATGCTTTCTTCCTTTCAGATCATTTTCATTCACTGCAAGACGAGTGCGTCTTGCGATTTCTTTTTCATTCCTTCGAAATTCACTTCTTCTTTCCGAAGGGATTGAAACCACCAAGCCCGGGAAGACCCGGACCTTTTGAACCCAGACCCGGGAGCCCCGGCATTCCAGGTTTTGGCCCGAACGCACCGGCAGGCGGTGCATCAGGCAATTTCGGCATAGCGGGCGCGTTACCGCCCATCTGCTTTTGCATTTCAGCCATTTCTTCGGGGCTCGGCATGCCAGCACCCATGCCACCACCCATGCCAAACATTTGCGCCATTTTGCCCAACGGGCCGCGCTTGTTCGCGCCACCCATGGCTTTCATCATGTCGGCCATCTGGCGATGCTGCTTGAGCAGACGATTGACGTCTTCAACCTTTGTTCCCGAGCCCGCTGCAATGCGCTTCTTGCGCGAGGCTTTCAGCACATCGGGATGACGGCGCTCATCGCGCGTCATGGACGAGATGATGGCGCGCTGGCGCTTGATGACACGATCATCAAGATTGGCGGCGGCAATCTGGTCTTTCATCTTGGCCATGCCGGGCATCATGCCCATGATGCCGCCAAGACCGCCGATCTTTTCAACCTGCGCCAATTGCTCGGACAGATCATCGAGATCGAATTTGCCCTTGCGCATTTTCTCGGCAATGCGCTGGGCTTTTTCGGCATCAATATTCTGCGCGGCTTTTTCGACGAGCGAGACAATGTCGCCCATGCCCAAAATACGATTGGCAATGCGTTGGGGATGAAACTCGTCGAGATCATCGACCTTTTCACCCGTACCAATGAGCTTGATCGGCTTGCCCGTGACTGCGCGCATCGACAGCGCAGCACCGCCGCGGCCATCGCCATCCACACGCGTCAGAACAATACCGGTGATGCCGACACGCTCGTTGAAATTCTTGGCGAGATTGACGGCGTCCTGGCCGGTCAGCGAATCCGCCACGAGCAGAATTTCATGCGGGTTGGAAACGGCCTTGATCTCGGCCATTTCCGCCATCAGCGGCTCATCAATATGTGTGCGGCCTGCCGTGTCGAGAATGATGACATCAAAGCCCTGCAGGCGGGCGGCTTCTTCTGCGCGGCGTGCAATCTGCACAGGTGTCTGGCCAGCCACGATCGGCAAAGTCTCGATGCCGATCTGGCGGCCGAGCACAGCGAGCTGTTCTTGCGCGGCCGGGCGCTTCACGTCGAGCGAGGCCATCAGCACTTTGCGCTTTTCGCGATCACGCAGGCGCTTGGCGATCTTGGCCGCGGTGGTGGTTTTACCCGCGCCCTGCAGGCCGACCATCATAATGCCGACAGGTGCCGCCGCATTGAGATCGATGGGGTCAGCGGTCGCCCCCAAAGTGTCGATCAGAACGTCATTGACGATCTTGATGACCATCTGGCCGGGCGTGACGGATTTGACGACATTGGCGCCAATGGCGCGCTCGCGCACTTTGTCGGTGAAGGAACGCACGACATCGAGCGCAACGTCGGCCTCGAGAAGCGCACGACGCACCTCGCGCAGGGCGTTGTTCACGTCCTCGTCGCTCAAGACGCCGCGCTTGGTCAGCGCGTCGAAAATGCCGGTGAGCTTTTCGCTCAGGCCTTCGAACATGTGCGGTCCGTTCCTCGTGGATGCGCCAAGACCCTGATGAAGCGACCGCCAAAAAGGTTTTCGCGCCCGGGGGCGCATCGCGCTGCCGGGCGTGGACCTCCAGCCTCAGGGGCTGGTCGGCGGGTCAGATCGTCAGGTTTTGACGCTAGATGAAGAGCTTTTAGGCCGGGGGCCTGAAAAGAGTCAACCGGAGACGGTCATTTCGGAGGCGTTCCGAGCTCCTGAGCCGTCATTGCGAGGAGCCGAAGGCGACGCGGCAACCCAGAAAGCCGCTTTTGGGGCCTCTGGGTTGCTTCGCTTCGCTCGCAAAGACGGGTGGTGATTAAGCCTTCTTCGGAGCGATCAGCTTGCGCTTGACCAGCTCTTCGGCGATCTGCACCGCGTTGAGAGCCGCGCCTTTACGCAGATTGTCGGACACACACCAGAAGGCGAGGCCATTTTCAACCGTCGCATCTTCGCGAATACGCGAGATGAAGGTTGCGTCTTCACCAGCCGCTTCATGCGGGGTGACGTAGCCACCATTCTCATGCTTGTCGATGACGATAATGCCCGGCGCATTGCGCAGAACGTCGCGCGCGGAATCCGCGCTGATCGTCTTTTCGCATTCAATGTTCACTGATTCCGAATGGGCAATGAACACCGGCACGCGCACGCAAGTGGCGGTCAGCTTGATCTTGGGATCGAGAATCTTCTTGGTCTCGACCATCATCTTCCATTCTTCCTTGGTAAAGCCGTCTTCCATGAAGACGTCGATATGCGGGATGAGATTGAAAGCGATGCGCTTGGTGAATTTCTTCGAGACAACATCGCCCAATGAATAGAGCGACTTTGTTTGACGATCGAGCTCGTCCATGCCTTCTTTGCCGGCACCCGACACCGATTGATAGGTCGAGACCACCACGCGCGTGATGTGGAACTTGTCGTGCAAAGGCTTGAGCGCAACAACAAGCTGCGCCGTCGAGCAATTCGGATTGGCGATGATGTTCTTCTTCTTGAAGCCATCGAGCGCAGCCGCGTTCACTTCCGGCACGACGAGCGGCACGTCCGGATCCATGCGCCAAACGGAAGAATTGTCGATCACGACGCAGCCCTGCTGGCCGATCTTGGGGGACCAGACCTTGGACACATCTCCACCCGCCGACATCAGCGCGATATCGGTGCCGGAGAAGTCATAATTATCGAGGGCCTTGCACTTGAGCACCTTGTCGCCAAAGCTGACCTCTGTGCCAACCGAACGCGACGAGGCAAGCGCCACGACTTCGGACACGGGAAACTGGCGTTCGGCCAGAATGGCAAGCATTTCGCGGCCCACATTGCCTGTGGCGCCGACAACGGCGACTTTGAAACCCATGGTCAAACCCTCATGTGAACTTGGGCGCTGAAGTGCACCCGTGAGGCATGCTTGTCAATGAAGGGGCTTGCGCCCCATCACTTGATCTTCTGAAGCTCTGCCACAATCGCATCGCCCATCTGTGTGGTCGACACGGTTGCTGCCGCATCGCCCTTGATGTCAGCTGTGCGCAGGCCCGCGGCCAGAACATTGGCACAAGCCTTGTCGATCATATCGGCGGCTTCGCCCATGTTGAAGGAATAGCGCAAAGCCATGCCGAACGAGGCAATCATCGCAATCGGATTGGCGAGGCCCTTGCCCGCAATATCAGGCGCCGAGCCGTGCACGGGCTCATACATCGCCTTGCGCTTACCGTTCTTGTCCGCTTCGCCCAGCGAGGCCGACGGCAGCATGCCGAGCGAACCCGTGAGCATGGAAGCCACATCCGACAACATGTCGCCAAACAAATTGTCGGTGACAATCACATCGAACTGCTTGGGCCAACGCACGAGCTGCATGCCCAGCGCATCAGCCAGCATGTGATCGAGCTGCACATCGGGATATTCGCGCTTGTGCAGAGCATTGGTGACTTCATGCCACAAAACGCCTGACTTCATGACATTGCGCTTTTCAGACGATGTCACTTTGTTGTTGCGCTTGCGCGCGAGTTCAAAAGCCACGCGACCGATGCGCTCGATTTCATAAGTGTCATAGACCTGCGTATCGATGCCGCGCTTCTGGCCATTGCCCAGATCGATGATTTCTTTCGGCTCACCGAAATAAACACCGCCCGTCAATTCGCGCACGATCATAATGTCGAGGCCCTCGACAATCTCGCGCTTCAGCGAAGACGCATCAGCCAATGCCGGATAGCAAATGGCCGGGCGCAGATTGGCAAACAGGCCGAGATCTTTGCGCAGACGCAAGAGGCCCGCTTCGGGGCGCACATCATAGGGGACCGCATCCCACTTGGGGCCGCCGACCGCACCGAAGATCACGGCGTCGCATTCCATCGCGAGCTTCATATCGCTTTCGGAAATCGCCTTGCCATGCGCGTCATAGGCTGCACCGCCCACGAGGCCGTTTTCGGTCTCGAACGAGGCAATGCCAGCACCAGCCATCCAATCGGCCACTTTCACGACTTCGGTCATGACTTCGGGGCCAATGCCGTCACCGGCCAGAAGGAGGAGTTTAAACGTCGCCATGGAGGGCTCCCGTGGGAAAGGGTGAATAAGAGGCCCGTTTGCTAGCCTCTGGCTGGGGCCTTGGCAAGATCAGGCGGGCTTTGTCGCGCTGGCCTGTGCGCCAACGGGTCGTTTCATCAAAAAAAAGCCGCCGGGGATGCCTCCCCGACGGCCTTGATCTGTTTCAGACAGATGCGATCAGGCAGCAGCGAGCTGGCGGATCACGTACTGCAGAATGCCGCCGTGGCGGAAATAGGTGAGCTCGTCTTCGGTCGCGATGCGGCCCAAGAGCGGGATCTTCTTCACGCTGCCATCGCCATAGACGATCTCGGCTTCCATCTTCTGGCGTGGCTTGAGCTCTTCACCCAGACCCAGGATCGTGACCTGTTCGTCACCCTTGAGGCCCAGTGTTGCCCATGACGTGCCAGGCTCGAAGGTGAGCGGCAGAATGCCCATGCCAACGAGGTTGGAACGATGGATGCGCTCGAAGCTCTGCGCAATCACCGCGCGAACGCCGAGCAGATACGTGCCCTTTGCAGCCCAGTCACGCGAAGAGCCATTGCCGTATTCTTCGCCAGCGAAGACGACGAGCGGTGTGCCCTCATCCTTGTACTTCATCGCTGCATCATAGATCGACAGGTTCTTGCCTGACGGATAATGCACGGTGTTGCCACCTTCCGGCACATTGCCGCTGGCATCACGCTGCATGAAGTTCTTGATGCGGATGTTGGCGAATGTGCCGCGCATCATGACTTCGTGGTTGCCGCGACGTGTGCCGTACTGGTTGAAGTCTTCAACGCGCACCTGGCGCTCAGACAGCCACTTGCCTGCAGGCGACGCCACCTTGATCGAACCGGCCGGTGAAATGTGGTCGGTGGTAATCTTGTCGCCGAACATCGCAAGAATACGGGCCTTTTTGATGTCCTCGACCTTGGCCGGTGTCATCGTCATGCCTTCGAAGTAAGGCGGGTTCTGCACATAGGTGGAGCCCATTTCCCACTTGTAGGTTTCTGACGTCGGCACCTTGACCTTGCGCCAGTTGACGTCGCCCTTGAACACGTCAGCATAGCGCGCCTTGTAGGCCTTCTTCGTCACATTGCGACGGATGAAGAGATCGATCTCTTTCGAGGTCGGCCAGATGTCGCGCAGGAAGACGGGCTTGCCCTTCTTGTCCATGCCGAGCGGCTCTTTGGTCAGATCCTTCGTCACCGAACCAGCGAGTGCGTAAGCAACAACCAGCGGAGGTGAGGCGAGATAATTCGCCTGCACGTCAGCCGACACGCGGCCTTCGAAATTGCGGTTACCTGAGAGAACGGCGGACGCGACAATGCCATTGTCATTGATCGACTTGGAAATGGCTTCCGGCAGCGGGCCCGAATTGCCGATGCAGGTCGTGCAACCAAAGCCGACGAGGTTGAAGCCAACCTTGTCGAGATGCTTCTGCAAGCCAGCGGTTTCAAGATATTCAGCCACAACCTGCGAGCCGGGTGCGAGCGAAGTCTTCACCCACGGCTTGGAAGTCAGGCCCTTTTCAGCGGCGTTACGTGCGAGCAAGCCGGCTGCAATCAACACAGATGGGTTCGAGGTGTTGGTGCACGACGTGATCGCTGCAATCACGACATCGCCGTGACCGAGATCGAAATTCGCGCCCTTGACCGGGAAACGCTTGGCTTCTTCGCCGGGCTTCTTGTATTCGCCAGCCAGAGCGGTCGCGAAATTGTCGCCAACAGCTTCGAGATTGACGCGGCCTTCCGGACGCTTCGGGCCAGCCATAGACGGCACAACGTCGGCGAGGTTGAGTTCCATGACTTCGGTGAAGACCGGATCAGGCGACTTGGCTGTGCGGAACAAGCCCTGCGACTTGGCATATTTTTCAACGAGCGAAACGCGCGACGGCGAACGGTTCGTGGTCTTCATATAATCAATGGTTTCACCATCGACCGGGAAGAAGCCGCAAGTTGCGCCATATTCCGGCGCCATATTGCCGATCGTTGCGCGATCAGCCAGCGTCAGATGATCCACGCCGGGGCCGCAGAATTCGACGAACTTGCCGACAACGCCCTTCTTGCGCAGCATCTGCGTGACAGTCAGCGCGAGATCGGTGGCGGTGACGCCTTCCTTCATCTTGCCGCTGAGCTTGAAGCCGATGACTTCCGGCAGCAGCATGGAGAGCGGCTGGCCGAGCATGCAAGCTTCGGCTTCAATGCCGCCGACACCCCAACCCAGAACGGCCATGCCGTTGACCATAGTCGTGTGCGAGTCGGTGCCGACGAGTGAATCGGGATAAGCGACTTCAACAGTCGATGCCGCACCACGCGCGGGCTTGTACTTTTCTTTCTTCGTCCAGACCGTCTGCGACAGATATTCCAAATTCACCTGATGGCAGATGCCGGTGCCCGGAGGAACGACGGAGAAATTCGAGAAGGCCTGCTGGCCCCACTTCAAAAAGCGATAACGCTCGCCGTTGCGCGCATATTCGAGATCGACGTTCTTCTTGAAAGCTTTGTTGTTGCCGAATTCGTCGACGATGACCGAATGGTCGATAACGAGATCAACCGGCACCAGCGGATTGATTTTCTGCGCATCGCCACCGAGCTTGGTCATGGCATCGCGCATCGCGGCCAGATCGACGACGGCGGGAACGCCGGTGAAATCCTGCATCAGAACGCGGGACGGACGGAACGCGATTTCACGCTCCTTCTTGCCCTTGTTGACGAGCCATTCGGCAACGCCCTTGATGTCTTCCTTGGTGACGGAGCGACCATCTTCGAAGCGCAGAAGGTTTTCGAGCAAAACCTTCATCGACATCGGCAGATTGGAAATGCCTTTCAGGCCGTTCTTTTCGGCGGCCTTGAGCGAAAAGTAATGATAGGTCTTAGCGCCTACCGTGAGCTTCTTGCGGCATTTAAAACTGTCGAGCGAGGCCATCAGAATCCGTCCCAGAATGGAGTGTGAATGGAGGTATAGCGAGGGGCTTATAGATAATTTATGAAGCCCGCGCTACACGGACGAAAGTAAGGCTTGGAAAAATGTTCCGAGCCCGTGCCAAATGCAATCAAGAATTAAGCAGGCGTCATTCAAACATGGACGTCTGGTTCCAAAACTCGAGGACGCGTGACCGCTAGCCCTTTCACATTTCCGACCTTCCGGCTACAGGCCGAGAAGCTCGCCTTGCGTCGCGGCAGCCGGCTCCTCGTCGAAAATCTTTCTTTTTCGCTGACCAATGGGCAGGCACTTGTGGTGACGGGTGCCAATGGGACAGGCAAATCGACCCTGCTGCGCGGTCTGGCGGGCTTCCTGCCGCCTGTCGCAGGCCAAGCGCACCTCGAAGATGGAGCGGGCGCGCGCGAGACCATCGCCTCACATGCCCATTATGTAGGCCATCAAGAGGGCTCAAAACCCGCCCTCACGGCACATGAAAACCTCGCCTTCTGGCGGGCCATGCTGGCGCTGCCCGGCTTGACCAGCGACCTGACGCCCGAGGCTGCCCTGAGGCAACTGGGCGTGCCACAGGTGGCCGATCTGCCCGTCGCCTATCTCTCGGCTGGCCAGAAGCGGCGTGTGGGGCTGGCCCGCTTGCTCCTGGCCCCGCGACCGGTCTGGATTCTGGACGAACCCCTGACCGCTCTGGATGCCGCAGGGCAGACCCTGCTCACCGAGCTCATGAAAGACCACCTCAAAATGGGCGGGATGGTGATTGCCGCCACCCATGCCCCACTGGGCATCGAGAGCCTGCACCTGTCACTGGGAGAAGCCACATGAGCGCCTCCCCGCTGGCCGCCTTGTTTTCACGTGAAATCCGCGTTGCCCGCCGCATTGGCGGGGGCGGCACGATGGGAGTCATTTTCTTCCTGATCCTCGTCACCATTGTGCCCTTTGCCATCGGGCCGGACCTCAATCTCCTGTCGCGCATCGGCCCGGCGATCCTGTGGATTGCGGCTTTGCTCGCCACGCTTTTGGGCCTCGACCGGCTGTTTCAGGCCGATCAGGAAGATGGCTCGCTCGATCTGATCCTGACCAGTGACACGCCTCTGGAGCTGATTGTTCTGGTCAAATGCCTCGCCCATTGGGTTGTCACAGGCCTGCCGCTGGTCATTGCCGCCCCGCTCTTCGGCCTGATGCTGGCGCTCGATCCGCAGGCTTTATGGGGCGTCACTCTCTCGCTGCTGGCGGGCACGCCCGCGCTCGCCCTGCTGGGCGCCATTGGTGCGGCACTGACGGTGACGCTGCGCCGTGGTGGGCTGCTGATGGCCATTCTCATTCTGCCGCTCGCCATCCCCGTGCTGATCTTCGGGGTCTCGGCGGCCGCCGCCTCTTTCTCGGCGACCACGCCTTTCCTTCCGCCCTTCCTCATTCTCTGCGCTTTGACGCTTGGCACTTTGGCAGCTGCCCCCTTTGCGGTGGCCGCAGCACTGCGTCACATGTCGGAATAAGCCCACACAATTGCCTTACGCGTCCGAGGCCTCTAGAAATTTCATCATGTGGAAATACGCCAACCCGACATTCTTCCTGCCGCTCGTCGCCACGCTCTTGCCGTGGTTGATCGGCGCCACTGTTGCGGCTTTTGCCATTGGTCTGTGGGGCGCGTTTTTTTCCGCACCCGCCGATTACCAACAAGGCGAGACGGTGCGCATCATGTACATTCATGTGCCCGCCGCGTGGCTCTCCATGTTCTGCTACGCCACTATGGCGGCGTCAGCACTGGGCACATTGGTGTGGCGCCATCCGCTCGCCGATGCGGCCCAAAAAGCTGCCGCACCGATTGGCGCTGCTTTTACTTTCATCTGCCTCGTCACCGGCTCGCTGTGGGGAAAACCCATGTGGGGCACATGGTGGGTTTGGGATGCACGCCTCACCTCGGTGCTCGTGCTGTTTGTGATTTATCTCGGCCTGATTGCGCTGTGGCAGACGATTGAAGATGCAAGCCGCGCGGCGCGCGGTGCTGCCATTCTCACTCTGGTGGGCGTCGTCAATCTGCCGATCATCAAATTCTCGGTTGATTGGTGGAACACATTGCATCAACCCGCGTCCGTCTTCCGCATGAGCGGACCGACGATTGCGCCCTCCATGCTCTGGCCTTTGCTGGTGATGGGCATTGCTTTCACGCTTCTCTTCACGACGCTGCATCTGATGGCCACACGCAATGAAATCTTGCGACGCCGCGCACGCCGCCTCGCGATTCAAGCCGCGAGCGGCGAGACAGATGCGCAACCCACACACCGCCTGACGATGACAGGAGGTGCTCAATGAATGTCGCCCATGCAGGCTTTATCATCGCCGCTTATGCGATCTGCATCGGCGTTGTCGGCGGGCTCGTTCTCGCCATCTATCTCGACCATCGCCGCTTGAAACGCGAACTCGCACGATTGGGAGATCGGCGCGGGAGTGATGCGTGATGAGCGAGACAAAGAAGCGGCGCATTCCTTGGCTTGCCATTCTGCCGCTGGTTTTATTTGCCAGCCTCGCGGGACTCTTCAAATTTCAGCTTGACCGAGCCAAAGACAATCCCGAAGCGAAATCGCTCCCATCTGCGCTCATTGGCAAGAAAACTCCAACATTCACTTTGCCCGCCGTAGACGGCATGGCTGGTGGCTTTTCGGATGCCGATCTTGCCAAGGGCAAAGTCTCGCTCGTCAATGTCTTTGCATCTTGGTGCGTGCCTTGCCGCGATGAGCATCCCTTGCTTGTGCAAATGGCGAAGGATGACAAATTGCGCGGGCTTGGCGTGAAACTCTACGGGCTCAATTACAAAGATGATGCTGCCAATGCGCGCGGTTTCATCACGCAATTTGGCAATCCTTACGATGTGATCGGCGCAGATCGTTCTGGGCGCACAGGCATTGATTGGGGCGTCTATGGCGTGCCGGAAACTTTCGTCCTGCGCGGTGATGGCACGATTGCCTATAAGCATATCGGCCCGATTACACCGGAGAGTTTGCGCGAGAAACTCATGCCCGCCATTGAAGCGGCCGCCAAAAACTAATCGATCAGCTTCAAGCCGATGATGCCCAGCACAATCGCCATCATGCTGGCGATGCGAAGCCATGTGGCGGGCTCATCGAAAAGCCAAATGCCCAAAGCCGCCACGCCAATCGTACCTATGCCGCCCCAGACCGCATAGGCCGTGCCCAGTGGAATGGCTTTGAGCGACAGGCCCAACAGCAAGACGCTGCCGCCCATCGCTGACAAAGTGAACACACTCGGCCAGAGTTTTGTGAAACCGTCGGAATAGCGCAGGGCAATCGCCCAGATGATTTCCAGCGCGCCTGCGCCCAGAAGAAAAACCCAAGCCAAAGTCGGTGTGATTGTGAAAGGCAGTGTCATGCGTCTCACCAATGTGGCTTATCAGCCTCGTTGTCTTTCAATTCATATTTCATAATCAGCGGCACTTGTGCCAAGGCAAAGACGATGGTGATCGGCATGGTGCCAAAGGTCTTGAACAAAGCCCAGACATCTTCAGTCTGTGTGCGCCAGACAATCTCGTTCAACGCCGCCAGCACATAAAAGAACAGGCCCCAACGAAAGGTCAGCTTGCGCCAGCCTTCTTCTGTCAGATGAAGCGCGCTATCGAGCACAATCGGCAGAAGCAGCTTTTTGAAGAACAAAGCGCCAAGCAATGCCGAACCGAAAATCACATTCACAATCGTCGGCTTGAGCTTGATGAACATGGAATCTTGAAAATACAATGTCAGCGCGCCGAAGAAGAGCACGGCCACAGCTGTGACCATCGGCATGACAGGCAGATGGCGCGTCAAAAACCACGAGGCGATGAGCGAGGCAACAACGCCAACCATCAAAACAGCGGTCGCTGTCATAATGCCGAATTTGAAATTGGTGACGAGAAACAGAACCAGCGGCCCCATTTCCAAAACGAGTTTCAGCATCGGATTTTGCGCGCGACGACGCACCATGGTCGGCAAGGGCTGTGTTTCTGGCGTGTCGTTCATGAGAATTCCTGCGTCAGGCGTCCAAGCCTGCAATGGCGCGGGCAAATTCGCGCGCCGTGAAAGGTTCGAGATCGTCGGCCTGTTCGCCCACGCCGATATAATGCACGGGCAATTTGAACTTTTCAGCAATGGCCACAAGAATACCGCCGCGCGCCGTGCCATCGAGCTTGGTCATCACCAGACCCGTGACGCCAGCAACTTTTCCGAAAATCTCGACTTGTGACAAAGCATTCTGGCCGACCGTGGCGTCGAGCACCAGAAGCACGGCATGAGGCGCGGTTTCATCAACCTTCTTCATCACGCGCACGACTTTTTCGAGTTCCGCCATCAGCTCGGTGCGGTTTTGCAAACGCCCCGCCGTATCCATCAAGAGAATATCGGCTTGCGCTTCGCGCGCCTGATTGATCGCATCAAAGGCAAGGCCCGCAGCATCGGCGCCTTGCGGACGCGCAACCACTTCAGAGCCCGTGCGCGCGCCCCAGATTTGCAATTGCTCAATGGCAGCCGCGCGGAATGTATCGCCCGCCGCCAACACAACCTTCTTGCCTTCGCGCGTGAAATTGGTGGCGAGCTTGCCGATGGTCGTCGTCTTGCCCGAGCCGTTCACGCCAACCACCAGAATGATGAAAGGCTTTTGCGCCGCCTCGATCTCGATGGGCTTGGCGACAGGGGCGAGCACGCTTTCGATTTCATCGGCCAGCACTTGCTT
This sequence comes from Beijerinckiaceae bacterium, assembly GCA_947452455.1. GTDB lineage: Bacteria > Pseudomonadota > Alphaproteobacteria > Rhizobiales > Beijerinckiaceae > Terripilifer. The sequence continues at coordinate 83,747 of CANGBX010000003.1, forward strand.
CACTTCGCCGGGCTCGATGTCTTTATCAAAGCGCCCCTTGCCCACCGCCTCGCGGATGCGGGTTGCCATGGAGACGCCGAGATCCGCCTGGATGAGAATATCTTCGAGATCATCCAGCATTGCGGCGTCGAGCCGCCGTTTGGTGAAAATATCCGCAATGCCTTGACCAATGGCCGAGGACGAACGCGACAGGCCCGAGGAGAGACGCTCCCACCAGCTCTTTTTCGGCGCAGGCGCCTCAGCGGGTGCGGGTGCCTCTGCGCCACGGCCAAACAGCCGGCCCAAAAAGCCGGTCTTGTTTGCCTTGGTGGGGTCGTTCTCGTCGCTCGCCATCAGGTCCCGAATGTGCCAGTGAAGCGCTGCTCACATGCGGCGCCTGTCCTTTGGCCACCGCAATAGCCTTTTCGCGCGCTGACCGGAAGAGAAGAACGGTGACACCAGACGAGATCCTTGCCCGCCTCATTTATCGTGACGGGCTGATCCTCATCATCGACAAGCCCGCGGGCATTGCCGTCCATCGTGGCCCCAAGGGGGGACCAAGCCTTGAGGATTGGTTCGACACGCTGCGCTTCGGCCTGCCGCGCCTGCCAGCACTCGGCCACAGGCTCGACCGCGACACATCCGGCTGTCTGGTGCTCGGCCGCCACCGCAAGGCGCTGGAGACGGTCGGCAATCTGTTCAAACAGGGCAAGGTCGGCAAAACCTATTGGGCGGTGGTGGAAGGCGGCCCCGCCGAAGAGGAAGGGCTCATCGATCTGCCGCTCGGGCGCCTTGATGCAGGCCGTGGCTGGTGGATGAAGGTCGATCCGCTGGCAGGCCAACCCTCCAAGACGCGCTGGCGCGTGATGGGGCGCGGTGAACATGAGGGCAAGAAGATTGCGTGGATTGAATTCAATCCGCTGACGGGACGCACGCATCAATTGCGTGTTCATTCCTCATCCGTCGGCTGGCCGATTGTCGGCGACCCGATTTACGGAAGTGCCGGCCGCGACAGCGTGCTGCCTTTGCATTTGCACGCCCGCCACATCAGCCTGCCCTTGTCGAACAACAAGCCGCCTGTGGAAGCAACAGCGCCCGTGCCCGATCATATGAAAGAATTATTGACGCTGTGTGGTTGGAGTTAGATCCGTCACTGCGAGCCGCAGGCGAAGCAACCCAGAAAGCCTCACGTGGTGCCTCTGGCTTGCTTCGCTCCGCTCGCAATGACGGCGAATATTACTGGGCCTTGATATTGCCCTTCTTGATCGCGTCGGTCCAACGCGCAGCTTCTTTTTGCGTGAAAGCGCCCAGAGCCTCAGGCGTATTCTGACCCGCGGCCGGCATTTCGGAGGCGAGATCTTCGATGCGCTTGCGCAATTCTGCATCCTTGTAAGCTGCGGCCATTGTGTTCACGAGTTTCGTGCGCACATTGGCTGGCAGGCCCGCGGGTGCATACATGGCTGTGGCAGCGGTCACTTCAAAGCCAGGCAAGCCGGCCTCTGCCGAGGTCGGAATTTCCGGCAGTCCGGTGAAACGTGCGCTCTGTGCCACAGCGAGAACTTTCACCGTGCTGCCCTTATATTGGCCCATCATATTGAGGCCTTGGTCGCACATGAAATCGAGCGTGCCTGCGACCAGATCATTCAAAGCCGGGCCCGTGCCGCGATATGGCACGTGGACAATGTCCGTTCCTGTCTGCTGGCCAAACAACACGCAAGCCAGATGGGTGGCCGAGCCCGCACCGGCCGAGCCATAATTCAGCTTGCCCGGATTGGCTTTGGCATAAGCGATAAATTCTTTCAGATCATTGGCCGGAAAATTCTTGCGCGTCACAATGTAATGCGCCGCAAAAGCCAGCGTGCCGATCGGCTCGAAATTCTTCACCGGATCATATTGCGTGGAAGGATAAAGCGCGGGGCCCGCGACATGGGGCGCCACATTATGCACGAAGAGCGTATAGCCATCGGGCGCAGAGCGCGCCGCGCGCACGGCCCCTGTCGTGCCGCCAGCGCCCGCAACATTTTCGATCACCAATTGCTGGCCGAGCTGGCGTGAAAAATATTCGCCATAAATGCGCGCAGCCACATCGGTCGGGCCACCGGCTGCAAAAGGCACGATGATCGTGATGGGCTTTGTCGGATAGTCTTGGGCGAGAGCGGGGGCGGCTGCAACAAGACCACAGGCGAGAGCCAAAAGGCTGCGAAAATTCATGCGTTCCTCCAAACTACTTTTCGGCCCGCCGAAAGGCGGCGCCGTTATTGGGGGATGCTAGTGGCTTAAACAAAGGCCGCAAGCACGACCTCTGGCGCATAGCCCGCCTTGGAGTCACTTATCCGCGAGAAGTAGGCGCGACCCGTCATGGCCCGTCACACGCGCCTCGAACAAGGCCCCCGGCGGGCGGTCCGGCGTGGCGACAGGCGTGAAATCCTGTGCGCGGCCTGTGCCGCCCCGTTCCGTCAAAACGACAATGCTACGCCCGACCTGCGCCTCAAGATGAGCGCGCAAAGCGGTTTCACCCTGTTCACGCAAGGCCTTGGCGCGGGCCTTGATGAGTGGGCCCGCCACTTGCGGCATGCGCGCAGCCGGTGTGCCGGGGCGCGGCGAATAGGGAAAGACATGCAGATGGGTCAGGCCGCATTCGTCCACCATCGCCAAAGTCTGCACAAACATCTCATCCGTTTCAGTCGGAAAGCCCGCAATGAAATCGGCGCCAAAGACCATATCGGGACGAAGGGCGCGCACTTGCTGGCAAAAGGCCACCGCATCGGCGCGCGCATGGCGGCGCTTCATGCGTTTCAAAATCAGATCATCACCCGATTGCAGCGAGAGATGCAGATGGGGCATGAACCGCGGCTCATTGGCAATCACTTCAAAGAGATGTTCATCGGCTTCAATGCAATCGATGGAGGAAACGCGCAGCCGCTCCAATTCCGGCACGGCTTTGAGAATTTGCTTCACCAGCCAACCGAAGGATGGTGCACCGGGCAAATCATGCCCCCAAGAGGTAATATCCACGCCGGTGAGCACAGCTTCGCGATAGCCATTGGCGCAAAGCTTCCGGATTTGCGCCACCACATCACCCGCAGGGGCCGAGCGCGAATTGCCGCGACCGAAGGGAATGATGCAAAAAGTGCAGCGATGATCGCAGCCATTCTGCACTTCGACAAAAGCGCGCGTATGGCCTTCGATGGAATCAACCGCACCCGCCACAAAGTGATGCGCCGTTTCATCGAGCGCAAAAATATCATTGACCTTGGCCACACCCTCTTGTGCGAGATTGCGCCACACATCGGGCTTGGCCTTGTCGGCATTGCCAATGACGGCTGTGACTTCCGGCATGCTGCTGAATTTTTGCGGATCAATCTGCGCCGCACAGCCTGTTACGATCAGGCGTGCCTCGGGCTGCTCGCGTCCGGCGCGGCGAATGGCTTGGCGGGCTTGGCGCACGGCCTCTTCTGTTACCGCGCATGTGTTGAAGATAATCGTTTGCGTCTCGCTCGCCGCTTCAGCAGCGCGGCGCACGGCTTCTGATTCCACCGCATTGAGGCGGCAACCAAAGGTGACGACTTCGACCTTGCTCACGCTTGCGGCCTTTTAGAAAATCGAAGCTGCAAAATGATCCTGGAATTCGAGCTCGACAGGACCGCGCATCAGCACATGATTGTCGCTCTCGCGCCAATCAATGAAAAGATCCCCGCCCGGCAGAGTGATCCTGACCTTGCGCTCAGTCAGGCTCAGGCGTGCAGCCGCAACCGCTGTGGCGCAAGCTGCAGAACCGCAGGCTTGTGTCAGGCCCACACCGCGCTCCCAGACTTTCAACATCACATGATCACGCGTGACGACATGGGCGAGCGAAATATTGGCGCGCTCGGGAAACATCGTATGGTGTTCCAGCCGCACGCCATGGGTCTCCAGCGCATGGGCTTGAACATCGTCGACAAAGAAGATCGCATGGGGATTGCCCATGTTCACAGCCGAAAATTGCGTCAAAGCCGGCACGTCGAAATCCAGCGTGACGTTACGCGTATCAGCCAGCTTGTCGGACAGCGGGATTTGAGCCGCCTCCAACAGGGGGGCGCCCATATCAACCGTGAAATCCCATGCACCTTCGCGACGGCATTCGAGTTGCCCGCGAATGGTCTCGACAAACATCACCGCGCGCGGATCATTTTGTATCAACACCCATGCCACGCAGCGCGTGCCATTGCCGCAAGCGCCCGACTCGCTGCCATCATTGTTGAGGATGCGCACGAAGGCTTCTGTTCCCGCACTCACCGGATCATGCAGCACCATGAGCTGGTCATAGGCCAAACGCGGCGCACGGTGAATCGCGCGTGCCTCTTCGGGCGCGACCTTGAGTGCCGTGCCGCGCAGATCCAGAACGATGATTTCATTGCCGAGCCCATTCATCTTGAAAAAGGGCCGGCCTGCGAGCGCGCTCATCTTGCCTCGAAGAGTGTCAGATTGACGCGCTTATAGGCGCAAAACGGCTTTACGACCAGAGACGCAACGTCAAAGATGAACCGCTTCGCCACCTCAAGCGTGACTGAAATGCCAATGCACGTCACGAAACCGTTCGAAATGGTTTTATCTCCTTGGCAGGGGCGGCCACTTCGCCTCATATGGAGACTATCCAAGTGATTTGCCGGATCTGGAGCCGGAGCCATGCCCCTTCTCAGCCTTTCCTCCCTCGCCCGTGCCGCCTGTGTCGGTTTGATGATGGCGCTGGCTGCCCCCGCATTTGCGCAGGTGAATGACGGCCGCTCGGTCGGCGATGCCTCGACCGGACAGTCTATCGATCTCAAAGCCCGCCCGGCTTTGGTACTGGCCGGCGCTGCTGACTGGGAAGATGGCTTTGCCAAGCTCAACAAAGCTTTTGCCGATCTGCGCACGGCTATGGACCGGGCCAATCTGAAGCCGAGCGGGCGCCCGCTTGCGGTTTTTGTCGATACGGATGATCAGGGCTTCAAATTCCAGGCGATGATCCCGCTGGAAGCAGCGCCCCCCGCGACGCCCTCATTCCCGGCAAGCATCAAGCTCGGTGAAACACCGCCCGGCAAGACGATGAAGTTCGAACATCGCAGCGCCTACGATGACATTGATTCCACCTATGAGGCGATCACCGCCTATCTGGATGAAAAAGGCATTGAAGCAAAACCCATGTTCGTTGAGCAATATCTCAATGATGTGGCGTCCGCAGATGATGCCTCCCTGCAAGTCGATATTTATGTCTTTGTGAAATAAGCCGGAGCCACAACAGGAATTGCAGCCGCTCAACGAAGCACCGCCGGTTCATGGCGAACAAGCCCGCAGCCAAATCGCTGCCTTGCCATGGCGGCGCGGCCAGCAGGGGCTTGAGATCATGCTCTTGTCTTCACGCCAGACAAAGCGCTGGGTGATTCCCAAAGGCTGGCCGATGAAAGGCCGCAAGCCTTATGCGGCAGCCGCGCAAGAAGCGCGAGAAGAAGCGGGACTGCTTGGCAAAATTGCCAAAGAGCCGATGGGCCATTTCCACTATGTGAAAAATATGTCCAATGGCGCTGCCCTTCTGTGTCGTGTCGATGTCTTTGCGCTGCAAGTTGAAAAACAACTCAAGAGCTGGCCGGAACGCGATCAGCGCATCACGCGCTGGTTTGCGCTGGAAGAAGCAGCCGAGCTTGTGCGCGAGCCAGAACTGACCGCGCTGATCCGCGCTTTCTCTCCGCCTATGCGTGAAAAAACAAAGACTGCGTGAGTCTCAAAAGCGCGGTTCAGAAAGCGCTGCGGCATGCAGCTCTTTGGCAACAGGGGTGAAAGCATCCGCCTCGCCATTATAAACCAGCAAACGCCCATCCATCACGCCGAAATAAGCGCCGTGCACTTTCAACTTGCCGCGCTCTTCCAACGTGCGAATACAAGGGAAGGTGCGCAGATTGGCCATGCTTTGCTTGATCGATTCAAGCGCCAACTGCTCAAGATATTCGGGGCCTGCGGGCACAGGTGCGGGGCCCAATTTCTCGGCTGATGGACCCATGAGACGAATCCAGCTGCCGATGAAATCACCCGGCGACAAAGGTGCGTGAAACGGATCGGCCTGGAATTCGGCAAAAGCGCGCACGCCGCCGCATTGCGCATGACCCATGACGACAATGTGCTCGACGCGCAAAGCCATCACGCCAAATTCAAGCGCTGCTGATGTGCCGTGATAATCATCATCAGGCGCATAGGGCGGCACGAGATTGGCGACGTTGCGCACGACAAAAATCTCGCCCGGCCCCGCATCGAAAATCACTTCCGGCGCCACGCGCGAGTCGCAGCAACCGATCATCATGATGCGCGGCTTCTGCCCTTTTTCCGCCAATTCGCGGTAGCGCGCTTGTTCGCCGGAAAAGCGACCTGAGACAAAGGCCTCGTATCCCTCGACCAAGGGGATCGGAAAGGGATGGGATTTCTGGGACGCGCTTGTCATGGTCGCAGGGCTTTCTTGCCAGAATCAAAGATTTGGACTGGCGCTGTCCTAAACCCCGGAGGACCGAAGGTCGAGGCAGCACCGGACCAAGGACGCATGGTCAGACAAACTGTCCCCGTTTATGCTGCACCGCAATGACACCTTAGGAGGCCCCGCCATGATCCGTCCGCGCCGCAGCGCCCTCTATATGCCCGGCTCCAACGCCCGCGCGCTGGAAAAGGCCCGCACCCTGCCTGCTGATGCGATTCTTCTGGATTTGGAGGATTCGGTCGCCCCCGAGCAGAAAGAGCTTGCCCGCGCACAGGTCTGCGGGGCGGTGAAGGAAGGGGGCTTTGGCACACGCGAAGTCGTCATTCGCACCAACGGGCTGGAGACAGATTGGGGCAAAGCCGATCTGGTGGCAGCCGCCGCCGTGGGGCCGGACGCCATTCTCCTGCCAAAAGTCTCCCACCCCGGCGATATTACGCTCGCCGCCCATGCGCTGAATGAGGCGGGCGCACCCGCCCATACCCGCATCTGGGCCATGATCGAGACGCCGGCCGGCCTTCTCAATGTCGGTGCCATTGCCCGCACCGCTGCTGACCCTGCCTCGCGGCTCTCGGTCTTCATCATGGGGACGAATGACATTGCCAAGGAAACGCGCGCCCGCATGGTGCCGGGACGTGCCCCCATGCTGGCCTGGCTCTCCCAATGCGTGCTGGCCGCGCGGGCCTATGGCATCGATATTTTGGACGGCGTCTATAACCAGCTCGCTGATCCGGAGGGCTTGCGCGCCGAATGCGAACAGGGCCGCGATCTGGGCATGGACGGGAAAACCGTCATCCACCCCAATCAGATTCCGATCGCCAATGAGATTTTCGCCCCGCCCGCCAGTGAAGTGGAATGGGCGACCAAAGTCATCGCCGCTTTCGATCTGCCCGATAACAAGGGCAAGGGCGCCATTTCGCTGGATGGCAAAATGGTCGAACTGCTCCATGCCGAAATGGCCAAGCGCACGCTGGCCTTGGCTGCAGCCATCGCTGCCCGCGGGTAAGGGAACCAAACAAGCCCGCAGGCGATTCCCAAAAGGGGTGCTGATCGCCTAGACTGTCAGCGCGATTTGCAAGCGTGAGGGGCGCCGGTGTCGAGATGAGCGAAGACAGCGACAGGGCGGGCGCGGAAGACGTTGCGCCCAACCGCGGGCGCCGCCGCGAACCGCCAATCATTGAAGCGCAGGCCAATGAGACGGCCCAAGCCAAGCCCGCACGCCCGCGCGGCCATGGATTTGCGCTTGCCCTCTCACTGCTCGCGCTCACAGGCGCTGGCGCAAGCTTATGGTTCACGCTCAATACGCGCGACACAGCCACCAACAGCGAAGCATCTGCGGCCTTGGCGCAACGCCTCGATCGTTTGGAGCGCCGTGTCGGCGCGCTTGAAAATAAACCTGCGCCAACAATTCCCGACACAGCGCCACTGGCCGCGCGCATTGCCTCGCTCGACACCAAGGCAGATCGCATCGCGGCAGAAGCCGCACGCGCCGCGCAACTGGCAGAAGAAGCTCTCCGCAGGCCTGCTGCGCAAGGCACATCCGAGCCCGCGGATCTCGCACCGCTTGAAAAACGCATCATCGCATTAGAGCAGCGCCCCACGCCGCAAAATGAGGATGCGCGCTTGGGCAAGATTGAAAGCGAGATTTCGTCTCTCAATAAAAATATCGCAGCTTCACCCAACACGGCCTCTGCCATGGCTGTTGTGGCGACAAGCCTGCAGCAAAAGCTGCAACGGGGTGAGGCTTTCGTGCGCGAAATTGCTGCGCTTGAAAAACTCGGCGCGGATGCCAAAAGCATCAATGCTTTGAAGCCGCTCGCGCAAGGTGCACCAGCTGCGCAGAAACTGGCGCAGGATTTTTCATCGCTCACCTCGGCCATGTTGCGCGCAGCACAACCTGTGCAAGAGAGCGAGGATTTGCTGGATCGTCTGGGCCGCTCAGCGGCGAGCTTGGTGCGAATTCGCCCCGTTGGTGATGGTACGCAAGAAAATGCGCCCGCCCTCATCTCACGCATCGAAGCCCATTTGCAGCGCCAAGAGATCAATGCGGCACTGACGCTTTTTGAAAAACTGCCAGCATCCGCGCAAGAACCTGCACGCGCATGGTCACTCAATGCCAAAGCCCGCGCGCAAGCCGATGAAGCCGCCCGCACACTCATCGCGCAAGCGATCAACCTGATCGCGGAGAAATAAGCGGATGATCCGCCTCATTCTCTTTCTCGCCATTCTCGCATTTGCAGCGCTCGGCCTGTCATGGTTGGCAGATCGACCGGGTGAGATCAGCATTACGTGGCAAGGCTATCAGATCGAAACCTCTGTGCTGGTGGGCATAGCGGCTGTTCTTGCCACCTGTCTTGTCTTTCTGATCCTCTGGTCAATCATTCGCTTTGTTTTGCGCCTGCCCTCTTTCATCGCGCTGACAGCGCGGGTTCGCCGCCGCAACAAGGGCTATCAAGCGCTGACGCGTGGCATGATTGCGGCAGCTGCGGGCGATATGCGTCATGCCGCACGGGCCACACGCGAAGCAGAAAAACTCATCGGGCAAGACCCGCTGACCTTGCTCTTGCGCGCACAAACCGCGCAGCTGGAAGGCGACCGCGTGCTGTCTGAAAAAACTTTTGCGCAAATGGTGGAAGATCCAGAAACGCGCTTGCTGGGCTTGCGCGGACTGCATGCCGAGGCTTTGCGACGGGGCGACGCAGACAGCGCGCATCTCTATGCCGCGCAGGCGCAAACGATTACACCGCTGACATGGGCGGGTGAGGCTTTGCTCGACTGGCATGTGCGCCGCGCCGAATGGGCGCCAGCCCTCGAGATTGTCGAGGCCAATCGCAAACACAAGCTCACAGTCCGCGATGCAGCTGAGCGCCAACGCGCTGTTTTGCTCACAGCGCTTGCGCGCGACATGGCTGACAGCCAGCCCGAACAAGCTTTGCGTGATGCGCGTGAAGCAGCCAAACTGGCGCCCTCGCTTGTGCCAGCCCATGTGCTTGCGGCGCAATTGCTGGCGCGGCGCAGTGATTTGCGCAAAGCCTCCCGCCTCATTGAATCCGTCTGGCGCATCACGCCACATCCCGAGCTTGCCGAAACATATGTTCATTTGCGCGCAGGCGATGCCGCCCAAGAACGTTATGAGCGCGCGCAGCGCTTGGCTGGTCTCATGCTGCAAGATGCAGACAGCGTGCTGGCCTTGGCACGCGCCGCGATAGATGCGCGCCATTTCGAAAAAGCGCGCGCAGCCCTTGGCCCATTGCTGATGACGGAAGGGCGCCCCTCGCGGCGGCTCTGCCTGCTGATGGCTGATCTCGAACAGATGGAACATGGCGCGCAAAGCGGACCCGTGCGTGAATGGCTGGCACGCGCCGCACGTGCGCCGCGCGATGCGGCATGGATTGCCGATGGCGTAATTTCTGATCGTTGGGAGCCTGCCTCGCCAGTGACAGGCAAGCTGGATGCATTCCGCTGGGACGTGCCCCAAGAACGCGTGTCAGGCGCGGTTGAAAATATCGCGCTTGAAAGCTTGCCCGTGATGGATGTGGACGCCGAACCCGTCTCCGCCAACGCGCCCGCCGCGCCGCGCCCCAAGCCATTGGCTGGGCAAGCCCTTTACCCCATGCCCGCCGTGCCCGATGACCCGGGCCCCGGCGCGGATGATAAAGACGAGACGGAGCGGCGCTTCACCTGAGTGGCGCCCGCGCGCCTTGCCAAGCGAAAGCCCCTTCGCTATGAGGACGGGGCTTCGCGCGGGGCTCGCTCCCCACGCCAACAAGATGCCGCTTTAGCTCAGCTGGTAGAGCACCTCATTCGTAATGAGGGGGTCGGGGGTTCGAATCCCTCAAGCGGCACCAGTATTTTTTCCCATCACCTCAAGCTGCGCGTCATCCGCACGAAAAATGCGACCAGCACGCAATTGGTGAGTGTGAGAACGGCGAGAACCTGCAAGGCGCTTTCGCTGCCATGCGCTTCCATCAAAAAAGCAACCAATGCCGGTGCGCAGGCTTGCGCAAGGAGTTGCGGGAGCGCCAAGCGACCCATGATGCGCGCATAAAAACGCGGGCCGAACAAAGCCAGGGGGACAGTGCCCTTGGCAATGGAATTAATGCCGTTGCCCGCGCCATAAAAGATCAATGCGATGGCAACAACTCCGGGATCAATATTCAATCCCAACATCACAAGACCAAGGCAGGTGAGCGTGATGGAAATCGCCAATGTCCAAACCGCATGGAGCCGCCCGCCAAAGACTCGCTCCAAAATGCGGGCGGTCACTTGGGCCGGACCAAACAGCGAGCCTGTTGCAACAGCTGTTGCCAGTGACAAACCGCGCCCTTGCAACATGGCAATCAAATGAACCGATACAATCGCCAAAACAGCTGCGGACATAGCCAGAATGAGTGCGAGCAATAAAGTCATCGGTGCACCATAATTGGGTTCTGCACCTTCTGCTTCCGCCGCATGTTTTGGCGCAACAAGATTGCGCTGCACTTTCGGCACAAAAAACAAATGGACCGGCAGCATCACAAACAGATGGATGGCGGCAAAAGCGAAACAGGCTTCGCGCCAGCCATAATGCGCCATTATATAAGCGGTGAAAGGCCAGCAAATCGTGCTGGCGAGGCCGCCAAACAAAGTGACATTGGTAATGGCAGGCCGCGCTTTCGCGCCATAAATCTGGCCGAGCGTCGAAAAGGCTGCATCATAAAGGCCGCAGGCCATAGCAAGACCAAGCACAACCCATGCGGCGTACCAGAGATTGAGATGGGTGGAGAGTGCAAGCAACACATGCCCGCTCGCCATCAAGACGGAGCTCAGCGCGAGAACGGAGCGCCCGCCCCATGTCTCGATCAACAGGCCGACACGCGGCGCAGATAGCCCCGCCACCAGCAAGGCCAATGCGTGACCCGCGATAATGCTGGTGAAAGACCAGCCGGTCTCCCGCGCGACAGGCGATGCGATGACGGCCATCAAATAAAAAGCCGAACCCCAGCCGAGAATTTGCCCAATGCCGATGGTAAAAATCGTCCGCAGCGATTTTTGCTCCGCCAGAGGAGTGCTTGAGGCCGGATCGCCGCTCATTCCAAGCCATCTCCCTGCGGTGACATGAATTCTGCTCATACCACATCTGCCATGCCAGAAAGGACGCACCAAGCCTAGGGTCGAGACCTAAAATGGGTGCAAATTTTACTAGACCTCATCGGAGAATAGAGGAATGTGCCGCTCATCATCTGGCTAACTTTAGCGGTCACCATGCGCGCCTCTGCTTTTTTTGCTGCTCTTCTCGCCATTGGCCTTGCCTCTTCGCAAAGCGTGCAAGCCCAACCTATTCCGCTGGGCAATATTATCGGCGGTGTGATGCAGGCTGCCGCGCAAGAAAATGCGCGCAAGGAATGGCAGTCGCTCTCGCCCGTTGAACGCTATTGCCTCAATGCCGGCTTGCAGCGCAGCGGCAATGACATCAACCGTCTTATCCAGCAGGGCATTGCCCCCAGCGATCAGCGCTTACAAAATTTGCAAAACACCTGCATGCAAATTACCGCACGTGATTTGAACCCCGATATTGAATGCACCATGCCCGCTGCAGGTGGTGCGACCTATGTCTCGCGTTGCCGACAGGCTTTCGCGCGTCTTGATCCGCGCGGCAATTATATTGAGGTCGATCTCGAAACGGCCATCACCGATACATTCGCCGGCCGCAAGCCCGAGATCGGCACATTCCAACGCCCCGATGCGGCCAATCGCTGGCGCGAACAACAAGCCGCGGGCGGTGATCGTACGCGTGTTGTGACGCCAAGCTTCTCTTGCGAAAAAGCCAAGCGCCCCGTCGAATTGGCGATCTGCAATTCCTATGATTTGTCGCGCTATGATCGCGAATATGCAGATTTGTGGACGCGCGCCAAACCGATGGATCCAAAGGGCGACATTGGCAAGCAGTTGGCAACCCGCAACAAGGCGCGCGAAGCCTGCAATGCCAATGCTGCATGCATCCGCGACAATACGGAAAAGAGCATTGAGATCGTCGGCACATTTTTGCGCTCCAAAGGCGTGAGCGTGACGACTTTGGCGGATGAAGCCACCGCACGCCGCACAAAAGAAGCTGAAGATAAAGCGCGCGCCGATGAAGCCGCGCGCCTCAAAGCAGAGCAGATGAAAGCGGAAGCCGACGCTGCGCGCGAAGCCGCCGCCAAGCGCGCAGAAGAGGCCAAGAAGCGTGAAGGCGAAGCGGCTGATTATGCAGCCTTCAAACGCGATTTGGTGGCCTCCTATAAGGCTGGCCGCAAACCTGAAGAGATCGCGTTCCTGCCGCCGCAAAAGCAAGATCTGGATGAAGAAGAAGCCAAACTTGTCGATAGCCCGTGCGGCAGCGCCATTCGCACACAAGAAGCGCAATTTGCAGCTTTCACCCTTTTGCGCCAGACGAAAAATGATCTCATCCAGCGCTCCTGCCGCGTTGAACTGGGCATTTATGAATTGGCCCAAAACCGCCGCGAGGATGCGCTTGCTCTCATCTGGACGGCCGTCAACAATGCGCCTTATGCATCAGGCCGCCTTGTTTGGGGCTGGACCAATCTGACGACAGAATGGATCAAAGAAAACGAAGTGAAGAAGGATAAAGCCTGCGCGGCCATTCAAGCGCGCGAGGTCGCCTTTTTCGCCAATCCTTTCCGCAAGCGTGACGGAAAGATTGTTGCCATTGTGGCATCTCCCTTCTCGGCGCAAGCTGTGCTTGGCTGCGATCAGCAAATGCCGATTGCCGATCTGATCAACCAACAGGTAAAGCTCTGCGCGGTTACAGCACCGGACGGGGCGCTCGATAATTTCACCGAACAAACGCGCAGCACATGCTGGGTGAATGCATCAGGCCATAATGAATTCCGCGGCAAGCTGGCTGCGCGGATCGACAAAGAAACGGCTGAAAATTACGAGGAATTGCGACTGCAAAAAGTGGTCTCCGTGTCTTCGACAGAGCGTCGGGCTTTCCAGGAAAGCTATGAGGCTTGCCGCGAAGAAGTCGGCAAATATCCGGCCGCAAAAGCTGATGAGATTGCAAAGGCTCCCGCTAAAATCGAGGCTCTTTGCCGCGAATTTTTGAAAAAGTAAGGATGTGACAATCATGAGCGAACAACTAAAGACGGATTCGGGCGCAACCATCACAATGGTGCAGCAGGGCGCAAAAGCTTTGGCCTATCTCGCCATTGCTTTCACTTTTTTGATGGTCGGCATTTATGTCCCGACCATTGCGGGCGTGGCACAAGAACAAGTGAAGCTTGCCCAATTGCAAAATCGCCAGCTGACGAAACTGGTTGCTGATACGGAAAATCTCTCGGCAGCCATCAATGATGCAGGTCTGATTTATGCCGCGCGCATGGCAGCCAGCGAAAAGTCGATCCCTGTTCGCAGCGCCGACCAGATTGTCGACACAGCCACAGACCGTCTCGCACAGCGCTTCGGCAAGGATTGGGAAGTCATCATTCGCGGCATGGCAGCGAAGCTCGACACGATCACGCGCCGCTAAGACAAGCGCACATCTCATAAAAAAAGGCGGCCATCTGGCCGCCTTTTCTTTTGCCGTGATAAGAGAACTTATTGCGCGGGCGACAAAGCCGGCACGCGACGACGCAGCAGTTCAAAGGCGCCGAAGAGAGCCGCTGTGAAGAAGAGATCGCCAAGCACAGAATTCTGGAAGAAGGGAATGGCGAGCACATAGCAATCAGCCAGACCGGCAAGGCTCTTCTCATACAAGCCATCCAGCAAGAAGACGCCGAAATTGGTGACGACGAAGAAGAGGATGGAGCCAGCCAGCGAAGCGCCAGCCAGTTTCATCAGCTGCGGGCGCGAACCCAAAATCTGCCCAACCAAAACCATGGCGGCCATGCAGGCATAGACGAAAAGCATGCCCGTATGCAGACCCAGCACCAGATCGGTGGCAAAGAGCGCGGCCAGCGGCACGAAAAAGGCCAGACGACGATCGGCAATCTGCGCGCCGGCAAAGAGTGCAATCGCCGAAACGGCGGTCGCATTCGGCGGATGGGGCAGCAGGCGGGTCAAAGCCGCAAAGACGATCATGCCCAAGATGGTTGTCAGCCTGATTTCCACCGCAAGAATCCTTTCAAAGTCCGGGGCGCCGGGATTGTCTGCCAAATCCGACGCATCATTAAAACACATCTAGCCGAAGCCGGAAGCCCGGTCCATGCCAGACAATAGTGGCAAGGGGGCCCGCGAGAGCGAACCCACAGGCCTTACCAGGTCATTTGCAAGCCGGCATAGGCCGAGCGGCCCGCCGTCCCGTAATTATAGACATTCTCGTATTTCACATTGGTCAGATTTTCGGCCCGCATAAAGAAAGAGATATTGCGGCTCATTTTATATTGGGCCAGCGCATCAAAGCGGACATAGGGTTTCAGCTCGACGCGCAATTCATTGCCGGCGGGGTCAAAGGTCTTATCGGCCCGCGAACCAACAAAACGCACAGTCGGCTCCAAGGTCCAATCAGGTGCCGGCGTGATGGGCATCGAGACACGCAGACTATGCCCAGGCCGCCGCAAAAGACGTGCACCATTATCAATATCACTTGGGTCCGCAGGATTGGGATCAATGCGCGTATCAAGCCACGTATAGGCGAGCTTCACCTTCGCGAAAGTCGGCACCAGATTATATTCAGCCGAAACTTCCGTGCCGGAAATATGCGCCCTGTTCACATTGAAATAGGAACCCGAGTATGGGCCTGTCGACAGCCAATCAATCAGATTGGAGACGCGATTATTGAACCACGTCACATCCACACGTGCGTCACCACTCAAAAATGTCTGCTCAATCCCGACATCATAACCTGTTGAGCGTTCAGGCTTGAGGGCTGCATTACCGTAGAAGCCGTCAAAGAGCTGATAGAGCGAAGGTGACTTGGCGCCCGTTCCGTAAGACCCATGCAAGCGTGTTGTGGGTGTCAGCGCATAAGAGCCCGTCGCGCGATAGGTCGTAAATGAGCCGAATGACGAGACGTGATCAAGCCGCGTCCCAAAAGACAGATTCAAACGATCAATGGGCGAGATTTGATAAAGAGCAAAAATCGATTTGGTATCTTGCCGTTTGATATCAGGCAGACCTGTATCGGATTTTTCTTCCTCATAACGCGTGCCCAAAGTCAGCGTACCCATGCTACCCAGACGCACATCTTCCTGCAATTCGGCGCCAAGCCGTGTACCACGATAATGATAATTATAGCGATCATCATAAATCGTGCCGAGATAATCATAGATACTATGCGTTTTCGTATCCTTGACGAAACGCGTCATGAATGTGCTCAGCGTCGTGCGAAAGGCGCCCTGTTCCGCAATCATTTTTTGGTAAGTTGAGCCCTGCCAAGCAGTCTGAAAATTCGGTAACAGAGGTGCAAGCGGGCTATTGTCGCCGCCATCAAATTGAATCTTGCTCCAGCCGGCTTGCAGACCAAATTCAAAAGTCAGCCAATCATTGAGCTTTTTAGAAATGCGGGCATTGCCACCATAGCGATTAACAGGATCCGTGCCGCTTGGGTTGATCGCGGCCAGTCGCGGAATCCGATAGCCATAACGTTTGAACCCATCTGCATGAAACTGATCAAAGCCTATGCTATAGCTCGTATCGTCAGTAGCACCTGATACGGAAACATTATTGGTCAGCGTACCATAGCTGCCGCCCTCTGTGCGCAAACGCCAAACCGGAGGACCTTTTTTGCCCTTTTTCGTGATGATATTGATCACGCCGCCAATCGCATCCGAACCATAGAGTGCGGATTGCGGGCCACGCGTAATCTCAATCCGCTCCACATCTGAAGGTGGGATCAGAGACAAATCAATTTCATTACCTGTGGAGGTCGGATCACCAATGCGAACACCGTCGATCAAAATCAATGTGTGACGCGATTCAGCACCCCGCATCAGGACCGACACAAAACCACCCGGCCCACCATTCTCTACGGCATGAAGACCAGGCTGGCCGACGAACACGTCATAAAGTGATTTCGTACCCTGCTTCTCAATCTCGTCTTGCGTGATCACTGTCACCGATGAGCCGATCTGCTGGATCGACATAGGCACGCGATTGGGTGTGATGACGAGATCGGGTTGTTGGTCCTGCGCAAAGAGCGGCAGGGTATTTAAGGCGCAGCCCACCAATAGGGTGGCGCGCAAAGCACGCTTGGACATCAGATCCTCCAACCGACCCACCGTCGGTTTTTAGGGTTTCAAAAAGGACCTGGCCGGTATCCTGACTTCGGCGGCATATAGTTCTGGCCTTCCCAGCTTATCGCCAGTGACCAGAACCGACCGCTTGACAGTTGCGGGGGCAGTGCGGCGCTAACCGACTTCCCGTTTAACCCCGGCTTCATCCGGGGCACCCGATCCTGCATACAGACTAAACAGCAAGTTGCTGGGACGAAAGCGGAAAGAATCGCGTTTCCATGATTCTTTTTGCTTGCGCTCAGCAAATGGAGGCCGGAGCGTTCCGGCCTCTATCATTGATTGTTTTATGCGAGCTTTGTTTTCTGCACGCGCCCGCTGCCTTCCACATACCAGCGCTCGTTTTCCAATGGCTTGCCTGCCAAACGCCGCGTAATCCATTCCGCCTGCATGATGCGTGGATCAGGCCCGTTGGATACAGATGGCCCGCGTAAAGAGTGACGTGAATCCTGATAGATCACGAGTTGCTTGGGTCCGCCGAGTGCCTTTGTAAAAGCTTCCGTATGTTCGAGTGGACACAATTCATCTGACTCGCCGGCTGCAATCAGGAAAGGCGCTTTGATTTTGCCGGCGAAGCCGTGCCAATCAATCGTCTTGCGGAATTTTTCAAACTCCGCCTCATCAACAATGCCCGACATAAACATGAAACGCTTTTTGAATGTCGGGGAGGCTTCATCGAAAATAGCGCCCCCGCCCGGATCATAGCATGTACCCGTGACAGCACAGGCTTTGAATGTTGGCTCTTCCGAAATCATCGCGGCTGAAAAGAAAGAACCAAAGCTCGACCCTGTAGCAGCCACACGATTGATATCGATTTCAGGCCTGTTACGCAGCCATTTCACAACTTCCTTGCCGGTTTCCGCCCAGCCTTTCACATCGACAAAAATGCCGCGCAACGGGGTTTCCCAATAACCGGGGCCTTCAATAGCAAGCACCGCATATTTGCGTTCCATCCAACCATCTGCATAAAGCGAAACAGAACGCTCTTTAAATCCGTCCATGCCCGGAACCGCGACGATGACAGGCAATTTTTGTCCCGGTTGATAAGTTGGCGGCAGATGCAAAATAGCCGGCAGCGATTTACCGCGATAGGGAATCTCGACCCATTCAATTTTATGATCGGCGAGCGCCATATATTTTTTGAAATTCTCAAGCTTCTTGTCGTTGTTGCGCTGAAGGCGCGGCCCGTGTTCTTCAACGCCCCACATGGCTGTCGCCCAATAGGCTGCAGCAATGTAATAATTATCGCGCGCAGGGATCATCTCCTCGGCTTTTTCATGTTCGATGGCCAGCGCCTCACGCTTGCGCGCCAAAGCTTCCATGGCTGGGACAATGTCGGCATATTTTTTCACGCGCTGACGCCATGTGGCCATGTCATCTTGAATGGCCAGACCGCAAGCTCGCAGCAATGTGCTGGTGTGGCCCTGATCCCAATCAATACCATTGGCTTGGATGATATTATCAAGCACCCAACGCTGATCATCAAAGCGCTTCATTTTGGGCTCGCCGACCGGCAAGCCCTCGGCTTGAGCCGCGCTGGTCAAGCCAGCGGCAGCGGCAAGCGGAATCGAACGCAGAAATTGGCGACGTAGCATGCGGATCCTCCCAAGAATGTTTTGTCTCCGGCCTGAACCGCGGCGCCGGGATGGGGCAAAGCCTAGCAAGAAGTTTGCGCCCGGCGAATGCCGCCCTTCGTCTTAGTCACTCTTGCTTTCAGGGCCACCGGCTGCTCAACTTGAGGCATCAGGCGGCGCAAGACCGCAATGGGGAGGATCGACATGGCTCGGCTGAACAGGCTCGCCTCTGGCGTGGCGGCTTTTTCATGTTTCTGGATGGCAGCGGCGGGCGCTTTCGCGCAGACGGTCGAAGATTTCTACAAATCAAAGCCCCTCACCATTGTCGTCGGTGTGCCGACAGGCGGGGGCTACGATTTGATCGCGCGCCTGCTCTCGCGTCACATGCCGCGCCATATCCCCGGCAATCCCGCACCCATTGTGCAAAATATGCCGGGCTCGGGCAGCGTGGTGGCGTCTGGCTATCTTTACGCAGTCGCGCCCAAAGATGGCTCTGTCATCGGCACATTGGCGCGTATTGCTTTGATTGAACCACTCTTCACATCGCAACGATATGACAGCACCAAATTCACCGCGATCGGCAGCGTGTCAAAAGACATCAGCACCTGCATTTCGTGGAAGAATGCCAAAGTGAAAAGCTGGGATGATATGATGACGAAAGAATTCATCGCATCCGGTCAGGCCACGGGCGCAGACCCCGATGCTTTCGCCAATATGATCCGCCATCTCTTCAACGCGCCGATCAAACTTGTCACCGGTTATCCCGGCACGAACGAGCAGGCGCTCTCCATGGAGCGAGGCGAGACGGAAGGCTATTGCGGCGTGTCCTATTCGACCATCAAAACGCGCTACACAAAATGGCTTGATGAAGGCTCGATCAATATCATCGTACAAAATGCCGTTGAAAAACACCCTGATCTGCCCAATGTGCCGCTCATCACCGACATGGCAAAAGATGCCGAGCAATTGCAGATCATCCGCTTGATTGTTGCCACCCAAAATATGGCACGCCCCTTCTTTGCTCCGCCCGGCATTCCAGCAGACCGCGCGGCGGCGCTGCGCAAAGCCTTTGATGCCACAATGAAGGACGCCGAATTTTTGGCCGAGGCCGACAAGATGAAAGTCGAAGTCACGCCGATGACGGGTGATGAAGTGAATGGGCTTTTGAAAGAGCTTTATGCCACGCCCAAACCTGCCGTTGAGAAAGCCGCCAAAGCCATGGCGCCCTGACAGCAGGATTTTTCTCTTCTTCGCCTCAAGAAAGAAAAAACCATCTCCCGGCGGCGGCCCTCTGCGGCCGCCGTTTTGGCTAAAGTCCCCGGATGATCAGTTCGTTCCGAGGACGTCACGTGGCCATGATACGCGAACATGTCTGGCATTTTGCTTTTGCCGCAGGCCTGACCTTGCTCGCCTTGCTGACGAGCATGAACAGCCATTGATGCTGTTGGCTATGATGGCCAGGACCATGTGAACAGCGGCGCCATCCAGATTGGCAGGTCCATCACATCGCGCACCTGATCAATCGACATGGACAAGCAGACCGCGCCAAGCAGAGACACAATCGTGCCGGCGACCATGCGCGAATTGAAAATCTCATATTGGCGATTCAGCATGTAGCTGAAGACCAGACGAAAAACGAGAGACAGACGCTGGATGGGCGACACCACAGACACAGGTGCAAAAGACAAAGCGATGTAACGCAGCAATTGCGAGAAGCCGACGAAGAACCCCGCCCAGCAAAACCATTTTGTCGCTTCGCCAGAAATTTCCGTGACGTGTTTTACTTTTCCCAAAAGCGGAATGGCGATGAGCACGACAACAGAAGCTGCCACATAAGAGACAAGGCCGCCCGCAATGCTCGCGTGCCAGCTCACATTTTCAAGCGCCATACGCACAAGAATCGGGCTCGTGCCATAGGCCGAAGCCGCAAGCAGTGAGAAGATATAGCCTTCAATATAATTGGGCGTGAAAGCGAGTTTCACATCGCTCGCCGCTTTTGCCTTGCCTTTGCTTTCCACGGTGAGCAAAGGGCCGGCCAAGATAAGAGCAATGCCGAGCACTTTCATGATGGTGAGTTTTTCACCCAGCAAAGTCACAGCAAGCACCAACGCGAAAAGAACCGAAGTTTCCATCAAAGGGCCGGAGAGATTGGCGCCAATGGCTTTGACCGCGCGATAATTGCAATAGCGACCGAAAACGAAATGGGCGATGCCGGCTGCCGAGAAGGCGACATAAGTATTCAGCGAAAAGCCATCGAGTGCTGGCAGTGCGCCAAATATAAGCGCTGCGATCAGCATCAGCGGCACGCCAAAAGGAACTGTGATCGCCATGGCCTGAAGAACAGAGCCTGAGAGAACACCGCGCCGCGCCAAAGTATTGTTGATGGCGAAAGTCGCCGCTGCGCAAAGCGCTAAAAGTCCACCCAAGAAACCCTCCCCCACCCGGCTCTTGTTTTATTCAACGTCCGGCTAGGAGCGAGTTTAATCTGCAAAGGGTAAGCTTTGCAATTGTTAGCGCACAGGTGCGGGCTCGGCGCCGCGGCGGTCACCACTGCGGCGCAGGAAAATATTGGCAACCATAGCTTGGGCAATATGTTCCGCCATGCAGGGGAAGCCGAGATCTGACAGGCTGAATTCATCATCCGCCGCCACATCAGCGGCGGCGCGTGTTTGCGCTAAAAATTCCATCGCCTTGTCACGACGCACATAGAGCAGATTCTCATCAGCCGCGACGCGGTCAAGCGCGTTACGGATCGCAAACCAATGATCATCGCGCGCGAATTTAGACGTATACTGCAGGCCAACCAGCACAACGTCGATTTTATTCTTTTGCAACATGCGCACTGTCGCGCGCACGGTTGTTTCAAATTCAACCAGCGGCACACGGGCAACCGCATCATTCGTGCCCAATTGCCACAGAACGAGTGTCGGCTTCAGAATGGCTGCTTCATTGATCAGACGACGAGCACTGACTGATGCAATCTCGCCCGAGACGCCGCGGTTCACCACCTCGACATCGACACCCTTCCAGACATTCTCAAGCAGCTTTTCCAAACGCGAGGGGTAACTGCCCGAGCGATTTCCGGTCCATGTGGCGGAAGAGCCAATGGCAAGCACGCGCATCTTCTTGTTGGTCTCAATGCGCGCGGCCGTATTGGTCAATGGAGCGGGCTTGGCGACCTCGGATTGGGGCACAGAACATTGCAAGGCGAGGGCCGCCGATTGCGGGGGCAGCGGGGGATAAAGTGTCTGCGGGTCCAAGGCCTCAATATTCGCAGGCGCAGAATCGCTCTTCTGCACCGCAGCATCTTGCGATGCTGCGGGGGCACCTGCCATAGCGAGCAGGAGCAGCCCAGAAATCAGCGCGGCCAGGTGATGCGCCATTCATTTCCCCAAGCAATGGCGAGCATTGCAGCCACGCCAATCAATAGCACCAGCGTGTCTATGACAAGACCCGCTGGCGTGGTGAAACGCACGATTTGACCAGCCAGGCTCAAAAGCGAGCCCGCGCAAAAGACGTGCAGTGAATTGCGGCCCAGCAGACAGAGGGGGCCTGAGATGAACCGGAAACCACTCCAACGCGACACCCAGTCGAACAATCCGCCAAACAACATGACCAGACCCAGCATGTGCAGAATACGCATGGGCGAGAGCGATGTTTTGTCATTCATGAAGAAAAGGCGCGGTTCAGGCAGCTCGAAGGGATTGGGGGCCCACTGAATGATCGCGAGCCACAGCCCGATGCCTGTTAGGACGAGACCAAGAACACGAAATTCCGTGCGCTTGCTCTCAATAAAATCCATCGCCTGTTTGGGGCGGGCAAGCACATAGCCCAAAACAAATTGCAATTGCCATGCGAAAGGATTGAAGAACCAGACACCTTCAACCGGCCACGTCGGCAGATTGAGCTCTGAAAAAAGCGTCAAAGCCCAAACTGTGACTGAGTAAAACAATAGAATGCGCAGTGACAGACGACCAAGCGCAACCACCAAAGGCGCAAAACACATCATGACAATATAAAGCGGCAGCACATCGAAATAACCCATTTGATGGGCAAGCAAGATGATGCCGACTTGGGTCTGCACCGGACTTTCGAAAAAGGCGCTCGCATTGTTCCATTGCAGAATGAGTGGCGTGTCGAGCATGAGGGCGGCCGCTGCCATCATGGCAAGCGCAAGCGCGACAATCACAATCTGTGCGGCATAGAGCGTGAAGGCACGCGCCTCCAAGCGCATGAACAGACGCATGCCAACCAGATTTTCTGTGCGGCTTTCCGCCAGATAGCGCAACGAAAAGCCTGCTAGAAACACGAAGAGCTCAGCAGAATCCGAAAGGCCAAAAGCGCGGTGGGTAAATTGCTCGAAATAAATGCCCGGAATGTGATTGATGAAAATCGCTATCAGCGCATAGCCGCGCCAGAAATCGACCTCATTGAGCGCGCGCGCAGCCACCCGTCGCGGTTGCGCCGTGTGTTTCGGGTCGTGGCTCACGGCCGGTGTCGAATCGTCTGCCATTCTGCGGGCAACATACGCCTCCCCGAGAAGGGTTAGAAGCCGCGAGTAGCCATTTTGGCACCTCTGATCGCTTGCAGCACAACCCATCTCTGTGCGACCATAAGGTTCAGAAAAAACAACCCGCTCAGCGGGGAATAGGAGGGACAAATGAAGTCGCGTCTGACACGACGTATCGCTCTGATGACCGGCCTTGCGCTGGCGGCTGGCGCCGCCGCCCCGGCACAGGCGCAATCTCCGGAGGTTTTCTACAAAGGCCGCCAGATGGTCATGGTGGTCTATTCGCCGGGCGGCTCCACTTACGATATTTATGCCCGCGCCCTCGTGCGCCACATGCCGCGCCATATTCCGGGCGAACCCAATTTCGTGGTTCAGAACATGCCGGGCGCCGGCGGCCTGAAATCCATGGATTACCTGTATAATATCGCGCCGAAAGACGGCTCGGTGATTGGCACGGTCGGCCGCGGTCTAGCCTTTGAGCCAATCTTGGGAAAAACCGAATTCAAATATGACCCGCTGCGCTTCAATTGGATCGGCAGCATGAACCGCGACGTGAGCTTGGCCATTTCTTGGCACACGTCGAAAGTGAAGACGCTGGCGGATCTGCAAAAGATTGAATTGCTGAGCCCAGGCACGGGTGCGGGCGCCGATTCCGAAATCATGCCGCTCGCGTTCAACTCGCTGGCAGGCACGAAATTCAAGATCATCAATGGCTATCCCAACACCATCCAGGCTGCACTGGCGATGGAGCGGGGCGAATTGGACGGGGTCGGCTATTGGTCATGGGGGTCGATCATCTCGGCCCATCCGGACTGGATCCGCGACAAGAAGATCAATTTCCTCTTCCACACGGGCGCGCAGCCTCTCCCGCAGCTGCCGGGCGTGCCCTCAATCCGCTCGGCCGCCAAGAGCGAGCTTGATTCCAAGGCCATGGAATTTCTCCTCGCACGTGAAATTCTGGGTCGCCCCTTCCTCGGCCCGCCGGATATTCCGGCTGACCGCGTGCGCGTCTTGCGCAATGCCTTTGCCGCCACTCTCAAGAGCCCTGACTTCCTGAAGGAGGCAGAAAAGGCCGCGCTTGAAATTGATCTGGTTACAGGCGAGGAGGTCGAGAACGTGATTAAAACGGCGACCAACGCCCCCAAAGACGTCATCGAACGGGTGAAAAACCTTTTGGGCCGCTGATCGTACAAGCCTGCTGCCCCGGCTTACGGGGCAGCCACGGCCGGCCACAAGACCGGCGAATAAGGGAAGAGAATTATGTCACTTGAATTCGGCCTCTATGCCCCGATCCCCATGGCCGCAGTCGGCTCGCCCGAAATTGCGCAAGCCGTCACGGAATCTCTGCACCCGCTTCCCGATGGGCGTCGCGATGCGCAATATGATCTGGGTATTGATGTTCTGCTGACCGCAGACAAAGTCGGTTTTGATCTCACCCTTTTCGCCGAGCGCCATCTCGGCCACGACATTCATGGCTGGGTGAATGCTGCCGCCATTGCCTCACGCTATGAACATATGCGGGCACTCGTTGCCGTTCATCCGGGCCTGTGGGATCCGGTGATGATTGCCAAAATGTCAGCATCTCTCGATCGTATCGTCAAAGGTCGTATGGCCGTTAACATCGTCAATGGCTGGTTCGATCAAGAATTTGAAATGTTCGGCGGCACTGTGCTGCAAGGTGAAGACCGCTATCAGCGCACGATTGAATTCATCGATATTTTGCGCGGTCTCTGGGAAAACGAGACCTACACAAAACACGGTAAATTCTACAATGTTGAAAAAGGCCAGTTGCTGCTGAAGCCGCGAACAAAAGAAGGCCCGGAAATCTATTCCGTCTCAACCAGCGATCGTGGCCGCGACTTTATCGCCGATCATTGTGATTGGTGGTTTGTCGAATTTCCCAAAGAAGCCGAAAATGCTGATGAAATTCTGCGTTCTCTGGAAATCTCCATCGCCGATATGAACAACCGCACGCAACGCACGGGACGCAAAGTGCGCTATGCGCTCAATCCGTTTGTGGCGATTGGCAAGACCTCGCAAGAGGCTTTCGACGACACCATCGCGCAGATCTTTAAATTTGATTCCGATCCCGACACACGCAAAATCGAGCGGCGCATGATTCCGGCCACGCGCGCGGGCTGCATGGGCACGCCCGAAGATGTGCGCAAACAACTCAAGCGCTTCAACGACATCGGCATTGAGCTCGTTTTGATGAAGCTCTTGCCCAATGTCGAAAATGTTCGTCGCTTGGGTGAAGAAGTCATCCAGCCCTTGCGGCGCTAAAGAAAAGGCGGCCACAAAGGCCACCTTTTTTATTCGGGCTTGAAATTCAAAGCCACGCCGTTGATGCAATAGCGCAAGCCCGTAGGCGGCGGCCCGTCTGGGAAAACATGGCCCAAATGCGAACCGCATGTGGCGCAATGAACTTCTGTGCGCGCCATGCCGTAGCTGCGATCCGTTTCTGTCTCGACGGAGCCCGGAACCGGATCATTGAAGCTTGGCCAACCTGTGCCGCTTTCGAATTTCAGCTTGGAAGCAAACAGCTCCTGCTCACATCCCGCACAGGTGAAAACACCCGCGCGCTTTTCATGCAGCAAAGCGCAGGAGCCCGGCCGCTCCGTGCCATGCTCGCGCATGACATGATATTGCTCGGGCGTGAGACGCTTGCGCCATTCCTCATTGCTCAAGGTGAAAGGAAAGTCTGAATTTGTCATGGCTGCTTGCTCCGGCCCGCGATCAGACTTCGCATATCGGTGAGCCCGGCCACTTTTTCCAGTGCCTTGTCGATGAAACTTGGCGGTTTGAGACCGAAGAAGGCGGCAATGACTGCGGTTGATAGAGGCATCAGCATGTGACCGAGGCCCGGCACAGCGTTATATTCAATCACATCGCGGCCTTTGGCATCGCGCCAGATGCGGCGACGCAGACCACCAGGCATCAAGCGATCAAAATCAGGCGCCGCAGCCAGCCCATGCACATGCCGCCATTGGCGGACCAGCCCGTTTGCATTGGCTGGCGCAACAACGTCATCCACGAGCCCGTGCCAGATGAGAAGGCGCGGCCAATCTTTTGCCTCGCTTGTCAGGCGCACAGCAGCGGCCGCTTGCGGGCCAGTCCGTTTGTCGCCGTGCGACATGGCCTCCAAAGCTTGCGGCACAGTGTCGGCCACACCCACCGGCAATCCGGATATGACGGCCCCCGCCGCAAAGACTTCCGGATAGGCGGCAAGCAGTGCCGCTGTCATCGAGCCGCCTGCAGAAAACCCCGTGATGAAAATCCGCGCAGGATCGAGCGCATGAGCCTGCGCAAGATGGGCGACCATGGCGCGGATGGAAGCCGCCTCTCCCAGATCGCGCCCACGGCGGCGCGGACTGAACCAATTGAAACAGGTCTGCGCATTATTTGCCTCCTGTTGCTGCGGGTAGCAGACAAGAAAACCGAGCTCGGCGGCCAATGCACACCAGCCCGCGCGGAGTTCATATTGTGCGGGGGTCTGCCCGCAGCCGTGCAGAACCACGACCAAGGCCGGATGAGCGCTGACTTGTGGCGGCACAAAGACATGCATCCGCAAATTGCCGGGGTTGGGCCCGAAATCCGCGATCTCGGCCAATGGCCCCGAGACGGTCGGCGGATCAGCCGGCATCAGATCGAAAAGCCGCAGCCATTGCTGGCGTGCGCGCTTCAGCTCCTCAATTGTGCGGCCGAGACGATGCATTCGAGAGATTTCCCGATCATGCTGCATTGCAGCAAAAATGCACCTTAGCCGAGATCAGCCCAAGACGCCAATCGGCAAAGCGGTTCCGGGTCTGGTCAATCCGTCAGGATGAGCGCCCAGAAAACCTTGTATTTGGATTCAGCAACATAGGCGGTCGCAATGCCCATGCGGCGCATGGCCGGATTGAGCATGTTCTTATTGTGCGAAGGCGATTCACGCCAACCCGAGAAAGCTTCAGCCAGAGTGTAATAGCCCGCGCCCACATTTTCGGTGGCTGTCTTGTGATCGAGCTTGTTCCACAACCGCGATTGCAGCGAGCCGCCAATGTCATGGCTCATGCGGTCGGCACGCGCCATGGCCAGCGCTTGCTCTTGGGCCGCATCCATCAGCGCCGGGTCGAGCGACAAAGCCGACAGGCCATTATTCGTGCGATAGATCGAGATCATATCGCGCGCGGCAACAGCATCGACCTTCTCGGCACGAGCATTCAGCCTTTTATAAAAGCCGGGGCCGCCATCCATGGTGAAGCCCACGGGCGCGGAGGAACAGCCTGCCAAAGACAAGCTGCCTGCAGCGAGAAGAAATGCACGGCGTGACGCGACAAATGTCATCTGAGGATCAATCCTGTTTCTTGAGTGTCTCGAGCCCGTCAATATGAATGATGGGGGCAGGAGCTGCGGGCGGCGAAAGGCTGATTTTTTCGATCTTGAAGCGCGCATGAATAGCGAAATGCAAATCACTCTTCACGCGGCCTGCTTTTTCAACATCACCCACAAAACAAATCAGCTCGAATTTGAGCAGGCTCTCGGTCATGGCGATGAACATGACATTCGGCGCGGGCAGCTTTTCGACCATCTCATGTTGCTTGGCGACATCAATCAAGACGGTGCGCACATGGTCTGGATCAGCTTCAAGATTGACAGCAACCGGAATTTTGATACGGCCAATCTTGTCGCCCCGCACCCAGTTTTTCACGACACCCGTGACGAGATTGGAATTGGGCACAATCATCGTCACGCGATCAAAAGTTTCGATCTCGGTTGAGCGCACATTGATGCGCCTGACATAGCCCTGTTCTTCACCCAGAACGACAAGATCACCCACGCGCACGGCGCGCTCCCACAAAAGGATCAAGCCGGAGACAAAATTATTGACGATGGATTGCAGACCAAAACCGATACCGACAGACAGGGCGCCTGCGACAATGGCCAGCTTTTCAAACGAGAAGCCCAGATAACCAAGCGATATGGCAACCGCGACGATAAAGCCGACATAACCAATGCTGGTGCGGATGGAATTGCGCAGGCCGGTATCAAGTTGTGTATGGGGCAGAAACTTCTTTTCAAGCCAGCGCTGCACTGTGCGGGTGACAAACAGCACGACACCAAAGAAGAAGAGCGCCAAAGCAATGCTGGCCAGCGAGATGGTCACATCACCAATCTTGAAGCCGAAAAAAGCCGAGCGCAGATTGGCCAGCATATCATCTGACTCGATGCCCCAAGGCGCCAATACGAGCAGAATGGCTGCGGCTGTCAGGCTGACGGTGGCAAGACCTGCCAGCAAGACGCCCAATTTTTCGAGTGATTCACGTCGCAGGCCCAAGCTCGACATGACAGCGCGTGCAATGGGCGCGGGCGGGCGCAGAGCATGTTCAAAACCTTCATTGGCAAAGAGCACGAGCATATAGGTGAGGCAGCCAACAAAAGTGACCCAGACAATCTGATCGGTCACGAAAGCGCCGAAGGCGACATAGCCAATCAGCACCGAGCCCAACACAGCCACAATGGCAATCCAGGCCACAAAACGTAATGGGCCCGACCAATCTTGTCCCGGCTCCACCACAGGCCCGAGACATTCATCATCGCTTTGAGAGGGCGCCATAATGCCTTTAAGCGACGCGGCCATCAGTAGCGCAACAGCCGTTGCACCCATGGCACGCACGGCCACTGCGACAGGCAGCGACACGGCGATCAATTCATTGATCGCTTCTATAACTTTCATCATCGAGACGATGATGACAACGCCCATGACGAGATTAGCCAGACGCAATGCTGCCGAATCTGAAAATTCCATTAGACGCCATGTCGGACGCAAAGGCGCGAGCAAACCACGCACAATGCCTGCGGCCAGCGCAATTCGCCGGACAGATTCAATAAACGCCTGCAAAACAGGTTCAAGTCGTGCGTTGACGAGATCAAAAGCATGCAAAACTTGCGCAAATGCCAAAGCTGCAAGAATGGGGACAACAGCCGTCACCGCGCCGATCCAGAGAGCGCCCACGACTTTCTGTAAACGCGTAGGCTCCGCTGCTTGTGGTGCACGCGCCAACACACGATGTGCGAGACGATCAACCAGCACATAGAGCGCGGCAATCAGCGCCAAGATGGCTGCAAACAAAATACCGCGCCACTGGGCGAGACGCGTGCTCGCACCAGACAGCCAATCCTGACCAATGGTAGCGGCAGCCTTCATGTCGTGCGGAATTTCGGCAGCAACAGACACCCACAAATCCGGGCTCAGAATTGAGAAAGAACGCTGGAAGAGCGCGTGATTGAACAAGGCGCGGCGCTTGGCGACGATTTGCGCTTTTACCTGATCAATCTCAACCGACAGCACGCGGGCGCGCTTCAATTGGCCATCAAGATCATTGAAAGCTTTTTGCTGTTCAGCGCGATCCGCATCGACGCTTGCATCTTTGTCAGGTGCGGGGCCCAACTGATCAAGGCGGGCTTTTACCGCATCAAATTGCGGGCTGATGTGTTCGATCAACGCATCAACGGTGCCATCCAATCGCTCAAGATCGCCACGACGGGAGGCCAGATCCTGATCGGTCACCTGCTCGCGTCGCAAGATCGAAGCGATCTGGTCGAGTTCGGCACGAGCAAGATCCAGCCGCTGCTGGACGCTTTGGCGCGCGGGATCGGATTGCCCCCAGCTCTCAGGCGAAGCCGCGAGCAGGAAGCCAAGAACGAGGGCGCCAAACAGCGCGGGAAGGGAAAGACGTCTGATCATGAACTGACAAGAGATGATTCGGGTAAACGGGGCCTTGAGGCCGAGCCCTTTTCAGCCTCAAAAATCAGGTTTTCCCGCGGCAGGGGCCGGATAGGCATGGGTCTCGCCCTGATGATCCAGCACGCCCGCGCCGCTCAGATGGTCGGGGCCGACCGGAACCTTGCCAAAACCGCCCGGAATATCGAGCACGAAAGTCGGCTGGCAAAGGCCCGAGATTTTCGCACGCAGCTCGCCAACCAGCGCGCGGGCCTCATCCAGACCGACGCGAAAATGCGCTGTGCCGGGCGCCAGATCAGCCTGATGCAAATAATAGGGTTTGACGCGCAATTCGACGAAACGGCGCATGAGAGCCGCCAGCGTTTCAAAATCATCATTCACACCGCGCAAAAGCACCGTCTGGCTGACCAGCGGAATGCCTGCATCCACAAGCCGCGCCAGTGACCGTTGCGCATCCGCACCCAATTCGCGCGGGTGATTGGCGTGAAGCGCAACATAGAGCGTCTTCTTGGTTGCCTTTAACGCATCGATCATGCGATCATCGACGCGTGCGGGATCAACAGCAGGCACGCGTGTATGAATGCGCACAATTTTGACATGCGCGATCTGATCGATCTGTTGCAGAACATCCGCCAAGCGACGCGATGACAGTGCGAGCGGATCACCCCCCGTCAGGATGACTTCCCAGATATCTGAATGACTGCGGATATAGTCGAGTGCTGCTTCAAGCGCTGCCGGCGACAAGACCTGCTCGGCGCCCGGCCCCACCATTTCGCGTCGAAAGCAGAAGCGGCAATA
The DNA here is from genome assembly GCA_947452455.1 of Beijerinckiaceae bacterium. Taxonomy (GTDB): domain Bacteria; phylum Pseudomonadota; class Alphaproteobacteria; order Rhizobiales; family Beijerinckiaceae; genus Terripilifer. The sequence continues at coordinate 114,018 of CANGBX010000003.1, forward strand.
GACAGGACACACATGCAAGAGTTTCAGCAAGACGCGATCAGGATAGCGATGCACAATGCCTTCGATAGGCGAATGAACACCATCGCCAATCGGATCGGCTAATTCTTCCGGACGCGTGTCCGCCTCACGCAGATCGGGGATGAATTGGCGCGCGATCGGATCATTGGGATCTGACGGATTGATGAGATCAGCCATAGCGGGCGTGACCGAGAGCGCATAGCGCTCAACAATCGATTCAAGCCCTGCAGCAGAGGCATTTTTAACAAATCCGCGCGCGACAAGATCGCTGATACGATGCAATCCGGCGCTCACTTTTGCGCTCCCGCCAATGGCGTCCAGATCACATCTTCAATGTGGTTTGCACCCGTTGCCAGCATCACCAAACGATCGAAGCCCAGCGCAATGCCGCTGGCTTGCGGCATCTGCGCAAGCGCTGCCAGAAAATCCTCATCAACCGGATAGGTCTCGCCATAAATGCGCTGGCGCTCCTGCATGGCATGCGCAAAGCGGCGGCGCTGTTCTTCGGCATCGGTCAATTCACCAAAGGCATTGGCGAGTTCAACACCACAGGCATAAAGCTCGAAGCGCTCAGCAAAGCGCGGATCATGAGGCGCAGCCCGCGCCAGAGCGGCTTCAGAGACCGGATAAAGATCAAGCACAGTCGAGCGACCTTCCCCCAGATGCGGCTCAATACGGTCTGACAAAATTTTGGAAAACAGATCAGACCAATGATCATCCTCGACAACACGCAAACCAAGACGCTGCGCTTCTTGTGCGAGCTTGGTGCGATCATCAAGGCAAGCAGCGAGATCGATCTGCGCGTAACGCGCAAAGGCCTCGCATAAAGTGAGGCGTTCGGGTTCTGCAAAAGGATCGCAAGTCAGCCCACGAAAAGAAAAACTTTCCACACCAGCCGTCTTGGCAGCCAGCGCCAGAATTGCGCGGCAATCCTCGATCAACGCATCATAGGGCGTATGCGCGCGATACCATTCGAGCATGGTGAATTCGGGATGATGCAAAGGCCCGCGCTCGCTATTTCGCCACACGGGGGTCAGCGCATAAATCCGCTCTTCCCCTGCTGCCAGCAGCTTCTTGCAAGCGAACTCGGGCGAGGAATGGAGATAGTAGCGCTGGCGCTCACCCTCGAGCGTCACGAAATCCGTAGCGAAGCCGCCGATATGGGCCTCATTGCCGGGGCTCACCTGAAGGGCCGCCGGCTCGACCTCCACAAAAGCCTGCCCTTCAAAAAAGCCCCGCAGTGCCGCACGGATCCGGGCCCGCGCCAAAAGGCGGGGGCGGCGGTCCTGATGGACGCCTTTGTCCCAAAAGGGCGAGGCTTTGGCTGGGTCTGCCGGGGTCATGAGGGGAAATCGGTCCTCTTAAGGGCTAGCGCTGGCTGGCAAGATCGCTATACATGCCCGCAACTCAGCAGGCAGATGCTTATTCTGCCACGGCCCGCCCATCAACCTCGAGGAAGCATTCCCGTGAAAGTCATCGCCAGTTCGATCCGCAAGGGCAATATTATCGAGCGCGAGGATGGACAGCTCTATGTCGTTCTGTCCGCCGAAAGCTTCCATCCCGGCAAGGGCACGCCCACGACCCAGATCGACATGCGCCGCCTCTCGGATGGTGTGAAGACGACCGATCGCTACAAAACGACCGAACAGGTCGAGCGCGCCTTCGTGGAAGATCGCGACTTCTCCTTCCTTTATCAGGATGGTGAAGGCTATCACTTCATGAATGACGAAAGCTTCGAACAGCTGCAGGTGTCGGAAGACATTCTCGGTGATCAGTCGCAATGGCTGCAGGAAGGCATGAAGGTCATTCTGTCGCTGTTTAACGGCGTGCCGGTTGCCATTCAGCTGCCAGCCCGCGTGACGCTTGAAATCATCGAGACGGAACCAGCGATGAAAGGCCAGACGGCCTCTTCATCTTACAAGCCTGCCAAAGTAGCCAATGGCGCACGCGTCATGGTGCCGCCGCATGTGTCAGCTGGCACGCGCATTGTGGTGCAGACGGAAGACGGAACTTACGTCGAGCGCGCCAAAGACTGATCGTCTCAGATTTCGCATTCTCAAAAACGCCGCCCGAACAAGGCGGCGTTTTTTGTGGCCGCAATCCGATGAGAGAATTTGCACGAGTGGTCCGCACCCACTTAAAGTCAGGCCATTATGGCGGACAGATGCAGACAGACTGGCGTCCCGGAAGGGATTCGAACCCCTGACCTACGGTTTAGGAAACCGTTGCTCTATCCTGCTGAGCTACCGGGACGCGCGCGGCACTATTCGCCCAAAGCCCTCATTCGTTCAAGAGCCCTGTGCTTCGTCTTGCTTGCCCTGCTCTGGCCAGGGCTCGGTCTGGCCCAGACCTGCCCGCGCCCCGAACAAAATGCCGGCCCGGCCGCAAAGGTCCATTCCCGGCTTGAAATCGAATTGCAGGATGGGCGGCTGATCCGCGCTCCGCATCTGGCACCCTTTGAAGCCAGCGCCCGCGGCAGCTCGCGGATGGCGCAAGCACGCGCCGCTTTGGAAGACTGGACACGGGGTGAGGCCATCGCAATCGGCCAACGCCTGCCGCTGGCTGATCGCTGGGGACGAATTCTGACACCCGTGTTTCTTGCCAACGGACAGGATCTTGGCCTGAGGCTTGTCGCGCAAGGCCTTGTGCGTGTTGGCCCCGCCCACACAGACCCCTGTCTCATTCCGCTGCTAGCGGCTGAAATCCAGGCGCGCAAAGCCAAGCTTGGTCTCTGGGCAGATTCCTACTATTCCGTGCTACCTGCCCATTCATCTGCGGCTCTGGCAGCCCATGCAGGAGAATTTGTCATTGCGGAAGGAATGGTCCAGCGGATCGGCCAAACCTCGACCCGAATTTATATCGACCTTGGGCCTGCGCGGGGCAGTAACCTCAGCGTCACTTTTACCCGTCAAAATGCCAAAGCTTTTGCAGACGGGGGCATTGTGCCAGATGCGCTGGTAGGCAAAACAATCCGCGTGCGCGGACTGCTCGAATATCGCACAAGGCCGCAGATCGAAATTTATACGCCTGCGGCCATTGAAGTGATGGGATCGTGATTGTGAGTGCGTTTGTGTCGAAAGCCAATGTGAAGCGTGGTGTCGCCTTGAGCGGCATGTTCGCGCTCGCGCTGGCGCTATCGGCCTGCGCAGCTCTTGATCCGGGCGGTCGGCGCGCTGAACTGCCAGCAGTGCCCACAGCCGCGCCCCGCACCACGGGCGGCGACACGCCGCAAGCTTCCGAACACAAGCGTCTCGTTGCGCTCTTTGGTGGCGAATATCGTTTTGCTGCAGCCGAGATTTATCTCAACGGCATTTTGGTGCGCCTCGCCCAGTCAAGCGAAACACCATCGGAAGCCTATCGCGTGACGATTTTGAACACGCCACTGGTCAATGCTTTTGCGCTGCCGTCGGGCAATCTCTATGTGACGCGCGGTCTTTTGGCGCTGGCCAATGATTCATCAGAAATCGCCGCCGTCATGGCGCATGAAATTGCCCATGTCACAGCCCGCCATGCCAGCGCACGCGCTGAATTGGAAAAAAATGCCGCTGTCATTTCAAAAGCTGCCTCGCTCATACAAGGCACGCAGAAGAGCAATGAGGTGAAAAACTCTGGCCGCCTGTCGCTTGCCAGCTTCTCGCGCCAGCAAGAATTGGAGGCTGACCAGATCGGTGTGCGTGCCATTGCGCGCGCGGGTTATGATCCTTATGGCGCAGCGCGCTTCCTTACATCTTTGGGGCGCGCCTCAACTCTGCGCGCTTCGCTCTTTGGTCAAAAGGGCGGCGATGAACAGCCTGATATTCTCGCAACCCATCCATCAACGCCCGAGCGTATTCGTCAAGCGGTCGCAGCTGCACGGCAACTGGGCGCGCCGGGTCTCGGCCTTGGTGCGCGTGATGAATATTTCAATGCGATTGACGGGATGGATTTCGGTGATGATCCCAGTGAAGGCTTTGTCCGCGGCCGCCGCTTCATTCATCCCAAACTCGGCTTTACCGTCTCTGCGCCCGAAGGCTTTGTGCTGGAAAATTCAGCGCAAGCTTTGCTCGGCATTGCCAATGGCGGCGCGCAAGCTCTGCGCCTAGATAGTGTGAATGTCTCATCCGCGCAGGATTTGAGCACCTATCTCGCATCAGGCTGGATGGAGGGGCTTGATCCCAATTCTGTTCGCGCCATTTCGCTGAACGGAATTCCTGCAGCCACCGGCACGGCCAAGGGTGGTGATTGGCAGTTTCGTGTCGCTGTGATCCGCTATAGCGGCGACGTTTATCGATTGATCTTTGCCACCCGCAATCTCACAGCCGCCATGGATGCACGCTTCATGGAAGCGATTGAAAGCTTCCGCAAGATTGAAAGCGAAGAGGCCATGCGCACACGCCCGCTGCGCCTCAAAATTGTCACCGCAGCGGCGGGCGATACGCCCGCCATGCTCGCGCGCCGCATGTCCGTGACCGAACAACAGGTCGAACAATTCTTGTTGCTCAACGGGCTCGAAGCTGGAACAGCGCTGCGGCCCGATGAGCGTTACAAGATCGTCGTCGAATGATCAGGCAAGCTTCTGCTTGAACAAATCCATCGATCGTTGCCAAGCCAGTTTGGCAGCTGCTTCCACATAGCGTTCCGGCGATGTGTCATTGTGGAAAGCGTGGTTGGCGCCCTCATACATAAAGCCTTGATGCGCAACACCGGCTGCTTTCATCGCGTTTTCAAATGGCTCTTTGGTTGCATTCACACGCGCATCCAGCGCGCCGTAATGCATCATCATGCTTGCTTTGATCTTCGGCACATCTTCCAGCTTGGGCGCCACGCCATAGAAAGACACGCCTGCATCAAGACCGGGTGCCGCAGTCGCAATGGAATTCACCGCGCCACCGCCCCAACAGAAACCAACTGCCCCAATCTTCATGCGCGGATTCTTCAACTTCAAACCAGCAACGAGATCGGCCGCTGACTTGACGACGCGGCCCATGTCGATCTTGGCAAACATGTCGCGTGCCTGATCTTCATCCTTGGGCGTGCCGCCATAGGGGGTTAGAAAATCTGTCGCAAAAGCGTGGAAACCTTCCAGCGCAACACGGCGTGCCACATCCTCAATATGTGGATTAAGGCCGCGATTCTCATGGATCACAATCACGAGATTGTCTTTGATCTCGGAGCCCTTGGCTTTCGGAAAAGCGAGATAGCCTTTGAGATCGGGTGAAGCTTCAAGCGGGATGCTGCCGACGCGCGGATCATCCGCGGCAACGACAGCCGCGAGTGCATAATTGGGCTCGATGACGGAGAGAAACGCCTGTGCTGCAGTCGCAGAACCAGCCAGAGCGATGAGCCGCTCCAAAAAGACGCGGCGGTCCAGCGGACGGTGCGTATATTCATCGTAAAGTTCGATCAATTGCTGATTCATGGGCCGAATCCTTCCTGAAAAGCACAGATCAAACCCATCCGTGCGCACATGTGTCACAGGCCTGCCGGGTTGATCCCGGTCCCCGTTCCGGTTGATCCGGAAGGCAGCCTGCCGCGTAAAAACCCATAGAGGTTAGCAGGAGTTAGCCATGGCGCAATTGGCAGGTGTCGGACGGCAATTCGTCAAGGCGGCTATGTCGGCGCCTTACCTTGAGCGCGAACAGGAACGCTCGCTCGCTGTGCGCTGGAAAGACCAGCGTGATGAGCAGGCTCTGCATCACTTAGCCCATGCGCATATGCGCCTCGTGATTGCTCTGGCAGGCCGCTTCCGTCATTACGGCTTGCCCGCCGCCGATCTGATTCAGGAAGGCCATGTCGGCCTGTTGGAAGCAGCCGCCCGTTTCGAGCCTGAGCGTGATGTGCGCTTTTCAACCTATGCGACCTGGTGGATCCGCGCATCCATGCAAGACTATATCCTGCGCAATTGGTCGATTGTGCGCGGCGGGACATCCTCTGCGCAAAAGGCGCTCTTCTTCAATCTGCGTCGTCTGCGCGCCAAATTGTCACGCGATAATTGCCCCGGCGATTCCGCGCGCATTTATGCCACCATCGCGCAGGCCATCGGCGTCTCGAAAGCCGATGTTGCCACAATGGATGCGCGCCTCTCGGGCCCCGATGTGTCGCTCAATGCGCCAGTGTCGCAGGGTGATGATTCATCCATGTCGGAGCATGTTGAATTTTTGGTCGACAATCGCCCCTTGCCCGACGAAGTCGTGACAGAAAGTATCGACACCGACCGCCGCATCCATTGGCTGCATGATGCAATGGCGGTTTTGTCAGAGCGTGAAATGCGCATTTTGCGCGAGCGCCGCCTTGCGGAAGAAAGCGCCACGCTCGAAGCTTTGGGCGACCGTCTCGGCATTTCGAAGGAACGCGTGCGCCAGATTGAAAATCGGGCGATGGAAAAACTGCGGCGCGTTTTGATCGAGCGCCATCCGGAAGAAGTGATGGCTCGCACCGGTCCTTAAACAGGACGCATAAAAAAAGCCCGGCAATGCCGGGCTTTCTTAGATCTTAGGCCGCCTCTTCGACGTCACCGTCGGCTTCGCCTTCATCGGCATCAATATCGCCGTCGGCAGCATCAACCTCGACATCGACCTTGCCACCACGACGCGGGCCCTTTTGCAGCTGCGATTCAATCAGCTTCAAAGATTCCATTTCGGTCAGCTTTTGCACGGCAGCAATTTCACGCGCCATGCGGTCGAGTGCCGCTTCATAGAGCTGGCGTTCGGAGTAAGATTGTTCGGGCTGTGCATCGGAGCGATACAAATCGCGCACGACTTCTGCGATGGATTGCAGATCGCCCGAGTTGATCTTGGCTTCATATTCCTGCGCACGACGCGACCACATGGTGCGCTTGATGCGTGCACGACCTGTCAGCGTATCGAGCGCCTTCTGCACGGTTTCCGCATCAGCCAGCTTGCGGATCGCACCTGCCAGAACTTTCGGCAGCGGCACTTTCAACGTCATTTTGTCTTTGAAGAAATTGATGACGAAGAGTTCGAGCTTGAAGCCAGCGACTTCCTGCTCTTCGATCGCGATGATCTGGCCCACACCGTGAGCCGGATAAACGATATATTCGCTCTGCTTAAATCCCGAGCGGTTGGCGCTCGGTTTCGCTGCGGGCTTTTCCGCAGGCTTTGCAGCGGCCGGAGCAGCTGCGGGCTTACCCTTATTCGCAGACCCTGAAGACTTCACACCTTCGTCCTTCAAAACATAAGTGGGGACGGCCGAAGGTCCGGCCGAAGATCCCACCGCAAGACGCACAGGCGACAATCGCTCAGTTGGAATCGGCGCAGCTTTGGCCGCTTTGGAAGTTCCCTTCCCTCCCGCTTTTCGTGCGGCGGGAGCGGCCGCTTTCACTGGTGCAACGTCTGGAGCCACTTTTGGTTCCGGTGCGGCACTCTTCTTTTTTGTGGCCGCCTTTTCAGCGGGTTTAGCCTTGTCTTCTGCCTTGGCGGGCTTTTCAGCCGCTTTGGCAGGCGCTGCCTTCTCAGGCGCCTTGGCTTTCACAGTTTCTTTGGTCGCAGGCTTTTCAGCCTTGGCGGGAGCTTTAGCGGCAGGAGCTGCCTTACTCGCGGGCTTGGCGGCCTCTTTGGCGGATTTGGCAGGAGCCTTTTCTGGAGCCTTTTCTGGCGCCTTCACAGCCGCTTTGGCCGGTGCCTTGGCGACCGGCTTCTCAGCTTTCTTCTCAGGGGCCTTGGCAGGCGCTTTGACTGCGGCTTTGGCGGGGGCTTTAGCGGCGGGCTTGTCGGGGGTCTTCGCCGGAGCCTTCGCAGGAGCCTTGGCGGGAACCTTGGCAGGCGCTTTCACAGCAGCCTTAGCGGAAGCCTTGGCAGCAGCTTTGGCAGGAGCTTTGACAGGAGCCTTCACAGGGGCCTTGGCGGCTGCTTTGGCAGCAGCAGCCTTTTTGTCGGCTTTCTTGTCGGCCTTCTTGTCAGCCTTGGTCACAACAGGCGCCTTGGTCTTTGCAGCCTGAGCTTTCGTCTCGGTCTTACCCTTGGCAGAAGCCGCGGAACCTGACTTTGAGCCGGACTTGGAGCTCTTTGATTTCGATGCGGTGACGGTCTTCTTCGACGACGCCATAACGTGGGCACTCCTTGTCATGCCCCGGGATTGGAAACCGGGACGGGGGCCGGGAGCGATACGCTCTCCCGGTGCGGAGCCCAGCACACCTACCAGCACAGGTCACCCTCCCTTCAGGCGGTGGCCAGACGGCAAAATGCGCGACTCCTCAGTCGCTTCGCGATGTGTTCGGATGTCAAACTCCGCCGCTGGCCAAGGCCGTGGCAGAGCCCCTGTTTGACTCTGGGTCAGGCTCAAGCCCGACCAAAACCGACACGAAAACAGAAAACTCGACTGTTAATACTATCAGTAACACAAAAATCGCACGAAATCAAAGAATTCCGGCCCGACGGGCAGGCTTTGCCCCCGGCTGGTTAACTTTTGTGACAATCAAAGCCGCAGTTTTTGCAACTTTAATTGGCTGATCAGTCGCCTTGACCGGGCTTGTTCGAGAAATGAGCCTCGAATTTGCCGGGCTTGCCGTCCCAATCCTTGGCGTCATCCGGCGGCTCGCGCTTGACCGTGATGTTGGGCCAGGACTTGGCCATATCGGCATTGAGGGTCAGCCACTTTTCAAGGCCCGGCTCCGTATCCGGCTTGATGGCCTCAGCCGGGCATTCCGGCTCGCAGACGCCGCAATCGATACATTCATCGGGATGGATGACGAGCATATTTTCGCCCTCGTAGAAACAGTCCACGGGGCAAACCTCCACGCAATCCATATATTTGCACTTGATGCAATTTTCGCCGACGACGTAGGTCATTCCGATCTCCAGATGCGGCACCGCCCATGCCGCCGCTTTTCTATGATGTTCGTTTGCTAGCGCCTTCAGCCGAGCCGCGCAAGAACCCCTAGTAAAAGAGAAGAATTCACTCCTGATCAAGCCATGCGGATAATTGGCGGCGATCGCGCTTGGTCGGGCGCCCCGCGCCCTGATCACGCACCGGCCCCAGATCCGGCAGGGCATCCTTGGCAGGAGGCTCGGGCGATAAATCCTCAAAGAGAAGGCGGGCTTCTTCAAAAGGGCCGCGCCGCTCGCCAGGCTCAAGCACTTTCAAGATGCGCACCTGGCGTTCCAGCGAAATGGTCAGCACATCACCGGGACTGAGCGCTTTGGCGGGTGCATCGACCTTCTGGGCGTTCACACGCACATGCCCCTCGCTCACGAGTTTGGCCGCGAGCGTGCGCGTTTTCACAACGCGGGCAAACCAGAGCCATTTATCGAGGCGCTGCCGACCCGCTGCCGCCATTAGTCTTTCTTCTTTGCCTCAAGCTCGCCTTTCAGAGCCAAAAGCTTGGCAAAAGGCGAATTGGGGTCGGGCTGGCGCTCGCGACCGGCTGGCTTTTCGGTCGAGGCAAAGGTGCGATCACCGCCACGACGCTGGTCGTTGCGGTCGGGGCGACCCTTGCCACCCTTGTGCGGCGGACGACCCCCGCGATTGTCGGGACGGCCTTCGCCTTCACGACGGAAGTTGGCAAATTTGCCGCGACGATCTTCGCGCTTTTGTCCTTCAGCGCCACCTTCTGTCGCAGGCTGAGCTTCAGTCGGCTTCTGGTCACCACGCGCATGTTGCGGACGGCCTTTGCCGCGCTCGGGTCGCTGACCACGATTGACGCGATGCGGACGCCAGACTTCGATGAGTTCCGGTTCTGCAACAACGGCAGCTTCTGTTTCAGATCCAGCTTCAACAACAGGTGTTTCAGCAATGGCCTCGACAGGTGCTTGTTCAACAGGCGCTGTCTCTTCAACAGGCGCGACCACTTCAGCTGGCGCTTCGCTTGGTGTTTGCGTTGCTTCTTCTGTCACCGGCTTCAAAGCTTCGCGAGACGCTTCAGCCAGCAGAGGAACAGTAATCGCAGGGCCCGCGCGCTTGTCGCTTTGATAACCCAGCGAACGCAGGATGGTGGAGAAAGCTTCTCCCGAACAACCGGCCAGCGATGTCATGGCAACAGTGACGACAAAACCTTCGCCATCAGCACTGCCTGCTGGCGGCTCACCGGCTGTCACGCCCGGACGATAAGCAATCGCGGGACGAATGAGATCGGCCAAGCGCTCCAGAATATCGACACGCACGCAGCGTTCGCCGCAGACGCGGAAACCTGCTGCGCGATAAAAGCCCTTTGGCACAGCCTTATCTGCTGCAAAAGAGGTGCGGCCCGAGGCTGCCAGATGCGGCACTTCATCAATGCCTGCGACACCTTCAATGCCGCCATGTTTCAGCGCCCACAATTGCGCAGCCAAAGCGCGCGGTGCGGGCTTCAACAAAGCCGGCATGTAAATGTGGTAAGCGCCAAAGCGAATGCCGACTTTGCGCAAAGCCGCACGACCATCTTGATCGAGAGCCTTCACATCGTCTGCAACTTTTCCACGCTCCAACACGCCGAGCGATTCGGCGACTTGGAACGCAATGCCGCGGCCCATGCCTTCAAGGCCTTCGCCCTTTTCCAGATCCTGCAAAGGTCCGAGCAATTTCTTGATATGCGCTGCAAGCCACAAATCCAGACGCGCTTGCACCAACTCAAGCGCAGGACCTGTCAGCTGTTCATCGGCCAGCACGCGCACGCGCGGTGACAGCACATGATCGCCGGCGACCATTTTGCCGACAGCTTCACCAAGCCAGCGGATCGTGCCGTCATTGGCGAGAACGAAAGCTTCATCCACCGCTTCATGAATGCGTTGTGCGCGGCCTTCGATTTCGCTCGCCAAGGCTTTCTGTGCGGCCGCATTCAGCGTGCGCGCAGCCTCGCCATCGGCTTGCGGATCCGCGGTAAAGCGAAACCCATGAAGTTGACCAATGTGCTGACCCTCGACCAGCACATCCCCATTTGCGGTGATTTCCGCTTCCAACATCGCATTCTCTCTCAAGCGGCGCATCAGAACGCTCGTTCTCCGGTCCACGAACCGTTGGGCGAGGCGCTCATGTAAAGCGTCCGAAAGACTGTCCTCTACCTGACGCGTGACGCCCTGCCAATGCTCTGGATCACGCAACCAGTCCGGTCTGTTCGAAATGTAGTTGAAGGTTCGCACCTGTGCGATACGGGCCGAGAGGGCATCGATGTCCCCATCCGTGCGATTGAAGGCCTCCAAATGCCTTGAAAACCACTCATCAGGCACGCGCCCTGCCCGCACGACATAGCCATAGAGCGTCAGCACCAGCTCGGCATGGGCCGCTGGGGACAACTTTCGGTAATCGGGGACCTGACAGACCTCCCAGAGCCGCTGAATGTCGGCCCGTGTCTTGGATTGGCGCTGCACATCGGCATCACGCGAGACGAAATCCAGCACGATCACATCTTCGGCCAAAGGCGCGCGGGTCAGCCCCGGCTCATCGGGCAGGCGCTCCAGCGAGGCTTGCAAAGCCTCAATGGAGGAAAAGTCGAGCTGCGCATTGCGCCATTGAAAAAGGGTCAGCGGATCAAACCGGTGCTGCTCCAGCATTTCGACGAGCTCTTCATCGAAGGGCGGGCACCGTCCGGTCGTGCCAAATGTGCCATCGCGAATATGGCGTCCGGCACGCCCGGCAATCTGTGCCATTTCGGAGGGCTTGAGGCGGCGATATTGCCAGCCGTCATATTTGCGGTCTCCCGCAAAGGCGACGTGATCGACATCGAGATTGAGGCCCATACCGATCGCATCGGTCGCAATAATGTAATCGACTTCGCCATTCTGGTAGAGCTCGACTTGCGCATTGCGTGTGCGCGGGCTGAGCGCGCCTAACACGACAGCCGCACCACCGCGTGTGCGGCGAATGAGTTCGGCAATGGCGTAAACTTCTTCTGCCGAGAAAGCGACAATCGCCGAGCGGCGCGGCAAGCGCGAGAGTTTGCGCTCTCCTGCAAAGGTCAATTGCGACAGACGCGGACGCGTGACAATAGTCACGCCCGGCAAGAGGCGCTCGATCAGACCGCGCACAGTTTCTGCGCCCAGTAGAAGCGTTTCTTCGCGCCCGCGCCGATTGAGCAAACGATCCGTGAAGACATGACCGCGATCCAAATCAGTGCCGATTTGAATCTCGTCAATCGCCACAAAGGCGACATCCAGATCGCGCGGCATAGCTTCAACCGTTGAAATCCAGTAACGCGGATTTTTCGGTTTGATTTTTTCTTCACCCGTAATCAGCGCAACATGTTGCGCGCCGACTTTTTCAACCACGCGATTATAAACTTCACGCGCCAGCAAACGCAGAGGAAGCCCAATAATTCCGGTGGGATATTGCAGCATCCGCTCAATGGCGAGATGCGTCTTGCCTGTATTGGTCGGGCCCAAAACAGCCATGACGCGCGCCGCACGCTCCGATGGCTTCAGCGCTGGCGCGGAAGAGGATGGCTTCTCCACAAAAGGAATATTCATGCGATCCAGAAGCCTTAGCCAAACCTGCTGCAGGAACGATCAGCGAACGAAACGGGCCCGAATCGCTGACTCGTGACGAGTCCTGATTTGTTCACCACCATATCTGGAAGCATCACGCTTGCGGCTACCAGATGTTGCAAAAACCGTTGAAAACACGCCCTTTCAACAGAGAGCTTTCGACAAGCCCTGCGGGACTCCAATCGTGAAAAGAGTCAAGCGGTGCAGCTCATCACATAGAGCGCGGGCGCCATATGGCGAGGGGGTGCTTTAAGGTGCCGCTTTGGCCGCAGCAGAAAACTCATCCGCCTCAATGTTCAAATGGCCGATCATGGTTGCCATGGAAATGCGGAAAGGCACGAGCACACGATTGGCCCCAACGGGAGCAAGCCAGACTTCGATATCTTTGTTCTGCGCCATGAATTGCACGGGCTTGCGATTGCGGTGGCCGGCAATCGGCGTATAGCGCACGCCGCAGACGCTCACAGGGCCGGCATAGCCCTTCACCTTCACTTGACGCTGGCCGATGTAGGTGAGGGTCACGTCAAAGCGCGTAAAGCCGTCATAGACGGGGATGGTGCGGTTGCAGGCCGCCGGTCCCATGATCGGCTCGGTTCCAGGCACGGGCATGATCATGGCCGAGAGCGGGTCGACAATATTGCGGGTATGGGCATCGGTAAGCGGCACGCGCTCGGGCGAGGGATCAATCGGGGGCGAAACATCGACCCCCTTGACGCTGCCCCCCGACATGGCGACCCGGACAGTGCGCGTCTGGCTCGCATTGGCCGAGGTATTGGCATAGGCCGAGGGCACGATCAGGCCGCGCAGGAAGGCTCCGCTCGCCACCGCCGCCCCTTTCGAGCTCGAGACCAGCGAGGCAATGCCGGTGAGGCGGGCATTGATGGAAATCTTATAGGTCTGGCCTGCCACTTCGCCATCAAGCGCGGCCTGACCAAGGGGGAGCCCCAGCAAAGTCACCCCATAGCGGGCGTGGAGCGCCTCGGCCTGAGCCGATGCCGACCAGAGGCCAAGGCCCAGAAACAGAACGGCCAAGCGCAGCAAACGGGTGGGTCTCAAAGGCATCATCACGAACTGGGTCATCAGGTGGTTGAATAGCATCAATAGCTTTAAAATCCGACCCTTTCATGGCTTGGCACAGGCTGGTCTCGCCTTGACGGGGGCACCCCACCCGACTATACACCCCCGTCTGAATACACCGAGCGTTAGACCCCGGCTGAAGCCCTCAGGGCCCCTGCCGCGCGTTCCCGGAAAGCTTGCTCCCCCGCACATGGAGCCTTTTCGACGAAACGAGGTCTGAACTCACCTTGAGAAGCGGTCATTTTCGGAGAGGCTTTTGCCTCTTCAATGTCTGCGTAGCGTTTTGAAGCGGCTGAGAGCCGCTACAGGAAGGATTATTGTTATGGCACGCCGTTGCGAGCTGAGCGGGAAAGCCGTTCTTTCGGGTAATCTGGTCAGCCACTCGAACCGCAAGACCCGCACCCGTTTCTTGCCCAACCTGTGCGCCGTCACGCTGATCTCCGATGCGCTGCAGCGCTCGGTCCGTCTGCGCGTCACAGCCGCTGCTCTGCGTTCGGTTGAGCACCGCGGTGGCCTCGACGCCTATCTCATCAAGGCACACGACGAAGAATTGTCGCAGAATGCCCGCGCCCTGAAGCGCGAAATTCTGAAGAAGGCTGCGGCTGGCTCGGCTGCTTAAGTTTTCTTCTGATGAACTGAATTAAAAAGCCCGGCAAATCTGCCGGGCTTTTTTTATTCTGTCGTTGCGAGGAGCGAAACGACGCGGCAATCAAAAGACATATGCGCGACTTCTGGTTTGCTTCGCTTACGCTCGCAATGACGGCGAAGTTTTCGCGCGTTGGGGCGCAGGTGCTTTCATCATCTTCGGCGGAGGCGCGACGGGCACGGCATTTTCTGCAAAAAGCTCGGCGAGCTTTTCCGTCATGGCGCCACCCAATTCTTCCGCATCCACAATCGTCACAGCACGACGATAATAACGCGTCACATCATGCCCGATGCCAATCGCAATCAACTCGACGGGCGAGCGCGTTTCAATCTCTTCAATGATCGAACGCAAATGCTTCTCGAGATAATTGCCGGGGTTCACCGAAAGCGTTGAATCATCAACCGGTGCACCGTCAGAAATCATCATGAGAATACGGCGCTGTTCGCTACGCGCGAGCAGACGCTTATGCGCCCAATCAAGCGCTTCACCGTCAATGTTTTCTTTCAACAGGCCTTCGCGCATCATGAGGCCGAGATTGCGCCGCGCACGACGCCACGGTGCATCGGCTGCCTTATAGACGATGTGGCGCAAATCATTCAGACGGCCGGGATTGGCGGGCTTGCCCGCCTGCAACCAAGCTTCGCGCGATTGTCCGCCCTTCCACGCACGCGTGGTGAAGCCGAGAATTTCCACCTTCACGCCGCAACGCTCGAGCGTACGTGCGAGAATATCGGCGCAAGTCGCTGCAACAGTGATCGGGCGGCCGCGCATCGAGCCCGAATTGTCGAGCAACAGCGTGACCACCGTATCGCGGAAGTTCATATCCTTCTCGCGCTTGAAAGAGAGCGGCTGCTGCGGATCCATAATGATGCGCGATAGACGCGCGGGATCAAGCACACCCTCTTCGAGGTCGAACTCCCATGAGCGATTCTGTTGCGCCATCAGGCGGCGCTGCAAGCGATTGGCCAGACGCGCCACAATCGCCGACATATGCTGCAATTGCTTGTCGAGATAGGCGCGCAGGCGCTCCAGCTCTTCGGCATCGCACAGCTCTTCGGCGAGGATCATCTCGTCGAATTTATTGGTGAAGGCTTTGTAGTCGGACACACGTGACGGACCATCGCCATGTGTTGGCGGACGACGGCTTTCGCGTGAATCTTCTTCTTCGCCCTCGCCGTCTTCATCGATCATATCGCCGCTTGGCGATTCAGAGGCGTCCATCTCGCCTTCTTCGAGATCATCCGTCGACTCGTCGGTCTTTTCCACCTGCATGGATTCGCCCGAGCCTTCAAGATCATCGCCTTCCGCGTCTTCCTGATCCTGCTTCTCGTCATTCTCGTCGGCAGCGCCATCTTGCTGCTGCTCTTCATTCTCGGCGAGGCTCGCCTCGTCGATCATATCGAGATTGGCAAGCAGCTTTTGAATCGCACGACCAAAGGCCAGCTGATTTTCAATCGAGGCATCCAGCTTGGCGAGTTCTTCGCCTGCACGATCCTCGATGATCGGGCGCCACAGATCGACAATCTTTTGCGCGGATTTAGGAGGTGCCAGACCCGTGAGACGCTCGCGCACCATGAGTGCTACCGCATCTTCCATCGGCGCATCGGCGCGATCACTTACCTCAGCATAAGTGCCACGGTGATAGCGATCTTCCAGCATGGCGGTGAGATTGGTCGCAACGCCTTCCATACGGCGGGCACCAATCGATTCCACGCGCGCCTGCTCAACTGCTTCAAAAACGGCGCGTGCATTTTGCTGTTGTGGCAAAAGCCTTTTATGCGTGCGCTCGTCATGACAGGCGAGGCGCAAGGACATGGCATCAGCGTGCCCACGCACAATCGCCACTTCACGCGCGGTCAATTTGCGTGCGGGCTCGGGCAGGCGGGCTTTTGCGCCTTCACCTGTGCCAATCAGCGACGGGCGATCAGAGGCATAAGTGACTTCGAGTTCCTGCGTGCCCGACATCGCGCGCATACACCCCGCCACCGCTCGCTTGAACGGTTCTTGCGGTGCATCGGCCTTGGTGGCGGGTTTGCGGTTCGATGTCATTCTGTCACTCGTGCGTGAGTCAATTCTGACTCAGCTCATCACCACATTCACAGCGCTTTCCGGCAATTCCTGGCCGAAGCAGCGCTGATAGAATTCCGCCACCAAAGTGCGCTCGAGTTCGTCGCATTTGTTGAGGAAGGTGAGACGGAAAGCAAAGCCGACATCTTTGAAAATGTCCGCATTTTCCGACCACGTGATGACGGTGCGCGGGCTCATGACGGTCGACAGATCGCCAGCCATGAACGCATTACGGGTGAGGTCAGCTACGCGCACCATCTTGTTGACGATGTCACGGCCTTCTTTGCCCTTTTTATAATGCGGCGACTTGGCCAGCACGATGTCGACTTCCTTGTCATGGGGCAGATAGTTCAGCGTCGTGACGATGGACCAACGGTCCATCTGCGCTTGGTTGATCTGCTGCGTGCCGTGATAGAGGCCCGACGTATCACCCAGACCCACAGTGTTTGCCGTCGCAAACAGGCGGAAAGAGGCGTGCGGACGAATGACGCGGCTTTGATCAAGCAGCGTGAGACGGCCAGAGGATTCCAGCACGCGCTGGATCACGAACATCACATCCGGGCGGCCGGCATCATATTCGTCGAAGACGAGCGCAATATTGCGCTGGTAGGCCCAAGGCAAAATGCCGTCACGGAATTCGGTGACCTGCTTGCCATCTTGCAAAACGATCGCATCTTTGCCGATGAGATCGATACGCGAGACATGGCTGTCGAGATTGATGCGCACAGACGGCCAGTTGAGGCGTGCAGCCACCTGTTCGATATGCGTCGACTTGCCCGTGCCGTGATAGCCCGTGACGATGACGCGGCGATTGCGCGCAAAGCCTGCGAGAATGGCGAGCGTCGTATCGCGGTCGAAGAGATATTCCTTGTCGAGCTCGGGAACATGCTCGCTGGTGGCCGAAAATGCCGGCACTTCCATGTCGGAATCGATTCCGAACAGCTCGCGCACCTTGACCTTGGTGTCGGGCATAGCGAGGGATGTATCAGTCGTTTGCATCATACCTCCAAACCCGCGGGCTACCCGGCGCGCGGGGCGATCTTGGGCCAACAGGCCAGACGCCGCAGGACTGTGAAGCCCTGCCAGCTATGACCAAACCCGTCAGGCGAGTTTGGCCGACTTCAAATAATTATAGGCGTGGATGATCTCACGCAGGCGGTCTTCCAGCGACCGGTCGCCGCCATTAGCGTCGGGGTGCAGCCGTTTGACCAATTCTTTGTAGCGCGCCTTGATTGATTCCGCATCAGCCGATTCATCGAGTCCCAACGTATTCAGGGCCTTCATCGCGGCCAGCCCGTAGCGGGGGCGCTTGGGCTCATCGGGGCGGCGCGCATGGCGGAAAACGCCTGATGGGTCGACAAATCCCTCCGGATCAACGCCTTCTTCCCTGTGGCCTTTGCCAGCCCGATTGACCCCCATGGACCAGGTCGGGCGGTGACCGATGATGTCATCCTTTTGATATTTCGCGACATCCTCGTCGGTCATGCCGCGGAAATAATTATAAGAGGCGTTGTATTCGCGGACATGATCGAGGCAGAAACAGAAATATTGCCCCTCCCGCAGCCGCCCCTTGGGCGCACGGTGCTCGCCGGGCAGAGCGCAGCCCGGATGGTCGCAATTGCGCTCAGCGGGCCCCGGCTGGGGCTCCTTCTTCATCCGGATGCGCTTGAAAATCGGTGAGTTCAAATCCATCGGCGGACAATATGTGCGCGGCCCGCTGCGGGCAAGGAGGCGCGGCCTGTTGACGCTGATCAAACAGGCCATAGCCCGGCCCGATGTGATAGAAGGACCGCGAAAGCCGCCCCTGACAAAACCCGAGGCCGTGAAAGCTGAAGAGACCCCATGATGACGCAAAATCCGCCGACCATTCAGCACACCCTCTCAGCCAAACTCGAAAAAGCGCTGCAACCCCTCGCACTGGAGGTCATAGATGAATCGCACCAGCATGCGGGCCATATGATGCATCCCGGCGGGGTTGAACCGCGCGGCGAGACGCATTTTCGCATCAAAATCATCTCGGCTGCCTTTTCTGGCAAAAGCCGCTTGGAGCGCCACCGCATGATCAATGCTCTGGCCGATGCCGAACTGAAGGCTGGCGTGCATGCCCTGGCCATTGAGGCCAAGGCGCCGGGCGAGGCTTGAAAGGGCGCCACGAAATTGTCGCAGCTGATCTGGATATCGGCGCGCGTTTGTCGCAGTTTAGCCAACAGCAAATCACATGCGGATGAGGATGCAGCTTGAGATGACCTCGGCCCTGTCGAAAAGCCTTGTCGCAGCCTGTCTGGTTTCCGGTCTGCTCGCAGCCGCCCCTGCACAAGCAGCACCGTCTCTCGTGGCTGATCTCGTCACGGGAGAAGTGATCGCGCAGGAAGAAGCCACACGCGCTTGGTATCCTGCCTCACTCACCAAACTCATGACGGCTTATGTTGCGCTGAATGCTGTGCGCGAAGGCCGCATCACGCTCGACACGCCCTTTGTTATGTCGATGCGTGCCGCCAAAGCCGCGCCATCCAAAATGGGATTCAATCCCGGCACGGAAGTCACACTCGACAATGCGCTGAAGATGCTGATGGTGAAATCAGCAAACGATATTGCCGTGATGATTGCCGAAGGCATTTCGGGTTCGGTTGAAGATTTCGCATTTGAAATGAATAGCGCTGCGCGCAAACTTGGCATGCGCAAATCTTTTTTCGTCAACCCCAACGGATTGCATGATCCGCGCCACGTGAGCTCGGCGCGCGACATGGCTGTGCTGGCGCGTGCATTGTATAAAGACTTTCCAGAAGTCGCCGATTTCTATGGCATCGGTGCTTTGAAGCTCGATGATAAAATTATTCCCACACATAACGGCCTGCTTGGCCGCTATCCCGGCGCGGATGGCATGAAGACGGGCTTTGTCTGCGCTTCGGGCTTTAATGTGGTGGCAAGCGCGCAGCGTGATGGGCGCCATCTTGTCGTTGTTGTCTTTGGTTCGCCCAATGCAAAGCTACGGACTTTGAAAGCGGCCGATCTTTTCGACAAAGGCTTTGCCGCTTGGGGTGGGCAGCGCGCCAATCTCAACAATCTTCCTGACATTGCGGGCCCCGCACCCAATATACGCGACGAGATTTGCGGCAAAAACCGCAAGACCGTTCAAGAAGACGATCTCGCTGTGGTGGCCCCGCAAGGCTATGACAGACGTGCGCTGATCGCGGGCCCGCGCCCGCTCTTTGAGCCGGTCGATATTTTCGTAGGCCGCAAAGCTGGCTGGACAGGACAAGTCGCGCAAGCACGCGCGGCGCCTTCTGCTGCAGCCCTTGCTGCAATTCCGGCCGCCGGTGCGATTGCCTATGCCAATGCCTCAAACATTGGCACAAAAGCTTCTCAGGCCATTTCAGTCAAAAATCAGCCGGCCAAAAAAGTGGTCGTGAAAAAGAAAATCAAGGTGAAAAAACCGGTTGCGAAAAAGCCTGCTGCCAGCGGCCCTCTCAATGCCTCGCCCGTAGCAAGCCAAAGCAAAGCGAAGACGCAATGAGTGAGGACAATCCACTCCATCGCCGCCCACCGCCGCCTATTCCTGTTTCTGTTCTGACGGGATTTCTGGGTTCGGGCAAAACCACTTTGCTCAACCGCTTGCTGCGTGATCCCGCTCTTGCCGACACGCTTGTGCTGATCAATGAATTTGGCGAGATCGGTCTCGACCATTTGCTCGTCGAGCGCGCGGATGGCGACATGATTCTCATGTCGTCAGGCTGTCTGTGCTGCACAATCCGCGGCGATCTGGTCTCGACACTGGAAGATTTGCTGAAGCGGCGTGACAACAATCGCATCTCGCCCTTTCAACGCGTGCTGATCGAAACAACGGGGCTTGCCGACCCGGCACCCGTTCTGCACACGATCATGTTCCATCCCTATCTGATGCTGCGCTATAAGCTCGAAGGTGTGATCACACTTGTTGATGCGGTCAATGGCGCATCCACACTCGATGCGCATGAGGAATCCGTCAAGCAAGCCGCTGTCGCTGATCGTCTGCTGCTTTCGAAGACCGATCTCGTGAAAGATGATGCCGCGCTGGATGCTTTGAAACGCCGCCTGCATGCGCTCAATCCCGCCGCTGAAATGCTTTTGGTTGATCAGGCAACGCCAGCCAATCTGTTCAACACGGGTCTCTATGATGCCGCGACCAAAACAGCCGATGTGACACGTTGGCTCAATGCGGAAGCTGTCGAAAAGGCTGAACATGATCACCATGATCATCATCACGATCATGGTCACGACCACCATCATCATGATCACGGCCATGATGTGAACCGCCATGATGCACGCATCCGCGCGCATTGTCTTCGCTCAGACACGCCGCTTGATCCGCGTGGCTTTGATCTCTTCCTCAACATGATGCGGGAATTTCACGGGCCGAGCCTGTTGCGTGTGAAGGGCATTGTGGCCCTGTCAGATGATCTGTCGCGCCCGCTCGTCATTCATGGCGTGCAGCATGTCTTTCACCCGCCAGTGCGGCTGGACGCATGGCCTGACGCGGACCACTCGACGCGAATCGTCTTCATTTTGAAAGATCTTGGCGTCGATTTTGTCGAAACACTCTGGGCTGCTTTCGCCAATATTACGCAGACCGACACACCTGATCGCGCAGCGATGGAAGAAAACCCGCTCGCAACCTCGCGCAGTGCTGGGCTTTTTTCCTAAGCTTGATCACGCAGCAAGCGGCGTATGACTTTGCCACTTGTCGTCAGCGGCAATTCACCGACAAAGGCGACTTCGCGCGGATATTCATGCGCGGAGAGGCGCTCTCGCACAAAGCTCTGAATATCATCCGCCAATTCTTTGGATGGCGCATAGCCCTCTTTCAACACGACAAAGGCTTTGACGATTTCCGTGCGCAGCGCATCTGGTTTGCCCACAGCTGCACCAATCTGAACGGCGGGATGACGCAACAGACAATCTTCGATCTCGCCCGGCCCGATGCGATAGCCCGATGAGGTGATCACATCATCATCGCGGCCGACAAAATGCACATAGCCGTCCGCATCTTCGCGCGCGAGATCGCCTGTGATCATCCAGTCGCCAATGAACTTGTCGCGTGTTGCATCCGGACGCTTCCAATATTCCAAAAACATCACGGGATTGGGCCTTTTGATGGCCACTTGCCCCATTTCATCGGTTTCGCAAATCGAGCCGTCGTCGCGCACCACAGCCACGTCATGGCCGGGAACCGCTTTGCCAATGGCGCCAGCGCGCGACACGCCTGCAGCTGCGCAAGAGGCCAGAACGAGATTAGATTCCGTCTGGCCATAAAATTCATTGATCGTCAGGCCGAATGCTTTGCGACCCCATTCATAAACTTCAGCACCGAGCGACTCCCCGCCTGACGCCAGCGTGCGCAAATTCAATTTGAATTTTTTGCGCGGCTCTTCAATCACGCGCAACATGCGCAAAGCTGTTGGCGGGATGAAGGCATTGCGGATTTCGGCCTGATCAATCAGTGCAAGAGCGGCTTCCGGATCAAACCGCTCGAAACGGCGGCACACGACTGCAACGCCCAGATAGAGCGATGGCAGAAGGACATTCAGCAATCCCCCCGCCCATGCCCAATCAGCCGGAGTCCACATGCGGTCACCGGCCTGTGGTAAAAATTCATGCGGGAATTGCACGCCCGGAATATGGCCAAGCAACACGCGATGCCCATGCAAAGCGCCTTTTGCGAGGCCCGTTGTGCCTGATGTGTAAATCATCAGCGCGGGATCATCAGCGCCTGTGTCCACCGCTTCGTAGTCGGATGATTCTTGCGCCATATCGGCACGCAGATCGCGCACCGGACCGTCAGCGCCATCCACCGACCAGATGAGCCGCAAGTCTGGCAGGCCGGCGCTGCCGATCTCGCGTAATTTCTCCACGCCGCGCGCATCAGTGATCACAGCGGCAGCGCCCGAATTGGTCAGGCGATATTCCAGCGCATCACGGCCAAAGAGTGCGGCCAGCGGCAGGGCAATGGCGCCAATCTTGTAAATGGCCAGATGTGCGATCAGTGTTTCGGGCGATTGTGGCAAAAGCAGCGCCACGCGCTCGCCAGCCTTAATGCCCTGGCGGCACAGCGCCCGTGCGAGGCGGTTCGATGCCTGCCGCATGTCCTCGTAACTGTGGATAACGAGACCCTTGGGTGTCCATTCCACAAGGGCGGGACGGGCGGGCTCGCGCCGCGCCCAATCATCACAAACGGCGACGCCCATATTGAACCGCGCCGGAATCGACCAACGAAAATCGCGTGTCAGCGTCTGATAATCGGCAGCTTGGCGCAGCATGGACGCGGGGTCCCTCCCGGAATTCGGGCGAACCTTACGGAGCCCCCTTCCGGCGCGCAAGCACGTGACTTGGCACACCGGCCCGCCTTGGGTTCACATGATATATTTCCCTTAAGGCAATCTTTGTTGCGCAAGGTGAGACAAACACGGTATTCTTTTCCCATTGCGACCTATTCATTTTTTGGAGTTTTCGGATGAAGCCTGCGGTCATTCTGGTTGGCGCGGATAAGGGGGGCGTTGGCAAGACCACGATCTCCCGAGCCGTTCTCGATTATCTGGCTTCCAAATCGATCCCGGCCCGCGCCTTCGATACGGAATCTCCACGCGGTGCTCTGCATCGTTTTCATCCGCATGAGACGAGCATCGTCGACATCACCGAAACTGCGGACCAAATGAAAATCATCGACACTTTGTCGGACTCAGCGGCCAAGGCGACTGTCATTGATGTGCGCGCCGGTCAGATGACTGAGACGTTGAAAGCTCTGCGCGATGTCGGTTTTCTTGATGCTGTCGATGATGGCCAATTCACATTCGTCATCGTGCATGTGCTCGGGCCTTCCGTTTCGTCACTGGGCGAAATTGCCGAGATCGCGCCCTTCGTGCAATCAGCGCATTATTTCCTCGCCAAGAACCACATCAACGACACGACCTTCTTCGAATGGGACCCCAAGAGCTACGCCTCTTATTTCGGTGATGTGGAATGTGCGGGTGAAATCACCATCCCGAAGCTTGATGAAATGGCCTATGAGCAGGTCGAGCTCAACGGCGTGCCTTTTGCTGATTTTGTGGCCGGTAAACAAGGGTCTTTTGTTTTGCGCGGCTATGTTCGCACTTGGATGCGCAACATTACGCAAGAGCTCGACGCCATTGGTCTCCACACACTGATTGCGCCAGAGCTGCGCCGCGGGTGAGCGCGCGCGTACCGCTCTGGTTTGTCTGCGCGCCCTTTCCCAAAAGTGGCGCAAGCACATTCACGCGGTTGCTGGTCGATTATCATCTCTACAACAAGCGCGAGCTTTCGCTTTTTGATACGGATGTGCATAGCCAGACATTGGAGAGTTTCTTTCCCGATCTCGCACTGACAATCGATCTGTCCACGACACCGGGGCAGATCGCGCTTTTCGACAAATTGCTGGAAGCGGGATCACAAGCACGCATTGTCGAAATCTGTGCGCCTGCGCATCAGCTGTTTTTATCGCAAGTGCGCGACATTGGTTTTTTCGAAGAGGCTGAGAAAAACGGCTTCGAGCCGATGATTCTTTTTGTCAGCAATGGAAAGCGCCTTGCCATTGATGCCGGCACCAGACTGCAAGCCATTTGGCGACGCGTTCCCGTCATTCCCGTTGTGAATGAAGGTTTCGTGCGGTTGGGCACCAAGATCAATGATCATCTGGAATCTTTTCCCGCAGGGCGATCTTTTCAGGTGCCGGTTCTGGAACCGCTCCTGCAAACGGCCATTGCCATGCCGGGATTTTCGCTCTCGGCATTTCTCAGAAAACCGCCGGCGGTGGATGAAATGTCGCTGGTCGTGCGTGCTGATTTACGAAGCTGGATCACGCGCGTCTTCACGCAATTCCGCAGCCATGAGCTGCGCAAAGCACTCGATGAATCGCATTATCTTTTGAAAAGCTGAACGCGCTTTAGAGGTTCAGAGCCGCGCGCAATTCAAGCAGCTGGTCGCGACGCAATTCAGCCGCCGAGCGGACTTCATCCGAGGTCGCGTCTTTGACATCTTCGTCTGCAGATTTCAGCTGCGCATCGATGGCTGCTGCATCGAGTTCTGCGAGCGGCAGAGCCTGCTCGGCCAGAATGGTCAGGCCCTTGCCCGACACATCGGCAAAACCGCCACGCACGAACATTTTGTTCGAGCGATCGAGTGTTTCGAAAACTTCAATCACGCCGGGGCGGATCGTCGACATCATCGGCGCATGGCCATCGAGAACGGTGAAGGCGCCCTCGGATCCGGGCACGACGACCTGCACAACCTCACCAGAAAAGATGAGGCGTTCGGGCGACACGAGCTCGAAATGAAAAGCGGCCATTACCATAATCTCCAACCAGGGCCTTCAGCCGGAGCACGATCAGGCCGCGCTCCGGAAATTTTTAAACTTAAGCGGCTTCTGCAGCCAGGCGCTGGGCCTTTTCCATGGCTTCTTCGATCGTGCCGACCATGTAGAAGGCGGCTTCCGGCAGGTGATCATACTTGCCTTCGACGAGACCCTTGAAGCCCTTGATCGTGTCGGCGAGCGACACGAGCTTGCCGGGCGAGCCGGTGAAGATTTCAGCGACGTGGAACGGCTGCGACAAGAAGCGCTCGATCTTACGGGCGCGTGCCACCGTCAGCTTGTCTTCTTCAGACAATTCATCCATGCCCAGAATGGCGATGATGTCCTGCAGCGACTTGTAGCGCTGCAACGTCTGCTGCACCTGACGGGCAACTGCGTAATGCTCATCACCAACGATCAGCGGCGACAGCATGCGCGAGGTCGAGTCGAGCGGATCCACCGCCGGATAAATGCCCTTTTCAGCAATCGAACGCGACAACACGGTCGTCGCATCAAGATGCGCGAAGGAGGTCGCAGGTGCCGGATCGGTCAAGTCGTCGGCGGGCACGTAAATCGCCTGCACCGAGGTGATCGAACCCTTGGTCGTCGTGGTGATGCGTTCCTGCAGCAGGCCCATGTCGGTGGCCAGTGTGGGCTGATAACCCACGGCCGAAGGAATACGACCCAGAAGCGCGGACACTTCGGAGCCCGCCTGCGTGAAGCGGAAGATGTTGTCGACGAAGAAGAGCACGTCCTGGCCCTGATCGCGGAAATGTTCAGCGACCGTCAGACCCGTGAGCGCAACACGTGCGCGTGCGCCCGGAGGCTCGTTCATCTGGCCATAAACGAGAGCGCACTTGGAGCCCTTGGTCGAACCGCCATGTTCCTTCGGATCGAGGTTCACGTTGGACTCGATCATTTCATGATAGAGATCGTTGCCTTCACGCGTACGCTCACCCACGCCCGCGAACACGGAATAACCACCGTGCGCCTTCGCGACGTTGTTGATGAGTTCCATGATGAGAACGGTCTTGCCGACGCCGGCGCCGCCGAACAGGCCGATCTTACCGCCCTTGGCGTAAGGCGCGAGAAGGTCAACGACCTTGATGCCTGTTTCGAGAATCTGGCCTTCTGTCGACTGGTCGGCGTAAGCAGGCGCGTCCTGATGGATGGCGCGCAGACCTTCGTTCGGGATCGGACCAGCTTCGTCAACCGGCTCGCCGATGACGTTCATGATGCGGCCGAGTGTGCCTTCGCCAACCGGCACCGAAATCGGTGCGCCCATGTCGGTGACTTCCTGACCGCGGACGAGACCTTCTGATGTGTCCATCGCGATGCAACGCACGGAATGTTCGCCCAGATGCTGCGCGACTTCGAGAACAAGGCGCGAGCCATTGTTCGATGTTTCCAGCGCGTTCAGAATCTGCGGGAGATGGCCGTCGAACTTGACGTCGACAACGGCGCCGATGACCTGCGTGATGCGCCCGGTGGGCTTAGAGGTTGCCATGGTTCGTCCTCACTAATGCTAGGTTCAGAGCGCTTCGGCGCCCGAGATGATTTCGATAAGTTCTTTGGTGATCATGGCCTGACGAGAACGGTTGTAGGTAATCGTCTGCTTTTTGATCATGTCGCCGGCGTTGCGCGTTGCGCTGTCCATCGAGCTCATGCGCGCGCCCTGTTCGGAAGCGGCATTTTCGAGCAAAGCGCGGAACACCTGGATCGAGATGTTACGCGGCAGCAGGGCATCAAGAATGCCTGCTTCGCTTGGCTCGTAATCGTAAGACGCTTGCGGACCTGTGGTCGCGGCAGCGGCTTCAAATTGCGCCGGAATGAGCTGTTGAGCTGTCGGGATCTGCAAGATCACCGAACGGAAGCGCGCGAAGAACAGAGTGCAAACGTCGAACTCGCCCTTTTCAAACAGGCCGATGATCTTGCGACCAATCGGATCAGCATCGGTGAAAGCCATCTGCTTCACGGAGCGCAATTCGATCAGTTCGATGATCTGCTTTTCGAATTGGCGACGGAGCTGATCATAGCCCTTCTTGCCAACGCAGAGGATCTTGACGGTCTTGCCTTGCGCGATCAGCCCATTGGCCCGCTCGCGCGCCAGACGCACGATGGAAGAGTTGAATGCGCCACAAAGGCCGCGCTCGGCCGTACAGACAACAAGGAGATGAACTTTGTCATTGCCATTGCCAGACAACAAAGCCGGGCCCGAGCCCTTGGCAATATTGCCAGCGAGATTGGCGAGCACTGTTTCCATACGCTCGGCGTAAGGACGCGCGGCTTCGGCTGCCATCTGAGCACGACGCAGTTTCGCCGCCGCCACCATTTGCATGGCTTTGGTGATCTTCTGTGTCGCCTTGACGGAGGCGATGCGATTACGAAGGTCCTTCAATGAAGGCATGTTCTGTCCGCTTCAATCAGGATCAGGACAACCCCCGCACAGAATGCACGGGGGCCATGGATGAAATTACGCGAAGCTCTTTGTGTAAGCGTCGACGGTCGCTTTCAGCTTGCCGGCTGTCTCATCCGTCAGATCCTTGGTGGTGCGGATCGACTCGAGAATGTCGGTGTGCTTGGAGCGGAGCAATGAGAGCAAGCCATCTTCGAAAGCACGCACGCGGTTGACCGCGATGCCATCGAGATAACCGTTGACGCCCGCGTAAATCACGCAGGTCTGCTCTTCCATCTTCAGCGGCGAGAATTGCGGCTGCTTCAGAAGTTCAGTCAAACGTGCACCGCGGTTGAGCAAGCGCTGCGTCACCGCATCGAGATCGGAACCGAACTGCGCGAAGGCCGCCATTTCGCGGTACTGCGCGAGCTCACCCTTGATCTTGCCGGCAACCTTCTTGGTGGCCTTGGTCTGCGCGGCAGAGCCGACGCGCGACACGGACAGACCGACGTTCACCGCCGGACGGATGCCCTGATAGAAGAGATCCGTTTCAAGGAAGATCTGACCATCGGTGATCGAGATCACGTTGGTGGGAATGTAAGCCGACACGTCGTTGGCCTGTGTTTCGATGACCGGCAGAGCGGTGAGCGAACCATTGCCAGCTGCGTCACCCATCTTGGCGGCGCGCTCGAGCAAGCGAGAGTGCAGATAGAAGACGTCGCCCGGATAGGCTTCGCGGCCCGGCGGACGGCGCAGCAACAGCGACATCTGGCGATAAGCGACGGCCTGCTTGGACAGATCGTCATAGATGATCACGGCATGCATGCCGTTGTCGCGGAAATATTCGCCCATCGCGCAACCGGCGAAAGGTGCGAGGAACTGCATCGGAGCCGGATCGGACGCGGTGGCCGCGACAACAATCGAATATTCCATCGCGCCGCGCTCTTCGAGCACTTTCACGAACTGGGCAACGGTCGAGCGCTTCTGGCCGATCGCGACATAAACGCAATACAGCTTCTGCTTTTCGTCATCGCCGGAATTGACCGACTTCTGATTGAGGATCGTGTCGAGCGCGATCGCGGTCTTGCCGGTCTGGCGGTCACCGATGATCAATTCGCGCTGGCCGCGGCCAACAGGGATGAGCGCGTCAACCGACTTGAGGCCGGTCGCCATCGGCTCATGCACCGACTTGCGAGGAATAATGCCGGGCGCCTTGACGTCGACGCGCGAACGCTTGGCGGCCTTGATCGGGCCCTTGCCGTCAATCGGATTGCCGAGCGCGTCAACGACGCGGCCGAGCAATTCCTTGCCGACCGGAACGTCCACGATGGCGCCGGTGCGCTTGACGGTCTGGCCTTCCTTCAGGTCGCGGTCAGCGCCGAAGATAACCACGCCGACATTGTCGGTTTCGAGATTGAGGGCCATGCCGCGCACGCCGTTCTCGAATTCGACCATTTCGCCGGCCTGGACATTGTCCAGACCATAGACGCGGGCAATACCGTCGCCGACGGAGAGCACTTGGCCCACCTCGGTGACTTGAGCTTCGTTACCGAAGTTCGCGATTTCATTCTTGAGAATCGCGGAAATTTCAGCGGCGCGGATATCCATCAGCCGACCTCTTTCATGCGTGTGCGGATCGAATTGAGTTTGGTCTTCAACGAGCCATCGACCATGCGAGACCCGAGCTTGACGATGAGGCCACCGATGATCGTGGGATCAACCTTGACATTCACATCGACAGAAGAGGAGCCAGCCACCTCTGCCAGCGCTTTGCGCAACTGGTCGAGATTGGCGGGGGAGAGCGCTTCAGCAACGGTGACCTCAGCGCGCGAGACGCCGCGGGCGGCATCATGCAGCTTGCCGTAATCGGCAATCATCGTTGGAAGTGCGAAAAGACGACGCTTGGTGGCGACGAGCTTCAAAAATTTGGCTGTCAGGCCTGAAATACCAGCCTTATCGAGCACAGCACCCAAAGCCTTCACCTGCTCTTCAGCGGTGAAAATCGGGCTGCGGACGAGATTGGTGAGGTCAGCGCTTTCGGACATGAGGCCCGAGAAACGAGCGAGGTCAGAAGCAACCTGATCGGTCGCGCTCTGCTCCTGCGCCAAAGCGAAAAGAGCGGAGGCATAACGCCCCGCCATTCCGGTCACGATAGTTTCCTCTTTAGCCACGCAAAAAGCCTTCTGGAGCTGGCGTCAGGCACACTCGCCGCAAGGATCCAAATCGCGACCGAAGGCCACGGAACCACTTGCAACGAGCTTGTCAGGGAACGGGACTGCCTTGAGGCGTCCCGAAGACGCGCGTCAGGTAACACAAGGGCACGGGGTGTGCAACCGCAACAGACCCCCTGAAGGTCAGGCTTTCGGATGATTTCCCCGTGACCGGGTGCCGCTGGCGAGACTATCCACAGGCTCAAGCTTTTGCCCAAAATGGGCGCAAATTCGGGCAGTGGCGCCCTATTTTGCTGCGCTGCACACAAAATCCTGCCGCTTGCATGGCTTACCCTGAGCGTCTAGCGGAGGTCGGACTGCCTTTTTTGCCGCGAGGTCGCCCTTGAAACTGCTGCTTGTCGTTGCTGCCGCACTGGTTGATTCGGACAATCGCGTGCTGATCGCCCAGCGCCCCGAGGGCAAGGCGCTCGCCGGCCTGTGGGAATTCCCCGGCGGCAAGATCGACCCCTCGGAGCGGCCCGAAGAGGCCCTCATCCGCGAATTGCATGAAGAGCTCGGCATTGTGGTGAAAGAGGCCTGCCTCGCGCCCCTGACGTTTGCGAGCTACGCCTATCCCGATTTTCACCTGATGATGCCGCTCTACATTTGCCGGCGCTGGGAAGGGCTCGTGTCATCGCGCGAAAATCAGGCGCTGAAATGGGTGCGCCCGCGCGAGCTGCGCCAATATCCGATGCCGCCCGCTGACGAGCCGCTGATTCCCGCGCTCATCGAGATTGTGGGTTAACTCACGCCGTCAGTGCGAGGAGCGCGAGCGCGACGTTGCAATCCAGAGGCCGCACGTGAGGCCTTTGTGGTTTGCTTCGTTTCGCTCGCAATGACGGTGGAGACGCTTACACGCCGCCCATTTTGCAGACGAGTTTCCATTCCGCATCTGTCACCGGCTGAACGGACAGGCGCATGGATGTCACCAAGGACATTTTGGCCAAAGCAGACGTGGCTTTCACTTGTGCCAATGTGACGGGCGTTTTCAGCGGTTTCACCGCTTTGAAATCCACCATCACAAACTTGCCGCTTTCATCTTCGGGATCGGGATAATGCTCCTTGATCACTTCGACGATGCCGACAATCTCTTTGCCTTCATTCGAATGATAGAAAAAAGCGTGATCGCCTTTCTTCATCGCAATGAGATGGATCTTGGCCAGATGGTTGCGCACGCCATTCCAATGCGTGCCTTTGGCGCCAGCCTTCACCTGATCATCCCATGACCATTTGAACGGTTCGCTCTTGACCAGCCAATGCGCCATGACATGCCCCTGTTGAAAAAATCAGCCTTCCGCTTTTTGCGGTCGGGCCAACAAAACACCAATCGCCTGATCTACGGTGAGATGTCCGCTCAGGATCTCTGCCACCGCGCGGGCAATCGGCATATCCACACCGCTCGACTGCGCCATATCGAGCAGAACGGGCGCAGTGGCTGCCCCTTCCGCCAATTTCTCTGGCAGATTGTCGCCGCGGCCAAGCGCAAAACCATAAGAGAAATTGCGCGATTGCGCCGACGAACAGGTGAGCACGAGATCACCCAATCCAGACAAGCCCATCAATGTTTCAGGCCGCGCGCCGCGGGACGCCGCGAAGCGCGATAATTCGGCAAAGCCGCGTGCGATGAGCGCGGCACCAGCACTCGCACCAAGGCCGCGCCCTGCAGCAATGCCGCAAGCAATGGCGAGCACATTTTTTGTAGCGCCACCAATCTCGACACCAAGCACATCGGTCGAATGATAAAGCCGCAAAGTCGGCGTGCCGAGCGCAGACGCCAGAGCACGCGCGAGCGCTTCATCTTTGGCGGCAACTGTGACTGCGGTGGGCAAACCACGCGCCACATCATCAGCAAAACTCGGGCCTGACAGAATAGCGGTCGGTTGTCCCGGCAAGATTTGGCTCACAACATCGGTGAGCAAAAGATTGGTGCCGCGCTCAATGCCCTTGGCGCAAATGACCAACGGCGCATCGGCGCGGATAATGCCTTTCAATTGCTCGGCCATGCTGCGCAAAGACTGCGCGGGGACAACACAAAGCACAAGGTCAGCATCGGCAATGGTTTCAACTTCAGCCTGCGGCGCAACGCCTTCAGATAATTTTACGCCGGGCAGGCGGCGCTTGTTTTCTCGCGCAGCCAACAATTCAGCCACATGCTGGCGATCACGCGCCCACAAAACAACTTCGCGTCCGGGCCGCGCAGCAGCATTGGCCAAAGCCGTGCCCCAAGCACCTGCCCCCAAAACAGCAATCTTGCGAATCTCTGCGCGCATCTGTCTCAAGCCTTGCCGTTGTTGACGCGCTCTGCGTCGAGATCGAGCGGCCAGCGTGGTCGCGCGGCAAAATCCAATCCATCCGTCATGCCACGACGCAACCGCTCCAAGCCCGCCCACGCAATCATCGCGCCATTGTCGGTGCAAAGAGCGGGTGGCGGCAAGACAAGCGGAAGGCCGCCTTCACCACAAAAGCGCGTCAATGCGCGCCGGATCGCTCCATTGGCAGCCACACCACCCGCGACAACAAGGGCAGACGGATCGCCATTTTCAGTGCGAAAAGCGCGCAAAGCATGGCGGATGCGATCAATGATCACATCGACAACCGCCGCTTGGAATGAGGCGCAGAGATCGGGGATATCGCTGGGGCGCAGGGGCGCAATGCGCTCTGCTTCCAGACGCACGGCTGTCTTCAAACCAGAGAGCGAAAAATCAGCGCCCGGACGACGCAACATCGGACGGGGAAATTCGAAGCGCTGCGGATCGCCGTCCATGGCGGCTTTTTCAACTTGCGGGCCGCCGGGATAAGGAAGCCCCAGCATTTTTGCGACTTTGTCGAAGGCCTCGCCAATCGCATCATCAATCGTTGTGCCAAGCCGCTTGTAATCGCCCACGCCACGCACGGCGATAAGCTGCGTATGCCCGCCAGACACCAGGAGCAGGAGATAGGGGAATTCGATTCCATCCGTCAGCCGCGCGGTCAGCGCATGGGCTTCGAGATGATTGACGGCGATGAAGGGCTTGTCGGCGGCCAGCGCCAAAGCCTTGCCGAAGGTGAGGCCGACGATCACCCCGCCAATCAGGCCGGGGCCCGCTGCAGACGCAACACCGTCGATGTCCTTCATCGTGCAGCCCGCACCGGCGAGTGCGCGCTCGACCAGACGGTCCAGCACTTCCACATGGGCGCGCGCGGCAATCTCGGGCACCACGCCGCCATAGGCCGCGTGCTCAGCGATCTGGCTCATCACTTCGTTGGACAGAATATCGCCATTGCCCCGGCTCGAGAGGCTGACGACCGCCGCGGCGGTCTCATCACAAGTGGTTTCAATTCCAAGAACGCGCATCGGCCCATTGATTCTGTTGGGGTCACTCTTTCGCAGCCCCGCGCGACACCCTATAGTCCGCGACAAACGAGTTGCAACTGTCTGGGGATACTAAATGGCGCAAGCCTGGATGAAGATTGGCACGCGGGGCTCTCCGCTCGCATTGGCCCAGGCGCATGAGACGCGCCACCTCTTAGCCGCCGCCCATGGCATCCCCGAAGACCGGATCGAGATCGTCGTCATCAAGGTCTCGGGCGATCAGATTCTCGACCGGCCGCTTTCGGAAGCCGGCGGCAAGGGCCTCTTCACCAAAGAGATCGATATCGCCCAGCTCGAAGGGGCGGTGGATATTGCCGTCCATTCCTCCAAAGACCTGCCGACCGTCCTGCCGGACGGGCTCGAAATCGGCGGCTTCCTACCGCGCGAAGATGTGCGCGATGCCTTTATTTCTCTGCGGGCCAAAAGCCTGATGGATTTGCCAGCCGGCGCTTT
This sequence comes from Beijerinckiaceae bacterium, assembly GCA_947452455.1. Classification (GTDB taxonomy): domain Bacteria; phylum Pseudomonadota; class Alphaproteobacteria; order Rhizobiales; family Beijerinckiaceae; genus Terripilifer. Next base: position 146,966 of record CANGBX010000003.1, read on the forward strand.
GGTCGGCACCGCCTCACTGCGCCGCCAAGCTCTGGTGCGCAAATTGCGGCCCGACCTGCGGGTCGGCCTGCTACGCGGCAATGTGCAGACCCGTCTTGGCAAATTGCAGAGCGGCGAATGTGACGCAACTTTGCTGGCACTCGCAGGCTTGAAGCGTTTGAACCTGACGCAACACGTCACCGAAATTCTCGATGATGAAAAGTTTCTGCCCGCCGTCGGGCAAGGCGCCATCGGCATTACGGTGCGCAGTGATGACCATGAAACGCGCGTGAAGCTTGGCGCCATTCTGCATCCGGAAACCGGCTATGCGCTGACATTGGAACGCGCATTCTTGCGTGTGCTCGATGGTTCTTGCCGCACACCGATTGCGGGGCTTGCACGCGTGAAAGACAATCACGTGAACTTCCGCGGCCTCATTCTGCGTACCGATGGTTCGGAATATTACGAGACGCAAACGCAAGGCGATATTGCTGATGCCGAGCGCCTCGGCGTGCAAGCAGGACAAGATCTGCTCGCACGCGCGCCCGCAGATATTCTGACTCATTGAGCCATGCGCATCCTCCTCACGCGACCCGAGGCGGATGCACGCAAAAGCGCACAAACGCTTGGTGCAGAGGGCTTTGAAACACTGATCGCGCCCTTGTTCGAGATCGCTGCAACGGGCGCGCAAAAGCCCGATGGTGATTTCACCTCGCTGATTGCCACCAGCGCTCACGCATTTGATGCGGTGATGAGCAATGTCTCATCCCTGCCTATGCATGTTGTGGGTGAGCGCACAGCAGAGGCAGCGCAGCGCAAAGGTTTTCACGTCACGCAGATTGCGGCCGATGGCGAAACTCTGGCGCGGATGATCGGCCAAGGGGCGACGCATTTTCTCTATCTCGCAGGGCGCGAAAGACGCCCCGAGCTCGAATCGCAGCTCACACAACAAGGCCACCACGTCACGCCGTGGATTGTCTATGAAACAAAGAGCGCGCAGCAATTCCCGACACTGGCAAAAGCCGCTCTTGCCGCAGGCGAGATTGATGCTGTGCTGCATTTTTCAACCCGCAGCGCCGCGCTTTATCGGGAGCTGGCGCAAGCAGCCGGAATTGAGCCCCAAGCCCTCGCGCCTGCGCAGATTGCGATTTCTGCCCGTGCCGCCCGCGAGCTCACTGGCGCAAAGCGCATCACCATTGCGCCAACGCCCGATTTGGCGGGCCTGATTTCCGCGCTCAAGGCCTTGTAGTCTTGGCCACTTTGCTCCTATCGTGGGGCTATAAAAATAACGGGAGGAATGACATGCTGCTGTCATGGGCGCGCCTTGCAGGCGCAACGGCTCTGATTGTTGCCATCGGCACGGGCGCGCAGGCGCAAACGCCAGAAGCAGAAGCCGCTTTCTTTAAAGGCAAGACGGTGCGCATGACCGTGGGCTATGGGCCCGGCGGGGGCTATGACGTTTATGCGCGCATGATCGGCCCCCATATCAGCAAACATCTTGGCGCGACGATTATTGTCGAAAACCAGCCGGGTGCTGGTGGCATTACAGCTTTGAACGCGACCAGCGTCGCGCAGCCCGATGGCCTGCACACGATGATCGTCAATGGTGCGGGTGCCGCGCTCTCGCAAATCATGAACTCACCCGGCGTGCGTTATGATCTGGCCAAACTCGGACATTTGGGCACTGTCTCTGCCTCGCCTTGGGTCTGGCTTGTGTCGCCCAATTCTTCCATCAAAACACCACAAGATGCGCTGGCTCTGAACCGCGAAATCATGTGGTCGGCCACAGGCCCCATTGACGGGCTTGCCGATGGCGCCGCCTTCACCTGCGAAGCACTCAAAATGAAGTGCAAAGTGGTGATGGGTTATGGCGGATCGAACCAAGCCGCACTGGCCGTGACCAAGGAAGAGATGGATTCCATCTATGTCTCCGATACGTCCGCCAATAATTACGTGAAGTCCGGCCAGAACCGCGCGGTTGCCTCGATGGCACGCAAACGCTCGCGCTTCTTCCCCGATACGCCAACGATTTTCGAAGCGGCCAAACTCGATGCCGAGCAGGCATGGCTGTTCGACTTCCGCGCCAATATCGAAGATTTGGGCCGCATTCTTGTGGTGCCGCCAAACATGAGCGCCTCTCGCTTGAAATTCATGCAAGAAGCCGTGCGCAAGGCGCTGACCGATCCGGAGGTCATTGCCGAAGGCGAGCGCACACAGCGCTATATCGACTTTGAAGATGCCGAAAAGACACGCAAGCGTGCTCTTGGTGTGGTCTCTGACGTCACGCCCGCCCAATTGGCAAAGGTGAACCAGATCCTGAGCCTCAAGTAATCCTCGCCGCCGCAGGGTTTTTTCTGCTAATTCTGCGGCGATGACGGACGCTGGACACAAAGGGGCGTCGGTCGCCGACGTCCTGACACCCGTCGCGGTCGATACAGCCTATTCCTACAAAATTCCCGCCGGGCTCGATCTTGCGCCCGGCGATTTTGTCACCGTGCCACTGGGCACGCGTGAAGTGACCGGCGTTGTCTGGTCGCTCAGCGACAAAGGCGGCGGCAATCTCAAAACCATCATCGACAAGCGCGATCTGCCGCGCTTGCGCGAACCTCTGCGTCAATTTGTCGATTGGGTATCGCACTGGACATTGGCCCCGCGCGGCATGGTTTTACGCATGGGAATTCGTGCGCCCGATGCCGCGGGCCCCGAGCCCGTGCGCATTGGTGTGCGCCTGACCGACAAACGGCCAGAGCGCATCACGCCGGCACGTGCGCGTGTTCTCAAAGCGGCAGAAGATGGCTTTGCCCGATCAAAGTCTGCCTTGGCAGAACTTGCCGCCTGTTCGGTCAGTGTCATCGACACATTGATTGATGAGGGCACGCTGGAAGCGCTCTCGCTGCCGCCCGAACCCATCGCTCTGCTGCCAGACACAAATCATGCGCAGGTGGAATTAGAAGCCAATCAGCGCGCGGCTGCCGACACATTGCGTGCAAGCGTTGCAGCCAAGACCTTTTCCGTCACTTTGCTCGAAGGCGTGACAGGCTCGGGCAAAACGGAAGTTTATTTCGAAGCCGTGGCCGCAGCTCTTGAAAGCGGGCGCCAAGCTTTGATCCTCATGCCGGAAATTGCGCTTACCGCGCAATTTCTTGATCGCTTTGCCGCACGCTTTGGGGCGCGCCCTGCTGAATGGCACTCGGGTGTCGCCTCGCGCAAACGCTCGCGCATCTGGACGGGTGTGGCGGATGGCAGCGTGAAAGTGGTGGCGGGTGCGCGCTCCGCACTCTTTCTGCCGTTCGAAAATCTCGGCTGCATGATCGTCGATGAAGAGCATGAGGCCGCTTACAAGCAAGATGACGGCGTTTCCTATCATGCACGCGACATGGCGGTGGTGCGTGGGCGCATTGAAAGCGCGGCTGTCATTCTGGCTTCGGCCACGCCGTCGATTGAAACGCGCGTCAATGCACAACAGGGCCGCTATAAGCATGTGAAACTGGAATCGCGCTTTGGTGGACGCGCCATGCCGCAGATTGCCTGTCTCGATTTGCGCAAAGATGCGCCGGCGCGCGGCAAATGGATTGCGCCACGTCTTGCGGAAGCTGTGAAAGAAACTGTGGCGCGCGGCGAGCAAGCTTTGCTCTTCCTCAATCGGCGCGGTTATGCGCCACTCACTCTATGCCGCGATTGCGGACATCGCTTCCAATGCCCTGATTGCACGGCTTGGCTTGTCGAACATCGCTTCCGCAAAGCGCTTGTATGTCACCATTGCGGACATATTGAACGCCGCCCTGATGCCTGCCCGAAATGCGAAGGCGTCGATACGCTCACCGCTTGCGGGCCGGGTGTGGAACGCCTCGCGGAAGAGGCGAAAGAGCTTTTCCCCGAGGCGCGTGTGCTGACATTGTCTTCCGATTTTCCTGGCGGCACGGAGCGTATGCGCTCTGAACTTGATGCTGTCGCCAATGGCGCTTGCGATATTGTCATTGGTACGCAGCTGGTTGCCAAGGGACATAATTTTCCGCTGATGACACTCGTCGGTGTGGTCGATGCAGATGTCGGCCTCTCCAATGGCGATCCGCGCGCGGCCGAGCGTACGTTCCAATTGCTGCAACAGGTCACGGGGCGTGCGGGGCGTTTTGACAAGCCCGGACGCGGCATGTTGCAAACCTACCAGCCTGAACATCCCGTCATTCGCGCCCTGCTCTCGGGCGATGCCGAACGTTTCTACGAAGAAGAAACACAACAGCGGCGCAATGCGGGCTTGCCGCCGTTTGGGCGCTTGGCTGCGATTATTGTTTCGGGAAATGATCGGCCATCAGCTGAAAATCACGCGCGTGCTTTGATCCGCGCTGCTCATGCCATGCCGAAATCCGACAAGTGGAAGCTCTGCGCGCCCGGAGCTTTTCCGCAAGATGATGATGTGGCGCTGCTTGGCCCCGCAGAGGCGCCCATTGCCGTTGTGCGCGGGCGTCATCGTTTTCGCTTGCTTGTGAAAGCCCCACGCAGCGCCGATTTGCAGGGCTTTCTGCGCGCGCTGCTTACCCATGCTCCGCCCGACCGTGCGGGCTTGCGCACGCAAGTGGATGTCGATCCGCAATCGTTTCTCTAGCCCGATCGGCGTGGTTACTTACGAGCGATAGTCGCCGTTGATAGCAACATATTCCTTGGTGAGATCGCAGGTCCACACGGTCCAAGATGCTTTGCCGACACCAACATTGACGCACATGTCGATCTTCTCGCCTTTCATATAGGCCGAGACTTTCGCCTCATCATAAGACAGATCGCGCAGGCCCTTATTGGCGACGCGGAAATCGCCAAACCAGATGGCGAGTTTATCGCGATCAGCTTTTTCACCAGCCTTGCCGACAGCGGCGACCACGCGGCCCCAATTGGCATCCTCACCCGCAATGGCGGTTTTCACCAAAGGTGAATTGGCAATCGACAGGCCGATCTTCTTGGCAGCTGCGGCGCTGGCGGCACCCTCGACGCGGATTTCCACGAATTTGCGGCAGCCTTCACCATCGCGCACGACTTGATGGGCGAGATCGAGCAGCAAAGCATCGAGTGCTTTTTTGAACGCCACCAGACGACGATCTGTCGCCGATGCAATCTTCGGGCAGCCGCGCTTGGCTGCTGCACCTGTGGCAAACAACATCAGCGTGTCGGAGGTCGATGTATCGCTATCCACCGTGATGGAATTGAACGAACCCGTCACCGACTTCGACAACAAAGCCTGCAAAGCGCTTGCGGCAATCGGGGCATCGGTAAAAACGAAAGACAGCATGGTCGCCATATCAGGCGCGATCATGCCCGCACCCTTGGCCATGCCATTGATCGTCACCGACACGCCGCCAATCTCGCACGTCGCGGTAGCGACTTTCGGAAAAGTATCCGTTGTCATGATCGCGCGTGCTGCTTCGAGAATGCCTTCGGGCGCGGCTTTCTTGACGAGCTTGTCGAGCACGCCTTCAAACTTTGTGGCATCCAGCGGCTCGCCGATCACACCGGTCGAGGCGAGAAAAATTTCACCCGCCGTGGCGCCTGTTGCCTTGGAAGCAATCTGCGCCGTCTGTTTGGTCGAGGACACGCCGTTCTTGCCGGTAAAAGCATTGGCATTGCCGGAATTGACAACAAGAGCGCGCGCCTTGCCGCCTTTCAACTTCGAACGGCACCAATCAACCGGCGCAGACGGGCATTTTGATTTCGTGAAAACACCCGCGACTTGCGTGCCCTTGTCGAGCAAAGCCAGCATGACATCGGTGCGGCCCTTGTAGCGAATGCCAGCTTCCGCTGTTGCAAAACGCACGCCCTCAATCGGCGGGCAATCGACATAGGATTTGGGCGCAAGCGGAGAAAGCGGTGCGGCTTTGGCCATGGGTGTCCTGCTGAATTTTGAAAAAACCAATTGCGCGGCAACTTAAGCAAAGCTGTATGACAAAAAAACCTCGCTGAACGGGCCAGCGAGGTTTTTTCAGGGGATGGCGTAAGCCCTTATTTCTTGGGCGCGGGCGCCGGCACCGGAGCAGGGCCGGCTTCCGGCTTCTCGACCTTGGCGCCCTCGCGCAATTTCAGGATTCGATCATCCTGCGCTTTCTGGGCGACATAGGATTTGACCTGCTCTTTCACCGCCTCAAAAGCGGGGAAAGTTTTGGCGCGCTTGTCCTCAAGCTTGATCACATGCCAGCCGAACTGGCTCTTCACCGGATCGGAAATCTGGCCCTTTTCCAGCTTGAAAGCCGCGGTCGAGAATTCCGGCACCATTCGGTCGGCGCTGAACCAGCCGAGATCGCCACCCTTCGAGCCCGGATCCTTCGAGACCTCATCGGCAACTTTGGCAAAATCTTCACCCGCCTTGAGACGACGGAGCACGGCTTTGGCCTCTTCCTCGCTCGCCACGAGAATGTGACGGGCCTTGGCCTCAACCTCGGCCTTCTGCTGGCCCGCGACCTCTTCATAGACACGGCGCAGCTCGGCGTCTGTCGAGGCATCGCGGCCGATCTTCTCGTAAAGGCCGTTCATCAGAGCCTTGTCGCGCTGATAGGCGAGGCGGCGGGCAAGATCGGCGCCTTCGGCCAGCTTTTCAGCCTCGGCCTGACGCGCAGCAATCCGCATATCAATAAGGAATTCAAGGACATAGGTCTCTTGATCCATGGGTGGAATCTGCGCCAGCGCACCCCCCATATCCTCGATGGCGATCTTCACATCATCGTCCGTGATTTCGGCGCCATTGACCTTGGCGAGCACCTTGGCCTGTGCGGCTGGGGCTGCGACCAGCACGGCGGCGAAGAGGGCTGCGCCAAGCGCGCGAGCGGGGCGAAATGTCATCAGGAATCTCCATCGGCGGGCCATCCCCGCGTTTTCGGCGCGTAAATTGGTCGAAACAGGTCTCTGAAGCAAGGCAAAAGGACGCTTTGCCGAGCGGCAAACAAGGGTTTGCGCAAGGCCCGTTACATTGACAAGGCAGGGGGGCGCTCTTATCTCTCGGCCAGTCATTTTACGCCCTTGCGCCTGGCACAGTGCTGATCCTGAAAGGGTCGGAAAATCAGGCGGTTTGGCGATATTCCGGCCCAGCAGGGCCAGATGCCGGGACCAACGGGTCCGGGCGCCGCCGGGACGGCCGGATAGCCAGCCGCCCGACGCAGAAAGGTCTTTGGATGTTCGGTGCAATTGCGAAGAAGATTTTCGGCTCGGCCAATGACCGCCGGCTCAAGACCTATGCCCCGAAAGTTCTGGCCATAGCTGCGCTCGAAGCAGACGTCCAAAAACTCTCCGACGATGACTTGCGCGCACGTACAGAATCGTTCCGCGCTGAACTGGCTGCCGGCAAGACGCTCGATGATCTTCTGATCCCCGCTTTTGCGACTGTGCGCGAAGCCGCACGCCGCGTGCTTGGCCAACGCCATTTCGATGTGCAGATGCTGGGCGGCATGGTGCTGCATGAAGGCGCGATTGCCGAAATGCGCACGGGCGAAGGCAAGACACTTGTCGCCACACTCGCCACTTATCTCAATGCGCTTGATGGTAAGGGCGTGCATGTCGTCACGGTGAATGATTATCTCGCCCGCCGCGACGCCGAATGGATGGGCCGCGTCTACAAATTTCTCGGCCTCAGTGTTGGCATCATCGTGCACGGCCTTGATGATGAACAGCGCCGTGAGGCTTATGCCTGCGACATCACATACGGCACGAACAACGAATTCGGCTTCGACTATCTGCGCGACAATATGAAATATGAGCTCGGGCAGATGGTGCAGCGTGGCCATGCCTTTGCGATTGTCGACGAAGTGGATTCGATCCTCGTCGATGAAGCGCGCACGCCGCTCATCATTTCCGGCCCGTCAGATGACAAGTCGGAACTCTATAATTCCATCGACAAGCTCATCCCGAGCCTCGTTGCAGAAGATTTCGAGCTCGATGAAAAGCAGCGCACCGTCAATCTGACGGAAGCGGGCAATGAACATATTGAAGAGTTGCTGCGCGGCACCGGCATGTTGCAGGAAGGTTCGCTCTATGAAGCGGCCAATGTGACGATCGTTCATCACGTCCAGCAAGCTTTGAAGGCGCATAAGCTCTTCCAGCGCGACAAGGATTATATCGTCCGCAACAATGAAGTCGTCATCATCGACGAATTCACCGGCCGCATGATGCCGGGACGCCGCTATTCGGAAGGTCTGCATCAGGCTTTGGAAGCGAAAGAAAGCGCGCAGGTTCAGCCTGAGAATGTGACGCTCGCCTCCATCACCTTCCAGAATTATTTCCGCCTCTACAAAAAGCTCGCTGGTATGACCGGCACGGCGGCCACAGAAGCGGATGAATTTGCTGAAATCTACAATCTCGACGTGGTCGAAATTCCGACCAACCGTCCGGTGCAGCGTCTCGACGAAGATGATGAAGTCTATCGCTCAGAGCCCGAAAAGCTGAAGGCCATTGTGCGCGAGATTGAAGCGGCAAGCCAAAAGATGCAGCCGATGCTGGTCGGCACGACCTCGATTGAAAAGTCCGAGCAGCTTGCAAATTTCCTGATCTCACAAGGCTACAAGCAGATCGACTTTGCAGAAGCCTCCGCCTTGCAGAAGCTTTATGTCGGCGCGCGCGCTGGCAAGCCGTCGAAACTCTTTGCCGTGCTCAACGCGCGCTTCCATGAACAGGAAGCCTATATCGTCGCAGAAGCCGGTGTTCCCGGCGCGATCACAGTCGCCACCAATATGGCTGGCCGCGGCACAGATATTCAGCTCGGCGGCAATGTCGACATGCGCGTGCAACAGGAATGCGGCACACTCGAAGGTGATGCGCGCGTCAAGAAAGAAGCCGAGATCCGCGAAGAAATCGCGAAGTTCAAGGAAATGGCTCTGGCCGCCGGTGGTCTCTACATCATCGGCACAGAACGCCATGAAAGCCGGCGCATCGACAACCAGCTGCGTGGTCGCGGCGGGCGTCAGGGTGATCCGGGCCGTTCGAAATTCTTCCTGTCTCTGCAAGATGATCTGATGCGCATCTTCGGCTCGGATCGCATGGATTCGATGCTGGTGAAACTTGGCCTCAAAGAAGATGAAGCCATCATTCACCCGTGGATCAACAAGGCGCTTGAAAAGGCGCAGCAAAAAGTGGAAGCGCGCAATTTCGACACGCGCAAAAACATTCTCAAATACGACAACGTGATGAACGACCAGCGCAAGGTTGTCTTTGAACAGCGCCGCGAAATGATGGCGCAGGAATCGCTCGAAGACACCATCAGCGACATGCGCGCCAATGCCATTGACGATCTGGTCGCGCGCCACATGCCGCCTGATTCCTATCCTGAGACATGGGCGGTTGCTGATCTTGCGGAAGATTTGCGCGCCCTTTTGAATCTTGAACTCCCCATCGCTGATTGGGCGAAGGAAGAGGGCATTGGTTCAGAAGAAATGGCCGAGCGCCTGCACAAGGCGGCTGATGAATCCTATGCGGCACGAACAGAGCGCAATACGCCCGATGTGATGCGCTATGTCGAGAAGCAAATCTGCTTGCAGGTGCTTGATCATTATTGGCGCGAACATCTGGTCATGCTCGATCACTTGCGCCAAGTGATCGGCTGGCGCGGCTATGCGCAGCGCGATCCGCTGAATGAATATAAGTCGGAAGCTTTCGAACTCTTCAACAGCCTGATCAATCGCTGGCACGAAGTCACCACGCAACAATTGATGCGGGTCGAAGTCGCCTTCGAGCAGCCGGCCGCTCCGGCCGCAGAAGAAAACGGGTTGGTGGTTCCTGCTGAAGAACTCTCAGCCTATCCTGTGGCAGAGACCAACACGTCTGCGCGTGATCCGAATGATCCGGAAACATGGGGCCGTGTCAGCCGCAATGAGGCTTGTCCCTGCGGATCAGGCAAAAAATACAAGCATTGCCACGGCGTGCTGGCGTAAAGGGCGGCGGCCTAGCCGCCCTTGATATTATTATCGCGCACGACCTTGCCCCATTCGATCACTTCTTTGGCAAAGAAAGTGGCGAATTCCTGCGGGCCTGCGAGCAGCAATTGCATCTGTTGTGTTTCGCGCAAACGCTGACTGACCACGGGTGAATTGATCACATCGCGCAAAGCGTCATAGGTCTGTTTGACAATCGGATCCGGCGTGCCCTTGGGCGCAAAAATACCCCACCAAGCTTCAGCCAGAAAATCGGGGAAGCCCGCTTCCTTTGTCGTCTGCGCATCGGGCAGAGCCTTCAAACGCTCTGGGCCCATCTGCATGATGCAACGCAAAGTGCCCGCTTCAATTTGCGGAAGAAGAGCGGCCACAGAAGCGCAAATCAAATCGACATGGCCGCCCATCGCATCATTGATCGCGGGGCCAGCGCCCTTGTAGGGCACATGATCGAGCGGCACACCCGCCTTGCGGCCCAGCATCACCATAGCGAGATGCCCGCTGCTGCCGGGGCCTGACGTGCCATAAGAGACGGGCTTGTCTTTGGCCGCTTTCACCACATCGGCAAATGTCTTGAACGGCTTTTGCGGACTGGTGGCGACAATATAGGGCGCTTTGCCCACCAGCATGACGGGCACGAGATCGGTCTCGATGTTCAATGGCGGCTTTTCGAGAAGTGCCGGAATGGTCGAATGGGAATCAAACGTCGCCATCAATGTCGTGCCGTCAGGCGTTGCCTTCGCAACTGCAGCAGCGCCGATCGCACCATTCGCGCCGGGGCGATTTTCGATGATGACGGGAGCGTTGAGCCGCTGCTGAAGCCCGTCTTGAATGAGACGCGCGAGCGCATCGACAGAGCCGCCGGGAGGAAAAGGCACGATGAAATTGATCTGCCGCTGGCTTTGAGCTTGGCCCGGAAAGGAGCCCATGCTGACGACAAGCCCTGCTGTCACGGCACGACGCGTGAGTTTCATGCGATCCTCCTCTGCTGCAGCCCCGATCAAGCAGAGCTATCATTCTCTTGCGGTTACGCGCGGACACATGAAACGGATGCGTTGCGCAAGGAAGTTCCGCTACAGCTTCTCGACATAGAGCTGATAGAGCGGCGCCATTACCACGCGTAATTGGCGGAAATGGAGATTGACGAAAGCATCAATGGCGGCTTTAGGCATGCGCAAAATATCAGGTCCACCGGGCAAATTTTCTGACCAGAGATAATCATCGAAAGCCATCATGCCCCCTTTCCGCAACAGTCGAAAGGCCAGCACCGCATCGACGAGAACGTCGGGCGCTTGATGCGAACCGTCAATATAGATGAAATCGAAAAACCCTTCATAGCCCTGCACAAAAAGCTGGGCGAGGGCGAAATCGGACCGCGCCTTGTGGACTTTCAGCGTCGTTTTGTGAGAGGCTGAGCGGATGGCTTTGTCTGTATTATTCAAGAAGCGGCGTTCAACCTCAGACATGTTGATGCCACCATGCTCAATCCCGCCCTGCCAAGTGTCGATGCAATGCAATTCAGATTCGTGCATCTGGCCGATGGTCTCGATCAAAAAACAAGCGCTTTGGCCCTCATAAGAGCCGATCTCCAGCATGCGGCGCGGACGCAGGTTTTTGAGAATTTGGGCCCAGATGGGCCGGGCGCCGACAAACCATGTGTTTGTGAATTCAAAATCAGTTTTTTGGGCTTCATTGCCGAGGGAAACCATCAGGCCACGCAATCAATAGAGAAAAAGAAAAAACACGCTGCAAATAATTTGAGCATCCTACAGAATGCCCATTGAAAGACAATGAGATGGCGCAATTCGGCTGGGGGGAGACGAAGATGAACGGCCGCTGAACAACCAAGCCATGATCTGTTCAGAAAGGATTCGCTAAATTCCTCACATCATCCGGGAAGGCCAACAAGACCCCCCGGAACGTCGAGGAGAAAGATCATGATCACGATCCGTAAGGCACTCACAGGCACGATCACTGCGCTCGTTCTGGGCGCCACCGTGATCGCCACCGCGACACCGGCTTCCGCTGATTGGCGCGGGCATCGCCAGCATGGCGGCGGGCACCGCGGCGGGAATGGCGGCGCAATTGCAGCTGGCATTATCGGCGGTCTGGCTCTTGGTGCATTGGCGGCTGGTGCCGCACGGGCCGACACACGCCGCAGCTATTACGCGCCTGCCCCCGCTTACGCGCCCTCCTATAGCTATGGCGGCTGCTACGACATTGAAAAGCCGGCCTACAACCGCTGGGGCCAGTTTCTGGGCTATCGCCTCGTGACGGTCTGCGATTGAGCTTTCTTTCCGGCTCACTCCTCGCAAGCCGGAAAAAGAAAACCCTCCGGGCAAATCCTGCCCGGAGGGTTTTTGTTTTTTAGAAAGTGCCGGATTTAATTCCGCGCGCTCAACCCGTTGCCCAAGATTGGCGCGGCCCCATCGGCCACGCGCACATGATGTGCTGGCATGTTGGACGCCTGCGGTTTGCCATCCAGCAAAGCGCGCGGGCGCGGCACAGGTAGCGGCATGGGTTCGGCAATGGCTGTGGTGGCTGCGTCTTTCTTCGTGTCGCCGAAGATCGAGAAGCCGAGCCACTTCTGCATCGTGCCGGATTCGTTGGAAGCTGTTTCGACAGGCTTGGCAGGCTGCGCAACAGGTTTGGGAGCCGCAACCGCAACGACTGGCGCGGGTGTCTCGGCTTTCGCCATAACCGTCTGCATCGGACGGCCCTGCGCATCGAGTTGGATTTCGCGCGGGGCTTCAGCCAAAGCCTCGGGGCGGCTCACTTCCATAATATGAGCCATGGCCGGATGCTGACCGCCGTCATTATAAACAAGCTTGATCGGCGTCACGCCACGATTGACGAGCTCTGCTACCTTCTGATCATCCGCATGGCGCTTTTGCGCAACCAGCGCATCCACATTCGGATCAGTGGCGAGCGGCGGGCAGGCGGCATTCACATCCATGCGCTGACCATTGGCCGCTGCATCAAACACATAACGACGGCCGCAGAAATTCACCTGCGGCTCACGCTTTGTCACGTCAAAGCGATCCATGCCTTCTTTCAGCTGACGCCAATAGGGCATGTTGGTATCAAGCCGATGCTTGGCCAGATTTTCCGGCGTCATGCGAAACGGCATGGATTGCATTTGAATGGCGCGCTGACCGCCCGCAAAAGATTCGCGTGCAATCGCGTAAATTTCTTCGATCTGATCGTCTGTCATCGAGAAACAGCCAGCCGACGAGCAGGCACCGTGCACCATGATGCTGCCGCCGGTAAAGCCCATCGCGCGATCCAGCGTGTTGGGATAGCCGACATTGAACGACAGATAATAAGCCGAGTTCGGATTCATCTGGCCCGGCGTGATTGTGTAAAAACCTTCCGGCACTTGGCGGTCGCCTTCGCGGCGCTTGGGCCCAAGCTGTCCAGACCAGCGGCACATCGGGAACGTCTTGACATGGACGTATTCGCCGTTGGCCTTCATCTTCCAGACTTCGAGCTCCGCTTCCTTCTTATAGGCGCGGATAAGAACGGGCGCGTTTTTCGTCGTGCCGTTCTTTTCCATCACAGCCAATGTGTCAGACGGAATCGGACGATAGGCCTTTGCCCCCGTGCGCGATTCCTGACAGCCCGCAAGAACCGCGGCGGCAAGCGCAAGAACCGCCACCCGCGATGCGGGGCGGGCGAAAGAAGGAAGCTTCTGGCTCAACTTTACCATCATGAACGCCCTGAAGAGACGCGACACTCGATCTGCCACAGGCAGGCTTTCCCTAACGCTTACGCCAGCAACGTTACGCCTTGGTTACCATATTGGAAAGATGGGAATTGCCGAGGCTATCGGCAAGCCGCTCCATTAGAGCTTGCGGCCCATGGCGAGGAACTTATCCGCCCGCGCGGCTCGGATCGCATCTGCCGATAGGCCCTTGAAATCCTTCAGGGCTTTTTCAATGGCATCACCCACGCCCTTGATCATGGCGGCAGGGTCACGATGGGCGCCACCTGATGGCTCGGGGATGATCCCGTCAATAATGCCGAATTTGAGCAGATCCTGCGCCGTGATCTTCATATTGGTGGCCGCATCCTGACGGCGACCCGAATCGCGCCACAGGATCGAGGCAGAGGCCTCAGGCGAGGCGACCGTATAAATCGAATGTTCCAGCATCAGAACGCGATTGGTGGTGGCAATGGCAACGGCCCCGCCTGACCCGCCTTCGCCCACAATCACCGCGACATTGGGCACGCCCAGTGCGAGGCAAGCGTCCGTGGAGCGCGCAATGGCTTCCGCCTGGCCGCGCTCTTCCGCATCAATGCCGGGGAAAGCGCCTGCAGTGTCGACGAGCGACACGACAGGCAGGCTGAAACGTTCTGCCAATTCCATCAGGCGCACGGCTTTGCGATAGCCTTCCGGGCGTGTCATGCCGAAATTATGACGCAGGCGGCTGTCCGTATCGAAGCCCTTTTCCTGCCCCATAATGCAGACGGATTGTCCGCGAAAGCGGCCAAAACCCGCGACCAAAGCTTCGTCTTCGCCAAATTTGCGGTCGCCCGCGAGCGGCGTGAAATCTTCGATCATGCCTTTGATGTAATCGGCAAAATGGGGACGGTTTTGATGGCGGGCGACCTGTGTCTTCTGCCACGGCGTGAGCGTGGCATAGAGATCAACCAGCGTCTTGGCGGCGCGCGTCTCAAGCTTCTTCAGCTCTTCGCCGATCGCGCCAGACGCGTCCGTCTTCAAGCCGCGCAGCTCGTCGATCTTGGCCTCGAGTTCAGCCACAGGTTTTTCGAAGTCGAGGTAAGACCGCATGCTCATCGCGTGTTGCTGAGACCCTTTTGGGCCGGGAGCCGGCACTGGTCGCCGGAGGTCGGCGGAACCTGTCGATTTCACCCGGCGAAGTCAAGCAAAACAGGGCTCAGCGGCGCGACAGCGGGTGAAGATCACGCACCATGGCCTTGGTCCGCTCATCCAGCACATGGGTGTAAATTTGCGTGGTGGAGACATCGGCATGGCCCAAAAGCTCCTGCACCACCCTCAAATCAGCCCCGTTTTGCAAAAGATGGCTGGCAAAGGCATGGCGCAACACGTGGGGGCTGACGAGGTCGGCCCGAAGGCCCGCCGCACCGGCCAGCCATTTGAGCTCTCGGGCAAAAACCTGCCTCGGCAGGTGGCCGCTCTCGCTATCTGCGGGAAATAGCCAGGGCGTATTGGCAAGACCCGGTCGCAATTCGCCCAAAAGGGCGAGCCAAGCCTGCATGGCGGCGCGGGCGGGCTCTGACAGGGGGACGAGGCGCTCGCGCCCGCCCTTGCCCTTGATGGTCAGCATGGGTTCCTTGGCCCGCGCCGCACTGCGGGGCAGCGAGACCAGCTCTGAGACGCGCAGGCCCGTGGCATAGAGAATTTCGAGCAAGGCCGTGAGGCGGGCGGCTTGAAGGCGCTCGGTGGCCGGACGGACCGCATCATCCATCCCCTCCCGCGCGGTGGCCAGAAGCTTGTCCACTTCCGCGACCGAGAGGATTTTGGGTAGAGGGCGACCACGCCGCGGGCCCTCGATGACGGCTGCCGGATCTTCGGGACGGCGGCCCTCGACATAAAGAAAGCGATGGAATTGGCGCACGCAGGACAAGCGCCGCGCGGTCGATGTCGCCTTAAAGCCGCGCGCCGCCAGATCATCCAGCCAAGCGCGCACAGAAACCGTGGTCGCCGTCATCGGCGCTTCGCCACGGGTTTCCAGAAAATCGCAATAATCGGCCAGATCACGCTCATAAGCCTCGAGCGTATTGCGCGCAGCCCCACGCTCCGCCGCGATCATATCGAGAAAGAGACGAGCCAGCCGATCCACAAGGATCAGGGAATCGCTGGACGGGATAGGCACATCATTCTCCGCGCATTCGGCTGGACACCACTGGGCCAAGCCCAAAGGTCAGATCCGTTTCATCCCGATCTTGGCGCGTGAGAGCTTAAATTGGCGTTCACGCCATGCTAGGAGGGGCCATGACCTCGTCGCCTCAAACTCACAACGACACCCAGCACCCCGCGCCCCAGCGGCGCGATGCGCGTGCAGCCAGCCTTGTGCGCCGCCTCAAGGGCCGCTCTATCGTGCTGGTTGGCATTATGGGCTCTGGCAAAACATCCGTTGGCCGCCGCTTGGCAGCACGCCTCGGACTGGATTTCGTCGATGCCGATGCGGCGATTGAAACAGCCGCGCGCATGACGATTGCCGAAATCTTCAAACGCCATGGCGAAACCTTCTTCCGTGATCGCGAACATCATGTGATTGCCCGCCTCATCACCGAAGGCCAGAAAGTGCTGGCGACAGGTGGCGGCGCTTTCATGCGCGAAGACACACGCAAGAAGATCGGCGACAGCGGCCTCTCGATTTGGCTCAAGGCCGATCATGATGTGTTGATGCGTCGTGTGCGCAAACGCTCGAACCGTCCGCTTCTGCACACCGATGATCCCGAAGCGACGATGCAAAAGCTGATTGATGAGCGCTATCCGTTGTATGCGCTCGCCGATTACACGATTCATTCGGGCGATGGCCCGCATGATCTGGTCGTTGAACATATGATGGAAGAATTGGAGCGCACATTGCCCGCCGATCCCGGTGAGACAAATGTGCAGGCCCCCTCGCCGTCCACCATGGCTGCACCTCCAACGATCACAAAAGTGCCCGTAGAATTGGGCGCGCGTCGCTATGATATTTTGATTGGCGCCCATCTCGTTGAAGAAGCAGGCCACCATATTGCCAAGCTCTTCCCGGGCTCCGCCTGCACGGTGGTGACAGATCGCAATGTAGCCGAGCGCCATTTGCCATCGCTTGAAGCGGGTCTTGATGGCGCTGGTATCCGCCATACGCGTTGCATCGTGGAGCCCGGCGAAGCCTCGAAATCCTATGAAGTCTTTTCGCAAGTCTGCGATTCCATCATTGAAGCGCGCATGGAACGGCGCGATCTCGTCATTGCTTTGGGCGGTGGCGTGATTGGTGATCTGGCTGGTTTTGCAGCGGCCTCTGTCCGTCGCGGGATGCGCTTTGTGCAAATTCCAACGACACTGCTCAGCCAAGTCGATTCATCTGTGGGCGGCAAAACGGGGATTAATTCCAGACACGGAAAAAATCTGGTTGGCGCCTTTCATCAGCCTTCACTCGTCTTGGCTGATACGGGTGCACTGGCGACATTGCCGACGCGCGAATTCCGCGCTGGTTATGCGGAAGTCGCCAAATATGGATTGATCGACAATCCGGATTTCTTCAGCTGGCTTGAACAAAATTGGCGCGGGGTTTTTGGCGCAGGGCCAGAACTCGTCCACGCCATTGCCACAAGCTGCGGCTCAAAAGCAGCCGTGGTCATTCGTGACGAGACGGAACAGGGTGACCGCGCACTGCTCAATCTCGGCCATACATTCGGTCATGCGCTTGAAGCGCTCACCCATTTTGATGGCTCACGCCTTGTGCATGGCGAAGGTGTGGCGATTGGCATGGCCTGCGCATTCCGCTTCTCGCATAGACTTGGCATTTGTCCGCGCGCAGATATGGAACGCGCCGTGGCGCATTTGGCAACAGTCGGTCTGCCGACCAAAATTCAAGCCATCCCCGGTTGGAACCATGATGCCAAAGCGATCCTTGATTCCATGTATCAGGACAAGAAAGTCGAGCGTGGTGCGCTGACTTTCATTCTGGCAAAAGGCATCGGTAAAAGCTTCGTTGCGAAAAATATTCGCGGCGAAGATGTTCTGGCTTTCCTCGAAGAAGATCTCGCCAATTAAGCGGGCTTGGGCACGCTGTCAGCCATAAATTGCGCGCGGGCGAGTTCAGCAAAGCGCCCG
This sequence comes from Beijerinckiaceae bacterium, assembly GCA_947452455.1. Lineage (GTDB taxonomy): Bacteria > Pseudomonadota > Alphaproteobacteria > Rhizobiales > Beijerinckiaceae > Terripilifer. The sequence continues at coordinate 164,651 of CANGBX010000003.1, forward strand.
CCTTGTGCGACCAATTCTTCAAACGACCCGCTTTCAACAATGCGGCCCTGATCAAACACCACAATACGTGTCGCATTGCGTACTGTGGCAAGGCGATGGGCGATGATAAAGGTCGTGCGCCCAGCCGTGGCGGCATCCAAAGCTTTTTGCAATTGACGCTCGGTCGTCGCATCCAGCGCACTGGTCGCTTCATCAAAAATCATGATCGGCGGATCTTTCAGCAAAGCGCGCGCGATGGAAATGCGCTGGCGTTCGCCGCCTGACAGAGAGCGACCCCGCTCGCCGACCATGGTTTCCAAACCATCGCTCTGGCGCGACACAAATTCTGAAGCCTGCGCCCGCTCCAACGCGAGACGTACATCTTCTTCTGTTGCATCAGGCTTGCCTACGCGCAGATTTTCTTCAATGGAGCGCGCAAAGAGCATAGGCTCTTGAAACACGACGCCAATATTGGCGCGTAATGACACAAGCGTCATATCGCGAATGTCGATGCCGTCAATCGTAATAGCTCCATGCACGGGATCAAAGACACGGTGCAAAAGACTGAGCGTGGTTGATTTACCTGACCCCGTCGAGCCAACAAACGCCACAGTTTCACCGGGCTCCACCACGAAAGATACATCCGACACGGCTGTGCGGCGGCTGTCATAACTGAAGGTGACATTTTCAAACGCGACACGCCCACGCAGCTTGCCAATATCGCGCGCGCCGGGGCGATCATGCACCACAGGCTTTGTATCGATAACTTCGAAAAATTCATTGAGCTTGGGGATGAGGAGAAAACTCCAATTGGCAAAGCCAACAATCTGTTCAAGGCGGCCAATCAACATGGTCGCAAAACTCATGAACATGACGATCTCGCCAATTGTCGCCAGACCTTGGAGATGCAGCCATGTGCCCAGCAGAAAAATCCCGACAAGGGTTATGGTTGCTGAAGCGCGCGTCGCAACAGCAGCAAGGGCCCACCAAGACAGCACAGGCATTTGTGCATTCAAAACATCAGAGATGATCTGACGCATTGCGCGTGTTTCTGTTTCCACGCGCGTGAATGATTGGATCACGGGCACATTGCCCAAAGCATCGGACGCGCGTTCTGCGAGATCGGTATTGTAACTCTCAACGCGGCTTTGCAGGCCCTCTGTTCGGCGCAAGACGAAAGTGGTCAGAAATCCAAAAAAGAAAACCAACACAATAAGCAGGCATGCCAAGCGCCAATTCAAAAAAAGCGACAAGGGCAGCATGACAAAAAGTGCCATAATGGATGCACAATTCTCGCGGAAGAAAGACAGCCAGATCGAGGCCATGCCGGCTGCACCATCCAACATGCCTTTCAGCAAACGGCCGGAGTGGCTCGCTGTGTGAAAGCTGAGTGGCAGATGCAAAACATGCTCGAAAAACGCGCCCATCACTGCGAGGCGACGGCGATGCGACAAGCGATCAGAATGCAGCGCGACAAGCACGGCCGCAGCAATGGTAAAAAGACCAAAGCCGACCCAGGCGGCAATCAAGGGTGCCAAGGTTTCCCATTGCAAAGGCACATCGCTTTTTTGCGCTTCCGCCAGTTTGTCGATGATGCGGCCAAAAAGCACGGGTTCGGCAAATTGCGCGGCCGCCAAGGCAAGATTGGCCAAAACCAGAACCATGGCGAGGCGATATTCGCTGCCGAGTTCTTTCAATACGCGCAGATAAGTCCGGACGAAATTCATGTCACGCCTTGCCAAACAGATAGGGAATGCCCCTTCACGTCCGATATAAGGGAGGCTTGCGCCCTTGACCAATCCCGGCTTGCGAGCTCCACCCCAAGTTTCATACCGCAGTTGCGAAAAAAGCTTGGACTAGGCCTGCTCTCCCTCTAATTTCATCGTGAGATCATCAGAGGAGGCGCGTTCGCCGCCATGAGCAAAGTCTATTCAAATGCGACCACGGCCCTCGCAGGGCTATTGAAAGATGGCATGACCATCATGTCTGGCGGCTTTGGCCTCTGCGGCATTCCCGAAAGCCTCATTCTGGCGATCCGCGAGTCAGGGGCCAAAAACCTGACCGTCATCTCCAACAATGCGGGCGTCGATGGGATCGGCCTTGGCATCCTCCTGGAAACCAAGCAGATCAAGAAGATGATCTCCTCCTATGTAGGTGAGAACAAGCTCTTCGCGCAGCAATTTCTGGGCGGTGAATTGGAGCTGGAGTTCAACCCCCAAGGCACGCTGGCCGAGCGCATCCGCGCGGGCGGGGCAGGCATTCCGGCCTTCTATACCAAGACCGGCGTCGGCACGATCATCGCTGACGGCAAGGAGCTGAAGGAATTCGACGGCGAAACCTATGTGATGGAACGGGGCCTTGTGGCTGATCTGGCCGTCGTCCACGCGTGGAAGGGCGATACCGAAGGCAATCTCGTCTATCGGAAAACTGCCCGTAATTTCAATCCGATGATGGCAACCGCCGGCAAAGTTACGGTGGCTGAGGTCGAGCATCTCGTCGAGCCCGGCCAGATTGATCCTGACCACATCATCACGCCGGGCATTTTCGTCCAGCGCATCATTCATGTGCCGGGTGCGGAAAAGCGCATCGAACAGCGCACCACCCGCAAGCGCGCCTGAGGAGGAGAGTTTCCATGGCTTGGACCCGTGATGAAATGGCCGCCCGCGCCGCGAAGGAATTGCGTGACGGCTTTTATGTGAATCTGGGCATCGGCATTCCGACGCTGGTTTCGAATTACATTCCGGCCGGCATGACCGTGCAGCTGCAAAGCGAAAACGGCATGCTCGGCATGGGCCCCTTCCCCTATGAGGGCGAGGAAGATGCCGATCTGATCAATGCCGGCAAGCAGACGATCACCGAATTGCCGACGACGAGCTATTTCTCGTCAGCCGATTCCTTCGCCATGATCCGCGGCGGCCATATCGACCTGTCGATTTTGGGTGCTATGGAAGTGGCCGAGAATGGCGATCTGGCCAATTGGATGATCCCCGGCAAAATGGTGAAGGGCATGGGCGGCGCCATGGACCTTGTGGCCGGCGTCAAAAAGGTCGTCGTGGTCATGGAGCATGTCGCCAAAGATGCGCCGAAGCTCCTCAAGTCATGCTCTCTGCCTCTGACGGGCTCGGGCGTGGTCGATATGGTCATCACCGATCTGGCCGTCTTCACCATCGACAAGGCGGGCAAGAGCGGCATGACTTTGATTGAACTCGCGCCCGGTGTCAGCGTCGATGAAGTCAAGGGCAAGACCGAAGCCAGCTTCAAGATTGCGGCTGGTCTCTGATAGATCAGATATGATATCGTCACATTGCTGTGAGCGGCCCGGCTAATCCCGGGCCGTTTTTTATATTGCAGCGCACAAATATTGGCCTTTGCTGCACTTTTGCGGCGCAACATAACCCTTCAGCCCAGTTACGCATGTTGCGCAGCAAGCTATTGTTTTAAAAGCAACTTATATTCAAGTTTGTACTTTATGCTGCACCCTGATGCTGCAAGATTGCTGCAGCATAAAGTCCCCACTCTCCGCCCATTTGCAGACCCGCAGAGGCGATGAATTGAGCCGGAATTTGGGCAAGCTACGACTTTCGTTCAAAACAAGCCTGTGATTATATCCTACGTAATAGAAGGGAGAAGGCCGTAATACGGCCTAACTACCCCGTCGGAGGGAACTGCACGACATTGGGCCATGGCGACGGTCCGGTCGATCGATCTGCGTCCTCAACTTCCCAAGAAAACGTGAAAAATTCGAGAGGTTAGAGCAATGGACGTCTCTATGCTGGACGCCGCCGCCAAAGCCTTCGTCATGCTGATGGATCCCTTCCGCATGTCGTTGCTGTTCCTTGGCGTGATTATGGGTCTGGTGCTTGGCATTCTGCCGGGCATCGGTGGGCTTGCGGGCACAGCCCTGCTTCTGCCCTTCACCTTCAATATGGACCCTTACGCGGCCATGGCCCTTCTTTTGGGTCTCGGTGCGACAACGGCGACGGGCGACCCCATCCCGGCCATTCTTTTCGGCGTGCCCGGAGGTGCCGGCTCTGCCGCCACCGTCTTGGACGGATTGCCGATGGCCAAGCGCGGCGAAGCCTCGCGCGCGCTGTCTGCAGCTTACATGTCCTCGATGATGGGCGGCATTTTCGGCGCGGCCTTGATGGCCGTTCTCTTGCCGATCCTTCGACCCGTGATGCTATTCATAGGATCACCAGAGCTACTAGCCTTTGCTGTCTTAGGTATTTCCATGGTGGCCGTGCTTTCGGGCAGCGCGCCACTGCGTGGCCTTTCAGCCGGCTGTATCGGCCTGATGATCTCCATGGTCGGTTCCGACCCGCAGACTGGTACGCTGCGCTGGACACTCGACAGCCTTTACCTCTGGGAAGGTGCGCCGCTCGTCCCGATCGTGCTGGGTCTCTTCGCTCTGCCGGAACTCGCTGACCTTGCGATTTCCCGTCAGTCGATTGCTCCGGGCTCCAAACAGCTCGCCACATCGACCTCGGGCATGGTGCAAGGCGCGCGCGATTGCTTCAAACATTGGTGGCTCGTTCTGCGCTGCTCATGGCTTGGTGCGACACTCGGCGCGATCCCCGGCATTTCGGGCGCGATCGTTGACTGGCTGGCTTACGGCCATGCGCTCAAGACCGAAAAGGGCGCAGGCCTGACCTTCGGCAAGGGCGACGTGCGTGGCGTGATTGCTTCCGAAAGCGCGAACAATTCGCGTGAAGGCGGCGCTCTCGTCCCGACCGTGGCTTTCGGCGTGCCCGGCTCTGCCGGCATGGCGATTTTGCTCGGCGCCTTCCTCATCCACGGTCTCGTTCCTGGACCCGACATGCTGACGAAAAACCTCGACGTCACCTATGCAATGGTGTGGTCGGTGGCTCTTGCCAACGTGTTGGGCGCGGGCCTGTGCTACTTGTTCAGTGCGCAATTCGCGCGTCTGGCCACGTTGCGCTACACGCTGATCCTTCCCTCGACGCTGGCGATTATTTACATCGGCGCGTTCCAGGGTTCGCGTAACTGGGGTGACCTCTACACATTGCTCATCTTCGGCCTCTTGGGCTGGGCGATGAAAATGCTGAAATGGCCACGCCCGCCGCTGCTTTTGGGCTGCGTGCTCGGTGAGATCGTTGAGCGTTATCTCTTCATCTCGATCCAGCGTTACGGTGTGGAATGGTTCGCCCGCCCGATCGTCATCATCATCTTCGCTTTCGCGCTGTTTGGTTTGATGCGTCCTTTCTTGCAGGACATCAAAATCCACGGTGGTCTGCGCAAGATGCTGACGGGTTTCCACTTCAAGCCGAACTTCCAGGCTGATCAGCTCTTCTACATCTTCCTGTTCGCCGTTCTCGGCTACATGATGTGGGAAGCCTCGCACTGGAACATGCATGCCAAGATTGTGCCGATGATCGTCGGCTCGGTGGCTGCAGTGGTCATGTCAGTCAGTCTGTTCAACTATCTCTTCCGCAAGCCGGAAGAACAAGCAGACGTCGGCATGGCTGGCGTGATGACCGAAAAGATCGAGCAAAAGATCCACATGGACCTTGATGCCACGACCGACCACCTTGATACGTGGACGATCTTGCGTCGTGCAGCCATGTTCTTCGGCTGGCTCGTGGCCTTCATGATCTCGATGGCTGTGATTGGTCTGATCCCGACCATTCCGATCTTCGTGATCGCCTTCATGCGCCTCGAAGAAACCAAGGAACGTTGGTCGCTGGTCATTCCGCAAGCGATTATCCTGACGATCTTCGTCTATGTCCTCTTCGATCAGCTGCTGACCATTCCATGGCCGCAGACATATCTCGGCGGATGGTTCCCGGCGCTGAAGGGTCTTATCCCCTCGGTCTAAGATCGACACCAGATCAAAACAGAATGGCCGGGCAATTGCCCGGCCATTTTTTTGTCTTATACAATTTCAAAATCGACCACCAAAGGCAGATGGTCTGAGGCCACACGCGTGATCCTGTTACGGATCACCTCGACGCGCTTCACCTGCACTTCGCCACGCATAAAAACATGATCAAGGCGCAAGACCGGAAAACCGGATGGAAAGGTCGGCTTTGTGCGCCCTAAGCCCGGCGCACGCTGCACATCTTTCAAAACCTTGGTCAGACGGTGATAGACACGCGAGCGTGGCACGAGATTGAAATCGCCGACCAGTGCGACAGGGCCTTCGCAATCCGCGCGCCCCATCCATTCGGGCCCAAGCAGACAATCTGTTTGCGAGCGCCGCTCGCGCGCGATCAGAGAGAGATGCGTGTTGATGACATGCAAAGGTACGCCATCGCAATCAATGCGTGCCCAGAGCGCGCCACGTGGTTCGATCTGACTTAAGCCCGGCAATGCAGGCAGGCGCCCCGAATGCATGAGTTGCGAAGGCAGGGTTGTTAAAATGGCATCGCCATATTGCTCTTCCATCACGCGCAGATTGTTATGGAAATGCGAATCCATGCCCAGACGACGCGCAATCTCTTCGGCCTGATCAATATGGCCGGTGCGCTTGCGCATCACATCGACTTCTTGCAAAGCGACAATATCGGGGGCGGCTGATGCGATGACATCGGCAATGCGCGCGGGCGAAATACGCCCGTCGATGCCGAGGCAGCGATGCACATTCCATGTCAGAAGGCGAAGTGAGCGCAAGGTGTTATGTCCTGCGAAGCGAGGCAGCACAGCATTCCTCGCTTGTTTGGAAAGCTGCAAGCGCTCAATGCACAATTCACAGGATCCACGCCCTAGCGCGATGCCCGATCAGAAGGCTCCCACCCAAGAAAAAAGGGCGCCGCCCGTCAAGGCAGCGCCCTCTTATGAAGGGTCGGTAAACTTAGATATTCTTCAAATGCTGCGCGAGGTACTTGTTCATTTCGAACATGGTCACCTGCTTGCGGCCGAACACGGCTTCGAGCTTGGCATCGGCGAGGATCTCGCGCTTGTTGGCCGGGTTCTGAAGCGAGTTGGACTTGATGTAGTCCCAAACCTTGCTGACGACTTCCGAACGCGGCAGCGGATCGTTGCCGACAATCGCGCCAAGCTCCTTCGAGGGCTGCAGGGGCTTCATGAAGGCGCCGCCGGCTTTACCTTCGCTGGGGGTCTTGGCCATGGAAAATTCTCCGTCAAATCATTGTTGAGAGTGGCACGCCGTCCGGGCCGTGAACGGGGGACGAGCGAAGCTTGCTTCGCATCTGCACCTTTTCGAGGGCTGATGCAATGCACATCAGCAGGAGGGGCTATTCGGCGGGGGAGAACTGGCCTCCCCCTTCCGATTGGCCTTATTTGGCGAGCTCTACGACCTCTTTCGGGGCGCTGACAACCTTGGCCGTGATCTCGGCGAGCTTCTGATGAGACATGGGCTCGATGGTCAGATTGAGGCGCTTGGCATCGGCCAGAAAGGCCTCATCCTTCATGGTCTTCTCGAAGGCGGCGCGCATCATGGCCACGCGATCGGCAGGAACACCCGGCGGCATGAAGACGCTGCGACCGAAATCGGATTCAGCCGACAAAAACTCCGCCACCTGACGATGCACCGGATCTTTCATGAGTTCAGCCAAGGTCGGCACATCTGGCGCGCTGGGTTCGCGCGTGATGGAAGCAAAGACAATCGGCTTGATGCGACCATCGGCAATGGCATCGGGCATTGCGAGTTGCACGCTCACCCACGAGGCGCCGCGCCCTTCAATTTCACCGCGCTGCATGGCCAGGTTCAAATCGGCTGCGCCCTTATAGCCCGTCACGATTTTATATTTTGTGCCGAGAAACTTGTTCATCAGATTGGGCACAATATAGGTCGGTGAACTCGGTCCCGTTGCGCCAATAATGACTTCGGTCGTCTTGGCATCTTCAATCGTCTTGGCTTTCGCTGTGTGCCAGATCGAGAGCATGTTGCGCACAGGCGCCATATTGCCAAGCCACAACCATTCCCGCGCATCATATTTTGCAAATTGCGGCTGCAGCACCTGGTTGATCACAACGGTCTGCTGCGTCATCGCAATCGTCGTGCCGTCAGTTGGCATATTGCCGCGCACAGAATTGGCAAGATTGAGACCACCGGATTCACCGCCCGTATATTTGATGATGAACTTCGGCTTCTCCGGAATATATTTAGGCATGTGCTCGGCCAGCACCTGCGCATAGGGGCCAAAGGATCCACCCGGATCAGAACCCACCAGGAAAGTGATGTTTTTGCCGCGATAGAAATCGCTCAAAGCATCAGCATTTGCAGGCACATTTGCGAATGCGCCCACCAGCAATGCCGCGCCGAAAAGGCTTGCAGCTTTTTTCATTTTGTTTCTCCCGTCTCTGGCAAGGCAACGTGATGAGCCTGTGCCACTTGAACCAATTCATCCCAAACTTTGGCGTCGATCTTGATGCCTTGTAGTCGTGCTTGTTTCAGCGCACGCGCACCGCGCTCACCGGGCAATCGCAATTCTTCAACACCCTCGATGCGCGGCAGAGCTTTGATCGCGTCAGAGAGTGCATCCATATCACTGGCAAAATCTGCGGGCTCACGCAGGCGAGCAATATCGATGATGATCATCGTAGCGCTTTGCCCATGTCCCTTTTTGCCTTGCGCCAGCATGGGCGACAAAAGTGGTGCCCCCGCCAGAACGCTGGTGAAGACTTCGTTCAGCAGCGCAAAACCAGATCCCTTCGGTCCACCCAAAGGCAAAAGCGTTTCTGCTTTTGTGGCATCGGTGGCGGGATGGCCCTCTGCATCAAGCGCCCAACCAAGGGGCAGGGTTTCTTTGTCGCGGCGCGCTTGTTTCAAGCGTCCGTTTGAAATCTGGCTCGCTGCCATATCGAGCAAGACCACGCCTTCGGGACCACCTGGAACAGCCATAGCCAGAGGCGCGGTGGACGCGCTGGCAATGCGCGCGCCTTCATAGGCCATCAGAGGCGGGCCTGCTGCGAAAGCAATGGCAGCAAAACCATTGCGCGCGGCTTGTTCCGCATAAAAACCGATTGCCCCCGCATGTGTGGCACGGCTCATGACACCAAAACCCACGCCAAATTGGCGCGCGCGCTCTTGTGCGCCGTCCAGGAGCTGCACCATGGCGATGGGGCCAGCGGCACCTTGTGCATCAAGGGAGAAAAGCGCGCCGAAATCGGCTTGCAGACGGGGGACCGCCGCGGGCTTCATCGCGCCCTTATCAATCATGCCGAAATAATGGGGGATGCGGCTCACCCCATGGGTGTCGCTGCCGCGCATATCCGCCCAGACCAAAACGCTGGCGATTTTTGCGGCATTTTCAGCGCTCATGCCGCGCGACATAAACAGGCGCTGCACGAAATCGCTCAAAGCTGCTTCGCTGATCTTCGGAGCTGGGGCCCCCAAAGCTTGATCCTTCCTGCCCTCAAGAGCGCCTGGCAAGTTACATGCCTTTGGAATCGCTCGAATTTCTTATTTTGTGCCGCTGATCAGCACGACTGGCACCAGCATAGCGACTTCCTAGCCAAAAGTCAGGCGGGCATGACTATTCTTGCGCTGACAGTGAATTGAATGAGGACCCTTCAATTCAGCAGTCTCAATATTTTTGTTGCATTTGTTTCTTATTATGAGCAATTCTTTTCTAGAGCTTATCTTTCTGAGGATCCCAGATGCTATCCGGCGGTGCAGAAAAATTCTGTTTCGGCCAAGCCGAAATTGATGTCATGCGACGCGCAATGCAAATTGCCGAGCAGGCTTTGCGCTGCTCCGGGGCATCCAATGTGCATGATGCATTGCGCCCCATCGCGCGTGCCATTCTGCGCATGACGGCTGCTGGCCAATCAGATCCGCTGATCATGAGTGCCGTTGCCTTGCGCGAGCAGCGGGATGCAGCGGGACAAACCTTCCATCCTTATGAGCGGCGCTCTTTGTCACGGCGTGCGCATCTGCGCTGCCGCGGTGTGGCTTTGCGTACAAGCAAGTTTGCTTGAGACTGCCATGCGCCAGTCACGCCATCTCCTCAGCCGTGAAGAACTTGAAGCGCTCATTGCCTCATCAGCCTGCATTGAGACCCACGAGCGCGCGTCATTGCGCGAGAGAGCGGCGCGCCTGTTGAGGCAGATCGCGGCGCGGATTGCGCGGCTGAAGCTGTCGTAACGGAAAGCTAGTGGCTTGCGAACCTGTTGAAAGATCTTCACTCTTCATAGAAGAGGGCCCATCTTCCGGATAGTTTCCGGAAGACATGACCAGCACACAGACACCAAGCGCACAGGATCTTGCGTCGATGGCAGACCTGCTCGACGCCAGCGACGATTATCGCGTGCTGCGTCGTTTGCAGGTGCCAAAGCACTATCAGCCCGATGATGGAACGCTAACGAAAACGGCCATTTTTCTTGATGTGGAGACAACAGGCCTTGAAGCCGGTCGCCATGAAATCATCGAATTGGCGATGGTGCCGTTCACCTATGCGCAAGACGGGCGCATTTTCCAACTAGGTGAAGCCTTCCAGGCTTTACGCGAACCCTCTCACCCGATTCCGCCCGAAATCACCGCCATCACAGGCATTGATGACGCCATGGTTGCGGGCAAGATGATTGATGTCGCAGATGTCAGCGCCTTCATTGCAAAGGCTGATCTGATCATCGCGCATAATGCGGGCTTTGATCGCCGCTTCATGGAAATCTTTTGCGACGATTTCGTCCACATGCCATGGGCCTGCTCGATGTCGCAAGTCGATTGGCAAACGGAAGGGTTTGAAACACTCAAACTTTCATTTCTTGCCGCCACTGCAGGCTTTTTCTATGACAAGCATCGCGCGGTGCATGATTGCCATGCAGCGATCGAATTGCTTGCGCGTCCGCTGCCCAAAAGCGGCCAGCGCGCCATGGCGCAATTGCTCGACAAAGCGCGCGCGCCGAGCTGGCGCATCTGGGCCTCGCAAGCGCCGTTCGAATTGAAAGACGTGTTGCGCAATCGTGGCTACCGCTGGAATGCGGATGGCGTGGGGGCGACCAAGGCCTGGATGATTGATGTGCCTGATGCCCGCAAGGAGGAGGAGTGCCAATTCCTCCAGAACGAAATCTATGGCCGACCCCAGCCGATCAATTGCCGGAAAATCGACGCTTATGAGCGGTTTTCGGCACGGGTCTAAGGACCTATTTGCCTCTCGGGCCTGATTGTGGAAAAGGAACGGCCGGAAGGGCCGGGCGCGGCCCACAGCGAGCCGCAAGGGCACGAGACTTCAAATGCGTATGGTCCTGAGATCCAAAATCCACAATGCGACGGTCACAGAGGCCAATCTCGCCTATATCGGATCGATCACCATCGATGCCGATCTGATCGAGCGTGTGGGATTGTGGCCGGGAGAGCGCGTGCTGGTTGTGTCCAACACTTCAGGTGCTCGGCTTGAGACTTATGTCATCAAAGGTGAGCGCAGCTCCGGCCACATCTGCATGAATGGCGCAGCTGCACATCTGATCAAAGAAGGCGAAGAGATCATCATCATGGGCTTTGAATTGGCTGATCAACCGATCACGCCCAAAGTCATTTTGGTCGACAAGAAAAACCGCTTCTTGCAGGACCTGACGGAAAAGCCTGCGACGACAATCTGATAAAATTTTGCGGGAATAAGCTTGGTGGAGCTGAGCGGGATCGAACCGCTGACCTCGTCATTGCGAACGACGCGCTCTCCCAACTGAGCTACAGCCCCAAGCTGGCGCGTGTGTAGCGAGCGCCCTTTAGCCTGTCAATCATGCGCGGGGCCTGCAAAAACTGCCATAGGACATGCATTCCGCCGTTGCGGCATCGCTTGCGGGGAGCAGAGCGGACAGTTAAACCGAAGACGGAAAGTTCTGGAGCCTCCATGCGCGCGATCCTTGATCTCATTTTGCTCATTCTGCAGCTCTACAGCTGGGTCATCATTGCCATTGCCATCCTGTCGTGGCTCGTGGCTTTCGGCGTGATCAACATCCGCAATGATTTTGTGCGTGCCATTTGGAACGCGCTTCTTGCGATAACGGAACCTGTGCTCATGCCCTTACGGCGGCGCCTGCCTAATTTCGGTGGACTGGATCTGTCGCCCGTCATCGTGCTGCTCGGCATTTTCTTCCTGGAGCGCGTGATCCTCTATTACGTCTATCCGGCGGTGATGGGCTTCTAATGTCCGGCCAGCCCTGGTCCTTGCGGCCTGACGGGCTAGTTGTGGAAGTCCGGCTGACGCCCCGCGCAGCCATGGACCGGATCGACGGGATCGAGACACTGTCTGACGGCCTGCCCGTCCTCAAAGCCCGCGTGCGCGCCGTGCCCGAAAAGGGTCGCGCCAATGAGGCGCTCCTCAAGCTGCTGGCCAAATCTCTCGGCCTGCCCGCCTCCCGCGCCCGCCTGCTCTCTGGCGATACGGCGCGGCGCAAATCCGTGTTTTTGGAGGGCGACCCGCAGGCCCTTGCCCAAAGCCTGACAGCGGCCCTTGATTCGAAGGGCTAGGTGCACCGCAGCATATTCCGCACTACCATAGCGGCACTGATGAGGTGGAGAGCAAGCGATGGCCGTGGCCCTGAAAACCAACCAAGGACATTTTTTCGAAGATTTCCGCCTTGGCCAAGTGCTGCGCCACGCAACCCCGCGCACGGTCACGACGGGTGATGTTGCGCTCTACACCGCGCTGACTGGCTCACGCTTTGCCGTCCAATCGTCTGATGAATTTGCACGCAGCCTTGGTTATCCGCAAAGCCCCATTGATGATTTTCTGACCTTTCACATGGTCTTCGGCAAAACAGTGCCGGATGTCTCGCTTAATGCGGTTGCCAATCTCGGCTATGCCGCGTGTCGCTTTCTAGCAGCTGTCTATCCCGGCGATACTTTGTCTTCCGTGTCTGAAGTCGTCGGCTTGAAGGAAAATTCCAACAAGCAAACAGGTGTTGTCTATGTGCGCTCGAAAGGCATCAATCAGCATGGTGTGACCGTGCTCGATTATGTACGCTGGGTCATGGTGCGCAAAGGCGATATCCATGCAGAAATTACCGAAGAAAAAGTGCCCGAGCTGCCGAAAGCGCTGACCCCTGCCGAGATTGGTGCGGCTTGTCCGCCCATTGCACATGACAAATTCGATCTTGAATTATCCGGCGCGCCGCATCGCTTTTCCGATTATCAGAAAGGCGAGCGCATTGATCATGTCGATGGCATGACGGTGGAAGAAGCCGAGCACATGACCGCGACGCGGCTTTATCAAAATACGGCGAAAGTGCATTTCAACCAATTTACAGAAGGCCAAGGCCGCTTTGGTCGTCGCCTGATCTATGGCGGCCACGTCATTTCGCTCGCACGTGCGCTGAGTTTCAACGGCCTTGGCAATGCCTTTCATATCGCCGCGATCAATGCTGGGCGACATGTTGCGCCTTTCTTTGCAGGCCTCACAGTGCATGCATGGAGCGAGATTCTCGACACGGCAGAAATCCCGGGCCGGAAAGATGTTGGCGCTTTGCGCATTCGCACCATCGCTACAAAAGACAAGCCCTGCACTGCTTTCCCTGACAAAGAGGGCGATAGTGCCGATCCGGCCGTCATTCTGGATCTGGATTACTGGGCGCTCATTCCGCGCTGAAAATCACTGCGGGGAGCGCTTCAGCAAAAATTCCCACATGAGGCGCGCGCCATCGAGATCATTGTTTTGCGCCCCAACAGGCATGCCGCGCGAACCTGATAAGCGACGACCTGGAATTGTATGCCCGCCGCCCTCGACTTTGATGAATTCGACAGGCGCACGACATCCAACACCGTGATCAATCACGACACGCGATCCATCATTGCGATCACGATCAACAATCGTCTCGCTGCGCAGGCCTGTACATTGAGCAGCCTTGCTGAACAAAGCATAGGTTGCCTCTGAGGAGAGAACATCGCGCGGGCCTTCGGGCATATGCGCAATGCCACCGTTAAATGGCACCATCGGATCAGCTGTGCCATTCATCAACATGAAGGCCACAGGCTGCACAGGATTGCAGGAAGCCGCCCATTCAACCGGCATATTGGCAACAAAGACACCCACACCGGAGAAGAGATCACTTTGCTCGCAGCCAATTTTCATCGCGAGCATGCCGCCACCTGAGACGCCTGCCACATAAATGCGACGATGGCTGGTCACACCCTGTTCGATCAAACGTGTCGCCAGAGCGCGCAGGAAAGCCGCATCATCCGGCGCGGGCTCACCGGGTTTGGCGCGGCCCCAATAGCCATCCACTGCATCGGGGTAGACAACCGTCGCACCGACTTTGCGTGCGACCATATCAACGCCGAGATTACGGCGTGCACGCAGACCGGCTCCAGAGCCCCCCGCGCCGCCATGCAAAACCATGATCACCGGACGGCGGCGCTTTTTCAGCCGATCAAATTCCACCAAAGTTGCTGTGCGTTTCACGCCATCAATGGTCAGCGTAACGCGGCCATAGGCGGCTTTCGCAGATTGCGGATCAAAAAAGAGGCCACAGATGAGGGCGGCAGCAAAAGCCGCAATGGCACTGAGGCGGGGAAGTAGAGTGAACATGGCGCGATTGTGGGGGAAGCCGCGCCATCCTGCAAGGCGCCCGATCAAGCGATGTCGCATTGCGCTTTGACCTTGAGGGGGCGGCGCGGCATGATGGCGGCAAAAGGCGGGAGGAACATGATGCAGGATGCCGCAGCAGCACCAAAGGTCTGGCTGGATATGGACCAAGCGGCATTGGATGCAGCCTATGATCAATCGGTTTACGCCCCCAACCAAAGCGCGGTTCATGATCGACGTATGATGATGTCGGCCATTGCTTTGCAGCGGCTCGGCACACCCGAGGTCATCGCCTATGGCTCAGGCAAAAATCACACATTCGATCTGTATCGCGCCAAGGGGAAAAATCGCCCGCTCGCCATCTATGTTCATGGCGGCGCTTGGAAGAATGGACGTGCGCGGGATTTTGCTGTTCTAGCTGAAACTTTCATCAATTCCGGCGCGCATTGCGCCATTCTCGATTTTGATCTCGTGCAAGATTGTCAGGGCGACCTATTGCCCATGATCGAACAGGTGCGGCGCGCAACAGCCAAAATCTGCGCGGAAGCCGCCTCTTTCGGGGCAGACCCTTCGCGCATCCATCTGATCGGCCATTCATCGGGCGGACATATGGGCGGCTGTATTGTGACAACCGATTGGCAAAAAGAATTCGGTCTGTCGCAAAACATTTTGAGTGGCGGCATGCTGTTCTCGGGCATGTATGAATTAGAGCCCGTGCGCCGCTCAAAGCGCTCGCAATATGTCGCATTCACAGATGAGACAGTTGAAAAACTTTCCGCCATCCGTCACATCGACAAAATCGCCTGCCCGCTCATTCTCGCTTACGGCACGCTGGAAACGCCCGAATTCCAGCGCCAAACGCGCGAGTTTCATGCAGCGGTGACAGCATCCGGCAAGCCAGCCGAGCTATATGTCGGCACGGGCTATAATCATTTTGAATTGCTTGAAACGCTCGCCAATCCTTACGGATTGCTCGGCCATCCGGCACTCAAGCAGATGGGATTGGCGAGCTAGGCTTTAGGCCTTGGCAGGCTGCAAAGCGATACCGTTTTCAGCGAAATGCGCGGCGAGTTCGCCCGCCTGGAACATTTCGCGCACGATGTCACAGCCGCCGACGAATTCGCCCTTCACATAGAGCTGCGGGATTGTCGGCCAATTGGCAAAATCCTTGATGCCCTGGCGAATGCCTTCGTCTTCGAGCACATTGATGCCCTTATAGGGCACGCCCAGATGATCGAGAATCTGCACGACCTGTCCGGAGAAACCGCACATCGGAAAATCAGGCGTGCCCTTCATGAAGAGCACGACATCATTGCCGGTGACTTCGTTTTTGATCTGCGCCTGCACGTCGGTCATGTCTTAATTCCTCTGATCGGGCGGAGGTCAAGTTTCCGCCGGGTCCCATCAATATAATCGCGCCTGTCGGGCTTCGCCAGTGTCAGGCGGGCGCGCTGGTGGTCAGGGCCAAAGCATGCAATTCGCCGCCCATGCGGCCCTTGAGCGCCCCATAGACCAGCTGATGCTGCTGGACGCGGGTCTTGCCCTTGAAGGCCGAGGAGACAACAGTCGCGGCATAATGATCGCCATCGCCCGCCAGATCCGTGATCTGCACGACCGCATCCGGAAAGGCTTCCTTGATCAGGGTCTCAATATCTTTTGCCTGCATTGCCATTTTTGAAAATCCTCAACCCTGTCCAGCCATATAGGCGGGCAGCCAGCCTTCATGTGCGCTAACGAGCGCCGAAATGACCACGGGCTTTTCACCCGGCAGTTCCAGCGCATCGCCACCCGTCATGCCCACAATAGCGGCGGGCACGCCCTTCGCCTTGGCATCAGCGATAATCTTCTGAGCCTCATCTGCGCTCGCGCTCAACAGGTAACGACCCTGATCTTCACCAAAGAGCATGGCGTGCGAATGCGCACCAAGATCGCAGGTGAGTTTTGCGCCGATCTTGCCGGCCATCGCCATTTCAGCCAGCGCAACAGCCAGACCACCATCAGAAAGATCATGCACGGCATCGACGCGGCGTGCCCCAATGAGACCGCGCACGAAATCACCATTGCGACGCTCGGCAACCAGATCAACTGGCGGTGGCGCGCCTTCTTCGCGGCCACACACATCACGCAGATAAACAGACTGTCCAAGCCAGCCCTTTGTCTCGCCAATCAGGATGATTTGCTGTCCGGCTTTTTTGAAAGCAACGGACGCAGATTTGGTGACATCAGCGATCACACCAACGCCGCCAATCGACGGCGTGGGCAAAATGCCACGACCTTGTGTTTCATTGTAAAGCGACACATTGCCCGACACGATCGGGAAATCGAGCGCGCGCGCGGCATCGCCAATGCCTTCAAGGCAACCAACAAGCTGGCCCATATATTCGGGCTTTTCCGGATTGCCGAAATTCAGATTGTCGGTGAGGGCGAGCGGCAAGGCACCTGTCGCAGTAATATTGCGCCAAGCTTCAGCCACAGCCTGCTTGCCGCCTTCAACCGGATCGGCTTCGCAATAACGCTGCGTGACATCGGTTGTGAGTGCGAGACCTTTTGGGCCATCGCCAATGCGCACCACGCCTGCATCACCACCCGGTTGCTGCACGCTATTGCCGAGAATGAGATGATCATATTGCTCCCAGACCCAACGCTTGGAGCATAGGTCTGGTGTGCCGAGCAAATGAACGAGGGCCTCGGCATTTGTTTTCGGCGGCTTTACAGAAGAAGCCTCAATGACGGGCTTTTTCGGTGTTGGCACATGCGGGCGATCATAGACAGGCGCTTCATCGCCGAGTTCCATGATCGGCAAATCAGCTTCAATCTTGCCCTTGTGCTTGATGACGAAACGCTTCGTGTCTGTCGTCTTGCCGATGATGGCAAAGTCGAGGCCCCATTTCACGAAGATCGCTTCGGCTTCTTTTTCTTTCGCCGGATCGAGCACCATGAGCATGCGCTCCTGGCTTTCCGACAACATCATTTCATAAGCACTCATGCCATCTTCGCGGCACGGCACTTTATCGAGATCGAGCTCGATGCCGAGACCGCCCTTCGCGCCCATTTCAACGGCGGATGAAGTGAGGCCAGCCGCACCCATATCCTGAATGGCGATCACGCAGCCCTTGGCCATGATTTCAAGGCAGGCTTCGAGCAAAAGCTTTTCGGAGAAGGGATCACCGACTTGGACGGTAGGACGCTTTTCTTCTGCATCCGCTTCGAACGAGGCTGATGCCATGGTCGCGCCGTGAATGCCATCGCGACCTGTCTTAGAGCCGAGATAGACAATCGGACGACCGACGCCTGTGGCCTTGGCGTAAAAAATCTCGTCCGACTTAGCCAGACCAACAGCCATCGCATTGACGAGGATGTTGCCATCATAACGTGTGTGGAAATTCACAGAGCCACCAACGGTCGGCACACCGAAAGAATTGCCGTAGCCGCCAATGCCGGCCACGACACCTGACACGAGATGGCGTGTCTTGGCATGTTCGGGCGCGCCGAAACGCAGCAAGTTCAAACAAGCGATGGGACGCGCGCCCATCGTGAAGACGTCGCGCAGAATTCCGCCGACGCCCGTCGCTGCACCCTGATAGGGCTCGATGAAGGACGGGTGGTTATGGCTTTCCATTTTAAAGACGCAGGCCTGCCCATCGCCAATGTCGATGACGCCCGCATTTTCGCCCGGCCCTTGGATGACCCACGGGGCCTTGGTCGGCAATTTGCGCAAATGCATGCGCGAGGATTTGTAAGAGCAATGCTCGTTCCACATGGCCGAGAAAATGCCCAACTCGGTGATCGAAGGCGCGCGGCCGATCAGCTTGAGAATGCGCTCATATTCGTCCGGCTTCAGGCCATGTTCGGCAACAAGCTGGGGCGTGATTTCAATCGACTGGCTCAAGTGGAGGCCCTCTGTCAGCGAGCCTCAAGAACGGCCCGGGGAGCTATGTTTCGATTAGCCGTCAGAGGCCCTCAAAGCAATCGATTCTCACCTTTGGCGGCCTGCATCCACTGCCAAGGTCAAACAGACGAAGTTTGACCTAAGTCATATCGGGTCGGCCACAAACAGCGAGAATGGCCAAGCTTATTTGAAAGTTCATTTGAAGGCGCCCGTCGCCCTCGCAATTTCTCGTATTGAAGTGGAATTCATCATGACCCTCCTGACCCGAGCCTTTTTGGGCGCCCTTCTGGGCTCGACCGCCCTCCCCGCCCTGGCCGCGGACATTCCCGCCCGCGCGCGAGCCCCCGCCCCCGTTTTGGCCGAGCCTTTGCCTTGGATGATTCGCGTCCGCGCCTTGAGTGTCATCCCGCGCGACAGCGCGTCGGTTTCCATCAGCGGCGCGACAGTCGCGGGTGGCAATCTGAATGCATCAAACTCCCTCGTCCCCGAGCTCGACATCACCTATTTCTTCACGAAACACATTGCTGCTGAACTCGTCCTCGGGGTCAGCCCGCATGATGTGAAAGGCTCGGGCACCTTGGCAAGCCAAGGCAAGATCGGCAGCACGTGGCTGCTCCCGCCAACATTGACGCTCCAATATCACTTCACGGATTTCGGTGCGTTCAAGCCCTATGTTGGTGCGGGTCCGAATTACACCTTCACGTTCAACAATGAGAACAAAGGCAATTTCACCGCCTTCAAAGTCAAGAATGCTCCGGGCTTTGCTCTGCAAGCAGGCTTTGACTACATGCTCGACAAAAACTGGGGCTTAAATGTCGATGTGAAAAAATATTGGTTGCGTCCGGATGCAACAGGCACGGTTGGTGGTGCGCCTGTGACTGCCAAAGTGCGCCTTGATCCGTGGCTCATCGCGACTGGCATCACCTATCGCTTCTAAGCAACGCATCGCTGAAACGAAAAGAGCCGACCAAATGGTCGGCTCTTTTTATTCAGGCAGCGACGAGGCTTTTGAAAAGCCCAGCACCATCAATGCCGCCCACCAGCGGATCAATGAGATTTTCGGGATGCGGCATCATGCCAAGCACATTGCGTTTGTCTGAATAGATGCCGGCAATGTCATTGGTCGAACCATTCGGATTGGCAAGGCCGCCCACGACACCCTTTTCATCGCAATAGCGGAACGCCACGCGACCATCGCCTTCAAGGCGCTTGATCGTCTCTTCATCGGCTTCGTAATTGCCTTCGCCGTGTGCGATGGCAACTTTGATCACTTGGTTTTTCGTGTAAGCGCGCGTGTAATCTGTATCAGCGCGCTCGACACGCAAATGCTGCATCTTGCAGATGAAGCGCAGATCTTTGTTGCGCATCAAAACGCCGGGCAGCAACCCACCTTCGCAGAGAATCTGGAAGCCGTTGCAAATGCCCAGCACCAGACCGCCGCGCGCCGCATGGGCACGCACCGCATCCATAATGGTCGCGCGACCTGCAATGGCGCCGCAACGCAGATAATCGCCATAGCTGAAGCCGCCTGGCAGCAACACAAGATCTGTGCCTGCGGGAAGCTCTTTTTCAGCATGCCAGACAATCTGCGGCTTCTTGCCAGTCGCCATTTCCAGGGCGCGCACAGCATCGCCTTCACGGTTCGATCCGGGAAAAAGAACGACGACGGCTTTCATCAGATGATCTCGACGCGGTAATTTTCGACGACCGTATTGGCGAGCAGTTTTTCGCAAGCCGCCTTCAGAAGCGTCTCGGCCTTGGCACGATCTGTCGTCGACAATTCAATATCGAAGACTTTGCCCTGGCGCACGGAATCAACGCCTTCAATGCCAAAAGATTTCAGTGCGCCTTCAATCGCCTTGCCTTGCGGATCGAGAACGCCATTCTTCAAAGTGACAGTGACGCGGGCCTTCATGCTTTTGCCTTCAGATCAGTTTTGACGAAACGATGCGGGGGCCGCAAAGCCCCCGATCGCAATTACTGCACCAGCTTCGGGCCACCCGAACGCGGCGGCTCATTGTCTTGCATGATGCCAAGACGACGTGCGACCTCGGTATAGGCTTCCACAAGGCCGCCCATATCGCGACGGAAACGATCCTTGTCGAGCTTGTCGTTGTTCTTCATGTCCCACAGACGGCATGAGTCGGGCGAGATTTCATCCGCCACAACAATGCGCATCATGTCGCCTTCCCACAGGCGGCCGCATTCCATCTTGAAATCGACAAGACGAATGCCAACGCCGAGGAAAAGACCGGACAAGAAATCATTGACGCGAATGGCGAGCGCCATGATGTCGTCGATTTCCTGCGGGCTGGCCCAACCAAAAGCGGTGATGTGTTCTTCCGACACCATCGGATCGTTGAGCGCATCATTCTTGTAATAGAATTCGATGATCGAACGCGGCAGCTGCGTGCCTTCTTCGATGCCGAGGCGCTGCGAAAGCGAACCGGCGGCGACATTGCGCACCACCACTTCGAGCGGCACGATTTCAACTTCGCGGATCAACTGCTCGCGCATGTTGAGGCGACGAATGAAATGCGTCGGCACGCCGATATCATTCAGATGCTGAAAGACGAATTCGGAGATGCGGTTGTTCAGCACACCCTTGCCGTCAATCACTTCATGCTTTTTGGCATTGAAGGCCGTAGCATCGTCCTTGAAATGCTGGATGAGCGTTCCGGGCTCAGGGCCTTCATAGAGGACCTTGGCCTTGCCTTCGTAAATGCGACGGCGGCGATTCATGGGGGTCAACCGTAGCTTGAGGGAATCAATTGGCGGATGAAGCTCTTGTATCGAGTCCTGCCGCAACAGGGCGCAAACTATCCCCTTTGGTAGGCAGGCACAATGCAAGAGCCCCGTATGAGCCCATTCAAGGATGACGCAGCTGTGAATAGCGTCGTCACAACCACGCCACGCCCTTGATGTAGCTCATGGGAGGGAGGCAGGCCGGCCCCTATATCTACGCTAAGTGGCTATTCTGATGGCTTTTCTGGAGGA
Organism: Beijerinckiaceae bacterium; assembly: GCA_947452455.1. Taxonomy (GTDB): domain Bacteria; phylum Pseudomonadota; class Alphaproteobacteria; order Rhizobiales; family Beijerinckiaceae; genus Terripilifer. The sequence goes on from CANGBX010000003.1 coordinate 185,963, forward strand.
AAGAATGAGTTCATTCGACAAGCGCGGCGATTCTTTTGAGAACAAATTTGCTCATGACGAGGCGCTGCAGTTCAAGGCGACGGCCCGTCGCAATAAATTGCTGGGGCTCTGGGCTGCCGAAAAACTTGGGAAAAGCGCCGCCGAGGCCGAGGCCTATGCCCGCTCGGTCGTGAGCGCCGACCTCGAAGAGACTGGCGAAGACGATGTATTCCGCAAAATCCGCGCTGATCTCGATGCAGCGAAAGTGGCCCAGTCCGACCACCAGATCCGCCGGACCATGGATGAATTGATGGCCAAAGCCATCGATGAGGTGAAAGCCGGACGCTAAGGCAAGACTTTCTTCAGCCTGAGGAGAGAGGATGTGCCCATGGCCAATACCCTCTCCGACAACTCCGAGCGCAATCTCGCCTTCCCGCAGGCGGGGGCGGAGCTCGCACGCGAGGCGCAGGCCTGGATCCGCCATCTCGCCGCCCAGCGGCGGGCCTCGCCTCTAACGGTCGAGGCCTATACGCGGGATCTCACGCAATTTCTGTCCTTCCTGAGCGAACATTTGGGTGAAAAGCCCGAGCTTGCTGCCTTTGCCGAGCTGAAACCCGCTGATTTGAGGGCCTTTATGGCCAAGCGCCGGGGGGCTGGCATTGAAAGCCGCTCGCTGATGCGGGCTCTGGCCGCCCTGCGCTCCTTTGCCCGCCATCTGGAGCGCGAGGGCAAAGGCAAGGCTGCCGCCTTCATTGCCGTGCGCAGCCCCAAAATTGCCCGCAGCCTGCCCAAGCCCATTTCGGCGCGTTCCGCCATGGATATGATGGATGTCGCGACCCGCGCGGGGGAGACGCGCGAGCCCTGGATTTTGGCCCGCGATGCGGCTGTCATCGGGCTTCTCTATGGGGCGGGCCTGCGTATTTCCGAAGCTTTGGGCCTTCAACGTCGCGATGCTGCCAAGGGTTTTGATTCGCTGACCGTCATTGGCAAGGGCTCCAAGACGCGCTCCGTGCCCGTCATCCGCCCAGTGGCAGACGGGATCGAGGCCTATCTCCAGCTCTGCCCCTATACGCTCAAACCCGAAGGCCCGTTGTTTGTCGGCGCAAAGGGCGGGCCTTTGTCACCGCGCATCATCCAGCTGGCGGTCGAACATTTGCGCGGCGCGCTGGGCTTGCCAGATAGCGCCACGCCGCACGCGCTGCGCCATTCCTTCGCCACGCATCTTCTGGCGGGCGGGGGCGATCTGCGTGCCATCCAAGAACTTCTGGGCCATGCCTCCCTTTCCACGACACAGGTCTATACGGCTGTTGATGGTGCGCGGCTGATGGAAGCCTGGCGCAGCGCCCATCCCCGCGCGCGGGGCTGATCACATCCTCAAAACCGTCTGTCTTTGTTCTGCGTAAAATGTTGGCTTAGATGACGGCCGCCGATGATTCGGCCGCAAAAAACGGGGGGATTCATGTCCGGACACGGTCACGAGCCTGAAACAAATAATAAGGGCGTTGCCCTGCTGATCGCTGTTCTCGCGCTGATGCTCGCCTTCTCTGAAATGGGCGGCAATAATGCCGAACGCGAAGCGCAGGCTTCTAATCTCGAAGCATCCAATCTGTGGGCTTTCTTCCAAGCCAAAACCATTCGCCGCACCACCGTGCAAGTGGCGGCTGAACAGATTGAAGCGCAGCTTGTTACCATCACCGACAGCGCGCAGCGCGAGGTGATGCAAAAGCGCGTCTCGGACTGGAAGCGCACCGCAGATCGCTATGAGACCGAACCTGAGACAGGTGAAGGCCGCAAGGAACTTGCCGCACGCGCCAAAGCCGCAGAAGAAAAGCGTGACACGTATAAAGCACGCAATGAAGTGTTTGAATTGTCGTCAGCCGTTTTGCAGATCGCCATCGTGCTCTGCTCGGCGATGATCATCACCGGCATTGCAGCGCTCGTCTGGGTGGCTGCGGGGCTCGGTGTTCTGTCCGTCGGGCTCATGAGCATTGGCATGTTCGCACCCGGCGTTGTGCATTTTCTCTTCTAAATAAAAAGGGCCGGAAAATTTCCGGCCCTTTTTTTGATCACATATGGATCTGGCGTTTATCAACCGCCATGGCCGCTTCTTTCACGGCCTCCGAGACTGTCGGATGCGCATGACAGGTGCGCGCAAGATCTTCCGACGAACCGCCAAATTCCATCAGCACAGCGCATTCGGCAATCAGTTCGCCTGCACCGATACCGATGATATGCACGCCGAGCACACGATCGGTGGTTGCGTCAGCCAAAACTTTCACAAAACCATCGGTGTGACGCATAGCGCGTGCACGACCGTTAGCTGTGAACGGGAATTTACCGGACTTGTAGGCTATTCCTGCGGCTTTCAATTCTTCTTCTGTCTTACCGACAGCCGCAATTTCCGGCTGCGTGTAAACAACGCCAGGAATGACATCGTAGTTCACGTGGCCATGCTGGCCTGCGAGAATTTCGGCAACCGCAACGCCTTCATCTTCAGCCTTATGCGCAAGCATCGGGCCACGCACGACATCGCCGATAGCATAAATGCCAGCGACATTGGTCGCGAAATGATTGTCGATGACAACGCGACCGCGATCCATCGCAACACCTGCTGCCTCAAGACCGAGATTGTCCGTGTAAGGACGACGACCCGTCGCCACCAGCACGATATCGGCTTCGAGCGTGACAGCTGCACCACCCGCAACCGGCTCGAATGTGACAGCGCCGCCCTTGCCCTTCTTCTCGACCTTGGTGACTTTGGACGAGAGATTGAAAGCAAAGCCCTGCTTTTCAAGAATGCGCTGGAACTGCTTGGCGACTTCATTGTCCATGCCCGGCAGAATGCGATCGAGATATTCCACGACCACAACTTCTGCGCCCAGACGCCGCCAGACCGAGCCCATTTCGAGACCGATCACGCCCGCGCCAATGACAATCATTTTGGCCGGCACTTTGTCGAGCGACAGCGCGCCCGTGGAAGACACGATGATCTTTTCATCGAACTTCACATCAACGCCCGGAGGGGTCGCAATGTCCGAGCCGGTCGCAATGACAATATTCTTGGTCTCAAGCGTCGTGACCTTGCCGTCATCGCCCGTCACGTCAACCTTGCCTGCGCCCTTGATGGAGCCGTGACCAGTAAAGGATTCAACCTTGTTCTTCTTGAGCAGGAAGCCGACGCCGCTCACATTGGCATCAACCGTGTCGGTCTTGTGCTTCATCAAGGCTGCGAAATCGAGCTTCGGCTTGCCGACAACAATGCCGAGATTGGCAAAGTCATGCCCTGCGAGATCGAACATTTCGGAGGCATGCAGCAAAGCCTTGGACGGAATGCAGCCGACATTGAGGCATGTGCCGCCATGCGTCTTGCGCTTTTCGACAACGGCCACTTTCATGCCGAGCTGAGCCGCGCGAATGGCGCAAACATAACCGCCGGGGCCGGTGCCGATGACAACGAGATCGTAGGACATTGAATTTCTCCCCCGCGACAGGCGGGACTTCTTTTTCGAGAAAAGGCTCAGGGTGGTTCCCCCGAGCCTATTGAAGAAAATTAGAGATCGAGAACGAGACGCGCCGGATCTTCCAGCGCTTCCTTGACGCGCACGAGGAAGGTCACGGCTTCCTTGCCGTCAACGATGCGGTGATCATAGGAGAGCGCGAGGTACATCATCGGGCGCACTTCGATCTTGCCATTCACGACCATCGGACGATCCTGGATCTTGTGCATGCCCAAAATGCCCGACTGTGGCGCATTGAGGATCGGCGTCGACATGAGCGAACCGTAAATGCCACCATTGGTGATGGTGAATGTGCCGCCCTGCATTTCATCGATCTTCAACTGGCCATCGCGTGCGCGCTTGCCGAAATCGGCAATCGTCTTTTCGACGCCCGAGATCGACAACTGGTCTGCATCACGCACCACCGGAACGACGAGACCCTTCTCGGTACCGACTGCAATGCCGATGTGGTAGTAGTTCTTGTAGATGAGATCTGTGCCGTCGATTTCAGCATTAACGGCGGGGAGTTCTTTGAGCGCCTGCACGCAGGCCTTTACGAAGAATCCCATGAAGCCGAGCTTGTTGCCGTGCTTCTTTTCAAAAATATCCTTGTAGCGGGCACGCAGCGCCATGACTTCGGTCATGTCGACTTCGTTGAACGTCGTCAGCATGGCTGCGGTGTTCTGCGCTTCCTTCAGGCGGCGCGCGATGGTCTGGCGCAGCTTGGTCATCTTGACGCGCTCTTCACGCGAAGCGTCATCAGCACCGGACGGCGCACGCACGGCAATCGGTGCAGCGGCAGGTGCCGCAGCGCCGCCCGTGGCAATGGCTGCGAGCACATCACCCTTCAACACCTGACCGCGCTTGCCAGAACCGGCAACGTCATTGGTGTTGATGCCGCTTTCAGCAGCAAGCTTGGCGGCAGAGGGTGCAGCCGGCATGGACGAGCCGGCAGGAACGGGTGCGGGAGCCGCTTTAGGAGCCGCGGGCGCGGGTGCTGCTGCGGGGGCAGCAGCAGGAGCGGCAGCAGCGCCAGCACCACCAGCGGTGATCTGGCCAAGCAAAGCACCCGGAGACACTGTCTCGCCATCCTTGGCGGTGATTTCAGCAAGCACGCCAGCAGCCGGCGCATTCACTTCAAGCGTGACCTTGTCGGTCTCGAGTTCAAGCAAAGGCTCGTCGGCCTTAACCGCATCGCCCGGCTTTTTGAACCAGCGACCAATGGTTGCCTCGGTCACTGACTCGCCGAGTGTAGGAACGCGAATTTCTGCCATGTTCGTCATGCCCGCGCGTGAACGCGGTCCTTCTTTTTAAAGGATGAATGGTCAGGCCGCGAAGGCCTCATCGAGGAATGCCTGCAATTGAGCAAGATGTTTGGACATGAGGCCCGTCGCTGTCGCAGCTGATGCCGGACGGCCAACGTAACGCGCACGCTTCACCTTCGCGCTGGACTGGCTGAGCACCCATTCGAGATAGGGCTCAACGAAGGTCCAAGACCCCATGTTCTTGGGTTCTTCCTGACACCAGACAACATCGGCCTTTTTGAAGCGCGACATTTCCGTGACCAGAGCCTTCAGCGGGAAGGGATAAAGCTGTTCGACGCGCAGCAGATAGACATCGTCAATGCCGCGCTTCTCACGTTCTTCATAGAGATCGTAATAGACCTTGCCCGTGCACAAAACGACGCGACGGATCTTGTCGTCCTTCACGAGCTTGATCTTTTCATTCTTCAGCGCTTCCGCATCATCCCACAGCAAACGGTGGAAGGATGTGCCGGTCACCATTTCATCAAGGCGCGAGACTGCACGCTTGTGGCGCAGCAGCGACTTCGGCGTCATGAGGATGAGCGGCTTGCGGATATCGCGCTTCAACTGACGACGCAGCGCATGGAAGTAATTGGCAGGCGTCGTGCAATTGGCGACCTGCATATTATCTTCCGCACACATTTGCAAAAAGCGCTCAAGACGGGCTGACGAATGTTCCGGGCCCTGACCTTCATAGCCATGCGGCAGAAGGCAAACGAGACCCGACATGCGCAGCCACTTGCGCTCACCCGATGAGATGAACTGGTCGAAGAGCACCTGCGCGCCGTTCGCGAAGTCACCGAACTGGGCTTCCCACAAGGTCAGCGCATTCGGCTCGGTCAGCGAATAGCCATATTCAAAGCCCAGCACCGCTTCTTCGGAGAGCATCGAATTGATGACTTCGTAGCGCGCCTGACCATCACCAACATTGTTGAGCGGCACGTAACGGGCTTCATTTTCCTGATCGATCAGCACCGAATGGCGCTGCGAGAAAGTACCGCGTTCGCAATCCTGACCTGACAGACGCACACGATGACCTTCATCAACCAGCGTGCCGAAAGCGAGCGCTTCGGCTGTCGCCCAATCGAGATCCTGCCCCGTTTCGATCATCTTGCGACGACCATCCATGAAGCGTTGAATCGTCTTGTGCAGATTGAAATCGCTCGGCGTGTCGCTGATCTTGAGGCCGATGTCTTTCAGCTTCTCGAGCGGCAGACCTGTCTGGCCACGACGCGCGTCATCGGTTGAATCACCAGCGGGGCGCAGACCCGCCCAACGACCATCCAGCCAGTCGGCCTTGTTTGGCTTGTAGCTCTGGCCTGCTTCGAACTCAGCATCAAGACGTGTACGCCAATCGGCAACCATCTTGTCGACTTCGCCCTGCGTAACGACGCCTTGGGCAATCAGCTTTTCGCTATAGAGCTCGAGCGTCGACTTGTGGCTGCGGATCTTCTTGTACATGAGGGGCTGTGTGAAGCCCGGCTCGTCGCCTTCGTTATGACCGAAGCGGCGATAGCAGAACATGTCGATGACGACAGGCTTGTGGAACTTCTGCCGGAACTCGATCGCAATCTTGGCGGCATAGACAACCGCTTCCGGATCATCGCCATTCACATGGAAGATCGGCGCTTCGATCATCTTCGCCACATCCGACGGATAGGGCGATGAACGCGAGTAACGCGGATAGGTCGTGAAGCCGATCTGGTTATTGACGATGAAATGGATCGAACCGCCTGTGCGATGGCCCTTCAGCCCCGACAGACCGAAACATTCCGCAATGACGCCCTGACCCGCGAAAGCCGCATCGCCATGGATGAGAAGCGGCAGAACTTTGGAACGTTCTGTCACATCGCCCATCTGGTCCTGCTTGGCGCGCACTTTGCCCAGCACCACAGGATCAGCAATTTCAAGATGTGACGGATTGGCGGTGAGCGACAGATGGACCTTATTGCCATCAAATTCGCGATCAGATGAAGCCCCCAGATGGTATTTCACATCGCCTGAACCTTCGACTTCATCAGGCGTGAAAGATCCGCCCTTGAATTCGTGGAAGATCGCGCGCTGCGGCTTGCCCATCACTTGAGCCAGCACATTCAGACGGCCGCGATGGGCCATGCCGAGCACGATGTCGCGCACACCCAGAGCGCCGCCGCGCTTGATGATCTGCTCAAGTGCCGGAACCATGGCTTCGCCACCATCAAGGCCGAAGCGCTTGGTGCCGCGGAAACGCAGATCGCAGAACTTTTCGAAACCTTCAGCTTCAACAAGCTTCGACATAATCGCGCGCTTGCCTTCACGGGTGAAGGTGATTTCCTTATCCGGACCTTCAATGCGTTCCTGCATCCAGGCTTTTTCAGCCGGATCGGACATATGCATGAATTCAAAGCCGATCGTGTCGCAATAGGTGCGACGTAGAATGGCGAGCATTTCCGGAATGGTGGCGTAGTCGAGACCCAACACATGATCGAGGAAGATCTTGCGATCATAATCGGCTTCGGTGAAGCCATAGCTCGCCGGATGCAGCTCTTCATGATCCTTCTGCGGCTCAAGGCCGAGCGGATCGAGATTGGCATGCAGATGGCCGCGCATACGGTATGCGCGGATCATCATCAAAGCGCGAACAGAATCGCGCGTCGCACGTAGCACATCGGCGGGCGAAACTTCCACGCCCTTGGCCTGTGCGGTCTTTTGAATCTTGTCGCCGATCTTCTTTTCGACAACGCCCCAATTGCCATCAAGCGCTGAGACAAGTTCGCCATTGGCGTGGATCGGCCAATTGGGCTTCTGCCAAGAGGCGCCCTTTGCGCTCTTCTCAACGGAAGCGGGATCATCTTTCAACGCACCAAAAAACGCCTGCCATTCGGCATCAACGCTGTTGGGGTCTTTTTCGAAACGGGCGTAGAGATCCTCGATATAGGCGGCATTAGCGCCATAGAGGAAAGAGGTCGAAAGCAGAGCGTCGTTGAGTGCCTGACGTGCCATGTCAATTTACCTGTCACTTCACCTGGGTCAGATAGCGCCGAATCGGCGTTTGCATTTCCTGCACCTTGTTTCCGCTCATGTGCCGGCGGAATTGCGGCAGTTTGTGATGTCCCGCCACTTCAGATGAGAAGCGGCGGGACATTGAGCCTTACTTGCCTTTGAGAACCTCAACGAGGGTCTTGCCGAGACGTGCCGGCGAGGGCGAGACGCGGATGCCGGCTGATTCCATCGCCGCGATCTTGTCTTCCGCGCCGCCTTTGCCGCCGGAGATGATCGCGCCTGCATGGCCCATGCGACGACCAGGAGGTGCCGTACGACCAGCAATAAAGCCAACCATCGGCTTCTTTCGGCCGCGCTTGGCTTCATCGATCAGGAACTGGGCCGCTTCTTCTTCTGCCGAGCCGCCGATTTCACCGATCATGACAATCGATTCTGTCTTGGGGTCTGCGAGAAACATCTCGAGCACGTCGATGAATTCGGTGCCCTTCACAGGGTCACCACCGATACCGACAGCCGTTGTCTGGCCGAGGCCTTCAACCGATGTCTGGAACACGGCTTCATACGTGAGCGTGCCGGAACGCGACACGACACCCACCGAACCCTGCTTGAAAATATTGCCCGGCATAATGCCGATCTTGCATTCGCCAGCCGTCATCACGCCCGGGCAATTCGGCCCGATGAGACGCGACTTGGAGCCGATGAGCGAACGCTTGACGCGGATCATGTCAGCAACCGGAATGCCTTCCGTGATGCAAACGATCAGCGGAATTTCCGCGTCGATGGCTTCACAGATTGCATCAGCTGCGCCCGGCGGTGGCACGTAGATGACCGAAGCATCAGCGCCTGTGGCATTGCGTGCTTCGCCAACCGTGTCGAACACAGGCAGGCCGAGATGCGTCGAGCCGCCTTTGCCCGGCGATGTTCCGCCGACCATTTTCGTGCCGTAAGCAATCGCCTGTTCGGAATGGAACGTGCCGTTCTTGCCGGTGAAACCCTGGCAGATGACTTTGGTGTTACGATCAATCAAGACGGACATTACTTGGTCTCCCGAACGGCCTTGACGATTTTCTGGGCGGCATCGTCCAGATCATCAGCAGGAATGACATTGAGGCCGGAGCCGGAGATGATCTTCTTGCCGAGTTCGACATTCGTGCCTTCAAGGCGAACGACGAGCGGCACTTTCAGACCGACTTCCTTGACCGCCGCGATCACACCTTCAGCAATGACATCGCATTTCATGATGCCGCCGAAGATGTTGACGAGGATGCCCTTCACATTGGGATCGGCGGTGATGATCTTGAATGCCGCTGTGACCTTCTCCTTCGTGGCGCCGCCGCCAACATCGAGGAAGTTTGCCGGGAATTCGCCGTAGAGCTTGATGATATCCATCGTCGCCATGGCGAGGCCCGCACCATTGACCATGCAGCCAATCGTGCCGTCGAGCGCGATGTAAGCAAGATCATGCTTGGAGGCTTCGATTTCCTTGGCGTCTTCTTCCGTCTCATCGCGCAGGGCGAAAATATCGGGATGACGATAGAGCGCGTTCGAATCGAAAGAGACCTTCGCATCGAGGCACTTCAGGTTCTGATCCTTGGTGATGATCAGCGGGTTGATTTCAAGCATGGCCATGTCGGTTTCAACAAAGGCCTTGTAGAGCTTGGCAACCAGCGAACCAGCCTGCTTGGCGAGATCGCCTTCAAGCTTGAGCGCCTTGGCCACGGTGCGGCCATGGTGAGGCATGATGCCGGTCGCAGGATCGACCGAGAAAGTGATGATCTTCTCAGGTGTGCTATGCGCGACTTCTTCAATGTCCATGCCGCCTTCGGTGGACACGACGAATGACACGCGCGAGGTCGCACGATCAACCAGCGCCGAGAGGTAGAATTCCTTCTCGATGTCGGAGCCGTCTTCGATGTAGAGGCGGTTGACTTGCTTGCCAGCCGGACCCGTCTGGATTGTGACCAGCGTCTTGCCGAGCATCTGGTTGACGAAGGTCTTCACTTCTTCAACCGACTTGGCGAGGCGGACACCGCCCTTATCGCCAGCTTCGGGCTCTTTAAACTTGCCCTTGCCGCGACCACCAGCGTGGATCTGCGACTTGACGACCCAAAGCGGGCCACCGAGTTCTTTGGCAGCAGCTTCGGCTTCGCTAGCGTTCAACACGGCAACGCCGCGTGACACCGGAACGCCGAAGGTCTTCAGAATGGCCTTGGCCTGATATTCATGAATGTTCATCGGAAGGGCTCACATCCCCAGAGACGTGGTGTCGGCGGTGGATGACCGCCGACAGGTGAAATGGTGATTATCGCTTACTTGGCGAAAGCAGGATTGATGGTCTTGCATGCATCGACGAGGCCCTTCACGGCTTCGACCGATGTCGCAAACATCTTCTTTTCTTCGTCGTTGAATTCGATCTCGACGATCTTTTCGACGCCGTTCGCACCGATCAGAACCGGCACGCCGACATACATGTCTTTCACGCCATACTGACCATTGAGATAAGCAGCGCAGGGAAGAATGCGCTTCATATCCTTGAGGTAGGATTCAGCCATGGAAATGGCTGATGCAGCCGGTGCGTAGAAAGCCGAACCGGTCTTCAAGAGAGCGACGATTTCGCCGCCGCCGCCGCGCGTGCGCTTGACGATCGCGTCGAGCTTCTCCTGGCTGAGCCAGCCCATCTTGACGAGTTCGGGCAGCGGCACGCCGCCAACGGTCGAATGACGGATCAGTGGGACCATGTCATCGCCATGACCACCGAGCGTCATGGCATGAACGTCCTTCACCGACACGCCGAGTTCTTCAGCGAGGAAGAAGCGGAAGCGAGCCGAGTCGAGAACGCCAGCCATACCGACGACCTTGTTGGCCGGGAGGCCGGAAGCCTTCTGCAGGGCCCACACCATCGCATCGAGCGGGTTGGTGATGCAGATCACGAAAGCATTGGGAGCATGCTGCTTGATGCCAGCGCCGACCGATTCCATGACTTTCAGATTGATGCCGAGCAGATCATCGCGGCTCATGCCAGGCTTGCGCGGCACGCCAGCCGTGACGATCACAACGTCAGCGCCTGCAATGTCCTTATAATCGTTAGCGCCAGAGAGCTTCGCATCGAAACCGTCTACGGGAGCAGATTCCGCGAGATCAAGCGCCTTGCCCTGCGGCGTGCCTTCGGCAATGTCGAAGAGAACGATGTCGCCAAGCTCTTTCAGGCCTGCGAGATGAGCGAGAGTGCCGCCGATCTGGCCGGCTCCGATCAATGCAATCTTTTTACGCGCCATGGTTGCGTCCTTATGTGGTTTGCCAAGCGTGACCGTCCGGCCCGCTCTTTTTTAAGAACCGGCGCCTCTTTGACTCGAGCCTTTGACGGTTGCAAGACAGTTGGATGGCTAAGAACCATGCACACCTGTGAATCGGGCGCATGAGCCACCCTTACGTAAGCTTATAAAGTCTATTATTTTCAATTGGTTATTTGATAAAAAGCGGACATGACGCAGCGTTTTATTCTAAGCCTAAAAAGGCGTAACAAATAACAGAAAATGTTATTTGTTACCATCTGTGGATTAGATTTTCCCGCTCCCGAGAATACGCAGACATAGTCTGACGCAACGGTCGCAACGGCCATCCATCTGGGCGCGAGGCACGTCTTTATCGAGGCGAATCGAGATCGGGCTCATGAACCGATAGGCCGCATCAAAGACCAGCGCCAAGGCGCGGCGCTGGTCGGCGACCTCAAACATGCCCCCGCTCGTGCCCTCATCCAGCACGCGCTGGATTTCGCTCTGCAGCTTTGTGCGGTGCTTGCGCGCCACGCTGCGCCCCTCTTCCAGCGATTGGCAGAAGAGATCGAAAATCTTCGGATCGGCTTCGAGCTTGTCGCGATAGGAGCGATGAATGGAGACAATCATGCGCTCAAGCTTGTTGAAAGCGGGGTCCGGCGCATCGGCGATCATGCGACATGCCGCTTCAACCGGCTTCAGCCATTGCTCTGTCACCGCATCGAAAAGCGCTTCCTTGGATGGGAAGTAGCGATAGACATTGCCATGCGTCATGCCGGCATCTTGTGCGACGGCCACAATGCGCAGGCGCGCCGCACCGAAACGGCGCACATGATCAGCCGCAAAATCAAGGATGCGCGCATCCTGTGATTCGGGCAGGGGTATTGGGCTGCTAGCTGTCGGCATCACGCTCACGTCTCAACAAGGCCGCTGGCATTGCCAGAACCTTCCGACGTGGAGGCCCCATGTGGCAAGGCCAGATATTCAGTTGAGCGCATTTCAATGAGACGCGACACCGTGCGATCAAACTGGAAAGCCTCGTGGCCGCTTCTGGCAAGATAAAGACCCGTTGGCTCAGCCGCAGCTGACGCCACCAGCTTCACATGCCGATCATAAAGCGCGTCGATCAGATTGATGAAGCGCTTGGCCTCATTGCGCTTGGATTCATCCATCACCGGAATATCGTCGATGATGAGCGTGTGAAACTCGCGCGCGATTTCCAGATAATCGGTCGCACCCAAAGGCAATTCGCACAAATCCGCAAAACGAAACCGCGCCACGCCATGCGCGCGCTCAGGCACGTTGACCTTGCGACCCAAGACTTCGACAAAACTTAAGCGCCCACGCTCGACACCTGTGAGGGCTTTAAACGCACGATCCAAAGCGCGCTTGGCCTGCGCATCATTGGGCACATGATAGACGGGCTCGTTTGATAATTTTTCGAGACGGAAATCGGTTCGTGAGCACAGCTCGATCACCGCCATGCGCTCTTCAAGCAAATGGATGAAAGGAACAAAAAGCGCGCGGTTCAAACCATTTTCATAGAGACGGTCCGGCACAACATTGGATGTCGCAACCACAACCACACCAAGCTCAAAGAGTGCGGTGAACAAGCGCCCCAAGATCATCGCATCGGCAATATCGGTGACGGCGAATTCGTCAAAGCACAGCAGCGCTGACTTTTTTGCCAAGTCGGCCGCAACCGGCGCGATGGGGTCTTCGCCTTTGACTTTGCCGGCTTTCAAATCCTGCCGGTATTTATGGATGCGCGCATGCACATCAGCCATGAAGCCATGGAAATGAATACGGCGCTTGCGCGAAAGCGGCACCGGCACGGCCTCAAAGAAGAGGTCCATAATCATCGTCTTGCCGCGCCCGACTGCGCCCCAAATATAGAGGCCTTTGATAGGCGCTGGCTTCTTCGCACCGAAGATGCGCTTCAGCGGATTGGCTTTGCCTGGCAGTTTGTAATCATGCAAACGATTGGCGAGTGAGGCGAGTTGCTCCAATGCCTCTTCCTGCGCCTCGTCACGCTCGAGCGAGCCTGAGGCGACGAGATCGTAATAGAGATCAAGGACGGATGGAGCAGACAAAAGCGGTTTCCCGTGAGATCAGTCAAAAAAAGAGCCGGCAGTTTTTAAAGCTGCCGGCTCTTTTGCAATCAGCAAAACATGCAATCAGCTCTGGCGAGAGATCATCATGTTCTTGATTTCGGCAATCGCCTTGGCGGGGTTGAGGCCCTTCGGGCAAGCCTTGGCGCAATTCATGATCGTGTGGCAACGATAAAGACGGAAGGGATCTTCCAGATTATCGAGACGCGCACCTGTTGCTTCATCGCGCGAATCGATGAGCCAGCGATAGGCCTGCAACAAAGCGGCGGGACCAAGATAACGGTCGCCATTCCACCAATAGCTCGGGCACGAGGTCGAGCAGCAAGCGCAGAGAATGCACTCGTAGAGACCATCGAGCTTGTAGCGATCTTCCGGCGACTGCTTCCATTCGGCTTCCGGCTGGGGCGTGTCCGTCTGCAGCCAAGGCTCAATCGAGGCATGCTGCGCATAGAAGCGTGTGAGGTCAGGCACCAGATCCTTCACCACAGGCATATGCGGCAGGGGATAGATCTTCACCGGCCCCGAAATGTCCTTCATGTCCTTGGTGCAAGCCAGCGTATTCGTGCCATCGATATTCATCGCGCACGAACCGCAAATGCCTTCGCGGCATGAACGACGGAAAGTCAGCGTCGGGTCGATCTTGCTTTTGATGTAGAGGACTGCGTCCAGAACCATCGGGCCGCAATCATCCATATCGACGTAATAAGTGTCGATGCGCGGATTGGCACCATCATCGGGATTCCAACGATAGATGCGGAATTCACGGCAGTTGGTCGCGCCCTGCGGCTTAGGCCAGGTCTTGCCAACCGTGGGCTGCGAATTTTTCGGAAGAGCCAGTTCAACCATTGATTCTCTCTCGGTGCTTGGAAAGCGCGCTTAGTAAACGCGCGCCTTCGGCTCGATGTATGGAACTTCGTTGCTCATCGTATAGGTGTGCACGGGGCGATAATCGATGTCGACCGTCTTCTTCCCGTTGTCGAGGAAGGAGAGCGTGTGCTTCATCCAGGTCTTGTCATCGCGATTGGGGAAATCCTCACGCGCATGCGCGCCGCGGCTTTCCTGACGGTTGAGCGCCGAATCCATCGTGACGACTGCCTGCACGAGCAGATTGTCGAATTCGAGTGTTTCGATGAGGTCCGAATTCCACACCAGCGAGCGATCGGTGATGCCGATATCCGGCAGGCCGCTCCACACGTCGTGAATGAGCTTTGAACCTTCTTCGAGAATTTCGCCCGTGCGGAACACGGCGCAATTGCTCTGCATCGTACGCTGCATCTTGTCGCGCAGAACAGCGGTCGGCGTGCCGCCCTTTGCATTGCGATAATGATCGAGGCGCGACAGCGACAGATCGGCCGAGTCTTTCGGCAGTTCTGCTTGCTTCTCGCCAGCCTTGACGATTTCAGCTGCGCGCAGACCCGCTGCACGACCGAAGACGACCAGATCGATCAGCGAGTTCGAGCCCAGACGATTGGCGCCATGGATCGACACGCAAGCCGCTTCGCCCAGCGCCATCAGACCCGGCACAACTGTATCCGGATCGCCATTCTTCAGCGTCAGAACTTCGCCGTGATAATTGGTCGGGATGCCGCCCATATTGTAATGGACGGTCGGGATGACCGGGATCGGCTCCTTGGTCACATCGACGCCCGCGAAAATACGCGCGCTTTCCGAAATGCCGGGGAGACGTTCATGCAACATCGCCGGATCAAGATGATCGAGATGCAGGAAGATGTGGTCGTTGTTTTTGCCAACGCCGCGACCTTCGCGAATTTCAATCGTCATGGCGCGCGAGACAACGTCACGCGAGGCCAGATCCTTGGCTGACGGCGCATAACGCTCCATGAAGCGCTCGCCATTCGCATTGGTGACATAGCCGCCTTCGCCGCGCGCGCCTTCCGTGATCAGGCAGCCCGAGCCGTAAATGCCGGTCGGATGGAATTGCACGAATTCCATGTCCTGCAGCGGCAGACCCGCACGCAGCACCATCGCATTGCCGTCACCCGTGCAGGTATGGGCCGATGTCGCCGAGAAATAGGCGCGACCATAACCACCGGTGGCGAGAATGACCTGCTGGGCACGGAAGCGATGGATCGAACCATCGTCCATCTTCATGCAGACCACACCGCGGCAACGACCTTCCTGATCCATGATCAGGTCAATCGCGAAATATTCGATGAAGAATTCGGTCTTGTTGCGCAGCGCCTGACCATAGAGCGTGTGCAGGATCGCGTGACCCGTGCGGTCAGCGGCCGCGCAGGTGCGCAGAGCCTGACCTTCACCGTAATTCGTGGTCATGCCACCGAACGGACGCTGGTAGATCTTGCCTTCTTCCGTACGCGAGAAGGGCACACCCCAATGCTCGAGTTCGTAAACGGCGGCCGGCGCATTGCGGCACAGATATTCAATCGCATCCTGATCGCCCAGCCAGTCTGACCCCTTCACGGTGTCATACATGTGCCAGCGCCAATCATCCGGACCCATATTGCCGAGCGCAGCGGAAATGCCGCCTTGCGCCGCAACCGTATGCGAACGGGTGGGGAAGACTTTTGAAATGCAAGCGGTGCGAAGACCGGCTTGCGAGCAGCCGACGGTGGCGCGCAAACCTGCGCCGCCAGCGCCAACAACAACCACGTCGAACGTGTGGTCCGTGATCTGATAAGCCGGACCAGCGTTGCCGTTAGAAGATGCCATTTTCATTGACCTTTCGAAGCAGCTCGAAGACGTCAGACAAAGCTCAGGCGCAGCACTGCGTAAACGCAGGCCAAGCCAACAGCGAACGAGAAGAAGATATTCAGCGCCAGCGAAAACGTCTTGGCGCCTTCGCTATGCACATAGTCTTCGATGATCGTCTGCATGCCGAGCATCATGTGATAAATGCTCGTCAGAATGAAGAGCAACATGATGATGGCAATCACAGGCGAGCCAAGCGCGGCACGCACCGTGTTGTAATCCTTGCCGACGAGCGACAGGACAATCCAGACGAAAGCGATGGTCAGCGGGACCAGCGCAAAAGATGTGAGGCGCATATGCCACGCGTGATGCGTGCCTGATTTCGCAGAGCCGAGATGACGGACCTGGCGAACCGTGGTGCGCATGGAGTTCGGATTGTTGGACATGTTTCCTCTCTCCCTTAGCGCGCTGCGTAAGCCAGAACCCAGACGAGGATCGTCAGCACAAGGCCGCCGACCAGCGTCGCCTGCGCGAGATATTCGCGCTGGGGATGCTCCATGCCGCGGCCCGTATCCTGAATGAAGTGGCGCAAGCCACCCATCAGGTGATGGAACAGTGACCAGCTGAAGCCCAACAGAATGATGCGCCCGATCAAGGAGGACAGCAGATCCGAGATGGTTGCGAAAGCCCGCGCATCGGTCGCGGCGGCAATCAGCCAAGCGGCCAAAAGCAGCGTGCCGACATAAAGAGCTGCACCCGTGATGCGGTGCATGATGGACATCATCATCGTCAGCATCGGACGATAAATTTGCAGATGGGGAGACAAGGGCCGCCGCGCCTCAGGCGAGACGGTGCTAGGTTTGGCCTCAGCCATTGATGCGCCCTCTTTTCTTGGTTTCTGACGGTTCACTAATGGAAGAAGCAGAACCGTGCAACGGTTCACTGCTGATCTTCGACTATCTACCCGCCCCGCGCGCAGCGGCGACGAGTCGCAGGGCATCGGGTGAATCCCAAGCGGCCGCCCCCGCCAGTGTGCCTAATTCACAACCATCCGCATCAATCAGAATGGTGGTCGGCAATCCCACAACCTTCCCCGCCCGCTTCAAGGTCTGGAACACATCAGCTGAGGGATCAGCATAGAATTTTAGGGACTTGACCCCGATCTCGCTTAAAAATTGTTGCCGCCTTTCGAGGCGGGACGTGTCGATATTGAGGGCCAAGACCTCGAAATCAGCCCCTCCTGCCTCCGTCTGGAGGCGGTCGAGGGCTGGCATTTCCTCCCGGCAGGGGACGCACCATGTCGCCCAGAGGTTCAGGAGCAGGACCCGCCCCTTCATCTCGGACAATTTGCGGGGCTGGCCATCGGGCCCCTGAAAAGCCAGATCAATAGCCGGACGGGCGGTCTTGACGGGGGTGAAGGCGGCAACCTCGCCTTTGGCGGCCCCGGCGATGGCTGGCAAGCGCGCGGCGGCTGTCGGGCAGGATTTTGCTCCGGACGCGGCCATTTCCTTGCCGGGG
This sequence comes from Beijerinckiaceae bacterium, assembly GCA_947452455.1. Classification (GTDB taxonomy): domain Bacteria; phylum Pseudomonadota; class Alphaproteobacteria; order Rhizobiales; family Beijerinckiaceae; genus Terripilifer. The sequence continues at coordinate 203,296 of CANGBX010000003.1, forward strand.
AGGCCGCTCATCCCGTATAGGACCGCAACAGACAGGGCGATGACAGCCAAGCTTACAAAAAAAACCGCCGGAGCTAGGCTCCGGGAGCGGGCTTTTTGTGGTTCCGAGGTCTTTTCGGGGCTGTCAGGACCAGAAGTCATACGGGGCCGTCTTTTCCAAAAGCGCGCCATTGGGGGCACGAGATGAGCAACAAAATGTGGGGCGGCCGGTTTGCCAGCGGTCCCGACGCGATCATGGAGGAGATAAACGCCTCTATCGGTTTCGACTACAAGTTTGCTTCCCAAGACATCCGCGGCTCGCTCGCCCATGTCGCCATGCTTGCCGAGCAAGGCATTATCGAGCGCGAGGCGGCAGCCGCCATCACCAAAGGTCTAGAGCAGGTTCGCATCGAAATCGAGGCGGGGACTTTCACCTTTTCGCGCGCGCTTGAAGACATTCACATGAACGTCGAGTCGCGGCTGGCTGAAATTGTCGGGCCCGATGCGGGACGTTTGCACACAGCGCGTTCGCGCAATGATCAAGTGGCGCTCGATTTCCGTCTTTGGATTCGCGACACCATCGATACGCTCGATGAGCAGCTGCGCGAATTGCAAAAAGCGCTGGCTGAACGCGCGCTCGACCATGCGGGCTCGGTCATGCCGGGCTTCACGCATTTGCAATCTGCCCAGCCTGTTACTTTCGGCCACCATCTCATGGCCTATGTTGAAATGCTCGGGCGTGATCGTGGTCGCTTGACTGATGCGCGTCGTCGCTTGAATGAATGCCCGCTCGGCTCGGCAGCACTGGCTGGAACATCCTTCCCAATCAATCGCGAGATGACGGCCAAAGCTTTAGGCTTTGATCGCCCCACTGCCAATTCGCTGGACAGCGTTTCGGATCGTGACTTCGTCCTCGAAACCCTCTCTGCCGCAGCCATTTCTGCGGTTCACCTGTCGCGCTTTGCCGAAGAAATTGTGTTGTGGTCAACGCCGCAATTCGGCTTTGCCAATCTGTCGGATAAATTCACGACAGGCTCGTCGATCATGCCGCAGAAGCGCAATCCCGATGCGGCCGAATTGGTGCGCGGCAAATCGGGACGCGTCATCGGCGCGCTCACCGGCCTGCTGATTGTGATGAAGGGTCTGCCGCTCGCCTATTCAAAGGATATGCAAGAAGACAAAGAGGGCACGTTCGATGCGCTGCAATCTTTGTCGCTCTGCGTTGCTGCCATGACCGGCATGGTGCGCGACATGGTGCCTGATCTTAAAAAGATGAAATCAGCAGCGGGCAGCGGCTATGCCATTGCAACCGATCTCGCCGATTGGCTGGTGCGCGCGCTCAACATGCCGTTCCGTGATGCCCACCATGTCACAGGCCATCTGGTGGCCATGGCGGCTGAGCGCAAAATCCCGCTCGAAAAATTATCGCTCACCGAGATGCAATCTGTCGATAAGCGCATCACGGCTGCGGTCCACGATGTGCTCGGCGTCGATAAATCGGTGAAGAGCCGCGTCAGCTATGGCGGCACGGCCCCGGCCAATGTGCGCAGCCAAGCACGCGCTTGGCTGAAAAAGATCGCCCGCGAAGAAGCAGCCGCAAAATAATGCGGCTCTCCAGAGGCTGGCGGGATTAAGCCCTCGTCAGCCTCAACCGATGCGCTATAGTGGCGCGATCAAGCAGGAGCTCGACCGTTGAACCGCGCTGGAATGTCCCAAAAAATCCGCTTGTTTGGACTGATTGCCCTGACATGTCTCGCCTTGGCGGGCTGCGGCCGCCGTGGCGATATGGAGCCGCCCGCCGGCTCAACGCCGCCGCGTCCGGAAGATGTGACCAAAGAAACCGGCTCGAGCAGCCCCGTTGACGGAACCGCGATGCGCCGCATCAAGGTTGTTCCGCCGCGCGACCCGTTCATTCTCGACAAAATCCTGTAAGGGCGACATGCGCCATTTTGAATATCGCAACGGCGTGCTGCATGCCGAAAATGTCGATCTGCGCGCCATTGCGAAAGAGGTTGGCACGCCCTTCTATTGCTATTCGCGTGCGACGCTGACGCGCCATTACCAAGTCTTCTCGCAAGCCTTCTCCGGCATGGATGCCATGGTCTGTTTCGCCATGAAGGCCAATTCCAACCAAGCCGTGCTGAAAACTTTCGCAGCACTTGGTGCGGGCATGGATGTGGTCTCGGAAGGCGAATTGCGCCGCGCATTGGCAGCGGGTGTACCGGGAGAGCGGATTACTTTCTCAGGAGTTGGCAAGACCAAGCGTGAAATCGAACTCGCGTTGGACGCAAAAATCTTTTGCTTCAATGTCGAATCCGAGCCCGAGCTCGAAACCATCTCGGCCATTGCAGCCGCACGCGGCACGCGCGCGCATGTGTCATTGCGCGTCAATCCCGATGTCGATGCAAAGACCCATGCCAAGATTTCAACGGGCAAGTCGGAAAATAAATTCGGCATTCCTATTTCACGCGCACGAGCCGTTTATGCCCATGCCGCAACGCTTCCCGGCATTCTGGTGAGCGGCGTAGACATGCATATCGGCTCGCAGATCACGGATCTGCAGCCCTTTGATGATGCTTTCTCGCTTCTGGCAGACTTTGTTCAGCAATTGCGCGCTGACGGGCATACGATTGATCATGTTGATCTGGGCGGTGGCCTTGGCATTCCTTATCGCGAGACGGATGATCCATCGCAATATCATCCTGACCGCTATGCAGAGGTCGTGCGCCGTCACGCAGGCAAACTTGGTTGCAAACTGGTTTTTGAACCGGGTCGCCTGCTTGTGGGCAATGCCGGTATTCTTGTGACCGAAGTGATTTACGTGAAGCAGGGCGAGGGCAAGCAATTCATCATTGTCGATGCGGCAATGAATGATCTCATCCGTCCTACGCTTTATGAAGCCCATCACGACATTCAACCCGTGGTGGAAGCCAAGGCTGGTGCGCCCCTGATCAAGGCAGATGTTGTCGGCCCTGTCTGCGAAACAGGTGATTATCTGGCGCAGGCGCGCGACATGGCGGAGCCCGCGACGGGCGATCTCATCGCCATCATGTCTTCTGGCGCTTATGGCGCGGTGCAGGCTGGAACCTACAATTCCCGCCTTCTCGTTCCGGAAGTTCTCGTCGACGGAGACCGCTTTGCGGTGGTGCGTCCACGAGGCACCTTCGAAGAATTGATCGGTCTCGACCGCGTTCCTGCCTGGATTGGCTGAAAATCTGCCACTTTCCAGATCCAAGCTCATGCCTGCGCACTGGAATGTGCGCACAGGCGTGTTAGCTTTCCTCATGTCAGAGACGGAGTGCGGGTTTGGACTGGCGCGCTTGGATCAGCTCAGGTGAAAAGGACAAGCGGGAGGTTCCCTCGCCGCTCGATGCGCTCACCCGCAAAGCCGCGCTGATTCTCGTCTGGGAGCGCGTCTGGCCGACGCTTGTCTCCGTCCTTTCGCTGGTAGCCCTGTTTTTCACCGTGTCTTGGGCGGGCTTCTGGCTATACGCGCCACTCTGGCTGCGTCTCTTTTGTCTGGCCGCTTTTGCCTCGGGCTTTGGCTTCTTGCTGTATCGACTGCTGCGGCTCGGCTGGCCTTCGCGGCGCGAAAGCCTCGCGCGATTGGATCGTGATTCGGGCCAAGCCCATCGCCCGGCCACAAGCTTTGAAGATCAGCTCGCCAATGACACGCCGGATGAAGCCACCCGCGCTCTTTGGCAAGTGCACCTTAACCGCGCAGCACGTCATCTTGCCGGATTGAAACTCGCTCTGCCCTCGCCGGGCATGGTCGAACGCGACCGCTATGCTTTGCGCGCCGCAGCCCTTGTGGCACTCGTTGCCGCAGCCTTCATCGCCGGGCCAGAAAAAAACCAGCGCCTTTTTGCAGCCTTTGATTGGCGCAGCGATGCTGAAAAAGCGCAGGCCTTTCGTCTCGACGCATGGATTGATCCGCCACCCTATACAGGCCGCCCACCCATTCTGCTGACGGGTGCAGAACAGGCACAAGGCGTTGTCAAAGTGCAAGCCCCCGCGGGCTCGAATGTCATCGTGCGAGCATCGACGGGTGCTGGCGTTAAGGTTGAAGCTGAAGGCGGATTGCAAACGCAAAAGCCTGATGAAAATACATCGGGTAAAATCACCGCCCGCGCGGATGCAACGCAAAGCAAAAAGACACCGCCAGAAAATGAAGAACGTTTTATTCTACGTGGTGACGGCAAGCTCATTCTCAAACAATATAATTCCACTCTAGCGCATTTCGATCTGACCTCTGTGCCAGATCGCCCGCCCATCATCACGCTGCGCGGTGAAGCCAAATCCGACACAAAGGGCGCGCTCACGCTCGGCTATAAAATCGAAGATGATTACGGCGTATTGAGCGCGGAAGCGCAATTCTCTTCGCCCATCCTTCAAGGCAAGCCGGTGACCGGCCGCTCGCTTGTCGAGGCACCAAAAATGCCGCTTGCGCTTCCGGGTGCTGCTGGTGGATTGGGCGAGGGCGAAACAACAGGCGATCTCTCCGAGCATCCATGGGCTGGCGCGCGCGTCACGTTACGCCTGTCTGCACGCGATGAAGGCGGCAATGAAGGATTGAGCGATCCTGTCGAGATCACGCTGCCGCAGAAGACTTTTGTAAAACCTCTGGCGCGCGCGCTCGTCGAACAACGCCGCAATCTGGTGCTCGCACCTGACGATCGCAAGCGCGTGATTTTATCGATGGACGCGCTGATGTTCATGCCGGAGCGCTTTGATCTGCCCAGCAATATTTATCTCGGCCTTCGCGCCATTGCGCAAAGACTGAAGATGGCGCGCAAAGATGCTGATCTCTTATCTGTTGCCGATCTCATGTGGGAAATGGCGCTTCTTCTGGAAAATGGCGATCTCTCGCAGGCTGAGCGTGATCTGCGCGCCGCCCAGCAGCAATTGCGCGAAGCTTTGGAGCGTGGCGCTACGCCCGAAGAGCTGAAGAAGCTCATGGATCAATTGCGCGCCGCGCTCGATAAATTCATGCAAGAGCTTGCAGAACAAGGCTTGCGCGATCAGCAAAATGCGGATCGGCAGCCAGATCCAAACCAGCAGGTTCTGACCATTACGCCGCGTGATCTGCAAGCTCTGCTCGACCGCATGGAAGAAATGATGCGCAATGGCGAAACCACTGATGCGCAACGCATGCTCGATTCCCTTCAGCGCATGATGGAAAATCTGCAAAGCGCAAAGCGCCGCAACCAGCAGAATGAAATGGCGCGCGAGATGAATCGTCAAATGGGTGAGCTCGACAAGCTCACCCGCGAGCAGCAGCAATTGCGTGACAAGACTTTTCGTGACCGTCAACAGAATGGCGAGCAGCAAAAACAAGAGCGGCAAGGTGCTGGCGAAGAACAAGACTTGCAGCGCAGGCAAGAGGCACTACGTGAACGGTTGGAAGAATTGCAACGCCGCATGAAGCAATTCGGCCAAAAGGGCGAAGAAGGTTTTGACGAAGCCGAACAGGCCATGCGCGATGCTGAAAAGGGCCTTGGCGAAGGCTCACAGCAAGGCCGCGATCAGGCGGTTGATGCACAAGGTCGCGCGCTGGAAGGCTTGCGCAAAGGCGCGCAATCCATGGCGCAGCAAATGCAGCAGGGAGAAGGGCAGGGCCAAGCGGGACCTGGCCCCGGTGATCCCAATGGTCCTATGCGCGAAGGCCGCAACAGCCCCAATCCTGATCCATTGGGCCGCGAATCTCGTGATCGCTCTTACAATCCGCAAAGCCGCTATGACCCGCAGGGCGTTCCGGCAGCAGAACGTGCGCAACGCGTGCTCGAAGAATTGCGCAAGCGCTTCAGTGATCCTTCGCGACCGCGCGAAGAATTGGATTATCTCGAACGCCTGCTGCGACGCTATTAAACTGAATAATCCAACGCATGGCCTTGCCGGATGGCCCTTGCCGTTCTAGGTCCGGTGGACAGATCCCGCGTCCCGATAAGGCCTCCATGTCCGTCTCGACTACGAATTACATTGTTCTTGCCGCCACAATTTCTGTGGCGCTTGTGCTGTTTCTGGGCCTCTTCAATATGATGCGGGGCGGTAGCGCCAATGTGTCGCAGATACTGATGCGCTGGCGCGTGGGACTGCAATTCGTTGCCATTCTGATCATTATGGGCGTGCTCTGGTTGCGCAGCTGAGGAGAGAAAACATTGGTCGTTCTCAATCGCATTTACACGCGCACCGGTGATCAGGGCACAACGGCTCTGGGGACGGGCGAGCGCCGCCCGAAATACGACCTGCGCATCGAAGCCTATGGAACAGTCGATGAAACCAATGCCGCCATCGGCATGGCACGACTGGCCACCACCGCCACCGACCCGACCCTCGATGCCATGCTTGGACGCATCCAGAACGATCTTTTTGACCTCGGCGCCGACCTTTGCACACCCGAGACCAGCCAAAAGCCCGAATGGGAGCCCCTGCGCATCGTCCAAGCCCAAGTGGACCGACTGGAAAAAGAAATCGACGAGATGAATTCGGAGCTGCAGCCCTTGCGCTCCTTTGTGCTGCCCGGCGGGTCGCCTGCAGCGGCAGCTCTGCATCTGGCCCGCACCATCAGCCGACGTGCCGAGCGCCTCGTCGTTGAGCTTGCGGCCCAGCCCGTGGAAGTCGTGGGCGAACCCGCCTTGAAATATATCAACCGCTTGTCCGATTTCCTCTTCGTGGCCTCACGCTTTGCCAATCGGCAGGCGGGTGGGGATGTCCTCTGGGTGCCGGGCAAGAACCGCTAATCTTGCCTTTTGTGGCGCTGCAGCAATGATTTGACTCCACCGGTCTCGGGAATTACCAAAACAGCTCGCTTGAGTGCCGCCTTTCCCCTTCTTCAGCGGATCTGACGCGCCTCGCCGTTTAGGCTCAGGGAGCCCCGACATGAAGATTCTTGTGCCCGTGAAGCGGGTGGTCGATTACAACGTCAAAATCCGCGTCAAATCGGACGGGAGCGGCGTCGAACTCGCCAATGTCAAAATGTCCATGAACCCCTTCGACGAAATCGCCGTCGAAGAGGCGCTCCGCCTGAAAGAAGCAGGCAAAGCGTCTGAGGTGGTCGTGGTCTCCATTGGCCCGGCACAAGCTGCCGAGACCATCCGCACAGGTCTCGCCATGGGCGCTGATCGCGGCATTCTCGTCAAACATGACGGCGTTGTTGAGCCGCTCGCTGTTGCCAAAATTCTGAAAGCCGTTGTCGATGCGGAAGCGCCCGGCCTCGTCATCATGGGCAAGCAGGCCATTGATGATGATTGCAACCAGACAGGCCAAATGCTAGCAGCTCTTCTGGGCTGGGCGCAGGGCACATTCGCCTCGAAAGTTGAACTGGCAGATGGCACTGTCGATGTGACGCGCGAAGTCGATGGCGGCTTGCAAACCGTCTCGCTGAAAATGCCTGCGATTGTCACAACCGACTTGCGCCTCAACGAGCCGCGCTATGCATCGCTGCCCAACATCATGAAGGCGAAGAAAAAGCCGATTGATGAAAAGACGCCAGCCGATTTTGGTGTCGATGTTGCGCCGCGCCTCAATGTTTTGAAAACATCCGAGCCACCAGCCCGCAAGGCTGGCGTGAAAGTGGCCGATGTCGCTGAACTTGTCTCGAAACTCAAAAACGAAGCGGGAGTTCTATGATGACGACGCTTCTTCTTGCAGACGTCAATAAAGGCCAGCTTGCTGACGCAACCTCGAAAGCGCTGACAGCTGCGCGCGCGCTCGGCTCGTCTGTGCATATTCTGGTAGCGGGTGACAATGTCGACGCTGCTGCAAAAGCCGCTGCCTCCCTTGAAGGCGTAGAAAAGGTGCTTGTTGCAAGCGCATCTTCTTACGCACATGGGCTTGCCGAGCCGATCGCTGCTCTCATCGTCTCACTGGCTGGCAATTATTCCGCGCTTGTTGCGTCTGCAACATCGACCGCGAAGAACGTCATGCCGCGTGTGGCTGCTCTGCTCGACGTGATGCAGATTTCGGAAATCATCAAGGTGGTTTCACCCGACACATTCGAGCGCCCGATCTATGCCGGCAATGCCATCCAGACGGTACAATCGGCGGATAGCAAAAAAGTCATCACCGTGCGCACGGCCTCTTTTGCGGCCACAGCACAAGGTGGCTCTGCCGCCATTGAAACAATTGCTGCCGCAGCCGATCCTGCTCTGTCATCCTTCAAGGGTGAAGCTTTGCAAATGTCGGATCGTCCGGAACTGACATCCGCCAAGATCATCATCTCGGGTGGTCGCGCGATGCAGAATGCCGACAATTTCAAAACCTATATCGAACCGATTGCTGACAAGCTGGGTGCTGCCATGGGCGCTTCGCGCGCAGCGGTCGATGCAGGCTATGCGCCCAATGATTGGCAAGTTGGCCAGACAGGCAAAGTGGTCGCTCCCGAGCTCTATATTGCGGTCGGCATTTCTGGCGCCATCCAGCATCTGGCGGGCATGAAAGATTCCAAGGTGATCGTGGCGATCAACAAGGATGAAGACGCGCCCATTTTCCAGGTGGCAGACTACGGCCTGGTTGCGGATCTCTTCACCGCACTGCCGGCACTGACGGAAGAATTAGCCAAGTCATAAGTCTTGGTCTGGACGCGGGGCCTGCTTCGCCTATGATATGCGCTTAAAATTCGGGGACTGTCCAAAATGAGCTTCGAAATTCGCAAAATCGGCGTGATTGGTGCAGGCCAAATGGGCAGCGGGATTGCTCAGGTCTGCGCTCAGGCGGGTATGGACGTCCTGATCAATGATGTGTCCGTCGACCGGATCAATGCCGGGCTGGCGACCATCAATGGCAATTTGCAGCGCCTGCAAGCCAAAGAGCAATTGAGCGAGGCTGATCGTCAAAAGGCGATGAACCTGATCCAGCCTGCGGCGGAATTCGAAAATTTTGCCGATTGCGACCTTGTCATCGAAGCGGCTTCCGAGAATGAAGAGGTCAAGCGCAAGATTTTCATGCGCCTGTGCCCGGTTCTCAAGCCGGAAACGATGCTCGCCTCCAACACATCATCGATTTCGATCACGCGTCTGGCCTCCGTCACGGACCGGCCTGAACGCTTCATCGGCATCCACTTCATGAATCCTGTCCCGCGCATGCAGCTGGTTGAGTTGATCCGCGGCATCGCGACCGAAGATTCGACCTTTGAATCCTCGCGCCGTTTCATTGCCAAGCTTGGCAAGACCTCGACCGTCTCGGAAGATTTCCCGGCCTTCATCGTCAATCGCATCCTGCTGCCGATGATCAATGAGGCCATCTACACGCTCTATGAGGGCGTCGGCTCGGTGGAGGCCATCGACACTGCCATGCGGTTGGGCGCGAATCACCCGATGGGTCCGCTCCAGCTCGCCGATTTCATCGGCCTCGATACCTGCCTTTCCGTGATGCAAGTGCTGCATGAAGGTCTGGCTGATTCGAAATACCGCCCCTGCCCCTTGCTCGTGAAATATGTCGAAGCGGGCTGGCTTGGCCGCAAGTCGCAGCGCGGTTTCTACGATTATCGTAGCGGAACACCTGTCCCAACGCGTTGATCGACGTGGAAAAATGGCCTGCGACGCTACGCCTCGCAGGCCGGACTTCGTTTTAAACCTTCACAAGCCTGTCATTCCGATAATAGACTTTACCCAACGTGGATGATTTGGTTCGGCCTGTGCCGAGCCCAGCGCGCGAGGGGTGTCCGGTTTGACGGTTCACTTCCATTCGAATGTTTCGCCGGAAGCTTGTCCGGCCTTGGTGCTCAATGCGGATTTTCGTCCGCTGAGCTATTACCCGCTCTCGCTCTGGTCTTGGCAGGACACGATCAAGGCGGTTTTTCTCGACCGGGTGAATATCGTCTCGCATTACGACAAGTCGGTGCGAAGTCCGAACTTCGAAATGCGTCTGCCCTCTGTCGTGTCTTTGAAAACTTATGTGAAGCCGTCCCGACAACCTGCCTTCACGCGCTTCAATGTTTTTCTCCGCGACCGCTTCACCTGCCAATATTGCTCCTCACATGAAGATCTGACCTTTGATCATGTGATCCCCCGCTCAAAGGGCGGGATGACGACTTGGGAGAATGTGGTTGCGGCCTGCTCCCCCTGCAATTTGCGTAAAAGCGACAGACTTCCTGATGAAGTCCATATGTGGCCAGCGCATCGGCCCTATCAACCATCCGTGAACGATCTGCATCAAAACGGACGTCTGTTCCCGCCAAATTATCTTCACGAAAGCTGGATCGACTACCTTTATTGGGACTCAGTCCTCGAACCGTGATCACGCGGCCCTTGCTGCTTTTCAAACAGCCCATACACTACGGGCATGTTTTCGCGCCTCGCCCTCACCACAACCGGCCTTGCATGCGCAAGCGCAGCTGCGCTTGTGTTTCTGCCCTTGGCCGTGATTTTTGATCCGCTGGTGCAGCAGGTCGCAAGCCAAGTGCCTGCCGACCATTGGCTGGATATTCTCTGGGATCTGTTTTCGGAGGAAAATCCGGAAGACACACTCACCACTCTGCTCCATCTATTATGGACCATTGGGGTGCTTGTTTGCATTCTGCCTGTCACAGTGACGGCTCTGCTTGGCGCGGGCACTCGCATGCGGAACTTCGCTTTTTATGCTGGCGCCACAGGTGTATTGGCCGCGGCCATTCCTTGGATTTTGCGCAGCAGTCGAATCGGTGAGCGCGCTTTCCAGCCCTCCTCGGCTGAAGCGCATCTCACCATCATTCTGTTTCTCACAGGTGCTTTTGCTGGAACGATTTTCTGGCTGATTGCCGGGCGCGACACGGATTTCTCACGCCGCGCACGAGGCTGGCTCTCTGATCAGAAAAACGGATAAGTGGCCTCCACCACGTAAGGTCCGCCGCCAACAGAATCTTTTGATGAATAAATTGCAAAGCGCCGCGCGGTAAAACTGCGCGACATAAAAAGCCCGCTCAATTCCATATAGCGCGCCAATTCTGCTGATGTGGTTCCGCGCAAACGAGCCAGCGTGACATGGGGCGTATATTTTCGCAGATCCGGCGCTAGACCCAGACGCCGCATCAACCTTTCTTGCTCAGCCTGTAATTCTAGCAAAGTCGGCGTTGGCTTGACGCGGGCAGCCAGAATGCGCGGCTTGTCGCCGCCAAAGCTCATCAATCCATCAAGCGTAATTTCAAGTGGCGCTGAGCGAATGCCCATCAACAAACCATCAATGTCACGCGCCATGGCATGATCAATATCGCCGATAAATCGCAGCGTGACATGATAGTCAGACGGCTCAAGCCACCGCGCACCCGACAGGCCACCGCGCTTTAGTGACAATTCAAAACAGAGGTTTTCAGGAATTTCAAATCCGGTGAAAAGACGCGGCATCCATTACATTCCAGATAGAAATGATTTCACCGAAGGCAAAATGGATTGAACAATGGTCTCGACGCCTTTGCGATTGGGATGCATGCCGTCATCCAGATTAAGCGCACGATCACCTGCAATACCTGCGAGGAAAAAAGGGTAGAGCGGTATGGTGTGCTTTTGGGCGAGCTCGGGATAGATGGCGTTGAAACGATCACCGTAATCTTTGCCAAGCGAGGGCGAGGCCAGCATGCCGGCCAGAAAAACGCGGATACCGCGCGCCTTCAACCGCGTGATGATCTGATCGAGCGCGTTTTTTGTCTGGGCCGGATCAATGCCGCGCAGCATGTCATTGGCGCCAAGCTCCAGCAAAACAGCCTGCGTGCCGTCCGGCACAGCCCAATCCAGCCGCTCCAGCCCGCCCCGTGATGTATCGCCCGATACGCCCGCATTGGCGATCTCGATGGAAATCCCTTCAGCCTTGAGCGCCCGCTCCAAAGCGGCCGGAAAGGCGGCATCTTGCGGCAAAAGATAGCCCGCCGAGAGACTGTCGCCCAAAACCACCATTTGGATTGGGCTGGCAGCCGAGGCTGGGGCACTCAAGAAACAAAGCGCGAGGACTGCGAAAAGAAGCCGCAACCGCTTTGTGATCTCGGGGAACTGACTTATCGCCCATGAGCCCCCATATTGGAGGGAGCGTGCGCAAAGAAGGTTCATCGGAATGTCAGTACCTGCGATTGCTTTGAGGGATGTGCATCTTAGTCTGGGGCGCGGGGCCGCCCGTGTCCACATCCTCAAGGGAATTTCACTCGATATTGCCAAAGGCGAGGCCGTTGGCCTTGTGGGGCCATCCGGTTCGGGCAAATCGACCTTGCTGATGACCATGGCGGGATTGGAGCGGCCTGATTCGGGCACCGTTCAAATCGATGGTGAAGATTTGGGGCCTCTGGATGAAGATGCGCTAGCCCGCTTTCGTGGCGCAAGGATTGGGATTGTCTTTCAATCCTTTCATCTGATTCCGACAATGACCGCGCTAGAAAATGTAGCGGTGCCGCTTGAGCTGGCTGATGCGCCTGATCCCTTTGGTCGCGCCCGTGAAGAGCTGAAACTTGTCGGCCTTGGCGACAGGCTCGACCATTATCCCGCGCAACTCTCGGGCGGCGAACAGCAGCGCGTCGCGCTGGCGCGTGCGGTGGCAACCGATCCGGCAATCCTTGTTGCAGATGAGCCCACCGGAAATCTCGATGAACAGACGGGCCAAAGCATCATTGATCTGATGTTCCGTTTAAAGCGGGAGCGTGGCTCAACTCTTGTGCTGGTCACGCATGATCCGGGCCTCGCGTCGCTGTGCGACCGCCAGATACGGCTGCGCTCAGGCATGCTCGACATGCCGCGCGCGCTGGAGCCTGCGCAATGAATTCCAAAACATCGCGAAGCGCCATGCCGCTGATGCTGCGCCTTGCCTGGCGTGATTTGCGTGGCGGCTTGAAAGGCTTTCGCATTTTCCTCGCCTGTATCGCGCTAGGTGTTGCAGCCATCACAGGCGTTGGCTCTGTTTCGGATGGTTTGTCGGATGGGCTTGCGCGCGAAAGCCGCACGATACTGGGTGGCGATGTCTCCTTCTCACTCATCCATCGCCAATTGACCGATGAAGAACGTGCTTTTCTCCAACGCTATGGCAGCATTTCCACAACGGGCAATTTGCGTGCCATGGCACGGCGTGCCGATGGACGCACCTCACTCGTCGAAGCAAAAGCCATCGATCAGACTTATCCTTCCCTCGGCAAATTATTGATTGAGCCTCCTCTGCCAACCGATCAGACGCTGGCAAAAGACGGTGACGCTTTCGGATTGATCGCCGACCCTGCGTTGGTTGCGACATTGGATGTGAAAATCGGCGAACGTCTTTTCATCGGTGAGCAAGTTTTCATCTTGCGGGCTTTGCTGCGCTCAGAACCTGACAAACTTGCAGGGGGCATTGGCTTTGGTCCACGCGTCATACTTTCGCGAGAGGCGCTAGAAGCCAGCGGTCTTGTGCAACCCGGCTCCCTCGTGCGCTGGAGCAATCGAGTCTTGATGAAGACATCGCGTCCCGGCATACCGGTGGATGATGCAGCCGTTGATCAATTCGTGACCGCTGCTGAGAAATCTTTTCCGGAAGCGGGATGGCAAATTCGCGGGCGTTCAAATGTCTCGCCGCAGTTTGAAAAGAACCTTGACCGTTTTACCCAATTCCTGACGCTCGTTGGCTTGACCGCTCTGATCGTCGGGGGGGTGGGCGTTGCAAGTGCGGTGCATGCTTTCATCGAGCGCAAGAAGCCTGATCTTGCAACACTGAAATCTCTGGGCGCCACAGGCTCCTATGTATTTCAAGTGGCATTGGTACAAGTGGTAATGGTGGCGCTTATTGGCATTGCCATCGGGTTGATGATCGGCCTCTCACTGCCATTCATTTTGGCAAGCACTTTGGGAGCTGTGATCCCCTTTCCATTCACACCAGATATTTACCCCGAGCAAATTCTTGCAGGGCTTCTGTATGGACTGCTCACCGCTCTGGCTTTTTCACTTCTGCCGATTGGGCGCGCACATGATGTGCCGGTCTCGGGTCTCTTCCGGGATCAGGTGGAAAGTGATCAACGCCGTCCGCGTTTGCGCTACATCATTTTCACCACGCTTGCTGCAGCACTTTTGATTGGCACAGTGGCCGTTCTCGCCACCGATCAAAAACTCGCAGCTATCTACGGCGGAGCGACTTTGGTTGCCTTTGTTATTTTGCGTGGTGTGGCCTCAGGTATTACAGCACTTGCGCGCCGTATGCCGCGACCAAAATCAACCGAATGGCGACTGGCGATTGGCAATATTCACCGCCCCGGTGCACTGACCTCTTCAGTTGTTTTATCGCTGGGTCTTGGCCTCACCTTGCTCGTGGCTCTGTCGCTGATTGATGGCAATATTCGTGAGCAATTGACGCGCGGTCTGCCCGGTCGCACGCCAAGCTTCTTCTTCATGGATATTCAAAACTCGCAGCTCGATGAATTTGGGGCGTTTCTTGAGCGCGCAGCGCCTGATGCGAAAATCGAACGCGTACCCATGATGCGCGGACGCGTGGTGCGCCTCAACGGCACGCTCGCATCTGAAGTCAAAGCAGCTGAAAATGCAGCATGGGTTCTCGAAGGTGATCGCGGCATCACCTATGCAGAAACTCTGCCCGACGGATCAACACTTCTAGAAGGTGAATGGTGGCCTGCAGATTACAAGGGACCCCCGCTTGTCTCCATGGAAGCAGAAGTCGCGCGCGGCCTTGGCCTCAAGAGCGGTGACAGCGTGACGATCAATGTGTCTGGTCGTAATCTTACAGCACGCATCGCCAATCTGCGCACGGTGAATTGGCGCTCGCTTGGCATCAATTTCGTCTTTGTCTTTTCGCCAAACACATTCGTAGGCGCGCCTCATTCATTTCTGGCGACAGCTGCTTTTCCCGGCGGTTCAGCCAGTGAGCGTGAACTGACGATTTTAAAAGATGTGGCCAACCGCTTTCCAACCATCACCAGCCTGCGTGTGAAAGATGCGCTGGATGCCATTTCCGGCGCGATGGACCAACTGGCCTTTGCCATTCGCGGCGCGTCCGGAATTGCGCTTGTCTCCTCCATCCTCGTTTTGGCGGGTGCGCTAGCCGCCGGACAGAGGGGGCGCATTTATGATGCGGTCGTGCTGAAAACATTGGGCGCCACGAGACGGCGGCTCCTCAAAGCCTTTGTCATCGAATATGCCGTGCTGGGTCTGGCCACGGCGGTCTTCGGTCTTGTCGCAGGCGGTCTTGCCGCATGGTTCGTTCTGATCCGGGTCATGAAGCTCGAAAGCTTCACCTGGCTCTGGGGGGCCGCTTTGAGCGCCGTTGGCCTTGCCCTGATCGTGACGGTCGGGCTTGGGCTCATCGGGACCTGGCGGGTTTTGGGGCAAAAACCGGCGGCGCACCTGAGGGCTCTCTGATTTGTGATCAGTCCTTTTGGCCTATGACGGGTTCCCAAGCGCGGATTTGATCAACAAGCTTGCCAAACCATCTTGTAGGACGATGAGACCCAATCCATATTATCCACAGGCAGAGGCCTGACCGGGTTCCGGCGGGTGCGTCTGCGCTAAACTTGAGAGGAAACCATGTCCGACTTCGACCGCAACGCTTCGCTCCCTTGGGGCTCTGGCGTAGCCCGGGCCGGCACCGTCGAGTACGACCAGGGCCTGCGCTCCTATATGCTCGGCATTTATAATCTGATGACCTTGGCGCTGGGCGTCACCGCTCTGGTTGCCATGTCGATCTTCATGATGGGCAAGACGAGCCCGGTCGTGCAGGCACTCTACATGTCGCCCCTGAAGTGGGTTGTCATGCTGGCCCCGCTCGGCTTCATCTTCTTCCTGTCCTTCCGCTTCGAGCGAATGAGCTACACGGCCCTGCTCGGAACATTCCTCGCCTTTGCTGCGACGATGGGCCTGTCGATGGGTTCGATTGGCTTCGTCTTCAAAGCTGGCAGCATCGTGCAGGCTCTGTTTGCGACGACCGCCGCCTTCGCTGCTCTGAGCCTTTATGGCTACACCACCAAGCGTAGCCTCTCGGGGATGGGTTCGTTCTTGGTCATGGGCCTCTTCGGCCTGATGATCGCGAGCCTGATCAACCTCTTCGTGGGTTCGGGCGTGTTCTCCTTCGTGATCTCGCTGCTGGGCGTCGTGATCTTCGCAGGTCTCACCGCTTGGGATACGCAGCGCCTCAAGGAAGAATATGACCTCGTCGCCGGCACGGATATGGCTGGCAAGGCGTCGATCATGGGTGCGCTGACGCTTTACCTGAACTTCGTGAACATGTTCCAGTTCATCCTCTCGCTGATTGGCCAGCGCGAAGACTAAGAACGGAAACGAGAATGCGAAAGGCCCCGCAAATGCGGGGCCTTTTTGCTTTTTGGGCTCTTCTTTTCAAACGCGCACAAGGCGCACATTCTTTTCCAAAACGGCAATGACGCGCGCCAAATCTGAGCCGCGCTTCATAACAAGTCCTCCGGCCGCGACAACAGCATAAGCGCCCTGTTTGCGCGCGAGCCGCGGATCTTTCTCGATGCGATAGATCGGCACTTCAGACGCCCGCCGGAAGATCGAGAAGACAGCGATGTTCTTGTCGAAATCAATCGCGTAATCGCGCCATTCACCAGCCGCAACTTTGCGGCCATAGAGATTGAGAATGATCCCCAGCTCGTGCCGATCAAAGGAAACGACCGGTGGCGCCGACGGTGTTGGTGGCGGGGTGTGCGGCTGCGGCGAGACGAGCCGCAAATGCGAGCTGGCGGTCTCAGATTGAGCTGGCGCTTGAAGCTTCTGGTCGTCCATGGCACCTCCGAATCGGAATGATCCTGTTTTCAACCGCCACGCACAAGCCCTGCAGGGAACGGGGGCCGTCTTGAAACTCGAGCCCCTCACCGCAATATGTGCGTGGCAACCCCATTTCCTGCATGAATCAAGAGCCAAGAAGAGACCATGACCGACAATTCCGGCGCTCCCACGGGCACACCCCACGCTTTCCAGGCTGATGTTTCCCGCCTGCTGCACCTGATGGTGCATTCAATCTATTCCGACCGCGATATTTTCGTCCGCGAGCTTGTCTCCAATGCCGCGGATGCTTGCGAAAAGCTGCGCTATGAGGCCCTGACCCAGCCCGGCCTGATGAGCGATGAGGGTGGCTTTGCAATCAAAGTCACGGTGGATGATGCCAATCACCGCATCATCATTGCCGATAATGGCATTGGCATGAGCCATGATGATCTGGTCTCCGCGCTCGGCACGATTGCCAGTTCCGGCACCCGCGCCTTTCTCGACAAATTGTCGAACACCGAAGGCGAAGAGAAAGCCAAAGGCGCAGAACTCATCGGCCAATTTGGTATCGGGTTCTATTCTGCCTTCATGGTGGCTGACAAAGTCAGCGTCGAAACACGCAAGGCGGGCTCACAAGACGCCTATGTTTGGGAATCGGAAGGCCAAGGCACTTATGTCACGCGCCCGATCCAGCTTGATGAAGCACCTGTCCATGGCACGCGTGTCACGCTCCATCTCAATGATGAAAGTCATGAATATGCCAAGCCCGGTCGCTTGGCGCGCATCATTCGCGAACATTCGAGCGCCATCGCCATTCCGGTCGATGTGATCGAAAAAGATGGAGAAGAAGAGCAGCGTGTGGCCGAAGGCTCCGCCCTGTGGACACGCGCCAAGAGCGATATCAAACCCGAAGAATATACGGATTTTTATCGCTCGCTCGCTGGCCAGTTTGATGAGCCTGCGCAGACGATCCATTGGCGCGCTGAAGGGCGACAAGAATATAGCGTGCTGGCTTTCATTCCAGGTTCACGTCCGCTCGATTTGTTTGATCCGGCGCGGAAAGGACGCAGCAAACTTTATGTTCGTCGCGTCCTCATCTCGCAAGAAGCTGACCTTCTGCCTGGCTGGTTGCGCTTCGTGCGGCTTGTTGTTGATTCAAGCGACTTGCCGCTGAATGTCTCGCGCGAAATGATTCAGGACAGCCCTGTCTTTGCAGCCATTCGCAAAGGCATCGTCAATCGTCTTTTACAAGAACTCACCAAGACGGCTGAAAACGATCCGGATACTTTCAAATCTATCTGGGCAAATTTTGGCGC
Organism: Beijerinckiaceae bacterium; assembly: GCA_947452455.1. GTDB lineage: Bacteria > Pseudomonadota > Alphaproteobacteria > Rhizobiales > Beijerinckiaceae > Terripilifer. The sequence continues at coordinate 221,239 of CANGBX010000003.1, forward strand.
TGTCTTGAAAGAGGGTCTCTATGAAGACCCGGAACGACGCGATGGGCTGTTTAAGCTCGCGCGTTTTGCGACATCCAAAAATACAGAAACAGTGCGCACGCTGACTGACTATATAGCGGATCTGCGCCCCAATCAGACAGATATCTGGTACATCACGGGTGATGATCAAAAGCGTCTTGAAAAAAGCCCGCAATTGGAAGGCTTCCGTTCACGCGGCATTGAAGTTCTTTTGCTCTCCGATCCTGTCGATGCTTTCTGGGTTTCAACAGCGCTTGGCTTTGAGGGCAAGCCTTTCAAGTCTGTGACGCAGGGAACAGCTGATATTGCCAATGTGCCTTTGCTGGAAGGCGAAACAGCGCCTTCAAAAGAAACATCTGCGGAAGTGGCGACACTCATCGCCTTTATGAAGCAGACGCTTTCCGACAATGTTGATGATGTGCGCGCCTCCGATCGTTTGGCTGAAAGTGCGGCTTGCCTTGTTGCGCCCGCGCATGGACGCGATAGACGATTGGAGCAAATTCTTGCGCAGGGCGGCATGGGCTCAATCAGCAAACCGGTGCTTGAAGTCAATCCAGCCCATCCGCTGGTTGCTGCGCTCGCATCTCACTTCGCCAAGGGCGACGATAAATCTCTGATCGAAGATGCTGCATGGCTCATTCATGATGAGGCGCGTGTGGCTGATGGTGAGCCGCCTGCCGACCCGACACAATTCATTGCCCGCCTGACACGGATGATGACACGCGCTGCGCAAGCACCCAGTGCATGAGTGCTGAAGTGCAGATCAACGCTGGCCTCGGTATCACCGAGGCCTTCCGTCTTTTGACTGGTCTCTTGGCTGAAAATAAGATCAGCCAAGCCGAGGCTGAAGCGCGTGTGCTTTTATTGGCCGCAACACAAATGTCGCGCGCGCAATTGATCACTCAATCAGATCGCATAATCTCGACATCCGAGGCAGATGTGCTCTCCGTCTGGATTACGCGCCGGCTCGCTGGTGAGCCTGTCACGCGCATCACGGGGCGGCGTGACTTCTGGACACTCGATTTACGTGTCACGCCGGACGTGCTCGACCCGCGTGCTGACAGCGAAGTCATTATCGAGACCACACTCGATCTGCTGGGGGCGCGCCGCAATGATAATTTGCGCATTCTGGATCTGGGGACAGGCACAGGCGCGCTCTTATTGGCGCTTCTCTCGGAATGTCCGCAAGCAACAGGTGTTGGGATTGATCTCTCGCCCGCCGCCTGCGCCGTTGCGCAAGACAATGGTCAGCGCAATGGCCTAGCGGCACGCGCTACATTTCAACAGGGGCATTGGGCCGATGCGCTCAACGAGACGTTTGATCTCGTCCTGTCCAACCCGCCCTATATTGAAACCGCCACCATTGCTGGGCTCGACACGGAAGTGCGCGATCACGACCCCATGCTCGCGCTGGACGGCGGACCAGACGGGCTGACCGCCTATCGGGCCATCATCAAGGACCTGCCGCGCCTTCTGCGCCCATCCGGCCTTTGCGTACTGGAACTCGGGATCGGCCAGGCTGGCGCTGTCACCGCTCTGGCCGAGGCGGCCGGACTGGCCCAAAAAGCGTTGCGGCGGGACCTCGGCGGGGTCGAGCGAGCCTTGGCTCTAGCTTGGCCCTGATCTGAGGGTCGCTCTCCCCAGATTTTCCTATTTGCCCCTTGGCGGGCGGACCGAAACCGACTAAACAGGAAAGCAGAAATCGCCTCGGTTCTGCATGCGCAGTGGCTGAAGGCCCGTTGAGAACGAATTCGGTTCTCCGGTCGTTTGCCTGGCGTGGTTCCGGGTTGGACGAGGCGAAAGTCCCCAAATTCAGTGATCCAGCAAAGTGCAGCGGATCATCGAGTCTCAGGTCTAGAACCTGAGTTTTAACAGACCGGCCGGAGAGCCTATTCGCCTTAACCAATATAGCTCCTGAAGCGCCCTTCTTTCCCCTCGGCCGCATCCTGCGGACCCGACTGGGTACTGGCGCATTATGCAAGGATCATCGATGAGACCTGGTCAGAACAAGCGTATGCGTGGCCGCAACAATAATAATCGCAAAGGCCCCAATCCGCTCACCCGGACCTATGAATCCAACGGGCCTGACGTGAAGATTCGCGGAACGGCGCATCATGTTGCGGAAAAATATCTGCAACTTGCTCGCGATGCGCAGTCCTCCGGCGATCCCGTGATGGCAGAAAGCTATTTGCAACATGCGGAACATTACTTCCGCATTATTGCGGCAGCCCAACAGGCGCAGCAGCAAGCCCAAGCCGGCTATGTGCGCCCCGCTGGCGAAGCCGAGGCCGAAGAAGAGGATGATGATGACGGCGGCATGCCGGATCGTTTTGCCTCGCCCTTCGAAAAGCAACAGCAGAACAATCCGAACCCGCAGCCCTATCAGGGCCAGCCACAACCCTTCGCGGGAGGCCCACAGCCTTTCGTGCAGAATGGCGGCTTCAATGGTCAGCAGGGTGGCGGCCAGCCGCAAGGCGAGCGTCAGGAGCGCGGTCCGCGCCCCGAGCGCCCCTATCAAGAGCGCAACCAACAAGGTCGTCACAACAATCCGAACAGGGGCCCACGCCCCGACCGTCCGCAGTTTCAGCAGCCACGTTTTGACAATCGCCCCGAAGGTGATGAACAGCCCGATGCCGGCCTGCCGGCTTTCATCACCGCGCCCGTGCGCATTCCTACAGGTGATGAAATAGCCATGGCGAGCGGCGAACAGCCAAACCCCGGTCAAGATATGGGCGAGGGTGAAGGTGTCGGCTTCCATCTGCGTCCGCGCCGTCGGCGTCGGCGCAACGGCGAAGAAGGCGAAAATTTCCCGCGTGGCGATGCGCCTAACGCGGAATGAGACGAGAAGGGGCCTGCGGGCCCCTTTTTCTTTGACCGTCTCTGATCAAGATCAGGGAGCAAGAAAGGTTGATCTGCTCCTCTTTTATGACGGCGCGCCTCTTCCTACATGAGTCTCAGAGGGTCGCCGTCAGGGGCCCTGAGTTCGACGCTGCAGCATTGCTTCGGGGTGACTGCACCGGTTGAGGAGTAGACCATGAACATCGACAAATATACCGAACGCGCACGAGGCTTCATCCAATCAGCCCAATCTTTGGCGCTGCGTGAAGGCCATCAGCAATTCACGCCAGAACATCTTTTGAAAGTTTTACTGGATGACGAGGAAGGGCTCGCGTCCGGCCTGATCGACAAAGCAGGTGGGCGTTCACGCGACGCGCTTGTGCAGACCGAGCTTGCTATTGGCAAAATGCCCAAAGTGCAGGGCTCAGGTGCGGGCCAGCTTTATCTCTCTCCCACAACAGCGCGAATTTTTGATTCAGCTGAAACGCTCGCTCAAAAAGCTGGTGACAGCTATGTCACCGTTGAGCGCTTACTCCTCGCCATTGCCGCAGAAAAATCTGCCGATGCAGGAAAAATTCTTGCCCAATCCGGCGTGACGCCCCAGTCGCTCAATAATGCCATTGAAGATCTGCGCAAGGGCCGCACGGCCGACAATGCCACAGCTGAAAATGCCTATGATGCATTGAAGAAATATGCGCGCGATCTGACCGATGCCGCACGCAACGGCAAGCTTGATCCTGTCATTGGCCGCGATGAAGAAATCCGCCGGACGATTCAGGTTCTCTCTCGCCGCACCAAAAACAATCCGGTTCTGATCGGCGAGCCGGGTGTTGGGAAGACCGCCATTGTCGAGGGGCTTGCCCTCCGGATCGTTAACGGCGATGTGCCGGAAGGTCTCAAAGACAAGAAGCTCTTGGCTCTCGACATGGGATCGCTGATTGCCGGGGCTAAATTTCGCGGCGAGTTCGAGGAGCGCCTCAAAGCCGTTCTGAACGAGGTCACTGCAGCAGCAGGTGGCATCATCCTTTTCATTGATGAAATGCACACTCTGGTTGGCGCCGGCAAATCAGATGGCGCCATGGATGCATCAAATCTGCTGAAGCCTGCACTCGCGCGCGGCGAATTGCATTGTGTGGGTGCCACAACGCTCGATGAATTCCGCAAACATGTGGAGAAGGATCCCGCACTTGCGCGCCGTTTCCAACCGGTTTTTGTCAGCGAACCCTCGGTTGAGGATACGATTTCAATTCTGCGCGGCCTGAAAGAGAAATACGAACTCCACCATGGCGTTCGCATCACGGATTCGGCCATTGTTGCAGCGGCCACTCTGTCAAACCGCTATATCTCAGACCGTTTCTTACCGGATAAAGCCATTGATCTTGTCGATGAGGCCTCATCGCGTTTGCGTATGCAGGTCGATTCCAAGCCGGAAGAATTGGATGAGCTGGATCGACGCATCATTCAGTTGCGCATTGAGCAGGAAGCTTTGCGCAAAGAAACCGATGCGGCATCTCGCGACCGCCTTGCCAAGCTCGAGTACGAATTAGCAGACGTCGAAGAAAAATCTGCTGCGCTCACCACGCGCTGGAAAGCTGAGAAAGACAAACTGGGTGACGCGCAAAAGCTCAAAGAGCAGCTTGAGGCGGCGCGCACAGAACTCGCTCAAGCCCAGCGGCGGGGTGAATATCAGCGCGCTGGTGAATTGACTTACGGCGTCATCCCCGAGCTCGAAAAGAAACTGGGTGAAACAGAAGCCAAAGCGGGCTCTGCTCTGCTCGAAGAAGAAGTCTCTGCCGATCATATTGCGCAGATTGTCTCGCGCTGGACGGGCGTGCCCGTCGACAAAATGCTCGAAGGCGAGCGCGAGAAACTTCTGAAAATGGAAGAGAGCCTCGCCAAGCGTGTGGTCGGCCAGAGAGAAGCTGTGCACGCTGTTTCAACGGCTGTGCGTCGCGCCCGCGCTGGTCTCCAAGACCCCAATAGACCTATCGGGTCTTTCATGTTCTTGGGGCCGACTGGTGTTGGCAAGACAGAACTCACCAAAGCGCTTGCCTCTTTCATGTTTGACGACGAGACGGCCATGGTGCGCCTCGACATGTCGGAATATATGGAAAAGCATTCCGTCTCTCGGCTGATCGGCGCGCCTCCCGGCTATGTTGGCTATGAGGAAGGTGGCGCTTTGACAGAAGCGGTGCGGCGGCGGCCCTATCAGGTTGTGCTTTTTGACGAGATCGAAAAAGCACATCCCGATGTCTTCAATGTCCTTCTGCAAGTACTCGATGATGGACGCCTGACCGATGGACAAGGTCGCACTGTCGATTTCCGCAATGTCTTGGTCATTATGACCTCGAACCTCGGCGCGGAATATCTCGTCAGCCAGCCGGAAGGCGAGGATTCCTCAGCCGTCCAAGCGGAAGTCATGTCGGTGGTACGTGGTCACTTCCGGCCAGAGTTCTTGAACCGTATCGATGAAATCGTTTTGTTCCATCGCCTGCAACGCGCCGACATGGGCGTGATTGTCGACATTCAAATGCTGCGTCTTGCGAAGCTGCTTGAAGATCGCAAGATCTCGGTTCATCTCGATGAAAGCGGTCGCGAATGGCTTGCCGAACGCGGCTACGATCCCGCCTATGGAGCGCGTCCTCTGAAACGCGTCATCCAGAAGGCGGTGCAAGACCCTATGGCTGAGCGCATTCTGGCCGGTCAGGTCAAAGACGGCGATGTCATTCATATCACGGGCAGCGCAACAGGCCTTCTGCTGAACGGCGAAATGGTTGAGAGCACCATGCGTGCGCCAGACCATAATGCTGATGGCAGCATTGTTGTTTTTCCGAAAGGCAAGCTGAACTGAAGCAAGGCGGGATCAATGATCCCGCCTTTTTCAATTACACTCATCAACAATGCGCGCGAGATCGCGCATGATGGAGTTGAGCTCATAATTTTTGGGTGTGTAGACCGCGGCAACGCCTTCGCTCAAAAGCGTGGCTTCATCTTCTGGCGGAATAATGCCGCCCACGACGAGCGGGATATGCGTCAAGCCTTCATCCTTCATGCGCTTGGCCACATCGCGGACAAGCTGAACATGCGAGCCGGACAGAATGGAGAGGCCGATGCAATGAACATTATCCTTTCGCGCGGCTTCGACAATCTCGGCAGGGGTTAGGCGAATCCCCTCATAGACAACATCCATCCCAGCATCGCGCGCACGCACAGCAATCTGTTCAGCGCCGTTGGAATGGCCATCGAGTCCGGGCTTGCCGACAAGAAACTTCAGGCGCCGCCCCAATTTTTGTGAGACGCGTTCTACCTCCGAACGCACCTCATCCAATTCACCGCCGACCTGACGCGCAGATGTGCCAACACCTGTTGGCGCACGATATTCACCAAAGGCACCACGTAGAACGGCGCCCCATTCCCCTGTGGTCACGCCAGCTTTGGCTGCGGCTATTGAAGGCTCCATAATATTGGTGCCATCAGCCGCGGCACGACGCAGATCAGCCAGCGCTTTCTCAACGGCTTTCGCATCGCGCTGGTCGCGCCAAGCCTGCAAGCGAGCAATCTGCTCAGCCTCGACATGATCCGGCACAACCATGATGGCGCTATTGCCTGTGGTGAGAGGCGAGGGTTCGCTTTCAATAAAGCGGTTTACGCCAACAACTGTCTGCTCGCCGCGCTCGATGGATTCGAGGCGACGCGTGTTGGATTCCACAAGCCGCGACTTCATATAGCCGTTTTCAACAGCGGAAATAGCGCCGCCTTTTTTCTCAATCTCAGCAAGTTCGGCGCGGGCTTGCGCTTTCAGCTCTTCGACCTTGCGGGTGATCTCGTGACTGCCATCGAAGAGATCACCATATTCGAGGAGATCGGTTTCATAGGCCATGATCTGCTGGATGCGCAAAGACCATTGCTGATCAAACGGGCGCGGCAGACCTAGCGCTTCATTCCATGCCGGCAATTGCACCGCGCGTGCACGGGCATTTTTAGACAATACCACCGCCAGCATTTCAATAAGGATTCGGTAGACGTTGTTTTCCGGCTGCTGCTCTGTCAGGCCCAGTGAATTGACCTGCACACCATAACGGAAACGACGATATTTCTCGTCTTCAATGCCGTATCGATTGAGCGTGATCTCATCCCATAATTCAGTGAAAGCCCGCATTTTGCAGAGCTCTGTGACAAAGCGCATTCCTGCATTCACAAAGAAAGAGATGCGGCCAACGACTTCGCCCATATCTTTGGGATCGAGATCGCCTGAGGCTTTGACGCTATCGAGAACGGCGATGGCGGTCGCGAGCGCATAGCTCAATTCTTGCACGGGCGTCGCGCCTGCTTCCTGCAAATGATAGGAGCAGACATTCATCGGGTTCCATTTCGGAACATTCTTGGTCGTGAATAAAATCATATCGCGGGTCAGGCGCATCGAGGGACCCGGCGGAAAGACATAAGTTCCGCGCGACAAATATTCTTTGATGATGTCGTTTTGCGTCGTCCCCTGCAGGGCGCTGCGAGGGGCACCTTGTTCATCGGCAGCAGCAATATAGAGAGCCATCAGCCATGGTGCGGTGGCATTGATGGTCATGGACGTGTTCATCTCGGCAATCGGGATCGCCTCGAACAAAGTGCGCATATCGCCAAGGTGCGAGATCGGCACACCCACTTTCCCGACCTCACCACGAGCAAGCACGTGATCGGAATCGTAGCCCGTCTGGGTCGGCAAATCGAAGGCGACTGAGAGGCCGGTCTGGCCTTTGGCCAGATTGGTCCGGTAAAGGCGATTGGAATCAGCCGCCGTCGAGTGGCCGGCATAGGTCCTAAAAATCCAGGGTTTGTCGGGCTTTGAGGCTCCGGTGGTCATCTGGCGGCTCCTGGGGCGGCTTAGGTGGCCCTGGATAATCGGGTATGTTGCAAAGCAACAAACCTGATTAAGCTCTTTTCTCACGACAAAGTCATGCGCTTGGATCATTCTCAGGTACGAAACCTTAGTAGTATGGTGCAGCGCAACATCCGCGTTAACATTTGCCGCCTTGGCTCGGAGGAGACGGCATCATGGCTGGTTCAGAACAGATGGGCGGGGCACCTGCGCCGCTGAAGGATCTTTACGACATTGGTGAAATCCCGCCGCTCGGCCATGTCCCGGCCAAGATGCATGCGTGGACCATCCGCAAAGACCGACACGGTCCGCCCGAAACCTCCATGCAGCTCGAAGTCGTGCCGACATGGGCGCTCGACAGCCACGATGTGCTGGTCCTCGTGATGGCAGCCGGCGTGAATTACAACGGCGTTTGGGCGGCCTTGGGCGAACCCATCTCACCACTCGACGGACATAAAAATCCCTTCCATATCGCCGGCTCCGATGCTTCCGGCATTGTCTGGGCCGTGGGCTCCAAAGTCACACGCTGGAAAGTCGGCGATGAAGTTGTCGTTCATTGCAATCAGGACGATGGCGATGATGAAGAATGCAATGGCGGCGATCCGATGTTTTCGTCAAGCCAACGCATCTGGGGTTATGAAACGCCCGACGGATCCTTTGCGCAATTTTGCCGCGTGCAAGATCGCCAGCTGATGAAACGCCCCAAACATTTGAGCTGGGAAGAAAGCGCTTCCTATACGCTCACGCTCGCAACGGCCTATCGCATGCTTTTTGGTCATGAGCCGCATCGTCTGAAGCCCGGCGACAATGTGCTGGTCTGGGGCGCATCGGGTGGGCTTGGCGTTTTTGCGGTACAGCTTTGCGCCGCAGCGGGTGCTAATGCCATCGGTGTGATATCCGATGAGACGAAACGTGAATTCGTGATGTCGCTTGGCGCGCGCGGCGTTCTAAATCGCAAAGACTTCAATTGCTGGGGTCAATTGCCGAAAGTGAATTCACCCGAATATACCGCTTTTATGGGTGAAGCGCGCAAATTCGGCAAAGCCATTTGGGATATTACTGGCCGCAAAGATGTCGATATTGTTTTCGAACATCCGGGTGAGCAAACGTTTCCTGTCTCTTGCTTTGTTGCCAAGCGTGGAGGCATGATTGTCTTCTGTGCAGGGACAACCGGTTTCAACCTGACATTTGATGCGCGCTTTGTGTGGATGCGACAAAAGCGCATTCAAGGCTCACATTTCGCACATTTGAAACAGGCGGCAGCAGCCAATCAATTCGTTATTGATCGGCGCATTGACCCTTGCATGGGTGAAATCTTCCCGTGGGATAAAATCCCTGCTGCCCATACGAAAATGTGGAAGAACCTACATGCGCCCGGCAATATGGCCGTGTTGGTCAATTCACCCAAGCCCGGCTTGAAAACACTTGATGATGTGATTGAAGCCGCAGCTGGAACATAAACTGTCGAACCGGATGTCCGTGAGGTCTGTGGCTCGACATCACAAAAGCCTGAGCTTATGAATCGATTGAGATGAGCTCAGGCCAACAAGACAATAGATTTCTCGTGACATTCGTCATTCCGGCGACCTTCGTATTGATTTGGTCGACGGGGTGGATTGTTGCGCGCTTCATCTCTGAAGATTCGGACGTGCTCACCATGCTCGTCCTGCGTTATCTCTGCGCCAGTATCTTGCTTGCTCTTTTTGCCGCCGCCTCACGTGCACAATGGCCCCAGACACGGGCCGATTGGGGTCATGCCCTCTTCTCCGGTATTCTCATTCACGGTTTTTATCTTGCTGGCGTCTGGTGGGCCGTCGGTCACGGCATTCCCGCTTCCATCTCGGCATTGCTGGCGGCTCTACAGCCGATTTTCACGGCTATTCTTGCGCCTCGCTTGGCGGGTGAGCGGATCAGCCTCGTGCAATGGGCGGGGATCGGGCTTGGCTTTGCAGGCATTGTTATGGTGCTGGCGCCAAAACTCTCTTCGGTCTCTCCAAGTGAGCTTTCCGGCATGAGCTGGCTGTTGCTGATCAACGCGGCTGGGATGGTGTCTCTGACGCTCGGCACCTTCTACCAAAAACGCTTTCTGCATAGCGGCGATCTGCGCAGCGTCACCGCCTTGCAATTCGTTGGAGCAGGTCTCGTGACCCTGCCTGCCGCGCTGATGTTTGAAGACCTGCGCATTGGCACCTCGACCAGCACACTGCTCAGCCTAGCCTGGTCGGTGCTGGCCCTCTCCATCATTTCCATCGCCCTGCTGCTTTTTCTGATCCGCAAGGGTGAAGTCGCCCGCTCCGCCCAGCTCATCTATCTGGTCCCGCCGGTGGCGGCCCTCCAAGCCTACTTTTTCTTTGGCGAAACCCTGATCGGCCTGCAGATCGCGGGCATGATGGTAACCTCGATCGGCGTGGCACTGGCCGTTCGGCGCTGATCCAGTTTTTCCCCAAGTCCGAAAGAATCATTGCCCTCAAGCCCGGGCTATGTTGCGATGCAACAAATGCGCGGAATTCGGGAGATGACGCGATGACTGCCCAAGTTGCGGAATTGGCCAAGGCTGACCAGACAGACATGCTGACGACTGCTCGCGCGGCCTTTGTACAGGTCGAAAAACTTTATGCCGAGGTGCGCGGACTTGTGCGGACGCATGTCTCCTCAGGCGGCAAAATCTCGTCGGACCTGTTCGAGAAAGCCCAGCATGAGGGACACGGCCTCGCGTGGCTCGCGACCTATGTGGAATCTCTGCGCGAAATGATCGCTTATGCCGAGCGCCTCTCGGGCGAAGGGCAGTTCGGCGAAATTGAAGATTTGCTGACCCGCATCGGCCTTGGCGAATATCTCTCGCAAATTTTCGGCGGCATTCCGATGAACCAAGGCGAATTCATTCGCCCGGAAGATTTCGGTCTGGCACCGGAAAAAGTCGCGGCCCTGCGCGCTGGCGCTGTGACGCAGATGATCTCTATCGGGAATACGGCTGACCATCGCGCACGCCTTGTCGAGCTTATCGCAAAACTCGATTCAACCGCGATGATCGGTGATCCGGGTCTTGATGACACGATGGAATCAATCCGCGACGAAATCCGCAAATTCGGTGAAGGCGAAGTCGCACCCCATGCGCACGAATGGCATCTCGCCAACGCTTATATTCCGATGGAGATTGTCGAGGGTCTTTCTGCCCTTGGTGTGTTTGGTCTGACAATCCCGGAAGAATATGGCGGCATGGGCCTTGGCAAGATTGCCATGTGCGTGGTCACTGAAGAACTGTCCCGCGCTTATATTGGTGTTGGTTCTCTGGGCACGCGTTCTGAGATTGCTGCTGAATTGATTCTTTGCGGTGGCACTGAAGAACAAAAGCAAGAATTTTTGCCAAAAATTGCATCGGGTGAAATTCTCCCGACCGCCGTCTTTACAGAGCCGAATACTGGCTCTGATCTGGCCTCACTGCGGACACGCGCTGTCAAGGATGGCGATGTCTATAAAATCAGTGGCAATAAAACATGGATCACACATCCGGTCCGTGCGGATGTGATGACGGTTTTGGCCCGCACCAATCCATCAGAGCCCGGCTATAAAGGACTCTCGATGTTTCTGGCTCAAAAGCCTCGCGGAACAGATGAAAATCCATTTCCAGCGCAAGGCATGTCAGGCGGCGAGATTGAAGTTCTCGGCTACCGCGGCATGAAAGAATATGAAATCGCCTTTGACGGTTTTGAAGTGCCTGCGGCAAATCTTCTAGGCGGCGTCGAAGGACAAGGCTTTAAGCAGCTGATGCAGACCTTTGAATCAGCACGCATCCAGACGGCAGCGCGTGCTGTTGGTGTGGCGCAGAATGCGCTCGAACTTGGATTGCGCTATGCGCATGAACGCATCCAGTTTGGAAAACCGCTTCTCAAATTTCCGCGCGTAGCTGACAAAATCGCCTTGATGGCCGTTGAAATTCATATTGCGCGTCAGCTCACCTATTTCTCAGGCCGCGCCAAAGACGCGGATAAGCGCTGCGATGTCGAAGCCGGTATGGCCAAATTGCTCGGCGCGCGCGTGGCTTGGGCGGCAGCAGATAATGCGCTTCAAATCCACGGCGGGAACGGTTTCGCGCTCGAATATCCCATCTCGCGTGTTTTATGCGATGCACGCATCCTAAATATCTTTGAAGGTGCGGCAGAAATTCAAGCGCAAGTGATTGCACGCCGTCTGCTAGAAGATGGAAACTAGACTAGGCGGTTTGATTGGGCTCATTCTTGGGATCCAACTTTGAACCCATGAAGAACTAGGAAACCACGCCGATAAATGGAAGTTCGCGATAATTATGCGCGACATCCATGCCGTAGCCGACAACGAACTCATCTGGACATTTGAAGCCGACATAATCAGCTTCAATTTGCACAACGCGTTTAAGTGGCTTTTCCAGCATCACGCCCAGCATCACCTTGCGTGCGCCCCGCGCGGAGAGAAGGTCTTTTGCAAAAGCCAGCGTACGGCCTGATTCGAGAATATCGTCGACTAGCAGCACGTCCCTATCTGCGACGTCTGACTCAATATCCTTCAAAATGGTGACATGCCCCTGCGAGACAGTGCCCTCCAGATAGCTGGACAGGTGGACGAACTCGACTTGCGGCTTCATGCCGCGCCGATGCATGGCGCGCAAAAGATCTGCCGCAAACATAAACGAGCCCTTGAGGACGGCCACGACAAGCAGATTGCGAAACCCAGCTTTGCTGAGCTCGTCAGCCATGGCTTCCACCCGCTGGGCAATCTCTGCCTCGCTGAACAGGACGCGGACTTCACGCTTGTCGCTCATCATGAACCTATGTTTTTCGCCAAAATGTGCCGCAGCCCTAGCCCAAGGCTTGGCCAGTGTCGAGGAAAAGCCGCCAAACTGCTAGGCTGGCTCCGCGATTCGCTTCGGCCTATCAATCACATTGGCGCCACTACCAAACCCTATGGTTGCCGTAAGGAAGGGCATGCAGGAAGACACGGGACTAGTCCGGTTCAATAATGTCGGCTTGCGATATGGAATGGGGCCCGAAGTGCTGCGGGACCTCACCTTTTCGATTGAGCGACAGTCTTTCCAGTTCCTGACAGGGCCTTCGGGCGCTGGCAAGACCACTTTGCTGCGCCTTATTCTCCTATCCTTGCAGCCCACACGCGGCTTTATTTCGCTCTTCGGACAAGATGCCGCTGCACTCGACAAGGACCAGATCACCGCTTTGCGCCGGCGCATCGGTGTGGTCTTCCAAGACTTCCGTCTGCTTGATCATCTGACGACCTATGAAAATGTGGCGCTACCTTTGCGCGTCCAAGGGCGCGAGGAAGCCAGCTATCGTGCCGAGGTCGTCGAATTGCTGGGCTGGGTGGGCTTGGGCGACCGGATGCATGTTTTGCCCCCCGTTCTGTCGGGCGGTGAAAAGCAGCGCGCAGCTATTGCACGCGCTTTGATCGTGCGCCCCGAACTTCTGCTTGCAGATGAGCCAACGGGCAATGTGGACCCGACCCTCGCGCGTCGTCTCTTGCGGCTCTTTCTGGAATTACATCGCTCAGGAACATCCGTTGTCATCGCGACACATGATCTCGGGCTGATGGATCAATTCGACGGCGCGCGCCGTCTCGTGCTCGGCGATGGCCGGCTTCATATTTACGATTGAGGCAGAGCATGTCGAACGCGCAACAAGAACCAGAAAACGCATATAGCGACGGTTTCGGTCGGCGCGATGTCCCTCTTGTCCCACCGGATGCCATTGCGATACGCGCGCTTGTGACCGTCATTGCAATCATGACATTTCTTGCGTCACTGACAGCGGGAACAGCTGTTTTGGTGAGCGATGTCTCGAGCGGTTGGCGACAAGATGTGGCGCGTGAAATGAGCATTCAGCTCAAACCCGTCACTGGCCGAAATATTGAGCTTGATATCAAGAAAGTGGAAGAGATTGCGCGCGCAACACCAGGCGTGAAAGATGTAACTGCGCTATCTCCATCAGAATCTGAACGCCTTCTTGAACCATGGTTGGGTACAGGGCTTGATCTGAAGGAATTACCTGTTCCGCGCATGATCGTCTTGAAACTTGCGTCTGATACACAAATTGATCTTGCGAAGCTGCGGGCAGCGCTGTCGCAAAATGTTCCAGGCTCAAATTTAGATGATCATCGACAATGGATTGACCGCCTGACTGTGATGTCGCGAACAACTGTTCTGGTCGCTATTGTAATTTTCGGTCTGGTTCTCGTTGCTATGGCACTGGCGGTAGCCTTTGCTACGCGCGGCGCTATGGCGGGCAGCCGTGAAGTCATCAATGTGCTTCATTTTGTGGGCGCTGAAGATGCCTATATTGCGCGCCAGTTTCAGCGTCATTTCCTTTGGCTTGGCTTGCGGGGTGGGCTCATCGGCGGTGGCCTTGCCATTGCTACTTTCTTGACGGGCAGTCTTTTGTCTCATCGCTGGATCAGCGGAATGGGCGGCGATCAACTCGAAGCCATGTTCGGCACATTCTCACTAGGCCTCTTTGGTTATGCGGTCATTGCTGTGATCGGCGCCTCGGTCTCTGTTCTCACAGGCATCACCTCGCGTTCAGTCGTCTTCCGTCACTTGCGGGGGCTAACATGACGCGCCGTATCCGGCGCGCCTTTTTACTGGCGGTTTTTCTCTTTCTTGTCGTACTTGCCGGATTCATTTCTTTTGCCTTCAAAGTCGAGCGGCAAACAATTCAGCTCAACAAAAAAGCCGATGGCATGATTGTGCTGACGGGGGGAGCTGACCGTATTCCAGATGCGATCGAGCTTTTCTCAAAGGGTCATGCGAGCCGGATGCTTATTACGGGCGTCAATCCGGGAATTACGCGGGCTGAAATTGGTCGCCTCAATCCCAAATACCGTGAGCTTATCGAATGCTGCGTTGATCTTGGTTATGAAGCGCTCAACACATCTGGAAATGCCCGTGAAGCCCGTCGCTGGACCGAGCAGAATGCCATCAGCCAATCCTTGATCGTTGTTACCTCGAACTACCATATGCCACGCGCGCTGGCTGAATTGCATGATGGTCTTCCAGACCTAGAACTCGTCCCCTACCCTGTAGTGAGTGGTAAAATGCGAGACAGCAGCTGGTGGCAATCATCACAAGCCATGCGGCTGATGAGCTCGGAATATGTAAAATATGTGCTTGTCTCCGGCCGCATCATCGCCAAAAAGCTTTGGTACCAAACCAAAGCGGCCTTTGATTGAAACGATTCCCGTCCATGCTTCTCTTCCGATCAATCCTCTTCAATATCGCCTTTTTCACCAACATCACGATTCTGCTGATCGTTGCATTGCCAACACTTGTGATGCCTCGGTCAGCCGTTTTCAAAGTCGGGAAGATTTGGGCGCGCAGCTCACTCTGGCTTCTGAAAGTCATTTGCAAAACAGAGGTTGAATTTCGCGGACGTGAAAACATTCCCAAAGGGGCATTCATCGTTGCGCCTAAGCATCAATCAGCCTGGGAGACCTTTGCGCTCATCATGCTGTTTGATGACTTCTGCTATATTTTAAAGCGCGAACTGACTTTCATTCCGCTCTTTGGCTGGTATCTTTGGAAATTAGATCAAATCGCGATCAATCGCTCGACCGGCAGCAGTGCTCTGGCGCAAGCAGAAGAAAAGGCCCGCAAAATTTTTGCCGAAGGGCGGCAATTGTTCATCTTCCCGGAAGGCACTCGCCGACCTGCGGGCGCGCCACCAAAATATAAATTCGGCGTGGCTCATCTCTATGATGCCTGCCACGTACCCTGCCTGCCGATTGTGCTCAACTCGGGTCTGTTTTGGGCACGTCGCAGCTTGATCAAGCGGCCGGGGACAATTGTGGTTGAGGTCCTTCCGCCCATCGCGCCGGGGATTGAAAAGCAGGAGTTTTTTGCGCTCCTTCAAGACCGCATGGAAAAAGCGTCCGAAAATCTGATTGCGGAAGCTGTTGCCCGCGATCCATCGCTCATCCCGATTGTCGAGCGCAACCGCCACTTGCCGTAAGGCGTCAGCTCAGCTCGGCGACAATTGCGGCCAGATCAGGATCCTCTACACCTGCCGCGGTCAGATGCTCAAAAGTCGAGCGGATATATTCAACATTATCTCCCGACATGCCGTGCCCCTGCCGGACAAGTCGCACAAGTTCGTGATGCGGCAAGCGGCCCGCATATTGCGGATGGTTGGGGTCAACAACATAGGCCACCGCCGTTACGACTCGATCTGGCTGCAAACGGGCGCTCAGCCATGTCTCGACATAGACGGATGTGACCTGCTCACGCTCACGCAGATAATCCAGCGTGGCTTGCCGATGAGAGGCCGCCACACGGAAGGCAAGGCCCCGGCAGGCCCCTCCGCGATCAAGCCCGAGAACAAGGCCCGGCTTTTCAGGTGTCCCGCGATGAACATGGGAGAAAATACACAGCGACCTGTGATAACCATGCACCAATGCGGGGCAGCACTCTTCATATTCGAAGCCGGGCCGCCACATCAGGGACCCATAACCGAATACCCAAAGATCACCGTTTTCACTGTCTCGCATCATGAGCCGCAATCAGGACTGAACATATGACGCAATATGAAACTCCGGAGAAAGCGCCGCAAGCTGTGAGCCGCCTCGGACTTTATCTGCCGACAGGACTTCTGTTGCTATTTGCTTTCGGCTGGTCGGGTTTCTGGTTTTTTGCCTCGAACAAGGCCGATGAAGCACTTTCCACATGGATAGCGACCGAAAAGACGAACGGCCGGACATGGGAATGTGCGGGCAAAGAGATCGGCGGATTTCCTTTCCGCATTGAATTGCAATGCGCGTCGATCAAATTCTCTAGCACACAGATGAAAGTGGACCTGGGCGCTTTCCACGCCGCCACGCAGATCTATAGCCCCAAGCTCATTCTGGCTGATGTGAGCGGGCCATTGCAGATCAACAGTGCGGGTGTCCAAAATATCTTTTCATGGACCAATATGCGCGTGTCGTTGCGCTTCAATGGAGCGCTCGAGCGCTTCTCCATGAATATTGCTGACCTCAAAGCCGGCGAAGTGGCGGACAATGCGCTAGCCAGCGCAAAAATGATGGAGCTCCATCTGCGCACCGACACTGGACGCCCGAGCGAAGACAAAGCGATAGATGTTGTGATGAATGTGAGTGATTTGCGCGCACCTGGCCTGGATATTCTCGTCGGCAATATGGATGTGGCCACAATCAATCTTACAGGCACAATCACACAAGCACTTGGATTGCATGTCGGCAATTGGCAGGCGGGCCTTGAACATTGGCGGGCACAAAACGGCCAGATTTTTTTTGAAAATGCCCGTCTTGCAAAAGGCCCTTTTTCGATCGAAGGCAAAGGTGCGCTTGGTCTGGATCAGACCCATCGCATAGAAGGTGAGCTGATGGTGGGTGCACGCGGCGTCGGGCCTATCGTGTCACGCTTTATCTCAGGCAATGCTGCGCAACTGGCCGGCGCTTTGCTCGTGCGCAAGGATGGCTCTGCCGTGGAGCTGCCACTGCGCATGCGCGATGGTCGTGTCTCATTTGGCCCAATACGGACAGGCCCGATTCTCGCGCCGCTTTATTGAGACTTGTTTTCGGACGAGGTGCGACGACCAAAATCCGGAGCCGCCGCATCCTGTCCCTGCGCAACGATGCTGCGCCGAATAGTCCGCGTGCGCGTGAACAATTCAAACAGACCCTGACCATCGCCCCAGCGGATCATGCGCTGAAGGGCGGCCAAATCCTCATTAAAGCGGCCGAGCATTTCCAGAACAGCATCCTTGTTGTTCAAGAAAATATCGCGCCACATGGTGGGGTCGGAGGCTGCAATACGCGTAAAGTCGCGAAAACCGCCAGCTGAAAATTTGATGACTTCCGATTGCGTGACTTCTTCGAGATCGGCCGCCGTACCAACAATATTATAAGCAATCAAATGTGGCACATGACTCGTGATCGCGAGCACCAAATCATGATGCGCCGGGGTCATCACTTCGACATTCGAGCCCACTTCTGTCCAGAACTGCTGAAGGTGAGCGGTCGCTTTCTCATCTGACCCGTCGGGTGGTGTGAGAATGCACCAGCGGTCAACAAACAGGGTCGAGAAGCCAGCATCGGGCCCCGAATATTCTGTACCCGCGACGGGATGGGCGGGGATGAAATGAACCTTGTCAGACAGGTTCGGCTGAACAGCCGCAACGACTGACGCCTTCACCGATCCGACATCAGACAAAATTGCACCGTTCGCGAGATGCGGCGCGATCTGTGCGGCGACATCGCCAATGCTGCCGACAGGTGTACAAAGAATGACGAGGTCAGCACCAACGACAGCAGCTTTTGCATCTTGAAAAACTTCGTCAGCAATGCCGATCTCGCGCACACGGCTACACACGGCTTCCGACAGATCAGCAGCAACCAGTGTCTTGACGAGATTGCGTTGACGCGCTGCGCGAAGCAGCGAAGAGCCAATGAGCCCCACGCCCACAATGACCATGCGCTCGAACAGGGGCGCATCGAGTGGCTTGGAAAAACGATCAGCCACGGCGCACCTCCGCCACATAGTCTCGCAAGCCTTCTACAACGAGGCGGTTTGCTTCTTCCGTGCCAACCGTAATGCGTAAATAGTCCGGCAAACCATAAGAACCAACCGCGCGCACGATGATGCCGCGTGCAGTCAAGAAAGCATCAGCAGCACCCGCGCTCACACCGGTGGCTTTATTGAAATGGACCAGCACGAAATTGGCGACGCTTGGTGTCACATCCAGCCCAAGAGCCGAAATCTCTTTCGTCAGCCACGGCAGCCATTTCTCATTATGGTCAACGGCGCCTTCGACATGCGCAACATCTTCCACGGCAGCAATGCCGGCTTCGAGTGCTGCTCCATTCACATTGAACGGCCCGCGAATCCGGTTGATCGCATCGCAAATTGCGGCGGGCGCATACATCCAGCCAAGTCGGATATTTGCGAGACCGAAAATTTTTGAGAACGTGCGCGTCATGACCACATTCTCACTGGTCGCAACGAGCTCGATGCCCTCCGCATAATCATTGCGGCGGACATATTCCGCATAAGCGCCATCCAGCACGAGAATAGCGTGCTTCGGCAAGCCTGCGTGCAACCGCTTCACGTCTTCGAAGGGAATATAAGTTCCGGTCGGATTGTTGGGATTGGCGAGATAAACAATTTTCGTGCGCGGTGTCACGCAAGCCAAAATGGCATCAACATCGGCCGTGAGATTTTTTTCGGGCGCAACAACAGGCGTCCCGCCCGCCGATAGAATAGCAATTTTGTAAACGAGAAAGCCGTGCGTGGTGAAAATGCCTTCATCACCCGGACCCACATAGGCCAATGACAAAAGATGCAAAAGATCATCAGAACCATTGCCACAAACAATGCGATCTGGATCAAGGCCGAAACGCTTGCCAAGAGCAGTACGCAAGCGCTTGACCGATCCATCGGGATAAAGCTCAAGCTTGGAAGCCAAACTGCTGAAAGCTTCAATCGCGCGCGGTGACGCACCAAGTGGTGTCTCATTGGACGACAATTTGTAAATCTTGCTTGCGCCGGGCGCGCCACTCTTGCCCGGCACATAGGGATCAATCGCCAATACATTGGGGCGCGGAACGGGGCGGTCATTCATGGAGGGAGACGACATGGATCAATCCAAATTAAGATCGGCGCTGGATCAGCTAGCCGGATGACCTTTGAAAGAAAAACGTGCGGCATGACTGCCAACTTCACTGATATGAGAGGCCGAAGCGCCAGCCTCTGTCAGCGCTGATTGAACGCCATCAAGTCCGGCTTTGGCCGGAATGGCAACCAACACAGACAAGCCGGTTTCATCTGCTGCATTGCCGATCATTTCGCCGCTGACTTTCGCAAGTGCCGCGGGCAATCCATCGCGCCACCTCTCGAGATGCAGACAATAGAGCAGGATTTCGCGCGCGGCTGCTTCTGCAAGCGGCTTGGCGATCACAAAGACGGGCATGCCAGCTGGATGATCAGGGCGCTCAACGAAGGGCAGGCGCGCAATGATCTTCGGGGCTGCGGGATCGGCCAAGCGCGTCCACCAAGGGCCAGCTGTCACGCCGCCATCAATGCGGAACATGCCAAGGTCGCCAGATGAGCGCGCCACTGCATCAATCACACCTGCTGCGCCATGGTGGGTGATGTAGGGAACCGTGAAGCCGAAATGAAAGCGCTCGGAATCGCGCATCGGGGCATCGCCACCCGAAATATCGGCATGGACTGAATAATTCGACTGCACGTAAGTGAATGTCGCGATGATGATGCGCCAGATGCTCTCAACCGTATCAAGCGGGAGCAGGCCGCGATGACGCTCGGCCAGACGACGCATCATTTCCGCCTCACGGCCCGGTCGGAAAGCTGAACCGCCACCTTGGCGAGCCTTTACGGCGATCAGGCGGTCGATAATCTCGCCGCGCTCCATGAGCAGACGGTGCACGTCCGCATCAATCCGGTCGATATCGACACGGAGTTCGCTGAGGATCGCCTGAGGATCCTTGTCGGCGTCAGAATTGGCAGCCACGGACGAGGTCTCGCTGTCTAAAGAAGTCGCGCCTGTCTTACTGGCGAGCGCCCTGCAATGCAAAGGAAACTACCCTCGAATGTGGACCAGCGGACAGCTTGACTTGCCTCGGGGTCGATCATAACACCGAACAAGTCGTTCGAAATAGCGGACAGATGGTTCGGAGTTGGGGTCGGTGACAGAGATTGAACCTCTCAAGGCTGGTCACGCCGCCCGGCGCGAGGCTGACGCGCCGCACTCACTTGTGCTGCGCCTACCCGCCGACAAGCCCCTGATGATGGATGCCGGCGTGACCCTCGCGCCTCTGACCATCGCCTACCAGACCTACGGCACGCTCAATGCCGACAAAACCAATGCCATTCTGATCTGCCATGCACTGACCGGCGACCAGCATGTCGCCAATACGCATCCGCTGACCGGCAAGCCCGGCTGGTGGGAAATAATGGTTGGCCCGGGCAGGCCCATCGATACGGACCGTTATTTCATCATCTGCTCGAATGTGCTCGGCGGCTGCCTTGGCACGACCGGGCCCGCTTCCACCAATCCGGCAACAGGCCAGCTTTACGGGCTCGGCATGCCAATGGTGACGATCCGCGACATGGTCCGCGCGCAAGCTCTGCTCATCGATCAGCTTGGCATCGACAAATTATTCTGCGTGATCGGCGGGTCGATGGGCGGCATGCAAGTGCTGCAATGGGTAGCGAGCTATCCAGATCGCGTCTTCTGCGCGATCCCGATTGCGACCGCGCCCCGCCATTCCTCGCAAAATATCGCCTTCAATGAAGTCGGGCGGCAAGCCGTCATGGCTGATCCTGATTGGGCGAACGGACGCTATTTTGAACTTGGTCAAAACCCGACCAAGGGTCTCGCGGTTGCGCGCATGGCCGCGCATATCACTTATCTTTCAGACGAGGCTCTACATCGGAAATTCGGTCGCAAGCTGCAGAATAAAACAGCGCCGACATTTTCCTTTGATGCGGATTTCCAAATCGAAAGCTATCTGCGCCATCAGGGCTCGACATTCGTCGAACGTTTCGATGCGAACTCCTATCTCTATCTGACACGCGCGATGGATTATTTCGATCTCGCAGAAGATTACGAGGGGTCACTGGCGCGCGCCTTCAAGGATACGAAAACGCGCTTCTGTCTCGTGTCTTTCACATCTGATTGGCTGTTCCCAACATCTGCATCGCGCGCCATTGTTCACGCACTCAATGCCAATAGCGCCTCTGTCTCTTTCGTTGAGATCGAAACGGACAAAGGCCATGATGCCTTTTTGCTGGATGTTCCAGAAATGTTTGCCACCACGTCCGGCTTTATCGAAAGCTCTGCGCGTGCTTTTGGCCTCAAAGAGGCAAAAAGCGCATGACCCAAGTGACGCAACTCTTTTCACCAGACACAGCGCGCGTTGATCTGCTGCTGATCAAAGATATGGTCGCGCCCAATACGCGCGTGCTGGATATTGGCTGCGGTGACGGCACGCTTTTGCGGATGCTGGCAGAAGAGCGCGGCGTCGATGCCCGCGGCATGGAATTATCTCAGCGCGGCGTGAATGATTGTGTGGCAAAGGGACTGTCTGTCATTCAAGGCGATGCCGATTTCGATCTCGCCGATTATCCCGATGACAGTTTTGATTATGTGATTCTGTCGCAGACACTCCAGGCCACACGCAATCCGCGCCGTGTGCTGGAGCAGATGTTGCGCATCGGAAAGCGCGCGGTCGTCTCGTTCCCGAATTTCGGCTATTGGCGGATTCGCCTCCAAGTCATGTTTGGAGGTCGCATGCCAATCACTGAAAATCTGCCGCTGGCTTGGTATGAGACACCCAATATCCACTTCTGCACGATCCGCGATTTTGTCGCGCTTGTGGATGAAGTGGATGCGCAGATTGATCGCGCCGTCGCGCTCAATAGTTCTGGAGCGCCCATGCGCGTGAGCGCTCCTTGGTGGGTTTGGAACCTGTTTGGCGAGCAAGCCGTCTTCTTGCTCGAAAGACGGGCCTGATCAGCCCTTCTTCTCGGCCTTGGCGCGCTCAATGCCCTTTGTGATGATGGCGTGCGCTTCGGCCGCATCACCCCAGCGGAGCACTTTCACCCATTTGCCTTTCTCAAGGTCTTTGTAATGGGTGAAGAAATGCTCGATCTGCTCAAGGGTAATTGCCGGCAGGTCTGTATAGTTTTGGACGTTCTCGTAGCGACGCGTCAGCTTGGCTGAGGGCACAGCGATCAGCTTTTCGTCACCACCCGCTTCATCTTCCATCAGCAGCACGCCGACGATGCGGCAGCTCATGATGGCGCCTGGAATGATCGCGCGCGTATTGGCGACAATCACGTCGCAAGGGTCGCCATCATCCGACAAAGTGTGCGGGATGAAGCCGTAATTGCCCGGATAGCGCATGGCTGTATAGAGGAAGCGATCCACCACCAGCGCGCCGGCCTCCTTGTCCATCTCATATTTGATGGGCTCGCCGCCAATCGGCACTTCAATGACGACATTGACCTCGGACGGGGGGTTCTTGCCGATGGAGACAGCATCCAGACGCATGAAAGAAAAACTCCGGTTCTCAGATGGGCCCCTGATAGGCACCCTAGAAAGAGCGAGCAACCCAGACTTTATGCAGGGTCGCAAAAGGAACGGGGCCAAAAACGACGAAAAATGCGCCTTCGACGGATCCTGTTTCGTAGACAAATATCAAGGTATTTCAGTAGGAAGCGCATGGGGTGAGCGCTTAAATTGGAGCGGGCGAAGGGATTCGAACCCTCGACCCCAACCTTGGCAAGGTTGTGCTCTACCCCTGAGCTACACCCGCATCCGTCCGGCCAAGCCGGTAGGCGGGGTATATGCCGCATTCCCATTGCGATTGCAACCGCATCCTCATCCAAAAAGCAAAAAGGAGCCAAAGAGGCTCGAACTCACTCCGATCAGGTTGCAGAGCGGCACCCTTTGCCCCATTTGAGAAGGAAGCGGGTCGCAGCGCATTTGGCGCGCCCCCAGACGTGAAAGAGGTTTTGATGTTCGGCCAGACCAATGAGGCAGCACCGGCGAGCGCCAATGAGCTGATCAAAGACACGACTACAGAAGGCTTCCGCGAAGACGTGCTCGCTGAATCCATGCGCCAGCCCGTCCTCGTTGATTTCTGGGCGCCGTGGTGCGGACCCTGCAAACAAATGACACCGGTCATTGAGAAAACGGTCAAAGGGGCAAATGGCAAGGTGAAGCTTGCCAAGATGAACATTGACGAACATCCCCAGATTGCAGGTCAACTCGGCATTAAATCGATTCCCGCCGTCATCGCTTTTCAAAATGGCCGCCCGGTTGATGGTTTTGTCGGAGCGCTACCTGAAAGCCAGATCAAGAATTTTATTGAACGCATCGTCGGCCCCGTTGAAGGCGAGATGGACAGTGTTTTGGCTTCCGCGGAAGCGGCGGCAGAAGAAGGCCAGTATGAAGAGGCTGCAGAAATCTTCTCTGCCGTTTTGCAAGAAGACCCGACACATGTGGCGGCAGCCGCTGGTCTGGCACAGGCGCTCATCCATTTAGAGCGCGCGGCAGATGCCAAGAAAGTGCTCGAGTCCTTGCCGCCCGAAAGCGCCAAAAATCCAAAAATACAAGCAGCACTTGCCTCCGTTGAGCTCGCCATGCAGGCAGCCGATCTCGGTGAGGTTGGTGAATTTGAGCGCAAGCTCGCAGCAAATCCCGATGATCATGCAGCACGGTTTGACCTGGCAGTTGCTTTGAATGCGCGCGGCGAGCGCGAAACGGCTGCAGATGCGCTGCTCTATATCATCAAGAAGCACAAGGATTGGCAGGAGGGTAAAGCCCGCCAGCAATTGCTGCAGTTTTTCGAAGCTTGGGGCCCGATGGATCCCGAGACGATCAACGCGCGCCGTAAACTTTCAACGCTTCTTTTCTCTTAAAATACGAGAACCAAACCCATGGGCATCAACAATCCTACGGATCGTATCGATGCGCTGCCGACGGTCATTCCGGTTTTTCCGCTGGCATCCGTTCTGCTTTTGCCGCGCGGCGAATTACCGTTGAATATTTTCGAGCCGCGTTATCTCGCAATGGTCGAAGATGCGCTACGCGCAGATCGCATCATTGGCATGGCGCAGCCGCAGGATGAACAAGAAGGCCTGCGCCCAACCATTCATTCGGTAGGCTGCATTGGCAAAATCACGCAATTTGCAGAAACTGGCGATGGCCGTCTCATGCTGACTTTGACCGGGCTTGCCCGATTTCGTGTCGTCGAAGAAATGACCGTGTTGACGCCTTACCGTCAGTGTCGCGTCTCTTATGAAGAATTTGCACGCGATCTGGTCGAACGTGATGGCGAAAATCTTGTCGACCGCCCCGCGATTCTGAAAACCTTGCGCAATTTCGCTGAAGCCAATCGTCTGAAAATTGATTGGAAGAGCATTGAACAAACGCCCAATGAGGCGCTCGTCAATGCCCTTGCCATGATGAGCCCCTTTGGGCCGGACGAAAAGCAAGCCTTGCTCGAAGCCAAAACACTCGCCACGCGCGCGGATGTCCTTGTTGCCATTACCGAGATTGAACTCGCACGTGGCAATGGGTCGAGCAGCAACCTGCAATAGGCCAAAGATGCAAGAGCGCGACGAAACACAGCCATCCCATAATGGTCATTCCGTGATTGATCCGCGTCTTCTTGAAATGCTTGTCTGCCCCTTGAGCAAAACAGTGCTCGAATATGATCGCGCCAATCAGGAATTGATTTCACGCACAGCGCGGCTCGCTTTTCCGATCCGCGATGGGATTCCGATCATGGTTTTGGATGAGGCGCGCGCGCTCGAGGGCTAGGGCAGGCGCCCGAGCAAAAGCGCGGGCACGCGCCCTTGAAGGCCCGCAGCATCTTGGATCAAGCGACGCTTCAAGCGCGGCATGCGATCAACAAACCCCATGCCCAGATCGCGGATGAGGCGTAGCGGGCCTATGTCATTGGCAAATAATGTATGCAATCCATGCGTGGCAGCAACCATTGTGGCCGTGTCGAAAAACCGCGCGCGCTGATAGGTCTCAAGCGCATTGGCCTCACCAGGATCAAGCCCAAGACGAATTTGTTCTGCCAGAGCTTCCACCAGCGCCGCAATATCACGGAAGCCAAGATTGAGGCCTTGCCCAGCAAGGGGATGAACAAGATGAGCCGCATCCGCAACCAAAGCGATGCGCGGCGCGATGAATGACCGTGCTAAATGAACACGCAAAGGAAAGGCTGCAGGCCCGTCCTCAAGCTGGAAAGAGCCAAGCGAATAACCAAAACGGCGCTCGACCTGTTCCAGAAACTCGTCTCGCGGCAAGTTCAGATAAGATGCGACATCTTCTTGATATTCAGTCCAGACAATCGAGGAGCGTCGGCCAGCCATGGGCAACATGGCAAAAGGTCCCGGCGGCAAGAAATGCTGAACGGCCACGCCGTGATGATCTTCTTCATGCGTCACCGTTGCGACGATCGCTGAACGCTTATAATCGTGCGAGACGGTTTCAATTCCAGCAGAACGACGGACTTTGGAATTGACGCCATCTGCGCCAATCAACAATCGCGTTTTCAAAACATTCCCATCGGCAAGTCGAATTTCGACAAAGCGCGAAGAGTAGATGAGGCGCGCAACGGCGCTTTTCAAAACATGAATGCTTTGTGTGAGCGCTTTCTTTTCAAGTGCGTCAATCACATCAGCGTTGCGGACCATATATGAAAAAGGTGCGCCATCTTCCAAAGGCTCATCAAATTGAAGAAACAGCGGCCGGATGGAATCATTGCGGCGAGAATCGGTGATCTTGAGGCTGCGCATCGGGCCAGCACGATCAGCAATGTCAGGCCAGATGCCAATCGCATCCAATAAATTTACGGAACCCGCGGCGAGCGCTGATGTTCGAAAATTGGCGTCGCGTGAGCCAAAGACGGGATCAATCACGCCAATCCGCAAAGCATCGCCAAATGTGGCGCGCAGCGCGAGGGCTGTTGAAAGCCCTGAAATACCTCCGCCCGCTACAAGAATATCGAACACACGCCGCTCCTGAAACCCGAGCCGGTTGATAGCACTTTGGAGCCAAAGGGTCATGTCTCTTTCACGCTGACTTGACGCGGAGCTCCTGTTGGATTCAGAAAGTCTTATGTCGCAAGCTTTGGCCGATCTCCTCACCCGCCTTGATCTCCAAGAGATCGGGCAAGATGTTTTTTCCGGCACAAGCCCGCAGGGTGGTTTGGTGCGCGTCTTTGGCGGTCTGGTCGTCTCACAAGCCTTGGTAGCCGTAAGCCGAACCGTACCCGAGCGTCCGCCCCATTCGCTGCATAGCTATTTTCTACTGCCGGGCGATCCGACCAAACCCATCCGTTATGAGGTCGAGCGTTTACGTGACGGCGGGAGTTTTTCAGCGCGGCGCTGCGTCGCCAAGCAGGATGGCCGGACCATTTTCGCCTTAACGGCATCCTTCCATGCGGTTGAGGACGGGCTTGATTACGCCCCGACCATGCCGGAAGTGCCAAAGCCCGAGGCTCTGCCCGATCTTGCTGGTCTCAAAGCTGCTCTGGGCGACAAAATGCCGGAGGGCGTGCGGCGCTATCTGGAACGCGAGCGGCCCATCGACCTGCGGATTATCGACCTCAAGCGTTTTGGCCCAAGGCCAGCTGGAACACCTCCCCGGACCGGACAGCGGATCTGGATGCGCGCCAAAGGATCGCTTCCCGACGATCCGGCCATCCATCGTGCCACCCTCGCCTATCTCTCCGATATGACCCTGCTCGATACGACCCTCGTGCCGCATGATGGTTCGGTTTTTGATGGAAAGGTTCAGGCAGCCAGCCTCGACCATGCCATTTGGTTTCATCGGCCGTTCCGCGCGGATGAGTGGATGCTCTACGACAAAGAGGCCCAGAGCACCCAAAGCGCGCGCGGATTATCCCGTGGCCGTCTTTTTTCGGCTTCTGGCGATTTAATTGCGACCACGATGCAAGAAGGCCTGATCAGACCTAAGGCATCCTGACCCAATTGCCGTAATTTTATGCATAACGCTGAGCTCTTTTGCCTATTTATACGCCAGCACGGCGCGGATTGAATCGATCTTACTCAACAAAAGCCGATTCTAGCCATGATTCCGGTCCGGAATCGTAAAATCCCACTTGGCACGCCGCTTGAATTGCAGATCGACAGCATAGATGCGTCTTCTCGTATCTAGGCCAGGATCGAGCCGGCAGGGGGCGTCACGTAACGGGACGCCGGTCGACGGCCAAGCAAGGAAACCGACATGAAAATTGTGATGGCGATTATCAAGCCGTTCAAGCTTGACGAGGTGCGCGATGCGCTCACCGCCGTCGGCGTGCACGGCCTCACAGTGACCGAGGTGAAAGGCTATGGCCGACAGAAAGGTCACACGGAAATCTATCGCGGCGCTGAATATGCCGTGAGCTTCCTCCCCAAATTGAAGATCGAAGTGGCGATTGCCTCCGACCTCGTGGATCGCGT
This sequence comes from Beijerinckiaceae bacterium, assembly GCA_947452455.1. Lineage (GTDB taxonomy): Bacteria > Pseudomonadota > Alphaproteobacteria > Rhizobiales > Beijerinckiaceae > Terripilifer. The sequence goes on from CANGBX010000003.1 coordinate 248,967, forward strand.
GGTCGAAGCCATTGTTTCAGCTGCTCGCACCGGCCAGATCGGCGACGGCAAGATCTTCGTCAGCTCGCTCGAACAAGCCATCCGGATTCGCACCGGCGAGAAGGACACGGACGCACTCTGACGTCCCCTCCACCCCTCAGGAGAACGAAATGAAATCCCTCTCAATGATTAAGTCCGCGGGTCTTGCGCTTGGCGCTGGCCTGACCTCGCTGGCCGTATCTGCCAGCGTTGCCCTTGCCCAGACTCCGGCCGCGCCGGTTCCCAATAAGGGCGATACAGCCTGGATGATCGTCGCAACCCTTCTGGTTCTGATGATGTCGATTCCGGGTCTTGCCTTGTTCTACGGCGGTCTTGTCCGTTCGAAGAACATGCTCTCGGTATTGAGCCAAGTCTTCATGATCGTGTCGCTCGTCTCGATCCTCTGGGTGACCTACGGCTATTCACTGTCCTTCACCAGCGGCGGTAGCCTGAACGACTATGTTGGCGGTCTGTCGAAAGCCTTCCTCATGGGCGTGACGCCTGAGACAACGGCGGCCACATTCTCGAATGGCGTTGTCATTCCTGAATATATCTACATGGCCTTCCAGATGACCTTTGCCTGCATCACGCCGGCCCTGATCGTCGGCGCCTTTGCCGAACGCATCAAGTTCTCGGCTCTGCTGGTTTTCATCGTCCTCTGGGTTACGGTGATCTACTTCCCGATCGCGCACATGGTTTGGTACTGGGGCGGCCCGGATGCCATCGGCGATGCTGCTAAGGCTGTGGCGGAAGCTGCTGACGAAGCTGCCAAGACCGCGGCTATGGCCAAGCTCGAAGAAGTTAAGGCTGATGCAGGCCTCATCTTCAAGTGGGGTGCTCTCGACTTCGCAGGTGGTACGGTCGTTCACATCAACGCCGGTATTGCAGGCCTCGTCGGCGCTCTTATGCTCGGCAAGCGTGTTGGTTATCCGCGTGAAGCGATGACCCCGCACTCGCTGACCATGACCATGATCGGCGCTTCGCTCCTGTGGGTGGGTTGGTTCGGCTTCAACGCCGGTTCGAACCTGGAAGCCAATGGCACGACAGCTTTGGCCTTCGTGAACACCTTCGTCGCAACCGCTGCTGCCTCTCTGGCTTGGCTGTTCGTGGAATGGGGTACCAAGGGCAAGCCCTCGCTGCTCGGCATGGTTTCGGGCGCGGTTGCTGGCCTCGTGGCAGTCACCCCGGCTTCCGGCTTTGCCGGTCCGATGGGCTCGATCGTCTTGGGCGGTTTCGCTTCGGTCATGTGCTTCTTCTTCGTCGCTGTAGTGAAGAACAAGTTTGGCTATGACGACTCGCTCGACGTGTTCGGCATCCACTGCATCGGCGGCATCATCGGCGCCATTGCAACTGGTATCCTGGTTGACCAGGGCCTCGGCGGCACAGGCATCCCTGACTATGAAGCCAAGCCCGGCGAACTCGCCATTGCAGCCTATGACCTCGGTCCGGCAGTCATGGCTCAGCTGAAAGCAGTTGGTCTGACGCTGGTGTGGTCGGGTGTCGGTTCGGCGATCCTCTACAAGATCGTTGATCTGGTCATCGGCCTGCGTGTTCCAGTCGACGCTGAACGCGAAGGTCTCGATCTCGCAGAACACGGCGAACGCGCCTACAACCTCTGATCCAATCCGGATTAGAAAGACCCGCGGCGGCGCTCCCCAGCGCCGCCGTTTTCTTGTGAGAAGTCATAAAGTCACCCGCAGGGTTAAACAGACATTAACCTCGTCAGCCTAGCTTCGGACCTGATCTTCTTCTCGGGCCCGAAACGCCGTTCATGCGAACGACCACCTATTCAAATCATCAACTTCTGCCAGAATCCGCGCGCGATTTTCTGTCACGCCGCGTGGCTGAATTTGTCGGTCTTTTACTGATCGGCTTTTGCGCTCTGCTCGCCGTCGCTTTGATGACGTGGTCTGTTCAAGACCCGAGCCTTAATCACGCGACATCAGCCCCAACGCGCAATCTGCTCGGGCCACCGGGCGCCATTATTGCAGACATCATCATGCAATTGTTCGGGCTTGCTGCGGCGGTCCTTCTGGTGCCGATTGCTTGCTGGGGATGGCGGCTGACGTCTCTGCGTCGCTTGGAGCGACCTCTTCTGCGTATCCTTTTTTGGATTGTCGGAAGCATCGCCATCACTGCGATTGTTGCGCTTTTTCCTGTTACCGAAAAATGGCCCTTGCCGACAGGGCTAGGTGGCGTCTTGGGCGATGCCATTCTTTCGTTGCCAAAGAAATTCGGACTGGATGGTGCGACCTCACAATTGATCGCGTCCATTTCATCAGGCGCAATTGCTCTTCTGTCGCTCATCATTTCTGCAGGCTTTGGTCTTTCAAGCGCCAATCCCGATGCGACTGAAGCTGAGCCTGAAAATACATCTGAGCGGCGCGTCATTGATGATGAGGAAGATGGTGCTGATGAGCCGGGTTTTGGCCTCGTATCCATCGGTGCTTTCATTCACGCCCTGATGAGTGTGAAGGCGGCTTTTGCACGGCGTTTTAGTCGCAATTCCGAACCTTCCATGCATCGGTTGAATGATGAAGAGCCTGCGCTTCAGCGTGGCGCCATGCAACGCATGGAACCGACGCTTGAGCCAGCCATCAACACAAGAACCTTACGGCGTGACCCTGTTGATCTCGACGAAGTCGAATTTGACCAGCGCCCAACCAATACGCGCGTCACGGCACCTGCGCCTGCGATTAAGACAGGCAAACGCGCCTTGCGCGAAGCGCAACCATCGCTCCTTGGCAATAGCGATTATGAATTGCCGCCGCTTCTGCTGCTGGCTGAAGCCAAGAAGCAGGCTGTCACCAAAATATCCGAAGATGCGCTTGAACAAAATGCGCGCCTTCTCGAAGGTGTGCTTGATGATTTTGGTGTCAAAGGCGAGATCATCAATGTCCGTCCGGGGCCTGTGGTCACACTTTATGAACTTGAACCCGCGCCCGGAATTAAATCCTCCCGCGTGATAGGCCTTGCAGACGATATTTCGCGCTCCATGTCGGCCATTTCTGCACGTGTAGCTGTTGTGCAGGGCCGCAATGCGATTGGCATTGAGCTGCCAAACCAGCGCCGTGAAACCGTCTATCTGCGCGAACTTCTCTCGTCAGAAGATTTTGAAAAGAACAAGCATCGCCTTGCCATTGCACTCGGCAAGACGATTGGCGGCGAGCCAGTCATCGTTGATCTTGCGCGCATGCCGCATTTGCTGGTCGCAGGCACAACGGGCTCTGGCAAATCGGTTGCTATCAACACCATGATCTTGTCGCTGCTTTATCGGTTGCGCCCCGAAGAATGCCGCTTGATCATGATTGATCCGAAAATGCTGGAATTGTCGATTTATGACGGTATTCCGCATTTGCTGACGCCGGTTGTGACAGATCCGAAGAAAGCGGTCGTTGCTCTGAAATGGGCGGTCCGCGAAATGGAGGATCGCTACAAGAAAATGTCCAAAGTCGGTGTGCGCAACATCGACGGGTTCAATGCACGCGTCGCAGAAGCTGCCGCCAAAGGCCAATCGATCACGCGCACAGTTCAAACCGGATATGATCGCGAGACAGGCGAGGCCATCTACGAAAAAGAGGAGATGGATCTCTCGCCACTCCCCTTTATTGTGGTGATTGTCGACGAAATGGCCGACCTGATGATGGTCGCCGGAAAAGACATTGAAGGAGCAATCCAGCGCCTTGCACAAATGGCTCGTGCCGCCGGCATTCACCTCATCATGGCAACGCAGCGTCCGTCTGTTGACGTGATCACCGGCACAATCAAAGCCAATTTCCCGACCCGCATTTCCTTCCAAGTCACGTCGAAAATCGACAGCCGCACGATCCTTGGCGAACAAGGCGCGGAGCAATTGCTTGGACAGGGTGACATGCTCTACATGGCAGGCGGTGGACGTATTTCACGCGTGCACGGCCCCTTCGTCTCAGATAGCGAAGTGGAAAAAATTGTCTCGCATCTCAAAATGCAAGGCGTGCCGGAATATCTTGATGCCATTACCGCCGAAGATGATCTGGTGGGTGAAGATGCAGAACCCGGCAGCATGGCTGCAGACGAATCGGGCGACCTTTATGATCGGGCGGTCAATATCGTCCTGCGTGATCGTAAATGTTCGACAAGCTACATCCAGCGGCGTCTTTCGGTTGGTTATAACAAGGCCGCCTCACTGGTCGAGCGGATGGAAGAAGAAGGGGTGGTTGGAGCGGCCAATCACGCTGGCAAGCGTGAGATTCTGGTTGGCGGCGGGATTGATCGCGGCGCGTTCGACCCAGATTAAGCCGTCTCAGATTTGCCACGCCTGACCTTTAATCAAGCGATACGTTTCAACCTGCGGACCCTTTCAATGATTCGACGCCTTCTGCCAGCCTTGATGGCCTGCCTGCTCAGCTTTGGTTTGGTTGGGGCAGCGCTGGCGCAGGGCGGCGCACCGCTCAATCTCGTGCCTCAGGCTCCTGCTAGCCAAGCCATTTCCAAACAGGCTCCTGTTTCAGGCAAGCCGACGATGGATGCGCCAACGGCTATTGCCAAAGCGAACCAATGGTTCAACGCCAATCTCACCATGGTCGCGGATTTCGTCCAGCTCGGAGCAGACGGCAAGCGGACGGATGGTAAGCTTTATGTCCAGCGTCCCGGCCGTCTACGCTTTGAATATGCGCGACCTGCCACGCTGGAGATCATTGCGGATGGCACATCTGTCGCAGTGCGCGACCGCAAGCTTGCCACGCAAGATGTCTATTTTATCGGTCAGACCCCGCTCAAATTTTTGCTGAAAGAAAAGATCGACATCGCCAAGGACACACAAATCTTGGATGTGAAGGCCGATGAGCGTTCGGTCATGATCTTGATCGAGGATAAGGCCACGTTTGGCGGTACATCTCGTATTCGGCTCGTCTTTGACACAGCCAATTTTAGCCTGCGGCAATGGACTGTAACGGACCCGCAAGGTTATGAGACGCTCGTCTCACTCTCCAATCTTGAATTGGCGCAAAGGCCAGATCCGACGCTGTTCAAAATCAATTACGAGAAATTCAACTGAGCGTCCTTTTGGGATAAGTTCTCAGAAGGGTTGATCCGCGGGCATGCTTTGTGTCACCTCCAAGAAAAGAGAGGTGACCTTTGTCCTTGAAAATCGCCACTTGGAACATCAATTCCGTCCGCCTGCGCATGCCGATCGTCTTGCGCTATCTCAAATCTCACGGACCTGACGTTCTCTGTCTTCAAGAGACGAAATGCCGGGATAGCGAATTTCCCTCGAGTGACCTGCGCGCAGCTGGCTATGAGCATCTCGCGATCAATGGCCAAAAAGGATATCACGGGGTTGCCATTGCTTCTCGAATTCCCCTCACAAAAATTGATAAGCGCGAATTTTGCCAGATGGGCGATGCGCGCCATATTTCGGCAACTTTTTCAGCTGGCAAGCGCGATATCACGGTCCATAATTTTTATGTGCCCGCGGGCGGCGATATTGCAGATCGCGACCTCAATCCTAAATTCTGTCACAAACTCGATTTTCTCGCCGAAATGGCGGACTGGATACAGCAGGCCAAGCTTGCTGACACCAATGCAATTCTGGTCGGTGATCTCAATATTGCCCCGCTAGAACATGATGTCTGGAGCCATAAAGCGCTTGTCAAAGTGGTGAGCCACACACCGATTGAAGTCGAGCGCTTGCAGAAAGTTTTTGATGCTGGCCCCTGGGTCGATGCTCTGCGCACAAAAGTCCCTGCCGATCAAAAACTCTATACTTGGTGGAGCTATCGCTCGCCCGATTGGGAAACAGCCAATAAGGGGCGCAGGCTGGACCACATGTGGATCAGCCCTGATTTAAAGCCCGCGCTGAAAGACCTCGACATTCTCAAAGAGGCACGCGGATGGGATCGTCCCTCCGATCATGTCCCTGTCATGATCTCACTGAAAGACTGAGTTATATCGCGCGTTTAGCAAGATTGTCCGACAGCCCGACAAGGCGTGCTTCAAGCGCAGCCCGAATGCGAACAGCTGTTTTTGGATATTCTTTCAAGACGCGATGAAAACCGTGACGCCCAATTTTCATCACGGTTGAAGGTTCGCGCGCAATCACGGTCGCCGGACGCTCGGTATTTGTGAAGAGCGCCATCTCACCAATCAACGTGAAGGCAGGGATGACTTTTTGGGAGCCGGGGCGGGCCGGATCTTCCAACTGGAACGAACCAGACAAAATAAAATAACCCGAGTCGGACGGCTCACCTTTGCGGAAGAGCACATCGCCCAGACGCAGGATTTTTGTTTCAGCCGAAAAAGCCAGAAGCCTCAGGGCTTCTGGTTCAATTTCTTGAAAGAGTGGTAGCCGCGCAAGATCGCGGACATCATCATCAAGCGCCATGTCGTCCCGTTCATTTGTTACGGGACGAGCTTATAGCCTCCGGCATCGGTCACCAAGAGCTGAGCGTTCGAAGGGTTCACTTCGATCTTCTGGCGCAAACGATAGATGTGCGTTTCCAGCGTATGCGTAGTGACGGCAGCATTATAACCCCACACCTCACGCAGCAGGATATCACGCGTCACCACCTGCTGACCGGCACGGTAAAGGAAGCGCAAGATAGCTGTTTCCTTTTCAGTCAAACGGAGTTTTCCGCCCTTTTCGGTCGTCAGTAGCTTTGAACCCGGCTTGAATGTGTAGTGGCCGATGCGGAAAACAGCGTCATCGCTGGCTTCGTGCTGGCGCAAATGGGCGCGGATACGTGCCAAGAGCACCGCGAATCGGAAGGGCTTGGTGACATAATCATTGGCCCCTGATTCGAGGCCGACCACCGTATCTTCATCCGTGTCATGACCCGTCAGCATAATGACCGGGTTTTTGAAGCCGCCTTCGCGCATCTCCTTGACCGCTTCGCGGCCATCGAGATCGGGCAAGCCCACATCCATCAGGATGAGATCTGGCGCATGCTCTTTGGCCGCCGCCATCGCCGCTTGGGCGCAATCAGCCTGAATAACGAAGAATTCGGGATGAAAGGCCAATTGTTCGGCAAGCGCCGAACGCAGGTCATTGTCATCGTCAGCAATCAAAATCTTCCGGACTTGGGTCATGCTATTTCCACCCCACTTATGTCCAATGATGTATTACGAGAAGCGGGGGCCTTCCAGATCAAGACGGGCCGGATAAGCTCAACACTATGTGTTCGACCAAAAAACTAAATCGGTTGATTGTTCGCCCAAGTCGGGTTGGCGGCTCCCCGGCAGCTGCGCGACTGCATATCGGCACATTGGTGCTGCGGGCAGCCATAGGCAAAAATGGCCTGAGCAATCAGAAGCGCGAGGGTGACGGAAAAACCCCCGTCGGCACCTTTAAACTTAAGGGTGGTTACTTCCGGAGTGACCGAATGCTGCGGATTTGCTGCACCCCGGGCCTATCTATGCTGCGCAGCAAATTGGGCTGGTGTGACCATCCCGGAAGCGGACTTTACAACCGCCCCATCGCTGTTGGGCACCGCCACTCCCATGAGCGTCTATGGCGGGAGGATCATGTCTATGACGTGGTTTTCCCCACTAGTCACAATGAGATTCCGCGGGTTCAGGGAGCGGGCAGCGCCATTTTTTTCCACCTCGCGCGCCCCGATTTTGCGGGAACCGAGGGTTGCATTGCCATTTCAGCGGCTGACATGCGCCGCCTGCTGCCCCGCTTGGGCAAGCACGTCCAGCTGGTTGTCATGCGTTAGTGGTGGGCTCCGGATAGTGGCGTGCGCCAAAAATGGCAGAGCCCACACGGACATGGGTCGCACCGAGCTGGATGCCCAATTCATAATCGGCGCTCATGCCCATAGACAATTTCGTAAGCCCATTGCGCTTCGCAATCAGTGAGAGAAGCGCAAAATGGGGTGAGGCCTGCTCATCGGCTGGAGGAATGCACATCAGGCCCGTCACATTGAGGCCGAGCTGATCGCGACACAACGCGATGAAACCATCCGCCTCTTCCGGCAAAATCCCTGCTTTTTGCGGCTCCCGGCCTGTATTCACCTCGATGAAAAGCTCTGGACTGCGGGCGCCTGACTGAATTTCCTTGGCCAGAGCCTCGGCCAGCTTGGGCCTGTCCAATGTTTCGATCACATCAAACAGTGCCAGCGCATCGCGCACTTTGTTTGTCTGCAGAGGGCCGATCAGGTGCAATTCGAGATCGGGGAACCGCTCGCGTAGCTCCGGCCACTTTTTCTGGGATTCCTGGACGCGGTTTTCACCAAAACTCCGCTCACCCGCCTCCAGCGCGGGCAGGATGTCTGCAGCAATCTTGCCCTTGCTGACGCAGACGAGCTGGACGGTGCCTGGATCTCGGTCCGCATCACGTGCGGAGCGATCCATCCGGTCCTTCACCTCTTGCAGGGCGGCGGCAACATCATTGAGTGGCTCAGTCATCCCGAAATTCCTTTCGGCGCAGGATTTAACAGGGACGAGACGAAATGCCTACAAAGGGCCGCAAAGATTGACCCCCGCTTGAAAATCATGCTCTTTGCCGAGCATTCGCAAAAGCCGCAGAGCCTTGAAGGCTCGCCACCCAAGAGCATTGATTTTTTCATGACGTCGGAACGCTACAACCCGCGCGAAGCGGAAGGTAAATGGCAAAAGAAATGGGCGGAGCGGAACACGTTCCAAACCGATAATGCGGACCCGCGCCCCAAATATTATGTGTTGGAAATGTTCCCCTATCCATCGGGGCGTATCCATATGGGCCATGTCCGCAATTATGCCATGGGCGATGTGGTCGCCCGCTATAAGCGCGCCCGCGGGTTCAATGTTTTGCATCCGATGGGTTGGGACGCTTTCGGCATGCCGGCTGAAAATGCGGCCATGCAGAACAAGAGCCATCCCGCCAAATGGACTTACGACAATATTGCCACCATGCGTGGCCAGCTGAAGTCGATGGGCCTGTCGCTGGATTGGTCACGCGAAATCGCGACTTGTGATCCGACTTATTACAAACACCAGCAACGCTTGTTCTTGGATTTTCTGAAAGCGGGCCTTGTCACGCGCAAAAAATCCAAGGTCAATTGGGACCCGGTTGATCAGACGGTTCTCGCCAATGAACAGGTGATTGACGGGCGTGGCTGGCGCTCAGGCGCGATCATCGAGCAGCGCGAGCTGACGCAGTGGTTTTTGAAAATCACGGATTTTGCACAAGACCTCACAGACTCACTCGATGATCTGCAACGCTGGCCGGAAAAAGTCCGGCTGATGCAGAAGAATTGGATCGGGCGATCTGAAGGCTTGCGCGTTCGCTTTGCGCTCGAGAAAAATGCGATCGCGAAGGATTCGACGATTGAAGTTTATACGACGCGTCCTGACACTTTGTTTGGCGCAAAATTTCTGGCGCTTTCTGCCGACAATCCGCTCGCCATTGAAGCCGGAAAGACCGACCCGAAAATCCAGGCCTTCATCGAAGAATGTCGCCGCATGGGGACATCCGTCGCGACGCTGGAAACGGCTGAAAAGAAGGGCGTCGATACAGGTCTGCGCGTGCAGCATCCGTTTGATCCCGCATGGCAGATTCCTGTCTGGATCGCCAATTTCGTGCTGATGGATTATGGCACGGGCGCCATCTTCGGCTGCCCGGCACATGACCAGCGCGACCTTGATTTCGCACGCGCCTATCACCTTGGTGCAACACCTGTTGTCTGCCCAGCCGGACAAAATGCAGCCGAGTTTGAAATCGGTGCGACCGCCTATGATGGCGAAGGCACGATGATCAATTCGTACTTCCTCGATGGCATGGAAATCCCTGCCGCAAAGGAAGAAGTCACGCGTCGTCTTGAAAGCACAATGATTGACGGCAAGCCGCAAGGCGAACGCCAGGTCAATTTCAAGCTGCGTGACTGGGGTATTTCACGCCAACGCTATTGGGGCTGCCCGATCCCTGTCATCCATTGCGATGATTGCGGAACGCTGCCCGTTCCGGTTGCTGATCTTCCGGTCACCCTTCCCGAAGACGTAACATTTGATAAGCCGGGCAATCCGCTCGACCATCATCCGACATGGAAAAATGTCAATTGTCCGCAATGCAGTAAGGCTGCACGTCGTGAAACAGATACGATGGATACGTTCGTCGATTCATCTTGGTATTATGCGCGCTTTACCGATCCGCATTCGTCGGATCATCCGACAACAAAAGCCGCCGATCATTGGTTGCCGGTTGATCAGTATATTGGCGGCATTGAACATGCGATCTTGCATCTGCTCTATTCGCGCTTCTTTGCCCGCGCGATGAAGGCCACCGGCCATTTGAACGTGAAGGAACCTTTTGCGGGTCTCTTCACGCAAGGCATGGTTGTGCACGAGACCTATCGCGGGTCGGATGGGACATGGCGCACACCGGGTGAAATTCGTATTGATTCAACACCGGAAGGCCGGAAAGCCTTTTCACTTTCCGATGGTTCAACGATTGAAATCGGCGCCATCGAAAAAATGTCGAAGTCGAAGCGCAACACGGTTGATCCCGATGAAATCATCGGCGGCTATGGTGCGGACACAGCGCGCTGGTTCATGCTGTCCGACTCGCCGCCCGACCGTGATGTGATCTGGAGCGAAGAGGGTGTGCAGGGCGCGTCCCGTTACGTGCAGCAAATCTGGCGTCTTGTTCATGAAATGCGGGAGCTGTCGGAGGGTGTCGCTATGCCCAGCGGCTCTCTGGATGAGCGCGCGACTGCGGTCCGAAAGATTGTGCATGGGCATTTGATGAAAGTGGAGGAGCATATCGAGCGCCTGCGCTTCAACACGGCCATTGCCGAAATTCGTAAAATGACCAATGCGCTGTCAGCTACGATTGCCGCGATCACATCGCCCGATCAGATCAATAGCGACCTGCGTCAGGCCTATCGCGAAGCGCTGGATGTTATGATCCAGATGTTCGCCCCGATGATGCCGCATCTGGCGGAAGAGTGCTGGGCTGCCGCTGGCCATGAGAATTTGGTTTCCGAAGCAGCGTGGCCCCAACTCGACCGTGCCTTGGCGGCTGACGACAGGATTGTTATACCTGTGCAGGTCAATGGCAAAAAACGTGCTGAACTCGAAATCGAACATGATGCCGATGCAGCGCGCGTGGAAGCTGAGGCGCTCAAACTGGAAGCGGTGGCCCGTGAACTCAACGGACGGACCCCGAAGAAAGTGATTATCGTTCCGAAAAGGATCGTCAATGTCGTGGTCTGACCGCCTGAGCCGTTTCGGCCTTGTTATCGCACTGATCCTTCCGGTCATGGGCTGCTTCAAGCCCATGTATGGCGGGATGGACGGCGCCGCGCTGCAAAACGAATTGCAGGCCATTGCGATAGATCCGATTCCGGACCGCACCGGCCATTATCTGACCAATGAGCTGCGTTTTCTGCTGAATGGTACAGGTTCGGAAGTGCAACCGAAATATCGCCTGCAGATCACCCTGCGTGAACGCGTGCAAGCCTCTCTGGTGGATTCAACAAGCCAGCGCGCCTCTGCGGGTTCGATCATTATTGATGCGGATTATAAATTGATCACAGCGCAAGGCGGCAAGCCCGTCGCTCGGGGAGTGGCCTTTACCTTCGCCTCTTATGATCGCAGCAGCCAGCGTTTTGCCAATATTCGCGCTGCGCGCGATGCGGAGATTCGCGACGCTCGTGTGCTCGCCGAGCAAATCAAGACGCGCCTCGCGGCTGATTTGGCACGCTGATATGGTCGCAGTCCGCCATTGGGAGGCTGACAAGCTTCTGGCGAAGCCGCAATCGCATCTGACTTTTTATCTCTTCTTCGGCGCTGATACAGGCCTCGTCAATGAGCGCTTACGCCATGTTCTGCGTCAATCCATCGACGATCCGAATGATGCCTTTCAGCTTGTTCGCATCGATGGCGATGAGCTTTCCAGCGAAACGGGCCGGCTTGCAGATGAATGCAATACGATCGGGCTTTTCGGTGGCAGGCGTGCCATCTGGGTGAAAGCTGGCTCGCGCAACATTGTTCCGGCCATTGAGGCTGTGATGGACATGGAGCTGAAAGACACTGTCGTTCTCGTTGAAGCAGGCGCGCTCAAACGCGACTCGGCTTTGCGCAAGCTATTTGAAAAAGAACGCCATGCGGCAGCCATCGAATGTTCGCATGATAGCCCGGAACAATTGCGCGCGCTGATCGCTGAAAATGCCCGTCAATCAGGGCTTTCTATTGATCGTGAGACCACCGAACTGCTCGCGCATTCGCTTGGCGCTGATCGCCTGACAACACGTTTGGAGCTTGAAAAATTACTGCTCTACAAGCACGGCGACAAAGAAATCACTGGCGCAGATATCGAGGCCGTCATTGCTGATGCCTCCGCTCTGAATTTGGATGCTGCGCTCAATGCAGCCTTCTCAGGCCGCCTTGACCTCGTTGATGAAACAGTCGCGCAAGCTCTTGCTGCCGGTAATGATGCAGGAATGTTGATCGGTATGGCTTCGCGTTACGCCGTGATGCTGCATCGGGCGAGACTTGACGTGGAGCGTGGTGTGCCACGCGATGCCGCCCTGGAAAAGGCCACCCGCAAGGCTTTTATCTTTCCCCGCAAAGATGCTTTGGCGATGCAATTCGATCGCTGGTCAACAGCGGCGCTCGCTCGTGCCATTGAAATTCTGGGTACTGCGCTCAGCGAGACACGTAAAGACGCGCGACTGGCTGAGCCTATCGCCATCCGCGCTTTTTGGACGATTGCCAATGCCGCACGCCGCGCGCGAGCTTAAGACTTCAACCGCTGGCACAAAGCGTCGAGCTGCTCCAGTGACGAATAATGAATCGTCAACGAGCCGGATTCGCCCTGATGTGCAATCTCGACATTCATGCCGAGCACATCATTCAAAGCTTTCTCGAGTGCGCGCGTATCCGCATCTTTAGGAGGCTTTGGCTTGAGGCTTTCCGCACTTTTCTTGCTCAATGGGCCCGATGATTTGCTTGGCTCGGCTGCAAGCTTTTCAACATCACGAACGGTGAGACCTTCGGCAATAATCCGTTTCGCAACCGATTCGGCGTTTTCGAGACTGAGAAGCGCGCGGGCATGGCCCGCTGACAACAGCCCATCCCGCAACATCTGACGTACAGATTCAGGCAGCTTCAGAAGACGCAAGGTGTTGGCAATGTGGCTGCGGCTCTTGCCGATGATCTTCGCCAGATCAGATTGCGAGTAGCTATATTCTGTCGCCAGCTGCTCGTAGCCCAAAGCTTCTTCAATCGCGTTGAGGTCGCTGCGCTGGACGTTTTCAATAATAGCGATTTCGAGCGCCTGCTTGTCATCGGCTTCGATGATGACAACCGGCACCTCATGAATGCCGGCCTTCTGGGCGGCGCGCCAACGGCGTTCGCCGGCGATGATTTCATAGGCGTCAGCCACGCGCGGGTTTGGGCGCACGACAAGTGGCTGGATCACGCCCTTTTCGCGGATTGAATCGGCCAATTCGGCCAGGTTTTCATCGTCAAAGCTACGGCGCGGATTGCGCGGGCTTGGCCGGATGAATTCAATCGGAATGCGCTTCTGCCCGGTTGCTGGTGCGCGCACCGATGGTTCCGGAGCCGAATCGCCGATAAGCGCGGCCAAACCGCGGCCAAGGCGCGGACGAGATTCCTCTGCCATGTGAGGCCCTTTCTAACTTATCAGGCGGCGCGCAGGCGACGTTCGCGCTGGATCACTTCAGAGGCCAGCTTCAAATAGGCTTGGCTTCCGGTGCACTTCAAATCGTAGAGAAGCACGGGCTTGCCGTGAGACGGGGCTTCCGAAACACGCACATTGCGCGGGATCACCGTCTCATAGACTTTTTCGCCCATGAATTGGCGAACATCCTGGACAACCTGTGTCGCAAGATTATTGCGCGGGTCGAACATCGTCAGAACAATGCCATGAATGGTGAGGCTCGGGTTCAGCGTCTTCTTGACCTGCTCAACGGTCGAGAGCAGCTGCGAGAGGCCTTCAAGGGCAAAAAATTCGCACTGAAGCGGCACCAGAACCGAGTCGGAAGCTGATAAGGCATTGATTGTTAAGAGATTTAAGGATGGTGGGCAATCGAGCAAGACATAGGTGAAGCGCTCTTCACCGTCAATCGTTGCCGCCAATTCGCGAATGGCGGTACGCATTTTAAACGCGCGGTCCTTATCGCCTGCAATTTCGAGTTCAACACCTAAAAGATCCAGTGTTGAAGGTGCCACCCAAAGACGGGGGACGGCTGTCGCCTGAATGACGTCAGCGATGCGACGCTCGCCCGTCATCACATCATATGTGGAACGGTCGCGGCTCTTGCGATCAATACCCAGACCCGTCGAGGCATTGCCTTGCGGATCCAAATCGATGATCAAAACTTTTTCGCCGATAGCGGCCAAAGCCGTGCCGAGATTGATCGTCGTGGTTGTCTTACCAACGCCGCCTTTTTGGTTCGCAAGAACCAAAACCCGCATTTCCGGAGTACTCACGACAGATCTCCATCCGAAGGGTCTCGTTTTGTCACGAGAACAAGCGCCCCATCGGATTGACTAATACTGGGGCGTAGGTCGATGTTGAACCTACTATCCCTTGTGAGAATGGTCAATTCATCCTGGTGACCTTTCCCTTTCGGAAAGACCCCGATAGCCCCCTTTTCCAACAGGGGAAATGACCAAGCCACGAGCTGATCCATGTCGGCCAGCGCTCTGGCGCTCACAGCTTCAATTCCCGTCAGATCAGCCGCCACGTCTTCGATACGCGCATGATGGACTGTCGTACGCAGACCTGTTTCACGTGAAACAGCCCTGAGAAAAGCGCATTTGCGCCCATCTGACTCGACGAGATGCATATGGGCATCTGGTTCATCTGCGAGGAGAATGGCGGTCACGAGGCCTGGAAAGCCGCCGCCTGAGCCCAAATCGGCCCAGAGCTTGGCCTTGGGCATAACGCGTTGGACCTGGGCTGAATCGAGCAAATGCCGGACCCACAGATCATTCAAGGCGGATGCGGAAACGAGGTTTTTGACGCTGGACCATTTGCGCACCAGCGTCTCATAGGCCGCCAATCGCTCTAGATCGACGGGTTTGAGCTCGAGGGCCGAAATGAGCCTCTCGCGTTCGCTCATGACTGTACGGCCTTGGCGCGGGCTTTCTGGCGCCGCCTAAGAGCCACCGCCAAGAGTGTTATAGCCACAGGCGTGACGCCCTCCACACGGGAGGCCTGTCCGAGCGTCTCGGGACGAACGGCTGTCAGACGGGCTTTGATCTCGTTTGAGAGACCATCGACACTGTTAAAATCGAAGTCAGGCGGGATCGGAACCCCTTCATCGCGGCGGGCCGCAGCAATATCGGCAGTTTGGCGATCCAGATAAACGGCGTATTTGGCTTCAATCTCGATCTGCTCAGCCGTGCGGCGGTCGATTTCCGCAAGGTTTTGCCAGCCTTCAACCAAGCGGGCGAAGGTCATGTCGGGATAAGCCAGAATATCAAAGGCGCTGCGGCGAATGCCGTCCTTGTTGACATTCAATCCGACATCAGCCGCTTGCTTGGGGGTCACAAAGATTTCTGACAAAGCAGCTTTGGCCTTAGCCAGCTTCTCCATCTTGCGCATGTAAAAGCTCTGGCGGAAGAAGCCCACGCAACCGATATCAATTCCGATGGGGGTCAGTCGCTGGTCCGCATTATCGGCACGCAAGGAGAGGCGATATTCCGCTCGGGACGTGAACATACGATAAGGCTCGGTGACCCCACGGGTCACCAAATCATCGATCATAACGCCGATATAAGATGTATCTCGGCCGAAAGTGACAGGCCCCTTCCCTGCAGCGCGACGCGCAGCATTGAGGCCGGCGACCAAACCCTGCGCACCCGCCTCTTCATAGCCCGTACTTCCGTTGATCTGTCCAGCCAGGAAAAGGCCTTGAAGATTCTTGGTTTCGAGCGAGGATTTCAGGCCGCGCGGATCGAGAAAATCATATTCAATGGCATAGCCCGTCCGGATGATCTGGACATTCTCAAGACCCGGCATAGTCCGTATGAAAGCGGTCTGCACATCGGTTGGGAGTGATGAGGAAATGCCGTTTGGATAGATTGTAGGATCGTCGAGCCCTTCCGGCTCCAGGAAAACCTGATGGCTTTCCCGATCCGCAAAGCGAGCGATTTTATCCTCGATCGACGGACAATAGCGCGGACCCCGACCCGTAATCGCACCGGAATGGATGGCTGCACGGTGCAAATTATCCTGAATGATCTTATGCCCGGCAAGCGTCGTCCGCGTGATAAAGCATGAGACCTGTGGTTGTTTAATCCCAGATGAGAGGTAGGAAAAAGGTTCCGGTTCCGAATCGGCTTTTTGTTCTTCCAGAACGGACCAATTGATTGTCCGACCATCCAGACGCGCCGGGGTGCCTGTCTTCAAGCGGCCAAGCTGAAAACCGTGTTTCAACAAGGAGTCAGACAGGCGATTGGAGGGCTCATCGCCAAAGCGGCCAGCGGCAATCCGCTCTTCTCCGATATGGATCATGCCCTTGAGAAAGGTTCCGGTAGTAATGACCACTGACACGGTTCCGAATCGACCAGCAGAAGTCTCTAATCCGGTCACGCCATTCTCATCAGCCAGAAGCTCCAGAGCTTCCGCTTCGATGATCGTCAGATTGGGATAATCCCGGAGCTCTGCCTGCATAGCGAGGCGGTAAAGTTTGCGATCTGCTTGCGCGCGGGGGCCACGAACTGCCGCGCCCTTTGAGCGGTTCAGCATACGAAATTGAATGCCCGCTTCATCAGCGATGCGTCCCATCAAGCCGTCTAGCGCATCGATCTCGCGGACAAGATGCCCCTTCCCCAAGCCGCCAATGGCGGGGTTACAGGACATCACGCCGATGGTCTCGGTCTTCTGGGTGACTAGAGCTGTCTTCGCGCCCAGACGTGCAGCGGCCGCGGCGGCCTCGCAGCCCGCGTGCCCGCCACCGATGACAATCACATCGAAGGAACGATCCATTCTCAGTCTCTGTGTTAAACCGCTTCCGAATCGGACTTGTTTCACGTGAAACAAGCCCAGCCGGATGTCTTGTCACTTGCCCATACAGAACCGGGAGAAGATCGTGCCGAGGATATCCTCGACACCGATCCTGCCCATAAGTGCTTCCAGATCACGGGCAACGCGCCGCAAGTCATCAGCGACCAGTTCTAGGGCTTGATCTTGATGTGACATGGCTTTTTGCAAATGTCGAGCGGCGGACTCGATACAGGCCTTTTGCCGCAGATTCGTGATTAGCGGAGGCTCGCCAGAAAGTGTTTTCTCGGCTTTTTGAGCCAGCAGAGACAAGAGTGGATCAATGCCAGAGCCGCTTTTGATGGAAATGCCGATATCTGCCCAAGGCGGCAAATCTGTAGCGAGATCCATTTTTGTAGCAAGCTTGATAACTTCGGCATCGATAACTTCTGGGGCACATGAAGAGCTAGCAACGTCTTCCAGCCAAAGAACCAAATCAGCCTTATGAAGCTCGCGTCGGGTTCTCTCTACCCCAATGGCTTCAACGGGATCGCTCGTGTTTCTTAGGCCCGCTGTGTCGGCCACGATCACGGCAAAGCCACCCAGATCAAATTCGACTTCGATGACATCACGCGTGGTCCCCGCATGCTCCGAGACGATGGCAACATCTCTGCGAACAAGCGTATTCATAAGCGAAGATTTGCCGGCATTGGGGTGCCCAGCAAGGGCAATCCGGAAACCAGAGCGAACCCGCTCTCCCCGCTCCGCATCCAGAACGGCTTGCTGCAAGGATACCCCAAGTTCACTCAGCATACGGCGAACCTGAGGCATGACTGCCGATGGGGCATCGCCCTCGTCCGCGAAATCAATTTCTGCTTCGAGCAAAGAATAGGCATCGAGGAGTTGGTCACGCCACTCGGCGGCCTGATCTGCGAGGTGACCGCCAGCTTGTGACAAAGCTTGCTTGTGTTGCGCTTCGGTGCGAGCATCAATCAAGTCAGCAATGCCTTCGACGGAAGTCAGAGCGAGTTTGTTATTATCAAAAGCGCGACGGATGAATTCGCCTGGCTCGGCCATTCGACAACCGACTTCGGCCTGAAGTGCTGTAAATAAACGGGCAACTCCGGCGCGACTACCATGTATTTGAAATTCAAGGCAGTCCTCGCCTGTGAAGCTGGCAGGGGCTTGGAAAAAGAGAACGAGGCCGGTGTCGATCAACTCATTATTGCGCGGATCACGAATGGATTTATAGGCAGCTTGCCGCGGTGCAAAATTACCGCCACTAAACCGCTCCGCAATCGTCTTCGCTTTGGGTCCGGAGATCCGGATAACAGCAACGCCGCAACCAAGAGACCCGCTTGCCAGAGCGAAGATCGTGTCCTGCATAGAGCCCCACGAGTTGGTCAACCGCGGGGCGATGTCGCCCCGCTTTCACCAGACCGATATTAGGTGTTCATCGATTCAAAGAAGCTGGCATTGCCCTTCGGTGTTTCACGCAATTTGCCGAGCAAGAATTCAATCGCATCAACCGTACCCATCGGGTTGAGGATGCGACGCAAGACATACATCTTCTTGAGTATGTCAGCCGGCACCAATAGGTCTTCTTTACGGGTGCCAGAGCGCGTGATGTCGAGCGCCGGGAATGTCCGCTTATCAGCGACCTTACGATCGAGGATAATTTCCGAATTACCCGTGCCTTTGAATTCTTCGAAGATGACTTCATCCATACGCGAGCCCGTATCGATCAGGGCAGTCGCGATAATAGTGAGAGAGCCGCCTTCTTCAATGTTGCGTGCGGCACCGAAGAAACGCTTCGGACGCTGCAAGGCATTGGCATCAACACCGCCGGTAAGGACCTTACCCGAAGACGGCACAACCGTGTTGTAAGCGCGACCCAGACGCGTAATCGAGTCGAGCAAGATCACGACATCACGGCCATGTTCCACAAGGCGCTTTGCTTTCTCGATGACCATTTCAGCCACTTGCACGTGGCGAACGGCTGGCTCGTCGAAGGTAGAGGAGACGACCTCACCTTTCACAGAGCGCTGCATATCAGTGACTTCTTCCGGACGCTCATCGATCAACAAAACGATCAGATAGCATTCCGGATGATTGGCGGTGACAGACTGCGCAATATTTTGCAGCAAGACCGTTTTACCAGTGCGTGGCGGGGCAACGATCAAAGCGCGCTGGCCCTTACCAATCGGCGATACAATATCGATGATGCGCGAGGACAAATCTTTGCGGGTCGGATCATCGATTTCGAGTTTCAAACGCTCGTCTGGATAGAGGGGCGTCAAATTGTCGAAGTGCACTTTATGGCGCACTTTTTCAGGATCTTCGAAATTGATCGTATTGACCTTCAGAAGCGCGAAGTAACGTTCACCTTCCTTGGGGCTGCGGATCAAACCTTCAACAGTATCGCCGGTGCGCAAGCCAAAGCGACGGATCTGTGAGGGCGACACATAGATATCGTCAGGACCTGCAAGATAATTCGCGTCAGGTGAACGCAGGAAGCCAAAGCCGTCCAACAAAACTTCCACAACCCCTTCGCCAACGATCTCAACTTCGCGGCTCGCCAGCTGCTTCAAAATCGCAAACATCAATTCTTGCTTGCGCATGATCGATGCATTTTCAACTTCGTGCTCTTCAGCAAAGGCGAGCAATTCGGTCGGCGATTTACGCTTGAGATCTTGAAGCTTGATTTCCCGCATGGGGGACAGTCCTTGCAATAAAAGCTCGCGGTGGTCCGGCGAGCGAAACAGGATCAGTGGAGAGGCAACGGTCAGGCGTCTAGAAGATGCAAGCCTGAGAAAACCGCGCCTTTTGAGGAGGGAGTTGAGACCTAGCTGAAAACAGAATGGGGATCAAGCAAACCTATAAGACCAAGGCAAAGCAGAATTGCGCCTTAGGCAAAAGGTTTCAAAATCACCAGACCGACGATGAAGATCATCAATAACGTCGGGACTTCGTTCAAGACACGAAAATAGCGCGACGACTTCTGGTTCGTCCCATCGGCAAGACGGCGCCTTAGCCCACCCAGAAAACCATGAACGCCTGACATGGCCACGACCAGAGCCAATTTGGATAGAAACCAAACCTCCATCCAATAGCCCTGCGTGGCCGCCATATGCAGGCCGGTCAGCCAAGCCACAATCATGGCAGGGGTCATGATGTAGCGGTAAAGCCGCCATTCCATCGTTTCGAAGAGGCTGGCCTGCGGCGAACCGTGTTCAACATCGGCATGATAGACATAAAGGCGGGGCAAATAGAGAAGCCCAGCCATCCACGAAATAATCGCAAGAATATGGAGCGTTTTGATCCAGAGATAGATCATCAAGCGCCCCTTACCCGCGCAACCAATTGTTCCACATGAGCAATGGGTGTTTCAGGCAGAATCCCATGGCCAAGATTGAAGATGTATGGCTTGCCATCAAAGGCTTTTTTTATCCGGTCGACGGAATCATCCAAAGCGCGTCCACCAGAAATCAAAGCAAAGGGATCTAGATTGCCTTGAACGGTCTTTTTTGACTGGATTTCGCGAGAAACCCAATTCAAGTCAGCGGATGTGTCGAGGCTCAAAGCATTGATGCCTGGATGGATGGTAAAGGCTTCCAAATGGCTTCCAACCCCTCTCGGGAAAGCAATAATGCGGGCATGGGGCACGCGAGCCTTGAGGCCTTCCACGATGGCTAGAATTGGCTTTAAACACCATCTTTCGAATTCAGTTTGCGGGAGAACCCCTGCCCATGAATCGAAAATCTGGACAGATTCCACACCAGCAGCGAATTGGCGCTCTAAATAATCAATAGAACCGCGCACCAAAAGGTCGATAAGCCTCTGGAATAAATCTGGATTCTGATAAGCGAAAAGGCGGGCAGGCTTTTGATCGGGGGTCCCTTTACCAGCAATCATATAGCTGGCAACGGTCCACGGAGCGCCACAAAAACCAATCAAAGAGGTTTCAGCGGGGAGTGCCCCTTTGATCAGCTCAATCGCCTCAAAAACAGGACTAAGCTTTTCAAGATCAATCTCTTGCTTAAGGGCAGCTAGACCCGCGGCATCGCTGATTGGCGGCAAACGGGGTCCTTCACCCTGCTCAAAAGACACTTTTTGCCCAAAAGCGTCCGGAACAACCAGAATGTCACTAAACAGGATGGCAGCATCAAAACCAAAGCGACGAATAGGCTGAAGGGTCGCTTCAGTGGCAAGTTTGGGCGAATAGCAAAAGTCTAGGAAAGTTGGGACCGTTGCACGGATCTCGCGATATTCGGGGAGATACCGGCCGGCCTGACGCATCATCCAGAGAGGAGGTATTTTGTTCGATTTCCCATCCAAAGCTTGGATGAAGAGCTTTTGATCTGGATGCTGAGCCACGTCGTGTCTTTTCCCTAAAAGAATCCCTTAAAGATCTTTCGATCTTCTTTTTCTTCTTATTAAGCCCCGGAAAGCCGTGGCGCCTAAGCATGCACAGGCCCAAATAGACTTGTCCACCTGTCCACATGGATTAACAACCCAGCTGTCAATTGTGGATGGCTTAATAAAGTCTTAACGATTCCAACGGATCAGGCCAAGTAAATCTGTGAGTGAAAAACACACTCTCACCGTGACTCACAATTTTCAGCCTTCAGCTGGCTTTCTCCTCCACCATATCTTTAATGTTGAAGGAAAATCGGGGCAGTGAGAGGTATGTTTCACACCGATGATCAAAAGTACCTCTTTCTCCCCTTCTGTCCCCAGTCATACAGAGCCTTGTGGACAGTCCTGACCTTGTGGATCGCTCGTGGGCCGTAATTATTTTCATCTTCATCTGGTCTCCGATGCGACTGGCGAAACCTTGATTGCGGTAAGCCGTGCGGTCACAGCCCAGTTTCAAGGCGTGTCCTCGATCGAGCATGTTTATCCTTTGATCCGGACCCGAGCACAATTAGACCGGGCGATTGCAGAAATTGAATCAGCGCCCGGTATCGTTCTTTTCACGCTCGTCGACCCGGAACTCTCAGCAGCTCTGGTCAATGCCTGTCGGGAATGTGGTAGCCCTTGCCTGTCGGTCCTCGAACCAATTTTTGGCATGTTCCAATCTTATTTGGGAACAGCACAAACATCACGGCCTGGCGCCCAGCACATGTTGAACTCGGAATATTTCCGAAGAATCGATGCGCTGAACTTCACGATGATGCATGACGATGGCCAGCTGGTCGAAAATCTCGAAGATGCAGATGTTCTTTTGCTTGGCGTGAGTCGAACATCGAAAACACCAACGAGTATTTATCTCGCCAATCGTGGCATCAAAACCGCGAACATTCCGCTTGTACCAGGCGTGGCACTACCGCCCTTCGTCGAAAAACTAAAAAGACCCCTGATTGTTGGGCTTATCGCATCGCCTGAGCGGATTGTTCAGATACGTCAGAATCGATTGCTTGCGCTCAATGCGGATCAGGAAAGTCCTTATGTAGACCGCATGGCCGTTGCAGCAGAAATTGCCCACTCCAAGCGGCTTTTTGCTGAACGCGGTTGGTCCATGATTGATGTGACGCGACGCTCAATTGAAGAGACGGCAGCGGCGATCCTTGATCTCTACAAAGAACACCGCCTAAAATTTATTGCGCAAGGGTGAGGCGTGACACAGTCTCTTTGGCGTAACGAGCGCCCACTCCTGCTCGCCTCAACCAGCAAAACACGGTTGAAGCTTCTGCAAGAAATCTTGCTCCCCGTTGAATCCCTGGGCGCTGATGTCGACGAGCGCGGCATTGAAGCAGGCCTACAAAAAGACGGCGCTGATCCAGTACAGGTGGCACTAGCCTTAGCGCGCGCCAAGGCTTCCGACGTCGCTCAGAAAAATTCGGATCGCTGGGTTGTCGGCGCAGATCAGACTTTGGCTTTGGGGACCGAGCAATTTCACAAACCAACGTCGCTGGAAGGCGCTCGCGACCATTTGCAGCGCTTGCGAGGCAAGACACACCAGCTCCATTCCGCTGTCGTTTGTATGAACGGAGGCCGTGAAGTTTTTGCCCATGTCGAGACCGCTCATTTGACCATGCGCAATTTCGGGGATGATTTTCTCGAAGCTTATCTTGCGGCAGCCGGATCGGCCGTGATGCAAAGTGTCGGGGCCTATCAACTGGAGGGGCTTGGGATCCATCTATTTGATAAGGTCGAGGGAGATCACAGCACGATTCTGGGCCTTCCGCTTTTGCCCCTGCTCGCCTTTTTCCGGCAAGCCGGCCTCGTGGAGGCATGAATTGATGCGGATTATCGGCCTGACAGGCTCAATCGGGATGGGAAAATCGGCAACAGCCGAGATTTTTAGGTCTCTTGGCGTGCCGGTTCATGATTCGGATCGTGCGGTTCACGAAATTTATGCTGGATCCGCCGCCGCTTTGGTTTCCGCCGCCTTTCCGGGTGCGGCGGGACCCGACGGGATCGATCGGCGCAAGCTCGGGGATCTGGTTCTCAACAATCCCACGGAGATGAAAAAACTCGAGGCGCTCGTTCACCCTCTGGTGTCAGCTCATCGGAAAGCCTTTCTGGAGAAGGCGCGTGGCCAAGGGGCGCAACTAGCTGTTTGTGACGTGCCTTTACTTTTCGAAACCGGGCTCGACCGCGAAATGGACGCGATTGTTGTCGTGTCAGCGCCTTTTCAAGTGCAAAAGGACCGGGTCTTGGCGCGTCCGGGCATGACGGAGGCGCGCTTCAATGCCATTTTGCAAAAGCAATGGCCGGACGAGGATAAGCGCCGTCGCGCACATGTGGTGATCGATACGTCGCGCAGCATTGAAGATGCGCACCAACAGATCATCAATTTGCTCCGCGCTTTGGTGTAGATGGCCAGTCAAAAATCGGAAATTTAAATGCGGCAGATTATTCTCGATACAGAAACGACAGGTCTTGATCCGGCAACGGGTGATCGTCTTGTCGAAATAGCTTGTGTCGAGACGATCAACACGGTTCCGAGCGGCGAAAATTTTCACGTTTACATAGATCCGCAGCGAGACGTGCCGGATGAAGCTTTTCGTGTTCACGGCCTTTCGACCGAGTTTTTGAAGGGCAAGCCGCTTTTTGATCAAGTGGCAGATGACTTCCTCGCCTTCATCGGCGATGCGACACTCGTCATCCACAATGCTGAATTTGATATGCGCTTTATCAATTCGGAATTGCAGCGCTCCGGTCGCCCGCCGCTTCCGATGGATCGTGTTATCGATACGCTGGCGATGGCGCGCCGCAAACATCCAGGATCGCCTGCTTCGCTGGATGCTTTATGTTCGCGCTACCGCATCGACAACTCACGTCGCGTGAAACATGGCGCCTTGCTTGATGCCGAGCTTCTCGCCGAAGTCTATGCAGAATTGAGCGGCGGACGGCAGTCGGCCTTGGTGCTGGCGTCTGAAATCAAAGTTGCGCAGGAGATTGAAGCTGTCGAAGCACGCCCGCGCTCTCAGCCCCTTACGCCTATGATTGCCGTTGAAGAAGAAAACGCCCATCGTTCCTTTATCGGAAAGATGGGCGATAAAGCCGTTTGGCTCAAATATATGAGCGCGACTGAGTCTTAAGAGACGCTGGTCGGTTGCTGCTGCGCTTCCGTCATACGCTGGCGATAAAGACCAACGAAATCGATCGGATCAATCAACAGCGGCGGGAAGCCGCCGCCGCGAATGGCGTTGGCGATAATTTCACGTGCAAAGGGGAAGAGCAGGCGCGGGCATTCGATCATCAAGATCGGATGCATTTCCTGTTCGGGAATGTTCACGATCCGGAAGACGCCGGCATAATTCAGATCGAATTTGAACAAAGTGTTTGTTCCTTCGACAGCCGACCCTTCCAGCAAAAGCTCAACTTCGAAGTCTGATTCTGCCAATTGGCGCAGGTTGATATTCACCTGAATCGAGATTTCAGGAGCACCCTGCTGCTGGCCGAGCGAACGCGGCGCGTTTGGATTTTCGAAAGACAGGTCCTTCGTATATTGGGCGATGACATTCAGCTGCGGAGCGGCCTCTGTGGCGGCACCGTTTCCATTGGCTTCAGTCATTGATCACCCTCCGTAATTGATAGAATGGGGCGGGTAACACGCTCCTCCTCGCTGCACAAGTCACGCGGAGGGTTGAGATGAACCCGGCTTTTTCTCTAAAGCAATGGGAGCGCTGGACTTCTCGTCCGTTTGTCGCCATTCGGTCGCATCAAGATCGACAAAATCTGCGCGTTGCGTGGTGTATTTGCGGCTGATCGTTGTCGAAAAAATTTGTCCAAACAAAGGGATGGCAAGAACAAGGCCGATGAAGTCCGAGAGGAAGCCGGGCAGGATCAGCAGCACCGCGGCCAAGATGCGCGCAGGACCCAGAAGAATGACGGTCAGGCCGCCTTCCGGACGTGCATTAAGTTGTTGGAGCGTGTCGCGGCTTGCCTTGCCAAGCAGCAAGAAGCCGCAGGCGGTCGTGACGAAGCCCAAAAGCAGGGTGAAA
Organism: Beijerinckiaceae bacterium; assembly: GCA_947452455.1. GTDB lineage: Bacteria > Pseudomonadota > Alphaproteobacteria > Rhizobiales > Beijerinckiaceae > Terripilifer. The sequence goes on from CANGBX010000003.1 coordinate 274,353, forward strand.
CCGAGGCCGATTGTGCCAACCAACAGAAAAAAGACCGCCAGCTCAGCTGCCAGCCAAGCAAGGAAGACCCATTTGAGGATCAAACCTAGTCTCACGATCACGTCCCCGTCAGGTAAGCCGTCTTCCATGGTGGCAAAATGCACACCTGCGACTATTTGATATATAAGAACGCTCCGCGCCCGCTCAAAGGCGCTTCTGCACTTGGATGTCATTTTATGGACGCGACCACTCTGATTTTCGGGCTCTTGGCTGTTTTCGTGGTCTGGAAGCTCCGTTCCGTTTTGGGAACGCGCACCGGCCATGAACAGCCGCCGGTCGATATGTATCGCCGCCACGCGGGTGAGCCTGCCAATGATGGGGGCTCAAATCCTTCTTCGCAGGGAGCTGAAGCGGGTGCCGCCACCCTTGAGCCGAGCGCAGATGACCGTCGGGCCATTTGGCTGCGGCTCCCCGGTGTCGAGCAAAATGTTCTGCCCGGTCTGGAAAACATTGCTGCCGCTGACAAGAGCTTCGACCCGAAAGAATTTATCGAGGGCGCGAAGGCCGCTTATGAAATGATCATCATGTCTTTTGCGGCAGGAAATCGCACAGCTTTGCGCGATCTTCTCGCCAAGGATGTTTATGAAAGTTTTGTCGCCGCCATCGCGGATCGTGAATCGCGGGGCGACACGGTCGATACGACATTCGTCTCCATCGATCGTGCGATGATTGAAGTTGCGCAATTGCGCGATAGTTCAGCCCAAGTGACCATGCGGTTCCAATCGAAACTGATTACAGCGACGCGCAGCAGCGATGGACGTATTGTCGATGGCAATCCCGATAAGGTCGTGGATATGATCGATGTTTGGACTTTTGCGCGCGAAACATCTTCGCGCGATCCGAACTGGCGTCTTATTGCAACAGAAGTCGGCGCCTGATTTTGATGGCCGAAAGTGGTTTTCCTGGCGCGCAATTAAAGCGCCTCACTTTCGGCGATCTAAACGGTTTTGCAAAAGATGATTTGCAAGAGGCATGGCCTGCTTTCTTGCTGTCTTGCGAAGCCATGCTGAGTGAGACACCCCATCAAAGATTGGGGGTCGCATATTCAGAATCTCAAAAAGACATTGCAAAGAAAGCTCTGAAAATTGGGCTCAATTTAACACCCCAAGATATTCGGCTTTTTCTTGAAGAAAATTTCATCCCCTTTTTGATTGTGCCAGAACAAAGCAAGGATGAGGCTCATCCAGCTTTCTTCACCGCTTATTATCGTCCGGAAGTTGCTGCCTCTCCTGTTGCGACAGAAAATTTTTCTGAACCATTATTCGCGCGACCGGCTGACCTTGTGACATTGCAGCCCGGTGAAGATCTGCCCGGCCTTGCTGGCCTTGCAGCAGCAAGGCGTTGGGATGATGGCGCGCTTGCCCCCTATCCAACACGCGCCGAGATTGATTCTGGCAAGCTTGGCACTTTGGCTGTCCCGCTCGCCTATGTGGCGGATGCGATTGAAGCCTTTATGATTCACGTGCAGGGCTCAGCGCGTCTGCGGTTTCCCGATGGACGCTGTGTCGATCTCACTTATGCCGGACGCAATGGACGACCTTATTCATCGATCGGGAAAATCCTGATCGCGGACGGGGCTCTGTCTTTGGAAGATATGTCCCTTGCCCGATTGAAGGCTTGGGTGCGGGCGAACGGGCAGAACCTTGGTGATAAGGGCCGTGCGCTCCTTCATCGCAATGAATCCTTTGTTTTCTTTTCATCGTCGCCTGTTGAAGACGCGACAATGGAGCCGGTAGCGGCTGCAAACGTCCGGCTCACCGCGCATAGGTCCATCGCGATTGACCGCAGCCTTTGGTCCTATGGCCTTCCCTTCTGGATTGAAGCGGACCTGCCGTGGCATGATGGGCAAATGAATCACTTTCGCCGCTTGATGATCGCGCAAGATACGGGCTCGGCCATTCTCGGGTCGGCCCGTGCGGATCTCTATTTCGGTACAGGTGACGAAGCTGGCGTGATGGCAGGCAATATTCGTCATTCAGGGCGCATGATCGTTTTCTTGCCTCACGGCTTTGCGCCATGAAAACGCGCTCCCCCTCAAAGAGCCGTGGCGGTCGCCTGTCGCGCGAAGATGTACGTCTTTGGGTTGAAGTCGCAAAGACTGTGACACCCAAGCCAGATGCTTCTTTGCCAGATCATTCTGATGATCAGACCGAAGATCTCACCGCTGTATCGTCTTCCCCCCCGATAAAGGTCTCGGCGCCCGAGATTCGGGCGGCAACGCCCGAAAAGCCAAAGCCCCTGCCTTTGGCGCCTTTGGAGAGACGCTTGCGGCAGCGTCTTTCGCGCGGGCAGATCGATGTGCCGATGAAGCTTGATCTGCATGGATTGCGGCAGGGGGAAGCACACACTGTCTTGCGGGATTTCCTTTTGCGCGCTTTTCAAAATGATGTGCGCATCGCCCTTGTTGTGACCGGAAAAGGAAAGACCACCTCTCGCGACGAGGGGGGGTTTTCAGATCATCCTGGCGTTCTACGGCGCATGGTTCCGCATTGGTTGTCGGAACCAGAGCTGCGTCACATTGTGCTCGGCTTTGAAGAAGCGGCACCTAGCCATGGCGGGAGCGGCGCGCTGTTTGTCCGCTTGCGGTCGAATCGTCGGTCGGTGGCCAAAAGCTGATGACACCATTCGGACAAAAATTGCGTACCATGCGGGCCGAGCGCGGTATCACCCTGAAAGATATGGCAGGCGCTCTGGCCGTGTCGCCTGCCTATCTTTCTGCTTTGGAGCATGGCCATCGCGGGGCGCCCGCTTGGTATCTGGTCCAGCGGATCATCACCTTCTTCAATGTGATTTGGGATGAGGCTGAGGAAATTGAGCGTCTGGCGCAAATCTCCCATCCGCGCATTGTGGTGGATACGTCCGGCCTTGGCCCCGAGGCGACCGAGCTTGCCAATAAATTTGCGCGCCAAATCGGCACTTTGTCGGAAACCGATATCCGTGCCCTGCTTGGCCTTCTGAATGAACGTGTTGCCGCTGCTTCCAAGCGGTCACGCTCTTGACCCTTGATCAGGCGGGTGCCACACCGCCTGCGGAATGATGTGAGGAGCAGACTATGCCCGCAGAAAAATTTGAAGTCCTCGGCCTTGGCAATGCGATTGTCGATGTGATCGCGCGCACGGAGGATGACTTTCTCATCAAGCACGGTCTTGCTAAGGGCGGCATGATGCTGGTCGATGAAGCGGCCGCCGACCGTCTTTATGAGTCCATGGGCGCGGCCACGGTCATTTCTGGTGGCTCGGCAGCCAATACAATTGTCGGCCTTTCCTCTTTCGGTATCCGCACATCATTTGTCGGAAAATTGCACGATGATGAAGCAGGCCGGTCTTTCGCCCATGATATTCGCCAAAGCGGCGTTCATTTTGAAACACCTTTTGCCAAGGAGGGTTCCTCAACCGCTCGTTGCCTTGTGCTTGTGACGCCTGATGGCGAGCGGACGATGAATACTTATCTTGGCGCCTGCCAAAATCTTGGACCTGACGATATCAATGAAGAGATCGTGCGCAATTCCTCGATCCTTTATCTCGAAGGCTATCTCTGGGATCCGCCAGCTGCAAAAGACGCTTTCAAAAAGGCAGCAGCGATTTCACATGCTGCAGGCAATAAGGTTGCACTGACTTTGTCGGATTCGTTCTGCGTTGATCGCTATCGCGATGAGTTTTTGGAACTCATCCGGCACAAAGTTGTCGATATTGTCTTCGCCAACCAGCATGAATTGAAGGCGCTTTATCAGACAGCGGATTTTGATACGGCTGTTGCTGCTTTCCGCAATGAAGGTGTTTTGGGCGCTGTGACGCGATCTGAACAAGGTTGCATTGTCGTCACGCGCGAAGAGACGGTCGCGGTTCCGGCTTCACCCATCGAAAAACTGGTCGATACGACCGGCGCCGGTGATCTCTTTGCAGCAGGCTTTCTGGCCGGATTGGTGCGCGGTTGCGATATGCGCGATGCCGGACGTTTGGGTGGCCTCGCGGCGGCTGAAATTATTCAGCATTATGGCGCCCGTCCCAATGTGAACCTTGCCGACCACGCTGCTGAAAATGGCCTGACGATTCCAGCCTGATCAGAGTTTTCTAAGCGCGACTTTTTCAATCTTATGGTTCTGGCCTTTCGTCAGAACCAGACTGGCTCGTGCGCGGGTTGGGAGAATGTTTTCGTGCAAATTGCGCAGATTGATCCGGCGCCAAATATCGCGGGCGGTACGCTCGGCATCTTCATCGTTCAAATCGGCATATTTACGGAAATAGGATCGCGGATCCCGGAAGGCTGTTTCGCGTAATTTCATAAAGCGCGCAACATACCAACGCTCGAGATCATCGTCTGGCGCATCAAGATAAACAGAGAAGTCAAAAAAGTCGGAGACGAAGGGAATGTCCTTACCGGGCTTATTGGGCAGAAGAACATTCAAACCTTCGACGATCAGAATATCGGGTCGGTCGACGACAACGCTTTTGCCGGGCATCACATCATAGACAAGATGCGAATAAACGGGCGCCTCGACATTGCGCTTGCCGGCTTTGATTTCCGAGAGAAAACGCAACAGACTTGTGCCGTCATAGCTTTCCGGAAAACCTTTGCGGTCCATAATCCCTTCGCGTTCGAGCACGGAATTGGGATGCAGAAAGCCGTCCGTGGTGATCAGCTCGACCTTCGGTGTGTTGGTCCAGCGCGAGAGCAAAGCTTTCAGCACGCGCGCTGTGGTGGATTTGCCAACAGCGACTGATCCGGCGATGCCGATGATATAGGGCATTTTGCCATCTTCAGCGCCCAGAAATCGCTGCGTTGCTTTGAACAGACCTTGTGTGGCGGCAACATAAAGCGCCAGCAGGCGCGACAAGGGCAGATAAATGGCAATGACTTCGTCAACCGAAATCGGGTCGTTCATCGACTGGAGTTTTTCCAGATCTTCGATGGTGAGCGTCAGAGGCGTGTCGGCACGCAGAGCTGCCCATTCGCTGCGCGTGAAATGGCGGTAAGGCGAAAGTTCTTGCGGTGGCATCGAGGTCGCTGCGGTTTTGTTTTTCATGTCTCATTCCCGCCCGAGCATTTTAGGGGCTCAGTCCCGAGCGGCTTTTTCCTCATGTCCTGACATGCCGGTGCGTCGGCCAAGTTCGTCCAGAACATCTTGCAATGGAATTCCGGCGGCCTGAAGCGCTACCATAAGATGATAGAGCACATCGGCGGCCTCAGCCGTCATCGCGCCTTTGTCGCCTTGCGCGGCGGCAATAGCGAATTCAACCGCCTCTTCGCCAAACTTCTTGCCGCAATGGGTCACGCCCTTGTCGAGCAACGACTTTGTATAGGATTTTTCGGCGCTGGCGGCTGCGCGAGCGGCAATGATCGCTGACAGGTCTTCAAGACGGAAAGCCATGTCTCGATCTCCTTTAATCCATGCGAACGGGCAGGCCCGCGTTCTTCATATGCTCTTTGGCCTGACGAATGGTGAATTCGCCAAAATGGAAGATCGAAGCGGCCAGAACCGCCGTGGCATGGCCATCACGAACACCATCGACCAGATGGTCCAGATTGCCGACACCGCCTGAGGCAATCAAGGGTACTTGAACCGCATCGGCAATAGCCCGCGTTAGCGTAATATCGAAGCCGGATTTTGTGCCGTCGCGGTCCATCGAGGTCAGAAGAATTTCACCAGCGCCCAGCGCCACCACTTCCTTGGCATATTGTATGGCATCCAAGCCGGTGGGCTTGCGCCCGCCATGTGTGAAGATTTCCCAGCGGTTCGGCGCAACCTGTTTGGCATCAATAGCCACAACAATGCATTGGCTGCCGAATTTTTCAGCTGCTTCCCGGACAAAATCGCGGTTGTTGACCGCGGCCGTCATGATCGAAACTTTATCGGCACCGGCCAGAAGAAGATTGCGAATGTCATCTGTTGTGCGCACACCACCACCAACGGTGAGCGGCATGAAACAGGCTTCGGCTGTGCGCTGTACGACATCGAGGATCGTGCCGCGATTTTCATGGCTGGCGGTAATATCGAGAAAGCAGAGTTCGTCAGCGCCCGCTGCATCATAGGCAATGGCACTTTCAACCGGATCGCCTGCATCTTTCAGATCGACGAAATTCACGCCTTTGACGACGCGTCCATCTTTTACATCAAGACAGGGAATGACGCGGCATTTAAGCAAGCCGAGCCTCCCGTGCCGCACGGATCAAACGCAGGGCCTGCGCAGGATCAAGGCGACCATCGTAAAGTGCACGCCCCGTGATCGCGCCTGCAAGCTTGTTGCAGTCGGGCATCAACAGGCGCTCCACATCGGCGAGCGAGGCAAGACCACCGGATGCAATGACCGGAATGGAGATCGCGTCAGCCAATGCGAGGGTTGCCTCAATATTGAGGCCCTTCAAAACACCATCGCGCGAAATGTCCGTGTAGATAATGGCTGCAACACCAGCATCTTCAAAACGCTTGCCAAGCTCGGGTGCTGTGACTTGCGATACTTTGGCCCAGCCATCGACGGCTACCAAGCCATCGCGCGCATCAATGCCAACGGCAATCTTGCCCGGATAGCGGCGCGCAGCTTCGCGTACAAGATCAGGGTCGCGCACGGCTGCTGTTCCGATGATGACGCGCGACACGCCTTTTGAGAGCCAGCCATCAATCGTGCGCATGTCACGAATGCCGCCGCCCAATTGCACGGGCATTTTGACCCGCTTCAAAATGGCTTCGACGGCGTGCGCATTGCGCGGCTCGCCGGCGAAAGCGCCATCAAGATCGACCACATGCAGATATTCGAAACCCTGATCTTCAAAGGCTTGCGCCTGAGCAGCAGGATCTGTGTTGAAGACGGTTGCCTGATCCATATCGCCATGGATCAGGCGCACGCATTCGCCCTGCTTGAGATCAATCGCGGGAAAGAGGATCAAGGTGCCCACCTGAGAAAATTAGCGATAAGAGCCAGTCCAAGTTTTTGGCTCTTCTCGGGATGAAATTGGGTGCCGACAATATTGTCGCGACCAACCATAGCAGTCAGCTCACCGCCATATTCAGTCGTGGCGACAATATGCGCCGGATCAGCCGTTTTCAGATGATAGGAATGGACGAAATAGGCATGCAGGCCATGTTCGCCAACCGGAATGTCGTTGAGAAGCGCATGCTGACGGCGCACTTCAAGCGTATTCCAGCCCATATGTGGAACTTTGAGATCGGGTGATGCCGGCTTGATCTCGACGACTTCGCCGGGAATCCAGTTCAGTCCTTGCGCCACGCCATGTTCGAGGCCGCGCGAAGCGAGCAATTGCATGCCGACGCAAATCCCCAAGAAGGGCCTGCCACCTTTGATGACGCTCTCTTCCAGCGCTTCGACCATGCCAATCACATTGTCGAGGCCGCGGCGGCAATCGGCGAAAGCGCCAACACCTGGCAAGACGATGCGATCTGCGCGGCGCACAAGATCCGGATCTGACGTGACGATAACGCTCACACCTTGCTCGGCGGCAGCGCGCTCTACGGCTTTGTGAGCCGAGTGGAGATTGCCTGACCCATAATCAACAATTGCGACGCTCATCTCATCAGGCTCCCGAAGATGGGAAAAGGCCAACGAGATGGGGAGCTCCCGAAGTCGTAGCAGTGCGTGTTGCGGGCGCAGAATGGCTTATTTCAAATCGCGTGAAAAAACGACGCTCAGCATCTGCCAAGCTGCCGTCTTGAACAACATCGACCAAATGAAAACCGCGGCGACGCAAAACATAGCGGCGGATAGAGGCCGCTTCAAAGCCAAGCGCCAGTGCGATGAGCAATTCCAAAAGGCTTTGCGCACCGATGTGAATGATCTGATTCTGCATAAGCAGTCCAAGACCAACTTGGATAAGGCTCCAGATCAAGAAGCCAATCCATGCACGATTCCAAAGAAGCCAGAGAGGGCCAAACAATAAAGCCCACCAGCTAAAACCGTCACGCACGAAAACCGCCCGCTCGAAAGCGGACGGTTGATCGGAAGTTTCCTTCATATGCACCGTATAGATGCTCATGCGTGCGATGCTCTCTGGCCTTAAAGGCTGCCCTTGGTCGATGGCACGCGATCTTTTTGGCGCGGATCAATGGCAATGGCCGCACCAAGCGCACGGGCAAGGCCCTTGAAACATGATTCAGAAATATGGTGATCGTTGATCCCATAAAGCGTCTCAACATGCAGCGTGATGCCGGCATTCATGGCGAAAGCCTGAAAGAATTCGCGCACAAGGTCCGTATCGAATTCGCCGATCTTGCTGTGATGGAAGGTCGTGCGGAACACGAGGAAGGGGCGTCCGGACACATCCAGCGCCACGCGTGTCAGCGTCTCGTCCATCGGCAAGAGGCAATCGGCATAGCGGGTGACGCCACGCAGATCGCCAAGCGCTTGACGGATCGCCTGACCGAGCACGATGCCTGTGTCTTCCACCGTGTGATGCTGATCAATGTGCAGATCGCCCTTGGCCTCGATCTCGATGTCGATCAGGCTGTGACGGGCGATTTGGTCGAGCATGTGATCGAAGAAGCCGATACCGGTCTTGATCGCAGCCTTTCCCGTTCCGTCAAGCTTGACGGTCGCCTTGATCTCGGTTTCGCGCGTCTGGCGCGAAAGGGTGGCGCTACGCATGGATCCTGTCCTTGAATTGATGCTGCGGCTTCTAGCAAGCCCGGTGCCGTATGGCTACCTCGCTGCCGGATCGCATATGATTTTGAGCTCTTGTGTTACCCCAAAGGCCCTTGTCAGTCTGTTACCGGCTTCATAAATGCGACCTTTCACTCCCTTCGGAGCTTGTCCATGACCGAACCCGCACAGCAATCCGGCTCCGGCTGGCACGCGACCACGATTTTGATGGTCCAGAAGGGCGGCCGGACGGTCATCGGGGGTGATGGGCAGGTCAGCCTCGGACCGACCATTATCAAGGGCAATGCCAGGAAGGTGCGTCGCCTCGGCAAAGGGGACGTGATTGCTGGTTTTGCCGGTGCCACAGCCGATGCTTTTGCCCTTTTTGAGCGGCTCGAGACCAAAATTGACCAATATCCGGGCCAATTGCTCCGCTCTTGTGTCGAATTGGCCAAAGATTGGCGCACGGACCGCTATTTGCGCCGATTGGAAGCCATGATGCTGGTCGCCGATAACAAGGTCGCCTTGGTGCTGACCGGCACGGGCGATGTGTTGGAGCCCGAGCAGACCGAGCACGGCGCTGTGATGGCCATTGGTTCTGGCGGCAATTATGCGCTGGCAGCCGCCCGCGCACTTTTGCCGACAGATCAGGATGCGGAGACCATTGTCCGCTCGGCGATGAAAATTGCCGCCGAAATTTGCGTTTATACGAACACCAGTCTTGTTATTGAATCGATCGAGAAGCGCTGACCATGACCGATTTTTCTCCGCGTGAGATCGTCTCCGAGCTGGATCGATTCATCGTTGGCCAGAATGAAGCCAAACGTGCGGTTGCCATTGCGCTGCGCAATCGTTGGCGGCGTTTGCAGCTCACAGGCGCGATGCGCGAGGAAGTGCTGCCAAAAAATATTCTCATGATTGGGCCAACCGGATGCGGCAAGACGGAAATTGCGCGCCGCTTGGCAAAGCTCGCTGGCGCGCCCTTTCTCAAAGTGGAAGCGACCAAATTTACAGAAGTCGGCTACGTCGGGCGCGATGTCGAACAGATCGTGCGCGATCTTGTCGAAGTTGGTATTTCCCTGGTGAAGGAAAGCAAACGGCGCTCGGTTTCTGTCAAGGCTCAGGCAGCTGCCGAAGAGCGTGTCTTAGATGCGCTGGTTGGTAAAAGTGCCTCTGGCGCAACGCGCGATACGTTTCGCAAAAAATTGCGACAGGGAGAACTCGACGACAAAGAGATCGAAATTGAATTGGCACAATCCAGCGCGGGTATGCCCATGTTTGAATTGCCCAATATGCCCGGTGCTTCTATGGGCGCAATTTCGATTGGAGATATTTTCGGAAAAATGGGGCAAAAAACCCGCACGCTGCGCACCAGCGTGAAAGAGGCTTACGAACCGCTGGTGACTGAAGAAAGCGACAGGCTTTTGGATCAGGATCAGCTTGTCCAGGAAGCGATCCGCGAAGTTGAAAATAACGGGATCGTTTTTCTCGATGAGATCGACAAAATCTGCGCGCGTGAAAATCGTGGTGGTGCGGATGTGTCGCGTGAGGGCGTTCAGCGTGATCTTTTGCCCCTGATCGAGGGCACGACCGTTTCAACCAAGCACGGTGCGGTGAAGACGGATCATATTCTTTTCATCGCTTCAGGCGCCTTCCATGTCTCCAAGCCGTCTGACCTTTTGCCGGAGTTGCAGGGCCGACTGCCGATCCGCGTCGAGCTCAAATCGCTCACCGAAGATGATTTCAAGCGGATCCTGACCGAGACCGAGGCCAGCCTGATCAAGCAATATACGGCTTTGCTCCAGACCGAAGGCGTCAAACTGACCTTTACCCCCGATTCGATCGATGTTTTGGCGCGCATGACCGTTCAGGTGAATTCGACCGTCGAAAACATTGGGGCGCGGCGGCTGCAGACCATGATGGAAAAACTGCTCGAAGAGGTGAGTTTTTCGGCACCCGACCGGTCTGGTCAGGAAATTGTCATCGACGGCCCTTTCGTCGAAAAGCAGATTGCTGATCTCGCCCGCAATGCCGATTTGAGCCGCTTCGTTCTTTAAGATTGAAAGGCTTGCCAGAAGGTCTTCGCATTTGCGATAAGGCGGGCCTTGCTATCGGAGCCGTGTTGCAATGCAAGCCTTCCCCCAGCTCGTTTTTTCCGGCGTTCAGCCCACAGGTAATTTGCATCTTGGCAATTATCTCGGCGCGATCACCAAGTTTGTGGCTCTGCAGGACACGCATGATTGCATCTATTGTGTGGTCGATCTGCATGCGATCACCGTGGCCCAGAAGCCGTCGGAATTAACTTCGAATATTCGCGAAGTCACAGCGGCATTTATTGCGGCAGGCGTCGATCCGACGCGTCACATTGTTTTCAATCAGAGCCAAGTGGCCGAGCATGCGGAGTTGGCCTGGATCTTCAATTGCGTGGCACGCATCGGCTGGCTCAACCGCATGACGCAGTTCAAAGAAAAGGCTGGCAAAGACCGCGAAAATGCATCGGTCGGCCTTTATGCCTATCCGACTTTGATGGCAGCTGACATTCTCGTCTATCGCGCGACACATGTGCCGGTGGGTGAAGACCAGAAGCAGCATCTCGAATTGGCGCGCGATATTGCGCAAAAATTCAATAATGATTTTCTGGTCGACAATCCAGCTTATGCCGACGGCAAAGGGTTTTTCCCGTTGCCCGAACCTTTGATTCAAGGCCCAGCTACGCGCGTCATGAGCTTGCGCGATGGGTCGAAGAAAATGTCGAAGTCAGATCCGTCTGATAATTCGCGCATCAACCTCGCTGACGATGGCGATACAATTGCGCAGAAAATTCGCAAAGCAAAGACCGATCCCGACGCGCTGCCGTCTGCGCTCGAGGGTCTCGCTGGTCGCCCTGAGGCGGATAATCTGGTTGGCATTTATGCAGCACTTGAGGGCAAGACGAAGCTCAATGTCTTGCAGCAATTCGGCAGCGGCAATTTCTCGACCTTCAAATCGGCTCTTGTGGATTTGACCGTGGCCAAGCTTGCCCCGATTGGCTCCGAAATGCGCCGCCTTCAAGCGGATGCGCCCTATATTGACGGCGTTTTGCGCGATGGTTCCAACCGGGCACGGGAGCGTGCGGCCAAAACCATGTCGGCTGTTCGCGACATTGTGGGTTTTGTGCGCTGAGGGCGCGACACAATCGCCATTGATCTTAGAGGGGTTCACCCCTTATCTGGTGGGTGTCATCCGTCGCCGGCCTTGAACCGGACGCCGTGGAGAGAGCCATGTTCATTCAGACTGAAGCTACCCCTAATCCCGCGACCCTGAAATTTTTGCCAGGTCGCACCGTTCTGCCCATCGGAACGCTCGAAATTCGCGATACGGATGCGGCCAAAAAATCGCCTCTGGCCAAAGCGCTTTTTGCCATTCCCGGTGTATCGACCGTGTTTTTTGGCTATGATTTTGTTTCCGTCAGCAAGTCGGACGGTGAATGGCAGCATCTGAAGCCCGCCGTTCTGGGCGCAATCATGGAGCATTTTGTCTCCGGCACGCCTTTGCTGGCCGAGGGCGAAAATAACGAAGGTTCGGAAGATGGCGAAGAATTCTTCGCTCCCGAGCATGCAGAGACGGTTGCCACCATCAAAGAATTGCTCGAAACGCGGATTCGTCCGGCGGTAGCGAGCGATGGCGGGGACATCACCTTCCGCGGCTTCCGTGATGGTGTGGTTTATCTTGCGATGAAGGGTGCCTGCTCCGGCTGCCCTTCCTCCACGGCCACGCTGAAGAGCGGAATTCAGAATCTTCTCAAGCACTTCCTGCCGGAAGTCCAATCGGTCGAGCAGCTCTGACCTCATGAAACTCCTCGCCATCGATACATCTCAGGCGGCTGTTTCCGCCTGCATTATAAGAGATGACGGGGGTATTCTGGCGCGCGAGACGCTCCCCATGGCGCGCGGCCATGCCGAAGCGCTCTTGCCGCTCTTGGAGCGCCTCTCCAAGGCGGCGGCTGTTCCTTTTTCAGGGCTTGGTCGGATTGCTGTTGTGGTTGGTCCGGGTTCTTTTACCGGGATCCGGATCGGCATTGCGGCTGCCCGCGCCATCGGTCTGGCTGCCGGTGTTCCGGTGGTCGGTGTCTCGTCTTTGGCGGCTTTTGCGGCCCCGCTAATCGGGCGGGAGGGCGCAGGCGTCATTGCGGCGGCTGTCGATGCCAAGCATGGTCAGGTTTATGTCCAGGGCTTTACGGCCAAAGGGCAGCCCTTGGCCCCGCCGCGCATCACCAATGTACGCGATGCGGTGCGGACGCTGGGGGCAGGCCCCCTCGTGTTCGCGGGCTCGGGGGCGACCATGATGGCGATTGAGGCCTGGTCGCTTGGCGCGCAGGCCGAAGTGGCAGGCGAAACCATTACGCCGGATATTGGCTTTGTGGCCCGACTTGGCGCCCTTGCCGATCCGGCAACTGCTCCCGCCCGCCCCTATTATCTGAAACCGCCGGACGCCAAGCCGCAGGCGAATGGCGCAATTTCACGGTCTGCCTGATGAGGCTCTGGCCTTTTGGCTCCAAACCGCGTGAGGTCGCGGTCCGCCCCCTAGAGCCGCGCTGGTTTGCCGATTGCGCTCAACTTCATGCCCGTTTTTTTGCGCGCAGCTGGGCCATCGCTGATTTCGAGGATTTGATGCGAGACCGTCAGGTCATGGCCGACGGGGCTTTCGATGGTCCAGACAAGACCTGCTTTGGCTTTGCCGTGTCGCGACTGGTCGCTCCTGAAGCAGAATTGCTGTCAATTGCCGTGGACCCGCGCCATCAAGGGCGCGGTATTGGGCGACAATTGCTGAATGCCCATTTTACTGGCCTCGCAGCCCATGGTGCGCGCGAGGTTTTTCTTGAGGTTGAACAGGGCAATAGCGGCGCTATTCACCTGTATGAGCAATTTGGATTTGCAAAGGTCGGCGAACGCGCTGGCTATTATCCGAAGAAAGATGGCTCCCGTGCCACAGCTCTGGTCATGCGCGCCCAGCTGAGCTGAAGACTTTTGTTCTCAAAAGTCGTGGATGGCACTAGAACGTCACAAAACTTCGCCTATCCTGCAGGGGTGGTCGAAGCATGATCCTGAGCCGAGGTGAAACCCGCTTGAGTACGCCGACATCCGTTCAGACCAATAAGACTGAACGGCGAAAATTGTTCATCAAGTCCTATGGCTGCCAGATGAACGTCTATGATGCCACACGCATGGCAGACGTTCTTGCGCCGGAAGGTTACGAAGAAACAACGGATATGGCTGAAGCCGATCTGGTTGTGCTGAACACCTGCCACATTCGTGAGCGCGCTGCAGAAAAAGTTTTTTCCGAGCTTGGAAAAGTGCGCGTTTTGAAAGAAGAGCGCGCGAGCCGCGGCCTCGATATGAAAATCGCAGTGGCGGGATGTGTCGCCCAAGCTGAAGGTGCGGAAATCCTTCGGCGCCAAAAGGCTGTTGATCTTGTGGTTGGACCACAAAGCTATCATCGCTTGCCGGACATGTTGCGCAATGTTCAGAACGGTGTGCGGATCGAAACGGAATTTCCGACAGAAGATAAATTCGATCATCTGGCTGCGCCGGCACGAGCCAAAGTTGCGAGCCGGGGAATATCCTCTTTTCTGACCATTCAAGAAGGTTGCGATAAATTCTGCACTTTCTGTGTCGTGCCCTATACGAGAGGCGCGGAAACCTCGCGGCCCATTGCAAAGATCATCGATGAAGCGCGTCATCTGGTCGATGCCGGTGTGCGCGAGATCACATTGCTGGGTCAGAATGTGAATGCGTTTCATGGCCTTGATGAAAATGGCCATGTCGTTTCGCTGGCCGGATTGACAGCAAGGCTTGCTGACATTCCGGGACTTTTGCGGGTGCGCTATATGACAAGCCATCCGAATGACATGGCGCAGGATTTGATCGATGCGCATGCGCAGCAACCCGCTTTGATGCCTTTCTTGCATCTGCCCGTTCAGTCAGGGTCAGATCGCATTTTGCATGCGATGAATCGCAAACATACAGCCAAAGAATATTGTGATCTGATCGATCGCTTTCGTGCCGTTCGTCCTGATATTGCTTTGTCGTCGGACTTTATCGTGGGTTTTCCGGGCGAGACGGAAGAGGACTTTCAAGCCACGCTCGATTTGGTCCGACGGGTCAATTTTTCGAGCAGCTATTTCTTCAAATATTCCATGCGTCCGGGCACGCCGGGTGCGGAAATGGACGATCAGGTGCCTGAAGAAGTCAAAAGCGAGCGGCTCTATCGTTTGCAAGAACTCGTGGACGGGCAGCGTCACGCCTATAATGATGCGTCTGTCGGTAAGGTCATGCCGATTCTCTTTGAGAAGAAGGGGCGCGATCCCGGCCAGATTTCGGGTAAGTCGCCTTATCTTCAAGCCGTACAGGTTGATGGACCTGACACGTTGATTGGTTGCGTAGCGGATGTGTTGATTACGGAAGCCCTCACTAACTCGCTCAAAGGCACTCTCGTGGGAGAGGTTCGATGAGTTTCGCAGGGGAGATCATCGCTTGAGATCATCCGATAAGACTGGCGTAGCTGCCCCCGAAACATCAGGTGCTGCGGATATGGCTCAGGCAGAGAAGACCGAAGTCACCATCGCCTTTGACGATAATCGTCATGCGTCGATACTCTTCGGTCATTACGATCAGAACCTGGCCCGCTTGGAGCGTCGCCTTGGCATTTCAGCTCATGCCAATGGCAATCATGTCACTTTGAAAGGCGCGCCTGAGGCTTGTGACCAAGCGCGACGCGTTCTTGAGGCTCTCTATGCGCGCGTGAAAAAGGGCCAGGCGATTTCTCTTGGTGATGTTGATGGCGCAGTTCAAGAGGGTGTCTTGCAAGGCAATCTCTTCCCCAAGGAAGATGCTGGACGAGCCGTTTTTGAAAGCGTCAACACGCGCAAACGCGGTGGTGTGCGTGCCCGCAACGCCGCACAAGATTTGTATTTGCGCGCATTGAAGCGCAACGAGCTTGTTTTTGCAGAGGGGCCCGCAGGCACCGGCAAGACATGGCTTGCCGTTGGCCATGCGGTTTCGTTGCTCGAACAGGGCGTCGTTGAAAAGATCATCTTGTCGCGTCCGGCAGTTGAGGCGGGCGAGCGGATCGGCTTTTTGCCCGGTGATATGCGCGAAAAGGTCGACCCCTATCTGCGCCCCATCTATGATGCGCTTTATGATTTTATGGATGGCCGCATGGTCGAGCGCGGCTTGCAGACCGGTATGATTGAAGTCGCACCACTGGCATTTATGCGCGGGCGAACATTGGCATCAGCCTGCGTCCTTTTGGATGAGGCACAGAACGCTACATCCATGCAGATGAAAATGTTTCTGACGCGTCTGGGTGAAGGATCGCGCATGATCATCACGGGTGACCCAACCCAGGTCGATTTGCCGCCCAGCCAAAAATCCGGTCTCAGCGAAGCGGTGAATTTGTTGTCTCATCTTGAAGGCATTGGTCATGTACGCTTCCGCGATGCGGATGTGGTGCGCCATGATCTAGTACGCCGGATTGTCAGCGCTTATGAGGCCGCACATGCCGGAGCTGCGGGGCTGAAATGAGCCTTCAATCTGACATCAGCATTGAATGCGAGCATTGGTCAAAGCTTGCTGATTTGGATGCATTGGTTGAGCGGGCTTTGCAGGCTGCGCGCCTGGAAGCTGGCAAGACACTTATCAACGGTGCCGAAGTGAGCCTGCTTTTTTGTGATGACGTACGCATTCAAGAGCTCAATCGCGATTGGCGTAGCTTGGACAAGCCGACCAATGTTTTGTCTTTCCCTGCGGCACCAGTGGAGCGTCTCGCATCTGCGCCCTTGCTTGGTGACATAGCGATTGCCTTTGAAACGGTCACAAAAGAAGCATCCGATGAAGATAAGACTTTGTCAGACCATACGTCACATATGATCGTGCATGGCTTTCTCCATCTTCTGGGCTATGACCATGAAAATGAGCAAGAGGCTGAGGAAATGGAAGATCTCGAACGCCGCGCCCTCGCGCGTCTCGGGATTGCCGATCCTTATGCGGCCAGTGAACTTGTAAATGGAAAGAAAGCATCATGAGCCTGCCAGACACATCCCATGGGGAAAGTCGCGCGGAGCCTCCCAGTCTGATCGAGCGCATTCGATCTTTATTCGGGCTGAACAATCCATCTATCCGCGATGACATTGAAGATGCGCTGGAAGATCACTCGGTCGAGAGTGATTTCACACCGCAAGAGCGGACCATGCTCAAAAATGTTCTCGGTCTGCATGAATTGCGCGTGCAAGATGTGATGGTGCCTCGCGCCGATATTATCGCGGTTGGCGTTGAAGATTCCTTGGCTGATGTGCTCTCGGTTTTTCGTACCGCAGGACATTCGCGTCTTCCCGTGCATGGTGAATCTCTCGATGATCCGCGCGGCATGGTCCATATCAGAGATTTCGTCGATTATATTGCCGCTGCTGCTGAAGATTTTTGGAAAGGCCGCAGTGCTAAAAGTGAAACCTCGACCAAGCGTGACGCGGTCATGCGGTTGCGCGGGCTTGGTGAATTGGATCTATCATTACCGCTGTCCAAAGCGGGCATTATCCGCTCCGTTCTGTTTGTGCCGCCCTCTATGCCGGCCCTCGATCTTCTCGTG
Source organism: Beijerinckiaceae bacterium (assembly GCA_947452455.1). Taxonomy (GTDB): domain Bacteria; phylum Pseudomonadota; class Alphaproteobacteria; order Rhizobiales; family Beijerinckiaceae; genus Terripilifer. The sequence goes on from CANGBX010000003.1 coordinate 291,602, forward strand.
AAGATGCAATCAACCCGCACGCATATGGCGCTGGTCATTGATGAATATGGCGGGACTGACGGTCTGGCTTCGATCGAAGATATTGTCGAAATGATCGTCGGCGATATCGAAGACGAGCATGATGAGGATGACAGTCCACGCATTGATGTTCAGAGCGATGGGACCTGGCTTGTTGATGCGCGCGCGAGCCTTCAAGACGTTGGCGAAGCCATAGGCTTCGATTTCATTGCAATGAGCGGTGAAGAAAAAGTCGAAACTTTGGGGGGCCTCGTTACAACTTTGGCGGGCCGCGTTTTAGCGCGTGGCGAAACATACGAAGCAGAAGAATTGCTGCGTTTCGATGTCCTCGATGCTGATCGCCGTCGTTTGAAGCGCATTCGCATCACGCTTCTCTCGCAACCAGTTTCAGCTCAGGGCAAATAGCCTGATCGGAGCCCCATGCTGTCGCTGGTTCACGCCATTACATTGTCTTACGGCTGGCGTCGGAATGCGATTGCTTTTGGTGCGGGTGTCTCAGGTGTGCTGGCGCTCCCGCCCATTCATTTTTTCCCAGCTGCTGCTATCCCGCTGGTCATTTCAGTTTGGCTTTTGGATGGGCTTGAGCCCGCAAAGCGTCTTCATTCGTTTCGGCTTGATACATCCGCGCTGAAACAAGCAGCTTTCATCGGGTGGTGTCTCGGCTTTGGCTATTTTGTTGCAAGCCTCTGGTGGCTTGGCGCTGCCTTTCTTGTTGAGGCGGAAGAATTTGCTTGGGCCTTGCCATTTGGTGTTGCGGGGCTGCCTGCCATTCTGGCGTGTTTCACCGCATTTGGTTTTGTCCTTGCCCGCTTGTTTTGGTCGGATGGCTCTGCGCGGATTCTCGCCCTTGCCTTTGGGTTGGGCGTGAGCGAGTGGCTGCGCGGCACGCTGTTTACGGGTTTTCCCTGGAACACATTTGGCATGGCATTGGGCGGCAATCTTGTGCTGGCACAAGTCGCGAGCCTTGTTGGCTTGCATGGACTGACTTTTCTTTCAGTTTTTATTTTTGCAAGCCCTGCTGTCTTGGCTAGCCGCGTTACGGCGCGCCGCTCATCTGCCGCGTTCGTTGGCGCTTGCGCGCTTTTTGTGGCGATCACTTTGTTTGGAAGTTTGCGTCTGTGGACCGCGCCTGACGAATATCATCCGGCTTTGCGTATTCGCATCATGCAGCCCAATGCATGGCAGGATGATAAATTCAGGCCCGAAAATAAAGAGCAGATTCTTTCCCACTATATCGCCCTGACCGCACGCAAAAGTGCTCTGGCACCAAATGGCCTTTCAGACATTACGCATGTGATCTGGCCTGAGTCGCCCTTCCCATTCATTTTGTCGCGTGATCCGGAAGCGTTATCGCGCATTGCGCAATCTTTGGGACGCAGCGTTTTAATCACCGGATCAGCCCGTGCGGAGACAATCGGCTCGGCCTATCCCGGCGAAATTCGCAAAGTCTCCTATTTCAATTCGATTCAGGTTTTGACGTCATCGGGGATGATCACCGATACATATGACAAAGTTCATCTCGTCCCCTTCGGGGAATATTTGCCGTTCTCAGGCCTTCTCGAAAAACTTGGTCTTCGCCAATTCGTGCATATTCCAGGCGGCTTTGAGCCGGGTATTACACGCAAGCTTTTGCAGGTTCCGGGTCTTCCACAGGCTTTTCCACTGGTCTGTTATGAAGCCATTTTTCCGGAATCTTTGTCGCCGGATTTACGAAATTCAGCTGGTCTCATGATCAATGTGAGCAATGATGGATGGTTTGGCCCGACCTTCGGCCCCTACCAACATTTGGCCCAGGCACGTCTGCGCAGCATTGAAAGCGGGTTGCCATTTCTGCGTGCAGCTAACACGGGAATATCAGCAATCATAGATTCTTATGGGCGCACTATTGATCAGCTAGCTCTCGGAACGGAAGGTGTTCTGGATGCGCGCTTGCCACTCGCGATAACACCACCACTCGCGTCACGTTTTCCTTTTTTAGCGCCTTTCTCTTTGGCGCTCTTTGGCCTTCTGGTTCTCATCGGGCTTCGCTTGCGGCGTTAAGCACAAGCGTAAGTTGCTGATTGGCTCTCTTGCTCTCAGCTTTGACGAAGCGTTACAATTGCCCATTGTTTTATGAATTGCTTAAGTTTGAACGGAATGCGGCACCGTTCAGGTTTCGAGCGTGGAGACATTGCGAGTGACCAAACCGCCGAATCCCATCGATCAACATGTTGGTAGCCGTGTCCGGATGCGCCGCGCCATTCTTGGCATGACGCAGGAGAAATTGGGCCTCGCGCTCGGGCTGACGTTCCAGCAAGTGCAAAAATACGAAAAAGGCACGAACCGCATCGGCGCCAGCCGGTTGCAGGCCATTGCCAAAATTCTGGATGTGCCGCCCTCTTATTTCTTTGAGGGCACGTCCGAGATTTTGGGTGACCTGTCCGGATTTGCCGATGGCTCCCGGACCTTCGTCCCCGATCTTGTGACAACGGCCGAAGGCCTCCAGCTCAACCGAGCCTTTGCCAAAATCACTGACCCTAAAATCCGCAAAAGGCTGGTCGATCTCATCGTCCAAATCGCCGATAGCCAGTCTGACGGAATGGACGAGTCGGTTGCGGGAAGCTCTGTCTGAGCGTTCTTTAAAAAGAACAAAAACTCCCGTCTGGCTTGACCTGACGAACGGCCAATGGCACAAGATTTCGCCCTAAAGAAGGGTTGAATCGGGTGGTCCGGTCAATCCTCAGCTTCTTTACGCGACCAGCGGAGATGAGTGTGACCAGACAGAATTATTTGTTCACCAGCGAGTCGGTTTCTGAAGGTCATCCGGACAAGGTCTGTGACCGCATTTCTGATGAAGTGGTCGACCTGTTTTTCCGTGAAGGCGCAAAAGCGGGCATCAATCCTTACGACATTCGCGTGGCTTGCGAGACGCTCGCGACGACCAATCGCGTTGTGATTGCCGGCGAAGTGCGTGGCCCCGTCTTCTCGGAAGACACGATCATTCATCTGGCCCGTCAGGCGATCCGCGACATTGGTTATGAGCAGGACGGCTTCCATTGGGAACGCGCTAATATTGAAGTTCTGCTTCATGCGCAGTCTGTCGATATTGCACAGGGCGTCGACTCTGCAGGCAATAAGGATGAAGGCGCGGGCGACCAGGGCATTATGTTTGGTTATGCCTGCCGCGAAACGCCTGAGCTTATGCCAGCTCCGATCTATTATTCGCATAAGATTTTGCAGCTTCTGTCCGAAGCGCGTCGCTCGGGTGTCGAAAAGCATCTCGGCCCTGATGCAAAGAGCCAGGTCACCATCCGCTATGAAAATGGCAAGCCTGTTGAAGCAACGCAGATCGTCGTGTCGCATCAGCATGTGAAGGAAGATCTGACCTCACAGCAGATTTCCGACATTGTGCGCCCGCATGTTGAAAAGGCGCTGCCGGCTGGCTGGATTACGAAGAACACCAAGTGGCACATCAATCCCACCGGCAAGTTCTACATCGGCGGGCCTGATGGCGACACGGGCCTCACGGGCCGTAAGATCATCGTTGATACTTATGGTGGCGCAGCTCCTCATGGCGGCGGCGCTTTCTCTGGTAAGGATCCGACCAAGGTCGACCGTTCGGCTGCTTATGCGGCGCGCTATCTTGCGAAGAATGTTGTGGCCGCAGGTCTCGCGGATCGTTGCAGCATTCAGCTCGCTTATGCGATTGGCGTGGCTGAGCCGCTGTCCATTTACGCTGATCTCTATGACACGGGCAAAGTTGATCCTGACAAGCTCGAAAATGTTCTGCGCGATGTGATGAAGCTGACGCCGCGTGGCATCCGCGAGCACCTGCAGCTCAATCGCCCCATTTATGCCCGCACTTCTGCCTACGGTCACTTCGGTCGTGCACCGGATGCAGACGGCGGCTTCTCATGGGAGAAGACAGATCTTGTCGACGCGCTGAAGAGCCGTTTCTAAGATCGTCTTTTAAGAGGATAAAACATGTGTGCGGATGAGGCTGCCGGTTCAACCGGTCCAATCAACCGCACACTTTACGGCCGCCGCAAAGGCAAGAAGCTCCGCACCTATCAAGCGGGGCTTGTGTCAGAGACACTTCCGCAACTTTCCATCGATTGCTCAAGCCCGATTGAGCCCGCCGCGCTGTTTTCTGAAAAGCGTGATGAGTTTCGTATGGAAATAGGCTTTGGCGGAGCTGAACATCTCGTTCATGAGGCAGATCGTCATCGGTCTATCGGCTATATTGGTTGTGAGCCCTTCATCAACGGCGTGGCGAAACTGCTTACGCAGGTTGAAGAGAAAGAGCTCATCAACATTCGCCTGCATCATGGCGATGCACGCGAGGTCTTGCTGCGCCTGCCTGATGCAAGTCTGACACGCGTAGATGTTCTTTATCCGGATCCTTGGCCGAAATGGCGCCAACGCAAACGCCGGTTTTTGTCAGAGCAGAATATTTCTGAAATTGCCCGCGTGTTGAAAAAGGGCTCAACCTTTCGTTTCGCCACGGACATTGATGATTATGCGGGCTGGGTTCTCGCACGCGTTTTGAAATCATCCCATTGGATGTGGCAGGAAGCACAGATTGGTGAACGTCCCTGGCAGCAAGCTTGGGATCATTGGCCAAGCACCCGCTACGAAGCCAAGGCGTTTCGTGAAGGGCGCAAGCCCGCTTATTTCACTTTCATTCGCACTTAATCGCCTGCGCCGTAACGGTGCAGCGAAGATCCATGCGCGTAAAGCCAAGCTTCGGCGTGGTCTGTGCGCGGAGCGAGTTTTTTTGTAACGGCCCAAAATTCATCCGAATGATTCATATGGACGAGATGGGCTACTTCATGGGCTGCGAGATAATCCAGCACGAAAGGCGGCGCCATAATCAGCCGCCATGAAAAATTCAAAGATCCACTGGCAGAACATGAACCCCAACGGCTCGTTGTATCGCGCAGGGAGACTTTGCGCGGGGCAAAGCCGAGAGAAGCACAATGCGTCTTGACCGCGGCTTCCAAATCTTTGCGCGCTTCCATCTTGAGATAATCATGAAGCCTGCGCGAGAGATGCTCGCCGCTACAAGAGACACGCAGGCGCTTTTCTTCGGCTAAGATTTCGATGCCACCACGTAAGCGCTCGATATGTTCAATGACGAGTTCTTCGCCACGAAATGGAAAGTGCGCGCCATGTACAAAAGGCACGGCTTGCGGAAGGCGATGAAGACGCGCTGCAATCCACGCTGCATGGCGTTGCGCAAAATCGCGTGCGGCTGAGAGTGACCCTCGTTTCGGGAGCGTGATCACGACATCACGCGTCGCATTGCGAACGCGCAGAGTGAAGCGCCGCGCGGTCGGCATGCGTTTCAAAAGCACGCGATAGGATGCGCCTTCATGGACAACGTCCAGATGGTCAGGGAGAGGCGTAGGGTCTCGGCGAAACAGTCGCAGCATTGCGTCTGAAATCTAGCTGATTCCAGTAGTCTTTTACCAGAGGCCTGAAAGTGATTAGCCGTTGGAGGCGGCCAGTTTCAGCTTTGCACCCTTGGAGCCGCGCGCCGCATCCTGTTCGAGATTTGAGATGAAATCACGAATGCGCGGTGCAATTTCCGAACGGAAACGCGATCCGTTGAACACGCCATAATGGCCCACACCATTTTGCAGGTAGTGAACCTTCCGCTCTGCGGGGATATTCACGCAGAGTTCTTGTGCGGCATAGGTCTGACCGACGCCCGAAATATCGTCTTTTTCGCCTTCAACGGTCATCAGCCCCGTGCGGCGGATGGCCGTCAGATCGACAGGTTGACCACGATGCTTCATCTCGCCCTTAGGCAGGGAATGCTGCACGAAGACATTTTCAATGGTCTGCAAATAATAGTCAGCCGAGAGGTCCATCACGGCCATATATTCATCATAGAAGTCGCGTTGTTTTTCGGCGGAATCGCCATCGCCTTTGACCAGATGATTGAACATTTCGACATGGGCATTCACATGGCGATCCATGTTCATGGCCATAAAGCCCGAAAGCTGCAGGAAGCCCGGATAGACCTGGCGGCCAAAGCCGGGATAGGGGAAAGGCACGCTGAAAATGCAATTGCGGCGGAACCATTCGGTTCCGCGTTCCTGCGCCAGCACATTCACAGCCGTCGGGCTTTTGCGTGTGTCAATCGGCCCGCCCATCAGCGTCATTGAGGCTGGTGCAAGTGGATGATTTTCTGCTTCCAGACGTGCAACAGCTGCGATCAGCGGCACGGATGGCTGGCAGACACCAAGCGTATGCAAGCCTGCGCCCGTGATGTCTTTGCCAAGGAACTGATAAATATCGATCAGATAGTCGATGTAATCATCGAGATCGAAAGAACCCGCACTTAAAGGCACCATACGGGAATCAGCCCAGTCGGTGATGTAGACTTCATAATGGGGCAGGAAGGCTTCGACAGTGCCCCGCAGCAAGGTTGCGTAATGTCCCGAAAGCGGCGCAACGATCAGCAGGCTCGGTTGCGGCTTTGCCAATTGTGCAGCGCGAGAGAAATGAATCAGGCGGCAGAAGGGCTTTTCCCAAATGATCTCTTCTGTGACAGCGACCGTGACACCGTTCACGCTGGTCGTTTCGAGACCAAAATTCGGTTTGCCATAGCGGCGCGTCAGTCGCTCAAATAATTCAGCAGATGCTGCCAAGTTTCGGCCAAAGGGCGTGTGCGTGAGCGGGTTGACCGGGCTCTTGAAGAGCATCCTCGTGGCGTCAGAAACGGCGCGGGCAGGAACGAGAGCCGCATGGGCCATCTCATACATGTGATAGGAGAAACGGTTCATCCGATAGCCCTCGGCGGGAGGAGGAGGCACGGCTAATGCCTTGGCGATATAAGCGTTCAAGGCGAAAAGTCTCTTTGCAGCATAAGCTTGTCAGGTCATTGTGCAAGTGCACAAAAAGGACAAGACAGTCTTTTCCCGGGAGTTGGGTGTGGTTTTGACAATGGCATGGGTGGTCGGATCGCGGGTTCGGCCCTAGTTTGGTGATCATGCGAGATTTAGCTGACCTCAACCTTGGCGGGCGCGCGCGGCGCCTCAGGGTCGATACAATCGTCCGATTGCGCTGGCTGGCCGTTGCCGGCCAGCTCTTGGCTATTCTCACGACCTATTTCGGCTTTGGCTTTTCCCTGCCGCTAGGTCTTTGTTTTCTCGCTATTTCTGCCTCCGCTTGGCTCAATATCGGGCTCCGGCTCCGGTTTTCCGCGAGTTATCGCCTCGGGGATCGGCTCGCTCTTTTTCTGCTCTGCTATGACGTTTTGCAGCTCTCGGGCCTCCTTTATCTGACCGGCGGTCTGCAAAACCCCTTCTCGATGCTTTTCCTCGCCCCGGTTATGATCGCGGCGGTGTCTCTGACGGCCATTGCGACCCTGCTTCTGGGCGCGCTCGTTGTCGCCCTTGCCAGCCTTTTGACTGTTTTTCACTATCCGTTGCCCTGGATGGGCGGCCAACCGCTGACATTGCCGACGCTTTACGTGGCGGGAATCTGGATCGCCATCGTGCTGGGAACCGCCTTTATCGGCATTTATGCGGCGCGCGTGGCCGATGAGGCCCGTCGCCTGTCAGATGCTTTGGCGGCGACAGAACTTGTGCTGGCGCGCGAACAGCACCTCACCCAGCTCGATGGCCTTGCGGCCGCGGCCGCGCATGAATTGGGAACCCCGCTTGCGACAATCACGCTGGTTGTCAAAGACCTCGCCAAGCTTTTACCGGAAGATGGCGAAGCGGCTGCCGATGTGGCTTTGCTCGCGCAAGAGGTTCAGCGCTGCCGTACGATTCTGAGCAAGCTGGCTTCTCTGGGTAATGACAGCGCCAGCATGCTTGATCGCATGACCTTGTCGCATCTCGTTGAAGAGGTCGTTGCGCCCCAGCGGGATTTTGGCGTCAGCATCGAGATTTCAAAATCTGGTGATGGCATTGAACCCGTATGTCAACGCAATCCCGGTATCCTCTACGGGCTTGGAAATCTCGTCGAGAATGCGATCGATTTTGCGACCACACGTGTGGCGATCATCATTCGTTGGGGATCTGCGCAAGTGCGCCTTACAATTGAAGATGACGGACCCGGATTTAAACCGGAAGTTTTGGCGCGTTTGGGCGACCCCTATATTTCCACGCGTGGACCTGATCGGCGCGCCAAATCGGAAGAAGGCGGTCTTGGCCTTGGCTTATTCATCGCGAAAACGTTGCTGGAACGCTCTGGCGCTACCGTGGCAGTTTCTAATCGCCCGTTGCCTGAGACCGGTGCGCGGATCAGCGTCGTTTGGCCACGTGATCTTTTTGAACCAAATCCACCTAGCGTGAAGCCGGGTGATGAAAAAACACTGATCGAGGCCTATATTCAAAGACAGGCCAAGGGTTGAGCGATGAATGATCTAAGCAAGACGGCAGATGTGAGCAGTGAATTGGCAAGTTTTGAGGATCGCTCCTTGTTGCTTGCCGATGATGATCGCCCGTTTCTCACGCGCCTCACGCGCGCGATGGAGAGCCGTGGTTTTCAAGTGACCGCTGTTGATTCCGTGGCAGAGGGCCTGGCAACAATCCGGCGGACAGCGCCGGCTTTCGCTGTGGTCGATATGCGTCTGGGTGATGGTAATGGGCTGGATATTATTTCCGAGCTCAAGGCGCTGCGCCCGGATTCACGCGGCATTATTCTCACGGGCTATGGAAATATCGCCACCGCTGTGACCGCCGTTAAGCTCGGCGCGTTTGATTATCTGGCTAAGCCCGCGGATGCGGATGAAATTTATAATGCCCTTATGGCTATCCAGCATGACAAGGCGGAATTGCCCGAGAATCCCATGTCGGCGGATCGTGTGCGATGGGAGCATATTCAGCGCATTTATGAATTGTGCGGGCGGAATGTTTCGGAAACAGCTCGTCGTCTCAATATGCATCGCCGGACCTTGCAGCGTATCCTCGCCAAACGAGCGCCGCGCTGATCTTGAACAGGCAAGAGGTCTCCAAAGGCTCCATGATCTTCTAGAGGCCGAAAACCCGTGCTAGGAAGCTTAAGCAGTTAGGCTTTTGAGGACGGCGACCGGCCCGATGAACCCGCTTTTTGCTGATCTTCCCACCACCATTTTTGAAATGATGTCATCGCTTGCTCGCGAGCATCAGGCCATCAATCTGGGACAAGGTTTTCCCGATGATCCGGGACCCGAAGATGTGCGACAGAAGGCGGCTGAAGCCTCGCTCTCTGGCTATAATCAATATCCATCCATGATGGGTATTCCCGAATTGCGCGAGGCGATTGCCAGCCATTATGGACGTTTCCATGGGCTGACTATCGATCCGCTACACGAGACTATGGTCACATCTGGCGCAACAGAAGCTTTGACCGCGGCCATTCTGGCTATCGTTAGACCGGGCGATGAGGTCGTTCTTTTCCAGCCCGTTTATGATTCCTATTTGCCGATGGTGAAACTGGCAGGCGGTATCCCCAAGTTGGTGACGCTGAAACCACCGCATTGGCATTTCACGCAGGAAGATTTGGACGCGGTCTTTAGCCCCAAGACAAAAGCCGTTCTCATCAATACGCCGTTAAATCCAACCGGCACGGTTCTGCCGCGTTCCTTGCTCGAGATGCTTGCGGCTTATTGTGTGAAATTTGATGCCGTCTGCATCAGCGACGAAGTCTGGGAGCATGTGGTCTTTGAGGGCCATCAACATATCCCGCTCATGTCCATTCCCGGCATGCGGGAGCGCACAATCAAAGTGGGCTCAGCTGGCAAAATGTTTTCTTTGACCGGTTGGAAAGTCGGCCTTGTTGTAGCAGCACCCGATTTACTGCGCGTGGTCTCGAAAGCCCATCAATTTTTGACATTCACGACGCCGCCAAATCTTCAAGCAGCGGTCGCTTATGGCCTGATGAAGGATGCCACTTATTTCAAAACGATGCGTGACACATTCCAGAAGAGCCGCGATCGCCTGACGGATGGTTTGCGTTCATTGGGTTTTGACGTGATCCCTAGCCAAGGAACTTATTTTCTGAATATCGACATTTCGAGCCTTGGCGAGGCAGATGATTTTGAATTTTGTAAAAAGCTTGTCGTTGAACACAAGGTCGCGGCCATTCCCGTTTCCGCTTTCTATGCGCAGAATCCGGTCAAGAATGTGATTAGACTATGCTTTGCCAAAAAAGATGAAACATTGGACGAAGGCCTGACGCGGCTTGCGCGTGCCATCGGTAAAAAATGAGGATAGCTTAATGATGAAGCGCTTTCTCACCGCCTGTTTGCTGAGCGTCGCCTGCTTGCAGCCACTTGCCGCGCAAGAGCGCGTCATAAACGTCTATAATTGGACAGATTATATCGACGTAAAGCTGCTGGATGATTTTACCCGCGAGACAGGCATTAAAGTTGTCTATGACACTTATGATTCCAACGAAATGCTCGAAGCAAAATTGCTGGCTGGAAAGACGGGTTATGACATTGTCGTACCCTCTGGAACATTCCTGCAGCGTCAGATTCAAGCGGGCATTTTTCAACCTCTGGATATGAGCAAGATTCCCAATGCAAAGGGGCTATGGCCGGAGGTGACAGCGCGTTTAGCCGTCTATGATCCGGGCAACAAACATGCCGTGACCTATATGTGGTACACAACAGGCCTGTCTTACAATGTCGACAAGCTGAAACAGCGGCTTGGCAATCAGCCGATTGATACTTGGGACATTGTTTTCAAGCCTGAACTCATCAAGAAAGTCGCAGATTGCGGTGTTTACTTCCTCGATAGCCCCGAGGATTTGATTTCCGTTTCGCTGCGCTATTTGGGCCTCAACCCGGATTCCAAAAAAGCAGATGATATCCGCAAGGCTGCCGCGCTGATTTCTCAGGTACGTCCTTACATCAAAAAATTTCATTCATCCGAATATATTAACGCGCTGGCAAACGGGGACATTTGTTTGGCGATTGGCTGGGCGGGTGACACATTCCAAGCACGCACACGCGCCGAGGAAGCCAAGAATGGGATCAACATAAATTATACGATCCCGAAGGAAGGCACATTGATGACCTTCGATTCATTCGCCATTCCGAAAGATGCGCCGCATGTGAGCGAGGCCTATGCCTTCATCGACTTTATGCTGCGTCCGCAAGTGGCGGCGCGTAACAGTAGCATCACCAATTATGCAAACGGGGTGCTAGCTTCAAAACCCTTTGTCGAAAAAAGCGTGCTTGAGAATCCGGCCATTTATCCGGATGAAGCGACTATGGCGCGGCTTTTTACCATCACACCTTATGATGCTCAAACGCAGCGTGTTGTGACTCGTGAATGGACGCGTGTGAAAACGGGCAAATGAAAAGGGCGGGTTTAACCCGCCCTTATTTTATTCGATGAGATCGCGGGCTTTTTCCGCAAGATGTTTTGGCGTTGCTAAAACGCGCTTGACCACTTCCTGCATTTTCTCACCGCGCACCGGATCGACTTCGATGTTGGCAGCGCCAACTTCTTTGAGGAATTCGGGATCTTTCATCACTGAATCGAAAGCATCACGCAAAGCTTTGACGCGCTCAGCAGGCACACCTGGTGTTGTAGCGAGTGGGCGTCCCAGCAAAGTGCCAGATACGAGAAGTTCCACGATCTTGCGATTATCCGGATCGGGGATCACATCTTCAATAGATGGGACATTGGGCAGATCTGGGGCCTTCGGCCCAGCCTGTACAATGACAGTGATGTCTTTGTTGGCAAGCCAATTGGGCTTGGTCACTTTCCAGCTCGACCATGTGTTGTTGCGCGCGCCAACTTCGCCACGCTCCATCGCGAGATTGACATCATTGCCGCCTGGATAGCCCGTGACGATTTTAAATTTGGTGCCTGCAAATTCATTCAGCATGGCAGGGAACATATAGGTGATGGCGCCACGGCCTGTTGCGCCGACAATGACTTCCTTGTTGCGTGCATCTTCAATGGATTTCACGCCGGTGGTTTTCCACATGGTCATGGTTTCAACGGTTGGGCAGATAGAGCCGATCCAGTTGAATTGGTTGGCATCAAACATGACACCTTTGACGCCTGCCGCCTGCATGGCTGGAAACGTATTGGCGATCATGCCGATATTGGTTCCATCGCGCGCGGCGACTTCGTAGAGATAATTCGCCATTTTGAGCCCGCCTGCACCCGTCATGTTCTGGGGCACAACAGCAGGATTGCCGGGAATATATTTACCGATGTAGCGAGAGACGATGCGCGCATGCAGATCATATTCGCCACCAACAGCGACGCCGATCAGCACATTGACGTTTTTGCCGCGATAGAAATCCGCCACGCTATCGGCCTGTGCCGAGGATGCCGCAATCAGTGCTGCGAGCGAGACAAGAGACGTGAGCTTCATCATTTCCTCCCGGTTTATTCTTGGCCGGTGTTCCGGCTCATTGGTTATTCATCTTAGCTTATTTTTGGCATTTCGGGCAGTAGAAGGTCGAGCGCCCGCTTTGCACAATTCTGCGAACGATGCCCCCGCAGTTTTTGGTGGGGCAAGTTTCGCCTTCGCGGTCATAGACACGGAAATTGTGCTGGAAATAGCCAAGCGACCCATCCGTCTGGCGATGATCGCGCAGGGACGAGCCGCCTGCGCGGACGGCATCTTCCAGAACAAGCCGAATATCGGCGGCTAGCCGCTCGGCCCCCGGTGTCGGCGCGCCCGACTTCTTGGCCAAAGTCCCGGCCGCCCGCTTGGGCGAGAGGCCCGCCATATGTAGGCTCTCGCAGACATAAATATTGCCCAAGCCCGCAATCAGCCTCTGGTCGAGGAGAGCGGCCTTGAGGGGTGCCTTACGACCCTTGAACAGACCGGCCAGATGCGCGCCGTCGAGCTCATTGCCCAAAGGCTCCAGCCCGAGGCTGCGGAAAAAGGGGTGTTCGGCCAATTCTGTTTGCGGGATCAGGTCCATGAAGCCGAAGCGGCGCGGGTCATTATAGGTGACACGGGCGCCAGAGGAGAGGTGCAGGACGATATGGTCATGGGCGGCCGCCTTGGAGCGTTCGTAATGAAAATCGCCCGGTGTGCGGCTATCAGAGCCCTCTTCCACCCGAAAAGAACCGCTCATCCCCAGATGGCAGACCAGATCTACGCCATTGTCGAGGTGCAGGAGCAGATATTTGGCCCGTCGCGAAAGGCCCGTGATGGTCCGGCCCTTGAGGCGGTCGGCAAAGCGCTCGGGGAGCGGGAAGCGCAGGTCCGGTCGGCGCTGCTCCACCTTTTTGATCTTTTGACCGGCCATGGCGGGCTCAAGTCCCCGTCGAACGGTTTCGACCTCGGGCAGTTCAGGCATGGGCGTTAAGCACTCTCATTCTGCTTTGCTGTCAGGCGATAATCCTACATGGCCAATCCGGAGATGTCGCGCTATGGTCCCGGCCGCTCTGGAGTTCTTTTATGGTTCAAGCATCTTCTTCCGCCCCACGCCCTGACGAGGAGACCCATTTCGGTTTCTCCACCGTGCGCCTCGGCCAGAAGCAGGCCCTTGTGGATGATGTCTTTCACAAGGTCGCGGATCGCTATGACCTGATGAATGATTTCATGTCGGCAGGCCTTCATCGGGCCTGGAAGGACGTGCTCGTGTCCATGGTGAAACCGCCGCGCAATCGTCCGTTCCAGCATCTTGATGTTGCTGGCGGCACGGGCGATGTGGCCTTCCGTGTGGCTGAAGCCGGCGGCCCGCAGACGCAGGTGACGATCCTCGACATTAACGGGGAAATGTTGCGCGTGGGCGAAGAGCGCGCATTGACGCGTCATTTTCGAGATCAGCTGCGTTTTGTTGAAGCCAATGCGGAAGAATTGCCGCTGCCCGATAAAACATTCGACGCCTATACGATTGCTTTTGGCATCCGCAATGTGCCGCGCATTGAACTCGCTTTGGCAGAAGCATATCGCGTTTTGAAGCGCGGGGGCCGTTTTCTCTGTCTCGAATTTTCGAGCGTTGATATTCCCGGCCTCGACAAGATTTATGATTCTTATTCTTTCACGGCCATTCCGGCGATGGGCAAAGTCATCACTGGTGATGGGCATCCCTATCGCTATCTCGTCGAATCCATTCGTAAGTTTCCTCATCCGGAAGTTTTCCGCGATATGATCGAAGAGGCCGGATTTAGACGGGCTTCTTATACGCGTCTCACGGGTGGCGTTGTTGCAATCCACTCGGGCTGGAAGCTTTAAAACATGGCTTTCTTCGGCACGCTTGGTCATCTTTGGCGCTTGGGGCGCGCGGGTTTTGTGCTCGCGCGTGAAGGCGTGTTTTCCAATGTTGATCCATCCATGTTGCCGCCCACAGCGCGTTTGCCTTTGGCGTTTGCGCGGCTCATTGCACGCGGCGGCTCTGCGCCGCAGACGGCGCGTTTGGCTGTCGCAATCAGCCGCCTTGGCCCTTCTTATGTGAAGCTTGGACAATTCCTCGCAACGCGTCCTGATGTCGTTGGCCCTGCGGTGGTGCGTGATCTTGAATTTTTGCAAGATCGTATGGCGCCTTTCCCGCAAGCTGTTGCAGAAGCGCAAGTGTCCGCTGCTTTCGACCGGCCTTTGAACGAGGTCTATACAGAGTTTGGTCCCTCAGTTGCTGCAGCATCTATTGCGCAAGTGCATCGGGCGCGCGTCAAAGACATTCATGGCGAGCGCGATGTTGCGGTGAAAGTGCTGCGCCCCGGCGTGCAATCGCGCTTTGCGCGCGATCTCTCGGATATGTATGCCGCCGCCTATTTTGCCCAAGAGCATTTTAGCGGCGCGGATCGGCTACGACCCATTGAAGTGGTCGATACGCTTGAGCGTTCTGTCCGTATGGAGATGGATTTTCGTCTCGAGGCAGCGGCCGCTTCCGAATTTGCTGAAAATGTCGCGGATGATCCGGATTTCAGAATCCCCAGTGTCGATTGGGATCGCACAACGAGGGAAGTTCTGACGCTGGAGTGGATTGACGGGATCCCGTTGACCGATCTTGAAGCGCTGAAGCGCGCGGGTCACGATCTTCCCCGTCTTGGTCGCATCATCATTCAGTCGTTCTTGCGCCATGCCTTGCGGGACGGTTTCTTTCACGCTGACATGCATCAGGGCAATCTCTTCATCGATCCGCAGGGTCGTCTGGTTGCAGTGGATTTTGGCATCACGGGTCGCCTTGGTCCGAAAGAGCGCCGCTTCTTGGCCGAGATTCTCTATGGCTTCATCACGCGCAATTACCGCCGCGTGGCAGAGGTGCATTTTGAAGCGGGCTATGTGCCCGAGACATTCAGCATTGATGATTTTGCGCAGGCTGTGCGCGCTATTGGCGAGCCCATTCATGCGCGCACCGCTGACCAGATTTCCATGGCCAAATTGCTGACGCTTCTTTTCGAGATCACCGCGATCTTTGAAATGAAGACCCGCACGGAACTCGTCATGCTGCAGAAGACCATGGTTGTCGTGGAAGGTGTTGGCCGCACGCTCGACCCGCACCTCAATCTCTGGTCGACCGCTGAGCCCGTGGTGCGCTCGTGGATCGAAGAAAATCTCGGGCCGCGGGGTAAAATCGAAGACCTCGGGCGCCACCTTTCGTCCATCGCGCGTTTTGCCAATGATTTGCCCAATGTGCTGATCCGTGGTGAGCGGCTGGTCGAGCGGCTTGAAAAACTGGCGGCTGACGGGTTCGATCTCTCGGGGCCGACAGTGGAGCGCATCGGGCGCGCCGAGGCGCGCCGTGCCCGTTTGGGGCATGTTGCGCTTTGGGCAATCGTGATCGTTCTGGCCCTTGGTCTATGGCTGCGGTGAGTTTTGGGGGATGAAATCATGACCCTGACCGGAAAGCGCATTCTCCTGATCATCGGTGGCGGGATCGCGGCCTATAAGGCGCTTGACCTCATTCGTCGCTTGCGTGAACGCGGGGCCAGCGTGCGCCCTGTGCTGACGGCGGCCGGCAAGCAATTTGTGACACCTCTGTCTGTGGCAAGCCTCGCCGGCATGGCTGTTCACGAAGATCTGTTCTCGCTTACCGAAGAAGCGGAAATGGGTCACATAGAATTGTCCCGCGCTGCCGACCTCGTGGTTGTGGCTCCAGCGACCGCAGATTTGATGGCCAAAGCGGCCCATGGTCTGGCCAATGATTTGGCCTCCACCCTCTTGCTGGCGACCGACAAAAAAGTGCTCATGGCACCCTCTATGAATGTGCGGATGTGGTTGCATCCGGCAACCGCACGTAACGTTGCGCAATTGCAAGCCGATGGTGTTTTGTTTGCAGGCCCTGCCGATGGTGAAATGGCATGCGGCGAATTCGGGCCGGGCCGCATGGTCGAGCCGCTCGACATTGTGTCAGCTGTCGAAAAAGCGCTGGCAGGCTCAACATCAATTCCGCTCGCAGGTCACGGCCCGCTTGCTGGTCGTAAGATTGTCATCACCTCTGGCCCCACGCATGAGCCGATTGATCCCGTGCGCTACATCGCCAATCGATCATCAGGAAAACAGGGCCACGCGATTGCGCAAGCTGCTGCGCGTGCAGGCGCACAAGTTGTCTTGATCAGCGGACCTGTATCCATCGCTGATCCAGCTGGTGTTCAAACGCATCATGTTGAAACGGCTCGTGACATGCTCGCCGCAGTTGATGCCTCGATGCCTGCCGATATTTTCATAGGTACCGCGGCAGTGGCCGATTGGCGCATTGAAAATGCAGGCGCGCAGAAGATGAAAAAGTCCCTGTCTGGCAGCCCTAATTTACAATTTACAGAAAATCCGGACATTCTAGCTCATGTTGCAAGCCAGACACCCGGACGACCAAAATTGGTTATCGGTTTTGCGGCCGAGACCCAGAATGTCATTGCCTATGCGCAGGATAAATTGGCGCGCAAAAAATGTGATTTGATTGTCGCCAATGATGTGAGCCCCGAAAGCGGCGTCATGGGTGGCGCGAAGAACGAAGTCCATCTGGTATCTAAATCGGGTGTTGAATCCTGGCCCCTTCTCGACAAAGAGGAAGTCGCCCGTCGTCTTGTTGGGACTTTGGCTGACCTTCTCACAAAGGGTGGCGCAGCATGAGCGTCGATGTGCGTGTGAAGCGTTTGCCGCATGGCAAGGATTTGCCGCTGCCGACTTATCAAACGGTGTCCTCTGCGGGACTTGATTTGCAAGCTGCTATCGCACCGCAAACCATATTGATGATTGAGCCAGGTTGCCGTGAATTGGTGCCCACAGGTCTTGCGATTGAATTGCCGGAAGGGTTTGAAGCGCAGATCCGTCCGCGCTCCGGTTTGGCGCTCAAAAAAGGTGTCACGCTCGTCAATACACCGGGGACGATTGATGCCGATTATCGGGGCGAGATCGGCGTCATCGTGATCAACCATGGCGCCGAGCCGTTCGAGATTGTGCGGGGCGACCGGATCGCTCAAATGATCGTGGCCCCAGTAGTCCAAGCCCGCCTAGTCGAGGTAGATGATTTGTCATCGTCTGATCGCGGGGCCGGAGGCTTTGGATCGACGGGTGTCACGCATTCGCAACGGAGCTCCGGATGATCTTGCTCTCGCGTCGCAGCCAGTTGGCCATAGCTGCGGTGGTCGATGTCGCCCTCCACGCCCGCCCCACGCCTGTGGCGGCGAAAGCTTTGGCCGCGCGCCACAACCTGCCCCCCCGGCATCTCGAGACGCTTCTGCAGGCGCTCGTGAAGGCCGGGATCCTCAAGGGTGTCCGTGGCCCCCGCGGTGGTTATGAGCTGGCTAAAGAGCGTCGCCGCATCACAGCCGGTGAGATTGTCCGCGCTGCTATGGCTGACGGGGCGGAAGATGCTGATCCGGCACCCGATTCCAAGCTGGTTGAGCAAGTCATCCACCCGCTCGTTGAAAAGGCAGGCCGGCATTTCTTGGCCGAGCTGGATGCGGTCACGGTCGATGACCTCTGCCGAGAGTCTGGCGAGAAGGGCGTGTTCGAAGGCATGGCCGTCGGGGCAGATTTCACAATCTGAAAACGGAATAATAATAAAACCTCGACCTGATCTGTAAAATCAATTTAGAATAGCAACAGATCGACACAAGGGAGTGTTCCGATGAGCAATACTCGTCCCGGCCGCGGCCGCATCTATGACAATATTACGGCGACCATCGGTGACACACCGCTGGTGCGTTTGCAGCGTCTCGCCAAAGAGCGCGGCGTGAAGGCAAATCTTCTCGCCAAGCTCGAGTTTTTCAATCCGATTTCGAGCGTGAAAGATCGCATTGGTGTTGCGATGATCGACGCGCTCGAAGCAGCAGGAAAGATTGATCCGGCGCGCACGGTTCTTGTCGAGCCAACATCAGGCAACACGGGCATTGCACTCGCTTTTGTTGCGGCGGCGCGTGGCTATAAGCTGATCCTCGTCATGCCGGAAAGCATGTCGATTGAGCGCCGTAAAATGTTGGCGCTTCTTGGTGCGCAGCTTGAACTCACACCTGCTGCACAAGGCATGAAAGGCGCAATTGCCAAGGCGCAAGAAATCGTCGCCTCTACACCGGGCGCGATCATTCCGCAGCAATTTGAAAATCCGGCCAATCCGGAAATTCACCGCAAGACAACGGCTGAAGAAATCTGGAACGATACTAATGGCACAGTAGATGTGCTCATTTCTGGTGTTGGCACGGGTGGGACGATCACGGGTGTTGGTCAGGTGTTGAAGCAGCACAAACCGTCAGTCAAAGTCATTGCTGTCGAGCCGGAAGATTCTCCCGTTCTTTCAGGCGGCCAACCGGGGCCTCACAAGATCCAAGGCATTGGCGCGGGTTTTGTGCCGTCTGTGCTTGATCGCGCGGTGATCGATGAAGTGGTCACGGTCGGCAATCAAACGGCTTTTGATACAGCCCGTCAGCTCGCTCGTATTGAAGGCATTCCCGTTGGCATTTCCTCTGGTGCGGCTGTTGCGGCCGCTCTCGAAGTTGGTGCACGTCCTGAAATGGCAGGGAAGAATATCGTCATCATCATCCCCTCTTTTGCAGAGCGTTATCTCTCGACCGCGCTGTTTGAAGGCCTTTGAGGGCGGATGCATTCTTAGTATGTCTAGAGGCGCCTTGAACGGCGCCTCTTTTCATTTGTGTCATCCTGCATTAGCCATGCTCGTGATCATCGGGAGCGAGCGCCATGGCATTTGAAACAGTACTGACCGAAACGCATGGTCCGGTTCGCCTCATCAGGCTCAATCGCCCTGAGGCGCTGAATGCGCTCTCTGTCCAGCTGATCAAAGATCTCAATGCGGCGCTCGACGAGGCTGAAGCTGCGCAGGAGATCCGCTGCATTATTCTGACAGGTTCCGAAAAGGCTTTCGCTGCTGGTGCCGACGTCAAGGAAATGCAGTCCAATTCATATTTGGACGGCTACCTTGGGGACTTTGTTGCGCAATGGGAGCGCGTTACCCAGATGCGCAAGCCCGTGATTGCTGCTGTGGCCGGATTTGCCCTCGGCGGTGGCTCGGAGCTCGCCATGATGTGCGATTTCATCCTGGCGGCTGACAATGCCAAATTTGGTCAGCCCGAAATCAAGCTCGGGATCCTGCCCGGCGCGGGGGGGACCCAGCGCCTGACCCATCTGGTCGGCAAGTCCAAGGCTATGGAAATGTGCCTGACGGGCCGCATGATGGACGCGGCCGAGGCGGAGCGGGCGGGCCTCGTCTCCCGGGTCATCCCGGCGGCAGATTTGATCACCGAGGCGATCAAGGTGGCCCAGTCCATCGCCGGCATGTCCCTTCCAGCCGTGATGATGGCCAAGGAATGTATCAACCGGGCCTATGAGACCACGCTGAGCGAGGGTATCCGCTTCGAAAGGCGGGTTTTTTACGCCACATTTGCTACGCCCGACCAAAAGGAAGGCATGCAGGCCTTTGTCGAAAAGCGTCCGCCTGCCTTCAAGAGCTGAATCCCGCTAAAGGGGCCAGATTCTCGCTCTCCTCGCATTGACGCGGGACGGGCTTCCCGTCTATATGCCCCAATCTTCTGCGGGGAGCCCCGTAGACCAGAATTCTCCGGCCCCTTTTCAAGCGGGCTATCCTTCGAGGAAAACCTATGGCGAATACCTCCTCGGCCAAGAAGGCCGTCCGCAAGATCGAGCGTCGCACCGCGGTAAACCGCACGCGTCGCAGCCAGATGCGCACCTATGTCCGCAAAGTCGAAGAGGCTTTGGCGACCGGTGATGCGAATGCTGCTCAGGCAGCGCTTGCCGCAGCTGAACCGTTGGTGATGCGCGCCGCGCAAAACGGCATCGTTCATAAGAACAATGCATCGCGCAAAATTTCGCGCCTCACGGTGCGTGTGAAGGCTCTTGCGAAGTAAGATTGCTTCAAAAAAGAGCGATATGAGTTCAAAGAAAGCCCGGCACTGCCGGGCTTTTTTGCATTTTGAAACGCGAATTGCGAACGAGACACACTTTCGACTATTTCTTTTCGCGTTCTTGGCTAGCACAGCTGAAAGCCAAGAGATTCAAGCACTTGCTAGATAAGCGTTAAGCGGGGAAGGAATCGTACCGCTTGACAAGCGTGATGTGCTTTCAGCAATCGAGGAAAAGCACCATGGTGATGACATCGAAGTGTCATGCGATTGCACTTCGTAACTCCCAAGAATCAAGCATTTATGCGCGTCAATCCAGATTCTTACTTTTCTTTTGCGTTCGTGACAGAACCAAAAATGCAGATGATGAAATGCATTTTCTTGCGGAGCTGAAGAGCGCTGTGTAAGAATTTGTTTAGACAGAGACCGCCCAGCGCGAGGTAAAAAAATTCACCGAAAATAAGAGGTTACGCCTAAGGGACCGAGAAATCGGAATGGCGCGACACGATCCGGTGATGATGTGCTGACGAGATTTGTTGCGGGTTTGCGACAAGCGGGCCTTATAAGCGACAGCTTATAAAAAATGAAATTTTGACCTGTGGCTCATGCCACAGAAGGGGGCATCATGACTTCTACGCTGAAGACAGAATTGAAAGCGTCGCCGGGACACAAGGGCTTCTGCCAGTCTGGTACGCTTAAGATCTCGAGCGTGGAAGGTTGTGAAAAGTCCTTTAAAATGGGCGGCCATTTGCCCGGGAGCGGGATGGCAAAATCAGCATGGTGTACTGGCTGACCTGAGTAAGGGTCTAATTCTCCGCTCGTCTGTTGAGCGGTGTGTGCCTGCGTTTTTGCGCATTTCATTTTCCCTCCGAGGCGACTGTCTCGGCGTTCCATGATTGAGAATAAATCAATGCTCAAGCCACGTCTCGATTCCGTTCAGGCTGCGTCCTCCGCTCCTGAAAAATCTGACGCCACGGTCGCTATGGATCATTCGGAAGCTTGGCAGCGTGTCTGCCGCCGCTTGCGTGCTGAAGTTGGCGAAGACGTTTTTAACTCTTGGTTTGGCCGTTTGGAGCTGGACGAAGTGCAGGATGATGTTGCGCGCCTGTCAGTGCCGACAAAATTCCTGAAGAGCTGGATTCAGTCTCATTATACGGATCGCATTATCGCGGTGATGGCGTCGGAATTGCCGGGCATTGCATCTCTGAGCATTGCGGTGCGCACTTCGGGCCGCATTATGCAGCAGCGCGCCAGCGAAGCTCCCGCTCATCGGGCTGAAGAAGCAGCGCCCCGCTCGACAGCCTCTCTTTTTGCCCCCCCGAGCGCCATGACGCCCCGCCGCGATACCGAAATCACGGGTCGCGACGCCAAACATCTCGAAAGCGAGGCTCTGGGTGGCTCGCCGCTCGACCGTCGTTTGACCTTTACGAGCTTCCTGGTCGGAAAATCGAACCAGCTCGCCCATGCGGCCGCCCAACGCGTCGCGCAGGCCCCTGCTTCTGAGACGCCGATCTATAATCCGCTCTACATTCACGCCTCGGTCGGCCTTGGAAAGACCCATCTCATTCAGGCCATCGCCCATTGTGCGAGTGAAGCGGGTCGGCGCGTCATCTATCTGACGGCTGAAAAGTTCATGTATGGCTTTGTCTCTGCCCTAAAGGCGCAGACGGCCATCGCTTTCAAGGAAAAGCTTCGTGCGATCGACGTTCTCGTCATCGACGATGTGCAATTCTTGCAGGGCAAGTCGATCCAGCAGGAGTTCTGCCACACGCTGAATGCGCTGATTGATGCGGGTCGTCAGGTCGTGATTGCTGCGGATCGTCCACCGTCCGATCTCGAAAGCCTGGATGAGCGCGTACGCTCACGTCTGGCTGGCGGGTTGTGCGTTGAAATGGGTTCGCTGGATGAAGCTCTACGCATCAAAATTCTTGAAACGCGTATTGCAGCCGCTCGTATCACACAGCCGAGCTTTGAAGTGCCTGCACCTGTCGTCACATTTGTGGCGCGTTCGATCCAGACCAATGGTCGCGATCTTGATGGCGCAGTCAATCGTCTGCTCGCTCATGTCACGCTGACGGGTGCACCGTTGACGGTTGAGACAGCTGAAACGGCAATCCGTGATCTCGTGCGCACGCGCGAACCCAAGCGCGTCAAGATTGAAGACATCCAAAAACTCGTCGCGACCCATTTCAATGTGAGCCGCGCAGATATTCTGTCCTCACGCCGCACAGCAACTGTTGTGCGTCCGCGCCAGATCGCCATGTATCTGGCCAAAGTGTTGACGCTGCGCTCGCTTCCGGAAATTGGTCGCCGCTTCGGTGGTCGCGATCATACAACCGTGCTGCACGCGGTGCGCAAGATCGAAGGCCTGTCGAATAAGGATGGTCAGCTCAACGAAGAGCTCGAACTCCTGAAGCGCATGTTGATGGATTGATCTTTTTAAGGATCACAAAAAGAAAAGGCCGCTCAAATGAGCGGCCTTTTTTATTCGTATTGAATCTCTTAGATAGAGCCATCTTTCGAGCGCTCGGCGCGCTTGCGATCATTCGGATCCAAAAGACCCTTGCGCAGACGGATCGACTTCGGTGTGACTTCGACGCGCTCATCATCTTCGATGTAGGCGAGAGCTTTTTCGAGTGTCATACGGATCGGCGGCGTGAGACGCACCGCTTCATCCTTGCTCTGTGTACGAATGTTGGTGAGCTGCTTGCCCTTGAGCACGTTGATCTCAAGATCATTTTCACGCGTGTGCTCGCCAACGATCATGCCGCGATACACTTTCCAGCCTGGCTCGATCATCATCGGGCCGCGATCTTCAAGCTTCCACATGGCATAGGCAACAGCTTCGCCCTGTTCGTTGGAAATCAGAACACCGTTGCGACGACCCTGAATTTCGCCCTTATGCGGCGCATATTCGTGGAACAGGCGGTTCATGATCGCCGTGCCCTTGGTGTCGGTGAGCAATTCGCCCTGATAACCGATCAAACCGCGTGTCGGCGCATGGAAAACGAGACGCAGGCGATTACCACCTGACGGACGCATTTCCAGAAGATCTGCTTTGCGTTCAGCCATTTTCTGAACGACGACGCCTGAATGTTCTTCATCCACGTCGATAACAACTTCTTCGATCGGCTCAAGAACGCTGCCGTCTTCCATTCTCTGGAACACCACACGCGGACGCGAAATGCTGAGCTCAAAACCTTCACGACGCATGGTCTCGATCAGAATGCCGAGCTGCAATTCGCCGCGGCCAGATACAATAAAGTTGTCACCGCCCGGTGAATCTTCAACGCGTAAGGCCACATTGCCTTCGGCTTCTTTGTAAAGACGGGCGCGGATCATGCGGCTCGTCACCTTATCGCCTTCTGTGCCTGCGAGCGGGCTGTCATTGACCATGAAGGTCATCGACAATGTTGGCGGATCAATCGGCTGCGCTTGCAAAGGCACAGTCACATCCATGGCGCAAAGTGTGTCGGCCACGTTGAATTTTTCGAGGCCAGCAATCGCGACAATGTCACCGGCTTCAGCTTCATCAATCGGCTGACGCTCGATGCCGCGGAAGGCGAGAATTTTCGAAACACGTCCCTGCTCAACCACTTTGCCTTCGCGATCAAGCACTTTGACTTGCTGGTTGGGCTTCACAGAACCTGCAAAGACACGACCCGTGACCATGCGGCCAAGATATGGATTGGCTTCGAGCAATGTGCCGAGCAGACGGAAGGAACCTTCTTCGATCTTGGGTTCCGGCACGTGCTTCAGAACAATGTCGAACAAGGCAGCCATGCCTTGATCCTGAGGACCTTCCGGCGCATCTGCCACCCAGCCCTGCTTGGCCGAACCATAAATGATCGGGAAGTCGAGCTGTTCGTCTGTCGCATCGAGTGCTGCGAAAAGGTCGAACACTTCATTGACGACTTCAGTCACGCGAGCATCCGGACGATCAACCTTGTTGATGCAGACGATAGGCTTGAGGCCAATCTTGAGTGCTTTGCCAACGACGAATTTTGTCTGCGGCATCGGGCCTTCAGCAGCGTCGACAAGAACGATGGCACTATCGACCATCGAGAGAATGCGTTCGACTTCGCCGCCGAAGTCGGCGTGGCCCGGTGTGTCGACGATGTTGATGCGAACATCTTTCCAGACAACCGAAGTCGCCTTGGCGAGAATGGTGATGCCGCGCTCTTTTTCGAGATCGTTGGAATCCATCACGCGTTCAGCCACGCGCTGGTTGTCGCGGAAAGCTCCGGACTGCTGCAGGAGTTTGTCGACGAGGGTTGTCTTGCCGTGGTCAACGTGTGCGATGATGGCGATATTACGCAGTTTCATGGGTCTGCCAGGGTTTGGATCAGCGCCCCGGACATCCGGCGACGGCATAAACGAGGTGAGAGCGCCCGGTTTTCGGAACAGGGGCAAGCCACTCGCGATCTGAAGGAAACAGGGCGGCCGGAGGCCGGTTTGTGCGCTGCATACACGAAAGGCCCGTCTTTGGGAACCCGTGAGCCGCAACGAAAAGACCCCGCTTGAGCGGGGCCTTTGGAGCTTTGGATCAGCCGCGCTTGGCGCGTTTGCCCAAGGTGCGCAGACGCAGCGCATTGAGCTTGATGAAGCCAGCCGCATCGAGGTGGTCATAGGCGACCGCACCTTCCTCGAATGTGACAAGATCCTGATCATAGAGCGAATAGGGCGACTGGCGGCCAACCACGCGGGCCGTGCCCTTATAGAGCTTCATCCGAACCGTTCCTGTGACACGTTCCTGGCTCTTGTCGATCAAGGCTTGCAGCATTTCCCGCTCGGGAGAGAACCAGAAGCCGTTGTAGATCAGCTCGGCATATTTGGGCATCAACTCATCTTTCAGATGGGCTGCGCCGCGGTCGAGCGTGATCGATTCAATGCCGCGATGGGCGGCGAGCAAAATCGTCCCGCCCGGTGTTTCATAAACACCGCGTGACTTCATGCCGACGAAGCGGTTTTCGACGAGATCAAGACGGCCAATGCCATTGGCTTTACCAAGTTCATTGAGCTTGGTGAGCAGCGTTGCGGGCGACATTTTCTCGCCGTTCACAGCAACCGCATCGCCCTTTTCAAAGTCGATGGTGATTTCGGTGACAACGTCAGGTGCATCTTCGGGCGCAATGGTGCGCATATGCACATATTCCGGCGGCTCGACCCAAGGATCTTCGAGCACTTTGCCTTCCGAAGACGAGTGCAGAAGGTTGGCGTCAACAGAGAAAGGTGCTTCGCCACGCTTATCTTTTGCAATCGGGATCTGGTTTTCTTCCGCAAAAGCGATCAAAGATTCGCGGCTTTTGAAATCCCATTCACGCCATGGCGCGATCACTTTGATATCGGGCTCAAGCGCATAATAACCAAGCTCGAAACGCACCTGATCATTGCCCTTGCCGGTAGCGCCGTGTGACACGGCGTCCGCACCAACCTTGCGGGCAATTTCAATTTGCTTCTTGGCAATCAGCGGGCGCGCGATGGATGTGCCCAGCAGATAGAGACCTTCATATTGCGCATTGGCGCGGAACATCGGGAAGACGTAATCGCGCACGAATTCTTCGCGCAGATCTTCGATGAAAATATGTTCTTTTTTGATGCCGAGCAGCTCCGCCTTTTTGCGGGCAGGCTCCAGTTCTTCACCTTGGCCGAGATCGGCAGTGAAGGTCACGACTTCGCAGCCATAGGTGGTCTGCAGCCACTTCAGAATGATGGACGTGTCGAGACCGCCGGAATAGGCGAGAACAACGCGTTTGACGTCTTTAATGGGTCGGGACATAGGTCGGCTCTTGTCGCGGAAGGAAAGATGCGGGCTGGGCCCAGCTTGATCGCGGCGGACTATAGAGCCGCATCCGTGTCGCGCAAGTCGGATTCCTTCGCTTGAGGGCGGATCAGAAAGCGATAAAGCGCGAGGATGATCAGCAGCGTGAAAAGACCGGCAAACAGCACGTCGGACAGATAATGCCCGCCAAAGGCCATGCGGAGTGCACTGGTGGCGGCCCCGAACGTCAGGGCGGCGGCAATCGCTAATGGCCGCACGGGCGGCGGGGTCAACAGGGCAGGTGCGACAGTCCAGAAGGCTGAAGCCCCCTCGCCCGAGACAAAGGAGCAATTGCGCTCGCATTGCCCATCAAACCGGTACCAGGGCCGAAACTCCCATTTGCCGCCCAGTTCTAGGGTCTGGACAGGGCGTGGGCGGTGGGACTGCTCTTTCAGGACCAGATTGACCAGCAGGCCCGGCCCCAAAGCGAGGGACAGGGCGAGGAAGAGGATGGAGCGGCCGTTGGGCAGCCAGACTGAGGGCAGGCCTAGCCTGCGCAGACCCCATCCCAGAGTCGCTATTCCTCCTATCCAGAAGGGTATCTGGAAAAAAATGCTGCGCAGCATTTCTCCTGTCGGGGTGACCCCGAGGAAGCCCGTCCCCTCCCGCCAGAAGAGCCGTGCGGCTGCGAGGTCCAGCTCTGGCGCAAGACCAAAGACGATCCCCGTGAGCAGCGTCAGGGCAAGGGTGAGGCGGGTAGCTGTGATCAAGGGTCGGGGCGGTCCGGCAAAAGTGTCAGCCCGTTCTAGAGGTCCGCTGGCACAATGAGAAGGCCCCAGCGCTTGCCCTCCCCCGTCGGCCTCCCTAGTTTGGCGGCCATGAGCTTGTCAGCGGAAGAAATCGAGCGCTATGCGCGCCATATTGTCTTGCAAGGGGTCGGCGGCCCCGGCCAGCAGAAACTCAAGGCCGCGCGCATTCTGGTGATCGGCGCTGGCGGGCTTGGTTCACCCGTTCTGCAATATCTGGCGGCAGCGGGTATCGGGACGCTCGGTATCGTTGATGATGATGAGGTCGCCCTCTCCAATCTCCAGCGGCAGGTTTTGCACGGTACGCCCGATATTGGCGTCCCCAAGGTCGACAGCGCCGTGCAGGCCATCGCCCGCCTTAATCCGCATGTGCGTGTCATCGCGCATCGCCAGCGGATTGATGCCCAGAATGCGGCGGGCCTGATCCGCGATTATGACCTTGTGGTTGAAGGCTCGGACAATTTCGAGACGCGCTATGGCGTCTCCGATGCCTGTTTCTTTGAAAAGAAGCCGCTGGTGACCGCGGCCGTGGGCACATTCGATGCCTCGCTCACCACTTTGCGCCCCTTCGAGACAAATGCGGCTGGCGAGAAAAACCCGACCTATCGCTGCCTTTTTCCTGAACCTCCGCCCGCGGGCACGGTGCCCGCTTGTGCGGAAGCCGGCGTGCTCGGCGCATTGACGGGCATGGTGGGCGCGATGATGGCTCTGGAGGCAATCCGTGAAATCGTTGGATTTGGTGAAGGCCTGACGGGTCGCATTCTGCTTATCGACAGCCGTGCGATGCGTTTTGAAACTGTCCGCTATCGGTGGGATTCAGAGAACCCTTTGAACGGAAGCGG
Organism: Beijerinckiaceae bacterium; assembly: GCA_947452455.1. Lineage (GTDB taxonomy): Bacteria > Pseudomonadota > Alphaproteobacteria > Rhizobiales > Beijerinckiaceae > Terripilifer. The sequence continues at coordinate 319,245 of CANGBX010000003.1, forward strand.
AAAATCAGCGTGAGTTCACAGGTCATCCACAGACCTGTGCACAGGCATGTCTACTTTTTATCCATGTGGATTATGGGGCACATTTGCACAAGCTAGGGGCCTTTTTGCTGCGGCTTGATGGCCCTCAAGCCATGCTTTATCGATGAGTTCCAGACAAAGATAAAAGGGGAGGTTCCGCATGTCCTTATCGCTTCATCAGGCCTGTGTTCCACTGATGCTCCAGATGCTCGGCAGTCTTGCTGGCATGTGTGACAAAGCCGCCGCCCATTGCGCGGAAAAGAAGATTGATCCGCAGGCTTTGCTGACCGCCCGTCTCTATCCCAATATGTACACGTTCCAGAAGCAGGTGCAGGTTGCCACCGATTGGGCACGCAACAATGCCTCCATGCTGGCCGGTGTAGACGCGCAAAAAGCACCCCATGATGAAAAGAGCTTTGACGAATTGCGCGCGCGCATTGCGTCCACCGTCGCTTTTTTGAAGGGCATTGAAGCGTCCAAGATTGATGCAGCCGAAGGCCGCGAGATCACATGGACGACACCAAGCAACACACGCATCATGGCCGGCGAAGATTTCGCGCTTCATCAGGCCATGCCGCAATTCTTCTTTCACGTCACCACGGCTTACGCGATCTTGCGTCACAATGGTGTCGAAATCGCCAAGCGCGATTTCATGGGCGATGTGCCGCGCGTGAAATTTATCTAACCCTACAATAATGAGAGAGTAGATTCACATGACGATCAAGCGTATCGGCCCCGGCGTCCGTATGAGCAAGGCCGTGGTTCACGGCAACACGGTTTATACAGCTGGTCAGGTCGCAGATAAGACTGTTGGCAAAAGCGTTGCTGAACAAACGCAAGAGATCGTCGATTTGATCGATGCCATTCTGGCGGAAGCAGGCACGGACAAGACGAAGATTCTTTCGGCCACGATTTACCTCGCCGATATTTCGACCTTTGCTGAAATGAATTCGATCTGGGACAAATGGGTCGTGCAGGGCCACACACCTGCTCGCGCTACGCTCGAAGCCAAGCTGGTGACAGATCAATATAAGGTCGAGATCGCGGTCATCGCGGCTATCTAAGAAAAGAATGCGCACCCCGGATGAGCATTCGGGGTGTTTTCAATAAGGTCAAAAGCCATAAAGGCTCAGGGAGAAAATCATGACGCGCGATGAAGCCAAAGAAAAACTGGTCGCTGGTGGTCACATTCTGGAAGCGGCTGGACAGGGCGATTTTACGCGCGGTCATATTTGCGTTCGCGTGCCCGATGATGCGACAAAATTTTACATGAAGCCGCATTCCTTCGGCTTTGATGAAATGACGGTCGACAATGTTGTGACCTGCGACCTTGAAGGCAACAAAGTTGATGGATGGGCGCCGCGTCACAGCGAAGTCTACATTCATTCCGAAATCTTCAAGATGCGCCCCGATCTCCATGCGAGCATTCATACGCATCCGACTTATTCTGTCGCTTTCTCGGCGATGGGTCGTCGCATGAAGGCCTTGAGCCAACCCAGCGCTTTGTTCGTTGATAATTACGGCGTCTATACCGATTCCATCGATCTCATCCGTTCCAAGGACATGGGTCATGGCGTTGCAAAGGCGCTTGGCAAATGCCCGGTCGTGTTTTTGAAAAACCACGGTGTGGTGGTCTGTGGCCCGACGATTGAAGATGCCGTCATCAGCTGCATCATGCTCGAAAACGCCTGCCAGATTCAGATGATCGCGGAAGCCGCGGGCGAAACCGCCGGCGAATTCCCGATGGATGATGTGATGGCTCTGCGCAAGAAGCTTCTGAGCCCCGAGCAGAACGCCATCAATTTCAATTATCTGCGCCGCCGTCTCGATCGCCGCTGAGATTTTGAAGAAACAAAGAGGCGGCAGGCTCGATCCTGCCGCCGTTCATAAAGATTTTGGGAGGATATGATGAAGGCGGTTGTCATTCGCCAATTCGGCGCGCCGGATGTGATGAAATATGAGGATCTGCCTGATCCGCAGCCCCGTCACGGCGAAATCCGCATTGCTGTTCATGCTGCAACCGTCAATCGCGTTTTGGATGTGGCTGTGCGCCGTGGCGAACAGGCGCAGCGCGGTGTCGAATTGCCGCTCATTCCCGGCGTTGATTGCGCAGGCGTTGTGGATGCGATTGGCCCCGGCGTCACCAAGTGGAAAGTCGGCGATCGCGTCTGCGCAGCTGGTCGCATGCCGCTTGATCCTTGCAATGAAGATGGCACGGGCGGCACAGAGCGCAATGGCATGATGGGCATCAAGCGCCCCGGCGGCTTTGCTGACAAAGTCTGCGTGCCCGCTTCTGTTGCCTTTGCTTTGCCCGATGGTCTTGGCTTTCATGAAGCAGCCGTTGTCATGCGTCATTGCCCGACGGCCTGGAATCTTCTCGTCAATGTTGCCGAATTGAAAGCAGGCGAATGGGTCCTGATCATGGGCGCAAGCGGCAACCTCGGCAGCGTAGGCATTCAGATTGCCAAGCATGTGATTGGCGCGCGCGTCATCACAACTGCGGGTTCGCGCGATCGTGCTGATGCCGGTCTGGAGCTCGGAGCAGATTATGCGATTGATTATTCAACGCAGGATTTGCGCGCCGAAGTGATGCGCATCACTGAAGGCAAAGGCGTTCATGTCCTTTATGACAATATCGCCAATCCGAAAGTTTTGCCGGATGCGTTTTTGACGCTGGGTGAAAAAGGTCGTTTGGTCACCGCAGGCGCGCATGGCGGGCCGAATGTGACGATCAATTTCTTCCATCTCTATGATCATAAGATCACCATCAAAGGCATGCCCGGTGCGCGAGACGCGGATCGGCCGAAATGCTTTGCGGCGGCAGCGGAAGGCAAAATCAAAGTGCGCATTGCCCATGTCTTGCCACTCTCGCAGGCGCCAAAAGCCCATGCGATGATGGAAGCAGATGCGGGGATGGGAAAAATTGTGCTCGACCCAACGATGGGTTAGGTCAAACGCCTTTGAAGAGACGCAGCATTTCGCTGATGCGCCACGGCTTGGCGATGACATCGGTATTGGCCGGCAATTGACGGTCGAGCACGGCGGCAGCACCCGTCGACAGCACGACTTTGATGGCCGGCCAGGTCTTCATGATGATATTGGCGAGCAGAATACCATCCATGCCCGGCATGGCGGATTCGGTGAGTACGGCGGAGAGGCTGAGCGCCTGCTCTTGCAGGATCATCAGCGCTTCTTCGCCATTCTCAGCTTCGACCACGTTGAGGCTTAGCTCTTCCAGAATGGAACGTGCCAGTGAGCGCACTTCGGGCGCTGAATTGACGACCAGCACGCTGTGACCCACGGCCGCGGCAGCACCGGCTGTTCCCGCGACAGCGAGCCCAGCCGCGATGGCGGTCTGCGAGGCCGTTGGAGCCTTGCACAGGCGCACCCCCGCATTTTCTGCATCACCAATGAATTCGACCCCCGCCTGTTGCAGGGCTTGGCGAACGGCGCGGAGCTTTTCAGGGCTGCCGGAATAACGCCCGGATTCAAAATTATGGATGGTGTTACGGTGAACGCCGGCCGCTTGCGCCAGCTGGTCGAGCGACCAATTGACTGCAGCTCGGGCCATTCGGACTTGTGCCGGTGTCACTGTTTGTACCCCATTTTCCTTGATTGGAAGGTATAATGGACCAATTCACGTGTCTCAACCAGCTCTTGGTATAAATGCCACGCTAAAGCTTTGGTCGTACAGGATAGCTGCCGGCGCGCTTGCTGAGCTCGCCCACGAGGGGTAATGGACGGGGCAGTCTTCGCCGTCTCACATTTGGGCAAATTACATGACCATTCGCGTTCATCAGGGCGATTTGCCGAGCGGAGCCACTTTCGGCGCCAGCGTGGCTATTGATACCGAGACCCTGGGCCTCAATCCGCATCGGGATCGGCTCTGCGTTGTGCAGCTCTCAGCGGGCGATGGATCAGCGGATGTTGTGCAGATCGCCAAGGGCCAGACCAGCGCCCCCAATCTCCAGAAGCTCCTTGCAGATCAAGGCGTGACGAAGATTTTTCACTTCGGTCGTTTTGATATTGCGGTGCTTGAACACACGTTTAAGTCACCTGTAAACGGCGTCTATTGCACCAAAATCGCATCTAAACTGGTCCGGACTTATACAGATCGTCATGGCCTGAAGGATCTGACCCGCGAGCTTTTGGGCATTGAATTGTCGAAGCAGCAGCAATCCTCCGATTGGGCAGCCACTGCCCTGAGCGAAGCACAGCTCTCTTATGCGGCGTCCGACGTTCTTCATCTTCATGCTCTGCGCGACAGGCTGGATGCCATGCTGGCGCGTGAGGGCCGCACCGAGCTCGCGGCGGAATGTTTTTCTTTCCTGCCGACGCGTGCTCGCCTCGACTTGCTGGGCTGGCCCGAGCAGGACATATTTGCGCATCAATAAAAGGCGATCATCTGCTATCGCTGGTTGGGCTTGTGCGAGGAGTTTCGGGTTTGTCGATGAATGGTGAGATGGGGCAAGTGAATGGGCGTTCGCGCGCACAGAGCTTTCGCTCGGCTTCGCGCCATTCTTCGCGCGTGGTTGCTTTGCGACGCTTCATTCTTGCAATCGCTATTCTTGGCCCCGCCTCTTTCATTGTCTTCACATGGTTCAATCCTTTTGCCGCGCCAAAAGCAGATGTGTCTGTGAAAGGCACAAATCTGGATGGTACGCGTGTGACGATGGAGCAGCCGCGTCTGGCGGGCTATCGCAAAGACGGCCGCCCCTATGAAGTGAATGCCGACACCGGCGTTCAAGATGTGCGCCAACCCAATATGATTGAATTGAACAATCTCGATGCGAAAATCGGTATGATTGATCAATCAACCGTTCGCGTGATTTCATCGGCCGGGATTTATGACAGCTTTCGCGAGTTCATGGATTTTCGTAATGCGGTGCGCATTCGCAGCCTCAATTATGATATCGACATGAAAAGCGCGAAAATGGATTTCAAAAGCGGCACAATGGTCACGGATGAATCCGTAAAAGTGCTGATTACGGAAGGCGTGATTCAAGCTGACCGTATGGATATGCGCGACAATGGACAGAATCTTGTTTTCGAAGGCAAGGTACGTTCAACATTTTCTTCGGGCGATAAATCCGAAACGGGTTCAGGGAGCGCTGCTCAATGAATAAATCGGCCATTTTTTCTGCAGCATGTGTGGCGTTAGGTTTCATGTTTGGCGTGGCTCAAGCAGCTGGTCCAACAGCCGCTCCCGCTCCGCAGGCTAAGAAGCGCGGTGTGAGCCCCATTCTGCCCGGTGGCGATTCCAAAGCGCCGATCACAGTTGATGCGGAAAAACTTGAATATTTCGATCGTGATCAAAAGCTCGTCTACACAGGCAATGTCTTTGTGCAGCAGGGTGATTCGACCATGCGTGCGACGGTGATGACGGTTTTCCTGACCAAGGACGAGGGTCTGGCTGCAGCTCAACAGGCCGTGCAATCGGACTCATCGGGTCGCATTCGGCGCATTGAATCCAAAGGTCCCGTCACCGTGACGCAGCTTGATCAGGTCGGCACAGGCGACAATGGCGTTTATGATAAGATCGAAAATAAGGTCTATCTGTTTGGCAATGTCGTGTTGAGCCAAGGCACGAATGTCACCAAAGGCGATCGCGATTCCAAACTCGTCTATGATCTTGATACGGGCTATGCGCAGGTGTTGGGTGGCCGCGTGAATTCGATTTTCACGCCCGGCTCATCGGATGACAGTAAGTCTACATCCGCCAAAGGTGCTGAACGTAAACCGGCCCGCTAAAGCGAGACACGTGTGACCAATATTCTGACCAAAACAAGCCACAGCGCTGCCCCGTCGTCACATGGGCGCGGCGAAGGCTGGCTTGTCGCATCTGGCCTTGGAAAGACTTATGGCGGTCGCCAAGTCGTGCAGGATGTGAGCTTGTCTGTGCGTCGCGGTGAAGCGGTCGGCCTGCTCGGGCCGAATGGCGCGGGCAAGACCACCGTTTTTTATATGATCACGGGCCTTGTGCGACCTGATCGTGGCCGCATTGATCTTGACGGGCATGAAGTCACGCAATTGCCCATGTATCGCCGCGCACGGCTTGGCATTGGTTATCTCCCGCAGGAAGCCTCGATTTTTCGCGGGCTGAATGTCGAAGACAATATTCGCGCTGTCCTTGAGAATACGGTCCCCGATCGTGACGAGCGCGAACAGGCGCTCGAATCCCTGCTTGAGGAATTCGATATCAAGCGCCTGCGCAAAGCGCCCTCTATTGCCCTGTCCGGCGGTGAGCGGCGGCGTTGTGAAATTGCCCGCGCCTTGGCTGGCCAGCCGAGCTTCATGCTGCTCGACGAACCCTTTGCCGGCATTGACCCGATTGCCGTTGGCGATATCCAGCAATTGGTTCGCCATTTGAAGCAGCGCGGGATTGGCGTGTTGATCACGGACCATAATGTCCGCGAGACGCTCGGCCTCATTGATCGGGCCTATATCATCCATTCGGGTCAGGTCCTGACCGAAGGGTCACCGGACGCCATTGTCGCCAATCCGGATGTGCGCCGTTTCTACCTCGGCCAAGACTTCCGGATGTGACGGGTTTCCGTCACAGGTCGGCGGAAATTAACTAAGTTTGTCAGAGACCTGCCTGATGAGCCCCTGTTTTGGGGTGTTTGCATAGCCCTCACCCGCTGATTCGTGTATATGCAAGTTTCGGGCCGGATATGGATCCGGTCGAAAAGGGTATCGATCAGCCAAATGGCGCTTTCGACGAAGCTCATGCTACGCCAGGGTCAGTCCCTGGTTATGACGCCGCAGCTCCTGCAGGCGATTAAGCTGCTGCAATTCTCGAATGTTGAACTGGCGGCCTTCGTTGAGGAGGAGCTGGAGCGCAATCCCTTGTTGGAGCGTGCCGAAGATCGACCCGATCCCATCCCCGATGCGCCTGCCGAACATGCCGAACATTGGGATGGCGACGCTGATTTTGATCCGGGCGATCGTTCGCGTCTTGAAGGTGACTGGGCCTCGGAATCTTTTTCGACCGATAGCCAAAACCTTGCGTCGGATCTGGGCACAGAGGTTGCCAATTCTTTCGACACGGATCGCGCGCCAACGCCGCGGGAAACACCTGCCGAGCTCGAAGGCTCCGGCCTTTCCGCAACGTCATGGACGGGAACATCCGGCAGTTCTGATGGTGAGGCCTCAGATCTAGAAGCCTATGTCGCTGCGCAAGTGACCCTGCAAGATCATTTGGGAGAGCAGCTCGCACTCGCAGTGTCTGATCCCGTTGAGCGTTTGATTGGTCAGGCCATCATCGATTCAATTGATGAGGCGGGCTATTTGTCCGAAAGCATCGAAGAGATTGCCGAGCGTTTGGGGACGTCTGAAAAACTTGCCGCTGCTTTGCTTGCAAAAGTTCAGACCTTTGATCCAGCTGGCATTGGCGCACGCAATTTGGCTGAGTGTCTCGCCATTCAATTGCGCGAGCAGAATCGACTTGATCCAGCTATGCAAGCGCTTCTCGACAATCTGCCAATGTTGGCGAAGCGTGACTTTGTCAACTTGCGCAAAATCTGCGGCGTGGATGAAGAAGATTTCGCCGAGATGGTTTCCGAAATCCGCCGTCTTGATCCTAAGCCCGGTAGAGCCTTCGGTGGCGGCCCGATTCAAACTGTCGTGCCGGATGTGACTGTGCGTTCAGCCTCTGATGGCTCATGGCATGTCGAATTAAATCCGGAAGGTCTGCCGCGCGTTTTGGTCAATCAAACCTATGCAGCGCGCGTGTCAAAAATACAGGGCAGCGCTGCAGATAAAAGCTTTGTGTCCAATTGCCTGCAAACAGCCAATTGGCTGACCAAATCTTTGGAACAGCGCGCGCGCACGATTTTAAAGGTCTCGACGGAAATTGTGCGTCAACAAGATGCATTTTTTACACATGGCGTTGAACATCTGCGTCCATTGAATTTGAAAACCATTGCCGACGCCATTGGCATGCATGAATCCACCGTTTCGCGTGTTACCAGCAACAAATATATGGCTTCGCCACGCGGTCTTTTTGAACTGAAGTATTTCTTCACTGCGTCCATTCCGGCGCGCTCGGGTGGTGAATCTCATTCGGCGGAAGCGGTTCGTTTTCGCATCAAGCAATTGATTGATGGCGAACCCGTGAGCGACATTCTGTCCGATGACGCGATTGTGGTGAAGCTCAAGGAACAGAATATTGATATTGCGCGACGCACGGTAGCCAAATACCGGGAAAGTCTGCGTATTCCCTCGTCTGTCGAGCGCCGCCGCGAAAAAATGGCGATGCAGCACGAAGCCTGATTGTCAGACAAGTCAAGCTGACCGAACGTTAGTGTTTCTTTCTTCACCAGACAGGCCTAGCCTGTCATGGTCGGAAGTGGGACGGCTCATGCTCTTCCATGAAATCCGATGTGATATTTCGAGCATGGGGGCAAAGCATGGGCCTCAGGGTTTCTGGCAAGAATTTCAGCATTGGCGAAGCGTTGCGCGAGCATATTTTGGATCGGGTGAATGCCTCATCCGCGCGCTATTTCGATGGAGCAGTCACAGGTCATATTGTCGTTGATCATGAAGGGTCGGGCTATCGCACAGATTGCACTTTGCATCTGACATCGGGAACAACGCTTCATTCAGAAGGACGCGCACAGGAACCTTATGCGAGTTTCGAACAAGCAGCTGAACGGCTCGAAGGACGACTAAGGCGTTATAAGCGTCGCTTGAAAGATCATCATGCTGGCGGCTCACAACACCATGCAGTTCAGCTTGCAGGGGAAACCATCGCCGATTACGTGATCCAGGGCCCCGAGGATGATGATGAGGGGACTGATTTTCACCCCGTTGTCGTCGCGGAGCGGACCAGTGCCTTGAAGACATTCAGCGTCGCGGAGGCGGTGATGGAACTCGATTTCACTGGCGCCCCTGTGCAGGTTTTCCGGAATGCTGGTAACAGACGTGTGAACATCGTCTATCGCCGCCCTGACGGGAATATCGGATGGATTGACCCGGAGCCCTCAGATGGGGCATCTGGCGGGTCTGGACGCTGAATTTTCGTGCCGCAGCTTCCCCTGCGGCACGCTTCTTGCTCCGAAAATTGTGTTTTTGACCGGGCCACGGAACAACATGTCGCTCAAGGATCTGCTTAACCCTGACGCCATTCTGCCGTCGCTCAAAGTCACATCTAAAAAAGCGGCGTTGCAGGAAATCAGCGAGAAGGCCGCGCAGGTCTCAGGCATTCCTGCGCGTGAAATTTTCGATGCCTTGCTGCAGCGTGAGCGCTTGGGCTCGACGGGTGTTGGCAATGGCATTGCCATTCCTCACGGCAAGCTTGCGAAAGCGGGACGAATCTTTGGTGTCTTCGCGCGTCTGGAGCGGCCCATCGAATATGAAGCGCTGGATGGCGCACCGGTTGACCTCATATTCCTTTTGATCGCCCCCGAAACGGCTGGTGCTGATCATTTGAAAGCTTTGGCGCGCACCGCCCGCATTTTGCGTGATCCGGTTACGACCGCCAAGCTGCGCGCAACGCGAGATGCTGCAGCCCTTTACACCATGCTGATTCAGCCGCCGTCTTCGCAAAACGCCGCCTGATCTTGGGGATCTGCCCCGTTTAGGCCGGCAAGCTTTCCACCTTGTGAGATCTCGGCTCTTGTGCGGACAAATCCGCCACTTTTGCCTTAAAATGATTCAGCAGGTGCCTTTGCGATGGGCGGAAAGCTTCAATGAAACCGTCTTGCCTTTGGGCTATCTTGGAAAGCGCGCAGCAAGGCCCTAAAAAGCGTCAGTTCATTTTTTACGGGACCCAAAGATGACTTATCAGCACCGCCCGCTTTTCCGCCTCGGCAAGGATACGACCCCCTATCGCAAATTGACGAGCGAGGGCGTGAAAGTCGAGAAGCTTGGTGACAAGGAAGTCCTCAGCGTCAGCCGCGAGGCCATTCGCTTGCTGGCTGAACAAGCGATGATGGACATCAATCATCTGCTGCGCCCTAGCCATCTCGCGCAGCTGCGTAAAATTCTCGATGACCCGGAAGCAACCGGCAACGATAAATTCGTGGCCTTTGATTTGTTGAAGAATGCCAATATCGCTGCTGGCGGCATTTTGCCGATGTGTCAAGACACGGGCACGGCCATTGTCATGGGCAAGAAGGGCCGCTTGATCTGGACCGATGGCGAGGATGAAAGCGCTCTGGCTGAAGGCGTGCTGGATGCTTATGAAAAGCGCAATCTGCGTTATTCGCAGCTCGCACCCATCTCCATGTTTGTAGAGAAAAATACGAAGAACAATCTGCCGGCCCAGATTGATATCTTCTCGGAAGGCGAAGACGCTTACAAATTCCTGTTCATGGCCAAGGGCGGCGGTTCAGCTAACAAGACCTATCTGTTTCAGGGCACGCCCTCTTTGCTGACGCATGATCGTTTGATGGCTTTTCTGAAAGAAAAGATACTCACCCTCGGCACATCAGCCTGCCCGCCCTATCATCTGGCCATTGTGATTGGCGGCATGTCGGCTGAGATGAATCTCAAGACAGTGAAGCTGGCGTCTGCGCGTTATCTCGATGCGTTGCCCACCGAAGGCAGTGAAGACGGTCAAGCCTTTCGCGATCTTGCGATGGAAGAAGAGATTCACAAGCTGACGCAGCAGTTGGGCGTGGGCGCGCAATTTGGCGGGAAATATTTCTGCCATGACGTGCGCGTGATCCGCCTGCCGCGCCATGGTGCATCCTTGCCCATCGGCATGGGTGTTTCCTGCTCGGCGGATCGTCAGGCGGTGGGCAAGATCACCAAGGATGGTGTGTTCCTTGAGGAGCTCGAACATAATCCCGCGAAATATCTGCCGGAAGTCGAGGACAAGACCTTGGGTGGTGCTGTCGTGAAAATTGACCTCAACCATCCGATGAAAGAGATACTGGCGACGCTCTCGCAATATCCGATCAAGACACGCCTCTCTCTCACAGGCACGATCATCGTGGCGCGTGATTTGGCGCATGCGAAATTGCGTGAACGTCTGGATGCAGGCCAAGGCATGCCGGACTATTTCAAGAACCATCCGGTTTATTATGCAGGTCCTGCCAAAACGCCGGAGGGTTTTGCATCGGGCTCTTTTGGTCCCACGACAGCGGGCCGCATGGATTCCTTTGTCGATCAATTCCAGGCTGCTGGCGGCTCGATGGTGATGCTCGCCAAAGGCAACCGTTCAAAGGAAGTGCGCGAGGCTTGCGCCAAGCACGGCGGCTTCTATCTGGGCTCGATTGGTGGTCCGGCAGCGCGACTGGCTCAGGATTGCATCAAGAAGGTTGAAGTTCTGGAATATCCGGAGCTCGGCATGGAAGCGATCTGGAAGATAGAAGTCGAAGATTTTCCGGCCTTCATCGTCATTGACGATAAGGGCAATGATTTCTTCAAAGAGCTCAATCTCGGCTGATTGATAGTCACTAAAATTAAAAAGCCCGGGAGAAACTCCCGGGCTTTTTTGATTTAGCCGCGCAATGTCGCGCCGGTCTTTTTCGTCACTTCAGCGACGATCTTCTGCATGACCGCTTCGATTTCCGTATCGGTCAGGGTCTTTTCGCGCGGCTGCAAAGTCACGCTGATGGCGACCGACTTTTTGCCCTCGGGAATCCCCGTACCGGAATAGACGTCGAAAACATTTGCGCCTGTGATTAACGCGCGGTCGGCTGCCAAGGCGCTCTTCAGAATTTCTCCGGCTTGCACCGTCGCATCGACGAGGAAAGCAAAGTCACGCTCAAGCGGCATGAGATCTGACAGATCGAGTTTGGCTTTCACCTTTGTCGGCTTGGCCTTGGGTGCAGGAATCGCATCAAGCATGATCTCGAAACCGCAGAGCGGGCCATTCACGTCGAGCGCTTCCAAGACGCGCGGATGGAATTCACCAAACCAGCCGATCACGCCTTTCGGCCCGAATTGCAATGTGCCTGAGCGGCCCGGATGCAAGAAGGAAGGGCCGCCAGCCACAATCTGCAAGCCACCCGTGGCAACACCAAGGGCGGAGAGCAGCGTGAGCGCGTCAGCCTTGGCGTCAAAAACATCGACAGGGCGGGCCGTGCCTGACCAGTGACGGCCTGCACCTGACGCGCGGGCTGTGCCGCGGCGCACGGCTGACGCAGCCATCTTTTGATCATCAGGCTTGTCGCCTTTGAAAATCTGCCCGACTTCAAACAAAGCCAGATCACCAATGCCGCGATCCGCATTGCGCTGGGCCGCAGCGAGTAGGCCCGGCAAGAGGCTCGGGCGCATATCAGACAGATCAGCCGCAATCGGATTGGCAAGCGACAATTCTTTTGCCCCGCCACCAAAAAGTTCAGCGCGATCCTTCGAGATAAAGGACCAAGTGACCGCCTCGACCAGACCTTGCGTGGCAAGCGTGCGGCGCGCAATGCGCGTGCGCTTCTGTAACAGTGTCAGAATGGGCGCAGGGATGGCTGCATTGTCACGCAGAAGCGGTGTTGAAGTAATCGCATCAAGGCCCGCAATGCGGACGATTTCTTCGACAAGGTCAGCCTTGCCTTCGACATCAGCGCGCCAGCTTGGCACTTTCACGAAAACGCGGCTTGCATTGGCGGCTTGGCGCAAAACGTCAAAGCCGAGCTTTTCGAGAATGCCCGCCATTTGTGACGGATCAAGCGTCAGGCCTGCGAGGCGCTGGACTTCATTGAGTGGGAAATCAATCGTGCGGCTCGCAGCTTCAGCACTTCCTGCAACGATAAGCTCGGAGGCTTCACCGCCACAAATCTCTTGCACGAGATGAGTCGCGAGTTCCGCTCCCGGCACGCAGAAGGCATGATCGACACCGCGCTCGAAACGATAGCGCGCATCCGAGACAATGCCGAGGTGGCGGCCAGCGCGCGCAATGGTGAGAGGATCCCACAGCGCCGATTCAATCAGCACGTCGGTCGTGTTGTCATCACAACCCGAGGCCTCACCGCCCATAATGCCGGCGATGGATTCAACACCCCTGTCATCGGCAATGGCGATGATGGAGGGATCAAGCTTGTAGGTCTTGCCATCCAGCGCAACAATCTCTTCGTCCGCTTTGGCACGACGCACGACGAGATTTCCGGCGACCTTCTTCGCATCAAAGACATGCAAAGGACGACCGCGATCGAACGTCATGTAATTGGTGATATCGACCAGCGCATTGATGGGGCGAAGGCCAATGGAGGTGAGGCGCTTCTGCATCCAGGCAGGTGAAGGACCATTCTTCACGCCGCGCACGAGGCGCAGAGCGAATGCGGGTGCGAGATGCTCTTGCCCAGATGCAAAGTCGAGCTTGACCGTAACGGGGCATGGGAAAGCGCCTGCAACGGTCTTGATCGCATGGTCTTTCAAACGACCAAGACCAGCCGCCGCGAGATCACGCGCAATGCCATGCACGCCTGTGGCGTCGGCACGGTTCGGCGTCAGATTGATTTCGATGACGGGATCACCGAGGCCAGCAAAATCGACATAGCGCTGACCGGCTGTTGCATTGTCAGCAAGTTCGATAATGCCATCATGATCTTCCGACAATTCAAGCTCGGCTGCAGAGCAGAGCATGCCGTGCGATTCCACGCCGCGGATCACGCCTTTGGCGATGGTGAATTTTTTGGCCGGAATGTAAGTGCCGGGCGACGCGAACACGGTTTTGAGACCAGTGCGCGCATTGGGTGCACCGCAGACGACTTGGATTGGTGCGCCAGCGCCAATATCGACCATGCAGACACGCAGACGATCCGCATCGGGATGCTGCTTGGCGTCGAGCACATGGCCAACGACAAAATCTTTCAGTGTGTCGGCAGGATCGACAACATGTTCGACTTCAAGACCGATGCGCGTCAGCGTCTCAACGATCTCGTTGAGTGAAGCGTCGGTGTCGAGATGATCTTTCAGCCAGGAGAGCGTGAACTTCATGTGATGTGCCCTCCTTTACGAGCTGAGACCGCCTGCCAAAGACGGCAGGTCGAGAGGACGGAAACCGTAATGTGACAACCAGCGCAAATCCGCTTCGAAGAAGGGACGCAAATCCGGCATGCCATATTTCAACATGGCAATGCGGTCGATGCCCATGCCCCAAGCAAAGCCCTGATACTCATCGGGATCAATACCGCAATTGCGCAGCACATTGGGATGCACCATGCCGCAACCCAAAATTTCCAACCAATCTTCGCCTTCGCCAAAGCGGATTTCACCACCCGAACGCTTGCACTGGATGTCGACTTCCATCGACGGCTCGGTGAAGGGGAAGAAGGACGGGCGGAAACGCATTTTCACATTCGGCACTTCGAAGAAGGCTTTGCAGAATTCTTCGAGAATCCATTTCAGATGGCCGAGGTTGGCAGACTTGTCGATGACGAGACCTTCCACCTGATGGAACATCGGTGTGTGTGTCTGGTCGGAATCACAACGATAGGTGCGGCCGGGGCAGATCACGCGGATCGGCGGCTTTACATTCAGCATGGTGCGCACCTGCACCGGGCTTGTATGGGTGCGCAGCAATTTGCGTGTGCCGTCTTCCTTCGGGTTGAAGAAGAAGGTGTCGTGCATTTCGCGCGCCGGATGGCCTTCCGGGAAATTCAGCTTGGTAAAGTTGATGTCGTCTTCCTCGACATCCGGACCTTCAGCGATAGAGAAACCCATGTCGGCGAAAATCGCGGTGAGTTCATCCATCACTTGGCTGATGGGGTGAATGCGGCCGCTCTCAACGGGGGCCTCACGCACAGGCAGGGTCACATCGACGGTCTCTGAGGCGAGGCGTGCTTCGAGTGCGGCTTCTTTCAAAACCACTTTGCGCGCGGTGAGCGCGTCAGTGACTTTGTCTTTCAGCACATTGATTTTGGCACCCTCGGTCTTGCGCTCATCGGGCGACATTTTGCCAAGCGTGGCGAGCAGCGCGGAAATCGAGCCTTTCTTGCCGAGCGCAGCGACGCGCACATTTTCAAGAGCGGCTTCATCGCTGGCGGCGGCAATAGCGGCAAGCGTTTCGGTTTCGAGGGTGTTCAGGTCCGACATTCCGGGTCCCGTTTTCAAGATTGAGAGCTGTTAGCGCGGCTTGTGCCATGACAGGCCAGAGCTTGTCGAGGCAGACGTCCGATATGAAAAAAGCCCGGCGACAAGGCCGGGCTTTTGAAAATGGAAGCAGTTTGCCTCAGGCCGATGCGGGAAGGGCAGACTTGGCCTTTTCAACGATGGCCTTAAATGCGGCCGGCTCATGGATTGCGAGTTCGGAGAGAACCTTGCGGTCCACCGTAATGCCAGCCTTGGTGAGGCCGTCGATGAAGCGGCTGTAGGTCAGGCCGAGATCGCGGACAGCCGCGTTGAGGCGCTGGATCCAGAGCGCGCGAATGGTGCGCTTCTTGTTCTTGCGGTCGCGGTAGGCGTACTGCATCGACTTGTCGACGGCAGCCTTTGCGGCGCGAATGGTGTTCTTGCGACGGCCATAGAAACCTTTGGCGGCGTCGAGGGTCTTCTTGTGCTTGGCATGGGCGGTTACACCGCGCTTGACACGTGCCATGACTGATCTCCTGGAAAGAAAGCTTGATGGGAAGGGGCGGAGAAGTCTCAGCCGTTGGGCAGGAAGAACTTCTTGATATTGTCACCGTCGGTCTTGAACAGAACGTTGGTGCCGCGCAGGTTCCGGATCTGCTTGTTGGTCCGCTTGATCATGCCGTGGCGCTTGCCGCGCTGGGCGTAAAGCACCTTGCCGGTGCCCGTGATCTTAAAGCGCTTTTTAGCGCCTGACTTGGTCTTCAGCTTGGGCATTTGGCTCTCCATTAGGCGGTGACCCGCCTGGTTAGTCTTGGCCGGACGGGTCGAAACCTATCCAGTTCGCATCACGATGAGCGAAAGAACCGCCACGGCAGCCCTTGTGAGCCGGGCGGTTCGAAGGGGGGCTTATAGAGGAGGCGGGGCTTGGCTGGCAAGCCCCAAACCTGATTCCCGCCAGTAATTTAGCGGGGCGACAGGACCATGATCATCTGGCGGCCTTCCATGGAGGGCTCCAGCTCGACCTTGGCAAAGGTCGTGGTCTCTTCCTTCACCCGCGTCAGCAGGCGGTAGCCGAGGTCCTGATGGGCCATTTCACGGCCACGGAAGCGCAGGGTCACCTTGACCTTGTCACCTTCCTCGAAGAAGCGGCGCATGGCCCTCATCTTGACCTCATAATCATGGTCATCGATGCCGGGGCGCAGCTTAATCTCTTTAACTTCAACGACTTTCTGCTTTTTGCGGGCCTCGGCAGCCTTTTTCTGTTCCGTGAAGCGGAACTTGCCGTAATCGAGGATCTTGCAAACCGGCGGAGTAGCGTTGGGGACGATTTCGACGAGGTCGAGGCCGGCTTCTTCAGCCATCTGGAGGGCCTCAAGACTTGCGACAACGCCACGATTTTGACCGTCTTGGTCAATCAACTGAACGTCTGGCACGCGAATGTCGCGGTTGATGCGGTGCCCGTCTTTCTGCGGTGTTGGCGGGGCTTTCATGGGACGACGAATGGCAATCTCTCCTTCTGGTGCATAAGCCGGACCCGATCCCGCCAGCGCTTCAAGCCTGGAGCGGTTCGGACCCGCGCAGAAGATCGTTGGAGTGCCTGCCGAAGTCAACAGAACTTCCGGCCAGAGGTCGGCCATTCGTGCTTTTTGTGAGTTCTTTTTACCAGCGCCCGCTGTGTTCGATCAGTCGCGCATAGATTTCGAGCGTCTGGGAGCACATTTTTTCGAGACCGAAGGATTTCTCGACGTGGTTGCGTGCGCGCTCTGCCAGAGCATCACGAGCGGCCGCGCCCATGCCGAGAATGCTTTCCAGAACGGTCGCCAAAGCTTCCGGGTCATTGGGTGGAATGGTCCAGCCTGTCCGATTTTCGCGGGTGACGCGTGGCGGCGTGAGAACGGTCTCGGCCACCGCGCCCAGATCGGTGACGACAACAGGCGTTCCCATCGCCTGTGCCTCAACCGCGGACCGCCCGAAAGCTTCGGGCTCGGTCGAGGTCACCGCTAGGACTGCGGAAGCAGCAAGTGCAGCGGGCATATCTGTAACATGGCCAACCCGCGTTACAGTGCCGGTGAGGCCCGCTTTCTCGATCGCCGCATCCAATTCGCGCACATAGGCAGCACGCCCCTGATCGTCACCGGCAAGAATATAGCGTACGTCGGAAATTCCGCGTTCGGCGAGCAAGCGGGCTGCTTCAATCAGAACTTTCTGGCCCTTCCATGCGGTGAGACGCGCGGCGAGCAAAATCACGCGATCTTCGGGGCCTACATTCCAGCTCTTGCGCATGCGTTGCACGCGCGCGGTATCAACTGCAGGGCGCGCAAAGCGGCGTAGATCCGTGCCGCGGTGGATGATCGCCGTATGTTCATTCGCAAACGGATAGGCATTGGCAATCAGGCCTGCCGTATAGGCACTATTGGCAATGACCACATCGCCACGCGCCATCACCGAATTATAAAGCTGCTTCAGGGAAGATTGCCCCGAATAAGAGCCGTGATAGGTGGTGACGAAAGACGTCTTCGTGCGCTGTGCAGCCCCCAGCGCCACCCATGCGGGAGCGCGTGATCGCGCATGGATGATGTCGACATTTTCGCGCTGGATGATTTTGGCGAGGCGGCGCGCATTGAGCCACATCAGCAGCGGATTTTTGGTCGAGGCGGGGAAAGGAATCCAGATGCCGCCATTGGCCTGCAACTCGCTCACCAGACGCCCGCCTTCGGTCGCAACAAGCGCGCGTGCGCCGGCTTCGGATAAAGCAGCTGCAATATCGATGGTGGTGCGCTCGGCGCCGCCTGCATCCAGTCGCGGGATGATTTGCAAGATCGTACGACCCGCGAGAAAACTTCTCCCGCCTGTCTCGAAAGCGCCTCTTGCGATCTGTCGCATTGCCCGTCCGGCCGTTATAAGTTCGCACGTCAGCTGAAAAGCACTGACGAATCATGTGATCCTCACATTAGCCGCGAGCCGAACGGAACCGCAAATGTCTGTTGATGCGACAAAAGCCGATCTCCCCGTCGCTTTTCAGAATGTCGGCCATTGCCGCCTGGCTTTTCGTCACCGCGCGCCTAAGCCCGCGGCGAAGACGAAGCCCGGCATCGTTTGGCTCGGGGGTTTCAAATCCGACATGATGTCGACCAAAGCGGTCGCGCTCGATAGCTTTGCCGAGACCGAAGGGCGCGGCTGTCTGCGCTTTGATTATTCGGGCCACGGCGAGTCGGAAGGCCGTTTTGAGGACGGCACGATTTCGCTCTGGTTGCAGGAAAGTCTGGCGATGATCCGCGCGCAGACACAAGGCCCGCAGATTCTTGTCGGGTCATCCATGGGTGGATGGATTGCTTTGCTGGCCGCGCGCGCCATGGGTGCGCAAGAAGCGGCACAACGTCTGGCAGGTCTCGTGCTGATCGCACCAGCGGTTGATTTCACTGAAAAGCTGATGTGGGCGCAAATGCCAGCGGCCATTCGCAACGCGATCGAAAGCAAAGGCGTGTGGCTGCGCGAAAGCGCCTATTCACCCGAGCCCACGCCCATCACACGCGCATTGATCGAAGATGGTCGTCGCAATCTGATGTTTGATGGCGCGATTGATGCCCATGCACCCGTGCATATTCTGCAAGGCATGCAAGACCCCGATGTACCATGGCAGCATGCCATGACATTGGTAGAGCATTTGGCGGGTGATTGCGTGACTTTATCTTTGATCAAAGATGGTGATCATCGTCTGTCGCGGGATGAAGATATTGCAGCGTTGATCGCCGCTGTGGCCAATATTGCTTAATGTTCCTGCGCGGCGCGCAGATTGCGCGTCATCATAAAGAGTGCCAAAGCGAGCATGCCTGAAAGCGCAGATGCGGTGACGAGTGGCAAGGCACTGCCGCCCACAAAAGCACCGACAATCGCCCCTGCGGCCGAGGCAAAAACCATTTGCATAAAGCCTGCAAGTGAGGAGGCGGCGCCCGCGCGCTCGGGGAATGGTGTCATGGCAGCAGCCATGGATTGCGGCAAAACCATCCCGATGCCGATGAAGAAAATCATCTCCGGCAAAACAATGGCGAGAAGAGCGTCTGGCCAGATCAGCGCGCCGATCCATTGCCCAACACCACCCACAGCCAAGCACACCACGCCCACGCCGATTGTTTGATCAAAACCATGTTTGGTGACGATGCGCGTGCCGATCATCGTGCCAGCGACAAAACTCACCGAGCAAATGCCGAAGGTGATGCCGAACATGATTTCATCCAGCCCATAGACACCTTGAAAGACAAAAGACGAGGCAGAGATGAAAGCAAACAGGCCCGCATAGCTCAGCGACAAAAGGGCGGCATAAGCGCAATAGGCTTTGTTGCGCAGAACAATTTTGTAGGATTCGACAATGGCCGAAACAGAGAGATTGTCGCGGTTGCGGAATTGATTGGTCTCGGGCACGCGCAGCCAGGCGATCAGAGCCAGAACAATACCGCCTGCCGCCATGGCCAGAAAGATGGATCGCCAGCCAAAGGCGACCTGCAAGACCCCGCCAAGAATGGGGGCAATGATGGGCGTGATGCCCATAATCGTGCCCATCATTGACATTTCCCGACCCGCGCGGGGTCCATGATAGAGGTCGCGGACGATTGTTCTGGCAAGGATGATGGGCCCTGCCGCGCCAAATGCCTGCAGGGCGCGGGCGATGATCAGCATTTCGACGCTGGTTGCCGCCGCACAGGCGAGTGTCGCGGCAATGAAGAGACCAAAGGCTGCCACCAGTACTGGCTTGCGGCCGAGCGCGTCTGAAATAGGCCCGTAAAAGATCTGACCTATAGAAAAACCAATAAGATAGGCCGAAAGCGTAAGCTGGACCTTGGCCGGGCTCGTGCCCAGCGCCGCCCCGATATGGGGGAGCGAGGGCAGGTAAAGATCGGTCGCCAAGGGCCCCAGAGCCGTCATGAAAGCGAGCATGACGGTCATGGCCAATGTGTCGGGCTTCAGATGCATAGGCCTGTCCGGAAGGGGCGGCTGAAAGAGCGACCCGAGCGTCTAGGGCAGATAGGGCGAAGCGGCGGGGAATGTCCATGGCTGCCGGTGCATGGCTCCATTGTCCCCGCGATCCTTGCCTCTCGGGGGGCGGGTGTGTATAAGAAAGTCATTCACATCTTCGCAGTGTGACCATGCTTCATGGTCAATTGTAGAGAGTGGGGCCCGCCCGGGACCCGCTCTTTTTTGTTTCACCTACCGCCTTGTGCGGTCTGAGGAGGTCCTTTTGGAGCCAAACGAGGGCAATCAGGCACAGATCCAGGTGCCGGAACTGCTCGACGAGCCGCGTCTCATTGCAGAGACGGGGTTGGCTTCGCGCGTCGCAACCATTGCGGCCCCGGTCCTGCTCGATCTTGGCTTCCGTCTGGTGCGGGTGAAGATTACGTCCAACCAGGGCACGACTTTGCAGATCATGGCCGAGCGGCCTGATGGCACGATGAATGTCGATGATTGCGAGAAGGTAAGTGTTGCCCTTTCGCCGGTTCTCGATCTCGAAGATCCGATCTCGCAAGTCTACCGTCTGGAAATTTCGTCACCCGGCATTGATCGCCCCTTGGTGCGTCTCACCGATTTCCAGCGCGCTGTTTCGCATGAAGCGCGGATTGAATTGAATTTCGGCCTTGATGGCCGCAAGCGCTTTCGTGGCTGGATTGAAGGCACAGAAGGTGACGGGCGTGACGCGCTCATTCTGCTGCGCCGGATGGATGCGCGCGCGGATGAAGAGGCGGATGTCAAACTGCCGATCAATGATATTTCCGAAGCGCGTCTGGTCCTGACCGAAGCGCTGATCCGTGAATCTTTGCGTGCCGGCAAGGCCGCATTGGAAGAACCGCAAAGTGAAGAGGAAGAGGCAGCACCCGTGCGTCCTGGTCCTGGACGCTTTGCCAAGCCCAAACCCATTTCGCCAGGCGCACTGGCTGCACGTCGCAACGCGCAGTCCGCACGTCCGAAGAGATAAAACGACTTCAAGTCCCTTTGAGGAGACACGACCATGGCCGTTAGCGCCAACAGGCTTGAACTTTTGCAGATTGCCGATGCAGTGGCTCGCGAAAAATCCATCTCGCGCGACATTGTTCTCGCGTCGATGGAAGATGCGCTGCAGAAAGCAGCGCGCTCGCGCTACGGTCAGGAAACTGAAATCCGCGTCGAGATCAATCCGCGCACCGGTGAAGTGCGCACCTCGCGTTTGATGCTCGTTGTCGACCAGATCGAAAATGACGCGACGCAGATCCTTCTCGTGGATGCGCGCAAGCGTAACCCCGCCGCGCAGGTCGGCGACTGGATTGCTGAAACGCTGCCGCCCTTCGATTTCGGCCGTATTGCTGCGCAATCTGCCAAACAGGTCATCGTGCAGAAAGTGCGCGAAGCCGAGCGTGATCGCCAGTATCAGGAATACAAGGATCGCATCGGCGAAATCGTCAACGGCGTTGTCAAGCGCGTCGAATATGGCAATGTCATCATTGACCTTGGTCGTGGTGAAGCCATCGTTCGCCGTGATGAATTGATCCCGCGCGAAATGTTCCGTCCCGGTGATCGTATCCGCGCTTATGTTTACGACGTGCGTCGTGAACAGCGTGGTCCGCAGATCTTCCTGTCGCGCACGCATCCGCAATTCATGGCCAAGCTCTTTGGTCAGGAAGTGCCGGAAATTTATGATGGTATCATCGAAGTGAAGTCGGTCGCTCGCGATCCGGGCTCACGCGCAAAGATCGCTGTCATTTCGCGCGATTCATCGATTGATCCGGTTGGTGCTTGCGTGGGTATGCGTGGTTCGCGCGTGCAGGCCGTGGTCAACGAATTGCAGGGTGAAAAGATCGACATCATTCCGTGGTCTGCGGATGCGGCGACGTTCATCGTCAATGCCTTGCAGCCTGCAGAAGTTGTGAAGGTCGTGTTGGATGAAGATTCAGCGCGTATCGAAGTTGTTGTGCCCGATGATCAGCTGTCGCTCGCCATTGGCCGTCGTGGTCAGAACGTGCGTCTGGCTTCGCAGCTCACAGGCTGGGACATCGACATTCTGACGGAAGCGGAAGAATCCGAGCGGCGTCAGAAAGAATTCGTCGAACGCACCAATAATTTCATGCAGGCTTTGGACGTTGACGAAGTCGTCGGACAGCTGCTGGCGTCTGAAGGTTTCCGTTCTGTCGAAGAACTCGCTTATGTCGAGGCGACTGAACTCGCGTCCATCGAAGGTTTCGATGAAGAGACGGCGCAGGAAATCCAGAACCGTGCACGTGACTATCTCGCCCGCATTGAAGGCGAGCAGGATGCGCGTCGCAAAGAACTGGGCGTTGCTGATGAATTGCACGAGATCAATGGCGTGACGAGCGCGATCATGGTCAAGCTTGGTGAGAACGATGTGAAAACCATCGAAGATCTCGCCGGCTGCGCCACGGATGATCTGGTCGGCTGGACCGAACGCAAGGACGGCGAGACGATCAAGAATGCAGGCTTCCTCGACGGCATTGATCTGTCGCGCGACGAGGCCGAAGCCATGATCATGGAAGCGCGCGTCAAGGCGGGCTGGATCGAGGCTCCGGTTGAAGAGCCGGCTGAAGACGAAGCTCAGGCCTGAGACGGGACGTGACATTTGGATCAGGCAGGCCGGAAGGCGGACACAAACTCTGAGCGGACATGTATTGTCACGCGAGACGTTCGTGCGCCTTCCGACATGCTGCGCTTTGTGGTCGGGCCTGACGGCGATGTTGTTCCCGATCTGAGGCGCAATCTGCCAGGTCGGGGTGTGTGGGTGACGGCGGATGCCGCGCATGTCGCGCAAGCGGTGAAGCGCCTGCTTTTCGCCAAGGCTTTCAAGGACAAGGTGCGCGTCAGTGCCACCTTGCCCGAAGAGATCGACCGGCTTTTGGAGCAGCAGGCTCTGCAGGCCCTGTCGATTTGCAACAAGGCGGGTCTCGTGACTGCGGGGGCCGCCAAAATTGAAAAGGTTTTGGGGTCAGCACCGGTTGCGGCTCTGGTTCATGCCATCGACGGAAGCGCCGATGGCGTCCGGAAAATGGGTCAGCTTGTGACCCGGACCAAGGGTGAAGCGGCAGCCCGGCTGCCGCGGGTCACTCTTTTCGTCTCGAGCCAATTGGATTTGGCATTGGGGCGGTCAAATGTGATACATGCTGCGCTCAAGAGCGGCGCGGCGAGTGAAGCCTTTCTGGAGCGGTGCCGCCGTCTCGCGCTTTATAGGGGCGCGACCGGGGGCAATAGCCCTCTCGAAAGCGAAGAGAATTTGGGATCGGGCGTCGTGGACGGGCCGGTTGAAGCAGGAGCGGATGACCGCAATTAGCGGGGCGGCGGCCCGGATCATTGTCATGAGTGACCAGCCGGAGAAGGTCTCCGGCGAAACGTGATACGAGCGGGCAAGGCCCTGGGATCGAGACCATATGAGTGACACCAAGAATAACGGCGATAAGCCTCTGACTGTCGGCAAGACGCTCTCTTTGAAGCGTCCGGTCGAGGCTGGCGTCGTCCGTCAAAGCTTCTCGCACGGCCGCACCAAGGCGGTTGTCGTCGAGACCGTGAAGCGCCGCACCATCGGCCCAGGCACGGCGGCCCCCGCAAAGGCTGCACCCGCAGCTGCCGCACCTGCAGCCGAAGTACCCGCAGCTCCCGCCGCACCCAAAGCCAAAGTTGCAGCACCTGCAGCACCGGTCGCGCCTGTTGTTGAAACAAAAGCGCCTGCGAAAGAAAAGCGTCCGTCTCCCAATGCCGGAAAGCCCGCAAGCGGCGTTGTTCTGCGCACATTGAGCGATGAAGAGCGTGACGCACGTGCGCGTGCGCTGGCTGGGGCGCGTGAACGCGAAGAAGATGATCGCCGCCGCGCTGAAGAAGACGCAAAGATCCGTGCTGAACGCGATGCGAAAGAGCGTGGTGAGCGCGAAGCCGCTGAAGCGCGCAAGCGTGAAGAAGATGCGCGCCGTCAGCAAGAAGCCGAATCCAAGCGCCGCTCGGAAGAAGCAGCTGCGCGTCGCTTAGCTGGCGAGGGCCCACCGCCTGCGCCTGCGCCATCTGCGCGTCGCCCGGCCTCATCGCCAGCTACACCTGTTTCCAGCGCACCTTCTGCGCCTGCGGGTGAAGTGCGGCGCATTTTGACGCCCGCACCCAAGCTTGCTTTGCCTGCTGTTCCCAAAACGCCGCGCACCGGCGAGATGAAGAGCCGCGGCCGCCTCACCGTCACCAATGCGACGGAAGAGCAAGAAGAGCGCACACGTTCTGTTGCAGCCTTCCGCCGCCGCGTGCAGCGTATGAAGGGTGGCCAGAATAACGAGCCGAAAGAAAAGATCGCGCGCGAAGTTATTCTGCCTGAGACCATCACGATTCAAGAACTCGCCAACCGCATGTCGGAACGCGGCGTCGACGTGATCCGCTTGCTGATGCGCCAAGGCGAAATGCGCAAGATCACCGATGTGATCGATGCGGATACGGCCCAGCTCATCGCTGAAGAAATGGGCCACACCGTCAAGCGTGTTGCTGAATCTGACGTTGAAGAAGGCCTCTTCGATACGCCCGATGAAGAAGGCGCAACGGAATCGCGTCCGCCGGTCGTCACCATCATGGGTCACGTCGATCACGGCAAGACCTCGCTGCTCGACGCCATCCGCAAAGCCAATGTTGTGTCGGGCGAAGCAGGCGGCATTACGCAGCATATCGGCGCTTATCAGGTGACGGCACCCAATGGGCAGGCCATTACCTTCATCGATACGCCGGGCCACGCGGCCTTTACCGCGATGCGTGCGCGTGGTGCGAAAGTCACCGACATTGTCGTGCTCGTTGTTGCGGCCGATGACGGCGTCATGCCGCAGACGATTGAAGCCATCAACCATGCGCGCGCCGCTGGCGTGCCATTGATTGTGGCGGTCAACAAGATCGATAAGCCCGATGCCAAGCCCGAGCGCGTGCGCACCGAACTTCTCCAGCACGAAGTGCAGGTGGAAACATTTGGCGGCGATACGCTGGAAGTCGAAGTCTCGGCAACCAAGCAGATCAATCTCGACAAATTGCTCGATGCGATTTCGCTGCAGGCCGAAGTGCTCGACCTCAAGGCTGATCCGAACCGCGCTGCGGAAGGCACCGTGATTGAAGCCCGTCTTGATCGCGGTCGCGGTCCGGTGGCAACCATTCTTGTGCAACGTGGCACGATGAAACAGGGCGACATTGTTGTGGCTGGTTCGCAATGGGGCCGCGTGCGTGCGCTCCTCGACGATCAGGGCAAGAATGTTCGCGAAGCCGGCCCGTCCTTCCCGGTCGAAGTTCTCGGCTTCAACGGTGCGCCAGAAGCGGGTGACCGCGTGGCTGTTGTTGAAAACGAAGCGCGTGCGCGTGAAGTTTCCGAATATCGTGAACGCCAGAAGCGCGACAAGCTCTCCGCACGCGGTGGCAGTGCGCGCGCTTCGCTCGCCGATATGATGACGCAGCTCAAGACAGCGGGCCGCAAGGAATTCCCGCTGCTCGTCAAGGGCGACGTGCAGGGCTCGGTCGAAGCGATTATCGCAACGCTCGAAAAGCTCAACACGGATGAAGTCGCAGCGCGTGTCATTCACGCAGGTGTCGGCGGCATCACCGAATCCGACATTACACTTGCTGAAGCGTCAGGTTGCGCGGTCATCGGCTTCAACGTGCGTGCGCATAAAGAAGCGCGCGAATTGGCCGAGCGTTCGGGCATCGAAATCCGCTACTACAACATCATCTACAATCTTGTGGATGACGTGAAGGGTGCGATGTCGGGTCTGCTCGCGCCGACATTGCGCGAAGAAATGCTCGGCAATGCCTCGATCATGGAAGTGTTCAACATTTCCAAGGTCGGCAAGGTCGCCGGTTGCCGTGTCACCGATGGACGTGTGGAACGCGGTGCAAGCGTGCGCCTCATCCGCGACAATGTCGTCGTGCACGAAGGCAAGCTGTCGACGCTCAAGCGCTTCAAGGACGAGGTCAAGGAAGTCCTCTCCGGTCAGGAATGCGGTATGGCCTTCGAAAACTATCAGGACATGCGTCCTGGCGATGTGATCGAGTGCTATCGCGTCGAGGAGATCAAGCGTTCGCTCTAAGGAGCGGACGTTTCATTCTGACAGTCAGTCACGTTCAATCAATCTGAGTGCATGCGGGACATTTTCCGCATGCCGGAGCTGGTCATGGCACGTACTCATCACGCCTCAAGCGGTGAACCTTCGCAACGCATGTTGCGCGTCGCGGAATTGATCCGTCACGCCATGTCGGAATTGCTCTCGCGTGGAGAGATTGTCGATCCCGTGCTCGAAAAGCATGTTGTGACGATTCCCTCTGTGCGCATGAGCCCTGATCTCAAACTTGCGACTATCTACGTCATGCCGCTTGGCGGACAGGATGCGACGGCGGTGATTGAAGCGCTTGATCGCAACAAGAAAATGCTGCGTACGGAAATTGCGCATCGTGTGAACTTGAAATATGCGCCCGATATTCGCTTCCGTCAGGATGATGGTTTTGATGCCTCGGCCAAGATTGATGCTCTGCTCAATTCACCAAAGGTGAAACAGGATCTCGCATCCAAAGAGGATGAAGAGGCATGAGCGCGCCCCGTTCGCAGCGCGTTGAGATCAATGGGTGGGTCATTCTCGACAAGCCTGTTGGCATGACATCAACGCATGCTGTCTCGCGCCTGAAGCGTATTTTCAATGCCAAGAAAGCCGGACATGCAGGCACGCTCGATCCGCTGGCCTCGGGGCTTTTGCCGATCGCATTTGGCGAGGCCACAAAAACAGTGCCTTTCGTGCAGGATGGCGAGAAAGCCTATCGCTTCACGGTGCGCTGGGGCATTGAAACGGAAAGCGATGACACAGAAGGCCGGGTGACGCAGACATCCGATCAGCGCCCCTCGCCCGATCAGATCCAAGCTCTGCTGCCGCGCTTTACGGGCACAATCATGCAGGTCCCGCCGGCTTTTTCGGCAATCAAGGTTAATGGCGAACGCGCCTATGACATGGCCCGCGATGGCGAGACGGTCGAGCTCGCAGCACGCCCCATCACCATTCATTCGCTGGTTGTGGTGTCCTCCACCGCCGATGAGGCGGTGCTGGAAGCCCAATGCGGTAAAGGAACCTATGTGCGTGCAATTGCACGCGATTTGGGTCGGGCTCTGGGCTGTTTCGGACACGTAACGTCCCTGCGACGGACCCGCGTGGGGCCCTTCTCCGAGCTTGATTCCTGTGGCTTTTCGGAGCTGGAGGCGAGCTCTGAGGCGGCTTTCAGCCTGCTGCGGCCGGTTGAGGCGGGCCTTTTGGAAGTGCCCTGCGTGGTTGTCGACCGGGATGGCGCGGCGCGCCTGCGTCGGGGCCAATCGCTGTTGTTGCGTGGCCGAGATGCCCCGATGGGGGGAATGGCCTATGCCGCCTGTGGTGGCGTGCCCATCGCTTTTGGCGAAGTTGAGCGTGGCGAACTTGTGCCGAGCCGCGTCTTCAATCTCGCGGTCTGACGCGCAACAAGCCCCCAAAAAACTGGCACTTCCTCGCCTTTCGTGTATAAGCGCCCCTGTGGAAAGGTCTCCTTTTCACACACCCGCCTTATCGTGACCGAGCTGGACGACATCCCGGCCCGGCCGCTTGAGCGGGGTTTCCTCTAATCCGAAAGGAAAAGACGATGTCGATCACTGCAGAGCGCAAGCAAACGCTCATCAAGGACTATGCGACGAAGTCTGGCGACACGGGTTCGCCGGAAGTGCAGGTGGCGATCCTCACGGAGCGCATTACGAACCTGACCGAGCATTTCAAAAGCCACGTCAAGGATAACCATTCCCGCCGCGGTTTGTTGAAGCTCGTTTCGCAGCGTCGCCAGCTTCTCGATTACGTCAAGAAGCACGACGAAGCGCGCTACAAGACGCTCATCGAGCGCCTCGGCATTCGCCGCTAAGCCTGACGGACGCCGACCCTTCACTGGGTTGGCGTTCGCCACTTGTATGTTTGGCGCAATCGCGCCGCTCCCGAACCAGAGGCATGGGGCTTCTGGCTCACGCGGGAAAATAGTGGTGCCATGGCAGGATCGCCGGACGCTGTTCTTCA
Organism: Beijerinckiaceae bacterium; assembly: GCA_947452455.1. Lineage (GTDB taxonomy): Bacteria > Pseudomonadota > Alphaproteobacteria > Rhizobiales > Beijerinckiaceae > Terripilifer. Next base: position 347,261 of record CANGBX010000003.1, read on the forward strand.
AGAATGTCACATGCGACATGCGAACAGCTTCTTGCCGTCTTGCTCATGGCCGCACGTAAAGTCCCGCACATGAAAGATAGACGATATGTTCGAAATCCATCGTGAAGAACTCGATTGGGCCGGCCGCAAGCTCGTGCTCGAAACTGGCCGTGTGGCGCGTCAAGCTGACGGCGCTGTGCTGGCAACATGGGGTGAGACAACTGTTCTCGCCACAGTCGTTTCCGCAAAGTCACCCAAGCCCGGCGTGGACTTTTTTCCGCTTACCGTGAATTACCAAGAAAAGGCATTCGCTGCCGGCCGCATTCCTGGCGGCTATTTCAAGCGCGAAGGCCGTCCGTCAGAAAAAGAAACGCTCGTTTCGCGTCTGATCGACCGTCCGATCCGTCCGCTGTTTCCGGAAGGCTATCGCAATGACACGCAGGTCGTCGTCACTGTGCTCAGCCACGATCTGGAAAATGATCCGGATGTGTTGTCGATGGTGGCAGCTTCGGCTGCGCTCACCATTTCGGGCATTCCATTCATGGGCCCGATTGGCGGCGCACGCGTTGGTCACATCAAGGGCGAGCTGAAGCTCAACCCGACGATCGATGAAATGAAAGAATCCGCTCTCGATCTCGTTGTTGCGGGCACGGCTGATGCCGTTCTCATGGTTGAGTCGGAAGCGAAAGAATTGTCCGAAGCCACCATGCTCGAAGCCGTGATGACCGGTCATCGTGGATTCCAGCCGGTGATCGAAGCGATCATTCGCTTGGCTGAAAAGGCTGCGAAAGAACCGCGCGATCTCGTCACCGTCGACAAGTCGGCTTGCGAAAAGGCTGTGTCGGAAGTCGCTGAAGCTGAACTGCGTGTCGCTTACAAGAACACCGTCAAGCAGCAGCGTTACGCTGCCGTTGACGCGGTAAAGGCGAAGGTTATGTCGGCCATGTTCCCGGAAGGCCAGGAACCGAAATTCGACAAGCAGATGGTGGGCGAAGTTTTCCACGATCTGCAGGCGAAAGTCGTGCGCTGGAACATTCTCGACACGGGCGTGCGTATCGACGGCCGTGATGTGAAGACGGTTCGCCCGATCCTCTCGCAGGTTGGCGTTCTGCCGCGCACACATGGTTCGGCTCTGTTCACACGTGGCGAAACGCAGGCTTTGGTTGTTGCAACCCTTGGCACAGGTGAAGACGAGCAGTTCATCGACTCGCTCGAAGGCACCTACAAGGAGCGCTTCCTGCTTCACTACAACTTCCCTCCCTATTCAGTGGGTGAAACGGGCCGCATGGGCTCGCCGGGTCGTCGCGAAATCGGCCACGGCAAGCTTGCTTGGCGCGCCATTCGTCCGATGCTGCCGACACCGGCTGAATTCCCCTACACGATCCGCGTCGTGTCGGAGATCACCGAGTCGAACGGTTCGTCGTCGATGGCCACCGTTTGCGGTGCTTCGCTGTCGCTTATGGATGCGGGCGTTCCGCTGAAGAGCCCGACGGCTGGTATTGCGATGGGTCTCATCCTCGAAGGCGAGCGCTTTGCGGTTCTCTCCGACATTCTGGGTGATGAAGATCATCTCGGCGATATGGACTTCAAGGTTGCGGGTACATCGAACGGCATCACGTCGCTGCAGATGGACATCAAGATTGCCGGCATCACCGAAGAAATCATGCGCGTCGCGCTTGGTCAGGCGAAAGACGGTCGCCTGCATATTCTCGGTGAAATGAACCTGGCGCTTTCGGGCGCGCGTTCTGAACTCGGCGAATTTGCTCCGCGCATCGAAACGCTGAAAATCCCGACCGACAAGATCCGTGAAGTGATCGGCACCGGCGGCAAGGTCATTCGCGAAATCGTCGAAAAGACCGGCGCCAAGGTCAACATCGAAGACGACGGCACTGTGAAAGTGGCGTCGAGCGATGGTGACTCGATCCGCGCTGCGATTGCCTGGATCAAGTCGATTGCGTCTGATCCGGAAGTCGGCGCGATCTACGAAGGCACGGTCGTCAAGACCACTGACTTCGGTGCTTTCGTGAACTTCTTCGGCGCGAAGGACGGTCTCGTCCATATTTCGCAGCTGTCAAAGCAGCGCGTCGCCAAGACCACTGATGTCGTCAAGGAAGGCGACAAGGTCAAAGTGAAGCTCATGGGCTTTGATGATCGCGGCAAGGTTCGTCTCTCGATGCGTGTCGTCGATCAGGTGACAGGCGAAGACATCGAAGGCAAAGAAGTTGCCGAAAAGAAGGACGAAGCTGGCGAATAATCGCCGCTTGTCTTTGCAGAATAAAAAGAGGGCGGCTCGCGAGAGCCGCCCTTTTCAGTTCAGCCATGGTGTTCAGGGGATTGCCGGGCCAAGGCCGCAACGGATCTAGAGCAGCTGCGTTCAAATTAAGGTTTGTCCATTCGGATTAAGCTTTGTGCATCTTGGCGCAGCCGTTAGAATGGGATCATAGAAACAGAGTTTTCCCGATGCGTTTGATTGGACCCGCCTCCCTCGCTGTTGTGCTTGTATCTGGTCTGGCTCAAGCCGCCGATCTCCCCTCGCGTCGCGCACCTATCTTGGCGCCCGTACCTGTGGCCAATTGGGATGGCTTCTATGCCGGAACATTCTTCACCCTAGGCCAAGCGCGATTTGATTCGCGCCAGACAGCGGCCCGCTCGGTCTCCGACCTTGGCAGCAATATGGGTGCACTCGCAGGTTATAATTTTCAGCGCGGCCCATGGGTCATGGGCGTCGAGGGCGATCTTGCCTTCAACAAGATGAGCAAACGCAATGCTGGCGTGAGCGGCACGCTTGTGGCTCATGATGCGGAGCTTCTCGACACAGTGCATCTGCGTGCGCGCGCTGGTTATGACATGGGTGATTTACTGCCCTATGCCGCCGCAGGCTTTTCTTACGCACAAGGTGGCGTGCGCGTAGGCGATCAAGGCGCCGTCAAAACCCATCTGGGATTGAACGCGGGTGCCGGTCTTGATTGGCGTGTGCAATTGCCAATTCTGGGGCGCTCCGTGCTGCGCGCCGAATATGTCTATGATCGCTTCAGCAAAGAAAACTATGCTTATGATCCGGCAGCCTCACTGACGATGCGCCCCGATGCGCATTTGTTCCGGTTCGCTTTCATCAATGTGCCGAAAGATGATTCATGGCGTGCACCCGCTTTTGATGCGGATTGGTCGGGATCCTATGGCGGTTTTCTGACCGGCTTCACAAATGCCCATGTGGAGACAAAGACCGCATCCGCAAGCAAGACATTGAATGCCGATAGCGCTCTGGGTGGCATTTATGCAGGCCGCAATTTTGTTTTTGCTCGTTGGATTGTAGGTCTCGATAGCGCAGCCATGTTAACGGGCATGAAGGGCACAGGCGTTGTTCCGGGAACGACTGATACATTGTCCTATCGCAGCTATTATGAAACCAGTTTGCGTGGCCGCGCTGGTTATTCTTTTGGTCGTTTCCTGCCCTTCTTTGCTGCAGGTATCTCCAAGGGGCGTAGTGAGCAAATGGATCGCACGACTTTATCCAAGCGCGTGAGTGTCTCGACCAATGCGTGGAATATCGGCGCAGGTGTGGATTACATGCTCACAGAGCGGCTTTCGACTCGCATTGAATATTTGCGTTCAACAAGCTGGAAAGATGTTGATCTGGATTTGAACAGCACATCCATGAGCCAATCGCGCAGCACAAATATGGTGCGTGCAGGCTTGGCTTGGCACTTTCACTGAAAATCAAAAAGCCCGCCAATTGGCGGGCTTTTTTGTGGGCGGCTGTTGTTAGCCTTCGTCTTTCAAATCTTCAGGCCGCGGCATCGAAATGATGTTGTAGCCGGCGTCAACGAAGTGAACCTCGCCGGTCGTTCCTGCTGACAGATCAGACAGGAAATAGAGCGCCGAACCGCCGACTTCTTCAATCGACACGCTCTTGCGCAGTGGCGAATGGGCGCGTTGGAAGCTGAACATGGCGCGGGCATCACCAATGCCTGCACCTGCAAGCGTGCGGATGGGACCAGCAGAAATCGCATTCACGCGAATACCCTGCGGGCCGAAGTCAGCAGCCAGATAGCGCACGCTGGCCTCAAGAGCCGCTTTGGCAACGCCCATGACATTGTAATTCGGCATGACGCGTGTGGCGCCGCCATAGGTCAGGGTCAGCAGTGAGCCGCCATTGGGCATCATATCCGCGGCGCGCTTCGAGATTTCCGTGAAGGAGAATGCCGAGATCACCATGGCGCGCGAGAAATTCTCGCGCGATGTGTCGGCATAACGGCCTTTCAGCTCGTTCTTGTCAGCAAAGGCGACGCAATGAACGATGAAGTCGAGCGTCTGCCACTTGGTCTTGAGTGCGGCAAAAACAGCATCGACGCTGGCAATATCTTCCACATCGCAAGGCAGAACGATATCGGAGCCCACACTCTCAGCAAGCGGCTTGACGCGCTTGCCCAGAGCCTCGCCCTGATAGGTGAAGGCGAGTTCCGCACCATGATCTGCGAGTGTCTTGGCAATGCCCCAAGCAATCGAATGGTCATTCGCGACGCCCATAATCAGGCCGCGCTTGCCTTTCATCAATTCACTGACTTGGGTCATGCCGCTCAGCCTCACGCGTCAATATGTTTGAAGACGAGGCTGGCGTTGGTGCCGCCAAAGCCGAAGGAATTCGACAGAACCGTGCCTAGCGGACGATTGTCGATCCGCTTGCGGATGATGTTCATGTCGGCGAAATCAGGGTCGAGCTCCTGAATATTGGCGCTTTCGCAGATGAACTGATTTTCCATCATGATCAGCGAATAGATTGCTTCTTGCACGCCTGCTGCGCCGAGCGAATGGCCAGACAGGGATTTGGTTGCCGAGAGTGGCGGGCATTTGTCGCCCGTGCCGAAGACTTCGCGCAAAGCTTCGATTTCCTTGGCATCGCCAACCGGTGTCGAAGTCGCATGCGGGTTGATGTAATCAATCGGCGTTTTCACGGTTGCAAGCGCTTGGCGCATACAACGCATCGCGCCTTCGCCCGACGGGGCAACCATGTCATAGCCGTCAGAGGTTGCACCATAGCCCACGAGTTCGGCGTAGATTTTTGCGCCGCGTGCTTTGGCATGTTCATATTCTTCAAGCACGAGCACGCCCGCGCCGCCCGCAATTACAAAGCCGTCGCGGTTCTTGTCATAAGCGCGCGACGCCGTGGCCGGCGTGTCATTGTAAGAAGACGACATGGCGCCCATGGCGTCGAACAGAACGGACATCGTCCAATCGAGTTCTTCGCAGCCGCCAGCAAACATCACATCCTGCTTGCCCCATTGGATCATTTCAGCGGCATTGCCGATGCAATGGCTGGAGGTCGCGCAAGCTGATGAGATGGAATAATTCACACCCCTGATTTTGAACCAAGTGGCGAGTGTTGCAGATGCCGTGGAGGACATGGCCTTGGGCACAGCAAAGGGGCCGACGCGCTTGGGGCCTTTGGTGCGGGTCGTGTCCGCTGAATCAACGAGCGTGCGTGCGGAAGGACCGCCCGAGCCCATGATGATGCCTGTGCGATCATTGGAAATGTCTTTGTCTTCCAAGCCTGAATCAGCAATCGCCTGTTCCATCGCGATGTGATTCCAGCCGGTGCCGCCACCGTGGAAACGCATGGCGCGACGATCAACGACGTCTTCGGCTTTCAACGTCGGCTCGCCATGCACTTGCGAGCGGAAGCCGAGTTCCGCGTAAGATTTGGCGTGAATGATGCCGGACTTCGCATCGCGCAGCGAAGCGTAAACTTCCTGCTTGTTGTTGCCGATGGCGGAAACGATGCCCATGCCGGTGACGACGACACGTCTCATTGCATTCTCCTGCTCAGGCCCTCAGGCCGGAATGTTCGAAGACATGCGGCCGCAACATGCGCGACCGCGAAAGAAATCAGGCTGAAGCTTCAGGCTGGAACAGGCCCACGCGCAGATCTTTAGCCTCATAGATGCGCTTGCCGTCAGCTTCGAGCCAGCCATCAGCAATGCCCAGCACGAGCTTGCCGCGAAAGACACGCTTGAGATCAATGCCATAGACGACGTTTTTCACGTTCGGCAAAACCTGATCGACGAATTTCACTTCGCCAACACCGAGGGCACGTCCACGTCCGGGCGAACCAAGCCAACCCAGATAAAAACCAACAAGCTGCCACATGGCATCAAGGCCAAGGCAGCCAGGCATCACAGGATCGCCTTTGAAGTGGCAATCGAAGAACCAGAGATCGGGTCGCACATCGAGTTCGGCGCGGATCACGCCTTTGCCATATGCGCCGCCCTCTTCGGAGATCTGGGCGATACGATCAAACATCAGCATAGGTGGTAACGGTAGCTGGGCATTGCCCTGACCGAATAATTCACCACGGCCGCAGGCCAGCAGGTCTTCATAAGAGAAGCTCGAGCGCCGTTCGCCCATCTCGTACCTTCCATCGTCCCAATCGGGGCCGCGCCCCTTGCAAGCGGCCTTCTAGCACAGGCACTTGCCCGCCGGAAAGCAAAAGCAGGGGCAATTGGCCTCCATCTATCGGAGAAAGCGAGAAGTTGCCGCCGGGGCCGCAATTTCTTATAATGTCGGACTAAGGCCCCTAGGCCGCCCTTTCGGGTAAGCTTGGCGGGCGCCTTCCAGACCCTTGGATACCATGCCACGATTGGCCGCTCAGACCCCGACCAGCCTGCCCATTGCCCGCCCCAAGGTGGTGAGCGATGCCATGGCCGGCTGCCCGGTCCATGAATTGCGGTCCAAGCTGCGCCGTTCGGGCCTTCGCCCGACCCGCCAGCGCGTGGCTCTTGGCTGGCTGCTCTTTGCCAAGGGCGACCGCCATATCACGGCTGAGCGTCTCTATGAGGAGGCGACGGGTTCGCGCGTCGCCATTTCTCTGGCGACCGTCTACAACACGCTTCACCAGTTCACGCTGGCTGGTCTTTTGCGTGAAATCTCGGTGGATGGGTCAAAGACCTATTTCGACACCAATACGTCGAAGCATCATCACTTCCTGATCGAAGAAACCAACCAGCTTGTCGATATTCCTGACAATCTGGTGCGGATTCTCGACCTGCCGGATCCTCTGGAAGGTATGGAAGTCGCAAGCGTGGACGTCGTCGTCCGCTTGCGCAAAAAGCGCTGATTTTAGCGGCTTAATCGAATTTATCGCCCGGATAGACGCCCCACAGCACGGATTGCTGGATGAAGCCGTCATAGCCCTCGCCCGAAATGCGGCACCATGTGCCATCGCATTTGCGGATGCCGCCTTGCACGCCTGATTGAAGCTTGGCTGCAACGCTGGCGCCTTCGATCGGCTTGGCGAAAATCGGAAAGACTTCGCCACGCTTCCATGGCGCCACGAGCGCTGTTCGCTTGCCCGACAGCAGGGATTGCAGAACCCAGCCTTCCGTCCCCTCCGCATCGCGGATGCGTCGCCAATTATCAAATTCAGCGGTGATTTCGACGGGGAGCCCGGCGCGCTGGAACACCCAGCTCGTCCGGTGATCTTTGGATGGGCCTTCACGCAAATTCACACGGTCAGACTTTAGGCTGACGTAACGCGGGATGGGGAGGCCTGTGGACTGGCCCGTTTGCGCCTGCGCCCAAGCCGAAAGGGGCGCAAAAATCAGGGCTGAGACAGCCATCGCAACAATGCGGTGAGCGCGATTCGTCAGCCTTTTGCAGGACTTTCTATCGATTCGCCCCGTTTTTTGCGCATAAATATCGGTCATCTTTGCTCTCAGGAGACGTTGGTTCATGCGGAGCGCCGGATCGGCTGCCGACACGTGCCTGTGTCTCGCTCATTCTTGTCTTTGTCAGGGCATCTGTTAGAGAGGCTTTGGCCCGATCAAAAGGCCCAAGCCTCTAAACACTGTTGCTTTGCGCCGATTAAGCGCCGACGGCGTTAATGGATGGTGAAAAGCGGATAAATCCGTCAAACTTTCCAATACGTAGTGGATGTTCGAATGAGCTCGGGACGAACGGCATGACCAAGAAAAAGCCCTTGGTGGTTGTGACGCGCAAATTGCCGGACGTTGTTGAAACGCGCATGTGCGAATTGTTCGACACGCGCCTGAACATTGCCGACAAACCCATGTCGCCGGCCGAATTGGCCGAGGCCATGCGCACCGCTGACGTTCTGGTGCCGACTGTGACAGACCGTATCGATGCAGGCCTGATTGCACAGGCTGGCGACAATATGAAACTCATCGCCAATTTCGGGAACGGCGTCGATAATATCGACGTCACTGCCGCTTTGCGCCGTGGTCTCACCGTCACCAATACGCCCGGTGTTTTGACCGAAGATACGGCCGATATGACTTTGGCCTTGATTTTGGCCGTTGCACGCCGCGTTGCGGAAGGCGCCGCTGTTATTCCCGCAGGTGAATGGGAAGGCTGGTCACCGACTTGGATGCTGGGCCGCCGTATCACCGGCAAGCGTCTTGGCATTGTCGGCATGGGCCGCATCGGTCAAGCGGTGGCGCGACGCGCAGCCGCTTTTGGCTTGTCGATCCATTATCACAATCGCCGTCGTGTTTCGGCCGCTGTCGAAGAAAGCCTGCAAGCAACCTATTGGGAATCGCTTGATCAAATGCTGGCCCGCATGGACGTGATTTCCGTCAATTGTCCGCACACACCGGCCACCTATCATCTCTTGTCGGCACGCCGCCTGAAGATGTTGCAGCCCCACGCCATTGTTGTGAACACGGCACGCGGCGAAATCATCGATGAAAATGCTTTGGCGCGCATGTTGGAGGCCGGTGAGATTGCTGGCGCTGGCCTTGACGTGTTCGAGCATGAGCCCGCCGTCTCGCCCAAACTCGTCAAACTTGCCAAAGCCGGCAAAGTCACGCTGCTTCCGCATATGAGCTCCGCGACCCATGAAGGCCGCATCGATATGGGCGAGAAAGTCATCATCAATGTGAAGACCTTCCTCGACGGGCACCGCCCGCCCGATCGCGTTCTTCCCAGCATGCTCTGAAGCCCCTGATTTCAAGCCACTTTCGGACTGGCTAAGAGCCCCTTGAACCGCTGCGCGGCATCCCCATATCTTTTGGCGTGGATGCCGTAAGGGTCCGTTCTCCCGAAGTGCCTGAAGGGCTTCGCCATGTCTCGCGTTCCTAATTTGAACTCGCCGTTTCTGCTTGGCTTTGATGATATTGAGCGCGCGCTCGATCGCGTCACGCGCTCCACATCGGACGGCTATCCGCCCTATAATATCGAGCGTCTGCGCCGCACCGAGAGCGAGCCTGAGCGCCTGCGCATCACGCTGGCAGTTGCCGGTTTCACGTCTGATGAGCTCGACGTCACTTTGGAAGAGCGCCAGCTCGTCATTCGCGGACGACAGGTCGATGATGCAGAGCGCGAATATCTGCATCGCGGCATCGCTGCTCGCCAATTCCAGCGCGCATTTCTTTTGGCTGAAGGCATGGAAGTTCTCGGCGCAGATTTGAAAAACGGTCTGCTCTGTGTCGATCTTGCGCGACCAGAGCCGGAGCGCATCGTCAGGAAAATTGGAATTTTAGTGAAGGACTAAAATGTCTTCATTGAAATATGCGGGTCCCATGGGACCGCGAAAGGAGCCTAAAAATGATCACCGATGACAAGACGAAGAGCATGTCTTTGACGCCGGAACAATTTGCCCATCTGGGTGACGGCGCGGTCGCCTACGTGAAAGCCATGCGCTCGGAAGAGGTGATGCGTCTCTTTCCGCAGGCACCAAAAATTCAGCCCGGCTTGCAGCTCTTTGCCCTGCTCAGCGCAACGGGCACGCCTATCGTTTTGACCGATTCACGCGATGCGGCTGTGGCCAATGCTTGGGAACATGATTTGCAGACGGTGAGCCTGCACTAACCGCCAAACAGGCGTTCGAACAAAGAGCGCTCGCGCGCATTTTCGCGCGGCGCAATCAAAGAGCCAATCGGATCTGGCCGCGCGCCAGCCAGATCACCCGGCGGGATCATCGCACCCGGATCATTCTTGAAATTAAATCCGGGCAGCGGTGAAGGCGGCACATCTTTGAGCGCCACTTTCATATAGCGAGACCAAACATTCACCGGCAGATTGCCGCCCGAGACGCGCTTGGTTGGTGAATTGTCGTCATTGCCAAGCCAAACGCCCGTAATCAGCTGGCTTGTGTAACCAATGAACCAGCCATCACGATAATCTTGCGAGGTGCCTGTTTTTCCGGCCGCTTGCCAGCCGGGAAGTTCGGCATGTTTGGCCGTGCCGATGATGAGTGTTTCTTGCATCATGCCATTCATCATCGCGACATGTTGCGGTTCAATCACGCGGCCAAAGCTTGCGCCTTTGCGCTGATAGACCAGCGTGCCATCGGCTTTTTTGACACGCATGATGATATGCGGCTGAACGCGAATACCGCCATTGGCAAAGGGCGCATAGGCCGAGACAATTTCAAGCGGCGTGACTTCAGATGTGCCCAAAGCAATGGATGCATTGATCTGCAGATCAGAGACAATGCCGAGGCGATGGGCTGTATCGGCGACAGTCTTGGCGCCGACTTCGAGACCAAGGCGCACCGCCACTGTGTTGAGCGAGAGCGCCAGAGCACGGGTCAAAGTAACAGCGCCTTGATATTCATTGGTTGAATTTTCAGGCTGCCATCCGCGCACATTGATCGGTGCATCATCGCGCATCGTGTCGGGCATTAGCCCTTTTTCAAGGGCCGAGAGATAGACAAAAGGTTTGAAAGAAGAGCCTGGCTGTCGCTTGGCCACGACCGCGCGATTGAATTGGCTTTCTTGATAATTACGCCCGCCCACCAGCGCTTTGATTTGTCCGTTGGGATCAAGCGAGACAAGCGCACCTTGCGTGACGTTGAAACGCTTACCAGATTTTTCGAGCTCATCGGTCAGCGCTTTTTCGGCCGCCGCTTGTTTCTCAGGACTGATGGTTGTCGAGACAATGAGATCAGTATCGATCACACCGATAATTTCTTCGAGAACATCCATCACATAATCCGCGGCATAATTGATCGAGCCCGCATTGTCGCGCGAGACGCCGGCTGGATTGGCTAGCGCCATTTTCGCCATGCCCTCGGTGATGTGCCCTTCCTGCTGCATGGCGCTGATGACTTGCGCTGCGCGCTCCACAGCGGCTGAAGGATTGCGTGTGGGTGCAAGTTTGGTCGGCGCTTTCATCAAGCCCGCGAGCATGGCTGATTCTTGCAAACTGGCTTGCGCAGCGCCGTGGCCGAAATAGCGACGCGTGGCAGCTTCCACGCCATAAGCGCCGGAGCCGAAGTAAACGCGGTTCAGATAAAGCTCGAGGATTTCATCCTTCGAATATTTCTGCTCAAGCCAAAGCGCGAGAATAGCCTCCTGCACTTTGCGCGACAGTGTGCGCTCTTGCGTGAGGAAGAGATTTTTGGCGAGCTGCTGGGTGAGTGTCGAGCCACCCTGCATATTGCCGCGCCCTGAGGCATTGCGGAAAACAGCGCGCGCAATGCCAATCGGGTCGATGCCCCAATGGCTGTAGAAACGGCGGTCTTCAATCGCGATGAAGGCTTTGGGCAAATAAGGCGGCAGATCGGCAAGGCGCACTTCTGCCCCGCCCGTATCGCCGCGATTGGCGATGAGGCGCCCGTCCTCGCTCAGAATGGCAATATTGGGCGGGCGTTTGGGCACAGCGAGCTTGTCGATGGGCGGCAGAAGTGTGGCCTGCCAAGCAACCACGCCTGCGATGAGGATGACCCCCCAAACCGCGGCCACGGAGGTCCAGTAGAACAGGAAGCCAAAAAAGGACCGCCGTTTTTTACGCTTGCCCCCTTTTTGGGGGGGGACGGGCTCATCTTCCTCGTACTCATAGGCAACTCGTTTCGAGCCACCTTTTTTGGTGATCCCGACGCGGTCCTCAGGGTTCGCGCGCAGGCCTTCTTCGCGTTCCGTTTCCGGATCGCTGGAGAAGCTGGGTTCGCGCCTTTTGGATGCCATTTGGGTGCTATGGGCCTTCAGCTGAAATGGGCTTGGCGGGGCTTGTTGACGCTGATCCTGCGGTCTGCCCGCTTAAGGCCCGGTTAAGCCTGAAAAATGGGCCTTTCGAGGCAGAAATTTGGGGACTTTTGGGCCTGTTTTGCTCAGCTTGAGCAGGTGGCGCTTGCTCTAGCTTCCGCACCGCGTCAAAGTCGCGGCCCCGGTGATTTGCGCCGGTGCATCGACCTATTTTTTGAGGATGGATCAGGCCCCATGAAAGTCACTCTCGAAAGAGCAGCGCTTCTCAAATCGCTGGGCCATGTGCACCGCGTCGTCGAACGCCGAAACACAATCCCGATTCTTGCCAACGTGCTTCTGCAAGCGGCCAACGGCCAGCTCGTCTTGAAGGCGACTGATCTTGATCTCGAAGTGACGGAGACCGTCCCGGCCGATATTGGCCAGGCGGGCGCCACCACACTTCCTGCGCATGTTCTCTACGATATCGTTCGCAAATTACCTGATGGTGCGCAGGTCTCGCTCGAACTGACGGGTGAAGCCGGTCAGCTTTTGCTGCGCTCGGGCCGTTCGCGGTTCAATCTGCAATCTCTGCCGGAAAGCGACTTCCCGGATCTCAATGCGGGTGATCTGTCACATCGCTTCGCGCTTGCCGCGGGTGATCTGAAGAAGCTGATCGAAAAGACGCAATTTGCGATTTCGACCGAAGAAACACGCTATTATCTTAACGGCATTTACGTGCACACGACCGATGTCGATGGCCATGTGATGCTGCGCGCTGTGGCAACCGATGGTCATCGTCTGGCGCGTGTCGAGATCCCCGCACCTGCAGGTTCTGCCGGCATGCCGGGTATCATCATTCCCCGCAAAGCTGTGGCTGAAGTGCAAAAGCTCGTCGAAGATGCCAATGCCGAAGTGACGGTTGAGCTCTCGACCACCAAAATCCGCTTCACTTTCGGCGATGTTGTGCTGACCTCGAAATTGATCGACGGCACATTCCCCGATTATGCGCGCGTCATTCCGGCAAATAATGACAAGCGTCTCGTGATTGATTGCGCACCCTTTGCGGCGGCTGTTGATCGCGTCTCGACCATTTCTTCCGAGCGTGGCCGTGCGGTTAAACTCGCTTTGACCGATGGTCGTCTGACCCTGTCAGTCACCAATCCGGATTCGGGTTCAGCGACTGAAGAAATCGAAGTCGATTATGATTCGGGCCCGCTCGAAATCGGCTTCAATGCGCGCTATCTGCTCGACATCACGAGCCAGCTCGATTCCGACACGGCTTTGTTCAAACTGGCTGATGCGGGTTCGCCCACGCTCATCCAGGACCGTGATGGCGCTGCTGCTCTCTATGTTCTGATGCCGATGCGCGTGTGAGCCTCTTTTCGGATGCTCCCCTGATCCGTCGCCCGAAAGTGCGGCGGCTTGTTCTGTCAGATTTCCGCTCCTATGCCGCGCTCGATCTTGCTGTCGAGGGCGATATGATTGCGCTGACGGGCGAGAATGGCGCAGGCAAAACCAATATTCTCGAAGCTCTTTCGTTGCTGACACCGGGTCGTGGTTTGCGCCGTGCTGATCTGGCCGATTGTGTGCGTGAGGGTGGCGCAGGCGGCTGGGTCGTCTCTGTTGAGCTCGAGGATGATGACCATCGCGTTCAATTGGGAACGGGGCGGGAAGCTGCAGAAGGCGGCTTGCCGCAATCACGTAAATGCCGCATTGATCGGGCCCCTGTTGGCTCTGCGCGCGCCTTTGCAGATCATGTGCGCGTGGTCTGGCTGACGCCATCCATGGATGGATTGTTTACGGGACCAGCTGGCGATCGTCGGCGGTTTCTGGATCGCTTGGTTCTCGCGGTTGATCCCGAACATGGTGCACGCGTCTCGGCGCTTGAAAAAGCCCTGCGCAATCGCAACCGCCTGCTCGAAGATCATTTCTCCGAAACAGTTTGGCTGGATGCGGCCGAGCATGAAATCGCAGAAATTGCAGTGGCCGTGGCGGCTGCGCGCAGCGAAACCGTGTCGCGTCTGGCGGGCCTCATTCAAGAAGGTCGATCCAAAGAAACGCCTTTCCCATGGGCAGATCTGGCACTTGCGGGCGAGTTGGAAGCTATGATTCCCGATTATCCCGCGCTGGAAGTGGAAGACCGCTATCGCGAAATCTTGCGCAATAATCGTGCGCGTGATGCTGCTGCGGGGCGTACGCTGGTTGGTCCGCAGGCGGCAGATCTTATTGTTAAACACGGACCCAAAAACGCCGATGCGGCGCGCTCATCGACAGGTGAGCAAAAAGCTTTGCTTGTTGGTCTGGTGTTGGCGCACGCCCGTCTTGTGGCGTCCATGACAGGCATTGTGCCGCTGGTTTTGCTCGATGAAATTGCCGCGCATTTCGACCCGTTACGACGCACAGCGCTTTACGACAATCTGGCCGAACTGGGTGCGCAAGTCTGGATGACGGGCGCCGATGCGAGTGCTTTTGCTGAATTGGCAGAGCGTGCAACCCTGATCCATGTGACGCCGGGCCATGCTATTGCGCATTGATTTTCAGGGTTTTCTTTGATGCAAGATGTGTTGCTGGCCGCACGGCGCCAATTGAAATCTGTTTTTGGCTATGATGATTTTCGGCCCGGCCAAGCCGAGGTCATCACGGCTGTGCTGGAAGGCAAGCCCGTTCTGGCTGTCATGCCAACGGGCAGCGGCAAGAGCATGTGTTACCAACTCCCAGCACTTGTCGATGGCGGATTGACGCTGGTTGTCTCGCCTTTGATTGCTTTGATGCGCGACCAAGTTCAGCAATTGCGTGCTTTGGGCGTGGAGGCGGGTTCGCTCAATTCTTCCAATGATGATGAGGAATCAGATCGCGTCTGGCAGGCCTTGGATGATCAGCGCTTGCGGCTTTTGTTTCTCTCGCCCGAACGCCTCGCCATGGATGGCTTGCGGCAAAGATTGGCGCGTGCGGGCGTCAAGCGCATTGCCATTGATGAAGCCCATTGCGTTTCCGAATGGGGTCATGATTTCCGTCCCGAATACAGGCAGATCCGGCAAGCCGTTGAGGCTATCGGCTCGGTGCAGGTGATCGGGTTTACCGCGACAGCCGATCGCAACACGCGCAATGACATTGTCGAGCGCCTGTTTGATGCGCCGCCCAGCGTCTTTCTTGAATGGGCGAAGGGGACAGGGCGGCATCATCTATTGCGCATCGCGTGATCGCACGGAGCGCATGGCCGATTGGCTGAATGAAAACGGCTATGAAGCGGTCGCCTATCATGCGGGCATGGATCGTGATCTGCGGGCGCGCAATCAGGATCGCTTCTTGCAGGAAGACGGCGTGATTGTTGCCGCCACGGTTGCCTTTGGCATGGGGATCAACAAGCCCGACGTGCGCTTTGTGGTTCACGCCGATATGCCGGCCAGCGTGGAATCCTATTATCAGGAGATTGGTCGCGCGGGCCGCGATGGTCTGCAATCCTGGACCCTTACCCTTTATGGCGTGGAAGATATGGCCCTGCGGCGCAGGCAGATCGATGAAAAGTCGATTGATGATGAGCGCCGCCGGATTGAGCACACGCGCTTCAGTCGCCTGACCATGCTCTGCGAATCTGCGACATGCCGCCGTCAGGCTTTGCTGGCATGCTTTGACGAGCCATCCACCCCTTGCGGACAATGCGATATCTGCCGTGGTGAAGTCGCGCTTTATGACGGCACGGTGGATGCGCAAAAGGCTTTGTCGGCGGTCTATCGCACGGGCCAGCGTTTTGGAGCGGCCTATGTGTCCGATGTGCTGATGGGCGTGGCGAGCGAGGCCATTGCGCGCAACGGGCATGACCAGATCAAAACCTTCGGTGTGGGCTCTGACAAAACCAAAGCGGCCTGGGCCGCCATTTTGCGTCAATTATTCGCGGCCGATGCTTTGGCGAGCGCCAGTGATGAATATGGCGGTTTCCGCCTGACCCCACGGGGAGAAGCCATTTTGTTGGGGCGCGAAACCATTGCCTTGCGCAAGGACGCCGCCCGTCCGCCAAAGCCCGCGCGCACCAAGGGTGCTCAAGCTGCAGCTGTCGAGGGGCTTGATGCTGATGATGCCGCTATGTTTGCCGCTTTACGGGCCGCGCGCCTTGCGATTGCGCGTGAAGAAGGTGTCACCGCCTATGTGGTTTTTGCAGATCGGACGCTTTTGGAACTGGCCCGCCAGCGCCCCATGAGCTTGCACGAAATGGCTGCCATCCACGGGATTGGCGCCGCCAAACTCGAGCGCTACGGGGAGGCGTTTTTGGCGGTCCTCCTCAACACGGACTGACCCGTGTCTCAGCGGGGAAAACCCAATAATTTCGGCCACTTTTTCGTGCCTTTCGGCCCCGATATGGGCTAAATTCTGGCTTACGAATCGCTTGTCTCAAAAGGGCATCCGGAAGCAGAGTTTTCGCGCGTTTTCCGGATCGCCCATTGCCCCAAAAATTGAAGAGTTGCTCGCCCCATGGCCGAACCTATTGCAACGCCTGAAGAGCCGGTTTACGGCGCCGATTCCATCAAGGTCCTGCGTGGTCTTGATGCCGTGCGTAAGCGCCCCGGCATGTATATCGGCGATACGGATGACGGCTCGGGCCTGCATCACATGGTCTATGAAGTTGTCGACAACGCGATCGACGAAGCCTTGGCCGGACATGCGACGCTCGTCACCGTGACATTGAATGCCGATGGTTCTTGCACCGTCACCGACAATGGTCGTGGCATTCCAACCGACATCCATTCCGAAGAAGGCGTGTCGGCGGCAGAAGTCATCATGACGCAGCTGCATGCGGGCGGAAAATTCGACCAGAATTCTTACAAAGTGTCTGGCGGCCTGCACGGCGTGGGTGTGTCGGTGGTCAATGCTCTGTCCACTTGGTTGAAGCTGCGCATTTGGCGCGATGGCAAAGACCATGAGATTGAATTTCATCATGGTGATGCCGTTGCGCCGCTGAAAATCCTGGGCGATGCGCCTATGGATGGCGCTGCCCTCAAGCGCGGCACGGCCGTGACTTTCATGCCGTCGCCCGAAACTTTCACGATGATCGAATTTGATTATTCGACCATCGAGCATCGTTTGCGTGAATTGGCATTTTTGAATTCCGGTGTGCGTATTGTTCTGACCGATGCGCGCCATGCTGAAAAGAAAGTCGAAGAGCTTTTCTACGAAGGCGGGCTGGAAGCTTTCGTGCGTTATCTCGATCGCGCAAAATCGCCATTGATTGGCGCGCCGATCATGATGCGCGGTGAACGTGATCGCATCACGGTGGAAGTCGCGCTGTGGTGGAATGACAGCTATCATGAGAATGTTCTGGCTTTCACCAACAACATTCCCCAGCGCGATGGCGGCACGCATTTGGCGGGCTTCCGTGCGGGCCTGACGCGCCAAGTGACCGGCTATGCAGACAGCTCTGGCATCACCAAGAAAGAAAAGGCGGATCTGACAGGCGATGATTGCCGCGAAGGGCTAACCTGCGTTTTGTCGGTGAAAGTGCCTGATCCGAAATTCTCGTCGCAAACAAAAGACAAGCTTGTTTCCTCGGAAGTGCGCCCTGTTGTGGAGGGTCTCGTCAACGAGATGCTTCAGCAATGGTTTGAAGAACACCCTGCGGATGCAAAAACCGTTGTCACCAAAGTGGTGGAAGCCGCTCTCGCGCGCGAAGCTGCGCGCAAGGCGCGTGAATTGACACGCCGCAAAGGTGCGTTGGACGTCGCCAATCTGCCAGGCAAACTCGCCGATTGTCAGGAGCGTGATCCCTCCAAAGCCGAACTCTTCATCGTCGAAGGGGATTCAGCAGGTGGCTCTGCCAAACAGGGGCGCAATCGCGAATATCAGGCCGTGCTGCCTTTGCGCGGCAAGATTTTGAATGTGGAGCGTGCGCGTTTCGACAAAATGTTGTCGAGTCAGGAAATCGGTACGCTGATCACGGCGCTGGGCACAGGTATCGGGCGTGATGATTTCAACCCCGACAAGCTACGCTATCACAAAATCATCATCATGACCGACGCCGACGTCGACGGCGCACATATTCGCACGCTGTTGCTGACGTTCTTCTTCCGTCAAATGCCTGCCCTGATCGAGCGTGGGCATATCTACATTGCCCAGCCGCCGCTTTACAAAGTGAAGCGCGGTCAGTCCGAGCAATATTTGAAAGATGAACGCGCGCGCGAAGAATATCTCATCGACAATGGCCTTGAAGGCGCTGTTTTGCGCACTGGTCATGGTGGCGAGCGTGGTGCGCAGGATTTGCGTGCGATTATCGAAGAATCGCGCATCGTGCGTCAGGTCTTGGCGCAGCTCCATTCGCGTTATGACCGCACAGCGGTCGAACAGGCCGCTATTGCTGGCGCTCTGAAGCCGATCGGTTTGATGTCGGATGATGAGACGGCTCGTCTGGCTGCCGATATTGCACGCCGCCTTGATGCTCTGTCTGAAGAAACCGAGCGCGGCTGGACGGCCTCTGTCGAAAACGGTGGTTATGTCTTTGCCCGTGAAGTACGTGGCGTCCGTCAGGCCTCGGTTCTGGATGCCGGCCTGCTCGCTTCAGCCGAAGCCCGCAGGTTGGACGAGCATTCGGCCTCGCTGCGCGAAGTGTTCGAGACACCGGCCTTGCTCGTGCGCAAAGCTGAAGAGACACAAGTTGCAGGGCCCAGCGACTTGGTTGAGGCTGTCATGACAGCTGGCCAAAAAGGCATCAGCCAGATGCAGCGCTACAAAGGTCTCGGCGAGATGAACCCCGAGCAGCTTTGGGAAACCACACTTGACCGCGAAGTGCGCTCGCTCTTGCAGGTGCGCATCAAGGAAACCGTCGAAGCGGATGATATTTTCGTCAAGCTGATGGGCGATGTGGTTGAGCCGCGTCGCGAGTTCATCCAGGAAAATGCGCTCAACGTCGCCAATCTCGACGTCTGATGCGATCAGGGCGCAGCGGATCGTTCTAAATCCGCTGCCCCCGCACCAAAAAGCGCGCTCTCAGCAATTGGTCTAGTCGAATTTTTTAGGCGGCAGCAGTCGGTTGAGTGTGTCGCCACGGGCTGTCTTGCTGACAGAAAAGCGCGCGAAAGCGGATTGATACCAATCCTCGCCCTTGAAATCGTGCGAGCGGGGCTTTGCCTGATCTTTGCTTTTCTGGAGAGTTGGGGCGAGCCGTTCTCTAGGTGACGGCGCGTTTTTATTATCGTTTGCCATGGACTCGTGAAAACCTGACGCAGGACATAAAGAGTTAACAAGGTGTTATTATCGCCAAGATTCAATTTTGTAAAATAGAAGATTGTGCCGTTGAGCTCCCGCGCGGCGGAGAAATCTTTTCTTTTTGTGGTGTCTTGATCGATTTTTGTGTCTTGAGCCTTAATTCCTGCGGCGGCGCGATCTCTGTCTCGAGATCTTCAGCAGATATGACGCGATTTGATTTCGCGCCAAATTGCACCAGCACGCGCGTGCCCTTTTGCAAAACGGGTTCATTCCCGCGCTGAATTTGGGCGATGATCATGGTCTTGCCGTCACCAAAGGCGATCACATATTCAATCGCATTGTCGGTCTCGATGAGGTCATGGGCCAGTTCCCCCGCCACGCCGCCAAGAACAAGCCCGCCCAGCATCGCGCCATTGGTTTGCCCGATGACGGCGCCCGCTGCGCCGCCGAGAAATGCACCTCCCCCAACAGCTTGTGTGGAATCACTGCGCACGCTCACAGGCCGGTGGCTCAGCACGGTGCCATAGCGCGTTTGGAACGCCTGACCAGCATCCTCGAGTGGAATATCAGTGGTGCTTTTATTGGCGCAGCCAGCCAGAACGAGGCTCGCCCAAAGAGCCAGATGTGAAAAAAATTTCATCAAAGCTGAACTCAAAACAACAAACAAAGGTATGGCGCACCCGGCACGATTCGAACGTGCGACCTTTGCCTTCGGAGGGCAACGCTCTATCCAGCTGAGCTACGGGTGCAAAAATAAAGGCGGGCCGAAGCCCACCTTTTTCTAGCCGATCAGGCCAAGGCCTGCAAATGGGTCTCGAAAGGATCACTCCCCGGGGGTCACAACCCGGCGGCGTGTCGTGCGGCGTTCAACAATCACAGCCCGGCCCGATGGGCTAGGCGTGGCGGGTGCGACGCGCTGGATTGTTGTCGCCCGGCGTTGTGCGCGTTGTGCGACCGCACGGACCTCGTCTTCGCTGACGCCCATGAGCTGAGCTGCAACGGCAATCTGGTTGTCCAGACCCTCCGCGAAACATTCGGCGGCTTCCAGAGCTTCTTCAATCGTCGGGGGGTCATGGCGCACACGGCGCCCGCCATATTTTGTATTCCACGCAGCGGTCATTCGCTCACCGGTCTGATTCAAGAATTTGGCTGTCTTGTAGACGATGCCGTGCGGATATCCAAACAGAATGCCACGGTTTTTCCATTGAGCCAGCGCAAAGTCGCAGACTGGCTGCATGGCAGGTCTGTAAAAGACGCGTGGCCCGCTCAAAGGCTTGCGCGTTTGCTCCCGGTTGTTTCGGGCAGTCTGTTTTTTAGGCGGCTGACGAAATTTTCTTGCGCCCGCCAGACGCCCCGCCATTGAGGCTCGCAACAAGGCCAGGTGCTGGTTTGAAGACGATGGCCATGCGCGGCTCAATCATCACATCTGTGCCGAGCTTCACGTTCCGGCCCTTTCGGGCAGCGCGTTTGAGCACAAGGAATTTGCCAAAGCCAGACAGCATCACGGGCTCGCCACGCAAAAGCGTGTCGGTGATCAGGTCGAGAAATAGCTCCACAAATCCACTGGCATCGGATCGTGGCAGGCCGGTGGCCTTGCAAACAGCATCAGCGAGGTGGGCGCGGGTGAGGTTGATTGGTTCTTTATCCGTCATGGTCTGTTCGTTCACGTCGTGCTGACGAGATCCCGACTTTCATGTGTGAGAGAAGATGTGCTTCCTTGGCGCAGCATTGTCCGCTCTTCGCCAATCAGCATGTAACCTTCAGAGCGCACGCTTCGGATGTGGCGCTCTGATCCGATGTCTTCGAGTTTGCGACGCAATTTGCTGATCATCACATCGATGGAGCGGCTCAACGATTCCTGTCCTTGCCCCATCACGGCTCGCGCAATTTCATGGCGGTCGACAACACGCGCTTCGTTTTGAATCAACAGATACAGCAAGCGGAATTCACTGCCCGTCAGCGTGATCTGTGTCTTGCGACCATTGCGCAAACTGCGATTGGTGATGTCGAGGACAGCTGCACCGCAGGCCATTTCAACCTGCGTGGGAAGTGTTGTGTTTCGCTTTGGCTTGTAAAACCGCGCGACACGCAAACCGAGCTCACGCATATCCAGTGGCTTTGGAATGACGTCCAACGCACCGCGCTGGAAAAAATCGATGCGGTCTGCAGCATTCATCTGGTCTGTGACGACAATTGTGTCGATCCCCAGACTGTCGAGCTCACTGAGAAAGCTCAAAACATCTTCTGATTGTGCGTCAGGATCTAAAATCAGCAAGGTCGGAGACATGCGCTGAAAGCGACGGCGCGCATCAGTGATCGAATTTGCCGTATCAACCCGCGCCCCCAAAGGGACAAGGCAGGCAATGATCGCCTGTCTTAGGTCACGGTCGTCTTCGACCAGAAGGACGGAAATATCCTTCAATGGGCTCTCCTGCTCAGCGCCGATGATCGGCAAGTAAGCTGAAGGTTTGTCTAACGCAAAACTATGGAATTGTTGAGTAATTTCTACATACTTAAGGGAAGATGTCGCCCAAAGTGAGCTCAATACTGGCCCGGGATGAGCTGGCCCCCAAAAAAGGTGAGCTGAGCATTGTCTTTACAGGCTTTTCTCGGGTTCGGCTTTGGCGGCGCAGAATTTGAATTCGGGAATTTTTCCTGCCGGATCAAGGGCCGGATTGGTCAAGAGGTTGGCGGCGGCCTCCGCGTAGCAGAAGGGCAAGAAGATCATGCCCCGTGGCACATCCCGATCTTCGCGAACGCGCGTTGTCACTGCCCCGCGGCGGGTTTCGATTCGGATCGCATCGCCCGGCTTTGCACCCATTTGGGTGATCTCGGCCGGGTTCATCAGGGCAATGGCTTCCGGTTCGAGTTGGTCGAGAATGGTCGTGCGCCGCGTCATGGAGCCCGTGTGCCAATGCTCGAGCACACGCCCCGTCGACAGGATCATCGGATAATCCGCATCCGGCACTTCATCCGGTGGAGCGATGGATGCCGGCACAATGCGGGCGCGCCCGCTCGGGGTCGGGAAGTGATCTCCAAAGATAATGCTTTCACCGGGATGATCATCGGCAAGTGCTGGATAGGTAACAGCCCCTTCGCTTTCTAAGCGCGCCCAGCTGATATGGGCGAGCGAGGGCATGATGGCGCTCATCTCGGCAAAAACATTGGCCGGGCCTTGGTAGGTCCAGGCGAGCCCCAGACGTCGGGCCATTTCTTGAATGATCCACCAATCTTGTTGTGCCTCACCGGGTGGCGGCACGACTGCTCGCGCCATTTGCACACGCCGATCCGTGTTGGTGAAGGTTCCGTTCTTTTCTGCAAAAGCAGAAGCCGGCAAAATCACATCGGCATGAAATGCAGTTTCGGTCAGGAAAATATCTTGCACTACGAGATGATCGAGGCTCGCCAAAGCTTGTCGGGCATGGTGAAGATCTGGATCGGACATGGCCGGATTTTCACCTTCGATATACATGCCGCGAATGTCACGCTTGATCGCAGCATTCATGATCTCGACAACAGTGAGCCCGCGCTGCGGATCGAGCTTCTGCCCCCAGAAGGTCTCAAAAATATCGCGGATATCGCCTGCCTCGACGCTACGATAATCGGGATAAAGCATCGGAATGAGGCCTGCATCTGATGCGCCTTGCACATTGTTTTGTCCGCGCAACGGATGCAGACCTGTGCCCGGCCGCCCGATATGTCCGGTGATGAGTGCGAGCGCAATCAGACAGCGCGCATTGTCTGTGCCATGGACATGCTGGCTGATGCCCATGCCCCAGAAAATGATGGAGGCATTCGATGTCGCATAAGCGCGCGCAACCTCACGCAATATTTGCGCGTCGATGCCGCACAGCGGTGCCATTTTCTCGGGCGTGAAATCAGCCACATGGGCCACGAGCTTTTCATAATCGAGCGTATGAGCCTCGATATAGGCGCGGTTTGTCAGCCCCTCTTCAATGATCACATGCAGGATGGCATTGAGCAAAGCGACATCGCTGCCCGGCCGGAAGGCCAAATGTTTCCATGCGTGACGTGACAGAGATTGATGGCGCGGATCGGCGATGACCAATTTCACATCTCGTTCGCGCACAGCATTTTTGATGAAGGTCGCCGCGACCGGATGATTGACCGCCGGATTGGCTCCGATAATCATGATGAAGTCGGCATCGCGCGCTGCTTCAAAGGGTGCAGAGACTGCGCCCGAAGACAGGCCTTCCATCAGAGCTGCAACAGAAGACGCGTGGCACAGGCGTGTGCAATGATCGACATTATTGCTGCCGAAGCCTGTGCGCACCAGCTTTTGGAACAGATAGGCCTCTTCATTCGAACCTTTGGCCGAGCCAAATCCGGCCAAGGCGCGCGGCCCATAATTTGTGCGAATGTCTTTTAGGCCACGGGCCGCAAGATCGAGTGCCTCCTCCCAGCTCGCTTCACGGAAATGAGTGAAGGGATTGGCCGGATCTACAATATCATCTGCATGTTTGTGTTTGCCGCTGAGACGCACCAACGGTTTGGTCAGGCGATGGGGATGGGCAATATAGTCAAAGCCGAAGCGACCTTTGACGCAGAGGCGATTATGATTGGCTGGTCCATTACGACCCGCAGCATTGACGATTTTATCGTCTTTCACTTCATAAGTGACCTGACAGCCAACCCCGCAATAAGGGCAGAGCGAATCGACCTGTCGGTCCGGTGTGACGGCTCGTTTTTGCGCGTCATCCATCAGGCTTGCCGGCATTAGCGCACCTGTCGGGCAGGCTTGCACACATTCGCCGCAAGCCACACAGGTTGATTGGCCCATGGGATCGTCAAAATCAAAGACAATTTTGGCCGCATCGTGCCGATAGGCCATGCCGATCACATCATTGACTTGCACCTCGCGACAAGCGCGCACGCAGAGCCCGCACTGGATGCAGGCATCAAGATTGACGCGCATAGCGGGATGGCTGACATCAGGCGCGGGTGATTTTTGGGTCGCGGGAAAGCGGCTTGTTTGAACACCGGCCAGATTGGCCTGTTTCCAAAAAGCGGCTTGCGGATCATGCGCATCTTCAAGCGCAGGCTGATCGGCAAGCAATAATTCCATCACCAAGGCGCGTGATGTTTCAGCGCGTGTACTTTGGCTGGAGACTTCCATGCCTGTCGTGGGCTCGCGCCGGCAAGAGGGCGCCAGAACGCGCTCGCCTTTGATTTCGACCATACAAGCACGGCAATTGCCATCGGGCCGATAACCATGCGCATTGCGATGGCACAAATGGGGAATGGATGTGCCGAGCCGTTGCGCGACTTGCCAGATGGTCTCCCCCGTTTGCGCTTCGACCTCATGACCATCCAGTGAGAAGCGAATTGTTTCACTCATTCCGGCATCTCCGCGAAGAGATGCGGAAAATGCTGTACGAGCGATTGCACCGGATTGGGTGCGGCCTGCCCTAGACCGCAGATGGATGAATCGCGCATGACTTGGGCAAGATCATCCAGAAGGGACAAATCCCATGTCTCAGCTTTCATGAGCTGCAAAGATTTGGCGGTGCCCAAACGACAGGGCGTGCATTGGCCGCAGGATTCATCAGCAAAAAAGGCCATGAGATTGCGCGCGGCTTCTTTCAGATCATCCTTGTCAGACAGAACAATGATTGCAGCCGAGCCAATGAAACAGCCGTGTTTTTCAAGCGCACCGAAATCGAGCGGCACATCGACAAGTGAAGCTGGCAGAATACCACCGGAGGCGCCGCCGGGAAGATAGGCAGCCAATTCATGACCACCGGCCATGCCGCCGCAATAGTCGCTCAGTAATTGTGAAAGTGTGAGGCCAGCAGGCGCGCATTTAATGCCGGGATTTTTGACGCGGCCCGAGACCGAGTAATGGCGTAAGCCAGACGCACCATTGCGCCCTTGGTCGCGCCACCAAGCGGCCCCTTTTTCAGCGATCATGCGCACGAAATAGAGCGTCTCGACATTATTGGTTAGCGTGGGCCGTCCGAAAAGACCTGATTGAAACGGCAAGGGCGGGCGCTGTCGCGGATAACCGCGTTTGCCTTCGAGCGATTCAATCAGGGCTGATTCTTCGCCACAGACATAAGAGCCAGCACCACGGCGCAGATGAATTGGCGTCCAGCTTGCAGGCAGATTTGCAATCTCGCGCGCCAATGTGGTGCGCAGGCCTGCATATTCATCGCGCAGGTAAAAATAAATCTCGTCTGCGCCAACAATATGCGCGGCAATCAGCGCGCCTTCTAGAACGCGATGCGGGTCTTTTTCGAGAAGATAACGATCTTTGAAAGTGCCGGGTTCCCCTTCATCGGCATTGACGATCATAGCCTTGCGGCCATTCATGCTGCGCACAGCGCGCCATTTGCGCGCCACCGGAAAACCAGCGCCACCCATGCCGCGCAAACCTGCCTGATCGAGAAGCTCCAGAAGCGCATCCGCTTCTTGTTCAGAGCTCAGCAATCTTTCGTAAAGCGCATAGCCGCCATTGGTGCGATAGGTATCAAAGGTGATTTCGCATGTTTGCTCAGGTGCAATGCACTTGTCTTGTGCTGCCGCCATCACTTGATCTGCACTGGCGGGCGCGATCACATGTTGCCCAACGACAGCAGCCGGCGCGCAGGCGCATTGCCCGATGCAAGGTACGCGCTGAACGCGAATGTTTTTATCCGCTGAATTTTCAAGCTGCGCGACTAGATCATGCGCTCCAGCCATCGCGCATGAAAGGCTTTCACAGACACGGATCGTCAGCGCGGGGATGGGTGGGTCTTCATCCTTCACCACATCGAAATGTGCGTAGAAAGTCGCTGTCTCGTAAGCCTCAACAAGCGAGAGACGCAAAGCTTCTGCAAGCGCTGTGAGGTGGCGAGCGCTGATCTGTCCATAGTGATCTTGAACAAGATGCAAATATTCGATGAGGAGATCACGACGGCGCGGGCGCTCGCCCAAAAGCGCATCAATCTCGGCTTGGGATTGCGCATCAGCCACGCGGCCTTTGGGCGTGGTGCGCGCCTGTCCGCCGCGACCGGGATGAGGGGGCCTGTCGATCCTGTTCATCCGATCAGTCTAATCCTCAATCGGGTGGCGTGCCATTGGCCGCGAGTACGGCGCCAGCCAAATAGAGGGAGCCGCAGATCAGAATGCGTGGCGCGATAGGCCACGTCCGGCCGCTCAGCAAGTGCAGGGCGGCTTCAGCGCTCTCAGCAGGACTTGCAGGAATCTGGGCCTGCTTGGCCAAGTCGACAATCTCATCGGCAGAGCGCGCCACATGTTCGCCGGGAATTGGCAGCGCAATCAATTCTTGCGCGAGGCCGGTGAAATGCGACAGAAAGCCCGCCGTATCCTTGGTTGAAAGCGAACCGCAGAGAAGGATCAGGGGACGCGGATGGCGTTCTTCAAATTGCGCCATGGCCCCTGCCAGCACGCGACCGCCCGCTTCATTATGCGCGCCGTCCAGCCAAAGTTCAGCGCCCTTGGGCGCGTGAGCGACCAGCGCGCCGCGCGTCAGACTTTGCAGCCGCGCGGGCCATTCCGCATGGGTCAGGCCTTGCGCGATGGCGGCATTTGAGAGATCAGGCACGCATTGGCGCAGGCAGGCAATGGCGAGCGCGGCATTGTCGATCTGGTGGCGGCCAGACAGTCGTGGCAGCGGCAGATCGAGCAGGCCTTGTGCATCTTCGAAAATCAAACGGTTATTTTCTTCATGCGCGTTGAAATCGCGTTCGGCTAAAACCATCGGCGCACGGGCGCGGCGCGCCTCGCGTTCCAGTTCGCGCATCGCCTCATCAGGCTGCATGGCGGTGAAGACATGGACGCCAGACTTGATGATCCCGGCCTTGGCAGACGCGATCTCGGCAAGGGTGGCGCCTAAAAATTCGGGATGATCCATCGAGATCGGTGTGATCAATGTGGCGAGTGGATCATCAATCACATTGGTGGAATCGTAGCGGCCACCCAAGCCCGTTTCGAGCAGCAGATAATCAGCCGGATGTTCGCTGAAGAGTAAAAATGCCGCGCAGGTCGTGATTTCAAACATGGTGACGGAGGCGCCGTCATTGGCGCTCTCGCAGCGCGTGAAAGCATCGACCAATTCAGCTTCCGTGACGAGGCGCCCGCGGCCTTTTTGGCCCAAGCGAATGCGCTCATGAAAACGCACGAGATGCGGAGATGTATAAACATGCACGCTCTTGCCCGCGGCTTCGAGCATGGCGCGCATCAGCGCAACTGTCGAGCCTTTGCCATTGGTGCCCGCCACATGCAGAACAGGCGGCAGCTTTTGCTGCGGGTTCCCGAGCTTGGCGAGCAGATCGAATGTGCGGCCGAGCGACAGATCAATCTTGCGCGGATGGAGCGAGAGGAAACGCTCGAGCATTTCCTCTGATTGATTCATTTGTGGCGCTTCTGCAGCCACGGCTTTTTAGGCCGCGGCCGGTGCGTTGGTCAGCAGACGGCACAGGCGCGCGAGTGTGGCGCGCATCTCGCCACGCGGCACGACCATATCGACCATGCCATGCGCTTTCAGATATTCCGCACGCTGGAAACCATCGGGCAGACGTTCGCGAATGGTTTGTTCGATCACGCGTGCGCCCGCAAAGCCGATCACAGCACCGGGTTCAGCAATCTGGATATCGCCCAGCATGGCGTAAGAGGCGGTCACACCGCCTGTCGTCGGATTGGTCAGCACAACAATATAAGGCAGTTTTGCCGCACGCAGACGCTGCACAGCGACTGTCGTGCGCGGCATTTGCATCAGCGAGAACATGCCTTCTTGCATGCGCGCACCACCCGATGCGGTGAAGATGATGAAAGGCGTCTTGCGGGCAATGGCTGTTTCCATGCCCGTGATAATGGCTTCGCCTGCGGCCATGCCGAGCGAACCGCCCATGAAATCGAAATCCTGCACAGCGACAGTCGCCGGTGCATTTTCAATTTTGCCAACAGCCAACTTCACAGCATCCTGACTGCCCGTCTTGGAGCGATATTCTTTCAGGCGGTCTGTATAGCGCTTGACGTCTTTGAACTTCAACGGATCGACCGGCACTTCCGGTGTAGCGATTTCTTCAAAGCTGCCATTGTCGAAAAGCGCGGTGAGGCGCTCTTTCGCCGGGCAGCGCATGTGATAGCCCGAACCCGGCACGACATAGAGATTGGCGGCCAGATCTTTGTGAAATACCAGCTGGCCGGAATCAGGGCATTTCACCCAGAGATTTTCGGGCGTGTCACGCTTCAGAATCGAGCGGATCTTTGGCGGGACGACGTTGGAAATCCAGTTCATCGGACGTGATATCCTTTGGGCTTATTCAGCGGCAGCTTTGCGCGCTTGGCGCACGCCATCGGCAATTTCAGAAACAAGTTTGGTCACAGCGCCAATGGTTTTCTGCGTCGCGCCATTCTTCTCATCGAGTGAATTTTTCAGCGTGTCGATCAGCGCAGAGCCAACCACCACACCATCGGCATAGGCGGCAATGGCGCCAGCCGTTTGCGCGTTCTTCACGCCAAAGCCAACAGCGATGGGCAATTGCGTTTGTCTTTTGATGCGCGCAACAGCGTCGCCGACTTTGGAATAGTCAGGCGTTGCAGCACCTGTAATGCCAGTGATCGACACGTAATAGAGAAAGCCCGATGTATTGGTCAGCACTTTTGGCAAGCGCTTATCATCGGTGGTCGGTGTTGCAAGACGGATGAAATTGAGCCCGGCCTTCAAAGCGGGAATGCACAATTCATCATCTTCTTCTGGCGGCAGATCGACAACGATCAAACCATCTACACCAGCTTCATTGGCTTCGGCGATAAATTTATCAACGCCGCGCACATAGATTGGATTGAAATAGCCCATCAAAACGATGGGCGTTTCATTGTCGTCTTTGCGGAAAGCGCGCACCAGATCGAGCGTCTTGGCGAGTGACATGCCAGCGGCCAGTGCACGCAAACCGGCGGCTTGAATGGAGGGACCATCAGCCATCGGATCGGTGAAGGGCATGCCGACTTCGATGACGTCAGCGCCAGCCTTGGGCAGCGATTTGATCAGTTCGAGCGATGTCGCCGGATCAGGATCGCCCGCCATCAAAAAGGTGACGAGCGCAGCGCGACCTTCAGCGCGGCATTTTGCGAAGCGTGTTTCAATACGCGTCGTCATCACATGCCCCCCAAATGTTCAGCGACAGTGAAAATATCTTTGTCACCGCGGCCGCAAACATTGATCACCATCAAATGATCTTTCGGCTTTGTCGGTGCGAGTTTGGAGACATAGGCCAAAGCATGCGAGGGCTCGAGGGCTGGAATAATGCCTTCCATCTGGCAGCAGAGCTGCAAGGCATCGAGCGCTTCTTTGTCAGTGGCGGATGTATAGATCACGCGACCAATGTCGCGCAGCCAAGCATGTTCTGGTCCGATGCCGGGATAATCAAGACCCGCTGAAATCGAATGGCCTTCGTTGATCTGGCCGTCGTCATTCATCAAGAGATAGGTGCGATTGCCATGCAAGACGCCGGGCTTGCCGCCTGCGAGCGAGGCTGCGTGTCCATCGGGAACACTCAAACCGTGACCGGCTGCCTCGACGCCATAAATCTCGACGCTTTTGTCATCGAGGAACGGATGGAACAGACCAATTGCATTGGAGCCGCCGCCAATACAAGCGACGAGTGAATCCGGCAGGCGGCCTTCTTGTTCTTCCATCTGCCAGCGCACTTCCTTGCCGATGATGGATTGGAAATCGCGCACCATGGCGGGATAGGGATGCGGGCCTGCGGCTGTACCAATGCAGTAGAATGTATCTGCAACATTGGTCACCCAATCGCGCAGAGCTTCGTTCATCGCATCTTTCAGCGTGCGCGCGCCCGATTGCACGGGGATGATTTTTGCGCCGAGCATTTTCATGCGGAAGACATTCGGCTTCTGACGCTCGACATCGACTGCGCCCATATAGACGACGCATTCAAGACCGTATTTCGCGCAAGCTGTGGCCGTTGCAACGCCATGTTGTCCGGCGCCCGTTTCAGCAATGATACGCTTCTTGCCCATGCGACGGGCGAGCAAAATCTGGCCGAGCACATTGTTGATCTTATGCGCGCCGGTGTGGTTGAGCTCATCGCGCTTGAAGTAGATTTTCGCGCCGCCGAGTTTCTCTGTCAGGCGTTCTGCGAAATAGAGCGGGCTCGGACGACCGACATAATGTTTGGCAAGATGATCGAGCTCGGCTTGAAAGGCCGGGTCTTTTTTGGCGACCTCATAGGCCTTCTCAAGTTCGAGAATGAGCGGCATCAAAGTCTCGGCGACAAAGCGGCCGCCGAACAGGCCGAAATGCCCGCGCTCATCGGGTCCGGTGCGATAGGAATTCTGCAAGGTCGTGCTCAAAGATCGGCTCCTGAAGTCGGGCCGTATCTTACCGCGTTGCGCCCGCTGAACCAAGCGCTTCCATGGATTTTGGGTCCCGCAGCGCGGCCACAAAAGCGGCCATCCGGGCGGGGTCCTTGACCCCCGGCTGGGATTCAACACCGGAGGAGACATCCACGGCCGGAGCAAGGGTCTGGCGCGCGGCTTCAGCCACATTTGCGGGCTCAAGTCCGCCCGAGAGCATGAAGGGGGCTTTCAGCCGGATCCCCGAAAGAATGTCCCAATCGAAGGTCAGGCCATTGCCGCCGGGCAGATCAGCCCCTTTCGGGGGCTTGGCATCGAAGAGAATGCGGTCGGCGACCCCGTCATAGGCGGCAATTGCGGCGAGATCGGCGGGGCCGGAAATGCCGATGGCCTTCATCACGGGCAGGCCATAGCGGGCTTTGGCTTCGGCCACCCGAGCAGGGCTTTCCGAGCCATGGAATTGCAGCATGTCCGGCTTGAGCCCAGCGACAATGGCGTCGAGCAGGGCGTCATCGGCATCGACCGAGAGGCCCACTTTGACAGAGCGGTTGGCGGCTTGGGCGCCCAAGGCAGCGGCCGTATCGAAGCCCAGATGTCGCGGGCTTTTCGGGAAAAAGACAAAGCCGACCAGCTCCGCACCTGCGCTGATGGCCGCTTCCAGCGTTTCAGGGGTCGAAAGACCGCAGATTTTGATGGCCGGACCGGTCGCGGAACGGCGTGCAATCGCCTCCCGCAGAGGTGCAGGCAGGCTCAATCCATCCAGAAATGCGGGTATGGTCGACATAGGGTCTTGCTCGCATGCTCTCGCGATCAAGTCCAGCCGATCAGGCTGCGTCGCGGGGACGCTCAGGCGAGATCAGAGCGTTGGAGCGGCTCGTCAATTCACTGCGCAGCCGAGCTGTCTCTTGGCGCAGGCGCTCGGTTTCGGCCCGCGCCTGACGGGCGCTGCGGCGATGGCGGCCTTGCGACCACCATGTCACAAGGCTTCCTGACGCAATGCCAAGAATGGCCGCAGCAAAGGCCACGAGAAAGAGGGGGGCATTTGTCTCGAAGAGCGGGCCATCACCCGGAAGCGGGTCGAGGACAACCCGCACGCTTTCGCGATTAGCAACAGCAAGGCCCAGCAGAAAAAGGGCAACAGGTGTCAGAAACAGCCATTTCAGAAGGCTTTTCATCAAGGCTCCTGCGCGCTCGGGCGCAGATTAGCCCGGCGTATTTTCGTTCAGACGCTCGCGCATTTCTTTGCCGGTCTTGAAGAAGGGCACGACCTTCTCATCAACCTCGACATGGGCACCCGTGCGCGGGTTGCGGCCCAGACGCGCATCACGGCGCTTCACCGAAAACGCACCAAAGCCACGCAGTTCCACGCGATCGCCGCGCGACAGGGCATGGGTGATTTCGTCAAGAATGGCGTTCACAATGTTTTCGACATCCCGCAGGTAGAGATGGGGATTGCGTTCAGCGATACGTTGGACGAGTTCAGATTTGATCACTTTTGGCCCCCGAAAATCATTGCAAATAAGGTCCAGAATTGACGGACCTGTTCGTCAGAAAAAGCTCAATCAACTGGCGTAACTTGCCAAACTGAAACGAGACCGTCAAGGAGACGGGCCTCACCAAGATGGCTTATGTTGTCGAGCCGGGCGGCGGCGCCATCCCATCCCATCAGTTGGAAAAAGGCTGCGGCTATACCCAAAACGCCCAATCTCTCGAGGCGGCGTTCCTTCTTCCAATCGCGTACGGGCAGATTGTGGTCGACCTTCTTTTCCTGTTCGAGCCAAGCAATCGCCTCGCGCTCACCACCCAATGAATCGACGAGTTTCAGCCCCAAACCTTGGCGCCCAGTGAAGACACGCCCGTCACTGACTTTTGCAAGTTCATCCGCATTGAGCTGGCGGCGCTCTTTGACGAGGTCCTTGAACCAGACAAAAGAATCCGAAACGAGTTCGGCCAAAGCGGCACGCGCTTCGGGGCTCGTTGGTTCAAAACCATTGGGCGAGGCTTTCAGCGGCGCTGATTTCACCGTCTCCATCGACACGCCGACATTTTCCAGAAGCTTGCCGAAATTCGGAAATTGGAAAAGCACGCCAATCGAGCCAACCAGCGAATTGCCTTCCGCAAAAATGCGCTCTGTGCCGAGTGCTGCAATATAGCCACCAGAGGCGGCCATAGTGCCAACGACAGCTACAACAGGCTTCTTCTGCGCAACGAGGCGCAATTCCTGATAGAGGCGCTCGGCACCCGTGGTCGTGCCACCGGGGCTTTCAATGGCGACGATCAACGCTTCGGCATTTTTAGAAGCGCCAATGTCGCGCACGAGCTTCAGCGTGTCTTTATCGCCTGTGATCACACCTTCAATGGAGAGCCGCGCAATATGTTTGCCCGTTCCCGTCTCGCGATGAGCGTATCGGATGCCGACGGCAATGATTGCGACACCAACAATGAGGAACAGCGCCACGCGCCAGAAGGTCAATTTGCGCCGGAGAATACGGCGGTCAACCAGATGATCGGGATCTGGAAAAGAAGGCATGCGCGCGACTTTCTGAGCTTGAAGCTTTCCAGCAAATTAGGCCCACACGCTTTGCCTTGCAAGGAAACAGCACGGCCAACGTGAAGCTTCAAAAAAGAAAAGGCCCGCGCATTGCAGCGCGGGCCCCACCAAAGCGATGAAACGCTTATGATTACTTCTTGTCGCCTTCGCGGGCCTTGAGGGCCGCGCCAAGAATGTCGCCGAGCGAAGCGCCCGAGTCGGCTGAGCCGAACTGAGCAATGGCTTCTTTCTCTTCGGCCATTTCAAGCGCCTTGATCGACACACCAACTTTGCGGGCCTTGCGATCAAACTGCGTGATGCGGGCATCGACCTTTTCGCCAACTGCGAAACGCTCAGGGCGCTGGTCAGCACGATCACGGGCGAGTTCGCTGCGCTTGATGAAGGTGACGAGATCGGTACCAGCAAGCTTCACATCGATGCCGCCTTCCTTCACTTCGACGACTTCACACGTGACAACAGCGCCCTTCTTCAGATCGCCGCCTTCTTCAGCAGCGCCAGCGCTTGCAGCGCCGCCCTTGCCTTCGAACGGATCAGCGGTGAGCTGCTTGATACCGAGCGAGATACGCTCCTTCTCGATATCCACGTCCAAGACCTTCGCCTTGACCATGTCGCCCTTCTTGTACTCTTCGATGACCTGTTCGCCTGCGCGGTTCCAGTCGAGATCGGAGAGATGGACCATGCCGTCCACATCGCCGTCGAGGCCGATGAACAGACCGAATTCGGTCTTGTTCTTGACTTCGCCTTCGACTTCCGTGCCGACTGGATATTTCTGCGCGAAGACTTCCCACGGATTGGCGAGCGTCTGCTTGAGACCGAGCGAGATGCGGCGCTTGACCGAATCCACTTCGAGAACCTGCACATCGACTTCCTGGCTCGTCGAAACGATCTTGCCGGGATGCACGTTCTTCTTTGTCCAGGACATTTCGGAAACGTGGATGAGGCCTTCAATGCCGGGCTCGAGTTCAACGAATGCACCGTAATCGGTGATGTTCGTGACGCGACCATGGAGGCGACCATTGAGCGGATATTTCGCTTCAATGCCCTGCCACGGATCTTCCAAGAGCTGCTTCATGCCCAGCGAGATGCGATGCGTGTCGTGATTGATCTTGATGATCTTCACGCGCACCGTCTGGCCGATGTTGAGCACTTCGGTCGGATGGTTGACGCGACGCCATGCAATGTCGGTGACATGCAGGAGGCCGTCGATGCCGCCCAGATCCACGAACGCACCATAATCGGTGATGTTCTTGACCATACCTTCGATGACCTGACCTTCTTCAAGGTTGGCCACGATTTCATGACGCTGTTCAGCGCGGCTCTCTTCGAGAACGGTACGACGCGACACGACGATATTGCCACGACGACGATCCATCTTGAGAATCTGGAACGGCTGCGGCACGCCCATCAGCGGGGTGACATCGCGGATCGGGCGAATGTCGACTTGGCTGCGCGGCAAGAAGGCCACAGCGCCGTCGAGATCGACAGTAAAGCCGCCCTTGACCTGATTGAAGATAACGCCGTCGACCTTCTCACCGGCTTCAAAAGCCTTCTCGAGCTTGACCCAGCTTTCTTCGCGGCGCGCTTTGTCGCGCGAAATGACAGCTTCACCGAGCGCGTTTTCGATGCGCTCCAGATAGACTTCGACGACATCGCCGACCTTCGGGGCAGCATCACGGCCGCCAACACCGGTGAATTCACGGATCGCCACGCGACCTTCGGTCTTGAGACCAATGTCGATGACGAGAACATCTTTTTCGATACCGACAACGGTTCCTTGAACAACGGAACCTTCGAAAGCTTCGTTTTCACCGTAGCTTGCGTCGAGCAGTGCAGCGAAATCATCGCGCGTCGGGTTGAGGCTCGAATCAGCGGAAATAGCCATATTTTCTCCTGAAGTGCCCGAGGTCGGGCGGCCGGCAGGGTTAGAGTTGCATGAGCTTTCGTGCATCCGGTGCCGATCGACGTTGCGATCGGAACTGCTTTTGAAAAGCATGCCGGCAGGCCGGAGCAGAAAGCTGGTTCAAAATGAAACCGGGCGAAGAGTTTGGCCCCTCGCCCGAGATCGCGCGGTTTCTAGCAGGCAGACCCGCCCGATTGCAAGTTGATTCGATGAAATGGGGCTTTTCAGCCTCGCGTGGTCTTTTCGGCCACGATTTTCAGCGCGGCGGCAAAGGCCTCTTCGACCCCGAGTTTGGTTGTATCCAGCGTGATCGCATCGGCCGCTGCCTTGAGGGGGGCGCTGGAGCGGCCGGAATCGCGCTCATCGCGCTTGCGGATATCATCCAGAATGGCAGCGAAATCGACATTTTCGCCCCGACCGACCAGTTCCAGAGCCCGGCGCTGGGCGCGGGTTTCGGGGGTCGCTGTCACGAAAATCTTCACCGGAGCATCCGGGCAGATGACTGTGCCGATGTCGCGCCCGTCCAGAACCGCGCCCTCCGGGCGGGCGGCAAAACGGCGCTGGGCCTCGATCAAAGCGGCGCGGACTTCGGGAATGGCGGCGACCACGGAAGCCGCCTCCCCCATTTCGCGACCGCGCAATCTGTCTTCATCGAAATCGGTCAGCGCGAGGCCACGGGCCACAGATACCGCATGTTCGACATCCTCGAGCCGCTCGCCGCGATCCAGAACGCCGGCCGCAGTCGCGCGATAAAGCAGGCCCGTGTCGAGATGGGGCACATTGAAATGGCGCGCGAGACGGCGCGCCAAAGTGCCTTTGCCCGAGGCCGCCGGTCCATCAATTGCAATCAGCATCCCATTCATGAAAAACGCGCGCCGAGTTTTTCGAGTGCCGGACGGAAGGTCGGGAAGCTTGTCGCAATCATCGCTGCATCATCAATCGTAACGGGCTTGTCGGAGGCCAAACCCATGACGAGGAAGCTCATGGCAATGCGATGATCAAGATGAGTCTCAACCGTGCCGCCGCCCGCAACTGTGCCCGTGCCGTGGACGATGAGATCATCACCATCAATCGCATATGACACGCCATTGGCGGCAAGACCCGCTGCAACGGCAGCCAAGCGATCGGATTCTTTCACGCGCAGTTCTGACAGGCCGCGCATGCGCGTTTCGCCTTTGGCAAAAGCCGCTGCGACCGCCAGCACCGGATATTCGTCAATCATTGAAGGTGCCCGATCTGCAGGCACATCTACGCCTTTGAGCTGCGAAGCACGCACGCGCAAATCAGCCACATCTTCACCGCCTTCAATGCGCGGATTGGTGACATCAATCTGTGCGCCCATCTCCTGCAAAGTCGTCAGAAGACCTATGCGCAAGGGATTCATCATCATGCCGATGATGGTGACATCTGAATCCGGCACCAGCAGCGCTGCCACGAGCGGGAAAGCGGCCGATGATGGATCAGCGGGTACAATGACTTCGCGCGGTGTGAGCGTCGGGCGACCTTCGAGCGT
This sequence comes from Beijerinckiaceae bacterium, assembly GCA_947452455.1. Taxonomy (GTDB): domain Bacteria; phylum Pseudomonadota; class Alphaproteobacteria; order Rhizobiales; family Beijerinckiaceae; genus Terripilifer. The sequence continues at coordinate 383,656 of CANGBX010000003.1, forward strand.
GATCTTGCGGCCATGTGTGCCCTCTTTTTCGACATGCACTTTTGCGCCGAAATAGGTGAGCATTTTTTCCGTGTGATCGCGCGAGGCTTCGCTTTCGATCACAATGGTGCGGCCCGGTGAATTGAGGCCCGCCAGCAGAATGGCGGATTTCAACTGTGCGGAAGCAACAGGCGAGCGATATTCGATGGGCGCGGGTTCACCCGTGCCTTGAATGGTGATCGGGCAGCGCCCGCCCTCTGTCTCGCTCAACACTTCGACGCCCATCAGCGCGAGCGGATCGAGAATGCGGCGCATGGGGCGCTTGCGCAGCGAGGCATCGCCATCAAAGGTTGCCTTGATCGCATGACCGCCGACAACGCCCATCATCAGGCGCGTGCCGGTGCCGGCATTGCCGAAATCGAGCACGTCTTTGGGGGTCAGCAGCGAGCCCAGGCCCGCACCCTCGACCCGCCATTTGCCATCGCCCAGACGCTCCACTTTGGCGCCCAGGGCGCGGCAGGCGGCGGCTGTGCGCAGCACGTCATCGCCCTCCAGCAGGCCCTCAACAGGGGTTACACCCTTAGCGAGCAGGCCGAAGATGATGGCGCGGTGGGAGATGGATTTATCGCCTGGCGGCTTGAGGGCGCCGACCAAGGGGTTCGAGCGGCCCGCCGTCATCGGCTGGGCGGGTCCATGGGAGGAATGGGAAGCCAAAGGAACCTCGGAACTGCGGAGAGATTTCGTTGCGTCCGTAGCACGAGGGGGAGGCCAAAGTCACCCAGAGAGCGCCCAGCGCCACTTCTCATTTGACAGCCGCCCGAAGCCCGACTAACCGAAGCGCGAAACACATGCCGCCCATTCAGTCCTCAGCCAGAGGCTTGGCGGCCATTTTAGGGGCTCATCGAACGTGGCGAAACCCGAACTCGGCAGCAAGCGTCAGTGCCAGTCCTGCGGCGCGAAATTCTTCGACCTGAACAAGGACCCGATCTCCTGCCCGAAATGCGGCGCGATCTTCCAGGTGGTGGCCTTGAGCCGCGCCCCGGCGCGCGCTGCCCCGGTGGATGATGATGAGCAGCCAGAAGTTGCCGGCGCCGAGCTTGTCTCGCTTGAAGAGGCGGATGCCGTTGACGACAAGGTCGTTGTGCCTGACGACGATATTGAAATCGAAGATGATGGTGCGGATGAGACCTTCCTTGAAGAGGAAGAAGGCGATCCGGACGACGTCTCGGGCCTCATCGACAGCGATCTTCAGGACGACGAAGAAAGCTGATCTGTCAGGGGTTGTGATAGGGCGGCTATTGGGTTACACAGCCGCCCACTGAACGAGCGCCGACGCGCATCGTATAGTTCTTGCTGCTCGCGGCACTTGGCCTCCCCAAGGGACAAGACGCGGGCTGACTTTGAAAAAAGTCAGGGCAAAAAACGTGGGGCCATAGCTCAGTTGGGAGAGCGCTTCAATGGCATTGAAGAGGTCGTCGGTTCGATTCCGTCTGGCTCCACCAAAATTTTTCTTTCTCAAAATTTTGAGTTGATCAGCACAGCGCAATTTGTGCGGCTGGGTCGCGGCGCTGTGGCAGCATAGCTCTCCTTGCTTGGAGAGTTCTCATTCCGCATTCAGAATCAGTTAGTGCTACCAAGTATCAATACATCGCTTTCATGCCGCTCTAGTCGCCAGTCAGTGTCTTGAGCGTAATACAGAGTGGAAGCTGCGATGAACATTTATGAGCTTTGGAATATAATCAATCGTTAGTTTGAGAGATCGCATGAGGCGAATTTAGTGATTGAGAGTTTATGAAAAGAGGAACTCTTCAACCGCTTTTACATGGGAGATAAGAAGCCGCCCGCAAATAGTGTCATCGGAAGCATGATGAGCGGCACGAACTTTGAAGATCATGACAGCGTCTTGAACGTCGATTTATATCATCAAGGTTTAGATCGAACGCCTTCGAGCTTAAAAATATAGGGACCTGTTTCTGTATTTCGGTGAAGGCCATAATTGTTTAAATAAGATTCTGCTTCTACGCCCAGACCACGATGCTCACGGCTATAGGCCACCGATCCAGATTCTCCGGTCGAGGTAATTTCTATCCAATAACGTGTGTTCTTTTTTAGCTCTTTTGCATTTTTAAGCGGGATCGTCAGCCACTGATCGCCGACTGTCAGTCTATCAGCATCAACAGACGCTAAATTATCTAAAATAGCTCCCGGAAGCCCATTTTTATTATCTAACAAAATAATCTGAATAATCCCCTTTTGCCCTAAATTTTTCCTCCAGCGAAGCGTTAGGCTTGATAGGCGAATCTGGCTTTCATTTGTTGTGAAAGACGCTTTCAGTTTAACGTCGGCATTGACGGTATCTAAGTCAAAGATGGGGTTATCTGTGCTATCAAATAAAACCTCTGCGTGAAGAGGCGCAGAGATTAATAATACTAAAATTGTAAATAAGATGGACAAGATCGAGGCAGAAATTTTCATCGAAATACATCCGTCCATGATTGGGTTGGGAATGGTGCTCTAGGGAAGCCCCGCAGGGATAAGGTAGTCGGACCCCGACTAGATGCTTCTAGTATAGAAGTTATCAGCTTACGATCGCCACGATAACACAGAGACAGAAACCACTAAGGTTTGTTGAGCACCCAATCTGCCTCGATCAACGGCATTTGTCACATAATTAGCAAAAAACTCTCCGCCCGGCATGGCGATGCCGTTCTTGATGTTTTATTTTGTCATAGAACTTGCACAAGCCGCTGGTAGTTGAACGTTTCGATGCTGTGCAGGGAGAAGCCTTATGCTCAATTCGTCACGAATTGTAAGCACCTCTCTATCTTGTGCGTTTATACTATGGTGCGTTTGCATTGTTTACATCAGCTTTTGGCGCTAAACGACTAATTTTCTAAATTCGTCTCTGGTTTAGCTAGAGTTCTCAGCCCCACTTTTATCCCGATTGATGAACAGGCTGTGTCGGTCTGGGCAGCAAAACTGGGGTTACGCGATATCCCACGGAGCGCCTGCGGTTTTGTTCTCTCATGCAAGAGTGGACAGACAACAATTTCGATGATCCCATCTCAATCATCAAAGTCATGCAAGGTGATGTGAGATGAGCGATACAAATTCAAAAAATTATTTCCGTTTTCACCTACCCTATCAGCATTTGTCGTCCGCATTTGGTGACGATTGGTTTGCAAAAAAAGCCGAATTGTTCGCTCGGTTTTTCGGGACACCAATTTTTCTTATTATCCAGACGAGTATCGTCATCTTTTGGATGGCGATTAATTTTATAGGCCTTGTTCATTTCGACGAGTACCCATTCATCCTTCTTAATCTTGCATTCAGTTTGCAAGCAGCCTATGCAGCGCCATTAATTTTGCTGGCTCAAACACGGCAATCAGATCGTGATAAAGCGCATGCAGAAGCTGATGCGCGGCATCGTGAAGATTTGGCAAGGGCAAGCGATGAGCGCCAGGCGCTTGCGGCTCATCAAACTCAGCTCATCCTAGAAATGTTGCAGCAGAATACGGATATGACCGAAACAATTAAGCGCATGTCAGAGCGGTTGGAAGTTTTAACGAAAGAAGTTCATTCAAAAGTTATGGCGCACTGAATAGATCAGGACATGTATAGGTGATAAAAGCCGATAGTTAATATGATTATTCAGCGACGTAGTTTGATTTGCTCTTCGTAGACTGTCGTAGGGACTAGACATGAAGTACATGAGATCTCTTATTCCGGCACTTCTTTTGTTTTCCGGATTTACAAAATCTGCGTATTCTCAAGCATTTCCTACATCCGGTTCCTGCGCACAGACCGGTAAAAATCTAGCAATGATGATAACACTGCCGTCGATCACTTGGGTGGGAAACGAAGCCGTCGTTGAAACGGTAGGAAAAAATTACAGAGGCAAAATAATCGGTATGCGGCGTCATGAATCCGCATATAGATTTTCAGTATTTTATCGTGACGATATTATGGGGTTTTCGGAAATCACTGTTTTCAGATTGCCCGACAGTCGTCCGGCTCAAGACCGCATGGGTATTGTTTATTTCGAGGAATTGCCTGGCGGCGAAAGAGTTGTGAAGGCGATGACCGGCTATCAAGATACAGCCTGTACAGTTCGGTTTTAAAACGCGTAACTTAAAAAAAAGTCATAGCGGCAATCAGTGAGCATAAAGCATCACTGACTGCCCATTTTAGAAATTCTTTTTTGCCAAGTCGCGATTGCGAATTTTAGCCGCGACCCTTTTTGACTTCATATGCGAGCCAGAAATAGGTTGCCAAGCACACGAGGGCCAAGCCTCCGCCGAACATGGTCTGGTTACTCGCAGCAAGTGCCGATGGGGACCATTTCGTGGCAAAAACCAGCAGGGCTCCGAGGAAAACGCCGCAGAGGGCAGGCACTTTCTGGTTGTTCAGGCTCTCGAGCCGGGCCTTCGCGTCGCGCTCTTGGGCGCCCATACCGCTGGCGCGTTCAAGTTCTTCTTTTTTGGTCAGATAGTCTTCGCCAAGAATTGCAATCATATCTGCATTATCAAGCGCGGGCATTTCATCCTCCCCATGAATGGTTGAGTTTAATTCTTCAACCATGGGAAGGCAGTTTAAGTAATCGGAACGGCTAGAAAACGGCCAATTGCTTCTCTGAACCATAAAGGCGATCAATTTTTCCGTGATCGCGCTCTGCAGCCGCTGTTTTATAGGGTTGGAAAGGGGAGCCCAAGCTGCTGGCGGGTTGGCGGACACCCGCTTCATCGTCGAAAATATAGGCCTCGCTGATGCGCAAGAAGACAGCCAATTGCTCCCAGACAAGCGCCGTCTCAAGATGGCCTTTGCAATGATGTTGGAGTGCAAGCGTGGCCGCCGCCCGATGATCGACAATCAGGTCATCATGCAGATGAAGCAGCATGTCCGGCTCAGAAAAACTTTCGATATGCTGCATGTGCTTCCTCACGATGTGAGTGATGCGCCCACACCGCTTACGTCAGCTTTTTGCTTTGGATCTCTGCCAATGCGCGTAATAGTTGAAAAGCTTAAAAACAGCGCAGTTGCAGCATTTTCTTCGCAGCTGCAGCAAATCTAGAGCGAGAGTTCTATGACCCGCAATCAGTTCATTCTTTATGGCGCTTTGCTTGTGGCTCTGATCGTGTTGAGCGAATGGCAGGGCAGTCCGCGGAGCCTCAATATTTATGAAGTTTGGGATTTGATCAGGAAGTGAGATTTGCCACAGCCGCGCGCGGAACGGGGCGAGCTTAACAAGGTTGCTCCATTGCCCCGAAGGCCGGTCATCATCGGCGGGATTTGAAAAATCGGCTGCTATGCCGTTCAATAAAGGCAGCTCTCTGGAGGGTGGGCCATGTCAGATGTGATACCTCTTGGAACCGACCATATTGTGACCCCGGTCCTGCCAGTGGCCCGGGCGGCCCAAGTCCATCCGCGCGTCGCCCCGCCTGCCACCATCATGAGCTTGTCACCTGTGGCTGTTTCCTTGGCCCATCAGGCTGGGGGTCAGAAAAGCGCAGACCATATCTTTGCCGAGCAGGACCGGAAAAAGCTGGTTGGCTTGATCAAGCGCATCTTGAAGGATGAAACTACCTAGTAGACGTGAGCTACGCCAAAGGCTTAGCTGGCGTAAACCAGCTCAGCCCCGTGTCGGAGAAGTAGCTCATGTCTTGGCGATTGATACTTGCGCCCCGTTTTATCCCGTTCACATTGGCCGTGGTTTTGGCGCTGGGCGGCTTTTCCCTGATTGCCTCGGGCAGCCAATCCATTGTTGCGCTTGGGATTTTTTTGTTTGGCGCCGGTTTTACGCTGCTTGGCCTGCATGATCTGTTTCAAACGCGCCATGCCGTGCTGCGCAATTACCCCATTGCCGCGCATCTGCGCTTTATCCTCGAATCCATTCGTCCGGAGATGCGGCAATATTTCTTCGAGGATGAAAAACACGGCATGCCCTTTGGCCGTGACAAGCGCGCGATTGTCTATCAGCGCGCCAAAATGCAATTGGATAAGCGACCCTTCGGCACAACTTATGACGTCTATGCTGATGGCTTTGAATGGATGAACCATTCGCTGGCGCCAAAGCCTCTGGCGCCGTCTGATTTTCGTGTGCGCATCGGTGGGCCGGATTGTGCGCATCCTTACTCGGCATCAGTTTTCAATATTTCTGCGATGAGTTTTGGCGCGCTAAGCCCCAATGCGATCCGCGCTTTGAATGAAGGCGCGCGTAAAGGCGGCTTTGCGCATGATACGGGTGAGGGTGGCTTCAGCCCCTATCATCGCTCTGGTGGCGGCGACATTATTTGGGAATTGGGCTCCGGCTATTTTGGCGCGCGCAATGCAGATGGCACATTTTCGCCCGAACGCTTTGCGCAAACAGCCGCTAATGAGCAGATCAAAATGATCGAGCTCAAATTATCGCAAGGCGCCAAGCCCGGCCACGGTGGCGTCTTGCCGGCCGCCAAAGTCACGCGGGAAATTGCCGACACGCGCGGCGTGCCGATGGGGCAGGATTGTGTTTCGCCTTCCAAACATCCAGCCTTCTCAACGCCGATTGAAATGATTCAATTCATCGGTGAATTGCGTCGTCTGTCAGGTGGCAAGCCGACGGGGTTCAAGCTTTGCATCGGTCATGAATGGGAGTTTCTGGCTGTCTGCAAAGCCATGGTGAAGACGGGCATTTATCCCGATTTCATTGTGGTCGATGGCAAAGAAGGCGGCACGGGTGCAGCACCGCTCGAATTTATGGATCATCTGGGCAAGCCTCTACGCGAGGGGCTTTCCTTTGTGCATAATGCTTTGATTGGTATTGGGGCGCGCGAACGCGTGCGCATTGGTGCGAGCGGTAAAATCGCGACAGCTTTTGATATTGCGCGCGCTTTTGCTTTGGGGGCTGATTGGTGCAATTCCGCGCGCGGCTTCATGTTTGCAATCGGCTGCATCCAATCGCAATCCTGCCATACGGATAAATGCCCGACGGGCGTTGCCACGCAAGATTTGTCACGCCAGCGCGCACTTGTTGTTCCAGATAAAGCGCAACGCGTGGCCAATTTCCATCATTCGACGCTGGACGCATTGGCTGAATTAACGGCTGCTGCTGGGCTTGAACATCCCGCCGGATTCAAAGCGCAATTTATTTCTCGCCGAATTTCGCCAAGCGAAGTTGTGACATTCGCTGATCTCTATCCCAATTTGCGCAAAGGCGAATTGTTGACGGGCACGAAAGACACCCGCTTTGCTCATGCCTGGGATATGGCCGATGAAGAGAGCTTTGCGCCGCGCGCGATTTGATCAGCGCGGCTCGCTCATGCGCCGAACTTTGGCGACAATATCCGGCTTGGTGGCGTAAGCGCGCGCGACCACGCTGGCAATTTCTTCGCCCGTGACAAGCTGCACTTCCATATTGCGCTTGTCAGCGTCGGCTTTGAAATCGGCATCCGCCATCATGGTATTAAAGGCCATTCGCAAAGCAGCGAGCCGCTCTTTAGGAATATCAGGCGGTGTTATGAAGGGGCGCCCCGCCAATTGCGGCGCGAGAAGCAATTCAGCCGCAGCGCGATCATCATCTGTTTTGAGATAATCAAAGATCAAGGGCACATCTGGCAATTCAGGATGCTTTTTGAGTGCCAGCTGCACGAGAAAATTGACCTTCTTTTGCGCAATCCAATCGGGCTTGGTGGTTTTGAAGGTCGACCAGAAAAGTGCTGGATAGCCTTCAATCTCGCCACGTTCCAAAGCCAGCATGGATTGGCCAGCACCCGCATAACCAGTGATGAGGCGAATTTTTGCACCCGTCAGATCACTCATCGCATAAGCATAATTGGCGCTGATGGAACCGATCACGCCCGCCATGATCGTCTCCCGTTTTTGTAAATCCGAAAGCGTCTTGGTAGCCGACGTGTGCCATGTGAAAGCCAGAGCCACTTCGCTATTGGCTGAGCCGATATAGCCAAGTTTGGTAGCATCAAATTGTTCGCCGCCTGGCGTTACCAATGGCTGGAAGGGCACCGTGTTTTGCACCTGCCCGATGACGCTGCCGTCTTTGTTAGCAATCTTGGCGAGATAATTGGTGGCGACAATGCCACCCGCACCGACCATTTGTTTGACGACAATATTGGGGCGTCCGGGAATGTGCTTGCCCATATGGTTGGCAACGAGACGCGCATAGGCATCATAGCCAGAGCCTGCTTCTGAGCCGATCATCATGTCGATGGTCTTGCCCTTGTAGAAAGCTTCGGGGCTTTGGGCGTGAGCGACAGATATAGACGCGACCGCTGTGATGAATACAGCTGCAAAGCGCATGAGCATTCTCCCCAGAGATCAATCAGCCTGCGGTGTAATTGCCGTATTTGATGAGATTGGCCTTCTGGGCTTCGTTGCGCGGTTCCAGCTTGAACGTGCGCGCAGCATTGCCGCCCAGAATATTGTGTTTGGCCTTTTCCGACAGGAAGGGCAGATCATAGATCGTGCTCGGCAAGTCGAAATCCCAATGCGGATAGTCGGATGCATACATGAGCTGCGTTTCAGCATTCATCATGCGGAACGTTGTTTCCAGCGCTTCCATGTCCTGTATTTCCATGGGCTGCGTTGAATAGAACAT
>CANGBX010000004.1 GCA_947452455.1 Beijerinckiaceae bacterium
GCCGCAAAGTCTCAGATGAATTTACCGTGCCGCTTTGCGCCACTCACCACCATGAGCTCCACATGCGTGGCAACGAGAAAGACTGGTGGGCCGAAAGACAAATTGAGCCGCTTTCCGTTGCGGAAGATCTATGTAAGGAAAGTTTTCCGACCACAAGGAGCTAAATGTTCAGGCTCGTATGGTTGCGGGGAGGCGCTGCCACCTCTACCGAACAACTTTGAGATGTTGTGCCCGAGCTTGATCTGAATTGACCAAGATTAGCGGCCACTCAGGGACGCTCCGCACCGATGTTGCGCGACCTTATCAACGAGGCGTGGCTAGACCCCACGAGGTGATCCAATTCGAATATGCAACGACATTTTTCAGCGGGAACCAAAGGAGGGTCCGCATCTCTTGGCTCCATGAATTGCCAACAGAACAGTTCGGATATTAGCGCCAACATCAGCACCCCGCATGGCGGCGCCCATAAGAGCAACGCCTGAAGCGCCTGCCGACATAACTTCAAGAATATTTTTTGGCTCAACTCCCCCAAGCGCCATAACATGGATATCGAGGGCAGCAGCCGCCGCCAAAGCTGACAATCCAATTTCCGGTCCATAACCAGGCTTACTTTGTGTCGCAAAGATAGGGCTCAGAGTAACATAATTCGCGCCGAGACTTTTTGCTGCAAGCACATCAGCGAGTGAATGAGCGGATACCCCAATTAGCGCTTCCGCTCCGAGCTTTGCGCGCACTGCCTTAACATCCGTCGACATCGGAAGATGAACTGAGCTCACGCCCACATCACGTGCCAAATCCACATCTGCACCGATGCTGAGAACGGCTCGTTTCCCAATCATCTTTTGAATTCGACGCGCGAGTTCAAATCGCTCTACCCGCTCAAGATCCTTATCACGAAACCAGACCCAGCCCGCACCTGCACTTACAGCCTCATCAATCACATCGAGCAAATCGCGATGAGTGAGATGACGATTTGTAACAATCAGAAGAGGGCTTGGCAGAAGCGTCATGAACCCACCAATCCCATTTGTGGGCTTGAGGGCTCTGCACGCCCGCGCCGCGGTATGCGCCCAGCTCGATAGGCCAAGCGTCCGGACTGCACTGCATGTTTCATAGCACCCGCCATCAGTACAGGATCATCAGATTTGGCGACTGCCGTATTGAGCAAAACGGCCGATGCGCCAAGCTCCATTGCAATCACAGCATCTGATGCGGTTCCGATACCAGCATCTACGATGACAGGAACCGGTGAGCGCTTGCAAATATGTTCGATGTTTGCGGGATTGGCGACGCCTAGCCCCGATCCGATCATCGAGCCCATCGGCATGACGGCTGCAGCCCCGGCATCTGCCAGCCGCATGCACAAAACCGGATCATCATTGCAATAAGGCAAAACAACGAAACCCATATCAACGAGTTTTCTTGTGGCTTGCAGCAATTCACTAGTGTCGGGATAAAGCGTCTCCCGATCACCAATCACCTCCAGCTTGATCCAGTTTGTCTCCAGGGCCTCTCGTGCAAGTTCAGCTGTGAGAATGGCGTCACGGGCTGTTTCGCATCCCGCTGTATTTGGCAATAATCGATATTTCGAAAGAAGTTCAATGGTATCTGTGCCATGCCCTTCCAGTGAAATTCGTCGGATCGAGACTGTGACCACTTCACATCCGCTCACTTGAACTGCGTCACGCAGAATTCTCTGGCTTGGATAACCAGCAGTTCCGAGAAGTAAACGCGAGCTCAGGGTCACGCCAGCGATCACAAATTCATCTTTCATATTAACCTCCCGACATCGCTCGCACGATTTCTATTTTATCGTTGGTGTTAATGGATGTTGTTGACCATTCACGCTTTGGGACGAGAGCGCCATTTCTGGCGATGGCAAATCCTCTTGAGGAATCGAGCTCACGCTCGGCCTGCTCCCTGTTCCAGAGATCCTGAATGGTGAAGCAGTCAACCTCAGTATTCTTGCCATTGAGATAGATCTTCATGATGCGCTTCCGAAACGTTGGAGGTTTAGAGGCTCCGCAGAATGAGGGATGTCTTGCCCTAAGGCGTAAGCAACAAGAGCATCGGCAGTCGATGGTGCCAGCAAAATGCCATTGCGATGGTGACCAACCGCCAGCAGCAAGCCGGGCACTCCAGAGGCTCCGAGAATTGGTGCATCATCCTGTGATGTTGGACGAAAGCCAGACCAGACAGCCTCGAGCGCAATATCTTCGAGTGCTGGCAAGGCGCGACGCGACGCCTCCAGCAGGGCAAAGAGGCCACCAACGGTCACATCAGGATTAAAGCCTGCTTCCTCGACCGTCGCACCTACAATCAATCGACCACCTGATTTTTGGGCCATATGCACCTGCTCCGTCCAGATAACGTGCTGCAGCAAGGGAGGATGTCTCTCAGGTATACGCAGGCAGATAGACTGGCCGCGCAGGGGGCGAATTGGAATTTTAAGTGATTGAGGAAGAAATGATCTGCGGCCAGCGTCGGCACCCGTTGTCACAATGACGAGAGGTGCACGACACTCACGCTTCCCTGAAATAATGCCATCAACAGCACCTGCTTGCATCACGAGACTATCGACTGACGCTTCTTCAATAATCGCTACACCAGCCCCACGCGCCGCCTTCTCAAGCGCTGGAATGAGAAGCCGAGGATCAATCTGAAAATCGAGCGGACAAAAAATCCCAGCATTAACGGAGGGCCTTAGCCCACCCTCAAGCTCGCGCACAGCCTCTCCGCTCAGCCACTGCACTGACAGGCCCGCTTTAGCCTGCATTTCAAAACGACTTCGTAGATGCGCTGTTTCATCACGCGTCAAAGAGACGAGAAGTGTGCCGCTCTTGTCAAAATCCAAATCCATTCCTGAGCCCTGCTCTAGCTCAGTCGCAAAGGTCTCCCAGCGCCGCTGGCTCTCAAGGGCAAATGCAATCAGGATCTCCCCACCGGCCTCATATTCAGCGGCAGCTGCCAACATGCCTGTGGCTGCAAGGCTGGCACCTGAGCCAATCCTGGCCTTTTCGATCACCACAACTTTTTGCCCCAGAAGCGCCAGTCGCCAGGCAATCGAGAGGCCGATGATACCACCCCCCACAATGATGACATCCGCGCGGACGGGCAGGTCTTGTCCGGCCACCGGCACTGTGGTCGAGCGCAACTCTTCAGGCGAAAACAGTCGCTGGCCAGCCAAGATTTCAATGGAGGTGTTCTGATACATACCAAAGCTGCCAAAAAAGGCGCAACGGTCGCAGGTATCGAGAAAGGCTCCGATCCCTACGCCGGTGCTAACCGGGTCAGGTTCGAAGGATTTCCGCGCTGACAATCTCGTTAAAAAGACTGTCCAGCGGTTTCTCAGCCTCTTGTCGAGGATCTCCCTGGAACACATTCTTGTTGGGCGAGGAGACCCAACAAGTCAACCCCCGAGACCTCTAATGCGGAAGCCCCCATCGCAGGTCAAAGCTCAATGACAGCCCGAATAATATACTTATCAATACTGATTAGGTCTGCGACAACGAGCACATCAAAACAAAAAACGTCCTAAAGCTTTTACTCACGGGGCGTTTTGGATTTTGTTTATTTTTAGGATTTGGTTGCTCGGAGATGCAACAACACCTGTTTGACCCCACCATGCCGCGCGCTTACGCTACGTCATGCGTAACGCGCGGAAGCACATGCAAAAATTACTTTTGCTCTCAATTCTGATCGGGATGGGCTGGGCCTCCGCCGCGCTGGCCGGCGATCCGAACCTGTGCGCCATGCAGGCGCGTGACTATGCCAATGTCATGGCCCCGCGCACCGGCGCCCCCGCCCTCAAGCAGCAACCCGGTCTGCCCGTGCCGAACCAGCGCGACCAGCGGCCAGAGGACGTGCGCATGGTGCCCAATCAGGACGCCTACCGGCGCGCCTATGAGGCGTGCATGAGCCGCGGCTAGGCCGCTCAGGCCAGAAGATCGGCATAATCAAGATGACGGCTGAACCAGGCCACGGCATAGCCGCACAATGGGGTCACGGCCTGTCCGTGAGCTCGAGCATAGTCAGCTATCTCCTGCATCAGGCGAGCAGCCTCTCCCGTCCCGCGGAGCGGTCTTGGCGCCTCGACATGGGTAATCAGTAAGCGCCCGACCGCGTGGCGGAAATTGGCGAAGACGACCTCGTCCTCGACCAACCTCTCAAACCGCATGAGAGCCTCGTTCACCTGCATGCAACGCCCCCGCTTTGCCTCATTCCTTCGGCCAAGGCCGCCAGAATGATCCCCAAAAGGGGGATCTGGTAGTTAAAGCATAACCTTTTTAAGCCGTTATTAGAACGGAAGCCTGTCCTGCGTCTGGTTCACGGGGCCTTGGCCTCTGCCCGGCGCTGGCTGGGCTTGTGTTGCGTTCCGGGTTTGTGCGTCCATGGCTCATCCGCTTGTCGGAAAATACGAAACAACCGACCTCACCGCGCTTTCGCCGGAGGATCGGGTTTTCGCACGCACGGAAATCAAAGACGCGCTCTCGGGGAAGAGTAAGTCGAAACTGAGCCCTGAGGACCGCGTTATCCTTCTCCGACTCTGGATGGAGACGTTCGAGCGCGCGGCACAGCCTCCTACGGCGGCTGAAATTGCCAATGGTCCTGCACCAGTTGCACCTCGCGAAAAAACACCCGCCAAAACCGCTTCGCGCCGCATGCCCAGCGTGCAAATCCCGAAATTTACGACCGTTCGCGCAATCTTCCGCGCACTTGCTATTCTGCGCCTTCCTGATCTCATTTTCATCTGCTTCTGCGGAGCCATCACGACTTTCGTGATTATGCTGGGTGCGCACGCCATGCAGGAAGCGCTCCGTATCGAAGCAGTCAAACGAGAGGCCGAGGTCGTAGTTGCCTGGATCAAAGAGAATGGCGGCGATAAGCGAGCGGAAGAAACTTTCAATCCTGCAGCTTGCATCAAAACTTCAAATGAAAACTGGAAGGGCTGCCTTACTGCAATGACCTCTGAAGGTGGGCCCTTTGCAAATAAGAAAAACCATTTTGAAAATGGTCGCGATTTCTTTGCTGCTAAATGCGATATGAGCAACCCTGATACGGTCGGGACGATCATTGTTGAAAGAGGCTCAGTGCCGCTAGGCTCTACCGCTCTCACCTATACAGCCTTTGACGGAACTGAAAGCATTGCCAAGGACCTGACGCTGCGCGTCATCGTCTGTGGTCGCGGCTTCCATCTGATCAAAGTCGCGACAGACTTGACCTTCTGAAGGATGAGCCAATGAGCACCCCGACGAAGGACACAACACCTGAGAGCGCCACCGCAACAACTGCGCCTGCGCCAAAAAAAGCACCGGTGAAGCCGCAAAAGCCTGCGGGCAAGCCGCTGCGTCGCATCGTTTATGAATGGCTTTACAAGCCTAAAGGTGGCGTGCCGACCAGCAAAAATTTTGAAAACTATCTCTCCATTCTGATCATTGCGAATGTCGCGAGCATGATCTTGGAGACGATTCCGGCCCTCGCGCCTTATGAACGCTGGCTCCACCTTTTTGAAAATATCTCAATCGGCATCTTTACCGGCGAATATCTTATTCGTCTGCTCATTGCGCCCGAAGATCCTGATTTTAAAGAGGCCAAAAGCCCACGCCTGAAATATCTTTGTTCGTTCTTTGCCATTATCGACGCGTTGGTGATTGTGCCCTTTTTCATGGGCTCTATGGCACCTTTTGATTTGCGTTTCTTGCGTATTTTGCGCCTGCTCAAGCTGCTGCGCATTTTGCTTCCAGCTTTTGAAGAATTTCGTCAACTCAACGAGGGGCGCACATTTCGACAGCGCATCCATGCGCTTGTCTTTCCGAGCCCTTATGGTGGTCAATTACACCATTTCTTCGACCTCTTTATCGTAGTTTGGGTGCTGATTTCCGTTCTCGCCGTGATTTTGGAATCGGTTGATTCAATCCATTACAATCTGTCGGTCGAGTTTATCGTGCTCGACGCCGTTGCCGTGCTCGTCTTCTCGTTTGAATATATGATGCGCCTCTATTCCTGCGTCGAGGAACCGCGCTTTCAGCGCACAATAGTCGGTCGCTTGAGTTATGCATCCAAGCCTGTTGCTGTTATCGACTTTCTTGCGATCATTCCGTTCTTCCTGGAAGTCTTCCTGCATCATTTGATCGACTTGCGCTTCTTGCGTTCGTTCCGATTGATGCGTCTGTTCAAACTCGCGCGTTATACTGGCTCCACGAATACGCTTTTTGCTATCATACGTCGCGAAGCGCCGATTCTAGCAACAACAGCCTTTACTCTGATGCTTCTTGTCGTGTTGGTCGCCAGCCTTGGCTATCTCTTCGAGCATGAAGCGCAGCCAGAAAAATTTGAAAATATTCCGACATCGATTTACTGGGCGGTGATCACACTGGCTTCGGTTGGGTATGGTGATATTTCGCCCATTACTCCCCTGGGCCGCATGATGACGACCTTGATGGCGCTCATCGGCCTTGGCCTGTTTGCGATCCCTGCATCCATTCTCTCATCAGCCTTTACCCAAGAACTGCAATCGCAGCGCCAAGCCATTGAGAACCAGCTCTTTGATATGCTCGCTGACGGAGTCCTGTCCGAGGAAGAGCTTGTCGAAGTCAAAGCCCTCGCCCGAAAAATGAATATGTCGGAAGAGCAGCTTGAGATTTTGATCGATAAAGCCAAGCGCGAATCCGAAGAGCGGGCACGCAATGACATTTTTATTCCCGCTGATTTTCTGGCAGTTCACTCAAATATTGCCGCCGCCCAGTACCGCGTCTTGTTTGAACAGATCAAGCGCATCGCGCATTTACCCAATGCATCGGATATTTCCCGTCACCTCTTGACGAGCCATGATGTTGGCGATGTTGAGCGCAATCTCTGGCATGCTTTGCATGGGCCGCAGAACAAATCGGGCGGATTGGCAGAACCAAAACCAGCGCCCAAAAAGAAGACGAAACCACCAAAGGCGGAGCCTTCACCGAGCTCATAACAGCTTGGCCGGAGCCATTAATTCCGGCAGCTATCCTCAACGACACTGCCGTTGCCATAGAAATAGCGCACCCATTTCTCGCGCCCGAATAAGGCGAGCGCGTCACGCTCTCCGAAATGCGTCAGAACAGAGGTCCAAATCAGGGCGCCATCTTCATCGACCTGTGTGCGTTTGATCTTCCAAGGCGGCGCAAACTGCGGATTATTATTGGTGAATGCATTGCGCCCGGCGTCATAAACGACAAGGTAGACGCCCTTTTCACCGCGACAAGTCATGCGAAATTCTTGCGCACGCACTGCCGTGCCCATCATGAGCGTTGCAAAAAAG
This sequence comes from Beijerinckiaceae bacterium, assembly GCA_947452455.1. Lineage (GTDB taxonomy): Bacteria > Pseudomonadota > Alphaproteobacteria > Rhizobiales > Beijerinckiaceae > Terripilifer. Next base: position 7,295 of record CANGBX010000004.1, read on the forward strand.
ACGGCACAAATTCTCACGAAGAGACCCCTCACTGAATCAGAGCGTCTATATTGCTTGGGCGGCTCCACAGGGTCAATGCATCCTTGTCAGGCTTATCAGGTAGATATCTCATGTCTCATGGCCCAAAGCGGGGATTTGAATAAGAGGGCGCGGGAATTGGATTGGCTTTCGTAGGCGCGCACGTCATTTTAGGGTCGAAAGATCACGGAGCTTTGACTTCGAAGAAAACCCACGGGTCTATGGCCCCAAGGAGGACATAAATGTCGCGCTGCAGAATTGCCATTATCGGTGGTGGGCTCGCTGGACTTGCGGCTGCCAATGCGCTGCGCACCCACGGCATTCAGGCCGAAGTTTTTGAGGCGGCTTCCGAACTTGGCGAAATCGGCGCATCGGTGAATTGCAGCCCGCAGGCCGTGAAAGCTTTGCATGCAGTGGGCGTGGGCCCGCAGGTGGATGCAATCGGCCACAAGTCACCGGGGCCTGTAACGCGCAATATGATCACGGGCGAGTTTCTCGAATATACCAATCGCTTCGAACTCGCTGAACGCTATGGAATGCCCTATTATTGCTTCCACCGCGCGGACCTCATTGACGCATTGGCTGAGCCGCTTGACCGCGGTCACATTCACCTTGGCCACCGCTTGAAAAGCGCTGACATGCGTGAGGATGGCGTTACGCTGCATTTCACCAATGGCAAATCGGTCGAGGCTGAATATGTGATCGCAGCAGATGGTGTGAAATCTGTCATGCGCCAGACGCTTTATGGTGATGACAATCCAACCTTCACCGGCCAAATGGTCTGGCGCGCGCTTCTCAAAGCCGAAGATGTGCCAGCCGATTGCCTAGAACCACATGGGCACGTGCAATGGGTCGGTCCCGGCCGCCATCTGATCGCCTATTACATTCGCCAGAACCGGCTTGTGAATGTCGTTTCGCAGGTCGATACCGACGTGTGGGAAGAAGAGGGCTGGGCAATCAAAGGCGATCCGGATTTGATGCGCGCGAGCTATCCCAATGCGGAACCAAATCTTTTGAAGCTTTTGAGCACGATCAAGGAATGCTCGAAGTGGGGCCTATTCACGCGCCCGATCACCAATAATTGGGGGCATGGACGCATCCAGCTGATCGGCGATGCCGCGCATGCGATGGTGCCAAGTGTGGGCCAAGGTGCCTGCATGGCCTTTGAAGATTCCTATGTGCTGGGCCGCTGGATGCAGACATGTGCAGACCCGAAAGAGGCTTTTGAAAATTTCCGTAAAGTGCGAATTCCGCGCGTTCATGGCGTGCAGAATCTCTCTAACTCGGCCAATAAGTTCAAACATATGGCCGACCAGGACAAGCAGAAGAAAGAAATCAAATCCGGCAATGGCACGCATGGCAAGATTGCCTGGGTGTGGGGATTTGAGCCAGAGCAAGATTGGGACAAGGTTCCCGACAATGTGCCGGACGCTTATCGCACACCGGCTTGACATAAAGCGCATATAAAAAAGGCCGGGATCACTCCCGGCCTTTTTGTTTGTGGTCTGCGCAGCTTATTCCGAAATGCGCTTCACATCTTCATAGAAGCTCTTGGGCTTCTTCGACAAAGCTTCCATGGTTGCTTGAATATCCTGCGCGGAAACAGGGTGGATCGACATGCCGATCTTCTGCGCCTCGCCCAAGAACTCCTTGTCCTTCAGCGTTTCCGGCAAAGCCTTGCGCAGTGCTGCAAGGCGATCCGCGGGGACGCCAGCGGGCGCGGCAATCGGGCGACCAATCGCCAGGTCCTTGAAGAAGAAGCTCAGCATATCTTTGGTATTTTGATCCTTCGCATAATCAAAAACGCTCGGCATTTTGCCGAATTCTTCTGTCGTCGAGCGACCCATTTGAACAATCAGATTGATCTTCTTTTCCTTGAAGGGTTCCGCGAGATTGGTACGCAGAATCATTTCTGAAACACCACACACACCAAACACCTCACCACGATCCATGGCCAAGCGAATGGCCGGCATGCCCGGATAGCCCGATACAAGCTTCATTTTCGCGCCAAGCAGATTTTTAATGACGGCGCTGAAGCGGAAAATATCGGTCGCTGGTGCGCTCGATCCGAATGTCACTTCTTTTTGTAACAGCTCATCGAAATTCTTTACGCCCGCATCGCCCTGCAACATGCAGAACTGGATTTCCTGCGACATGCTGCCGATCCATGACAGCTTCACCGGATCAAACATGGCAGACGAATTGCCGAGATAAGGTTCAATGGCAGCCTGCGATGTGAACATGGAAATGGTCGTTCCATCGGCAGGCGCTTTGAATAGATGATTGGCCGCGAGCAATGTGCCAGCGCCCGGCATGTTGGAAATCATAGTCTGCGGATTGCCCGGTAAGTATTTACCGATATGGCGACCCAAGAGACGCAGCTGAATATCATTCTCGCCATTGGGCGTGAAGCCGGAGACCATGGTGAGAGTCTTGCCCTTGTAAAAGTCAGCAACAGCATCTGCTTTGGCAGTGCCGGATGAGAGCAAACCGACCGCAACGACGGCCAAAACCTTATTCATCATGCGCATATGAGCGCTCCTTCCGTAATGAGATGATCTGGGCTTGTGGCTCAGCGCTTTTCTTGTGTTTGGGTGAGACCAAATTGTGAGCGATCAATCGCCGCCTTGGCAGCCGGATCGAGTGTCTTCTGACGGAAATGCTCCCATGGACGATTGATGTCGAATTCATCTTCCGTGAACAACTCGGGCGTGTTCATGGTCTTGATATTTTTTGAGATATTGAGTGCCTGTGTCTGCATCTTGGCGTTGATGTCGATGTAAACTGCAAAGACAACCGCCTGCTTGATCGACTTCCCAACGACCGTTTCACCGTGACCACGCATCAGCGCCACGGGATTTGGCCCCAAAACTTTAGCAAGAGCCGCACCACGCTTGCTATCCGTGATCTGCATACCGCGCCCACCAGGCTCGCGCGCATCCCGAATTTCGAAGGTTGGCGATTCCAAAGGCAGGAAACCCGCCTGAGCCACCACAGGCTTCAACTTGATCGGTGTCAGGCTAAGAGGAATCACGCCCATCGAATGGGAATGGATGACGGCTCTCACATCCGGCCGCACCTTATAAATTTCACCGTGAATATAGCGCTCGCCATTGACACGGCGACCCTTGGGATCAATCGGTTGGCTATCGTTGACGCGGACTTCGAGAATATCTGCCTTAGTCACCAAAGCCGGTGGCATGGCTTGCGGCATAAGAAAGACATTCTGATCTTTATTAGAACGCGCAGTCACGTGGCCGAAAGAATCGAGGATTCCCTCATTCACAAGAATTTTGTAGGCAGTGACAATATCTTCTTTGAGCGCATCATCAGGGTCGGCGGGCGCCTGTGCCCAAGCATTTCCTGAAACACCGATTAAAAGCGCAAGTGCCATTATGGTCTTGGCCATGCAATCCTCCCCCCATTTTTATTGGCAAAATTAGAGCGGCCTTTGCGCGGTTAAGCAATGGCATAGGGAGGGAATTGAATAAGCCAAGCGGGATTTGGATTGGCCGCCATGAAAGACTGAGATCAGGCTCTCTATCAAAATCTCAAGCTTTGGGAGAAACGCCCATGACGCGCCTTCGATTTGCTGCTGCCCTTGCTGCAACACTCACTTTCACCTACGGCCAAGCCTTCGCTCAGATGGCGCCAAATCCGATTGTGAAAGAGGCCAAGGTCGATTCTCCCAAGCGTATCCTCTTCATCGGCAACAGCTTGATGTATTACAGTGGCGGCTTGCAAACGCATTTGCATCGCATGGCGGGCGCTGGCAGCCCGCCCGTCGATCTCAAAGATGGTTATAAATCGGTACATATTACAGGTGCCAATCTCACCAATTATCCGATCGAGTTTTTGGTAAAGCCCGGCAATGTCGGTGTGAAAGAGCCCTTCGAATTGGTTGTTTTTGCGTCCAATTCTTTGGATGCCAACAGTGATCAGGGCAAAACGACCTATCTACAAAAATCAAAAGAATGGATTCAAGTGATCCGTGCAGAGGGTGCCGAACCCGTACTCTATTGGTTGCCAGCGACTGTGAAACCCCATCCACTGGCTGGCAGCGACCTTGGGGCCAAGACCGAAGAGATGATGCTTAAAGCCGCGAATGAAAATAATGTTTTAGTTTTACCCGTCGCGCTGGCTTTCCGCGAAGCTTATCGCCAACGCCCCGACATCAAGCTGCAAGTGTATGACGGCAATCACCCGACTGTCGCAGGCCAATATCTCGCGGCCGCCGTGGCTTATGCTACTTTCTATAAGCAATCGCCTGTCGGCAATCCGTATGATTATTTCGGCGCTCTGGATGCCGACACGAAAACCTTTGTGCAGAAGATCGCTGACGACACAGTCAAGACGTTCTTCGGGCGCTAAGGCACCCGAAACTTAATTGCTTCCCAGAAGCTGTTTGGCCAGATCAACCACTTCGGGTGGTGAATTGATGATTTCGCGGGCGATATGATCAAGCACCGCTCCGTCTGTCGGCTCTATTTCCATTTTGAGCTTTTCAGACTCTTGCAAGAAAGCTTTGTCGACCATGGTCGCATCAAACGCTTTGCGCAAAATAGCAACGCGATCTGCGGGTGTGCCTGGCGGCACAAAGAAAGCGCGAGCGAATTGACCTGAGGCGGAAATCAACCGCACGGCAGCTTTTTCTTTCTCGCCCTGCGCGAGCTCAAGCAAGGTTGGAACATTCGGCAAAGTGGGATCACGCGTCAGGCCATCCACGACCAAAACATTGAACGTCTTATTCTCGATATATTGAGGCGCTGAAATCACAACGCTGATCCAATTGGCGCCGCGTCCTTGGATCTCGCCCCTCTCCATCGCAAGATTGAGATCGGCTGTGCCATTATAGCCCAGCACAATCTTATATTTTGTACCGAGCAATTGGTTAAGCGCAGCAGGAACCGTATAGGTCGGAGAATTTCGCCCTGTGGCACCGATAATCGTTTCCGTCTTTTTCGCTGCTTCTAATGTTTGCGCAGGTGCCGTGTGCCAAACACCCAGCATATTGCGCAAAGGTGCCATATTGCCGATCCAATGCCACTTCGTGACATCATAACGGCCCTTAACTTCGGCTTCCGTAATCTGACCGGTCACATTGGTTTGCTGAACGATGCCGATGGTGAGGCCGTCTTTGGCAACGGAATGTTCCATTTGAACAGCTGTTGCCACGCCACCGCCCACACCACCCGCGATCTTGACGATCATTTGCGGCTGGCCGGGAATATAACGCGCCATGTGATTTGCTAGCGTGCGGGCATAAACATCATAAGAGCCGCCGGCACCTGCGCCCACCAGCACTGACACGCTTTTGCCGGCATAAAAATCCTGAGCAGCAACGGGGGCTGCGCAAGACAGGAGGGACATTCCGGCAAGACAGACAAGCCTCAGTGACATGATTTCCCTCCTGTGATTGAAGTTAAACTCAGCCGTGGCGCTTGCACCAATCGATGACGATTTGATTGAAGCCATCCGGATCTTCGATATTGGGCAAATGACGCGCCTTCGGAATGGCAAGGAATTCTCCATGCTGGACCGTTTGTGCGATCATCTTGTTTTCTTCCGGATTGGCGCCCGGATCATCTTCACCGCACAGAACATAAGTCGGTGCAGAAATTTTGGAGAGCTGATCCGTCCATTTGAAATTCTGGATCGCCGCCGCGCAGCCAATGTAACCGGATGGCGTGCATGAGGCGACAGTCTCGCGAATTTGCTGCCATCGGCCAGGATTACGCGCCTTAAATTCGGGGCTCAGCCAGCGCCCTAAAGTTGTATCGGCAATCGGCTCCAATGAATTTTCGCGGCGGATATGCACAATGCGATCACCCCAACGCTTTTGCGCATCTGCGGGCGATTGGCTCTGCGTGTCGCACAGGATCAGTGAGTGCAAGCGCGAGGGATGGTTGATCCCCAGCCCCTGCCCGATCATGCCGCCAATGGATAGACCGCAAAAATGCACTTTCTCAATGCCAAGCCGATCCATGGCTTCAACCGCGTCATTGACGAGATCATCCATCAGATAAAGACCGGGCGCTGCATCGCTGCCGCCATGCCCGCGCAAGTCAACCCGCAACACACGAAAGCCTGCTGCGGTGAAGGCTGCAACTTGCTCTGCCCACATTCCCATGTCTGAGGCGAGCGCATGAGCGAAATAAACAACTGGCGCTTTTTCATGACCCACCAGATCATAAGCAATGCGCAGGCCGTTGGCTTTTCTGTAAAGCATATCGCGCCCCTTAGGCCTGATGCGCGCGCACCGGCACATCCATGCGGCCGATGAGCGGGCTTTCCAGCGTGATCACATCACCCGGCTTGACCGGACCCACGCCCGAGCATGTGCCCGTGTAAATCACATCACCCGGATAGAGCGTATAAAACGAGGTCGCGAATTCAATGAGGCGGACGACGTTGTAAATCAAATAAGCCGTATTGGTTTTTTGGCGCGTCTCGCCATTCACCTTCAGCTCCAGCGGCACATCGGTGGGATCGGGTACTTCATCTGCCGTCACCATCCAAGGACCGAGCACGGCATAACCATCGGGTGACTTGCGGAAGGACCGATCTTCCGGACCGCGGATCGTCATGTCGAGACCCAGCGAATAACCCGCCACATAATTCAGCGCATCTGCCTGTGTGACATTTGTGCATTGCTTGCCGATGACAACCACGAGCTCAAGCTCGTGATCCGTGCGACGCTCAGGGAAACGCACCGGCACGCCTTCTGACGGGCCGACCAGCGAGGTCGGCGCCTTCAAGAACAAACCATCGGTCCCAATCTTGGCGGTATGCTTGGATCCACCGGCCTGACGGGCGGCTTCCATTTCGATGATGTGATCCTGATAATTTGTGGGAGCCGCAACAATCTTTGGCACGCGCGCCACAGGCGACAATAGCTTCACGCTCGCTACATCAAGACCCGGTGCTTTTTTGGCAGCTTCCATAAGGCGATCTTTGATCTGCGGAAGAGCCGCAATAACGGCATCACATATCGCCGTATAGGGCGTCTTGGCACGCACTTCTGTCTGGATATCTGTCACATCATGGATCTTGTCGCCGATCACAACACCAAGGCGATCGTCTCCGAAACGGCAAATACGCATGGGCTTTTCCTTTCGTGATTCCGGCCTAGGCCTGCAAGGCCTTTGCAATGTCCTGCGCGCTGGTGAGCCTTTCGGCATTCATGACGAGATCGATGATCTTGTCAGTCTTCTCACGCGAGAATTGCGTTTCTGACAATTTGCGGAATTTTGCGATCACATCCTCTTCGGTCGCGAATTTATGCTCGCTACCGCGCGGGGCCTCAACCGTCTCTTCCTGCACATCACCCTGTTTGAAGCGAATTTCCACACGCACCTTGTGACGGAAGCGCGAACCGAGTGCCGTAATGGCTGGGTCTTCCACCACGTCAACAAGCTTGGAGACTTCGATACGTTCCGGATCAGCCACTTTGTCTTCGGTGAATTGCGCAACGAAGGCATCGCCTTCGAGCAAATAGGTGGCGATGCAATAGGGCAGATTGAGCTGCGCCGAGGTGAGCCCCTGCGGCTTATAAGGCCAGCCCACATGATCAGCTGTTACGCGTGAACCATGAACGATGATCTTTTCAACATCAGCCAAAGTGAAGGGACGGCGCGCCTGAATGTCGCGAATGCCATCGAGCGTTGTGTGGTTCGAGCCCACGCATGAATAGAATTTGAGTGCGATTTGCATCGTCTCAAAGCGTTCGCCCAAACCATCTGACAAGGCCGCCATATTGAAGCGATCTGTCGAGCGCGAGAAGGTCGTGCAAAAGCCGCCATATTCGCTCTCCAGCACATCTTGAATGCCGGTGAAGCCTTTCTTGGCCAGCAATGCACCATAATAGCCTGACTGCGCCGAGCGGCCGGCATGCATGCGCTTGACCATAGAGCCATATTGCGCGGCCATGAGACCTGCAGCCTGCGTGCCGCCAATGCCCAGAGCATTCACTGTCTGGCCTGCATCCAGACGCATGGCGCGTGCAGAACCTGCAGCAGCCGAGAAGACGCCGAGCGTGGCGCCCGAATGCCAGCCCTGGCCGATATGTTCTTGCCCCATGCAAATGCCAACACGCGGGCCGATTTCATAACCTGCCACTGTCGCAGCCAAAAACTCTTTGCCGGAGATGGAAGCATCTTTCTCAAGCACGGCGAAAATGCCGGGCAAAGTGACAGCGCCCACATGCAGCACACCAACGCGGTGCACATCATCAAGCTCGAAGCTTTGCACCAGAGAGCCATTGATCAGCACAGCATGCGGCGAAGACAGCTTTTCTTTCGTGCCCCAAACAGAGGAATCAGCCGTCTTGTCCACTTCGCCGAGCGTTTCACGCAGAATGCGGCTCCATGGCAGATTGATGCCGTAAATCGCGCAGCCCAGTGAATCGAGCGTCAGTAATTTGATGCGCTTCAGCACATCGGCTGGAATCCGCTCATAAGTAAAACCGCTGACAAATTCTGCCATCGCGCGGGTGTGTGGATTATCACCATTATGGGACTTGGCCATGATTTTTCCTTTTCTTGTTTAGCAAAGCCAGTCGATCTGGCGTTCATCTTCGATTTTAAGAAGCCGCGCAAAAATGCCGGTGGCATCGCCCGCATAATCACGTGTCATAATATCAAATCGCTCGCGCAATTGCGTTGGTGTAAGCGGCATGCCGGGCGTACCAGGGAATTCAGCTGTTTCCTGTTCAAAGACGCGTCCATCTTTCAGCGTCAGAACAGAGCGCGTCATCCAATCAGAATGGCTTTCACGGCCATCACTCACAACACTGATATTCTTGGCCAGAGTCATCACTGTTGCATCTTGCAATTTCGATGGATCGAAACTGGCAGGATCAGCAGCATTGCCTGTCAAAGCGCAAGCCAGCGAGAAGGGGATCGAATAATTCGCTAGTGCCGGATCACTCGGCGCCTGATTGCCATTAAGCTCAGCCATGCGGCTCGTGCCATGCACAATAACGCTCGCTACTTGATCAGCTTTGAGGCCAATTTCGCGCTGCCAGCATTCAGCTGCGTAAATCGCTGTATGCGCAGTGATGTGGCACGGATAGCGTTTCAAACAGATTTTCAGCGTCTCGAAATCTTCGCCCAATCCACCTGTGAGCTTGGCGAGATCTTGCTTGCCACAAAACGTGGCGAGAAATCCGCGCTTGCCTTCGAGCGATTCATGCGGACCTTCATATCCACGCTCTGCCATCTGCGCAGCAAAGACGCCATTTTGTGCCGCGCGTCCGATATGCAGGCGCTTGACCATGGCGCCCTGTCCTTCATAGGCAAATTGCATCACGCCCGCTGAAAGCGAAACTGCGATGCCGAAGGCAGAATTCATGCGGCTCGCATCAAGCCCGTAGATTTTGCCTGCTGCCACCGCTGCACCAAACGGGCCTGTCAGCCCCGGTGCATGAAATCCGCGCGGCTCTGCGGAATGCAGCGTGGCCGCACCAATGCGCATCATCACTTCAAAGCCCGCAATAATAGCCTCCAGCAAAGCGCGGCCTGAGGCGTTTCGCTCTTGTGCGGCAGCCAAAGCGGCAGCTACGACAATGGCGCCAGGATGCACACCGGCGCCGGGCTTGCGCAGGGAATCCAGTTCCAACGCATGGGCCAAAAGACCGTTGGCAAACGCCGCTTGTTCAGCTGCAAGCCTGGCATCCGGAATACCGATGAGGCGACAATTGCCTTGCGATTGCCGCGCTTGTGCCACAGCCAACCCGCCCCATGTTGTCTTTTGCCCTCGTACCGCAATGGCAAATGTATCAATGAGGCACTCACGCGCGCGCGCAATGACATGCGCAGGCACATGATCGAGTGAAAAGTCAGCAGCAAATTGAGCGAGCTTTGCGCTTTCGTGAGCCATGAATTCACGCCTGCTTCAAGACGATTTCATTGCCATCACGGGCAATCTGCGTTCCCATATCCCGAGAGCGCTTTTCAATATCTTTGAACTCGCTTTCTTCATGGGACAGATCACAAACATAGCTTTCATTCTGCTCATTGTGGCGTACGAATTCAAAAGCTGCCCGTTCAATTCCGGCATCTCCGAATTGGACTTTGGCCAGCATGCCGATCCAGTCACCATGGGTGATGCCGCCATGACCTGTATGGAAGGAGAAGGAACCAAGCCCATAATAAATCGGCTTGCCCTTATACATTTCGACACCCAGCGAATAATGCGGGCCATGGCCGATGACGACATCCGCGCCGCCATCAATCGCCGCATGTGCGATTTCTTGCATATAATCCAGTACATCCTTGTGCAGACCCCAATGGAAAGAGCAAACAACAATATCAGCTTGCTTACGGGCTTCCGCGAGATCTGCCTGGAACTTTTCGAGATAGGCTTTATCGGCCCATGTCAAAATATAGGGCGGAATACCAGGCCGGTTCATCGGCGGAATTTCGCGCTTCATTTTATACATGGGTACCTGATAGGCCGTATGGCCACGAATGACCGCAATGCCAGCAGAATGTTTTGTCGCTTCGTGATTGGTCGCCCAATAGACTGAGCTGCGCTGCAAAAACGCGATCTTCTTGCCGTTGCGCTCGATGATCGCGGGCTTGCGTGCGGCTGCATCATTGGCGCCGGCACCTGTGTGCAGAAAGCCGGCACGGTCGAGATAGGCAATCGATTCATTGATCGCCTGCTCGCCATAATTGACATTATTGGCAAGCCCGACGACTTCGATGCGGGCCTGTTTCAAAGCTTTTTCTGTCACATCCGGATCAGAGAAAAAGCCCTCAACGCTCGTTGAGCCCTCATTGAGGCGCGACGTCAGGCAGCATTCGAGATTTGAGAAAACGAGATCGGCCTTGTCAAAAGTGCCGCGCACTTTGCGAAACGGCACATTTGCATCGGTGACGTTCATCAGGTTCACGTCGCCAGTCAGCATCAGGGTGAAGGTCATCCTTTTCTTTCCCTTAATCAGCAATTTCATTCAGGCCGGGGACGACCAGTGAGGAGATGGGGATCATTTTTTCCATATCTTTGATCGCCACCATATCGCGCATCATATTTTCCAATGGCTTGCGATGTATGGTGCTGGTGCGTGCAAAAAACTCGATGCGACGCAGGAAATCATATGAGTCAGCTATTTCCTTACGATCTCCCTTCGAGGCTTCGGTCAGAATATCAATCGCTTCTTCACGGTTCTTATCATCATAGAACCAGGCCACAGCCTCATCGACGGCTGTATTGATCTCCCGCGCTTCTTTCATATTGGCTTTGGCCCAGCGCTGCGAGACCTGCATGCCGGTCTGTGGCAGGTCGGGAGCAAAATCGCGTACGAGACCCAGATCTTTGAACCCATTCTTGATGGCCGTGAAATTAAACGGCGGCACCAACATGGTCGCATCCACGGAACCCGATTGCATAGCGGCAAAGCGCGCACCGGTTGCACCAATCACGATAATATCGAAATCGGAATCTTTCAGGCCTGTCTGCGCCATCACACGATCAAAATAGATCTTGTTAATGTCGCGCAATCCACCAAGGGCTACTTTCTTGCCCTTCAGATCTTCAAGCTTGGTGATGTTCTTGCCACCAATCATCACATAATTGGTTGTCTGGCCCATAATCCGCATGATGGCGACAGGTGCACCTTTTTCAACCGCATGCAGCGGCTCGGCCAGACCATTCAGCGCGATCATATCAATCGAGCCTGCAGTTAATTGCTGCACGAGGCCCGGCGCTGTGGGGACAAAGACAACGTCATGCTTAATGCCATGACGGGAAAACAGGCCTTTCTTTTGTGCAATCAGGAACGGCCAAAGGCCAGATGTCCAAGAGCCCAAAACGCCTGTGACCACGACTTTTTCAGCCGCCGCCGCTGAAGGTGCCGCAACAGGCAAAAGAGACAAAGCCGCGGCGCAGAGGCCTGCAGCGAGCGTGCGATGCAAGGCTTTACGATTTGTCCATGCCATGACCATCTCCTCCCGTAATCGGCTTGTCGCCTGTTAGATTTTCTCTACCAGCACGCTTTCGCGCACATCATTCTCGATCAATCGCCAGATGCGATCAACCAATGCCACAAATTCGGGGCGGCGCTTGGTTGCCATATTGCGCGGGCGCGGCAAATCAATCCGAATATCTTCCAGCAACCGACCGGGGCGGCGTGCAAAAACCAGCACACGATCAGCCAAAAATACGGCCTCATCGATTTGATGGGTGACGAAGAGCACGGTCTTGCGACCTTCTTCCCAGATACGCTGCAATTCTGTCTGCATGATTTCGCGTGTTTGCGCATCAAGCGCCGAAAACGGCTCGTCCATTAGCAAGACTTTGGGGTCGATAGCGAGCGCACGCGCAAGATTGACGCGCTGGCGCATGCCACCTGAGAGCTGACGCGGGTGATAATTTTCAAACCCCGCAAGCCCTACAAGCTCCAGTAATTTGCGCACACGTGCCGTCTCTGTTGCGTCGAGCCGCCCGGCAAGCTCGAGACCCACAACTGTGTTCTCCATGACGGTGCGCCAAGGCAGAAGGCTGTCTTGTTGAAAGACAAAGCCGCGGTCACGACCCGGGCCTTCGATTTTCTTGTCCGCTAAATAGACTGCACCTTCGTCAGCCGCCTCGAGACCGGCAACGGTGCGCAAGAATGTCGTCTTGCCGCAGCCTGAGGGGCCAACGAGGGCTACAAATTCGCCGTCTTCAACGGTGAGATTGACATCGGCCAAGGCCTGCAAATCGCCAAACCATTTTGAAAGACCAGATGAGACGAGCTTTGACATGATGACCTTAATCCTTCGTCCAAGGAACAAGGCGCGCCTCAAGCCAAGCAAAGGCGCTGTTCATGGCAATACCGCTAGCAGCCAGAATACTCACAGCCGCAAATAATTCTGGCATATTAAAACTATCGGCTGATGCACCGATCAGGCGGCCAAGGCCCAGGCGCGAGCCAAACAATTCGGCAACCACGACACCGATCAAACCGCGCCCAATACCAAGCTTGAGCCCAGCCAGAATGAATGGCGTAGCTGATGGCAGTGAGACCTTGAAGAAGAGCTGACGCGGTGTCGCGCCAAAGGCCCGCATCATTTCGAGATAGCGCTCACTCGTCGAGCGGATTCCGGCTTCTGTATTGATGATGACCGCAAAAACGACCAGCAAAAATACGATGACAATTTTCGACCAGACACCAATGCCAAGCCAAAGAATAAAGAGCGGACCAAGCGCAACGGTAGGTGTGGCATAAAAGCCGGAAATCCAAGGTTGCAGCCAATGTTTGGCAAATGCACTCGTCGCGATCAGCAGTCCGACGCAAATGCCGATCACCGCCGCAATGGCATAACCTGCGAAAAACTCAATGCCGCTCGTATAGACATGCTTCCAGAGTTCGCCTGTTTCAATCAGGCGCATGAGCGCTTTCACAACTTGCAGAGGTGAGGCAAGAAACAAAGGATTGGCGATGACATAGTCCGAAATCATCTGCCAAACAAAAAGCCCGCTCGTCACTGACAGAAGCGAGATCTGCCAAGGCGCGAGCCCTTGTTTTTTGACAACAGACTGCGCCTTGCCGCTCATTTTGTCCCGCCTTGCAAAAGCTTCATTGCAGCCGTGTGGAACGAGAGATCGTAATAATCTTCTGGCTGGCCGCAGCGACTTTGCGGATCAAAGAAGCGGCGCAAATTAAGGGTGTTCTCAACAGCCCCACGGTCCATGGCAGCTGTCGGATCAAGACCATATTTCGGCACACGCAACAATCGCACGGCTTCATCGGCCATGGACGGATCAATCTTCAATTTGCGGATACAAATGTCGGCGCACAGAGCCTGATTGGCAGGATCAAGTACGAAAGACAGGCACTCCACATAAGCTGCAATATAGCGAATGGTGAGTTCCTGATGGGAATCAAACCAAGAACGCAGACCAAAAGCGGACCCTGCCTGATAGGGACCGATGAAATCGGTCGTGTCGCCCAGCGAGCGCATGCCCATGGCTTTGGTCTCGAGCGAATAAGGCACGTTGAGAACAGCCGATGATTTGACCGGATTGTTTTTCAGGGCCTCCACGCGCAATTCACCGCGCCCGACCGCCACAACTTCATAATCGGCGTCCCTCACCAAGCCCTTATCCGCAAAAATGCGATAGGCCTGCAAAGCAAAGGCTGTGTCCGGTGCATCGACAAAGAGGCGCCCGCCTTTGATCTCTTCGATCTTTTGAATGTCCGGCGTGACAATCAGCTCATTCATGCCCGGATCGCCGCCCATCACAGCGACAACATCGACCCCGTCATCATCGCGCATCGACACTGCATTATCGATGGCGACATGGACGATCTGGAAGTCGCCATTGGCGATACCATCGCGCTGGGCGCGGGAAGAATTGGTGGAGACAAGCTCAAGCGCAATGCCGCGCCGCTCGAAAATGCCCTGCGCCAGGCCTGCATGGAAGGGAAGCGCCTTGGCGGTCGGGTTACTATTGACGATGAGACGGTCAGCCACGGGTTCCAACCCCGCTTTTCTTTTGTGTGCACTGCACAAAAAGAGCCCTTGGCTGAATGGCCTTCATCTTTCCTCCCGCCACTTTCATGATGGACAGCGCAGAGCGCGCCGCCTAGTTTATTGGTCAGGGGGAAGTCTCGTCTTTTCAGTGGCAACAAGCCAATCTGAAACGGACGCGATCTCATAAAATTTCTGCACCGGGGACAAAAGCGTGCGCCGCCATGAGTGAGCGAATCCCGAGTTTTCGGCACTTGCGCGTCTTTGATGCGATTGCGCAGTGCAAGAACTTCAGCCGTGGCGCAGCCGCTGTCCATTTGTCGCAACCAGCCGCGACCCAGGCCATTCTCAATCTCGAAAAATGGGCCGAGGCCTCGCTTTTTTACCGCAATAAGGGCGGCACCTATCTCACAGAAGAAGGTGGCGTGCTGCAAGAAGCCGTTCAGCGCATGTTTGATCGCGTTGAAAAAACACTGGCCAGCGAGGTCTTTGAAGGCTCGACAGAGAAGGCCCGTTTTGCCTCCTCGCGCATCAAATCCTCGCATGTCAAAGTTTTGCGTGCGATCTCGGAGTTTTCCTCCCTCGAAATGGCAGCCAATTCGCTCAAACTCTCGCGCCCGGCGGTGCAACGCATTGCGCGTGATTTTGAAATGAGCCTTGGCATTCAGCTGTTTGAGCGCACGCCGCGGGGTGTTTGTGCCACGCCGCTGGGCTCACGTATCAGCCAATCCTTCCAACAAGCCGCTTTTGAGCTATCGGCTGCCCTTGATGAAATTGCCCTTCTGCAGCAGCGTTTTTCGATGCAGCTCTTCATCGGCGCGCAGCCTTTGTGCTCAACCTCGCTGCTTGCGGCCAGCATCAATGACCTTCTGGTTATCTATCCGCAAATGCAGGTGCGCATTATTGAGGGCTCCTATCATTATCTTCTGAACGAACTCCAGAATGGCCGCATCGACATGATGTTCGGGGCGTTAAAGCGCCCTGATACTGTCGAGAATGTGCGCGAAATTCCCCTCTTCCAAGAGCCCTATTGTATTGCTGCGCGGATGGATCATCCGTTGATGAGCAAGCACAGAGTGACACTCAAAGACATTGCGGCTTGTGATTGGGTTCTCTCAGGCCCGAGCACGCAACGCCGCCGTACATTCGAGCTGATGTTCAAAAATTCACCTGTGCGCCCGACCACACAGATCGAAGCCACTTCCGTTTCCGCACAGATCGCATTTCTCGCCTCCAGCAATCGCCTAGCCTTGCTGACGCCGCTTGAACTCGAGTTCGATCCGCATATGGGCAAGATCGGCAAGCTCGATTATGACACCGGCATTACCCGTATTCCGGATGGATTGACCGTTCGCACCGAATGGAAGCCTACAGGCGTGCAAGGGCGCTTCGTCGCATGCCTGCGCAGCCGCATCGTCGATATGCAGCGCCTGCCTGAGGATCTGCCGGACGATTTGCAGCTCAGCATGAGCGAGTGACCCGCCTCATTCGGATTAGGCTCAGACTCATTGACTTTTCGCTATAGCGCCTCGCTTTTTGCGGAGACTCCGGCCATTCTGTAAAAGAGCAAAATCACCGGGCAGCGCCCGCAAGGAGGACATCATGACCGAGATCCGTGTCAACGGCCTGCGCGGGGTCGAACTCGCCGTCTTCAATCTCAAGGAAACAGCCGATTTCTACGCGCAAGCCTGGGGCTTGTCGGAAGTCGCCTCCGCCAATGGCACGGCTTACATGCGCGCTGCCGGCAATGAACATCACGTGCTGAGCCTTCATGAGGCCCCGCGCGCCGGACTTATTGCAATCAATTTCTCCGCACCCTCGCGCATCGCGGTTGATGGCCTGCATGCGAAAGCCAAAGCCATGGGCTGCGAGATTGTCTCAGGCCCAGCCGAGCTCGCAGCGATTGCAGGTGGCGGCTATGGCTTCTCGGTCAAAACGCCCGAAGGCCAGACGCTGAATATTTCAGCCGACGTCGTCCAGCATGGCGCAGGCAATTTTCATGATCATTCGCGCCCGACCAAGCTGTCGCATGCCGTGCTCAATGTCGCTGACGTCGATAAGCAGAGGAACTTCTTTATCGATGTGCTCGGCTTCCGCCTGACAGATTCAACAGCACGCATGGATTTCGTGCGCTGCTCGTCCTACCACCACTCCATCGCACTTGCCCGTGCGCAGGGCGCCGGCCTCAACCACATGGCCTATGAAGTTGAAAACTTCGACGGCCTGATGCGCGGTGCTGGCCGCATGAAAAAGCATGGCTTTAAAATCGGCTGGGGTGTTGGCCGCCACGGGCCTGGCAATAATCTCTTCTCATACTTCATCGAGCCGAATGGTTTCGTCACCGAATATACGGCGGAAGTCGATTATATTGACGAAGCCAAGCATATTGTCGGCACGCCGGATTACTGGGCCAAGATCATGAATGGCCCCGATCGCTTCGGCTTGGCTGATCCGTCGCCCGAATTGCGCGATGCGATGGCTGGCAAAATTCTCGATGAACGCAACAAGGCTTGCGAAGAGATCATCTCGAAGAAACTCGCCTCCGCTTAACAAACAAGAAAAACGGAACACAACATGTATCTTCTGGGCGAATCCCATCCCTCAGCCCCGGCGGGGCATCGCTTTCGCGACATGGTGCGCAAAGGTGAAATTCTCGGTATTCCCGGCGCGCATAATGGCTTGTGCTCATTGCAGGCCAAGCGGGCTGGCTTCAAAGCCGTCTATCTCTCGGGCGCAGCCGTTTCAGCATCCATGGGCCTGCCTGATCTTGGCATTCTCACCATCGAAGATATGGCGTTTTACATTCGCCAAGTCTCGCGCGCGTCCGGCCTGCCTGTGCTTGTGGACGGCGACACCGGCTATGGCGAAGCGCTCAATGTGATGAATATGGTGCGCTGCTTTGAAGATGCCGGCGCTGGCGCGGTGCATCTCGAAGATCAGATTTTGCCTAAAAAATGCGGCCATTTGAGCGACAAGAAACTTGCCAGCAAAGATGATATGGCTGCCAAAGTAGCGGCGGCCGCGCGTGCACGCCGCCATCTTTACATTATTGCCCGCACGGATGCGGCTGCCAGTGAAGGATTGGATGGTGCGGTTGAGCGCGCCAAAGCCTACATCGCCGCAGGTGCTGATGCGATTTTCCCTGAAGCACTGACCGATGAAAGCATGTTCCGCGAATTCGCGCGCCGTATTGATGCGCCGCTTCTCGCCAATATGACGGAATTTGGCCGCACGCCCTTCTTTACCAAAGAGCAATTCCGCGAGATGGGCTATCAAATGGTCATTTGGCCGGTAAGCTCTCTGCGCATCTCTGCAAAGGCCTCGGAATCGATCTATGCGACAATCCGCGACAAGGGCTCAACAGAAACCTTGCTGCCGCAAATGCAAACACGCGCGGAACTTTATGATCTGATCGGCTATCATGATTTTGAATCTCTGGACCAATCGATTGCCAAATCGATTATTCCCTGAGGATCTTTTCGGCTCAACTTCAGACAAAGAAAAGCCCGGCTATGCCGGGCTTTTTTATTGTCCCTCTGAAATGCCTTCGCGTGCTGTTTTGTTGAAGACAAAGCGACCGAAGGCGAGGCCGATAGCACATACCAAAGCCACCAGCACAAAAGCGACAAGGCCCGTCTCAGCAGAAACAGACAGCTGTGTCGGCAGATAATTCATGACCGTCTGTAATTGGCGCATATCCCAAACAACTTTGGTAATCCCAAAGCCAACCGCCAGACTGACCAGCGCACCAATAACAAAGCCGACCAATGATGGCCCAATCACATTGGGCAGGAAGAAACGCACGACAGCACCAGGGCCTGCACCACGAATGCGCAAGAGGCCGAGCGTGCGACGATCCTCGACATAATTGGCGTAGGCCACAGCGAAAATGCCGATGAAGGCCAATATCAAACCGCCAAACAGATAGATCTGCACATTCTGACGGGCGAGAAAGATGAACATATCCGAGCCGAGTCGTGCGATTTCGGTCTGGGCGTCGCGCAAATCAAGCGGCTGCACACCAATCACTTCTGATACGCGCTGACGCAAAGCATCCGACGATGTGCCAGGCTTGGCAACAATCATCAGAACAACGCGCGGCAGCAGAATATCAAGATTGTCGAAATGAGGATTGGTGGCCGAAGCGACAAGATAGGGACTCGAAGAGAAGAGATGGTTGAGATAGTCCACGCGTGCGCTGATAAAGCCCTCACGATCATTGACAGTCTTCAGAGGCAGACCCGGCAGGAAGCGAAGCGAGCCGCCAAATGGTGCGCGCTCCATTTGCTGCGCAACATTGCGACCAATAGGCATAGGTCCACCTATGGCGCGCTTGTAGAATTTGGTCACCGATGATGAAGCCAAGATTTCATCGCGTGGCAGACGTGCGATCAGCGGATCGAAATTCTCGCTCTCGCCCAATCCTTGCTCTGCATGAACGGCAGCCCGATAGGCCATCGCATCGCCCAAAAGATAGATAGGCAGGCCGGAGAAACCACGGTCGGGCATATAAACGCCTTCCGTAATTCCCTCGACCATATAATCAACGCTTTGGACGCCCGCCTGTCCCTTGAGCTTTTCGATCAACGGCAAGAGCCGTTCATTCAAAACGGCCAGGCGCTGTTTCATGCCGCCGCGTGATTGCGCTTCAGCAGGCATGAGATCAAGCGCATTCAGCGTGACTTGCAAATCAGAGCCGAGCTGCGCACGCGCACCTCGCTCGGTCTTATTATCAAAGACCGCCGTCATGACCGTGGGATACAGCGCCAACGTCGACAGCATGGCAACAATAAGCAGGAAGGACGCCGCACGATGGCGACGGATGCCCATGTGCTTGAGGGAGGCGACACGCAAAGGTCCGGCCAGCAGATAAGTTGCCGGTGCCATCAGCTTCGACATCACACTTTCACGCGAGGCAATGAGGCTCACAAAACCGTAAACCAGCAGCGGAAAGGCGATAAAATCAAGCGCGCGATCAGCCTCGAATATCCAAGGACCGGCGATCACATCACTCAGCGACCAGCTGCCAATCCAACCCGCCAGTTTGACGAGACCAATCACCAGAGCGAGCGCCTGCAAAAAACCGAAACGTGTTGATGAAGCGCGCGCTTCAAAAGTCGCAACACGCCTTGAGGCTTCGAGCGGCGACACGCGCGAGGCTTCACGCACAAGCCGCCAACCGCTCATCAGGGCAATGATAATCCCGATGATCAGAAAAGCGCCGAGATAAAGAGGCTCTTGAATTTTGAGCGCAAGCTCAAGTGTCGGAAGGCGACCCATGTAAAGCCACATGGGTAGAACGGAACCCAGAACCGCGCCTAACAGACCGCCAAAAACACCCCCCGCACCAATGGCGGTGAGAAGCGTGCGCGCAATATCCGAGCTCTTCACGCCGCGCAGACGCAACAACCCGAGCTTGCGCCGCTCATTGAGCAAAAGGAGGCTGGCGAGATTGCCCAATAAAATGCCTGCAATAATCAAAAGCGGCAGCGAGACGAGCAATGCAATGAGCGCAATCTTGCGGGCGATATCGGCCATGCGGATGAACATGGCGCCAAGATTATGATCAACCGCCGCGCTTTGCGTCATGTCCTGCACATCATCCGTGATGAGCGAACCAGTGCGCACAATCCTCGTCAGCGAGCCATCAATATCCCAACCGGAGACGAGCTTGTCGCGATTGATGCGCGCCAGATGAATGACTTCAGGAAAATATTTGCCCGGATCGCCATGCACATCAGCATGATCATGAACATGAATGATGCCGCGTGAAATGGCATCGAAATCGTCCAGTCTTTTGAAATTATATGGCGTGACAAGAATGAGCCCGAGCTCGGGCACAAGAGTGGGCGACGATGTTTGCTCCATATACCAACGATTGATCTCGTTGGAATCAACCCGGATCACACGCTCAATGGGCGTCTCGACAATAATGTAGCCCTTCTTTTTATGGCTATGGGCATGGCTATGGCCTGCTTCGCCACCATGGGCATCATCAGCCTCGTGGTGATGATCATCATCATCTTCATCCGCGAGATCTTTACGATCAACAACGAGACGGAACTGCTTCTTATTTTGCAAACGCAGATAAGCGTCCCCCATCTGCGCTTTTGAACCCACAAGAACCAAAACGGCCGCATTGCCCGAGGGGCGAATATCAGGCGGCAACATGGATGGGTCGGTCGGCGACAAGAATGACACCCAAGGCGAGCGAATTTGTTCACCGTCAATCTCGGGCTTGGTCGTGTAGGGGAGAATGGTGCGCAGGAAATAGAGACGCTGCGTCTGCGTCACGCCCTCAACCTTGGCAAGCGCCTCTGATAATTTCGCTGAAAGACCGATTTCAGCTGTCTGATAGACTGAAATATCCCACGGCACGCGCTCAATCTGATCAGCTACATAACGCTGCATGGCATGACGCGATGTCACCGTGATCGCAGCAAGCAAAAAGACGATGAGGCCCGTCACCAGCGCGAAGACGGCGAAGGGGCGACGACCAAGAACGGCGTGAAGGAGGCGAGCTGGCGACATGTTACGACACGCGCTCAATCACGCCGTCACGCATGTAACAGACGCGCGGAAAAATCTCGACGACTTTGGGGTCATGCGAGGCGACAATCACCGTCTTGTTCTTTTGTGCCGCTAGATCGATCAGAATATTTGTAATGATCTTGGCATTATGGCTATCGAGATTGCCGGTTGGCTCATCTGCCAGAATGATCGGCGGATCATTGACCAGCGCCAAACAGACGGCCACGCGCTGCTGCTCACCACCTGACAATTCTTCCGGCCGCTTAAATCCTTTGGCTTTGAGCCCGACGCTGTCGAGCAGGCTTTCGGCGCGGTGCTTGCGTTCTTCTTCCGGCAGACCTGCCATCAGCATCGGCAATTCAAGATTTTCAAAAGCCGAAAGGCTCGGAATGAGGTTGAAAAACTGGAAGACGAAACCAATTTTTTGGAGACGATAATCTTCCAGCTGGCGCTCATTCATCTCGCCGACATTCACACCACCGGCAAAGACGCCCCCTTTGGTGGGACGGTCCATGCCGCCCAGCAGATTGAGAATGGTCGACTTGCCACAGCCCGATGGCCCCATCAGCGCAACCGCTTCTCCGGGGCTCACGCTCCATGAGAGATTTTCCAAAGCGGTGACACGCTGCGCAGTGGTCTCATAATATTTAGAAACAGACACCAACCGAACGCTGGCTTGTTGTTCTTGCGTCATGACTCTCGTCCCATCAGGGCTTGAAATATTCGTAAGTGCCGCCGTTGATCTTATTCGCCCATTGCGTCCAATAAGCTCCCGGGTTGCGGGCGTAGTCCTCATATTTTCCGGGCGCATTAATGCCCGGAAGGGCTGGAATATAATCGCGGCGCAAGATCACATCGGGATTGCCATAGCGAGAGGCAAGCGCCCGCACACCAACATCATTCAGCGCGGAAAGCCCGCCATGCTCAACAAGGGTTGCCCATTGATCAAGATCGCGCAAACGCAGCTGATAGGTTGGCAAAAGATTGTGCTGATGCATCGAATGTCCGCGCGGCACATTATGCTTGATCGCGAATTCATTCGTCTCTTTTGACCATTCACGCGTGTCATTGGGGCCCTGCGCTGCTTCGGCGCCAAAGGCCCAGTGAATCACGCCAGCCGCATTGCGCTCCGACAGATTATTACCTTCGAGCACTTCACCCGGATGTTTGAAATATTTCGGATTGGTGCCCATGCCAGCTTCAAACAGCCACCAATAGCCGGGCTTTGGCGCATAGGGCCATTGCAGATCTTGGGTACCTGGATAATTTTGAAACAGCTTCAACCCTTCGCCATAAAGACCACCGCCCTTGATCTCGGCGACCTTGCCGCTGCGGATTTTAACTTCAACGCGGGGATAGGTAGCCGCATGGCTGGATGTGGACGCGACCACACCATTCACTTCCGGCAAAATTAAAGGCTGATAATTATCAATGACAGCCGGAAACTCGACGAGCGAGTAAGGGAAACGTCCAGAGGCTTGCGCCGGGAACATATAGAGATGGCCCTGATTATAAATGCCGGCGGCCCAGCTCTTGGCTTCTTTTTCTGACACATCATAACCAAAGGCTGTGCCTTCAGGATCGGTCACTTCAGCACGATCGGCAAAACCAATGGGCTCGATGGTTTTGGTTTCAATCATACGCCAAACATCGGATGGGAAATCCGGCACCTGACTCATCAGATCATAAAGATCGAGATAGGTGTAATTGCCGAGCAGCTTTTCGCCATGATGGCGCACGAATTTGCGCGTATTGGTGCGCCCGCCCGAGCGCCAGACAATCCAGTCAATCTCGGGATGCTTGTCGAGCCAAGCGACCAAACGGTCCGGGACTTCCTTCACATAATCTTTGGCAAGCTTGGCATAATGGGCATTGTCATATTTTGGTGTCGGCCAAGTCGCTTCATAAAGCTCGCGATCCTGTTCGCGGATCCATTCGCGCCCCTTATCAGGGTCAGGCATAATGCCGGTGTAATTGAAAAAATATTCAAGCTCGCGCTGGCCATCGCCAATCGTATAAGTGCGAATGCCGGTGCGGAAATCGGCAAATTGCTCTTCACTCATCTCGAGCAAGTCCCAGACGGTGAGCACAGTTGTTTTGACACCGCGCTCTTCCATGGCGCGCTTGATCGCAGCCTGCACCATCATATTGGGGCGTGTATCGCGGATTTCACCCACGACGATCAGCAAATGCTTGCCCGCATCGACAAGGCCCAGCGGAGCACGGCCTTGGCTCTGGCGTGAAGCTGCACGCGCTGCTGGCATCAGCTGGTCAATCGTATCCGGCTTTTTCAAATAAGAGGGGAAGGCCGGCGGGGGCACAGGAGTTTTGGCGTCCGGACCAATCAATCCATATTCCTTACGCCGTGCAACCATGTCAGCGGGATCCCACGGCGCGTAGGATTGCTTGCGCTCGGCAATAGGCTGGCCTTTTTCTGAACGCGCTACATCAAAAGTGGCGAGTGTCGCCACAACACTGGCCGCAGCGAGGAGATGAATGGCTTTCGGATTGATCATGGATTCAACTCCGCTCACGGTTTGAAATAAGCGTTCTTGCCATCTTCAATACTGGCCGCCCATTTGGTCCACCAAGCACCGGGATTGCGTGCATATTCATCATAGTTTCCGGGCGCATTGATGCCTGGAATTTCGGCTACATAATCGCGGTTCAACACGCGGTCAGGATTGCCATAGCGCGAGGCAAGCGCGCGCACATAAGTATCTTTCAACGATGTCAGACCGCCGTGCTCCAGCAGCGTAATCCATTGATCAAGATCGCGTACACGCACCTGATAGGTCGGCAGAAGATTGTGCTGGTGCATGGAATGGCCCTTGGGCACATTATGCTTGGTCGCAAAATCTTCCGTCTCTTGCGCCCATGGCCCGACAATATCCGGCCCCATCGCGACTTCTGCGCCAAACGCCCAGTGAATGACGCCAGCCACATTGCGTTCCGACAAATTATTGCCGTCGTTCACTTCACCCGGATGCTTGAAGTATTTCGGATTGGTGCCCATGCCTGCTTCATAAAGCCACCAATAGCCGGGCTTTTTCTGCATCGGCCATGTCAGCTCTTTGGTGCCGGGATAATTTTGGAAGAGCTTCAGCCCTTCGCCATAAAGGCCGCCGCCATTCACATCCGAGATGAGGCCATCCTTCACACGCACTTCGATGCGCGGATAAGTGGCGGCATGGCTTGAGGTGGATGCAATAATGCCCTGCACTTCCGCTTGCACGGGGGCAATATAACGACCCTTCATCACCGGATATTCCACCATGGAATAGGGTGTGCGGCCCGTAGCCTGTGGCGGGAACATGTAAAGATGTCCCTGATTATAGACGCCCTCCGCCCAGCCCTTCGCGGCTTCTTCGCTGATGTCATAACCAAAGGCTGTGCCTTCGGGGTCGGTGACTTCCGCACGATCAACATGGCCCAGTGGCTCAATGGTTTTTGATTCCACCAAGCGCCAAACGTCCGCCGGGAAATCCGGCACCTGACCCATCAGATCAAACAGATCGACATAGGTGTAATTGCCCAAAAATCTTTCGCCATGCTGCTTGAGCATTTTGCGCGTATTGGGGCGATTGCCGGAGCGCCACACAATCCAGCTGATCTCTGGATGTTTATCGAGCCATTCATTCAAGCGTGCGGGAACGAGCTCGTTATAATCTTTGGCAATCTGCGAATAGCGCGGATTGTCATATTTTGGCGCGGCCCATGTCGCCTGATATAATTCGGGGTCTTGCTGGCGAACCCAATCGCGCCCCTTTGGCGGATCAGGCACAAAGCCGGTGAAGTTGAAGAAATATTCAAGCTCGCGCTGACCATCGGCAATTGTGTAAGTGCGAATGCCATTGCGATATTCGTAATATTCAGCCTCGGTGAGGCCGAGCAATTCCCACACGGTGAGGATAGTGGTTTTCACACCGCGCTCTTCCATCGCGCGCTTGATGGCTTCCTGCACCATCATATTGGGCTTGGAATCACGAACTTCGCCAACAACAATCAGCAATTGCTTACCCGCTTCGACAAGACCAAGCGGCGTGCGCCCGCCTGTCTGGCGCGCTGCCGAGCGCGCAGACGGCATGAGTTTTTCAATTGTGTCTGGCTTCTTCAGATAAGAGGGGAAAGCGGGTGCCGGAAACGGCGCCGTCGTGCCCGGACCGATCAACCCCTGCTCTTGCCGACGCTTGACCATGTCAGCCGGATTCCAAGGCGCATAAAGCGCCTTGCGCTCGGCCAAAGGCTGGCTTTTGTCTGCCAGTGCAACGCCAGGCAAAACAAACAGGCCGGACATGAAAGCCGCCAAAAGGGCGCGCGGACGGGTGATCATGACATGCTCCTCCCATAGATCCAGCGTCTCGAGGCGCTGTTTGATCCCGATTATAGCAAGCTTGAGCGCAGAGTCAGGCCCCTGTTTGCATTGCCAACCACGGCGAACGGCGATTAAATATGGAATGAGGCGTCTTCAAAAGAACGCCGGTCTGGGGAGTTGAGACGATGGCCGCTCGCAACCGCGACGAAACGCGGATTTATAATAAGAACAAATTCAAACTCGGCCTCTTTGGCATGAACTGCTCGGGCGGGCTCAGCCTGACACTCGCCCCCGAGCGCTGGGATGCCAGCTGGGACAATAATGTCAAAGCCGCCCGCCTGGCCGATGAGGCGGGGCTGGAATTTCTCCTGCCGATTGGCCGCTGGCATGGCTATCAGGGCCAGAGCGACACGCAGGGCACCACATTCGAAACGCTCACCTGGGCTTGCGGGCTTCTCGCCTCGACGCAGGAGATTACCACATTCGGCACGCTCCATGTGGCTTTCTGCAATCCGGTCTTTTCCGCCAAGCAAATGGTGACGGCTGATCATATCGGCCACGGCCGCTTTGGCCTCAACATTGTCTCGGGCTGGAACCCGGTTGAATTCGGGATGATGGGCGTTGACCTCAAAGAGCACGACGACCGCTATGCCTATAGCCAGGAATGGATTGAAATCGTCAAACGCATCTGGGCGGAGAACGAGCCTTTCGATCACGACGGGCAAATGTTCAAGCTGAAAGGCGTGCTCGGAAAGCCCAAGCCCTATTGGGGCTCACGCCCTATTCTGGTCAGCGCTGGCAATTCTCCGACAGGCCGTGAATTTGCGGCTGGCAATGCCGATTGCCTCTTCACCTCCATTCCGAAACTCGATGATCTGAAGCCTAAAATTGATGGCTTCCGCGCAGCCGCGCCTCCTGGACAACTCCGCAATATTTTTGCCAGCTGCCATTTGATGGTGCGCAAAACCCGCAAGGAAGCGCAGGATTATCACCATTACATCGTGCATGAGAAAGGTGATTGGGAAGCGGCTGCCTATGCGGCTGACTTCCGAGGCAATCGCCTCAACACATGGATGAAAGAGCAGACCGACCTGAAGGCACGCCTCATCTCGGGTGCCGGCTATCCGATGGTTGGCTCTTATGATGATGCGGTGGAGACATTCCTCAAGCTCAATGAAATGGGCCTGGATGGTCTTGCCTGCGGGATGATCAATTATATTGATGACTTCCCGCACATTCGCGATGAGCTGCTCCCGCGCATGGAACGCGCAGGTCTGCGCGAGCCGGTGAAGAGCTAACAGAAATCATCCGCGGCGATATCAGACAGTTAGCTGATGTCGCCGCGTCAACATGTGGAAGGTAATGCTGACGCAGGTCATCAGCATGATCCAGAGAACGCCCATGGCAGCGAGTTCCGTGACCTGACCATTTTGCCAGAGCTCGAACAAAGTCACAGCCATCACCTCTGACCCCGGCCCGACCAGCAAGAGCGGCAGTGAGACGGCTTGCACCGAGAGCAAGAAAATCATCAACCACGAACTGACAAGTGTGGCTGCGAGCAACGGCATCAGGATGCGGAAAAAGATCTTGACCTTATTGGCGCCCGAGATGGTTGCCGCTTCTTCAAGATCGGAATGAATCTGCATCGCCCCCGCGAAAGCGTAACGCATGCCATAGGGCAGATAGCGCACGGATGAGGCCAGAATCACCGAGAGCAAAGTGCCATAGAGCGGCAGCGACATATTCACGAAGACATCCAGAAACGCCACGCTGAGAATGATGGCCGGAAAGACAAGCGGCACAGAAGCAATCTGGTCGAGCATCCATGCGCCTGAGGCTCGGCGCACGACAAGCCACGCGCAAAGGGCGGTGAATGGCACAACCAAGGTTGCCGTCATTGTGCCCAAAGTCAGCGTGTTCAAAATTGAATCACGGAACGAACCCGGCTTCAAAAGCGCTTCATAATTTTCCAGCGAAAGCCGAGTGAAAGCCTCCAGCGAAACACCGCCGTAGAAGGGTTGAAACGAGGTAAAAGCCAGCATCAGGACGGGAACGACCGTCACGCAGAGAAACAGAAAAACAAGAAGCGCTGATGCCGGAAAGCGCCAAATGCCCAGATCAATCACGCGCGGACGAAAACCCTTACCCGTTATGGTCTGATAGCGTTTGGCGTTTTTCGATAATTGGTTCTGCCAGAACATCAGGCCGAGCAGAATGATGACAAGGCACACAGAATAAGCGCCCGCTTCACCATAATTAGCGGCGCCCGCTTGGCGCGAGCTTTGATAAATCATCGTTGTGAGCACGCTAACATTACCGGCTAAGCCCACAAGTGCTGGCACTTCGAATGATTCAAAAGCTTTCACGAAGATCAGCAGAGTCAGGCCAGCCAAAGCCGGGAAGGCCATCCGCAGGCTGATGCGCATGAAAGCGCCAAATGGGCTTGAGCCCGACATCATGGCAGCTTCTTCAAATGAGGCATCGGTCGAGCGCAACACAGAAGACATGAGCAGGAAGGTGAGCGGCACAAAGCCGACGCCTTCAATCAGCATCATGCCCCAGAGCGAATAAACATCGAGCACTTGCGGGCGCTGAAAGATCGAGGCCAGCAAATCATTCACGGGTCCTGAGCGCCCGAGAAGCAAAAGCCAGGCAACCGTGTAGAGAATATGCGGCACGCCGAGTGAAATGATCGCAGCCAGAAAAGCGAGCTTTCGTCCCGGCGCATTGGTACGCTCCACAATCAAAGCTTGCGTTGTGCCAATCACAATTGCGATCAGCGCAGAACCGCAAGCATAGATGATTGTATTGATCAGGCTTGGCAGAAAGAGCTTTCCAGCCATCAATTGCTGATAAAAGCGCGTGGTGAAAGCGCCGGGTGAACCGTCCGGCAAAGTCTCATGGAAACTTGCATTCACAAGAAAAATAGTTGGCGGCACGATAGCAAAGAGCAAAATCGCAATCAAAATAGCCACGACCGGCGACACGCGCCAATGCTCAAAGCGATGAAAAAAACCGCCTGCGCCCACCAAAGATCTGTCTTCAACCTGTATCGTCACGATGTGCTGTTACCTTATCGGAAGCGCTCTTCCCAAATTTTCTGGGAGGATTCGTAATAGCGATTGAGCTTTTCGGAGCCGACGAACAATTCCTGTACACCAGCACGCTTTGGCACGACGGGCGCAAGCGTCTCGAGCGGTGCGACATCAGGCCGAACAGGGAAATATTCAGCTTTTGCGAAAATCTCCTGCCCCTCTTTCGACAGAATGAAATCTGCCAAAAGCATAGCTGCATGAGGGTGGCGCACACCTTTGGGCACCACCATTGTGCCTGCGGTCGATGGCACGGGATCGAGCAAGACCGTATTGACCGGCGCGCCCTTGGCTTTGCTGATCAGCGGATGATGGGCAAAAATATTCAGAGCAATCGGAATCTCGCCTGCGATCACGCGGTCAACCAGCGTGCGCGCGCTGCCAGAGCCAAAATTGATGATCTTCTGCTCGGCAAGCTTGGCGAAATATTCCTGCGCCTTGTCTTCACCACGCGACAAGCGAATGGTGGTGATGAAAAGCGGCGTGCCGCTTGATGTGCCAATCCGCCAAGCAATCTTGCCCTTCCATTTGGGGTCGAGCAGATCGTCATAGGTCTTTGGCACCTGATCCGGCGGCACCAGCTTGGTATTATAGGCCATGCCGAAATAGCTGATACGCGAACTCGCCCAATTACCACGCGGATCGCGGTACATTTCCGGCAACTCATCGGTGGCGGGCGTTGAATAAGGCACTGTCAGGCCTGTTTCGACCGCAAGCTCGCCAACGCCTGTGCCCTCGACAAGATCGGCCACGACATTTTTGGCGCGCACTTCGGCGGAAAGTTTGGCGACAATTTCTTCCGTATCCGCGCGCCAATAGGTGAGCTTCACGAAAGGATATTTTTTCATGAAAGCTTCTGCCATCGGACGCAGAGCCTGATTGACGATAGCCGCCGAATAAATGACGACCTGTCCTTCTTTCTTCGCACCCTCAATCAGCAACCGCTCGCGATCTGGCGAACGATTGGTGAGAATCGACAAATCCTGCGCCTGCGCCGCTGTCGCGCAGATCAGGCTTGCCAACAGGCCCGCAAAAATCAGGCTCTTTGTCTGACGCTTGTCCATCGAAAATCCTTTCGCCGATCAGGCGTGGTCAGGGCCCTTCCAGCACGCGCCGGAACCGGGGCCTGTGGTCAGATGCAGAACACCATTTTCAATTTCAATGCCATCGAAGGGATCATCGAGCAGGCGCGCAAATTCGCCTAATTCGCAGGCATAATCGACGCCCGGCAGAGCGCAAGCCAGATGCAAAGCATGAGCTGACAGCAAACGCGAGCCCACTGCAGCGCCCATGCGATAAGACACGCCCGCCTGTTCACAGAGCCGTGCAGCAGCAATGGTGTTGCGCAAGCCGCCGAGTTTTGGAATTTTCAAACTGACAGCATCGACCGCGCGTTTTGTGACGAGCTGATAAATCTCTGCCAGCGAGCCCGCAGCTTCATCCGCTTCAACCTTCACAGGCACGGTGCGCGTGACGTGGGCCAGACCTTCAAAATCATCGGCTGGCACGGGCTGCTCGACGAGATCGATATTGTAATCAGCCATGCGGTTGATCGCGATAATCGCGTTCTTCACCGTATAGGACTGGTTGGCATCAATCGTCAGATGCACATCATCGCCGACGCGCTTGCGAATAGCCGCCACGCGCTGCACGTCGAGATCAACTTCGCCATGCACTTTGATTTTCAAATAGCGATAACCCTGATCGACGAGCTTCTTGGCTTGGGTTGCCATATCTTCGGGCGACTTGATCGCCAGAATGCGCAGGATCGGAACCTGATCGCGAATCTGGCCGCCAAACAATTGGCACAGCGGCACATTGAGACGGCGCGCCAACAATTCATGCAAAGCGCAATCAACGGCGGCTTTCGCCTGCGGCGCGCCGCGCATCGCGCGGTCCAAAGCAGCACCAATGGCTTCGATATGATCGCCATCCTGGCCCAGCACATGCGGCTTGAAATACTCAAGTTCAGCTTCGAGCGTTGCGGCAATCGCACCCATATGCGGCGTCGCCGAGGCATAGCCGAAGCCCTCGTTCCCGGCCTCGTCAACAAGGCGCAGAATTGAGCCCTCGGTCACGGGGCTCGCGCCCAAAGCAAATTTCCAAGTCGGATCTTCTTTGCGCATCACACTGGGATGCGAAGCAAAGTCGCTGATAATCACGGCATCCTCCCTCTCACGCCTGTTCTCGGCGTTTTTTTCTATTATTCGGTGCCAGGGCGGTGCTGGCAAGCCAGATCATGGCTTCTTGGCCATCAAGGCCCCAATCATCTCCTCTGAGCTGGCTGTATATTTATTGAGCGCTTCCGGGGACACAAATTGCTCAGAAACGCGCGTCAGCGCCTCTGTGATCGGGGCAAGATCTGCGCGCGTAGGCACGTCCGTGCGACTGGGGAAATAGCCGGCCTCCGCCAGTATCTCCTGACCCTCACGCGAGAGAATGTAATCGATGAGCAGCATGGCGGCATTCGGGTGGCGCGCGCCCTTGGGCACGATCATCGTGCCGACGGTGCTCGCCACAGGATCCAGCAAAACAGAGCTCACAGGCGCGCCTTTTGAGGCGCTGATCAGCGGATGATGGGCAAATATATTCAAGGCCAGCCCCAATTCGCCGGCAATGACACGGTCCACCAGCCCGCGCGCACTCGCCCCACTCAGCGAAATGACATTCTGCTCGGCAAGCTTTTGCAAATAAGCGCGGGCGGCATCCTCGCCCCATTTCATGCGCAAATTGGTGACGAATAAATCAGCACCGCTGGCACTGCCGGCGTGCCAAGCCATGCGGCCCTTCCAGCGCGGGTCGAGCAGATCGGCATAGGTTTTGGGCAAATCAGCCGTAGCTGTTGCCTTGGTATTGTAGCCAATCCCGAAGAAACTACGCCGCGTCGGTGTCCAGATATGGTTGGGATCACGGTATTTTTCGGGAATCTCTTGAATCAGCGGCGTGTCATAGGGCTGCGCAAAACCGGCTTGAATCACCGCTTCACCAACACCTGTTCCCTCCACCACATCGGCCATCACTTTATTGGCGCGCACTTCGGCTGAGAGCTTGGTGAAAATGCCCGCCGATTCCGCGCGCCAGTAATTCACCTTGATGAAGGGATATTTCTTCATGAAGGCTTCTGAGACAGGCCGCAGCGCCTGATTGACGATCATGGCCGAATAAAAAACGACCTCACCTTCGGCTTTGGCGCCTTCGACGAGCTTGGCCTGACGGTCTGGCCCCAGATAGGTCAAAGGGTCCGCGCCAGCGGGTGCAGGCAGGCAAAAGGCGGAGGCAAAAAGATAGGCTGCGAGCGGCTTGAGTGCCCAAATCCGATTGGTTGTCCGGATCACCGGCCCCTCCCTGACGATGCGCCCTTGTTGTGCGGCGCTTATTCGTCCAATAACTTAGCCATAAGGCGAAGGGCTTGTCACCCTTGGACCATTGAAAAACAAGGGAGGAGGCCACATGAGCGACGAAGTCGCCACCGCACGCTATGGCATTGATGCCTATCTTGACTGGGTCCACGCCGAGGGCATGCCCGTGATCGAAGGGGATTATGCGGTTGATCTCTTCGGGGTCGAAACGGGGCATTGGGCGCGCGTAGGCTGCAAGGGCGCGGCCGTCCACCTCAAAGGGCGCGGCGATTTCTGCAATATGTTCCTGTTCGAACTAGCGCCCGGCACCTCCAGCGCGCCGCTACGCCACCTCTATGAGGATATTTATTACGTCCTCGATGGCCATGGCTCCACACAAGTCGAACTGCCCGACGGCACGAAGCGCAGCTTCGAATGGTCGCCAAAATCCATGTTCTCGATTCCGATCAACATGCCCCACCGCCATTTCAATGCGGGCGGGCGCGAGCGGGCCCTGCTCGTCTCGACGACCAACATCCCGTTGTTGATGAACACATTCCACAATGATGCGTTTATCTTCGACAATGCTTTCAGCTTCCGCGACCGCATCGGCAAAGAAAATTACTGGTCGGGCGAAGGCGATTTCATCCCGATCCGTCCGGGCAATCATTTGTGGGAGACCAATTTCGTCCCCGATATGGCAAATATCAAACTGCACGAATATGCAGATCGCGGCGGCGGATCGAGCAATATCAAATTCGTTCTGGCCGATGGCATTATGTCCGGCCATATGTCGGAAATGCCGGTTGGCACTTACAAGAAAGCCCACAGGCACGGGCCTGGAACGCATGTTATCTGCGTCACCGGCCATGGCTATTCACTGCTCTGGTATGAGGGTGATGCGGATTATACGCGCATCGAATGGCAACATGGCGTTGTCTTTCCACCGTGCCAAAGTCAGATTCACCAGCACTTCAACACGAGCAATGAGCCCGCACGCTATCTCGCCATGGGCATTGGCAATGTGCGCTATCCTTTCACCTTGCAAAAGCGCCAGACCATGATCGGCGAAAAGGGGGCCAAGCAGCGCTCATCCTTGTCGATCAAACAGGGCGGCAACCAAATCGAATTTGAAGATCAGGATCCGCGTATTCACGCGCTCTGGCTCGACGAAATGCGAAAAGCCGGCATTACGCCGCGCATGGAAAAATATTTCCCCGAATAAAAAAGGGGCCGGACAATTGTCCGGCCCTTTTTTTATCAGAAGAGATCTTTTGGCTGGTCGATGCTGGCTGTTGCCTCATCATACCAGCGCGGATCCATGCGTGATTGAGCCCCTTCTTTGGCCAAAGTGGCCTCGAATTCGACACGCAAATGCGGATCTTCCTCATGATAGGGAATGGCGCCGCCGCCCTTTTTAATGTCGATGGCGCCGCGATCGGTAATTTGCTCGCCCGGACGCCCCGGCTTGCGCGATGTCGAATTATTGGGGCCAAACCAGGCAGACAGGCGCAGCGGATCTTTGCTGACGCCAAAAT
The DNA here is from genome assembly GCA_947452455.1 of Beijerinckiaceae bacterium. Lineage (GTDB taxonomy): Bacteria > Pseudomonadota > Alphaproteobacteria > Rhizobiales > Beijerinckiaceae > Terripilifer. The sequence goes on from CANGBX010000004.1 coordinate 40,586, forward strand.
GCTGGTGGAACCAATCGCCCGACATAGGTGCGGCTGAGACAATCCCGCCCAATTCATAATCTTGGCGACGAACCTGATCCGCCTTGCCAGCTTCCCACGGGCGCGTGCCCAAAGCTTCAGGCCATGTATAGGTATAGCCCTTGCCTTTGAGGCAAACGAGAATGGCGGCTGAGGCGTGTTTATGCGCTTTGGAATAGCGCCCCGTCTCATGCTGGCCGACCCAGAGATAAAAGCGATTACCAGCCATATGCGGCTCGATGCGGCGATAGCCGGGTGAGCGGCGATTATCGAGCGGCAATTCGCAATTGATCACATCGGGCACAAGATTGGTTTTCTTCATCGCCAATCCGCGCACTGGATCGGGCGCAATATCATCTTGCGGGGTGAAATAATCGCTCGCGCCCGAATAGCGGTCTGTAAAGTCAAACGGGCATTCGAAGATGAACTTCGGATTGTCGAGCAGATTGAACATATTCGGCGCGCTGGTGCCGCACAGCAAAATCGCCGGGCTGTTCGTTGCATTGACGAAGCGATGATAGGCATTGATCGGAATGGAAAAGAGCGAGCCCTTCTGCCATTCAAAATGCTGCTTTTTAGAATTGCCTTCCTGCCAGACTTCCGTCGAGCCACGGCCTTCCACGACGAGCACTATCTTCTCATAGACATGATGCTCGATGTTGAGCGCGCCACCCGGCGGCACTTCAATCACATACATGCCCCAAAGACCTTCGGTGCCGTAGAGCTGGATGTAAGAACCACGCCCGCCGAGCCGCTTCCATGGCTTCATCGGCAGATCGAGAACTGTGCGCACGCCAATGTCGCGGTAGATCGGCACGCCTTCCGATTCCATGAATTGATCATAGGGCATAGCGGGGCGCGCAAATTTGCCAAGGCCTGCCATTTTATCGGCTGTCGGCTCGTGCCAATGCGAACCTTTATCATCATGTGGCATGTGTCTCTCCTCCCGTTATTTTGTTTTTAGTTCAGGTTTGGAACCAGTTTTTTGACATTTTCAATGAGCTCTGGCGGCGTCTTATACAAAGTCGCCGTAATGCGTTCCAAATCTTCTGGTGAGCGCCAGGCCATATCGACCTGTGCTTTTTCAGCTTCAGCAATCAGCTCCGGATCAGCCACTGCTTCAGCCAAGGCTTTGCGCATCGCCGCCACGCGCGAAGCGGGAACCTCGGGCGGCAAAACATAAGGCCTGCCATATTCGGTGCTGGCAAAGACAAAGCGCATGAACTGGCGCTGCTCTTCGGTCTTGGCAAAATCATAAATGGATTGCGCATTCGGATAATCCATCATCTTGGCTTCTTCGGCGCGCAAAAGCACGCGCAGCTTGCCGCTGTCAATCGCCTGTGAGACAGCTCTGAACTGGCCGTTGGACGCGCACACGCCCTGCACTTCATCGCGCTCTATGGCGAGCAAAACATCGGCTGTGCCGCGATAACCTTCGATCAATTTGATCTTTGCGCCGAGCACATGATTGAACACGGTCGGCAAAGTATTGGTGGAATTGCCCGGCCCCACCGAACCGAAGACGAGCTCTTTGGCAAAAATATCAGCGGCTGCGGTGGCCGGCGCTTTCTGCCCCACCACGCAAATGCGCCCCGGGAAAGACGTGCTGCCAAGCCAGATGAATTTCTGCGGTTCCGCCACCAGATTGGGGTGACCAAACAAAGCCTGATTGACGATGTTGCGTGTGACAGCGCCAATCACTGTGCCATCGCGCGGAGCCTGCGAATAGACGAAATTGGCCGCCACAATGCTGGCCGCTTGGGGCATGTTCTGGACGATGATATTGGGATTGCCCGGCAGATGACGCGTATAGTGTCGCGCGAGCAGGCGGGCGCCCAGATCATATTCATTGCCGGCCGGAAAGCCGACCACGAGACGAATCTGCTTACCCTTGAAAAATTCAGCCTCGGTCTCCGCCTGTCCGGGAGTGGCCATCAGCAGCAGGGGGGCGAGCAGAAAAGCGAGCCGCTTTCCTCCGGTCAGGCCATTTTTAAGCTGAGCGCTGAGCGGCTTTAACATTCGTCCTCCCCAATCTTCTGCCAAGCATGGCTGGCACGCGGGTTTTTTGACTTGATCTTCCCGCTCTCTATCCTGAGATTCCTAACCTCGCCGCGGGCCCCTGTCCAGCGCACGCGAGACGACGGCAAGAGACAAGAAGAATGAACACAAGCCAAAAACCACGGACCATGTTCGACCGCATCTGGGACGCGCATTATGTCGCGACCCGAATCGATGGTCGCGATCTCGTCTATATTGATCGGCACGTCCTGCACGATCTGCACGCCCCCCATGCCTTCGAGAAGCTCGCATCTGCCGCGCGCGCCGTTCGCCGCCCTGATCTGACCTTTTCCATGCAGGACCATACGGTCGCCACCAAACCGGGACGTGACGAGAACACCAATCCGGACGGAGCGCATTTCCAACGCGCCATGCGCGAGGGATCGCAGCGCAACGGGATTCGTATTTTCGATCTGGGTGATCCCGAGCAAGGCATTTCGCATGTCGTGGCGCCAGAGCTTGGTCTTGTTTTGCCGGGCTCCATGCATGCTGTGCCCGATAGTCATGCCTGCACTGTGGGCGGGTTAGGCGCAATCGGCCTTGGCTGCGGCACAAGCGAACTCGAACATATTCTCGCCACACAGACGATTGCGCTGAAGCGGCCCAAAACCATGCGCATCTGGCTCGATGGCCATTTGCGCCCCGGCGTTGGCGCGAAAGATGTCTCGCTGAAAATCATTGCGGCGCTGGGCACAGCGGTCGGTCGTGGTTATGCCATCGAATTTGCAGGCCCCATTGCACAAGCGCTCTCAGTCGAAGCGCGCTTGACCCTCTGCAATATGACCATTGAAATGGGCGCACGCTCCGGCTTCATCGCGCCAGATGATAAAGTTTTCGCCTATCTCGAAGGCCGCCCCTATATGCCGCGCGGCGCGGAATGGGAAATGGCCCGCGCGCAATGGCTTGGCTTGGCGAGTGATGAACATGCCGTCTTTGACAAAGAACATCGCGTCGATTGCGGAGATCTTGCGCCCCAGATCACATGGGGGACAGACCAGAGCCAAACCATTTCCATCACAGAAAAGCTTCCTGCACTTCCGCAAGAAGCGGATGCACGCCTCAAAATGGAACGTGCTTTTGCTTATATGGGGCTTGAGCCTGATACGCCTGTACAAGGCGTGAAAGTGGATCGTGTTTTCATCGGTTCTTGCACCAATGCGCGCCTATCTGATCTGCGCATGGCAGCCAGCATGGTGAAAGGCAAACGCGTGCATGAGGGCGTGACAGCCATGGTTGTGCCGGGCTCAACAAGCGTGAAACGCGCCGCTGAACAAGAGGGCCTCGACCGCATCTTCAAAGAAGCAGGCTTCTTCTGGGGTGAATCGGGCTGCTCCATGTGTGCAGGCGGCAATGGGGATCGCGGGCGCCCGCAAGAGCGCATCGTCTCGACCACCAATCGCAATTTCGAAGGACGGCAGGGCAAAGGTGTGCGCACGCATCTGGCCGGCCCCGAGTTGGCTGCTGCTTGCGCTTTGGCGGGGCATATTGCCGATCCGCGTGATTATCTGGAGCGCGCGTGATGAAAGCTTTTTCCACCATCACCGGCATTGCTGTTCCTTTTCTCGAAGATGACGTCAATACGGATCAGATTGCGCCCATTCCCACCAAGCGCAGTTTGAAGCCGGATTACCGCGAGATGTTCTTCCATCGTGCCCGCCGCTTGGGTGATGACACGCTCAATCCTGATCAGGTTTTCAATCGCCCGCAATTTGCGTCACCCTCCATTCTCGTAGCGGGTCGTAATTTTGGCTGCGGCTCTTCACGTGAAGGCGCGGTCTGGACCATGCAGGCTGTGGGCATCCATGTTTTGATTGCCCGCTCCATTGCCGATCTCTATCGCGAAAACTGCTTGCAGAATGGGCTTCTGCCAATTGAATTGCCGGATGACAAAGCAAGTGACATCGAACAGCGTGTGTCGGCTGCAAATGGCCGAGCGCCCTTCACTGTTGATCTGGTGACCCAGATGATCAGCGGTCCGGGTGGTGCTGATATTCATTTCGACATTAGCGCGGCAGATCGCATGCGTCTGCTTGAAGGGCTCGATGATATTGGCTTGAGCCTCAAACATGAGGCTGCGATTGCCGCCTTTGAATCCAATATGAAACAAACCTCGCCTTGGTTGCAGCGTGCCCTCCGCGCGCCCGGCACGGAGCCAAAAATATGACCTCTGCCCGAAAAGCTTTCCGCGCGCTGCTGGCCAAGCCCGGATTGACGCTCATCCCCGGCGCTTATGATGCGCTATCCGCGCGCATCATTGAGGAACAAGGTTTTGAGGCAATTGTCGGGGGTGGCTATGCCGCCGCTGGAAGCTTGCTCGGCCAGCCCGATACCGGCCAATCGAACATGCGCGATTTTGCAGATCATTATGCGCGCATCTGCGATGCCGTTGAGATTCCCGTTTATGCCGATGGCGACACGGGTTTTGGCGGCGTGAATAATGTGCGCCAAATGGTAAAGGCTTTCGAAAAAGCAGGCGTAGCAGCACTTTTCTTCACCGATCAGGTTTTCCCCAGCCGCTGCGGCTATCTGCCCGGCAAGCAAGTGATCCCGCTGGAAAACATGCTCGCCAAACTCAAAGCAGCGCTTGATGCGCGCAGTGACGAGAGCATGATGATTTGCGCACGCACAGATGTGTTTGCATTAGAAGGTGAAGATGCAGCCATTCACCGCTGCCAGCTTTTTATGGAGGCGGGCGCCGACATGGCCAAGCCACAAGGCATCGACAAGCCGCAAGGCATCACGCGCGTTTTGCGCGAGGTGAAAGGCCCGCATATTGCGACCTTGTCGCAAGCTGCAGGCCCCGCACACACAAGCCCTGCTGAACTCGAAAAGCTCGGCGTGAGCGCAGCCACGCTGCCATCGCTCACTCTATTCGCCGCCGCCAAAGCGGTGCGCGACAGTCTTGCGCTCCTCAAACGCGACCGCGCTCTGGATCATCTGCAAGACCGGCTGATCCCGCTCGATGATTATTACAAAATTGTACGTCTGGATGAGCAGCAGGCGCGCGAGAAGGCCTGCGATGATGCAGGCCTTGCTCTGACGAAAAAATAATCAGGACCGGACGAGCGCCAAAAGCGTACCGGCATATTCCGACTGCTGCGCAGCCGACATATCCTGCGCATGCGTCATGAATTTTTTGATCGTCTCAAGGACAAGACGCGGACGCGAGGCAAGCTCTGCCAAAAATGTATCTGTATCCGCTTTAAACGTGGCGGCGGGATAGATTTTGCTGACAAGACCCATCGGCACGCCTTCAGAAGCGCTCACGTCCGACCCTGAGAAAATGAGCCAATACAGGGCTTTTTGCGGCACTTTCTTCATGACTGCAGCCATGGCCAAAGTCGGCGGAATGCCGTGCTTCACTTCCGAAAATGCAAAAGTCGTTTGATCAGTGGCAAGCGTCATATCGCAGCCCGACGCCAAAGCAGCACCAAAACCGATGGCTGGTGCATGAACCAAAGACACAACCGGAACGGGGCACGCGCCAATCGCAGCATAGACGCCCAGGACCGCGCCCATCATCTGTTCGCGCACTTCATGCGGGCGTAAGCCCTCGGTGCTTTCTCCGCGTCCGTCACGCCCTTTGCAGAAATGTGCGCCGCGACCTTCAATTACCACGACCTGATTGGCTGGATCGGCACCGGCTTTGCGAATCTCTTCAGCCAGATCGCGCATCATACCGCGTGTCAGCGAATTGCCTTCTTCGGGGCGACCGAGATCAATGCGGACAATGCCCGCCGCGCGCGTCACGGGAAATGCGAAACCAGCCATGCTATCCTCACCTAGAAACGGGCGTGATCCTTCGTGCCGCGCCGCGCACCCCACATTAATCAAAAGCGCAACATGTGGAAAGCCACGCGCGAGGGGGTGAAGAAGGACGCAGCGCAGCTTAATCTGCGCCCGCATCAAGGGAGAGTGGATAATGTCAGGTTCGGTCGAACGCAAAATGGTCACGCGCGGCGCAGTGCAATTAGAAGTGCTGGCGCAGGGCAAGGGGCCGATCATGGTTCTGCTGCCATCTCTCGGGCGTGGTGCGGAAGATTTCGACCCCATGGCTGATGTGCTTGCGCAAGAAGGCTATCGCGTCCTGCGCCCGCAGCCGCGCGGCATCGGCGCATCAAGTGCTGCCCCCGTCTATGCCGATCTGCATGATTGTTCGAATGACATCGCCGCCGTGATTGAAGCGGAAGGCAATGGTCCGGCGGTGATGGTGGGTCACGCCTTCGGCAATCGTGTCTCGCGTTTGCTCGCCACCATCCGGCCAGATCTCGTCAGCGGCGTTGTGCTGGTGGCGGCCAATGTCGGCCATGCGCCGAGCCCGCCCAAAGTGCGCGAAGCCATTCGCAACAGTGCCAATCCGGCGCTGCCTGATGATGTGCGATTGGACGCTTTACGATACGCTTTTTTTGCGCCCGGAAATGATGCCGTGCCATGGCTCAAAAATTGGTATCCGGATGTTTTGGCGGCGCAGCGCATCGCGGGCGACCAGACCGCACGCACCATCGATTATGCCTCCGGCAGCGTTCCCGTTCTTTACATGCAGCCAAGCCATGACCCTTTGGCGCATGCAGAAGATGCGGTGGAATATAAGGCAGCCCTTGGCGATCGTTTGACGGTGGTCAAAATTCCGCAATCAAGCCATGCGGCCATTGCTGAACAGCCGGAGTTTATTGCGCGCGAAATCGCTAGCTGGGCCAAAAAAATCGCACGCTGATCTCAATGCTCTGCTTTTGTCTCATCAAAAGCAGGATATGTGGCGCGGAAATGTTCCAGCCAATCAACCAGCGCCGGGTATTCCTTGCGCCAGTCGATCTGCTTGCGCCAATCAAAATAACCCAGCGCACAGGCCAGCGAAATCGAGCCTGCATCTGCCACGCGTGGATCAGGCGCTTCGCGCACAAGGCTCGCCAATCCGCGTTGTAATTTGCTCAGCTGGTGATCAATCCAAGGCTCATAGCAAAATTCGGTCGGCCGGCGCAGCCGCTCATAGGCGATGAGAACACCCGCATCCATCATGCCGCCAGCCAGCGCATGCATGACTTGCACATCGAGGCGACGCGCTTTCGGGAAGAGTTTTGGCTCATCCAGCAGCGTATCAAAATAATCGAGGATCACGCCTGAATCATACACGGCCTTGCCGTTGGGCAAGACAAGCGCTGGCATTTTTCCAAGCGGATTGGTCTGGCGCAAAATATCGCCTTCCGTCCAAGGATCACCCTTTTCAACTTTAATGCGATCCATCAGACCGAAAATACGGGCGGCCATTTTCACTTTGCGGCCAAAAGGCGAGGTGGGCGTGGAAATCAAAATCATCATATGGGTCCGATCAAAATATGAGCATTGCGCCTTTGTCGCGCAGCCTCAAGAAGCAGTCAATCGCCGCGCGCGGCTTTAGCAAGCGTCACCACATTGGCCGAGACTTTCATCGTCTCATCGACGAGTGCCTTCAATTCATTACCGGTCAAAATCGGGCCGATATCAATCTTTTTTTCTTGCGTGAAACTCACCAATTCCGGATCGCGCATCGTCTCGACAAAAGCCTTTTGCAAAGCCACCAACCGATCAGCAGGGATAGCGGGCGTGCCCATGATCGAGCGCCCCATCGCATTGCCCATAGCAAAGAGGTTGAGCGCGTGGCGCTCATCTTCTGTGCGGCCCAGTTCCATCATCAAAGGCACGTCTGGAAGATCCGCGTCACGGGCTGTTGCATATTGAACGAGGATATTGACCTTCTTCTCGCGCAACCAATCACCATTATCGACTTTCATCGAAGCCCAGGCCTTGCTGCCACCTTCCACCTCGCCGCGCTGCATGGCGAGATTGGTTTCAGCATTGCTGGGATAGGCCGGAATGATTCTGAATTTTGTTCCCGCCAATTGGTTGAGCGCTTTCAAATAAAAGACCGTCGGCGAAGCCGCACCAGAGCCACCCATGACCGTTTCGCGCTTTTGCGCATCTGCCAAATTTTTAGTGGGTGATGTGTGCCATGTGTACGTCACTTCCACCACGGGCGCGACACGGCCGATCCAGGAAAATTGGCGTGCGTCATATTGCACGCCTTCGGTGCCCAGCAATTGTTCGATGGCCACTGATTGCGGCGCCGTGGCGATCACCGTGCCATCCCGTGCAGCCGCACCATAGACCCAATTGGTCATGCGCAAATGGCCGGCACCGGGCATGTTTTTCACAACAATGGTCGGGCTGCCCGGCACATGTTTACCCATGTAGCGAGCGACCAGGCGACCATAAAGATCATAGCCGCCACCCGGATCTGTGCCGACATAAAGCTCCATCGTTTTGGTGCGATAAAAAGCTTCAGGAGTTTGTGCCTGTGCGCTTGTGTGCACAAAAGCAAAAGCGGCAACAGACATCAGGCCGATGCGTGGAATCTGCATATTCCCCTCCCTTGATTTTTTATGTGCTCTTAGACAGGCGCTTGAAAATCCATCAGACGATTCTGCGGAAAATCGTAAAGGCGACCATTCTCGTTCCATTTTGGCAGACACATAGCGACAACTTTCGGCGCCACATCTGCAGGCGTTTGCAAAATCATCGGGTCTTCACCCGGTGCGGCTTGCGCACGCAAAGACGTGCGGATAGGGCCCGGATTACACAGCATCACGCGCATCTGTGTCTCATCGACTTCGGAGGCATAGCTGCGAATAAGTGCATCCAAAGCCGTTTTTGAAATAGCGTAAGCGCCGCGCCCCGATGCCATGCGCGCACGACTGCCCGCACCCGATGTCATGAAGACAGCGCGGCCATGAGGTGCTGCGCGCAAAAGATGATCGAAATTCTTGATCAACCGCCAATTGGCCTCGACATTCGTGCCGATGACATCGCGCCAATCTTGCTCTTCCAGTTCTGCGAGATAAGTACGGCGGCCCATAATCGCGGCATTGCCCACCAAGACATCGAGCCGGCCAAATGTTGATTCAATCTGCGCTCGCAAAGCGCTCATTTCAGCTGGCGAGCCAAGATCGCAGGCAACAGCGGTGCAGGCTGGCCCAAGGTCTTTTTGCAGCTGCGCAAGCTTTTCGTGATCCCGCGCCACAGCCACGACATGGGCACCTTGTTTGATGAGTTCTGCCACAATAGCTGCGCCAATGCCGCGCGAAGCGCCGGTCACAAGCGCGACAGACCCCAATAATGGCTGATCCGCCATCTCATCCCCTCCCGATTTTATCTTTATTTGAGCTCAGGCTCGCCGCAGGCTGGGGCGCGGTCAAGTGGACTTTCGCCCAGACCCTCCCAGATATGACTAAAAACCTATTCTGGGTTCTTTGAGAAAAGCACCGCGGCTTGGAAGCGGGGAAGAAGCCGTGTTAGCCTTTCAAAAAACAACACGGGGAAACGCCATGAGAGGAGAACCACTCCTCGGCAATCTGGGGCATCAAGCGCATCTGACGCTGATCAACACGCGCAATAGTCTGCGCGCTGATCTTTCGCCTCCCAACAACATTCAACAATAATCTAGGAGGAACCTATGACGCTCCCACCCAATCTTATGTATGGCCACCGCGCGCGCATCGGCTACACATCGCCGCCATTGACGACCGAAGTCTTCCCTTATGAATTTTATAAAATCGTGCCAGACGGTGTGTCGCTGGTTGTGACCAGCCTCGCCATTACCACGCGCACGAAAGAAGAAATCGACCGCTCTTATGACATCAGCATGGCAGCCGCGCGTGAAATGGCGGCCTCCAAATGCGATCTCATCATGCTGGGCGGTGTGCCAATCAACCTGTCACGCGGCACGAAAAATGCCGAGCAAATGGTTGATGATCTTGAAGCAGAATTGGGTGTGAAGGTTTCAACCAGCCAAACCGCGCAAATCAAAGCCGCACGCGCTTTGGGCTCGAAGAAGATGGTCGTCGCGCATCCTTATGGCGAGGAAAATACCACGCGTATTTCCTCCTATAATGAGCATATGCATTGCGAGACTTTGGGCGCTATGGCTTTTGGGTCTCCCTTCAACCAGATCGGCCGCATTCCGCGTGACGGCGCGCTGCAGCTCGGCCGCGCCTTGATGAAGAAGTATCCGGATGCGGATACGATCATCATGCCGTCTCCGCACTGGCCGACGATTGAAAGCATCGAGCCACTCGAGCGCGAATTCGGCGTCAATGTCATGACGGCGCTTCAAGTCATTGTCTGGGATGCGTTGCGTCGCTGCGGCATCAACGACAAAATTCAAGGTTATGGCCGTCTTTTCAGCGAATTTTAAAACAAGATAAGCAAAGGGAGGGGATGAAGTCATGAAACACATCAAGAAAAATCTTCTGATTTCTGCCCTCTCTTTTGTAGCCTTCGCAGGACCAGCTGCGGCTGACCCTGTGGCTGATTTTTACAAAGGCAAGTCCATCACCATGCTGGTCGCCAGTGGTGTGGGTGGTGGATATGACACTTATGCCCGTGTCTTTGCGCGCTATGCGATCAAACATATCCCCGGCAATCCAAATATCATTGCCAAAAATATGCCGGCAGCGGGTGGTCTCGCAGCGGCCAGCACGCTCTATAACAATGCTGATCGTGATGGCTTGAACATTGGTGCCTTTGCCAATGTGTCGACACTTGATCCGCTGTTTGGGAATCCAGGCGCGCGTTACGATTCCCGCAAATTCGGCTGGATTGGCTCCATCGGCAAATTGCAGAATGTCTGCGCGAGCTGGCACACAAGCTCGGTCAAAACGATTGATGATGCCAAGAAGCGTGAAATGATCGTTGCAGGCGCGGGTGCTGCTTCCAATACGGCTGTCGTGCCGCGTATTGTCAATGAAGTATTGGGTACAAAATTCAAAGTTGTCTCGGGCTATGATCCCGCAGGCGGTCTGACCTTGGCCGTTGAAAGCGGCGAAGCCGAAGGCATCTGCGGCCTTTCATGGTCAACCATGAAAGCCTCACGCCCTGATTGGATCTCCGGCAAAAAACTCAATGTGATTGTGCAGATGAGCATGGAGCGCCTGCCAGAATTGCCAGACGTGCCCAGCGTGCTTGATCTCGTCACAGATCCTGAGCGCAAACGCGTCTTGGAATTGATCCTCATCCGGCAGGAAACGGGTCGCCCCTTTGCCACCGCGCCCGACACGCCCAAAGAGCGACTAGCTGCTTTGCGCAAAGCTTTTGAATTAACCATGAAGGATGCGGAATTCCTGGCCGATGCCGAGCGCAACCAAATGGAAATCGAGCCGCTGACCGGCGCGCAGATCGAGGATTTTCTCACCAAAGCCTATTCGGCTCCGCCCGACATTATTGCCAAAGCGGCCGCCTTGGTTGAGCCAGCCGGCCAGAAGCCGCGCTGAATAGCCCGTTAACTACGACTTTTGTTGACCTGATTGGCGATTTCCGACAGAACACGCGGGCAGAATAGCCCTGCGTGACAGCCCCTTTTTAACCCGCAACCGACGACCGGAAGCCGATGCCCGTGCCCGCCGAGCCTAGCGCCGCTTTGCCCATTGCCGCCCCTCCGGTTGTGCCCGAGGCGAAGCCGCTTTTCTCCTATCGCAAATATTGGGCGCACCGTTTCGGTGTCGCGCCCTTCTTCCCCATGTCGCGCGCCGAGATGGACACGCTTGGCTGGGATTCCTGCGACATCATTCTCGTCACGGGTGACGCTTACATTGACCACCCAAGCTTTGGCATGGCGCTGATTGCCCGCTTGCTTGAATCGCAAGGCTTTCGCGTCGGCATGATTGCGCAGCCTGATTGGCGCGATGCATCTGCTTTCAAAGAACTCGGCAAACCCAATCTGTTTTTCGGTGTCACTTCCGGAAATATGGATTCCATGGTGAACCGCTACACGTCGGATCGCCGCCTGCGTCACAACGATAGCTACACGCCAGATGGTGAAGGCGGCAAACGCCCTGACCGTGCAGTCATCGTTTATGCGCAACGCTGCCGTGAAGCCTTTCCTGATGCACCCGTCGTGCTGGGTGGCATTGAAGCCTCTCTGCGCCGCATTGCGCATTATGACTATTGGTCAGACAAGGTTCGTCGCTCGATCATCGTCGATGCAAAAGCCGATCTCTTGCTTTACGGCAATGCCGAACGCGCTCTGGTAGAAGTGGCTCATCGCATCGGCAAGGGCGGCATCAAGCAGGATTTCAGCGATGTGCGCGGCGTAGCCTTTATTCGCAATGGAACGCCCGAAGGCTGGCTTGAAGCATCGGCCGATGACATTGACAGCCCCGATGAAGGTATTCGTCGCAAACATATGCGCGATATGCCAACCGTCATCCGCATGCCCGCTTACGAACAAGTGGCCGCCGATAAGGAACTTTATGCACGCGGCTCACGCGTGCTGCATAAAGAATCTAACCCCGGCAATGCGCTGCCATTAATCCAGCGCCATGGCGATAAGGAAGTCTGGCTGACGGCACCGCCCATTCCTCTGACAACAGAGGAAATGGATGGCGTTTATGATCTACCCTATGCGCGCGCACCTCATCCTGCTTATGAGGGCCAGAAAATCCCGGCTTGGGAAATGATCCGCCATTCGGTGACGATCATGCGCGGCTGTTTTGGCGGCTGCTCTTTCTGCTCGATCACCGAGCATGAAGGCCGCATCATCCAATCGCGTTCAGAAAAATCCATTCTGAAAGAGATCGAAACGATCCGCGACAAGACCGAAGGTTTTACGGGCGTGATTTCCGACATTGGCGGGCCGACTGCCAATATGTATCGCATCGCCTGCAAGGACAAAGAAACAGAAGCTTTGTGCCGCAAGCCTTCTTGCGTCTATCCCGACATTTGCAAAAATCTGAACACGAGCCACGATCCGCTGATCCAGCTCTACCGCAAAGTGCGCGCAGTGCCGGGCGTGAAGAAGGTCAATGTGGCTTCAGGCGTGCGCTATGATCTGGCTGTTGAAAGCCCTGAATATGTGAAAGAACTCGTCGAACACCATGTCGGCGGCTATCTGAAAATTGCGCCAGAACATACCGAAGACGGCCCGCTTTCAAAAATGATGAAGCCGGGCATCGGCACTTATGATGCTTTCAAGAAACTCTTCGATGCGGCAGCCAAAAAAGCCGGCAAGAAATATTTCCTCATCCCCTATTTCATCGCTGCCCATCCCGGCACGACGGATGAGGATATGATGAATTTGGCGCTTTGGCTGAAGACAAATGGCTATCGCGCCGATCAGGTGCAGACTTATTTGCCTTCGCCCATGGCGCTTTCGACCGCCATGTATCACACAGGCTTCAACCCGCTGAAGCCCGTACGCCGCGGCGCCTCCGAGCCGATTGAAACCGTGCGCGGCCTGCGCCAACGCCGCTTGCACAAAGCTTTCTTGCGCTATCACGACGCAGAAAACTGGCCTCTCTTGCGCGAGGCTTTGAAAAGCATGGGCCGCGCCGATCTGATTGGTCCGGGTAAACATCAGCTCGTGCCAGCTTGGCAGCCTGCAGGCACAGGCGTGCAAGGCGAGGGCAAGCGCATCGGCCACAAAGGCCGTCAACGTCCAGGAGAAGCGAAAAAGTTTCTCACCAAAGGCGTGATACCGCGCCGCCCGTCTGGAAAGAGCTGAATCGACGCTCCCCTCAGAGAGACCAGCAAGTCAGGGCGCATCACAAACCACCCATTTTAGGTGAAAGCGCTCTCGCCCATGTTGCCGATGGGTCAGATGCCAAGTAGCCTATCCCAAAAGAAGAATATCAGGGATGGGGGAAACGATGCGCATTGACGGCATCGGCATCATGCCAATCGAAATGCCGCTGCATGACAAGGATTGGGCCTTTGCCCTAGCCACAGTGTCATCAGCAAGGGGCTACGCCATCCGGCTCAGCAGTGGTGGCGTGCATGGTTATGGCTATGCGCCGGCCATTCCGCATATGGGTTCCACTTTTGAAGGCCTACCCATCGAACTGGCCCGATTTGCACCTCTCATTAAAGAGTTTGACCCGCGCGATATTGAAGGCCTGCTGCAAAAGCTTGATCGCTCTCTTCACGGAGCGCCACAGGCAAAAGCTGCCATAGAATGTGCGGCTCATGATCTGGTTGCACGCGCCTTTGGCACACCCCTTTGGGGCTTGCTTGGCGGTAAAAGGACCGAACGCGTGCCGGTTATTCGCATTCTAGCGCTCAAGCCTCCCGACGAAATGGCCGCTAAAGCGGAAGAATTGTTTCGTGAAGGCTATCAATATTTCAAAATCAAAGTTCATGGCGACATCCATGAAGATGTGGCTCGCGTGAAAGCCATTCGTGAGCGCGTGGGCGAAGACGCCCATCTCACCATTGATGCCAATCAATCCTATTCACCCAAAGAAGCCATTCTAGCGATTGAGCAAATGGCGCGCTATCGCGTCGATCTGTTTGAGCAACCCGTTCATCGCTTTGATCTAAAGGGTCTTGCCATGGTGACGCGCGAATCGCCTGCCCTGATCGAAGCCGATGAAGCAGCCGGTACACTCGAAGAGATTGCCGTCATCGTCAAAGATCGCTTGGCTGATGCTGTCAGCCTGAAAATTCCAAAGCTTGGCGGCTTACGTAATGCGCGCGCTGCCGCACGACTCTGCGCGACTTATGGCGTCAAATATCGTGTGGGCGCACATGTGGGAACCCGCCTACTCAATGCCCATGGATTACATCTGGCGGTGAGCTGTCCTGAGATTGATTACGCCTGTGAGCTAGGTGAATTCGCGCGTATGGATGGCGATCCTTTTACAGGTCTGGAAGTTGAAAATGGACATGTAGAACTTCCCAAAGACAATGGCTGCGGCGTGCAGCCAATCCATCATTCCTGGCAAGTGATTTAAGGACTTTCGTGACATGAGAAACATCATCCTCGCCGCCACGCTGAGCATTTCTGCACTTGTCGGCCTTTCGAATGCTCAGGCCGTAGAGGTCAAAGATCTCAACCAGCTCCAAGGCGCAGAGCGCGAACGCATCCTCGTTGAAGGGGCACGCAAAGAAGGCAAAGTGGTGATGTATTCAGCCATGATTGAAAATCAGGCTTTACGTCCGCTGAAAGAAGCTTTTCAAAAAAAATATCCCTTTATTGAAGCAGAATTTTGGCGTGCTGATACGCGCGATTTGATCAACAAGGCTTTGGCTGAAGCACGTGCGCGCAACATGGTCGTCGATGTTGTTGAAGGCGGCGGCGTCTCTGAGGCACTGCTGCGCGCCAATGCGCTTGAACCATTCAAGCTTCCGGGCTCGGCACGATTGCCCGCCGCCATGATTGACCCGAAAGGATTTTGGGTCGCAACACGCGTCAGTTATTTCGGCATGGGATATAATACAAAGCTCGTGCCTGAGAACGAAGTTCCCAAAACCTATCAGGACTTGCTTGACCCCAAATGGAAAGGTCGCATGGCATGGACGGCGGAGGCCGAAACGGGCAGCGCCACGATGTTTATTAGTTTCATCCGCGGCTATATGGGCGAAGCAAAAGCTGAGGATTATCTGCGCGAACTTGGCAAACAAGACATTGCCAACATCACCGCCAGCCCGCGAGAAGTGGTCAATAAGGTTATGGCAGGCGAATATGCCATCGCTTTGAATGTCTTTCTCCACCACCCCATCATCAGCGCAAAGCAAGGTGCACAAGTCTCATCACAGCCCATGGATCCAATTCTTGGCAATGCTTCGGTGATGGTGCTTGCCAAAGGCGCCCCCCACCCACATGCAGCTCTTCTCTTGATGGATTATCTGATTTCACCGGAAGGCCAAGCCGTCATTCAAAAGGCTGATTATTTTCCAGCTGACCCCACGCTTGAGATTGAGCCCAGTGTGGCGCGCATTGTGCCCTCGAAAAACGGCATGAATATGTATTTCTTGTCCGAAGAAGAACTCTTCAAAAGCCGCGCCAAATCGATTGATTTGCAGAAAAAATACTTTCGGCGGCGATGAAGGACTGATTGCAGAATGGATAGCTCTCAGGTCGGTCGCACCAAGGCGGGAAGCCAAGATCATGTTTCGCCATGGACCATTTCATTGGTGGCGATTCTTATCTGCTTGGTCGTCCCGCCAATTTTCTATCTGCTAAAAACGAGTGTTTATACAACTGAGGCAGATGGATCGTTCGGTGTCTTTACGCTTGAGAATTACACCTCGCTATTCGAAAGCGGCCATACACTTGAAGATCTCGTTAATTCACTGATCTTCGCATTTGGGTCTGCTGTTCTGGCTATTTCTGGAGGTCTCCTCCAAGCTTGGATTGTTGAGCGCACAGATGCCCCCCTGCGCCAGTACGTTTTTCTTGTCTCGATCATTTCGCTTGGGATCCCCCATGTTCTTTACACGGGCGCCTGGCTTTTGATCCTTGGTCGAAATGGGCCGCTCAATCTCCTTCTCATGGCACTCACGGGCTCAAACCAGCCGGTTTTTGATGTCTATTCGATGACCGGCATGATCCTGATTGAAGGCATGCTCTGGATGCCTTTGGCATTTCTTTTGATGGGGAATGTCTTTCGCAATATGGATGGCGCCTTTGAAGATGCCGCCATGATGTCAGGCGCAAGCCTTTTGCAAACACTTCGACGCGTCACGCTACCCCTTTCCACTCCGGGGCTTTTAGCTCTTTTCCTGCTTATCTTTATTCGGGCCTTTGAGGCTTTTGATATTCCAGCACTCATCGGCGGCGTTGGTGATGTGATGGTGTTGAGCACACAGATTTTCGCCAGCATCAGAAAGGAACTCCCATCCAATTTCGGTCAGGCGGGGTCTTTCTCAATGGTGCTGATGTGCATCGTCGTCTTTCTACTTTGGGTGCAAAGACGCATTCTTGCGCGGGGCGATAAATTCCAAACGGTCACCGGAAAAGGCTATCGTCCACGCATCAAGCAATTGGGTCGCTGGCGATTTTTTGCGACTGGCCTTTTGGGCCTGATCACGGTCCTGCTCTTGGTTTTGCCACTTGGCATGATTGCGCTGATTTCCCTCGTGCCTTTTTATGATGGCCTGAGCGAAGCCATGCTGTCGCGCATCTCGGCTTCAAATTATATACTGGCTGCCAACAATCCACATTTCAGAACCGCCGTTTTCAACACGCTCCTTTATGCCTTCGGGACAGCAACTTTTGTAGCTCTCATGACAACAGGCAGCGCCTGGATGTCTGCGCGCCGTATGCGTGGCTCTCTCTTGCTAGAACAATTAACCTCAGCACCTTTGGCATTTCCTGCCATCGTTTTGGGGGTTGCTTTCATGCAAACATTTTTGAACATGCCATTTGCTATTTATGGAACGCTCATCTCGCTGGTGATCGCATCCACAGTTCAATATCTGCCCTACGGCATGCGCTTTTCCCATTCGGCTGCCATGCAGATTCACCGTGAATTAGAAGAAGCTGGCGCAAGTGCGGGGGCCACACGTTTTCAGATTTTCAGCCGAATTGTATTGCCTCTGCTGATGCCTGTCGTTCTCATGAGCTGGCTTTTCGTTGTCTTGCTCTGCGTGCGCGGCGTTGCTCTGCCCATTCTCTTGGCGGGGCCCAATTCTCAGGTCGTCTCCGTCATGCTTTATGATCTGTGGGTGAATGGACAGGTCAATGAATTGGCGGCTTTTGGCATCATATGGTCAGCTCTGATGATTGGCATCGGCGTCTGCCTCTATATGCTCTCGCGCAAGACGGGTGTCCGTCTTTAAAGCCTCAGATACTAAGACACACATATGATATCGCCATCATCCACGCGGCAGATGCGACAACAAATATCCATATCCCTCACGCGGGGCATGGACATGCAAGCGCTGTAAAATTTCCCATGCGGTTGCCACACCCGGATGCAAAACGGGTATGCCGAGATCTCGTTCGAGCGTCTCGACAATATCCAACATGCGCAATTTACCGCCTTGAATATAAATCCCCTCGGCTTGCGGATGTTTCAGCACGATCTGTTTGATCAGTCGGTAGATCTCTTGCGATGACAACATACCGACATCTTCCCAGCGACCCGGCAATCGCTCCAACGCGAGAACATCAAATCCTGCATCGGTGAAATACCGCTGCACGGGGGTCATATCTTCAAAGTCATAACCAATGCCGACAAACTTTTTTACATGCAGCGCCTTCAGGGCTCGCACCTGATTAGTGCCTGAGGTGAAAATCGGAATACCCCAGCGCTTCTCCCAAGCGGCGATCAAATCTTGCTCACCCTTATAGCCAATGAGCATGAAGGGTGGCGTTCCGGCTGGATGAATGAGATCAACGCCGTCTTCGGCCAATTCAGCGATTTTCTCTTCATAGGAAGGAATGGCGCCGCCAAACTCTTGCAGCGTGCCACGCCGGATATTGTTGAAGAGCGGCAGAACGCCAACTCCCTCGGGCAACATGCGGATCAATTCTTCTAGCGAGCCGGAGCCTTTCGTCGGCTTGATGGTTCCAACCATCCCCCGCCATGCACCGCCAAATCCCATTCTAGCCCCCTAATCTTCAAAGCTGCTTGCCAGCCTCGCCTCACCCGCGTCATTATTCGGGCACCAGCGGAAATCTACAAGACTGGAGATTATTATGAATTCCTCCATCCGGCGTCTTCTGGGCGGCGCCCTTGCCCTGACGGCTCTGACATCAAGTGCTGCCGCACAATCCGCTGCCGATTTCTATTCGGGCAAGACGATGTCGCTGGTGATCGGTTACCCGCCAGGGGGTGGATTTGATTCTTCCGCACGTATTTTGATGCGCCATATGAGCCGCTACATTCCGGCCCAACCAAGCATGGTTCCGCGCAATATGCCGGGCGCAGGCAGCCTTGTTGCCGCCAATCATCTCTACAATCTCGCCGCCAAAGACGGCACGGAATTTGGCATTATCGGCGGGTCCGTACCCTTCGGTCCTTTGTGGAGCCGAGATGGTGTGAAATTCGAAGCCACCAAATTCAATTGGATCGGCAGCATGGATCGCTGGACAGGCATTGCTCTCATGTGGGGGCAAGCGCCGGTCACAACGCTCGACAAGGCATTCACCCAAGAAGTGACAGTCGGCGCAACAGGCAGCGGTGATGTGACAAGCATCTATCCACGCGTACTCAATGCGCTCATTCAGACGCGCTTCAAAGTGGTAGGCGGTTATCAAGGCACATCTGATCTCAGCCTTGCGATGGAACGTGGTGAAATTTTCGGCCGTCTTGGTTGGTGCTGGGATTGCGTCAAATCCGAAAAGCCTGATTGGGTTGGCAACAATAAAATTAAAATCATGATGCAGCTTGGCATGGTCAAAGACCCAGAATTACCAGGCGTTCCGCATATTTTTGATCTCGTGAAAACGGAAGAAGACCGCCAAATCGTCAAACTTGTTTTTGGCAGTCAGGATATGGCCCGCCCCTTTCTTGCGCCGCCCGACGTGCCAAAAGAGCGTGTAGCGACTTTGCGTAAGGCTTTCGAAGACACGCTTGCTGATAAGGAATTTCTGGCAGAAGCCCAACGCATGAACATGCCCATTAAACTCACGTCTGCTGATGAAATCGAAAAACTCATTTCCGAAGTCTATGCCACCCCACAACCGGTGATCGACCGCGCGGCCGCCATCATCGGGAGCAATTGACGTGTACGGACATCGCGCGCGCATCGGCTACACATCTGTTGCTTTCGTGTCGGAGGTCTTCCCCTATTCCTTCTATAAAATGGCACCGGATGGGGTGACGCTGGCACTGATCACCATCCAGCAATCCGAATTTTCCAAAAACGAAATGGATCGCCTCTACGAAGATACAATGAAGGGGGCCGAAGCACTGGCGCGCTCTGGTGTTGATCTTCTGGTTCTGGGTGGTCGACCCGTGCTGCTCTCGCGGGGGGGAAAACTCGCCGATATTGAAAAATCTGTCAGCGATCGGCTCGGCGTGAAAGTCACAACCGATGCCAGCGCACAATTGGCGGCTTTTCACGCGCTCGGCAGCAAAACAATTGCAACGGTCCACCCCTTTGCTGAAGGTGATAATGACCGCCACGACCGCATGATCGAACAATTGGGGCTCACTCCGGCGGGCTCGCTTGGCGGGGGGTGCGATCTGATTGGCCTGCCCAAATTGCCCCTTTCGAAAGCCCTAGAATGGGGCCGCGAAATGAAGAAGCGCAGTCCACAAGCCGACACGCTTCTTTTCCCCTGTCCGCATTGGGCGGTGGTCGAGGCGATTGACCCGCTTGAACAGGAATTGGGCGTGACCGTAGTGACCAATCTCCAAGCCACTCTTTGGCATGCTTTGCGGACCTTGGGGCTGAAAGACAAAATTGCCGGTTACGGGCGGCTTTTGCGCGAGCTTTGATCCAAATCCCCCTTTCCTTACGGGGCCTCTCTCGCTTATCCTTCATGAAACAGCGGCCTTCAAGAATGCCGCGAACAAGGGATGGAGAGGCTCTGGAGGAACTGCGCTGCTTTTCATGCGCGCCATTCTCCTGAACTCCGCTTTTGAAGCACCCGCCAGACCTTGCGTCTGGTTGGCAGATCGTCGCGCTCATGAGCGCAGATAAAAGAAGGACAAGAAAATGACCTTTGTTCCTCCAAGCTATGAAGACATTGTCGCATCTCCCTATGCGACGGCTCTCCCGTCTCCATGGGTGTCGCCGTCCACCGAGACGCGCAACTACTTCCAGGCCATCGAAAACATGATCAAGGTTTTC
The DNA here is from genome assembly GCA_947452455.1 of Beijerinckiaceae bacterium. Classification (GTDB taxonomy): domain Bacteria; phylum Pseudomonadota; class Alphaproteobacteria; order Rhizobiales; family Beijerinckiaceae; genus Terripilifer. The sequence goes on from CANGBX010000004.1 coordinate 61,214, forward strand.
GCGGTCAAGCCGGGCGAGGAAATGCTCTTCCTCACCGACCCTCTGCTGGATCGGCGCGTGGTCGATGCCATCACGGGCGTTGCCAATGCACGCGGCGTCTTCCCGCGCGAATATATGGCGCACACGACGCAGATTATGGATTGCCCGGACGAATGCCGCGCCATGGTCGAAAAGGCGGATTTCGTGGTGTCGTCTTGGTTCTGCTCGGTCAATGCCCCGCTGTTCAACAAGCTGCGCAAGGAAAAAGGGCAGCGCTGGGTCAAGATCACCTATTTCCGCAACCTTGATTTGCTGCATACGCCCCAAGCGCGGTTCCCTGTTGAGCTTGTCGGCGAGATTATCCGCGCCACTGCGCGCATGTATCCCAAGACTGAAAACTTCACCATGTCCTTCTCGGATCCGCGCGGCACGGATTTGCAGATCAAATTCACACCCGACATGGTGAAGAATCTGCATCAGGGCAATCGCTGGCGCGGTAAAGATATTGCCGATGAAGCCGGCTGCTATGTCCACTATCTGCCAACACATGGCCCGAACATTTATGATCGTACCTGCTTCAAACGCGAGCCCGGCGCCCATGCCGATATGCAAGGTGTGGTCTTTCCACAATGGGCGGTTGGCTTCAAAAAGCCTTTCACCGAGAAAATAGGCATCGAATATAAAGATGATCTTGTCGTGAAAGTGCATGGCAAGTCGATGGAAGCGGAAATCTTGCGCGACATGCTGGTCGGCGTGAACGCGCATCTGCATGAGCTAGGCTGCGGTTTCAATCCGAAATATCCGCGCTTCAAAGCCTACCCGGCGGGCTCCAATGCGCCCGGCTGTTTGCATTTTGGTACCGACAGCGACAAGCGTAGCGACTTCATGAACCGTATGGTGCCGCGTTGGGAAGAACCCCATACGCACCAAGACTGCGTTGCTTTCGATATGACTGTGAAGCTCGGCAAGACAACGCTGATCGACAATGGCTTCCTCATGGCTTTGCGTGATCCGCAGGTCATTGCAGAAGCCAGCAAGCATGGTGATCCGGTGGAGCTGCTTGAAGCTTTCGTCGAATAAAAAGGGGAATGGGGATGAGGTTCAAAACTTTCCTGACAGCTGGCCTCCTGCTGGTAAGCGCCACATCGGCTATGGCCCAGACGCCCTTCTATCAGGGAAAAGTTCTCACCCTTCTCATCAATTACGGTGTCGGCGGCAATGCCGACACCGAAGCGCGCGTCTATCAGCGCCATCTCGCCAAACATATTCCGGGCAAGCCAGACATTATCATTCAGAATGCGCCGGGTGCCGGCGGCTTCACTGCGATGAACATGCTGGGGCTCGGTATCAATGTGAAAGCCGACGGCTTCACAGCCGGATATTTTACAACGAGCGCGATTGCCCCACTCATTGATGACCCTGCACTCAAAGTGAAAATGGCTGATTTTGCCATTATCGGGGGCGCGCGGGGCTGGAACATGGTCTATGCGCGCAAAGACCTCATTTCCAGCGGTCTGACAAAGCCAGAAGATTTTATCAAAGCTAAGTCGATTTATCTCGCGGGCTATAGCCGCGCGTCCTCGCACGACACACGTCTGCGTCTTGCGATGGAAATTTTTGAAATGCCCTATACGGTAGTCACCGGTTTTCCGGGCACGGCGCAAATCAATAAGGCAATGCTGCAAAATGAGATCAATCTCACAGGCTCATCACTACCCGGCTATATGACGCAGGTTATGCCCCAGATCATGCAGACCGGCGTTGGTGTGCCATTGTTCCAATATCCGGTGATCGGAAAAGACGGAAAACCAGCGGGCAATCCTGCTCTTGGCAAGTTCGGTCTGGAAACGATGGACAAGGTTTATGAACGCGCTTTCGGTAAGCCGCCATCGGGACCGAAGTGGGAAGCATTGCTGCTGATGAGTGACATTGGTACGCAGATGCAGCGCGGATTGATGCTGCCAAAAGCTGCGCCGAAAGAAGCCGTCAGCGCGCTTCGTCTCGCCTTCGACGGCATTATGAAGGATCCGGCTTTCATTGAAGATTATAAGAAAGTCACCAGCGAAGAGCCTGACCTCGTGCGTGGCGAAGATCTACTTCCTCTATTTGATCGCATGAGCAAAGTGGATCCGGCCATCAGGAAGGTTCTGCGCGATTCTATCGGCAACGAATAAAGGCGGGCCCCATGCGTAAGCCCCTCTTTATCGCAGCCCTCGCACTTCTAGCCAGCCTTCCGGCGAAAGCTGATGCTCTCGTTGATTTCTATCGCGGCAAACAGCTGACAATCATTGTCGGATATGGCCCAGGTGGCGGCTATGATCTCTACGGCCGTCTTGTTGCGCGCCATATCAGCCGCCACATGCCGGGCGCCCCCAATGCAGTGGTGCAGAACATGCCGGGCGCCGGAAGCCTTCGCGCGGCAAACCATATTTACAATACAGCGCCACGTGACGGCACGGCCTTTGGCATATTCGCGCGCAATGTTCCGCTGATGGGGCTCTCAGGCCATAATCCGGCTGTGCAATTTGATCCGCGTAAATTCAACTGGATCGGATCTTCCGCCAGCTTTGCTGATGACGCCTATCTTCTCTTTCTGCGCAAAGATGCGAAAAGTGGAACGATAGAAGCTGCCCGCAATTTGTCGGGAGCACCGATTATTCTCGGCTCAACGGGCGAAGGCTCACCCGGCTATGATGTGCCCAATTTGCTACGCGATATTCTCAAGCTCAATTTCAAAATGATTGCGGGCTTTCCGGATGGCGGCTCGGTCAATCTGGCGGCCGACCGCGGTGAAGTAGATGGACGAATGGTCGACTATTCCTCGATCCTTGCAGGAAAGCCGGACTGGCTGAAGCCCGACGGGCAGATGAAAGTACTCCTGCAATTTGGGCGCGCCACACGCCATCCTGCTTTTGCAGATGTGCCGACAGCCCGAGAACTCGCTGGCGATGCCCGTGTTCGCCAATTGATCGAGCTGGCTGAAGTGCCCTGGCATTTATCGCGCTGCTTTACAGCGCCGCCTAGCGTTCCAGCTGATCGCGTTGAAGCCTTGCGCAAAGCCTTTGCCGCAGCCCATCGTGATCCGCTGCTGCTGGAAGACGCCGAGCGCATGAAGCTCGAAGTGCATCCGGGCACGGCTGCTGAAATCCTCGAGCAAATCGACATTGTTGCGAATGCGCCACCTGAAATGCTTAAACAATTGCAAAAACTATTTCAGGCCAGCAAAGGCTAATCGAGGGGAGAGGCTATGTCGCGCATCGGGATTATCTTTGCCTGCCTTGCATTCAGCCTCTCGGGCGCACAAGCGGCTGCCAATGTCGAAAGCCTATCGAATCTCAAAGGTCCAGAGCGCGAAAAAGTTCTGCTTGAAGGCGCACGCGCCGAAGGATTTTTGATGCTCTATTCCTCGATGCAGGTGGCTAGTATCAACACGCTGCAAAAGGCTTTTGAGGATAAATACGGTATTAAACTTCGCTTCTGGCGCGGCGGCAGCGAAGATATTCTGCGCCGATCTGTGATCGAGAAAAAAGCGGGCCGTGAAGATGTCGATGTGTTTGAAAGTGACGGGCCTGTGCTCGAAACCATGCACCGCGAAGAGCTTCTGGGCAAAGCCGCCTCGCCTTTTCATGCCGAGCTCATCCCACAGGCTTTACGTCCGCACCATGAATGGGTCGCCACACGTGTGAATATTTTTGCCGCTGTCTACAATACAAAACTCATCGCCAAAGAAGATTTGCCCAAATCTTATGAGGGTTTCATCGACCCGAAATGGAAAGGCAAGCTCGGCATTGAGGCGGACGATTATGATTGGTTCGGCTCAATTTCTCATATTGTGGGTGAGGAGCAGACGCGCAAAACATTTTCAGCCATTGCGGCTGCCAACGGCTTCTCACTGCGCAAAGGCCATACGCTCATCACCAATCTTGTGGCAGCCGGCGATGTACCTTTAGGGCTGACTGTCTATTTGCAAAATATTGATGTTGCCAAGAAAGCGGGTGCACCGGTTGAAGCTTTGCTGCTTGATCCCATCATCGCACGGCCCAACGGCATTGCGCTGGCGCGCAATCCACCCCATCCCCACGCAGCTCTTCTCTTCTATGATTTTACGATTTCACCCGAAGGGCAGAATGTGCTGCGCACGCGCGAATTCATCCCAACAAGCACTAAAGTGCCGTCAGCGCTCTCTGAGTTGAAAGTTTATTTCGAAGATCCCGCCGTACAGCTCGACGAGGGGGACCGATGGCAGAAGGCATTCCGCGAAACCATTGGCGGTCGCGGAAGTAAGGCGCGGTAAAAGCCGATCAGCGGCTACCCGATGGCTTAGGAGCATTCGCCATTTCAGAGCCTGCTGAGGCTGCAATTTCACTGGCTCGCTCTACAACACGCTTGGGCGATGAATAGATTTTGCGGATCAGATTTTCAATCGCCTCGCCATCAATCGGATCGAGCTCAACGTCCTGATCTTTGGTCGCCTCGATAAATTCAGGGTCCACTGCCGTTTTCATGAAGGCAACACGCAGGGCTTTCAAACGCTCAGCTGGAACACCTGGCGTGGTAAGAAACGGACGACTCATTTCCTGGCGAGCGAAGAAAAACTCCATGACTAGGCGATCTTCATCATTGCGCGCATAATCCAAAGCCAGCGGCACATGAGCCAAATCACGATGCTTGCTCAAAGACAATTGCCACAGAGGCACAATCTTCCCATCACGCAACCAATCAGGGCGCGCAATCCGCATGGACGTCCATGAGGGCGAAGGCCGTCCCTCTATCTCGCCGCGCTCCATTGCCAGATTGACATCATTGGCCCCCGGATAGCCCGCGATGAGGTGGATTTTTGCACCCAGCAATTTATTCATCAACGCGGGATAAATGGCGCTATCTGCACCCGAGCCAGTCCCGCCAGCAATCAAGCCTCGCGTAAAAAGATCATCGGCTTTTTTGGTAGCTGACGTGTGCCAAGCGAGCGTGACATTGACCTCTTTGCCAAGAGAACCAAGCCAGCCAAATTTCAATGGCTCGAATTGCACGCCCTGTCCGCCGGTCAAAGGTTCAAAAGCAATGCCGCGATTGATGGCGCCAATCACTGTGCCATCCCGAGGCGCAGCATTGTAGACCCAATTTGTGGCCAGCAAGGAGCCAGCGCCCGGCATATTTTGCGCCACAATCGTCGGCTCACCGGGGATGTGCTTTCCCATAAAACGCGCCAGCATGCGCGCAAAGGCATCATAACCGCCACCTGACGAATAGCCGATGGCCATACGCATCGACTTTCCGCGATAGAAAGTCTCGACGCTATCAGCTGATGATGCAGGTGCGGCACCCAACATCATCAGCACAGTGAAAGAAAACCATCGGGTGAACCTGCGCATCTGCAACTCCCGTCAGGAAAAAGAACCTTCTACTTCTTTGCCTCAGGCAAAGTTTCCAGCTCTGCTTCATAGACCGGCTCCATCCGGGTCTCGACGCCATGGCGCGACAAAGACTCGCGGAAAAGATTACGCACTTGCGTTGTCTCGTCCGCATAATCGATTTGATTGCCGCCCAAGCGTCGCGAAATCCACGACAAGGGCACGCCTTGCGAATTGCGGACAGACGAATGTTTGAAAGCAAGATAGCGGGCGGGGCTTGCACCAGCATTGAAATGCTGATGAAAAGTATTGTTCGGCGGCACAATCAAAGTGCCGGCCTGCCATGGATAATGCTTCGGCTCTTCACCATCCTGCCACATGAGCGAATAGCCTTCGCCCGACAAAACGATCACATGCGCGCCAGGTCCGTGTCTGTGGGCTTTCTTATATGTGCCAACAGGGAATTGCGAAATATGGCTCGCCATAGAACCGCGCGCCATATTGAAGCGAATATGCCCGCCGCCTGCACCGCGCTCTTTGGCTGTGATCAACGGCAGATTGACTGCATCAGGAACAAAATTGGTCCGCAGCAAAAAGCCGTCTTGCTCGCCTTGATTGGCAAAGTAATCCGGCTCGCCATTAAAGCGGCCTTTGAAATCACGCGGCGTGTTGAAGATGAAGTCCACATCATCGAACATGTTGAGAAGCTGCGGACAGAAAGTAACGCCCACATAGCGCGCGGGCGCCTGCCCTGATCCATTGAAATGCTGATAGGTGCAGTTCAGCGGAATAGCGAAAATAGCACCCGCCTTCCACTCAAAGGTAATGCGCTGGCCTGAATCATTCCAAACGGTCGTTGATCCACGCCCATCAAGCACAAGCACCATTTCTTCATACAGCTGGCGCTGCGGGGCAAGTTTCCCGCCCTTGGGAATCTCGCAAACATAGCAATCATTCGAGAAACGCGAGGCTTCATGATTGATAAAGACGCCACGCCCGCCGCGCCGCGCCCAAGGCTTCAAATCAACCGTTTTGAGATCGGGTACATAATGGGCGCTGATAATATCAAGCCCCTCGCTTTGCACCCAGCGCTCATAAGGGGTTTCTTTTTCGGACGCGAATTTGCGCGCAAATTCCGCCGAGACCTGCGGCCCACTAGACATAAGCTCCTCCCCAGAGATTCCTTTTTTTTGAAAGTCTAGCCGTGAGTGGCGCCCCGCGCAATTTCGAAAGATGCTGCACTGCGTCGGGAAGGGGTTGATGCGCGGCATCCGGCGTAGCAGGATGGCCTTGACGCAGGCGCATTCAAGATTGCCGCGACAGGGAGGCCCAAGTGGCGAATGATGCAATGACGCAAAAACCCGCGCGCCCCGAAAAGATTTTCGCTTTCGATTACATTGATCGCAATGCGCGCCAAATTGCATTGCTCAATGACAGCGTCTTCTACTTCGGCGAATTGGGCATGCAGGAGCATGAAACGTCGCGCCTGCTTTGCGAACTGCTCGAAGACAACGGCTTTGCCATTGAGCGCAATCTTGCAGGCTTTCCGACGGGCTTTTGTGCGAGCTGGGGCAAGGCCGGCCCCGTGGTTGCCATTCACACCGAATATGATGCCAATCCGGACAATTCACAGAAAGCGGGCGTCACTGAGCCTGCTTCTATTGTGGACGGCGCGCCCGGCCATTGCGAGGGCCACAATTCAAACGCCGCTGTCATGGTCGCTGGCGCGATTGCAGCCAAGCAAGCCATGGAAAAATTCGGGCTGGCCGGTCAGCTGAAAGTATTTGGCGCGCCAGCAGAAGAACAACTGGTCTCGCGGCCCTATTATGTCCGTGACGGCTATTTTGATGATGTCGATGTTGCGCTCACGCCGCACATCGGCGGGCAATTCAATGTCGGTTACGGCCTCATCCAAAGTGCATTGATCTCGGCCTATTTCACTTTTCACGGCGAAAGCGCCCATGCGGGCAGTGCGCCCTGGAAAGGCCGTGATGCACTCGATGCCGTGATCCTGATGGATGTCGGCATGGCCGAATTTCGTGAGCATATGATGCCGCAGAGCATGTGTCAGCGCGTGATCACCCAAGGCGGCGACCAGCCGAACGTCATACCAAAACGTGCTCAAGTCTGGTGGTATTTCCGCGGCCCGACCGCGGAGGCGGCCATGTCCGTCTTTGAGCGTGCCAAGAAAGTGGCGGAAGGTGCAGCGCTCATGACCAACACATCTGTCGAGATTGATGTTCAGAGCGCTGTCTGGCCGGTGCGCGGCAATCGCACGCTCGCTGAACTTGTCCAAAGCGAATATGAACAAATCGGTGCGCCGGTTTGGTCCGCAGAAGAAGATGCGCTCGCTCGCACCTTGCAACAACGTGCGGGCGTCAAAGAGGAAGGCCTGTCGCGCGATGTTGCCCGCATGAAAGGGCCTGCAACACAGAAACCCGCATCGAATGATGCCGGCGATGTCTCATGGAAAGTGCCGATGGCGAAATTCTACTTTCCAGCCAATATCCCCAATATCAGCTATCACCATTGGGCAGCAGGTGTCGCACTCGCCACGTCCATTGCTCATAAGGGTACAGTTGCAGGCGCCAAGGTCCTGGCGGCGAGCGTCCTCGAGATTTTTGCCAATCCCGCCATTGTACAGGAAGCAAAAAAGACTTTTGCGGAAGAAATTGGCGACAGCCAATGGTTTTCAATGTTGCCCAAGGACCAAAAACCGCCAGTTGATTTGAACCGCGCGACGATGGAACGTTATCGCGAAAGCATGCGGGGCCATTATTTGAAAGAACGTCCGCGCTTTTTATGAGTTCCTAATCTGATCATAGAGCACGGAAGCGGCAGCGAGATCTTCAAGTCCCGCGCCTAAGGATTTATAGAGCGTCACATCTGCTTTGCTGCGTTCAATCTGGCCTTGTGCAACAAGCTCTGACAAGGACTGCACGCGGCTCCAATCGAACTTGTCCCCCAATGCGCGAAACTCGCCACCTTCTATGCGCGCTTGCGCAAGATCATCCGTGGCAAGCAAAGCGCAGGAATCAACGAGCCTCGGATCAATCTCCATACGGTTGGCCGCATTGGCACCCATCGCATTGATATGAGCACCAGATTGAATGGCAGCGCTATCAAAAACCGGAGTTTCAGATGTTGTTGCCGTCACGACAATATCAGCCAGTCCAACAGCCTCTTCAGCGCTTTTTGTGACTTGGAATTCAGCTCGCACCAAAGGGGCCATGCGTCGACAAAAATCGTCTGCTTGATCCTTGCGGCGCGCAAAAACGTAAACTTTATCCATCAAGCCAACTGCGTTGAGAGCAAGCAATTGTGCAACGGCTTGTCGCCCTGCACCAATGAGCGCCACGCAACGTGATTGCGGCCGCGCCATGATCTGTGCAGCAAGACCATTGGCAGCGCCAGTGCGCAATTGGCCGAGCCAATCAGCTTCTATCGTTGCGAGCAGGCCACGCGTGCGATCATAAAGATGGATATGAAAATTGCCGCCGCCGTAAATTTTAACCGCATAACGATCCTGATCAGCATCGCTTGCAGCCGTGATGTTCAAAGATTTCCCCAGCAGCTTGGCGCGGCTCCGCGGGAGATTGATCACACTGCCCTTGGCTTGCGCAAGAAACGCCTCGCGCAAAGCATCTATGACGGTTTCAATCCGAAGCACATCTCGGACACGGGCCTCGTCAATATAAAGCGGCATGATTGAATCCCAAATATCGACCCAGTGATGGCAAAGACCCGGTCACCGAATGATAGATAATGCATCTCTTCCTGAACTAGTCTCGCATGCCTTCCTCAGATACTACAAATTTACACATTAATCCCAGAAAACTAAGCTTATGGAATGAAATGAATCACGCAATTTCTCTAGACCCGCAACAAGTCATTCCAGTCGGTCGTATAACGGGCCGACATGAAAGCGCGTCTTAATTGCCAAGACGAATGCATGCCGGTGGTCGCCAATCGAATAGTCCCGCGCCCGAAACGCCGATTGATGGCATCCATCGCCTGCATACGTGCTTTAGAGATATGCGTATCTGTTTGCTGGAACAATGAGCCCTGTACCTGATCAGCCGGCACAAGATCAAGCAGCATGACACCTGCTTTTTTATATAAAAACCCGGCCCGCCAGATGGCTGAGAGGCCCTTCAAGGCGGCCGTGGTGATTTTTCCGCTATCTGCCGAGGCCACAGAAAGATTGACGGTTTGGCTTGCTCGATATTGCCGGTCTTGCTTCCGGAACGCATTGGTTTCGATGAACACCACAATATTGGCTGTCGCCAAATTTTGGCGGCGCATTTTTTCTGCAGCGCGATTGGCATAAGTCGCAACAGCTTCACGCATGTCATTGAGGGTTTCAACCGGCCGCCCAAAAGAACGCGAAGCCACGAGACTTTTGCGTGGTGGCGATATTTCTTCAATCTCCAGACAGGAAACACCACGCAATTCTAAAGCGATCCGCTCAACGGTTACGCCAAATGCTTGACGGATCAATTTCGGATCAACCTCGCGCAAATCCAGAGGAGATGTGATACCTGTTTCCTGCAGGCGTAGCGTCAATCGGCGCGCAATACCCCAGATATCTGTCAGCCCTATTTTATTGAGAGCTGCGGTTTGCTGATTTTCTTCCATCAGACAAAAGACACCGCCTGATCGAACATCCGCTTTGGCTAGCCGGTTGGCGATTTTGGCCAGTGTTTTTGTCGGTCCAATTCCGACACTCACGGGGATTCCCGTCCATTGCGCAACCGTCCGGCGCAGCTCTCTGGCGTGGTTTTCAAGATCACCGATACCGTCAAGACAGAGGAAGGCTTCATCTATGGAATAGACTTCCAGACTGGGTGCAAAATTTCGCAGCGTGCGCATCACCCGCGCACTCATATCGCCGTAAAGAGCATAATTGCTTGAGCGAACAATCACACCAAGCCGCTCAAAATTCTCTTTGTTCAAATGCCACGGCGCCCCCATCTCGATGCCGAGTGCTTTGGCTTCGTTGGAGCGGGCAATCACACATCCATCATTGTTGGATAAAACAACGACCGGCTTGCCAATCAGCCGCGGTTGAAACACGCGTTCGCAGGATGCGTAAAAATTATTGCAATCAATCAGAGCAATGGGCTTGGGCATGGCTCACAACATACGGATGGCATGCGAAATCACACCCCAGACTTCGAATGTCGCGCCTTCGGGAATTGCAATGTCTGAAAATTTGGGGTTTTCGGCCTGCAAATAAATATGCCTGCCGCGCATACGATAGCGCTTCACCGTGAATTCGCCATCCAGCAATGCCAAGATCATGGAGCCATTGGTGGGCGTGGCCGCACGATCGACCACGGCAATATCACCGGGAAACAGCCCCGCCCCCGTCATGCTTTCGCCAGCAATCCGCACAGCAAACGTCGCCGCCGGATTCTTGATCAGCAGTTCGTTGAAATCGAGCGGCTGCTCCAAATAATCATCAGCGGGCGAAGGAAAGCCAGCCGCAGCCGTGCAGCTGAAAAACGGCGTCTGGATGGGGCTTCGTGCCGGAGCCGCTGCGAGGGGAATAATCTCATAGCGCCGGATAGGGGGACTAACGGACATGGCATGCTCTCACTCAAGGGATGAGAACATAAAGTGAACAAGTGGACAGGTCAAGCGAGAGGAAAGAAACCCAAATTGGCATCGCAGATTTGAAGACGCTGCTTAAAAAATAAATCGTCAGAGAGATCTGCGTTCAACCGCCTTTGCGACAATTATAGACGAGATCCGTCAGATAAGGATTTGAGGATTTTACTTCGACCAGCGTCTCGCCGAGATCATTTTTGATTTTATATCCGCCTTTTTCTAGAAGCGGAAAAAGGCGATCTCCGAAAGCGAGTTCATTGGAGATGAAATAGCCGTCTTCACCTTGCAACAATTTGCCATTGATCACGGCAATATTTTGCGGATCTTCAATACGAAACGTGGTCGGGTTTTTCATGCTCTTTGGATCGCGTATCGGGATCGCTATTTTAAGAATAAAGCTTTCACACGAGATGGTGACCGGCCCCAACTTGCCTGGGCGCGAATCTATTTCATATGTCGTGAAACGCATCCGCTTCTCTGGTTCATAATAACGCCAGCCTTCGGCTCTGGCCGCAGACAAAAAGCCCGAGGTAAAAAGACAAATCGCAAAAAGACTCATCATTGGTGAGCGCATTTTCACGGATACAGATAATTTACCGGGAAATTCCAGAGAACCCGGCCTCAGAATTTAGGCCATTTTGCCGATGTCCTGATCCCTCTGCTAGCGCGCTTCAGCTCTTCCAAAGATGGCTGAACTGCGCTGCTACGATATCTTCGAGAGCCAGCGGCTTGTCGACCAAACCGTTTGCCATTGCGAACTTGTTCAGTCCATCCACGACATCGGGCGAGATGGTGGCATCATAGAAGGGAGCATCACGGCTGATCAGGATTGGCATGACCACCGCCTCTTCTTCACCGGGAAACAGCTCATCGCAGACTTGTCTTGCCAGCGACGGATCAGCCTGAAGCGCTTTCTGCGTCGCAACGATGGCGCGCACGGCCGCGGCCGCGACTTCGGGCTGCTTTTCAATCAAGGCTTCGGTGACTGTGAGCGCCGCGAAATTATAGCGATGCGCGCCGGGCGGTCCGTCGCCCCGGCGAAGGTCGAGATGCAACTTCGCAACACCCGCTTTTTCGGCGAGCGCCAGCCGCATGCCATTGCCCCAGAACCCGTCAGCATGGTTCTGCTGGATGGCTGACACACCATCACGGCTGTGCCACTCGGAATCGGTCGGCAAGCTCTCGACGATGCGCACTTCGTCATGGTCCATGTCGAGACCGGCCTCCACGAGCATGTGGCGCAGTGCCGTGCGCGGAAAGGCGAAGGAAGAGGAGATGCGCAGACCCTTCAGCGCCTTGATATCACCGCGCGGAATGTCGAGATCTTTGCGCACGCCCATGAACCAATAAGAGTTCTGCGATAGCGCGCATAGCAGCTTAGCGCCCTTCCAGGCGGGGAAAGCGCGCGTCGCAGCAAACGCCGGCCCGCCAAAGAAATGAATGCCGCCATCGCGCAGCTGCTCGGGCCCATGCTTGGCGCCGTACTCAGGCACGAATTCGACGTCAATTCCCTGCTGCTTGAAGAAACCGAGTTTGACCGCCGCCGTCGCCACGAAATACGAGGGTGAATCCACGTCCGCAACCATAAGCCGAAATGTAGGCATTTATTTCCTCAATACACTGCTTAGAAGGACCGAGTTGATGACTGCATCGCCCCGGGTTTGCCGATGGTTGACTATCATTCCCGTTTGGAGAGCCAAACTCAACCGCCCTTGCGACACTTGTAGACTAGATCCTTTAAATAAGGATTGGAAGATTTGACCTCTATCAGCACCTCGCCGCAATCGGTTTTGATTTTATAACTACCTATTTCAAGAAGTGTAAAAAGGCGATCTCCGAAAGCGAGCTCGTAAGAGGTGAATAGCCGTCTTCGCCATGCAATAGCTTCCATTGATGGATCTAATCGCGTTACGCGATGAATCGCATATGCCCTGTAGATCGGCGTTTTCAGGAGCTGCCTGCCAGCACCGTCAAAAAGTTTGAGGCCTCAATTGGAGCCACTGAACCCACGCGCACAAGTCGCGCGTGACAAAGCCAAAGCCGGACTGGGGTTCAGAGATGAAAGACTGGCGGATGACGCAGTCCGCCCGAACCAGTCTCGCCTCGCTAATGCAAATACAGGGAATTTACAGGGAAATACAAGAGACTCTGGCCCGAGAATTGAGGCCGTTTTCCTGCCTTTCTCCCGAAAACGGGCCACTTTCGGCCGCTGGGCTTGAATTCGGAACAGGGAATTTAATTCGACGGATCAGGAAATCTGCATAAAGAAATCAGGCCGCGATAGAAATAAAAAACCGGCGTGTAAAGGCCATGCTTTACAAATTAGGCATTGGTTGATTCCCCCACTGCCCCAAGCATTTATGACATTTTGTCACTCAAAAAAACTCTTGACGATCCGGCACGGCAGTATAGTTTCCGTCATGTCGAAAGCTTGAGAGGCCCGGCGTCCTCCTTACGAAGCAATCTGCATCGTGAGAGCGAGTAAACCTAGCGGCCAGCCCCCCGGTGTGGGCTTGGGCAGCATCCGAAACCTGAACCGACGTGCGTGCTGCACGGAGGTCCAAGCTTGGAGGCTCCCATGCCCCGGAACCGTAAGACTGCGCATAAAGCAAACCACCAGAACCAGACCGAAGCCCGGTTCAACTCGGCCCAAGCCGAGCTGATCCCGATCCTCGAATTCGTGGCCGTCGGGGATCTCAAACCCTCGCCCAAAAACCCGCGCATCCATTCCAAAAAACAGATCGAACAGATCAAAAAGAGTGTCCTGGAATTCGGGTTCACTTCGCCGGCCCTCATTGACGAAAACAACCGGCTCCTCGCCGGCCATGGGCGCGTGGAAGCCGCCAAACTGGCTGGGCTCACCTCCATCCCCTGCGTCCGGCTCACCCATATGAGCGAGGCCCAGAAAAGGGCTTATGTGATTGCCGACAACCAGCTCGCCCTGAAAGCCGGCTGGGACGAGGATTTTCTGGCGGAAGAACTCGAAGCCCTGATGGGGCTCGAGCCCGGCTTCGACCTTTCGCTGACCGGCTTCTCCATCCCTGAAATCGACGGGCTGATTGCGGGTCATAAGCCCGAAAAGCCCGGCAACCCGGATGACGACCTTCTTCCCGATCCGTCTCAAGTCCCTCGCCGCTGCAACCCGGGTGATATATTCCGCCTTGGCCGCCACCGGCTCATCTGCGGGGATGCCCGCGACTACAGTACGGTTGCTGCCCTCATGGGCGGCGAACTTGCCCGCATGGTCTTCACCGACCCGCCCTACAACGTGCCGATTGCCGGCAATGTGGGCGGTCTGGGTAAGGTCAAACACGGCGAATTCGCCATGGCGTCTGGCGAAATGACAAGGGGCGAATTCGTCGCCTTCCTGAAAGCTTCCTACACCAATTTTAAAGCCTTCAGCCATGACGGCTCGATCCATTTCATCTGCATGGACTGGCGCCATATGGGGGAGATGATGGATGCCGCCGAGGGCATCTATAGCGAGCTCAAGAACCTCAACGTCTGGGTCAAGCACAATGCCGGCATGGGCTCGTTCTATCGCTCCCAGCACGAGCTGATCTTCGTCTACAAGAACGGGACAGCACCCCACATCAACAATTTCGAGCTTGGGCAGCACGGCCGCTACCGGACGAATGTCTGGGAATATGCGGGCGCCACATCCTTCAAAGCGAATCGTCTCGAAGAACTGTCGCTCCACCCGACGGTCAAACCCGTCCAGATGCTGGCCGATGCCATCAAGGATGTTTCGGCAAGGGGAGATATTGTTCTCGATCTTTTCGGGGGCTCGGGCTCCACCCTGATCGCCGCCCACAAGACGGGGCGGCGCGCATATTTATGCGAATACGACCCTCACTATTGCGACAAGATCATCGCCCGCTTCGAGGCCTTTGCGCACGAAGATGCGGAATTCGTGAAAAACATCTCCGGCTCCTCCGACAACAAGGGGGATGGCCAATGAGCGACGACCTCAACAAAAAAATCAAAGCGTTGAAGAACAACGTGCCCGACCGCTCTTATGAAGTCGGCTACGCCAAGCCACCTGCAAAGACCCGCTTCGTCAAGGGCAAGTCGGGCAACCCGGGAGGCCGCCCCAAAGGCTCGAAGAACAGGATGCCTGCTCTGAATGAAGAGCGGCTGGGCGATATTGTCATGCAGGAAGCCTATCGCACGATCAAAGTGAAAGACGGTGCAAAGGAGATCTCCATCCCGATGGCGCAGGCAGTCGTGCGTTCAATGGCTGTCAATGCGGCAAAGGGCGACCACCGCGCCCAGAAAACCTTCACGGATCTCGTCACCAAGAAGGAGGCCAAGGACAAGAAGCTCTACGACGACTATGCGCAAACCATGATCGACTACAAATTCAGCTGGGAAGAAGAGATCAAGCACCACAAGCTTATGGGGCTGGCCCCACCTGAACCCGTGCCCCACCCCGACCACATCAAGATCGATCTTTCAACCGGTCAGGTCTTGATCACCGGGCCCTTTACTCCGGAAGAAAAGGTCAAGTGGGATAAACTCAAGAATCGCAAAGCCGATGCAATCAAAGCCATCAAAGCTTACGAAGAGGATCTGAAAGATCCCAAAAACAGGAAGTACAAGCACATCATCGAAGACGAGATTGCCTTCGAAAAGCGCATCATTGCGATTATTTCGGAGAGGATACCGGATTAGAAAAGGCGATAAATTCTGAGCCAGATTTTAACCTGCCGATAATTTGTCTGATAGGTAGCAGACCATTCTCAATGACGCCCTTGCGTATGCACATTCAACAACGCAGGAGTACCGCTGCGTACAATTGCCAAAGCTTTTTCAAGAGCAGCAGGCAAATCTTCAGGGCGCTCCACGCTTGCACCATATCCGCCGCATACATCCATCATCTTCTCAAAGCTGGGTGACGGATCAAGGCTGGTGAGAGGCATGATATTGGTCTTGGCAGCAATGCCGTCCGGGTAGACTGACAATGTGGCATTACGTACCGCATGCCACGCATGATTGTTGGCGACAATGGTCAATGTCGGCAGCTTCTCAGCGCGCGCGACAAAATGATAGGGGAGCGGATTACCAAACATATAGCTGCCATCACCCACGACAGCGATAACTTCCCGATCGGGTGCGGCAAGCTTTGCACCCAGCGCAGCGCCTAATCCGAAACCCAAACCGCCAGACATATTGCCGCCAATATAGGAGCCATACGTCCCCATATTAAGATGGGCGACGTTCAGGCCCAATTCATTGACGATAATCGCGTCCTTATGCTTAGCGGCATTCACGCAGGCACTGAGCCACGCCGAATCAATCGGGGTTTGGCTTTTGCCCTTTTCCAGCAGCGTCTTTCTTTTCTGGTCGATCTCAGCTTTTCTTGTGGCCACAGCCGCTCGGCGCGACGCAATAGCTGATTGCATACCAGACTTGAGCGCATTCAACTCAATGATAAGCGCCTGCAATGCGGAAGCTGGTGTTGCAGTGATAAAAGCATCGGATTCAAAATCACGAAACGGAACAGTCAGCACAAGTGGGTCGGAAGATATGTGAATAATCCTCGCTTGCTTCGCCGGCAGGGTGGCCTTGGGAATCCATGGCACTGCCGCGTCGAGCACAATCACAAGATCTGCGCGCGGAAGAACCCCACCAATATCATAGCCAATGTGCATTGAATGTTCCGTAGGCATGTTCAATTCATTGGGAACACTTTGCACGACTGGAATTGCAAATGATTCAGCCAAATCCTGAAGCGCATCGTAGGCGCGACGATCTCGACCTACATTGCTGGTAATGATCAACGGAAAACTCGCTTTGGAAATTGAATGAGCCAAATCAGAAATCATGACTGGATCTGGATGAGGCGCGGTTGCTCCAAGCGAGCGATGCTCTTCACGACGTGGCGAAATGGCCGGATCGGCAAGAACCTCGCGTGGAAGGGTAAGATAAACCGGTCCGCGTGGTTCGGTCATGGCAACATCAAGGGCTCGGTCAACAATAGATGACACAGGCTGACCATGACGTAATTCATAATCCCATTTCACAAATTCACGCAGCATTCCGCCTTGATCATAGGCTTCTTGGCCCCAATGAATATGGCTGTTGCGAGAGGCAATATGATCGGAATTGGTAATTGGGGTTCGCCCTGCTGCGAGGAGCAGCGGGATATTATCGCGCGAGGCATTTATAACGCCGCACAGAGTATTTGCAGTGCCGACAGTCACATGCACCATTACGACAGGCGGCTTACCACTCGTGCGGTAATAACCATGCGCCATGGACATGGCCACGTTTTCATGCGGTACAATCACGAATTTAGGATAGGCGACGCCATTTTTTTTCGACAGAGCTTCAACAATCGGCGCAAAATCAGTGCCCGGATTGACAAACACATGCTCAACACCGCGTTCGGCGAGACGGCGGAGATAGGCTTCGGCGGTGATTTCTGGAGTTGTCATGTCGTGCTCCGCATACTCATTTCGTCGCAACAAAAATATCGTCGAGCTTGACGGGCTTTGAGATGAGATATTGATCTTCCAAATATTGAACAAGTGCGTTCAATGTTTTTCGGTTTGCATCCAGTCCATAGGGAAACGGATCGCCATCAAAAAGTTCATCAACTTCGGCGATTTCTTCCTGCATCCAAGGCAACATATATCGCAGCGAGACGACGGCTCGCATTTTGCTCAAGGCAATTTTCTTTGATTGATCGAGCGCCTGAAAGAGGCTTTTGGCGACAAAAGGATGTTTTTCATAAAGAGTCTTTTGAATCGCCACCAAATGCATGATCGGGAAAATCCCGGTGCGCTGAAAATATTCTCGCTCAACTTTTCGATGATCTGGGAAGAGGCGCACAATATCAGGATTACGACCCAAAGCTTCAGGAAAACCAGTTCCGATCACTGCATGAATTTCACCCTCTTCGAGCAATTGGCTCAAAGATTTTCCGCTTCCATTCTGCGTGATGTGAACGGGCCCAACCAATGGCATGGTCGTTGGCGCACCATGTTTATCGCCGCCGTTAATTTGCCCTTCGACCCACTCAACCTGCGACAGGTCGACACCATATTCGTGCTGCAACAGACCTTTGATAAAAATCGATGCCGTCATCGTATACATCGGCAGCCCGATGCGTTTGCCAGAAAGGTCTTTCGGGTTTTTTACAAAGCGACGATTGACGACAATGAAACCATGACGGAATGAACGTGACGGAAAAATCGGTATGGCGACAAAAGGGCATTGACCAGCGGCATAGCGTGATATGAATTCAGAACTCGAATATTCACTCGCATCAAATTCTTGAGTCGAAGACATGCGATCAAAAATCTCGCGCGGAGAATCAATATTCACGAATGTAAGGTCTATTCCTTCCGGCTTGACAGCTCCTGTTGCCAAGGCAACCGCTCGATCATAAAGGCCACAAGCAAAAGTCATTGGCACATTCGTCATAAACTCACCTCATACGGGAGACTGAGGGTCAAAAGTAGGTTGTCTTTTTTCCATCAGTGAAGATAGGCCTTCCTTCACATCATTGCTCGCAAAGCCCAAAAACTCTAGCGCCAGAGACGCATCAAAAGTTGGGCCTGCCTGGCGTAACCAATTGTTCAGACTATATTTCGTCAAACGAATAGCGCTTTGTGCGCCCGCAGCAAGGCGCGTTGCAACTTCCAGCGCTTTTTCATCCAATTCTGAATCTTCAACAGCAAGACTAATGAGCCCGATTTTCTCTGCCTCTGCGCCAGTTAAACGATCGCATAACAGCAAATAATATTTAGCTTTCGCTAGACCACAAAGAAGCGGCCAGACGATTGCCGCGTGATCTCCTGCGGCAACGCCTAGACGGGTATGTCCATCAACGATCACGCAATCTTTGGTGGCAATGGAAATATCACCCAGCAGACCACAAACAAGGCCCGCGCCAACTGAAACGCCACGCATGGCTGTAACAATAGGTTTTGAGCAATTGATGAGATTGTAGACAATATCTTTTGCCTCACGCCATCCCTTCAACCGCGCTTCAGGATCATTGATCAAATCCTGAATCATCCCAAAGTCGCCGCCTGCAGAAAATACTTTTCCCGCACCCGTCAGAATTGCCACATTCACGTCAGGGTCCTGATCAATATCGCGCCAGATACGTGCAAGCTCATCATGCATCACATGGTCGGCAGAATTCATTTTGCCATTATCCATAATGATCCGGAGCACTTTTGGTGCAGCAACTTCAATTCGTAGCCGCTGATACGCCTGATACCGGGACGGTGTACTCATTCCCAAACTCTCCAATCCACAAATTTAGCCATGCATTGTAAGCCCGCCGGAAACGCTCACCGTCTGCCCGGTCATAAATGCTGCATCGTCACTCAGAAAAAAGACAATCAGCCCGACGCAATCATCAGGCTGGCCAAGACGACCCATTGGAATCGCGCGCGCCAAAGCATCCATAAGCTTTTGATCTGCAAATGAACGAAATAAAGGCGTATCTGTAGGGCCTGGCGCGACGACATTGACGCTAACACCACTTTTTGCAAGCTCGCGTGCCAATGTTTTGGAGAAGGCTGCAATACCGCCCTTACATGCAGAATACACCGCTTCGCCAGACGAGCCAACGCGACCAGCATCAGACGCAACATTGACAATGCGCCCAAACTTGCGTTCTGCCATGCCTTTCGCAATGACATGCTGAACATTAAGTGGCCCATAAAGATTAATCGCGATGATCTTGTTCCAGAGCTCGAGGTCACTCTCAAGGAAAGGCTTTGCCAAATCCCAGCCCGCAACATTGGCGAGGAGCTCAATGGGGCCAACCGCCCCCTCAAACAAATCTGCGGCTTTTTTAACGCATGCATAATCCGAAATATCGACCTTATAAATGCTCACCTGAGACGCTTTCGCCCCACACAAGCTTCGGGTTTGCTCAGCGCCTTGTTCATCAAGATCAAAAATGCCGACTGAGCATCCCTCATCAACCAATCGCAAGACCGTCGCGCGACCGATCCCGCTAGCGCCCCCAGTGATAATGACACGCTTACCAACAAGTCCACGCATTGAAAGCCCAATCTGAAAACCTGAATGGCAAGGCACTCCCCGCCAAGACTGAATGTCTATTGCGAAAATTATCGCAATGATTTGACATAAATTGACATGTGATCTGGGTATTTACAAGCGGTATATGGAAACCTATTGACAAGTTAGCGCCCGTTGGTGTGACCTCGCCAGGGGCCTACGATCAATAAAATCTTAAAGGGTCCGGGGGAGAGCTC
Source organism: Beijerinckiaceae bacterium (assembly GCA_947452455.1). Classification (GTDB taxonomy): domain Bacteria; phylum Pseudomonadota; class Alphaproteobacteria; order Rhizobiales; family Beijerinckiaceae; genus Terripilifer. The sequence continues at coordinate 81,402 of CANGBX010000004.1, forward strand.
TTTATGTCAGGTCCATTGTCAGGTGTCCGCGTTATCGACCTCACATCGGTTGTGTTTGGTCCATTAGCAACACAGATTTTAGGAGATCTTGGCGCGGACATTATCAAGGTCGAAAGCCCCGAAGGTGACACGACACGCTTCACCGGCCCTGCACGCTCCAAAGATATGGCGGCCCTCTTCATGAGCCTGAACCGCAACAAGCGGTCCGTGGTACTTGACTTAAAAACACCCGAGGGCAAGGACGCCTTATGGAAACTGATCGAGACGGCTGACGTCTTTATTCATTCAATGCGCCCAGAGAAAATGATCGGGCTTGGTTTTTCCTATACAGAGGTTCTAAAGAAACACCCTAAAATCGTTTATGTAGGCCTCCACGGTTATCTGTCTGAAGGCCCCTATAGTGGCAAGCCCGCCTATGATGATGTGATCCAGGGCCAATGCGGGGCAGCCTCTTTGATGACCAGCATATCCGACGAGCCGCGCTATGTACCCTTGATCATTGCCGACAAGACATGTGCATTAGCTGCTTCCAATGCGGTGACATCAGCATTATTTGCGCGGGAGCGTACCGGGAAAGGGCAATTTGTCGAAGTACCTATGTTTGAAACCATGGTATTTTTTGTATTTGTTGAACATCTTTACGGCCGAACTTTTGATGAACAGGGCGAGCTAGGTTATTCACGCCTGCTCGCACCTTGGCGTCGGCCCTATAAGACTAAAGACGGCTATATTTGCATGCTGGCCTATACAGATCCGCAGTGGCGTAAATTCTGGACTGAAATCGGTAGGGCAGAATTGATCAACGATCCGCGCTTCATCAATCTGGCAGCTCGCAGCCAAAACATTTCAGAACTTTACCAACTCGCCGGTGAATCGCTGCAGGGCAAGTCGACCGAAGAGTGGCTCCAAATCTTCGAGAAACTTGATATCCCCTGCGGACGCATTTCAACATTGGACGATGTCTTCAATGACCCCCATTTGAAAGCGGTTAATCTATTCGAAAAATCTTTCCATCCGACCGAGGGCGAATTTTTTATGACCAATTTGCCTTTAAGGTTTAGTGAAAACCAGATTGACAAGCCACGCATGCCACCCAAATTTGGTGAACATGGACCAGAAATCTTTGCTGAAATAGGTTTATCAGAAGATGAAATTGCGAATTTAGTGGCAGTAAGCCATTCACAATACAAATGAGAGAAGAGATTATGAGAACTGTTGGGATTGGATTTTATTGGCACGATCTAAAAGTTGGAGACCGTTTCAAGACACTCAACAGAACCATTACGGAGACGGATATTGTTAATTTCATAAGTGTCACTGGGATGCTGGAAACTCTTTTCACCGATCTGACATTTCAAGATCATGGTGTTATCAAAGGGCGTGTGGCGCCTGCAGCCTGTGTCTACACAATGATTGAGGGCCTGCTTTGCCAGGCAACTATGCAAACAACAGGACTCGCTCTTCTTGAAGTCGAGAAAAAGGTTCTCAATCCTGTCTTTGCCGGCGACACAATCTACGGCGAGGTTGAGATCACAGGCGTGCGCCCAACAAGCAAGGGTAATCGCGGAATCGTCACGTCACAGAATAATGTCATGATTGTTGGCAAAGATAAAATGGCCATAACCTATCGTGCTGTGCGCATGATGGCCGGTAATCCTGATCTCAGCTGATTAAGATAGATCTATATCCTGCAGGCCAGCTTGCAAATTATTCAGATAGTGAACAAATGAGACACTATCGTCAAAACGAAACTGCACCATGGCTTGGCGATAAAATTCATAGATTTTAGGTTGCAAAACAGCCCAGAATTTACGCCCTCCCGGCGTAAGTTTGATAAAACGTGCGCGGCGATCATTATCATTGGTCAGTCTCGCAATATGCCCATCCCGCTCTAAGCGCTTCAAAACACCATCAAGGTTCTGACGGCTGACAAGCAAATAGTCTGACAATTCACCGAGCGACATGCCCTCTGTCACACGCTGCCGAGACAAAGCGCCAAGGGTAGCCCATTGTACAGTGCTGACACCAAGCTCTTTGGTGGCCTGCCGCTGGAGAACATTACCAAGCTGAAACAAGCGAAAGAAAATTCGGTTGTTGATCCCGTTCAAATCAGAATCAAGTTGCGCTTTGGGAGCGACAATTTTCTGCGCGATTTTTTTCATATCTGCTCAAAAAAGCTCATCATAGAACACTCGTTTGTTTGCATAGCATCATTTCCCAACAACTGACAATTATAAGAGAGGAGAATAGCTGCCGCTTGACACCCGCAAAGAAACTTCAATATGTTGTCATAAAATAAAAAATAATCGGTTTTCATATGGGAGGTTGGCTATGGGAGCATTTCGGAATCCGGCGCCAAGCATGGTGCCCCACATCGTGGCGATGTTGCGTCAGCGTCTCGGAAAACTTTGTATCGCTACAATTTTAGCTTTAATGAACCTAGGCTCTCCTGCGCTCGCAACTTTCCCCGATCGTCCTGTGAAACTTGTCGTACCTTTACCTCCTGGAGGCATTGCAGACATTATAGGCCGGGTTATGCAGCCGCATTTTGAAAGAGCCTTTGGAAAACCCTTCCTGATTGAAAATCGTCCCGGCGCGAGCGGTATCGTAGGCGCAAACGCCGTGGTCAATGCTCCGGCTGATGGTCATACCTTGCTTTTTGTGACGACCACTTATTCAATCAATGCAGCTTTACGCCCGACAGTAGGGCAAATCCGCAAACTCGAGCCTGTAAGTATTTTGGGTCTTAGCTCGCAACTTTTTCTCGTCAATCCGACAGTTAAGGCAACAACTCTCAAGGAATTTGTAGCCCTTGCCAAGGCTGAACCCAAAAAATACTTCTATGCGACAACAGGAATTGCCAGCCACGCGCATCTGCTTTTTGAATTGTGGAGCAGCCAAGCCGGAATTCAAATGCAGCACGTGCCCTATCCAGGCGGGCCGCCTGCCGTCATGGCCACTGTGAATGGAGAAGCGCATATTACGCTGATCTCACCCGCCGCATCATTGCCCCAAGTTGAAGCAGGCGCTCTGCGTGTTTTGGCAACCGGCAACATTATTCGCGAACCCGAATTGCCCAACGTCCCCACATCAGCCGAAGCTGGTTTTCCGGATTTCCAGGCGCGCCAGTGGATTGGTTTGCTCGCCCCTCCCGGCACGCCAAAGCCCATCATTGATCAATTAAACAAGGGCGTTCAGGACATTCTAGCCCGGGACGATGTGAAGGCTGTCATGTCAAAGCAAGGCCTCACAGCAAGCAGCGCTTCACCTGAAGACTTTGCCAAGATCATTGCCCAAGAAATCAAAATGTGGACGGATATTGCGCAAAAGGCGAAAATTGAAGTTCCTGATTGATAAAACTTTAAAAATAAAAATGTAAATCATGGAGGCCATCTTGATGGTACGTCTCGGCATTCTTGAAATGGCTTCTGCAGACGCGGACCGTCTAGCCTATTGGGATATCTTTTTCAATCAGCTCACAAAAGATGGTTTTCAAAAGGACCTAAATCTCAAAGTTGAATATATTTGGGCTGATGGGCACAAAGAACGCCTTCGCCTAGGTGCAGAAAAATTTGTTGCAGACAGGTATGATCTGATTGTTACTGCGGGCACACCCGCAGCATCTGCTGCTATTGCTGCTACTACGACCATCCCCATCGTAATGGCAACAGGCGTTAGCCTAGGCACGCAATTATCAGATGAAACAAAGCCAGCACAAACCAACATCACTGGCATCAGCGATTTGCCAGCCGGCATTAGCGAGCATCGCCTCGCCCTGTTACGCGATATTGTAAAACCAGGCCGCGGGCTTGCCATTTTGGCTGATCGGGCGAACCCATCTTCGCCCCTAGCTGTTGCCGAGACAACCGCGGCAGGTCGCAAACTCGGTATCAGCGTGAGTGATTACTGGCTTCCGACGCCAGATGATATGGATTCTGTTTTGGCGGAAATGTCGCGGGATCAAATTGGTGGCTTTGTTGTCTCACCAGGCGCAATGTTCTTCGCCAAAAGAGTGGAGCTGGCAAGACTCGCTCTCCAACATGATTTGGCGACCGTATCAGTGCGCCGTGAATATGCGGAGGCTGGCTGCACAATTGCTTATGGCGCGCCATTACGTGTCAATTATAGCGAGGCCGCAAAACTAGCCGCAAAAATTTTGGCGGGACAAAAACCATCTGAGCTCCCGATTGCAGAGCCAACGGAATTTGACTTCCTGATAAACGACACAACTGTAGATCGTTTAGGGCTTACTATCCCCGATCATATGGTGCGCAACGCTGAACATGTGACGCTCTGAACAGACACAATAGTCTGATCAGAGCAAAACAAAATTAGACGACTGGACAGAAGCCACCATCCACGTTGATCGCTGTTCCGGTGACATAGCTTCCAGCATCTGAGGCCAGAAACAGCATCATATTAGCAAATTCTTCAGCGGTACCGACGCGCTTCATCGGGATGCGCTGCGCCATTTCATCAATATATTCCTCATAAGTACGCCCTTTATTTTCTGCGGCATGGGCCCGCACCCATTGGTCTGTTTGCAACAGACCAACAATCACAGCATTCACGAGAATATTGTGAGCGGCTCCATCATTCGCCATAACCTTGGTCAGCGCCATACCAGCGGCACGCGTAACAGATGATGGCGCGCTACCAACACGCGGCCATTTGGCGCCGCTGCTCAGCGTATTAATAATACGTCCCCATTTCCGGCTTTTCATGCCAGGCCAAGCGGCGCGCGAGAAACGAATCGCCGAGAAGAGCTTCACATCAAGATCTGCTTCCCATTGTTCGTCAGTAATCGTCTCAAACGGCTTAGCATTGTGCGAGCCTACATTGTTTAGCAAGACATCGACCTGCCCCAATGCTTTTTCAGCTGCTTCAAAGGCACGTACACAATCGGCAGCAGATGAAACATCAGCCGCAATGGTGACGATTTTACCGCGGCCTTCTTTTTCAAGCTCCTGGCGGGCTTCTGCGAGGACATCCTCACGACGCGCGACAATGGCAACATGGGCTCCAGCACGGATGAAGTTCTTAGCCGCAGCAAAGCCAACGCCCTTGCTGCCACCAGTTATCAAGGCACAACGTCCATCCATCCGCATCTCAACCATATTCCGCTCCAATCCTTTGATTTTATTATCCGCTCATTAGGCCTGAGAAATAAACTTCACATTGAGATAGGCCTCTAGCCCCTCAATCCCGCCTTCACTGCCATGGCCTGAATGTTTAATCCCCCCGAATGGGGTTTCAGGCGTAGAAATAGCTACAGAATTAATTCCAACCATCCCAGTCTGTAGCGCATCTCCAATCGCGGTAGCCCGCGCGATTGATGTGGTGAATGCATAAGCGGCAAGACCAAATTCAAGAGAATTAGCGCGCTCAACCACTTCATCAAAAGTTTTGAAGGTTACGATTGGTGCTATCGGACCAAAAGGCTCTTCCGTCATTATCAGAGAGTGATCCGGCACATCGGTCACAATAGTGGGCTCATAATAAAAACCCTCGTTGCCATGCCTTTTACCGCCCGCACGGATTTTACCACCCTGTTCGAGGGCATCCTTTACAAACATATCCATTGCATCCAGTCGACGGGGATTGGCGAGTGGTCCCATGGTTGTGGAGGCTTCAAGTCCATTGCCCAGCCGCAAGCCTGTAGCATATGCGCTAAATCGCTCAAGGAAACGCGCGTAGACGCCTTCTTGGACGTAGAAACGCGTTGGTGAAATGCAGACCTGACCGGCATTGCGGAATTTGTAAGCCGCAATCATATCTGCGACTTGCTCAGGGTTTACATCATCAAAAACTACAACAGGGGAATGTCCGCCAAGCTCCATCGTGCTGCGTTTCATGGTTCGAGTAGCCATTTTCGCAAGATGTTTTCCAACACCCACCGAACCCGTGAAAGAGATTTTGCGAATCTCTGGTCGCGCAAGCAAATTTTCTGAGACCTCAGCAGGCACGCCAAACACCAGATTAAGAACACCTGCAGGCAATCCCGCCTCCATAAAGCAGCGGGCCATTTCAACACAGGCGCCTGGAGTTTCTTCAGATGCCTTGATGATGATCGAGCACCCTGCGCCTAATGCTCCTGCAATTTTGCGTGCCGGGGTGACAACAGGGAAATTCCAAGGTGTAAAAGCAGCTACAATGCCAACCGGTTCATGCACCACCATTTGCCGGACACCAGCCACACGGCCAGGCACGATGCGTCCATACGCCCGACGACCTTCCTCGGCATACCAATCGATAACATCGGCTGCCATTGCAGCCTCGATCATGGCTTCATTTAGGACCTTACCCTGCTCTTGCACAATAATCCGGGCAATGGAATCAAGGCGAGTGCGAAACAAATCAGCTGCGCGATGCATGATGTTTGCACGCTCATAGGCTGAAATTTTTTGCCAGACACGCATGCCATCGGTTGCGGCAACAACAGAATCGCTTAAATCACGGGCACCGGCATGGGGCAGATTGGCAAGTATTCTGCCATCAGCTGGATTGATCACGGGTTCTGAGCAGCCAGCATCGCCCTTTGCGCGCCATTCTCCTCCGATCAGCAGTGCAAGATCAGAATACATCGGCGTCACGTCTCCCTATTCGCTGACAACAGCGAGAAAGTCACATTGAACAAGAACATGTGGCTCCATTGGAGAAAGCATGATCTGTCGTGCCGGACGGGTCGCCTCATCTGGAAACATTTTAGTCCATTCGACATTAATGGACGCACGATTCATCTGCTCCATCCAAAACGTGACCTTGACGATTGCATCAATTGTCGCCCCTGCAGCCTCAACAGTGGCTCGAATATTGTCAAACATATAGGCACATTGCTGCGCCATATCAGCAGGAAATTTATGGGTCTTGGGATCTACACCACGAATAAGTCCTGATGCGATCACCGACCCCAAACGAGCAGCATTCGGAATCGGATTTTGATGCTGAAACTGGCTGATATAAATTGCCTGCCGTTTCATTTTCGCCTCTTCGTTGGCTCAATAGGGACAGATGACATTCACAACCGCTTGCCTATGCTCTTTCACGACGATGTCGCGCGCCTGCTGCAAAATCTTTGCAAGCTCTGCCGCATCAGAAACACGCACACCATGCGCACCCTGCGCCATTGCAGCCACTTCAAATTGCGGACTCGGATCCAAGTCGGACATGAAACGTCCGTCATCCTCGCCCGCAACACCATCTTTGAACATGGAGAGCGTGGCTGTGCGTACCGCGCCATAACGTGAATTGTTGATGATAATAGTTAAAAAAGGCAATTTATGCGCGTCCGCCGTCCAATGCGCGACCATTGGATTTGAGAACAGGTAAGATCCATCACCCACCACTGCAGCAACCAGTTTTTCAGGTGCAGCCAGTTTCGCGCCAAGTGCTGCTCCGAGGCCCCAACCAAGACCGCCTGCCGAACTTAATCCAAAATAAGTGTTTGGCTTCTCTCGTGGACAATGATCTTGCGACAAGGAATATTCATTGAAAATCACTGCATCATCACCCAAAACTTCCCCAATCACGCGGCTTAGATAGGCTAGGGTGATCTGCTCACCGTTAGGCTTCGCAGCTTTTTCCAAAGTGGTTTTTCTATTGGCCTTAAATTCTTTCATCCAGCTACGACGCTCTTGCATGGCAACTGCATCAAATGATTGACTATCAAGAGAGATGTTGAGTGCCTCAATTGCGCTTGCAGCACTTGCCGTGATCGCCATATCTGTCTGGAAATTGCGCATCGGATAACGCACATATGCGGGATCTTCGCCAATGGAGACGATCTTTGTGTTTCGCTGTGGAGCCCCCTGTACATTGGGGATATAAGGTACATCACATTCAAGCTCGATGATCAGATCAGCTTTTGCCATAAGCGCTGCCGGATCATAGCCTGCATGCATAGGATGGCTTGATGGCAAGCAGACCATCAGCTGCCGATGCGTGACAACTGGAATGGCGAAATGTTCTGCCAAATGCATCAAAGCTGGCATGGCATCAGCACCACTAGAAGTGGTTATGATGATGGGAAAATGCGCTTTTGCGACCCATTCAGAAAGCTGTTGAATGGCTATAGCATCTGGATACGGACGCGTGGGAATCGCGCGCGGAGAAGATGACATAAAATTTTCTGGCACAGGTGCAGACAAAGGCTCACGCGGCAAAGTCAGATAGACAGGACCGCGGGGACTTGTCATCGAGACCTCATGCGCGCGACAGACCACATCAGAGGCCTGTTCAGGTGCGCGCAATTCATAGTCCCACTTGACAGCCTCACGCAGCATTGAGGCCTGATCAAACATTTCTTGACCCCAATGAACGGGTCTATTGCGGCTGCCGAAAGCATCTTTCTCCATAATCGGCGTGCGCCCAGCAATCAGCATCAGCGGAATCCGGTCACGGCTCATATTCAAGATATTATTGATGGCATTCGCAGTACCGACATTCACATGGAGCATCACAGCCTGCATGCGACCTGTCATTGCATAGGCACCATGTGCCATGGCCACAGCCAGATTTTCATGGGGTACGACGAGCGGTTTAGGAACTTTCGCATTGCTTCTTGCTGCGCGCCCGTAAGCTTCAACCACAGGCGGAAAATCTGTGCCGGGATTAGCGAACAGATAATCCACTCCACATTCTTGGAGCGATTGAAGAAAGGCCTCTGCCGCGATCTTGTCCCGTCGCCCGGGAACAGGCTTGCCTGCGGACTTGCTGTCGACCATGCTTGTTTCCCGCTATTCTTTGTTCTTATGACTTATGCTCGCTCAGCCTCAGCCGACTTGCAACTGCAATTATACATCAACATATTGTCAGTTTACAAGCGACGAAATAGCCGTTTCAATGCCATAATTATGAAAAGCTATTGACAATTCTGCTTACCCCCCTAACCTTTCCAGCTACGCTAGTAAGAACGCGCGCGCATCAAGCCGCCAGCCTGGTTGCCGCGCCAGCGTCGCGATGGTTGAAGGCTAGATATGGAACTGCAATTCAACGCTGATGAAATCGCCTTCCGGGAAGAAGTTCGCGCTTTTATTGCCGACAATCTGACCGAAGAGATGAAGCAGGGCATGTTACGTGGCGGCTATTTGATCCGCGATCATGTCATCGAATGGCAGCGCATTCTCAATAAAAAGGGATGGGGCGTGCCTCATTGGCCCGTCGAGTGGGGCGGCGCAGGTTGGAGCCCTATCAAGCAATCCATTTTTACCGAAGAATTGCAGCTGGCACCCGCCCCGCGACCACTTTCGTTCAGCGTCTATATGGTCGGACCCGTTATTATCGAATTTGGTTCTGAGTGCCAAAAGAAGCGCTTCTTGCCTCGCATTGCCAATTCGGATGATTGGTGGTGTCAGGGCTTTTCTGAACCCGACGCCGGTTCTGACCTAGCTTCGCTCAAAACCAATGCGCGACACGAGGGAGATTATTACATCGTCAATGGCCAGAAGACATGGACATCCTATGCGCAATATGCGGATTGGATTTTTTGCCTTGTGCGCACAGACCCTACAGTCAAAAAACAAATGGGCATTTCATTCTTGCTCATTGATATGAAAACACCAGGCATCACAGTTCGCCCCATCCAGACGATTGATGGCGGGCACGAAGTCAATGAAGTATTTTTTGATAATGTAAAAGTGCCATCAGAAAATCTGGTCGGGGAAGAGAATAAAGGGTGGGATTATGCAAAATTTCTGCTGAGTGCGGAACGCGTCAATCTCGCCCGTTTGGGTGTCTCAAAAGAGCGACTGCAGCGTGCGCGCGAATTAGCCGCTCGCACCCCATACCAAGGCCGACCCTTGCTAGAACATGACGGTTTTCGAACCAAGCTAGCCGCCCTTGAAGTTGAGCTCAAAGCTCTTGAAATCACCCAATTACGGGTGCTTTCAGCTGAAGGCCAATCGCATGGTGTGCCTGATCCTGCCTCTTCCATTCTCAAAGTCAAAGGTTCTGAGCTACAGCAGGCAACAAGCAATTTGCTTGTTCAGATACTAGGGCCGGACGCCCTGCGCCGCCAGGATGATGCCTTTGACGATTGGTCCAGCATGATCACCGCCAATTATTTCAATTGGCGAAAAGTGTCTATTTTTGGTGGCTCTAACGAGATTCAAAAGACAATCATCGCAAAATCAATTCTGGGGCTTTGACGCGTGGACTTCTCACTCTCTGATGAACAAAGAATGATGCAAGATAGCCTGATGAGGCTGCTGCAAAGATCTTATGCGTTTGATCACCGTTGGAAATATGAAGCAGCAACACCTGGGTGGAGCCGTGAAATCTGGGCGCAATTTGCTGAAATCGGCCTGCTAGCATTGCCTTTCACAAGTGAAAATGGTGGCCTTGATGGGACACCCGTCGATACGATGATTGTGATGGAGCAGCTGGGCCGCCATATCACTCTTGAGCCTTATTTGTCGACGATTGTCATGGCTGGCGGTATTCTACGTCGTGCTGCATCTACTGAGCAACATGAAAGCATTTCTACAAAAGTCATCGATGGCAGTCTGATCGTAAGTCTTGCACATACCGAAAGAGGTACTTTTGGAAGCCCTTCTCGCGTCGGGACGCAAGCAGTCCGCTCTGGTGATCTCTGGCAGATCAGCGGACATAAATCCTGTGTCTTGCATGGTGACTCCGCTGATCTACTGATCATCTCGGCACGCACCAGTGGCGCTCCTTCTGATGCGAAGGGCATAACTCTTTTTGCAGTCGATCCGCGCGCCACAAATATTAATATCCAATCATATGCTTTACATGATGGACAAAGAGCATCCGACATTCAAATCAACAGTGTTTTAGTGCCCCATTCAGCCCTGATTGGCTGTGTGGACGATGGGTTTCGAATCTTGCAATCTGCTGAATATGAAACTCTTGCAGCTGTCTGTGCTGAAGCGGTTGGTGTGATGTCTGAATTGCATCAGATGACGGTCGATTACCTTAAACAACGCAAGCAATTTGGCGTCCCGATCGGAAATTTCCAAGCCCTACAACATCGTGCCGCCGACATGTATATTGCGCTTGAACAAGCGCGGAGCATGGCCATGTATGCAGCTATGATGAGTCAAGCAGATGATAAAACAGCTATCGCGCAAGCCGTTTCATCAGCAAAAGTTCAAATCGGACGCTCCGCCAAATTGATTGGAGAAGAAGCCGTCCAAATGTTTGGTGGCATCGGCGTCACTATGGAATTTAAGGCTGGGCATTATTTTAAGAAGCTCACTCTTCTTGAACAATTCCTTGGCCATGCAGATCACCATCTTGAATTGCTGACGTCAGGACCCGGCCTGTTCGAACTCGAATAACGACAGATGAATCGTCATGAACAGCGCAGAAGAGCACAAACCCGCCAATCTCCTCACAATCTTACGTGAGGATGGGGTGGCTTTTCTGCTCCTCAATCATCCCCCGGTGAATGCCAGCTCAGCTGCACTGCGTGCAGCTTTGTATGAAGGTTTACAAGAATCCGCCCATGACTCTTCCATCATCGCTGTTGTCATAATGGGGCAAGGACAAAATTTCATGGCTGGCGCTGATATTCGGGAATTTGATGGGCCATTGTTAGACCCGCAAATGCCCGCCATTATTCAATTGATCGAAAATTTGAATAAGCCAGTTATTGCAGCAATTCATGGGGCAGCTTTAGGCGCTGGCTTCGAGCTGGCACTGGCCTGCGATGCCCGCATGGCAACACCACATGCTTCAATCGGTCTGCCGGAAGTCTCGCTCGGCGTGATCCCTGGCGCCGGCGGTACGCAGCGTTTACCGCGGCTGATTGGTACGGCTAAGGCACTTGATCTTATAGGCAATGCCAAACGGGTCAAAGGCTCTGAGGCTGTCGACCTAGGTATGATAGACCGCCTCTGCACGACCGAGCTCAAAACAGAAGCCAAAAACTTTGCCCTTGAATGCGCCAAAAGTACAGGCAAAAAACGCCTCCGTGATCGTGATCATCAGCAAGTGTCCAGCAGTGAGGTCAATACCATTGTTGAAAAGCTGCGCAAGAAATCAGAGCATGCGCCTGCCGTGACCGCAGCTGTTGAATCTATCATTTTAAGCCAGTCCTTGCCTTTCGATGAAGGCTTGAGCCAAGAACGTGCAACATTTCAAAAATTACGATGTGGCTATGACGCCAGTGCACGTCGGCACTTATTTTTCGCAGAACGTGAAGCCACGCGCATACCTGGAATTGAGTCTATCCAGCCACTTCAAATCACGCAGACCTGTGTTATTGGTGGCGGCACAATGGGAGCGGGCATTGCCGTTTGCCTCTTGGATGCAGGATTTCCAGTCACGCTGATTGAGCGCGATGAAGTATCACTTGATCAAGGATCAGCCCGTATTCGTGCAATTTATGAACGCAATCTTGCATCGGGTCGGCAGACAGCAAAAAAAGTTGAAGAAAATCTGGGCCATCTAAGCACCACTTGCCATTTTGACGAGGTCAGGCAAGCAGACCTAGTGATCGAAGCGGTCTTTGAAGATTTTGACGTCAAAACGACACTGATGCGAGAGCTTGATCACAAAGTAAAGCCGAGTGCGATTCTAGCCTCGAATACCTCCTATTTAGATCTCAATCGTCTAGCAAGCGTCACATCTAGACCACAAAATGTGATAGGCCTGCATTTCTTCGCACCCGCTCATATTATGAAGCTTCTCGAAATTGTAAGGACACAAGATACATCCTTATCGACGCTCGCCACAGCCATGGATATTGCCCGCAAGATTCGTAAGACGCCGGTTGTCGCCCGTGTCTGCGAGGGTTTCATCGGCAATCGAATTTATTCCGCCTATCGCAAGCAATGCGAATTTATGCTGGAAGAAGGTGCACTTCCATTCGAGGTCGATGCAGCTCTGACAGATTTTGGCTTTGCCATGGGTCCTTTTGCTGTGGCAGATTTATCTGGACTCGATATTGCTTGGCGTACACGTCAGCGTCAGGCAGCCACACGTGATCCGCAAGAACGCTATTCGGATATTTTGGATCGCTTGTGTGAAGCCGGGCGCGTCGGGCTAAAAGCTGGCAAAGGTTGGTATACCTATCCTGACGGCACAAGACGCGGCGTCGCAGATCCATGGGTGAAGGATGTGATTGAAGATGCATCGCGCCGCAAGGGTTTTGAGCGGAGATCCATTCCGGCAGACGAAATCGTGAACCGGGCACTGATTTCGATCATTAATGAAGCGGCTTTGCTTTTATCGGAAGGCATTGCAGAGCGTGCTTCAGATGTAGACCTTGTCATGGTCACTGGTTATGGTTTTCCAACCCATATAGGTGGCCCATTATTTTGGGCCCAACACGAGCCCGAAGATAAACTTACATACTGGACTGAGATTTTGGCTCAATCCATTGGACATCGATTCAAAAAAGCTGACCTCAAATGGCTTCATCCAGGGCTTTAAAATGATGTCTTTCAAAAGTATTTTGTTTGAAACCAATGAACGGGTTGCGATCATTCGCTTCAACCGGCCAGAAGCACTCAATGCACTCAATCAAAACTTGATTGAAGAATTACAGCACGCTGTGCGTGCTGTTGAAGCCGATTCAAATCTCTCTTGCCTGATTATTTCAGGTTCGGATAAAGCTTTTGCGGCGGGTGCCGATATCAAAGAAATGGCTGATAAAAGTTTTGCAGATGCTTTCAAAGATGATTTTACGGAAAATTGGAACGTAATTGCACGAATGCGAAAACCAACTATTGCTGCTGTTTCCGGCTTTGCTCTGGGGGGTGGTTGTGAACTTGCAATGCAATGCGACATGGTATTTGCCGCTGAAAATGCACGCTTTGGTCAGCCCGAAATTAAAATTGGCGCCATTCCAGGGTTAGGAGGCACCCAACGCCTGACTCGTGCGATCGGCAAGGCGCGTGCTATGGAATTGATACTAACGGGACGGATGATGGATGCGCAGGAAGCTTTCTCAGCAGGGCTTATAACGCGCGTTGTCCCAACGGTCGACTTAATGAGTGAAACTCTGAAAGTCGCTCATATTATTTCAAATATGTCTTTGCCAAGCCTGTGTCTTGCCAAGGAGGCAATTAATCGCAGCTATGAATCCCTTTTATCCGAAGGCCTTCTTTTTGAACGCCGTGCACTACATTCATTATTTGCAACACAAGATCAGAAAGAAGGTATGCAAGCTTTTATCGAAAAGCGTGCACCGCGCTTTCAAAACAAGTGAGCCCTTGATTTTAAGCTTCGGGCTCGAAACCATTTACTCGCCACAGATTATGGTGAAACGGTGATTTCAAAAATTGGACAAACTGAATGGCTTCTTTCGTATTATTTGAAGAGGTCGGAACGGATGAGCAATAAACAATATAATTTTGGACTGAAGTGGGCAAAAAGCCTGCAAGCTGTAAGCCCTCCAAATGCTGTACCTCGCTAACTAAAAACAAACCAAAATCAGCTTCGCCCGTGGCGACCAAAGTGCCGCCACCGTGGATCGCCCCCTTATGGATTAGCTTGTCACTAAGCTGTTTGGTGATGCCGAGTTTTTCAAAAACAAAAGCTAAATGACGCCCTGTGGGCGTTCTTGGATCAGCAACGACAACATGTCTCGCTTCCAGCAGAAGCTTTTTCAAGCCTGAGAGGTCTGTGAAATCCGTCAGGGCTCTCCCGCTTTTTGTTACAAGACCTATTCCAACACGTGCCAATGCGGCACGCCCGTCAACACACGTTTCGACTGTTTCTTCAATATCATCTATGAGCCTTTGAGGAAGTAGAATTACATCCGGATGGTCGCCTGATAAAACTTGTTTTTGAATATCGGCAACAATCTTTACTACCATATCAACGGCACATCCTGTTTCGCGCTCAAAAGCTGGCACCAATTGCTCAAGAACATGCAATGGCGCGCCACCTGTAAAAATTCGGATCCGCTTTTCTAGCAAAACTAGCCCCTCATTCAGTTTGACGAACTTATAACTGCCGAATTTTAACTAGGGCCTAATTGCAGCGCGACCCTTGGCGATAATTTCTTTTGGTGTTGCATAAAATGCTTCAACGAGTTTCTGAACATGCCCACCGCTCGCTGGCGCAATATCAAGGCCACCTTTTTCCATATCAGCTTGGAACTGTGGGTCTTTCATAGTCGAATCAAATGCGCTCCGGAGAATGTTGACCAGATTTTGCGGTGTCTGTGGCCCGACGACCAGAGGCCTCTCGAACCCTTTTTGTGCAAGGATGAATTGGGCGACCTTTCGACTTTCTGCATCGGAGGCATATTTCCAAATTGGTGGAACACCCATTCGCGCCAATTCCTCATCTTCTTCAACGCCCGTCTGCAAGATAATGTTAATCTTTTTATCGCGAATCCAATCTGCCTTTTGTGATTTTGCGCTCGACCAATTCCAGCCACAAATTCCGTCAATTTCGCCCCTCTCCATCGCAAGCAAAAAATGCGTCGATCCATTGTAGCCCGTGACAATATTGAATTTTGCGCCGGTTACATTTTGGACCAAATAGGCGAAATCATATGAGACGGCGCCAGGGCCCTGAGCACCCATAATTGTCTTGCGAACCAAGGCGTCCTCGAATGTCTTCGTAGTGGATGTATCCATAGTCGCACAAATGCCCACGCCGGCATTGGTTGTTCCAAGATAGATTAGTTTTGCGGGGTCTACAGATCGATCAGCTTTTTCATCGATCAACGGCGCAACAATAGCGCCCGGTGTAATGGCCGCAATCGTCTGCCCATTGCTTGGCATGACCGAATAGACCTGCTGCATGGCGCGTACGCCACTTGCACCAGGCATATTTTTGACAACGAAATTTGGTGAGCCTGGAATATGATTGCCAAAATGACGCGCCACACCACGGGCATAAAGGTCAATCCCACCACTTGGTGCCCCACCCACAATGACATCAATCGTTTTACCGGCATAATAATCAGCAGCTAGAACCTGAGATGAGAAGCCGGAAGCTGCTGTCAAGCCCAACACCAGCTGACATATGGCATCCATTGTCTTTCGCATGAGTGCCCCCGTTTCGCGCTGCACAACCTTGGCAGCCCGACAATATCTTGCTCCTTTTTTCTGAAATTCGTCAAAAGGAAATAATGCTATTACCTCTATGTATTGACACATTTGATCAGAGCAGAAAGACTTATGTTGAAGAAGCTCAGTAAGCCGCGGCGAGGAAAATACGATGGCCGGAAAACTGGCACTGACTTTGGCTTGCGGCGACTACGAAATTATTCGTGCGATAAAAGAAGGCGAGGTCAAAGCAGACGGAATTGAACTGAATGTTCTGACCCAGATGGATTCTACAACACGCCATTGGCGCTTTTTGCGAAATGGTGATTTTGACGTGGCTGAATGTTCAGCTTCTGCTTTTATTACAGGCGTGGCACAGCAGCGCCCATTGGCGGCTTTGCCTGTTTTTCTTCATCGTCGTTTTCGTCATGGCTTTATCTTTATCAATAAAACAAAAAGTATTTTCCACCCCAAAGATTTGATTGGCAAACGCATAGGCGTGAAATCATTTCAAATTACGGCTGGCGTCTGGTGTCGTGGTATTTTGGAAAATGAATATAGCATCCCATCTGACCAGGTTGAATGGGTCACCGAACGCGATGAAGATGTTGATTTTCAACTCACCCATAAATTCAAAGTGACCAAGATTCCAGATGCTTATAAATCACTCGATGATATGCTCGCTGATGGCGAAATCGACGCCATGTTTGCAGGTGCTTTTCCAAAATGTTTCTTGGCAGGGCACCCCAATGTCGGGCGCCTCTTCGAAAATTACGAAGCCGAAGAAGAAGGCTTTTTCCGCAAGACAGGCGTATTTCCGATTATGCATGTTTTGTGCATTAAACCTAAAATTATCGAAAAACATCCTTGGGTGACAATCAATCTTTTCAAGGCTTTTGAACGCGCCAAAGATCTCGCCATGAAGCGCATGGAAAACCCTCGCATTGTACCTTTGGCATGGTATCGCGGTGCTTGGGAGAGACAACGTGCAATCTTAGGTCATGACCCTTGGGAATATGGGCTTAGCGATATCAATCAGAGTAATATCAACATGCTCACAGGTTATTTGCATCAACAAGGAATTACATCCACTCATATGAAGTCGGCAGAGTTATTTTTACCTGTCTCGCAAGGTCGACGTCGGGGTGAAGATAATATTTAACTGGCCTGCAGACCAAGAACGCAAATGAGTCAAATCTTAACCGAGTGAATTTTGATCACACTGTCAGCACATCATAGAGAGCCGATGCGGCTGCCAGATCTTCTGGTCCCGCTCCAAGCGATTTGTAGAAAGTGATATCTTTGTCCGACCGGTCCGATGTTCCGGACGCCACCAGATCGCAGAGCGGGCGCACTCGCGACCAATCAAATTTTTCTCCCAGCGCCAGAAATTCACCGGCCTCGCCCCGCGCCTGATCGATATCGTCTGTCACGATCAACGCACAGACATCAACCAATACAGGATCAATCTCCATGCGATTGGCTGCATTGGCCCCCACACCATTGATATGCGTGCCTGCGCGCACCGCTGCGCGGGGCACCACAAAATTCAAGGCATTGGTTGCTGTCACAACAATATCTGCCCGCACCACCGCCTTCTCCACGCTATCCGCCATGCGGATGTCGGCCCTGAGGTGCTTGCCCATCCGCTCACAAAACTCGGCAAGCTTGTCGCGCCGACGGGCATAGACGCTGACCTCTTCCATCAGGCCGAGCGCCTCCAATGCGAGCAATTGTGCAACGGCTTGGCGACCTGCGCCGATCAATCCGACGACGCGCGATTGCGGTCGCGCCATCAGACTTGCCGCCAGACCATTGGCGGCACCGGTGCGCAATTGTCCGAGCCAATCTGCCTCGCAAATCGCCAGAAGTCCCTGCGTGCGGTCATAAAGATGGATATGGAAATTGCCACTACCGTAAATTTTCACTGCATAGCGGTCGCTCGCGGCATCACTTGCCGCCGTAATATTCATTGAATTGCCAAGCAGCTTTGCACGGCTGCGCGGCAGATTGACGACACTCCCTTGCGCCTGCGCTAGAAAAGCTTTGCGCAAAGCTGCAATCACCACATCAATGCCGAGCGCATCGCGTACACAGGCTTCGTCGATATAAATCGGCATGTGCAAACCTGTCCCCACCCCAGACGCCGGCAGCAGCGCCAATGTCCACAGCCATAAGGAAATCACCGGAAGCTGACAACCGCGGGCTCATGCGCACCCTTCGCAGACGCAGCATATCGCGGGATGGAGATGCCCACGCCCATGCAGATCCTGCATGACCAGACCAAAGAAGGCATTGCTGAGGCCCCTACACCGCATGTTATCTATAACGAAAAGTATTATGAGGAGCTGGTCATGCGCGGAATTTTCAGGTTCTCCTGGACGATAACAGCCCTGCTGACCTGCTCGAGCCAAAATCTCAAAGCCGAGACGCCGGCCGAATTCTTCCGTGGCAAAACGATCAGCGTGATCGCCTCGACAGCGGCCGGCGGGCCTTATGATGTGGCGGCCCGTGTTCTCATCCAGTTCATGCCCAAACATATTCCGGGCAACCCGACGCTTGTTGTGCGCAACATGCCAGGTGGCGGGCATATGCGCGCGACCAATTATCTCTACAGCCAGGCGCCAAAAGACGGGACGACTTTTGCAACACTCGTCAACAGCATTGCCGTTCATCAGGCCGTCGGCGGTGCCGGCGCCATGTATGATGCGCGCCGTTTCAGTTGGATCGGCGCCATCGGCCAAAGCAATTTGACTGTCTATGTGACCGCACGTTCAGGCATCAAATCCATCGCCGACATGCAGAAGCGTGAAATCGTTCTGGGCGCAACCGGTGTCGGTTCCGGCACATTCATCTATGCCAATGCGCTGAACCAGATCATCGGTACAAAATTCAAATTGATCGCCGGCTATCAGGGCTATCCTGAAATCGACATGGCGATTGAACGCGGCGAAGTAGAAGGCATGGGCGGGCGTAGTTGGCGCGCGCTCTTGCAGGAACGCCCCGAATGGCTAGAGAAAAAAACCATCACGATTCTCACACAAGTCGGCCCCAAACGTGAGAAAGGACTTGAAAACGTACCGCTGATGGAAGAGCTCGGCCAGAACGAGCAGCAAAAGCAAATCCTGCGCTTTATTTCCTCGCCGACCAATGCCGGCCGCCCCTATCTTGCACCGCCCGATGTGCCAGCAGACCGCCTGAAAGCTCTGCGTGCCGCCTTTGTCGCCACGATGGAAGACAAGGATTATCTGGTTGACGCGGTGAAGCTCGGCCTCGACCTGCCCTACCGCACGGGCGCTGAACTCGAATCGGAAGTGATTGAAGTGCTCAACACGCCGCCGGGCCTGATCGAACAGGCCAAAGCGGTGATGGACCCGGGCGAGGCACCCGCCCCCAAATAACAGACCCTTTGCATCCCTATGCAGAGGATGCATAATCTCTCTCAAAGTCGGCCAAGACCGGCGCAGGGGGGGGATATGGGAAGCATCCAACGTCTCAGCCGGCGTATACCCGGGCTGTTCCAATTGATTGCCATTGCCGAACACCGCAGCATCAACAAGGCTGCGGAGGCACTGCATATTTCGCAATCCTCGCTGACACGTTCACTCGCCGCACTTGAAGCAGACATCGGTGCGGCCTTGTTCGAACGCTCCGCACGCGGGGTACGCCTGACACAGGCCGGCGAGATTGCCCTCGTCCACGCTGTCGCCATCCAGAAGCAATTAAAGGGCCTGCAAGACACGTTGGAAACTTTGCTTGCGCTCAGCCCAAAACCATTGCGACTAGGCGCGACGCCGCTGGTTGAAAGCTTCTTCCTCGCACCCGCGTTGCACGCTTTGCAAAAGCGGTTTCCCAAACTCACAGTCCGCCTTGTCGAAGGCTCACGCCCCGATCTGATTACGCGACTGCGACTGCAGGAACTTGACCTTGTTCTCTCGACTTTTCCTTATCATATGCAGGAAGAAGATCTTCTTCTCAAGCCCTGCTTTGATCTGGATTTGCGGGTGGTCGTGCGCGCTGCGCATCCCCTGACTCGCCGCAGCAAACATGGTTTGCGTGATCTGGCGCAATATCGCTGGGTTTTGCCGCGCTCCGACACCGATCTCTATCGCCGTGTCAGTGATGATTTTTGTAGGGCAGGCGCTGTCTTTCCAGGCGCCTCTGTAGAAACATCCTCGCCCGGCGCCACACGCAATCTGGTTCTGGAATCGGATTATCTTGCCATTTTGCCGCTGCGCAGTGTGGAAGGCGATCTTGCCGCCGGCACGATGTGCGCATTAAGCGGAGACTGGAGTTTTCAACGTCGCACCGTCGGCTTTTTCCTTGCCTATGGCGAGATGAGCACCGAGATCCGCTATCTGCTGGATTTGCTTCTCGACAAGCCTGCACTCGCGATACCCAAATCAAATGCCGGACACATGAAACGCATGGCCGAGGCCGGTTTTGCATAACCGGCCTTCTGCGGACCGTCCTATGCTGAACATGCATAAGAAGACAAGCGCGACCGGCACCCAAAAGGACTGACATAGATGAGCGAGACAGCAATTGCCTTCCAATCAAATGGTGTGGAACTGATTGGCACAATCCGCGTGCCGGACGGACTGAAGGCAGGCGAAAAAAGACCGGCCTTCATTGTCATGCATGGCTTCGGCAGCACGAGTTCAGCAGGCAATGTTTTGGCGCCCTGCGCCATTCTGGAAAAACTCGGCTATGTGACACTGCGCTACGACCAGCGCGGATGCGGGCAGAGCGGGGGCCCGCGCGGCCATCTCATCATGCAGGAACAAGTCGCCGATGCGCGCAATGCGCTGACCTTTCTCGCGCAGCATGAATATGTTCAAGGCGACAAGATCGGTATGCTAGGCTCGAGTTTCGGGGCTGCCATTTCTGTTTACACTGCCGGTATTGATCAGCGCGTCGGCGCTGTTGTTTCAGCTTCAGGTTTCGGCCATGGCGCACGCAAATTCCGCGGGCAGCACAAAAGCGATGCCGAATGGGCGGCTTTCACCAAAATGCTCGCAGACGGCCGCGCCCACCGCGAAAAAACCGGCGAGCCGTTAATGGTGGACCGATATGCCATTGTGCCGATCCCGCAGGGCTTGCGCACCCATGTGCTGAAAGGCTCCATCCTGACATTCACGGCCGATACGGCGCAGAGCATTCACGATTTCAATCCGGAAGATGTTATCGGACAGATTACGCCGCGACCTGTTCTGCTGATGCATTCCACTTCGGATTCCGTAACGCCGGTCGAACAGGCGCTTGGTCTCTTCAAAAAATCGGAATCACCGACCGATCTGTTTCTCTTCGCCGAGACAGATCATTTCATGTTCGCCGAACATAACCAGCGCGTGCATCGCGTGCTCGAAGACTGGCTTGCGGCCTGGTTCCCCGCACAGGGTAACCCGACGCAGAAAACGGGTGGGCATTAATGCAGCACGCCGGAAAAACCGGACATGCACGGCTGGAAGACGATCGCCTGTTGCGCGGACAGGGTCGCTTTGTCGATGATCTCGATGTGCCTGATCTTTTGCATGTTGTTTTTTTGCGCAGCGCCTATGCGCATGCACGGATCGGAAAAATCGACAAAAGCACGGCCGAAAAAATTGTCGGCGTGCATGCTGTTCTGACGCTGGCCGATCTGAAAGAGGTTCTGACCTGCGAGCGTCTGCCGGCAGCAACACCCGCCAGCGCCATCCACTTTCATGTCGATCCTTGTATCCTGGTAAAAGATGAAGCCTGTTATGTCGGCGAGCCGATTGCCATGGTGGTCGCGGATACGCGCGCCATTGCCGAAGATGCGGCAGCACTCATCGAAATCGATGCCGAAATTTTGCCAGCGGTCACTGAGATCCGCGCGGGTCTTTCGTCCGACAGTCCGCGCACGCGCCTCGACCAACCGGATAATTGCGTCGCCCGCTGGACCATCGGCTATGGCGATTGCGAAAGTGCTTTTGCAAAAGCCGCGCATAAGATTTCAGCCTCTTTCGAATTGCACAAGGGGGGCGCCATTCCGATGGAAGGACGCGGGCTTTTGGCGCGACCCGATCCGCTTGACGGTGTTTTGACCGTCTGGGACAGCACGCAAATGCCCCACCGCGTGAAGCGTGTGCTGGTTACCACTTTGGGCCTCAATGAAAACCAGATCCGCGTGATCGCGCCTGATGTCGGTGGCGGCTTTGGCCCGAAAGGCCCCGTCTATGCGGAAGAAGTCGCCGTCAGTGCGGCAGCGCTGCTTTTGCAAAAGCCGCTGAAATGGATCGAAGACCGTTACGAGAATTTTATCTCGACCAATCAGGAACGCGATCAATATTGGGATGTCGAAGGCGCGTTCGATGCAGACGGCCGCTTGCTCGGTATTCGCGGCACGCTATTGCATGACCACGGCGCCTGCACGCCATCGGGCATCCAGCTGCCGCAGAATTCGACGACCAATCTGATCGGCCCCTATATTCTGCCTACCTACAAACTCGACGTTTCGCTATGCCTAACCAATAAAACGCCGACCACATCGACGCGCGGCGCTGGTCGTCCGCAAGGCACTTTTGTCATGGAGCGCCTGCTCGACCGCATGGCAGCCAAGCTGGGCATCGGTCGCGATGAGATCCGCCGACGCAACCTGATCCCCGCCGATGCGCTTCCCTATGTCACGCAAGTGCTGACGCGCGACGGTCTGCCGATGACCTATGACAGCGGCGATTATCCCGAATGCCAGCGGCGCGCATTGGAGGCGGCCGGCTGGCATGATTTTCTGGCCCGCCAGAAAGCAGCGCGCGAAAAGGGCCGATGGATTGGCCTCGGTCTCTCCAATTATGTGGAAGGCACTGGGCGCGGCCCGTTCGAAACAGCCTCGCTGCGCATCGGGCCGTCGGGAAAAATTTTGGTCGCCAGCGGTGCAGCCTCGCAGGGGCAGGGCACATCAACCATGCTTGCGCATATTGCGGCAAAAGTTCTGGGCGTACGCCCCGAGGTCATTGACGTCACGTGCGGCGATACACATGCGATTGCCATGGGCCTTGGCGCCTATGCCAGCCGCCAAACTGTCACGGCGGGCAATGCCCTGCATGCGGCCTCGCTTGAAATTGCACAAAAGATCAAACAGACCGCTGCCCATCTTCTCGAAGTCTCTGCCGATGACCTCGAATTGCGGGACAGCTTTGTGCAGGTGAAAGGCGTTGCCTCCATGAAGAAGAGCTTTGGCGAGATTGCCAAAACCCTCAGCGGCAATGCGGGCTTTGCTTTACCTGGCGGCATGAAGCCCGGGCTCTTTGCTGCCGTTGATTTCGAGCCGCCGGCCATTACCTACACCAACGGCACGCATCTGGCGGAAGTCGAAGTCGATATTCGCACCGGCCACATCAAAATTACACGCTATGTCATCGTTCATGATTGCGGCAATATGATCAATCCGCAGATTGTCGAAGGACAGGTGCTCGGCGGTGTCGTGCATGGCATCAGCGCCACACTTTTCGAATGGATTCGCCATGATGCGCAGGGACAGCCTCTCACTGTCAGTCTGGCAGATTATCTTCTGCCGACCGCCCATGATGTGCCGCGTATAGAAATCCACCATATGGAATCGCCGACACCGCTCAATCCGCTCGGTGTCAAAGGTGCGGCCGAAAGCGGCACGATCGGTGCGCCGGCTGCCATTGTCTCGGCGATTGAAGATGCGCTCGCACCGTTGAAGATCGAAATCAGCCAATTGCCAGTCACACCGCAGAGATTGCAGAAGCTGATTCGCAAAGCACAGGCCGGAGGCTCGCCATGAAAGCCGCCGGCTTTGGCTATCACCGGCCCGAGACCATGGCCGAATTGCTGACGCTCCTTGCCGATCTTCCCGATGCACGCATCATAGCCGGCGGACAATCGTTGATGCCGATGATGAACTTCCGCGTCGCCATGCCACAACATCTCGTCGACATCGAAAAAATCGACGGACTCGACAGCATCAATCTGCGCGATGGAACTTTACAGATCGGCGCCATGGTGCGACAAGCCGATGCACTCGCCTCGCCTGTCATCAAGAAAAATTGTCCGGTACTGGCCGACGCAATTGCCTATATCGGTCACCAGCAGACCCGTAATCGCGGCACTGTCGGGGGCAGCCTGTGCCATCTCGATCCGGCTTCCGAAATTCCGCTCGTCTGCGCCCTGCTTGACGCGCAGCTCTATATTGCAAGCCGACGCGGGACGCGCATGATGAATTTCCGCGATTTTGCCGATGCGCCGCTGACGACATCGCTCGCAGAAGATGAAATTCTCACCCGTATTGACCTGCCTATTTGTGATCCCGACACGCGTCACGGCTTTGGCGAATATGCCCGCCGTTCGGGTGACTTTGCTGTTGTAGCCGTCGCGACGCATTTGCGCTTTGCTGGAGAAACCATCACAGAAGCGCGCATGGCTTTTGCGGGCCTTGGCGCCATTCAGGCGCGCGCTGACAGGCTGGAAATGTTTGCAACGAGCCAGAAGCTGAGCCCTGCATTGATCGATAAATTGGCGCAAGAAGCCGCGCAAATGCCAGCAGAAAGTGATCTGCATCATGATGCAGATTACAAGCGGCATCTGGCAGCCTGTCTCCTGCGCGAGGTTCTGGAAAGGATTTTGCGCCATGGATGAGCGCATCATCACAATCGAAGTGAACGGGAAACAGTACAGGCTGAAGGTGCCAGTTCGCGAAAATCTCGCCGATTTTCTGCGCCACCGCCTTCATCTCACCGGCACACATACGGGCTGCGAACATGGCGTTTGCGGCTCCTGCACCATTTTGCTCGACAGCCGCTCGGTGCGCTCCTGCCTGATTCTTGCCGTGCAATGCGATGGCAGATCCGTGCGGACAGTCGAAAGCCTGGCAGATGCAGCCGGCAAACTCGACCCCTTGCAGGATGCTTTTTCGCGCCATCATGCTTTGCAATGCGGCTTCTGCACTCCGGGCGTATTGATGACGCTTGTCGAGTTGCGCGAAAACGCTGATCCCTCCGAGATCAACGAAGACATGATCCGCGAAAAGCTCTCAGGCAATCTGTGCCGCTGCACCGGCTATCAGGGCATGGTGGATGCTGCGCTTGAAACTCTCTCTCGGCCCGACAAACGGCTGTGAAAAGGACTCCGCAATGACCGAACCGCATATTGCCTATCATGATTTACGCGAATGGCTGACCGCGACCGAGCGACTTGGCGAATTACGCCACGTGAAAGGCGCTTCCTGGCAAGAAGATATCGGCCTTGCGGCAGAAGCCGTGCTACGTGCGGAAGACGGACCCTGCGTTCTCTTTGACGAAGTTCCAGGCTGCCCGAAAGGCTTCCGTCTTCTGCTCAATATGTTCGCCGGGAAACGTCGCAATATGACGTTGGGTTTTCCTGACCATTTCAATAAGTGGGAATTAAGCGATGCCTATCGCCGCGCTTATTTGGAAAATCCGAAAAGCATTCCCCATGTCATGGTCGAAGACGGTCCGATCTTTGAAAACATCCTCACCGGCGATGCGGTGGATGTGACGAAATTTCCCGCGCCCGTCTGGCACGAGAAAGATGGTGGCCGCTATATCGGGACCGGCACCTACAGCATCACCCGTGATCCGGAAGAAGACTGGCTCAATGCGGGCGCCTATCGCGCACAAGTGCATGACCGCAACACTGTTGGCATTGTCATGGCGCGCGGTCACCATGGTTTCCTACACCGCGAGAAGTATTGGAAGAAAGGCGAAGCCCTGCCGATTGTCATGGTGCTTGGCGGCGACCCGATCGCCTTTTTCTACGGCGGCATCGAAGCGCCTTACGGCACATTCGAACTGGATATGGTGGGCGGCATGCGCGGCAAACCAGTGCCCATGGTGCGCGGCAAAGTGACAGGCCTGCCCATCCCCGCCCATGCCGAAGTCGTGCTCGAAGGCTATGTCAACAAGGACCGAATGATGACCGAGGGGCCGTTCGGTGAATGGTCGGGCCATTATGCGGGCGGTGCGCGGCAAATGCCGGTTATCGACATCAAGGCCATTTATCACCGCAATGATCCGATTCTCCTCGGTGTGCCGCCGATGGGTGCGGGACCCGATGAAATGGCGCGCTATCGCGCGGTCATGCGCTCGGCAATGATCAAACAGAATATGACCAATGCCGGCGTGCCGGATGTGCGTCAGGTATGGTGTCACGAAGTCGGAGGCGCGCGCATGTTCCATGCGGTTGCGATCAAACAGCGCTATCCAGGTCATGCCGTGCAGGCGGCCCATATTGCAGCACAATGTGGCGCCTCCGCCTATGCCTCGAAATATATTGTCGTGGTCGATGACGATGTCGATGTCACCAATCTTGACAATGTCCTCTGGGCCATGCTGACACGCACAGATCCTGTTGAATCCATCCAGTTCATCCGCGGATCATGGGATTCTGGTGCCGACCCGGCTCTACCGCCGGACCGGCGCGCGGTGGGCGACATGACGCATTCAGTTGCACTTATCAATGCCTGCAAGCCCTATCACTGGATGGATAAATTCCCGCCGAGCAATGCGCCGAGCCATGAATTGATGCGTCGTGCGCAGGAAAAATTCGGCTGGCTCCTGAAGGGCGAAACACCACCGGCTTGAAAACTGGCATCGACGAAAAGAGGGACATCATGCGTCGCAGTCTTTCAATTCTTGGCGGGCTTTGCCTGTCTCTCGCACCGGCATTTGCGCAAACGCCTTTTTATGAAGGCAAAACGATTTCGATCATCGTCAATTACGGCGCGGGCGGCAATGTCGATACGGATGCGCGCATTATGATGCGCCATATTACCCGCCATATTCCGGGCCAACCGACCATTATCATCCAGAATATCCCAGGTGCAGGCGGCGCGCTCGGAATGAATATGTTGGGTCTCAATATCAATTCAAAAGCTGATGGCATGACCGGCGGCTTTTTTACTGTGAGCCCCGTAGAGCCTCTGGTCGATGCGCCGACGCTGAAAATCCGGCTTGAAAAAGCCTATGTGGCCATCGGCGGGTGGCGCGGCTGGACAATTGCCTATGCACGCAAGGATTCCCCGCCCGGCCTCGTCGTACCCGCCGACATCGGCAAGGCGACACGCATGTTTACCGGTGGCTATAGCAAAGCAGCCTCGCATGATACGCGGCTTCGTCTCGCACTCGAAGTGATGAACGTACCCTACAAACCCGTAACAGGCTTTCCGACGGCTGGTGACCTCAACAAGGCGTTTATCCAGAACGAGATCAATATGACAGCGAGCTCGCTGCCTGCTTATCGCACGCAGGTCATTCCCAATATTATTACGCCCGGCATCGGTATGCCACTCTGGTATTATGATGTCATCGGCGATGATGGAAAACCGTCGGGCAATCCTGCGCTGGATGCGCAAGGGATCGAAGCCTATAGCGTCGTCTATAAGAAGGCTTTCGGTAAAGAACCCTCCGGCGTGCGCTATGAGGCTTTGTTGCAGGTGAACAATATTGCGACAAAATTGCAGCGCGGGTTTTTCCTGCCGACCGGCTCTCCGCCGGAAGCCGTATCCGCTCTACGGCAAGGATTTGAAGCTTTGCGCAAAGATGCCGCTTATCTCGAAGAATATGAACGCATCAATCAGGAAAAGCCGGATATGGCATCGGCTGCAGAAGTCGAACGCGTGCTAGATCTGATGGGCAAGGCGACACTGGAGATCAAGAAGCTTCTGATAGAGTCGATTGCCGAGTAAATTGAAAATCCCTTCGGACTACACAGCAAGCATCAAATTGGGATCTGTCGCTGACACAAAAGCCTCTCTGATTGAGAGGTTTTCTTATTTTTTTAATTTTGACTTTTTTGGAATGTAGGCTGCGGGGACGCGCAACCTCTACCAAACGATGCTTATTTCATCGTAGGCATGATGAATTCCGCATGAACCCGGCGCCCGTCTGGCCAACGCGACGTCACCGTTTTAAGCCTTGTATAGAAACGCACACCATCTGTGCCATGCACGTTGTGATCGCCGAACAAGGACCGTTTCCAGCCACCAAAAGAGAAGAAAGCCATCGGTACCGGAATGGCAACATTGACCCCGGCCATGCCCACCTTAATGCGATTTACAAAATGTCGTGCGGCATCGCCATCTTGCGTAAAGATTGCGGTTCCATTTCCATATTCATGACTATTGATCAGATCGATCGCTGATTCCAGCGTCGGGCAACGCACCACACAGAGCACCGGACCGAATATTTCATCCCTGTAGATGCGCATCTGCGGAGTTACATGATCGAATAAACTGCCGCCGAGATAGGCGCCTTTTTCATAGCCTTGCAATTTGAGGCCGCGCCCATCGACAATCAATGAAGCACCTTCAGATACGCCAATATCAACGTAAGTCGAAACCTTATCGCGATGCTCCCGAGTAATCAATGGACCCATATCCGAGTCGGGCGCTTTACCCGGACCAACCTTCATTCCCCGCACACGCTTGGCGAGACGATCGACCAATGGCCCTGCAATATCACCAACCGCTACCGCGACAGAAACAGCCATACATCTCTCGCCTGCCGACCCATAAGCGGCCCCCATCAAGGCTTCCGTTGTATTATCGAGATCGGCGTCAGGCATGACGACGAGATGATTTTTAGCACCGCCCAAGGCCTGTACGCGCTTACCCGCTGCAGTACCCGTGCGATAAACATATTCTGCAATAGGTGTAGAACCAACAAAACTAATAGCTTCAATCAGTGGATGATCAAGAATGGCGTCTACACAATTTTTTCCACCATTGACGACGTTTAAAACACCATTTGGCAAGCCTGCTTCTGTGAACAATTCCGCCAAACGCATAGCGCAGCTTGGAACTTTCTCAGATGGTTTGAGAATGAAAACGTTTCCACAAGCAATAGCGATTGGAAACATCCACATCGGTACCATGGCCGGAAAATTAAATGGTGTAATCCCAGCACAAATACCAACGGGCTGTCGCAGCGAATAAGAGTCAACACCGGTTCCGACATTTTCAAGAAACTCGCCCTTGAGTAGATGGGGAATGCCACAAGCAAACTCGACCACTTCCAAGCCGCGCTGAAGTGATCCGCGCGCGTCCGCTAAGACTTTGCCATGCTCACGGGTGATAAGATTTGCCAATTCATCTGCATGCTTTTCAATTAAATCACGAAAACGAAACAATATTGCAGCGCGACGCGCAGGGGGTGTCGCAGACCACCCCGGCAAAGCTGCTTTTGCTTCTTGAACAGCAGCTTGAATATCTCGCTCGCCGCCTAAACAAACTTTGTCGATTGCAAGGCCGGTGGCCGGATCTATCAACTGCAACATGTCCGATTCCTCGGACTTCACATGCTGACCGCCAATGAAATGACCGATGACCGCCATAATCTCTCCCCCCATCTGACATTTTATTTGACGCGCGCGTATCCAATTTTATCCGAAAAACTTAGGCATCTTTGATACGCCTGTAGATAAGCTATCCCAAGCTGCCGGGGTACTCACGCGTTCCAGCACCGGTAGTGTCCATGACTTGTCCCAGGATTTTGCATCAAAGCGGCGACCTGTGATGCGATTTGCTTGATCACTGCACATCCATAAAATTGGCATGGCCATAATTTCGGGCTGTAGCATTTCATGCAATTCCGAGCCACGCGACTGGGCATGAATGGGCGTTGCTGTCGGACCGCCCGGATTTAGAATGTTGACAGTCACGCCAGTCTCATAAAGCTCTTTGCTCCAAATGAGCGTGCTGGCTTCAAGCCCCGCCTTACCTGGCCCATAGCAGGAACGACCCGCGCCAAGCATCGTATGAAAATTAGTTGTCACATTGATGATCCGCCCCCATGATTGCGCGATCATAAAAGGGGCAAGATGCCTCGCGAGATGGAAAGGCGCCTGGTGATTTAGGAAAATGGCCTGATCCCATTTCAACGGATCACATTCCCAAAACCGCAATGGACCAACATGACCTGTCGGACGTGCGAAATTCGCTCCAACGCCAGCATTGTTGATCAAAATATCAACGCCTTCGGAATGTGATTGCACCTGCTGAAGCGCAGCATCGCACCCTTCTCGCGTTGATAGGTCTGCGGGAACCGGTACAAACAAATCCTGCCCGGTTAGAGCCTTTGCATCCTGCGCAAGAGCATCTAGCAAATCGACACTGCGGGCGAGTCCGTAAACACGCACTCCAGCAGCCACGAGAGACTGACTCATCACCTGACCAAGGCCATAGCTCGCGCCGGTAATGACTGCGCTTTTACCCGCCAACATAATTATTACTCAGCTCTATAGGAATAGGCTTTCTTTCGCGCTTCTTCTCCGCCAAGACCAATACCCAAACCATAAATTTTATCAGAATTAGCGGCCTCAGGATAAAATTTAGACAGGTCCATGTGAGGATATTTGGTCAAAACCCAATTGGCTATTTCTCCACGCGTCGCAACCCAGACTTTATCTTTGCTCTGCACATATTTGAGCACATCTTCGATCGGCTTAATGCGATGACCATGAGCGTGTGCAGGATGTGTTCCATAAGCGAGCATTTTCGGGAACCCGCGGCGTCCTTCTTCATACAGCACGTCAAAATAGTCTTGCCACATTTGCAAGACTTCACGTGGGGTTAGCGTACTACGTGCCGTAGGCGTATCGGAGACCGCATAGCTTGTCATACCGACTAATTTTTTCTCGCCCACGGGAATGATGAATGGAACTTCCGCATTGCGCAGACCGCAGGAATACGTGAAGCCCTGTTCCGCCAAAATAGAAAAAGTTTCGGCTGTCAAATGGCCACCCGCGCTTGAAAAACCGTAGGCACGCTTGCCAGTTACATCGAGAAGGGTCTTATTGGTTCGCCGAATAGCCTCTGCCTGCTCTTGCGCTGTCATTTCATAAAGAAACTCATGCGTCCAACCCTGAACGATGAATTCATGACCGAGATCGCAAACACTTTTTGTCAGCTTTGGAAATTGCTCGACTGTGAGCCCGTCAATGTAGCAACTCGTACTAATATTGAAGCGATGCCACAGATCAACAAGTCTTTGCACCCCCCCCGTATCGGCAAATGCAGCTTCATAAATAGGTCGCATCGCACGCTTGTATTTTCCATTGGGACGTATACCGACACCATGATCCGGTGTTTCCCAAGACATGTTGAAAACAACGGCAATGTGAGCACCGTTAGGCCAAGAGAAATCACCCTCATACATTTTGGGCATGATCGAACCTTTCAAAATACATGCGGCTTAAACCAAACGGGTTTTATCTCGATTTGCTGAAGGTGACTGCGCTTCACGGCTCACTTTCACATCCAATAATGCAGGCTGTCCGCAGGCCAAAGCCTCAGCGATGGCAGCATCGAGGTCGTTGGCATCCTCAATACGCTTACCCCAGGCTCCGAAAGAGCGTGCCACGGCAGCAAAATCAACATCATTAAAATCAAGAACTGATTTGACGACACGCTGGTGACGCTTTTGTGTCTGATATTCTGAAGCGAGGCAGGCATTATTCATAACGACGACAACAATGGGAATGCCGCAACGCATAGCGGTCTCAAATTCGGCGATATGATAAAGCATGCCACCGTCACCTGTAACGGCGACAACCCGCTTTGAAGGATCGCCTAATTTTGTACCAAGAGCGCCCGGGAAGACCCAGCCGAGTGACCCATTTGCGCGAAACATCGTTTGACCAGCAGAGACTGAGAAAAGTGCGCCGACCCAACCACCGTGAGCACCCGTATCCGCACCAATAACATCCTCTGGCTTCATCACACGCGACAAAGCCGCTATCACTTGTGCCGGATGAATAGCATCAACTTTTTGCGTTACATGCATTTTGGCCGCATGGCCACGCCATTCTTCGACTCGCGCCGTCATGGATTGTGACCAATCACTTTCCTTACGATTGGGGTATAGGCGGCGGGCAATATCAACTGCAGATGCAAGTGCTAGCTTTGCATCGGCCGCCACGGCAAGCTCTGTCTGGAAATTATGCCCCAGAATATGCGGATCGGCATCAATCTGGAAAAGTCGCTTCTGGTTAAAAGGTAAAGTCCATCGATGGGTGGCAAGTCCACCCAAGCGGGTTCCAATAGCTAAAATAGTATCGCACTCACGCACAGCATCATTACCAATCTTGCGCGAATTACGACCAATTACCCCGACGGCCATCGGGTGCATTTCTGAAATAGCGCCCTTGCCACCCAAAGATGTGGCGACCGGTATTTGCATGGAATCAGCAAATTTTGTTAGCTCATCCCAAGCCTTTGACAGCACCACACCCTTACCGGCAACGATCAAAGGTTTTTTGGCGCCTGCGAGCGCTTGGACAATTTTTTCAATCCGGCTCACATCAGCAGGTGCGCGGGCAACGTTAATTTGAACATAGTCACTCTCACAATAAATATCTTCACCCGATTCCAGATGGAACATATCGGCCGGGATTTCGAGATGCACAGGACCTGGCGACGGTGACAAAGCAATACGAATTGCAGCTCGCAACATGGCGGCTGCACGATCCGGTGAGGAAACCGTTTTATTCCATTTGGTCACACCTTGATGAAGCGGAATACCGTCCATTTCTTGATATTCAAAACGATCTCGTGAGGACAGGGCGATAGACGAGGTGAGCGAAATCACCGGGCTCTTGGCCCACCATGCATCTGCAAGAGAACCTGCCAAATTGGCAACACCAGGACCGCGCTGGCCATAGACAAAACCCGGCTTTCCTGACATGCGCGCATAACCATCAGCCATATAGACGGCCGCGTTTTCTGTGCGGCAGTTAATAATTTCAATACCAACATCATCAAGCGCGTACCAAAGATCATGATCGCCGCCACAAAGGCAAAAGAATTTTTCAGTCCCATAGGCTTTGAGTGTCTGGGCTATCACCTGTGCAACGGTTGGCATATCTTATTCCCTTTTTCTTTGCCCTACTGAGCCGTACGACGCGAGATTGAGATACATGCGCCATTAAAGGCGAGCGCATCTGATGACAGCAATGGAAGAATCGCATCCGCAACATGTTCGGGCTGATTCAGTCCGACAATTTGCGCCACCTGTTCTTCACTGCGCGTTCCGCGCAAAAGGGGCGTATCTGTAGATCCTGGCAAGATCGCGTAGACGCCAACATTAGACGGTGCGAGCTCCAAGGCAGCTGATTTTGTGAGCGCTAAAACCGCGCCTTTCGAGGCAGCGTAGGGCGAGCCATTTCTCAATCCATGCAACCCACGATTAGATGCAATGTTGATAATCACGCCACTTTTTTGAACTGACATAATTTTGGCAGCCTCGCGCATACAGGCGAATGTACCAAAAAGATTGATATCAAGAACCCTTGTCCATTCTTCATCGCTTATCGTCGCGACCGTCCATCGGCCGCTGACGCCGGCTGAATTGACAACCACATCCACGCGACCATGCACTTTCATCACATGGGCAAAAGTGGATTTAATCTGTTCAGATTTGCGGATGTCACAATCTATGCGCTCAAAGACGGCATCTTGGCTAATTGGCTGACGCCACATCACATCAAGACCCGTGACCGCATAGCCTTCTTTGACCAAGCGACAAGCAATCGCAAACCCAATGCCACTGCCAGCACCCGTAACGATTGCGGATTTTTTGACACTCATGGCTCACCAATCCAAGGATGCCCTTCGAATTCATTTGCATTATAGGCCGTGACAGACGCTAGATGGTGTTCGAAATCTTCGCGCATGAAGCCACCACAAATGCCGACCATCAATCGCTTGATTCCATATTTCAATCCGCTCACACGCCCTGTCGGGCCCATACTCAAAGTTGAGGATTGATTGTAGCAATATATATGCTTCAGCCAGGGCGCCTGGCCGGGGTTCTTCTCGACGAATTCGTAATTTCGTCCAAGATAAGGTGAGTTCAGATATTTTTCAGAACCGCCACCCGGTGGGTGATATTTGTCGCGCCAGACAGCGATCTGATCAAAAATTTCTTTTAGCGGCTTACTTTTCTTCAAGTCGAAACTAAAACCGGTCGCAAGAATAATAAAATCTGCTTCAATTTTTCCAGAATCCGTCGTTAGCTCAACCTTATCACCCAGCATGCGCGCCGATTGAATGACCGAACTAAAGTGAATAGAGAAATTACTCTTGCCTTCGACACGCTTCAAAGCACGCGGAGTTGGCGGAGCAGCATTCCGCTGCACCTGATGCATCAATTTCCATTTTTGTTCGTCGGCAAGATCAGCATATGTCTGCAAGAAACCTGACCAATCTGTCCAACGGATAACACTCACAGGTGGAATTTTCGGGCGTCGCATGATCAAATCCACATGCGCCGCGCCGCTCTCAACCGCCTCCCCCGCATTATCAAAAGCTGATGCGCCGGCACCTACCACAACCACGCGTTTGTTCTTCAACCGACTAAAATCATATTCATCATAGGCTGAAATATAATGTGTGGCCGGAATTGTTTGGCGAATCTCATCGGGAATATTTGAGCCACCCATTGATAATGGCCCCGTCGTCATGACGACGCGCCGCGCATAAATCTGCTTCGTATGGCCTGCGTGCCTGGTAGTTAATCCAAATATTTTGCCTTCCGGTGAGATGCGCTCTAATTCCGTATCATTCTGCACTGGAATCTTCAGAAAACGGCGTAACCAGAGAAGATAGCAGGTCCACTCATCGCAGCTGATCCGCTGTAATTGGGCATAGGCCTCAATGCCCTCGCGCGCCTCATAATAAGCGCGAAAAGTGAGATTGGGATAACCCAATTCATTCCCAGTGACATTTTTGCGCGTCCGCAAATCCGGCATACGCGCATAGGTCTGCCAAGGTCCTTCACTCCCTTCCGGACTTTTTTCAATGACAAGGATATTCGTGACCTTCTCGCGAAGCAGCGCAAAAGCAGCCGTCACACCGCAATGACCAGCCCCAACCACAACCACATCATAAACATGCGAGCCGTGCGGACCTTCAGTTTTCGGTAGCCAGCTCTTAGTGGGGTATTCGAGAAATTCGAGGTCCCGCAAAATTTGCTTTTCAAGTTCAGCAAGGGACCGATCCGCTTTTTCTCGCAGTTTCACAATCGAGGGTTTTTCTAGAATGGAAATATTCACGGGGATCAATTCCTTGGGTGTCTTGGACAAGTTCCATCAATGGAGCAAAGTGCCACCGGACAGATCAAGGCAACTGCCCGTCACATGCGCAGCTTTATCGGATAAGAGGAAGCAAATGCCATTGGCAACATCGCGGGCTGTTGTGCGTGTCCCAAGAGGAGATGAACGGCCCTGATGCGCAGCCGTCAAATCAGGAGACCACCGCGATTCCGCGCTGCCTGGTGCAATCGTGTTCACGCGGACACCAAAGGGCGCCACCTCAAGTGCAATAGCTTGACTAAAGCCGACGATCCCATGTTTGACGGCTGAATAAACCGCCATACGCGCTTGACCGCGCAAGGCCATCCCGGATGCGACCGAGACAATTCCACCACGCTTGGCATTGATCATATGTGGCACAACGGCATGCACACAATGCATCACCCCATAAAAGCTCGGACGAATGACCTTCTCCCAATAGTCAGGATCTGATTCATGAAAAGGCAAACGTGCGGTTGAAAGATGATTTGTTCCACCGGCTATATTGACTAATGCATCTATATTGCCATCTTTTTGGGCAATCTTTTGCACATAAGCCCTAACCTTCTCACGATCCGTGACATCAAGACGAGTGCCTTTGACCTGAGCTGGCCTATTCAATTCAGCCATTACCTCTTCTAGATGGTCCATATTGATGTCGCTCAGCTCGACATTCCAACCTTCGTCCAAAAGAATACGAGCCGTTTCACGGCTAAACCAGCTTGCCCCACCGGTTATCATTGCAACGGGCATTTATATCTCCAACCAGTTTAGTTAGATGAAAGTATTTTCTGCATGCGATCAAGAATAGGGCGAGGGACAGCATAAAGCTCACCCACAAGTCGTTCGAGCTCTTCCGCACTCACAGGATCAATATCGACATTCAGCTTTTCAGCGTCTGCGAGAAAAGCTTTATCCTTCATGGTCGCAGAGAAAGCCTTTCGCAGAGCCTCCAAACGGTCCTGCGGCACATCAGCTGGCGTCATGAAAGGTCGCCCAGTGATCTGGCGTGAGTACATGAGGTTGAAAAGTTGACGCTCCTCCTCCGATTTTCCGATTGGGAAAAGCGGTACATTTTGCAGATCGTAATGCTTTTGCATGCCGAAAGCCGCAATCACGCGAATGCGCCCTGTAGCTATATCGTCGACGAAATCAGATTTGACTGAGGCCCAACCATGTCCAGCCAATGCATGAACTTCACCACGCTCCATCGCGAGGCGACTTTCATGGGAGCTACGATAGCCAGTTACAATACGGAACTTCGAACCCAAGAGCTCATTGGTCAATAATGGATAGTCAAATGGCGCGCCTCCCGGAGCCGTTGCACCAACAATGACTTCACGCTTAAATACATCCTCAAGCGTGGTAATGGGCGCCGTATGCCACGCAATTAACACATGAGCTTCACGAGCTGGTGCGCCAATGAATTTGAATTTACGAGGATCATATTTAACGACAGAGGGCGTCAACAAAGGCGTCAAAATCATGCCCGTATTGAAAATGCCAAAGACCGATCCATCACGCGGCACGATATTGGCAAAGTTATTTGCGAGCGCCAGACTGCCACCACCTGGGACATTTTGCGGAACGATTTTGGGATTACCACTGATATATGGGCCCATAAATCGGGCAAAGAGCCTACCAATTATGTCATAGCCACCGCCTGAACCAGAACCGATTTGCAAGAATACCGTTCTATTCTTGTAAAAATCAGGGGCAGACTGTGCTTGTGACAAAGTAGGAATCAAAAGCAAAGTGAGAAGCAACAAGACACGCTTGTAATTGTTGTAAACCATGGTGAACCTCCCCCCAGACGAGCCCATGTTTGCCCCGATTTTTTGGATCAGGGCTTTATTAGGATAAAGTGGATATCAAAACTCTGAGTATGACAATAGCTTATTTCAAGCCGGCTCAAGCTCTGGACGGCTCGCCATCTTCTCTACATGGAAAGGTTTTGGCGGCGCATCACAGAAGACTGCGAAGCGACGCAAGAGACGGCGCTGGGTCGGGTCAAAATCTGAACGCCCGTGTTGGGTGCGTCGATTGTCCCACAAAACAAGATCGCCCTTGCGCCATTTATGCGAATAGCGAATTTCAGGACGGTCGACGAGATCAAAGAATTTCTCAAGAACCTGGTCCGATTCTTCTTTCGTCATACCATTGATTTTGTAAGTCTGATGACGATTGACATAGAGGATCGGCAAACCACAATCAGGGTGCGATATCACCATTGGATGCACTGCTTTGCGCGCCGTGCGGATACGCTCTTCTTGCGTCTGTGTTGGATCAAGCGGCAAGGATGGCAAATGAATATTTGTCACCCATTTGTCAGCAATGAAACGCTTCGTTTCCTCTGAAAGACTATTGTAAACATCACACATATCTACAAAGAGCGTATCACCCCCAATAGTCGGAATCTCGATGCCATACAGCAAACCAGCTTTCGAGGGAATTTCATCGAAAGAGGAATCCGAATGAAAATTCAGGGCGCCAGTTGGGGATGTTCCAATCAAGACGCCATTCTCCTTGATATTTGAAACGAACATTACATTGGGGTTCTCGGCTGCGGTCGCGCCCTGCTGACCGGTTTTACGCAGACGCGGCTTTAATCGACCAAAGCGTTGTGCAAATGCTTCGTGACCATTCACATCAAATGTCTGATCACGAAAGACCAGTATAGGATGCTTCATCCAAGTTGCATGGATTGCTGCAAAGGTTTCATCGCTTAGAGGCTTCCCAAGATCAATATTCGTGATTTCTGCTGCGAAGGGCTTATCTAGTTGATTGAGAGAAAACATGCTTGATTCCTCCTGTTAAATTTAAATTCCACGAGACGTTTTAAGATCGCGCGGCACATGCCACGCGGTCAGAGTCCTACCCTCATCTAGAGCTTTCAACTCGGCATTCCAAAGGCGGCGCACCATTACGACTTGTCGATCTGAGGCACCAAGATATTCGGTTGTGCGATCTTTGCGGAACGGCTGCGCCAAACAGGCGACACCATCTTGAATAAGGACAATGTCAGGGTGATCTGCCGGGAGATCATCAATATGCATGCGGCCAGCGATAATCTCTTTCATCAGGTCGATCGCTGCAGGCATGGACCGGCGTTTAGTGCGTTTCGCTTCTTTTGCTTTCGTAAAAGCCGCCCGCTCATTTTCGTTCTGATAGAAAATTTCGCAGGTGAAACTGATATGCGCGTCATCTTCAACGGGAACACGCCAAACGACATGGTCAGACCAACCTTCGTCATGTTCATATTTGGACGACAAGCTCCAATTCGGCATGAAGAAATGACCCTCGCGGACAGACGCCCCGCGTTGCGCCATGCGCCGCATGCCATAAGCAGTCTTTTCAGAGGTCAGGACCGGCATTTCTTTATTCATGCCAATGTCATCAAACTTCGTGCGACGATGGACAAAGTTAAAATGCGTCTCATCAACGCTATTTTCGATCTGGGCAAAAAAAGGCCAAGGTCTGTAGCTCGCGCGATTTTCAATCCGCCCCTGCTCAAAAACATTCAGCACGGGAAAATCTGGCGGCTCTCCTTCGCCCAAATAGGCAAAGATCAAGCCTAAAGTCTCATGCACCGGATATGTTGCAATGCAAACTCCTTTTTTGAATTGCGCATCTTCTGCAGGTTGTGCGGCGCAATGACCATCGGCTGCGAAAGTCCAGCCGTGATAGAAACATTCTATCGAGTCGCCAATCACGCGCCCAACAGACAATGAAAGACCTCGATGAGGACATTGCGGCGCAACAAGATGGACGGCTCCTGTCTCACCGCGATATAGCGTAAAATCTTCCCCCAAAATACGAATTGGCAAGGGACGCTTGGGTTTCAGCGATTGCGTCAGAGCCACGGGCTGCCAGAACCGACGCAGAAAACGACCGGCCAAAGCCTGTGGCCCAATGGATACGACATCCTCGTATCGCGCCCCCATGCGCTCCCTCGCTCTTTTATGCTCCGGGGAAGTGCATCACAGGCGGGATGGGCCGACTAGCGCCAAAGATGTTTGCGCTGTGTCAACAATATTGCAACAATCAGGACAGCCTAAATCCACTAAGCTTGTGCAGGTTATTTCGTTCTCATGAACCGTCTCAAAGCAATCGAAACTTTTATTGTCAGCGGCCAGACGAAAAATTTCTCTGTTGCCGCACGTAAACTGCGGATTTCGCGTGCGATGGTCAGTCGCCACATCAGCGAATTGGAGGCCTCTTTGGGAACGCGCCTCTTTCATCGTACTACACGCGATGTAGCGCTCACCGATGCTGGGCATCAATATTTGAGCGCCTGCATCAAACTCACTTCGCAATTTGCTGTTGAAGAATCACGTTTGGCTGATCTACACACAGAAATTCAAGGCAATCTTCGGCTGGTTTCCGCTCGTTCATTTGGCGAACTTCATATGGCGACAGCCATTGCAGATTTTCAGGCTCTGCATAAAGATTTGAAAATCGAAATGGAGTTAGCAGCTGGCACTAAAACACCATTGCAACTTCATGACAGCGGCTTTGACCTCGGAATCAGCATTTCTCACAGCAAGACCATGTCATCGGTTGAAACTAAGCTCGCTGATTTTGAATGGATACTATGTGCTAGCGAAATTTACCTTGATCGATATGGCCCGATTGAAAAACCAAATCAATTGATTGAACATCCGACAGCAATCAATCAGATACAAATTCCAAACTCAACAATTATACTCCGAAAATCTGGACGGAAAATTCACGCAAAAATTAAAACTGCCGTCGCAATTACAAATTATCTCGCCCTACGCCAGATTGTACTCAATGACAGCGGACTGAGTATTCTGCCGAGTTTCTGCATCAAGGAAGATCTAGAGACAGGCCGCATCCGCCGCATCTTACCAGATTTCGAATTTTCAACAGGTCGGATCACAGCGGTCTATCCGCATTATGAATATGTGCCACGAAAAGTGCGCGCCTTTACAGCTTTCCTAAAAGCACGGTTCAAGGATAAATTTGAATAAAATCGCACAGATAAGACGCATCATCAGGGGGACGATATGCTCAAGACGCTCATTACTAGCTTGGTCGCATGCGGGCTTTGTGCGCCGCACATTGCCCATGCAGAAACAGCTGAAGAATTTTATCGCGGCAAACAAGTAACCGTCAAAGTGGGCTTTCCCCCAGGATCAGGCTATGATCTCGCCGGACGCTTGGTGGCTCGCCATATAGGAGTACATATCGCGGGCAACCCGACGATAATTGTACAAAATGTTGTAGGCGCCGGAAGCCTTACGCTTGCCAACCAAATGTATCGAACAGCACCACGCGATGGCACAGCATTAGCGCTAGTATCTAATGCGGTCGCAGCGACGCCACTTCTATCACCGTCAACAGCGCAATTTGATCCGCGACAATTTAATTGGATCGGAAGTAACGCGCCTGAAATCGATGTCGTAGTCGCATCAAATCAAGCCCCACATCAAACAATCAATGATTTACAAAGCAAGACCTTGATCGTGGGCGCCTCAGGTCTTGGTGGCGCTATATTTGACCTACCTCAAATGTCGAATGCTTTGCTTGGCACAAAATTTCAAATCATCGCAGGTTATGATGGCGCTGCTAAAATTTTTCTGGCGATCCAACGCGGAGAATTACAAGGGATTTCAGGAATAGGCTGGTCGAGCGTCAAGGCAAGCCAATTGAGTGAGATTAAATCGGGGCGTTTACGCGTGTTGGCCCAATTCGGATGGAAGAAGCATGCCGAACTCCCCGATGTCCCACTATTTGATAAATCCAAGGATGAAATTGATTACCAAGCTGTTAAATTCATGTATGCGCGCATGCAATATGGTCGCCCCTTTCTGATGCCACCAGAGACACCGCAAGATCGCGTGCGTGCCATGCGCGAAGCGTTTAAAGCCACGATGAAAGATAAAGACCTGTTGGCTCAAGCGGAGCGTTTTGAATTTGAAATTGACCCCATTTCAGGTGAGGAATTAGACGAACTCACCAAAGAAATCATGGCTACACCACCTGCTGCTGTGGCACGCCTGCGTGAGATTCTTGATCTCACCAAAGAAAAATAATTGCGAAATGATGATCAGGTCGCGCCTCAGATAAATTTCTGAGATGCTCGAGACGACGCCTCTACCCGCCATCGCTTAGCATACCAAATATAAAAAGCCCCACATTTTGGTGCGGGGCTTTTTTTGTTTTATGAATTTTGGTTGCGGGGAGGCGCAGCCAAATGAGTATTTAAGAACATTTTTTTGGCTGGACTTCCTCTAATAACCACGCATGTGTGTAGTTACTGTAGCTTTTGAAACGGCGCACGATTTTGAATGCCCCTGATCCGGGGCTTGTCTCAGTGAGGTGCTAAGAATTACGCCTCCTTCGAGACAGGAGATCGCCATGAATTTCAAACTTACGACCACGCAGCGCAACATGCTTTCTGTTGCTGCGCAACGAGAAGATCGCTGCGTAGAGCCCTCTCCGGAACTGAGAGGATCAGCTGCCCGCGCGTTTGCAACCAAAGTGATTGATTCAGGCCTTGCACGAGAAATCCGCGCAAAAGAGGGGCTTCCAGTCTGGCGACAGGACAAGGATACCGGACACAATTACGGCCTAAAGCTGACCGTTTCAGGGATGAAGATTGCACTAGAAAATGCAGACACGATCCAACCTGATTCAGATACGCGCTCGAATTTTAAATCATCCCCGCCTCGAGAACATTCAAAACTCTCGCAGGTAATGCTGATGCTCTCGCAAGAAGGAGGCAGCACGGTTGAGGAGGTTTCCAAAGCGATGGGCTGGCTCCCACATACGACACGTGCAACGCTGACGGGCTTGCGCAAGCGAGGCATCCAGATCATCCGGCTGACTCGTGAAGGCGAGCGCGGTTCGTCTTACAGGATTGAACCATCGCCCGAGACCAAATTGGCGGCTTAAGGCCATGGCTCGCTTGATGCCGGCATGCAAAGAAATCGGGCAGACAACTCCTGTCCGATATTCCTGCCTTTCGCGGAAGAACGATCAATCTACCCAAATTGCAGAACAGCTTGAAGCGCTGCAATCCATGGATCTGATCGCGCTGCGCGATGAATGGCGCAAGCTGAAGGGCTCCGAGCCTCAGCGCCTCAGTCGCGACCTGATGTTGCGGGCGGTCGCCTATGCCCTGCAGATGCAGGCTTTCGGAGAGCTATCGGCCAGCACCATCAAAAAGCTTGAGGCCTCAATTGGAGAGGTCGGGGAAGCGATACCCCCGGCCGAACAGCCCCGACGCGATCTTTCTGCAGGCGCCCGTCTGGTTCGTGAATGGCATGGGCGTACTCACAGCGTCGAGGTCTTGAGGCAAGGCTTCCTGTTCGAAGGCAAGGTCTACCGATCGCTGTCAGAGATCGCCCGCTACATCACGGGCTCGCATTGGTCGGGTCCCCGGTTCTTCGGCCTGACCAAGAAGCGGAGATGAAAACCGCCATGTCGTCGTCTGCTCCCCGCCGAAAAATCCGCTGCGCGATCTACACCCGCAAATCCTCCGAAGAAGGGCTTGAACAGGAGTTCAATTCCCTCGACGCCCAGCGGGAAGCCTGTGAGGCCTATATCAAGAGCCAGAAACATGAGGGATGGATTGTCATTCCGATCCTTTATGACGATCCGGCCTATTCCGGCGGCAATATGGATCGCCCCGCCCTGAAACGACTCCTAGCCGATATAGATGCGGGCCTCATCGACACGGTCGTCGTCTATAAGGTCGACCGCCTGACCAGGGCGCTTGCCGACTTTGCCAAGATCGTGGAGGCCTTCGATGCGGAAGGGATCTCGTTTGTCTCGGTCACCCAAGCCTTCAATACGACAACCAGCATGGGGCGGTTGACGCTCAATGTACTGCTCTCCTTCGCGCAATTCGAAAGAGAGGTCACGGGCGAGCGTATCCGCGACAAGATTGCGGCTTCCAAAAAGAAGGGCATGTGGATGGGCGGCCTGCCGCCTCTGGGCTTTGATGTTCAGGAGCGGAAGCTCGTCGTGAATGAAAAGGAGGCCGAAACTGTCCGCCACATATTCGGGCGCTATTGCATCCTCGGATCGGTCCGCGAACTCCAGAGAGAGCTGGAAATCGGCAAGATCGTCAGCAAAGCGAGAATAGCTGCGGACGGTACCAGCTACGGAGGAAAGCCGTTCTCGCGAGGCGCTCTCTACCAGCTCTTGCAAAACAAAATTTACATCGGCCTGACAACCCATCGGGGCGAAGCCTATCCAGGAGAGCATCCGGCTATTCTCGATAATGATCT
The DNA here is from genome assembly GCA_947452455.1 of Beijerinckiaceae bacterium. Taxonomy (GTDB): domain Bacteria; phylum Pseudomonadota; class Alphaproteobacteria; order Rhizobiales; family Beijerinckiaceae; genus Terripilifer. The sequence goes on from CANGBX010000004.1 coordinate 124,705, forward strand.
CTGGGAAAAGACCCAAGAGCTTCTGGATTCCAATCGGGTCGGTCGGCGCGCCCTTGAAAAGAATGTCTCAAAAAGACTGACCGGTATCGTCTTTGATACGTCGGGCGAGGCCATGACCCCATCACATGCCAGCAAGAAGGGGATCCGCTATCGCTATTACATCTCGAAATCACTGACCACGAATAGCAAAGAAGAGCACCCCGAAGCACAACGCATTCCAGCAATCCTGCTTGAAGACCTGGTCATCAAACGCATCAAAGAGTTTTTGAAAGAGCCGAAGGGTCTGTCCCAAGCCCTACCCCAAGCATATCAAAGCGCTGCTTTCCAAATGCATCTGGACGAGGGGGCGGAAAAGCTACTGGCCAAACTGGAACAGAACTCGGCGACATGCTGGAGCGATGTGATCCCGAATTTTCTGACACGTGTCCAGGTTCATCGTGACCGCGTCGAGATGCAATTGAACAGCCAAGCATTTGCTCAGGCCATCTTCGGAGATAAAGCTGCCTCGGCAAGTGATGATGATGCGGAAGACGACGAGATTACACTTACCATCAGCGCAACGTTGAAACGGACCGGCAAGGAATTGAGGTTCGCCATCACCGTAGCGGCAGATGAGGCAACACCCGACCAATCTCTGATCCGGCTACTGCAACGCGCACACGCTCTTCAATTGGCAATCGAACAATCTGGCAGTGCTTCGATTGAAGAAATCGCATCATTACAGAATATGACGCCCTCTTATGCAACGCGGCTGATGCGTCTTAATTTTCTGGACCCCGATATTGTCGCTGCCATCTTTGATGGAAAACAGCCCGTGGAACTTTCGGCAAAGAGGCTGATGAAGGATACGCGCTATCCGCTCGGCTGGCATGAGCAGCGCATCGCGCTCGGATTTGCGCAGGCCTGAACCCGTCAAACACGATCCTTCCGCCCGGGCTTGCGCGCGCGTTCCGTATTGAAGGCCGTAAATGCGGCGAAAAAGGCGACTGCCCAGCAGGCAGTCAGAGACTTCCGTACCACCAAAAACAGGCTTCGAGAAAAGCGGAGCAAATCCGCCCAGAAAAGGCGGCCAAAGCGTCTCTGCAAATTGAGCAAAGGAAACGCGGCTCACAAGCCACTGAAACCACGCTCATAAGTCGCGCGTGACAGAACCAGAGCCGGACTGGGGTTCAGAGACTAAAGAGTGGCGGAGCAGAGGCTCCGAGACGTAACCTCGTCTGGGCGGATGGGGGATAAATCGAAGGAAAAGCTGCGTAAAGCGCCCCGCTCAGCCCCTCCCGCACCTCTACGCAGAAACCCGCCAGACCCGAGACTAGCCCCGCAGATTTGCGACCTGGCACGTTGAAAGGGCCGTCCGCCTCTAACCCGCACTTTTACGCTCCAATCCGCCGCATATGATATTTGGGTATAAATAGGCGTTGAATTTGTGACTGCTTCATAACAGAAGCCAAATTTTGCCTTTGACGCCATGCGTTCTCGATAACTTAAAAGATATCCCGATCGGCTCAACTAGGCCCTGCTTACGAGGGACTAGTATCAGCCAAGATCTTATAGAGTTGTAGCATCTCCGGCATGCCTTCTGAGAGTTGATTAGCAAACATTAGGGCCTGCGGCCGAGTGGATTTTTGTTTGGAGAGGATCGTGACAATGCCCTTAATCCTGTCCTGGAAATCATAGGTTGGCTTATAAGTTGATAACATCATGCCAAATACATTGCAGATGGCTTCGGGATAATCGGGAGCAAATTTATTTAGGGCGTCCAGGAAGTAATGAGCGTTATGATGGTTGCCCGCTACAGAGCATGCCACAGCCTCAAGAAGGAGTTGCTCGCGAGGACCAATCACGGAGAGATAACAACTCAACATAGCGAGGGTGGAGAGCAGGCTTGCAGGTGCCTTTTCAGGGCCGTCAGACCACTCCACGCAGCGGAGCCAAAAGGTTAGAATCTTTTCAATTTGAGCGGGCTCAAGCTTTTGACTGCCTACCGACCAGAAGTAGGAAGCGATCTCGACGAGATCAGCCTCGTGCGCAACGTCGAAGAGAGCGCCAAGATATGAACCATTTAGTGGCTCTTTATCCCATAAGTACGCTAGGGCAATGCGTTGAAGTATAAATTTCCGAGCTCGCGACCCTGCCGTCTCCTGCCGCAATACCCATGAAAGGACGCCATGTTGCGAAAGATTTTCATAGGCGATTACCGTTGGTGGCGAGAAAGCAAGCCCATCAAGCGCGGAGAGGCAGTTTGCCGGAAATTCCAACGGGAAGATTGCCGAGAAATTTTGGGTTGTCCAGTCAGCGTTTAGATAGCGAAACTGATTGAAATAAGCGCCTGCTAGTGTCGAAAATTCAAAATTATCGTCACGACATTTGGCAATCTCTGCATCGAAGAATGGTTGCATGGCAATCCATTCATAATCATGCGCACCAGTGTCCTTGTGACGAACCCGACACCTGCGCAATGCACAATTGATCATAGCCTCTAGGGCTTTACCCTTGGAGGAATTAATTGCGCTAGTCATCGCTTCCTTCGTATCCGCCTTCATAGTCGCCGGCGTTCTGTTGACCAGTATCTGGACGATTCTCCACGCTCGCATTAGCAAATGATTATCGAAAGCGGTCTTATCGTCACGAGTACCGGAATGAATAAATTCTGAGATGAGTGGCGGGATCCAGTCACGATTGGGCGAAAGATCTTTATCCTGGATGACTACTTCATTCCAGAATTCGTCTGGCTTGATTAGAACAGCAAAGAAGTCGAGAAGTATCGGCCATGCGATTCCCCAGTCCACACCTTTCCGTTTCTCCTCATCATCCCAGACCTTCTTAAGGCCGCTAATGACGCCGTACTGATATGGCCGCTTAGCTTCCTTGAAGAGGGGTAATTTTGTAAGGAACAACTCGGGACGCGCGACGACCGCGTCTACCAACATGTCAGTGAGCGCACGTATCGTCGGGCTATCCCAAAAATGACTTGTAGGCTCAAATGCATTCAATGCATCAATGAGCACATCCCCATCGGTAAAAGCTAGAAGTTGTTGTACGGTATAGGGTGAATTGCCGAATCCTGAGAACGTCTCGGTGTAAGAGTGAAAATCAGGATGCGATGACATACCCTTGAGAGAAGGGTCACCTTGAAGCTCTGTGAACCACGCATCAGCCTCAATTGAGCCACGATTTTGGATTGCTGATAGCCAAATGCGTTGGGTTCGACGCTGACGCACAGATTGATTTTCTCCGCTCACAAGAATTGAACGGATGGCCTTCAGTGTCATCTTTTGTTCATCAGGGGTAAACTCATGAAAATGAGACTGTAATAACCGATAGGTCTCATGCAGGTGGCCAAAGTCGCTGAAGGCGTGAGCGAGGAAATCCGGTATGACATCCCGGAATGTTACAAATTTCTCATCGATGACATGAATTGCGACACGTCTAGCGATCTGAGCATCGTCCTCCAGCAGACTCGAGACGAACTCTTTTGCTGATACCCGATCGGTCTCTACCCAACTCAGTAACACGTCGCGTAGGCCGTCCACTACGATATTTGATATCCCACCCCATGCATGGTTCTGTTCGTGTTTCTCAATTGCAGGACGAAGGAGCCAACTTGAGTTCCTATCAATGTCTTGTGAATAAGCCTCTTTTGCACGTTCAAGAAGCACGATTGCAGCCGCCTTGCCCGCAACACAACCAAGCTTTATAGCGTGTTTGCCAATAAGGTCTTTAAGCCAATAATCGTCGACTACGCTTTCAGGCCTTTGACGGCCTTTACCAAGCACCTTTTCGTCGCTCCACTGAATGGCCGTCGCGTGATATACAATACGGCATGCTTTGGCCCAATCCGCAGCTTCTTTACTTTCGATAAAGCGTTCTAGCGTTCCAGCGGCGAGCGCGTGCCCGACCATTCGGCGGTCGAACCGGCCTCCGAGCCAAAGAGGAATGAGCTCAATATCTTCCAAAGAAACAGCTCGCGTCGGGACGAGCCCAAGGATTTCCACGAAAACGCGCGTTGTGTGGTAATTATCAGCCAATTTGCCATCGGCAATTGGCGCGCGGCTTACAGCGCGAACGACCTTCATGACTTTTTCGGCAAGCGTAGTGTCATTGAGATCGCCGGCTCGTTCAGCCGAGGCCTTGAGATAGTCGAGTATATGCCAGTAGGGAATCCGGAAATACCCTTCCTTATCTGATGCTACCGGACGGGGGTTGCGAACGGGATCAAAAAGCCCTGCTATTACGAGCTCATCGAAAAATTCAAAGCGTTGCTGCCTGACGAGAAGATCAACACCGTGACGTTCAAACTCTTCCCCGTCAGTCATCCGTCTGACGAAAGCTTTTTGGCTAGCGCTAAGATTAGCCATTGAGCAGTGCCTCCATCTCAACTAGCTTCTCGCTCTTGATGAGTTCTGCAGCTGGCATAATTTGCGCAAGTTTCTCTACCTCATCTATGAGCTGATCCCAGTCCCGTTCATCACGAGAAAAAGAGATCAGGCGGATACCGTTCTCTAAGTAATACCGCTCAAGCGTACGCTTCACTTCTTTTTCATGATCAAAAAACCCCTGCAAGATGAAGTGACGTATCTCCTTGCCGCTGGCGGGTTGCCGCAATTTGGCCTTGCCGATCACATATTCGAGGACCTCCAACTCCTCTAGTCCATAACCGATAAAGAGCACTGTCTTTCGCTCTTGGAATAATGCATTTAAGAATGTGAGTACGAGATTCTCATCATCTATGCCTCCTTTCTTGCGATCATTGGCATAGTGGCTGATATACTCTTGCGTCGTAATAATCATGCTAGCTGGATCCTTCACCGAACCATGTAGATGAATCACGGTGTTTGGATGACTCAGGACGTCAGGCGTTAAGTCTCTAACACGATAGATAATGGTGGGTGGAGATTGGGCAGAGATAGCAATTTCAGCATTGCCTTCGCTCACCTGCGGTTGTGGTATAGCAATACTAGTATCGAGCCACTCGTCGTAGTTCGTTGTAACGAATGTCTTGCCGAGCTTCGCTAGTGCTGAATACAGGCGTATGCCTTTAGGATTACTGAGTCCATCGTTCGGATAAAGCACACTACTGAAGTCGATGGATAGATTGTGCTGGCGCTCAAGGCTCCTCGCGAGTGAAAGCTTCACGCGGGGATTTAGGGCGCGGATCTGGTCGAGTTGTGCGTGCGTGAACTTACCATTTTCGATAAAGTAACGAAGGGAGCGGTCAGCGAACTCGGCCCAACCAGGGCAACCAGCCACACGCGATGCTCCAGCCCCAATGAACGGAATGAGCAGGCCGAGACGCGCGGCCTCTTTTAGGCCTGCGAGATGGTCGGCTTCAACGTCCTCCATCATGCAATATGACCCTCATTTGATGCGTTTCGTTTCTGATGTAGCATCCGCAGATTATTCAAAGTCAATCATTCAACTCAGGTCATTTCCTTAGAGGTTGGCTGCTCAAATAGAGGCTTCCTTTCGGGTGGATCCTCTTGAGGCTTATTATCGTCCGGCAACGTCCACCGATAACGAATGAGAAGCTCTCTGTTGCTCAGACCATTTGCCACCACGAAACGCGGATAGGTTTCGTCTCGCCAATCCATTGGCTTTGGAATTACTTGTGGGCGCAAAGGATCAATGGCCCATGCTTTCATATCGAGCTTCTTAAATGCATTCTGGTACCACGCTGATGGAGCGCCACCGCCAGCAAGCAGTACGTCAACAGGTCGGTATTTCGCTGCACCTACTGCCTTATCGAGTTTATTCAAACCCCATGTGATGAAACCTAAGCCCGGCCGCTTCTTAATGGCCAGAGCGAGAACGAACCGCAGTACAGATGCGACCTTTTCAGAATGATCAAACAGTTTCCTCTGATCAGGCGCTGAAAGGATACGTGAGATGAGGTTCTGCTCAATCTTATCAATTGGCTCACCTGCCTGGCTGAGCGCGTGACAGATCGGAACGGTTCCTAAGCTTTTTACCTCTGCCGCAAGAATATCAACGCTGACTTGAGGACTTCTTCTTAGAACGAAAGATGTGCCATCAAGTGTACCGCCTCCGATGTCTATCAACGCGTAAAGACCTTCGGGTGCATCACGCCTCGATGCGATATGAGATATTGCAGCTACGAGTTCGGGTGCCACACCAATGGGCAAATCATCTGGATTGGCGAGCGCTTCTTTTGCCTGTTTATATGAACGATGTAGGTCTGCCATCGATTGTGGCGTCGGCACACTATCCTTCCAAGCCCAGGCAACACCTGCTACTTCTTGAAATGTTGCAAGGTCTGGGCTCCCATAAGTCTTCACGGGAACACCTACCTGAGCATTCCACTTTATCTCAACATTTCGGTTGAGGCCGCTCTTGAAAGAGGCTTCCGTTGCCAGCCTAAGGACACCCGACAAATAAAGTGCAGCAAGCGGGCGTACGTCCTCTGCTTTTATGTGATCGCCCTCTGAAAAACTCAGCTCGGACCCAGCCACGAGCCGCATCTTCAGATATTCGATCCATTTTACTGCGCCTCTGGTTTGCAAATCTGGAGGGTAAAACTGACCATCGGCGAAACCTATCCGGGACGGCAACAAGAGCACTCCACCCAACGACAAGGGCCGGGACGAGCCTTCACTTTGAAGGACAACTTTTGTGAAACGAGTCCCAAAATCGATCCCTAGAGTCGCAACAATTGCGCTCCTCGTTCGCGAAGGACTGGAACCGCTCTTATTGGCGGCAGAAGGCGCTGATTGAGGGGGCTTGGTAGAAGAAAGTTTCGACGAGTCGGATACACTTGGCGCAGGTGAAACGGACCTATCAGTAACGACTTTGGATCCTGCGGAGGGATCGCTTTTGGGGGGATTGGCCTCTGAAGGAGACGGTCGCGGTTCCCGTTCAGTGAATATCTGGCGTAGGTTTTGAAGAGTGTCTTTCCACCATTGGGCCATCTCACGCGCCCCCCACGATGATGATGCCACCGGTCACTCGACGGGAAGCTGTCGTCGTCTTAGACGTGATGTCGATCCGCGCCAGGCGGTTGTCTCGGTCCGCCATGACCTTTTTGATCCGCCCCGCGGTCATTTGAGACGCCCGTTGACGCGCCGTATCCAATGAGCGTCTTTGATCGTCGTACATTTCTTGGAGCTGCTTCAATTTTGCTGAAGCGCGTTCATTGACCAGTACGCGCGCTTGTTCAATTCGCCGATTATTTTCCTGACGGAACTCAAGCTGCGATATGACAAACCTCAAGCGCAGATTTTCTTCACATTTTTGATACGCTTCGAGCAGACCGTGATGCAGTTCTGCAAGATCCCAAAAATCGACACGCTCCCCTTCGCGTAAGGCCACGTCCGCAAGACGTTCTGCGGGATCCCCCTCAATATCAACGGCGTGCTGGACAGATGTAGCCAATGTTTGCAGTCGAATGTCGCGTCTGAGACCCTCAAACCTCCAAAGGTCGGTCGCAAATGCATAGACACCAGGGGGAACATTTACCGCCCGACGATCGACCGCCACGCAAGTCACGGGTTCAGCGATGACGCCATCTACTGCCTCTGACCTTAGAAGACCTATCAGTGGGTGAGTGATGTCGATGATTTCAGCCCGCGGTCGTACTGTGTGATGAAGAGCCGGATCGAACACGACCTTGATATCAGCGCCTGGGATTTTCAGCCGGGTGCTCCGACTGGGCTTCGTTCTTTCCATGAAGATGCCCAGCTCAGCACTTGCCTCCGGACTGAGGCGGAGCTGATAGACGCCGTCCATGGGTGGCATCGCTTCCAGTCGTGAGCCCGGATAGGTTTCGAGCAGCGTCTCCAAAACGAAATCTTTGAGGTCTTCGGGACGAATCCAGCGACCGGCGTCGCGACCTGCTTGGATCGATGACAGAATAAATTCCATGTTTCCGGCAAGCTCAGGAGCCTCATTTTCGAGCTTGTTCACTTGATGACGGTACTCTGCAGCAGCGATGGCGTTCTGCTGAAGCTTCTCTGCGACCTCTTCGTCGCTCAAGTCACCTCGGAAGTATTCGACCGCGATGTTGTCGATGGACTCCCCTAGGATCTCCTCAAGATCGCCGATCGACTCATGGAAAATTTCGATCCGATTATAGAGTCTATCGAGGATGACTTCCTCAATCGTATCGCGAAGCACGAAGCTAACAATGTTGATCTTTTCTGCCTTTTGCCCCAATCGGTCGATACGACCAATTCTCTGCTCTACGCGCATTGGATTCCATGGGAGGTCGTAATTCACGACCACGCGAGCAAACTGCAAATCGATACCTTCACTGCCCACTTCAGATGACAGCAAGATCTTTGGACCGTTTGCATCTTGAAATTTAGACAGCTCTACATCTTTTTCATCACCCATTCCGCCGAGAATGAGAGCACAAGGAATTCCTTCGCTCTCCAGGCGGCGCCTCAGATATTTGAGGGTCGCGCGGAAGAACGAAAAGATGACAACTTTCTCGTTTGGATGTTCGGCGTACCAATTCTTCACGAATTTCGACAGCTCAGTGTATTTCGTATCTCCAGCTTCAAAAGCGGCTGCATTAATTGGTGCCGACTGTGGAATTTCAAAATTTTCAATTTTGAATAGGTCAGCCTCATCCAATGAATATCCAAGCTCATCAATCAATAGCTCAGCGGTCGCGGGGTTATCCGCCCATCCGGCCAACGCTGCAGGTATCGAGCTGGCAAGCTGTCGCTGCCGAGCTATCAGAGCAAGAGTGTTGATCGTGTCAGCACCGCGCGCCTTTCGTTTGATTGCCGCCGTGACCTGATCGTAAATCGCGCGTTCTGAACTGCTCAAAGAAACCAGGAGAGTGTTGGGATCACGCTTGACACGGTTCTCGATCACATCTCGTTTTCTCGTGCGAGTTAGGACCTGAGATAATAAGGAGCGGTCTTCGAGCTGACGCGCTACCGAAACCCTCTCATCCGGATCCGAAAAATTCGGAGGAGCTTCAAGCCATTGCTCAAAAAGATGGTCGCTCTTGAAGAAGCTATTTTGCGTTATCTCATCAAGCGCATTCCAGAATTGTTCAAGGTTCACCGGGGTTTGACGAACCGCGTTTAGCGCTTTGGTGATTGATGAATTGGCGACACGAATTCTTTCGAAGGAATCGAGGGTGGAGAATCGATCCGGATCGACCAATTTGAGAAGATTGTAGAGATTCTCACTTCCGATTTGGATCGGGGTTGCCGTCAGCAAGGCGAGATTCGAGGCTGCAGATGACAGCAGTAAGCCCGTCTGATGTGTTGCGGTCTCAGGATTACGAAGATAATGCGCCTCGTCGATCACGAGGAAATCGAAGAGCGAGAAGTCTTCGCTTGTTTCGTGGGCTTGCAAATGCTGTCCTAGCTGGACACGTATGGGCGGTTTTTCAGTATTAGCCTCGAGATCATTGAGACGCACACGAATGCTTTCGATCCCAGCGATCGCGACAAAGGATTTTGCGGGATCCCGTGTAGCATCTCGTATGAGATTGAGGAGATCGCCGGCAGACACGATTGGTGCGTCGACCTGGAATCTATCCCTCAATTCACGCTGCCACTTGGTTCTCAATACTGCAGGGCACACGATGAGCATTCGACGCGCATCGTTGCGAGCTTGTAACTCCCGCCAAATGTAGATGGCTTCGACGGTCTTTCCGAGACCTACTTCGTCGGCGATTAGAAGCCTACCGGTTGAGCCGGAGAAGAAGGTGAGAACTGGCTTGAATTGATGAGGAAAGAAATCAGCCTGACCAGAACCCATGGAGTAGAGAACATTGGTCAGGTGGCCGCGGATCTTTTCAGCCATGAGAGCGCGGCGGACCAGCGAGGGGGAAGAAAACCGACCTGCAGCGAATGCATCAAGCCTTGTCTCTTCGGTCGGAGCGAGCTCCAGCTCATCAGTTGCTACGGGCTCCTCATCTCCGTCCTTCCATCGAACGAAGATATAATCCTGCCCCTGATGTCGGATCTTGTTACCCGTGCTCGTGCCAATCTTGGCGGGGTTGTGCACAGACCGCACCAATGCGCCATTCGTCTCAACCCCCATGGATCAGCCCCTCAATCCGCCCCTAGTCCATTCTTTTACCCATCGAAGCGGATATCGAAGCTTCCGCCGATATCTTCGTTCGTTACATCTAAATTTCGACGCAAGGAAAAGTCAGCAAGAAAAACTCCGGGGATGCCAGATTATGGCACCCCAAGCCTTTGTTGCCTCTATACAATCCTATTCATGCAGAAACTCGGCGCCTAGTCCAACACGTTGCTCGTGCGAACCGGACGGGCCGTTTTGGCGCCAGGACCAATTGCGATTGGCTCACCTACAATGAAGTCATCGGAATCAGGAAAATCTGCTCCTGTGAAATCGCTGAACAATGTTGCAACGCTTTTGACCTTTGCAAGTCGCTCGCTACCATCCAATGCAGATTGATCGACACCATAGTGTTCAAACCATGGGAGGCCAGCCTTCGTGTAGTCCTTCGCTGTTGGCGGGAAGTTCGGAGCAGCGTCTCCGGTTATCTTCTTCCACTCTTTTGCGTGGACAAGCGTTACGAAGACACGATCAGCCGACGCAAAATCCCAGTCTTCCAAATTGAATGTATCAGGATGAATGACCTGGCGCATTTTACCACCTGCCGCCAATCCCATTGAAGCGCGCATCGACCTCGCTGGCGCTTCACAATAATACATTCTCAGATGAGAAACTGATTCAGCTTCACGACGACGACGTTCGCGTTCTTCTCGCCCCTGTTCCCATACTTCGCGCTTTTGTTTCCATACTGCGTCTTTCAAGGGCGCAACGGAGATCTGTAGACCTCCCCATTCAGCTTCGCCTGTCAATTGTTCCTCAACGGAATAACCTTCACCCAACGGCATCGCGACGAATTGACGAATTACCCCTTTTTCAATGGCAAATCCGTCCAGCCACGGTTGCTTTGGGGACACCATGTAATCTTGTGGTTCGCGGTGCAGGCCTGCTTTCCAGGGCTCTCCCGTGACAGCATTGATTTTTCCTGCCGCCACCTTGATCGCCACAGGAAAGTCGAGACCGCTCTCTGGCCCGCTGTTCTGAAAGCTCAGCCACATGGCTTCGGCCTGCCACATCGGCAGGATCACGCCACCGCGCGCATTGGTTTCATCAGGAAGTTCAGCCGCATAATCTTCGGCATGGCGCACGGGGAAACGACCGAGTCCTGGGGGCAGCGGATAGGTCTCCTCGCTGTCCGGAATTCGTAGCGTCCGCTGAAAGTTGATCGAGAAACTGGCATCCTTTTCGATTGCTGGGAACCGAAAGACCAAACTGTCACGCTCGAGTGTGGGCATCGCGAACCTCCTTTTACCATTCACCGTCTTTGACATCCCGGACGATGCGCAAAACAGCATGATCGGGCATGGATTTGATCGAGCGGATGAGATCCGCGAATAGCTGGGGCCGCGCGAGGATGATTGCCCGCAGATCGGCTGAGATCTTGCCCGCCATTGCCAGCAGGACATCGGGATCCTCCCCAAGCTCGCCCGCCAGTTTGACTAGGGTTTCCTCGCCGGGAGGGGCCACCTCGTTGCGCTCGACCCTGGACAGATACGCGGGGGTCACCTCGCAGCGGGCAGCAACTTGCCGCAGGGAAAACGACGAGTCCTCGGCCGCCCGCCGCTCCCGCAGCTTGCGAATGTGGTCACCGATCGAGCTTAGTGCTTCCCCTTGGTGTTGCATGTTGCCTAAATAGACAACGATGAGCTTGCTGTCAAGCCGTGGCCCGCGGCGTGATTACTCTTCCTCGTCCTCTTCGGGGATTGGCGGCCGCGGAACCTCCACGTCTGGGATTGCTAGCCCCACCTCGGCCAAAAGCGCCTCAAGCCCCTTTGGCGGCCCATCGGCGTCGATTTCCTCTATCCACCAGCCGGTGAACCCGCAGCCATAATACCCCTCATAATCTTCCGACCAGGACGCGAGCGTGACCCCGTCATAGGTCAGGACGAACTCTCGTCGCAGCGAGGTTGTTGGCATACCCTCACCCGTATGGAATTCGACTTGCTCTTCATGCTTGAGAACAAGCTTGGCCGAGGGATTTTCATCAGACCCGAAAAATTGCACCGCTTTTGCGAGATCTCCCTCACTTGCAAAAACCAGTGCTTCATCGAATGTCATTTTCCTCATCCTTTGCATTGAATCTTCACTTCAAGAAGTCGTGCCAACTCCACCGTTAAACCTGACCAAAGATCCAACCCTCCTGCCCCAAGTGCAAAGGCGAAAGCCTGGGACTTGATGATCTATTCCCCAGAACCACATCCAACATTCCACAAAGGCCCACTAAAGCGTCGAAAGGATCCTCGCCATCCTCGGACAATCCAAAGCCGTCTTTGATCCTTGTTTCCAAACTTGGAAGGACAAGCACCTTTCGAGTGTTCAGCCATGAGAGTATTTTTGAGCCCGCGATCACCCTATCGTTCTGACGCCTTTTGCTTCGACCCTTCATGAGACCGGGTTCAAAAAAATCGTAATACTGGGCAGGATATGTCTCCAACAACACCAGCTTTTTCGACTTTTTCGTCAATTGAAGGGTCTGGAATGGCCAAATCAACGCGCCTTTTTCATAGAGCGGAAAGATAACTTCCTTCCACCCCGATAAAGCTGCCTTGCCGACCTGCTTCGCTCCAATCGTCCAGAACAGTGGCGATGCATCATTTCTATTCCCATGCGCTTTTTCACACTGCCGGAGCAACTGACTGCTCATTGAGAGATTGAGCTGAGATAATAAGTGTTGCTTCTTTTTCTCATCCTTCTTTCCGGCACTATTGGGGTAGAAGGGTCGTGAAAAAGAAATCTCGGATGCCGCATCTGACACCATGAAAAATTGCGGCAACTCTCCAGATCTCACCTTATCTATGAAGGAAACGAAGTCAGGGATACCCGCTGTTTCATACCAAAAGCCCGGCAGGCCAATCGGGAAATCAAACCCTGCCAAAATCGATCGATCCAAGGGCCCGGATAACAAATCCGATATTTCTGCAAATAACTCGATTGCCTCTATCCGCCATCCATTCTTTGTAAGATTGGCTATCGCCGACCAACGCTTTTTCCCATGCACGCTCCAGTCCGAATGAACCAGAGTGCTGAATTGATCCCATTTTTCAGTTGTCAACGTCATGCTCTATCGGAAGCAAATGGGTTGGCCCGGTAGAACTCTACACGTTTTCGATGGATCTCCGCTTTCATTTTCTTCTTTTCTTCACGTCTTGCCTTTGCAAGCTCAGGATCTGATAGCGCCCGATTTGCCATCCGATCCTCATGATGCTTCTTCATGCGCGCCAGAATGAGACCGGCAGGGGTATCCCTCAACCTATTTTCGATATCCAATTGAACATCGGGTGGGTTGGCGCTGAATGCGCGAGTCAGAAAAAACTTGAGCGCATGAAAATTTGCTTCAGCCTGATCTGGATTCAATGACGCAAGCTGATCTAGCAATAAGTCCCTATATTGCCGACGTCGGAAAAATGTCTGCCAAGGAACAAATTCTTCAAGACCAAGGGTCCTCTCAACCCACTTCATAAAGGGAGTCGCTCCACAGGTCCCGCAAAAAGGATCCATGCACATCTGCTCTTTACGAGCATGATCGAGCATCCATAAAAATCTTGGACTGACCGTCATGTGTCCTCTTTGACGTAACGCCAATAGATCGCGGCGCGATCATCTAATCAGCATGCATGATTCCCGCTCTTCAAAGAATATTGCTAAAGCGCGTCAAATTTTGACACCCCTGATTTGCTATAGTGCGGAGCGGCTTCTAGCTTCAGATGTAGCAGGCCCCCAATGCTGTACCTTATTGGAGACTAAGGATGCCAACCCTTCCAAGCGGATTACAGTTTGGTATTTCGAAGAAAGCGCTCTTCGATCATGGAGGCAACTGGACCTCCTGTCCTGACGGGCATTTTTGGTACTGGATTCCAGATCCTGAAATGGGATCAGGTCCATTTCCAGAGGGCACTGAAATCATTCAGGTCGCGCAACATGCCCCCATCCCGAGGTCTCAAGACGAAGCCAAAAGGTTCATCCAAGTTTTGGAATTCCTTGACGACACCAATTATGTTTGGCGAGGCGAATGGCTAGATACATTCCCTAAGTTTCGTTCGCTGTCCGATGAGGACATGATCGCGTGGAAAGCATGGGTCGATAGTAAAAATACGAAAGAATTTCTGAATAAGACGATCGCTGAATGTGAGCGCCTTGCGGAAGTGAGTCGTAATGCTGCTGGCTATGCAATTTTAAGTACTTCCGGCGAGATAAGTGAAACAGGTGAGATAAAAGCATCACTCAATACAAAACCAAAAACGACCTACGATATTGAAATGCACGAACCGTCAGAGGCCTTCCGGTACTGTTGGCAAGCGGCTGGTCGACATCTCAATGCCCATGGCCGTGGTGAAGTTGTCTGGCTCCGCGCTCATCTTAACCCACCCTTTCTTGAGCACTTATCATTTCGGTTGGGGAACCAGCTCTTTTTCGTGCGGCTTGAAGACGTAGATGGAGAGATGACAGTTCCTGGCAATCGAGGGGGCCTCATTGCTGTCAGCGAAGGGTGCAAGGGCCATCCATGCATTCTCCCTATGAAAGGGACCGGCTCCTCATGGTCAGCCGCCTACCCTGGCTGGGGACTGTTAGACGCAAGATCAGGCAATCCGATTGATCCGTTCAAGTTGACGACAGATATGCCCGTGGAGATGACGGACTGGGAGCTGCATGATTTTGCGGTCCAAGTCGTTAGAGGTCAGATTGAAAAAAGTGGCAAGGAGCTGATGTCGTGGCAGAGCGAGCCGCGTATCAGCCCATCCCTCTGGTTTGTGGGCGATAATGGCCCCGAATGGGTCGTCGTTCGCGCAACCCGCTATCCAAACCTCGAAGCAGATATGCCAGATGATTGGGATTCCATCGCGGACAGATGCTCCAGCTTGGGGAAGATAGGCCACTTCGCGTCGGTCTCTGTCGCAAAATCAGCTGATGATGGCGGCATTGATCCGGATCCCCTCTTGCGCGGTGGACCTATGATTGTGAGATTTGAAGGGTTGAAGAGAATTTCTTGAGCACGTGACCGGCGTCATCGAATGCGGTGGAGACAAGATTGCAAATCATCAATGGCAAACCGCTTCTCTCAGCTACGGACCTCATGAGGTTTCTGGGGTGTAGACACGCGATCACATTGGACCTGCTTTACCTTGAAGGTAAGGGGCCTGCAAAAAAAGCAGATGACCCAGAGGCCGAGTTTCTTCAGAGGCAGGGGAATGAGCATGAAGCAAATCATCTTGCAGCCCTGAAAGCATCAGGAAAGAAAGTACGCGAGATTGACCGTGGCGGGCGCTCGCTTGCTCAGGCTCTCAATGAAACAAGAGAAGCGCTTGCAGAAGGAAGTGATATTATTTTCCAGGCAGCCCTGCTCAAAGGAATGTGGGGTGGCTGGTCTGATTTTTTGATGAAGGTGGATAGGCCATCCAACCTTGGGGCCTATAGCTATGAAGTTGCCGATACCAAGCTTAAGCGAAAGCCCCATCCAAAGCATATTCTTCAGCTGGTCTTATATTCAGATCTTCTCGCCGAATTGCAGGGCGTTGTGCCTGAACATGCGAGTGTGGAATTGGGCACAAAAGAAAGTTGGAAATTCCGCTTATCTGACTATGCGGCCTATGCGAGAGAATCGCGCGAAAGGCTCGAAGAATTCATCCAAAATCGACCGCCCACAAAACCTGTTCCCTGTAATGATTGTGGCTTATGCCCGTGGTCTGAGCATTGCGAGAGCGTTTGGGACCAAGAAGACAGTCTTTTTACGGTTGCCAATATCAGCAAGTCACAAGTTAAAAAGCTGGAGGCCGCTGATATTGTAACTCTAGAAGCTCTAGCAAAGACGAATAAGTCGGTTCCTCACCTTGCAGGAAAGACCTTTTCTCGATTAAGGACCCAGGCGCAGTTACAGCAAGCAAGAAAATCCGGTCCGCCAGCTTTTCAATTAAGAGAACTGGAAGCTGGACGCGGCTTTGCCCGTTTGCCGCAGCCCGCCGAGGGTGACGTCTTCTATGATATTGAAGGAGATCCTCACTACGAAGGGGGGCTCGAATATCTTCATGGTGTCTATGCGCAAGATATAGATTTCGTTTCATTTTGGGCACATGATCACGAGGCGGAAAAGCAAGCGCTTCTCGATCTTTTCGAATTCTTTCGGAAGCGGCTAGAACAATTTCCTCACGCTCGCATCTACCATTATGCACCCTACGAGACGACGGCTCTCGCGCGGCTGACAGAAAAATACAATGTTGGAGAATTCTTCCTCGATCGGTTGAGGCGCGAGCACCGCTTTGTCGATCTCTATGCTGTCGTGCGAGGGGGCATCATTGCTTCCGAACGAAACTACTCGATTAAGTCACTCGAAGCATTTTATGACATCGAACGAAAAGGTGAGGTCAAAACAGCCGGCGGCTCTGTCATCGCTTATGAGCGTTGGCGTGTAACTGGTGATCAACACATTCTCGATGAGATCGAGGAGTATAATAAGATCGACTGTATCTCGACACAAAAGCTGCGAGATTTTCTGACCCAAATTCGACCAAATATTCCCTGGCCACAGCCAGCAGATGATGCGTCCGAGAAAGAGAAGCTTGAGAGCGACGATGAAAGAGCTCTCAAAGATCAGTTGAGCTCAGCCACGCTGACAGATGATCGGCGGGAATTACTATTGGGCCTCGGTCTCTTCCATATGCGGGAACAAAAGCCTGGGTTCAGGAGTGTATTTGAGGCACTAACTCGAACCGAAGATGAACTCATTGATGATCTCGAATGCATCTACGGCCTGGAAGCGGCTGGTCCAGCGCATCCTGTAAAACAGTCTATGGAACGTGAATACCGGTATCCGCCACAGGAAACCAAAATTCGGGTCAAACAGCGCCCCAGCGTCGCAACCGATACGACATTCACTGGCGTTGAAGTCACAAGCATAGACAGGACCAAAAGACGGATCACACTCAAGATAGGGGCCAAACGATCTGAGCTCCTCCGCGACCAAATGAACCTCTATCCTGTAAGCCCTCTTGATGTGAAGGTCATTGCGCAAGCTGTGAGAGCCGTCATTGCCGATCAATGCGGAACAAAATCCCTTCGTGCGATCGATGATTTTCTGGGGCGCCATCCACCAAGGATCGCAGGCAGATTGCCGGGTCCAATATTGACGGGTGGGGATCTTGTTCCCGATGTAATCGATGCCGTCATGAACCTAGATTCAAGCACCCTGCCCATTCAAGGTCCGCCAGGAACAGGAAAGACCTATGTCGCCTCCAAAGCGATTGCAGCTCTTGTGCGGAAAGGTAGCCGTATAGCCGTCTCTTCGAACAGTCACGCCGCCATCCGAAATGTTTTAACGGCAGTTGCCAAAGCATTGAAAGATGACGGCGGTCCAATCGTCTCCATCGTTCATAAGGGTGGGGATGATGATTTTGAAGATGAGGATCAGGGTGGACAAGGAATTACGGTTGTCACCTCAAACGAGGACGGGCTCCTTCGGACAGCCCCGGTTGTTGGTGGGACAGCATGGCTGCTTTCTCGTGGTGAACACGCAAATGCCTTCGACTATCTATTCGTAGATGAAGCGGGTCAGGTTGGTCTTGCCAATCTTGTGGCGATCGGTCGCTGCGCCCGTAATCTTGTCTTGATTGGTGACCCTCGCCAATTGCCGCAGGTGATCCAGGGAGCCCATCCCGGGCCGGCCGGCTTATCGGGCCTCGAATATCTTCTGGGAGAGCATGCAACAATTCCGAAAGAGTCCGGGATATTTTTACCTGAGACGCGGCGAATGCATCCCGATTTATGCCGCTTCATTTCTGAGCAAGTTTATGAAGGACGACTGACCAGCCATCCGGATAATGCGAGCCAAAGTGTAGATGCCCTTAACTGGCCGTCAGCTGGAGCCTATTTCGTCCCGGTCGATCACGAGAGCAACATTCAAATCTCCCACGAAGAGATTGAAGCAATCAAAGCATGCGTCACAGATCTGCTTATCGGGAACTGGACGGATAAGAATGGATTGACGCGTCCCCTGTCAGAAAATGACATCATCATCGTCGCTCCCTACAATGCACAAGTGAATGCTCTTCAAGATGCATTGCCTAAAGAAATAAGAGTAGGAACCGTCGACAAATTCCAGGGACAAGAAGCGCCCATATGCCTCGTGTCGATGACAGCTTCGTCAGCTGAAGAAAGTTCTCGTGGCCTTGAATTTCTTCTTTCGCTCAACCGGCTGAATGTCGCTATTTCAAGAGCAAAGGGGCTTTCGCTTGTCTTCGGATCTCCAAAGTTACGTGCGACAAGCTGTGGTAGTGTTGAGCAAATGCGCCTGGTAAACACGTTGTGCGCGCTTCCTATTCTGAAATGCTCTGAGACCTAGACAAAGGAAAAGAAGCGCGGCATTATCTCTTCAGCATCCAGAGTGGGGCTTTCGCCCTCGCCAACCTGCCTCCCGGGCAAGGTGGTTCCCGCCAGGGGATGCGGCCACTTCGGCAACGAAACGGGTCGCGCGAGTAGATAGCCCTCCTTGGGAAGCCGATGGAGGGTTTTTTGCGAATGACGACGATCGATACGTCAAAAATTGACGCCTACATGCAGACGGACTACTGCGTTGGTCCAGCCCACGCGCCATTCGTCCTGCGTATCGGCGTGCATTCAAAAGAACTCGAGCGTTTGTACCAAGACACGGGGCAAAATTGTGCCCTGTTCATCACGGCTTTCAATCCGTTCGGGACCCAGCAGAGCGATGAAGCCAATCTCGCTGCGCATGAGCGCTTGGGTGCTCATCTTCGAGCCCTGACAAAATTTGTCATCGAAGGGGAAGGGGTCGATCCAGGCCGGCAATGGCCTGCGGAACGTAGCTTCCTGGTAATTGGTATCGACCGCGACACAGCAAGTCTTCTTGGACAACGGGCACACCAAGACGCTGTCGTATGGGCGGGTCCGGACGCTGTTCCTGAATTGCTTCTACTTCGATAGAGCCAACATCCAAATACGGGGGATTTGCATCCAGCTTGCCGCCCCGAGCATCACGCTGAAGCGGCTAAAAGGAGTGATGTTATGATCATCAAGAATGGACTTTTCTCGTCTGAATCGGTTTCGGAAGGCCATCCAGACAAGGCAGCGGACCGGATCTCTGACAAGATCTTGGATGCCTTTTTAGCGCTTGATCCGGATGCTCGCGTCGCGTGCGAGACGCTGCTGGCAGATCAGTGCGTCATTGTTGCTGGAGAATTCAAGACACGTCGGATCGAGGATTTCAAAACCGTTGAAGCCTCCGCGGCAAATCTCGTAAGAGACGTGCTTCGGGAGACCGGTTACACCTCAAGTGAGACCGACATAGACCCTGAAAATTGTGAAATCCAGATCCGGTTCAATGGGCAATCATCGGACATTAATCAAGGCGTTGATCGTGAAGACGGGATCTTAGGCGCCGGTGATCAGGGCCTTATGTTTGGCTATGCCACTGACGAAACCCCAGAACTGATGCCAGCGCCGATCGTTTATTCGCACAGACTTGTTCGCAAACAAGCGGAACTTCGAAAGAACGGACAATTGCCTTGGCTCAGAGCGGACGCCAAAGCGCAAGTTTCCTTCCGCTATTTGGATGGACAACCCGTAGCGATTGATACCGTCGTCCTATCGACCCAACATGACGAAAGCATCGACCTGAATGAATTACGTCAGGAAGTAGAGAGACACATCATTGATCCGGTCATCCCACATCAATTGCGCTCCTCCCAATTCCGGACGTTGATCAATCCTACGGGACGATTTGTGACGGGAGGCCCCAAGGGTGACACAGGTCTCACTGGACGCAAGATCATCGTTGACACCTATGGTGGCGCGGCCCCTCATGGCGGTGGGGCATTCTCTGGAAAGGATCCTTCGAAAGTAGACCGTTCAGCTGCCTATATGGCGCGCTTCTTGGCAAAACAGATCGTGGCTAGAGGTTGGTCAAAACGCGCGCTGGTTCAACTCGCATATGCAATCGGCGTATCAGAGCCGGTGAGCTTCCTGATCGAAGCGAATGAAATTTCCGCAAGCCGAGGTCAGGAGATCGCCCAAAACCTACAAGCAGAATTTGACCTAACACCAGCAGGTATCATTAAGCACTTGGATTTGAAGAGGCCGATCTATTACCCGACTGCGGCTTATGGTCACTTCGGTCGAGATGACATTCAACCATCATGGGAAGTGGTTCTCTAATCTGAGTTATCACAGCTCGTCATCAACTCATAAGGGGGAGTGCAATGGCACAAAATCTTGTGGATCTTCAATCAAGCCTGCCGCGCCTGATTTCACTGCTTCGCTACGCACCAAATCGTCGGCCATTTGACTGGGCAGGTTTTGAACCGAGCAAAGTGACTTCTGCTGATGACCTGCCACCTTATTTGATAATGGGCGCATTGGATCGATCAAGCTTTCAAAAATCATCTCAAGGGTGGGAAGCTATTTGGCGCGGTCATGAAAAAGATACTGATTTTACTGTTCGCTACAAAAGGGATGAGTCTCAATGGCAAATAAGCCAGAGATGGAAAGGAAATGATGGGGGAGAAGCCTTTTATTCTACTCGAACGCCACTGATAAAGGTAATTGGGCAAGCCTTATATCTTACGTTTCCAAAAAATTGGGACGAGGACGCGAAGAAGATCTTTGAAGAAAATTATCAAATGACATGGGTCGAGCAGCCCGAAGGGTCATATTCATTTTGTGGGATCCCGGATGGATCGCTTCGCACAATAATGTTTCCAGTTGCAGTAAGTGATTTGGAATCATTCCAACGTTGGGTACAAAAGTCGGTCCAGAATAATCCTCCTAACTATCCGGTATTGGTTTCGGCGAGGCTGATATTCCAAGCCGTCAACTATCATGAAGGACATGCTCCAGACTGGACCAGAGATGAGGGTTTTGTTTTTCATCAATCTCTTTCGGAAACAGGTCTTATGCCTATGGGATTTCCTGTCCGAGAAGCATCCAAAGATGGGTCAGCAGCTTGGACATTACGTCGAGAAACCTACTTTATCTTCGTTGGTGTTCCCTTTGTGGCTGTGAACGATTTCTTGCAGCGCCTCGTTGGAGAAAATAGCCCTGTTCGAAAGCCATCCCATCCTCACCTGAGATTCGAACTTTGGCCGATAGTTTTTCCAGCTGGATTTGAATACCAAACTCAAAGTGCGTCCTTCTGGGATCAGGATCGAACAACACGAATATTTTTGCAGTTCAGCAAACCAGGTGAAGAAGTTAATATTCCGGATGAGGTCACCCTCATCGCAAATGAACAGCGGACGCCCGAATATTTGAGGGAAGCCCAATCCATCAGCCGGACCGTTTTTCAGACAATTGATGAGCTTATTAAATCAGCGTCAAAAGAGAAGTAACTCAACGGATTCATTCAAAAGGAGAGCAATGATGCCCGGTCATATGTTAAATGCATCTTGCTTGTGTGGTTACGAAACAGGCCTCAGCCCTGGGGCCTCTATGATGACCAACAGCTCAACTGTGATCGCCTACACGGCTGATTTGTCAGACTTGATCACAATTGAAGAGGATCTTGCATCTAAGGCAAAATTGAAAACTATTGCAGATCCTGCACTTGATGCGGATCCGATGGAAGGAATGCCGATAATGGGGGGTGAATTCGAGAAAGGATGGGGGCCCTATCTGTGCCCAGAATGTAAAAGAAAAACATTGAGAATATTCTTTTGTGGCAATTGGGACTGAGGCCGACTGTCGGCTTGCGTCACTCTTATGGTTCTGTAGTGACTCGGATCACATCTCCAAAAGGGAAATGATCACTACCATTTTCGGGAACGATCCAGAGGCATGGATATAGGGGTGGCGTGTCAGGGAAACTCCCAAAACCATCCGTCATATAGATCATGGCATCTGGCAACGGATTCCCACCTCCAACATATTGCTCAATCCAATAAAACGGCGCTTCAAAAGAGGTTCCACCCCGGCCACGGAAGCGCATCGTCCCGAATTCTTGGTTCAGAAGATCCCAAGGCTCGAAAGTCTCAACATGCTTTATATCCGTGTCGCATTGTAGGATTGTGAGCTTACATTCGCACATCTGACGTGCGGCATCGATTTCCGTGAGGATCTTACCCAAAATAGCTGCATCCATCGAGCCTGACGTGTCGACTGTTATCACAATATGATCAGGGCCTGGGCTACCAAATGAAGGTAGATACACTTGCCGCCAGATATGTTTTTTGTTTGGAGGGAAAAGCCTGTAATCATCGCGGCGGAGACCAGTCATAAATCTTGAGAAGAAGTCGCGCCAGTTCACTTCCTGCCGACCAGCTTTTTCAATCTCGTTAGAAAATGATCCTGATACGGTCCCAGGAATCTTCGATTTAAGTTCAGACTGCCAACCTGTACGCAGTCGATGGCGCTCGACCTCCGTTGGAAATTCATCAATTCGTGCCCATTGGCCATGTAAATCGCCGACATCTACATGAACATCACGAAAGATCGCCTCGCCGTTTCCTGGACCACCCGGCCCTGACAACGTCACCTCGGAGAGGAGCTTATCGATATAAGCTTGCGGAAGACTGGTCAGTTTTAAATAAATGTCTTCCGCAGTCATGCCCTTATAGGACTGATCTAAAAGTCCCATCTTGGGCAACGTAACTCCTGCATTAGTGAGCATGAGGTTGGTTGCGTAGTCGATGGCGATATTCCAGATATCGTGGCGACGATCTCCTCGCCTATCGATATGCCCGAGCACGCAATGCATGACCTCATGTGCGATGACGCCGATGACCTCTTCTTCTGTGAGGCTCGAGGCAAATTCTTCGTTTACAAAAATGTTGAACCCGTCCGTTGCCATGGTTTTGCACCAAGGCTCATCAATGACGCGAAACCTCAATCTCGCAGTAGCTGAGGCGAGGTAGTTGTATCGCAGCATGAGCTGGATGCGCGCCCTAGAAACGGAAACGGGAAGTTGCTGCATCATTGGATAAATTCATGGTGCTTGGCGGCAAACTCCAAATAGGTTTTCTCAATTGCAAACCGCGCATTAGCGCGCATCATGTCTCTTGCAAGTAGCACCCCAAGTTCCGGCGAGAGCCTTGACAGAATAGACCCTGCAGCTTTGCGGATTTTGGCGTCTTCTGCTTTATGGGCAAGGTAGGAAATCAGAGCGTATTGGTCAGCAATAGAGGTTGGAAGTTCTGCTGTTTCGGGATTGGCGATAATTTCTTTGATCGTTTCTTCACTGATTGCCTGAGCGGTATAGCCCAGAAACTCAACAGCGGCTCCTTCGCCCACGATGCCGATGATGACATCGAGAGCCTTAGATACGTCACCAAAGCTTTTGAGGGCGTCAGACAGCATGTGCCAGCTGCGAGGGGTCGGAAAGCCTCGATCAGCGTTCTTCATGCTAAAGATCAAATCAGGGCGTGTGCCGATAAAACCTGTGATCAGAGGATTGATGCCATTCTTGATGGCCCATCCACGCCAATCATCGACATTCACTTCAAAATCAAGATGGATGAAGCGATTGGAAAGAGCAGCCGGCATGCGATGGACAATTGAGGCATCTTGTGCGCGATTTCCCGCTGCAACAATTCGCCAGCCGTCCGGGAGACGATATTCGCCTACGGCCCTGTCGAGCGTTAGCTGATACAGGCTTGCTTGAACGAGGGGTGGAGCTGCATTCAACTCGTCAAAAAAGAGAATGCCCTCCCCACCTCTGGGTAGAAAAGAGGGTGGAGACCAGACCGCTTTACCGTCTACGACTGATGGAACACCTCTAATATCCGTTGGATCGAGCAGGGGTGCTCTGATGTCGATGACAGGCAACTTCTTCTCATCTGCCACTAAACGAACAAGGGAACTCTTTCCGACGCCCGGCGCTCCCCAGATAAAGATTGGCCAAGTCCCGATGAGAAGCTTATCGAGGATTTCTTTGATACGTGTAGGGGTCAAAGTCTTGCCTTCCCTAGATTCCGTCCAGCCAGGACATATGGTGGAATGACCAATCAGTGATCTTCTGGATGTCGGCAGCATCAAGCGAGGGCGCACCGAAATCTTTCACATCCATCCACTCACTTGCAAAGTCATCGTTTGCGGTCACGGTGATAGGTGCAGGACCTTCTGCTGAGGGCGGTAGCTGCACGGTCAACTGAAAACGTGTTTTGGCGATTAATCTGATCGATTGTTCTTGCACAACAAAAGTGCTGAACCGAATGAGAGCTTCCGGACTTTTGACCGCCAGTCGTATGCCTTTGTCCGTCCCCTCAACAGTCATGCCGATCGAATAGAAGGACTGCTTCTTAGGACCAATATGGCTATTGGAGGAAAGCTCTCCTGTTAACCCGCCTCGATTCAAATCCCAATCGACCACGTTGAGAAGACTTTTCGGGAAATCGACATACATCCCGTGATCGTCTGAATACATTGTGGCATGAAGATCCTTCCCGACTTTCGCTTTCATAGGTCCGTCAACTGTCATAGACGGAGCAAAAAAGCGGAGATCAGATTTTTTGAGCCGATTTTTTCCAAGCTCGTATCTTTCAGAGTAAAAAGCGTTTTTATTGCTTGTGATGACCAATCCACCTGTGTTTCCAATCGAGTCTTGGCTCACGATCCTGAAACGCGATGCAGCCGATGTCTCAGCAAAAGCGAGCCTCGATAGGAATAAGGCTGTCCGTTTGGCCGCACCCTCTAGCCGGAAGGGCTCAAAAAACGTTCCTTTCTGGTTCGACAGAATGGCTTCAATTTCATCATGAGCAACAGTAGATGATTGTGTCTCTAGCCAAGCATCGAGACATGACCATAGATGCACCCTGAATTTTTCATCAGGATGCTCATTTGCAGCGAGCAGAATGAGTGGGAGCGGGCCTTGGGTCATTGCAGTCTCTTGTTTGCTTCCCGCACGCAATTGGCGTCAATCTCCCAACCGATTGCAGATCTATTCAAGCTCTTCGCCATGCTGATGATCGTCCCATAGCCAGCAAAGGGATCAACAATCAAATCACCAGGCTCACTCAATAGCGTGATCAGGTTCTTTATGACGGGCCTCGGGCTGACATGCGGGTGATCATCCTGCCGCCGGCGAAATGGCATGCGCCATAACGGGAGAGAAAGCTCACTTAAACTCGTTTCTAGCTCTTCAAGACTGCTTCGAGCAGAGAGGCCTGGCGGTTTTGCAAGAACGAGAAATGTCTCTCCGCTTTCCACGCGGAACTGGCCAACTTGTTTCTTTGACAGAAAAAGGGGTCGCCGACTGATATGGGATTGATGGGGTACCCAGTTGAAACGACAGACCAAGTGGAAGCCGCATGACATTGCGATACTCAAATGCTGATCTGACAGGGGTATCAGAAACTCGCCAAAGCGGATGTCCTTTGATTGAATGGCCAGCGCGCGACCTACTTTAAGAACGCGATGAATTTCCGTGAAAACAGGTCTCAGACTAGAAGCAAATGCAAACAGCTCATTTTCAATGGCATGAATGTCTTTTTGCTGTGCTCGAGGCAGTGTGAGCTTCGCCTCGGTCTCCTTTGAGAAATAAGGAGGGCTAGTGAGGACAAGATCTGCCTCACTGTCACCAAGAAGATCCATCCTGGCGCCATTTCCATGTAAGACCTTGTGAGTCCGCTCTAGTACGCCCATCCCGGACTCCCTTTAAGTCGCGAAATGAGAGGCGCTGCGCTCTCGGGGCTGAGCATGTTGAGATAGGCTATATAGCCATTTAAGACCGCGTCATTCATCGGCCGACCTTGGAAAAAGGGTTGCTTCCCCTTCACTCGGTGATCAACCGCTGCTCGCAAGGTCTTTCTCAAGGGACGTGCAAGATTGACCTTCGCATTGACCACAGCGCCGGTGACAATCTGTCGCCGCCCTTTCCGGAAAATGTTGGTTTTCTTCGGATCAAGCTCATAACCGAGCTTTTCAAGGTGGGACTTGAGCGGTCTCAGCATCCACACGGCTGCACTCTTACCTGAGAAGGTAAGATCATCTGCATATCGCGTATAGGTGACATCGAGCTTTGTGGCGATGCCATTAAGAGAGGCGTCCAGGTTACGCATTATGAGATTTGAAACCGCAGGGCTTGTAGGGGCGCCCGTGGCTAGATGACCGTCGTGACAACAGATTTCGGCAAAAAGCCTTGCAGCCAGCGGTGGAAGGTTTTCATCGCAAAGTCTGCGCGAAAGCGAATACACCTTCTTGTAGCTAGTCGAGGGAAAGAACGCCTTGACGTCAGCATTGACGACGACGTCCTTGCCCACATGTTTAGCCGCATTATCCCGAGTGCTGCGTCCTGGAACAAAGCCCATTGCCTGATCCGAGAAACCTTCTGCGTAAAGAAGGGTAAGTAGCGCTCGTTGAGCTATCTTCAGATGTACCGCTGGGGCGGAAATGATCCGCTTCCCGCCTGATCGCTTTGGTAGCTCATAGGTCGTGTAAAGATCATCGAAGCGCCGCCCGTAATCTTTCTTATCAAATGGAGGGGCAAGACGCTTGGCGAGCCTCATAAAGATTGGCAGTGCCGAAATTTCTGACCTGATGGCAAGTTCAAGCGCCGCAGCAACGCGTGGCTTCTCCTGCAAGAGTTCTAAAGCTTTTGGCAGCGATTTGATCAGGCGCTTCTGGTCAAAGCCCTCTAAAGTCGCAGCCGCATCATTAGGGCTGACAACAATGCCAGCTATCAATTCAGGTAGTGATATGTCGTCAGGATTGAGGATGGCTGGTGCATGTAGTGCCGTCAGCTTTCGGAATTTTCTTTGAGCGCTCAGCCACTCTGCAACAGGAGCGGAAATATATTTCTGGCGGGAAGCAAGGTGGAGTGCTGGCTTACCTCGTTTGGTATTCAGATTGAGAATTTTGAATTGGGTTTCGGGCGGGAGCGTTTTGAATTCCTTGTGTTCCAGCAGTTGCTTGAAACTGTCGAGGTCAATCCCGCGCTTCTCAAAGATGCTTCCAGCGATCTGAGGAGCATGTCTCACCATCAAATCTAGAATCATCTTACGTGAATATTTACCCGGAATTTTGGAAGCATGGCTGAGAAGCGCCTCTACGATTTCAGCGCCAATCTCGCCCAATGATCCATAGATTTTAATCTGCTCTATTCCGGCACAGTTTTTGGCAAGAGCACCACGCGAAAGACTGTCCGCATAGAACTTCCGGAAATCCTCGTTAGTTGTCAGCAGTTCTCTGTAAAACTTCTCAAGCTGGAGGATAGCGTTGAATGCGTCTTTTTTCTGTAAGTCTGATGCAAGTGGAAGAAGAGACTTCAACGTTGATAGATCGGTATTCTCATTGATGGGTACAGAAAGAAAGGCCTCTGCCGCGAGCTGATGAAGAGAAGCCTCTTGCTTTTTCTTCAACAAGCAGTTGACGATGAAAGCCTGCGAATGGCTGTCGGCCGATCGGATTGCAAAGCGCAAAACGAGTGGATCTGCTTCAGTGAGAATTTTCTGAACGATCGCCTCTTCAGATTTAATTCGGTCCCAGGAATTGCGAGGTGTTCCCGAGATCACAAGCGACGCAAGATTTCCTGCGAGCCGTCCGCTGGGTGTGACGCTACGAAACTTCTGAAAAGAAGGAGGCTTGGTTCCATATTCTTGGACCACAACTTGACCGCGATAATTCAATAAAAATGACCAATCTAAATTGCGCTCCATAGCTTCAGCAGCGGACTTATTTGAAAGAATGCTGGAAATGAGTTGGGTTTGTAGCGATCCCCTTTCAAGTCCACCTATTAGCTTGGTCTTTAATTCACTTGCCAGCAGGGATGCAGGCGTGTCGTCAAGCGAATAAGGTGCAGCAATGACTGACTGGGTTGCGTCAGGGGTTAGAAACAGCTTTGTGATCCCTGCGTCTGCAAGAATAAATTGGCGCCACGCCTTTGGGATTTCTAAAAGTGCGGGGATATCAAGATCCGATTTTAGAACGTCTGCTCCGACGATGTCCCGAATTTCACTGATTATGATCTTGGGCAAAACTTTTATCACAGCATCAAATGGCTCAATGCGCTTGATGATGTCGCTTGTCTTCTCAGGAAATGAGTCGATGCAAAGAAGCAGATTATGGAAACACGTCTTTTGATGTTCGCTTTTTGCAAAATGAAGCGCTTCATTGAAAGCCTCGGCGCTCGGAGAAAAGCGACCAAATATCAGATCACAAAGAAGGCTTTCAAAGGGTGTGGGTGGTGGCAAAAAGGCAAGCCACTCTTCTACATTACCCTTCAAGATGCCATGCTTGAAGAGCATGAGAATTGTAAGACGCGCAAAATTCAGTTGATCACTGGCTGCCAATGCAATTGCATTCTTGGCAACAATATCTACCGAGAGGCCTGCGCGATCCGAGATCGAAACAATTTTTGAAGATAGGGTTTGAATGGGATCAAGAAGCTGCTTGGTATTGCTGGATTTACGATTCCAGTTTTGCCATGTGATTGCGCTAGCCGTGCTCAGAATATTGCTCCACGAAGAAGCGTCTTCGCGAAAGAGCGATGTCACCTCTCTGAGCAAGTTCATTCTTCCCTACCCCGCCATTCAAAGAACGGACGGACCACTCAAATAACAGGTGCCCTCGCCTTGTGGCTTGAGCGACCGAAACCGGCCATTGCCGGGGAGCCAGTCGAACAAGGCACTGGCCGGTTTCGGGCGCGAGTGCCTCGAGACGACTGCCCCTGAAATGAGCTTGTTTGGCGAAACACCAAACATATCCTGGTCCGTCCGTCTGTGAAATTGGTAGCATACTGAATTACATCTCGAAACAGCTAAGCTGTTTCAATGCATAAGCAATTACAATGAATTTCGAGTTGCAAATTCGCTGCATGCGGGGAGCGAGGAAGAGGTGGATGGTTCACTTAAATCAGCTTTCCCGTACGGACGGTCTGGAAAGACCGCGGACGGTCCGCGTTGAGCGAGCCCGCGAATGCACGACGCGGGCCGGCAGCGGCCTTTTCGGATCCTACGAACGTCTCCGAGGCCTTTTGCTATTCCGGCGAAACACCGGATCGAGCCTAAACCAACCACCTCTTGCGAAGATCTTAGCTGCTGTGTGCAATTGAGCAAGAGGTAGAGCAGAAAGACCTCGCCGCACCATGAAACAGATGACAAAAATTGACGCGGTCAATGCCCCTTGGGGACGTCCAACCCAATTGGTCTCGAGTTATTTCTCAATGCAATGATTGCTGGTTGAAATTTAATGTCATCGATTTCGTTACCTAAATTCCATAGCCGATGATCAAGAAAGAGTTTTTGTGAGTTTGAATGTCGCCGCAGAAACAGTTTGCGGCGAGGCATCCTGGATCGTCCTCCGTGCTGGATCTATCAGCGCCCCTTTTTTGTGAAGGAGTGTTTCGGCGATTCTCAGCATTGTCGTATTAGGTCGGTAGTAATTTCGAAGCGCAAGCAAATGAGCCAATCTGTCACCGAAGTCCGGTATGTCGATCGATGCAAGAGCAATCATTGCTGCGGCGGGACTCCTGGATGTCCCAGCCTTGCAATGGACAAGTAAATTTCCTTTGCCCGCCCATATGCGCGCAAATTCTATAAGGTCGCTGATGTTTTCGGTTGTGGCTGCCGTTCCAAAAGCGCTTGTGTAGCCAACGTCATCAAATGAGAGCTGCAACACATGAGGCGCTCGGATGATAGGAAAATTTACACCGTCCTTTGCCCCCAAAATGGAGATTGCATGCGATATCGTTTGACGCCGCTGAACGGCTTCAACTGACGCTAGTGGTGCAATCGTGATCGATCCCATCTTCCCAGTCTAACTCCGCCAGTTTGTCACTTTCATATTTACCTGCCGGAATAAACATCCGGCGTTTCTTCGCAAAAGTTGAAAGCACTCTAGGCCCCATGCCCGTCATTCCCGAGACTGATTGTCTTTATGAGAAATGGATGACAAAAAATGGCACCCCTGTAAGCTAGTCTAGCTGCGGAATGGGGGAGCGGCATGAGTTTTAGCAAGACGGAAACATTTCTGGATCTCGCCAGGCGGGCTGCATCATCACGGCAGGGGATCACACTCGAAGACGTGATGTCGCGCTATGAGGTATCGTTGCGAACTGCGCAACGAATGCTTCGGGGTCTGGAGGGTCAATTTCCAAACACGGAAACAATTACCGATGATCAGGGACGCAAAAGGTGGCGCATTCCTGGAGGATATTTGCGGGAATTTTTCTCCCTTTCCGCAGAAGAGGTCGCTGCCCTTGACCTTGGCATCTCGCAGTTCAACCGCGCCGGCTTGAGCATCGAGGCCAAGGCGCTGGAAGGCATCCGGGACAAGATCTTAGCACTCCTACCGAGCAGCCATGTGGCGCGTATTGAGCCAGATGCTGATGCTCTTCTTGAAGCCCAAGGCTTCGTCGCTCGCCCCGGCCCAAAACCCCGTGTGGATGAGAAAATCGCAAGTGATGTGGCGGAAGCCATCAAGGCTTGTCGCTATCTCGATATTACCTATCGATCGCATCTTGATGAGGCGCCAACAGCTCGCAGGGTTGCGCCATATGGATTGCTGTCTGGCGCACGCAGATACCTCGTCGCATTGGATCCACAAAGCCGTCGCACGGGAACCATCAAGACATATAGGATGGATTCGATAAGCGCAGCTTCTGTGACGAATGAATTCTTTAAGCGCCCAACCGACTTCAACCTCCAAAAATTCGCGAACCGCGGCTTTGCGCTTTATCAAAACGACACCGAATATGATGATGTGGAATGGCGCTTCAAACCTGAAGTCGCAGATCAAGCCCTCTGCACAGTCTTTCATCCCGAACAAACTGAAGAGAAGCTATCTGATGGCTCGATCATCATTCGTTTCAAAGCTGCGGGGCAGCTTGAGATGGCATGGTATCTTTATCAATGGGGTGACAAGGTCGAAGTCATCAAGCCAACAGGCTTGAAGGAACTGATGAAAAATCATCAGAGATCCGATTTTCCTGTTGTTCCCTGAGTACACCTCAATGGCGCAAGCAACACATATTGTCCAAAGTGCAATCGATCGTCTGGTGAATGCTGCTCATAGCTGCGCCATTAACGAGTCAGGTGATATTGACGTCCTGATAGCCCATTGGGAGGATGTTTTCTCGCGAACTGACTACGTAACTGATGGGATTCCAGCGGAAGCAGTTCGGGCTCAATGGAGTGACGCTGAACTCTCTGAACAAGAATGGCTCGATATCGACAAAATTACAGATGAAATGCGCATCAATTTTGCTCGCAAATGCCTTGTTGATCAAAATCCAAAAGTCGACGCAGATAATTGGCTGCAATTCCGATTTGGAAACATAAAAAACACAAGAGGACTAGATGCCCTTGTCGTATTTTCGATCAGGGGATGCTCGACCGTTCAACTCGAATTTGAGTTAGATGGCGTCTATCCATCCGAAGACAGTTTTCGCAGATATGCTCGTCTTTCTGGATATTTCCTCACGGACGAATTCAGCAGCATTGCCGACACAAAACGTTTCATCACTGATCGGCAAATACTCAGCCTGTGGGACTCGTAATCTCGGAGGTTCGTATGCATTGGATTGGCGTTGGAATTCTGATCTGGATTGGTCTTGCAATCGCGCCCGCTGTGATCGGATTTGTGTTAGTCGCAATTCCCTTCGTTATAGGCGCTTTCATCGGTGGCGCCATCGGAGTTTCGATTACGCAGGGTGGCGGGGGATTATTTCTTGGGGCCATGATTGGAGGGGTTCTTCCCTATGTGATTTATTCAAAACTGAACTCCTGACAATTTTTGGCACGTCAATGCTCCATGCTCCCAAGGTCAAACCAATGGGGGCACCAAATGAAAAGACTGATTTCCGGCATTTCTCTCGCTATATTTGTTTCAGGCTGTGCGACGAGCCCAGACAATATCACCGCGGCATATGTCTCTCCGATGCAATATTCTAGCTACTCCTGTCCGCAACTGCGGGAGGAGGCGAGCCGTGTATCGGCACGCGCGGCACAGGTAACAGGCGCTCAGAGCAGTAAAGCAACCGGAGACGCAGTGGCCATGGGTGTCGGTCTCATTCTCTTTTGGCCAAGTCTCTTTTTCATCAAAGGCGACGGCACAACCGCTGCCGAAGTTGGCCGCTTGAAGGGCGAGATGGATGCGATTGAGCAAGCAAGCGTGAAACGCCGCTGCGGCATCCAGTTCATGAAAGAAAAGCCGCCGCAGGAAGGCTGATACGCTTCTTCTTAAGAAGACTTCCGACGCCGCTGAACTGGAGATCGGCTTTTACCTCGCAGAGGTAACCGTCGGTGATCGAACCAGACTATATCGGCCTTCTCGAACTCTGGGGTCCATTTCCAAAGGTTAGGAAATGGACCCTCACTCAAAGATCGTAGCGCTCGTATCACGGCGACCCGATGCCGCTTCTCAACGACCTCACATTTGTAAACAAGCTGGCAAAGTTCACTGGTCTCGAAAGCCGGATGCCTGGCTCGATCAAAGATCTCGAGAATCTTCCTTTGAACTCGGCCCAAACCACGGCTCATGAGCGCCTCTCAGATTGGGAAAAAGATTAAGTGTTTCCCAACCGGGGGTAAATATCCCCTCTGTTGCAAGAGCAGCCTGTAACCACACCGAAGATCACGAACGAGCACCCTTTGGTGCCCGAATGAGCCGTCATGGGAGAAACGTCGATGACCTGTCCCGCCTTTTCAAATCATCCACCTGCAAGACTGAAGGCATTCGACGCGCAGTTTCTGAGCGCTCTCATGGGCGATCGTGAAACTCGTCCCGCAAGAAAAAACTCTAGGACGAATGCGTCACCAATTGCTGCACACCCGAAGCCGGAAAGCTCGCCACGACAGGAAACGTCATCCCTTCCACGCTACCTTTTTGATGAGAGGGAATGGGTCCGCGAGTTTGGGTACTGATCACGCAAACAGTCAAAGGAGAGAGCCTTGGGACATGTAACACAGGCACATTGCGGTGCATGCGGATATTCAAGATCCGTTTCGATCGGCGGCACCCGCTCATCGTTTCAGGAATACTCTACCTGGCCAGTCTATTGCACATCCTGCGCGGACATGACCCCCACAAATACACGCGTTGAACCGCTTACCTGTTTGAAATGCCAATCGAATGAGGTGACAAAATATGACGCCCACAATTTGGTAGAGGGCGGCTCTGATCAGGTCAGTCAATGGGGGAGCAATAATTTGACAAACGGCAAGTACTTTTGTCCAAAGTGCAAAAAGTATGAATTGCGTTTTAGCAGTATGCCGTCGATCTTCTTTGACTAGCAGCCATCGTAGCGATCTCTCTAGGAATTGTTGATGAGCCGAGGCGGAATTTACACGGGCGGGCACACAAAAATCTTCCTGTCTGAGGAAGGCACAATTTGGCCTGACGACCCGAAAACTCCCTACGAGAAGCCAGCTAAAAGGTGGTCTAACGAAGGTAGCTTGCCAGATTCTGATGAACCGAAGTCACCAAGCGCAATAAAAACAGCGAGATACCGATACCTTGCGCAATTAGCCACTGCTTACCGCATGAGGCAAAAGATTCGCGAACTGCCAAAACCACCGCGAGAGCTGTGGCTCGCCATGAATGCCGCAGGTGGAATCATCGAATGGGTCAATAAAGACGCAAAAGCACTCGAAACCTTTTGGCATATGGTTGCCGAACAAGAGAGTGGGAAGTGGGACCGCGCGCCCAAAATTCCGCGCAAGAAACGTTGATTTCTTTGCCCGCAATTAATTCTGTCAGAAACTGACATCCCCAAAGACGCCTGATGCATTGCCCCTTGCCAAGTTAGCCAACTTGGCTAAACTTCAATCCGCATATTTTTGGGGGCTTTTATGCGGACATTTTCATCTGCAGATGCCAAGAACCACTTCGGGGAGCTTGTTGATGCCGCGCGTCTAGCGCCTGTCGCGGTCACGAAATACGATAAACTCTTCGTCGTCGTAATGTCGGCGGACGAATATGAGCGGCTAATGTGCAAAGGTAAAAAAACAGCTCTGATTGGGAAGCAAAGAAAACTAGTGAGTGATAGAAATGCTTGAGACGCTCGATCGAATAGTTGAGGATATTAGCGGTAGGCATCACAAGCTCGTGCTTCTAATTGGCCCGCCCGGATTGGGGAAAAGTAATTTGCTTGGGCAGTTGGCCGAACGTCGTAAAGCACGCGTCCTTAAGGTTGGTGCCACCCTTGGCCGTGAATTGCTTACGGTGTCAGGGACCCAGAGACACTTGCTTGCTGCGGATCTGCTGAAAGACATCGCAGATGGATTTGAAAGCAAAAGTCTCTTGCTTCTGGATAATATTGAAATCCTCTTTGATCGAACACTTAAGCTCAGCCCGCTAGATTTGCTGAGGCGGCACGCTCAAGCGCGTCGCGTCATTGCAGTTTGGCCAGGACAGCTACGGGAAGACCGGCTCTCCTATGCCACGATGGGACATCCAGAACATCAGGACTATGGAATCGATGGCTTAGTCCTGTTCAGGATTCATTGAAGGGAGAACACTGGATGTCAATGCAATATGGTGATCTCATTCAGTTCGAGCCTATCGAGTCAGTAATTCAGCTTCGAGACGCAAATCGTCCGGATGAGGCTAAAAAGCTGGTCTCAACTTACGTCATTTCCGATGACATGGCCGAGCGAATCGCCAAGCAAATGATCCCCCAGCTTTCGTTCGACGAGGCTGTAGACCACAAAGGTGTGCTGGTTGTCGGTAACTACGGCACCGGTAAATCGCACTTGATGTCCGTACTGTCGCTGGTTGCAGAAGACGCCGCATATGTTCCGATTATTCGGCACCCAAAAGTGGCCGAGGCCGCTGGTGCTATTGCTGGAAAGTTCAAGGTTCACCGGATTGAAATTTCTAGCCAGATGTCCTTGCGGGATATCATCACGCAACAGCTTGAGGTTTTCCTCGACAAGCACGACGTCAGCTATTCTTTTCCTTCAGCCGACAAGGTTATCAACAACAAGGCCGCCTTCGAGGAGATGATGGCAGCGTTCGCCGAGGTTCACCCGAACCACGGAGTACTGCTAGTAGTCGATGAGTTTCTTGAGTACCTGAGATCACGCAAGGATCACGATCTGGTTTTAGATCTCTCGTTCTTGCGAGAGATCGGCGAGGTCACAAAACACCTCCGGTTCCGGTTCATCGCCGGCGTTCAGGAAGCGATCTTTGACAGCAGCCGCTTCCAACATGTCGCCGACAGCCTTCGTCGTGTGAAAGACCGATTCACGCAAATTCTGCTCGCCCGCCAAGATGTCAGCTTCGTAGTGGCCGAGCGCCTCCTGAAAAAAACAGCTGATCAGCAGAACAAGATCCGCGCTTACCTGGTTCCGTTCGCCAAATTCTATGGCTCGATGAACGAGCGCATGGACGAGTATGTCCGGCTGTTTCCGGTGCACCCTGATTACATTGGGACTTTCGAGCGGCTGGTGTTCACTGAGAAGCGCGGTGCACTGGTTACCCTCCGAGATCAGATTCAGACCATACTCAGCGAAAATGTGCCGGACGATCGACCGGGACTGATCGGCTATGACAAGTTCTGGGAGACGGTGACGTCGAATTCCGTGCTACGAGCAGACCCAAACATCGGGCCTGTTCTTAAGGTATCGGAAGTCCTTTCAGAGCGCGTAAGGAAGGCTTTCACTCGCCCGGCATACAGGCCGATGGCGCTCCGCATCATCGACGGACTTTCGGTTCATCGCCTGACGACGGGCGGCGACATTTATGTTCCCGTGGGGCCGACTGCTGAGGAACTCCGGGACACGCTTTGCCTGTTTCAACCCGGCATCGAAGACATGGGCGGAGAGCCGGGGGCTGACCTTCTTTCCCTCGTCCAAACAGTCCTGCGGGAGACGCTGAAGACGGTCAACGGCCAGTTCATCTCGAAAGCTCCAGACACTGAACAATACTACTTAGATCTGAAGAAGGACGTCGATTACGACGCCCAGATCGAGAAGCGAGCTGAAGCCCTGTCCGATGACGCGCTAGACCGCGCGTACTACAGCGCAATCCGTCAGCTAATGGAGCGGACTGACGAGACCACCTACGTCACTGGCCATCAGATCTGGCAGTACCAGATCGAATGGCAGGACCACCGTGTGGAGCGAAATGGTTATCTCTTCTTCGGAGCTCCGAACGACCGACCTACGGCACAGCCCGAAAGAGAATTCTACATTTACTTCATCCAGCCGTTTGAGCCACCGCGATTCCGAGACGACCACAAGGCCGACGAGGTCTTCTTTCGGCTCAAAGGACTCGATGAGGCGATCAAGCGTCATCTCTCTTTCTATGCCGCGGCTCAGGATCTTGCCTCCACGGCGAGCGGTGGAGCTAAATCCATTTACCTGGACAAGGCCAAAGACGCCCTGCGCGACATGAGCAAGTGGTTGCAGGAAAAACAGATGACGGCCTACGAGGTCACCTATCAGGGCAAGAGCAAAACCCTGCAGGAGTGGACCAAAGGCGTGTCGTTACGCGACAAGGCACGTCTCGGCGTGGACGAGCGGATCAACTTTCGCGACGTGGTCAACGTCATCTCTGGTCTCGCGCTGAACAACCAGTTTGCCGAGGTGGCGACCGAGTATCCGACCTTCTCTGCACTTGTGACCGAGGCGAACCGGAAGCAACTTGTCGGCAACGCTTTGCGTGCGCTTGCAGGTGGAAATAGGACAAAGGACGCCGTGGTCATCCTCGACGGCCTAGAGAT
Organism: Beijerinckiaceae bacterium; assembly: GCA_947452455.1. Taxonomy (GTDB): domain Bacteria; phylum Pseudomonadota; class Alphaproteobacteria; order Rhizobiales; family Beijerinckiaceae; genus Terripilifer. The sequence continues at coordinate 161,363 of CANGBX010000004.1, forward strand.
GATGGACGGTGATCGCATCGACCCCACACGGTCTCGCTATGCGCAGGAAGTCTTGGCTCGCTTGAAGGCTAAAGGCCACGGCCAGGTACTCAATCGTGGTGAGCTGCTAAGCGGTGACGCAGACGTTGAGTATTTCGCGCCGATCAAGTTCCGGTTGGAGCCGGATCTGCTTGTTACCGTTCTGGGTGGGCTGGTCTATGCCGGCGATGTCGTCATGGCGATCACCGGCGACAAGATTGATTCCGGCAAAATCACGTTCCTCGCGGAAAGGCCGCTCGATGAGCTGAAGCAATTTAAGCACGTAGAGGCGCCGAAAGAAATCAATGTAGCCGTCCTCCGCTCATTGTTCGAGATGTTAAGCTTGCCGCCCGGGCTTGCTCAGCAGGCAACGCAGGGCTCAGACGAGCCGGTCAAGCTACTCCAGGAGGAGGTCGGGAAGCTGACACGGCGTGTGCTGAGCGCCGCCACGGACATGCCTAGTCGGCTGAGCTTCTGGGGTCAGCTGCTGCTGCGGGAAGAAGAGATTCGAGACTGGCGTACAAAGCTTGATGCGGTCAAAGCCTTCTCGGAAAGCCTAGCGCCTTACAACACGGTCGGTAAGCTCAAAAACCTTCGTATCGGCGCCAACGATATCGCGGTCCAGAAGAAGAACCTCGAGGTTTTGCAGGCTGTCGAAGAGATGCTGGAGTTGGTCGCCGAGCTCGGTACCACGGCCAGCTATCTTTCGCAGGCTGAGATGCTTTTAACGGCAGACCATGCTTGGGTTCGACAGGCGCAAGATGTGCGCAAGCAGGTCCTCGACAAGCTCGCGTCAGAAAGGACCGCACTGCATGCGGCTGAGTACCGGCAGAAGCTGGCAAAGCTGAAGAAGGATTACATCACCGCTTATGTAGGGCTGCACAGCAAGGCGCGCCTTGGGATCACGGAAGAGAAGACAAAATCAACGCTGCGCAAGGATTCGCGCCTGATCGCTATGCGGGCGTTGGCTGGCATCTCCTTGATGCCTACCAGCCAGCTGACAATCTTCGAGGAGAAGCTGGACAAGCTGAAGAGTTGCGCATTACTGGTCGAATCTGAGCTTTCGGCCAGCCCCGTCTGCCCGCACTGCGGCTTCCGGCCGGCGAACGAGCAAGGCGAATTGATTCCATCTGCGAATGTTTTGAAGCAGCTAGATGACGAACTTGACCGGCTAATCGACGGCTGGAGACAGACCCTGCTCGACAACCTTGATGATCCGATCATCCAAGAAAACTTCGATCTGTTAAAGACAGCTGCCCGCAGCCTCGTCGATGGCTTCATCTCTTCCAAGACTCTACCGGACCCGGTGACACCTGAGTTTGTCGCTGCCGTTCAGGAGGCTCTGTCTGGGCTTGAAAAAATCAATGTCAGCAGCGCGGAAATCCGACAGGCACTCCTGCAAGGCGGATCGCCGGCTACGCCCGAAGATCTTCGCAAGCGCTTCGACTTCTTTCTCAACGATCGCTGCAAAGGCAAGGATACGACCAAGCTGCGTTTCGTTGTTGAGTGAGGCCCCACCACAATCCCGAGAAAGAAAAACAGATGAACGGTCAATTGACGATGGATAGTGGGAAGAGTGTCGGCACAGTAGAGTGCTTCGGTATAACTTTCCCAAGTGAGGATGCACGCCGGACCCACTTCCTAGCACTGCTTTCCGAAAAACTTAAGGACCCAGCGTTTCGGAATCAAGAAGGTTTTCCAGAAGGGACCGATGATGCAATCCTAGCGATGTCGGACCCGCCTTACTACACTGCCTGCCCAAACCCGTGGATAGCTGACTTCGTTCGGTTCCATGGGAGCGAGTACGATCCAAATGCACCTTACTCTAGAGTTCCTTATGCGTCTGATGTGATGGAAGGAAAAAACCATCCCATCTACAACGCTCACAGCTATCACACTAAAGTGCCCCACCGAGCGATTATGAGGTATATCCTCCATTTCACGGATCCGGGCGATCTTGTTCTAGATGGGTTCGCAGGAACAGGGATGGCCGGAGTCGCCGCATTGATGTGCGGTAATCGAAGCGAAGTCGAGTCGCTCGGATTGGAAGTGCTGTCCGACCGTAGTATCAGAGATATTGGCCGAAGTACCTACAAATCAGAAACGGATTTAAAATTCGGAAGGCGCTATTCGGTTTTGGGTGATCTTTCCCCAGCCGCCACCTTCATTGCACATAACTACAATGCTGATATTGATACAGTGGAGCTGACTCGCGTCGCGGACAGAATAATTCATCAACTAAAGAAGGAATTCTCTTGGCTCTGGACGACTAACGTTGGGACCCAGCGCGGTTGGATAAATTATACTGTTTGGTCTGAGGTTTTTGCTTGTTCTGAATGTGCCGGAGAAATCAATTACTACGAAAATGCATTCAGAAACACCTCTACTGGCGTTGAGTATAATGATGTTTTTCCATGCCCTCACTGCGGCAGCTTGTGTAGTAAAAATCCGTCAAAAAAATCTGGTGCAAACGCTCTTGAGCGCGTTTTTGTCACTTTCAATGACCCATTTCTGGGCACCACATTGAAGCAACAAAAACGTGTCCCGGTTTTGATAAACTATTCGATTGGCAAGAAGCGTTATACGAAGAAGATAGATGACGATGATTTCAATTTGCTTTTGAAAATCTCAGACCTTCCCATCAGCCGTTTTGTTCCCACTGATCGAATGCCGGAGGGTGATGAGGCGCGGAGAAATGACGACGAAGGAATTACGCATGTACACCATTTTTACTCAAGGCGAATACTTGAAACCATTGGTCGATTTCGTGATTTGGCCAAGGGCGACCATTGCCTAGAGTTTCTTCTAGGCAGTGTTCTTCCTAAGCTTACGATCATGAATCGGTTTATGCCTCAACATGGCGGGAGAGCCTTAGTTGGTCCTATGGCAAATACGCTTTACGTTCCGCCTGTTAGTGTGGAGAACAACGCGATTGACCAACTTGAATTCCAACTCAAAAAAATTGTGTCGGCACTTAACGATCAGCGCTCGTCATGCATCTCCACTCAGGGCATGCAGAACTGGAGTATTCCGGAAAACTCCATTGATTATATCTTTCTTGATCCGCCTTTCGGGGCTAACATCATGTACTCTGAGCTCAGCTTTCTCCGAGAGTCCTGGCTTGGTGTGAAGACAAATATAAAACTCGAAGCAATTGAAAATAAAACCCAAAAAAAAGGACCCGACGAATACAGGCGGCAGATGAGCCGTTCTTTTAAAGAGGCTTACCGCGTCCTTAAACCCGGTCGCTGGATAACAGTTGAATTCTCAAACACCAAAGCAAGTGTATGGAACAGTATCCAGATAGCGCTCTCCGAGGCGGGATTCGTGATCGCATCTGTCGCTGCACTTGACAAGACGCGAGGTGGCCTCCACTCGATGATAGGTGTTACTGCAGTTAAGCAAGATCTCATTATCTCAGCATATAAGCCAAATGATGCTCTTGAAGCGCGCCTTCAAAAGCAACGAGGCAGTGAAGAGTCAATTTGGGACTTTGTTCACACGCACCTGCAACAAGTTGTTGTAGTACGATCTAACGCAAGAACACTTGAGTTTATCGTAGAACGCGATCCACGTATTATATTTGATCGCGTCGTATCCTGGTTTGTGCAACACAATTACCCCGTACCTGTTTCTAGCCAAGAGTTTCAGGAAGGCCTCCGTCAAAAGTTTATTGAGCGAGACGGAATGATATTCTTGCCTGATCAAGTTGTTGAGTATGACAAGAAACGAGCTCAATTCAACGCCTCGCCCCAGATTGAACTTTTCGTTAGCGACGAAAAGAGCGCAATAGATTGGCTTTCGGATCATTTAAAGAAACGCCCATCCACATATCAGGAGCTACAGCCGGATTTCTTTGGGCAGCTAGGGGCTGGGTGGAAGAAGCACGAGGAGCGGCCTGAACTAGCTGCCTTGTTGGACGAAAATTTTCTTCGCTTCGATGGAAATGGGGAGGTGCCAAACCAGATTCATCGTTATTTGTCCAGCAACTTTAAAGATCTGCGTGGACTAGAAAAGAATGACGAGCGCTTGAAGCAAAAGGCAAAAGATCGTTGGTATGTGCCAGACCCAAACAAGGCGAAGGACCTGGAACAGAAGCGCGAGCGATCGTTGCTGAAAGAGTTTGAGAGCTACAGGTCTGCGCCTGGCCGCCGGATCAAGGAGTTCAGGCTCGAGGTGCTTCGAGCTGGATTTAAAACCGCGTGGGCTGCTAAGGACTACAGGACCATCATCGGCATTGCCCAGAAGATCCCCGAGGAGGCGCTGCAGGAGGATGAGAAGCTGTTGCTGTGGTATGATCAGGCGCTCACCCGCATGGAGGCAGATGCGTGACGCATGCGAGCAGCGGACATGGTGTCGGTGCGTGGTGCTGGCATAACCGACATGGCGCACTCTGCCGTGTCATTGACCAGGAAGAAATCTGGGGGCAAACCACCTATCGAGTCTGGCTGCCAGATAAGGATGCCGTTGTCCGCGCCCGCTCGGACGATCTGAGTCCGCTCGACTCGGTCCAACCGACAGTCGATCAGATCTTGCACACCGCCGCGGCGGCGAAGTTGCTCGACGCGCTGGAGGATAACCTCCTGCTGGCGCCTATACAGTCGACCGTTGTGCCGCTGCCCCACCAGCTCTACGCGCTCAAACGCGCCATGAGCCGGGACCGGATCCGCTATCTGTTGGCGGATGAGGTAGGTCTAGGGAAGACCATCGAAGCCGGTCTCATCCTGCGCGAGTTGAAGTTGCGCGGCATGGCGAAGCGGATTCTTGTCGTGGCGCCGAAAGGGCTGGTCCGACAGTGGCAGGCGGAGATGCGGCTACATTTCGGAGAGCAATTCAAGTTCATCGAGCCCGCAGAGCTCTCGACCTTCCGGCAATGGCGAAGCGATGAAGAAAACCTCTGGCGGCTTCATGATCAAGTGATCTGCTCGCTTGATGCGGTGAAGCCGCTTGACGGCCGCCGCGGCTGGAGTCTTGAGCAACTCAGCACGTACAACCGAGAGCGTTTTGAAGATCTGATTTCGGCTTCCTGGGATCTGGTCATCATCGACGAAGCCCATCGCATGGGTGGCAGCACGGATCAGGTCGCGCGATATAAGCTGGGGGCAGCTCTGGCGGAGGCGGCACCATATCTGCTTCTGCTGTCCGCAACTCCGCACCAGGGCAAAACCGACCAGTTCCATCGCTTGATGCAGCTGCTCGAGCGGAATTCCTTCCCCGACGAGAGCAGTATTTCCAGCGAACGGGTACGCCCCTTTGTTGTGCGCACAGAAAAGCGCGCTGCAATCGATGCCGAGGGCAAGCCACTCTTCAAACCGCGCATGACCCGCCTCCATCCGGTGGCATGGCAGGACCGCCATGCCAGTCAGCAGAAGCTCTATGAAGCTGTTACCGACTATGTCCGCTACGGCTACAATCAGGCTATAACTGCGAAGCAGCGGCACATTGGATTCCTTATGATCCTGATGCAGCGACTGGTGACGTCGAGCACGGCTGCCATCCGCGCGACACTCGAAAAGCGCCAAGCACTGCTGGATCAGCCGCAGCTTCAGCCGTCCCTGTTCGATGCGGCAGACGTCGATGAGTGGGGCGAACTCGATGGACAGGCCCAGGTTGATCTCGCGCTCCAGATGAGGGGCTGGAAAATGGAGAAGGCAGAGGTCGACACTCTGCTTGAGCTGGCCCGCGCTACGGAGGCACAGGGGACGGATGCCAAGGCAGAAGCGCTCCTGGAGCTGATCTACAAGCTTCAGCAGGAAGAGAACGATCCCGACCTGAAAGTGCTGATCTTCACCGAATTCGTCCCCACGCAAGCAATGCTTGCGGATTTCCTGGAAGCCCGCGGCTTCTCGGTCACTACATTGAACGGGAGCATGGATCTCGAAGCCCGAGCCCGGGTGCAGCAATCATTCACCCGACATACCCGCATTCTGATCTCGACGGATGCTGGAGGTGAGGGTTTGAACCTCCAGTTTTGCCACGTCATCGTAAATTTCGACATGCCATGGAACCCTATGCGGGTCGAACAGCGCATCGGCCGCGTTGACCGTATTGGGCAGCCGCACGTGGTGCGCGCGATCAACTTCGTCCTGGAGGATACAGTCGAGCATCGCGTGCGCGAGGTTCTGGAGACGAAACTAGCGATCATCGCCGAAGAGTTCGGCGTGGATAAGGTCGCTGACGTAATGGACTCGGTCGAAGTAGAGCCGCTGTTCGATGAGCTCTTCCTTCAGGGGCTCCAGAACCCTGACGCTATCGAAAGTGAATGTGACGCAGTTTTGTCGCAGCTTCGCTCGACCATCGCCGAAAGCCACAAGAGTAGCGAACTCTTGTCGGATGGGCATCAGCTTGATGCAGACGATGCCCGCAAGTGGAGAGACCACCCGGCACAGTTCTGGCTGGAGAGGGCGATCACGTCCGGGCTGCCAGCACGCGGCGGAGACGCCATTAAGGAAGCTGATATATGGCGGGTGCGTTGGGTGGACGGAAGCGAGTCGGCCAAGGTCTGCTTCGACGCGAGGACAGCCGAGGAGCGACCCGATGTTGAATGGATAACAATAGAAGATCACCGGGCTCGGGCAGTGATCAGCGATTTGCCGCGCTGCGTTTCGGGTCAACCGCTTCCTACCGTCCGGATTAGCGGTCTTCCAGAGAGCGTCCGGGGCGTGTGGTCGCTGTGGGAGATCAGCCTGTCCGCCGATGATTTCAGCAGACGGCGCTTCTTGTCCGTCTTCGTGAACGACGAAGGGCGAACCTTTTTACCTACGGCGAAGCGAATCTGGGATCTGCTTCTGACGGAACGGGTCGAGCGTGTTGGCGTGGTCGCCGCCGCAAATGCACACGGTTGCTTTGACCGCTCGAAGAATGCCGCTCTCACCCAAGGCGAACGCATCTTTGCGGATATGGCGGAGGAGCACAGGGCCCGTATCCAGGAAGAGCGCGAACGCGCCAAGTATGCATATGATGCGCGGCATCAGGCTATTGGTCGGGTCGGTCTCCAGACAGTCCGGGACTACCGTCGGAAGCGTCTGCGTGCCGACCATGACGCCCGCATGGCACAGCTGGATGCTGCAGAAGCATACACGCCCGATCTGAGCCCCGTTCTACTATTGCATGTAGGCGAACGGGAACCGGCTATATCATGAGCGCCTGGACCGATCGCATCCTGCAGGAATTTCCTGCAGATCTTTCCCGCTTATGGATCGCTTGCGACCCGGATGATCTTCTGTTGGATGAGCGCATCTTGCACGGTCTTCGGGAACGAGGCTTCGAAGTTTTGCCTTTTGAGGACCCTATCGCTTTTAGAACAGAATACGAAGAGCGCTACCGGGCGGCTTGGGATCGCGGCGAGGAAGGAACGGCAAAGGCGCTCGTCCTTCAACTACGTGGGACGGATCTAAACTCGCTGCCATGGGACTATGTGCGCATGGGACGCAAGGTCAGCCTGAGTCTGGCTGACCTGTTTCCGAGATTAAGTTATGGCGTAATCAGACGAATGGACTCGGAGCACCACGAAGCCCTGTTTCTCGCACACGGCAAGCACGCCACCCAGCCGGTCGGAGAAGGCGCTACCAAAGACTTCATCCTGACCCACATCTATCGCATCAGCCCTTACTTGCTGAGCAGGCCCGAGGATTTCTGGCGAGAGGTCTTGCGGCTCCATTACCGCGGCGCAGGGCTGCCAGACCTGCTGGCAAGGCATGTTGCGGCAATCTTGAAGGACACGCCACTTGGCAATCTACCGATAGCGGAGTTGCTGACCTCAAAGAGCTACATGGTGCGCGTAGTACAAGATGCATGGGACCGTTTTTTGTCGCAGTATGGGGTCCACAGCAAACGCACTTCGAACGACTCCTTAGAGGTATTGCCGGAGGTTTCAGTTCCTTTTGAGCATCCCGACGTCAGGGTCATCGTCGACACGATGTTCGTCGAAGGGGCTCTTCAGCCAGTCGTGGCGCATGACCCCCCGACTCACTTGCCCGAGTGGGTCAAGGTGGGCTTGGTTAAGGACCCCCATGCGCTCGGCAATCTTGTATCCGAAGGTGTTAGGAGGATCTCCGCTGACCTGCCTGATACTAACGCGACGCATCGTGACTGGGTTGAATTGGCTCGCCGATTCGGCGAGGTCATCTCGCGCTTCAATAGCCTGAGCACAGAGATTGCCGAGCCGATCCAGCCGCATATCCGAAAGCTGCAGCTCGACGCTGACGAACGGTTGAAGGACTGGCTAGTACAGCATTACGCGGTTCTGCCATCCCTCCCGGCGGCGAAAGGGCCAGTGATGATTCATCACGTACCACGCTATCTGGCTCTGCGCCGACTTGCCGGCGAGGAACGGGTAGCTCTACTTGTGTTTGACGGCCTGGCTCTGGATCAGTGGTTCCAAATCAGAGAGCACCTGGCGTCTCGGCTGCCTGGCTTTTCAGCGGAGGAAGGCGGGTGCTTCGCATGGCTGCCCACTCTCACTTCCGTCTCACGACAAGCTCTCTTTTCAGGTCTAAAGCCCCGTGAGTTCTCGAATTCGATTGAAACCACATCGCAGGAGCCGTCTCTCTGGGCACGTTTCTGGCAGGAGAACGGACTGAGAAAGTCAGAGATCGTTTATCAGAAAGGTCTGAAGCGGACAGAGCAACTGGTTGAGCTGGAAGATGCTATTTCCAGGCCGGCGACGAGGGTTGCTGGCGTAGTCGTCGATATGGTCGATGAAATCGTTCACGGAGCTATGCTTGGAAAGCGAGGTATTGCCGGGCAAATCAATGCGTGGTGTGAAACTGGTTTCGTCGAGAAGCTTTTCTTGCTCTTCGCAGAGCAAGGCTATCAAATCTATCTTACTGCTGACCACGGCAATGTTGACGCAGAGGGCATTGGCCGTCTTAGCCAAGGTGTCGTGTCAGAGATAAGAGGCGAAAGGGTTCGTACCTATCGCAGTGAAACGCTGGCAGCATCTGTGCCGTCAGAAATTAATGCGTTTAGGTTTGATAGTTCTGGACTACCGCCAAATTTTTTGCCGGTATACGCCAAGACGCGGGGAGCATTCGTTCCAAAAGGAGATCAAATCGTTGCGCACGGGGGAATTTCCGTTGAGGAACTCATCGTTCCCTTCATCAAGATAAACATAAATAGACCAGCATCATGAATTCCTCGTCGCCGCAAATAGGTTTCGACCGCTTCATCCAACTAGATTGGTCATTGCTTGCCCTACGCATCCGGGCCGGTAGGGGGACACTCGCTGATATCGATGAGGTTCTAGCGTCATCGCACTCAGGACGAGCGGCTAAAAAAAAGACCAGGACGGTACTCAACCGTCTTTGGCTTGAGCCCCGTGCAGACTTAATTGACTTTGCCGACCGTGGAGTTGAAATCTTTTACAATGCGCCAGAGACCACCGTGCCGGCATTGACATGGGGTATGGCGCTCGCCGCATACCCCTTCTTCGGAAAAGTGGCGGAGATTGTTGGCCGACTCACAACGCTCCAGGGTGATTGCACATCCGCAGAGGTTCACCGGCGCATGGCCGAGATCTACGGTGAACGAGAAGGCACGCGTCGGATGACAAACATGGTTCTGCAGTCGCAGGCCAGTTGGGGTGCCATCGAACGCACCAACAATGGCAAGCGGATAGAACGCAAGAAGGCGGTCAATCTGAAAGGCTCTGAAGTTGCTGCTTGGCTCGCCGAAGCATGCCTGCGATATAACGACCGCGCGCTCCCTGTGTCGAGCATAGAGTCTAGCCCGGCTATCTACCCGTTCATTCTTGGCGGCTCGACGGCTTACCTCCTCTCCAAATGCAGCGCACTTGAGATGCAGGTGGACAGCGCCGGCAATCAGGTGGTCTGCTTAGCAAGTTGAAATTGCAGGCTGACACGTGCCTAAATTACATAGGAACTCTACTTCATAAGGAAACTTCGTCGTATGTATACTTTTGTGTCAGTCATATAGAATATCTCCGTTCAGAAATGATTTATTTCATAATTGTTCCATTTGATCCGAAACGTTCCAAAAAACGAGTGCAGAATTCAGGAATTTTAAAGTGGCACCGGGAACATATCTAGCAAGCTGAATAGGGCGATCAGATGATCGAAATTGTTTTTGGGAATATTGTCGATGAAACAACTGACGCCATCGTGAATGCTGCCAATGAAATGCTTGCAGCAGGATCTGGGATCAGCGGTGCTATCCACGCAGCTGCTGGTCCTCACCTAGAACTAGAATGCTTGCAGCTCGGTGGATGTCCAACTGGCGAAGCTCGGGTGACAGCAGGTTATAGCCTAAAAGCCAAATACGTGATCCACGCTGCCGCACCTCGATACTGGGATGGCACGCGAGGTGAAGCAGACCTTCTTCGAAAGACATACCTTTCAATATTTGAGGCAGCTCTAAAGAGCAAAATTAGATCAATTTCAATCCCCGCTATTGGTACTGGGATCTACCGCTTCCCCTTGCAGGAGGCGACCCAAATTGCGCTAGAGATCGCCAAAAGTTACGCCGCTCTAATCCAAATCAGATTTGTTTGCTTCGACCAAAAAACAGTCGAAGTTTATATACGCGAAGCAAGCGAATTGGGCCTTCTTGGAGAGGAATAAGGGATGCGGTTTCTCGATCTGAAGGAAAAGCAGCGCAGATTACGAGAAACCTTTCCTGAGTCTCTTGGCCTTCGTGTTCATCGCGCAATTAGCTGGCTGGGGCGCGCTGAAGAAGAAGGCGAGGACCAAGACGTTCGGTTCATCCTACTCTGGATTGGCTTCAATGCAGCTTATGCAGGTGACTTGCGAGAAGAATTGCCTGGTGAGAGGTCAAATTTTCGAAGCTTTTTCGAAACGCTGATTACTTTAGACAAGTCAAATCGTATCTATGATCTCATTTGGCAACGTTTCTCTCAGGAGATTCGGGTGCTTCTCGACAACCAATATGTTTTTTCGCCGTTTTGGTCGCACCACAATGGGCAGCCCGGATATGAGGATTGGAAAGATCGCCTAGCACAGGCCAAGCGGGTCGCAGGGCAAGCAGCAATGACAAAGGACACAGTCAAAATTCTCATGATTGTTTTCGACCGTCTCTATGTTCTGCGCAATCAAATGGTTCACGGTGGAGCAACCTGGAATAGCTCTGTCAATCGCGCTCAAGTCCGGGACGGAGTAGGTATCTTAGAGAGCCTTCTGCCGATCTTTCTTGATCTCATGCTCGACAATCCAAATCACGACTGGGGAATGCCACTATATCCGGTCGTCAAGTAAGGTCATCCGCAGACTTGTGATTGCTAGTCGATTGCCTTCGCAGCAAACTTTCGACCTGAATATCCTGGCCACCGATCGCTATAATCAAGACAAATAATGCGCACTTTTTTACCTGCGTACTCTTTCAATGTACCGCGTTGATCATCGGGAACCAAATAGATGGCTGAAGATCCCTTTTTCTGGAGGTCGTAGGTTCGAAAGTCGCTATGAAATATGCGGTATTTTTCTGTCACAAGAGCTTGATTAAGGAGCTCGAACAATTTTCGTTTTCGTTTATTCCATGAAGTAGTGAGCGAAATTTCTCTCAAAATTTCATCGATCGAGTCGCCGACCTTGAAGGTGTCTGGACAAATTTCAGTTGCCACCGATGTCGTCCTTCATAATTTACAGTTAAACGTTCGGCATTGGCATGCTCAAAAGAGCATCAGCAACTTTGTGCCACTGCACCTTTTCTTCAGGGGTGCATAAAATATCACGGCGAATTTCGATCATCACAGCATATTTTGATCCTGCGTCAATTACTCCAGCATATGGAGTATTTTTGCCGACAAGATAGCCAAGGTTTTCAAAGTGAGTTTTTAGTCTATCGATCCAATCTTGCGGTGTGAGCTTCTCATCTGTGCCTAAATCAATTTCGGGTCGTCCAGCTGTCGGATAGGCTTCAATGGCCCACGGGTCTTTTGGATAGCTATGAAGGTCAATCAATATTCCGTCTTTGGCGGCGGCTCGTAACCGCGCCCAATGGGGATCATAGAAGCGTTTCCTGAGATCTTGTTTTTCAAATTCTGAGAGATTTCGACGCAACGGTCTTCCGAGATGAGTTGACGTATAAATCATGCCGCGTCCGTATTCGGACATAAGCTCTTCAGTGTCATCTGGATATCTTTCGACATCCACCACAAGGCGAGAAACATCAGAGCAAATGATCTGAGCGGTTGGCCAGGCCTCTTTGGCAAGGGTGTCTGTGTATAGATCCGCCGACTCGATCGCTTCTTGATAAAGGTCCCTATCCGCCAAGAGAAATTGGTTTCTGATATTTGAAGGGATCTCAATTGAGGCGTGAGGCACATGGATTACGGTATTCATCCTGAATGCTCCTGCAATCCTCTTCTGGAGGTCCGGATCAACTAAGGGACCAAAAGAATTTCATAAAATAACTCCACGTCAAAATTTGACACCCTTGTAGGATATTCGAGGCAGGGGGTTAGAGATGTAACCTTGTGTGATTCGCATTTCTGATCAGGGCGACGCTGAGGGATATCCTCGGCTTGGGGGATACAAATGATACGTCAGAGACTTTTCGCAATTGGGCTTGTTTCGATTGCTCTTCAGAGTGAAAGCCAGGCTCAGGTGCTTGATGCGATTGAGCAGGCTAACCGTTACACAATCAAGATTGTGACAGCCGTCGACTATCCGTTTGGATCCGACAAGAAAGGTACGTTTCGTGGGTCCGGCTTCTTGGTTGATAAAGAACGCGGCTGGTTTCTGACAAATGCGCATGTGGCGTCAAAATCCCCTTCGACCATTCGAGCTAGCTTCAAAGATCGCCCCTATGCCCCGATAGAGAAGGTTTATGTCGACAACCATCTCGACTTGGCAGTTATCAAGATGGATCCCAGCAAAATTCCAGCTGGCGCAGAAGAAGCAAAGCTCAGGTGTGACGGAGAGCCGCCTGCGGGAAGGGCGGTCATTGCCTATGGGCATCCCTGGGGACTTGATTTCACAGCCACGCGCGGAATCATAAGTGGAACAAAGCCTAGGGACGGGGAAGAGAAGCTACAGACCGATGCAGCATTGAACCCCGGCAACTCCGGTGGTGCGCTCATTGATGTTGAGACCGGCGTTGTCTTGGGAATCAACTCCTCCGGCTTTGCCAAGTCAGTCGCTGAAGGTCTCAATTTCGCGGTTCCAGCTAAACTTGCTTGCCGGGTCCTAGACCTCTTGAAACAGGGCAAAAGCCCCGCTCCGCCAATCCTGCCAATCGACTTCGCCACTACCACGAGGGATCGCGAGCTGGTCATCGCTCAAGTTCGGGGCGAGTGGGTTGGCAAACTGGTACCTGGGGACCGAGTGCTTGCCGTAAACGGGGATGAATCCGCCCGTTTTGGATCTCGCGTCATTAGCCAAATGCGGGGGGAAAAGACCGCCATTGTGAAGGTGCGCCGTGGCGAAGGAATTGAGGAGATTTCGCTTGAAGTACCGACCGCCCTTGATGAAGTGAAAAGGTCGGGTGTGCATGCCTCAGGCATGGTTGTCGGTCGCTCCACCATGACCGGATATGATGCATCGGTTATGTGGATTCAATTCGTTGATGAGGCGTCAACGGCTGAGCAGTCGCAAATAAATGAAGGTGATCAGCTAGTCTCTGTGAATGGTGTAAATGTTAGAAGCCTTAGAGAAGTTCTGGCCGCATTCAAAGATGTCGAGGGACGAGAGGTTGAGGTGATCATTCGACGCCCTCGGTTCACTTTGATCAGCGGTCGCTTCGAATATCTGGTCCGTAGCTTAGAAGTGAAAGATGTCTTTGAGGTCAATGAAAATGGGAAAGTCAAACAATGAGGATACGATAACGTCATTTGCTTCAACAGGCTGACATTTGCCCGCGTAATACCGAATAATCTTTCAGCATCTCCTCAACCGATGAATGCTCAGGCAGCATTTTTAATTCTCGTTCAGCTTTGTCCATAAACGGTCGGCTATAATGCACAATCGGTAGACAGCTTCGGGAGATTTCAAAATCTCCCGTCGCGCATCCGCCCAATGAGCTCATCCCGATCATGAGGACGGTTAGCTGCAGCATCCAGTTGTTCACGTTGCACCTCTATGGTTTTGTGCATGCGCTCGACACGCTCTGCATTGCGACCAGCTTGTCGGGCGCCCAGCAGAACAGCCAAGACCGCACCCGTGACAGCGATCCAGCCTGCTAATCGAAGAGCGAGCGGCGCGAGGGCTTGCCCGATAAGCGCTATCATCGAAGCCCCCGCCGACGATCATCAACTCGCGCCCAGATCATGTATGAGATGCCAAGCAAGGTTAGGGCACCAACGATCCATGGCGCGATCTGAAGAGCTGTCTGGAGCAAGGGAAAGGCTGGTTCAACATCGCGAATGGCCTCAGTCATCAAACCAAGCACAGTTGCGCCTGCCGCTACTTGTCCACCCTGGACGGTCCGGCTTTGACTTAGCGACTTTTGAGGTGGCTCGACGCCTGCCAGAACGAGCCCCGCGTCGATTTCCGCATCAGTATATGGCTGCTGGCCATTCTCATGACGGATGATTGCGAGCGTAAGCGGCTTCAAGATTTTGTAGTCGTGGGTGTCGATGGGCGCATCAGGTGAGACGCCAACTGCCTCGGCCACAGCATTCACATAGGCTCCGGTATCGTTCTCGTTAGGCGGCGCCCAGCGGGAGATGATCCGTTTCACGCTTTTGAGGCCCCACCGGTCCTGGTAAGCAATGAGGGTCCGCGCCAAAGCCCGGATCCCCCACTTTGCCGCAACAAACTGACAAAAGTCGGGATCTGTCTGGTCTTTCGCCAAACCTTGCCAGGGATGGGAGGAGCGGCGGAGATTTCCGGGGTTGTAATTGCGAATGCCGCGTGGAGGCGTACCGATCCTGTTATTTGTAGCTGTCACGATTTTCTCCCTTGGACATAAAAAAACCCGCCGTGGTGGCGGGTGGATTAAGCCGAGGCGGTTTCTACTGGTGCCCTAATGACCGGGATCCGAGTTGGCAGTTCGTCTCGTCGGATGATTGGGCCTTCGATCTCAACAAGCACAAGGCGTGTTAGCCAATAGATAGAGGCCGCCATGACTGCGAGGTTATGAGTGAAGCTGTTGTCGCAAGCCTGGCTCCAGAGGTCGTCCTCGAGGAACATACAGGCTCCCTGACATAGCTGGATGACTGGGCATTTCGAACACTCGGCCCGGGTTGTCCAGTGATGCGCTGTGGTCAGGCGGATGTCCTCAAAGGCTTCGATCCCTCCAATGCGGTGCCTCGTGACTGCGCTCGTGTTCTGGCAGGTCAGCACATTGCCCTTGAGGTCTACGGCCAGATCGCTTGGTCGATCCATGCCGCACTTTTGACCCAGCGTCGACGACGGCCGTCCCTGCGCGACCGATCGGAAAAATTGGTCGATCTTGGAGCGCATGGTCGAAACTGACATCGTCTGGCCGATGACCAGCTCCCAGAAGATCGCCTCCCGGTAGTCGCGATGCTCGTCATCGGTGATAGGGGATAGCGCGACACCGCCTGCGTCGTAGGGCAGCAGTATCTCTTCGGTCGAAAGTGGCAAGTCCTGTGGGGGCACACCAAGACGCTCGGCTATGTGAGAGCGAACCTGAGCAAGCGAGGTGTTGTGCTTATGAAGCACGGCATTGAAGCCAATTCGTCCCCAAGGCCGGAGTCGGTCGTAAAGACGTCGGATCGCAGCGCGCTGGTTCGGATCGTCTAGTGGATCGGGGCCGCGATACTGCATGGCAGGGCCGTCGTGGCTGATGCCGACGCTAAAGCCCAGCATGTCGAGGAACTCGATCTTGTCGTCGTCGATCAAGGCGCCGTTTGTGATGATATTGAAGCGCGCTTTTGGATAAGCTGAGCGCAAGGCTCCTGCCAGAACGCGAAACACTTTCCAATAGACTAGGGGTTCGCCGCCCCAAAATTCGATGCGAACGCCGCTCCCTTCTCCATCGGTTCCGCCATCGAACCACAGCGGGAGTTTTCGTAGGAAGGTACGGACATCGCCAATGTCGCCTTGGACTTCATGGGGCTGGGACGCCTGATTGCAGTAGGAACAGGCGTAATTGCATTTGAGTCCCATCTGGATCTTCAAGATACGAATATCCCGGCTCTTTGAGGCAGGATTGTCGGGGGAGACGGGATCGACATTCGTCCAAGCGGGAGGTGAATGATCGTAGCTTGTGCCGACGGGGGACAGATCAACAGGCTCACCAGTATCCGCCCAAACGAGCGAAGATATGTGAGGGCGATAGAAAAGCTCTCGCAAATAGCCGTTCCGGCCCGCCATCACGAGCCGGTATTCGAGGTTTTCAGTCATTGGATTCTCTAGAGTTGGATGTAATGGCGCGCTGGATCGATGACACGGATGTTGGTCACGAGAGCAACAGTGTCCACGCCCCCCAGGTTGATTTCACTGGTATGAAAGATGTGAGCCGGATGAATGACGAGGAGGCCAGGTAGGGGACGTATCGCATGCAGCATCGTGTGATTGAGAAAACGAGAGCGTGCTGCAATCGGGTCGATTAAATGGAGGCGGTTTCCTGCGGGCCGTTGGTGACGGTCGCCCCGATCATCGGTTTGCTCCAGCGAGAGCCATAGGACGGCTACGTAATCCACGCTTCGGTGGTTATGAGGTTTAGCATATTCCCCCGGGCCAAAACGGCGAAGCGCGCAGACAGCTTCAAATTCTGTTTCCACCTCAAAACCCTCAGCATGAGCGAGATGTCGCATCCGCTCACCAAGGATGGCCTTGAAGGTTACGGTTTCGGGCCGATTGTCTTTCAAAAGGTTATAGCTGACTTCCGGTCCCCCACGCATCGCAGCGGGCTTATGGGCATGAGGATGTGCGGCCTCATATTCGTCACCGATTGCGATGAGCCGGTCAATTGTCTCAGACGATAATGTGCCGGTCAGATTCTCTGCCCAGATATTCGTGGGCCAAAGCGCAAGCACACTCATACGATTACGATCTTCTTTTGCGAAATCCCCGGCCAGAATTTATATCCAGCCTTAATCAGAACCTCTTCGCCCGCCTCTAGCCCGCGTGTATCGAGAAGAACTTGTTGCTTATTTTTGGCGCGAGACCGATTCAATATGCCACTAGTGACCTCAAGGTATATTTGACCACCATGCGTATTGGTGAGGAGATATTTTTCGGTTTGATCTGCGCGGATTGCATCCGGTCCATTAATCGTTATTGGCAGCCATTTTTCCAAAAACATTTTGAGTGATGGCATCATCGGAGGAGCCTGTAGATTTCCATCCAGGGTTAACGAGTGGGTGGTTCGAAATTCTTCCGGAATGCCTGGATCTGGATCAACCCCGTGAAAGACGATGATTGCATCGTCGACGGCGCATCCTCGTGCGGGCGTTAGAAGGTAAAGGATTGGTGTCGCATCTAATCGTTGCTTGAGAAGAGCTGCGGGCGAAGCGGCATTATGGCGACCAAGCTTTTGAGGTGTATCATTGATCGATAAACCGATCTGCATCATTGAAGTATAGGAACGATCGGAAGAAATCCGCTCGCCATATGTGAAGCGGGTGGTTTCATGCCAGATCAGCTCATTCTTTGATCGTGGTGTGTAGCAAAGAGCGATACATCCGTGATCCTCAGAATATTGATCTATTATTTCGGCCAGATCATGCGACTGAGAGATTGGCTTTTTATCTGACGATTTCCATGCTGCATCAATCTTCAGGACATTTTTTTCGATCTGCAGAAACGAACTAAATGGCATGATTTTTCGGTTGATCTGGTAAATTTCCATGAGCAGCTCCAATCAGCAATTGCAGTTACAATTGCAGTCGCAGTTACAGTTGCAATTGGTGTAGCAATTCAGGCCGCCGCAATTGCAGTTGTTGAAGCTGCGATGATATTCGCCACCCCCGATTTCATCGGCGGTCAATGCATAGGCTGTATAGACAAATCCAACAGTGACAGCCTGATAAGAGACGCTGGAGCCCCCGGCAAAATCGAATCCACTGGGATTGGCTGGACCAAGACCAAGCCCCCAGGTCCACCAATTACCATTCGGTGGTGTCCATTGCGCATTGGCTAGGCAATTTCCATTGGGCAGGTAGCCCGTGCAGTTGCTAATTCGATCATCGTAGTACTGGTTGGACCTGTTAAGCTCGCCGATATCCGTTCCATCGGCTATCAGAAAACCTGTCGCACGCGCATTGTCACCCGTCGCACCGGATCGCACATTTCCAGTCGATACAAGTCCCTGCGCGGTCAACGATCCAGTCATCGTGTCCCCAGACTTCGCGACACGACTGCCCAGATCGACGCCGGCACGAATATCTGTAATCGTTTGGGTAGCAAGGTCTGCAGTTGCAATGGAGCCGTCGGCAATTTTTGCGCTCGTGATAGCTCCATCTGCCACCTTGGCAGTGGTCACCTGTGCATCACCAATTTTAACGGTCATGACAGCGCCGTCTTGGATCTTTGTTGTCTGAACTGCTGCATTATCAATATCATTTGCAGAAACCGTGTTCTTTACAGCAAGTGCAGCTAATCCAAGATTGCTTCGCGCAGTTGGTGCATCAGTCGCACTCGTTCCTCCCTGTGCAATTGGAACTGGGACGCCTAGGGGAATACGTGTCCAGGTGACCGGAGAGGCAGAGGTCAATTGGTAGAGTTGTCCGAGATCAGTTCGAAAGCAAAACATCCCCACGATCAGATTGGTACTTGGAAAAGTCGTGCCTGAGAAAGCAGAACGGATAGCCTCATCTCGATCAAGGATGTCCTGGCGACTATCTCGCACCGCCTTTGTAGATGGGATATCTGGATAGGTTTGCGCCATGTCGTCCTCGTTCAGTAACCCTCAGCTGCCCAACTCGCATTTCCGGCAACGGACGTTTGCGTATTGGGGTTGATGAGTGTCAGGCGGAAGCCTGTTTTCGTGATTTGCCCAATCTCAGGAACAGCCAAAGCGGCGCCACCCTTGAACGTCGCTTGAACTTCGGGCGGCGCGTTGAAGACTTGATTGAAGCTGACGACGAGACCCCCAACTGGAACAAGCACTGTCCCGCGATCTCGGACGTCAGGAACGTCTACGATGAACCGGGCGTCAGTGAGTGCAATACGACTGCCAGATATGCTGGGGGCCTGGAGTGCTAATCGAACTAGGGCATTTGCATATTCATAATCACCAGGCGTGAGGTCCTTAAATGCACCAAATCCCAGGGGTCGCGCCTCGTTGACAAGTGCAGCAAAACCTTCCTCATCAAGCGGTGTTGTTCGAAAAGCAAGATCTGAAATAATAGCTGCAGACGCCCTCAGGATGCGATCGACAAACTTCATTTCTTCGTTCAATTGGCGCAAGGGTGCGTTGCTGACTGCGTCTGACAGTCGGACTTGTTCTGCAACCTGCGCGATGAAGGCGATAAGATCTGTATATGTTTCGGCCAACTGGACAGTTCTAAAACTTTCTGAGATTGAAGCTATAGAAGATGCCTCGTTCAAACCCAACGCACTACTTTTTGGAATTTCGGCAAGACGTGCGGCAAGATCTCCAAGAGTGATGCTATCAGCCAAGGTCTGCGCAGTGAGGCGATTGCCTTGCTCAAGAGCCGTCCATTGTTCATTGGAAACGACCGTCGGCATCAATATGCTTGTATCTACAGCAACGAAGGCTTCCAAAAATGGGGATTGGTACATGTCGCGTGGAGCAACATCAGCTACGACGAGTGACTCAGCCACCGTCAGAACAAAGGCAATGAGATCTATATAGGTTTCTGCGATTGCTAGATTTTCAGAGCTATTTTTATCGCTCGCGTAGGTTCTACCATCCACCAGCCCAAACAATTCGCTTTCATTCACCGCCGGGAGGCGAGCCTCAAGGGCCAAGAGATTGAGGACATCGCTCTCCTGTGCAACGAATGCCGTGGCGCTGGCATCCTGCCAAGCCTTACCCGCCTCTGTTGCATCCCAAGAAAAGGAGAGGTTACCCCAGAGGTAATCAGCCCCAGCCGTCGTCGAGATCGTGACGGCCATGACAATCAGCTCATCGTGAACGTAAAGCGTTGCGTGAGCGTATCATCGGCCCCTTTATTGATGACCGCAAAAACCACGCGATCAAGCATAGTCCCCACACTTGCAGCATTGAAGACACCGGCTTCTGTGATGGCTCCCGTTGCTTCACCAGCGTTAAAGGTTGCTTCGAACTGAAAGACTTTTGTGCCCGCTGTATGAGTAAAAGTCGCAGCTTTACGAGCAAGCTCTGTGACCAATGCCGTATTGGTAGATGCGGCGGCTGTCGTTCCCGTCCCTACAGCAATATGGCTCATCACTCCGGGGCGCCCGGATGAAAGACCAATCGACTGCGCGATGAAGCTAAAACCTGCATTGACGATGAGATTGTCTTTGACCTGAACAATGACTGACCCATCTGGCTTGATCAGCCGCGCCTCAAGCCGACCATGAAGGCAAAAGTCATCCGTTCCGGCTTTCCGACCCAGACGGGCCAGAAGTTCGGTAATCCCGATTTTCATGTTTGTAGTCCTTCTTCTGATCGCTTAGCTTGACGGCTGATCTAATCAGCTAGGGTTAGCGCCCATGATGAAGTCTCTTGAGACCCCATTTCTGACGACAACAGAGTTGCTTGAACGTGGATGGACAAAGACGCTGATCAAGCGATTTTTGCCAAATCCAGATGGCTCTATGCCAGTCAAACACTGGAAGAATTATCGCGGCCAAGACACCTATGCTGCTGTGAAAATTTGGAATGCTGAGCAGTCCCAAGATTTCGAGGCTGCCTTCATGAAGTCCTGGAAGGGACGAATGAAAGAATGCTCACCAGAAGAATTTCTCGCTGAGTTGCGAAAGCAGCCTCATCCGAAAATTCCAGAGCGCGATAAAGCCGAAGTATTACTCGAAACCCGCTTGGCAGAAGCGGCAGGCCATTTGCAGGAAGCCAGAATGCGAGAATTGAGAACTCCACATAAGGCCTAGGCCAATTATTCACATTAAGCGGGATGAAGTTGCGCTCCAGAAAATGCGCCCATCGGCAAGAACGGCTCTGCGCCGGAGGTAGAAATTCCAGTTTGCGCTGACGCCGCAAAAAGCTTGCGCATTGTGGGAGTCTGACAAATACCAAAAGTGATGATGTCGCCCGATCGTCTCATGAGCGCTGCTATTACCCTGCGCCCAAAATCGTCCTCAAGAGCGAAGGCATCATTCTCCGGCGACCAGATCAAACGCAAAGTCCCTGAGGCTCCAGTCAGAGCCAAATAGACGGTTGGCTCGTTGAGGACCTGATCCAAGCGGACATCAAACGTCGTCGAAAACTCTGATGGTATTTCAACCGACCATCCCGCCTTCGTTCCTCCCCCCACTTTCAAACCCTGATCAAAGCGTGCGGGTGCATAGGTGAGGTTTGCTGACTGCGAGGGACTAGATCCTCGCATTCCACTGATAGCGCCCGCCAGTCGAAATCCCTCGATCAAGTCATTTGCAATGGGAGCTTCAAGAGCAATCTGGCTCTGCACTGTCGCACCATCGACGTCGCCAAGCGGCAACCATGCGGAGGCTGCTTCTGGATCTTGCCATGCGAAGATCGCACCATCCCAAATCAGATCATCTGCGGGGGTTGTTCCGACATGCGCTTCAACCCAATTACGTGCTCGCCAAATCCGATCGAAAGTGACCGGGAATACATATTCACCGCGCGAGATGGTGGTTGATCCAGAACGCGCCAACGCCAGAAGGTTACCGCCGATGACTTCGAGGCCCTGTGTGACACCGGGCCAATTGAGTGCTTGACGATCACTCACGAGAACCGCATTTCGTCCGGTCATAGGGGCAAGCCGCGTCGTCGCATACGCAGCAGTGTCGCTATAAAGCCCCGCCGATGAAATCGCTTTCAACCAGAAGGTTTCATCCATTGCCTGTCGAATGGGCCAAAGCGCAACCAGATGATTTCCTGCCGCTCTCCCGACAAAACGTCCAGTGCCCCAGGTCGTCCCCGCTCTTAATTCATATTCGATACCCGTACCCATGACAGGTTCCCATGAGGCTCGAACATGATCACCCTGAGGAATGACATCAAAATTCGTGACGCCATCGGGAGGAGCAACGGCGGCTGTAATGCTGCTTGCTACGAGACTGACCAGCCCAATCTCATCGATTGCCTTGATATGGAAGATCCGTTCATCCGCATCCGAAAGAGCAACGAAAAGGGTCGTGCCACGATGACGTGTCGTGACGATCGAAGCCGCGTCCCAAGATGGCCCAGACCTGATTTCATAACCTACGAGATCAAGAGCCGATACCGGATCCCATGTCAGCTGAACCCCATCAGCTCGACGCTCCCCAACAAAACCAAGGATAGAAGATGGAGGCGTCGTTCGACCAATGACCTTATGGGCTTGTAGCTCGGTCCAATCAGATCCTAGTCCATTGCTTGTTACAAAGCGCAATCGCAGATCGTAAAACTTCCCATCTTCAACCGGCTGGATGGCAACTGAGAGTGCATCAGCAGGCTGAGTTGGAACGGCAGACCATGGCCCGGTATTTCCTGTTTCTCTGTATCGTACTTCGATGCCATCAGGAAAATTGAGCGCATCAGATCCAGGCGGATAAAGCCTAACCAAAATGCGAGGGATGGAGCGCCCATCAGGCCCTCGGACAAGAACGCTCTCGTCTGAGACCGCATTCCAGATAACAGGCGCTGCCGGCCGGACCAATTCGATTTGAAATGGTCGTGTGATGTAACTCTCGAATTGGGGAATTTCGCTACTATCAGCTTGATGCACTCCTGGCGCGGCAGGAATCAAGACGATTTTTGCAGTGAGATTGGGCCCGGGCTCAATCCCCTTGACGAGCATCGGGTATGCCTCACGGCCGGCTTCTCCAAATTGGAACAAGTCGCCCGGTTCGGGCGCCAACATGACTGGTAACGGCGTCACCAAAGCCAAATGGCCAGTGTTACTTTCCGAAGTAACCACAGGTAGGACTTGGCTAGCGCCATCGCCACGCCGGATTCGGATCGCATAATTCTTGCCGGCCTGCATGGGAGCTGGTTCGTCAAGCAAGAGACCGCTGATAACATCCCCGTCAAGAATGCGAGCTTTGATACGGCCAGATGAAATACCGACCATGATCACATCGTGAGCAAACATGACGAGATCGCCATCCGTTGCTCGCAATGCTTCGACGTCTTGATAGACTTCGTGGGTCTCCGGGCGAAGCTTTCCGACCGCTAGATGATATCTTCCTTCCCGCCAAGCCTGCGCAGGCCTGGTGCAGCCCATCATATCGACTGTTTCAAAGCGATCAGCATTATTGGCATCATATCCATCCGCATAGACGATGCGCTCATCTTCCTGCCAATCCTTGTCTGGATTGATGAAACGTATCTTGAGTGCATGCGGCAGGTCGATAAATTGCTTACGACCAACATAATTGAAGGAATTACGCGGCGTAATGTGAAGAACAGGAACCGTCTGTGGGATGTCTCTGACGATCGAATGCTTACCATCACGGATGCCATAACGCGCACGGACATGCGAGGATATATCACGGAGCACCTCAGCAACGGATCCCCCTTCAACGACGCCGTCAAATATCCATCTCAGCTCTCCATCCTGGGCTTGCTCATCACAAGCAATCGCCCAGGATCTTATGTTTACAAGATCAATGCGATCATCACTCATCAATTGGCTCAGGCCACGACGACGCAACACATCGCAATAAGCCCAGGCCGGGTTTCGTGAGATTTGCCAGGACCATCCTGAACCGTCCCAGACCTGGAGATAGGATGTCGCGATGCAGCTGATCTGCTGCAATTGATTATTGATCTGCTCATAGGCTTTGAGCCGCAAGGCGATCATCGTCAAACCAGACATCGTGACCGGTGCTTCGTCCGTAATCGTCCTTAGAGCAGAAAGTGACGCCGTATCGATTTGGCGAGGATTGGTGGCATCTGCAGTCGTGCGACGAATGCGGATTTCATATTGTCCACTCGTTGGAACATCGAAACGGCCGCCCCGTCGAACCGGTGACGATGATGAGTCAGAAATCTTAATGCGTCCCGCAGTCTCAAAGCCTGCATCGCCGCCAGGCTTCCAGGGGATCAGTCGCCATTCGTTTTCCGCAATGGAGCGATATTCAGCATCAAACTCAACCGTCGCCTCCGATCGACCGCCTTGATCATTGAAAAAGGAAAGCCCACGGTCGAAAGAGATATCGATACTGATTTCGCGTGCTTGGGCTCGGGAAGAAATCATCCGCCATCCGCTGGCGGCTGTTAAATTGATCGAGAGATTGTCTTCTTCGATTCTCTTCGTATAGAGCGTGATCGGGTCATCATCTGGCCAGCCCTCACGGACTTCATATTCAACCCCATCAAAAGCCGTGATGGGGGTTGCTCCAATTCGGATATCTTCGATTTGAAGCGGGCCGTAACCGACGAGTAGTAACAGGCGCATATAGCGTTCATTGCCGACCGTCTCGGTATAGGGCTTGGCGGCCAAAATCGGGAATAGCTGGCGCCGTCCATAGACCCTCGGAATGGGACCATAAGGATTGAGACGATTGGTTGTTCCGGTAATTGAATAGGCTGGCGCTGTAAGTCCGCCATCAGAATTTCGTAAGGCTTGATGAGGGGTTGGCGCAATTGCATTTACAAGCAATGAGCCAACCATGGTGATGGCGCCTGCAATAGCAAGTTTAGTTAGCCCCATCGTTGTGAAAACACCTGCTGCATTGACGGCAGATACCTCGACGCCAAACAATCCAGCCGTCAGAGCAGGTGCTGCCCATGCTGCGAAGGCGATGACTGCAATGGCTCCGATGATGGCGAGAGGATTCTTGCCTCCGCCTCCGCCGCCCATGGCATTTACGCGTACAAACAGACGCGCATTGGGTTTGGGACGAATACGCGCCCACCACTCTCGTGGCACCTCCTCATCATCGACATAGACTTGGAGATAGGGCCAATAATGTTCAGGCAGGTCGGACGCTATGAGCATTTGAGCAAGGCTCAAACCGGATGGCGAAAATCGCTCCTCACGGTCACTGGAAAATGGACGCGGAATCACTGTCCAGCGAATCTGAGTGTCGTCAGGATAGCAATCAAGCGGCATGACGATAAAATCCAAGAACGCGACGATCCCAGCGTGAGCCCCTGCCGCAACTCTCAATGATGCTGTCGCAGTCCTTTTCGATGTGGAGCATCACGTCCGTCGTGACGACGACGCCAACATGAATGGGACGTCCCATCACTCTCAGCAAAATTCCATCACCAGGCCTCTCAGTCCCTTGTGCGACTGGGACCCAAAGCCGAATACGTTCATCCATCAGTGTGACAAGTAGGTCGTGATCTTCACCGGGCTGATAAGCGATACCTTCATATTCAGGAACGCTACCTCCGAATTGCTCGTTGATGACGAGGCGAAGAAGTCCATAACAATCCAGTCCTGATCGATCTCGGCCGCCTTCCTTGAAAGGTAGCCCCACATAGGAGACGACCCAATCAGGAACAGCCGGCATTAGAATGCTCCCGGAAAACGAGCGGGTGTCATTTGTTCGCAGACGGGTTCGGACAGAATGTCCTCATAAACGAGATCACCTGAGATCTCCGCGGCGTCCCAAGTGACATTGCGCAATCGCATCCCTGCATATTCAACCTCAACGAGATCTGGCTGATCAGCGAGGATGACACGCAGTGTCACGCTTGGCGGCTCCGCGATCGTGCGTACCTCATCAACGATCAATCGCTGTGTATTATCGATCCGGATCCGAGCAATCATCGGCCTGTCAGGGCTTTCAGGCGGAAGCTCAACTTCGAATGGGTAACCTATATAGGTCCAGCCTTGATGAACGACATCTTGATTGTCATTGACGATCCTGATCGGTGCGCTGAGGCCATTCGCATTGAGTTCTAAAAGGACGAGCCAGACTTTGTCTGTCGCTTCAGCATGAGCAGCGATACGTCCGGCTGAAGAAATATTCCTCATGCCAACTGTTCCAACTTGATGGCTGCAGAAAAGAGCGTCCCCGTGACTGCAGAAATGCGAGGAACTTCCATGAAGCGAAACTCGCCTACTGAGCCTTCTCGTGGATGAACCCAGCTAAAGGGCAACGAGCCTCCGGCTGTGGTGTTTTCAAAGAATAGCTTCAATGTATCAGCTTGAGTTTTAGTTACGCGAAATGTGGCTTCAAACTGTCGTGGTGCTGATGTAAGTCGTCGTCTCGTTTTTGCGGCACCTACATCCATGGCGGTTCGCAATACCGTTTCAGCGAAACGCTCTTGATAGCCCCCGACTGTAGGTCTCTGAGGAAGACTTGGTGGCCAAACGAGATTGGTCACTCGATCAGACCCTCTTTGTCATGCGCCGAGATCCATAAGTTTCCGCTTGAGCTCGATCCAAGCGTCCATTGCGAATGGCCTCATCAATCTTGTCTTCAATGAAGACAGCGATTTCCTTTTTGCCATCTGAGCCCTTACGCTGTTCTGTTCTGGCGGCAGGCTGATCCCGTCCAATTCGCATGTCATAAATGCTCACTTGGACATCATTGGCTGCAGTTGCGGGGCGCATCTGGCTCAACCTGTCCATGTTCCAGCGATGACGAGGATCGTTGCGGGTCAAGACCTCTTCTCCCCGCAGGCCGACAAAGGGAACCTCATCTGGCCGCAATCCAAGCATGCCGCCCGCATGAAACCGTTGGGCTCCGGAAAAAGCGCTCACCGCCAGCATTCGAGAATGGGATGGCGCAATGCCAATGAGAGCGCCATCATGCCCCGCGCCAAAGAGGCCTGAAAACCATTTTCCAATGCTCTCAAAAATGCCGCCACCTGCGCTTGCAGCGGCAGTTGC
Organism: Beijerinckiaceae bacterium; assembly: GCA_947452455.1. Taxonomy (GTDB): domain Bacteria; phylum Pseudomonadota; class Alphaproteobacteria; order Rhizobiales; family Beijerinckiaceae; genus Terripilifer. The sequence goes on from CANGBX010000004.1 coordinate 188,172, forward strand.
GCCGCCAGCTGCCTGACCCACGGCTTGAGGCGCAACGACGCCAAAGAGACTTGGAAAGGCTCCGACGATCTGTGTCGTGATGGGAAGGATGAATTTTTGCTCAATGAGGGTTGCTGCAATCTTTGCTGCCATTCGACGAAAGAGACCCACTGCTCCATCAGCGAGATTTGCAAAGACGCTCTTACCGGCCTTACCTGCATTTACGAAGCCATCGACCAAGAAATTAGCGATATCGCTCGATATGCTCTTTGCTTGATCTCTTACTTCATTGAAGTATCTGGCTTGCTCACGAAGCGCTGCTGCTGCATCCTGCGCTTCGGTCAGAGCAGGATCTACTCCACCAAATTTGTCTTTCTGCGCAAGCAACCTGCGTTCGCGCTCAATGGCCAATTCTTTTGCGCGACGTTCAGCTGCATTCGAAGTAGCAGCGGCTTCTCTTTCAAGATTGGCGATCACTAAATCATTGGTGGATAATCGCTTTTCACGGATGAGCTGACCTGCCCGTTCCGCAGAAGATTGGGCTTCAATGGCTTTCGTGGTCGCCTCGATGCTTCGACGTAAAGAGGCTTCAGAATCTCCTGAGGCATTCGCAAGCGCTGCACGAGCCTCACGGGTAGCTGCAAGAGCACGTTCTGACGCTTGCGCGCGAGCAACCGCTGCCGATCCCCCCGCCTCTGCACCAGCTATTCTTCGCGCTGCATCAGCAGATTCCTGGGCTTGCAGAGCAGCACGGGCTTGCGCTTCGGCTGTCTCTGCAACCTTGGCCTTAAGGAGTTCTTCAGATCGCGCCGTCGCGTCGATGCCATTTCGGAGATTTTCAAGTTGAGCGGATCTCTGCGCTTCCGCTCGCATGACAGCAGCAAGACCTTGGCCATAGGAGGCGGCCACTTCCAAGGCAGTTCTGCTTTGGAGTTCGATTTCACGCGTGAGGTCTGCATATTGGCGTTTTTGGTCAGCAATGACATTGCCAACCATCGCGCGCTTGAGGGCTTCCGCCTCCATGGCGTTGAGATTTCTCTCACGCGCGGCGAGCTCCGCCTGGATTTCCGCCTCAGCTTGCGGCCGAGCTCCCGGAGCGATGCTATCAAGCCGACGTCGCATTTCGAGATCTGCGATTTGCCGCGCGGTTTCTTCTCGAATGGGCAGGGCTTGAGGTTTTGAGAGGCTTGCTTCAGGTGAGGCTTGCTGCGCTAAGAGACGTCCCTGCTCCTGCGCTTTGGCAGCAGCCTCGTTCAAACGCTCAAATTCTTGGCGTGCGGCTTCGACTTCACGCTCTAATTGTGCCCGCACCGCATTTGGAGAGCCATACCAGAAACCTGGGATGAAGACTTCCGCTGCAGGATCCCGATACCGACGCGTTTCATTATTGAGCCGATCAAGCCGATCTATTGCTCGCTCGAGAGCGCTTTCAGCATCGGAAACCGGATCACGAACCTTCGGCGACGACGGCGCGAAAAGATTGGCTGCCCCACTGATCGTACCCTCCACCACTTGGAGGCTTATCCGCCCAATGGCGCCCTTTGCCAAATTGTCTACGAGCCTATCCCAGGCCCGAGAAATATCATTGATCGACTTTTGCGTTGGCGATAGCGCCTGATCATTCAGGCCCTTGATCCGGCCTTCCAGAGCATCAATAGCAATACGATAAGCAGCGGTTTGTTCTCCTTGTTGGCTCAGTAAGCGGATGTTCTCCCGCTGGGACGGATTGAGAAATCCATTGAGGGCACGATCAAGTTTGATGATCGCGTCATAGCCACCGCTTGCAATTTCTGCGAGTTGGCGCGCAGCGTCACTAGCCGTCGCTCCGGTAGCGGCCGCTAGATCGGGCGCCATGGCAGCGAGACGCGGGATTTCTGCGGTTGGAAGGTTTGGTGTTCGAACGAGTGTCGAGATGGCAGAGCGCGCGTCATCCCGCGCCACACCGACATCGCGCATTTTATCGACAAGTTCGCCAAGCTGCGTAGCCGTTGTCTGACCCTGACGGCCCATGCCCGCAAGTGCGACATTGAATATGCGGCTTTCTGCAGTAAGATCGCTTGCTCGAGAAAGAATGATCCCGAGGGGAATACCTATTGCCGCAAAGGCCGCCGCAACACCAAGCGCCACAGGCGGAATGGCGCGGAAGGTCGCGCCAATACCACCAAAAATCTGGGTGATTTGTGGGCCTTGTTGAAGTGCAATCGTCAGCGGGCTCATGCCCGTCGTCAGTGTGGTGAAGATATCATTGAGCTGGGGCTGTAGCTGAGTCATCTGCTGCGCTGTGACGCGCGTGCGCTGGCCCTGCTGCTCTACAGTCTGCCCAAATGTGCGAGCATTCGTGTTGGCGATGACATATTTTCGACCGATGCCTTCAACGACACTGGCATATTCTGCCTGCGTCAGAAGTCCTTTGCTCAGAAGCGAGCTTGCTCGGCTCTGTTCTTGGGCTGCCTGATAACCTTCGGCATATTGACGCTTGAGCCGCTCCGCAGAACGGGAAAGGCTCTGCTGCTCGCGATCGACCCTCTGTGCTGATGCGCTTGTCTTGTCGAGTGCGTTCCCAGCATCTCGCGCCGCAGCTTCAACCGTCTTGAGTGCCTGGCTGCCTGTGCGCCCAGCCTCAATGAGTTCCGCTTTGAACCGATCGCCATCGACCTGCAATCGGATCGAGATGTTACGGTTCGCCATGCTGGCTCTTGTCCATCTGTTTCAAGATTCCGCGCATGAAGCCGGTTTCAGCCGCAGGCAGAAACTCCGCAATCCCTGCGCGACTGAACCCAAGTGCATCAGCCATCATAAATGCCGCACCAAAATCGAGCCCAACCGGACCGGCTGATCCCATGCGGATTTGGCCCCCACAGCGCTCCAAAAGATCCCAGATCTCCCAGCCCTCTGCCGTGACGGGGGCATCTTTTTCATACGGACAATCCGAGCATTTCTCCGAACAAGCAGCGCAATAGGCCTGCCCGCCACCGAAATGCCATTCGGCTCGGGCGGTTAGTCGTTTTTTTCCGCTTCGATCTCCGAGATCGGACGAGCATAAATTCGCTCGAAAGCAGCAGCCGCCTGCCAAATATCCATGAGTGCGTCGACCGCCTCTGGACTGACCGGCGCAGGGATGCCCCTGTCGTCCACTACCCCTTCCCATTCGATGATAGAAAGACGCGCAAGTGCCTTGATGAACGCAACGCCGCGCAAAGCATCAATGACTTCACTCGTTGTTTCTCCCTGCGTATCGACGCGCACCATGGCCGATTGTGCAGCAAAAAAGAGCGCCGTTCCAAAGGGTCGGACTTTCACGCGAACACCAGGCAGCAAGTCAAACCAATAAGGCTCTGATTTGAGACCAAGGCGGATCATGGTGTGGCTCCATAGGCAGCGACATCGTTTTTGAGCGTAGCGGTCATCATGCGCCCGAGGGTGGGATCCTTCGCGCCGCGGAATTCAAAAGTGACCTGAATGCCAGAAGGTCCCTCGATCGGGACTGAAGGTCGAGAAAGAACGGCTTCGTGAACGGTAAAGATGAGGCTCGTATTGGCATCACGTACATAGCCAAAATCGAGCTCCATGGGTGTGCCTGCGGTCGCTGCTTCGATCAGCGCAGTCCCATCAACGCGCACGACGATATTACCCGTGCAAGCCGCGACAGTTGGTTCCGCACTATCAATAAGGCCATCGGAGCGGATAGTTTCGATACGGTCCAATCCATTCTTGTAGACAATTTCAGCAGATACGACACGGCCCATGGCGGCGCCATTTCGCCGGATCGTTCCTTGAAAGGATCCAAAGCGAAGTGCGTTGTAGCCAACGGGCGTCAGATCACGATCGACGCTATCCGTACTTTCACCTTGTGCGATCAACGATAGAGTAGCGCTCGTTAGACCATCTCGCTTCAAAGGGAGTGTAAAACTGTCGATGCGCGCCCCGAAATGCGTTCGGCGAAGCGGTACGTCAGGATTGATTGCTTGAAGGGATAGACTTGGAATATTCGCGCCGCCAGATTGAAAGCTATGCGTGAAATTCGTCGTGCCTGTCGTCGTCGGCTCTCCCAATAGCGCCTTGAGCCAGAAACCGATCTGACGGGCGTCACATGGAACCGTCACTTCCCCATCGCAAGTCAAAGCGCCAAGCACTGCTGGTGCAGGATCTCGCCCCTCGCCCAAGAGATCATTGTCGAGGAGTGGCTGGCGAGCGGATAGGCCGTAACGAGAAAAGCCTAGCCTGTGATATCCATCGAGAGGCGGCGACCCATAGGTCGTCTCAAAAGCAGCCATGAGGCGCGCATTTGCGCCAAAGCCAAGCGCCATTAGATAATCCTTTGTCTCTGGATGATGAAAAAGCGTGTCCCAGATCGGGACGCTTCAGGTCAGGGGATTGCTTGTCTCGTAAATGAGCCTGATCGGCAGGATGGCTGCTTTGACATCAGGGCCGCCCTCGGGTGCTGCGCCATCAAAGTCAGGCGGACCGATTTCCATTTGATCGAGTTCGCCATTGAGTGTCGGATCTGCGTTCAGCACGTTCGCAACAGACATCAACAAGTAGTCTAGATGTGTGTCTGGATTGCCTGAGGTCGAATAGACTTCAACACGCGCAACATGCGTCCAGACATAGGTGAGAGGCGATAAGAGCACCTCCGGCTCGTTGATCTCACCATCTCGCAAGATCAGAAGCCCTTCAGGAGGAATGCGATCCGGACGCAGCCTATTTCGTTCGATTTTTGCGAGCGGCATCAACCGTAACTGCTCAAATAAACGTTCCAGGACACGTTCACGTTTACTGGGCATTTCCGCTCACATTTTGCGCATCCATGGCTCGGATTACCTCATCAGGTAACCTGGCTCCCCAGCTCTCCGCAGGTCCTCTCCAATCCAGCAATCGCGGAATTTGGACTTGCCGAACGAGAATGAACATGGGGATCCATTCGACATGTTTGCCAGCTTTGATGCGTCGGCCTGTTACAGGTCGTAACGATTTCCCGTTATTGGCGCGCACGATCGGCAGCACCAACAATAAGACCCCAGGCCGATTGGTCGGCACAACTTCAAGATCGCGCCCAAAGCCCCCAAATTTCGTTCCACTCTGCAAATCATGGGGCGTCATTCGTCGCCCACCTCTGCGAGGAACATGATCTGTTGGAATGGCAAGATATTGCGAGCCGCCTCGACGAATGAGTGACCCCTCTTCAAAGGCGGACATAATATCTGCTGCCCCGCCGCGGCCACCCTTACTAGGTCGAGCATAGACCCAAGCGGCTGCACTCAGGCTACTACCCCGATCGGGGTAAACGTTGAGGCGAACAGCATTGGCAAGACGACGACCAAGACCAGCACTAGCAACTTGCGCCCGTAATTCGCTTTTCAGACCTTCGCCTGTTTTACGAACGCCAGTGGTCACGGCATTTTGGGTATCCTTGATCTCTTGCTCGAGAATTTTCGAAAGATCACCGTCAATCTGCACGCTCAGTTTCATATGACGATCACGTCGAGACGAAGAATTCGTCCATCCAGCATGAGAGTTGGCGGCGCCTGAACACGGTGGATTTGCTCATCCATCTTGATCACGTCACCTTCGCAGATGCCGATTACCTCATGAGCCAAGACATCGAAGAGAACTGCGTCTTGGACGAGCTTCGTATTGCCGATGTCAAAAATATTCTGAGGTTGAACCTGCATGATACGCAAAGGTCGGAAGCTCTCCTCATCATTCTTCCGCCATGAACCCATTTTTGAGAGATTTTCATCTGCGAATAGGCTAGCAATGGCGGTGTCAAATACCGTCATTGCCGGCGTTCCTGTAGGCGGCCATCTATGCGTCGCAATAATTCAAGTTGCGCATTCGCGCGCTCTTCAATGCGGGCTAGTCGCTCGACGATTGCGCTGATGGCACGCTGATCCTCATCAAGCCTTTGCTCGACCCGGGCCAATCGTTGCTCTTTGACCGTGAGCCGAGATTCAACAGAAGAAAACCACCAAACAAAGCCACCAAACTGGACGAGCAGTGTCGTAATGAGAGCAAGCGGTATTCTTCGGTCGATCGACCAATGAGGATCAGAAGGCTCGACGCCTTCAGGGATCGACATGATGCCAAATCTCAATAGCTGGCATTCAAGCGAACGCGGCCAACCGTCTCGCCGGCACTATTGCCGACATTATCAACGGCAACTCCAATCAGCGTATTGCCCGTTCCAGTTTTTGTGACTTCGCGCGCGGTGTTATCCCAATAGACCTTGTCTCCCACAGACCAAGCTTGAGAAGCTGTTTTCTTGAGATCAAAGACGCCGACGAGATCGACTTCGATATTTTCACCAATCGCTGCATTCCCAGACGCAATGCCAAAGATGGACCCAACCAGGAGACCGTCACCTGACGTGACGGCATAAGGTACTGCGAGCGAGATGGTTTTTCCGGGCTGAACATAATTCTTCATTCTGAGCTCCTATCAGACAAACGAAAGGCGGCCATCGGCCGCCCTTCTCGTCAGTTCATGGGGTTGATTTTTACGCGCCCGGGTTCTTGTAAAGTCCGCGCCAATCGATGGCCTTTGCGCCAAAGTCGAGGCGACATTTGATCTCCACGCCATCAACATCAAAGCCGTTACGAGTTTCGATATAGGCGCCTTGCTGTCCCTCGAGATATGCATATTCAATCGTGTCGATCTGTGAGGGATTGGCAGCCAGGAACCAACCTGTTGCACTCACGCTGTCCAAACGAGGTTCAGCGATGACGGAGAGCGAGCGAATGGATTGGGGAACCACATCCATTGTTTTCGCAGGCACCAAGTTCTGTGCAAGCAATTGTTCTGCGCTCAGTTCAAGAGCAACAGGAACCAAGAGATAGGACGGTCGGATATTGAGAACCGTCTTCTTGTCGATGCCTGTCTGCTTTGCCATGGCGGCACGGGCATCACCGATGCTGGCCGTCGAGAGCTGGCTGCCTGCTGTTGCAAGATTTTTATGAGATGCATGGAAGAGGGTCGTCCCATCCCCCATTGCAGCGTTGCTGGTCAGGATTGCCCAAACGACGTCACTTTCGAGCGTGGCGATTGCGGTTCCATACATAGCGGGCAGGCGCGTAAAGGCGTCGAGATCATCGTTGATCAAGGTCTGACGTGTGATCCCAACCACTCGACCATAGGTTTCAACGCGGTAACGCTCGCGCGCTTCACCGATACTACCGCGCTTGAACTCGCCTGATTCACTCACTTTTTGAAGCTGAGGCGCCTCGCCCAATTGGACGCGCGTGATGTCCCGGAAATCAGATGCCTGAACCTGTCGGCAGAAGGGTCGGAATGTCTGCGGATAGGCATCATAGGCCTGGCGCAGAGTCTTGTTGGTGACCGCTGCAAGGATTTCCGGGAAGTCTGATGTCGAATGCAAGGCACGGGTCGCAACTTCATCACGCGACATACCACGCACATTGACGCCAGCCGAGGTCAAAAACTCCCGTGACAGCTCGAGCAAAGACATGCCGCGATACTGACGCGCGGGATCGCTCAATGGGAAGGAGGTTGGGCTATAGCGGTGAAGCAGCGCATTGGTGACAGCTTCACGACGGGTGACGCGCTCATCAAGGCCGCCAAGGGGCGCTGATACATGAGGGAAGGTACGGGTCTGCTCGGCGCTATCTGCGACTTTGTCGAGAATGATGCGCCTTGCCTCATCAAGCTCAACGCCGCGGCTTACAAGATCCTCAGCAAGGGTTCGTTCAAGGCCCAGCCGATTGGCGATGTCATAAATCGTTCCTACGCGTTCGCGTTCATGGGTCTGGGCCTGCGCGACCAAAGCTTTCATGTCGGGCTCGGGATCTACTGCACGCGATACGGGCTCAGGAGTGATCTGGGGAATAGGAGCCGTGTTGATGTCTTCCATATTAGTCCTCTCTGGGTGGGAGGCGTCGTCCCGGTCCACGACGCAAGCGCTCAGCGGGTCAACCGAACGGAAGCCGGCCGCCGGATCGGCCCCGACCGGGACCGCAGAAATCTCAAAAGGAGTCCAGTCGATTGCACGCCAGACTTCCGGCGCATTCGCAGGTTGACTGACTTCGTAGCGATGAACCTGATAGCCAATGGACACTGCACGCAGATGTCCTGCCTTGACGTCATTCCAAATACTTTCGACGTCATCACGCTCACTGAAACTCACGCACGCAATACCAAGTCCTTTTTCAATGCGAGCGGTGCCCGGAATGACGGAACCGATGACGCTGTCGAGATCACGTAAATCATGAACTTTCAGCAAAGGTCCGCCAGCATTGAGACGTTCAAGCCGGACGCTACCTGGATCCATGCTCAACTCTTCATCGAAAGGCTCGCCGAAAAGCGGTTGACGCCTAACTCTCGCGCCCGTCGACCACACGACTTCAATGGAACGGTCTTGGTCGTTGATGGTGGCTGGCAAAAGAGCAGCCGCTCGGCGCAATGCCGGCAGTTCAATCGTTGATTCCATTTATGTGTCCTTATGGAGAAGTCAGTGATGGATCTGACTGAATGACACCGGTCTTGGTGACGTGACGCGGATCGCTATCGAGGATGAGACCGAGCGCATCTATTTTGGCGTTCATGGCCGCGATCTCCGCCAGGACCGCATCAGGATTATGCCCCTGCCTCGAAATGGCCTGAGCCAATGTCATCGTCCCAGACCGCATCGCGAGCATGTCCGCCATTGAGTCCTTGAGAGGATCGACAGCCTCAAAACGCGGAGGTGACCATTCAACTGGAATGTTGGGTTGGGACAGCTTACCTGCGGCATAGGCCTGTTGCGTGAACCAATCCCAACAAGGCTGACAAAGCATTGGAATGATGATTTGCCATTGGACGGCATCGATCAATCGGCGGAACTCGACGAGACCTGCGCGTATCGAGGAGTAATTTACCTGACTTAAATCACCCGTCAGCAGCTCATAGGGCATCCGAAAACCAGCAGCCACGATATGAAGTTGAGAACGTAGCCATTCCGAAACGCCAGCTGTGGTCGTTGGTTGATTGAACCGGATGTCTTTGCCGCCTCGCGCATAGGCAATGAGGCCTGGCTCGAATTGCTCGACCCTATTGCCGTCCGCATCGACGACACTGGGCGCAATACCTTGTTCTCCTTCATCAGCACCAAGGACGATGCCAACAACGCAAGCTTCCGTCTTTTTTCGAACGAGTTCGGCTTGTGTCCAATCATCGAGATCGCGCAGAGCACGCATAACGGGGGTGCCCCAGGGAACACCACGTACTTGCAAACGCTGTTTTTCGTAGAGGTGAGCGATATCGCTGGCGGGAATGGCGAGGCTATCGAGGCGGCGCGAAGTTAAAACGCTATCTCCCGGATGCTGTGCAAAAAGCCAATAGGCTTTGCGCTGACCAAGGCCGTTGAATTCGATGCCCTGAACAATCCGCCCTCCGTCGATGAGATCACCATTACGGCTTGCATCGAGCATGTCTGCCTCGAGCAATTGGATCTGTAGAGGAACATCAAATCCATCACTTGCTCGACGAGGTCTGCGCCGGATCAGAACCTCACCTGCCTCGACCATCTCGCGACATGCAAGTGTCTGCAGTCCGAGAAAGTCGAGTTGACCATCCGCATCACACTGTGCGGACCATCGCTCCCAAAGAGCATTGGCTTGCGCATTGAGCTTGGCGTTGTCGCTCGCCGCTCGCGGGATGATCCCAGAGCCAATGATATTATTGACGAGGACCGATACAGCTTTCGCCGCATGGGGATTGTTGCGAACGAGATCTCGCATACGATCACGAAGGAGTGCGCCTGCAGCCCCAAACTCACTATCGGCCGATGTAGGGGCCGTCCGCCATCCGTCTGCTCGGCGTCCCTTGGCTGCGCCGTCATAGCCACGCGTCAGAATTTCGAGATTGTCTCTCGCCTGTACTCGCCTCAGAGCCGTTCGCGGAGCCACTGAGCCTATTGCTTTATCAAGCCAGGTCATTCGAGCCATCAGCGATCACCGCGCGAATAACCAGCAAGTCCTGCGATGGACGATTTGCCGGTTCCGGTTGGTTGTCGGTCGCGCTCGATTGTTCGAATACGCGATAGTAAGTCTGAAGCCGATCCGTATTCGACGGTCTTACCTTCGTAGGTAACCCTCAAGGTTCCGGACGCATAGGCGCGCCGCAGCGCATCGAGCTCTGCCTGCGTCCAACTCATCGGAGCCATCCCTTATCGACGCCGTTCAGCCAGGTTGAATGGCGCTTGCCACCGGTGCCTGGTTGCCTCGCCAAAAGCCCTGCAGCACCATCCCGCTCAACATGAGGTGCGATGTCTTCATCAGGAGCTGGCCCAATCTGATCTTCGAGATCGCGCCATTTTTCTTCAGACCAGCGATCGGCCCCTGCAATGTAAACAGCAGCACGCGCATAAACACGGCAATCGAGAACTTCATTTCGTTCTCTGAGCTTTTGCCATTCGAGCTTTTGAAAGCCGCGCTTGGTCGTGATCGTCATCAGCTGTTCGCCAACGAACTGCTTCACCCATTCAGCATCAAGTCCCGATGGAAGATGAATGTAACCACCTGGGAAATGTGATCCTGACGATAGCTCTTCATCGGTTGGCTTTTGCAGGCGCAAGAAACGATAGGTCTCGGATTTAAATGTCGATGTGGAGACGGTCCAAAGCCGGACACCACGTTTGAGCTTCCGACCATTCTCGTTCACATCAACGAAGGTTGGACCCGAGATTGGAGCGGATCGATTGAACCCTTCCACACCTTTGACGGGTGCGACTTGCCCATGTCCCATTTGGCGAGCCCAGGCGTAGACCGCTGCAGATTCATAGCCCGTGTCGATGGCAAGTCTCGCAAGAGCAAGATTTGCTCCATGCGCATGTGGCCAAGTTTGATTTAACAGATGCCCGAGCTCATCCCATGTCTGCGCAAGTTCCGGTCCACCATCGATGACGATGTGATCAACAAACCAACTGCGAAGGTCACGCCCCCAAGCCCAAACCGAGACTTCGATACGATCCTTTTGAACGTCGGCCCCTGCCGTGAGAAACAAGCCTCCTGACGGTACTGTTCCAAGTTTCCAGGCCTCGCGGCGCTCATAAAGTTTTTGCCAGTCGGGGGCTTCACCTGTCTCGATCCAGGTCTCGCCCAGCATGCTATTTTTGAAACTGCGCTTGGCCTCATCACTTGATTTGGCGAGTTCCCATGCGCGCGCAATATCAACCCAGCTCAGCCAGCCGACGGGCGAATAAAGAGCTGAGAGATGAAACCCGATCGTATTGGGATCTGTCGCCTTGGTCGTTGATTGCCAAAATCCCCTCGCGAGCATTTCGGTTTTGTGATGCTCGGACAGATGCCCGTTGCAAGACTCGCAATGATAACGCGCCGTTTCTGGTTTTCCCTTTTCCCAAATCAGCCGTTCGAATTTGAGCCATTGCTCGTATTGGCAATGGGGACAGGGAACGAAGAATCGTCGCTGATCAGAGGCTTCAAATTCTCGTTCAATCCTCGAAAGACCCTGGATCGTTGGTGTTGATGCAAGGAAGACTTTCGATCGCCATGAGAAGGTTCGAGTACGAGCCTCAGCCAATGCAACCGGATCACCTTCTTCATCGGCAGATGGCGGATAGGCATCGACTTCGTCGAGAAAAAGATATCGCGCCGGCATGGAGCGCAATCCGACTGCACTATTAGCTCCTGTCATCACAAGAAGCCCCGCAGGAAACTCCTTCGACAGAACTGTATTGCCTGCATCACGAGCCCGCGCCGGTTTTACTCGCTCGCGAAGAACCGTACTTTCCTGGATCAGCGAGTCGACGCGTTGTCTCGAAAATCGCTTCGCGAGTTCCACAGTAGGTTGGACCGCAAGCATGGGTCCCGGGGCATGATGGATGACATAGCCAATCCAATTATTCCCCGCCTCAGTTGCCCCGACCTGAGCTGCCTTCATGAAGACGATGCGCCGGGCGGGGTTGGATGGTGACATCGCATCCATGATCTCGCGCATATAAGGCGTTCGATCAGTTCTATATCGGCCTGGTTCAGCAGAGGCGCGGGAGCTCAACATGCGATGCTGATCCGCCCATTGGGACACGGTAAGAGTTGGATCAGGAGTTAATCCGTCACACCAGACCCGAACGAAATCCGCACCACCATCAAAGTCGATCAGATCATCTGAACTCAGGTTTGACCTCGGCAAGATCTGCGAGGTGAGAGCGGACATGATCTTCAAGCACTCTTTGCATTTGATGGGTATCGATACCAAGCTCTGCCGCCATCAAGGCAGCAACACGCACTGGCCAATTGATCCAGCTGTCCCGCTCTTCTCGCGCCAAACGAAATACGAGCGCCATTGCGCGAGGGCGATCGACAAGCTCGCCTTTCATGCGCTGCAATCGAAGCCGAGCAAGATGAGCCTTTGCAATCTCGTGAGCGGTGCGCGCTTGAACAAAAGTCACATTTCCGCTCGTGGGTAATCCCTGTTCTTTGAGGGTCTCCCGAACGGATCCAAGAGCCGTTTCTGCAACTGGCTTCAGATTGTTTGTCTTTTCCTTTTTACGACCAGGATCTGTGCGCTGATCCCAGGCAGCATCTGCTTTGATGGGATCAATCGTTCCATCTTGTTCGAGCGGAATACGCCCAGCTTTGCTTGCTCGTAGCACTGCAACATGGCTGACGCCGCGATGGCGCGCATAAGCACGAATGGAAATTCCCATGATCCCCAGGCATCAAAGAAAATGTTCGAATTCAGCGCTTATCAACTTGGCTTCCGCCTGAATTGAAGCATTCATCGCGATGAACACCAGCCCCGATCATCTCAAATTCGGGGCTTGGGCCAGTAGCAGGGCCCGATGGTCGGGATCTGCTCAAAAGAAAGGCCCAGTCTCATGCATCAATTGTCAGACACTCAACTCGTCATCCTGTCAGCAGCTCTTCAGCGAAATGATCATTGCGTATTGCCTTTGCCTGAACGCCTTAAAGGAGGTGCTGCGGAAAAGGTTGTCACGAGCCTCATCGGCAAAGGCCTGATCGAAGAAGTCGATGCCAATCGAGGCGATCCCATTTGGCGAGAGACAGGCTTTGGTCACGGCGTCACTTTGGTTCTGACTGCACTCGGTGTTTCCGCCTTAGGCGCGGAGCCGGACGAAGCCCCACAGGCGGCCACTGTTGGCAAAGAAGCGGTCTGCGCCCCCAACTCCCCAGAAGAGATAGAAATCCCGCCGTCGGGCGCCACAGGCCCACACACAGGAAAGTCGCGCGAGGGAACCAAACAAGCCCTCATGATCGAGCGGTTGAGGACGCCGGAAGGCGCTTCGATCCCTGAAATCGTCTCCATCACCGGCTGGAAATCCCATACGGTTCGAGGCGCCATCGCTGGCGCGCTCAAAAAGAAGATGGGATTGACGATCCTGTCCGAGAAAGATGAGAGCCGAGGGCGTATCTATCGGATCGCTTGAACACGAAAACCGAACTTCCCCCTCGATAAGCCCGCCAATTTGGTGGGCTTATTTTTCGGCATGAAGGGCGTTGAAAAAACGGCGCAGAAGATAGGATCGAATGAGCGATACGACCGTGAATATCAATCCCATCCCTAAGTTCTGACTTAAGCTTGCATGCAGACCAAAGAGTGGGAGCACTAGCATCTGCGCAAAAACCGCGATCCAGAACCCCACGAGGACATTCACAATCGCTTCGACCATCGACATCATTCGCGACTGCATTCCGGGGCCTTTTTTCGTCAATCACGCGGAGTTTTTACCGGTGATTGCTTCTGGATTCGAAAAAGCTTCACCTGTTCCAAGGAGAGTAGCGCACCCCCCTGTCAATTTTTGCCACCTCATCACGATGACATCGACATATTTGGGATCGAGTTCGATCAATCGGGCGCGCCGTCCCGTTTGCTCGGCAGCAATCAAGGTCGTTCCCGAGCCTCCAAAAAGATCGAGAACGATGTCCCGGCTCTTTGATGAGTTTCGAATGGCTCGCTCAACGAGAGCGACCGGTTTCATGGTTGGATGCAGATCGTTCTTGACTGGCTTGTCGAAGAACCAGACATCGCCCTGGTCACGCGCTCCACACCAATAATGGTCGGTGCCATCTTTCCATCCATAGAGAATGGGTTCGTATTGGCGCTGATAATCAGCGCGGCCGAGTGTGAATGTGTTCTTGGCCCAGATGATGAAAGTCGACCATTTGCCGCCTGCCGCACGAAAGGCTTTTTGTAGAGCATCGAGTTCTGATGACGACATGCTCACATAGATCGCGCCTTTGGTGACGGTCAGTAGATTGAGGCATGCGTCATAAAGAAAGGACCCAAATTCATCGCCAAGCGCATCATTCAGGATGGGTCGGTTTTTGCCGCGTTGCTTGTCTTTTGGCGAATTGGCGTAATTGACGTTGTAAGGTGGATCCGTAAAGGCCATGTCCGCGAGCTCGCCATCGAGCAATTTCTCGACGTCGCTGAGAACGGTTGAATCGCCGCAGAGCACGCGGTGCTCACCACAGATCCAGATGTCGCCTGGTTTGCTTGTTGGATTAGACGGCGGTTCGGGGGCCTCGTCGTCCGCCTCTTCTGGATCAACGACCGTCGCCAGCATGCGATCAAGATCATCATCATCGAAGCCGAGCAGGTCGAGATCAAACGCATCTTCTTTGAGCGAAGCGAGTTCGGCTGAGAGCAGCTCTTCATCCCAGCCCGCATTCAGCGCGATCTGATTATCGGCAATCATGAGCGCGCGGCGCTGCAGGGGTGAGAGATGCGTAAGCACGATGACCGGCGCCTCCGCGAGCCCTAGCTTTCGTGCAGCAAGTACGCGCCCGTGGCCGGCGACGAGAACGCCGTCCTCCCCAACGAGCACAGGGTTCACAAACCCAAACTCGACGATCGAGCCCGCGATCTGCGCGACCTGGGCTTCAGAGTGGGTTCGGGCGTTTCGGGCATGGGGGATCAACCGGTCGAGCGGCCACTGCTCGATCTGGGCGGAAAAATCAGATTGCATGAGGTGTTCGGCTTCTGAGGGCTGTAGCCCTGTTTGGTTCAAGCTAGGCGAAGCGGTTACCGGGGGCGGTTACCACGCAAGGTAACCCCAGAACGCTGTTTTGCTGGTGTTTTTGGATTTTCTTCGGCGCTTTAGGGGCGGTACCCGGTAACCTTGGTTTTCCGGCTGTCGGTAGCGAAATCCCGCGCCCAGCCCACCCGCATTACGCAGGACCCCGGAAGGACCCGCGCTCACCCGCGGCCTCCCGCGCTGACCCGCCGCAGCTCTTCGCTCGGCTTCGTCCTAAATGGGTGTAATTGGGTGTGGCTTTGGATGCGTTGGAGCATTTCAGTCCTAAAGAGACGATTGCTGACTTGCTTCCTGTCTGACGAGAATGTTATAAAACGTCTGTCTTTAGGCTCTACTATTAGCCGTTTCATAACATGTCGAATAGTACGGAAAAACCTCCAACCGCAGCGGACCACGCCATGGAGCTCCTCTCCAAGGCGGGGATGGCAAGGCTACGGGAATTTAAGGCAGCCGGGATCCCTGAGGTCGTCGTCGCCAGGCTCGTTAAGTCTGGGCGCGTGGTGCGGCTTGCACGGGGCCTCTATCAGGCCGCTGAAGCCGAGATCGAAATAAGCCATACCTTCGCTGAGGTGGCCAAGGTCGTTCCCAAAGGGGTCATCTGCTTGATCTCTGCTCTTGTCTATCATGAGCTCACCTTGCAGATGCCATCGTTCGTCTGGGTCGCGATTGAGGGACCTAAACGTCAGTCAAAGCTCAGCTATCCACCCATGCGGTTTGTACGCTTCAACCACAAAGCGATGACAGAAGGCGTTGAGCGTCATCAAATAGAAGGCGTCTCAGTTCAGATCACCAGCCCCGCCCGGACAGTGGTCGACTGCTTCCGTTATCGCAACAAGATTGGCATCGACATTGCAATTTCTGCGATGCGCGAAGCTCTTCGTAAGCGGCGCTGCCGTGCAGCTGACATTTATGAATGTGCACGTTCGATGCGTATCGCAAGCGTCATTGATCCCTATCTGCAAGCGATCACCTCTCATGACACCTGATAGATCAAAAATTGCTCTGAATGTTCGTACCCGTCTGGGTATCCATGCGAGAGCAAAAAATATCAACCTCGAGATCGTGCTCGTTCGATATGTCCACGAACGATTGCTCTATCGATTGGGCCAATCGAAATATAAGGATCGCTTCATCTTGAAGGGGGCGATGCTGCAGACACTTTGGCTAGATGATCCGTTCCGCCCAACTCGTGACATGGATTTGCTTGCGTTTGGTGAAAATGATCAAGCATCTCTACTGAGCATATTTCGTGAAATCCTAGCCATTGAAAGCGCTGATGGTATCCAATTTGAATTGGATAGCTTGGCAATCAACGACATCCGATTGGATAACGAATATGGTGGGCTTCATGTAGAAGCACTCTCATATTTGGGCCGATCTCCCATCAAGGTGCAAATCGACCTTGGATTTGGTGATGCTGTTGTACCTGAAGCTAGGGAAATTGACTTCCCAGCCTTGCTCGATTTTCCATCGCCTCGAATTAGAGCCTATCCGCAAGAAGTGGTCATAGCTGAGAAATTGCATGCCATTGTCATATTGGGTTGGAGAAACAGCCGCATGAAAGATTTCTATGATCTGTGGATGATGTCGCAGCATTTTTCGTTCGATATCGTGCCATTGAGATCGGCCGTCTCAGCTACATTTTCTCGCCGACAGACTGACTTGCCTGAGAACATTCCCGTTGGATTAAGCGAAGAATTTGTCGCTGATGTCACAAACGCAAAACTTTGGACGAACTTCATATCACGTAACATTTTGGCTCAATCGCCAAGTTCGTTTTCTGATGTTCTTGCAGACCTCAGGACGTTCTTAATGCCCGTAATTGAAAACGCTCGCGGAATGCTTTCCGTTGAAGCTGTCTGGGAACCAGGCGGGCCTTGGCGAAATTGAACTCAGGCTGCTCAAATGATTGTCCAACGAAATGTCGGCGATCAACGACATTCGCAAAAGTAGGCGAACGACGACATTATCGGTTTGGGGCTAACGACACTAAGCTCTGGCCCCATGAATATTCGTTCCCCCTTGGAAGTCGGCCTGATCATTCGAGAGCGGCGTCGAAAGCTCGGGATGAATCAGGCTGAGCTAGCACGACAGATTGGTGTCGGTCGCCATTGGATCATTGCTGTAGAACGAGGAAAGCCTAGCGCTGAACTTGGTCTTGTTTTGCGAACACTTGTAGCTCTTGAGCTCACTTTGGAAATCAAAGGGCGTGAAACCCTTCCCGTCCGGCAAGCCGCAATACCAGTCTTTGACATTGATGCGATCATTGATGCGGCTAGGCGTAAATGACGGCCGCTGACTTAGACACAATTCTGACCTTGCAATATCGGAACTTTTAGCCCTGCTCCGATCATCCGTCAAGCCAAAAATACAAGCAATATCAATTATATAAATCCTGCGCATTGCTTCGGGGCAGCGCGCATTTCTGCGCGCCACCGTCGTGTGGACAAGCCCCCTCAAAGCCGAAACACCCTGACCAGAGCATTGAGCGCCAGGCGCAAGGTCCCGATGTCCTCGCGCGGCCAGTTGGTCGTGTCCTCATCCGAGCAGACGACACGGAAGACCAGGAGGGTCGGCCTGCGCGCGCCGCCAAACCTCTGCTCCCGGTCGCATTGGTCGAGTGCATCGGTTGCCGCCTCAAATCGTTTCTTCAGGCGATCGATCTCCTCCAACACCGGCTCGCTGGGAGAGCTCCCAAAGATGCCCTCGTTGATCAGGAGGCCTGATATCGAGCGCGGGCTTGGAACAGGCAGGCCCATCGTCAGATGATGCTGGTGATAGAGCTTCGCGAAAGCGAGCCCCGCCTGATATTGCGGATCGCTGATCTCTTCCCGAAAGGCGAGACGCCCAAGCGAGGTGCCAAGACGTTCATCGCGTGCTTGGCGCATGCTCACACCGAAATGGCGTTGGCGTGCTTCGAGAGCGGTCGCCATGGCTTCGCGCTCAGTTTCGCTACGCAGTAGTTTGCCACAAGCATGACGCTTGCCTGGTTTGCGTTTGCGCCCACGGATCATCGCACACCCCCAATGGTCGCTTGCGCCCAGAGAAGGATTGCAATCGCGTCTGCTTCATTGTCGTCGCTGGGTGAAAAGCCGCGCGCGTTGAGAGCTGCCACCATCGCCGTCTTGTCGGCATTGCCCTTGCCCGTTGCAAAGCGCTTGATGGTTCCAACGGGCACGCCCTGATAGGCGATGGCGTGTTCTTCACACCAAGCGCCAAGGCATGCGAGGAAGCCGCCGTAGATGTGAGCTGCATCAGTCCCGGCATGGCGACGCACTTCCTCGAAATAAACCGCGGTGATCGTCCCGCTGTCTGCATGGAGTTGATTGAGCCAATTGCGGAAGCGCACGAAGCGCATGCCTCCCCCGTCATAGCGACTGGGTTTGAACGAGACGGTGCCGCTGATGATGGAGCCTGTAGATGATCCCAGGGCCCAGCCGGTCGTCGTACCGAGATCGAGTGCCAGGGTCGATGACGAACAAAATGATGGTGATGGCCTGATCTCAAGCCGAGTGAGAGCGTTCGAAGCCATGATGGTCTCCGTTGAATCGTGATGGATGGTGTAGTGTGCGATGTTGTGATCAGCCCTGATCAGGAGGCGGTCTCGCGAACCCCCCGGGGCCCACGGGAAGTGGAGTAGGAGCCAAGCGTAAGCGCTGGCTTCCTCCACCCCCGAAGGGGGTGGTTTCACCCCCACAACTTAAAACTCGTTGCAAGTGGTTGATTGCATTGCAGGAAAGCAAGTTGGGAGAAGCAAAATGTGAAAACTCTTTCCCAACTGGTTTCTGCGTAGTTCTGAAAGCCCACGCGTATTTCTTCGAAGGTAGTTGGGAAAAGTGTTCCCAACTGGATTGTGCGCGTTGCTGGCGGCTGCAACGGGTCCCTGTCGGTGTAGTTGGGAAAATCATTCCTAACTTGCCCAACTTTCCCAACTGCATTCCCAACTGGATTGTGCGTAGATCTGCGTAGATGGCTTTGATCATTCGCCATCCTCCGCATAAGCCCAAACATCGGGATCAGGATCTGGAAGAGCCACGCCCGTATGCGGACATTTGATGGTCGACGGAATGACAGGAACGAGCGGGTGATAGATCTCACCCGTATCTTCATCGGTCATTTCCTTGATGGTTGGCGCCCGCATACCTTCGACGCAGACATAACCAAATCGCGACGTCGTGCTTGGAAAACCAAAAGCCGCTCCGTTACGCAGAAATTTGATGAAGCCTTTCGTTGCGAGCACACTGATCCGGTCACGGATCGTGTCTTTGCCGCCGAGCCCATGCGTGTTTTCAAATTTCTCAGCAAATTGCAGCGTCGTGTAGAGACGCCCTTGAGCGGCCTCTTCAAAGATCGCTTCAACGATCACACCGCCTTTGCGTAAGCGCTCAGCATCGAGCTTGGCGCCCATGTCCTTTCGAACGAGACGCTCGCTCATCGGGCTGATCTCGACCCAGCGGCCATCCTCCTTGTCGATGAGCTTTGAGGCCATGGCTGGGCCATTACGCAATTCGATCTCGAGCCTGCGTCTTGTGCTCTCTTCATCCGGGCGATGCATGAGAAGCCCAGAGGTGTAGAAGCCGCGCAATGCGCTCGCGCCAGAGAGAGCCTGGAATGGATCCTCAGCCACCATTTTGCGGTTCATCTTGCGGGTGTGATGGGCAAGTATGATGCCGCAATCAGGAGCGACAGATTCACGAAGCTTTTCGACGCGATCATTCAGAAAAAACATCATCGCGGCATTGTCGTTTTCGCCACCGCTATCCGGTCCGCCATCAAAGAGGTTCCGGATCGGATCAAGACAGATGATGTCGGGCGTCTCGCCTTGAAAGCAGTCACGGATCGATTGGGCAACGAGGCTCAAGCCCCGCTCATCAAGAACCATGCGAAGCTTGGGTGTTGCAAAGAGGCGATCGCGTGCGCCCTTGATGACGGCAGCATCAAGACGGATCTGCTGCATGCGCTCGCGCAGGTAATGATATTGGATCTCAGCTTGGAGATAGAAGATCCGAAGCGCCCTTGGTGGCTTGAAGCCAAGAAAGGGAATCCCGGCTGCCATATGAGCGAGCAGACTAATGAGGAAGTCGCTTTTGCCGACCTTTGGCGCACCGCCCAGCACGAGAAGACCACCCGGCGTCAGGACGCGCGGCGCAATGATGTCATCCGGCATGGGTGATTGATCGTCGATCAAGCACCCTAACGAAAATACCGGTAATTCCTGCGCATGTTTTTCAGGCTCTCGGATGAGAGCAGGACCATTCTTCTTGATGTGAAGAGCCCAGAGCCGATCAGCTTCTTGTTGCAACCGATCGAGCGACCAGGCGGGCCGCAGCATGGCGGCGTTATATTGGCATATGGCCTCCCATCCCTCGTCAGGAGAGATCCTCCCCTCGTGAACGAGCCTAATGAAATGACCGATTGCTGCGCTCGCACCTTCAAATCGCGTCCAGGCATCGCTGCCACCCTCACGCACGGGCTTTGTCAGAACATCTTCGAGCGATGGCTTGTTGATGCTTGATTGCGGCTGTGAACAATCCACTGAACCAAATGCCGGCATGGCTGCGACGGCATCTGCAAATTCACGTAGATCCCATTCAATCTTCGGATTGTGCTCAAGGATGGAAACGAGACGACTGGATCCCCCCTTTTGATAAATGGATCCTGCAACACGAATTGGTTGATGGCTTGAGCGAAAATGCCGGTCGCCGCCAATCTTGAGAGCGATCTCTCCACGCAGCTGACACAGACGTTCGATGTCTGAGCCGCTTGCCGGTTCATTCAGCTGCCACCAGACATGACATTTTTGATGCCCATCCTGCGTACGTCCCCCGCTCTCAACGAGGAGTGTGGGAGCGCCCAGATATGCAACGAGATGCTTATATTTGGCGGGAACGTCTCCATCGTCGAGATCAACGAGGATGGTCTGCATTTGAATGACATCTTCAGCGCGTGCCTGCCCATGGGTCGCGACTGTGCCCGGCACGACATAGACGGCTGCCCCCTCGCGCGATGCCCAAGAAGCAAATGTTGACAGCTTCTCGACAGCCTTGTCATTGGCGTCGATCCAAATGTTATTCGGGCGACCGTCCTTACCCTGACCCTTATCGACGAAACCTCGAACGGGGATCAGGCCCTCGCAATACCCAAAGACGACATTGAGAAAGATCTTCAATTGGTCGATGTCAGGCGACGGGCTCATGTGGTCATGAGCCGTCACGACATCATTGAAGTCGCTCCAGAGATTATTTGGGCCGCCAGGCGTTGTCATGCTGGCAAGCTCCAACAGCGGCTTGCCCATGAGCACATCCGGCATTCATGGAAATCACGCTGGCGTGCAATCCGCGGCAAGAGCTCGCCTGCATCCGTCGCAGTCAAGACACGTACAGCACGGTCGCTCATGCGCTGCGCCAAATCAGGATCAAAGATCACGAGCTCATGATGAAGTTCGGCCGTATCTTTGTTGATCGCGGTGAAGAGCGCCGGGTTCTTGGCAAGACCTGGAATGCCTGCATCCATATAAGCTTGATAGAGAGCTATTTGGGCCGCATAGATGGGCTTACTGATGGTGACGCCATCTTTGACGCAGGCGCGCCAGTTCTTGGCGTTCATCGTTTTGCATTCCCAAAGTGCGGGAACGCTCACACCCATGCCAGAGGGTGCATTGACGATGATGCCGTCTACATGGCCGCGAATGCGCCCACCCGCGATGGAAAAGCCAAACTGCTCGCCGTCCGGCCTGTTGCCCTTCCGCGTATAAAGATCAAGCCCCGCAGCGCGAAGCCATTGGATTGCGAGATCTTCAAGCGCATGGCCTATTCCAAAGATGCGTAAGGTACGCCCAGAAAAGTCTGAGCCTTCATCTTTTGAAGCGCCTGCAAATTCGAATTGAAGCGCGCGCTCGCAAGCATGCCCGACGCGAGACCCGCCAAGATAGTCACGTGGGACGCGTGTTGAATTCTCATAGACTAAAGCCGCATCAATTGCGTCATTGATGCGCTCTGCAATCGTGGTCTTGTGATTGAAGTCGAGCATCAGAACGGAACCTCTGGATCAGCGGCGGTGATTTCGCGCATGGCTTGTTGAAAGCCGTCGATCACGACTTCGATCAGGGTGAGGACTTGATGCTTTGAGAGATCGCGCAGCCTCGTTTCCCAACCGATTTCATTCATGACCTCTGCCGCCATTTTCATGGAATGGCGCATCGCCTCTTTTTCTTGGGCACTGAGATCAACCATCTGCGCGCCTCCTCTCAATTGAGCTGAGAAGAATTGCTGGCAGGTTCGTGAGCAGAACCATGCTGATGGTCGAGGTGCGCTTGTCGAAAAGGGCTCCTTCCAACCAAAGCCGCGCGTAGGACTCCGACAGACGGCGCAAAGTTCGAAGCGGGGCTGCCAAAGCCTCACACGCTGCGATGGGCTGACGAGATGTTGGGACATGGGTCTGCTCCATCACGCCGCATCCGTCAGATTGCTGGTCTTAGCCTCGACGATGCGGGAGCGGATCGCGTGAGCATTGAAGCGCAGGCTCAACATGGCGGAGGCCTGATATCGCGTCAGGCTGAAATCCATCCGGCATTCGGGTGGCAGATAAGCGAGCTGCTTTTCAGTCGGGGGCTGGCGCAACCAAGTCTTCGTCTTGTGTGCGCTCTCATCGCTCTCATTGCTATTCAGCCAATCATCAGCGGCTGCGATGCAGGGCAATTCATCACCGAGGGCAAGCAATCGCGCCTTCTTTTCCTTCGCGCCGCCGATCGCATACCAACGACCATCCTCAAAGAAGACGCCGACCCAGGCATTGAAACCGTTTGCAATGAGTGCTGATCCATCACCCTGGACATCCACCCACTCGAAGCTCGATCGAGCGAGGATGTCGATTTCTGTCATGACGAAATTGCGCAAGACATCTGGGTCGCGCCGATGATGTCCGGTCTCCCAGATGTGACCACATAGGGGGCATTCCGTGACAGAAGCTGGCACCACGGCTTCGCATTGCGGACAGCTCTTGCTAGCCGCGCCGCCTTCACTCTTGCGGCCATCAAGATCAATGTCCTGCTCGAGCGACCCATGAAGAAGGCTAGACGTGCCAAAATCAAGAATGATGCAGTCGGTCTTGATGACGCCCGGATAATCCTCCGGATTTACGGTGCGCAAGCCCCGCCCCACCATCTGGATCATGGTCGACTTGTAAGAGGAAGGGCGAAGGAGCACGACGCATGAGGTGGGTGGGTGATCCCAACCCTCAGTCAGAACGGCCACATTGGTGATGACTTGAATGGCGCCTTTGTCATAGGCGGCGAGCGTCGACTTGCGATCGACATCATTCATGTCGCCATGAATGGTGGCTGCGTTGATGCCCGCTGCTTTGAAGGCGTCTGCAACGTTGCGGGCATGATCAACGGTAGAACAGAAAACGATGGTCTGCCGGTCGGCGGCCTTGGTCTTCCAATTGACGATGACAGAATCCGTCACCGGCGACTTGTTCATGATCGCGTCGACTTCCGTCATGTCGAAATCTGACGCGGCCTTGCGAACGGTTTTCAGTTTCTCCTGAACACCGACATCAATCACGAATGTTCTAGGGCGAACGAGATGCCCAGAGGCAATCAGCTCTCCAATGCGGATCTGATCACTAACATTGGTGAAGACGTCGCGGAGCCCATGTTTGTCGCCGCGATTGGGAGTTGCAGTGACACCAAAGATTTTGACATTCGGATTGAGCTGAGACGCGCGATCAATGATACGGCGATAGGTATCAGCCACGGCATGATGGGCCTCGTCGATGACGAGCAAATCAAGAGCTGGCATATCCTCGAGATTGGCCGCTCGTGACAGCGTCGGGACCATGGCAAAGACTGCTTGCCCATCCCAGGATTTTTCTGTCGCATCAATGACCGAACTCGCGACTCCCGGATTGACCCGAGAGAATTTTGTTTTGTTCTGATCAATCAGCTCATCACGGTGAGCCAAGATGCAGGCTTTGGCTGATGAAGCTGCAATCATCTCACCCGTCACAGCAGAGAGCATGATCGTTTTGCCAGCAGCCGTTGGCGCCACACCCAATGTGTTTTGATGGATGCTGAGCGCAGCAAGACTGCGCTCAACAAAGAGTTTTTGACGGGGGCGGAGCAACATGGCTTTTGCCTCACCGCGCCCAAGTGGGACGAATACCCGCGGCGGGTGATACCATCGGGGCTGGCTGCGATTGGGCTACGGATGCAGGCGCAAAAGCCGGCTGCGTGACCGTGACATAGGTCGGCGCAGGAGATGCAGCATGAATTGCTGAGGCGCCATTGCCACCCAAGACAAAAGCATAGTCCTTGTGATCTTTGGTGACGGCTGTGCGGATGTCGTTCTTTTCATCGCCGTTCGTATCCGTGCCGACATCGACGCGCGCCACGAATTCGATCCCGTCGAGATCTGCGAAGCCTGAAATGCGACGCGCATTTTGCGCTTCAGGAGAATTGTCTTTGTCAGACAGGCCACGCGCCGAATTGAGGACGCTGCGAATGAAGCTGCGGCCCATATTGGCCCAATCGGGACCTTTGGGGCTGTAGAGCCCAATCATCGACCAGATCTTGCGCTTGACGTAGGGGCCTTCGAGGACGGTGTATTCAACGTCCAGATAGACAGATCCGGTCGTGCCACGTTTGGCATAGCCACCGGTCCAACCTTGAGAAGGATCGTCGAAGCCACCGGGGCGCAATGTCATGCGCACTTTGGCGATCGTGCCCTTCGGAATGATGTTTGATGCCTGCTTTGCATCGTTGAAATCTGACCATGCGTTTGTCATCGCAATCTCCTTGCGAGTTTGAGAAAGTATTTGGGTTGATGCGTGAATTATTCGGCTTTGGGCACAGCGGGTCCCGGTCGACTGAATGTCAGTCGCTCGAGTGGGGAGCGACCGGGCTCAGAGATCTTCGCAATCAGTCGACCGAGATGGGCTTCTTCGACGATGTCGAGACGACCTGAACGATCCTTGGCGGGATAGGTCCAAGGATTCATGGTCTGACAAACGAAGACACGATGAAGGGTGTTTTCGGCATCAGCCATTTCCGTCATTGTCAGAACTTCATCGACGATGCCAGGCAGTTCCAACCCAGTCTTTGCGCCATCAATTTGAGGCACGAAGATCTTGCGATTGAAATCATCGAGCTTCTCATCGAGAATCCCGACGAAGAAGACATCCTTGGCGCGCGTATGCTGTAGGTGAGTGATCCATCCGATCATCTCGCGTCCATGCAAACCATAGGCGCCGCGCACATCCGGTTTACCGCTCTTTTCCGAAAATGCTTCGGGCTGTTCTTTTGCCCATTGAAAGCAGAGACGGCCTGCGACCGTGATCGAGTCGACAAAGATCGATGCATATTTCTCGATTGCGCGCGGATCGCCATATTTTGCGACGGCTTCATTGTAGTGACGCTGACTGTAAGGTCGGCCATCGGGAATGGCAGGATTTGGGCCGCCAATGAAGACGGCAAAGTCACGACACTCTTCCCAAGTGCGCGGACGGATCGTGTCACCATTCCAGCCTTCGATCGCGAGGTCACCTGCTTCGAGATCAAAGAAGAGCGTGGTGTCAGGATTGAGCGTCCAGAGCAGCGAGGTTTTGCCAATGCCGGATTTTCCGAAGATGGCGGCTTTGATTCCGCGGCGCTCAGCAAGGCGTTGATCCGCCAGAATGAGAGGAAGGCTCATCACATGCCCTCCTTATCGAGGATCAGGCGAAAGCTTTGAGCGCCGGGACGCACAGTGCGCGCTGGCTCGAAGAGTTTGCGGATGTGGAGCGGCCAAGAATTATATTTGCGCTCAGAGACCTTGAGGCTCACCTCGACATATTCGCGCGGATCATCGCCCTCAGACTTGATGCGCTCGACGAGTGCGCCAAGCTCGTGCTGATCCCAATCCACACGCTTGGGGAGTTCGGAGACGATCGTCACATCGCCATCCGTGAAACGAGCCGTGCCGAAATCCTTCTCAGCATCTGCGCGTGCCGCCTTGGCGCGCTCGGCATACTTCATGAGGAGTGCGCTATCGAGCCAGGCAACGAGGGCTTTGGCGCGGCGCAGATTGTCGTCAGCCTCAGTTTGGAGGCGGGCGAGTTCTTCAGCCGGGAGATCAACGAGATCCCCGATGGGCAGACGCATCACAGCGTCGAGGGTGAGTTGGTTGAGGAGGGTCATGGCGGGCCTCAACCGGTTTTCCGGCTGACGCCGGGTGTCATCTGGCGGACCTGGTCGGCCTCATAGGCTTCGACGTCCTCGAGGCGGTAGACGACGCGCCCGCCCAATTTGACGAAGCGAGGGCCTTCGCCCGAGAAGCGCCAGCGCTCCAAAGTGCGGGGGGATAGATGCCAGCGAGCTGCAAGCTCGATCTGGGAAAGATGACGGGTATCCATTCGGGTTCTCCGAGGTTTCTTACAAGACCTGCGGAGAGGATGGCGTTCCTGCGTGTTCCTGTCGTCAGGACCATGACAGGATCATAGATGGATATATTGGGGGTTTCTGCGTAGAGCTGCGGTAGGATGGCTGGGGGGCCGGAGGGGGATACAGGGGACCAGAATATCCCTCGCCCCTTACTTTTTCGGGTGCTTGGAAGGGGATGGCGCGGGGTCTGGGATAGCAAGCCGATAAAGGCCGCGACCATTTGATTGGATGAGCTTCTGCGTATCGCCCTTCTTGGATTTGAAAATGTCATTGATGCGGTTGCTGACAGAGCCCGCGGCACTCAAGAGCTGTTTGCCATTTTTCCAAGGATCGCCGGCGAGATAGGCGACGTGCAATTGTTTGACGACAGCCGCCTGAATGGGCCCCAGGCTGACCGCGTGCCCATTGAGCCGAACTTCTCTGTAGTCGGGATTGTGAGTGAAAGGCTCATCGTCACGTGGGGGACGCTTCGCTTTGATGAGCGATTCGAGACGCAAGCGCTCAGAACGCCGCAAAAGAAGATCTTCTTTCTTGAACGTTTGCGGACGGGCGCGCTCAGCAACGCTACAATATTCATTCAGCTTTGCCTTAAAGTGTTCAACGACGGTCGATCCATTCTTCAGGATTAAATGCGCGTCTCGATCACTCAAATCAGCAAGTCCCGTCAGGCTGCTTGGCTCCTCATAGGGGAAGTGATCCCAATCATCCTCTGAGATCTGCTCGCAATAGCCACAGTCCACGGCCAAGTGAAACACGAGGACCGATAGGCGCACGTGCCCATTCTCGGCGAGGTAAGTGACATCCGTCCAAGGGATGCCGGTCGCATCTACCACCTCGCCAAGGGTGAAATACTCTTTCTCGATCATCGACATACCCGCCGCGCTCCTGTCTGGGCGACCTCGGTTTTTTGTTCACTATTCGTTCTATTTCCTTGACGCAGATGAATCAATCCTGTTATGTCCAATTTGATCCACAATCCACGCTTTCAACAGAGGACGATCCGCCAATGACATTCAGTCTTGCCGACCGGATCAAAGCCAGGTCGCAGCAATTAGGTCTCACGGCAGCCCAAATCGCCGAGATCGCCGGGGTCAACCGGTCGTTCATCTACGATATCGTCCGAGGGAAATCGGAAAATCCGAACCTGGAAAGACTGGACCGAGTCGCAGGCGCGCTCAAGGTCGACCGAAACTGGCTGCTGCACGGACTTGGGGATGTAGAGGGGGAATCTCCCATTTTGGAGCATCCGGACCAGGCCTTCGTCGCCGTCCCTTATGTGAACGTCCGCCCCTCCATGGGTGGGGGCAACCACATTGAGATGGAGCCGGATTACGGCCGTCCCTATCACTTTCAGAAATCATGGATCAAACGCGGCCTGAAAACCGAACCCGCCAATCTTCGCATCATGCATGTCGAGGGTGACAGCATGAGCCCGACATTGAGCGGTGGCGACGTCGTTCTGGTCGACACCAGTCGCCGCTCACCCACACCTCCTGGCATCTTCGTGCTCTACGACGGCATGGGGCTCGTCGCGAAGAGATTGGAATACATCCCAAACAGCGATCCGCCGAAAGTGCGGATCGTGTCGGACAATGCTCACTACCCTCCCTATGAGCGTTTGATTGATGAGACCAACATCGTTGGACGCATTCGCTGGTTTGCGAGAGAGATATGAAATCTTGCGTGAAAAATCTTTCCACAGATCGATTTTTCTCGTCATTTCGCAGGCATTCGCTGCAGTTAGATGCACATCGCTCTAGCCCTTGCCGTCACCGTTTTTGATGAGGAAAGTGCCTATCGAAACGGCTCTGAACGAACGGTCTCTATGAACACTCCCCAATCAAATCCTGGAAATGAAAGCCTACAGCCTGACGAACTTCGCAAAGAGCTCGCTTCAATTCTTTGCGCTGGTCTCAAGCGTATTCTGCCCGAAAACTCCAGTGATTTATCTTCGAATTTTCGAGACAGTTTCGTCGACTTCTCGCCTCTGAAGAGCGGTATTGCACGTCGCAAACTACGTAGCCGCTGAGGTGATGAAATGCGACAAAGATCTCAATTGCAAACGGATACATTACCCAAGCCCGGAGTAGATCGTACCACCGATCAATCCGTCTTGGCTCAATTGGCGAAGCTCAAAACCATGTCGGTGAATGAGCTCAAAGCCAAGTGGAAGGAACTCTTCCACACAGCCGCGCCCAACAATAGCAGGCAGTTTCTTGAGTTGCGGATTGGCTATCGAATTCAAGAGCTCTCATATGGCGGGCTTTCAAAACATACCCGCCGGACACTTGATGCCTTGGCAGATGAAATCGAGGGCAAGACCATCCGAAAAGCGATGGCGGAAGATCCGCGTAACCCCATGCCCGGCACGCGGCTCATCCGCGAATGGGATGGAACTGAGCATGTCGTGACCATCCTGAACGATGGATATGAATGGGATTCCCGCAAATTCAAATCCCTTTCGGCCATCGCAAAAGCGATTACCGGCACGACGTGGAACGGGTTCAGGTTCTTTGGTCTCTCAAGCAAGAGGGGCGCTGCATGAGCCCGTCTCCCGATCGCAAAGAAATCCTCCGTCGACGCTGCGCAATCTATACGCGCAAATCAACAGACGAAGGCCTCGACATGGAATTCAACTCTCTCGATGCTCAGAGAGAGGCATGCGCGGCCTACATCACCAGCCAGAAAGCGGAAGGATGGGTTTCAATCCGCGAGTCCTATGATGATGGCGGGTTCTCTGGCGGCACATTGGATCGTCCAGCGCTCCAACGTTTATTGAGTGACGTTGAGGTCGGACTCGTCGACGTCATCGTGGTCTACAAGATCGACCGCCTCAGTCGCTCGCTTATGGATTTTGCAAGACTCGTCGAAATCTTGGACCGCCACAACGTGACATTTGTGTCCGTCACGCAGTCTTTCAACACGACGACGTCCATGGGACGTCTCACGCTGAACATCTTGCTGAGCTTTGCCCAGTTCGAGCGCGAGGTCATTGGCGAGCGCATCCGAGATAAGTTTGCGGCATCGCGCAAGCGCGGGATGTGGATGGGTGGCTACGTTCCATTTGGCTATGACGTGAAAAACCGCAAGCTGATCGTGAACGAGACTGAGGCGAAAGTTGTCCGCCACATCTTCAAGCGATTTGTCGAATTGAGCTCAGCAACCAAGCTAGCTCATGAATTGGCCGACCAGGGCATCACTAACAAACGTGGGAAACAGATCGACAAGGGCTTCATCTACAAGCTGATCCAAAACCGGCTTTATCTTGGAGAGGCCGTTCACAAAGGTGACTCTTATCCAGGCGAACATGAAGCGATCGTGAGCAACGAGCTTTGGGATTCGCTACATGCTGCTTTGAAGCAAAGCCCGCGCGAGCGGGGTACTATCGAAACAAACAGGCCGGAACCCTTGCTTCGCGGCATCCTCTTCACTGAGGCCGGGGCTGCAATGACACCCACATTCACGCGTAAGGGTGATCGGCTTTACCATTATTATGTGTCGACCGATGTTGCTCGGGGTCGTGTACGGTCTGATCACAAAACCCCCATAAGACTGTCTGCTCCCATGGTTGAAGATGCAGTCGTCGCGGAAATGCGTCGAATGATCAAAGCGCCTGAGATCGCCTCCCAAATCATCCAAAATTTCCGAGAAGATAGAACACGTCCCAATGAGACAGAGATCGTCACTGCACTGAAGCGATTTGATCCGCTTTGGGACGCGCTGTACCCGCGGGAGAGAGCACGTGTCACCAGACTACTGGTGGAGCGCGTGACGGTCGCCGAGCAAGGTATAGCCGTCGATCTCAGGCGACTTGGGATTGGGCAGCTAATTCATGAGTTATCGCAACCTTCGGACGCTGAGGTTTCGGCATGACAAAAAATGACACCGTCCGAGTGTTCATCCCACTCAAGCTGCAACGCCGTAATGGACGATCGAAGATCGTTGCACCACGGATCGAAGCGCTATCTCCCACAGGTATTCAAGATCCCCATGTCTTGAAGGCGATCGGACGCGCCTGGAGTTGGCGTCGAAAACTGGAGAGTGGAGAATTTGCGACGATCCAGGACATTGCGCGCGCCGAGAAGGTAACAGATCGGTTTATCAGTCGCATTATGCAGCTTGCCTATCTTTCGCCGGAGGTGATTGATGAGCTGGTTATGTCGCGAACAAAGCCAGCGGTCACACTGAACGATCTCATCTACTTTTCTTCGATGCCATGGCGATTTCAAAAGCAATCTGTATTTGATGAATTTACGAGAACGGCCGTTTGACAGAGTTCGCTAAGATCGCAACATCATCACCGCAGACGAATGCGTCGATCATTTTCGTCGGGGATCGTGATGGGATTTAGCGAGGGTTACAAACGCGCGGCAGAGGCTAGGAAAGCTGAGTGGCAAGAGCTCATTGCCCGCTTTCAACGCGCAAACCTGCCGATTCCAGATGCAAAAGATTTTTCTGCTAGCCGTCCCATCACCCGCATCGGATGGGGCCAACTCTCTTCTCTTCTTGAGAATGAGGGCCAGCTAACGGAAAGCTCAAAAGCAGAAATCGCTCGTGGACTTCAACAAATAGATATTCAAGAAAAGGCGAGGGAGATCGAGGAGCGCATAAAAAAGGGAGAATTCATCCCTGATCCTACCTGGCCCGAATCCTCACCGAGGTTATCGCCAGATCTTCTGAAACAAGGACAGTCCTTCAACATCATCCGATGGACCGCTATCAAAGAACTTGGGCTCGACGGAATCGACCATTATGCATCTACGCAACGCGCGGCAGCGCTCGAAGCATATCGAATTGCAGAAACGCGTGGTGACTTTGACAACTTTTTAGAGAACGTGCGTCCTAAGAAGCAAAAATCATCTGCAGAAGAACAAGAGCGCGTCATCCCGAAAGGGTTTGTTGAAGTAGAATTAATAGTGCCAGTATCAGCATTTAAGGATGCAAAATGGTCGGGTGAATTCCTGCGCTACCATCCCGTTCATGGCCTTGTTCAAGGCGGCATCAGTAGCTCAAGCTATTTTGACCGTGGCGCTGGAAAATCTCCTGGAGCTAGGGGAGCGAGAGTTACGCAATTCTATCCCATTTTTTGTAGCTTCTTAGACTTGGTGGATTTGAAAAAACTCAATCTCTTACCAAAAAATCCGGAATAGTAATTATTAAGTCGAGCGGCGTGATCATAGGACGTGAAAAGAGTACGCAATCTCTAGAAAAATCTCGGATGTGGTTGGATTGGTTTTGGTCCCGCGAAGACGTCGTAAGCTTCTTGCAAGGGGATACAGACTCCTCTTTTATCGCACAGACATTGCCGGTCGATGTCCTCAAGGAATGTGAGAATTTCAGGTTCAAATTTTACGCGAATTTATTCGAGAATTTTAGGGTACATGACCCGAATGAGAATTAAGTCTAATATCTCTAACTCTGCCAAAAATAAAAACACAAGATTTGAGTCGTCATCTGATTGCAGAAGCTATTTTACGGTTGTCACCCAAAGTTAAAATAGGTCTAACCGCAATCGACCAATTTGATCACTGGACGAGGCTAGTCATTTTGATCCGTGTCTCTCGACAAAAGTGAAATGGAGTGCCAACCTGTAAATCCATTCTAATCAAGTGATGCGGTCCAGAAGAAATGCTGGAATTGACGAAAGTCTCAGTTCACGGCGAGGACATTACCGTCCTCGGACCCTACAACCCCTACCGTACACATATAGAAATGGGCGGAGACCGAAATAATTATCCGTCACATAGTGGCAGAATTCTTGACCTTAAGGATTGCCTTCCAAAGGGTATAGATTACTTCATTCCTCTCAGAGACAAGCTTAAAATCACAGAAGCAATCACAATTGTACCTTCTCACGATCCAGCAAAGACAACCTCTGGCCTTGCACTACTGGTTGCAAAGCTTACTGATGGTCAAGGTTATGTCGATGCTAGCGGTTGCTTGGTTCGACACACGAAAATTCAAAAACTCGCGTCTGGGGGTGACCGAAGCAAGCAAGTTCATCTAGACTCGATACGGGTTGCAAATACACAACTTATCGAAGGCAGACGCGTCTTGCTTATCGACGATGTAATGACATCAGGAAATTCTTTGATCGCATGCAAGTCTTTGCTGCTGACCGCCGGTGCCGCGCATGTAACTTGCCTGGCGCTAGGTAGAACTACCTAGCTGCAATGCGATCAAGAACATCCTCAACTTTCTCGAGAACAACGCATTTTGAATATGGAAGAAATTTTTTGGGCCACATGAGGTTTTGATCTTCCACAACCGACTTAGCGATAAACAACCAGCGGCCCAACCTTTGACATTCCGCGCTTTGATGAAGTGTTCCTGAAGTATCCGATGCCTCGATAACTACAGTCGCATCTGAGAGGGCCGCCATAAGCCGATTCCGCTCAGGGAAATTGGATTTATAAGTCCGCTCCCCAAGCTGAAACTGCGAAATTAAGAGGTGATCCCGGTAGATGACTTCCTGGAGAGCACTATTTTTTGCGGGGTAAGCTTTATCAAGCGGCGTTCCAATCACTGCAGCAACGCGCCCTTGGCAACGGATAGCCTCGCTTAACGCTTCAGTATCTACCCCTTCCGCTAGGCCGGAGACGACAGCAACACCAACTTCTGCGAGCCCCCTAGCAAGTTTACGCGCACGCGCGGCACCTGCAGCCGATACGTTCCTGGTTCCAACAATTGCAACCGCTGGAGACCCAATCAAACCTATGTCACCGGCGTAGAATATTCGCTTTGACGAGACGCGTTCGGCTCCAAGCATAAGATCAAGCTGTTTGGGCTCTAAAGGCGCGCCTCCGCGGCCGGAAAGAATTGATGATAATTCAATATGCCTGATGTCAGTTGGAGGCGTGTAGCGTGCGCGGTAGCTGTCCTGCAAACCATCTCGCGGTTTGGGATCAAACGAAAGCTGCTTCGCTGCGACCGTGTTCCTGCTGCCCATAAGAAACGAATCACCTTTGAAGGTCGGTGCTGACGAATGCCACCCTAAATCATAAACTTAGCTGGACGCGCGCTATCTGCCAACAACCTTAAGGAAGCACGAAATCCGCCAATTCTCAACAAGATCCTCGAAAGCAACGCAGCAATTCGCTCCACCACGCCAACGACCAGTTTTATGTCATTCGACGGCAAAAGCCCCCTACAAAACAAGTTGCTTACTCAGCAGATTTAAGTGGCTGAATTGCTGATGCTAATAAACGCGTTAGTGCCGACGCAAGGTTCGGGCGTTATCAGACGCAAGCCTATCTGAGACCAATTTTTAGGGGCCCATAGAGTCTCAACGGTTCGGTCACCTATCTCGAATACCTAGGAAACAAAAAGGTATTTTCACACTCAATCGGGGCATTTGCGAGTTTGGGAGGGTGAACTGGCGGAGGGGGCGGGATTCGAACCCGCGATACGGTTTCCCGCATACACACTTTCCAGGCGTGCGCCTTCAGCCACTCGGCCACCCCTCCGGCTACGGTCATGACGAGGCATGCCGCAGGAGGGCGCACTATAGTCAGCGCGGGCTCGGGCGCAAGGACCGGGGGCGGCTTTTATGTGCCTCAAGCCAGTTCCGAGGGACAAAAGCGGATCAGCCTCTTCCCGCACCGCTAACCCGCGCCTACATAAGATGGTGTTTCATTCTTGCTGCGGAGGTCGGCTCATGTTCGCTTTCCTGAAAAAGACGTCGATTCCCGCGCCCGGCGAAGCTTTGCCCGGCCGCGGCCAAGCCATTGCCACAGCCCAGACGCATTATGTGACTGGCCGCGCGTTGAAAGAGCCTTTTCCGGATGGTTGCGAAACCGTGCTGTTTGGCCTGGGCTGTTTCTGGGGCGCAGAGCGCAAATTCTGGCAGATGGGCAAAGATAAAATCTGGCTCACCGCTGTTG
Organism: Beijerinckiaceae bacterium; assembly: GCA_947452455.1. Lineage (GTDB taxonomy): Bacteria > Pseudomonadota > Alphaproteobacteria > Rhizobiales > Beijerinckiaceae > Terripilifer. The sequence goes on from CANGBX010000004.1 coordinate 222,463, forward strand.
GCTATGCCGCCGGACAAACACCCAACCCGACGTATGAAGAAGTCTGCTCAGGCATGACCGGGCACAATGAAGTTGTGCTGGTTGTCTTTGATCCGCGCGTCACGCCGTTTGCAGACCTGCTCAAAACCTTTTGGGAAAATCACGATCCCACGCAGGGCATGCGGCAAGGCAATGATGTGGGCACGCAATATCGCTCCGGCATTTATGTGAGCAATGATGCACAGCGCGAGATGGCCGAGAGCAGCGCCAAAAGCTTTGGCGTGGCTTTGGCCGCGAAGGGCTTTGCGCCGATCACAACAGAAATTCGCAACGCCCCCCCCTTCTATTATGCAGAAGCCTATCACCAGCAATATCTGGCAAAAAACCCCAATGGCTATTGCGGGCTTGGCGGCACGGGTGTGACTTGCGCCATCGGCACAGGTGTTTCTTCCAGCTAGTGCTTGCCCCTCGCCTGCCCTTCGTGGCATCACAGCAGGGTCAGACAGGGACACCAAAATGATCGAACGCGCGCTTGAAAAATTTCTCTTCGCCAGCCGTTGGCTGCTGGCGCCATTCTATGTCGCGTTGGTCATCAGTCTTGCCGGTCTTTTGATCAAGGCCGCGCAAGAGCTCTGGCATTTCATGTCCCATGCACTGACAGCCAGCGAAAGCGATGTCATTCTCGGCGTTTTATCTTTGATTGATCTGACACTCACAGGCTCGCTCATCATCATCGTCATTTTTTCAGGCTACGAGAATTTTGTCTCGAAGATTGACGAGAGCGAACATCGCGATTGGCCCGAATGGATGGGCAAGATCGATTTTACAGGCCTCAAGCTGAAGCTCCTGTCGTCGATCGTCGCCATCTCAGGCATCCAGCTTTTGAAGACCTTTATGAATGTCAAAAATGCTTCCGACCGCGATATTATGTGGTCGGTGATCATTCACATGGTCTTCGTGATCTCGGGCATTATTCTGGCCTGGACGGATAAGATCAGTGGCGAGGCCCATTCTTCAAGCGACAAGGCCCATTGATCATTTTGCCTGCAACACCGCGCGACATGCGCCGGGCAATTGGGCAAGCGTCACGGGCTTGGGCTGCTTTTCCGGCGGCACTGGCTTGGGGTGCATGGCCTCATCCGTAAACCACCAATCCAACGTCTTGTCACAGCCGTCACTTTGCGGCGGCGGCTCTTGCGCGCGGCAGCTTTCCTCACCCGCAGGGCAGCTGAGACGAATATGGAAGTGATAATTATGCCCATACATCGGGCGTATCTTGCCAAGCCATGCGCGGTCGCCACGCGCATCGCGACAGATAGCTTTCTTGATCGCCGGATTGACGAAGACGCGCTCGACTTGGGCTTGCTGCGCAACATATTTCAGCATGGCCATATGCTGGGCACCAAACAGCTGCGGCTCCACATCCATCCAATCGTCACGCACGAGATTAGTGGCTGAAAGCTCTTCGCGCTCTTGGCGTGTGAAACGCCGCTCCGGCATGGGTGTGAACCAGACATCGGCATCAAGCCCGATCTGATGCGAGGCATGTCCGGTGAACATCGGGCCGCCACGCGGCTGCGACATGTCGCCCACTAAAAAACCCGGCCAAATCTTTTTCGCGCGCAAATCACGCGCGACATTTTGCAAGAAAGACACAAGCTCGGGGTGGCCCCAATTGCGATTGCGCGACAGGCGCATCACCTGCCAAGCCTCCCCATCGAAGGGCAGCATGTCGGCGCCGGCCAGACAGCCGCGCGAATAAAAACCGATCGGCTTGGCCGCCAATTTTGCGGGCGACACGCTGCGGCCAAAGAGTTCTTTGGCTGGCAATGCCGGATCATTCGGATTGGAAAGTGGCGGCAGCGGCTTTGGCGCGAGCGTGCCGAGATCTTGCGCTTGCGCAGAGATGGAAAACGCAACGCTGAAAAGAAGGGCCGCAATTTTGAAACCGTCATTGCGAGCGAAGCGAAGCAAGCCAGACAATCTTGTGTTCATTTGGATGGCCACGTCGCTTCGCTCCTCGCAATGACGAACGTGAGGGATCAATCCCCGAAGACCACCGTCTTTGATCCGTTGAGGATCACGCGATCTTCCAAATGGTGGCGCACGGCGCGCGCCAAGACACGCCGCTCGATGTCGCGGCCTTTGCGCACGAGATCTTCGGGCAAGTCGCGGTGGCTGATGCGCTCCACATCCTGCTCGATAATCGGACCTTCATCGAGATCGGACGTCACATAATGCGCGGTCGCGCCGATCAGTTTCACGCCGCGCGTATGCGCCTGCTTGTAAGGGTTCGCACCTTTGAAGCCGGGCAAGAAGGAATGGTGAATGTTGATGCAGCGGCCAGACAGCTTGGCAGAGAGGCCTTCCGAGAGAATCTGCATATAGCGCGCGAGTACGACGAGTTCCGTGTTGGTCTCGCGCACGAGATTCCACAGCTGCGTTTCTTGTTCCATCTTCGTGTCGCGCGAGACGGGCAAGTGATGAAACGGGATGCCGTCAAAATCCAGATGCGCATAGGTCTCGCGCGGATGATTGGCGACAACCGCGGTCAATTCCATCGGCAATTCATCAATGCGCCAGCGATAGAGCAGATCAGCCAGGCAATGGTCGAATTTCGAGACCAGCACCATGACGCGCTTTTTCTGTGCGACGCCGCGCATCGTCCAGTTCATGTTGAACGTCTTGGCAAGATCACCAAAGCCCGCGCTGATTTTCTCGAAGGGCGTCTCGCCGACGAGGTTGAAAACCACGCGCATGAAAAAGACATTGCTCTGCGTGTCATCATATTGCTGCGCATCGAGAATGTTGCAGCTCTCCCCAAACAGATAGGCCGAGACACCGGCAACAATGCCGGGCTTGTTGGGGCAGGAGAGCGTCAGAACATATTGCGCGCTGGGCGGGACGACAGGCATGAACCACTTCCACTCATGAAACAGGCCCGCAAACGGGGCTTCGTGGTATAGGCCAAAGAGGCGCAAAACCTCAACCGCGCCTTGACGCGCAATTGGGCGGAGGCCTAAAATGTTCGTAATCCGCCCATATGTTCTCTATGCGAACAACTGAGGAATGACCATGACCGAAGCCTTTCTCTGCACCGGCCTGCGCACCCCCATTGGTCGCTACGGCGGGGCGCTCTCCTCGGTGCGTCCGGACGACCTTCTGGCCTTTGCCATCCGAGAATTGATGGCGCGCCATCCGCAAATCCCCGGCGAAGCCATTGACGAGATTTATGCCGGCTGCGCCAACCAGGCGGGCGAGGACAATCGCAATGTTGCGCGCATGGCGGGCCTGCTCTCGGGCCTGCCGATGTCTGTGCCCGGCACAACGCTGAACCGCCTCTGCGGGTCCGGCATGGATGCGATTGGCGCGGCGGCCCGCGCGGTGAAGGCGGGCGAAAGCGAACTCGTGATTGCAGGCGGCGTGGAAAGCATGTCGCGCGCCCCCTTCGTCATGAACAAGGCGACGGAAGCTTTCTCGCGCTCCGCCGAAATCCACGACACGACAATCGGCTGGCGCTTCGTCAATCCGCTGATGAAAGCGCAATATGGCGTCGATTCCATGCCGGAAACGGCGGAAAACCTCGCCGAAGACAAGCAGATCTCGCGCGCCGATCAGGACGCATTTGCGTTTCGCTCGCAAGCTCGCGCGGCCAAAGCCATTGCGGCGGGCCGCTTTGCCAAAGAAATCGTTGCTTATGAAATCAAGGATCGCAAAGGCAATATCACGCGCGTCGAGCGCGATGAACATCCGCGCGAAACAACGATTGAAAAGCTGGCCGCGCTTGGAACACCTTTCCGCAAAGGCGGCTCGATCACCGCCGGCAATGCGTCGGGCGTGAATGATGGTGCTGCCGCCGTGATCATTGCCTCGGCCCGTGCGGTTGAAAAATACGGCCTGACCCCGCTGGCCAAGATCAATGGTCTGGCGACCGCCGGCTGCGCACCGCGCATCATGGGCTTTGGCCCGGTGCCTGCCACGCAGAAACTCATGGATCGTCTGGGCCTGAAAATCTCGGACTTCGATGTCTGCGAATTCAACGAAGCCTTTGCGGCGCAGGCGCTCGCCTGCACACGCGGCCTTGGCCTGCCTGACGATGCAGAACACGTCAATCCGAATGGCGGCGCCATTGCGCTCGGCCATCCGCTTGGCATGTCAGGCGCACGCATCACATTGACGGCGGCCATTGAAATGAATGAGCGCAGCCAAAAGCGCGCGCTCGCCACCATGTGCATTGGCGTGGGTCAGGGTATTGCCATTGCGCTGGAGGCGGTGCGCTAACGCGCTTGCCGCATCCATCAAAAAGCGACAGATTGCGAGGGCGCGGGACAAACTCCCGCGCCCTTTCTCTTTGCGGAGCCTCTTTTGAAAATCGCAGCTATCCAGATGAATTCGACAGATGACAAAGCCGCCAATCTCGAACAGGCGCGCCGTCTCATCGAAAGCTGCATCGACAAAGAGCGCCCCGATTGGATCAGCCTGCCGGAAGTTTTCTCCTTCATGGGCGGCACACGCCAAGACAAGATCGCAGCGGCCGAGAGCTTTCCCGATGGCGCTGCCTATTCGCTCATGCGTGATCTGGCGATGCGCCACAGCGTGCATATTCATGCAGGCTCGATGCTGGAAAAAATTGCAGGCGAAGAACGTCTCGGCAATACAACCATCGCCTTCAATCCCCAAGGCGCGGAAGTCGCACGCTATCGCAAGATTCACATGTTCGATGTCACCACGCCAGACGGCATGGAATATCGCGAAAGCAACGCCATGAAACCGGGTGAGGACGTCGTCACATACGAGTGCGAAGGTCTCACGATTGGCTGCGCCATATGCTATGACTTGCGCTTTCCAGCACTCTTTGATGCGCTCGCCAAACGTGGCGCAGATCTGATTGCACTGCCGTCTGCTTTCACATTGCAAACGGGCAAAGATCATTGGGAAGTGATGTGCCGCGCCCGTGCGATTGAAACGCAAACCTATTTTGTAGCAGCCGCGCAAACAGGCCAATTCAAACAGGGGGCGGAAACGCGCTCGACCTATGGTCATTCGCTCATTGTCGATCCTTGGGGCTTGGTGGTCGCGAAAGTCTCTGATGGTATTGGCTATACGACGGCGCAGATTGATCGCAGCTTGATCAAACGCGTACGCGCGCAAATCCCTGTGGCGCAACATAAGGTCGATGTGAAGCCGTGACGCGCATTTGTGTCACAGGCGAGGCTTTGGTGGATTTTGTGCCGGATGCGCAAGGTCATCGCCAATGGACACCGGGGGGATCTGGTCTCAACACCGCACTGGCCCTTGCACGTCTCGGTGCTGAAACAAGTTTTGCAGGCGCGCTTTCACAAGATGAAAATGGTGCTCGCCTTGCTGCATTCATGCATGCAGAAAACATCAATCTCGATCATGCATTGATCAGCGCCAAACCTTGCCCGCATGTCAACGTCTCGAAAGATGCGAGCGGCATTCCGCATTATGATCTGCATCTGGCAGGTAGCGCCTTGGAAGAAGCGCCTGCACGCTGGAGCTGGCCTGAAGGCACACGCCATTTTCACGCCACATCTTTTGCTGCCACACTGGGTCTGGGTGGTGAGGCTGCATGCGCTTCACTTCGCGACGCACGCGAGAGAATGACAACGAGTTTTGATCCGAATATTCGCGCCAACATATTTCCAGATCGTGCATCGATCCCGTTGCTGCTTGCACAGCGCATTCGCCATGCGGATATTGTCAAAGTTTCCAGCGAAGATCTCGATGCCATTGCGCCGGGCATTTTGCATGATCATGTCATCAGTGAATGGCGCGCTTTGGGAGTGCGGCTCGTTATTATCACGCGCGGCGCACAAGGCGCAGTGGCGATTTTTGGTTCATCACACATCGAAGTCAGCGCGCCAAAAGTGACGGTTTGCGACAGTGTAGGTGCGGGCGACACATTCATGGGTGCCTTGCTCGCCATCATGGCGCAGGACAATCATCTCGGCACTTGGCAAACACCCGACGATGCGCAAATGGCGCGCTGGCTCACATTTGCTGCAAAAGCAGCATCCATCTGCTGCATGCGCCCCGGCGCTGATCCGCCCACCCGCGATCAGATGATGATGCAGCGGTAAAACCGATTTCTGTTGCTTCACCCCCGTGAAACGCCTAGAGACTCGCCCACTCTTTTTGCCTTTAAGGAACACAGCATGCGTCCTTCCCAACGCGCCAATGACCAGATGCGCCCCGTCACGCTCGAGCGCAATGTTGCGCGTTATGCGGAAGGGTCTTGCCTCGTCAAATTCGGCGAGACTCATGTTTTGTGCACGGCTTCGCTCGAAGACAAGCCACCCATGTGGCTGCGCGGCCAAGGCCGTGGCTGGGTGACGGCAGAATATTCCATGCTGCCGCGCGCGACCGCGACCCGCACACGTCGCGAAGTGACGGCCGGCAAGCCCTCTGGCCGCACGCAGGAAATCCAGCGCTTGATTGGCCGCTCTTTGCGCGCAGTCGTGGATTTGCAGGCTTTGGGTGAGCGCCAGATCACCATCGATTGCGATGTCTTGCAGGCCGATGGCGGCACACGCACTGCCGCCATTACAGGCGCATGGGTGGCGCTGCATGATTGTCTGAAATGGATGCGCGGTCGCTCTATTATCAAGGACATGCCCATCCGCGATCATGTCGCCGCCATCTCATGCGGTGTGACACATGGCACACCCGTGCTCGATCTCGATTACGCGGAAGATTCCACCGCTGAGACCGACGCCAATTTCGTCATGACCGGAACTGGCGGTCTGGTGGAAATTCAGGCGACTGCGGAAGCCGCCATTTTCACCCAAGACCAGCTCACCGCCATGATGGATCTGGCCCGTAACGGCATTGTCCGCTTGGTGGAATTGCAGAAAGCAGCGGTCGCCTGAGCCGGTTTCGGCTCGGGTTCTTTTTGCAGTGCAGCATAAAAATCAGGGGTTCCGGCTTACGGATTACGCATTTCGTCGTATTCGGGGGCATGTTTGCGCTTCCGCTTATGGCGGAATTGTGATTACCTGAGGTCCCGAGAGAAAAATAAAAGCGGGATCAAAGAAACTTATCCGGCAGGTCACGAAGAGGACCGCTTGGTAAAAAGGCACTGAAAAAGCCTGACTTTGGAACAAAATATGTTCCGGTGACTTTGTTTCTGGCCATGATTTATGGCCCAAAATTCCCCATGGGATGAAATCACAAGGGCGAGAGCCTGAGCAGGGCGATGAGTATGGGCGGAGAAACGGGCAAGAAGGCACGCGGGGTGGTAGCGATTGCTGCCGCCTGGCTGCATGCCTTTGTCCTTCTGGCATCGCTTGTTCTCGTCCCCGCCGATCCGCTTTTCAAAACCTACGAAAATGCCGCCACCATGGCACTTGCCGACCAAGCCCCTGATGAGGCGGTCGAAGAAAAGAAAATGGGTGGCGATGATGTCTCGCTCTGGAGCTTGGCCCAGCGTGATGAAGTAAGCCTGCGCCTTGCTGAACGGCTTTGCCATTCTCAAGAGGCGCCCCGGGTGAGCGGCTGCGGCCGTTCCTTTCATGCCCGTGGGCCACCGGCAGCGCACGCCTGAGGTGTAACCGCATCCCTCGGGAGCGGTTCGCTTAAGACCATTGCAGAAAATCGATGGGCTTTCCTCGTCTCTTGAGGGCGTGACCGCCGGACAAACCAGTAAAAAATCCGGCTGAAAGAACCATCAGAATAAAAATTAGGGGACTTTCATGGAAATTTGGGAAGCATTAGGCCAGGGGCTCACGCTGCTCCTCGAGCCGCATCGTATGATGCTCCTTTGGGGCGGCGTGCTCTGCGGTCTGGCTCTCGGCATCCTGCCCGGTATCGGCGGTGTCGCAGGGACTGCGCTCCTTCTACCGTTCACCTACAACATGGACCCGGCTGCCGCCATGGCGCTGCTGCTCGGCCTTGCTGCAACAACGACCCACGGTGACCCGATCTCGGCCATCGTGTTGGGTGCTCCGGGCCACGCAGCTTCTGCTGCGACGGCGCTCGACGGTTACCCCATGACCAAGCGTGGCGAAGGTGCCCGCGCTCTGGGTGCGGCTTACATGTCCGCGCTCATGGGCGGCCTCTTCGGTGCGGTGCTCATGGCGGTCGCACTGCCGATCGTTCGTCCCCTCATTCTGTTCATTGGCTCGCCCGAACTTCTCGCGCTCGCCGTGTTCGGTATTTCCATGGTCGCCGTGCTCTCGGGCAATACGCCTCTGCGCGGCCTCACCATGGCGTGCTTTGGCATCATGCTCGCCATGATCGGTTCCGATCCGCAGACCGGCACGTTGCGCTGGACGATGGACAGCCTTTACCTCTGGGAAGGCTTGCCGCTCGTTCCGCTGACGCTCGGTGTCTTCGCGCTTCCGGAACTCTGCGATCTTCTTGTTGCCCGCACCTCGGTCGTGTCGGACGCAAAAGTGCAGAACAACTGGCGTGGCCTCTGGCAGGGTTCGGTGGATTGCTTCACCCATTGGTGGCTGAACATCCGCTGCGCCTGGATTGGCTCCGTCATCGGCGCGATCCCGGGCATCTCGGCCTCGGTCATTGACTGGATCTCTTACGCTCACGCCCTCAAGACTGAAAAGGGCGCTCGCCTCACCTTCGGTCAGGGCGACGTGCGCGGCGTGATCGCGGCGGAATCAGCGACCTGTTCGCGTGAAGGTGGCGCTCTTGTGCCCACCATCGTGTTCGGTGTTCCCGGTTCTGCCGGTATGGCCATTCTGCTCGGCGCTTTCCTCATGCACGGTCTGGTCCCCGGACCGGAAATGCTGACGAAGCACCTCGCCATCACCTATTCGATGGTCTGGTCGATCGCCATTGCGAACATTCTGGGCTCGGGTCTTTGCTACCTGTTCTCCAGCCAGTTCGCGAAGCTCGCCAGCTTGCGCTACACGCTGATCCTGCCCTTCGTTCTGTCGCTGGTTTATATCGGCGCCTTCGAAGGTCACCGTAACTGGGGCGATCTCTTCTCGCTCCTGTTCTTCGGCGTCTTCGCTTGGGGCATGAAGCACTTCAAATGGCCGCGCCCGCCGCTGGTCTTGGGCTTCATTCTCGGTGCTATTCTTGAGCGTTACATGTTCATCTCGATCCAGCGCTACGGCGGTGGCTGGATGACGCGTCCGCTCGTGATTGCACTCTTTGCCATGGCGCTTCTGTCGCTCGTGCGTCCGTTCATCTTGGATGTGAAGGCACATGGCGGCATCAAGGGCATGCTCTCCGAGTTCCACGCTCCCCAGTTCAATGTCACGCATATTTTCCCGGTCCTCATGCTCTGCATCTTCGGAGTCATGATGACGGAAGCCATGACATGGAACTTCTCGGCCAAGATCATTCCGATGATCGTTGGCACGGGTGCGATCACCTTCTGCTTGCTCTCGCTCGCGAACGAAGTGTTCAAGGGTGAGATCCACAAGAAGCGTGAAGAAGAACGCGCAGCACGCGGCGAAGCGGCGGAGAAGATGCACATGGACATCGCCTCCACCATCGACGACATGAGCCCGAAGGAAATCGCCATCCGTGGCGCTATCTTCTTCGGCTGGATGATCGGCTTCCTCGCCTCCATGGCGTTGATCGGCCTCATCCCGACAGTGCCCCTGTTCATCATCGCCTTCATGCGCGTTGAGGGTCAGGAGCCATGGCGCATCACGCTGCCGATGGCGTTCTGCACGACCTTCCTCGTCTATGTCGTCTTCGACCAGTTGCTGACGATCCCGTGGCCCGGTTCCGTGCTCGGCGATTTCTGGCCGTTCTGGAAGGCTCATATGCCGAGCGCCTGATCTCAACAGGTTCACGAAACAGAAAACCGCCGGGGCAACCCGGCGGTTTTTTTATGCGCTTTGTCGGGTCCTCCGCCCCGACCACAGGATCAAGGCTTGTCGAGACGATGGTGTAACATTATAACATTCCATCTTCAGGCACCGGACCCGAATATGCCGCACGACCACCATCACCCTCACGAGGAGCATCATGAGCCTCAAGCGCACGGGCACCGCCCCGCCTTGCGCTGGTCGCTGCTACGCATCTCGGCGGGGCAAAGGCTGGGCGGGGCGGCCGCCCTTTTGGGCCTGCTCTGGCTCTGTGTGCATTGGGCGCTCGCATGACAGCGACCCTCCTCACCCTGACCGACCTGACTCTTGGCTATGATCGCCACCCCGCCGTTCATCACGTCTCGGGACGCATTGAGCGTGGCAGCATGACCGCCATGGTCGGGCCCAATGGGGCTGGCAAATCGACTTTGCTGAAAGGCATGGCGGGCGCTATGGCGCCCTTGAGCGGCACGCTGGCCCGTGCGCCCGACACGCGCATTGCCTATTTGCCGCAAAGTGCCGCGCTCGACCGCAGCTTTCCGATTTCGCTGTTTGATCTTGTCGCAGCCGGCCTGTGGCATCGCACAGGCGCCTTTGGGGGCCTCAGCCACAAAGATCGTCTCGCCGTGCATGAAGCTTTCGAGCGTGTCGGCTTGCAAGGTTTCGAGCGCCGCACATTGGATGCGCTATCGGGCGGACAATTGCAGCGTGCGCTTTTCGCACGGCTTATTTTGCAAGATGCCGATCTCATTCTGCTTGATGAGCCATTGGCCGCCATCGATACGAAAACCAGCGCCGATCTTCTCGCCATGATCAAGACATGGCACGCGCAGGGCCGAACCATTATCGCCGTTCTGCACGACATGCAGATTGTGCGCGATCATTTCCCGCGCAGCCTCTTGCTTGCGCGCGAATGCGTGGCGCATGGCACGACAGAAGATGTGCTGACGCAGACAAATCTAGGACGCGCGCGCCAGATGATCGAAGCTTTTGATGAGGAAGCGCATATTTGTGCGCAAGAGGGCGTGTCATGATCTTTGACGCGCTGATCGGCCCCTTCCTCGAATTTGAATTCATGCGCCGCGCGCTTGTGGGCTGCATCGCGCTTTCTCTCGCCGCCGGCCCTGTTGGGACATTCCTCATGCTGCGTCGCATGAGTTTGTTTGGCGATGCGATGGCTCACGCCATTCTGCCGGGCGCAGCACTGGGCTATCTCGCCTTCGGCCTGTCGCTATCAGCCATGACCATTGGTGGGCTTGCCACCGGATTGCTTGTTGTTCTGCTTGCCGGCCTTGTCACACGCGCCACAACAATGCGCGAAGATGCCTCCATTGCAGGCTTTTATCTGATCTCGCTGGCGATTGGTGTCAGCATTGTCTCGCTCAAAGGATCGAATGTCGATCTGCTGCGCGTGCTCTTCGGCTCCATTCTGGCGCTTGATGATCCGGCCATGTTACTGCTGGCCGCAATGAGCACCGGCACTTTGCTTGTGCTTGCGCTCATCTTCCGGCCGCTCGTCATGGAATGTGTTGACCCTGCTTTCTTGCGCAGTGTGAGCCGCACGGGCGGACCTGCCCATCTCGTTTTCCTGGCGCTTGTCGTCACAACGCTTGTGTCGGGCTTTAACGCTCTGGGCACTTTGCTTTCGGTGGGCATGATGATGCTGCCCGCCATTGCCGCGCGATTCTGGGCTGTCGAACTGACGGGCATCATTTTCGTCGCAACATTGATCGGGCTTGTTTCAAGCCTCTGCGGTTTGATCTTGTCATTTCATACAGGCCTACCCTCTGGCCCTGCCATCATTCTCGTGGCTGGCGCTCTCTACCTGCTCTCGCTCTGCTTTGGTCGACAGGGCGGCCTCATATTAAAACTTCTCCCGCAACGTCATTTGGAAGCGTGACATGTTGAAGAGACTCGCATTTTGTCTTGCGCTCGCAGTGACCAGCACGATGGCACAAGCGCAATCCAAGCTTGAAACCATCGCCAGCATGTCGATCATTGGCGATTTCGTACGCCAGATTGGCGGCGAGCGCGTGCAAGTCACCACGCTTGTCGGCGCAGGCGGCGACACGCATACTTTCCAGCCTGCCCCGCAAGATGCGCGGTGCATGACGCAAGCCAAACTCGTCTTCATCAACGGGCTTGGCCTTGAAGGCTGGCTACCGCGCCTCGTGCAATCCTCCGGCAGCAAAGCCAAAGTCGTCACTGTCTCCAACGGCGTGAAGGCCATGCGCGAAGCATCAGATGGCCATAGTCACGGACATGGTCATGGTCATGGCCATGATCTCGACCCGCACGCTTGGCAAGATGTCGCCAATGCCAAACTTTACGCGCGCAATATCCGCGATGCATTGAGCGCTGCCGAACCGGAAGGTGCGAGTTTTTATACGGCGCGCGCTGAAGCCTATATGGCCGAACTTGATCAGCTTGACCGCGATATCAAAGCGGGCCTTACCCAAATTCCTGCAGAGCGTCGGCGCATCATCACCAGCCATGATGCTTTCGGCTATTTTGCCAAAGCCTACAGCCTGAGTTTTGTCGCCCCCCAAGGGATTTCAACAGAAGCGGAAGCCTCCTCGCGCGATGTGGCCCGCATTATCCGTCAGGTCCGCGCTCAGAAAATTCCAGCCGTCTTTCTCGAAAACATCTCTGATCCACGCCTCATGACACAAATCGCACATGAGACAGGCGCCAAAATGGGCCCGCGCATTTTCTCCGATTCCTTGTCCGACAGCAGCGGGCCAGCACCCACTTATCTCGACATGATGCGCCACAATCTGCGCGCCTTTATCGAAGCGCTACGCTAGCCTCTCCTATAAGCCCGATTGCGGGCGACGCTTTACCTCGCCGCCCGACGCACTTAATCTTGGCGACATGAGGAAAGGCTGGGGACACCCCATGAAACTTGTTTGCTACGATCCCCATGCGCGCCGCCCAGAAATTGCGGCGGCCATGCGCGCTTTTCCGGATGTGTCTTTCGAGGCGCCCGTCACGCTGGAGGCTTTGCACGCCGCGCTTGAGGGCGCAGAAATTTTCGTGACCAGCAACCGTGCTTATGAGGCAGAGGCCGCACGCATCATTTGCACAAAAGGCACGTCTCTCCGCTGGATTCAATTCACCACATCCGGACTCGACAAAGCCATCGCGCTTGGCCTGCCCTCCGGTGTGACGGTGACCAATGCGGCGGGCCTGCGCGCTTTTTCTGTCGCAGAACATGCTTTCTTTCTGATGCTCGCACTCATGCGCCAATCGCGCGCTGCCGATGCGGGCCAGCGTGATGAGCAATGGGTGCGTGATGCCATCACACCCCAAATGGATAATCTCGCGGGCAAGCATCTTCTCATCATTGGCGCAGGTGCCATCGGTCAGGAGATTGCGCGCAAGGCCAAAGCCTTTGACATGGTGGTCACGGGCATCTCGCGCTCTACCGCATCGTTGCCGAATTTCGATCAAATGCTGCCACGTGAACAATTGCAGGCAGCGATCACGGAAAGCGACATCGTGCTGATGGCCGCTAATTATGAGACCGAAACGCATCAGATGATGAGTGCCGCCATGATTGCAGCGATGAAGCCCAAGGCGCTCTTCATCAATATTGCGCGCGGTGCGCTCGTGGATGAGGCGGCGCTGGTTGCAGCACTCGAGAGCGGGAAAATTGCTGGTGCCGGCCTTGATGTCACCGTTATCGAGCCTTTGCCTGCGGGACAGAAGCTCTACACTCTTCCCAATGTTGTCTTGAGCCCCCATGTTGCAGGGGCAGGATCGCAAGGCACGGGTGCGGGCATGGGTAAAATCTTAAGTGACAATCTGCATCTTTATCTCAAAGGCGCGCCTTTGCAGAAAATCGTCATCGCGCGCACACCGTAACGGAATGATATGACCGAAATAGCTCCTGATATAAACGCACTTATCGCCTCACCTGCTTATCGCCTCGCCGCTCTTGATCAGGATTTTCTGCTCTCAGATGCGCAACGTGGCCTGCGCTTCATGCTGGAATATGAAAAAGCCGAGCAATCATTGCGCAGCTGGGGTGTGCGCTCGACAGTCGTTGTCTTCGGTTCTGCGCGTGTGCATGAGAATGGCAATCCTCAACATGCGCGCTGGTATGACGAGGCGCGCAAGTTCGGAAAAATTTGCTCGCTGGAAGGCGGCGCGCTCGATAGCAATGGCGGCCCGCGCGACAATGTCATTGCCTCGGGCGGCGGTCCCGGCATTATGGAAGCCGCCTGTCGTGGCGCGCATGATGCGGGCGCGCCCTCCATCGGCTTCAACATCACGCTGCCCCATGAGCAATTACCCAATCCCTACACAACGCCGGAACTCACCTTCCGCTTCCATTATTTTGCCATGCGCAAAATGCATCTGGCGATGCGTGCCAATGCGCTTGTTGTTTTTCCTGGCGGGTTCGGGACACTGGACGAATTGTTTGAAATCCTGACCTTGCATCAAACCGGTAAAGCCACGAATATTCCTGTTGTTCTGTTCGATGAAAAATATTGGCGTTCAATCGTCAATTTCGATGCGCTGGTCGATGCGGGTATGATTGAAAAGCGCGATCTATCACTCTTCAGTTTTGCTGAGACGGCAGAATCCGCCTGGGCGCATCTGCTCGCGCAAGGCATAGCCCATCATATTGAACCCAAGAATACCTGACCCTCATGTTTCAATCTGCAAAAGCTGCCTTTCCGCAAATCTTCACACCGCCGTTTCGCGCTGTGTTGCTGAAGAGTCTCGGGCTCACCTTCATTCTGCTCGCGCTCATGTGGGCGGGGCTGGACAAGGTCGTAGCTGCCTATATCGCCGTGCCCTATCCATGGCTCGCAAGCATTCTGTCTTTTCTGACAGGTCTTGGCCTGATGATCGGGCTCGCCTTTTTCATCGCGCCTATTTCATCGCTGGTTGCGGGCTTTTATCTGGATGATCTTGCCGGTGAGGTCGAAACGGAGATCGGCATCAAGGGCCGCGCTTTGCCTGCGGGGCAAGCCATGTGGCTCGCCAGCAAATTCGCCTTTGTCTCGGTGCTTGTGAATGCTTTTGCGCTGGCCGTCTTCTTGCTGCCGGGCGTCAATATTCTCGTGTTTTTTCTGGCAAATGCTTATTTGCTCGGCCGCGAATATTTCGAGCTTGCATCATTGCGCTTTCGCTCTCTGGCAGAGACGCATGAGCTGCGCCGTCGCCACCGCTTTTATATTTTTCTTTGCGGCTTGCTGATCGCGGGCTTTGTTGCCATCCCAATCGTCAATCTGCTCACGCCCCTCTTCGGCACAGCCTTCATGGTACGTATCCATGCAAGGCTGGCGCGCGAAGATCTGGTGATGATTCAGGCTGGGCGCTGACGCTCGAACTGACCCGTCTTGCGGAAGCGATAGAGATAGGTCGGCACAATCGTCTCATAAGCCTCGGGGTGAATACCAAGACCCGCGAGCGTACGGCCTTCCTGTTCAGCCGCAACCGAGACGACATTGTCATGCTTCAACATGCGCACTTGATCACGCGTGGTGAGCAGCATTTTCGGGAAAAGACCGAGCGAGACTGAAGACGCGATCTCCATGCCGAGCGCCATATAATGGCCCGCTTCAAAAGGCAGCGGAGCAAGCAGGCGCTTGCGGCCAATCGTGTCGCAAGTGAATTGCACGAGATCCCGGAAGCTTTTGGCTTCCGGCCCACCCAATTCATAAACCGCACCCGGCTTGGTCTGGCCATCGAGCGCACGCACGACGACTTGCGCAACATCGCCCACATAGACCGGTTGGAACAAAGTGTCCGCGCCAATCAAAGGCAGCACCGGCAACATGCGCGCGAGTGCGGCGAAGCGATTGAAGAAATCATCTTCCGGCCCGAAGATAATGGACGGACGAATGATGGTTGCGTTCGGGAAATATTCGAGCGCGGCAGCTTCGCCGTCGGCTTTCGAGCGCGCATAGGCTGAATCCGACTGCGGCTCTGCACCCAAAGCCGACATCTGCACGAATTGCTGCACGCCCGCTTCTTTCGCGGCGCGCGCCACGACGCGCGCACCAAAACCCTGCACCGCATCGAAACGCTGGCGGCCGGTTTCAGTCAGAATGCCAACGAGATTGATCACCGCATCAGCGCCACGCACAGCGGCCGCGACGGATGCCGGAAAGCGCAAATTGGCCTGCACAGCGTGAATCTGACCGACGCGGCCAGCCGGCTGCAAATGCCCTGCAAGATCGGGGCGGCGGCAAGCCACGCGAATGCGCCAGCCCTCACGAGCCAAAGCCCGCACGACATGGCGACCGACAAAACCGGTGCCGCCGAAGACCGTTACCAGACGGCCAGACTTGTCGTTTGCATCGAGCATGGAAATACCCCGTTCAGCCCAAAATCTTTAGGCCGCTGATTAGAGGAGCCTGCCAATCCTGTACAGGGGGCCGAAGGGCTGAACTACGCCCTATTTGCGGCGCACCCGAACGGGGATGGGGATCAGGGCGAGCTTCAGCTCGTGCTCGTCCTCACGATGGCCACCACCCGGGCCATCATCCCGATCATCGGTGGGGAGGGCCATAATCGCTGTGCCGCAGACGGCGCTGCCAAAGGTCACAGCAAAGCTGCCAAAAAGAAGGAAGAGCGCGGGCATGGGATTTTCAGCGCGCGCCAACATCGTGCTCAAGCCGCCGACATCCATATAGAGGAGGAAGGCAGCAAAGACGCAGCCAAGCAGGGCGCCCGCAAAGGCGTTCCAGACTAGAAGGCGGATGAGGCTCTGCTCGATGCGCTTCGTCATGACATGTCCCAAACTCGGCGCGGGCAAGTCCCTACGCTCATATAGGATATGGGGTCAGTCTTTCGCTTTTTCAGCTGGCTGGGAAGAGGAAATATGTCACGGTTGCGAGATTGACAGCGCCACCCCCCGCCCGTAGAAACCGCCCGTGCCCAGGTGGCGGAATTGGTAGACGCGCTGGCTTCAGGTGCCAGTGCCTGAAAGGGCGTGAAGGTTCGAGTCCTTTCCTGGGCACCATAAAAAACGCGGTCTTCGGGCCGCGTTTTTTTATTTTGGGGTGCCCGCATGAGCCCAAACTTCCTCTTGGACGGACCAGACGCGGCCAAGGCCACGCTTCTGCTGGCCCATGGCGCGGGCGGCGCGATGGATTCTGCCGCCATGCAGGCCCTGACGGAAGCTCTGGCCGGAGAGGGCCTCAAAGTCGCCCGTTTCGAATTTTCCTATATGGCCGCGCGCCGCCAAGGCGCACGCAAGCCCCCGCCCAAAGCCGAGACGCTGATCCCCGAATATCGCGCAGCGATCGCCGCGCTGGGCGCAAAGGGCAAGCTGATCATCGGCGGCAAATCCATGGGCGGGCGCATCGCCTCCATGGTGGCTGATGAGGTGAAAGCCGATGGCTTGCTGTGCATCGGCTATCCGTTCCACCCCATCGGCAAGCCGGACCAATTGCGCACCGCGCATTTGGCAAAACTGCATAGGCCGACACTGATCGCGCAAGGCACGCGCGATCCCTTCGGCACGAGGGAAGAGGTGACGAATTATGATTTATCATCCGCCATCCAGATTCTCTGGATGGAAGATGGCGATCATGATCTGCGCCCGCGCAAAAGCGTCTCGGGCTTCACCATAAAAAATCACCTCGCGAGCATGGCCCGCGAGGTGAGAGAATGGTCGGCAAAGCTGTAGACGAAATCAGCGTGCCAGCAATTCTTTCGCGCGATCTGCCACAGCCTTGGGCGTAGCGAGAGTCTTCTTGACTTCTTCGGCCAGCTTTTCCGGCGCCGCATATTCGAGATCAAGATTGGTACGCTGCATTTCGGCAATCATTTCGGGATCCTTCGTCATTTGAAGGAAGCCCTCCTGCATCGCTTTCATAACAGGCGCGGGCGTGCCGGGCGGCGCAATAAACGCGCGGCCAATCGCACCACCGGAAGCATAAAGACGCAACAATTGACGGTCAGCCTCATTATTGCCGAGCTCGCCCAGTGCTGGCACATCCGGCAAATCAGCCGCACGCTCGGGCACATCTTGCAAGATGATCTTGATCTTCTTGTCTTCCAGCCATTGCTTCTTGCCCGTGCGGATGGTCGCCCAGGAACCGGCCGTGCCATCCACTTCGCCACGCTCCATCGCGAGCATACCTTCGGCTGATGCCGGGAAGCCGGAGATGATTTTGAACTTGGTGCCGATGGTGGCATTCAGCAATTTTGGCACGACTTCCGAAATATTGCCGGCGCCCGCTGCAGCGACCGGCGTTTCAATCTTCTTGATGTCATCAATCGATTGCGCTTTGGCCGTGTGCCACTGGAAGTGAATATTGTTGGATGATGCAACGCGACCGACCCAAAGGAAATTCGCCGCGTCAAATTGCACGGCCGGATTGCCCGTGACCTGCTCGACCGCCAATGTTTCCGTCACAATGCCAATGGCTGTGCCATCTTTAGGGGCTACTTTGTAAATGTAATTGGCAGCGACCAGCGTGCCGGCACCCGGCATATTGGTGGCAATCACCGTCGGCTGGCCGGGAAGATGCTTGCCCAGATAGCGCGCGACCGCACGACCATAAAGATCATAGCTGCCGCCCGCCGTATTGCCGATGTAAATCGTGACGGTTTTCTTAGCCCAGGTCACGTCTTGCGCTTGCGCCGAGGCACCACCGAGAAGCGTGGTCGCCAGAAGCGCGCGAATGAGCGTAGTGCCCGAAAAAGCCATCTGTTTCCTCCTTATTTATGGCGGGGAAACTAGGGCAAGGCGGGCGGCCTGTCCATAAGAGAGCCCTGCAAAATGCGGTCTGATTTTCAGCTTTTCGTGACGCTGGCCGCGATGCGCTCCGCAATCGCGGTATAGCCCTCATCACCTGGCTGGCGCCGCCAGATAGTCATGGTCGGGTACCAGACATTTTCATGATCAATATCCAGCCAGCGCCAATCGGGCCAATCATTGGTGATCATCATATCGGTCGGACAGTGCAATGCGCCCGCGAGATGGATGAGCGATGTATCCACACACACCAAACGGTCAACCGATTGCAGCAGCGCGGCTGAATCCAAAAAGGCATCAAGGCCGGAATCAAAACTCTCATCCGGCCGCAGGATTTTGTCCTTGAAGGAACAAGCGTCGATTTCCTCTTGCGTTGCATTGATCTGAAAGCAAACCAATGTAACGCCGGGGATCGCAGCCAGCGGCGCAAAATCTTCCAATTGTGCTGAGCGTTTGGGATCAAGCTTGTGCTGCGGATTGCCCCGCCATGCAAAAGCAATCACCGGCCCTTCACGCTCGCCGATATTCTCCTCAAGCCAAGCTCGCCACCGCGCCACGCGCACCGGATCAGCCCGCAAATAAGGCTCTTTCGCCAGATACTCATCTTCTGACAAATCGAGCAGACGCGGCAAATCCATCATTGTCGTCCAATTTTCGACATTGGTGACGGAGCTTGGCATTTCACCGGCGAGCAAAGGCGGGCATGGATCCAATGTGCGCAAAAGGCCAAACAGTTTTTGCGGCACGACAACTTGCACATCAACGCCGGCCTTCACAAGGCGCGGCAAAAAGCGTGCAAATTGAATCGTATCTCCCATGCCCTGCTCGGACATGACCAATAGGCGCTGGGGCACAGGCGGATGAGCGCTGCGCGGAATCGGGCGTGGCGTTCCATTGGGATTGCGCCCATTCACTTGCGGGGGCACATCCATCAAGCGAAAACGAATGTCGAATGCGTCCCACGCCTCCGGCCAACGGC
Source organism: Beijerinckiaceae bacterium (assembly GCA_947452455.1). Taxonomy (GTDB): domain Bacteria; phylum Pseudomonadota; class Alphaproteobacteria; order Rhizobiales; family Beijerinckiaceae; genus Terripilifer. Next base: position 241,952 of record CANGBX010000004.1, read on the forward strand.
GCAAACAAAACAGGGCGCGTGCCATTTTCGCGCGCCCATCCACATAGGTCGGGATTTGCGCCAAGACGAGCTTGTAAATCGCCACTGCATTTTCGCAACGTCCCGCAGCCTGTTCGCGATCGGCCAATTGCACGGCCGTCGCCAATTCAGCTGCTACGGGCTTTACCGGATCTTCGGTCATGCGCCACCTGAAAATTGATCAAAGAAAACATCAAACGAATCGGCGGCAGGATGGCAGGATCATGCGCCAGTAGCCAGTCCATGCCTCGACAGATCGGGACATGCGAGCTAAACCCTTGAAAAAGCCATTGCGGAGCATGGACCCATGAAGCCCGAGACACTTCCCGATGCCGCACAACTGGCGGCAGAACTCGTCACGCTTCGTGATTTTCTGCGCTATGCGACCAGCGCCTTCCGCGAGCATGAGCTGGTGTTTGGTCATGGCACAACCGAAGCGCTCGATGAAGCCGCTTTCATGGTGCTCGAAGGCCTCTCCTTGCCAATCGACCGGCTAGAACCCTTCCTCGACGCGCGCCTCATGCCTCATGAGCGCAAGCGCCTCGCAGAGCTCATTGTCGCGCGCATTACGACGCGTAAACCCGCCTCTTATCTGCTCAACAAAGCCTATGTCGGCGGCGTGCCTTTCTACGTCGATGAACGCGTGATTGTGCCGCGCTCTTTCATCGGCGAATTGCTGCGCACAGGTCTCTTCTCGGGTGCCGATGGCAATCAATTGATCGAAGCTGAAAGCGTGTCATCTGCGCTTGATCTGTGCACGGGCTCCGGCTGTCTGGCGATCTTGATGGCCCAACACTTCCCGCACGCGATGATTGAAGCGGTTGATCTGTCGCCCGATGCATTGGAAGTGGCGCGCATCAATCTCGCTGAGAGCAGATTGGAAAATCGCATTGGCCTGATTGAAAGCGATCTCTTCGCTTCTCTGGTAGGCCATAGTTATGATCTCATCATTACCAATCCGCCTTATGTCAGCGCTGAAGTCATGGCTGCGTTGCCGCCTGAATATGCGCATGAACCAGAAATGGCGCTGGGCTCGGGCGATGACGGGCTCGATATCACCCGCCGGATTTTGAAAGAGGCTGGGAAGCATCTTAATCCGGGCGGCGGCTTGCTCTGCGAAATCGGCGAAGACCGCGAAATCCTCGAAGCAGAATTCCCCGATCTGCCCTTCCTGTGGCTCGACACAGAAGAAAGCTCGGGCGAAGTCTTTTGGTTGAGCGCAGAAGATTTAGGCTGCGAGGCCTGAGACTTCGGCGACACCATCACCACGCTGCGTCCGGAAGTGGCTCACCAAATCGGTGAGATTTGTGACTTCACGATAGAGCTGCTTGCTCACATTATTCGCCTCTTCGACAATAGCCGCATTCTGTTGCGTCACCTGATCCATCTGGCGCACCGCGAGATTGACCTCTTGCAAACCTGTCGATTGCTCACGTGCGCCATGCGCAATGGTGCCGATCACATCATTGACGGCGGTCACCTGATCGAGAATCCGCGCCATCACTTCGCCTGTACGCCCGATCGAGGTGACACCATCGCGCACATCGGCCTGCGCACTTTCAATCAGGCCTTTGATTTCCTTTGCCGCGGCAGCTGAACGCTGCGCCAGCGCGCGCACTTCCGAGGCGACAACCGCAAATCCCAAGCCCGCGTTGCCTGCGCGCGCTGCTTCAACACCCGCATTCAAAGCCAGCAGATTTGTCTGGAAGGCAATCTCATCAATCACACCGATAATGGTGCTGATTTTTTCAGACGAAGATGAAATACGCTTTATCGAGGCTATTGTTTCATCCAACACGCTCTTGCTGCCATGCACTTCCTGACGGGCTTGACCCGCGAGAGAATTGGCCCGCTCCGCCCCTTCAGCGGTTACTTTCAAAGTTGTCGTGATTTGCGCCAAAGCAGAAGCTGTCTCTTCAAGGCTAGCCGCCTGCTGTTCTGCGCGAGCAGCCACGTCATCCGAAACATTGGCGACTTCAGCAGTATTGCTATGAATCATTCGCGAACTGGCAACCACGCCGCTCAAAGCAACTTCAAGTTTTTCCATTGCCTTATTGAAATCGCCTTCAATTTTAGCAAAGGCGAGCGGCAGATTGTGCACGCGGAAGGTTAGATCACCCTGCTGCAACGCAGATAGCGCCTCACCCAATTGGTCAATCACAGCAGCTTGGCGCGCTGCTGCTTCTACACGTTCGGCCTCGGTGCGCAGACGCAGCTCTTCAGCCTCACGGCGCACTTCCTCATTGCGTTCAAGCGCCATTTTTTCTTGAACTGTCTTGTTAAAAAATTCGAGCGCGCGCGCCATATCACCGATCTCATCATGTCTATTGAGATTTGGAATAGTGACATGGGTCGCGCCTTTGGCGAGCTCATCCATAATGCTGGCCATCGTCGCAACAGGCTTGCCGATCGAGCGATTGAGCATAATGGCGAGAAGAATGGAAATAGCGACGGCACTCAGGCCTGCCGCAACCATCAATTGCGAGAGCAAAGTGATGGACTTCTCACGCTCTTGATCAGATCTCTCGGACGTTCCATCCGCCAATTTTTTTAAATCGGCAAGAACAACACGGCTATCCGTCAAGCGGCCACGCGTCAAAGCTTTGGATTGGGCTTGTAGGCGCGTTTCGGGATTGGCGCTTTCGGCTAGGAGGTCACGGGCTTCAATCCAGACCTTGTCGATCATCGGACGGAATTTCAGCGCCAATGCGCGTTCATCATCCGAGGCTGTCGTCTCTTCAAGGCTCTTCAAATGACTGGCGAGCTGCGTATTGAGACCAGCGATCAGCTTTTCAAAAGAGGCGTCATTGGTGAGCAAAAAGCCGCGCACCATATTCTGTCGGTCGACCAAAGTACCCAGCGTCCGCTCGATCACCTCGCGCCGGAAGGAGGCGCGCTCCCCAGCCTTTACGGCCTCGCGCATAGCCAGAGCCTCCCAATAGATCCCGCCGCTGATGATCGCCAGAAAAGCGATCAGGATGGAAAAGGCACCAATCAGGCGACCGCGAATCTTCAGTTTGGACATGCCAAAACCCCAGAATGAATCAATGAAAAGCTCAAACGCAGCTTGAAACAGGGGAAGCTTAGATCCAGGATTTAAACATAAGATTAAAATCGTATTTAAAACAATGACTTACGTAACGTCACCGCTGCAGAGGCTGTCCAGATCACGATATAAAGATTTCTTTATATCCTCGTTGCCGGAGGGATCTGCCCCTGCTATAGACCGCTCATCTCAAACCGGGGCACACCATGAGCGCTCACTTCAACGATTACGTCGTCGCGGATATCAAGCTGGCCGATTGGGGCCGCAAAGAACTGAACATTGCCGAGACGGAAATGCCCGGCCTCATGGCCACCCGCGCCGAATATGGCAAGGCGCAGCCGCTCAAGGGCGCGCGCATTGCTGGCTCGCTGCATATGACCATTCAGACCGGCGTGTTGATTGAAACGCTGAAGGCGCTGGGCGCCGATGTGCGCTGGGCCTCGTGCAATATTTATTCGACGCAAGATCACGCTGCTGCCGCGATTGCTGCTGCCGGCACGCCGGTCTTCGCGATCAAGGGCGAGAGCCTCGAAGATTATTGGGATTACACGCATCGCATTTTCGAATGGAGCGATGGCGGCACGCCCAACATGATCCTCGATGATGGTGGCGATGCGACCATGCTCATCCATCTGGGCATGCGCGCTGAAAAGGGCGACACCACTTTCCTCGACAAGCCGGGCAATGAAGAAGAAGAAGTTCTCTTCGCCGCGATCAAGAAGCGTCTGAAGGCCAATCCGGGCTGGTACACACGCAATGGTCAGGCCATCAAGGGCGTGTCGGAAGAAACAACAACCGGCGTGCACCGTCTCTACAATATGGAAAAAGACGGCACGCTGCTGTGGCCTGCGATCAACGTCAATGATTCCGTGACCAAGTCGAAATTCGACAATCTTTACGGCTGCAAAGAATCGCTTGTTGACGGCATTCGCCGCGGCACAGACGTGATGATGGCTGGTAAAGTGGCCATGGTTGCGGGCTTTGGCGACGTGGGCAAAGGTTCGGCCGCTTCACTGCGCAATGCCGGCTGCCGCGTGATCGTGTCGGAAATCGATCCGATTTGCGCGCTGCAAGCTGCAATGGAAGGCTATGAAGTCACGACGATGGAAGAGGCCGCTCCGCGCGCCGATATTTTCGTCACAGCGACAGGCAATGTCGATGTCATCACGGTTGACCACATGCGTGCGATGAAAGATCGCGCCATTGTTTGCAACATTGGTCACTTCGATTCCGAAATTCAGGTTGCGGGTCTGCGCAATTTCAAATGGAACAATGTGAAGCCGCAGGTCGATGAAATTGAATTCGTCGATGGCAAGCGCATCATCCTCCTCTCGGAAGGCCGCCTTGTGAATCTTGGCAATGCGACGGGCCATCCGTCCTTCGTCATGTCGGCCTCTTTCACCAACCAGACGCTCGCCCAGATCGAGCTCTGGACGAAGCAGGGCCAGTATGAGCGCAAGGTCTACACGCTGCCCAAGCACCTCGACGAAAAGGTCGCTGCCCTTCATCTCGACAAGATCGGCGTGAAGCTCACCAAGCTGACGCAGGATCAGGCCAAATATCTCGGCCTGCCCGAGCAGGGCCCCTATAAGCCTGAGCAGTACCGCTACTAAGCGGCGCCAAGCCTCCAAAACAAAGACGCCCCCGCCAAAAGCGGGGGCGTTTTCGCATGTAAATGCTTTGTCCCGGCAAGGTTGCGCGGCTAAAGTGCCTTGATTCGGGAATCAGTCAGTCTTGCGTTCTGCTGCGCATCTTCCATGCGCCGCCTCAAAGCGATTCCTCACGACACGCGAAGGACAGGCTGCAAGCATGGAGAAAGGGACACGTGTCTGGCGTCAGGCCCTGTGCGCAGCAAGTGCGCTATGGCCGATCCCAGCCCTTCTATCCGCGCCGGCCCATGCCGCTCCGGCAAGCCTTGTCGATCAGCCCGAAATCATCGGCGCTGCAGGCGTTCTGGCCTTGGGCCTTGTCGCAACCGCTGGCACTCTGATTCATATGGCGGGCAAACGCCGCGCAGCAAAACGCGAAGCGGGGTTGCGACTGGAGCTTGAGCGTCTGCGCCAAAGGCTCGATCGCGCGGAGGCTTTTGCCGGCTCCGAAAGCCAGATCATCATTCGTTGGGGCGGGCCATCAGATGAGCCCGTCATTGAAGGTGATGCTGAAACTCTCACAGGTCTTGAAGCGCAGCGCGCTTTGGCCTTTGGCGCTTGGCTGACGCCACAAACCGCGCAGCCATTGGAGCGCGCACTCGAGCGGCTGCGTCAACGCGGTGAGGCTTTCCGCCTTGCACTTCTCACTTTGTCAGGCCGCCATTTGGAAGCCGAAGGTCGCCCCGTCACAGGGCGCGCCATGCTGCGCATTCGCGATGTGGCCGGCGACCGTCTCGAACTTACCCAATTGAAAGAAGCCTCTGCACAGATTGCTTCTGAACGCGACGGTTTGCGCACGATGCTCGATGCGGCACCGGGCCCCGCTTGGCTGCGCGACACGCAAGGCAAATTGACTTGGGTGAACCGTGCTTATGTTCATGCGGTCGAAGGTGCGCGCCGCGAAGACGTCATTGCCAAAGGCATCGAACTGCTGGACCAGCCTGTGCGCGAGACACTTGCGCAAGCCCGTGTGCGCATTGAAAATTGGCGTGGGCGCGTGCCGGCCATCGTTGCAGGTGAGCGCCGCATGCTCGATGTCACCGATGTGCCGACCGAATTCGGCTCCGGTGGCCTTGCCAGTGACGTGTCAGATCTCGAACATATGCGCGCTGATCTTGGCCGCCAGATGGATGCGCATCGGCGCACATTGGACCAGCTCACCACCGCTGTGGCCATTTTCGATTCCACCCGCCGGCTCGTCTTTCACAACACGGCCTATGGCCAATTGTGGAACCTTGATCCGGCCTTTCTCGATTCCGCGCCAACCGATCCTGAGATTCTTGATCGTTTGCGTGCCGAAGGCCGCTTGCCCGAACAAGCCGATTTCCGGAGCTGGAAATCATCTCTCATGGGCACGTACCAATCTGTCGAAACGCTCGAACAGGTTTGGTATCTGCCCGGTGCGCGCACATTGCGCGTGGTCATCAATCCCAATCCGCAAGGCGGCGTGACCTATCTCTTCGATGATGTCACCGAACGCTTCTCGCTCGAATCGTCATACAATGCGCTGATGCGCGTGCAGGGCGAAACACTCGACTCGCTCAAAGAAGGTGTCGCTGTGTTTGGCACCGATGGGCGATTGAAATTGTTCAATCCGGCCTTCATCGATCTGTGGCATTGCGATGCTGGCTTCTTGGCCGAAAAACCGCATTTCGATCACGTGATGCGCGCTTGCACATCGCTGCATGATCGCGTGCAGGATTGGGATGATTTGCGCAGTCTCATTGCAGGCCTTCAAGATGTCCGCACCGGCTTTGAGCGCCGCATGACGCGCAAAGACGGCTCGATCATTGATTGCATGACAGCCCCGCTGCCTGATGGCGCCACGCTCGTGACCTTCATCGATATGACGGCGAGCGTTTCGGTCGAGCGCGCTTTGACAGAACGCAATCAAGCGCTGCTGGAAGCAGAAAAGCTCCGCAATGATTTCGTCCACCACGTGTCCTACGAATTGCGCTCGCCGCTCACCAATATTATCGGCTTCATACAGCTGCTCGGTGAGGGCGCCGTTGGTCCACTCAATGCCAAGCAGCGCGAATATACGGGCTATGTGCTGAAAAGCTCGGCTGCACTGCTGGCTATTATCAATGACATTCTTGATCTGGCGTCCATTGATACGGATGCGATGGAATTGTCGCTGGAACATGTCGATATTCGCGAAACCATCGCCGCAGCCGCTGAAGGTTTGCAGGACCGTCTCGCGGAATCAGGCATCAGCCTGCATGTGGTGGCGCTTGATGACATCGGCGCCTTCCGCGCCGATGGAAAACGCATTCGTCAAGTGCTCTTCAATCTGCTCTCCAATGCGATTGGTTTTTCAGAGCCCGGACAAACCGTGACCATGGCCGCCTTGCGCCGACCGGGTGAAATTGTTTTCAAAGTTTCTGATCAGGGCCGCGGCATTCCGCTTGAAGTTCTCGATCGCGTCTTTGATCGTTTCCACACGCATACGGTGGGCTCGCGCCATCGCGGCGTGGGCCTTGGCCTCTCCATCGTGCGCTCCTTTGTTGAATTGCACGGGGGCGAAGTGCAAATCCAATCCGCGACCGGTGAGGGAACAATTGTGACCTGTATTTTCCCCGATCATGCCGTTGACGTGACCCAAGCCGCGTCAGCTTAAGGAGTCTGGTTTTGACGCAGCCGCAAACGGCCCGCTTTGAATTTGATCTTGCCGATGAAGCCGCCACCATTTTGCTGGCCCATCGCATTGCGGGTTTTACCGGTGCAGGTGATCTCGTCACGCTGTCGGGCGATCTGGGTGCGGGCAAAACAACATTGGCGCGCGCGCTCATTCGCGAACTTGTTGGCGAACCGCAACTCGAAGTGCCAAGCCCGACCTTCACATTGATGCAGGTCTATGACACGCCGAAATTCCCCATCGTTCATGCCGATCTCTACCGCATCAAATCGCCCGATGAATTGATTGAGCTTGGCTGGGATGAAGCGGCAGAAGGCGCCTTGCTTCTGGTGGAATGGGCGGAGCGTGCAGGCAATCAATTGCCGCAAGATCGCTTGGATGTGGCGCTTCTGCTCAACCCGCAAAAGGGTGACGCATTCCGCAAAGTTGTCTTCACCGGCACGGGTGCATTCGCTGACCGTCTGTCGCGCGCCATGTCGGTCGATGCTTTGCTTGCCCGCTCCGGCTGGGCTGCAGCCAAACGACAATTCATGTTGGGCGATGCTTCAACGCGTGCCTATGAGCGGCTTGAAAAGCCCGATGGCAGCAAAGGCATTTTGATGATTTCGCCCAAACGGCCTGATGGGCCGCCTGTGCGTTATGGCAAACCTTATTCGCAAATTGCGCATCTGGCCGAAGATGTCATTCCTTTCTTTGCCATCCAGCGTGGACTTCTGCTCGAAGGATTTTCAGCGCCCGACCTTTACGCCAAAGACGCGACCAATGGTCTGGCGATTTTAGAAGACCTCGGCGGTGAGAGCATTGTCGATGCCAACGGTCCCATTCCGGAACGCTATGGCGCGGCAGCGCTTGCTCTGGCTGAACTCCATAAGCTCGATATGCCAAAAACTATCGATATGGTGCCAGCGCCCTACACAATTCCGTCCTATGATATGGATGCGCTGCTCATCGAAGTTGAGCTGATCCTTGATTGGTATGCGCCCCATATTGCTAAAGCTTTTCCAGCCTCGGGTGCGCGCGCGATTTTCGGTAATCTCTGGCGCGAGGCTTTGCAGGAAATTGTCGACGGGCCGCAGACATGGGTGCTGCGCGATTATCATTCACCCAATATCATCTGGCTGCCCGAGCGCGAGGGCGTGAAAAAAATCGGCATGATCGATTTCCAGGATTGCGTCATCGGCCATCCTGCCTATGACGTTGCTTCTCTCGTACAAGATGCGCGTGTGACCGTATCCGATGCGCTCGAGATGAAATTGCTCGGCCAATATTTGCGCCAGCGCAAAGCCGATGATGAAACATTCGACTTTGAAGCCTTTGCCCGCGCCTATGCGATTATGGGCGCGCAGCGCGCCACCAAAGTGCTCGGCATATTTGCCCGTCTCGACAAGCGCGATGGCAAGCCGAACTATCTCGCGCATATTCCACGCGTGAAACATTATTTGCAGAAGGACCTCGCGCACCCAGCCCTTGCGGCCATCCGCGATTGGTTTGAAACGCACATGCCCTCCGTGCTTGCCAAGGAAGAGGCATGAACGGGCGGCCCGACACGGCCATGGTCTTTGCCGCAGGACTCGGCACGCGCATGCGGCCCATCTCCGACACAATTCCGAAGCCTTTGGTGAAAGTGGCTGGCAAGGCGCTCATCGACCATTGCCTTGATCTGTTCGAAAAGGCCGGTGTTCGCCGCGCCATCGTCAATGTGCATTATCTGGCTGATCAAATAGAAGCTCATCTGAAAGTCCGCGCGCGCCCTGAGATCATCATTTCCGACGAGCGCGACAAACTTCTCGACCAAGGTGGCGGGATCAAAAAGGTGGTGACACTTTTTGACACCCAGCCCTGCTATCTTTGTAATACGGATGCATTTTGGCTCGAGGGTTCCATGTCGAATATTGCGCGCCTGACAGAACTCTGGGACCCGCTACGGATGGATGCCCTGCTGCTTCTGGCTGACCGGCAAACATCTGTCGGTGTTGATTGGGATGGCGACTTTCATCTCGCCGCAGATGGTCGCGCAACCAAGCGCGCCGAGGGCGAGGTTGCGGATTTCGTCTATTCGGGCGTGGGCATCATCAAGACTGAACCTTTCGCGCAAGACCCGCGCGATGTCTTTCGCCTTGCGCCCTTCCTGTTTGAAGCCGCAGAAAAAGGGCGACTCTACGGCTTAGCCCTTGAAGGCCAATGGCTGCATGTGGGCACGCCTGCCGCCATTGGTGAGGCGGAAGCTGCCATCGCACGCGCGAAACAATGAGGTGAAACATGGCACGCGCTCCGCATGTCTTCACCATCCCGCCCGGTGTGAATTTTCTGGCGACTTTCGCTGACCAGCTGATTGCTGGCGAAATTGTTTCTGCAGTCCGTCCGCCGCTTGATCCGCTCGCGCTCTCTTCCGCCACCATCTATGTGCCGACACGCCGCGCCGCGCGTGCTTTGCGCGAAGAACTCATTGCACGACTCGCAGGCCCCGCTCTGCTTCTGCCCAGGATTGTCCCGCTCGGCTCACTGGAGGCGATTGAGACCGGCCTGATGTTTGACATGGAACAGGACATGCCCGTTGAAGGCGTGCCGGATGCCATGACGCCGATTGAACGGCGCCTGATCCTCATGCAGCTCGTGCACAGATGGGCACTGCAATTAGGCACCGCCATCACGCGCTATGAGAATGGCGCGATCCAGACAGATGGACGCGAACCTTTGCTGGTGGCCCAAGCACCTGCTCAGGCTTGGCATCTGGCAGGTGATCTCGCGGGCCTGATCGATGAATTGATTGTCGAAGGTGTCGATTGGGAACGCTTGCAAGATCTGGCACCCGAATCTTTTGACCGCTACTGGAAAATCACCATCGAATTTTTAAAAATTGCCTCGCAGGCTTGGCCCAAGATTCGTGATGATCAGGGGCGCGTTGATGCAGCCATGCGACAGCAGCTTTTGATCAATCATGAAATTGAGCGGCTATCGAAAGCCAATCCAAAAGAGCCTGTCATTGCGGTTGGCTCCACCGGCACCAACAGCGCGACAGCGCGGCTCTTGGCCGCCATTGCCAAGCTTGAAAATGGTGCTGTTGTTCTGCCGGGCCTTGACAAAAATCTTGATGACGCAGCCTGGTCTTTGATCAGTGGTGATCGGGACAAACAATTTGAACCTGCCGGCAGCCATCCGCAGGCAGCTTTGCATCGGCTTTTGCCGGTCTTGCAAGTCGAGCGAAATGGCGTTGATGAATTGGGCACGCCCGAGGCCGCGCTGCAAAAGCGGATGGATTTGCTCACACAGGCCTTCCGCCCAGCAGACACAACCGAATATTGGCAAATCTGGCTCGCTCAAAGCGGGCGCGATCAAGATCTCTCTGCGGCACTTGCTGATCTCACCATGATTGTCGCAGCTGACGAGCGAGAAGAGGCGTTGGCCTTGGCGCTCGCCATGCGCAAAGTACTGGCTGAATCACCCGATCAAACAGCTGCACTTGTGACACCCGATCGTGCATTGGCGCGGCGCGTGCGCGCGGAATTGAAACGCTGGAACATTGATATTGATGATTCCGGCGGCGAGCCTTTGTCGAGCTCGCCCTACGGCGTTCTGGCACGTCTGGCGCTCACCTGTTTTGGTGAAGCCTGCAAGCCTGTTGAATGGCTGGCGCTTCTTGCGCATCCGCTGGTGCGCCTTGGCCTGCCGCGCGCAGAATTAGAACGTCTCGCACGCCTGCTTGAAATTGGTGTCTTGCGTGGAGTGTCTGAAAGTCGCGAAAATATTGATGCGATGCTCTCGCAAGCCCGTGTAGCCGCCGCAGATCGGCATGCGCACCCAGCCGTTCAGCGCATCAGCGATGATGATTGGAATGCCATCACCACACTTGTGCATCACTTGTGTGCGGCGCTTGAGCCTTTGCATAAGCTGAAAGGGGCCGCGCCGCTCAAAGAGCATATTGCAGCTCACCGCGCTTGCTTGATCAGTCTCACAATGCCTGCGGGCGAAGAACGCCTGAGCCTTGATGAAAGCTATGACAGCTTCGAGCAGGTGTTCAGTGAGCTGGCAGACAAATCAACAGCTGAACCAAGTTTGCGCGCAGATGATTATGCCGCACTTGCTGACTTCATCATGCGCGAAGCGATTGTGCGCGGGCCAGCGCGTGCGCATCCGCGGCTTAAAATTTTAGGTCTGCTCGAAGCGCGTTTGATCCATGCCGACCTCATGCTGCTTGCAGGACTTGATGAAAGCATCTGGCCACCGCAAGTGGAAACGGGGCCTTTCCTCAATCGGCCCATGCGCGCCGAACTCAATCTCACACCGCCCGAGCGCCGGATCGGGCAAACTGCGCATGACTTCGTGCAAGCGCTTGGCACGCGCCACGCCATTCTTTCGCGCGCAAGCAAGCGTGGTGGTTCGCCCACTGTGCCCTCGCGTTTCTTGCAACGGCTTGAGGCTTTGGCGGGCGATCATTTCAAACCCGCACATAAAAAAGGTGACGCAATATTGGCACTCGTGCGCCAATTGGATCGCCCCGAAAAGAGCGAGATAACAGGACGACCCGAACCGCGCCCTGATCTGGCTTTGCGCCCGACAACGCTCTCCATCACTGAAATCGAAACGTTCCGGCGCGATCCTTATTCGATCTATGCGCGCCATATTTTGAAAATTCTGCCGCTGGAAGAACTCGGTGCTGTGCCCGGTCCGCGCGAAGCGGGCACGCAATTGCACGATCTCTTCGCCGAATTTATCCAGCGCCATCCGAGCGGGCCACTGCCTCCGCAAGCGCTTGAAGATTTGCAGGCGCTGGCACAAGAGAAATTGGCGAGCCTTTTATCTGATGCCAATTATCGCGCCTTCAATTGGCCGCGTATCGAAGCGGGTCTCGAAGGCTGGCTCGCATGGGAAAGCGCACGCCGCGCGAACCTTGCGAAAAGTAAAGTCGAAAGCTACGGCGTGCTGACCATTCCGCTGGCTGATGGTTCGGTCTTCGAATTACGCGGTAAGGCTGATCGCATTGATCTTATGCAAGACGGCATGGCAGAGCTGATTGATTACAAGAGCGGCTCGATCAGTACGAAAAAAATGATCAAAGCAGGCTTTGCACCGCAATTGCCGCTGGAAGTGAAAATGGTGGAGGCGGGCGCCTTCAAAGATGTCGGTCAGGCCGATGTGCGCAATGCGATGCATGTGAAAGTGGGTGGCAAAGATCCGGTCAAGTCAGACCCGATTGCAGATGCGGGTGATTTCCGTGATGTGGTGGAGAGCAATTTTGAAGGCCTGATCAAATTGCTCAACCAGTTTCGTGATCCGGCCACGCCTTATCCGCCGCGGCCCTATCCGCAATATACGAGCCGCTTTAGCCTCTATGATCATCTGGCGCGCGTGAAAGAATGGTCGGCCGGCTCCGGCGAGGATGGAGGCGAGGCATGAGCACGCGCACCATCCCCAAACAAACTTTGGATGCACAGATCCTCGCCTCAGATCCGAAACTCTCGGCTTGGGTGTCGGCCAATGCGGGCTCTGGAAAAACGCATGTGTTGACGCAACGCGTGGTGCGCTTGCTGCTCAATGATGTGCCGCCTTCACGCATTCTTTGTCTGACTTTCACCAAAGCGGCTGCAGCCAATATGTCGATCCGCGTGTTTGAAAAGCTCGCCAAATGGACACGCATTTCTGATGATGATCTGTCTGCCGAGATCATCGCTATGGGTGAGCCGGCGCCCACAGCCTCTGATCTGACTTTTGCGCGCCGGCTTTTTGCACGCACGGTCGAGACGCCAGGTGGTTTGAAAATTCAAACCATTCACGCTTTTTGTGAAAAGCTCCTGCATCTCTTTCCCTTCGAGGCCAATGTTGCCGCGCGCTTTGAAGTGATCGAGGAAGAGCGCAGCAAAGATTTGCTGGAACAAGCCCGCAAGCAAACCCTCGAACATGCGCTCCATGATGCGACAAGCCCGCTGGGTCTTGCCTTGCAAAAACTGGCACACGAAACGAGCGGATCGACCTTTGATGATCTGATCAAAGCAGCGCTCGGCAAGCAGGACATCATCAATCTTGCTCAAGAGATTGATGAGGCGGAAGGCGAGAGTGTCTTTTCACGGATTTTGTCGCATGAACTTGGGCTTGAGGGCGAAGCCAGCGTTGAGGCGATTGACCGTGAGATTGCTTTGGGTGGCTTCTCAGACGAGAAGCTGCGCGCCATTGCCGATGTCTTAAAAACTGGGATTGCAACCGACAAAAAATATGCGGGTCGACTGCTCACTATTGTTTCTACGGCAAATCTAACGGTCCGCGCGCAACTTTATTCAGATTTCTTTCTGGATTCGAAGGGCGCGCCACAAAAAAAGTTTCTCACCAAAGATCTGGCGGAAGCGCATGCGGGCCTTGTCACGCAAATTGAAGACGAGCGAGATCGCGTCTGCCCGCTGCTCGAAAAGCGCCGCATTGCCCATACCGTTGCGCGCACCAAAATTCTTGTGGCCGTCGTCCACGCTATCATCTCGACCTATCGTCGCGACAAAGAAGCCCGCGGTCTCCTCGACTTTGGAGACTTGATCGTTGCAACACGCAAGCTTTTGAAACGGACCGAAGCCAGTTGGGTCTTGGAAAAACTCGACCGCGGCATCGACCATATCCTCGTCGATGAGGCACAAGATACATCCCCCGAGCAATGGGACATTCTTGAAGCCATTGCCGAAGAATTCACTGCAGGGCGCGGCCAGCGTGAGATAACACGCACCTTCTTTGCCGTGGGTGATGAAAAACAATCAATCTTTTCGTTTCAAGGCGCGCGGCCTGATCTTTTTGATTCCATGCGTGTAAAGATTGAGCGCAAGACAAAAGCGGCCGAGCACATATTTGAAGAAATCAAGCTGCGCAGCTCTTTCCGCTCCAGCCCTGCCATTATGACTTTTGTCGATCATATTTTTTCGTTGGCCGCCAATTTCGAGGGCCTGTCCGCCGACAAGCTGAAAACGCAGCATGAAGCGCTGAAGCTTGATTTGCCAGGCCTTGTTGAAATCTGGCCGGAAGTTTTGCCCGACCCGACTGCTGAACCACGCGATTGGAAAATGCCCGTCGATCAACTGGATTTACGCGATCCCGCTGTTGTGGTGGCACGGCGCATTGCCAAGACGATTGCGGCGTGGATTGCACCGGGCTCATCTGAAAGCGTGGAAGACAAGGAGAGTGGCGGGCGCCGCCCCATCCGTCCCGGCGATGTGATGATCCTTGTGCGCAATCGCAATTCTTTCTTTGATGCGATTATCCGCGCGTTGAAAGAAGCCCGCGTCCCAGTGGCGGGTGCCGACCGCTTGAAGCTCACACAGCATATTGCGGTCATGGATTTGATTGCTGCAGGGCGTGCAGCGCTTCTGCCGGACGATGATCTGACGCTTGCCTGCGTTCTCAAATCGCCGCTGATTGGCCTGACGGAAGACGATCTTCTGATGCTAGCGCCTTCGCGGGGCAATCAATCGCTGTATGATGCGCTCGCGGCATCTGAAACGCGCGCGCATCGAGCTGCCTTTGCGCGGATTGAGAATTGGCGCAATTGGGCCCAACAGGATACGCCTTTCTTCTTCTATGCGCGCCTGCTGGGGCCAGAGCGTGGTCGCCACGATATGTTGGCGCGCCTTGGTCCTGAAGCCGGCGACGCTTTGGATGAATTTTTACGCCTCGCGCTTGATCATGACATGCACGAAGCGCCGTCTCTTGTGGCTTTTCTTGCTGAAATGGATGGCTCTGACCTGTCGATCAAACGTGACATGGAAGCGGGCACGGATGCTGTGCGCGTGATGACGGTCCATGCCTCGAAGGGTCTTGAAGCCAAGATCGTCTTTCTGGGCGACACATGCAGCATGCCTTCGCACCATCATGATCCGAAAATTTTGGAGATCGGCAAAGAGCAAAATGTTTTTGCCTGGCCGCCAAACAAAGCCAATGAGCCAAAAAAACTCGGGGAAGTGCGCGAGGCCACACGCCACGCACAGATGCAGGAATATCGTCGTCTGCTTTATGTGGCGATGACGCGCGCGGAAGAGCGCCTCTATGTAACCGCCTTCAGCAAGAAACAGCCCACACGTGATGGCTGCTGGTACAAAATGATCGCCGACACATTGGCGCCCGATCTGATGGATGTGCCTGCACCCTGGGGCGAGGCGGATGCGCGCGTGCGCCGCCGTGTCACCGGTGATGTCGCCGGACTTGGGGCACGTGCCGCCATCCAAAACGTCGAGGAAGAGATGGCGCTGCCGAGCTGGGCCACCACGCCCGCCCCGCATGAGGCCATGCCTGCGCGCGCGCTTTCACCCTCCAATGCCCTGAATGCCGCCGACCGGCTGGAGCCCGCGCCACGCGATCCTGCCAGCTTTGCCGCACAAGCTGCCCAAGCGGGGCGGCTCGCCCATGCCCTGCTCCAATATTTGCCTCAGGTGGCGCCCGAGGCCCGCGCACAGGCGGCAGAGCGCTTCCTCACCCTGCGGGGGGCAGAACTCCACCCTGACCGGCGCGCCCGCCTGCAAGACGAGGTGCTCGGCGTTCTGGCCCTGCCGGGCCTAGAGAGCCTGTTTGGCCCTCATTCTCAGGCCGAAGTGGCCGTTGGCGGCCAAATTGCCCTACCCAATGAAAAGAAAATCGCCATTTCGGGCCAGATTGACCGCCTGAGTGTGGGCGCTGATGAGGTGGTGATCGCCGACTTCAAGACGGGTACGCCCCATCAAGGGGGCGCCATGCCCAGCGCTTATCTCGCCCAATTGGCCATGTATCGGGCGGCTATAGCTCCGCTCTATCTCGGCAAAAGCATGCGCTGCATCCTTGTCTGGACCGAGGGGCCGCTTGCGGAAGACGTTGATAGCGCCTCACTTGAGGCGGCTCTCCTTGACGTAGCACGGGCGCATTCCTAGGTTCCCTGCAACTTCATCAAGCGATTCACAGAAACGAGGATTCCATGACCGAGAAAGTCACAGACGCGAATTTCGAAGCCGATGTGCTTCAGTCCACAGTGCCGGTTGTGGTCGACTTCTGGGCGGAATGGTGTGGGCCTTGCCGCATGATCGCCCCTGCGCTCGAAGAGATCGCAGCCGAAATGGCTGGCAAAGTGAAAATCGTGAAGATGAATGTGGACGAGAATCAGGGCGTGCCCGGCAAATTCGGCATTCGCTCCATTCCGACACTGATGCTGTTCAAGGATGGCCAGCTCGCCGCTCAGAAAGTCGGTGCAGCGCCCAAGGGCGAACTCTCCAAGTGGATTGCAGGCTCGATCTGATCCATTCACAAAGATCACGGGAATGGGCCGCTTGATGCGGCCCTTTTTCGTTGGTGGCAGGGCCTGCGGCCTTTATTGTCGTAAGACACGTGAACAAGCGCGAGCAGACTGACCACATGACAAAGCCCATTGGCCCCGGCGACCATATTTTTCTTGTCGATGCGTCGAACTTTGTCTTTCGCGCTTATTTCCAATCGATCCGGCAAGACCCGCGCTACAACCAGCGCTCGGACAAATTGCCAACGGGTGCGGTGCGCCTGTTCTGCACCAAACTTTTCCAATTTATTCGCGAAGGTGCAGCCGGCATCAAGCCGACCCATCTCGCGATTATTTTCGACAAGTCGGAAAACTCTTTTCGCAAAGAACTCTATCCCGAATATAAGGCCAACCGTTCCGAGCCGCCGGAAGATCTGGTGCCGCAATTTCCGCTGATGCGCAGCGCCGTGCGCGCCTTCGGCCTCACCCCCATCGAACAAGACCGCTATGAAGCGGATGATCTGATCGCCACTTACGCGCGCCAAGCGCGTGAGCGGGGTGCGGATGTGCTGATCATTTCGGCCGACAAAGATCTGATGCAGCTCATCGGGCCGAGTGTGGCCATGTTTGATCCGGCCTCTGGTGAAAAAGGCAATGCGGGTGCGCGCGAAGAGCGCCGCATTGGTGAGGCAGAGGTTGTCGATTATTTCGGTGTGCCACCCAATCGCGTGGTCGATGTGCAGGCATTGGCCGGTGACTCGACTGACAATGTGCCGGGCGCACGCGGCATTGGCGTGAAGACCGCCGCGCAACTCATCACGGAATTTGGCGATCTCGACACATTGCTGGCGCGCGCAAGCGAGATCAAACAGCCCAAGCGCCGTGAAACGCTAACTGATCCAGAGAGCGTCAATCTCATCCGTGTTTCGAAACAGCTCGTACAGCTGGTTGACGACGTCGAGACTGTGACACCCATTGATGATCTGACTCTGGTTGATCCGGATGGGCGCGAACTCATTGCCTTTTTGAAAGCAATGGAATTCACCACCATCACCAAGCGTGCTGCAGAAATTTATAGTGTCGAGGCTGCCGAAATTGAGGCCGACCCCGCACTCTTGGGTGCAGGTGGTTGGCGCGGCCGCAATGGCGAGATGATCAAGCCGGCGGTGGCCACAACAACTGCGCCGTCGGACAGCGCGACACCTCTGGTGTCTAGCGTGGCGGGAGCACCTGCAGAAGCTTCACCGGCAGCGCTTGTCGCTACGCGGCTCGCGGAAGGCGCAAAGACACCTGTGCATCGCGAACGTTATGAATGCGTGCAAGATATGGCGCGGCTCGAGGGCTGGATTGCGGAAGCCTATGAAACAGGCGTCTTTGCGGTCGACACTGAGACAACCTCGCTTGATTCCATGCAATGCGATCTCGTCGGCATTTCATTGGCCACCGCACCGGCGCGGGCTTGCTACATTCCGCTGCAACATCGCGGCGAAGGATCAGGCGATCTCTTCGGCGGTAACGATCTTTTGGCGGGACAATTGCCGCTGCAAGCTGTGCTCGAAAAAATGCGCCCCCTGCTCGAAGATCAAAGCGTGTTGAAAATCGCGCATAATATGAAATTCGACTGGCAAGTGTTTAAAGCGCACGGCGTTGAAGTCGTGGCTTACGATGACACGATGCTCATGTCTTATGTGCTGGACAATGGCCTCAACGGGCACGGCATGGATGAGTTGGCTGCCAAGCATCTGGGCCATGAAACCATTCCCTTCGGCGATGTGGCTGGCACAGGCAAAAACTTCATCGGCTTCGCGCGCGTGCCGCTCGACAAGGCGACCGAATATGCGGCTGAAGATGCCGATGTGACGCTGCGCCTATGGCGCGTTTTCAAGCCGCGTCTTGTCGCTGAAAAGATGACAACTGTTTATGAGACGCTCGACCGCGCGCTCTCACCCGTGCTTGCGCGTGTCGAAACGCGTGGCGTCTCCATTGATCGGGCGATTCTGTCACGTCTGTCAGGTGAATTTGCACAAAGCATGGCGCGACTCGAGGCAGAGATTCACGAACTGGCTGGCGAAAGTTTCAATCTCGGCTCACCCAAACAGCTCGGCGATATCCTGTTTGGCAAAATGGGCCTGCCGGGAGCCAAGAAAACCGCCACAGGTGCTTGGTCCACATCTGCCAGCGTGCTGGATGAACTCGCTGAACAGGGTCATGAATTGCCCTCGCGCATTCTGGAATGGCGCCAGCTCGCCAAACTGAAATCAACCTATACGGATGCACTGCCAAGCTTTGTGAACCCGCGCACCAAGCGTGTACATACAAGTTTTTCTATGGCGCAGACGACCACAGGTCGCCTGTCATCGTCTGAACCGAATTTGCAGAACATCCCTGTGCGCAATGAAGAAGGCCGGCGCATCCGCACCGCTTTCATTGCTGAGCCCGGACGCAAGATTCTTTCAGCCGACTATTCGCAGATCGAATTGCGCATTTTGGCCCATGTGGCTGACATCCCCCAATTGCGCCGGGC
The DNA here is from genome assembly GCA_947452455.1 of Beijerinckiaceae bacterium. Lineage (GTDB taxonomy): Bacteria > Pseudomonadota > Alphaproteobacteria > Rhizobiales > Beijerinckiaceae > Terripilifer. The sequence goes on from CANGBX010000004.1 coordinate 261,032, forward strand.
TTTTGCCGAAGGCCTCGATATTCACGCTATGACGGCCTCTGAAATGTTCGGTGTGCCGATTGAGGGCATGCCCTCAGACGTGCGTCGTCGTGCGAAAGCGATCAATTTCGGGATCATCTACGGCATTTCGGCTTTTGGTCTGGCCAACCAGCTCGGCATTTCACGCGAAGAAGCTGGCGCTTACATCAAAAAATATTTCGAGCGCTTTCCGGGCATCCGCGACTATATGGAAGCTGTGAAGAAACAGGCGCGCGAGACGGGACTGGTGACAACCATTTTCGGGCGCAAATGCCATTACCCGCGCATCACCTCATCCAATCCATCCGAGCGCGCCTTCAACGAACGTGCCGCGATCAATGCGCCGATTCAGGGCTCGGCGGCTGATATTATCCGCCGCGCAATGGTGCGCATGGATGGCGCGCTGGAAGACGCTGGTCTGGCCGCACGCATGCTTTTGCAGGTGCATGACGAATTGGTCTTTGAAGTGCCTGAATCGGAAATAGAGCCGACGATCAAAATCGTGCGTCACGTGATGGAAGAAGCACCGAACCCAGCTCTGCAACTCTCCGTGCCGCTGCAAGTCGATGCGAAAGCGGCCGCCAATTGGGATGAGGCGCATTGAGGGCCTCTTGATCACGCGCGTAATTCCAGACAAGTTATCCGTCATTGCGAGCGAAAGCGAAGCAACCCAGAGGCCTCATGTAGGGCTCTGGGTTGCTTCGTCGCTTTGCTCCTCGCAATGACGGCGGAGGAATTGCGTGTGACGAAATTTATTTCAGCTCTGCTTTTTGGCTTTTCTTTCGCCTCACCTGCCTTCGCAGCGGAAGCTCTCGAAGGCGCGAAACTCTCGCTGCTCTGGGCTCTGCCTTTTGCAGGCATGCTCTTGTCGATTGCGCTGGGGCCGCTGCTTTTCGCAGACGTGTGGCACCACCACTATGGAAAGATTGCTGCCGTCTGGGCCGCGCTCATCGTTGTACCCTTGGCGGCCATCTATGGCTTTGATGCCATGGCGCATGTCGTGTTTCACACGGCAGCGCTGGAATATGTGCCCTTCATTCTGATGCTGACGGCTTTGTTCACCGCTGCAGGTGGGCTTGTTCTGCGCGGTAATCTGCACGGATCGCCCGCACTCAACACGGGCCTTCTGACATTCGGCACTTTGATCGCAAGCCTCATCGGCACAACGGGCGCGTCCATGGTGCTCATCCGTCCATTGCTGCGCGCCAATGACAATCGCCGCCACAATGTTCATGTGGTGGTGTTTTTCATTTTCCTGGTCTCGAATATTGGCGGCTCTCTCACGCCCATTGGTGATCCGCCGCTGTTCTTGGGCTTTCTGCGCGGCGTCTCTTTTGGCTGGACACTGACGCATTTATGGCCGGAGACTTTGTTTTCTTGTGTCGTGCTGCTGGCCTTGTTCTTCATCATCGACAGTTGGCTTTATAAAAAAGAAGGCGTGGTCGCGCCTGATCCGACACCGGATTCAAAACTCTCTGTCACGGGCCTCATCAATCTCATTTTGATTGGCATTGCCGTCGGCGCTGTTGTGATGAGCGGTACATGGAAGCCCGGTATTTCTTTCGAGATTTACGGCACCAAGCTGGAATTGCAGAATCTCGTGCGCGAAGCGGTCATGATTGGTGTCACATTCGCCTCGCTTGCTCTCACCCGAAAAGCAGATCGCGAGCTCAACGGATTTGAATGGGGACCGATTGAAGAAGTGGCAAAACTTTTTGCAGCGATCTTCATCACCATCGTGCCCGTCATGGCTATGCTGGCAGCTGGCAAGAATGGCGCCTTCGTCCCGCTTGTGGCTTTCATCACAGATGCCCAAGGGCGACCCGACAATGTGGCGTTCTTCTGGCTGACGGGATTGCTCTCGTCCTTCCTAGATAATGCGCCGACTTATCTTGTCTTCTTCGAACTGGCGGGTGGCGATCCTGCGCGCCTGATGAATGAAATGGCGATGACTTTGGCTGCCATTTCGCTCGGCGCCGTTTACATGGGCGCCAATACTTACATCGGCAATGCGCCCAATTTCATGGTCTATGCCATTGCGCGGCGTGCGGGCGTGAACATGCCGAGCTTCTTTGGCTACATGCTCTGGTCCGGTGCTATTCTCGTTCCGCTCTTTGTGGGGATCACCTATCTCTTCATCAAGTAACAAGCCGTCATTGCGAGCCGAAGGCGAAGCAATCCAGAGGTCTCACGCGCGGCTTTCTGGTTTGCTTCGCTTCGCTCGCAATGACGAAAAAAAACGCCGCTCTTTCGAGCGGCGTTTTTATTTCGAGAAAGATGCTTGCCTTATTCAGCAGCGATCTTCGACACCGGTGCGGCCTGGCGCACCTTCTCGTCGACGTGGCTTTCGAAATTGACGAAGTTCTTCTTGAACATTTCGCGCAGATGCTTGGCAGTTGCAGCGAATTCCGACTTGGAAGCCCAGGTCTTCACCGGATCAAGAATGTGGGGCTCGACGCCCGGCACGGACACAGGAACCGCGAGACCGAAATAGGGGTCGGTGCGGAATTCCACCTTCGACAGCGAACCATCGAGTGCTGCAGTCAACAGGCGGCGCGTCACGCGGATCGGCATGCGGCGGCCTGTGCCTTCCTTGCCACCGGTCCAGCCGGTGTTGAGCAGCCAGCAATCGGCATGATGCTTGGCGATGAGTTCGCGCAGCAGATTGCCATATTCTGACGGATGCAGCGGCAAGAAGGGATGGCCGAAGCAGGTCGAGAATGTGGCTTCCGGCTCCGTCACGCCCTTTTCAGTGCCAGCGACCTTCGCGGTATAGCCCGACAGGAAGTGATACATGGCCTGCGCCGGATCAAGCTTCGAGATCGGAGGCAAGACGCCGAAAGCGTCGCAGGTCAGCATGATGATGTTCTTCGGGTGACCCGAGCGACCCGTCGCAGACGCATTCGAGATGAAGTCGAGCGGATAAGCGATGCGGGTGTTTTCTGTCTTCGAATCATCGTCGAAGTCGGGGAGACGGGTGATGGGGTCGAGAACAACATTCTCCATCACCGTGCCGAAACGCTCGGTCGTCGAATAGATTTCGGGTTCCGCTTCACGCGAGAGCTTGATGGCTTTGGCGTAGCAGCCGCCTTCAAAGTTGAAGACGCCTTCCTTCGACCAGCCATGCTCGTCGTCGCCGATGAGGATGCGGTTGGGATCAGCCGAGAGCGTGGTCTTGCCGGTGCCCGACAGGCCGAAGAAGATCGCGACTTCGCCTTCCTTTGACACGTTGGCCGAGCAATGCATCGGCATGACGTTCTGCTTGGGCAGAATGTAGTTGAGATAGGTGAAGACCGACTTCTTCATTTCGCCAGCGTAGCTGGTGCCGCCGATCAGCATGATCTTGCGCGTGAAGTCGATAGCAACGATCGTCTCTGACTTGCCACCATGGCGCTTGGGATCATTCTTGAAGGTCGGCAGATCAATGATCGTCAGATCTGACGTGTAGTTCAGCACTTCTTCTTTCGACGGACGGATCAGAAGATTGCGGATGAAGAGCGAGTGCCAAGCGAATTCACAAATGACGCGCGGCTTGCAACGGAAAGCCGGATCCGCACCACCGAAGAGATCCTGAACGAAGAGATCTTTGCCTTCAGCATGCTTGATGAAATCGGCCAGCAGATTTTCGAACTGCTCCGGCGTGATGGAATTATTATTTTCCCACCAGATCACGTTTTCCGTGTTGGCGTCACGAACCGTGTGCTTGTCCTTGGGCGAACGACCCGTGTGAATGCCGGTCTCGGCATTGATGGCGCCGCCCGGCACGATCACCGCTTCACCGCGGCGGATGGACTCCTCATAAAGCATCGGAGCTTCGAGGTTGTAGGCGACAGTTCCGAGGTTCTTGAAACCGAATTTTTCGATTCCGAACGCCGGATTAAAAGTGCCGATCTGCTTCATCGCCGTCTCCAGATGCACCGCGCCGGGCCGAAGGGCCAAAGGGGTCGCGGTTTGACTTGAATAGATGAGCGGACCCTTTATTACCCGGCGCGCCTTAGGGCAAGGGCACAGATCACAAAGGCGTCACACAGCCTATTTTAGGTGCAGCGCACAATGGCGCGTCAGGTCAAGCTCTTGCTTGAGCCGCAAGGGCGACAAGCACATTTCGCAGCTGATCGGGACCTGAAAGAGGGCTGGGGAAAACCAGCCGTGCCGTCTGGTCGCCCAGCGCGAGGTCCATGCCCTCCGGATCAAGGCCCGAGGCCCGCCAGCGCCCCTTGGGGGCCCCGCAGAGCTTTTCGGCATAAAGGGCCAGCGCCTCGGCATGGTCTTCATTCATATGGGCGATAGCCCCCGCCTCAGCCTGCGCCAGCGCCTCGGCTCCTGAGACATCAAGCAGGAGCTCGGGCCCCGTATAGCTTGCCGCCTTGGCAAAGCCGCCGTTGAGATGGGCCTTTTCGACCTGCAGCCGCCAGAAGCTGAAATCGCCGAAATCCGCATAAAGGGCGGATTTGGGATGGCGGGCGAGAAAACGGGTGCGGGCGGCCAAGCGCTCCTCCCCCTCCAGCTGACGAGCCTGTCCTGAGACCGTCAGACGAGGGTGGGCCAGCGGGTCGCCCTTGCCCGTTTCGGCGAGCAGGATCGAGGCGCGGGGGTCTTTGAGCAAATATTGGGTATGAGCGGAGAGGCCCGACATGAGGAGCAGGGGGGCGCCATCAAAGGCGGTCGCCACATTGATCAGGGAGGCGAAGGGCGCCCCTGTCGCGTCCAGAGTGGCCAGAGACCCCGCCCTGATCGAGCGCAGCAGGCGGCGCGCCTCGGCCAAACCATCATAGCCTGGCGGCAGCTCGAATTTGCGCGGCTCTCCGGTTGTGGTTTCTGACGTGTTCTCAGCCATGCCGCAGCCTCCAAAGCCTTACGGGGGTGATTTTATAGGCCCGCCCCTATATAAAGGCGGGGAGTGCCGGACCCCAAGGGGTGCCTGTTGAACCTTTCGGCCACGGCCAAGTTTTACCCCAGTGCCGTCACATTTCGGCCTGTAAATGCACCGATTCTCACCCGAGCGGATGGCGACCACGTGATCATCCGCAACCAAGGCCCGCTCCGGGGCCCAGTCAGGTTGAACGACCATGCCCACCATTGCCCTCGTCGATGACGACCGCAACATTCTCACTTCCGTCTCCATCGCCCTCGAGGGCGAAGGTTACCGCGTGCAGACTTACACAGATGGCGCGAGTGCGCTCGACGGATTGAAAACCAATCCGCCGGACCTCGCGATCTTCGACATTAAAATGCCGCGCATGGATGGCATGGAGTTGCTGCGTCGCCTGCGGCAAAAATCCGATCTGCCAGTGATCTTCCTCACCTCCAAAGATGAAGAGATCGATGAGCTCTTCGGCTTGAAAATGGGCGCAGATGATTTCATCCGCAAACCTTTTTCGCAGCGTTTGCTGGTTGAGCGTGTGAAAGCCATCCTGCGTCGTTCCAATCCGAAAGAAGCCGCCGCGAATAAAGAATCAGAAGCCAAGATTCTGGATCGCGGGCTTCTGAAAATGGATCCCGAGCGCCACACCTGCACCTGGAAGGGCGAGCCTGTCACTTTGACGGTGACGGAATTTCTCATCTTGCAGGCGTTGGCCACACGCCCAGGCGTTGTCAAAAGCCGCAATGCACTGATGGATGCCGCTTATGATGATCAGGTCTATGTCGATGATCGTACCATCGATAGCCACATCAAGCGCCTGCGCAAAAAATTCAAAGTCGTCGAAGATGAATTTGAAATGATCGAAACACTCTACGGCGTGGGCTATCGCTTCAAAGAAGCCTAAAGCCAGAGCCCAAGAAAGCCGAGCCAAATCCGGATGGCGGCGTGAGCCGCCATCTGCGCGAAACGAGAAGTGATGAGCGTCGAGGCGCAAAAGAACGAAGCGAAACCTCTGCCTCTGCGCAACGATAGCGCGCAGAAGCATCGTCGCGTCCGTTTGCGCCGCTTTCTTGCTTCCGCTGGCGCGCGGCTGTCGTCATCGCTGACACGCCGGATTGTTGTTTTGAACATCGGCGGCCTTGTCGCTTTGCTCCTTGGCTTTCTCTATCTCAACCAATTCCGCGCCGGATTGATTGAAGCGCGTGTGCAAAGTCTGCAAACGCAAGGCGAGATTATTGCGGCTGCCGTTGCCGCTTCTGCCACAGTCGAAACGGATTCACTCGCGATTGATCCAGAAAAACTGTTGCAGCTTGCTCCGGGCCAATCTTATGGCTATCGCGATGAAGAGATCTTGCTGGAATTTTCAATCAATCCAGAACGCATCGGGCCTGTGCTGCGCCGCCTTGTCTCGCCTACGCGCACGCGCGCACGCATTTATGATGCGCAAGGCTATCTGCTGATTGATTCCCGCTCGCTGGCTGCGCGCTCCAATATTTTGCGTTTTGATCTTCCCGCTGCCGGACAAGAAGAACGCCCCGCAACAAATATGGAGCGCTGGTGGACGCAAGCCAAGCGCTGGTTTTCCTCCAGCGAATTGCCGCTCTATGAAGATATTGGTGCAGCCAATGGGCGCGCTTATCCGGAAGTCGATCATGCACTGAATGGTGCGGCCACTTCCATTGTGCGTGTCAATGCGCGGGGCGAAACCATCGTCTCCGTCGCCGTGCCCGTGCAACGTTTCCGTGCTGTGCGCGGGGCGCTTTTGCTCTCCACGCAAGGTGGCGACATCGACAAAATCATCGCATCTGAGCGCTGGGCGATTTTCCGCGTCTTCCTTGTGTCAGCCGGCGTGATGTTGCTACTGTCGATCTTTCTGGCAGGCACGATTGCAGGTCCCATGAGGCGCTTGGCGGAAGCCGCTGATCGTGTGCGGCGCGGCATCAAATCGCGCCAAGAAATCCCTGATTTCACCGATCGCGCAGATGAAATCGGCCATTTGTCCGGCGCGCTGCGTGACATGACCAAAGCGCTCTACAACCGCATTGAAGCGATTGAAAGTTTTGCTGCCGATGTCGCGCATGAACTCAAAAATCCGCTCACCTCTTTGCGCAGCGCCGTCGAGACATTGCCGCGCGCCAAGACAGAGGAATCAAAAGCACGCCTGCTCGAAGTGATCCAGCATGATGTGCGCCGTCTTGATCGCCTGATCAGCGATATTTCTGATGCATCGCGTCTGGATGCGGAATTGGCACGCGCGGATTATGAGCCGGTTGATCTCGTCAAACTCCTCACCGCCATTCAGGATTTTTCCAACCAGGCCAAGCGCAATGATGGCGTAACCGTCAGCCTCGATATTGCGCCGCGCGATGCGGTGCGCCAGGGCGCTGATTATTTTGTGTTGGGGCATGATTCACGCCTTGGACAAATCATCACCAATCTCGTTGAAAATGCGCGCTCCTTCTCAGACACCGGCGGCACGGTGCGCGTGGCTTTGCGCGGTGCGCGTGCGCTTGGCCGCAACGGGCTCTTGCAGGACGGTGTCGAAATCATCGTTGACGATGACGGGCCCGGCATCCCCGAGCATGCAATGGAGCGCATTTTCGAGCGCTTCTACACAGACCGCCCGAACCAAGGTTTTGGACAAAATAGCGGGCTCGGCCTGTCGATCTCGCGCCAGATTGCCGAAGGCCATGGCGGCACAATCCACGCGCAAAATCGCACCGGCCCGCTTGGCGAGATTCTTGGCGCAAGATTTATCGTCTGGCTGCCAGCCGCCAAATGAGACCGCCTTTTCCCACAATCCACGCCTGCGCGCTCATTGTGGGTGAAGCGGGGCTCTTGATCCGCGGGCCCTCGCGCTCCGGCAAATCAAGCCTGACCCTTGAGCTTTTAGCCTTAGCCGAAGCTGAGGGCCGCTTCGCGCGTCTTGTCGCAGATGATCGGGTGGGCTTGTTCGTTGAACAGGGCCTGCTGTTTGGCGCCCCACACCCGGCGATTGCCGGTCAGATTGAGCAGCGCGGCAAGGGCATTTTGACCCTGCCCTATGAGGGCAGGGCGCGGCTCACCCATGTGGTCGATCTGGTCAGCGGGCCCGAAAAGCCGGTCGGCGCGGCCAGCAAAACCATGGTTGAGGGCGTCGAACTTGACCATTTCGTGATCGCCGCCAGCCTGCCTAAAGCGGTGGCAGCCCACGGGCTCCTCTCGAAAATTTAAGGGTGTGCGCAAGCCAGCCTGCGCATTTCGCTTGCCAATTTCCTCGCAACGCACAAAATGGCGTCCCTCGGCCAAGGCTTGACCTTAAGTCTAGGCCAAAACGTTGCAGGAAGTGTGAACCTGATGATCGGCATGGTCCTAGTGACCCACGGCCATCTCGCGACTGAGTTTCGCGCGGCTTTGGAACATGTCGTCGGTCCGCAAAAGCAGATCGAGACAATAACCATCGGCCCGGAAGACGATATGGAGCAACGCCGCAAAGATATTATGGCGGCGGTGACTCATGTCGATACGGGCGGCGGCGTCGTCGTGTTGACCGATATGTTCGGCGGCACACCCTCCAATCTCGCCATTTCCGTTATGGAAGGTCCGAAGGTTGATGTGGTTGCCGGCATTAACTTGCCCATGCTGATCAAACTCGCCTCGGTGCGTGAAGAGGCAAGCCTTGAGCAGGCCGTCATTCAAGCGCAGGATGCGGGTCGCAAATATATTTCTGTCGCGAGCCGGATTCTGAACGGGAAATGATGGATACGACTGAAGACGGGCAACCATGCCCTCCTGCACCCGCTTGCATCGACGGCATTGGCCGCGAAATGCCCATCATCAATCGCAAAGGCCTGCATGCGCGGGCCACGGCGAAATTCGTTCAATGCGTTGAACAATTCGACGCTGAAGTGACTGTGACACGCTGCGGTGAAACAGTTGGCGGCCTTTCCATTATGGGCATTCTGACTTTGGGCGCCGGCATCGGCACGAAGATCACCGTCTGCGCGCGCGGGCCACAAGCGCAAGATTGCATCGATGCGCTCGATGCGCTCGTCGCCGATCGTTTCGGCGAAGACGAATAAGTTTAATCTGCAATCAGTGAGCGCCGATAGGCGATGAGACCGGCTGTGCTTGCATCAAGCGCAGACGTCTCCGCTTTGTCATCGATCACAATGGGCGCAAGGCGATTGCACAATTCCTTGCCGAGCTCCACGCCCCATTGATCGAAGGCGTTAATGTCCCACACCGCCGATTGCACGAAGACCTTGTGCTCATAAAGCGCCACAAGGCGACCAAGCATTCGCGGATCAAGCCGGTGATAGAGAAACAGGCTCGATGGTCGATTGCCGGCAAAAACCTTATGTGGCGCGAGCACCGCGATATCAGCTGCTGACAGGCCCTGTTTACGCAACAAGGTTTCGACTTCTTGCTGCGAACGGCCCTGCATCAGAGCTTCCGATTGCGCTAGGCAATTGGCAAAAAGCAGGCGGTGATGCTGCGCATCAGCCTCAATCGGCTCGGCAGCGACGAGAAAATCAACCGGAATAATATCCGTCCCCTGATGCAACATCTGGAAGAAAGCGTGCTGGCCATTGGTGCCGGGTTCGCCCCAAATGACGGGCGCAGTTGTCATTGTGACAGGTACGCCATGGCGCGTCACGGACTTGCCATTTGATTCCATATCGAGCTGTTGCAGATAGGCCGGAAAACGGGCAAGGCGCTGGTCATAGGGGATGACAGCCTGCGCACCAAAACCCCAGACATTGCGATACCAAATGCCGATCAGACCCATCAATACGGGGATGTTTTCCTGCAAAGGTGCGTTGACGAAATGATCATCAACTTCATGTCCGCCGCGCAAGAAATCATCGAAATGTTCGGGACCAATGGCAATGGCCAATGCGAGACCAATCGACGACCAGAGCGAATAACGCCCGCCAACCCAATCCCAGAAACCGAAAACACGATCCGACTGAATGCCAAATTTTTCGACGAGATCGAGTTTGGTGGAGACGGCCGCAAAATGATCGCCAACCGCTTTCTCACCCAAGCTTGCAGCCACACGCGCACGCGCACTTTGCGCATTGGCCATGGTTTCTTGTGTGGTGAAGGTCTTTGACGAGATGATGAAGAGTGTTGTCGAGAGATCAAGCTTAGCCAGCGTGTCGGCAAGATCAGCGCCATCGACATTGGAAACAAAATGCGTCGCCAGACCTTTTTTGCCAAAAGGTGACAAAGCGCGTGCAGCCATGGCGGGGCCAAGATCCGAACCGCCAATGCCGATATTGACAATATCCGTAAACGGCTTGCCGGTTGACCCGCGCACAGAGCCATCGCGCACGCCGCGCGCAAACGCGTAAAGTTTTTCGCGCATGGCGAAAATGTCGGGCATGACATCACGCCCATCGACCATCACCGCTTTGCCGGAGAAATTGCGCAGAGCCATATGCAGAGCGGGGCGATGTTCGGTGTTGTTGACCTTTTCGCCCGCAAACAATGCAGCGCGCTTTTCTTCCAGATGCGCGGCGCGCGCCAGCGTGATCAGATGAGCAAGCGTCGCATCATTGAGCCGGTGTTTTGAATAATCGAAGAGCAGATCGTGCAGCCGCAGGCTCAGACGCGCAAAGCGATTGGGGTCAGCGGCAAAGAGGCCGGAAATCGCCTGATGGCCAATCTCGACACGATGGGCCTCAAGCGCGGCCAGCGCCGCCATCACCTGATCCTTAGCCATTCCAAACTGTCCTTCCGGCGAATCGCGCCTGTTGAGGCAATCTTGCGCAATCTCATGAGCCCCGCGTTAACGCGCCAATGGTGGCTTCGGGCGGCCGGCTCCTGTATGGAGAAGCCGCGCGCCCTGCGACCCTCCCCGGAACCTGATTTTCATGGCCCCTCCTCCGATTCTCCTGCTTCAGGACATCACGCTGACCATTGGCGGCAAGCCGCTTCTGGAGGGGGCGGAGCTGTCGGTGGGCCCCGGCGAGCGCACCTGCCTGGTCGGGCGCAATGGCTCGGGCAAGTCGACCTTGCTCAAAATCGCCGCCGGACTGATCGAAAAGGATGGCGGCACACGCTTTTTCCAGCCCGATGCCACTGTGCGCTACCTGCCGCAGGAGCCGGATCTGTCGGGCTTTGCCACGGTTCTGGACTATGTGGAGGCCGGCCTTGGCCCCAGTGACGAATCCTATCGCTGCCAATATTTGCTGCATGAGCTTGGCATGACCGGCCAAGAAGACCCCGCTCATTTGTCGGGCGGCGAAGCACGCCGCGCCGCGCTCGCCCGTGTGCTGGCGCCCGAGCCCGACCTGATTTTCCTCGACGAGCCGACCAACCATCTCGATCTGCCCGCCATCGAATGGCTGGAAACCGAGCTCGCCTCGCTGCGCTCTGCCCTTGTTCTCATCAGCCATGACCGACGCTTTCTGCAAAATCTCTCGCGGACCACCGTCTGGCTCGACCGCGGGCGCACCAAGAAACTCGACCGCGGGTTTGGCGAATTTGAGGCATGGCGCGACAAGCTGCTGGAGGAAGAAGAAATCCAGCGCCACAAACTCGACCGGCTCATCGTCAATGAGGAACATTGGGTGCGCCACGGTGTGAGCGCGCGGCGCAAGCGCAATATGGGCCGCATGGCGCGCTTGTCTGATTTGCGTAGCGAGCGGCGTGAAGCGCGCAATTCTGTCGGTGACGTAAAAATCTCCGTCAGCGAAGGCCGCACTTCCGGCAAGCTCGTGCTGGAAGCAGAAGGTATTTCCAAAAGCTATGGTGATCGCGCCATCGTCAAAGATTTTTCGCTGCGCCTTTTGCGCGGTGATCGTCTGGGCATTGTCGGACAGAATGGTGCAGGCAAAACAACTTTGCTCAATCTGATGACCGGTGTGCTGGCACCCGATAGCGGCACAGTGCGGCTCGGTTCAAACCTTGAAATGGCGACGCTGGATCAAAGCCGAAAAACATTGAAGCCGGAATGGTCTTTGAAAGATGCGCTCACCAATAGCGGTGGCGATTATGTCGAGATCAATGGCGAGAAGAAGCATGTTATCGGCTATATGAAAGACTTTCTCTTCACACCCGAACAAGCACGCACACCAATCTCGCGCCTGTCGGGTGGTGAACGCGGTCGCCTGATGCTCGCACGCGCCATGTCACTGCCATCGAATTTTCTGGTGCTGGATGAGCCGACCAATGATCTTGATCTGGAGACGCTCGATCTCTTGCAGGAAATGATCACCGATTACAAAGGCACGGTGATTGTCGTCAGCCATGATCGTGATTTTCTCGATCGTGTCGCAACATCAGTGATTGTCGCAGAAGGCGATGGCAAGTGGATTGAATATGCCGGTGGCTATTCCGACATGGTCAATCAGCGTGGACAGGGCATCAGCGCGGTGGGTAGCCTGCCACAAAAGGCCAAGAGCCCCGCCAAGCCGGAACGCACCGGGAATGCGCCGAAGAAAGAGAAGCTCTCCTTCAAGCATAAACATGCGCTGGAAACTTTGCCCGGCCGTATTGCCGAGATGCAAAAGAAGCGCGATCTCCTGACCGCCAAATTGGCCGAGCCCGGCCTGTATGAACGCGATCGAACGGGCTTCGATAAGACCTCCGCCCTGCTGGCTGAGGCCGAAAAGAAGATTGCGGCTTGGGAAGAAGAATGGCTTGAGCTGGAAGTGATGCGCGAAGAGCTTGAAGGCTAGCGCCACTCCCGTCATGATCTCCCTCGAAAGCGAAGGGTGCCGACTATGAGCACCCCGCCGGGAGGTTAAAATGTCGACATGGTTCCGCGCGCCTGTGGCCGCATCTCTTTTCTGTGCTGTGGCCCTGACCAATGCGCCCGTGATGGCGCAAAGCGGTACGGATTGGCCAAACCGCACCATTACTTTGGTCGCCCCGCAACCGCCGGGCGGCGGCTTTGACACGGTGGCGCGCGTGCTGGCTGACCGCATGCGCCCGATTTTGGGCCAATCGGTCATTGTTGAAAATCGCACGGGAGCCGGCACACGCGTGGGCACGCAATCGGCCGCCAAAGCCCCGGCCGATGGCTATACGCTGATGATTGGTGCGCTTTCCAATATGGCGCTCAATCCCGGCCTCTATGACAATCTGCCCTATGATCCGATCAAGGATTTCAAACTCGTCGGCATGGCAGTGACCTGGTCTTACACATTGGTCGCGCGCAAAGACCTGCCGATGAAAGATTTGAAAGAGGTGATTGCTTACGCCAAGGCCAATCCGGAAAAACTCACCTATGCTTCGGCAGGCTTGGGTTCGGGCCAGCATATTGCCAGCGCCGTCATGCTGAAACTGGCAGATGCCAAACTCACGCACGTGCCCTATCGCGGATCGCAAGATGCCTATCAGGATATTCTGGGCGGTCGCGTTGATCTGTTCTTCGACATTTCTTCTGCTGCCAAATCACAAGTCGATGCCGGCACAGTGAAAGCGCTTGCGGTCTCCTCGAAAGAGCGCCAGCCTTTCCATGCCAATGTACCGAGTGTGTTTGAGACGGGCGTTGCACCGCTTGATATGGAAAGCTGGTTTGGATTGTTTGCCCCCGCAGGCACACCAGAACCTGTGCTCGCAAAATTGCGCGCTGCCATGGCGCAAGTGATGGCCATGCCTGACGTGCAGGAGCTCTTTGCCAAAAGCGGCGGACAGGTTCCGAAAAACAGCCCAGCCGAGCAAGAAGCCAAAGTGCGCAGCGATATTGAACGCTGGACCAAACTGATCCGCGAAGCGGGCGTAAAAGGCGACTGAACAAGAACAAAGATCTGGGAGGATTATCCATGACCAAATTCAAAAAGTCTTTGCTCTGCGCCACTCTTCTGACATCAGCGCTGTCGGCGACACAGGCCGCAAAAGCAGATGCCATTGCCGATTTTTACCGCAGCAAGACAATGCAGATGATCATCGCCACATCGCCAGGCGGTGATTATGACACACGTGGGCGCCTGCTCGCGCGACATATGAATCGTCTTATTCCCGGGGAGCCGACCATTGTCCCGCAAAACATGCCGGGTGGTGTTGGTATCGCTGCCGCCAATCACATGGCCGCGGCTGCACCGCGCGATGGCACCGTGCTGCATATGCTGATGCAGAATATGCCAGCCCATCAAGCGATCGGCGGGCAGGGCGTGAAATTCGACACACGCAAACTGATCTTTATCGGCAACACCACCGACACGCCCAATGTGATCAATTCGTGGTACACGACAGGCATCACCAAAATCGAACAGGTGAAAACGCAAGAGCTGATTGTCGGCGCAGCCGGAACAGCGACACCTGCGGCCTATTATCCTGCGGCGCTCAATGCGATGGCGGGCACGAAATTCAAAATCGTCGCGGGCTATCCGGGCGGCAATGATGTCAATCTCGCCATGGAAAAGGGCGAAGTCGGCGGGCGCGGCTCAAACAGCTGGGCCTCCTGGAAGAGCCTCAATCCGAAATGGATTGCTGAGGGCAAGGTTCATATTCTTGTGCAGATCGGCCTGCAGCGCGCCAAAGACCTGCCCGATGTGCCGCTCCTTTTCGAATTGGCAACCAATGAGGTGGATCGCGAAGTGCTGCGCTTCATCTCTGCCGACACCGCAATCTCCCGCTCTGCTGTCACCACGCCGGACGTCCCGCCCGAGCGCGTGATTGCCTTGCGCAAAGCCTTTATGGACACGATGAAGGACGCCCAGTTTCTTGGCGAAGCCAATAAAATGGGCCTCGATATTTCGCCGCTATCAGGCGAAGCGTCGCAGGCTGTGGCCGATAAGATTGTGGCATCCCCCTCAGAAGTCATTGAACGGGCTAAGCTTATCCTTGAAGGGACAGGAAAATAGGCCCCGCCGCCGGGTTAACCGCGTGAGGGGAAACTCCTTGCCCTGACCAGCGGGGGCCTTTAGCACGAAGGGCATGTCAGAAAGTCCTGCCGATAACGACCAATATAGCACCCTCGCACTGCTCAAAAGGCTGTTGCGGGAGCATGGTCGCCAGCATGTCCGCTCCTACCTGCTTGCCGCGCTTTTGATGAGCATTGGCGCGGGCGCGACTGCGCTTTCGGCCTGGATGCTGAAGCCCGTGCTCAACAACATGGTGGATGGCGAAGGTTTCAAGACGCTTCAATATCTGGCCGGCGGCGTGACGCTATTGTTCTTCGTGCGCGGTCTGGCGACGTGGGGCTATCAGGTCGTACTGGCCCGCACGGGCAATCGCATTGTGGCTGGCGTACAGCGCAGGCTCTATGAGCATCTGCTCCAGCAAGATATGCGCTTCTTTCATTCGCGCCATTCGACGGAATTGATGACGCATCTTGGCAGCGCGGCAGGCGGTGTTCGCGATGCGCTGCAAGTCGTCATCACAGGTGCAGGCCGCGATGTGCTGACGCTTGTTGGCCTGATTATCGTGATGATTGTGCAAGACCCAATCATGGCTTTGATTGCTTTGTCGATCATGCCGCTGGGTGGCTATGCGCTCAACCGGCTCATTCGCCGCGTGCGCCAATCGGCGCGCCGCTCTTTTGCGGGCTCGGCCGTCATTCTCGAAACGATTCAGGAAACGGTGCAGGGCATTCGCATCGTCAAAAGTTTCAATCTCGAAAATACCATGCGCAAGCGCATGAATGATGCCGTGCGCGAGGTGGAGCGTTCCGTCAATCGCATGGCCATGGGACAAGCCATCTCCAGCCCGATCTCAGATGCGGTGGCTGGTATTGCAATTGGTGCCGTGATTTTTTATGGCTCGTGGCGCGTGTCGATTGCAGGCGCTGATCCGGGCTCGTTCTTTTCTTTCGTCGGTGCTTTGCTGATGGCCTATGAGCCCGGCAAAAAACTGGCTCGTCTGCACCTCGACATTCAAGGCGGCCTGACAGGCGCGCGCATGATTTACGAAGTGCTTGATACACCTGCGCGAGAAGTCCCGCAGGAAGGCCTGCCGGAACTTCATGTCACCGCGGGACGCATTGCTTTCGATAATGTCCGCTTCAGCTACCGCGATGGCGAAAGCGTTCTGGATGGCATCAATCTTATTGCCGAACCCAATGCGACAACCGCACTGGTTGGCCCCTCGGGTGGTGGCAAATCAACCATCATTGCGCTGATCCAGCGCTTCTTCCGACCGGAAGATGGGCGCGTCACCATTGATGGCCAGAATATTATGGATGTTGATCTGGCTTCGCTGCGCGACAAAATCGCTTTCGTCTCGCAAGATATTTTTCTCTTCCGCGGCACCATCCGCGACAATATTGCCATGGGCAAAGTGGGCGCGAGCGACGACGAAATTATCAATGCGGCACGCATGGCCAATGCGCATGATTTCATCATGGGTTTTGCACCCGGCTATGACACGAATGTCGGCGAGCAAGGCGCGCAGCTCTCGGGCGGTCAACGCCAGCGCATTGCCATTGCGCGCGCTTTTCTGAAAAACGCGCCGATTATTTTGCTTGATGAGCCGACAGCTGCACTCGATTCCGAATCTGAGCGCGAAGTGCAAAAAGCGCTTGATTCCCTGCGTCATGGGCGCACGACCATTGTCGTCGCCCATCGCCTGCAAACCATCGTCAATTCGGACCGGATCTGCGTGATTGAAAATGGTCGTGCGGTTGAAAATGGTACGCATGCTGAATTGATGGCTGCGAAAGGCACCTATCACACATTCTTCGCAACGCAATTTGGTGAAAGCGCCACACCCGTTAAATTTGGGGCCTCAGCGCGTTCGCACTGATGCTTTTCGCGCTTGGGCGCTCGGTGCGATATTGCCCCTTCGCAACCAGCGCGAAGAGAATACCAACAACCGACAGAATAGTGATCCACCAGATCTGCGCTGTCACAAGTCCCGTCATCGCAATCACGCCACCACACACCAGCGCGCCTTGCAGGAAGCCGGTCAGAGGCTTAGGCAATTTGGTCGTCGCGTGAAAAGCCAGAAAAACGACTGCGGCCAGCGCAGCGGCACCGATAATGCCAAGCTCATACCAAACTTCAAAGATAACGCTGCGCGGCATAGCGGCTGGCAAAAAGCCCATTTGGAAGCCGCGTGCCACCGTATCATAGCCATGGCCTGTCAACAGGCGCAGGCCTTCTGACATAAACAGTGCCTCTGCTGATTGCATTGAAAGAGCAAAAACATTTGTGCTGGAGCGCAAGAGTGGTGCAATCGCCATAGGAATGGCGGGCGCGAGCAAAATGAGAATCGCAAACGCAATGCCAATGCCGCGTCCGATTTTCATCTGAGATGAATTGGACAAAGAAAAAACAATTGCGCCAGCCGCCAAAGCACCCAGTGCGGTTGGCATCCACACTGCAATGATCGCAGCAGAAACGGCAACGGCCAAAAGGCCTGCCGACATCCAGCGATCACGCACAGCCAAGGCTGCGAGTGCGGGCCAAAGCATCATGCACATGGTCAGCGAGACGCGGTTCAGCGTAGAGGTTTCAATATCCTGCGCGACCGTTGATGGTGCCATGATGGAAAGGATGAGCGTTGCCAGCGCACCAATGCTCAGACCAAGCGGTAGAAAATAGAGATTGGATGTCTTGCTACGGGTCGGCAAGGCTGCGGCTGTTGCCATGGCAAAGAGCAAAGTGCCGGCTGTCTTGAAATAACGCTCGCCGGCAATGGCGGTGAACGGCGTCCAGAGCAGACTCAGCAGAGCCCATCCCAAAAGAAAAAATGTCATCAGACAGAGCGGCGAAGAAATAGCCGTCGTCAGCCGCTCCATATGCGCGCGCTTCGGGTCCAGCAAGACACCCAGTAGTATCAGCGCCGCGCCCACCGGCATGAGCGTGAAGATCACACGGCGCGACATGAGCGAGCCTGCCGGCACGCCAATGGCCAGAACCGCCACACCCAAGCGAATGAGCAATGCAGCTGCCTGACGGGCTGGATTATCGAAAGAGCGGGAGTTTTGTGGATCAGCCATGGGGTCGGTCAGAAATGAGGATCAAAGGAAAATAGACCTGTGCTGGTTAGGATGATCTTACCGAAACTTGGGGCCTGATGCTGTGGACCCATACCACAGGTCGGTCAAAAGCGCGTCAGCCTTCCGACTTGGGTTTGCGGCGCATCGCTTTCACCTGCCCGCGCGCTTCCTTTCCCTCGCGCCGCCTCACCTTCGAGGCGAATGTGGGTTTTGTCGGGCGACGGATGATGACGGGCTTTGCCGCCTCTTCAATCAGTGCGATCAGCCGCTCCAGAGCGTCCTGTCGGTTGCGCTCCTGCGTGCGGAAGCGCTGGGCGATGATGACAATCACCCCTTCACGGGTGACACGCCGCCCGGCCAAGCGAATCAGGCGCTCGCGCACCGCGTCGGAAAGATTGGGGGAGGCGGCGGCATCAAACCGCAATTGCACGGCGCTCGAGACTTTATTGACATTCTGCCCGCCCGGACCCGAGGCCCGGACGAAGCTTTCTTCAATCTCGCTCTCATCAAGCGATATGCGGCTGGTGACGCGGATCATCGGCAAAAACTAAGCGCTTTGCATGACCCTGTCACTTCACTCGCGCCGACCTGCTGTATGGCCGCGATTGCCCTCGCCCGGCGCGCCGACATCAATCAGCGCTTCGATGACATAGGGTTTGCCTTCACGCACGGCTTTTTCGCCGCGGATCAATGCTGCTGCCAGCTCGGCTGCTGTTTCAAACGGGCCTTCCCCCGCCACACCTTGCGCGCGCGCCAGACCTACGAGATCAACCGGCGGATCACTCATTTCCTGACCGACGAATTTATTCTCCACGGGGCGACCGCGCTTCTTGGCCATCAATTCCTGATGCGCCACGTCATTGTAATAAACACGGTTATTTGCGATCACGATGAGCAGCGGAATGCCCATATGAGCCGCTGTCCAAAGTGCGCTGCCGCCCATGCAGAAATCGCCATCGCCAACAACGGCAACGCACAGACGACCCGATCCCTTCAGCGCAAGTGCAGAGCCAATGGCATTGGCAGGACCCGAGCCCACGCCGCCACCACCATCAAAGCCGACATAATCCAAAGGTCCTTTGAAATTGACGGTTTCTGACGGCCAGCCGAGCGAGAAGCCAGCCATCGTCACTTCGCGTGCCTCGGTAAACTCACGCATGACAAGAGCGAGGTCTTTCAGGCCCATCATGCCTTCGCTGCGCGGCTTTGGCAGTGGCGCAGCATTGCGCACCGGCCATTTGGCGGGCGCCTTTTCCTTGGTGCCGCGCAGACGCTGCACAGCCTCGATCAACGGACGAATGAGCTCGTTGGGAGATGCCAGAATTTTCAAGTCGCAAGCCGGCAGGCCGAAATAATCCATGTTCCAGCCGTTGTGGAGATATTCATCGAGCGAGCAATGAATGACTTTCGCATCAACCGGAACATTCTTGCCGAGCGTTTGCGAGAAATGGCCTTTGAGGTCCATCCAATCAAGCGAGAGAATGACATCGGCTTCTTTGGTCGCTTGTGTTGTTGCAGGCGAGGGACGGAAGCGCGGCTCGAAAGCATGCAGAGGATGCGCAGTCGGGAAAGATGCACCCGTTTTCATGTCGGTCAGCACAACCGCGCCCAAAGCTTCTGCCAAAGCAACGCGCGCATCCCAATCTTCTTGCGAACGTGAAACGCGGCCCATCAAAATCATCGGCTTCTTGGCATTGACCAAGAGACGCGCCGCTTCCTCAACGGCTTCTGTGGAAGGTGCGGGCGGACGGCCCGGCTTATGCCGCGCAGGATCAGGGAAATGGACCGGGCCCTCGAGCTTTGATTCCTGCAAAGCGACATCAAGGCAAACATAGGTCGGGCCGCGTGGTTCTGTGGCGGCAATCTGATGCGCGCGCATCATGGCTTCGAGCGTGGCGCCAACGGAGCGGGGCTCATCATCCCATTTCGTGTAATGGCGGATCAATGCGCCCTGATCTTTGGCCGTGTGGATCCAGTCGATCCAAGGACGGCGCTCTTCCGCATCGCCTGGACCTGTCGCGCCCAGCATGAAGACGGGCGCACGACCGCACCAGGCATTGAAGATTGCCATGGTCGCATGCATCAGGCCGACATTGGAATGAAGCGCAACGCCCATCGGCTTTTCAGTGACTTTGGCATAGCCCTGAGCAATGGCGACCGCATGTTCTTCATGCAGGCAGACCAGCATTTGCGGGTCGCGATTGCCCAGATAATTGACCATGGAATCATGCAGGCCGCGGTAGCTGGCGCCCGGCGTCAGGGCGATATAGCGCAAATCAAGACGGCGCAGCATTTCGGCCATAGCGTCCGAAGCCCAGCCCATTTCGGCATTGCTGGCTTTTTGCAGCTGATCCTTGTCGGGGAAGGTGGCGGTGGCGAGTTTGATGTCTTGTTTCTTGGCGTCCGTCATTTTGTCCTCCCGGGGCTCTTGGCAATGCGGCCCTTTTGATGGGGGCGATCTTAGAGGAAAGCGCTCCTCCAGAGCAAGCAAAGCGGGCTTTCGCTCGGGCAGAAGCACGGCTAGCATGAAGCCAAGGCCGATCAAGAGCCGAGAGGGAGGATGCCATGGATGTGAAAAAGCTTTTGGCTTGCGCACTTGTTGCTGGTGCAGGCTTGTTGGGAACTGCGCAAGCAGATGCCATTTCCGATTGGAAAGATCTCGCTTTCCCACCCGCACCAGAGTTGAAGCCGGCAAAAGTTGATCCCGCAACCACTGCGCTTTTGCTGCTCGATTTCACCAATCAAACCTGCACGCCGGAACGCCGCCCGCGTTGCGCAGCGCAAGTGCCGGGTCTTGCCAAATTGCTTGGCGAAGCGCGCGCCAAAAATATGATGGTCATTTATAGCGTGGCAACCGCGGGTTCGGACCGCAAAGATATTCTGGCGCCCCTCGCTGCGCGTGACGGCGATCCGGTCTTGCCCCCGCTCGGGCCGGATAAATTCATCGCCAGCGATTTCGAAAAAATGCTGAAAGACCGCAAGATCGAGACATTGATCGTCACGGGAACAGCCGCGCATACATCGGTTTTACATACGGGTGGTGAAGCGGTCTTGCGTGGTTTCAAAGTGGTTGTGCCTGTTGATGGCATGTCCTCGAATGAAGCTTTCAGTGAAGCCTACACGGCATGGCATATGGTCAATGCCGCGCGCATCATGAATGGCGTGACGCTGACGCGCGTGAATATGATCTCGTTCTAACAACAAAAAGCGCCGCCGTGCTAAAGCAGGGCGGCGCTTCATATTTCGAGAAAGCTTCTTAGAAAGAAATCATATCTGTCTTGGTGAGCTTGACGCGATCAGCAAGACCCGGACCATTGACAAGCTGCCAAGCTACAATCTGTTCGGACCAAGCGCTATTGCCCGACATGCCATCAATCGGCAGCAGCACATCATAATTGCGGAAAGCCGCGCCAGTGGCTGTGTAAAGCACCGCGCCGTTCGAGGCAGTGCCGACCGGGATCACCGTCTTGATGCCCTTGTCCTTGAGGATCTTGTCGAGATCGGTTCCCAAAAACTTGTCTGCCCGCGCGGCAACAATGGGCTCACCCGCTTGTGCGGCCAATTCCGGCAGGAAATTGGTCATGACGGGGTCATTGCCGGTCACGGCGTAAACAACCGTCACACCCTTTGCGCGTGCATCGGCCAAGAGTTTCTTGACTGGTGCAATGGTCGCCACACAACGCGGACGGGCTTGCTCGGTGCAAGATGTCTTCATGAAATCCATGACGATCAGAGCCGTGGTCTTCACATCCGGCGTTGCCTTCTGCAAAGCGGGCATGTCAGGCGCTTTGATGCTGCCCCATTCAGCAGAAAGATCCGCTGCTTGAACAGAGATGCCAGACGCCGCCAAAAGAGCTGCTGCAAGGATTGTCTTTATTTTCTTCATATTCTTTCTCCTTCACCTGTCAGCGAGCTGCGCGAGCCGCCAGCGCTTTCATGTCATCTTCACTGCGCACTGTCATGACAGCCACACGACGCGTGCGTGAATAGGGCAGGACAACCTGAAGTTTTCCATCCTTTTCAAGCAGGGAAATGTGACGTGTTTCCGTGCCGCGCGAAGGCAGATCAAACAAGGTCCATTGCGAATTGGCCGGATCATATTTGGCAATCGCATCCGTGCTCCACAAATTGGTCCAGACCTGATGGCGCTTATCAATCGCAATCTGGTAGGGCTGTTGTGTTGCCGGATTGGGCAGGGGAATCAAATCAACCTGATTAGATTTGATGTTGATCCGCGCCAGATTCCCGCCGAATGAATTGCCGACATAGACAAATTCACCATCAGGGTTTTTGTCGCCGCCCATACGCCGCGCACCCTGCGCCCATGGATAAGGCGTATTAAAATCCGGCACGACATATTTGGCATAAAGCGCTTTTTCATCCGCTGTGAGGCGATCGATTTCGGCCTGAACAGGCGGCAATTGAATCTCGCCCGTCTGTCCATTGACGGGATCGCCGCGCATGACCTTGTCGAACTTCATGTCCAGCCACCAGCCATTGCCAGCCGAATCCGCGGCTGTGCCATAGACAGTGCCAACGCCTTTCTCGGTTTTGTAGGTGAGCGATTTGAACTCGAGGAATGTTTCCTTCTCCGGATCAAAACGCAGCACACCGTCTGGCGTCGTCACCCAGATGAAACCTTTGGGATCGACATCCAGCGTACCAGCCGTGCCTGACATGGGCTTTGGCGGCGTGTAGACTTTCACTTGCTCCGTTTTCGGATCAAGCTTGGCAAGGCCCGTCGGATTGCCGCCTGGCGATGTGCCGGGGCGCGTGTTGAACCAGATGAAACCCTTCTGGTCACGTACAATGCCATGCGTCTGCGAGGCAAAGCCATTCGGTTCATCTATTTTGATGGCTTTAAAAGCACCCGTCTTCGCATCTATGCGGCCGACAGTGATGGTGCGGCTTGGCCATGAATGGGTGAACCAGATGTTGCCGTCGAGATCGGCTTCCGCGTCATGCACGCCATAGCCGCCGAACATGCCGGAAGGCGTGCCCTTGGTCCAATCACTGCCGTCATTGGTGAAGTAAGTGCCGGGCAATTTCAGATCGGGATCAAGTGGTACATCATATTCTTTGAACACCGCGCGCGCAGCCTCGCCTGTCGGGCGTGTGCGCAAGTTATAATTCATAGAGGAATCGCCTGGACCCCGCGCACGCGCGAGATAACGCGACAATTCTTCCTGATGGCCTGCAATGCTGGCATTAGCCGGCTCATGATCGCCACGATGCACGCCCAAAACATTGAAACGCTTCATCGCTTCGAGAATTGAATTCCAGCCAGCTTCATCAAACTTGTGCTGCAAAGGATAGGCCGCTGTGTGGCAACCTGTGCATGTTTTACGGATGAAGGTTTTCATGCGCGCATCATCAGCTGTCGCTTCTGGCAATGCGGCCAGAAATTCATCACCCGGCAATTGCTTCACAAAATCGGCGAATGATTGCAGCGTGAAATCTTGTGATTTAGCGCCATTCAAGGCGACATCGTTCTTGCCTGTGTCATAAGCAATGGCCTGCGCCCAGACGTGATATTTACCGTCCGGCATGTCAGGGAAATAATAGCGTCCTGTCTGATCGGTAAAGACGGTCGTCGTCATCGGCGAGCCATCCAATTTCGCCGAAACGGTTACGCCAGCCATGGCGGAACCGTCTTTGTTTTTGACCGTGCCGGAGAGCAAAGAATCTGCCTGAGCGGGCAGAGCGAAAGAAGCAAAAAGCGCAACGGCGCTAACAGTCGACAGATATTTCATGAAAGCCTCCCTCAATTGTCGTCGCGGCGTTCGCCGGTGGCACGCGCAGTCGGTTTGGCATCAGGGAGCGGGGGATCCAGCGTTTGCACATAAGCAACAATCGCGCGGATCTGGGTGGTGTTAAACTGGTGCTTGAAGCCCGGCATGCGCTGCGGAACGCCATTGGAAATGACTTCGGCCATCACATCGGCCTGACCGCCGAGATTTTCTTTCGACAGGGCCGGACCGAAACGACCCGAGGTGACGAGTGGCTTGGTGTGGCACACACCGCAGGATTGCTCATAGAGCTGGCGGCCAACCGCCAGATCGGGCTTGACCGCAGGCCCGCCCGCATTTTGCGCGAAGGCTGGAAGAGCCAAAAGGCTCGCTAATAGAAAAACGCCCGTCTTTCGGGTCATCGGCTCCTCCCCAGAGTTATCTTTTTATGGAGGCTAGCCTATGCCCAAGCAGGCGGGGCTGAAAAGGGGGTGGGGCGGCAAAACTCCCTCTCTCATACAAATTGCGCAGACGCGCGATTCATGGCTCACTGGCCTCCAAGAAAATATCACAGGGAGGACGACCATGAACCTTGCCCCTAGCCGCCGCGCTTTTCTGGCCGGGTCAGGCGCGCTGACCATTGCCATTACGCTGCCTGGTATTTCTGCCAAGGCCGCCCCCATGGCGTCCCGTCTACCCATGAAGGCAGACAATCTCGCCACCTATATCAGCATCGACAAAGATGGCCGCGCCACGGGCTGGATCGGCAAGATCGATATGGGTCAGGGCACGGATGTGGGCTGGGCGCAGATGATCGCCGAAGAACTCGATCTGCCGCTGGAGCGCGTCGCCATTGTGCAGGGCGATACGCATGTCACCATCAATATGGGCGGCGCTTCTGGTTCAACCGGCATTTGGAAGGGGGGCGTCGCCATGCGCGCTGCCGCCGCCGAAGCCCGCCTCGTATTGGTGGAAATGGCAGCCGGTAAGCTTGGCATTCCGCTCGACCAGCTGCGCACCGAAAATGGCCGCGTCATCGCGATGAATGATGCCACCAAAAGCATCGGCTATGGCGAGCTGATCGGCGGGCAGCATTTCGGCGAAACGCTCGAATGGAACAAAATCATCGGCAGCGACCTTTCGATCAAAGGTCGAGCCAAGCCTAAATCGCCAAAAGATTATCGCATCGTTGGCAAGAGCGGTATTCGCCGCCGTGATGTCGATGGCAAAATTCTCGGCACGATGGATTACATGGTCGATGTAAAAATCGACGGCATGTTGCATGGCCGCGTTATTCGTCCGCCTGTCGCTGGCGCTATTCCGGTGGCTGTCGATGAAGCATCCGTCAAAGATATTCCGGGTGTCCAGATCGTGCGTGAAAAAGGCTTCATCGGTCTTGTTGCGCCGCGCGAATGGGACGCTGTGAAAGCCGCGCGCCAATTAAGAGTGACATGGTCGGATGTGGCTGCGCCCTTCCCGACACATGACAAGCTGCATGACCATATTCGCAAGGCCAATGTCATCAAACGTGATGTTGATAAGGAAAAAGGCGATGTCGCAGCCGCTTTCACCAAAGCAGCACGCATGATTGAAGCCGAATATGAATGGCCGTTTCAATCTCATGCGCCGATGGGCCCTGCTTGCGGCTTGGTCGATGTAAAGCCCGATGGGGTGCGCATGTGGACGGGTTCGCAAAAACCCCATTATGCGCGCGATGGTGTAGCCATGCTGCTTGGCATGGATCCTGAAAAGGTCATTTGTTATTCCATGGTCGGCCCCGGCTCTTATGGCCGCAATGATTCCGGCGATGTCGTGATGGATGCTGCTGTTCTATCAAAGGCTGTCGGCAAGCCCGTGCGCGTGCAAAGCATGCGCCATGAAGGCCATGGCTGGGATCCCAAATCTCCCGCAAGCGTGCACAGTTCACGTGTCGCGCTAGATGCGGATAATCGCATCATTGGCTGGCAGTTCGATTCGAAAACCTTTTCGAAACGCGACTTCCTCAACAATGAAGGCGATCCGTCGCATACATTGGCCGGCCAATTGCTCGGGCTGCCGCTCAAGCCTGTTCTGATTTTCGGGCCGCCAGAAGAAAACTATGACTTCGAATCATTCCAAAAAATCTCAAGCATTATTCCGCCCCTTCTGGATCGGGCATCGCCCTTGCGCACGGCGCATTTGCGCGATCCCGGCGGGCCGCAAGTTCATTTTGCGGTCGAATCCTTCATGGATGAAGTCGCCTATTCTTTGGGCCAAGACCCGGTTGAATTCCGTCTGCGCTATATCAAAGACGCACGCGATGTGGCGGTGATTAAAGCAGCTGTTGAAAAAGCCGGCTGGCAAAAACGCACTGCGGCGCGCAAACAGACGCAAGGCGATGTGATGATCGGGCAGGGCATTGCTTATGCTGTGCGAGCAGGCACGCGTGTGGCGATTGTTGCTGACGTCGAAGTTCACAAAGCAACAGGCCGCGTGAAAGTGCGCAAGATCACGGTGGCACATGATTGCGGACAGATCGTCAATCCTGATCTCATCCGAAGCGCAATCGAAGGCAATATTGTGCAATCGACCAGCCGCGCTTTGTTTGAAGAAGTCACTTTTGATACGAAGAATGTGACGAGTGTGGATTGGAACGGCTATCGCATCGCCGATATCACGGACCGGCCACTCGAGATTGATGTGATCCTGATCGATCGTCCGGATGTAGCACCAACAGGTGCGGGTGAAGCCTCATCACGCCCGACTGCCGCGGCGCTGGCCAATGCCATCTATGATGCAACAGGTCTGCGGCTGCGCCGCGCGCCGCTCACACCAGAGCGTATCAAGGCAGGCATGGCTTGATGAATGGAGAAGATATTTGGCGAAGGCCAGATGTCATTGCGCAAAGCGCAAGACTGATCGCTTCCTTTCACGCTTGTGTGGGACGCAATTTGATTTCTGCATCCAGCGATGAAGCCGAGAATGCAAAGACGCTGTTTACAGCGCCTTTCGCATTACTCTCGCATGGCATGCAAGATGATCCCGTTTTGAATTACGGTAACCAGACGGCCTTGACGCTCTGGGAAATGGATTTTACGCGCTTTACGCAAATGCCCTCGCGCCTGACGGCTGAACCCATGCTGCGCGAAGAACGCCAGCGTCTGCTCGAAACTGCTGCGCTCAAAGGTTATATCGATAACTATGCAGGCATTCGCATCAGTGCGAGTGGTCAACGCTTTCATATTTCCAATGTCATTCTCTGGACCGTCACAGATGCGCATGGCACGAAATGCGGGCAAGCGGCTGTCTTCGACACTTGGGGTAAAGCCTGACGCAAGGTCAGATCAAATTGTCTGATTCTCGATAAGAACGCGCTTATCATTCTGATGGAAAGACCGGCGCGTATGAATGCGCGTTAAGACTTTTCAAGATGCCCCCGTCTCAGCATGACGCATATCTTTTTCAAGGATCGCGCCATGAATTCGCTTTCTGCTTTGACCGCTGCCTCGCAATCTTTGGCGCTTTTGAAAAACACAAGCCTCGCGCCCAAAGCCAAAGCCGCGCCGAAAACCGATATTCTACCCACGACCAGCGGTGACAAAAAACTCGATGCTTTGCTGATGGGTGGCACCAATGTCTGGCATCATGCGACCGGTAGTGTTGCGATCAAGACCGCCAATGTCGTCAAACCCGGCGTGAAAGAATTACAAAATGTCGTTGGTCGACCGATCAAATTTGCATTTATGGATTCAAGCTTTTTGACGCGCCTGTCCGGTAGCGAGGCAAATGGCGCAGCTGTGATGACCAATACGCAAAAACAAACTGTGCAAGATGCCTTTTCCTATCTGTCTGGCGTGATCAACCAGAGCTTTGAGCTGGTCACGGATCCAGCCCAAGCCGATATTGTTTTTGGCACGAATAATCAGGGTGGCACGAGCGCGGGCTATGCCTATTTGCCCAATCGCAGTGGTAGCCATGCTCAATATCTGATGCTTGCCAACGATCAGTCGACCAACAGCACATTCACCAATGGCTCCTACGGCCTGCTCACATTGCTTCATGAAATGGGCCATACGCTAGGCCTCAAACATCCCGGCAATTATAATGCGGGCGGTGGTGGCACACCGGGGCCTTATCTCTCAAAAGCGGATGACAATCGGCGCAACACCATCATGTCTTATTATGGTGCGAGCGGCATTTCAGCCAATCCGCAGACGCTCATGGCCTATGATATTGCAGCGCTGCAATATCTCTATGGCGCCAACCGTAACCCGACCAATACGGAGGCCCTTGCCAAGCGCCAGACAACGACCTTCACAGATGGCTGGGCGGGCCTTGAAACGCTCTGGACCCCGCAAGGCGCTTCACTCGATCTGAGCGCAATGACGAAGAATAATGTTGTTGATCTGCGCGAGGGTGCTTTCAGCTCCATTGGCTCCACCAAAAATAATGTCAGCCTTGCCTATGGCAGCAAGATTTCGAGTGTCACCGGCGGCTCGGGCAGCGATCAGGTCTATTCGGCGGCCAATGGCACGATGACGCTGAATGGTGGGGCGGGCGCTGATACGCTCTATCTCGCGGGCACGGCGAAAGAATGGGCCCTGAATGGGGGAACTTACACGCGTAAAGTGGGCGGCAAGGTCATCGCTACCGTGGCGGCAACCGGATTTGAGACGGTGGCTTATTATAATCCCACCAAGGCTGCCCTGATGCGAGCCTGATGACAAAAGCAATTGTGCCAGCTAGATTTCTGCTCGCCTTTGGGCGGCGACGAAACAAGAGAGCTGGCGCAACATGCTCCATTCATGGATGTCACGATTTGCCGATATTCGACCGGACGAAATTCGCGCGACGCTCTGGTCTTTTCTCTATTTCTTCTGCTTGCTTGCCGCCTATCTGATTTTGCGGCCCCTGCGCGATGAAATGGGGATCACTGCTGGCCGCGACACGCTGCAATATCTCTTCACCGCAACTTTTTTCGTCATGTTGGCCGCCTCGCCGCTTTATGCGGGGCTGGTTGCAAAACTGTCGCGACAAAAATTTATTCCGCTCATCTATCGCTTCTTCATTCTCAATCTCGCGATCTTCTGGGCATTTCTCTATTTCAAAATCGAAGTGACATGGACAGCGCGCGTCTTCTTCGTTTGGGTTAGCGTGTTCAATCTCTTTGCCGTCTCGGTCTTCTGGTCTTTTATGGCCGATCTGTTTGCGACCGAACAAGGCAAACGCCTGTTTGGTTTTATTGCGGCCGGTGGCACGGCTGGCACATTGCTCGGATCATCTTTGACAGTGGGCCTCTCGGGCCTTGTCGGCCCGGCCAATCTGCTTATTGCAGCAGGCGTTTTACTCGAACTCGCTGTCTTCTGTGCACTCCGTCTAGAGTGTGCCGCGCCTCAACGCGAGACGGGCGAGACGCAAGCAGAGACACATGCTCTGGGTGGCGGCATGCTCGCGGGCTTTCGCCTGATTGCGGGTTCGCCCTATCTGATCGGCATTGCGCTTTGGGTTGCCTTCCTCTCGCTGGCAGGCACTTTCCTCTATTTCATCCAGCAAGATGTGGTGCGCAGCCTTTCAGAAGATCCGGCGGTGCGCACGCGCATTTTTGCCGGCATGGATCTCATCGCCAATCTCATGACGCTCGGCCTGCAATGTGTGGCGACGGGCCAGATCATCAAACGGCTCGGGGCCGGGCCGGCGGCCGCCATCTTGCCCGCCCTCTTCGCTTTGGGCTTTGCCGCCCTGATTTTGGCCCCCGGCTTGTGGACGATTGTTGCCTTTCAAGCGTTGCAGCGCACACTCAACTTTGCTTTCTCCAATCCGGCGCGCGAAATTCTCTTCACATCCGTGGCGCGAGAGGAGAAATATAAGGCCAAGAATCTCATCGACACGGTCGTGTTCAGGGGTGGAGATGTCGTCTGGAGTTGGGCCTTTGCCGGCCTCGCGGCACTGACAGGCTCGGCTCTGGCGGTCGCAGGATGCGCCATTCCGATCATGGCCGGATGGGCTGGTCTTGCGCTGTGGTTGGGCCGTAAACAAGAAAGCCTGATCAACTTGGCACAGGGGAGGAAAGAATGATGAAGCGTTTCGACGCGCCCAATCGGCGCGAGATCATGTCTCTGGCGGCAAGCGCCGCGCTCTCTTCTGCCCTGCCGGCTTCTGCCCAAGCGAGCCTGCTGGCGCGGAAGATTCCCTCATCAGGCGAAATGCTGCCCTGTGTAGGTATTGGCACGGCGATTATTTTCGATTTTGAAAATGATACGCAAAAATCGGGCGAACGCACCGATGTGATCAAGACGCTCGTTGCGGGTGGCGCAAAGCTCATCGATACCGCCCCCTCTTACGGTAAGGCGGAAGAGCGTGTTGGTGACATTCTGAAAGACACAGGGCTACGCGATAAAATTTTCCTCGCCACCAAAGTGCGCGTGGCTGATCGTGAAGCCAGCATAGCTGAAATGCAGGCCAGTTTGAAAAAACTCCAGGTCAACAAGCTAGACCTCATGCAATTGCATAATGTGCGAGACCCCAACCAGCCGCTCGATTTGCTGCGTGAATGGAAGAGCCAAGGCATTTGTCGCTATATTGGCGTCACCTCATCCTTCGACCGTGATTATGATGCGGTGGAAGCATGCGTGAAAAAACAAAAGCCCGACTTCTTCCAGATTGATTATTCGCTGGTTGATCGCAATTCCGAAGAACGTCTCATCCCTGCCGCCGCGGATGCGGGCTGCGCCATTCTGACCAATCTGCCTTTCGGACGCGGAAAATTCTTCCAGAAGGTTGGTGGCAAGCCGCTGCCGGAGATGGCAAAGGACATCGACTGCATGAGCTGGGCGCAATTTGCGCTGAAATGGCTGCTCGGCCACCCCGCCATCACGGCCGTCATCCCCGGCACTGATAAACCCCAGTACATGACCGATAATTTAAAAGCAGGCATGGGGCGTCTACCTGATGCAACCATGCGTAAAAAGATGGTCGAAATTTTCGAGGCGCTTTAAAATGACGATGGCGGCACAAGCAGACAGCAGACAAGATGTTCAAGTGATCGGGCTCATCAGCTTCGCTCATTTGCTCAGCCATCTTTATATGCTTGCCTTACCGCCGCTGTTTCCGCAGCTACGCACGGATTTCAATGTCGGCTATGTCGAACTGGGATTAATGATCACGGCATATGCTGTCACAACAGGCTTGCTGCAAACGCCTGTTGGCTTTCTCGTCAACCGGATCGGCGGGCAACGCGTTCTGGCAGGCGGGCTCTTCCTGAACGCGCTTTGTATTTCGCTGGCAGGACTCGCCACTGAATATTGGCAACTGGTTGCCCTTATGCTTCTGGCTGGCGCCGGATCAAGCGTCTTTCATCCGGCTGATTATTCCATCCTGAGCGCGCGCATTTCTACAACGCGTATTGGGCGCGCGCTTTCTGCTCATTCGCTGGCAGGCAATCTGGGCTTTCTGGCAGCTCCACCCTTGATGGTTCTGCTTTCAGCTTTTGTGAGCTGGCGCACAGCTGCTATTCTTGTGGGCCTCGTGGGCATGGTCCTGGCGATAGCTATTTTCTTTTTGACGGCGCTGCTGTCGGGCGAAGGCAAAACAAAATCGAAGCAGAAGGATTCATGGGGGCAGCTGCTCAGCTCACCGAAAATTCTCATGCTCTTTGCTTTCTATGTGCTCTCATCCGCGGCCAATTCTGGCATGGTTCATTTTTCGGTCGTCGCCTTCAAAGAGATTTATGGGCTGCCCGTGACCGTCACAGCCATGGCGCTGACTGCCTATCAAGGGTTGCAAATGGCGGCTGTGCTGCCGGGTGGCTGGCTCGCGGACAAGATCGAAAACCACGAGCTTATTCTCGCGCTTTGTTTCGGCCTGTCAGGCGTGCTGGTTCTCACGGCAGGCATCGGCGGGCTGCCCTTCTGGATCGTGATTGCTCTGCTGGGCACAGCAGGTGCCATGCGCGGGCTTGTGAATGCCTCACGCGATGTCTCTGTCCGTCATGCGGCGACAGATGGTGTGAGTGTTGGCACTTTGTTTGGCTTCGTGACAACGGGGTATAGCGGCGGGCAAATCATCGGCCCTGCGCTTTATGGCTGGCTCATGGATTTCGGACACCCGGAACTTGTGTTCTGGGCATCCGCTGGTTTTTCGACACTTGCCATTACCACCATGCTGGTCAATCGCGCGACACCGCGCGGCTGATCAGAGCTTGGTCTCGCCACGCCCTTTGCCAAGCTCCTTGGCTTGGGGCGTTTGCATATAAAAATTCAAGAATTCATAGGCGAGCGAAGCATCATGCGATTGGTTGAATTGCGCCATCGCTTGCTTGTTGAGTATGCGCTTGGTCATCGCCAGCGCATAAGCATTGCGCTTGAGTAAGCGCTGCGCGATCTCGTCTGTCTTGGCATCAAGCTCGGACGCGGGCACCGCATAATTCACAACACCCATGGTTGCCAATTCTTTGGCTGTGAAGGGACGTGCCAGCATCAAATATTCTTTTGCCATGGCAAGAGGCATTTTGAGCGGAGCAAAAACTGTGCCCCCATCACCCGTCACCATGCAATGATCGGCGGAGCCGACCATCTGCCCGTCGATGACGAGATCACCCGCGCTCATATGATGATCCGCGATAATTGCATCTTCACGTGCAATGATGAAATCGCAGGCCAGCACAAGATTGGCACCAAAGCCAACCGCATGACCATTCACTTTGGCAATGACGGGTTTTTCAATGGTGCACATGGCCTCAACGGCTTTTGTCACGCCGCTCATAATGTCCCAATCATTGCCGGGATTGCCATGATGGCCGTAGGACGATGGCGGGATCGTAAACACATCCTCTTTTCCGGTGATCACAATCACACGGATCTCGTCATCATTGCGCAATTCCGTCAGAGCGCGCGCCACTTCACTCGCGCGCTGCGCACCTCCGCGCTTTTCAGTGCGCATCAATTCGCGGATATGCTTTTCCATCCGCTTGAGTTCAATCGTGGCGACCTGACCCTTGCGGACAATGTCGAGCAAAACATAATCAGACATTCATTTCCTCACTTGTCTGCAAGAAGCTTGGCAAAGCGCTGGCGAATAGGCTCTGGCGTTTTGGCAGCCTTCTCCAAAAGCGCATGAACGTAGGTGCCATCAACCGGGCTCGTCATAATGCCGGCTTTCAGCATTTCTGCGCGGAAGGTTTCATCCATCGCCATATCCATGAACGCCTTGCGCAAGATCACTGCGCGATCTGCAGGGATTTCTGGCGGTGCCACCACAGGCAAGGCCATGAAGAAGGGCAATTCAGCGAAATCGAGCAATGCAAAATCATCGCCCTGTTTCACCAATTCGCGCGCAATCGGCACATCCGGATAATCGGGCAAGCGGGTCGTGCGGCCAAAAGCGATTAGGGGTTTGAGCTTTTTCTCGGCCCAGAGTTGCGGGCGACCGACCATGATCGCGCTGATATCGACGATCTGCCCATCGACTTCGCCGCGCTCCATCGCGAGCCAGATTTCATTGGCGCCCGGAAAGCCACGCACGACATCAACATTCATGCCGACCATATCTTTGCCGATCAGCGCAAAAGTAATGTTGGTCGACCCGCCACGTGTGCCGCCCAAAATCGCGGGTTTGGACAATTTGGCGAGCTCGGCCATGTTGCGGGCCGGAAAATTCTCGTTCACGACCATGAGATAGGCATCGTCCTTATAGGACGAGAGCGAGCCGAGCCATGTCAGTTTCAGCGGGTCGAAATTGGCATTGGGATCATTCAGAAATGCCAATTGCGGCAAAGCGCGGCTCATCACAACGATGGAGAGCCCATCACGATCCAGCGTATGCGCCAGTTTATTGGCAATCGCGAGGCCGCCAGCGCCCGGCTGGTTCTGCACCACAATGCTGGGGCGGCCGGGGATAAAGCGTGAAAGATGCCGGGCAATGGTGCGCCCCGCCGTGTCGTAATAGCCGCCCGTCGAGGAGCCCACGATAATATTGAGGGTCTTGCCCGCATAAAACTGGTTTTGCGCCTGTACCTCGGTGAGGCCGATGGCGGGTACGGCGGCGAGTGAGGCCAAAGCCTCCCGTCGTGAGAGCATGTCTTCCTCCCTTTTGGCGAGCGTCTGCTGCGCTCTACTTCCAAGCGCAATGATAGCCCGATTGCTTAAGGCTGCAATGCCCTTGCCTCGGCCTCAGGCGGGTTCTAGGCTCATGAACAAGCGCCGCTGACAGGCGCAGGGCCAAAAGGCCCAGTGGGAGGAGCAGATGGACCTGATCGCTGACCGCGGACGCCGCGTCACCGTTGATGAACTCAACACAACAAAGCTGCTCGCGCATGCGGCCGAACAGGCCCGCGATCGCAAATATGAAGACATGCTCATCGTCGATTGCGATGCGCATCATTATGAAAATGAAAATTTCGGCGAGATCTTCCCCTTCATGGAAAATGAAGTGCTGAAGCAACTCACCATGGGCGGCCGCCTTAAGAATGGTGTGCAGGCGCTGCTGCCAACGCAAATCGGCTATCAGGACATGGGTGGGCGTGTGACGCGCTATCCACTCCGCTCTACGGAAAAAACCGAGCCCGGACGCCTGCGCGATGTGCAACTTGGCGAGCGCTGGATGGACGCGATGGGCGTCGATTATTCCTGCCTCTTCCCCACGGGCATGCTGAACGTCGGTCTGCACCCGCAGAAGGAAATGGAAGTCGAACTCTGCTGGGCCTACAATCGTTGGCTCACCGAAGTCGTGCTGCCGGAAAATCACGGCCGCTTCTATACGCAGCTCGCTCTGCCGCTGTCAGATCCTGAAGCCTCGCTCCGTCAGGTCGAAACGTTCGGCGGCCGCAAGGGCGTCACCGGCTTCATGGTCACCACCGTGCGCACATTGCCGGTGCATGACAACGCGCTGATGAAAGTCTATCGCGCGATTGAAGAGCGCGGCTTGTCGCTTGCTTTCCATTCCGGTCCCAACTGGGGTGAGCCCGTGTTTCAGGGCCTGAACCGATTCATCAGCGTGCACGCGCTCGGCTTCTCTTTCTACAACATCCTCCACTGCACCAACTGGGTCATCAACGGCATGGGCGAACGTTTCCCCAAGCTGCCCGTGATCTGGATTGAATCGGGTCTCGCTTGGATCCCGTTCCTGATGCAGCGCCTCGACCACGAATATATGATGCGC
>CANGBX010000005.1 GCA_947452455.1 Beijerinckiaceae bacterium
ATGTTCTATTCAACGCAGCCCATGGAAATACAGGACATGGAAGCGCTGGAAACAACGTTCCGCATGATGAATGCTGAAACGCAGCTCATGTATGCATCCGACTATCCGCATTGGGATTTCGACTTGCCGAGCACGATCTATGATCTGCCGTTCCTGTCGGAAAAGGCCAAACACAATATTCTGGGCGGCAATGCTGCGCGCACGTTCAAGCTGGAACCGCGCAACGAAGCCCAGAAGGCCAATCTCATCAAATACGGGAATTACACCGCAGGCTGATCCTGGGAGCGGTGTCCGCAGCCAAAACGGGCGCGGAAAAAGAAGAGGCTGGGAAACAGCTCATGACTATCACAAGGCGGCCTTCGGGCCGCCTTTTCTCATTCGTGCAGGCCGTATAGGATCGCCTCCAAGATGAATCTCCGGCAGCTCACCTATTTTCAGCGTGTCATAGAAGCGGGCAATATGACCGCGGCTGCCGAGCAATTGCATCTGGCGCAGCCTGCTCTTGGTGCACAAATCCGCCAGCTCGAAAAAGAATTGAATGTCGCGCTGATCCTGCGCCATTCGCGCGGCGTTTCGCCGACAGAAGCCGGCCGCCTGCTTTATGAGCGCGCCAAGAAAATCCTGCGCGAGGTCGAGGATATTCGTGCTGAAGTCCAATCACTGGGCGCGGGCAAGAAAGATTCCATCGTGCTCGGTCTTTCGCCTTCGATCATGTTGTTGATCGGCGCTGAAGTTCTGCTTGAAGCCAAGCGTGAAATGCCCGGCGTCTTTCTCTCGCTATCGGAAGAACGCTCGAATGTGCTGGCCGAGGCTTTGGAACGCGACCAGCTTGATGTGATCCTTGCTTACAATATTGGTGCGCGCCCCGGCTTTGAGCGCCAGGCCATTCTCGAAGAAGATTTTATCTTCGTCACATCACCAGACAATGCGCCCAGCGCGCCGACAGTTTCGCTGGCTGAAGCCTTGGAAGCCGAGCT
This sequence comes from Beijerinckiaceae bacterium, assembly GCA_947452455.1. GTDB lineage: Bacteria > Pseudomonadota > Alphaproteobacteria > Rhizobiales > Beijerinckiaceae > Terripilifer. The sequence continues at coordinate 978 of CANGBX010000005.1, forward strand.
TGTCATTGGTGGTGAGCGCGGTCTCATCCGCTCGATTGTGGAAGCAGAAGCCCAAAGATTGTCGCTGAAATTGCGCGTGTCATTTGAAGTTCATTCGATCAATTCGATGAAGTCGCTCATTGCGCGCGGTGTTGGCGCGAGCATCATGCCTTTTTCGCTGGCTGCTGAAGAATTGCGTGCCGGCAAATTGGTGGGGCGTAAAATTGATCGTCCCGCACTGACCCGCACACTTTATGCCGTCTCGCCCGCTGGGCGCCATGGCCATGCGCCCGATGGTGAGATGATGCGCTTTGTTAAAAAGCTCGAAGAGCGGATTTTGGCAGCACTTGGGCCCTATGGACGTGCGCTGACCTGAGCTTTCATTTGACAGCGGGCCCCTGCATGGGGAATTTGCGGGATTGAAGATCAAGAACAGGTGTGCCCGTGGCCGATCATGGCGGTTTTACTGCCTTCCGTTTCCGTGACTTTACGGCCTTTTATGTTGCCCGCACCTTTAATGCGCTGGCTGTGCAAATGGTCGATGTCGCAATTGGCTGGCTTGTTTATGCCATCACGGGCAGCGCTTTTGCGCTCGGTCTGGTTGGACTTTGCATCTTTCTGCCGAATTTTCTGCTCGCACTGCCAGCGGGCCAAGTGGCGGATATGTTTCCGCGCAAGAAAATTCTCGGTCTCTGCGCTTTTCTTTCCACCTCTGCAGCTGTGGCTTTGTTTATCGCTGCAGCGACTGAAACGGTGAGCATTCCTTTCCTCTATGTGCTGATCGTGATCTTCGGGATTGGCCGCGCTTTTTCGGGTGCAGCAGGGGGCGCGATCATCCCCAGTCTGGTGCCCAAAGAACATTTGCCCAATGCCATTGCGCTGAGCTCATCGGCTTACCAGACGGCGACCATTGCAGGCCCTGCTATTGGCGGATTGCTTTATGCGTTCGGGCCGGAAGTTGTCTTTGGCATAACGGCCATTTGTTTTGGCATTAGCCTCGTTGCTTATCTGCTGATCACAACGCGCCCCATTCTGAATGCGCCGGAAAAAGTCACGATTGAATATATGACTGCAGGACTGCGCTTCATCTTCTCGAAGCCGATTATTTTGGGCGCCATTACGCTCGATCTTTTTGCGGTTCTTCTGGGTGGCGCGACAGCGCTTCTGCCCATATTCGCAGCTGATATTTTCCTGGTTGATCCCTTTGGTCTTGGCTTGTTGCGCTCGGCTCCAGCTGTGGGTGCCTTCACCATGTCGCTTGTGCTCGCGCATTATCCTTTGCGCAGCAAAGCGGGGCTTCGTCTGTTTCAAGTGGTCGCTATTTTCGGTCTCGCGACCATTGGCTTTGGTCTCTCCACCAATTTCTATGTCGCGCTCGGCTTCCTGCTGGTGCTCGGCGCGTCCGATATGGTGAGCGTGTTCATTCGTTTCTCGCTCATTCAGCTGGAAACGCCTGATGAAATGCGCGGGCGCGTGTCGGCGGTGAATATGCTCTTCATCGGCGCATCCAATGAGCTCGGTGAATTTGAATCGGGCACATTGGCGGCCTTTGTCGGCCCGGTGAAATCCGTGGTCATCGGCGGTATTGGTACCATTCTCGTTGCCATTCTCTGCGCGCGGAAATTCCCCGAACTCTACCGGCGCGACGCGCTGAATTAATTTTTGCTCCGTCTTTGCGAGGAGGGCAGGTTGACATTTCGTCAACCTTAGTTAGAACAAAACATGAACAAACAAGACGGGGTCGGTTCATGTTGCAGAAGTTGAAAGGGCCGGTCGTCACGCCGGTGGATGTCAATCGGGCGCCACGCAAGCTTCTTCTGCGTGTGCCGGGTCTGGGCGAAAAGAGCGTCGAGCGCATTTTGAAAGGGCGGCGGTCACAAGCCCTGCGTCTGGCCGATGTGGCCCGCCTGACGCGCGGTCTCAGATGGGCGCGGCCCTATATTATGACGCGGGATTGGAACCCGCTTTTGCATGCGCGCCCCAAGCCACCCACGCCTCCACAGCTTGCTCTGTTTGAGGCGCAGAGCCTTTGACTTTCCCGTCCGTTTTCTTAAGCATCAGGCAACGAGAATTTCGGGAGGAAGCAAGAAAATGTCCTATCGTGGAATGACCGCTGAAATCGTCACCATCACCGGTGACAAAGGCGACAAGATCGAAGCTTATTACGCTAAGCCCGCTGGCAAGGGCCCGTTTCCGGGCGTTGTGCTGATCCATCATATGCCCGGCTGGGATGACTGGACGATGGAAGCTGTGCGCAAGCTCGCCCATCATGGCTTTGCTTGCATCTCGCATCATCTCTATCACCGCTTCGGCCCCGGCACGCCTGATGATCTGGCGGCAAAGGCACGCTCGGCAGGCGGCGTCTATGATGATGAAGTCGTCGCCGATGTGAAGGGCGCTATGGCCTTCTTGCGCGCACAGCCGGAAGCAAACGGCAAAGTCGGCATGATGGGCTTCTGCTCGGGCGGTCGTCACACTTATCTCGCAGCCTGCCGTCTTGATGGCGTGGATGCCGCGGTTGATTGCTGGGGCGGCAATGTCGTTGTTGATGATCCGACACAATTGACGCCGCAGCGTCCTGTGGCTCCGATTGATCTGACGCCGAATTTGAAAGCGCCGATGCTCGGTCTCTTCGGGAACGAAGACAAGAATCCCTCGCCCGCACAGGTGGACACGCTGGAAGCCAAGCTCAAGGAATGCGGCAAGACCTATGACTTCCATCGTTATGATGGCGCAGGTCATGCGTTTTTCGCCGCCGAGCGTCCGGCCTATCGTGTCGAGCAAGCCAATGATGGCTGGCAGAAGATCTACACCTTCTACCGCCAATATCTCGGCTGAGGAGTTGAGCCATGTGCTCTTACATCACCGAGAAAACCGAAATATCCGGTTCGGCGAAAGGGGCGGGCGGTTGGTCCAATGTGACCGCCGCGCATGTCTATTATGATCACCCGTTCCATGCCTCGCTCGACCACGCTTTGTCGATCGATTTCATGTCGGGGGATACGACGCGCAAAGTTGCTGTCGAAATGTCAGCGGAATCGGCCCGCGCTCTGGTGGCGAGTATTCTCGCCGCCTTAGAGAGCGGCGAAGAGGCGCATGGATAAAGAAAAGGCGGGCTTTGGCCCGCCTTTTTTATTTCAGTGACTGCCCATCACGCGGATCGGGTTGCCTGCAAGCCAGGCTTCCAGATTTTCAACGGCATCAACAAAATACTGGCGCATATTGTCTTCCGACGCATAGCCCAGATGCGGCGACAAAACGACATTGTCGAGCGCGGTGAGCGGATGGCCCTTGGGCAGCGGCTCGACATTGAACACGTCGAGCGCGGCGCGGCGAATGGCGCGGCGCTTCATCGTATCAATCAGCGCGGCTTCATCAACAATCGGCCCACGGGACGTATTCACAAAAATCGAATCGGGTTTCATCAGCGCAAATTCTTTTGCGCCGACGAGATTGGTCGTGCGCTCCGACAAAACCAGATGCACAGAGACAATATCCGAGCGGCGGAACAAATCTTCTTTGCTCACCCATTCGGCGCCACCTGCTGCGGCTTTTTCCGGCGTCAGATTTTGGCTCCAGGCAATCGTCTTCATGCCAAAGGCGTGACCGATTTTGGCGACCGCGGTGCCAAGTTTGCCAAAGCCGCACAGACCCAGAGTGCGATTGACGAGCCGCATGCCCAGCGTGTCCTGCCAGCCACCTTCGCGCATGATGCGATCTTCATGCGGCAGATTGCGTGCGGCGGCGAGGATCAGCGCCCATGTCAGTTCCAGTGTCGTGGCCTGCGCCAGAATATTGCTGGTATGTGTGACGAGCACACCGCGATCATGGCACGCATCAACATCAAGCCCGCGATTATGCGCGCCTGTGGTGAGGATCATTTTCAGATTGGGCAGGTGCTCGATGAGATCGCGGCGGATCGGCATGCGCTCGCGCATCATCAAGATCACATCAAAGGGGGCAAGCGTTTTGGCTGCTTCATCGACGCTGGCAATGTTCTTGGTGAAGACGGTGATTTCCATCTTCTCCTTCACCTTTGACCAGTCGGCGAGCGACAGGGAGAGGTTCTGGTAATCATCAAGAATGGCAAGCCGCATGTCGTCCTCCGCATGTTGACGAGCAGTTTTAAAGGGGTGCCCAAGAGAGGCAAGAGCTGTTCATGAATATATGCAAATTATTGCGCTTGATCGCCCATTTATGAAATGCTTGCATGAGATCGACAGGGCCTGCGGGCCGGGCCGGGGCTTTTTATCCATGAATGCACGCATCGATTTTCTGGGGCTGCAGGCCTTTCTGGCGATTGCCGAGCGCGGCTCGTTCCAGCGCGCGGCAGCACAGCTCAATCTGTCCCAGACCGCGCTCTCGCATCGCATGAAAAAGCTCGAGCAGGATTTGGGGTTGAAGCTTTTTCTGCGCACCACACGACAGGTGACGCTCACCGAGGCGGGCGCACAGCTTTTGCCACGCGCACAGGCGATGGTGTCGGAGCTTGCGGCATCCTTTGAAGATTTGCGCCACAAGGGTCGTGAAAAACAGGCGCGAATTTCTGTGTGCTGTCTACCGACTTTGGCTGTTCATTATCTGCCTGCATTGTTGCGCGAGTTTCATGGCGCGCATCCGGCTGTCTCGGTCCGTATCTATGATAATTCGGCGACCGAGATTTGCGATCTTGTGCGCAATGGGACTGCTGAATTTGCTCTGACGCTGGTGTCTGACACGCATCCTGATCTTGAAGTGAAGCCGCTCATGAAAGAGCCTTTTGTGCTTCTGTGTCCAAAGACGCATCCCATTGCGAAAAAGGGCGGAGACGTGAGCTGGAGCGATCTGGCAGGCATGCCGCTGGTGCGCACCAGCCGACAGGCAGGCAATCGTTTGCTGATTGATGATGCGCTGGGCCCGCGCCGCGACCAGCTCGATTGGCGTTGGGAGGTTTTGCACATTGCGACAGCCGCCAGCATGGTTGCTGCGGGCGTCGGCCTCACGGTGGTGCCGCGTTTGGCGACAGACGGAATTGATATGAGCAGCCTTGTCACGCTGCCGCTGGTCAATCCGGGCGTGACGCGTACGGTTGGCATTTTGAGTTCACGCGAACGCCCGCTCTCGCCTATGGCGCAAGCTTTTCGGGCGACGGTCGAGCGTGTTGTCAAAGCAGATGGTCTGTCGCGTGCCAAGCCCAGCACACCGCGTGTGCGCCGTGCGTGAATGGCACTCATAAATCTTTAGAAAACCGTCATTTGAAATTCTGTTCCATCCAGCCCATTCTGCAGATGGATGGATCGCAAGAAGAGAGAGAAGATGAAAATCACCCTCATCGGCTATGGCGAAGTTGGCCAGATTTTCGCCCGTGAATTGCTTCGAGGTGGAGCGTCAAGCGTCAGCGCTTACGACATTCTCTTTGCCGATGCCACACGCAGCGAAAAACATCGGGCAACAGCAGCCAAAGACAATGTGCGTCTCTGCACGAGCGCTGCGCAAGCGGGTGAGGGCGCTGATATCATCATCTCTGCGGTCACGGCAGACAAGGTGAAACAGGTCGCCACTCAGGCAACGACGTGGCTGAAGCCCGGCCAATATTTCCTCGATGTCAATTCAGCAGCGCCCAATACCAAGAGTGAAGCCGCACAAATTATAGCGCCCACCGGCGCGTATTATGTCGAAGGCGCAGTCATGGCCCCTGTGCCAGGGCCGGGGATTAAAGTGCAGATTCTGGGTGGTGGCCCAAAGGCCGAAGAGCTTGCGCCAAAGCTCAATGCTTTGGGCATGAATATTCAGCCTGTCTCGCAAGACTATGGCCGCGCCTCTGCCATGAAACTCTGTCGCTCGATCATGATCAAAGGCATTGAAGCTTTGATTGTCGACTGTGCCAAGGCTGCGAAAGGATGGAGCGTCGAGAAGGAAGTGTTTGGTTCGCTGGATGCGAGCTATCCCTCGATTGATTGGCGCAAACTCTCGGTTGATATGGCGGGGCGTGTGCGCCAACACGGCGTGCGTCGTGGTGCAGAAATGCGCGAAGCCGCAGCCATGGTTGCCGATCTTGGCATGATGAACGAACTTGAATTGGCTGTGGCGGGTGCGCAAGAGCGCGGCGCTGGCAAAGCTGGATTGTAAGAGAGGTTTTGACGTGACGATTTACACGCCGACGATTCCAGGCCCTGATCCCGACACCAAGACACCGAAATTCAAACTCCCGCCGAAATCCTGCGATGCGCATTGTCACATCTTCGGGCCGGGCAGCAAATATCCCTATGCGCCTGATCGCACCTACACGCCCCCTGATGCACCGCTGGAGGCTTTTCGAAAGCTGCATGGCATTTTGGGTGTTGAGCGCGCGGTGATTGTGAATGCCTCTGCGCATGGCACCGATAATCGCGTCGCGCTTGATGCAATTGCTGTCTCGAATGGCGCTTATCGTGCAGTCGCCAACATTGATGACACGATCACAGACAAGGGTCTGCGCGAATTGCATGAAGGCGGCTTTCGCGGTTGCCGCTTCAATTTCGTGCGCCATCTGGGTGGCGTGCCGGATATGAAGGTCTTTGATCGCGTCGTGTCGATGATTGCGCCTCTGGGCTGGCATCTCAATCTGCATTTCGATGCGATTGATCTGCCCCAATATGCGCGCATGCTCGAAAAGCTGCCCTGCACTTACATCATCGATCATATGGGCCGCGTGAAAGCCTCGGACGGATTGGAGCAGGAGCCTTTCCGCATTCTCATCGATCTCATGAAGAATGATGAAAAGGCTTGGGTGAAAGTCTGCGGCTCGGAGCGTGTGTCGTCGTCAGGTCCGCCGTTTCATGATTCCGCGCCCTTTGCGGCCAAGCTTATTGAAGTGGCGCCGGATCGCTGCGTCTGGGGCACGGATTGGCCACATCCCAATGTGAAGTCCATGCCCAATGATGGCGATCTGGTGGATCTCATCCCGCTCTTTGCCAAGGATGCTGAGACGCAGGAGAAGATTCTGGTGAAGAATCCCGCGCGGCTTTACGGCTGGGATGATTAAAGTTCGTCATTGCGAGGAGCCGTAGGCGACGCGGCAATCCAGAAGCGCCACGTGAGGCCTTCTGGATTGCTTCGCTACGCTCGCAATGACGGTTGATTACTTGATCAAGTCGCCAGCTTTTTTGGCGATCTCTGCTGAGACTTTGTAGGAATCAACAACGACTTGTTGGATTTCCTCGCCCTTGACGGGCGTGATTTCCAGCTTCGCCTTGTCGGTCTCTTCCAAAAATTCCTTGTCGTGCATGGTCGCCCAGAAGCCGTCACGCAAAGCCTTCACACGATCAGCTGGCACATTGGGCGGCGCCATAAAGGGGCGGCCCATCACCTGACGGGCAAAGATGAGCTTCAGAATTTGCTTCTGCTCATCGGTCTTGGCCGCGTCCATTACAGACGGCACATTCGGCAAATCGGGATGTTTGGCCATCGACAGCTGAACGATGACATTGATCTTCTTGTCGTCGAGCCACTTTTGCTGCGTCGATTTCACGCTCGACCATGACCAGCCGCAACGGCCCTGCACTTCGCCGCGTTCCATGGCAAGGTTGACGTCATTGCCGCCCGGATAGCCGATGATGACTTTCATCTTCGTGTCGAGCACGCCGTTGAGCACACGCGGGAACTGATCGGTATCAGCGCTGCCGCCCGTGCCGCCCACGATCAGCTCTTTCGTGATGAGGTCATTGTAATTCTTGACCTCCGATGTGTGCCAAGCAACGCACACAGAGACTTCATCATTGGCTGAGCCGATCCAGTTGAACTTGGTGGCATCAAATTGCGTGCCTGGCAGACCAAAGAGCGGATCGAATGCCGCGCCGCGCGCGACTGTGCCGATGGCTGTGCCGTCCTTGGGGGCCACGTTGTAAATGTAATTGGCGGCGCGCAGCGAGCCCGCACCTGGCATGTTGGTCACGATCACAGTTGGATTGCCCGGAATGTGGCGACCGTAAAAGCGTGACAGCATGCGCGCATAGACGTCATAGCCGCCGCCGGTGCTATAGCCGACATAGATGTTGACCGTCTTGTCCTTGAAAAACTCAGCCTGCGCGAGAGCTGCGCTCGAGCCTGCCGTCAGAGACAAAGCAAGCGCACCCGCGCCCATCATGTTCATGCGAAACGTCATCATCAAATTTCCTTTTTGAGGCCCGCCCTGCATCAGGGGGCCGGTCGTCGGTTGGGGGGAGGTGCGACCGGTCTGGACCGGCATGGTCTCTAGCCCAAAAGTCTTATATCCGGCAAGGTCGAAGGTGCTTTGCAACGAGGTGTTTAGCATGGATGGCTGGTCGTAAATGCGTGAGATTGTGGCAGGCAGGCCGGACGGGGCCGATAAGGGGCTGATGATGAGGCAGGCGCGGGTTGATTACGAGGTGCGGGACGAGGTGGCGCGGCTGACCCTCAACCAGCCGCACAAGCTCAATGCCATGTCTTTCGACATGTGGTCTGCATTGCCGCAGCTCGTCGCGCGCGCTGTGGCGGATGACAGCGTGCGCGCCATTGCGGTTGAGGGCGCTGGCGAGAAAGCTTTTTGCTCCGGCGCGGATATTTCGCAATTCGGCGAGAAGCGCTCGAGCGAAGAGGCGGTAGCAGCTTATGAAGAGGCGGTGCGCGCCGGACTTGCCGCTTTGTCCGAATGCGAAAAGCCGACACTCGCGCTCATTCGCGGCATTTGTTTTGGCGGCGGGCTTGCGCTGGCAGCCTCTTGCGATTTGCGGCTGGTGTGTGAGGACGCGCGTTTCTCGATTCCTGCGGCCAAGCTTGGTTTGGGGTACGCTTTTAACAATCTTGATTTTCTCGTGCGTCGCATCGGGCTCGGCGCGGCGGCGGATATTTTCTATTCTGCGCGCCAGTTCGATGCGCATGAAGCGCTGCGTCTGGGCATTTCCAGTCAGGTCTGGACCGAGACGAATTTCAATGCGGAAGCCGAGGCCTATCTCGCGCGTCTGGCTGCCAATGCACCCCTCACATTGCGCGCACTCGCCATCTCTTTTCGAGAACTCGCTAAACCCGAAGCCGAGCGCAATCGCGCGCGTGCGGATGCAGCCGTGGCGGCTTGCTTTGCCAGTGAAGATTATCAGGAAGGTCGGCGCGCATTTGCCGAGAAACGCGCGCCGAATTTCAAAGGCCGTTAATGGTGATGGGAATGGTCCATCATTTCTTTGGCCCCGCCTGAGGGCGCAGCTGCGCCCATGCCCAGCACATTGAAGGTCACTGGCACATCGCCCGCTTTTTCAAATTTCAGCGTGCCGGAGAAAGATGCCCCTTCTTTCAAAGGCTGTTTGAGCCCCATCAGCATCAGGTGATAGCCGCCGGGCTTGAGCTCCACGCTTTGTCCGGGGGCCAGTGTGAGGCCATCGCTCAGGGCGCGCATTTTCATCACGCCATTGTCCATCGCCATTTCATGCACTTCGATGCGATTGGCGATATCTGTCGCGCCGCTGAGCAGACGATCGGGTGCAGAGCCCGTATTGGTGAGGCGCAAATATCCTGCACCGACATTGGCACCATTGGGTGTCGCGCGTGACCAGACTTGCTCAACCCGCATCGTGCTTTGCTTTTGCGCAGCCGCGACACGCAGAACAGGGGCTGGGGCTCTGGTTGATTGTCCAGCCTTGGGCACATCAACCCAGCGCCACTCACCCTTCTCGCAAGTCTGCACAACGGGCAGATAAATCGGACCGGATGCTTCATCGCGTAATTGGCCGACGAAAATGAATTCATCATATTCGCCATCCTGCACGCGCCCGCCCGACCAGGTGATTTTCTTCACACCCGAGGTGATCTCTTTGCCATGCGCGCTGATCGGCTTGGTATAGGGAGCATTTTCAACGCTGAGCTGCCAGCCGGCTTTCGGCATGGGGCGCACAAGCGCCAGTGCTTCTGGGATTTCAACGCTGAAAGAAGTGGTCGGCGAGCCGCCATCGCAGCCATGACCAAGGCGCAGCACGCCTTTGTAAGATTGGCCGGCCACAGCCTCAGGCTTTTCAAGAGTGACATGGGCCTGCACGGGAAGCGCAAGCAAAGAGGCGGCACAGGCCGCAAGCAAGAAACGAGACATGAGAGACATCCGAAACGAGTGATCTGTTGGTGAGAGGTTCACAAAATCAGATCATCGGTGGCGCGCGTGCGCCGGGTCCTCGCTCAAGGGGATGAAGATGGTGCGCCGCATAGCTGATGGGCGTATGCAGAATAATCTCGGAGCTGCGCGCCAAGCTGGGAAGACCAGAGCCGGGCAAGAGACCAATGGCTGCATGGGACTGGAGGCATTGCGCCAAGCAGAGGCAATCAGGATGGGCGTCTTTGGGATCAGGCACATGCGTGCCAAGGCCGATCTCGGCGCAGAGCGGTGCACTCTCGGGATGGAAGGCGGAAGCTGGCGCGGCGCCCGTCAGAAAGGCCTGCAAGACGAGCGCATAGAGAGCGAGGGCCGGGAGCCCTTGCCGCAGCAAATTTTGAAATGCTGACCAAGTCTTGCGCATGGCGCGAACAGAGCCCCGAAAAGCCGCTGGGGTCAAGCCGCCCGCGAGGATGTGATGGGCGAAAACCAGCCACCGGAACAAACGCGCCCGTTTGCGGAGTGCAAGGGCCAAGTCATTGAAAAGAATGGTCGGAGTGAGAGGATTCGAACCTCCGACCCCCTCGTCCCGAACGAGGTGCGCTACCAGGCTGCGCTACACTCCGACATCTGGCGGGGCGTGCCCGCCGCTGGTGAGGGGCCTTATAGCGATGCGGGCAGAGGGGGGCAAGGGCCTAAGGGCTTGAGAGGGCCCGATTTACGGCTCACAAGCGGCCTCTCGTGCCGCCTTGTTTTTCTTGGGAAAGGATGAGGTTGCGGGCGAGCGCCTGCGCCATTATGGTCCGCGCGCTGGTCAGAACCGAATCTTCTGAAATCACAGCACATGTTGGGGCGTCGCCAAGCGGTAAGGCAGTGGATTTTGATTCCACCATGCGGAGGTTCGAATCCTCCCGCCCCAGCCATTACCTCTCTACAAACAGGCTCTCGGCCTTGGTATCTGCTAGCCGCGTCTCGACATTGCCGAGGAGCGCTTCAACATGGGCGCGCAAATCGGCGATCCAGCAGCGCGCGGCATCGAGGTCTCGCGTGCGTGCCGCAAGTTCCGTCTCCAACTCGTCAGCATGGGCGAGGGCCGCGGCTTTGAGGGCTTCATTCTCTGCGCGCAGCGTTTCGACTTCTGCACGCAGCGCATCGGCTTCCGCGCGGGCTTGCTCTGCGTCTTGGCGCAAAAAATCGACGCTGCGAACGGCTGCATCCGTCAATGAGCGGTTGCGCTCAACCAATTGGTCGATGGTGGAGGCAGCCCGCTTCACAAAATCAAGGGTGGCGTGAATCTGCTCGGCCTCTGGCTCAAGCTCGTCAATCGGGCCTTTGCTTGCCGTAAAGTCGCCACGTGCCGCTGCAATCACATCGCGCAAAGCCGCATCCAGCGCCGACAGGTCGGGGACCGGGCGCTCCCCTTCAGGGGCTGGGCGGGACTGTTCTTCGAATGACAAAAGCAAGCTCCGGCGAATCACTTGCGCGATTATGCGCGCGAGCGTGCCGAAGCGTCAAAGCCAAGGTGATAGAGCCGGTGCAAAAGCTTGCTGAAGCAGAGTTTGAGCGTTAGCCTCGTTCTATTCTTAGAGTCTGGGCTGCGGCTGACGCTGCGGTCATTTTTAGATTTTTATTTTGAGGCATTTCATGAAGGCGGTCATTCTCGCCGGCGGCTTGGGCACGCGGCTGACAGAAGAAACCACACTGCGGCCCAAGCCCATGGTGGAAATCGGCGGTAAGCCCATTCTCTGGCACATAATGAAAATCTATGCCGCGCACGGCATTTGTGATTTCATTATCTGCCTTGGTTACAAGGGTTATTTTATCAAGGAATTTTTCGCCAATTACATTCTGCACATGTCCGATGTGACGATTGATCTGGGTGCGCGCACATTTGAAGTGCATCGCGCAGAGAGCGAGCCGTGGCGTGTCACGCTGATTGACACAGGCGAAAAGACGCAGACCGGCGGGCGTTTGAAGCGCATCCAATCGCACCTCAAGGAGGATGAGCACTTTGCCATGACCTATGGCGATGGTCTGGCTGATATCGACATCACAAGTGAAATTGCTTTTCACAAAGGGCACGGCCGCTTGGCAACATTGGCAGGCGTGCGACCCGGCGCGCGTTTTGGCGCGCTTGAACTTGATGGCACGCGCGTCTCGGCTTTTCATGAAAAGCCGGTGGATGAAGGGCGGCGCATCAATGGTGGCTTTTTCATTCTCTCGACCCAAGTGTTCGATTTGATCGAGGGCGATGAGACCGTCTTTGAAGGCGAGCCATTGGAGCGTCTGGCTGCATCCGACCAGCTGCGAGCTTTTTTGCATGACGGCTTTTGGCAGCCGATGGACACTTTGCGCGACAAAATGTTGCTCGAAGAGGAATGGCAAAGCGGCAAGGCCCGCTGGAGGGTGTGGTGACACCTGCGTTCTGGAAAGATCGTCGCGTTTTTGTGACGGGCCATACGGGTTTCAAGGGCGCGTGGCTGGTGGCGCTGTTGCACCATCTGGGCGCGCGCGTCACAGGCTATGCTTTGGATCCGCCGACCAGCCCCTCTCTTTTTGAAGCTGCCCATTTGGCCGATTGCGTTGAGGATTTACGTGCCGATGTGCGCGATGCGCAAGCGGTTGAAGATGCGATGTGTCAGACGGATGCTGAAATTATTATTCATCTCGCTGCGCAATCGCTGGTGCGTACCTCTTACAAAGATCCGCTTGATACTTATGCGACCAATGTCATGGGCACGGCGCATGTGTTGAATGCTGCGCATCGTGCCATGTCCGCTGTTGTTCTCATTGCCACGACTGACAAAGTCTATGCGCACGGCGCGCTGGACCGCCCTTTTCGCGAAGATGACCCGCTCGGCGGGCAGGCTGATCCCTATTCGGCGAGCAAGGCCTGTGCGGAAATGGTGGCGGCGCAATATGCGCAAACACTTGGAGAGACATGCTCCGTGCTCACCGCGCGTGCTGGCAATGTGATTGGCGGGGGTGATTTTGCGGATGATCGCATCTTGCCTGATGCGGTGCGGGCTTTCTCGCGCGGCGAGAGGCTTGCACTGCGCTATCCGCAAGCAGTGCGCCCCTGGCAACATGTGCTTGATCCGTTGATCGGCTATCTCACGCTATGTGAGCGCAGTTTTAAAAAATCCCATGAATTTTCCGGCGCGTGGAATTTCGGCCCCGATGCTGATCATGAATGGAGCGTCGAAGAGCTGGTGCAGGATTTTGCACGCCATTGGCCCGGTGCCGCTTGGCAATGGCAGGCAGGCTTGCATCCGCCTGAAACGCATATATTGCGTTTGGATTCTTCCAAAGCGCGTGAGCGGCTTGATTGGCAATGTCGCCTCTTGATGGAAGAGGCTTTGCGCTGGAGCGCTGATTTCTATCAAGCGATGGCGCGTGGTGTAGATGTGCGCGCACTCATGCAGCAGCAGATTGAGGATTATCTCGCAAAATGCGCATCCTTCTGACAGGCGCAAGCGGCTTTTTGGGTCGCGAGATTGCGCGTGAATTACGCGGGCGCGGACATCGCGTGGCGGGCATGTGCCGCCGTTTGGGTGGTCAATCGGCAGATGATTTTCTCGGTGATTTTCTGAACCTCAAAGAATGTGCGCCCTTCATCCATGATTTTGCGCCGCAAGTTCTCATTCATTGCGGCTGGTCGGGCGTGCCGGTGGCAACCCGTGATTATCTCTCCCAATATGCCAATGTGCCCGCCAGCGTGGCGCTGGCTGATCTGGCTGTTGATGCGGGTGCTGAAGTGATCATCGGCATCGGTACGCAAGCCGAATATGGCTTGCCAGTGAAACCTGTGCGCGAGGATTCCCCCACGCACCCTGTGACGCATTATGGCATTGCCAAGCACGCTGCAGGGGCGGCACTTCTGCGCCTTGCTCAGCAAAGGGATGTGCGCGGCATCTGGTTGCGTCTCTTTGGTCTTTACGGCCCGCGCGAGACAGCGCCTTCCATGCTGCCTTGGTTGGCGCAGCAATTTGCGCAAGGCTGCACGCCTGATCTCACGCCTTGCACGCAAGTTTGGGATTATCTGCATGTGCGCGATGGTGCACGCGCGGTGGTTGATCTGGTCGAGACTTCGGCCGAGGGGCTGTTCAATCTGGCAAGTGGTTATGCGTCGCCGTTGCGCGAGACCGTGCTGCTTTTGCGCGATCTCATGGCTCCGCAGATCGAGCCCCGTTTTGGTGCTGTGCGCTTCGGCCCAGAACAGGTTCATTGTCTGGCGGCAGATATTTCGCGCCTCAGTGCCGCCATTTCATGGAAGCCGCAGATTTCTCTGGAAGAGGGGCTTGCAGAACTGGCTCTGGAGGCTTTCAGCGTGGCCTCTTCCTGATATGCTAGGTCCGCAAGACGCGCGATAAGGCGCGCGATATTTGAGAGGGGCGCATGAGCGGGTCGCAAATCCAGATCGAGAAAGATGTCGTCTATGCGAGCCACGAGGGCGAGGCGCTCAAGGGCACGCTTTATCGTCCCGCGGGTGCGGGGCCTTTCCCCGCCATTGTCGCTCTGCATGGTGGCGGTTGGCGACAGGCCTCACCGACCGTCTATCAAAATCTCGGGCCATGGCTCGCGGAGCGCGGCTATCTCGTTTTTGCGCCAGTCTATCGCAGCGCCAAAGCAGGCGCGCCGTCCTATCCCAAGGCTGTGCATGATGTGCGCGCCGCTGTGCAATTTGTAAAAGGCGCCGGGCTTGGCGCTGATCCCGCGCGTGTGGCTTTGATGGGTGAGAGCGCGGGCGGCCATCTCGCCGCGCTTGTCGGTCTGGCTGGTGAAGAAGCGCTTTTTCGCGAAGGCCAGCCCAAGTCTGACCACAGTGCTTTGTCGAGCGAAGTGAAAGCGATCATTTCCATTTACGGCGTGTTCGATCTTGTCGCACAATGGAAACACGATCTGTCTTTGCGCCCCGCGGGTCAGAATATTGTCGAACTATTTCTGGGCACGATTCCTTCCAAAGATCGGCGCATTGCTTTTGATGCATCACCGATGTCTTACGCGATCGAGCGCCTCAACAAGCCCGGCGTCTTTTTGGCTTGGGGCACGCAGGATGATGTGGTCGATCCGGCCAAACAATCTGTGCCTTTCCTTGAAGCACTGAAAGTCGCGGGCTTTTGGGTGCGCACGGCTATTGTCGAAGGCGCGCCGCATTATTGGGCGGGTGATCCGCTGGCAGAAGAAGGATCACATTCGGCTTTCTTCGCCCATCGTCTGCTGCGCTTTTTGAAAGCGCGTCTCTGATTACACGGTTCTGGAGTTGGTTATGTCTGTCACGCATACGCAAGTTGGCATTGTCGGTTCGGGTCCTGCCGGGCTTTTGCTGGCGCAATTGCTCGATAAGGCGGGTGTCTCCAGCATTATTCTGGAGCGCAAAGACCGTGCTTATGTCGAGGGGCGTATACGTGCGGGCGTATTGGAGCAGGGCACGGTTGATCTCTTGAATGAAGCCGGCGTCGGCGAGCGCTGCGCGCGCGAAGGCATGGTGCACAAGGGCTGCTATATTTCGATTGAAGATGAGCGTTTCGAGATCAATTTCGAAGAGCTCACCGGCGGCAAACATGTGGTTGTCTATGGTCAGACGGAAGTCACCAAGGATCTCATCAATGCTCGCCTCGCTTCAGGCGGTGATCTGCGTTTTGATTGCGACAATGTCGCTATTCACGACATTGAAACGGACAAGCCGCGCCTGACCTATCAGAAAGATGGTGCGGCGCACGAAGTGCAATGTGATTTCATTGCAGGCTGCGATGGTTTTCACGGTATTGCGCGCCAGACCATTCCGGCTGATCTGCTGAAAATCTATGAGCGCGTTTATCCGTTCGGCTGGCTCGGCATTTTGGCGGAAGCGCCACCCGTTGCCGATGAGCTGATCTATGCGCGCCACACACGTGGCTTTGCGCTTTATTCCATGCGTTCCACCAAAGTCGTGCGCCATTACATTCAATGCCTGCCCGATACAGATCCCGATGATTGGTCGGATGATCGCATCTGGGATGAGTTGCGGTTGCGCCTGCCCCAGGCTGATCAGGACAAGCTCGTGACCGGGCGTGTGTTCGAGAAAAGCGTCACACCGATGCGCTCTTTCGTGTGCGAAAAAATGCGCCACGGCCGTTTGTTCTTGGCGGGAGATGCGGCTCATATCGTGCCGCCAACAGGCGCCAAAGGGCTTAATCTCGCAGCCAGCGATATTTATTATCTGCGCAATGCCATTGTCTCTTATTACAAAACCAAATCGCAGGACGGGCTCGACACTTATTCTGACAAGGCGCTCGCGCGCATCTGGAAGGCGCAGCGTTTCTCGTGGTGGATGACGAGCATGCTGCATAATTTCAGCACATCAGATGATTTCGATGCACGTGTGCGCGGCGCCGAGCTCGCCTATATTCTGTCATCGCGCGCAGGGCAGACATCGCTTGCCGAGAATTATGTCGGCTTGCCGTTTTAGACACCGTCATTGCACGTCAAGATCGAGATTATCTTGAGGTAACTTGTGAGGCCTCTGGTTTGCTTCGCTACGCTCGCAATGACGGAGCATAGTGCCAGATTTCTCAGCCGTCATTGCGAGGAGCGAAGCGACGAAGCAAACCAGAGGCCTCACGTGTTACCTCTGATTTGCTTCGCTTACGCTCGCAATGACGATTCATGAAAAAAGGGCCGCTCTCGCGGCCCTTTTCTTGTTAAGCGTTTTCGACGCCCAATTCCCAATCGTTTGGCAGAAGGCCCGAGCTCATGCCGCCTTCGACATAATATTTCCAGAGCTTCTTCACATGGGGCACGCGCTTGAAGTCGCGCAGGAAGGAAGCCATGTCGGTGTCAGACAGTGGGCGCACCTTGCCGATAGACGCGGCATTATACATAGCCTCGCCATTCTCAACGAAATGCACAGAATCAACGAGCACAGCGGGAACTGACTCGGCGCAGACAACCTGACCATGCGCGCGGATCTGCATCGCGTGATGCGGGCCCAGAGTTTTGGCGACAGCGCGGCCGAGTTCCGAGCTCGCCACATGCGAGGGATCATCATGCACCGGCATGCCAGAGACCCAGCGCACAGCATGGTTCTTCAACGGCAGCAATTCGACGCCTTCGACCAGCGTGAAGACATTGGTGATGTCATGATGGAAATGGGCGACCGAATTAACATCGGGGCGTGCGCGCAAAATTTCGCCATGCAGGAACACTTCTGCGGGCGGGCGCTGGCCCGGAGGGCCCGAGAGCATTTTGCCATCATAATCGCAGATCAGCAGATGTTCGGGGCGAAGACCCGAGCGTGGCTGGTCAAAACCCTGAATGAGATAGGCATCACGACCGGGAATGCGGGCAGACACATGGCCGCTATAGCCCATGATTTTCAGATCGTTCAGCAGCAGCGTGCAGGCCGCAACCTGCATGCGCAAAAGATTGTCACTCATCTCATCCTCCGTTGTTTTTCTTCTTGCACCGTGAGCGGCGATTAACGTCCAAACAAAGCGCCGGTGACTTTTTTCACCTTGGTTGAAAAGCTGTGGCGGCTTTGCTCGCGCTCGACCACCTCTTGGCTCGTCACCCAGTTCAGCTGGATTGCGCGGCGCGGGCCTTCTGACGGGTTATGTCCGTGCCATGAATTGTCCGAGCGGCGGAACATGAGCAGCGTGCCGCCATAGGGCGGGACTTCCGCGACATAATCATTGAGGTCCGTGCCCGAACGCAGAATACGCAGTCGGCCACCATCTGCTTCCCAGCCTTCATTCATATAGAGAAGAACGGTGATCAGCTTGGTTTTGGAATCGGTATGAATCTCGCCATCGCGCTGACGCACGAAGCCGCGCACTGTGTACATGGTCGGGCGGCCGGTCAGATCAATGTCGAATTTTTCTTCGACCATTTTTTTGAACTCATCTCCCAGCATCTCATCCATGAGCGCGGCGAAATGGCCTTCAATCGTCAGCTCGGCTGGCGGATGCGAGCCGGGGCCTGGCACAGTCGGATAATCTTTCGAGACTTCCTTGAAGAGCTCGGGCTTGATGAAATTTTCGACGATCATCCATTCATAGGGATCGCGCTGCAGCGGCGTGCGGGCGAGAGCGTCGATATCAAGATAGGTCATGTGAAGAAGGCTTTCCGGGCTCGGGAGGAAAGGGGCCCCTGATTTGGCCGACAACATGGCGCAAGGTCGGTGGCTTTGCAACGTGAGCGGCGCGGTCAAATCCGCGCGGTTTTGCATTTTCAAGCTTGCCAAAGCACCCGAGCTTCAGCTTCATATATTTCCGTTTCTGTTATGTTCGTATTGTTTATCTAAATGATTGTCGCGTCCAGAGTTTCGCGTTTTGTTCTGATGACCGCTGCGCTCGAAGGGGTGTCGCCTTCTCCCGCATGGGCAGGCGCCTTTCTGCTGGAGCCGGGCCGCTGGCAGGTGATTTCCACCTATCGGTTCTCCACCTCGAGCTCGAAATATGATGGGAACGGCCTGCGCGTTGCCGAAAAACGCTACGGCAAAAGCGAGGGTGCCAGCCTTATTGAATATGGCTTTGACCGCGACATCACTTTGCTCATGTCGCCAAGCTTACGCAGCGTGCGAGCGCAAGGCCCGCCCGATACGACCGGCGTCAACATTGGTGCTTTGGATTTGGGCGCACGCTGGCGGATCTATCGTGAAGGGCCGCAGACCGTGTCTTTTCAAGCGCTCACACGCGTGCCCGCGCGCAGCGACCCGCTTTTTATGAGTGAAAACCGTGCCAAAACGGAATTGCGCTTGGGCTATGGGCGCTCTGATCTTCTGTTTCGTGGTCGTGATGCTTTTCTGGATGCTGGCCTTGTCTGGGCCAAAAGAGCCGAGCCTTGGCGCGATGAACTGCGTACCGAAGTGACCCTTGGCTGGCAGCGTTGGCCGGGTCGGCTCGTTCTCATGCAGTGGTTTTACTCGGCCTATCCGGGTGCGCCCGGTGAAAGCCGCATGCCCCAGCAATTGAAGATCGAAGGCTCGACCGTGAGCAGCCTTGGTGCGGGTTGGTCGCTCCAAGTCGGCACTTTCGTCAGTCGGGGCGGGGTATCGACGCGCTATGAGCGCGGCAGCTTGATTGGCCTGTGGCGTAAATTTTAGAAAAAGTGGATTTGGCCGCGCAGAGCCGATAAAAGCAGGCCAGATTTTCTCCAATTTTGGAACGTGATCCGACCATGGCGCGCCAATTCGTCTATCATATGCAGGGCCTCACCAAGACTTGGCCCGGTGGCAAAAAAGTTCTCGATAACGTCCATCTGTCGTTTTATCCGGATGCGAAGATCGGCGTGCTCGGCGTCAACGGCGCGGGTAAATCGACACTCTTGCGCATCATGTCGGGCATCGACACGGAATTTACCGGCGAGGGTTGGGTCGCGGATGGTGCGCGTGTCGGCTATCTGCCGCAAGAGCCCAAGCTCGATGAAAGCTTGGATGTGCGTGGCAATGTCATGCTCGGTGTGAAAGCCAAGAAAGACATTCTCGACCGCTACAATGAACTCGCCATGAATTATTCTGACGAGACAGCCGATGAAATGACCAAGCTGCAAGACGAGATCGAGGCACAAAACCTCTGGGATCTCGATGCGCAGGTTGATCAGGCGATGGATGCTTTGGGCTGCCCCCCCGATGAATGGGAAGTCGCCAAACTCTCAGGCGGTGAGCGTCGTCGCGTGGCGATGTGCAAGCTGCTTCTCGAACAGCCGGAACTTCTGCTGCTCGACGAGCCGACCAACCATCTCGATGCGGAAACGGTGAATTGGCTCGAAGGTCATTTGCGCAATTATCCGGGCGCCATTCTGATCGTCACCCATGACCGTTACTTCCTGGACAATGTCACAGGCTGGATTCTCGAACTCGATCGCGGCCGTGGCATTCCTTATGAGGGCAATTATTCGTCCTGGCTGAAGCAGAAGCAGAAGCGCTTGGAGCAAGAAGGTCGCGAAGACGAAGCCCGTCAACGCGCATTGGAAGCCGAAAGCGAATGGATTGCTTCTTCGCCGAAAGCCCGTCAGGCCAAGAGCAAGGCGCGTATCTCGCGCTATGAAGAATTGGTGGCCAAGCAGAATGACAAAGCGCCGACCACTGCACAGATCATCATTCCGGTGGCTGAGCGTCTGGGCCAGAATGTCATTGAGTTTGAAAATCTTAACAAGGGTTTTGGCGACAAGCTGCTCATTGAAAATCTGTCGTTCAAATTGCCACCCGGCGGCATTGTCGGTGTGATCGGTCCCAACGGCGCCGGTAAAACCACGCTATTTCGCATGATCACCGAGCAGGACAAGCCCGATGGCGGGTCGATCAAAATAGGTGAATCCGTGAAGCTTGGTTATGTCGACCAGTCACGCGATGCGCTTGATGCCAACAAAACAGTCTGGGAAGAAATCTCGGGCGGCAATGAAATCATCTATCTGGGCAAGCGCGAGATCAATTCACGCGGTTATTGCTCGACCTTCAACTTCAAGGGTGCTGACCAGCAGAAAAAAGTCGGCATGCTGTCAGGTGGTGAGCGCAACCGCGTGCATCTGGCCAAAATGTTGAAGCTCGGTGCGAATGTTCTGCTCCTTGACGAACCGACCAACGATCTCGACGTTGATACGCTGCGTGCGCTCGAAGATGCTCTGACCGAATATGCCGGCTGCGCCGTCATTATCTCGCATGATCGTTTCTTCTTGGACCGCATCGCCACCCATATGCTCGCCTTTGAAGGCGACAGTCATGTGGAATGGTTTGAAGGCAATTTCCAGGATTACGAAGAAGACAAGAAGCGCCGCTTGGGGATCGACTCGATTGTGCCCAAGCGCCTCAAGTACAAGAAATTCTCGCGCTAAGCATGAGACACGAAAAAGGCGGGCTCAGGCCCGCCTTTTTTTTTGTCATTGCGAGGAGCGTAGCAACGAAGCAATCCGGAAGGCCTAACGCGAAGTCTGGTTTGCTTCGCTGCGCTCGCAATGACGGCGGAGCCGTCGGCATCTCAATGCCGTCATTGCGAGGAGCGAAGCGACGCGGCAAACCAGAAGCCACACGCGGAGTCTGGATTGCTTCGCTGCGCTCGCAATGACGGTGAAGTCAGCAAGTCAGACAATCTTGATCGACAAATCCGGCAGCTTGTCGATGGAGACGACAATCACATCACCCTTCACCACAGGTCCGACATTTTCCGGCGTGCCGGAATAAATCACATCACCGGGAAACAGCTCGAAAGCTTCCGACAATTTGGCGATCTGTTCGGCCACGCTCCAGATCATCTTGTCGAGGTCGGACTTCTGCTTCACCTCGCCATTGACGGAAAGCTGGATCAGCCCCTTTTCGAAATGCCCGACCTTTTCAACTGGATGAATCGGGCCAATGGGTGCCGAATGGTCGAACGCCTTGCCGATTTCCCACGGCTTCTTTTCATCCCCCGAAGCGCGCTGCAAATCGCGGCGTGTCATGTCGAGGCCCACCGCATAGCCGAAGACATGGTCGAGCGCACTTTCGACTGGAATATTCTTGCCGCCTGTTTTCAGTGTCGCAACGAGCTCGGCTTCGTAATGATAATTCTTTGTCAGTGACGGATAGGGGTTTTCACCCACGTCGCCGATCTTCACGACTTGGATCGCATCGGTTGGCTTCTGGAAGAAGAACGGCGGCTCGCGTGTCGGGTCAGCGCCCATCTCGCGCGCGTGGGCTGCATAATTGCGACCGATGCAATAGATGCGCCGAACAGGAAACACATCGTCTGAACCGACAATCGGGATCAAGGTCGGCTTCACGGAAAAAATCGGTTTGCTCATGCCGCTGATGCTCCTTCAAAAAATAAAAATGCCAGTCGGCCTATAAGCCGGGTTCTGTATGGCGCGGATTGCTCCGCACGTGACGGCCATTCCTCTGGGACGATTGTTACCAATCGCCTCTAGCAACCAACCCGGACGACGACCCAAAGACAGGCCCGATGCGGTTTCCCGCATCTTGTCATCCCTATTCGGTTTTGCTCCCGGTGGGGCTTGCCATGCGACCCCCATTGCTGGAGGTCCGGTGCGCTCTTACCGCACCTTTTCACCCTTACCTCGGCCGGAGCCGTGGCGGTTCAATCTCTGTGGCGCTTTCCCTAAGGTCACCCTCGCCGGATGTTATCCGGCACCGTGTCTCTATGGAGCCCGGACTTTCCTCTGCCTTGCAGCAGCGGCCGTCCGGCCGACTGACCTTGGCTCTCTAGAGAGCCCGGAGGGGGCGGTCAAGCTGCGCCAAGCTTTGACCCTGATCAGATGACGGCCCCTCTGGCATGTGATCTACTTTGATCGGGTTGGGATATTGGACGGGAGCAGGCGTCATGAAAAAAATTCTCCTCGCAGCATCCTTACTTGCGGCTTTGCCGCTCGCAGGCTGCAATACAACGAACGATCGCACGACAAATGGTGCTTTGCTCGGTGGTGTCACAGGCGCTGCCATTGGCGGCTTGGCCACAGGGCGCGGCTCGGGTGCATTGGTGGGCGGTGCGCTGGGCGCCGCCACTGGGGCTATCATTGGCGCCAATACAAGCGGGCGCGAAGATCGCCGCCGTTGCACGCGCGTGGCTTATGATCGCTATGGCGACCAATATTGCGTGCGCTGGGTGCGCTATTGATGCAAGCCAACAAGCCCCCTCCCATGCGGAGGGGGTTTTGTTTATGAAGAGGGCATGAGTCAGCCCAAACCGGATTCGCGCCACGCTGCAAAAGTCTTTCCCTCGCCCAATCATGGCGAGCGCAAAGGCGGTGCGCCCGATATGATCCTCATTCATTACACCGGCATGCCGACCGGCGCAGAAGCCTTGCAGCGGCTGGCCAATCCTTTGTCGGAAGTCTCCGCGCATTATTTCATCTGGGAAGACGGCGGCATTTTGCAGCTCGTGCCAGAAGCGCGCCGCGCTTGGCATGCAGGTGTTGCGTCATGGAATGGCGACAGCGATATCAATTCGCGCTCCATCGGCATTGAGATCGTCAATCCCGGACATGAGGGCGGCTCGCCTGATTTTGCGCCCGAACAGATCGAGGCCGTAATCGCGCTCTGTGCCGATATCCGCGCGCGCCATCTTATTCCGCAGCATCGCGTGCTGGCTCATTCCGATGTGGCGCCTGCGCGCAAATCCGATCCGGGTGAGAAATTCCCTTGGGATGCACTCGCTGCGCGCGGTGTCGGCCATTTCGTCAAACCCGCGCCGATTTCCGGCGGGCGTTTCTTTGCACTGGGCGATGAGGGCCAGCCTGTTCAAGCTTTGCAAGCCATGTTCGCGATTTATGGCTATGGCCTCAGCGTGACGGGCGTGTTTGATCAGGCGACCGAGCAGGTGGTGCGCGCCTTCCAGCGTCACTTCCGGCAAGAGCGTGTCGATGGAATTGCCGATGCCTCCACCATCACCACTTTGCGCGATCTGATTGCCGCGCGCGGTTAGAAGCGCATGTCGATAGAAAACTTGTCTTTCTTCGGCTTGATGTAAACGCCGCCCGGCGTTGCATCACTTATCCAAAGACCAGCGCTCGGCTTATAGAATACAGTCGGCACATTGACGCCGGGAATGGCGAGGTCAAATGGCTGGCCGCGATCCGGCACTGCTATCGGCTTATTAACGCTAGAAAAAACTGGCGGCAGAACAGGCTCGGCCATAGTCGCGCGATCAAGCTCCGTGCATGCACCGCAATCATTCGCCTCCTGCGCCAAGGCAGGGGCGGTAATGAGCGAAAAAATGAGAGCCATGCGGATCATGGCTCTCTTCCTGAGCTAGAAATTGGGCAAAAAAGGGGCGCGCACATATTCTGCGGGGCAATCCATAGCGCTAATCTTGGCAGCCGAATGCGCGCTTATTCCTTGCCCGGCGGAAGAGTGGCGGCTTTCATCGCTTCAATCACGCTGTCGGGTTGGCTGGCCACATCCACCATCAAGGCCTGCAATTCGGCGCCGGCCATCGGGTCCACGCCCAATTTGCGCTTGGCTGCATCAGCTTTGAAACTTTCAGCCTTGGTCATGGCATCAAATGATTTGCGCAAAGCTTCCAGCCGTTCAGGCGGCACGCCCGGTGTGGTCAGAAAAGCTCGGCCAATGTCGGATGTGCTCGCCATCAGCTTCAGCACATTGCGGTCTTTCTCGATAGTGGTGAGTTCCAGCACGCTCGGCACATCGGGAATCTCATGATAGCGGCGCGTCGAAATCGTGTAGAGGATTTTGATCTTCTTCTCGTCGAACCAGTCTTGCTTGGTTTGCAAATAATCCCAGCTCGTCGAGCCAATGCCATCGGCTTCACCACGCTCCAGCGCCAGACCCATGGCAGCAGAAGAGGGGAAGCCGAGGATGACTTTGAACTTCGTGCCGACAAGGCGGTTCAGCGCCCAAGGGATCGTGGCCGATGTGCCAGCCGCTGCATTGGCGGAAAGAACCGTCTCGGTCTTTTTGATTTCATCAATCGTCTGCGCTTTGGATGATTTGAAAACAAGCCCCACGAGCACAGCTTGATCGACGCGGCCAATCCAGCCGAATTTTTCCGGCTCGAATTTACGCGCCTTGTCGGTGATTTTTTCCAGCACGAAGGTAGGCTGGAACAGCGCAATGGTCGTGCCGTCTTTGGGCGCAAGGTTGTAGACATATTCTGCTGCGGCGATAGAGCCAGCACCGGGCATATTGCGTGGCACGATCACAGGTTTGCCGGGTATGAAATCGGAGAGATGCTGCGCGACCAGACGCGCGGAGAGATCATAACCACCGCCTTCTCCAAGGCCGATGATCATATTGATCGCTTTGCCCTTGTAGAAATCTTCGATTGCGTCCGCGCGCGCAGCACTGGTCATGGCGAGGAGCGCGAGGCTCGAGGCGGCGATCCAACGGGTTTTGGTCATTCTCTCCTCCGGTCGGGAACTTCAGGTCCCTTGTTCTGGGGAGAATACCCGCCTCACCCGGCCGCGTCGAGAGGTGCCATCTTTGCCGTCATTGCGAGCACAGCGAAGCAAACCAGAGCCTCAATTGGTGCCTTCTGGGTTGCTTCGCCTGCGGCTGGCAATGACGTTGATTATTCAGCCGCGTCGAGCGCGAGGCTGGCAGGATTGTAATTCAGGATGGGGGCAAGCCAGCGTTCGACTTGGCCCACATCCATGCCCTTGCGCGCGGCATAATCTTCCACCTGATCACGCTCGATTTTGGCAACGCCGAAATAATAACTCTCCGGCTGCGCCAGATAGAGGCCCGAGACAGACGAGCCCGGCCACATGGCAAAGGATTCGGTGAGCTTCACGCCAATGCGCCGCTCCGCTGCGAGCAGCTCAAACAATGTCTGCTTTTCGGTGTGATCGGGTTGCGCCGGATAGCCCGGTGCGGGGCGAATACCTGCATAATCTTCGGCAATGCGCTGTTCATTGGTGAGCGTTTCATCTGGCGCATAGGCCCAGAATTCGCGGCGCACGCGCTCGTGCATCTGTTCGGCAAAGGCTTCGGCAATGCGATCGGCCAAAGCTTTCACCATGATCGATTGATAATCATCATTGGCGCGCGCAAAGCGCTCTGCAATGCGCTCTTCTTCGAGGCCGGCTGTTACCACAAAGCCGCCGACATAATCTTTCACGCCGGACGTATCAGGCGCCACGAAATCAGACAGAGCCACATTGGGCTTGCCATCGCGGCGCTGCAATTGCTGGCGCAAAGTGAAGAAGGTCGCGAGTTTCTCGGAGCGCGACTCGCCTGTGTAGAGCGCGATATCATCACCCACTGCATTGGCGGGCCAGAAGCCGATGACGGCTTTGGGCTGGAACCAGCGCTCATCAACAATGCGCTTCAGCATGGCTTGCGCATCTTCATAGAGCTGGCGCGCGGCAGCGCCCTGCTTTTCATCTTCGAGCAAAGCGGGGAAACGACCCTTCATTTCCCATGTCTGGAAGAAAGGCGTCCAGTCGATATAGGGCACAAGATCAGCGACGTCATAAGAGCGGAAGGTGCGTGTGCCCAAAAATGTCGGCTTCGCTGGCTGATAATGGGCCCAATCGATCTTCATCGCATTGGCGCGTGCGCGCGACAGCGGCAGGCGTTGCTTGTCATGTTCGGCGCGCGCATGGGCATCGGCCACTTTCTTATATTCGGCGCGGACGGTCTCGACATATTGGCTCTTGGAATCGGGGGAGAGCAAAGCTGAAACAACACCGACCGCACGGCTCGCATCTGTCACATAGACCGATTGCCCGCGCTTGTAATTGGGATGGATCTTCACCGCTGTATGCACACGGCTCGTCGTCGCCCCGCCAATCAGCAGCGGAATGTCAAAACCTTCGCGTTCCATTTCGGCAGCAAGGAAAGCCATTTCATCGAGCGAAGGTGTGATCAGGCCCGACAGGCCAATGGCGTCGACATTTTCCTTTTTCGCCGCATCGAGAATTTTGGCGGCCGGCACCATGACGCCCAGATCGATCACTTCATAATTGTTGCAGGCCAGCACAACGCCAACAATATTCTTCCCAATATCATGCACGTCGCCCTTGACGGTGGCCATGAGAATTTTGCCCGCACTTGCGCGCTGCGAGCCTCCATTGCGGGCCTTCTCTTCTTCCATATAGGGCATGAGATAGGCGACAGCCTGTTTCATCACGCGCGCTGATTTCACGACCTGCGGCAGAAACATTTTGCCTGCGCCAAACAAATCACCGACGACATTCATGCCGGCCATCAGCGGGCCTTCGATGACGTCCAGCGGTCGCGTGGATTTTTGGCGGGCTTCTTCCACATCGACATCAATATATTCGGTGATGCCATTGACGAGTGCATGTTCAAGCCGCTTTTCAACGTTCTGCTCGCGCCAGACCAGATCCTTGGCCTTTACCTCGCCTGTTTGACCTTTGAATTTATCGGCCAAATTCAACAGGCGCTCGGTGGAATCCGCGCGGCGGTTGAGCACAACATCTTCGCAAGCCTCGCGGAGTTCCGCATCGATCTCTTCATAGACCGAGAGCTGGCCCGCATTGACGATGCCCATATCCATGCCCGCTTGAATGGCATGGAACAGGAAGACCGAATGCATGGCTTCGCGCACAGGCTCATTGCCGCGGAAGGAGAAGGAGAGGTTCGAGACGCCGCCCGACACATGGGCATAAGGAAGATTGGCACGGATCTGGCGCGTGGCTTCGATAAAATCGACGCCATAATTATCATGCTCTTCAATGCCGGTGGCGATGGCAAAAATATTGGGGTCGAAGATGATGTCTTCCGGTGGAAAGCCGACTTTATTGACGAGTACATCATAGGCGCGCGAGCAAATTTCAATTTTGCGTGCCAGTGTATCGGCCTGACCTTTTTCATCAAAAGCCATGACGACCACGGCAGCACCATAGAGCTGCACGATTTTCGCCTGCGCGATGAAATTCTCTTCGCCCTCTTTCAGCGAGATCGAATTGACCACCGCCTTGCCCTGAATGCATTTCAGGCCCGCTTCGATCACTTCGAATTTCGAAGAATCGACCATGATCGGCACGCGCGCAATATCGGGCTCAGCGGCGATCAGATTGAGATAATCGACCATGGCCTTTTGTGAATCCAACAGGCCTTCATCCATATTGACGTCGATGATCTGCGCGCCATTGGCAACCTGATCTCGCGCGACATCAAGCGCCGCTGCATATTCACCATTCTTGATGAGCTTGCGGAAGCGTGCCGAGCCCGTGACATTGGTGCGCTCGCCCACATTCACAAAGCGAATGTCGGACGTGACTTTGAAGGGCTCAAGGCCAGCCAGCCGCAGCATGGGCTCGACGTCAACGACGTTACGCGGTGCTACGCCTGCAATGCGCTTGCCCATCGCTTCAATATGGTCTGGCGTCGTGCCGCAACAGCCGCCCAGAATGTTCACCAAGCCTGCGTCGGCAAATTCGCCGACAAGTGCTGACATATATTCGGGGCTCTCATCATAGAGGCCAAATTCATTGGGCAGGCCCGCATTGGGATAGGCAATGATGAGCGTGTCGGCGAGGCGTGAGAGATCGGCAATATGGGCGCGCATTTCGCGCGCTCCCAATGCGCAATTAAGCCCAATGGCAAAAGGCTTGGCGTGGCGCAGCGAAATCCAGAAGGCTTCTGCTGTCTGGCCTGAAAGCGTGCGGCCCGACAAGTCGGTAATCGTGCCGGAAATGATGATGGGCAGACGCGCGCCTGTCGCCACATAAGCATCTTCAATGCCCGCAAGGGCTGCTTTGGCATTGAGCGTGTCGAATACGGTTTCGATCAGCATGAGATCGGCGCCGCCTTCAATCAATCCTTGAGCTGCTTGCGCATAGGCCGCACGCAATTCATCGAAGGTCACCGCACGAAAGCCCGGATCATTCACATCGGGTGAAAGAGATGCCGTGCGATTGGTCGGGCCCATGGCACCGGCCACAAAACGGCGGCGACAGTCTTTCTGCTGCGCAAGATCAGCTGCTTCACGCGCCAGACGGGCGCCTTCACGGTTGAGCTCGGTGACCACCTCTTCAAGGCCGTAATCGGCCTGTGCAATCGTGGTGGAAGAGAAAGTATTGGTCTCGCAAATATCGGCCCCCGCCAAGAAATAAGCGAGGTGAATATCGCGGATCGCATCCGGTTGGGTGAGGATCAGCAAATCATTATTGCCGCGCAGATCACGCTTCCAATCCTTGAAGCGGTCGCCCCGAAAATCTTCTTCCGAGAATTTACGGTCCTGGATCATCGTGCCCATGGCGCCATCGAGTAGCAAGATGCGTTCGCGCGCGATTGCACTCAGGGCCTTGCGGATTTCATCGCCATCACGCGGCGTGATCGTGGTCATGTGTCGTTGTCCTTACGCCGCTTTGGCGCGCAATCCGAGCAAATGGCAGATCGCATAAACGAGATCGGCCTTGTTCATCGTGTAAAAGTGAAAATCGCAAATGCCTTCATCAACAAGGTCGAGCACTTGCTCGGCGGCAACTGCCGCCGCAATCAGGCGGCGCGTTGCAGGATCATGTTCGAGGCCTTCAAAGCGATCAGCCAACCATTGCGGCACGCTGGCGCCGGTCCTTTGCGCAAAATTGGCGGTCTGTTTGAAATTCTGCACGGGCACTATGCCGGGCAGGATCGGGATGTTGATCCCGCGCTGGCGCACGCGATTGAGATATTTCAGATAGGTCTCGTTCTCGAAGAAAAATTGCGTAATGGCGCGCGTGGCGCCCGCATCGACCTTTGCCGCAAGCACATCAATATCCTGATCAAGCGTGCCGCTTTCAGGGTGCTTTTCCGGATAGGCAGACACCGTGACTTCAAAATCACCAAGCTTGCGAATACCCGCCACCAGATCGGTCGAGGTCTGGTAACCGCCCGGATGCGCCAGAAAACGTGAGCCCGGACCTTCCGGCGGATCGCCCCGTAGCGCAACAATATGTTTGACGCCTGCATCGGCATAAGAGCGGATGACGGAATCAATTTCATCACGTGTCGCCCCCACGCAAGTCAGATGCGCTGCTGGTTTTAGTGAAGTTTCTTTCACAAGGCGTGCAACGGTCGCATGGGTGCGCTCACGCGTCGTGCCGCCCGCCCCGTAAGTGACAGAGACGAATGACGGCGAGAGGGGCGCAAGCCGGTCAATGCTCTCCCACAGATTGGCTTCCATCTCCGCTGACTTGGGCGGGAAGAATTCAAACGAGACGGCAATTTGTGATTGGCCATTACGGCTCGGGCGAAGGGCGGAATTCATCACGCCACCTCGCGATTGCCGCGCGTGATGATGTCGGTGACAACGCGGCGGTCACGTCCGACCCAGAGCGAGACGGTCAGCTGTCCATCATTCTTGGTGAAAGGCGCGAGATCGCGTTGGCTCTCAACATCAAGCCCGCATTCTTGCAGGAGGTCAGCAACTTCCTGATGGGCAAAGCCCAAGCGGCGATGGGCATGTTTCTCGCGCAAAAATTCCAATTCATGCGGGGCAAAATCAATGATGACGAGCCGCCCGCCGGGGCGCAACGTGCGTGCGGCCTCACGCAAAGCGCGCGCCGGATCATCAAGATAATGCAAAACTTGGTGGATCACGACGAGATCATAAGCATCATGCTCGACGGGCAGGGCGTAAATATCGCCTTGGCGCAATTGCGCATTGCGCAGGCCCGCATGTTCAAGTCGCGCACGTGCGACATTCAGCATGGCGGGGCTTTGGTCCACACCCACAGCGCGCTGCGCAAAGGGGGCCAACAATTCGAGCATGCGGCCTGTGCCTGTGCCCAGATCAAGCACAGCTTGGAATGTCTTTTTCTCGACGATCTCACGCAAGGCTGCTTCCACGCGCTCTTCAGGCACGTGCAGCGAGCGCACGCGGTCCCAGTCCGCTGCTTGTTCGGCAAAATAGCGCGCCGCCTGTTCGGCGCGCGCGCGGCGCACATCTGACAGGCGCGCATGATCATTGGCGAGCACGGCATCGCTGCGGTCGAGGCGACTCACAACAGCTTGGGCCACTTCGCCCATCGGCCCGCGATCATGCAGACGAAAGAAAGCCCAGGCTCCTTCGCGATGGCGCTCCACAAGCCCGGCTTCCGCCAGCAATTTGAGGTGTCGCGAAATGCGCGGCTGCGATTGGCCAAGAATAGTGACCAGTTCGCTCACCGTCAGTTCGGCCTCGCAGAGGAGGGCGAGCAGGCGGATGCGCGTGATCTCACCCGCCGCTTCGAGCGCGGTGATCAAGGCAAGTGGCGAGACCTGTGTCGGGGCGGCCTGTGGCATGGTTGGGTCCGTATTCAAGATATAAAGATATCTTTATGCGGTAATAGACCCTCAGGCAAGGCGGGTGGGCCTGCTGCCCACCCAAAAAGAGGGGTGCGCCTTATCAAAAAGGCGAGAAATCAGAATCTTTTCTGACCCTTCGGCCCAGATTCAACCCTTCGTTAATGGTTAAAGCTTCCTAATGGCATGTGGGGCAGACCTGTCCCGAAATGACTCGTTTCCAATTGACGCCCATATAGTCCCATGCTATCCCAAATCATCCCGTTCGGAGTTCAGGTTTCGGCGTTTCCCGGGTGCCGCCTTTCGGCGCGTCCCGTGAGCCGTTCTGTGTCTGGTTCTGGTGGGTTTGCGTGTTTCGCGTGGGTTAAGCGTTTTGGACCGTTTCGTTTCGCACTTCACCAATCGGCTCGACTCCAAGGGCCGTGTTTCGATCCCGGCCACGTTTCGAGCGGTGCTGGCGCGCGACGGATTCGACGGTCTTTACGTGCATCCTTCGTTGGACGCGCAGGCGGTCGACTGCGGTGGCCATGCGCTGCTGAAGGAGATCGACGGGTTGTTGGACAGGTTGTCTCCTTATTCGGAGGAGCGCGATCTGTTTTCGACGGCTCTGTTGGGAACGAGCGAAATTCTGAAGGTCGATACGGAGGGCCGTGTCGTTCTGACGGACAGCGTCAAAGCCTATGCGGGGATCACGGCGGAAGTGACCTTCGTGGGGCAGGGACACAAGTTTCAAATCTGGGAGCCGAGCCGCTTCCGCACGCATCTGGACGAGGCCAGAAACCGGGTGCGCGATTTACGGAAAGAGCTCAGCAACCGGCACGCGGCAGCGGATCAGCCGCGACCTTGAGGAGCACGGGAATGGAGCAGGGCGGCGGCGTTGAGACTTCTCTCGCCGCAGGCGGACCAGCCCGGCACATTCCCGTGCTCCTCAACGAGGTTCTCGACTCTCTCGATATTCGCGAAGGCGGCCTTTATCTCGACGGCACATTTGGCGCTGGCGGTTATACGCAGGCCATTCTCGCTACACCTGACACGCGCGTGCTGGCTTTTGATCGCGACCCCAATGCCATTGCGGGAGGTCAAGCTTTGGTTGAAAAATACCAAGGCCGCTTGATGCTCGAACATGCGCAATTTTCAACATGCGCAGAAGTGGCGGCTGCGCGGGGCCTTTCAGCTTTCGATGGCATCACGTTCGATATCGGCGTGTCATCCATGCAATTGGATGAGGCAGCGCGCGGCTTCTCTTTCCGCTTTGAAGGCCCGCTCGATATGCGCATGTCGCAGACAGGGCGCAGTGCAGCCGACATTGTGAATGAGGCCAGCGAAGAAGAGATTGCCGACATTCTCTATCATTATGGTGAAGAGCGTGCCTCGCGTCGCATCGCGCGCGCCATTGTGCATGATCGTGAAACCAAGCCCTACACGACGACCAAAGAATTGGCTGAACTCATTTCGCGCATCATTCCTGCGCGTCCGCAAGATATTCATCCCGCCACGCGCTCTTTTCAGGGCTTGCGTATTGCGGTGAATGATGAGCTCGGCGAATTGGTGAAGGCGCTGACAGGCTCGGAAAAATTACTCGCGTCTGGTGGACGCTTGGCTGTGGTGAGCTTCCACTCGCTCGAAGATCGCATTGTGAAGCAATTCTTTGCGCTGCGCTCGAACCGTGGGCGTGCGGCGTCTCGTCTTTTGCCCGGTGAACCTGTGCCGCCGCCCTCGACTTTCACACTTGAAGGCAAACAGCCCATCACGGCTGGCCCTGCAGAAACACACACCAATCCCCGCGCACGTTCGGCGCGGTTGCGTGCCGGCATCCGCACGGATGTGGCGCCATTAGGACTTGATCCCGCGCTCGCTGCTTTGGCGAGCCTTCCCGAACACGGCAAGGGGCGCTGACATGCTGCGCTATTTGAATGTTCTCGCGATTGGCGCACTGGTCGGCTCGGCCGTCTACGCCTATTCGATCAAATATGAAACGATCCTCTACTCCGAGCAGATCGTGAAGATTCAGCATCAGATCAATGCCGAGCAAGACAAGATCAACATGCTGCGCGCAGAATGGTCTTACCTCATGCGCCCCGAACGCCTGCAAATGCTGAGTGATCGTCATCTTGATTTGCAGCAGCTTGCTCATAGCCAGATTATCCAGTCGCCCAATGAAATGCCCGATCAGCCGCCAAAGGTGGATTCCATTGGCCGCAAGCTCGAGGCTTTGGGCTTGAGCGATTTGGGTGACATTGCGCCACGCGAAGAGAAAAAGCCCGTGGCCAAAGCCTCTGTGAGGCCAGCGCGATGAAACCTTTTGATCCGCATGGCCAGCATCCGTGCCCCAAAATTCATTTCATCGAGCCCGATGAGAAAAAGCCGGCTGCCAAGGGTGGCGGCTTTATGCGTCTCCTTTCCAATCTCATGCGCACGCGCATTGATAAGAGCACGCATCGTATTCGCATTGTCGCATTCGGATTTGTGGTTCTTTATGGCGTGATTGGCGGCAAGCTTGTTTATCTGGGCATGAAGCCGGAGCCGCAGACGTTGCGTCGTGCCGCTTCCGAGGCTGCCTCCGCCGCGCGCCCCGATATTCTAGATCGCAATGGCGAAGTGCTGGCCGCGGATGTGAAAACCGTGTCGATCTTTGCCGAGCCACGCCGCATCATCGATAAGGATGAAGCGGTGGAATTGCTCACCGCGGTTTTGCCGGGTCTTAACGCAAATGAATTGCGTGAGCGTCTGGGTTCGCGCCGCGGTTTCGTCTGGATCAAGCGTGGCGTGACGCCTTCTGAACAGGAAGAAGTGTTTCGTCTGGGTCTGCCGGGCATTAAAACTGTTCCGGAAAACAAGCGCGTCTATCCCAACGGGCCGATTGCAGCTCATGTGCTTGGCGCGACCAATGTCGACAATCAAGGCATCGCAGGCATTGAAAAATATATCGACAATCAGGGCTTGGGTGATCTGAAAGGTGCGGGCTTTTCCATGACCGCGGCCGATCTCTCGCCTGTGCAATTGGCGATTGATCTGAAAACCACACACGCTTTGCGCGATGAGCTGGTGAAGGGTGTTGAGAAATTCAAAGCCAAAGCGGGTGCAGCGGCGATTATGGATGTGAACACGGGCGAGATCATCGCGCTCGCGTCTTATCCTGATTTCGATCCCAATGTGCCGACCGATGCGCTGGACCCCAACCGCATGAATCGCATGTCGGTGGGCGTATTCGAAATGGGCTCGACCTTTAAAGCGCTCACTCTGGCCATGGGTCTGGAGAGCAACAAATACAATCTGCGCTCTTCCGTCGATGCGCGTGGGGCTTTGCGTTATGGCCGCCACAAGATTGGTGATTACCATGCGCAAAACCGTTTTCTGACCTATCCGGAAGTCTTCACTTTTTCGTCCAACATCGCCACGGCAAAAATTGCCATGGGTGTAGGGGTGGAAGGACACAAAGCTTTCTTGCGCAAAATGGGCCAGCTGGATCGCATGCGCACCGAATTGCCGGAAAGTGCCGAACCTATGGTGCCCAAGCGCTGGAGCGAGCTCAGCACCATGACCATTGCTTTCGGCCATGGCCTTGCTGTTGCCCCATTGCAAGCCATGATGGCGGTGGCTGCACTTTCGAATGGTGGTTATCTCATCACACCGACCTTTTTGAAGCGCAGTGAAGACGACGCCAAGAAGGATGCGCCGCGCGTGATCAGACCCGAAACTAGCGAGAGCATGCGCTATTTGATGCGCCTCAATGCTGAAGTGGGCTCTGCAAAGAATGTCGACATCAAAGGCTATTTTGCCGGCGGCAAAACAGGCACGGCGAATAAGGCAATCAATGGCCACTATGCGCAAGATCGCGTCTTCACCACATTCACGGCCATCTATCCATCCGATAAACCGAAATATCTTTTCCTGACGGTGATGGATGAGCCCCAGCCTTTGCCCGAAACGCATGGCTATCGCACAGCTGCGTGGAATGCGGGTTCGGTGACGGGCAAAATTATGGAACGCACGGGCCCGCTCTTGGGTGCGCCGCCGCGCCCCGAGGCGCCGAAAGATCCGTTCCCCGCGCTGGTGCGTGTTGGTGTCAACTCAAACGGGAGTGCGACCCGCTGATGACACTTGGCTCCCTACTTTCCGCACTGAACATTCCGGCCGAGCAATGGCCGGAAGGTGCTGCTGATTGTGTGATCAGCGGCATCACTGCGGATAGTCGCGCCGTGTCGAAAGGTTTTGCCTTTATCGCCGTACCGGGTGTGCGTGCTGATGGAATGCTCTTTGCAGAAATGGCTGTCGAAAAGGGCGCTAGTGTTGTTTTGGGTGAACGCGCGCCTGAAGCTCCGCTTGATGCTTTGTTTGTCAAAATTGGTGATGCCCGTGCGGCGCTCTCCAAAGCAGCTGCACTTTTCTATGCGCGCCAGCCGGTAACCATTGCGGCTGTCACGGGCACGAGTGGCAAGACATCGGTTGCATCTTTCACGCGCCAGATATGGGCCGCACTTGGTTTGCAGGCCGCCGCACTTGGCACGACGGGTTTGGTGAAACCATCGGGTGCCACTTACGGCTCGCTCACCACGCCTGATCCGGTGACGCTTCATCGCACTCTGGATGAGCTTGCGGGCGAAGGCGTCACGCATCTGGCTATGGAAGCATCCTCCCATGGTCTGGATCAGCGTCGCCTTGATGGTGTGCGCCTGAGTGTGGCGGGTTTCACCAATCTGTCGCGCGATCATCTGGATTATCATCCAACCATTGAAGCCTATCTCGCAGCCAAAATGCGTCTCTTCGATACGCTGTTGCAGCCGGGCCAAACGGCCGTGCTCAATGCTGATTGTGACGTAGCCGAACAAGTGGCAGCAGTCATTGCCAAACGTGGCTTGAAACTCTTTTCGGTTGGTGAAAAAGGCCAGGACATTGTGCTGGTCTCGGTACGCGCAGAAGCTGACAGCAATCATATTTCACTTCGTCATGCAGGGCAGAGTTATGATCTGCATCTGCCGCTAGCAGGTGATTTCATGGTTTCAAATGCGCTGGTTGCGGCGGGCCTGTGCATCGCCAGTGGTGCAGAAGCAAAGAAAGTCTTTGCAGCGCTGGAACATTTGCAAGGTGCGCCGGGTCGTTTGGAGCGTGTGGGCGAAAAGAACGGCGCTCCCATATTCGTCGATTATGCCCACAAGCCCGATGCGCTCGACAAAGTGCTCGCCACTTTGCGCCCGCTCGCGTCACGCCAATTGATCGTCGTCTTTGGCTGTGGCGGGGATCGTGATCAGGGCAAGCGTCCGATCATGGGGGCCATTGCCAGTGCGCAGGCCGATGTTGTGATTGTCACAGATGATAATCCGCGCTCGGAAAATGCAGGCGCCATTCGTGCCGCTATTCTGGCGCAAGCGCCGGGCGCTCTTGAAATCGGAGATCGCGCGCAAGCCATTCGTCACGCCGTTTCTTTGTTGCAAGCAGGCGATGTGTTGGTTGTGGCTGGCAAAGGTCATGAGACCGGACAGACGATCGGCACAAAGACGCTTCCCTTTTCAGATCATGAGGCGATCCGCGCCGCCTTGGCGGAGTGTGCCGCATGAGCGAGGCCAACAAAAACATGCCGCTCTGGACAGGGCTTGAACTGGTCGCGCCGATGCAAGCGCGTGTTCTGGGGCCGCGTGTGCCAGCCGTGCACGGTGTCTCCATTGATACGCGCACCTTGCAGCCTGGGGATCTCTTCTTTGCCATTCGTGGCGAAGCCAATGATGGCCATGCCTTTGTCGAAAAAGCTTTCGAGAAAGGGGCAGCCGCTGCCGTTGTCGATGAAGCCCATGCGGATGCGCTGAAAAGATTCGGCACACTTTATGTCGTGCATGATGTCTTGCATGCGATGGAAGAATTGGGCCGCGCTGCGCGTCGCCGTATGACCGGGATGGTGGTTGCCATCACGGGTTCTGTCGGCAAGACCAGCACGAAGGAAATGCTGAAAGGCATTGTCTCGTCTTTTGGTCAGGGTCATGCTTCGGTGGCCTCTTACAATAATCATTGGGGCGTGCCGCTCACTTTGGCGCGCATGCCCGCTGAAACCAGCTTTGGTATTTTCGAAATCGGCATGAACCATGCCAATGAAATTCGCCCGCTCACGCAAATGGTGCGCCCGCATGTGGCCGTAATCACCGCGATTGCGCCTGTGCATTTGGAAAATCTCGGCACGGTGGAAGCCATTGCCGATGCCAAGGCTGAAATTTTCGACGGTTTGGAATCAGGTGGTGTCGCCATCATCCCGCGTGACACGACCCATTACATGCGTCTCGACAATGCGGCGCGCTCATCAAGTGCGGGTAATATCCTCTGCTTCGGGGAAACAGCGGGCGCTGATGCGCGGCTCATCTCATTTGAGGCGCAGGCTGATGGCTCGCTGGTGACAGCCGATATTCTGGGTGAGCGGCTCACCTATCGTCTGGGCGCGCCGGGTCGTCATCTGGCGCAAAATTCTCTCGCACTTTTGCTGGCGGCGCGCGCCATTGGCGTCGATATGCAAGCGGCTGCGCAAGAGCTGGCGCATGTCACAGCGCCACAAGGCCGCGGCCAACAGATCACACTGGAAATCGGCGGCGCACCTGCAACTCTGATTGATGAAAGCTATAATGCCAATCCCGTGTCGATGCGCGCGGCGCTGACTTTGCTCTCGCAAGTGCCCATGCCCGCCATTTTCGGCCGCCGCATCGCCATGCTTGGAGATATGCTTGAGCTCGGCCCCGATGAAATGAAGTTCCATGCGGAATTGGCCGATGCCATTTCGGCATTGCCGATCGACATTGTGCACACAGTGGGTCCGCGCATGAAGGCTTTGTATGAAGCCTTGCCTGCGGGCAAGCGTGGCCTCTATGGCGAGCGCGCATCAGATCTCAGCTCAGCACTGGTCGATCAAGTGGTCGCCGGTGATGTGGTCATGATCAAAGGTTCTAACGGGAGCAAAATGGGCTCCATCGTGCAGGCGCTCAAAGAGCGTCACGCACAAAACGATCAGGTTGAAGGATAATCCATGCTCTTTTGGCTTTCGGATTTCTCGAATTGGTTCACGCCGCTCAACGTGTTCCGCTATATCACTGTGCGCACAGGTGGGGCTGCGGCGACCGCACTTTTCTTCGTCTTCTTCTTCGGCCCGCGAATCATTACCGCCTTACGTTTAAAACAGGGCAAAGGGCAGCCCATCCGCACGGATGGCCCGCAGTCGCATCTGTTGACGAAAAAAGGCACGCCGACTATGGGCGGCTTGATGATTTTATCAGGCCTGCTTGTTTCGATTTTGCTCTGGGCCAATCTGAAAAATCATTTTGTCTGGGTGGTGATGCTGGTCACCGCAGGCTTTGGCCTTATCGGCTTTTATGATGATTATCTGAAAGTGACGAAGCAATCTCACAACGGGTTTTCGGGTCGCCTGCGTCTGCTGTGTGAAGCTGCTATCGCCTTTGTCGCTTGCCTCATCATGATGCGCTTTGGCACGCCCGCCACAACAGGCCTCTCCATTCCGCTGGTGAATGGTTATGTTTTCGACCTCGGCTGGTTCTTCCTGATCTTCGCACCATTCGTCATTGTGGCTTCCGGCAATGCGGTCAATCTTACCGATGGTCTCGATGGTCTGGCCATTGTTCCCTCGATGATTGCCGCTGGCACATTTGCGATCATCGCATGGGTTGCGGGCAATGCGATTTTTGCGACTTATCTTGGCATCAACTTCGTGCCGGGCTCAGGTGAATTGGCTGTTGTCTGTGGTGCTTTGATTGGAGCTGGCCTTGGCTTTCTCTGGTTCAATGCACCTCCCGCGCAGATTTTCATGGGCGACACGGGCTCGCTCGCGCTGGGCGGTCTCATCGGCACAGTGGCGGTCGCAGTGAAACATGAGATCGTGCTCATTATTGTGGGCGGCCTCTTCGTGGTCGAGGCTCTGTCGGTCATCGTGCAAGTGGTCTCGTTCAAACTCACGGGCAAGCGTGTGTTCCGCATGGCCCCGATCCATCATCATTTCGAGCAGCTCGGCTGGTCAGAACCGCAAATCGTGGTCCGCTTCTGGATCATTGCATT
The DNA here is from genome assembly GCA_947452455.1 of Beijerinckiaceae bacterium. GTDB lineage: Bacteria > Pseudomonadota > Alphaproteobacteria > Rhizobiales > Beijerinckiaceae > Terripilifer. The sequence continues at coordinate 39,713 of CANGBX010000005.1, forward strand.
TGTGTTGGCTTTGATTGGTCTGGCCACGCTGAAATTGCGCTAAGGGAAGAAGCACATGGTCTCACGCGCCGAACGTAGCCCCTTCGCCGATTGGTGGTGGACAGTTGATCGCTGGCTTTTGACAGGTCTTGGGGCGCTCATGGTGCTTGGCATTGTGCTGACCATGGCGGGTTCGCCCGCGGTGGCTGAGCGTTTGGGCTTGCAAGCATTTCATTTCGTCAATCGTCAAGTGCTGTTTTTGGGCGCTTGCACTTTAGTGCTGGTCAGCATTTCCTTTCTGCCACCGCGCTATGTGCGCCGCTTTGCGCTTCTTCTGTATGTGGCTTCTATGGCGCTCGTCGTTTTGACGTTGCTCTATGGTGTGGAAGTGAAAGGTTCGAAGCGCTGGATTTTTGGTGTTCAGCCGTCGGAATTCGTCAAGCCTGCTTTCGTCATTCTCGCTGCTTGGGCTTTTTCGGAAGGCGCACGCCGCCGTGATGTGCCAGGCACAATCATCGCGATGTTGCTTCTCCCAACCACAGTCATACCGCTTGTGCTGCAGCCTGATATTGGCCAGACCATGCTCATCTCGATTGTCTGGGCTGCGCTTTTCTTTATGGCTGGCCTCCACTGGTTGTGGGTGATTGGTATTGGCGGGGCCGGCGTCAGCGGGATTCTTGTTGCCTATAAATTCGTGCCCCATGTGCGCAGCCGCATCGATAAATTTCTGGATCCAGGCGCGGGTGGCACCAATGCCAGCGATACATTCCAGGTCGATACAGCGATGGAAAGTTTCATCTCCGGCGGTTGGCTCGGCAAAGGTCCGGGCGAAGGCACGATGAAGCGTATCCTGCCTGACAGTCATACGGACTTTATCTTCGCGGTGACCGGCGAAGAATTCGGCGTCATCTTCTGCATGTTCATCGTGCTGGTTTTTGCCATTGTCGTGCTGCGTGGTTTGATTGTGGCCTCCAAAAATGATGACCCCTTCTGCCGCTTTGCCGCAGCCGGACTTGTTGTGCTTTTTGGTGTGCAAAGCGCCATCAATATGGCGGTCAATCTGCATCTCATGCCCGCCAAAGGCATGACGCTGCCCTTTATTTCTTACGGCGGGTCATCGATGATCTCACTTGGCATCGGCATGGGCTTTTTGATTGCGGTGACACGGCGCAGGCCGCGCGCGGAAATCGAACGACCGGTGAGTGCGGCGTGAGCAGGCCCATTCTTCTTGCAGCAGGCGGCACGGGCGGCCATCTCTTTCCAGCGGAATCGTTGGCCGGCGCGTTGAAGGCGCGCGGCCATCGCGTCGAGCTGGTAACGGATGATCGCGCGTTGAATTATGGAAGCGCTTTTCCGGCAGATGCGATTCACACAGTCTCGGCCGCGACGCCAACAGGCGGTGGCATTGTCTCGAAATTGAAAGCAGCTGTCACTCTGGGCCTTGGCACGCTCGAAGCCATGTCGCTTCTGCGCCGCGTGAAGCCTGCTTGTGTGGTTGGTTTTGGTGGCTATCCGACCGTGCCGCCTATGCTCGCAGCGCGCCTGATGAATGTGCCCAGCATTTTGCATGAGCAGAACGCGGTGATCGGTCGTGCCAATCGTTTTCTCGCGGGTGGTGTTACTGCCATTGCGACGGGTTTTCCGACTCTCTCGGGCGCTGGCGCCTCGCTGCTTGCCAAAGCGCGCACCACTGGCAATCCGGTTCGTCCCGCCGTGCTGGATGCGGCGCAGATTCCCTATCCCTCATTCGATGATGGCAAGCTGCGCATCCTCGTGACTGGTGGCTCGCAAGGCGCGCGTGTCATGTCGGATGTCGTGCCAGCCGCCATCGCCATGCTGCCGCGAGACATTCAAGATCGGCTTGTCATTGTCCAGCAAGCACGCGGTGAAGATGAAGCCCGTGTGCGCGAGGCTTATGCGCAGATGAATCTCAAAGTCGAAGTCGCGCCCTTCTTCAAAGATCTGCCGATGCGCATCGCGCAGGCCCATCTGGTGATTGCCCGTTCCGGCGCTTCCACCGTTTCGGAACTGGCCGTCATCGGTCGCCCCGCCATACTTGTGCCATTTCCCCATGCGCTGGATCAGGATCAGGCGGCCAATGCCGCGCAGCTCAAATCCTCTGGCGCGGTTGAGGTGATAGACCAGCGCCAATTCGACCCCGCATGGCTGGCCGCAGCCCTCGGGCGTGCCGCCTTTGCGACAGAGGGGTTGACGCAGCGCGCCGGAGCCGCCAAGGACGCAGGCATAGCCAATGCGGCCCAGCGCCTCGCCGATCTGGTCGAGCGCGTGGCCGCAGGTGAGGAGATCGCCAGATGAAACTGCCGCGCGAGTTGGGACCGATTCACTTTGTCGGTATCGGCGGCATTGGCATGTCCGGAATTGCCGAAGTGCTCATCAATCTTGGCTATGAAGTGCAAGGTTCTGACGCGTCCGAAAATGCCAATGTGAAGCGCTTGCGCGAAAAAGGCGCGAAAGTTTTCATCGGTCATTCGGCTGATCATCTGGGTCAAGCCGAAGTGGTCGTCGTCTCGACCGCTATCCGTCGCGACAATCCGGAATTGGCTGGCGCGCGTGAGCGCCGCATTCCTGTCGTGCGCCGCGCTGAAATGCTGGCCGAACTCATGCGCCTTCGCCAATGCGTGGCGGTGGCTGGCACGCATGGCAAGACCACAACAACGTCGATGGTCGCCACCCTGCTTGATGCGGGCGGCTTTGATCCGACAGTCGTGAACGGCGGCATCATCAATGCCTATGGCACCAATGCGCGCGTCGGTGAAGGCGAGTGGATGGTCGTCGAAGCCGATGAGAGCGACGGCACATTTTTGAAACTTCCCGCCGATGTGGCGGTCGTTACCAATATTGATCCAGAACATCTTGATCACTTCAAAACATTCGATGCGATCAAGGATGCTTTCCGCACGCTGATTGAAAATCTGCCCTTCTACGGCTTCGCCGTCATGTGCCTCGATCATCCGACGGTGCAGGAACTAGTGGGCAAAATCGAAGATCGCCGCGTCATCACTTATGGCGAAAATCCGCAGGCCGATGTGCGCCTGCTCGATGTTGATCTGGCGGGTGGTGAGTGCAAATTCAATGTGCTGATCCGTGACCGCAAAACGGCGTCCGCGACCTATCTCGAAGGTCTCGTTTTGCCCATGCCCGGCCATCACAATGCGCTCAATGCCACAGCCGCTATTGCTGTGGCTTATGAACTCGGCATGAGTGGCGATGCCATTCGCACGGCTCTGTCGCAATTTGGTGGCGTCAAGCGCCGCTTCACCCGCACGGGTGAATGGAATGGCGCGCAGATTTTTGATGATTACGGTCATCACCCCGTTGAAATCGCCGCTGTGCTGCGTGCTGCGCGCGCTTCCACCAAGGGGCAGGTGATTGCGGTCGTGCAGCCGCATCGCTATTCGCGCTTGCAGACTTTGTTCGAGCCCTTCTCATCCTGCTTCAACGATGCGGATGCTGTGCTGGTGGCCGATGTTTATGCCGCCGGTGAAAAACCGATTGAAGGGTTTGATCGCGATTCATTGGTGGCCGCCATCAAGGCGCATGGTCATCGCCGCGCGCTGGCGCTGAATGGCCCCGAAGATGTGCCGGCCATCGTGCGCGACATCGCAAAACAAGGCGATTACATTGTGTTTCTGGGCGCTGGCAACATTACGCAATGGGCCTATGCTCTGCCGGAACAGTTGAAGGCGGCAAAGTAAGATGCGCTTTCCCGACATCACGCCGGAGCTGAGGCAGAAGATGCCGCAGCTGCGCGGGCGACTTGTTGCTGATCAGCCTTTGGCCGCTTTCACATGGTTTCGCACAGGCGGTCCGGCGCAGGCGTTTTTTACGCCCATCGATGAAGACGATCTCGGCTATTTTCTCCAAAATCTCCCGCAAGAGATTCCGCTGACCCTGATCGGTGCGGGTTCGAATATGATCATTCGCGATGGCGGCGTGCCCGGTGTCGTCATGCGGCTAGCGGGAAAAGCTTTCACTGATATTTCGATCGAAGACGGCGCGCGCATTCGCGCAGGCGCAGCTGTGCCGGATGTGAAAGTCGCGCGCGCTGCAGCCGATGCAGGCATTGCGGGTCTGTCGTTCTTTCGCGGCATTCCCGGTTGCATCGGTGGCGCGCTGCGCATGAATGCCGGCGCGCATGGTGGCGAGACGACGGACGTGCTGATCGAAGCGCGTGGATTGGATCGGCAGGGCAGGGCGCATGTCTTCAGCCATGCCGATATGGGTTTTTCCTATCGCCATTCCTCTGTGCCCGCTGACATCATCTTCACGCAGGCGCTTTTCCAAGGTCGTCCGGGTGTTCCGGCTGATATTCTGGCTGAAATGGATGAGATCACGGCGGCGCGTGAAGCAGCCCAGCCGATCAAAGAGAAGACCGGTGGCTCTACGTTCAAAAATCCGCAAGGCGCCAAGGCTTGGCAGCTGGTCGATGCAGCTGGATGCCGGGGGCTTGTGGTGGGCGATGCGCAAGTGTCGCAGATGCACTGCAATTTTCTGATCAATCGCGGCCATGCGTCTGCTGCTGATATTGAAAATCTCGGCGAAGAAGTGCGTCGTCGTGTGAAAGACAATTCGGGCGTCGAGCTTGAATGGGAAATCAAGCGCATCGGCATTGCCTGACGCGCATGGAGTGAGAGACATGAGCAAGCATGTTGCCGTGCTGATGGGTGGATGGTCGGCAGAGCGCGAAATCTCTCTGCGCTCGGGCGCCGCTTGCGCAAAAGCCCTGCGGGACGAGGGTTTCCGCGTCACCGAGATTGATGTCGATCGCAACATTGCGCAGCGGCTGAGTGAGCTGAAGCCCGATGTCGCCTTCAATGCATTGCATGGCAAAGTCGGTGAAGACGGCACCATCCAAGGCATTCTCGAAGTGCTGCAGATTCCCTATACACATTCGGGTGTGCTGGCTTCCGCACTGGCGATGAACAAGCAGCAGGCGAAAATTGTCATGGCAGCGGCCGGCATTCCCGTTGCGGAAGGTCGCGTGGTGAGCCGTCATGAAGCGGCCAAGACCCATGCCATGAGCCCGCCCTATGTGTTGAAGCCCGTTTGCGAGGGGTCTTCGTTCGGCGTGGTAATTGTTAACGCCGGAGACCCCCCTCCGTCCCATTTAGGAGCAGATGACTGGGCCTACGGGGATGACATGCTGGCCGAGCGATTCGTCCCCGGACGGGAATTGACCTGCGCGGTCATGGGCGACAAGGCCTTGGAAATCATAGAAATTCGGGCGGCGGACGGCGGTTGGTACGATTACAACGCCAAATATACGAAAGGTGGCTCTATCCACATTCTTCCTGCCGACCTTAAAGGAAATATTTACCAGATCGTTCAACAATTGGCCCTCAAGGCACATGAGGCCCTCGGCTGCCGTGGCGTGAGTCGCGCAGATTTCCGTTTTGATGATCGCCCCGATGGTTCGGGTGAGGTCATTGTTCTGGAGGTCAACACCCAGCCAGGCATGACCGAGACCTCACTCGTGCCAGAACTCGCGGCTTATGCCGGTTTGTCGTTCGGTGGGCTTGTCAGATGGATGGTGGAAGAGGCGTCCTGCGATCGCTAGGGGGGCAATGGGCTCCCGGCGCGGCGCATCCGGCTTTTGCCGCGCCCATCCATGATGGCGCAGCCTTGCATTTTTCGCAGCCTCTGCGTGAGCAATCCATTCGCCCGCAAGCGCCGCGCGCACCACTTCCCTTCCGCCGTCGTCGTCGCAGCAAGAGTGCGGCCACACTGCATGGCTTGAGCGTCTTGGCGCGCAAGCGCGGCATCGGCACTTTGCTGGCGCTCGGTTTGATTGCCGCTGCTGCTGGTGCAGGTGCTATGCGTGGCGGCCAATATGATCTCTTCGTCGCAGAATTCGGCACGGTGCAAGATCTCGCTGCCAAGTCCTTGGGCTTTGGCATCGAAGGCGTGACGATCATTGGCGCGAAAGAATTGTCGGAAGACGAATTGCTGTCTGCCTCAGGCATTACCACGCGCGACTCGCTGCCCTTCCTGGATGCAGCCGCTATTCGCCAGCGCATTGCTGATGTGCCGATGGTGAAGGAAGTCAGTATTCGCAAGCTCTATCCCTCGCGCCTTGTCGTCGAGATTGAAGAGCGTGAGCCTTATGCGTTGTGGCAGAAAGACGGGCAGGTCCACGTCATTTCGAAAGAGGGCACGCCGATTGACAATATTGTTGATCCGCGGCTCTCGCATAAGGCTTTCGTGGTTGGCGAAGACGCCAATTTGCGTGTGCCGGAATTTCTGAAAATCCTCGAAAATGCAGGTGATCTGCGTGATCACGTGCGTGCAGGCGTGTTGATTGCGGGTCGCCGCTGGAATGTGAAAATGGAATCGGGTCTGGAGATCAAACTGCCGGAATCTCGGCCTGAGGCGGCTTTCGCCAAATTTGCGCAAATGTCGCGTGACATGCGCATTCTCGACAAAGATCTCATGTCCGTTGATTTGCGCATTCCTGATCGCATGATCGTGCGACTGACCGCAGATGCGGCAGCAGCGCGCACGGAAGCCCAGACCCGCAAGAAAAACGTCAAGGGAGGCCAGATTTGAGCTTCCAGGGCCTGACACCGCGTATGCGTCCATTGTCTGCGCGCAAAAGTGCAATTCTCTCCGTGCTCGATATTGGCACGTCGAAAGTGGCTTGCCTCATTGCCCGCCTCATGCCGGGCGAAGCCTCTGACACATTGCGCGGCCGCACCCATCGCTGCCGTATTCTTGGCATTGGCCACCAGCGCTCGCGCGGCATCAAGGCCGGCACGGTCGTGGATATGGAAGAGGCCGAACATGCCATTCGTCTGGCCGTTGATGCGGCTGAGCGCATGGCTGGCGTGCAGGTCGAAAGCGTCATCGTCAATCTGTCGGGTGGTCGTCTCGGCTCCCAGCTCTATCATGCCAAGGTAGGTGTGGGCGCGCGCGCTGTGTCGGATGCCGATATTCATCGCGTGCTGGAAGCAGCTGCCTCGCGCACCGAGCAGGATGGCCGGGCTCTGCTCCATTCTTTGCCGACAGGCTTTTCGCTCGACCAGAGCAAGGGCATTCGCGATCCCAAAGGCATGATCGGCGCACAGCTGGGCGCAGATATGCATGTCGTCTCGGCCGATGCGGCGGCGGCGCGCAATCTCATGCTGGCGATTGAGCGCTGCCACCTCGATGTCGAGGCCATGGTGGCGAGCCCCTATGCCGCAGGCCTGTCAGCGCTCGTCGATGACGAGGCCGAGATGGGCGCGACTTTGATCGATATGGGCGGCGGCACCACATCGATCGGCGTTTTTGCGGGCGGCCACCTCGTTCATGCCGACGCGGTGGCGGTTGGTGGCAATCATGTCACCATGGACATTGCGCGAGGCTTGACGATCCGTTTGAGCGATGCCGAGCGCCTGAAGACGCTTTATGGCTCCTGCATGACTTCACCTTCTGACGATCGCGAGACGATTTCTGTTGCGCAAGTCGGCGAAGACGGCGAGCATCCGATTCATCTGCCGAAATCGCACCTTGTGCGAATCATTCGGCCGCGAGTTGAGGAAATTCTCGAACTCGTTCGGGATCGACTCCAGGCTGCGGGCTTCGCGCCACAGGCTGGGCGGCGGTTGGTTCTGACGGGGGGAGCAGCGCAGCTGACCGGAATGTCGGAAGCCGCGCGAAGAATTATCTCAAATCAGGTGCGCGTGGGCCGTCCTTTAGGTATTCAAGGGTTGCCCGAATCAGCAAAGAGCCCCGCCTTCTCGGCGGCGGTGGGTTTGCTGGTCTATCCGCAAGTTGCCGGCATCGAACATTTCGAGCCCCGGCGGCGGGTAGTGATGCAGGCGACGGGTACGGACGGATACATGTCCCGTATGGGACGTTGGCTCCGTGAGAGTTTCTGATGAGTTCAGCGTTCTAAGTAACGAAACTTCGGATGACCGGAGCGGCGCGGCGGCCGATTCCTACATCCGGCAGAACAGCAAGCGCGGGGGACCCCGCATATCAGTCGAGAGGCCAGACGATGCCAATTAATCTCCAAGCTCCCGAGTTGCGGGAACTGAAACCCCGCATCATGGTAGCGGGTGTCGGCGGCGCCGGCGGCAATGCGGTCAATAATATGATCGAATCCGGCTTGGTCGGCGTGGATTTCATTGTTGCCAACACGGATGCTCAGGCACTCACTGCCTCGCGTGCGCAGCGCATCATTCAGATGGGTCTGCAAGTCACCGAAGGTCTTGGTGCAGGCTCGCAGCCGGAAGTCGGCCGTGCGGCGGCTGAAGAAGCAGCGGCTGAAATTCGTGATCATCTTCAAGGCGCGCATATGGTGTTCGTCACAGCCGGTATGGGCGGTGGCACGGGCACAGGCGCAGCTCCCGTCATCGCGCGCATGGCGCGTGAAATGGGCATTTTGACGGTGGGTGTTGTTACCAAGCCGTTCCAGTTCGAAGGCCAGCGCCGCATGCGCATTGCGGAGCAAGGCATTTCCGAATTGCAGAAGGCGGTCGATACACTGATCGTCATCCCCAATCAGAACCTCTTCCGCGTCGCCAATGAAAAGACGACCTTCGCCGACGCATTCGCGATGGCTGACCAGGTTCTTTATTCGGGCGTGGCCTGCATCACCGATCTGATGGTGAAAGAAGGTCTCATCAATCTCGACTTCGCCGACGTGCGCGCGATCATGCGCGAAATGGGCAAGGCGATGATGGGCACCGGCGAAGCCTCTGGCGAGCGTCGTGCGATTTTGGCGGCCGAAGCTGCCATTGCCAATCCGCTGCTCGATGAAGTCTCGATGAAGGGCGCACGTGGCCTGCTCATCTCGATCACCGGCGGCAATGACCTCACATTGTATGAAGTCGATGAAGCTGCCAGCCGCATCCGTCAGGAAGTTGATGACGATGCCAACATCATTCTCGGCGCGACCTTTGATCAGTCGCTTGATGGTGTCATCCGCGTATCGGTTGTCGCCACAGGCATCGATCAGCCAGCACTCGCGCGTGATCTGACAACCACAGGTGACCGCATCGCTGAAGTGACGGAAAAGCTGCGCCAGCAGACGCAGCCGCGTCCCTTCGTGCAGCCGGCCGCTGCACCTGTCGCCCCGATTGCTGCGCCCGTAGCCATCGCACCGGCCCCGGCACCCGCGCCGCTGTTTGAACAGCCCCCGATGGCTCTGGAACCCGTCGCCATGGCTCCGGCTCCAGCTCCTGCTCCGACACCGATGCCTCTGCCTCATGGCGTCGAATTGCAGCCGGTTGCGCCCAAGCCCGTCTTCGTGCCGCCGCCCGTGCAGCAGGAAGCACCGCGTCAAGACGTCTATCAGGCACCAGCGGCGGCTTTCATCCCGCCGGTGGCTGAACAGCCGATTCGTGCGCCGCGCATGCCCACCATTGATGATCTGCCGCGTCCGGGCCAAGACCTGATCCGCGCGCAGGGTGACCAGCCGGCTCCGGCCCGCCGCTCGCTCTTCGATCGTCTGATCGGGGGCCTCGGCAAGCAGGATGAAGCGCCGCTTGCGCCGCGCCCTGCTGCGCCGCAACCTCAGCCCCAGCCTCAACAATTTGCCCCGCGTGCGCCGCAAGCGCCCGCGCCGGTCCATCAGGAATATGGCAAGCGTCCGGCAGCCCCGCAGGCTCCGCGCGTGGCTCAGGCCGGCTTTGATGCCCAGGGTCGTCCGGGTCCGCAGACCCGCTCGATGGAAGAAGACCAGCTCGAAATTCCGGCCTTCCTGCGCCGCCAATCGAGCTGATCACAAAGCTTTCTAAAGCGTTAAAAAATCACAGGCCCGCGTCTCCCCAGACGCGGGCCTAATATTTTGTTTTTAATAGATTTTCTGAACTTTTGCGCAGATCCCGTTCAGGTACTTTTCACTGTTACATAAGGTTGCAAAGCGTGATTTGAGGACAGCACAGGCTTGGGGGTATTTTCCGACCATTCCCAAGGGCCTTTGGCTTTAAGGGAATCACAGGCTCTTCCCGCTAGGGAAGGGCTCTCGGGTCGGCCAGAGGGCACGAACGACCTGCCAAAAGACGGGCTGCCAAGCGGCCATGAAGCAGATGGTTTGTGACGAACTGGGGCCCGCGCCTCGCATCTTAAGACTGACAGCAAAGGTCATGTGATGCCGCAGCGCACAGTAAAAGTGGAAGAGATAATGCTCGGATTTCAGACGACCCTTCGCAGCCGCGCCATTCTTAAGGGCGCAGGCGTGCATTCCAATGCACCGGTTCGTCTCGTTCTGCATCCGGCAGAAGCCAATAATGGCATCACCTTCCTGCGCACCGGCCTGGCTGGCGGTCGCGAACGTATTATTGACGCAGTCTGGTCCAATGTTTCGATGACTGAGCTTTGCACGGTCATCGGCGATCCGGCAGATGCCAGCGTCTCGACGGTTGAGCACCTTCTGGCAGCTTTCTCGGCGCTCGGTGTCGATAATTGCATGGTGGAGATCGACGGGCCGGAAGTACCGATCCTTGATGGCTCTTCGGCTGAATTCGTGGCTGCCATCCGCAAAGTGGGCATTGAAGAACTGGCTGCCCCGCGCCGCTATCTCAAAGTTTTGAAGCCCGTGCGTGTCGAGCATGGCCGCGCTTTCTCGGAGCTGCGCCCGGCTGACAAGGGTTTCCGCCTTGAAGTCGAAATTGATTTCGAAACCGGCATGATCGGTCGCCAGAAGAAGGTGATTGATCTCGATGGCCGCGTGTTTGAGCGCGATATCGCGCGCGCCCGCACTTTCGGCTTCATGCGCGATGTCGAACGCCTCTGGAAGGCGGGCTTTGCGCTCGGCGCTTCGCTTGAAAATACAGTCGCTCTGGATGATGAGCGCGTGCTCAATCCGGAAGGCCTGCGCTGGACGGATGAATTCGTCCGCCACAAGACTCTGGATGCCATTGGTGACCTCGCCCTCTCGGGCGCGCCGATCATCGGCACCTACCGCTCCTATTGCGGGGGCCACAAGATGAATGTGGCTGTTCTGGCCGCGCTCTTTGCTGACAAGTCGGCCTATGAATTTGTCGAGGCCCCGACCCGTCGGGAAGGTGCCCGCGACCTGCGGGTTGCGCAGCCGGCCTATGCACCGGCCCGCAACTAACCGGACAGGGGGGCTTTGAGCCCCCTTTTTCTTGCGTCCTGCTTTCTCATGACTTTTGAGCTCCACATTTACCCATGAGGATGCGGGCTGACCTGTGGCGTGGCGCGACCGTTTGGGGTAAACAGCGGCATGCGTCCTGCGTCGGAGTTTTCAGGGGCCTGATGCCCCTTTGTCTCCGGCCTAAATTGATCGAGTTTCGAGGCATGATGTCCGACTTCACTGCGACCAAATCCGCAATTCCGGCTTCTCTGCGCAGCGGTGCCGTCCGTCTCGCCGTTCTGGCGCTGATTGCCAGCCCTCTGGCTGCCTGCTCAAGCATCGACAAGCTGAACCCGTTCGGCGGCGAAAAATATGAGACGAAGCTTCTCCCCGATGTTCCGGCGGAAGAAATTTACGATCAGGGTCTCGCGCGTTTGGCCAAGAGTGATGGCGAAGGTGCGGCCAAAAAATTTCAAGATCTCGAAAAGCAATATCCCTATTCGCAATGGGCGCGCAAAGGCCTGCTGATGCAGGTCTACGGCTTCTATGAATCAGGCAAGTTTGATGATGCCGCTGCAACAGGTGCGCGTTACGTCGGTCTTTATCCGTCAAGCCCGGAAGCGGCTTACGCAACCTATCTCGTCGCCATGTCGCATTATCGTCAGGTGCCGGAAGTCTCGCGCGATCAGGAATCGGCTGAAAAAGCTTTGCAGGCTTTCACGGCGCTCATCCAGAAATATCCGAAGTCGGAATATGTCGAAGACGCGAAATTCAAAATTCAAGTGACGCGTGATCAGCTCGCCGGCAAGGAAATGTCGGTTGGCCGATATTATCTCGCACGCAAGAATTACACGGCTGCGATCAATCGCTTCCGCGAAGTTTTGGGTAAATATCAGACAACCCGCCACTCGGAAGAAGCGCTCTATCGTCTGACCGAAGCCTATATGGGCCTTGGCATTGCGCATGAAGCGCAAACAGCAACCGCTGTTCTTGGCCATAACTTTCCTGATAGCCAATGGTACAAGGACGGCTTCAATCTCCTCTCAGGGGGTGGTCTGAAGCCGCAAGAGAATAAGGCCTCGTGGATTTCGAAGGCCTTCTCGAAAGTTCTCGGCTAAGCCCGGAACATGCTTGTCCAACTGTCGATCCGCGACATTGTTCTGATCGACAAGCTCGATCTGGAATGCGGATCGGGTTTGACTGTGCTGACCGGTGAGACGGGTGCCGGCAAATCGATCTTGCTCGATGCTTTCGCGCTGGCGCTGGGCGGGCGTGGTGATGGCTCTCTTGTGCGCACCGGCGAGACACAGGGCCAAGTGACAGCCGCTTTCGACTTGCCGGAAAAACATCCCGCGCGTGACATTGCCAAGCTGCAAGAGATCGACATCGACGGTGATCTCATTCTGCGCCGCGTGCAAATGGCTGATGGGCGCACGCGTGCTTTCATCAATGACCAGCCGGTGAGTGTGCAGACTTTGCGCAAGGTCGCAGAGCCGCTTGTCGAAATCCACGGCCAGCATGATGATCGCGCGCTGGTTGATCCGGCCATGCATCGTGCTTTGCTGGATGCCTTTGGTGGTTTGCAAAAACAGGTTGAAGCCGTACGTGCAGCACACGCCGCATTGAAAGCCGCGCGCACCAAGCTGGCCGAAGAAGAAGAGCGCATTGCGCGTGTGCGTGCCGATGGCGATTATTTCCGCCACGCGCATGAAGAGCTGACCAAGCTCAATCCGCGAGACAAGGAAGAAGAAGAGCTCGCTGGCCGGCGCACTTTGATGATGCAGGCTGAAAAAGTGACAAGCGAATTGCGCGAGGCGCAAGATGCGCTCTCGGGCGATCAGGCGCCGATTGCCATGCTCTCGTCTGTCATGCGCCGTTTGGAACGTCGTGCGCCGCAAGCACCCGCCTTGATTGATCCCTCTGTCAAAGCTTTCTCATTGGCGCTGGATGCTTTGGATGTCGCCGCGCAATCTGTGGATCAAGCTTTGCGCGATGCGCAATTTGATCCGCGCGAATTGGAACAGACTGAAGAGCGTCTCTTTGCACTGCGCGCGGCGTCTCGCAAATATAATGTGCCTGCCGACCAGCTGGCGGCACTGGCTGAAAAATTCGCGGCTGATATTTCCTCGCTTGATGCAGGTGAAGCCAATCTGGGCAAACTCAGCAAAGCGGTTGAGGAAGCCTCCAAAACCTATCAGGCAGCAGCCGCCACTTTGTCGAAGTCGCGCGCAACTACCGCGAAAGGTCTCGACAAGGCGGTCAATGCAGAACTCGCACCGCTCAAGTTGGAGCGCGCTGTCTTCACCACACAGATCGACACGGATGCCAATGACACCGGGCCCGAGGGTATCGACCGAATTGAGTTCTGGGTGCAGACCAATCCGGGCACGCGCCCCGGCCCGATGATGAAAGTCGCGTCCGGCGGCGAGCTCGCGCGTTTCATGTTGGCGCTGAAAGTTGTGCTGGCTGATCGTGGCTCGGCGCCCACACTCGTCTTCGACGAAATTGATACGGGTGTGGGTGGTGCGGTTGCCGATGCGATTGGTGCGCGCCTCGCTCGCTTGTCAGCCAAAGTGCAAGTGTTGGCTGTCACGCACGCGCCGCAAGTGGCTGCACGCGCGACGGGTCATTTCCGTATTGCGAAAGGCGAGACGGGCAAGAGCAAACGCATTGCCACACGCGTTGAACCCTTGGCGGCTGATGAGCGTGAGGAAGAAATCGCGCGCATGTTGGCGGGCGCGACGATTACGAAAGAGGCGCGCGCGGCGGCTGCGAAGCTTTTGCAGGGCGCGGGCTGATTTTCAGCGTCACTTCACCGATTTTCAATCCCCATTTCGAGACAGTCGCGCGGTTGAGCACGCTGCCATCGGGCTGCAGGCCGAGAACATCATCAAAGGTCAGCGTATAGACATTGCCCTTGGCCTTCACATCGGCTGCATAAGTGAGGCGGAAGAAGGGCCCATCAAGCCGGCCTTGCGCGTCACCCACCACATCTTCACGCGTGCCGACATAAGTCGTCGGTCCGGTCTTGGTCAGCCGCCAGGTTTTCTTGTCTTTCTCGCCATCTGTGTAGGTAAAATATTCCACCAGCGTGAGCGTTTTACCATCGAAGGAGCCGTCGATCAGCGCAGTCAAGCCGCGCTTGGAGCCATCAATGGCACTGACGAATTCGCCGGTCGCATAAGTACGGCCTTTGAAAAATTGCTCCGGCACAAAGGCGCGTTGCGGCATTGTGTCGAGTTTGGGAGAGGTTGCGCATGCTGCAAGGGTCAAGGTGGCGCAGGCAGCAAGGATGAGGCGCGTAAGCATGGGGCAAGCTCCCGAAAATGGGTCATATGTAATACGCCTGCGCAGGTGTCATGGTTCAACCGTCGATAATCACAGTCTTGGAATCGACTTTTTGGCCCCACCGCCCCAGATTGGCCGCGAGTGATTCTTATTTTGTTCCTGTCCGCCCCATCTGGAATTCGCAACCGTGTCAGATCCGTTCAGCTTTGACGATGACTTGAGCTACACGCCCAAGGCCGGTGGGCTGGCGGCGCGTGCGCAGGCCTCTGTCGCACGCTCAGCGGATTATCTGTCGGTGCTCAACCCCGAGCAGCGCGCGGCTGTGGAAGCCATCGACGGTCCGGTGCTCGTGCTTGCAGGTGCGGGCACGGGAAAGACCCGCGTGCTCACCACGCGGATCGCGCATATTCTGGCGACGAACCGCGCGCGCGCGCATGAAATTCTCTCGGTGACCTTCACCAACAAAGCCGCGCGCGAGATGAAAGAGCGCATCGCTGTGCTCGCGGGCCCCGCCGGTGAGGGTATGCCCTGGCTTGGTACATTCCATTCCATCTCGACCAAGATTTTGCGACGTCATGCGGAGCTGGTCGGACTCAAATCCACTTTCACCATTCTTGATACGGATGATCAGATCCGTCTCTTGAAACAGGTGGTCAAGGCCAATGATGTCGATGAGAAGCGTTGGCCCGCGCGCACGCTAGCGCATATGATTGACGGGTGGAAGAACCGTGGGCTTGAGCCGGCGCGCGTGCCAACAGGCGAAGCCATGAGCTTTGCCAATGGCAAGGGTGCGGAGCTCTATGCGCAATATCAGGCGCGGCTGAAAGTTTTGAATGCCGCCGATTTCGGCGATCTTTTGCTGGAAGCCGTGCGGCTGTTTCGCGAAAACGCAGATGTGCTGCGCCAATATCAAGAGCGCTTCCGCTATATTCTGGTCGACGAATATCAGGACACCAACACGATCCAATATTTGTGGCTGCGTCTTCTGGCCCAAACATCGGGCGCCAAACAGCAGCAGAATGTCTGCTGCGTGGGGGACGATGACCAGTCGATCTATGGTTGGCGCGGTGCGGAAGTCGATAATATCCTGCGCTTTGAAAAAGATTTTCCCGGCGCTGTGGTTGTGCGTCTGGAGCGCAATTATCGCTCGACGGGTCATATTCTGGCCGCAGCCGCCCATCTGATCACGCATAATGAAGGCCGCCTTGGCAAAACGCTTTTCACCGATGGTGAAGATGGCGAAAAGCCGACCGTGACAGGCGTGTGGGATTCAGAAGAAGAAGCCCGCCTCATCGGCGAAGACATCGAACAATTGCAGCGCAAAAAACATTCGCTGGAAGAAATCGCCATTCTCGTGCGCGCCTCTTTCCAGATGCGCGAGTTCGAAGAGCGCTTTATTACGCTGGGTCTGCCCTATCGCGTGATTGGCGGCCCGCGCTTTTATGAGCGCATGGAAATCCGTGACGCGCTCGCCTATTTGCGTGCGGTGGCCCAACCAGCTGACGATCTCGCTTTCGAGCGCATTGTGAACACGCCCAAGCGCGGGCTGGGTGATGCGACCTTGCAGCAATTGCATGAGCATGCGCGCCGCCAAAACATTCCCATGCTGCAAGCGGCACAAATGCTCGTCGAGACAGATGAGCTAAAGCCCAAGCCACGCGCCACTTTGCGTGCGCTGACGTCCGACTTTGCGCGCTGGTCATCACTGGTTGATTCCATGCCGCATCATGAATTGGCGGAAATGATCCTCGAAGAGTCGGGCTATACCGACATGTGGCAAAAGGATCGCACGGCAGAAGCGGCAGGGCGGCTCGAAAATTTGAAAGAACTTGTCCGCTCCATGGAAGAATTTCCGGATATGGCGGGCTTTCTGGAACATGTCTCGCTCGTCATGGATGCCGAAGCGCAGGGCGGCGTTGAAA
Organism: Beijerinckiaceae bacterium; assembly: GCA_947452455.1. GTDB lineage: Bacteria > Pseudomonadota > Alphaproteobacteria > Rhizobiales > Beijerinckiaceae > Terripilifer. The sequence continues at coordinate 55,946 of CANGBX010000005.1, forward strand.
AAGTCTCGATCATGACTTTGCACGCGGCCAAAGGCCTTGAGTTCGAGACGGTGTTTTTGCCCGGTTGGGAAGAGGGGCTTTTTCCGCACCAGCGTTCGCTCGATGACAATGGTCGCGCGGGTCTCGAAGAAGAGCGCCGCCTTGCATATGTGGGCATTACGCGCGCCAAGCGCCGTTCAAAAATCTATTTTGCCACGAACCGGCGTATTCACGGCCTGTGGCAATCCACCATTCCGTCGCGCTTTCTCGATGAATTGCCGGCTGCTCATGTTGAATTGGTCGAGGCGCCGGGCGGTAATTATGGCGGCTACCAGCAATCGCGCTTTGCCACCATGGACACCTATGAATCCTCTTATTCCACGCCCGGTTGGCAGCGTGCGCAAGGTCGGCGCACCGATGAGGCGCGTGGCACTGTGCAAGATCGCTCGCGTGAATGGGGTGGTGCGAGCCGCAAGCCCATGATGATCGAGGGCGAGCTTGTAGCCAAAGTATCCGCTGCCTCAGGCTTCACGAATGGCAGCCGCGTCTTTCACATGAAGTTTGGCAATGGCACGGTGGTGCTTGTCGACGGCAACAAGCTGACGGTCGAATTCGACAAAGCTGGCCGCAAAATGGTTTTGGAAAGTTTCGTGAAGGCCGTGTGAGGCGCTAGCGCCTCCGGCACACCGGCGCCTCAGCCACGCAAGCAAAGCCCGCTGTCGAACAATGCACCTCGTCACCCGGCGTTTTGCGGATGCAGATCTGGCAGGCATCGCTCCATTCAAGACAGGTCGTATCTTGCGCGCCGAAGGCGGCGACATGGGGCGCATCGGCCGGGGGCACGGCGGGGGCTTTGGCCTCGTCGGCAAAGGCCGGCGCCACGAAAACCAAGATCAATGCGAGACGGGCAATCATGTTTTGAGCATAGGCCGCTCCCGTGCTAATCGGAAGCCATGCTGGAAGGTCTGCCCCCGAATAATGCCGCCCATATGCTGCGCCTCATTACCGAGGAGGAGCCCGCGCGCCAAATCGCCGATGTGATCGTCGAAATGTTCGACCCAACCGAGACGGCGGCGTCCGCCTTCGAGCTTGAGCCGAATATGCGCGACTGGAACCCGAGCGTCGGCCCGTGGGTGGTCGAAGCCTATTTTTCGGAAGAGCCGGATCACGATTTTCTGCATGGCCTGATTGAAGGCATTGCCGGACCAGAAGCTGCGGCGCGCATTGAATATGATCGCGTGGCCGAACAGGACTGGGTGAAGAATGCGCTTGAAGGTTTGGTGCCGGTCAATGCCGGGCGCTTCCTCGTGCATGGTTCGCATGATCGCAACCGTCCGCGCACCAATGAGATCGCGCTCGAGATCGAAGCGGCTCTCGCTTTCGGCACAGGCCATCACGGCACGACGCGCGGCTGCCTGCTCATGCTGGATGCCGTGTTGAAGCAGCGCCGCCCGCGCAATGTTTTGGATGTGGGCACTGGCACAGGTGTGTTGGCACTTGCGGCTGCGCGTTATCTGCGCGCAAAAGTCGTCGCAGGCGATATTGATCCGATCTCGGTGGAAGCCACTTTGTCCAACGCGCGCCTCAATGGTGCAACGCCTTGGATCCGCCCCGTTGTTGCGCGCGGCACGCAGCACCCCGATCTGCGCAAAGGCGGGCCCTATGATCTGATCTTTGCCAATATCTTGTCGAAGCCGTTGCGCATGTTGGCGCCAGAAATTGCGCGCCTGTGCGATACAGGTGGCGAGCTTATTCTCTCAGGTCTGCTTTATCGCGATGTGCCGGGTGTTTTGTCAGCCTATGCGGCGCAGGGCTTTGCGCTGAAGCGCAAGCTGCATCTTGAAGGTTGGGCAACTTTGCTGATGGCGCGCGGTGGGGCGGCGCCTCGTCCTTGGGTTTCGCCCTATGTTTGAGGCGCGTTTTCAATCTTTCACCGAAAGTGCTGATCCTTCGCATGGCAAAGCGCGGCTGTCGGCTTTGCGCAAAGAGCTGAACGCGCGCAAGCTCGATGGTTTTATCGTGCCGCGCTCTGATGAGCAGCAGAATGAATATGTGCCCGCCTGTGCCGAGCGCCTTGCTTGGTTGACGGGTTTCACGGGTTCCGCTGGCACCGCTATTGTGTTGACGAAGAAAGCGGCGGTCTTTGTGGATGGCCGCTACACGTTGCAGGTGGGCGAGCAGATCGACGTGAAAATCTTCGCGCCGGTCGCGATAGCTGAGACCTCGCCGGAGAAATGGCTTGAGCGCCATGCAGGAAAGGGCGCTCGCATCGGCTATGATGCAGCACTTCATACGCGCGCACAGGTGAAGCGTCTTGCCGCTGCGGTTGAGCACGCGGGTGCAGAACTGGTTGCTGTGGCCGCAAATCCGATTGATGCGGTTTGGGTTGATCGCCCCGCGCCACCGCTCGCACCCGTTTCGCTTCATCCCAAAAAATATGCAGGCGAAGACGCGACCAAGAAACTCGCGCGCCTTGAAAAGGCGCTGGAGAATGTCTCCGGCCTGCTCATCAGCGATCCGCATGCAGTAGCTTGGGCGTTCAACATCCGCGGCTCTGATGTGCCGCATACGCCGTTGCCACTCTCTTATGCGTTGATCGTCAAGGGCCGCAAGCCGCGCCTTTATCTCGATGCGCGCAAGCTCGATGCCAAGACGCGTCCTGTGCTGGAAAAGCTGGCCGCATTGCGCGCACCCGATCAGCTGCAAAAGGATCTGAAAGAGGCGGGCGAAGACGGTCTGTCTCTGCGCTTTGATGCTGCCACGGCTTCCGAAAAGCTCGTTGCCGCACTGGAAACTGCGGGCGGTGTTGCTGAAAGCGGGGCTGACCCGATTGCGCTCATGAAAGCGCGCAAAAATACGACGGAACTTGCCGGCGCACGTGCCGCGCATCTGCGTGATGGCGTGGCCATGGTGCGCTTTCTGGCCTGGCTGTCGGAGGCGGTGCCGTCAGGGCGCATCACCGAGATTGATGCTGTGGCTGCGCTCGAAACTTTTCGTCGTGAAACGGGCGCGCTGAAAGATATTTCTTTCCCGACCATTTCTGGCGCTGGCCCGAATGGCGCGATTGTTCATTACCGTGTGACGGAGCGTACGGACCGCAAAATCGGCAAGGGGTTTTTCCTGATCGATTCCGGCGCGCAATATGAAGATGGCACGACCGACATCACCCGCACGCTCTGCTTTGGCAAAGCCACGACCTCGATGCGCGATCATTATACGCGCGTGTTGAAGGGTCATATCGCCATTGCGCGCGCAAGCTTTCCGAAAGGCACCAATGGCGCGCAGCTCGATGCGCTGGCGCGTGTCTCGCTCTGGGAAGCAGGGCTCGATTTTGATCATGGCACGGGCCACGGGGTTGGTTCTTATCTCTCCGTGCATGAGGGCCCGCAGCGCATTTCGAAAGTGTCGAATGTGGCGCTGGAACCTGGCATGATTTTGTCGAATGAGCCCGGTTTTTACAAAACGGGTGCTTATGGCATTCGCCTTGAAAATCTGGTTGTCGTCAAAGAAGCCAGCATCAAAGGCGCTGAGCGGGCGATGTATGATTTCGAAACGCTGACACTCGTCCCTTTCGATACATCATGTCTTGAGCGGCTTTTGCTCAACCGTTTTGAAGTGGCGTGGATCAATGATTATCACGTTCGTGTCTATGCCGCACTCGCACCACATCTTGATCGCAAGACGCGCGCTTGGCTGAAAGAAGCGACGGCAAAAGTGTGAATCTGGATTGCTTCGCTTCGCTCGCAATGACGGCGGAGAGCGTGTCGCAAGAGGCCCGTCATTGCGAGGAGGCCGTAGGCCGACGTGGCAATCCAGAAATCAAGAAACCCGCGAGAGCCACTCGTCTTCGGTGATGACTTCAATGCCAAGCTCGGTGGCTTTGTCGAGTTTCGAGCCGGCACCCGGTCCTGCCACAACGAGATCGGTTTTCTTCGAGACGGAGCCCGAAACTTTTGCGCCAAGCCGCTCGGCTTGGGCTTTTGCTTCTTCGCGCGTCATCTTTTCAAGCGAGCCGGTGAAGACAATTGTTTTGCCCGCTACAGGTGATGAGGTCTGGACTGCCTCCATCGGCTCGGGCGTGACTTCTTTGAGCAAAGCGTCGAGCTGATCTTCATTATGCTTCTCAGCAAAAAATTCGGCGACCGCTTCCGCGACGACATCACCCACACCTTCGATGGCGTTGAGCTCCGCGCGCGCTTCTGAATTGGAATCTGTGGCTGCTTGCGCCGTGGCGCGCAGCGCGTCGAATGTGCCGAAATGGCGGGCCAAGCGTTTGGCATTGGTTTCGCCCACATGGCGAATGCCGAGCGCAAAGATGAAGCGATTGATGGCCACATTGCGCCGCGCATTGATGGCCGCAAAAAGATTGCGCACAGAGGTCTCGCCAAAACCCTCGCGGTCTTTGAGCTTTTTCAGCGCGCGCCGATCCCGCTCTTCGAGAGTGAAAATATCAGCGGGTGTCATGACAAGCCCTTCCGTATGGAAGAGTTCAATCTGGCGGTCGCCGAGCCCTTCAATATCAAGCGCATTGCGTGAGCAGAAATGTTTCAGCCGCTCGATCGATTGCGCGGGGCAGATCAGCCCGCCCGTGCAGCGGCGAACAGCATCCAGCTCGCCCTTGGCATCTGCCTCGCGCACGGCGGCCGAGCCGCAAGCCGGGCACATGTGCGGGAAAGCATAGAGCTTGGCATCGGCGGAGCGTTTCTCCGGCACATGGCCCAACACCTGCGGGATCACATCGCCCGCGCGTTGCACGATCACTGTGTCGCCGATGCGTATATCCTTGCGCGCGATTTCATCTTCATTATGCAGCGTGGCATTTGAGACCACCACGCCACCAACCGTCACGGGCTCCAGTTTGGCGACGGGTGTTAAAGCCCCCGTACGGCCCACTTGAATTTCAATGTCGCGCAAAAGCGTGGTGGCTTTTTCAGCGGCGAATTTATGCGCGGTCGCCCAACGCGGCGCGCGTGACACAAAGCCGAGGCGGCGCTGATAATCAAGATCATCAACCTTATAGACGACGCCATCAATGTCATAGGGGAGCGCAGCGCGCTGTTCTTCAATCGCGCGCCAATGGGCAATGAGATCTTCCGCGCCATGACAGAGTTTGGTCAGCGGATTGACCTTGAAACCGAAGGTCTCAAAAGCCTTGATCATGCCGTGCTGTGTGTCAGACGGCATGGGGTTCATCTCGCCCCAGGCATAAGCGAAGAAATGCAACGGGCGTTGGGCGGTGACACTCGGATCAAGCTGGCGCAAACTGCCCGCGGCCGAATTGCGCGGATTGGCGAAGGCGGGTTTACCTTGCAGCATCTGCCGCTCGTTCAGCGCGGCAAAATCGCCCTTGGTCATATAAATTTCGCCGCGCACTTCGCAGATCTCGGGCACGATCCCATTCAGCTTGTGCGGAATTTCTTTGATCGTGCGCACATTGGCGGTGACATCTTCACCTTCAAAGCCATCACCGCGTGTGGCGGCTTGCACCAGCTCGCCTTTCACATAGCGCAGCGAGCAGGAGAGGCCGTCGATCTTCGGTTCCGCCGTGATGGAGAGCGGTGCATTTTCGGCCAGCCCTAAAAATTTGCGCACGCGGGCAACAAAATCTTCTGCCTCTTCGGGTTGGAAAATATTACCCAGCGACAGCATGGGCACGACATGTTTGACCTTGGCGAATTTTTCCGATGGGGCAGCCCCCACGCGCGGGCGGGCAAACAAATCGACCAGCTCGGGGAAGCGTGCCTCCAGAGAGTCCATGCGTCGGCGCATGGCGTCATAGTCAGCATCCGTGATGGTGGGCGCATCCTGCTGGTGATAGCGGATGTCATGTTCGGCAATCTCGGCCGACAGGCGCGCATGTTCCTCGCTGGCTTCAGCAAGGCGGGCGGCGCGGCGAATCTGGTCGGGGCTCTGGCTCATGGATCACATTTAGCGCAGCCCTTGGGGGCTTTGAAGGGCGCTCACGCTTTCGTCCACGACAGGCACGAATCCGCGCTATAATGGGGTCCGATATTTGGAAGGCATTCACCCCTTGCGCGACCTCATCACCCTTGTGGCGACGGCTCTGATCCTGCTGCTGACGGCGGCTTTGGCGGGGCCGTGGTTCATTGATTGGACGGCCCATCGCGGCTGGGTCGAATCAGAGCTGGCGCGCATCACCGCCACGCGCGTGCGCGTGAATGGCGAGGTCGATCTCAAGCTGCTGCCCGTGCCGAAATTGAGCCTGCGTGATGTGCGTGTCACCAGCAACCGCGCTGATGGCCCCGTGCTTGATATTGGCCGCCTGCGTTTCGAACTCTCGGCCACCTCACTGCTGCGCGGGGAGTTGCGGTTTCTTGATGCTGAGCTGGAACGCCCGCAATTGTCATTGAACCTTCTGGAAGATGGGCGGCTGCTCTCTCCGGGGATTCCTTATGTCTCGGCCACCGGTGTGCAAATTGAAAAGCTCACCGTGCGTGATGGCTCGTTGGCGTTTCGCAAGCCCGGACAGAATGATCCGGTTGTCATCGGCGGGTTGGATTTTACAGGCGAGGCAAATTCGCTCGTTGGGCCTTACCGCGGCTCTGGTTCACTGCGTTTGGGTTCAACACCCGTCAAATGGCGTTTTTCGACAAGCGCCATTGAGCAGGATCGGCTGCGCACCAAACTCATCATTGATGAATCGCCGCTCAATCCCCGCGCCGATTTTGATGGATCTTTGAGTTTTGCAGGCGATCTGTCCGGCAGCGCCTTGTCGTTCGAAGGCCCGGTGATTTTCTCAGCCACCATGCGGCTGTCTGGTCTCAATTTGCCGTGGCGTCTCACGGGGCAGATGAAAGCCAGTCATGCTGGCGTGGCGATGGAAGAAGCGGAGCTGCGCGCTGGCGAAGACGAGCGCGCGCTGATTGCCAATGGCGCGTGGTCTTTCGAGCGCCTGCCTGAGCCGCGTGCGCGCATCCAAATGCAAGCACGCCAACTTGATCTCGATCGTCTTTTAGGCGCGCCCAATCGGCCAGCGGGGCGGCGCTTGTCTGCGCTTTTTGCAGACGCTTTGGCAGATCGCAGTCTGTCCGAGCCATGGCCATTCCAGCTCGAGGCCAAGTTAGAAGCTCCGAATGTGCTTCTGGCAGGCGAGGCTTTTTCTGATCTGCGTAGCGAGCTCACTCTCTCAGGCCGTGATTTGCCGCGCATCAAATTCTCCGCACAAGCGCCTGCGCGCGCCTCTGTGCTGCTGGATGGCACTTTCGAGACGGGGGCTGCAGCCTCTTTCCGCGGCCGAACGGAGATGATTGCGCGCGATATCCCGCGCTTGGCGAGTTACCTGACTTTGCTTGATCCCGATGCGATGCGCTGGCGCGATTTGCCTTTCCGCGCCATCGAGCTTTCGGGTGATGTTGATGTGTCAGGCGTTGGCGCCATCGGGCGCCAATTGCATGTGCGTTTGGATCGCTCGGATTTTTCCGGCGCGCTGGCCTATACGCGCGCACAAGGGACAGAGCGGGCACGGCTCTTTGCCGATCTCACGTCAGACGCGCTCGATTTAGAAGATTTGCCCGAGCTTGCAGGGCCCATGCGTCTAACCAGTGACATGGATGTCTCGCTGGCATTAGAGGCGCGCGCTGTTCGCCTCGAGCGTTTGGGCGCAGGCGTGGTGGATGCCGGGCGCATCGGTTTGCGGCTTGTCAAAGATGCGCGCGAGACGCGGCTTGAAAAATTCAATGTCGACAATATCGGCGGGGCAAGTTTTTCCCTGCGCGGTCGCTTTGGTGATGCAGGGCATGATCTGACTGCACAAGTCGATGCGCGCAGGCTCAATGATCTGTCAAATCTTTTGCTGCGCATTGCGCCCGGCTCCTGGAGCGAGGCTCTGTCACAGCGCGCGGTTGCTTTGTCGCCGTTGCGCATGGATGCGGCTTTGCGCGGGCGCGATTGGATGAAGCCCGATGATCTGCGGTTGGAGGGAACAGCGCGCGGCACAAAATTCAATCTGGCGCTGAAGCCCAATGCAGATAGCGCGGATATCACAGGTCTTGCTGAAAATCCCGATGCCGGGCTTTTGCTGCGCCAATTGGGTCTAGAAACTTTGCCGATCAACAATCCCGGCACTGGGCGCTTTCAATTGCGCGCGACGGGCAATGGCAGCAAAGGTTTTGCGGGGAATGCGTCACTTGCTGCTGCGCGGGTGGATGTGGTGGCAGAGGGTCGCGCTTCGGGCACACTTGATGCACCAGATCTGCGCAGCACATTACGTCTGCGCTCCAATGATGCCAGCCAATTTCTGCGCCTCGTCGGCTTTGGTCTCCCAGATCTCAGTGCCAGCCTTCCTTTGGAAATAGGCGCTGATCTTGTGATCAGCAAAGAGACCATTGCGTTTGATAATCTTTCGGGCCTTGCCGCAGGTTCTTTTCTCAATGGCGCGTTGCGCAGCCAAGAGCGCGATGGCTTTCTGCGCTGGTCGGGTCGCTTGAAGACCGATCGTTTGGGTCTGCCCACGCTCGCCATGCTCTCGCTTGGCCCCATGCCGGCAGTGCCCCGTGGTGCGGTCTGGCCTGAGCAGAAATTCGCGCCCGGTCTGGTCGAGACGCCGCGCATGAAAATCGAGATCAGCGCGGGCGAATTTGATCTTGCAGAAAATCTCGTTGCGCGCGAAGCGCAATTTGCTTTGCAGCTTGAGCCCGGTCTCGTCGGGCTTGAAAATGTGCGTATGAAATTAGGTGAGGGTCAGCTCGCAGGCCAACTCGCTTTGCGCCGCACGGCAGAAGGTGTGGCGTTGCTGGCCAAAGCCGATTTGACCAATCTCGCACTCCCGCAAGGGCCTGTGGCGGGTCGTCTGTCGGGACATGTCGAGCTCACCTCAACAGGTCTGTCACATGCCGAATTGGCCGCTGGCCTGACGGGCGAAGGCCAAGCGCAGATTGACGGACTGACTATTGCGAATGCGGATGCAACAGGCATTGCGCGTTTGATTGCCAGCGTGGATCGCGGACAGGTCAATGTCGATGAGCGTGATTTGCGCGTAGCTCTGTTGCGTGAGTTTGAGCGTGCGCCTTTTGCAGGCGGCAAGCGCGAATTTCTTTTGAACGGGGCAGGGGGCGTCTTGCGCTTCCAATCATTTGACGAGCCGCGCCTGTCCTTGGGCTTTGATGCGCGCCAATGGATGCAAGAGGCGCGCGTGACGCTCACCTCTCCCACGCGCCCACGCGATTGGACGGGCGAGGCTCCCGCCGCCACGCTGATGTGGCAGGGCCGCACAGGCGCTATGCAGCGCACAGTTGATGCAGCGCCTTTGTTCAATGCCATTTCCGCGCGCGCCATCATCCGCGAGACAGCACGCGCCGAAGCCCTGGATGAAGATATTCGTGAGCGTGCGGCTATCCAGCGGCGTGTGAAAGCGCTTGAATTTCTGCGCCGCCGCGAGCGGGAGATTGTTCTCTTCCAGCAGGAAGAGCGTCGCCGGATTGAGGCGCCGCGCCAGCGCTAAGGCGCAGAGTTTTTGTCTCAGGCCTCATTTTTCGCGCGATTGAAAAGATAAACGCGAATGGCAGATGAGAGATTGGCATCGCCGCGCGTGGAATCAATTTCCGTGACAAGGGCCGCCAGCGAAATGGCGCGTTCTTGCGCGCAATCTTTCAACGCACTCCAGAATGCATCTTCCAACGAGATGGATGTGCGGTGTCCGGCAATGACGAGCGAATGTTTGATGACGCGCGCCGTCATTCTGTGTCTGTCTCGCGGCGATGAGCTTCGAGCTTTTTGGCTGCAAGCGCGCGCTCAGCTTCAGTCAGCTCGCGCTCTTGCTTGGTGCGCCCGAAGCTGATGCGGTTCTGCTCGGCCTCTCGCGCAGAATCCGTGCGCGCCTTGCGTTTACGCGCCATGCGGAGATTGACGATCTCGCCCATGCGCGTGGTGCTTTCAGTGCTTTTTGCGGAAAGCGTCGATGGAGACGACTTTGCCGGGCTCGGCTTCGGCGCTGGCTGCGGTCACATCGGCTGCCGTTTCCTTACGCGCTTCCGCAGGTGCGAAGACCACGGGGCCGCTGCTCTCATTGGGCTCGAGATCATTGGCGCCATCTTCGGGGGCGGGTTCTTCGACTTCGAATTTCAAGCCGAATTGCACGGAGGGATCATAAAACTCGGTTACCGCATCAAACGGCACAAGCAAGCGCTCGGGCACATTGCGGAATGACAGGCCGACCTCGAAATTGGTTTCGGAGACGGAGAGATCCCAGAACTGATGTTGCAGGATGATCGTCATCACGTCCGGATATTGCTCGCGCATGGCGGTCGACAGCCGGACGCCGGGCGCATGGGTGCGGAAGGTAATGTAGAAATGGTGCTCTCCGGGCAGGCCTTCTTTGGCCACTTCGCTGAGCACTTTGCGGACAGCTCCACGCAGCGCGTCCTGAACAAGTAGATCGTAGCGGATAAGGTCGTTCGACATATCTATTCCAGGCACACCAAAATGAAGTGGAGGCTTCTGTTGCCAGGTGCCTCCGAACCCCGCCTAGAAGTGCTACCCCCTAGGGCTTAATTCCCAGTGACGGCACAGCTTACGCTGCGACGGCGACCGGAGCATAGTTGTCATTGGCAACTATAAGGTTTGACCCGATAACGGCGGTATCATGCCGAGCAAAAGAGCACCCTTTACGCCCCCGTCGATCCTATTTCGCCCCCGCCGCAGCCAGCCTTGGTGAGACTGGCTCTGGTGGAGGCGCCGGGTACCGCCCCCGGGTCCGGATGGTTTATTACGGAGTCCATTTATCGCCATATCCGTCTTGCGACGGCACTTTTGAATATAGGCGCTCTGAGCCTTTCCGGAAAGGGGCGGCTTTGTCACGGGAAACGATGTTTTCCCAAGCCGAATTGCCCTCTCGCCTTTCAAGGAGAGGGTCCGAAAGGGTAATTTCTGCCCGATAAAGGGTGCCTCGCACCTGCCTTTTCCGGATTCGCGAAAAAACCATGCGCCAATATCAAGACCTTCTTCGTCGCATTCTCACCGAAGGCGTGGCCAAATCCGACCGCACGGGCACGGGCACGACTTCCGTCTTCGGTCATCAGATGCGTTTTGACCTTGCGGAAGGCTTTCCGCTGGTGACGACCAAGAAGCTGCATCTGCGCTCCATCATCCATGAATTGCTCTGGTTCATCGCCGGCGACACCAACATCGCCTATCTCAAAGAGAATGGCGTGAGCATCTGGGATGAATGGGCCGATGAGAACGGCAATCTCGGTCCGGTCTATGGCAAGCAGTGGCGCTCATGGGAAGGCGCTGATGGCACAACGCGCGATCAGATTTCCTGGCTGATCGAAGAGATCAAGCGCAATCCTGACTCGCGCCGACTTGTGATCTCGGCATGGAATGTCGCTGACATCGACAAGATGAAGCTCGCGCCGTGCCATTGCCTGTTTCAATTCTATGTCGCTGACGGAAAGCTGTCTTGCCAGCTCTATCAGCGCTCGGCCGATGTGTTTCTCGGCGTGCCGTTCAATATCGCAAGCTATGCTTTGCTGACGCATATGGTGGCGCAAGCAACCGGCTTGGGTGTGGGTGATTTCGTGCACACATTTGGTGATGCGCATCTCTATTCCAACCATATGGAACAGACACATTTGCAATTGTCGCGTGAGCCGCGTCCCTTGCCCAAGCTTGTGCTGGATCCATCGGTGAAGAGCCTGTTCGATTTCCGTTTTGAGCATATTGCGATCGAAGGTTACGATCCCCATCCCGCCATCAAAGCGCCTGTTGCGGTTTGATTGAAGGACTCACCATGTCTCTGCCGCTTGTGTTCATCGTCGCTGTTGCCAAAAACGGCGTGATCGGCGGCGACAATCAATTGCTCTGGCGCCTGTCGGGCGATCTGAAGCGTTTTAAGGCGCTGACCATGGGCAAGCCCATGATCATGGGTCGCAAGACATTCGACTCCATCGGCAAGCCTTTGCCCGGACGCGAGACTATTGTGGTGACGCGTGATCGTTTGTGGGCGCGCGAGGGTGTGCATGTCGCGCGCGATCTCGATGGCGCTGTCGCAATGGCTGACAAACTGGGGCAGGCCATGGGAGCCAGCGAGGTGACCGTGGTCGGCGGGGCCGAGATTTACCGCCAGCTCTTGCCCCGTGCCGCGCGGGTCGAATGGACCGAGGTCGATCTGGCACCCGCAGGCGATGCCCGTTTCGAGCCCCTCGACCCCCGCGAGTGGCGCGAGAGCGCTCGGGAGGCCCATTTCCGCAACCCGGAGGCGAAGGACGAGGCTGATTACGCCTTTGTCACTTATCAGCGGATCACAAACGGGTTAGCACCGCGTTGAAAGCACCCCTTGGCGTGCTTAACTGATAGCCGAGGCGGCGCAGAGCCGTGGTGAGGAGATTTATTCATGCCGTGGAACAATCAGACCGGCGGCGGTGGCCCGTGGAAGCCCGGCCCTAAGGGGCCTTGGGGACAGGGACCGCTGGGCGGCGGCAATGGCAGCGGCGGTGGCGGTAATGGCGCGCCCCCCGATCTCGAAGAGCTTCTGCGGCGCTCTCAGGAAAAATTCCGTCAGGTGATGCCAGGCGGCGCCGGTGGCGCGCGCGGCATTGTTCTGTTTGCGGGTCTGGCTGTTGCAGCTTGGCTGGCGAGCGGCTTTTACACGATCGGCGCGAATGAAGTCGGCCTCAACATGATCTTTGGTCGTTATGACGCCAAGACCACGTCGGGTCTGAACTACAATTGGCCGACCCCGATTGGGCATGTGCTGAAATTGCAGGTGACCGATCGCAACTCGACGGAAGTCGGCTTCCGTGCGCGTGAAGATGGTCGTCGCTCTAATGTGCAGACGCAGGTCGACGTGCCGGAAGAAAGCCTGATGCTCACGGGCGATGAAAATATCGCCGATGTGAAATTCCGCGTGATCTGGCAGATCGATCCGGTGCGTCCGGAAGATTATGCTTTCAACGTGCGTGAGCCGCGCGAGACCGTGCGGGCTGTGGCTGAAAGCGTGATGCGTGAGATTGTCGGTCGCACGGCGATCCAGCGCATTCTGACGGCTGAGCGTAAATTGATCGAGCCTGCCGCGCAGGAACTCACCCAGAAAGTACTCAACGAGTACAAGGCGGGTGTGATGATCTTGCAGGTGCAGCTCCTGTCGGTTGATCCGCCGGAGCAAGTGGTGGCGGCATTCCGTGACGTGACGGCGGCCCAGCAGGACCAGGATCGTTTGCGCAATGAGGCGGAAGCCTATGCCAATCGCGTCGTGCCGGAAGCGCGCGGTGATGCAGCGCGTATCGTCCAGGAGGCGGAAGCCTATCGCGAGCAGACGGTGAATGAAGCCAAGGGTCAGGCCTCGCGCTTCACGCAGGTCTACCAGCAATACAAGAATGCGCCTGATGTGACGCGCGAGCGTATCTATCTGGAAACGATGGAGCGCGTGCTCGGCGGCATGAACAAAGTGATCATTGATCAGAATGGTGGCTCGGGCGTTGTGCCCTATCTGCCATTGCAAGGGCTGAACACGCCTGCACCCCAAGCGCCGCAGGGAGGCTCACAACGATGAAAAGCCCCGTCTTCGGCATCGCAGCCGCCATCCTCCTCGTCATCGCCGTGATCGTCGGTGGCGCGTCTCTCTTCACGGTCGGACAAAACCAGCAGGCACTCGTGTTGCGCTTGGGCGAACCCATTCCCGGGCGCGCCCTTGTCAACAAGCCTGGCCTGCATATGAAAGTGCCGTTTATCGAAACGGTGACTTTGCTTGATCGTCGTATCCTTGATCTGGAAACGCCGAAGCAGGAAGTGCTGGCGTCCGATAATAACCGCATCGAAGTCGATGCTTTCTTGCGCTATCGCATTGTCGATGCTTTGCGCTTCTACCAGACGGTCGGCACGATTGAGCGCGCCAACAACCAGCTGGGCTCGGTGCTCTCATCAGCTCTGCGCCGTGTGCTGGGTGAAGCGCCGATGGTGCAGATCATCCGCGAGGGTCGCTCGACCCTCATGGTCTCCATCCGTGATCTGGTGAATGGCGAAGCTGTTCGCCTGGGCGTCGAAGTGGTGGATGTGCGTATTCGCCGCGCCGACCTGCCCAAGCAGATTTCGGACCGCGTGTTTGATCGCATGCGCACCGAGCGTGCCCGTGAAGCGGCGGAATTCCGCGCGCAGGGGGCCGAGACGGCGCAGCGTATCAGGGCGCGAGCTGACCGCGATGTGGTTGTTTTGCGAGCCGATTCACAGCGTCAAGCCGACCAGACACGCGGTGAGGGCGATGGGGAAAGAAACCGTATTTTTGCGGAAGCCTATAATGCGGATCCGCAATTCTTCGCCTTTTACCGGTCCATGCAGGCCTATGAGACGGGCTTGAAGTCCGCCGATACAAGGCTCATCTTGAGCCCGACCTCGGATTTCTTCCGCTTCTTCGGCCAGCCGGACGGAAAAAAGCCTGCGCCTGCGCGATAAAAGCCGGCAGGGCTGGCTTTAGAAAAATTCGACCCTAAGTTAGGTGGCAGGCCCTCGCGGGCCTGCCACATGGATGACAAGATCGTGGATGACAAGATCGTCAACGACAATGTTTTGTTCCGGCCCTGAGCAGTATTTGAGGAAGGCCCAAGATGGCTGTCAGATCAATCATCCCGCACATGTTTCGTCGTCCTGCTTGCGCGCTAGTCGCGTTGTCGCTGTTCGTCACGCCGCTGGCTCCCGTTATGGCGCAAGCGCGCGGCGCACCCGAAAGCTTTGCCGATCTGGCGGAATCCGTCAGCTCGGCGGTCGTGAATATTTCTGCGTCCACCACAGTGGAAGAAAAGCGCGCGGGTATTCCCAATCTGCCGCAAGGCACACCGTTCGATGATCTTTTCGAAGAATTTTTCCGCCGCCGTCAGGGGCAGGGTGGCAATGAAGGCCAGCAAGGACAGGCCCCGCGCCAGCGCCGTTCGTCTTCACTGGGTTCCGGCTTTGTCATTGATCCGGCGGGCATTGTGATCACCAATAATCACGTGATCGCTGATGCGACCGAAGTCACCGTCATTTTCAACGATGGTCAGAAACTGAAGGCCGAGATCGTTGGCAAGGATGCGAAGATCGATATCGCCGTTTTGCGCGTGAAGCCCGAAAAACCGCTGAAGGCAGTCAAATTCGGCGATAGCGAAAAAATGCGCGTCGGCGAATGGGTGATGGCAGTTGGCAATCCCTTCGGTCTTGGCGGCACAGTGACAGCGGGCATTGTCTCGGCACGCAACCGCAATATCGATAGCGGGCCTTATGACAATTACATCCAGACCGATGCTTCGATCAACAAAGGCAATTCGGGTGGACCACTGTTCAATATGAATGGTGATGTGATTGGCGTGAATACCGCGATCCTGTCGCCCTCAGGTGGCTCTGTCGGTATCGGCTTTGCCACACCATCTGCAACCGTGCAGCCGATTGTTGATCAGCTTCTCAATTTTGGTGAGACGCGTCGCGGTTGGTTGGGTGTGCGCATTCAGAATGTGGATGATGCCATTGCCGAGAGCTTGAAGCTTGGCAAAGCACGCGGTGCGCTCGTCGCTGTGGTCGATGACAAGGGTCCGGGCAAGCCTGCCGGTATGAAGGCGGGTGACGTGATCCTCAAATTCGACGGCAAAGATGTGACGGAATCACGCGATCTGCCCAAGTTTGTCGCGGCAACGCCGGTTGGCAAGCAGGTCGATGTGCTCGTCATGCGCGATGGCAAAGAGCAGACGCTGAAAGTCACGCTTGGTCGTCTCGAAGATGGCGAAAAACAGGCGTCTCTCGACCAGAAGACGCAGACCGATGCGCAGCCTGGTCGTTCAGCCGTGCAGAAAGCTTTCGGCATGGAGTTCGGCTCGCTTGATCCGGATGTGCGCAAAAAATTCGGCATCAAGGACAGCGTGAAGGGCGTGGTCGTGACAGCGGTCGATGCCAATTCACCGGCGTCCGAAAAGCGCATCCAGGCGGGCGATACGATTGTCGAGATCAATCAGGAAGCGGTTTCGAAGCCCGCTGATATTGCAGCCCGCACCAAGGTCTTAAAAGATCAGGGCCGCAAATCGGCACTCTTCTTGGTCGCCAATGCCGCAGGTGATGTGCGCTTTGTGGCGCTGAATTTGGATTAAGCTCTCTGTTGCAGAGACAAGAAAGGCGGGCCATTGCCCGCCTTTTTTATTTGTATTGCTTTTGAATCTATTCAGATGCGCAGACCCCCACCCGTTTGCTTCGCAACCACCCTCCCCACAAGGGGGAGGGGCTAGGGGTGGGGGTCGCGCGATCTGTCTCGCCGTCATTGCGAGGAGCGAAAGCGACGAAGCAAACCAGAGGCCTCACATATGGCCTTCTGGTTTGCTTCGCTTCGCTCGCAATGACGGGCTTACTTGACGAAGTCTGAAGACTTATAGCCCTGCGCATAAAGCAGCGCGCTCAGATCCGAATGATCGATGCGCGCATGGGCTGCTGCCGCCACGGCCGGCTTGGCATAAAAGGCGACACCCAGTCCCGCTTCACCCAACATGGCCAGATCATTCGCACCATCGCCGACAGCCATGGTTTCATGCGGCTGCAAGCTGTGCTTCTCGCGCAATTCAATGAGCGAGGCGAGCTTGGCTTCTTTGCCCAGGATCGGCTCGGTGACGAGGCCCGCGAATTGATCATCTTCCACGATCAGCACATTGGCGCGGTTTTCGTGAAAGCCGAGGGCCTCAGCCACAGCGCTGGTGAAAAGCGTAAAGCCGCCCGACACAAGCGCCGTATGGGCGCCATGCGCACGCATGGTGCGCACCAGTTCGCGCCCGCCGGGTGTGAAGGTGATGCGCTCGGCAATCACCTGCGGAACAATTTTGGCCTCTAACCCTTTCAACAGCGCGACGCGTTCACGCAATGCAGGCTCGAAGGCGATCTCGCCGCGCATGGCGCGTTCGGTGATTTCGGAGACATGTTGTTTCTTGCCGACAAAATCCGCCAGCTCGTCGATGCACTCCTGCCCGATCATGGTGGAATCCATATCGGCTAAAAACAGCTTCTTGCGCCGTGTCGCTTTCTCCTGAACGATCACATCGACAGGAGCGCCGCCAAGTGCTGCGCGCAGGGCCTCGGCCAGAGCGCGGTTGTCTGACGCGCCTTGAGGTGCGAAGGAGAGATCAGCGGCAATGCCCGCCGCCAGCCAGTCCAAAGTGGCGGGGCCGGGCAGGGCGGCAGCGGCCTTTTTGAGCAAAGCCTCGTCGAGCGCGGGGCGGGCCGGATTGGAAACGAGCGTGGCGACAAGCGACATGACAAGGGCTTTCGAACCGTGAGCAGAATATCCACCCTCCTCATTGCAGGACCGACGGCCAGCGGCAAGTCCGCTTTGGCTATCCGGCTGGCTGAAGCCACAGGCGGCGTGGTGGTCAATGCGGATTCCATGCAGGTCTATCGCGATCTGCGGGTCATCACCGCCCGCCCAACGGTCGAGGAAGAGGGGCAGGCTCCCCATTGCCTATTCGGTCATGTCGACGGCGCCGAAAACTATTCCGTCGGCCGCTGGGTCGAGGATGCCAAGGCGCTATTGGCCGAGCTTGCCCAAGAGGGGCGTCTGCCGATCATCACCGGCGGCACAGGCATGTATTTCAAAGCGCTGCTGCGCGGGCTCTCGGATATTCCTGCCGTGCCGGACGAAGTGCGGGCGCGTGTGCGCGCCGAGGCTGAGGGATTGTCCGCACCGCAGCTTCATGCGCGGCTGATGTCGCTTGATCCGGCAACAGCGGCGGGCCTGCGCCCATCCGATCCGCAACGCATTCTGCGCGCTTTGGAAGTGTTTGAGGCCACGGGCGAGCCGCTGGTTACTTTCCAGACACGCCCGGGCATACCCTTGCTGGATCCGCAAACAACGCGCGGTTTTTTTCTGGCGCCCGAGCGCGAGGTTTTGAAAGCGCGGATCGATGCGCGTTTTGTGGCGATGATGGAGCAGGGCGCTTTGCCAGAAGTGGAAGCGCTGGCGGCGCGTGGGCTTGATTCGGCTTTGCCGGTGATGCGGGCGCATGGCGTGCCGGGTTTGATTGATTATTTGCGCGGGGCCTCAACGCTGGAAGCCGCGATCGAGCGCGGGCAACGTGATACGCGCGCTTATTCCAAGCGCCAGTTCACTTTCGTGCGCCATCAATTGCCGGAATTCGAAATGGTAGCGCCGGAGACGGCATGGGAGGCTGTGCGCGCAAGTCTTTAATGCACGGCGCCCATCGTGAATTGCACGAGGCCTATAATGACTTCGATCACGATCAGCAGAACAATCGTGCCTTCAAGACGCGCGCTGCGCTTGGCATCAATGAGATCTGTCAAAGCGCGCGCTGTTTCCTGCACGACGGCGATTTTGCGCGCCAACGTACGGGCGCGTTCACTCAATTCATATTCATCTTCCAAGCGGGCGTAGAGGCGCTCAAGATCGGAGCGATCCCAGAGCACATCCGGCTTGTCCTCAACAGCGACACGGCCAGACATGCGATGGTCGACCAGCAAAGCTTCGCCGATAATTTTCAAAATGCGCTTGCGGTCATTGGGCAAGCGCCCCTCACGCGCGAGATCGCGTGCCAGCGGGTCGATCACGTCAAACACGGCGCTGACTTGACGTTCGTAATGGGCCATGGCGACGCTTTTGGCGAGGGCATCTGCGACAACAAGAAATCGCTCTGGTGCAAGATCGCGCACCTGGATCGGGCCGCCGGGCGGCACTTGATCCTCGCGTTCGGCCGTGGCTTCCATTGTCGCCACTTCCTGGTCGAGGCGTGGCAAGGGGCCGCTGATGCGTGGCGCCAGCATCCGCAGAAAATCATCTTCTTCAACAGGCGATAATCCGGCGAGCACAACAACCCCGTAGCGGAACAAGGCCGCAAAGCCGCGGTCACCGACCCTGATGGCAAAGGGTGCGCTGGCAATCATGTCGGGTCGCTCAAGGCCACCTGTATCAATACGGTCGCCCATGAGCAGGGCGCGAATGGTCAGGCGCGCGCGATCAGCGCCTGAGGGGCGCGACGAATCGGATGTGTTTGTATTTGTCAGATTTGTCATAGACCCGCTTTCTGGATCTTGGGTATGACAGTTTAGTGTCACTCGAGAAAGCCGCATGCGCGGCTTTGCGGTTTGCACGCGTCATTGCGAGCGTAAGCGAAGCAATCCAGAGGCCTCACGTGTTGCTTCTGGATTGCTTCGCTGTGCTCGCAATGACGGTGCGATGGTGCGCCCTCAGCCCCAAACTTCGCGTGCAACATCAACGACGCGGCGCAGCTTCGCTTCTTGTGTCGCGGGCAAAATCGGGTTGCCGCTTTCCACACTGGCAAAGCCGCATTGCGGGCTGATGCCGAGTTTGTCGAGCGCCACAAATTTTGTGGCTTCCTCAATGCGGCTCTTCAAAGCCTGCTTGTCTTCCAATTCATCGCTCTTGGTCGAGACGAGGCCCAGAATGACATGCTTGTCTTTGGGTACGAGACGCAGCGGCGTGAATGTGCCTGCACGCGGCGAGTCATATTCTAAAAAGAAAGTCTTGATCGCGAGCTTGTTGAAGAGACGATCAGCCACCGTCTCGTAACTGCCTTCCGCATGCCATTTGCCGCCACGGTTGCCGCGGCACAAATGCATGCCGATGGTCAGCGAGGCGGGAAGGTCTTTCAAAACGCGGTTGGTGATGTCGATATAAAAATCGATGAGCTTGTCCCAATCATCACCGCGCGCAGCGAGCTGGGTTTGCACATCGGCATCGCCGAATTTGGCAAAGGCTGTCTCGTCAATCTGCACATAAGTGCAGCCAGCTGCGGCCAGCGCATTGAGTTCGGCGCGATAGGCCGCGATCATGTCTTCCCAGAAGAGATCCATGTCACTGTAGGCGGAGGCAAGAGCGGCCTGATTG
Source organism: Beijerinckiaceae bacterium (assembly GCA_947452455.1). Lineage (GTDB taxonomy): Bacteria > Pseudomonadota > Alphaproteobacteria > Rhizobiales > Beijerinckiaceae > Terripilifer. Next base: position 75,738 of record CANGBX010000005.1, read on the forward strand.
CCGCCACGGAAATGCAAAGCGCAGGGGCCGGGAATGGTAATTTTCGGCGTGGCTTTGGTGCGGGCTTTCAGAAACTGGAAATCCGGCACATGAATGGGCTTGGTCCATTTGAGGCGTGAGCCAATGGTGGCTTGCGGCTGCGCGCCGCGCCCGTGGGCTTGCTGGTCAGCCGGATTGTCGAGCGAGACTTCGCCAAGCTGGCGGAAGAAATAAGAGTGATAGGCATCACGGCGAAACTCGCCGTCGGTCACCACTTGCAATCCGACTTTTTCTTGCAGGCGTACCGCCTCTTCAATCGCCGCGCTGGTGGCTGTATCGAGTTCGGCGAAGGAAATCTCGCCGCGGATATAGGCCGCGCGTTTATCCAGCAGGCTTTTGGGCCGCAGGAGCGAGCCGATATGTTCGGCACGGAAAGGCGGTGTCGCCATGGGTTTATCCTTTTCTTGTTGTTCTTTTTGGCGTCAGTTCTTCGCGATGGTGGCGGCTTTCATTTTGGCCGTCAGATCAGCGGGTGTCGCATAAAGACGCTGCACCATGCCTTGCAATTTTTCGCCCGGCACGTGATTGGCTTCGACGCCGATGCGCTTGGTCTCTTCTTGCAGCTTGGGGTCTTCAATCGTCGCCTTAAACGCGACACGCAAAGCCGCGATGCGATCTGCGGGCACATCAGGCGAGACGAGATAGGGGCGGCCAAAGGCCGTCTGGCTGAAATAGAGATCAAGCATGGCGCGTTGCTCATCCGACTTGGCAAAGTCGGTGATTTTTGGAACGCCGAGTGCGTTGAGATCAGCAGCGCCCGTGGCATGTGTTTGCACCAGCACGCGCATGCGGCCGGGCTTGCTGCCATCAAACCAGCCGGGGTTGGTGACGGAGATCGACGGCCATGCGACACCGCAAGCGCCATGCACTTCGCCGCGATCAATGGCCAGACCAATTTCGCGCGTGCCCGGATAGCCGGTGATGACTTTGAACTTCGCGTTGAGCACATTGTTGATGAAGATCGGATTGTCGGCGGGCGAGGATGATTGCACACCGCCCATCAGCAATTCTTTGCTGAACAGATCTTCGAATTTTTGTACCGGCGCATCGACGCGCGCGATGCAGAGATAGACGTCATCATTGGCGCTGCCGAGATAGACGAATTTCGTCGGATCATAATTGAAGCTACGACCTGCCAAGAAGGGCTCGAAAGCCACAGGCGATTGCAGTGCGCCGATCACTGTGCCGTCTTTGGTGGCTGCATTGTAAATATGCGCAGCCGCCGTGTGGCTGCCGGCACCGGGCATATTGGATGGCACGACAGTCGGGTTGCCCGGAATATGCTGGCCCATATGGCGCGCGATGATGCGGCCATAAAGGTCATAGCCGCCACCCGGTGAGGAGCCGATCAACACGCTGACGGTCTTGCCTTTGTAAAAAGCCGCGATGTTTTCATCAGCGGCCGAAGCCATGCTGGTGGCTGCGATAAAACCGGCTCCGATGAGCCCCAGAATGCGCAAAGTCATGCGCTCCTCCCTGATCATTGTCCGGCCCCTGTTTCGGGGTCCTGATCCTCAGTCTAGAGGCGGGGTGGGGCTCTGCAACAGGGATTTGCGGGCTCCTCCCAGACCTTTTGGGGAATGGCAAAAAGCGCAAAGTCGTGGGAGGGTTGGGGAATTCTTTCAAAGTCCTTGCATATAGCTATATTTAGCGATAATTTCATGAAGACGATTGTTTTGAGCAAAGATGCCGAGCGGGATTTTGATGCTCTGCCGATGAAAGCGCAAAAGGCGATCGAAGAGGCTTTGATCGGCTATGCGCTCAATGGAAGGGGCGACATCCTCCGAATGGTTGGTCGGCCCGGCTTTCGTATGCGGGTTGGAAATTACCGCATTATTTTGACCGAGGACGGATCAACGGTCCTCGCGATCTACATAGGTCGCCGGAATGAGGCGACTTACCGGAGACATTGAGATGGGCGAACTCAACCCCAAATTCATTGATATCGGCGGTGCCGAAATGGTTCTGCTGACGCGGGCAGAATTTGATGCCCTGATGCAGCGCATTGAGGACGCAGAGGAAAATGCCGAGCTGGTGGCCATTTATGATGAGCGCATGGCCCGCCTGAAAGCTGGCATCAGTGTCGTCCTGCCACCAGAAGTTAGTATGCGGGTTTTAAAAGGCGAAGGTATTTTAAAAGCGCTCCGCAACTGGCGGGGGATGACACAAGCCGAGGTCGCAGAAAAAACGGGGTTCACACAGGGCTATCTCAGCGACCTTGAGGCCGGCAAGCGGGAGGGCACGGCCCAGACGCTGCGCATGATTGCCAAGGCTCTGGAGATTGACCCGGTCATGCTGGTCGATCCGCGCGAGTAACCAAGTCGGCCATTTGTGACTTTTGGATGGGCCGCTTTCCCTTGACCGTGCCGCTGCCCTCCCGTAAACTCTTCACACTGAAATTGGAGTAGCCGCTGTGGCCACCAAGCTTGTAGTATCTTTCGCGCCAGAGACAGGACGGGTCTGAAACCCGCTTTCCTGCCAACGGCGCATATCCGGGCCCCCTTGAGGGCCTTTTTTATTGCCCAAAATTCCGGGCCGGGTGAGAAGAGAACAAGCGGGCTGACCAAAGCGAAAGCCGAATGGAGTTGAGCGATGTCGAAGCAGATGACTGGAGCCGAAATGGTCGTCCAGGCCCTGAAGGATCAGGGGGTCGATACAATCTTCGGATATCCGGGCGGCGCGGTCCTGCCCATTTATGATGCCTTGTTCCAGCAGAACCAGGTCCAGCATGTGCTCGTGCGCCATGAACAGGGCGCCGCCCATGCGGCCGAAGGCCTTGCCCGCTCCACCGGCAAAGTCGGCTGCTTGCTCGTCACCTCGGGTCCCGGTGCCACCAATGCCATCACGGGTCTGGCTGATGCTTTGATGGATTCCATCCCGCTCGTTTGCATCACCGGTCAGGTGCCGACCCATCTCATCGGCTCGGACGCGTTCCAGGAATGCGATACGGTTGGCATTACGCGCCATTGCACCAAGCACAATTACCTTGTGCGCTCGGTGGAAGATCTGCCGCGCATTTTACATGAGGCTTTCTGGGTCGCGTCCCACGGGCGTCCCGGTCCGGTGGTGATCGATATTCCGAAGGACGTGCAATTTGCCATGGGCACTTATGTCGGCCCGCAGAATGTCCAGCACAAAACCTATCAGCCGCAGCTGAAGGGCGATCTCGAAAAGATCCGCGAAGCCGTGAAGATGATGGCTGGCGCCAAAAAGCCGGTCTTCTATACGGGCGGTGGTGTGATCAATTCGGGTCCCGCGGCGTCCGAGCTTTTGCGCGAACTCGTCAAACTCACGGGCTTCCCGATCACCTCGACGCTGATGGGCCTTGGCTCTTATCCTGCCTCCGGCGCCAATTGGCTCGGCATGTTGGGCATGCACGGCACGTATGAAGCCAATCATACGATGCATGATTGCGATCTGATGATCTGCGTGGGTGCGCGTTTTGATGACCGCATCACCGGACGACTGGACGCATTTTCGCCGGGCTCGAAAAAAATTCACATCGATATTGATCCCTCGTCGATCAATAAGAATGTGAAAGTCGATCTCGCGATCATCGGCGATTGCGCGCATGTGCTCGAAGATATGGTTCGCATCTGGCGCCAAGATGCACCGCAGATCGACAAGGCCGCGCTGAAAGATTGGTGGAAGCAGATCGATGTGTGGCGTGCAAAAAAGTCGCTCGCCTATCGTCCATCAAAGACCACGATCAAGCCGCAATATGCAATCGAGCGCCTGTATGAATTGACGAAGAACCGCAACACTTACATCACGACCGAAGTCGGTCAGCACCAGATGTGGGCCGCGCAATTCTATCATTTCGAAGAGCCCAACCGCTGGATGACCTCAGGTGGTCTTGGCACGATGGGTTATGGTCTGCCGGCCGCCGTGGGCGTGCAGATGGCCCATCCCGATGCGCTCGTCATCGATATTGCGGGTGAAGCATCCATCCTGATGAACATGCAGGAAATGTCGACAGCACTGCAATATCGCCTGCCGGTGAAGATCTTCATTCTGAACAATGAATATATGGGCATGGTGCGCCAGTGGCAGCAATTGCTGCATGGTGGCCGCTATTCCAATTCTTACTCCGAAGCTTTGCCTGACTTTGTGAAACTGGCGGAAGCCTATGGTGGTCATGGCATTCGCTGTTCTGACCCTGACAAGCTGGATGCTGCGATCATGGAAATGATCGAGTCACCCAAGGCCGTCATTTTCGATTGCCTCGTCGAGAAGGAAGAGAACTGCTTCCCGATGATCCCGTCAGGCAAGGCGCATAATGAAATGCTGCTCGCTGAACTTGGTGATGATGCCGGTATTGAAATCGGCTCTGTCATCGATGAGCGCGGCAAGTTGCTGGTCTGATTGGCGGAAGAGAGAAGGTCGAAAACAATGAACGCACCCGCTATCCCGCCCTCACCCTATTCGTCGGCACTGGGCAAATCGAACATCGAACGCCATACGCTTTCGGTGCTTGTCGACAATGAACCCGGCGTGCTCGCGCGCGTCGTTGGTCTGTTCTCGGGCCGTGGCTATAATATCGAAAGCCTGACCGTCGCCGAAGTGGCTCATGGCGAACATTTGTCACGCATCACCATTGTCACCTCCGGCCCGCCGGAAGCGATTGAACAGGTCGGCCACCAGCTCGAGCGCCTCGTGCCCGTGCATCATGTGATTGATCTGACGATGGCCAAGAAGAGCATCGAGCGCGAGCTTGCGATGGTGAAGGTGCGCGGCAAGGGCGATGACCGTGTCGAGGCCTTGCAAGTGGCGGACGCTTTCCGTGCGCGTGTCATTGATGCGACGACCGAAAGCTTCGTGTTCGAGCTGACCGGCAATGCCGAGAAGATCGACCAGTTTGTCGAGCTGATGCGCCCCATCGGGCTCGTCGAAGTCTCCCGCACGGGGGTCGCCGCCATTTCGCGGGGGCCGGAGCCGATTTGATTTACCCTCTCCCAGAGGGAGAGGGTCGCCCTGAAAGGGCGGGGTGAGGGGTTATGCCCTCACGACACAAATTGTAACCCCTCATCCGCCCGCTCGCGCGGGCACCTTCTCCCTCAGGGAGAAGGAGGGGTCGCAACAACCAGCTTTTCTTTGACGCGGGCGGACTTCGCGCTTAGAAGGCTCGATCACTTTTGCCAAGGGACGGTTCCGCCTTCGTCCCATCCAAACCCGGGAAACGACCCTATGCGCGTCTATTATGATCGTGATGCCGACATCAACCTCATCAAGGGCAAGAAAGTAGCCGTCATCGGCTATGGCTCGCAGGGCCATGCCCATGTCCTCAACATGCGCGACAGCGGCGTGAAGGACGTTGTGGTCGGCCTGCGCAAGGGCTCGCCCACGGTGAAGAAGGCTGAAGGCGAAGGCCTAAAGGTGATGGAAGTCGCCGAAGCCGCCAAATGGGCTGACATCGTCATGATGCTGACGCCCGACGAATTGCAGGCCGACATTTATTACAAGGACCTCGCGCCCAACATGAAGCAGGGCGCCGCTCTGCTGTTCGCGCATGGTCTCAACGTGCACTTCAACCTGATCGAGCCGCGCAAGGATCTCGATGTTCTCATGGTCGCCCCGAAGGGCCCCGGCCACACAGTGCGCGGCGAATATAACAAGGGCGGGGGCGTGCCTTGCCTGATCGCCATCCATCAGGATGCCTCCGGCAATGCCCATGATCTGGGCCTTTCTTACGCCTCTGCCGTTGGCGGTGGCCGCGCCGGCATCATCGAAACCACCTTCAAGGAAGAATGCGAAACAGATTTGTTCGGTGAGCAGGTCGTCCTCTGCGGCGGTCTCGTTGAACTCATCCGCGCTGGTTTCGAAACGCTGGTCGAAGCAGGCTATGCGCCTGAAATGGCCTATTTCGAATGCCTGCATGAAGTGAAGCTGATCGTCGACCTGATTTATGAAGGCGGCATCGCCAACATGAATTACTCGATCTCGAACACGGCTGAGTACGGTGAATATGTCACTGGTCCTCGCATCATCACGCCAGCCACCAAGGTCGAGATGAAGCGTGTTCTCGACGACATTCAGTCGGGCAAGTTCACACGCGACTGGATGCTGGAAAACAAGGTCGCCCAGACCTCGTTCAAGGCCACCCGCGCCCGCAATGATGCCCACCAGATCGAAGAAGTCGGCGCCCGTCTGCGCTCGATGATGCCCTGGATCGGCAAGAACAAGATGGTCGACACGACCCGCAATTGATCTTCCCAAGCGGAAAGGTCTGGAAAAGTGAGGCCGGAGCGCAAGCTCCGGCCTTTGTCGTATTGGCAAAGCCGCACTGTCACTGTAACGTAATATGAAACTGTCATTCTAACTCTAGAAATATCAACCACTTGGTTGTATATTTTGATTTTTACAACCGCTCATTGATTAATCTTTTTCAGACATGGATTTCCGCAAAATGTCGGGACGCGCACTTTCAGCGGCATTGGCCGACCACGTTCTTGGCTTGCGGGCAGATCGTCATTTTGAGCGTCTACAAGATATATTGGGCACGCGTGTTCATTACCAATTGGCGGGCGACCGGCGTCTGATGCCCTATGCGGGCACGTTTCATGGCCTCACCGATACTTGCGTCGCCTTTCAAGCACTCGATGTGGAATTTGAAATGCGCCAGCTCGAAATCGGTCAGGTGCTGGCCGAAAATGCGAGCGCTGCCGTGCGCTGGCAGGCGCGCTGGATCAATCGTGGCACGCGCGATCAAGCTTTGATCCGCGGTTTCACCCATTTCCGATTTGCCGATGGTCTCGTCATTGAATGGGCAGATTTCATCGACACGGCCACGGCCTCTTATCTCGCAGGCTGGATGCCCGACATGCCGGCCTTTGCCATGGCAGGGCCAGCTCAAGACTGAGTCTCTGGACAGTCACGCTTTCCTCTCGCGCAAGCCTCGCCTAGTTTGGATGCTCCACAGGAGAGGCTATGGCGCGCCGTTTCAACACGTTGGATGTTTTCACCACCACACCACTTGCGGGCAATCCGTTGGCTGTGGTGCGCGATGCCGATGGGCTGGATGATGGCGCCATGCAAAGAATTGCGCGCGAGTTCAACCTGTCGGAGACGGTCTTTCTGTTGCCGCCGCGTGATCCCGTGAATACGGCACGCGCGCGCATTTTTACGCCGTCTCGCGAATTGCCTTTTGCAGGTCATCCCACCATTGGCGCGGCTGTTCTCATCGGGCTGACCGAAGCACAAGGTTTGATGCAGAGCCAAGATATTTTGATCGCCTTGGAAGAAGAGATAGGTCTGATCTCCTGCACCGTTGGCTATGACCGAAACGGCATTGCGCGCGCCTCTTTCGCTTTGCCAAAATTGCCTGCACCTACCGGACAGGCCGGACAAAGCCTTTTCATCGCGCAAGCTTTGGGACTCGATGAAAGCGACATAGGTTTTGGCCAGCACATGCCCACCATTTTCTCTGCCGGCAATCCTTTCTGCTTTGTGCCGGTTGCCACGCGTGCAGCCATGTCCCGCGCCAAGCCGGATGCAGCTTTATGGCATGCAGCCTTTGGACATATGGAGCGCGGCGCTTGTTATCTCTACACGCGGGAATGTGTGGCACCTGATCACCACTTTCATGCGCGCATGTTTGCGCCGGGGCTTGGTATTGCTGAGGATCCTGCAACAGGCTCGGCCGTGGCGGCTTTTGCAGGCGTGCTGATGGCGCATGACAAGCCCGCTGATGGTGCGCATATGTTTATGATAGAACAGGGCTACGAGATGGGCCGCCCGAGCCTGATCTCGCTTGGCCTTGATGTGCTGGATGGGAAATTGATGGAAGCCTCAATTGGCGGCAGTGCCGTTATGGTGCAAGAGGGGACGCTACGCCTGTGACATCTCCCCCGTCATTGCGAGGAGTGCGGCGACGAAGCAATCAAGGCGACCCACGTGAGGCCTCTGGATTGCTTCGCTGCGCTCGCAATGACGGCGAAGAGGATGCGCGTCATGAATAAATTTGACATCAGGCCCGTTCGCACCATCGACATTCATTTGGCTGATTATGATTGGCCTTTCTTGCGCGAAGCCCGACGCGACATCGATTCATTCTGGCAAGATCTCTCCGCGCACAAGCCGCATGTCTATGATGGGCGTGTGCTGCTGATGCATGAGCATGAATGGCGGGGCGAGGCTTTTCATGGGCTTGCGTTTGAAACGTCTTACAGCGCTTTCATGACATGGAAGCGGCTTGGCTTTCCTGATGCGCGCGTGACAAATTTTTTCGGCATGGCCGCTTTGCGCACGCAAGATGGCGCTTTTCTTTTGGGCGAAATGGGTTCGCATACGGCCAATGCAGGACAAAGCTATTTTCCGGCCGGCACACCCGAGCCCGCAGATGTGATGGGCACGCAAGTCGATCTGGCGGCATCTGTCACACGCGAATGTCTGGAAGAGACAGGGCTTGCGCTCAGTGATCTTGATTTGCGCGACCAATGGACGGCGGTGGTCACGCGCGGGCAAGTCGCTTTCATGCGTGATTTGCGCCTGCCGATGGATGCGCAAAATGCAAAGCGCCGCATTGAAGACAATCTGGCGCAAGAAGAGACGCCGGAATTTTCACACATTCATATTGTGCGTGAGCCCAAGGATGCGCACGGCCTGACCATGCCATCCTTCATGCAGCCCTTCCTCGACCACGCTTTCGCTTAATTGTTCGTCGGGTAGCCGTGGCGTGCCTTGTTGGCTGCGACCATGGCGCGCGCTTCTCCATCGCGGCCGCCAGTGCAGGCGGCGCGCACGGGCTCCAGCTCTTTCTGGATCTGGTTGTAGACGCGCTCCGCCACATTGCCGCTTTCCCAATCGGCTTTCAGCACCGCGTCATAGCGCCCGATGACGGCCGCACAGCCATCGCCCTGGGGCAAGACGACAACCGGAAAATCTGTCGCCGCATAGGCGCCCGGCCGCTGGGAGGGCACGGCGGCCTGAGGCGCGCGGGCCTCATTGCAGGCAGCAAGGAGTGGCAGGGCGAGCAGAAGCAGGGCAGGGCGCAGCAAGGTCATGGTGAGGGTCGAATCCTTGAAAATCATCTGGCTTAACCATTTCCCGCGCTCAAGGTCTGGTCAAGCGCGGCTATGGAGCTCGGCATCTTGCGGGGGTCGGGGTGCATCGGCTAAGAAAGTGGAGACGGCCAGTGGGGCCATTTGTGACCAGCGAGGGTTTTGTGGCGACATTTGCCACCAGCAAGATTGTGATAGACGCGCCGGCCTTTGCCGCCTGCGGCCGCACAGTGCTGCCCACGCTGAAGCTGCTTCTTCTTAGCCGCCCCTGAGCGCCGTCCGGGCTTTTGCCTGGGTGCTTAGGGGTTCGAGCGCAACGAAGATCAGCCAAGCCGCCGGTTCCGGCGCGACAGATTCAGGACAGATAAAATGGCCAGCCCGAACGACATGAATGACATCAGCCGCGACCGCGTGGTGATTTTCGACACGACTTTGCGTGACGGCGAACAATCGCCCGGCGCCTCCATGACGCTGGATGAAAAGCTCGAAGTGGCGCAGCTGCTCGACGAGATGGGCGTTGATATTATCGAAGCCGGTTTTCCGATTGCCTCGGAAGGCGACTTTGAAAGTGTATCGGCCATTGCCAAACTGGTGAAGAACGCCAGTGTGGCGGGCCTCGCCCGCGCTGCCAACAAAGATATTGATCGCGCGGGTGAAGCGCTGAAAGGCGCGGTGAACCCGCGCATCCATACGTTCATCTCCACGTCGCCTCTGCACATGAAATATAAATTGCAGAAAGAGCCGGAAGAGGTGTTGGCGCTGGTGACCTCGCAAGTGCTGCGCGCGCGCAACCATGTCGAAAATGTCGAGTGGTCGGCGGAAGATGGCACGCGCACGGAAATGGATTTCCTCTGCCGTTGTGTGGAAGCAGCCATCAAGGCTGGTGCCACGACCATCAATATTCCAGACACGGTTGGCTATACGGTGCCTGACGAATATGAGCATATTTTCCGCAGCGTGATTGAGCGCGTGCCCAATAGCGACAAGGCGATCTTCTCGGTTCATTGCCACAATGATCTGGGCTTGGCTGTGGCCAATACTTTGGCTGGCGTGCGCGGTGGTGCGCGCCAGATTGAATGCACGATCAACGGCATTGGCGAGCGCGCCGGCAATGCGGCGCTGGAAGAAGTCGTCATGGCTTTGCGCACACGCTCGGATGTGCTGCCCTATTCCAACAGAATAGAGACGACCATGCTGATGCGCGCCTCAAAGCTCGTCTCGGCTGTCACCTCTTTCCCGGTGCAATATAACAAGGCCATTGTTGGCCGTAATGCTTTTGCACATGAGAGCGGCATCCACCAGGATGGCATGCTGAAAAATGCGCAGACCTATGAGATTATGACGCCTGAAAGCGTCGGTGTGCAGAAGACTTCGCTCGTCATGGGCAAACATTCGGGCCGCCATGCTTTCAAGGAAAAGCTGAAAGACTTGGGCTATACGCTCGGCGACAATGCGCTGGAAGATGCGTTCAAGCGGTTCAAGGATCTCGCTGACCGCAAGAAGATTGTCTATGACGAAGACATCGAAGCTTTGGTCGATGATGAAATCGGCCATGCGGGTGAGCGCATCAAAGTCGTGGATCTCGCCGTTGTGGCGGGCACCAAGGGCCCGCAATCAGCCGAGCTCACACTCGATATTGAAGGCCAACAAGTGAGCCATCAATCAACCGGCAACGGGCCGGTGGATGCGATTTTCAATTGCATTCACGCGCTCGTGCCACACACCGCCGTGCTCGAACTCTACCAAGTGCATGCAGTGACAGAAGGCACGGATGCGCAAGCAGAAGTCTCTGTGCGCCTTCATGAAGACGGGCGCTCTGTGACGGCCAAAGGCGCCGACCCCGATACGCTGGTGGCATCAGCACGCGCCTATATTGCAGCGCTCAACAAGCTGATGGTGAAGCGCCGCCGCTCGCGCCCGGAAGAGATTGAGCCGGGCGTGCGGGCGATCACGCCCTGAGCTGTTGAAAGAAGAGGGAAAAGACGGCTGAAATGTCGTCTTTTCGCCTTGCGCGCTCTGGACAGGGGGAGGGGCCTTTGGTACACCCCCGCTCGCTGGTCACAACGTGATCCAGCACACTTCGATGGGCGCATAGCTCAGTTGGTAGAGCAGCTGACTCTTAATCAGCGGGTCCTAGGTTCGAGCCCTAGTGCGCCCACCATCGAAATCCAATAAAATCAGATACTTACTGCCTTTTCGGGTAGCGCTTCGGCGTGCCTGAAAAAGGTATAAACTGGTATAAACTCAAAGTCGGTCCCAGCGACCGTAGTAATGAGTTGCCAGAAGCTCTGTCAGCGCCCCACCTGACCAGTGGCAGTCGGCGTCGTGATGATTGGTATGATCCTAAGATTGAACCTGTGAGCGAAGCGAGCCTCGCGTAGCGAGCAGCTACATGCTAACTGACCGAAAGCAGCGCTTTAGCTGGATGGTTCTAAGGCGCAATGGACCTCTTTGCAGATTGACCACACCTGATGGCTTCCATCAAGGACGAGCTATTTCTCAGAAAGCTGCTGCTGATTGTTCCAGCGGTGCACGTGTTTGTATGGATTTTGTTGCCGACCCTCCTTGAGGGTTCTTTGCGCCTAGATGCCGCTGAAGGAATGACTGATGGTTCTGAATGGCAGCTATCCTACCCCAAACATCCACCATTTTCTGAATGGCTGACTGCGATCGCTTGGTATGCGGGTCCAGCCCGATATCCTGCATTGTATTTTATTGCGCAAATGCTTGCAGTTGGGTCTGTTGTTATTATCTCGCGCTGGATGTTGTCGCGTTTTGATGCTGCATCCGCATTTCTTGTGCTGATTGCGGGATTAGTCTCTCCGTTTGCAACTTACATCCCAATACAACTCAACCATAACATCGGGGTGATGCCATTTTGGGCACTAATCCTCGTAAGTGGTTGGGCGGCGTTTAACACCGATAGGATCATAATCTGGGTTGCGTTTGGCTTTTCTGTCGGATTTGGCTTGTGGGCTAAGTATTCGGTTCTTCATCTTGTGGCACCGCTTGGCTTGGTGTTCTTCATCATCCCTGATTGGCGCAGAAGACTAATGGGCGCGGGTCCTTGGATTGCGGCTTTAGTCGCTATTCTGATTATTCTGCCACACGCTATTGATGTTTGGATGAAAGGCGGATCTACCATCAAATATGCATCACAGCACTTGCATTTAACGCCACGCGAGGTTTTTGGTTTTTCTTTCAATATGCTTATGAATTTTGCAATTATGCTTTTGTTCGCAAGCATTCCTTTCATAGTAGCATCTGGTGTCAGGGGGTTTTTTGCTGCAGCTTATAGAGCTCTAAACCCTGAGACGGCTTCATCTAAAGATTTGTTTTTGGCTGCTGTAACGTTTGGTCCGATGCTGCTCGTTGCTGCATCACCTGTGTTTGGTATTCGCCCGCGTCCGTTATGGATTACGCCTGTGATTGTGCCTATGATCGCATGGCTGGGAAATGTTTATAGCTATGTTGAGAAACCAAAATTACATCGCGCTCTTTGGGTGGCGGCAATTCTTTGGGTCATTTTTGTGATCGATTATATGAGTACAATTCTCGTTCCGATACAGAACAATAAGGTCCAGTATTCTAATATTGATCATAAGAAGATTTCACGCATCGCTCGTGATTATTGGCGTGAAAATGGATCTGGTCGACTTTTTTATATCGTCACTACTGATCGACAGCGTTCAATTCACGCTGCTGGATCAATTGCGTTTGATCTGCCTCAAAGAGTTCACGTGTTTAATAGGGCGGATATTCAGTTTTCACCGTGGATTAGACCAAACGATGTTACTCGGCGCGGGGCTTTGGTTGTTGGGTCGCCAGATATTCCAGATGACTTCACGGTGAACGGGGCAATCGTAACAAAGCGCGTTCAAATTGAGACGCCAACAATTCGCGGTCGACTGCGTAATCCTATTGTTCTGGGTGTTGTCGAACCACGAAGCTAGGGGTGTCTATACGTTGTTTATGCGTAGTAACGAGTTACCCAAAACTCAGCCCCATCGCACGACCAGTCACCCCCAGCCACCACCAAACTCAACAATCCACAAGACGCCACGAGCGCAGCGAGTAATCGCGAAGCGATTGAACCATTCCCCATCAGCGCCCATTCGTCCAAAGCAAGTAGCCACGCTTGTCCTTGCGCCTGTTCATTAGCCAAACGTAAAGCGCATCCAGTTGCTGCACTTCGCCAACCGTCAGCCCACGTTCATCTTCAACAGTTTCGCCACCACGTGCTGACCTGCCGACACCGAATAACCGCCAAATCTTAGCCTCTAAGTCTTCAGCCAGATCACGACCAAAGCCAGCGTTGTAACGCAAGTTCTCATTGCCACCTTTAGTCACGTAAGCTGCGATGGCTTTCAGATTGTGTGATGTCTTTCGGTTCTTGAACAACCCTTTGATTTCCACCTGATACTTGCTGCGTTTCCACGAATGTTCTTTCGCGCAAAGCTTTCTCAGTTCTTCTTCATTGCGTTCAAAGTCTTTGCCTAAGTTGACCACCACGTGACAATGAACCAGTATCTTCGATTTGGTCTTGTCAGCTGCAATCATCAACCCCTGAAAGTCTTCCTTGGTCCATAAGCCAAGCAGCACATTCATCTTTCGCTGCTCGTCGTCGCGTGCTTTGCCAATACGATCAAGAATATCAAGATTGACCATTTCCAGTTCGATTGTGCCACGCGACCACAGCTTCACTGATCCAAGCATTGATTTGAAAATGGTCTCCAGCTGACGAACAGCCCGTTCAACGTCTTCAATCGTTGGATTAGTCAATTCCTGCAAAACAGTCATAAAGCGCAGTCGCTGATCAGCTGATCGCCCAAGCAGCTTTGCTCGTTTATTCAATTCCTCAAATAATTTGTCAGCGTGCTTCTTAGAAATATCGTCATGAAGCAATGATCGACTATTTCCAGCACCAGCTTTCTTCAATCGCGTTTTCTTATGGGAACCTAAGTTGAAGCGCATTGCGAAAGCCAGCTGTTCCAGCGTTTCGCCAGAACGTGACTTCCGCTTCATTTCTTTGAACGATTGCGCCATTTCCTTCCCCGAACACATTTGTATTTAGTCAAACGAGCTACTTTCGCAAAACGCTAAATAACATCAGTCACAACGCCAATAAGAAGGAATAAGAACAATGCGTTTGTCTGATATTTTCACAGGTGCAGATGGCAAGTCCATCAACCAGCTTATCAAGAACACCACCGTCATGGGTGTCTATGAAATCAGCACCACCGCTGAGGTCTCAAAGAAGCTCGACGAAATCAAAAGAACAGTGAGCAAGCCAACGTCAGGCAGCTACCTCGTCATTGTCTTCAAATAATCAGGAGGAAAATTATTGCGCATCATTCAGAATTCTAATCTCGCATTTCGTTGCCCAGACAATCTGAAAAAGAAGCTCGAAGCCTACGCAGAAGAAACGGACGTCCATGTGTCGGCTATTGTTCGCACTGCGTGTATCGCGTTGCTGAAGCAAGAAGCGCCGCATTTGTTTCCAAAGCTGTCTGGTGACACGCAGGGGTCGCATTAGCGGCAAATGCTGTGGGGTAGGTGGTTCCAAATAGAACTAGCCGCCCCAACTCATTGTAAAACTTATGTTTTATAACGAATTCACCTAACCCATTGTTTTTACGAATATTTCTTGCTGCCGCCCTAGCCGCAGATTCCACAGCCCGTTATTTTTGGCTCGAAATCGAGCTTTTCATAACGAGTTGGAGCAAAACCCATGGGTCTCGGCAAACAAGCGAAAATCCTCAGTAAGGGGCAGGTCGACGCTGTCCTTAGCTACCTCACCACTACCCGCCACCCCGAACGAGACCGAGTGATCTTCCTATTGTCTCTGAAGGCTGGTCTTCGAGCGAAAGAAATAGCATCGCTGCAATGGTCGATGATCACTGATGCTGAGGGAAAGTTGTCTGACGCAATCCACTTACCCAACTCAGCCTCAAAGGGGCGCTCAGGTCGGGTTATTCCGCTCAATAAGGATTTACGGATTGCGCTGGATTGCTGGCGTCAGATAGCGGGCAGCAGCCGATTTGTAATTATTACGGAAAGGTCCGTGCAGACTTCCTCCTACGCGATCGTCAACAAGTTCGCTGGCTGGTATAGGGCGTTGGGGTTCCAGGGAGCTAGCAGTCACTCCGGACGACGCACAGCGATCACTGGTTGGGCTAGACGAATCTCGAGCGTGGGCGGTAGCTTACGCGACGTTCAGCTTCTTGCAGGTCACTCGGCGCTGGGAACGACGCAGCGATATATCGAAACGTCTAATGCCGCGAAGTATCGTGTCGTTGATGCAATTTGATCTGTCGTTATTATTCGGCGCTGAGCTCAGCAAAAGACGTCGCATTTGATCGCGTGTGTTTTTTTAAGACATCAAAAATTTTTTCTTCATATTTCGCCAACTTGCAGCGCGACTTTTTTGTTAAGAGAGCGATCTTTGATCGACCGTCGTTTGGATCATCTAACAGCTCGATCATTCCATCATTTTCAAGATGTAAAATATGGTTGCGTAATGTTTTGTTCGTCCAGAGTGGGAGTAGATAGAGTTCTTTCAAAGGGAGCTTGCCGCCACTATGAGCTAGATGAATCAAAATGTGTTGCGATGCCCTTCCTTTTAGCCGCATGACGTCGCTTTGAGCATTTATAATATTAATCAACATTTCTGCTGTTTCTTGGCGCATTTAGAAAATCTCTGACTGAATACCAGTAACTATAGCCCGCAATTTTATTGATGAATTGGGCAGACTGATCAAATGGATAAAGCTAAAAATTCCTCAGAAATTTTTTCCGATACAATTGGGACATAAATATCGAGCAGTCGTAAGTTACCGCAAGATAACGATATTTTATGCAAACTTGCGGGCTCAAGTAGTGATGAATGTGAACGCGATAGTTCAGGAAAAAGTATCGGAATACACTTCTCTTTCATGGTGTCATGTTCGAGCTAAAACAGTGCCATAGAAATGTAAGGGAACGAATCTAATGAAAAAAATTCTTATTGCTGCCGTCGCCGTTGCTGGTCTCTCTTCGTCTGCTTTCGCTGCTGATCTTCCTGCGCGGACCGCTGCGAATGCGCCTGCTCCTGTTGCGAAAGATATCTGGTCTGGCTTTTATGTTGGTGCAAACGGTGGATACGGTTGGGGAACAGAAAAAGACCCCTATGTTACGCCTGTAATTGGTAACTTTGGTATCTCAGGCGGTTTGTATGGGATACAAGCGGGCTACAATCATCAGATTGGAAAGTATGTCGTTGGTGTCGAAGCTGACTACGCTTGGGGTAATTTGAGCGACAGCTTCACAGCGGCGGCTGCAACTAGTTTTAATGGCAGCGCACTTTCAGCAGCTGCAACAATTAAAACTGAGCTTACCTCACTTGGAACTGTAAGAGTTCGTGCGGGCTATGCATTTGATAACCTGCTCGTTTATGCGACAGGCGGTTATGCATACGGAAATAATAAAATTACAGTTTCTGGAAGTGCTACTTGGCAAGGTGCAACGTGGAGTGCGCAGGCTGGTAACTCACAGACACACAGTGGCTGGGTTATTGGGGCGGGCTCAGAATACGCATTCACACGCAATATTACTGGCAAAATTGAATATCTCCACGCTGACCTCGGCAAGGAGACTTATTGGGGCGGGACCGTTGTTGCTGACAAAGTTTCTGTCAAGACAGACCTTGTTCGTGTTGGTTTGAACTACAAGTTCTAATTCTCTAACAGAATTAAATTAAAGGGCGCCTTCGACAGGCGCCCTTTTTATTTGTCCAAAGCTCTGCAGGTTCCTAGCCATCTCAGCATTCAGCGGTAGATTGCGTGCATAGAACCGCTCAATATGTTCAACGCTGGTGCCTATAAATCTTAAAACAGCTATTACTTCTCCAGCCGTTCCAGCGTCCTGAACCGCGCATCGCCAACGACCTGCCCACTGTCTGTGATTAGCTATTACACGCCAGCGCTAAAGCTTCGTGCGCTGACGACGTTGCATTTCTTAAATGAAACGCCAACCACTCACCGCTGCGATTTAGCTATAAGCAACGCTCTAATATTAGAAAAGTTAGTCTGCGTTTAAAGTCTCATTATATTGAGTTGGAACTTTTACTTTCCAGCTAAGTTCTAAAATTACTAGCACGATCATATTTTACGATCACATTATATTTTTGCAGGTGTAATATGCACAATCATATCTTGATTGCCACTGATGGATCTAAAGTTAGTTCCGCTGCGTTGGTGTTTGGCTTGGATCTTGCTCAAGAATTGAAAGCACATGTAACCGTTGTGACTGTTACAGAAATATGGTCTTTTTTTGATATAGCACAAGATGATGAAATGCTTATGGATAATCCGATAAAAGAATATGAGGCGCTGTGCTCTAGATCTGCAAATCTCATTTTAAAAAATGCAACTGAGCGTGCACGAGAAGTCGGCGTGAAAGTTAAAACTATTCACATATCGGACAGAAAACCAGCTGAAGCTATTGTTGAGGAAGCTCAAGCCCGCAAATGCGATTTGATCATTGTCGGGTCACACGGGCGGAGTGGCATAGAAAATTTTCTTCTAGGTAGCCAATCAGCTAAAATTATTGCACTTTCAAAGGTGCCAGTGCTTGTTTACAAATGAGTTATCTCTTTACTTATCATTGATCAGATTAGTTACAAAGTCGTAGAATTCAGCCTTGCTCACCAAAACTTTGCAAATTTCTAGCCATCTCAGCACTCAGCGGCAGATTGCGTGCATAGAACCGCTCGATCTGTTCAACGCTAGTGCCAGCATTCTTTGCTAGGTTGAATACGTTCACCTGCCCATGGCTCAGAATGATGCGCATGCAGATAGCTGTGTGGCGCAGCGAATAGACCGTATGGTTCTGGTTCGTGTAGGGATCGAACGTAATGCCTGCTTCTTTCAAAGCTCGATTGAACTGCCGCCGCATGATTTGAGATGCGGTCGTGCGGTTCTTGTATGCGGGTAGGAATAGATAGTCTTCAGCGCTGGCATCTGGATAGCGTTCCTTAATGCGCTCATAGACGCTGACACCAGCTTCCATCGAATTGGCTATGCGGAACCCAGTCTTGCCATCGCGAATGGTCAGCAACAGCCGCTTGGGGTTTTCAGCCACCTGAATATCCGCATGCCGTATTGCATAGAGCTCGGTGGTGGTCGGTCGAACGAAGGTGTGCGCTACGAACAGGATCAGGTCATAGAGCTCAGTCGTAATAGCTGTCCCACGGATGGTGACACTTTCAGCCGCTAGCTTCTCAGCCGTCTCAAGCAGCTTCTTGTAGGTATCCGCATCCTTGTCCACGAGAGGATAGAACCTGAAGAAGGGTCGGGGATTGTCCTTCTGACGGGTCCTGGGGGTCTCTGGAACCCCATCAATGATCCCATCGTCACGTGCCACCTTCAGAACATTGCGGAAGGTCGCACCCAGCATGTTCTTGGTTGATGGTTTCAGGTCTGGTCGCTTCTTCGCCAGCTCATCCAGATATTCAGCCCAATGACGGGTTCTTAAAGTCCGAACATCAGCATCTTGAAAATGCTTCATCAGCCCCCATTGCTTATTGTCGAGCACGGTTCCAGCTGTTCGGATGTAATTGGCGTTACGTTCGCCAGTAGCCGCTAGCCGCCGACCTTTCTCAAGAAAGCGGGTCGCGTAGTATTTGAACGAGTATTCCTTAGGGGTCGCTTTCTGCTTACTCAGAATGTCCTGAGCCAGTTCCTGAGCGACTTCGCGTGCTTTGACCCGTGATTTCTCTTTGGTCGAGCGAACCACGTATTTCTTGAGCTGAGGGTCTCGTATGCGTGCAAACCAGAAGGGGGATGCATGCGTCTTGTAGATCGCGATGCCCTTATGAACGACGATGATCTCGCCATCGAGCGAGTGCTTCGATGGCTTGGTCGGGGTGGTCTTGTGTTTCGGGTCGGAAACCTGTTCCATC
Organism: Beijerinckiaceae bacterium; assembly: GCA_947452455.1. GTDB lineage: Bacteria > Pseudomonadota > Alphaproteobacteria > Rhizobiales > Beijerinckiaceae > Terripilifer. The sequence goes on from CANGBX010000005.1 coordinate 94,716, forward strand.
TAGAACCGCTGATTGCAGAAAGTATAAACCAAGCTTATAAACTACTAACTAAGCCTCTGTAAATAAACAAATCCTGTGTAACTCTTAATCAACGGGTCTCGAGTTCAAGTGCTATAGCAATACCGTAAATCAAATTAAATCAATGACTTGAAGCTATTGAGAGGTGTATTTTACGAGCTTTAAAAATTATAAATTGGCATAATTTCAAAGTCTACCAATAGACTTGTTTTAATTCAGTCAGCGGGTCTTTGGAACAATGGCGTGTTCACGCGAAGCTTGTCCACCCTACTGAGGTTCGGCGCTCTGGCTCCATTAGGGTCTCCTGACCACGCTGAAGGGTCGGCGGCACATTCCAGCTAACAGCCCCTTTGGCATCAGGCTGGTTGTCGCGGGGCTTTGACAGGTTTGGCTAGACGAATCTCAAGCACCGGCGGTAGTTTGCCTGACTTCAGCTTTTCGTCGCTCACTCAGCGCTGGGCACCCCTCAGCGATCTATTGAGGGCAGCGGAGGCGAAAAACGGGTTTTTATTCTAGTGAGATCTGAGGGGCAGTCATGAGCGGCGAAAGTTTTGTTCTTTTTAGTTTCATCGTCCTCTTCATCCTGATCGCGTTCAGTAGCATCAAGATTGTTCCGCAATCGCAGGAATATGTTGTCGAGCAATTCGGAAAATACGTCACAACGCTCAAAGCCGGATTGAATATTATTGTCCCTATTCTCAATCGCGTGGCTCACAAGGTGAGCATTATCGAGCGGCAATTGACCCCTCAATCGATCAGCGTGATCACCAAGGACAATGTCGAAGTCCATCTCACAACGGCTGTTTTTTTCCGCATTGTTGACTCGGCAAAGTCGGTCTACAGAATTTCCGATATCGACCAAGCGGTGAGCACGACAGTTACGAGCATTGTGCGCTCAACCGGCGGCCAGATGGAATTTGATGAAGTTCAATCGCGGCGTGAATTCATCAACGAGCAAATTCAATCGTCTCTGTCTGATGCCTGCGCTGTTTGGGGTATCGAAATTACCCGCACGGAAGTTTTGGATGTGGTTGTCGATCAGTCGACGCGCGCCGCGATGCAGCAGCAGCTCAATGCCGAACGTGAGCGCCGGGCAGCGGTCACCAAAGCAGAAGGTGATCGTCAGGCACAGCAGCTCAAAGCTGATGGTGAATTATATACGGCCCAAAAGCAGGCGGAAGCTCGTCGCATTCTTGCAGAAGCGGAAGCATTCGCCACAAATACTGTTGGTGAGGCGATTCAAAAGAACGGTCAGGCCGCGATCGATTTCGAAATCAAGAAACAACAAATCAGCAGCATTGCTGAATTAGGAAAATCAAACAATTCGAAATTGATTGTCATTCCAACAGACATCACCAAGTCGCTTGGCACCGTAGAAGCTTTGCTCGAAGTCGTGAGGCAGAAGTGAGCTACCTGAGCGCTTTCACCGGAATTGAGATTTGGGCTCTGTGGGCAGTCATTGCTGTCGGGCTCTTGATCTTTGAAGCTCTGACGACGATTGGCTTTTTCGTGTCGTTTTCAGCCTCAGGGTTTGTGCTTGCGGTCTGGGCTTATTTAAATCCCTCGACCGCTTCCGGTTCGGAGCTTTGGCAGTGGCTGGTCTTCTCTGCTTTTGGTCTCGTGCTTTACTTCCCGATCCGCATGGCGATGAAGAAATTTGCCGATGGTCGCTCTGATATCAGCGATTATTAGTTTTCCTTGGACTGCATCCCCTAATCACCAAGCATAGCAGCTTTACGGCTCTCCTTATTTGGTTTCCGCGTTAGGGCTTGGCGTGCTGCGATCTTCAATCGCTTCTTTGATGCGATTGCGGATGGGTGCGGGTGTATCAATCAGCTCATGAATAACACGGGCGAGCGTCACGCCATTCATCGGGCGTATTTCTGCATTTTCGCGACGCGCCTCTTCAATGAAGATGGGATCGAGCAAGGTCTTGTCGAAGGCTGCACGCAATGCCTCGACACGTTCTTTGGGCACCTGCGGCGTTGTGGCAACGGGGCGACCGACCGTGATGGCTTTGGAAATAAATTCGAGAAGCGGGCGATCTTGCGCAGGCACATCCAATTCTGTCAGCAGCGGCACGTTCGGCAATTCCGCCTCGCGTTGGCTGCCCACTTGCACCAAGGGAATGATCAGATTGCGTGACAGATAATGCGGCTTTGAGGCCATATAGCCGGTATAAGTATTGGTGCCGCGCCCTTCGACCTCGCCGCGCTCCATCGACAGGTCAATTTCCTGACCCGATTGATAGCCCATGATGATTTTGAAACGTGTTTTCAAAACATAATTATAAAAAGAGGGGAGTTGCGATGAAACTGATCCAGCCCCCGTTGCACCAATCGTAGTTTCGCGCTTTTTAGCGTCTTCGATCGAGCGGATGGGTGATGTGTGCCAGACAACCAGCAATTGGTTTGCATTCACCACATTGCCGATCCAGTTAAACTCCCGCAGATCAACCCGCAGACTTTTGTTCAGCCCAAGCGCTTGATCAATCGGCAGGCCTTGGCTCACCATGGTGAGGACAGTGCCATCTTTGGGCGCAGATTGACCGACGAAATTGGCGGCTGTGATCCCGCCGCCGCCCGGCATATTGATGGGGAGAATGGTTGGATGCCCTGGAATATGGCGCGACATATTGCGCGCAACCAATCTTGAATATTGATCATAGTCGCCACCCACGGCCGTGCGGATGATGAATTGCATTTGCTTGCCGCGATAAAAATCCTCAACCGCATCGGCTAAGGCCGCGCTGGCAGGGAGCGCGCAAAACAAAGCAGATAGAAAACCTTTGGTCATGGGCTTCATCATAATGTGCCTCTTTAGAGCAAATGATTTAGGACGCATGTGAATCTTCATCGCGCAATGACACGCTGAAAGGCGTCGATCACGGGCTTTGGTGTGGTCTTTGCTTTTTTCAGCAGTGCTTCTATCTCTTCATGGCCGACCGGGCTGTCATCAATGTCGAGCTTGCGCGCCTCGGCGCGATACTCCTCGTCTTGTGTCATCAGGAGAAATGCTTTTCGCAGCGCTGCAGCCCGATCAGCGGGAACAGCAGCGGGCGCTACAAAAGATTGCGCCATGAAAAAGGGGAGTTCTGCAAATTCGAGCAGGGCGCGGCTTGGCTCGTCGCGCACCAATTCATAGCCCGTTGGCACATCTGGCAAGACGGGGTGGCGCGTGTGTCTGGCAAATTGCACGAGGGGTCGCACGGCTTTGCTCTCCCACAAATGGCGCTGCGTGGCTTGGATGGAAACAATCCCCATGAGCTGGCCATCGACCTCACGCGCGATCATGGCGAGCGATATTTTGGCTGTGCCGGCATAGCCGGAAATGGGCACAACATTGAGCCCCAGCACATCGCGCGCAATCAGTGCAAAGGTGAGATTGGTTGAGCCTTGCTGGCTTGCTCCAAGCCGCGCTGTCATTTTGCCGGGGCGCAAATCATCAACCGAGAGCGCCGGATGATCCGCATTGACGAACAGCATGAAAGCATCATTGCGATAAGATGAGAGCGACCCCAGCCATGTGAGTGTGAGCGGATCAAAATGCACATTGGGATCGCCCATGAAAGCGAGTTGGGGAATCGCCCGCTCCATGGTCGCAATTTCAGTCCCATCGCGTGCGGCGCTATTGGCAATGCGATTGGCCCCCACCAATCCCCCGCCACCGGGTTGATTGACGGTGACAATGCCGGGCTTGCCGGGGATGTAGCGGCCCATGTGGCGGGCCAATAAGCGGGCGACAATATCAGTGCCGCCACCTGCAGATGAGCCAACAGTGAGGCGGATATTTTTGCCCGTGTAGAAAGCAGAAAGCCCTTCATCTGCCGCTTGTGCAGAGCCTGCAAAAAACAGACAGAGAAAGAGAAGGGCTCGTGGCGTCATGTTGTCCCTGTCCTGAATGGTGCAATCACTTCTGTGCCGATGCGGCGCACATCATCTGTTCCCGCTGTCATTTTGAAGAGCAGCAGTTCGATTCCCATATCGCGGAAGCGCCCGATCTGGCGGCGGATGTCTTCTGGCCGCCCCATGCAGCCGCCCAATGTGGCAGGCAACATGCTGCGCTGGATTTTTGCTGTGTCGGGATTTTGTTCATGCGCAATGATGCGCGCAATGCTGGCCTCAAGCGCATTTTGCATACTGTTGCCAAAACCGATGAACGGATTGAAACCGAAACGGATATGGCGACCCACAGCTTTCATGCGCTGACGCATATCGGCCATGGATTTTTCGAGCTCGCGCAGCAATTCATCTGTTCTGGTGATGTTGCGATCATAGGGCAGGAACCACCAGTCACCCGTCTCGGCAACCATTTTGCGCCCGCCCTCCGAATTGGCGGCGGTGAACATTTCAGGCGGTGCGGCATTGCGTGGTCGGAGCCGCAGTTCGAAATTTTCTGTCGGGAAAAATTCTCCGGGCATGGAGAATTTGTCATGTGTCCATGCGCCTTTGATGAAATTGATGAACTCGGTGGCGCGCGTGTAGCGCTGTAGCGCATTGTCCATCAGTGCGGTTCCACCAAACATCTGGAACTCGGCCTCATTGGCGCCTGTCACCAGATTGATCGCCATGCCGCCTTTGCAAATACGATCCAACGACATGGACAATTTGGCGATGACGGCTGGATGCCAGAGGCCCGGATGGACAGCCACCATGGAGCGCATGCGTTCAAGGCGCGAACCGATGGCGCCAGCCACCACCCATGTGGTGAGATCGGGGCCGAGATGGCGTTCTGCAAAGAGAATAATATCAAAGCCGGCTTTTTCAGCCTCGAGCATCATGTCGAGGCCGAATTCATATTGCTTGTCTTGACGTCCTTCCGGCAGCGGCCCATGCGCCTCTAGAACAGCTTGCGCAATTTCTGGCGATCCAACGGTCACATGGCCATTTGTGCCATAGAGTCCAAATTGCATTTTCTTTTTTCCTTTAGTTTTGCTGATCGAGAATGGCCTTTACCCGCGCTTTGATAGGAGCGGGTGCGGATTCCATTTTCGTCATGACGTCGCGCATGCGCGCGCCATCAAACCATCTGGTTTCAACATTGGTCTTTTCGGCTTCGGCTATAAATTGCGGGTCGCGCATTGTGTCTTGAAAGGCTTTGCTCAAAAGAGCTGCGCGGTCTTGCGGCACATCTGGCGGGGCGAGGATGGGGCGGCCCAAAGCGAGCTGCGCAAACAGCAATTCGAGAGATTGGCGACCGACATCATCACTGGCGAGTTCCAATGCGTTGGGCACATCCTTATATTTGGGATGGCGCGTCAGGCCCATTTGCAAAACGACATTCAGCTTGCCCTCGGCGAGTGGCTGGCCAAATTGCGCGCCCAGAGTGGAGACAAAGATTCCGCAGGAACCATGAAGCTCACCGCGCTCCATGGCAGTAGTGCGAATCTGCGCGCCACCCGAATAGCCGGGAATGGGTTTGAAGCGCGTGCCAATCACCGCATTCATGCCAACCGGGAATGTATGCGAATTAGAGCCCACACCCGCTGTGCCAATAATCACTTCGCGCGATTTCAAATCAGCGACAGATTTGATGCTGGTCGTATGCCAGACGGAGCATGTATCGGCTTCTTCATTCATATTGCCGATGAAGGTAAATTTGAGATTTTCAAATTTGGTGTGCTGGTCGCCAACGGCGGCAAGCAAGAATGTGCTCGACGCCAGAAGGCCCATCACCGTGCCGTCTTTCTTTGATAGGCCGTAGAGATTGTTTGCAGCCACAATGCCGCCGCCACCGGGCAGATATTGAACCGCGAAAGACGGGTTGCCTGGAATGTTGCGGCCGAAATGGCGCGTGAGAATGCGCGCATACATATCGTAGCCCCCGCCCGGTCCCGAGGCGACGAGGAAATTGATCGTCTTGTCAGCAAAGAAAGTGGCGGCGTCTTGTGCTTGGGCTTGTGCGCTTGAAAGACAGGCGAGGGCAAACAGCGCGGCGCGCGAACGGATTCCCCAAGACATTTTTGAGCCTCCCCAGATTGTTTTTTTATAAGTCTGATTAAAGGCGTCCTCTGGCTTTTTGGCAAGACGCTTGTCAGCTCGGCGTGGATCGGCAAGATGCATTGAACTTGCTCTGAGAGAAGCCCATGTCCGCTCCGCCTAAAGTCGACCCCGTAAAACTTTTGCGCTTTGCCGCTGCGGCTTATGAAAAGGCGGGCCTTACGCGCGAGGATGCGCAGCTCTGCGCCGAATCTTTGGTGCAGGCGGATCTCTGCGGGCACCAATCACACGGCGTCTTGCGCCTGTCTTGGTATGTCGCGCGTTTGCAAGCGGGCGTATGTGATGCCAAAGCGCGCCCGAGCTTGGTGCTTGATGCGGGCGGGCTGGCTGTCATTGATGGCCATGAGGCCATGGGGCAGGTGGTTGCGGCCTTTGGCGCGCAAGAGGCGATTGCGCGCGCCAAACAGCATGGCATTGCCGCTGTCGCCATGCGCAATTCCAACCATTTCGGCACGGCCTTTTATTTCACATTGATGGCGGCACGCGCGGGATGCATCGGCTTTCTGTCGACCAATGCCAGTCCTGCCATGGCGCCTTGGGGCGGGCGCCAAAAAGTGCTCGGCAATAATCCGTTTTCATGGGCCTGTCCGGCCGGTCGTCACGCGCCCATGGTGCTGGATATGGCCAATACAGGCGTGGCGCGCGGCAAGATTTATCTCGCCAAGCAAAAGGGCCTGCCCATTCCGCTCGGTTGGGCGATCAATGCAGACGGCGCGCCCACCACAGATCCGGCGGAAGCGATTGAAGGCATCATTTTGCCCATGGCCGAGCATAAGGGTTATGCCATTGCCATGATGATGGACATGTTGTCGGGCGTTCTCACAGGCAGCGGTTTTTCGACCGATGTTTTCGGGCCCTATCAAGCCAAAAAGCGCAGCGGTGCCGGCCACTTTATGATCGCCATCAATATTGAAGCCATCCAGCCGCTTGCCGAGTTCAATACGCGCGTCGAAGAACTGATTGCGCGGATGAAACAAGTGCCGCGCGCGGAAGGGTTTGACGACATCTATTATCCCGGCGAGATGGAAGCGCGCCAGGAAATTGAAAATCGTGCCAATGGTCTGGTTCTACCAGATGATACGCTGGCTGATCTGCAAAAGCTTGCCGATGAGATGGGCTTGAAAAAGCTTCTGCCGTTTTAAGACGCGGCTTTACGCGTCGATAATCTCGCGCTCGCGGCATGTCGTGCGGCGCATATCGCGCCGATAGGTGCGATCATCAAAGGGCGTAGCGCGGTGCATGGTCGCCAGATTGTCCCAGATGAGAATGTCCCCCAGCCGCCATTGATGCGCATAGACAAAGCGTGGCTGCGTGGCGAAAGCGATCAGCTCGTCAATCAGCGCGCGGCCTTTGTCTTCCGGCCAGCCGACAATATTTTGCGCATGAGAGGCGAGATAAAGCGCCTTGCGGTTCGATGGCGCATGAAGATGCACGATGGCGTGGTGGGCAGGCGGGCGCGTCACACGCTCTTCTTCGGTCGGCTGAGGGCCGCCACCTAACACGCGGCTATACCAATAAGAATGTTCGACTTCGAGATGGGCGATCTCGGCCTTACGCGCGTCGGGGAGCGCATCCCATGCGGCGCGCATGTCGGTGAATTCCGTGTCGGCGCCTGCGGGCGGCACGAGATGGGCGGCGAGCATCGAATAGGTCGCGCGCACATCGTAAAAGCTCATATCCGTATGCCAGAGGCGATTGGCGCGCTTATAGGCGAGGCGGCGATCATCGTCTGAATAGATTTCGCCGACTTCATCGAGATTGCTCTGATCGAGTATCTCGGGATGAGCGATGCGCATTTCTGTACCGGCAATTTTGGGCGCTTTGCCTCTTTGCAGCGGGCCAAACTTTGCGCTGAAGGCAATATGCTCGTCATTGGTGGGCGGCGTGTCATGGCCGATGACGCAGACCACATAGTCTGCTGCGATAGCCTTGATCTGCGCAAGAGTGGCGGCATCCATGGGCTTGCGAATATCCACGCCGTGGATGCGTGCAGCATAAAGAGGATGAAGCTTTTCGATTTCAATCGTCATGGTCGCCTCAATGGGCCTGCTTGCGCAAAGGCCGGATAATTTCATCTCTGATCTGGTGCAATTCGGAGATCAGGGGCGGGAATTTGAAGAGCAGCAATTCAATGCCCATCTCGCGAAAGGCTTCAATCTGGTCACGCACCTGATCGGGTGTGCCGACACAGCCTGATTTCACGGCGGGCCCCACGCGGCTCATGATTTTGCGCATGTCGGTTTCGGCATTGGTCGGCGTGATGAGTTTCAATGCATGATCCATCGCAGCTTCGCGCGTGTTGCCAAAACAGATGAACGGGTTGAATGCAAATCGCACTTTGCGCCCCGTCTTGGCGGTTCGCTCGCGCATGGCATCCATCGACACGCGCAGGCTTTCCATCACGGCTTTGGTGTCAGGTGCGTTTTTATCATAATCGAGAAACCACCAGTCGCCGACTTTCGCGATCATATCGAGACCGCGCGGGCTACGGCTGGCGGTGAAAATTTCGGGCGGCTGCGGCGTGGCTGGCTTCAGCAAAAGTTGCGCACCCTCGACGTGATAGAACTGACCCTTGTAGCTGAAGGGTGTCTCGCGCCACATGCCTTGCACGACATGCATGAACTCTTCGGCGCGAATATAGCGGTCATCATCACCCAGCATGGTCTCGCCGCCATACATGCGATGCTCTTCAATGTTCCATCCGGTGATAAGATTAAGACACATGCGCCCCGGAGACAGGCGGTCAAGAGTCGCTGCCATTTTGGCAACAAGCTGCGGATGCCAAAGGCCCGGATGCACGGCAATCATTGAGCGGATGTGCGAGGTGAGGCTTGCGATGGCACTGCCCAGAATCCAGGCTTCCATATCAGCGCCCAGATGTCGCTCGGCGAAGAGAATAATGTCGAAGCCGGATTTGTCGGCTTCGATCAAGAGATCACGCGAGAGATTCCAGGCTGGATCAGTCACGCCAGAGGGCAGGGGCTTTTGCGCCCCTGCAACAGATGCTTCGATTTCGGGTGAGCCGACGGTGACATGGGGAACGGGCGCATAGAGTCCGAATTGCATGTCAAACCTCTTGTTCTTTTTCTTTGACCCTCACCGAAATTATTGCCCCTGATAAATCCTCCGCAAACGCTCGATCACGCGCGGGGGCGTTTGATAGAGGCGATTGATATCGGCTTGCAACTGTTCGCCCGAGCGCGGATTGTCGATCTGGAGCCCGAGCTTTTCCGCATCCGAGCGGAATTCAGCATCCTTGATCATTTCCATAAAGGCTTTGCGCACTGCAGCCAGTCGGTCCGCTGGAATATCTGGCGGCATGAGGAAGGGGCGGCCGAGTGTGAGCGGGCCGTAGGCTGCTTCAAACAGCAGCTTGTCTTCTTCATTCTTCACCAGATCAGGCCCATAGGGGACATTCTTCAACTCGGCTTCTTTGATCGGGCCATATTGGAGAAGAATATTGATCTGCTTGTCCTTCAACCAATTTTGCTTGGTCGAGGTCAGCGAGCTCCAGAAGGTCGTGCCATAAGTGTCGAGCTCGCCGCGCTCAATCGCAATATAGGCTTCATTCTGTCCCGGATAGCCGGCGATCACTTTGATCTTTGTGCCGAGCAATTCATTCAACAGACGCGAATAGAAAGCGGGCGCCGAATTGATGCCGGATGCGCCCGCCGTCATTTCAAATTTCTTGGCATCTTCGATGGTTTTGAATTTCGATGCATGCCAGCTGATCAGCAGGCCTGTTTCAAGCGAGGGCGTGCCAATCCAGTTGAGGCGCGTGGCATCATAATCGGCTTCTTTCGTGCCAAACAGCGGCTCGAGCGGCGCATTGTTCATGACAATGCCCATCACCGATCCGTCGCGTGCGGCTGAGCTGAAGAGATGTTTGCTCGCCACAATGCCGCCAGCGCCCGGCATATTGCGCGGCACGACATTGGGGTGGCCCGGAATATGTTTGATGATGTGGCGGCCCACGGTGCGCGCCAAAGCATCATAGCCGCCGCCATTGCCGGAGCTGATGATCATGGAAATGTTTTTATTTGTGTAGAATTCAGCGACATCAGCTTTCGCTGAATGGACGCTCACTGCTGCGCTCGCACATGCGGCCAAAACTAAGGCACGGATTGCAACTGCCATGATTCAACCTCCCAAAATTCTTATGTCTTTTTTGGGAAGATAATGACACAGCGGTGAGGCGTGGCAAGGGCTTAAAGAAGTTGTTCTTCTTTATGTGAAGGCGCGCGTTTCTTTCGCACCCGGCCAGCTGCCAGCTTTGACGCGCTGATATTGCGGCGGGATGGTGAAAGGATGGCCGAGCGCTTCGGCTGCGTGCCAGCCCCAATTGGAATCATCCAAAAATGCCCGCGCCAAGGCGACTTGGTCGACGCCGCCTGTGCTCACAACGTCTTCGGCATGTTTAGGCCCGGCAATAAATCCAACGGTGCGTGTCACAAGCCCTGTTTCGCGCTTGATGCGCGCAGCGCGTTCGACATTAAAGCCCGGGCCAAGGGCAGGGCGACCGCCAGGCACAATATTGCCCGAACTCACGCAGACATAATCAAAGCCGTGGTCACGCAGAGCTTTTGCGACTGCAATGGCATCTTCAACCTGCAAGCCTTCGTCGAGAAAGTCTGTGCTGTTGATGCGTGCACCCAGTGCAATATGGGAAGGTGCTGAATCGCGCACCGCTTTCGCCACAGCAACAGCAAAGCGCATGCGTTTTTCTGGCGAACCGCCCCAATCATCTGTGCGTTGGTTTGAAACAGGCGAGAGGAATTGATGGATCAGATAGCCATGCGCTGCATGGATTTCGATCACATCAAGACCTGCGCGCACAGCGCGTTTGGCTGCTTCGCCAAAGCCATTGATAATATCTTCGATCTGCGCATTGGTGAGTTCGAGGGGTGCTGCGCCATCTTTCTCGAACGCAATCGGAGAGGGTGCAACCGTTTGCCAAGCGCCTTTTTCAGGCGTCAGTGCCGCGCCGCGATCCCATGGATAAGGTGTGGAGGCTTTGCGTCCAGCATGGCAGAGCTGAATGCCGAGTTTGAAACCGGGCAGCGCGAATTTCTTGGCAATGGCAATAACGCGCGCCAGCGCGTCTTCATTGGCTTGCGAATAAAGCCCCAGACAGCCGGGCGAAATGCGCCCCTCACGCGTGACGGCAGTTGCTTCCATCACGGCAAGGCCTGCACCCGACATTCCAAAGCGGCTTAAATGTTGGATGTGGAAATCCGAGGCCGAGCCGTCATCAGCCGAATACATACACATGGGCGAGATGGCGATGCGATTTGGCACTTCAACGGGGCCGATTTTGAGCGGCGTAAAAAGCTGCGATGCCAAATCTCTATTCCTTCATCTCGTCCATATGTGCGCCGAAACTTATTCGGCGGCGATGCTCGGCAGTGTTGCCTTGAGGCCCGGCAGATCCTTGATCTGCGGCAAGACTTCCTTGGCGAAGAGGCGGATGTTCGAGACAGTCCGCTTATGATCCAAGAAGCCTGCCTGCATCATCATCAACAGATGATCAAAGCCGCCAATGCGCTCATATTCGAGCTTGATTTGCGCGGCCACCTGATCGGGCGTGCCATACATGACAACACCCAGATCGCGCTGCTCTTCGAGCGAGACTTGGCGAAGCGCATCATTGGTGCGTGAGCGCACGTCAGCGCCGCGCAGACCCGCGACATTGGCCGCAATCGGTGCATAGCCCGGAGGGTTACGGAACTGCGGCTCCGACTTGGCTTTGAGATACCATGTCAGTTCACGTGCACCAGCTTCCGCATCGGCTTCATTGTCGGCGACATAGACCAGCGGCATGAAGGCAAGACCGCCACCACCCGGCTGACCATTGTCGCGATAGGCGCTGCGATAAGCATCAAACAGCATCCGCACCTTGTCGTAAGGCTGCAGGAAGGTCGCAAAAATATAACCCTTCGAGGCGGCGCGACGCACAGATTCCACGTCGCTCGAGCCCGTCACCCAGACCGGCGGGTGGGGCGTCTGATAGGGGCGCGGCCACAGATTGATCGCACGCTTATGGGTGAACTTGCCTTCGAAATTGAACGGGCCGTCTGTTGTCGTCCAAGCTTTGACGCAGAGATCCACGCCTTCCCACAGACGCTCGAGCGTCTCGGTCGGATTGGCATTGGAGGCGAAGACTTCATAAGGCACGCCGCGCACAAAGCCCGCGTGCACGCGGCCGCGCGAGATGCAATCGATCATCGCCATTTCTTCGGCAATGCGAAGCGGGTCTTGGCGATTGGCAATCGGATTGCCCAGAATGCACAGCTGCGCATTTTTGGTCTGGCGCGCGAGAATGGCCAGAGACAAAGGCGCGCAAGTGTCGATGCAGGTCGCGGTCTGGTGATGTTCATTCACCATCAGGTCGAGGCCCGCTTCATCAGCGATCACATGCTCGTCGAGATAGCGATTGTAGAGATCAGCGCCGATCTTCGGGTCAAAATGCTTGTTCGAGAGATTGACGCGAATGCTGCTCAGCGAATCCATCGGTGGCAGATTGGGGTAGGGCATTTCCGTGAAGTACCAAGCGCGCATGTTCTTTGCTTTCTTTGGTTCAACATCAATGGGTTGAGTTTGGATGTTTCCCAGGCGTCCGGCAAGACGGGTGCATTATTGGGGCACCATGATCACGCCGCCATTCATGGCAACCGCCTGTCCTGTCATGTAGGAGGCGTCCGCGCTGAAGAGGAAGGCGGCGAGCCCCGCCATATCCTCTGGATAGCCGATGCGGCCGAGCGGAATATTCTTCTGGCCGCGCGCGATCAATTCCTCAGGCGTTGTATTTTCAAGAGGTTGAGCTGTCATGGAGACGCCGGGGATGATCGTGTTGCAGCGGACATTGTGTTTGGCCCATTCGAGCGACACGGTCTTGGTAAGCGAGACAATGGCGGCTTTCGAGCAGGCATAATTGGCGCCATTGACGGCGCCCTCCAGCGCGCGACCTGACGCAATATTGATAATGACGCCACGCTTATTGGCGATCATGGCCGGCCCAAAGGCATGGATGATGTGGAAGGGCGCGGTAATATTGACCTGCAAAGTGCGGGCAAAAGTTTCCGGCGACATGTCGAGCACGCTGGCGCGCGGATAGATGCTGGCATTGTTGATGATGCCATAAGGCGTGCCATAGGCCTTCACGCTGGCGGCCACGGACTCGTCAATGGCGGCGCCCGAAGCCAGATCGACTTTGAAGAAAGTGGCCTCGCCACCGGCGGCCCGCACTTGCGCTTCGGTCTCGCGGCCTGCGGCTTCATTGATGTCCCAGAGGGAAATGCGCGCGCCCATGCGCGCCAGACGTTTGCAGAAAGCGCGGCCAAAGCCGCCGCCGCCCCCGGTGATGACGATGTGGTCGCCCGGACGCAGCCCGTCACGCGCAATGCCGTCTTCGTACATTGGTCCTCCCAGCGGAGCCGAGCCTTTTTAGCTCTGTGCTCTCGTTTTTATTTTCAAGAAGTATCAGCGCCGAAATCGGGCTTGGCAAGTGGGGGGAGGGCAGGGCTTTTTAGAAAAGCTGTTCATTCGTCTCGCCTTGGCTTTGGGATTGCCTATCCTTTGGTCATGCCGCAGTGCGAAAGCGCGAAAGCCCATGAGTTATGAACCAAAGTCATAGAGGACCGCTCTTGTGGCGGGCCGTGGGCAGGCTAACCTCGCGACACTCAAAAACGCAGGCGCAGCGAATCCGCCTGCCTATAAAAATCAAAGGGGAGGGTTTCCTATGTGGCCCAAGGCGTCTCGCAGTCGCTTGCTGTCTTTTTGTGCGGCAACCGTTTCATTCATGTCGCAGGCATTCGCCCTTGAGCCACCGGCTCTGAAAGACCAGGGGAGTTTTTTCATCAATGGCGAAGTGGTGCGCTCAGAAAATCCCGGTGGCGAAGCGCCTGCGGGTCGCGTGATCGTCAATCAAATGTATGTTGAATATGCCGTGCCGAAAAAGCAAAAGGCTGGCGCGCTGCCGATGATTTTGGTGCATGGCTCAGGCCATACAGGCAAAACCTATGACACAACGCCCGATGGGCGCGAGGGTTGGAAACAGCATTTTCTGCGCAAAGGTTACACGGTCTATGTGATCGATCATGCGGGGCGCGCGCGTTCGGGCTGGAATCCTGAAGTCATCAATCAGGCGCAGACCAAGAATGATGCGAGCCTCCTCCCCAAAGGTGGCATTATTCAATTCACCTATGAGCGCGCTTGGGGCGTCTTCCGCTTTGGACCGAAACCCGATGAATGGTGGGCAGATTCCAAATTCCCGCAAAAATATCTCGATCAATATATGGCCCAGCTCGTTCCCAATACGGAAGTGACGCTGAAAGCCCCGCAGAAAACGGTGCAAGCCCTCCTCGCTCTGCTCGATAAAATTGGCCCCTCTATGGTCATGGTTCATTCGCAATCGGGCACTTATGGCACGCAGACGGCGCTGGCGCGTCCTGACCTTGTGAAGGCGCTCATCAGCGTTGAGGGCCGCTCAGGTTGTGGCCTGTCGGCTGAGCAAGCCAAGACGATGACGCGTCTGGCTTGGCTCAATGTGGCTGGTGATCACAATTGGAATGGCGAAGAAGAATGCCGCAAGGCTGTGGCGCAAGTGGCGGGCCTTGGCGGCAAGAGCGCCTTTCTGGCCACTTATGAAAAAGGCGTGCGGGGCAACACGCATATGATGATGATGGACACCAACAATCTCCAAGTCGCTGATTGGATTTTGGAGTGGATTGAAAAGAATACGGCCAAGAAGAAGTCGTAAAAGAAAGGAAACGCCATGTTGCGCGCTGTTATGAAGAGCCTCGCCCTTTTTGCTGGGCTTATGTGGGCGGGCACTGCGCTTGCGATCACGGGTGAGACGGCGCAATTCGTCAAACTGGCGGATGATGTCTATGCCTATGTCGGCAAGCGCAATGATGCCAATGCCATGGTGATTGTCACCAACCAAGGCGTTGTCTTGGTGGATACAGGCAACAGCCAGCCGGACACGCGCGACATTGCGGAAAAGATTAAATCCGTCACCAACCAGCCGGTGCGCTATGTTGTGATCAGCCAATATCATGGCGACCATTTTGGCGGCTCGCCTTTCTTCATGCCCAACGCCACTGTCATCGTCCATGACAAAGTGGCAAAAGAAATTGCGGCGATGAAATCCTACCAGATCAAATCCTGGCGCAAGCGTTTCCCCGAACGCTCCGCAGCTCTCGAAGGTTTGGCGCCGATTGATATGGTGATGAGCTTTTCAGATCGCATGACGCTCAATCTCGGCGGCAAGCGCATCGAGCTCATCTATGTCGAAGACACTTATAATACGGGCGATGTCGCTGTCTGGCTGCCCGATGTCGGCGTCATGCATGGCTCTTTTGCCGCCTATCGTGATCGCCATCCCGATATTCGCCCCGATTACAGCCACGGCACGACGATCACCATGTTGAAGCAGCTCGAGGCATTGCTGGCTTTGAAGCCGCGCGTCGTGGTGCCTTCACATGGGCCGCTTGGCACGGTCACCGATCTGCAAGTCATGGTCGATTATATTCTGCTCGCGCGCCAGAAAGTGCGGGTGATGATGTCGGAAGGCCAGACGCTTCCCCAGATCATCAAAAATTTCCACATGAATGAATTCAAGGATTGGGACCGCGCCACCCATTTTGACTGGATGGCCGAAACCATTCACCGCGAATTGTCCGGCCAAGGCCCCATTCTCGTCACGGTGAAGGAATTGTCGGCCATAGGTGAATTCACCCGCGTTGTCGAAGCCGGACGCAATCTGACTTTGAAGACGGCCAAGGGGGAAGAAATCCGCCTGCGCGTCACATCGGACACCAATATCGAGGGGGCCAGCGACCGCACCCGCCTCGCGCTCGGGATGAAGGCACGCGTCCTCTACAAGGAGCCGGAAGATTTCAATCCGGCGCTGGGTTATGACGTGATTGAACTCGAGGTGGCGCCCCGCTAGGGCGCCCCTATCGGCTCTGTGACTTGCCGATTGTCGCGAGAATCGACAATCTGCGACCCTGATCTGGAGCCAGCGAGAGCCGGACCAAACTTCGGACATGAGGGGGGATTATGAATCATTCTTGGACACGCCGCGCCGCTGTGATGGGCGCGGGTTTTTTGGCGCTGACCTCGGCAGCTTTTGCTCAAGCGCCGGCGCCTGCTTGGCCAACCAAGCCCGTCAAATTTGTCGTGCCTTTCGCGCCCGGTGCGGGCGCTGACATTGGCGCGCGTTTGGCGGCTGATGCTTTGTCGCGCAAATGGAACCAGTCGGTTGTCGTTGAAAACCGCCCCGGTGGTGACAGTCTCATCGCCATTCGCGCGGTGGTGAATGACAATGATGATCATCAATTGCTGTTCACACCGACAGGCAATTTTACCCCGCACCCTTATCGCCATGAAAAACTCGGCTATGTGCGCGACCGCGATCTGCTGCCGATTGCCCGCTTCTCCAATACGATTCTGGCCGTTGGTGTTTCGGACCAGAGCGGCATCAAGTCGCTGCAAGAGCTCGTCGAGGTCGCGCGCAAGCGTCCGGGTGAGTTGAATGTCATGACCGTGCCCGGCATTACCGATCTGGTCTGGGACAATTTCACCACCGCGCTCAATCTGAAAATCCAGAAAGTGAGCTTCAACAATCTCGGCCAAGGTGCAGCCGAAATGGCGGCGGGTCGTATTCAGGTCGTCATGTCGGCCTATGCGATCATGCAGCCGGTGATTGGCAATGGCGCGAAGGTTTTGGCGGTCAACAGCCGCACACGCGCGTCTGCTCTGCCGGATGTGCCCACCGCTCTTGAAGTGGGCGTTCCCTCCTTGCAGCTGGAAGGCTTGGTTGGCTTGTTTGGCCCCAAAAGCATGAGTGCTGCTTTGCGCAAGCGCATCGGCGATGAAGTCGCGGAAGTCGCGCGCATGCCCAACACAGCCGAGCGCCTTGTGGCCAGCGCGCAAACGCCCAACCCCGGTGGGGCTGAGGATTTTGCCAAGGATATTGCCGAGCAAGAAAAGCAAGTGGCCGAAATCGCCGCGCGCGTCGGCTTGAAGAAGCTGGATTGATCTTCAGTCCGTCATTGCGAGCAAAGCGAAGCAAACCAGAAGCCTCACGTGGGGTCTCCGGATTGCTTCGCCTGCGGCTCGCAATGACGTGCTTTTATGCCAACGGCACGGTGAGCGGATTATAGGAATAGAGCCATTTGTTGCGCTCGGCGCCTTCATCGCGCTTGGCAAAGGCGGCGCGAATCTCTGCCTCGCTGTGCAGATGGAAGAGTGTGCGATTGGCGGTTGATTGGCGCACAATGCGCGCCGTGCGCTCAATGCGATTGCGCTGGTAGAGATCAAGCGCCTCGGCATCGTCATCACATTGCGCCAAAGCGCGCGTGAACACAGCGCCATCTTCAATCGCCATGACAGCCCCTTGCGCCAGATAGGGCAGGGTCGCGTGGCAGGAATCGCCCAAAAGCGTCACGCGCTTCGTGCTCCAATCCATCAAAGGATCACGGTTGAACAAAGACCAGCGGTAGCATTGGTCTTTATCGGCCGTGTCGATGATGGTCTGGATGATCGGATGCCATCCGGCATAATTGGCTTTGAGCTGATCCCATGGGCGCTTCAGCGTCCAGGATTCTTCGGCCACATCATCCGTTTCAACAAGGCCCACGAAATTCAGCAATTTGCCGGCGCGCAAATAATAACAAACGACATGCCCACCGGGGCCCATAAAGACCGACATGACAGGCGGCAGCATATTCGGCGGCAGTTTGTCTGTTGGAATGAGCAAACGCCAAGCGGCGTCTCCCGTATAAATGGGCGTCGAGGCGCCCGACATTTGCGCGCGCACGACCGAGCGAATGCCATCTGCACCGATCAGAATGTCGCCGCGTGCCGATGTGCCGTCAGCGAAGTGCAAAGTCACACCGTCAGCATCTTCGACATATTGCGTGGCACGCTTGTTGAGCTGCACGACATGGGCGCGCATGTCTTGCGCCTTGCGGGCGAGAATCTCGTGGAAGTCAGCGCGGTGCAATTGCGTATAGGGCGCGCCATTGGCGGCCTCATGCGCTTCAGCCAGCGGAAAGCGCTGGATCTCTTCGCCCGTATCATGCAGGCGGAAAACATATGCGCCGGGGCGCACACCGATGCGGTCAATATCAGGCCCAAGGCCCAGATCGCGCAGAACATGTTGCGCATTGGCGCTGATCTGGATGCCAGCGCCGACTTCCCCCATCTGGGCCGATTGCTCGAAAACCTCGACGTCATGACCGGCCTTCATCAGGCAGCAAGCTGCGGCCAGACCGCCAAGCCCTGCGCCATTGATGAGGATTTTGCGCTTTTTCATGATCCTGTGGACCCTCCCGAAACTGGCGCCTGTTTAACGCGGTTTCGGGCGGGTTGGAAGCAGGCGAAAGCGCACGCTGGCGTTACTCTTTCAGCTTTTTGACCAGCCAAGGCGTGACGATGCGCGCCTTGATATCCTCGGAGCCCATTTTGCTGTCCGAGCCCATGTGGCGGCCTTCCGGATTGATCCAGGCCTCTTTCGGCGCGCCGGGCAGAACCTGTGCAACCAGATGCAAATCAGCAATCGGCACTTGCGTATCTTTCGCGCCATTGACGAGCAGCAATTGCGTCGACGGCTTGTCGAGAATGCCCAGCGTCTTGAGCGATAATTTCGGACCATAGGCGAGGAAAGCATCCAGTCCTTCGACGCCATAGATCATCGAGCGCGCAGGCAGAAGATCCATCAGATATTCAGGCGTCTTCAAAGCCACGGTTTGCCATTCGGGTTGGAAATAATGGTGAGCAGGCAGGCCTTGGGCTACAACAGCGCGCAAACGCGCGCGCTCCACGACTGACATTTTGACTGCCCAATAGCCGCTCCAGCTGCCACCATAAAAAGCCAGACGCCCGGCATCAATTTCCGGACGTTTGGTCAGATAATCCAAAGCGGCCGAAAACATGCGCTCGGAATCCACGTCAACTTTAATGGGTGCTTGGCCGGTGCCGGGCATATCGGTCACAAAAATGCCGATTCCTTCATCGAGCAAATCTTCATTGCGCTCGGCCCATTCCTCTTTGCGGGAATCAAGCGCGGTGGCGAAATAGACGAGCGGCACTTTTTTGCCCTCGGCCTTTGGCAAGCGCAGATAGCCGACGATTTCCTTCCCCTCAAAGGGTATTCGCACGACTTCCAGTTTGGGTGTCAGGAATTTGCCGTAAGCGAGGAAAGAATCTACGCCACGCTCATAGGCCTTTTGCTTTTGCGGCGAATTATTCGTCGGATAATGCGCAAGTTTGAACAGGCGGTAAGCCGCCAGATAGGATTCCCGCGCGGCTTCGGTCTTGCCTTCGGCTTCCGCTTTGCGGCCTTCGGCAAAATGGCGTTCGGCCGGAATCATGAAGCCCTTGGCCCAATCATCGCGATCCATGGTTTTAATGGCAGCCACAGCTTCGCGAATATCTTTGCCGTCCACTTTGACGGCAGGGCTGCGCTGCGGCTTTTTCTCGGCGCGGTCGATGATCTCCTGCTTGAGTTCATCAAGCGTGCGCACAGTAACTTGGTCCACTGCCAGAGCTGGGAAGCAGAGCGTCAAGATGAAGCCGGCGGCAAGGCCGGCTTTGCGGAATAAATGGTTTGTCATGATGAAAACTCCCCCTGTTTTCGTCTCAGATTATTCGCCAGCGATCTCGCGCGCAGCGGCAATGATGCGCGGCGGTGTGGCATAGATTTCAGCGATCCGCTTTTCGAGATAGGGGCCTTCATCGGGCCCCACGATGAGCTTTTGCTTGTCTGCATCAGCTAAAAATTCCGTATCTTTCATCGTCGCATTGAAAGCACCACGAAGTGCCGCAATCAAAGGCGCGGGCACTTGGCGCGAAGCAACAAAGGGACGTCCGATTTCCGCACCTGACAGAAGCAAGCGCAGAGTTTCTTTCTTCTCGGGATCTTTCAAAAGATCAAAGGCCCAAGGAATATCGGGCGACATGCCCGGCCCGAGGTTTTTGGAAAAGCGCAGATGAATGTCGATTTTCTTATCGCGCAACCAATCCTCCGGCATGCTGGTCCAAGACCCGCAATCGCCATCCAGCTCGCCATTTTCAATCGCGAGTTTTTTGTCTGCCGATCCCGGATAACCCTGCACCATCCGCAGTTTCACGCCAAACAGCACTTGCAGGATGCGGTCATCAATATAGGCAGACGTGCCCACGCCCGTATTGCCAAAGGCGAGTTTGTCTTTTGCCAAAAAGGCATCAAAAGTTTTGATATTGCGCGGACCCCATGTGAAACAGACGCGAATATCTTCAGCAATATTGCCGATCCAAGCGAATTGGCGGAAATCAATCGGATTGCGTGACGGCGATGTCAGCGAGCCGGTGATGAGGCCCGGATTAAAGGTGACGATCGCCGTGCCATCGGTGGGTGCGCCGGAATCAAGAAATTGCAGAGCCTTCAAGCTCGCAGCGCCCGGCATATTCTGCACCAGAATGGCGGGATTGCCTGGAATATGCTTGTTGGCATGACGCGCAAAGAGGCGACCATATTGGTCATAGCCACCGCCCGATGAAAATCCGACAACAACGCGAACTGTTTTGCCTTTGTAGAAGCTCGCCGCATCTTGCGCTTGCGCATCATGTCCCGCGATCAGCGCGAGCGTCAGCCCCACCAGCGTCCAGAGTTTCATGCGTGCCCCTCCCGCTTAAGCCCTTCGGCTTATTTTCACTCATCATGGGTTTTTCGCAGAAAGGTGCAAGTGCAGGAGGCGCTTGTTGCAGCACAGCAAAGAAGCCGGCGCTGGCATGAGACGAAAGTCGAATTTCCCATTCTGGGCATGGGAAAAGCCCCCGGCTTTTTCCCCCATTCTGAATGGTTCTTTGACAGCTCCCGCTTTCTGGATCAGCATCTCAAAAAAACATAAAGGGAGAGAGACATGGACGTCGTCAAAAAAGCCGCTCAAGCGGTGAGCGTCCTGGGAGAAGCCTATATTTTTTCCATGCGCAATCTGCCCTTGCTGGAGCAGGGAACGACCTATGATTCCCTGGCAACGGCGCCCAATCTCTGGCTGAGCATCAAAGTCTATGCGAGCGGTGGCGAGAATGCGCTGCATGCGCATCGCGCAGAAGACCATGCTTTTGTTGTCTTGCAAGGCAAAGCGACCTTCACTTTCGGCGATGGCACCCAGCGCGTGGTTGGCCAACACGAAGGTGTGATGCTGCCGCGCGAAGTCGCTTATAAATTCGAAGCTGATGCCAAAGAAAATCTGGTTCTGTTGCGCGTCGGTGGAGCCCAGCGCACGATTGAAGGCATTGGTGAGCTCAATCCTTTTGGCACGCCCAAGGAAATCGCCCGTCAGACCGTCTTTAGCGACGGCTCTGAAAAGATCGGCGATTCCGTGCGCAATGGCGAGACGTCGAAAAAACGCATTTATGCCGAAGGAAAATTCTTCGCGCCGCATCCCTGATCAACAGGGCGCGCAATAAAAAGAAAAACAGGGAGAAGACCATGCCTGAATTGCCCGTCGAAGCTTCGAAATTTGCCGGCATGTCGGAAGAGCAGCAGCGCTCATTCCCGCGCCGCACGGTGATCGGTGAACATTTGTCGGACGCCGAGCTTGAAGCCATGCCGCAAATGATCTCGACCGATTCACATGTCATGGAGCCCGAAGAGCTCTGGCGTGAATTGCCCAAGCACATGCAGGACATGCTGCCCAAAGTGCCGTTCCGCAATTCGCCGCCCGGCGCGACCGATCCGCATCTGCGTTTGGCAGATCAAAATACCGATGGCGTGGCGGCTGAAATTCTCTTTCCCAATTACGGCATGGCGCTGTTTGGGATGGATGACATTCCGACCCAAGAGCAATCCTTCAAACTCTATAATGATTGGATGCGCGACTTCTGCCAGACGGACCCGAAGCGTCTCTATGGCTCGCCGCTGATCTCGGTCTATGACATCCAAGGCGCGGTGAAAGAGTTTCATCGCGGTCTGAATATGGGCCTCAAAGGCTGCATGGTCTGGCAAGTGCCTGATCCGCGCCTGCCTTTCACCTCGGACCATTACGAACCGCTCTGGGCTGCGGCCAATGAAGCCAAGGCGCCGATCATCTGTCACATTCTGACAGGACATTCCTACATCAAGGGTGGTCAGAAGGGTGGTGTCTTGGGTCTGAAAGATGCGACCAACGCCAAGACGAATGATTCCGCCAATACGCTTTTTGATTTCATCTTCTCGGGCGCTTTTGATCGCTATCCCGATCTCAAGCTTCTGATGGCCGAGAGCGAGATCGGCTGGCTGCCGTTCATGCTGCAGCAATGGGATTATTATTTCGAGCGCTTCCGCAAAGATCGCCCCATGCCGATCAAGCGCAAGCCCTCAGAGATTTTCGAAGAACATGTCTATGGCACGTTCTTGGAAGATTATGTCGGCACGCGCTTCTTCCCCTGGTGGGGTGAGAAGAATTGCATGTGGTCCAACGATTACCCGCATTTCAACATGACCTTCCCGCATTCGCGACAGGTGGTTGAATATCATCTGAAGGGTCTGTCAGATGAGAAGCGCAAGCGTTTGACGCGCGACAATGCCATCAAGCTCTTCAATCTCGACCTCTGAGGTCGAGACGGAGAGTTTGATAATCCGCCGTTTGTTGAGCGAAAGGGGAGACGCTCATGCGAAGGCTTTTAGGATTTGCAGCTTGCTTAGGATTGCTCGGCACACCCGCGCAGGCTGAAACGCCTGATACGGATTTCTTTGCCGGAAAATCCATCACCGTTCTGATCGGCTATGCGGCTGGTGGGACTTATGATGCGACAGCCCGTTTGCTGTCGCGTCATATGGGCCATCACATTGCAGGCCATCCGATCATGTTGCCGCAAAATCTACCGGGTTCGGGCGGCATCAAAACCATTCTCAATCTTTATACGGTTGCGCCGCGTGACGGCACGACGCTTGGCATGCTCTCGCGCAGTTATCCGCTGGAGCCCGCCTTCAATCCGCAATCGGCCAAATATGATCCGCGCGCCTTCATTCCGATTGGCAGCACCTCGAAAGAAGTGTCGGTCGGCGTTGTATGGCACACGAAGAAGATCACTTCAGTCAAAGACCTGTACACACGCGAGATCACGACAGGTGCGACGGGTGCGACCGATGATACGGGGCGCTTTCCAACACTCTTCACCAATCTGACGGGTGCGAAAATCAAAGTCATCACCGGCTATCCGGGCGGCAATGATGTCACCATGGCGATGGAAAAGGGCGAAGTTGATGCCCGCTTCGGTTGGTCATGGGGCTCGTTGAAGAGCCGCTCGCGTCCGTGGTTGGACGAGAAGAAGGTCAATATCATCGTGCAGATGGGGCTCGAAAAAGCTGTCGATCTGCCGGATGTGCCCCTCATTATGGATTTTGCCAAGAATGAGACGGACCGCAAGGCGCTGGAATTTCTGTTCACACCACAAGTGACGGCTTGGCCACTGGTGGCGCCGCCCAATGTGCCCGAAGCACGCATCAAAATTCTGCGCACGGCTTTCATGAAGACAATGCAAGATCCGGCTTTTCTCGCAGAAGCAAATAAGCTTGGCATCGAAGTGGATCCGGTGACGGGTGAGAAAATGCAGGAACTCGTCACACGCATCTCGGGCTTTGAACGGCCTGTGATTGATCGGGCTCTGGAATTGACGGTTGTAAAATAAACGAGCTGGGCACAAAGCCCGCCAATCATAAGGGAGGATGTCATGCAGCATGTCATGGATATGCGGGTCGTGAAAATGCCGGCAGGATGTGGTGCCTTTATTGAAGGCGTCGATCTCTCACGCGACATGACTACGGAAGAATTCGCCTTTGTGAAAAAAGCCTGGGACGAAAATCTCGTTCTTGTCTTTCGCGGGCAAAATATTTCTGAAGACGATCAACTGCGCTTTGCCTCGCGTTTTGGCCCCTTGGGTGACCGCAAGATCGCACCCGACAAGCTGAAAGAGCGGGCCGAGGGCGTCAAGCAAGTCAATCCGAAAATTTTGCTCGTGAGCAATATCAAGGAAAACGGCAAGGCGATTGGCGCTTTTGGCGATGGCGAAATGTGGTTCCACATTGACTCCGGCTATTCGTCCAAACCCTATCTCTACACATTCATCTATGGCGTGGTGTTGCCCTCAGAAGGTGGAAACACGCTGTTCTCGAATATGTATAAAGCAGCCGAAGCCGTGCCCGCGAAATTGCGGGAGCGGCTGAAAGGTCGCCGCGCGCTGCATATTCATGAATATAAGCGCAATGAGAAGGTCGATCTCTCGGCTGACATCAGCGGCGTGCCACATTTCTGGCATCCGCTCTTCATCAAACATCCTTCGACAGGACGCGAGTCGTTGTTTGTGGATCGTCTGATGACACAGGCGATTGAAGGTCTGGATCCGGCTGAGAGTGACGACATTCTTGCTCAACTCTATGATATCGGCGAGCGCAAAGACTTCATCTACGAGCATGTCTGGCAGCTCAATGATCTTGTCATGTGGGACAATCTTTCGACCATTCATGCGCGCACCTGGTTCCCGCCCGAAGAGCAGCGTCTGTTGCGCCGCTGTACGGTTGAAGGTTCCGGCGTGTCAAGTTTTGGAGAATAAACATGGCAAGTCAACGCATGCCCGCTTTGCAGTCGTTCATTGATGACTTGCGGGCGATCTGGGCGACGGATTCCGACATTGGTTCGTGCATGGAAAAAGCCAAGCCTTTGCTTGAAAAGCTCGTGCAGAACCAGGAGCTGCAAGCCCGTTCAGTCGATTGGCCCTCAACCGAGGGACGCAAAAATCTTTTGCTTTACGTCGACGACCAATATGAATTTGCGGTCAATGCTGTGGTGCGTGTGCCGGGCCGCAAGGGCTCTGTGCATGACCATGCCCATGCCTGGGTGCTATATGGCGTTCTCTGCGGCACGGAATCGCTCGAGCGCTACGAGCGCATTGATGACCGCTCGCGCGATGATTTTGCACAAGTGCGCATGACATCGGTGAGTGTTGGCTCACCGGGTAAAGTCGATCTTGTGCCGCCGTTTGATATTCACGCAGAGCAGGGTGGCCCGACGCGTTCTGTCGCCATCATTCTGCGCTCAACCAAACTCGGCGATATTACGCAGCGCCAATATGATGCTGTGACGGGGGAAGTGCGGCCGGGCCCAGGCCCCACGCAAATTCCTTTCGAGCTGACGGCCTAATATCTCATTCGGGTTGCATTGCCATCGAGGGGGAATGCCATGCGCATACCGGGTCTGTTGATTTTATCTCTGGCTTTGTTCACCGCTGGTCCGCTTGCTGCGCAAGCGCAAAGTGATGGCAAGCCCGTCAATATTGTTGTCGGCTTCTCGCCGGGTGGCGGATATGACATGTATGCGCGCACTTTGGCGCGCCATTACGGTCGCTATTTGCCGGGCCAGCCAAAAGTCATGGTGCAGAATATGCCGGGCGCTTCCGGCCTTAAATCTGTTACGTGGCTCGACAATGGCGCGCCGCGTGATGGCTATACGATTTCTGCTTTCAATCCCGGACTGATTACAGAATCCGTGACCGATGCTGCAAAAATCCAGTTCAAATTTACCGATGTCGCCTGGGTCGGATCCATCTCGCGTGATTATCGCATTTGCTATTCTTGGAATGGCACAGGCGTCAAAGATTTCGCGGATTGGTTGAAGCGCAAGCAAGTGGCTATGGGAGCACCGGCTCCCGGATCATCGGCCTATGTGAATGCCGCCATGATGAAAAACTTGCTCGGCGTGCCGATCCATCATGTGCTCGGCTATCCCGGCAGCGCAGAAGAACGTCTGGCCATCGAGCGCGGCGAATTGGATGGTGGTTGCGGGGCTTGGAGCAGCAATCCGCCGGAATGGGTGAAGCAGAAGAAAATCACACCCATCGTGTCTTTCACCAAGCCGCCGATTCCCAATCTTGATCAGCCGGTGCCCTTCTTCCGCGATCTTGTGAAGAACGAGGATGATAAAAAGCTGTTCGATCTGATGACGATTCCCGATGCGGTCGGACGGCCCTATATCGTCTCCAAGGCTGTGCCGAAGGAGCGACTGGACCAGCTGCGCAAAGGTTTTGACGCAACCATGAAAG
The DNA here is from genome assembly GCA_947452455.1 of Beijerinckiaceae bacterium. Lineage (GTDB taxonomy): Bacteria > Pseudomonadota > Alphaproteobacteria > Rhizobiales > Beijerinckiaceae > Terripilifer. The sequence continues at coordinate 120,800 of CANGBX010000005.1, forward strand.
ACAAGGAATTTGTCGATGATGCGCTGCGCCTCGATCTCACAGTGAGCCCGATGACGGGCCAAGAATCCCATGATCTTGTGGCGCAGGTCTATGACATTGATGCGCGGATGGTGGAGCGCATGCGCAAGAACGCCCATTGATGAAATGGGCGGTTCTTCAACTCGTCAGAGCTGATAAATATAGGCCGCTGAAATGCCATGATTGCGAGCAAGCTCGGCAACGGGCGTGCCTTTTTTGCGTTCTGCTTTGAGCATTTTACGAAAGGCGGCCAGCTCTTTGCCTGAGCGGCGCAGCCGCTTGGAGGCTGTTGAGCCTCCGGCTTTCAGTTTGGCAGGCCGGCCAGGTTTGGGGGCCGGGTTTTCGGCAATCATTTTCTCGGCAATGGCAATGAGCTTACGCAGCTGGGAAATTTCTTTGGAAGACAGTGGCATGGGGTCTCTCTAATAATTGAAATTAAATCGTATATATACAGAAATGACTATAACATAAAATATGATTTTTATAAAAATTTTGATAATGATTTCCTTTCATTTCGCCATTAGCGGCCGCGCCCGAAACGGGCCGGAATTGTTTTGTTCTTTTCAAATTTGGACTGTCATTGCGTAAAGAAAATTTCGTCATCACGCTGGATGAGCAAGGGCCGCGCTTTGCTGCCTTTCGGTCAGCTAATCCTCATTTGCAATTGCACGTCGCGCGCGGTGTTCGCGGGCGTGACCTGTCGCGTGAGCAACGCCTGTCGCAGGGGCTGATCACCCGCGAGGCGTTGGATGCGGGCGCGGTAAGCGATGGTGAGGTTGGTTGTGCAGCCAGTCATGTGGCGCTTTGGCGTGAATCTGCGCGGCTCGACCGGCCCTTTCTCATTCTAGAAGATGATGTCATCACCCATCCGCAGATTGAGGCGCAGATTGCGCGAATTGATTTTCCCTTTGATGTGATTTTCTTCGGCGTGAATACAGATACGCTTTTGGCCACGCTTTCGCCTGAAGGTGTGCGCGAATTTTCTTCCTTTGTAGATCGTTATCCGCCGCCAGCGCGCATTGCGCAGATTTTGAAACAGACCGATCTCTCGCGCATGGCTTTTCGGCCCGTGCTCAATGCCTTTGGCTTATGTTGCTATCTGGTCTCGCCACAGGGAGCTGCCAAACTTGCACAGCGTATTCTTCCCTTGCGTCTGGATGGTGTTCAGATTCCCGATTTGAAAAGTGCCAGCGTGCGCGGCACCAGCATTGATCGGCGCATGAATGCGCTTTTTCCGGATTTGCGCGCCTTTGTCATGCGCCCCTTTCTCGCCTGGACGCCCAATACGGATTCGAGCACAAGATGAAATGTTTCTTTATCAATCTCGATCAGGCTGAAGAGCGGCGGCAGGCACTCGAGCAGAATTTTGCCCGTTTCGCGTCACCGGATTGGACACTGGAGCGATTTTGCGCGGTTGATACAAAGACCGTGCAAGCCCGGAAGATCACGGGACATCTGCGCCCGACCGAGATCGCCTGCGGCATCAGCCATCTTGATCTGATGCGCGCGAAGAGAGAAGAGGCTGCTCCTTTTCTGATCCTCGAAGATGATGCTTTGTTCGGCCCTCATTCTTGTACCGCGCTGGGTGAGGCTGTTGCTCGTCTCGAACAGCAAGATACGTGGGATATTCTCTTCCCCGATCTTTGCATCGTGCAGATCGGATTGATGGCCGAGCTTCTCGCTTTGCGCCGACAGCTGATGCGTGAGGGGCAGTTCCGTCTTCTGGATCCAAGCCGCTGGGCTTTTTCATCCGCCACATCTTATATTCTGCACCCGCGTGCGATTCCGAAAATCCTTTCGGCCCAGCCGAAAGATTGGACCTTGCCCTATGATCTTTTGCTGCGTCAGCTTGTGCAGCAAGGGCGCTTGCGTGCGCGCTGTATTTTTCCCTTTGCACTGTCGCTGGAAGAAACATCAAACGCCTCTACCATCACACCGGGCGATGAAACGCGCACGGGCTTCATCTGGTATTTGTTTCGTCGCATGATTTGGCGTGACGGCAATTTCGAAGAACATCTGGCCGATGTTGAAAATGTCTCTCAAGAATTGAGCGCCGAAACATGGGCCCATGCACGGCTTTGGGCGGCCATGGCGGATCCGAGCTTTCTGCCCAAATGAAAATGCTTGTGCGGAGAGCGAGAAGCGCTTTTGACCCATGATGGGGCGCTCGCTACGATGGGGCATATTTCATTTCTCTGTTCAGTGATTCGATTTTCATGAAATGTTTTTTTCTGTCTGCCGATGGCGATCCGCAGGCTTGGGCGCAAACGCAAGAGTCTTTTCTCAACCATGCGCCAGCCCATTGGGAAATCGACTTTTTCCGGCTCAATCCCGAGAAGGATTTGGTGCACGCTTGGCGTGATCTGGTGTTGGCGCAACAGGCGCTGGGCCAAGCCTTTATGCTCGCCACACCTGGGGCGCGGTTTGGCCAGCATACCTGCACCACCATCGACAATAGCGTCGCGCATCTGGAAAAGAGCGGCGGATTTGATTTGCTCTTCAGTGATCTGCGGCTTTTGCAGGCGGGCGCTATGGCAGATCTCTTCGTGCTGCGCCGCCAATTGGCAGAGCATGGTCGCACGCGCCTCATTGATCCCCGTCCTTTGGTGTTTGAAGGGCCGGGCGCCTGCGTCATTCATCCGCGCGCTTGTGCGCATGTGGGCGCAATTGCATCAGCAGCATCCTTGCGAGAACTCATCGAGGGGGCACTTTGCCAGCCGGTGCGCGAAGGCGGGCTGATGGCGCGCTTCGTCTTTCCTTTTGCCACCATGGTGTCGAGCGGGGAGGATGGGCTTGTGCCGCAAGAGCCAGAGGCGCGCAGCGCGATCATCGGCGATATTTATCGCCGCATGGTCTGGCGTGATGGTGGCTGCGAGCCCGAGCTTGCGCCCTTGGCGCTCATGTCAAAAGGCCTCAGCACGGAAGCCAAGGCCTTTGCTATTCTCTGGGCTGCAATGGCAGATTAAGCGCGGAGCCTACCGCTGGGCTTTTGTCCGGCCATGGCCATTTCGCGCGCGAAAGCAAATTCTTCCGGCGTGAGGCGCGCATTGGCGGCCAGGCCATTATCGACGCGGACTTGGCGGGCATCAGCACGCAAGCGGGCAATCTCTTCCGCATATTGCTCTACAAGCGCACGCAATTGGCGCACTTCCATGGCAAGATCGTCGTCGCTCACCTGTGCCGTATCCTTCAAGTCGGTCGGTCGATCCCGAATCGGATCAATAACAACAGAATATCACATCCGGCCTCGACCCGCGCCAAAGCCCGGATCGTGTCTAGGGATGCCATTTTCTGACGTAGCGGCATCCCCATCCGTGCTAGACAGGCGCATTGCGGATGGAGAGAAGAATGGCGAAAGAACAGATCAGCCCTGAAGTGCTCGCGCTTTTGCGAATCAATGGCCTCATCATGGACGGGCTCATCAAGTCCGGCGCTGTCGAGGCCAAATGGTTTGTCGAAAATCTTGATCGGCTGTCGCGAGAAGAGCAGCATGGCCTGACGCGCGCGATCATCACCGGCATGGCCGATGCCTATCGCGCGGCCCATCAAGTGCCGCCGACCAAATAGGCTTTAGCTCAACTGAAGATCGGGCAGAATTTTCTGCCCGAATTCTTCCAAGCCGTCATGCATCGGCCAGAAATGCAGCATGAATAGGCTGATGCCCATCTCTTCATAGCGCTTCATGCGCTCGACAATGGTTTTGGGCGTGCCGATGAGATTGGCGCCCACACCTGACACACCAACCTGCGCCTTGCCCGCTTCGCGCACATGCTCTGCGGCTTTGGCTTGCGCCTCTTCTTCCGTCTCGCCGATGATGACAACCGCATTGATGCCGTAATTCATCTTGCGGCCATAGGCTTTCACGCGCTCTTCCATCATCGCGGTTTCTGTTGCGATGCGCTTGAGGCTCGCCTCATAATTGGCGTGGTCGCGGTCATAATTGACAAACCATGTGTCGCATTCTTGCGCGACGACATTCATGCCATCTTCCGCGCGGCTGGCCGCAAAGAAAGGCGGGTGGGGCGCGATGACAGAGCGGGTGGGCATTTTGCCGCCCTGCATTTTGTAAAAATCGCCATCGAGCGTGAATTCATCTTCCGTCCAGAGACCTTTCATCAAGCGGATGAATTCATGCATCTGCTGATAGCGGCCATCGTCGGATTCAATCCAGCGGCCATACATATTATGTTCAGCCGGGCGCGTGCCGTTGACGATGTTCACGCAAAAACGCCCGCCCGAAATGCGATCCAGACTGGCGCCCAGTTTGGCGGCAATGCGCGGATCGAAAATGCCCGGATGAACAGCCGCCATCAACCGCATTTTTTTCACGACAGGCGCAAGAGCGGCAGCAAAAATCCAGGAATCGAGATCAGGCCCGAACCAGCGTTGCGCGATGAGCGTGATGTCAAAGCCCAGCTCTTCGGCGCGGTTCAGCACTTTCACCGCATATTCGAAACTGGCATCCGGCCCGCCGCCATTTGTCGTCAGCGCATCCAGCATGGGCTTGGTGACGGGATCGGGGCGGATCGTTTGCGGGGCTGGGCACCAGATGCCGAGTTTCATTTTCTTGCTTCCTTGCGTCGCTCTGGTTTTAGTTCTTGGCACCGGCATACATAATGTCACGCAGCTTGTCCTTTTGCGTCTGATCAAAGGCGACGAGCTGTTTCACTACGCCAAGCGCTTGCTCGGCATTGAGCGGCGTCAATTCCAGATTGAGCTTGGTGGCTTCGGCGACAAATTCAGGATCGCGTGCAGTGGCCATGAAGGCGTCTTGCAAAGCCTTGGCGCGGTCTTCCGGAATGGCGGGCGGGGCCGCATAGGGGCGCGCGATCAGATAGGGGATTTCTGCCAGCTCGATCATTTTGGTCGCATTGGCATTTTTCGACAATTCCAACGCGGTCGGCACATTGGGCAACTCGGGATGGCGTGACTTGCGCGCAAATTGCATCAAGACCTGCATCTTGCCAGCAGGATTTGTCCAAGCTGGTCGTGCCACTTTGGTCGAGACATAATTGACGAATTGTCCGTCGAGCTCGCCATTCTCAACCGCCAGACCAATCGTATTGGAATCCTGATAGCCCGGAACCACGCGAATGTTGAGGCCCAGCACATCTTTCAGCAGCACCGTAATGTCATGGTCGGTGGCCCCCGCACTGGTTACGCCAATGGCGACTTGCGGCCCACCGGGCTTGCGCAAATCTTCGATGGATTTGATGTCATCGCGCTTGCGCACGAAGAGATTGAACGCATCTTCGGTGGAATCCGACAAAGTGCCGAGCCATGTCAGTTTCAGCGGATCAAACTGCACATTGGGATTGCCGCCAATGAGCGCGATGAGCGGCATGTTACGGTCGAACGCGGCGATATAAGTGCCGTCTTTGGGGGCTTGCACCGCCAGAAAATTCGTGGCGCGCAGCGAAGCCGCACCCGGCATGTTCTGAACCACGACATTGGGCTTGCCCGGCATGTGATTGCCATACCAGCGCGCGAGAAGACGGGCGAAAATGTCATAGCCGCCACCCGGGCCATAGCCGACCACCAGATTGATCGTCTTGCCGCGATAGAAATCGGCTGTATCGGCTTTGGCAGGGCTCAGCGCTGCCAGTGTAGCGGTAAGCGCAAGAGCGAGCTTGGCGAATTTCATGGGGTGTCCTCCCGGAGTGCGGCTTTTTGGACGCCGCTTTTCATCTGTTCAAAGTGCCAAAAACGGAGCCGCCTTGGCAAGGGATATTCCCGTCATTGCGAGCAAAGCGAAGCAAACCAGAAAGCCTCACGCGCCCTGTCGGCCCATCAAGGCCCCGAGCAGATCACATTGAGCAAAGCCTGATTGCCGCCCTCAACCGCTTGCATGGCGCGACGCAGAGCATGAGGCATTTCGGCCGGATCTGCCACACGCTCGCCATAACCGCCCGCCGTCTCGACAGCTTTTTCAAAGCCGAGTTCAATATCGAAATAGGTCAGCGGCTCGCGGTTGGATTTGGCGGCATAACCACCTGGATAGACTTCGCGCGTGTTGCGCTTCACCGCGCCCCACATTTGATTGTTGAAGACGATGGTCAGCAAAGGCAGTTTTTCGGCCGCCGCCACATAATGCGCCGGCACAGGATTGCCAAACATATAAGCGCCGTCCCCCACGGTGCAGATGACGCGCCGCTTGGGATGCGCCATTTGCATGCCAAGTGATGCGCCCAATCCCCAGCCAAGACCACCGGCTGCACCTGACGAGAAGAATGTGCCGGGCTCGGTGAGCGAAAGATGCTCCCATGTCAGCGGGCTTTCTTTCACCAAAATTGTGTCAGGCGTTTTCACCTCATTGATGCAATGGGTGATCCATGCTGGATGAAGCGGCGTTTGCGTGCGGCCTTTTTCGAGCATTTCAGCCCAGCGCGCGCGCTGGTTGGCGCGTGTTTCAGCCAGACGCTTGCGGCGCGCTTCAATCTTGTCGCGATGTTTGCCAGCGCGCTGCCGCAAAGCTTCTGCCAACATGGGCAGGGTGGCAGAGAGCACGCCCGAAATGCCCAGATCACTCGGGAAAGAGCGCATCGGATAGGCCGAATAAAGCGGATCAACGGCGATGTGAATGATCTTGGCATCCGGCAACGGAGCTTTTTTGGACGGAATCCAAGGCACGTCACATTCGAGCACAATCACGCAATCGCTCTTGTCGAGGAAAGCATCGGGATTATAGCCCAGATGCATCTCATGATCGCTCGGCAGTGCCAGATAGCGCGGTTTGCGCTGTGTGACGGGAAGAGCAAAGCTTTCCGCAAGGGCGGCGAGATGCGCCACTTCACGTGTGTCGCGCCCAGCGCTCGACGTGATGATGACAGGGTTTTCTGCCCGCGCGATCATGTCTGCAGCTTGTTCAATGGCTGAGGGATCAGGGAAGGGGCTCGACGGCGTCGCACGGCGAGAAGGCGATGTGTAGGAGAAACTCTCCATCGGCGTTGCCAAAACTTCGCGCGGCAGCGTCAGATAGATCGGCCCCTTCGGCTCGGCCATGGCCAGATTGATGGCGCGATCAACACTTGCCTCAATCACCTGCGTATTGGGCAATTCATAATCCCATTTCACAAATTCACGCAGCATGGCGCCTTGGTCGCGCATTTCCTGCGGCCAGTGAATTTCGCCCGAACGCTCGCCGAGCAAGCCGCCTTCTTCCGAATAGGGTGTGCGACCGGCGGTGAAGAGGATCGGCACATTGCCCCGCCAGGCATTCATCACACCACACACGGCATTGGCCGTGCCGACATTCACATGCACCATCACAAGCTGCGGCTTGCCGGTGACGAGATAATAACCCAGCGCCATCGACACCGCGACATTCTCGTGCGGCACAGTAATCGGCTTGGGCAATTTGCCGCCGTTGATTTCAATCTTGCTCATCGCTTCGATGAGCGGCGCAAAATCGGTGCCTGCATTGGCGAAGAGATAATCCACGCCGCGGTCAGCCATGAGCGTCAGATAGGCTTCTGCCGCTGTTGTTTGTTCAAGTTTCTTGGTGGACACGGGCGGTTTCCTTAATTGTCGCGGACTTGTTTGGCTTTGGCGAGAACATTGGCTGGCGTTTTGGAAAGCTCTTCCACATAGGCCTGTAATTTTTCGCCGCTCAAGGGTTCGAAATCGAGGCTGAGGCGTCTCACTTCTTCCAGATAGTCCGGATCTTTCAGCATGGCATCGAAGCCACGACGCAAAGCGGTGATGCGATCTTTCGCAACACCGGGAGGCGCGACAATGGATTTGCCGATTTCGGTGGCGCTCGCATAGAGCTCGAGAATGGCCTTGTCTTCCGCTGTTTTGCCAAGTTCCACCATGGTGGGAATGTCAGGCAATTCGGCATGGCGTGTCGAGCCCCATTGCACGACGATGGAAGCCTTCTTCTGCTCGAGCCAATCGCGCTTGGCGGCTTTCACCGTGGACCAAGCAAGCAGACAGCCGTCAATCTCGCCTTTCTCCATGGCAAGGCAGCTTTCTGCGGCACCGCCATAGCCCGTCACCATTTTGAATTTTGTACCGCCCAGCGCATTGAGCAATTTAGGATAGATGACAGCAGGCGCCATCGGGCCCGAGCCGCCTTGCACGCTTTCTTTGGCTTGCGCATCAGCAATCGTCTTCACACCCGATGTCGCCCAAAGCACTTGCACATTGGTGCTGGCGCTGATGCGGCCAATCCAGTTGAAATTTTTCGACACATAAGCGACGCCATTCGTGCCGAGCAATTCTTCTGATGGCGATGTGTCGGGAATAATGCCCAGCGTCGTGCCATCTTTGGGCGCCACGCCATACATAAAATTGGCCGCCTTCATGCCACCGGCGCCAATCATATTTTGCGGCACCATTTTCGGGTTACCGGGAATATGCTTGCCCATATGGCGGGAGACGAGACGCCCGTAAATGTCATAGCCGCCGCCCACCGGAAAACCGATGATCAGATTGATGGCATTTTCGCGGTAAAATTCGGCGACTGATTGTGCCTGTGCGCTCTGTGGGAGTGCGCTCAGCGCTGACAGTGTCAGCACGCAACCAAGGGCATTACGAAGCGTCTTGCCATGCGACAGCATGATGTCCTCCGGGGATATTTTTATTGGGGCCGAGCATAGACCGCCCCCGCCGAGGGGCCAAGGTGCCGGTGAGCTTTTCACGCTTCAAATTATGGCTGTGAGGCCCTATTGTGAGGCCCATAAGAACAAGAGGAGGAATCGCCTGTGTCCCAAGGTCCTGGCGCCGGTCTGCGCTTTATCGACGTCCATCACCATTGCGTGCTGCCCGAATATGAGCATGCGATCCGCCGTGCGGGCGCGGCCGATCCCTCGCGGCCCTTGCGCAAAAATTCCGATCCCGATGCGCTGATCGAAACCATGGCGCAATTTGGCATTGATGGCGCGGTCGTCAATCCGCTTTCGGTGGCGGGCGTCCACCACGGCAATGATGAAAATGCGCGCTATCTTTGTGAGACAACGAGCGAGGCTCTGGCCAAATTTGTCTCAGGCCACGCCAAAAAGCTCGGCTTCTTCGCGCCCGTGCCTTTTCCTGATGTTGATGGCGCGTTGAAAGCCACAGCCTATGCGCTGGATGTGCTGAAGGCCGATGGCATCATCATGCTCACCAATCAGAACAATATTTATATCGGCGACCCCATGGCCGATGCGTTTTATGCCGAACTCGATCGTCGTCATGCCAATGTTTTCGTGCATCCCGCACGCCCGGCTTTTGTCGATGATCTGACGCTAAAACTCTGGGGCTCGGTGGTGGAATATCCCTTCGAGACAACACGTATTGCAGCCAATCTCATCTACAATGAGCAGATGCGCAAATATCCCAACATCCGCTGGATATTGGCGCATGCGGGCGGTTGCGTTCCCTATGTTTCGCTGCGCTTGAAGCTCATGTCAGAGCAAGACCCCAACGGCCCGCCTGATTTCAAGGACCGCGTGCCGGAAGGTGTCGAGCCTTATGTCGGTAAATTCTATTTCGACACGGCAATCTCTGGCTCGCGCGCGGCCATGGCTTCGCTGCGTCTGGTGACAGATTCCTCGCACATCATGTTTGGCAGTGATTGGCCCTACATCCACCGCGAATATGTGGACGAGCAAATCACCAACATGCGCTCCATGCCGGAGCTGGCCGATATTTTCGCGCAGGTCGAGCGCGAGAATGCGATGAAGCTGTTTCCGCGATTTAAGTGATCGTCATTGCGAGCGAAGCGAAGCAATCCAGAAGGCCGCACATGAGGCCCCTGGGTTGCTTCGTCGCCTTTGGCTCCTCGCAATGACGGCTTAAGCGTGCCCCACTTTCACATCCATCGTACCAATCTTGGCGATGGTGGCGCGGATTGTATTGCCGGGCAGCACAGGGCCAACGCCTTCCGGCGTGCCGGTCAACAAAATATCGCCGGGGTGCAACGTATAAAAACTCGACGCCCATGAGATGAGGGTCGGCACATCCAGCACGAGATCGCGCGTATTGGCCTTCTGGCGAGCCTCGCCATCGACCGTCAATTCCAGATCAAGACCTGATGGATTGCCCACTTCATCGGCGCTAACAAACCAAGGTCCAAGCACGGTGAACGTGTCGAGCGATTTGCGCAAGGAGCGCTCTTCGGGGCCCCGCACGGTCATGTCGAGACCAATGGCATAGCCCGCGATATAATTCAGCGCGTCTTCCTTCGACACGCAATTGGCGGTCTTGCCGATGATGACGGCGAGTTCAATCTCGTGATCATTGCGGCGATCATCATGGCGGATCAGCACCGATTGGCTCGCACCAATGATCGAGCTGGTTGCTTTGAGAAACAGGCCGACCTTCTGGATTTCACCAACTTGCTGCTGGTGGTGAATGCCTGCATCGGCACGCGCTTCATCAAGATGCTTTTTGTAATTCACAGGTGCCGCCACAACCTTGCCCGGATTGGCGACAGGTGCGAGCAGCTTCACATCGGCCAATTTGCGGCGCGTGCCCGTCTTGGCGGCGGCCTCAAAGGCCGGACGAAGCGCTGCAAAATGTTCGATCAGCAGATCAGTGCGCGGGAAAGGATAGGATTGCGCTGGCAGAGCGCTGAGTGCGGAAGTGACATCGATCACTTCATCGCCATCAACAAGACCAAAGCGATTGTCATCAAAACGTGCAATTTTCATTTTTTATGTCCTCTTCCCGTCATTGCGAGCCGGAGGCGAAGCAAACCAGAAGTCTCACATGGGGTCTTCTGGTTTGCTTCGCTCACGCTCGCAATGACGGCCTTGGTGTCGTTAGATCCGGCCTTCAGCCTGCATCTTCCACAAATCCCAGGCGCGATCGACTTGTGTGTCGATGACGCGCGCGGTCGTTTCCGCTTCTCCAGCGGTGAGAGCTTCAATCGGCCCAAGCCGCATGGCTTCTGCCTGTAATTTGGCATTGTTCTCCGTATAGACCGCGCGGAATACAGCTTGCTTTACACGGTCGCCGACAACAGTCGAGCCATGGCCGCGCATCAGCACGACATTGCCATCACCCAAAACTTTCGCGACACCTGCGCCCAATTCCGAATTGCGGATCAGCAAGTCTGATGCATCGCCCGCAATGTCACGAATTTCAAAAATCGGCGCACAAATGCCGATGAATCCGCCCATATGGCAAACCGCGCGAAACGGCACGCCCTTCAGAATGGAGAAGGGCACCACGGCGACCGAATGGCTATGCACCACAGCCATCACATCAGGCCGCGCGCGAAAAATTTCGGCATGGATGAAACGCTCCAGATAGACCGCGCGGCCATTGGCATTGAGCGCGCGTCCATCAAGATCGAAAGTGACAATATCATCCGCTGTGACAAGGCCCGGCGCCATATTGCGCGCGAGCAGAAAGCGGTCGGGGTGCTTGTCGTGGCGTGCACTCACATGGCCGAAGCCATCCACAACGCCCTGTTTGAACAAGATGCGATTGGCGGTTGCCAAATCCGCCAACAGGCCCGCATCCGCAGGCTTGGTTGCGCCTGCTTCATCCGAAATGGTTTCGGCAACAGCCGCCGGATCGTCAAACAGTGAGCTGCACATCACCTGTCTCCATTTTTACCGTCATTGCGAGCCTTAGGCGAAGCAAACCGGAAAAGCCTCACGCGGGGCTTTACGGATTGCTTCGCTGCGCTCGCAATGAGGGCGCTCAAACTTATTCGTTGCCGGGCATCAGGGTCGAGCAGCCGCCATCCACGAAGAGATCGGAGCCGACGATGAAGCTGGAATCATCCGAGACGAGGAAGAGAATAGCATTGGCCAGATCGATTGGCACACCCGGACGACCGACAAGATTTTTCACCGGACGTGTGGGGTCGAAATCATCCTTGCCAACGGGCGAGCCAATCTTGTTGGGCACAACGCTGTTCACGCGGATGTTGTGCGGGGCGAGCTGGATCGCCATGGATTTCGTCAGATTGACAACGCCGCCCTTGGCCGCGGTGTAAGCCACAGCGCGATTGCGGCCATAATAGCCAGACGTCGATGACACATTGACGATCTTGCCGCCATTGCCAGCCGCAATCATCGCCTTGGCAGCATATTTGCCGAAGAGGAAGGGCGCGGTCAGCGTGATCGCAATCGTGCGGTTCCACTCTTCCGTTGTGATGTCGAGCATATGCTTGTTGTCGGAAATGGCGACATTGTTGACGAGAATGTCGACGCGGCCAAAAGCTTCCGCCACGCCTTTCACGGTCGCATCAATGTCGGCTTCTTTTGCCACATCGCAGATAAAGGCCTTGGCCTTGCCCCCTGCCGCATTGATGTCGCTTGCCACTTTTTCTGCGCGGCCCTGATCGAGATCAACAACCGCAATGGCAGCGCCCTCTTTCGAGAGAAGTTTGGCGACTTCTTCGCCGATATTGCGGCCGGCACCCGTGACGATAGCGACTTGTCCCTTGAGTTTCATTGTGTGTCCCTTTGTTGTTTTTAGCCGCGACTATCGACGCGCCATTTTTCGAAACGCATTTCAATCATTTTCAACATTTGCGTCATGATCATGCCTGACGCCGCAATGATGATGATGCCGACCATCACGCGATCTGTCTGGAAGGTCGCGCCCGCTACCGCCATCATATAGCCGATGCCGGACGTCGCGCCGTACATTTCACCCACCACAATGCCGATCAGCGCGTGGCCCAAGCCCAAGCGCAGACCCGTGAGCAGAAAAGGCACTGTCGAGGGCAAAGCAACTGTCGTGAACAATTGGCGATCAGAGGCGCCAAAGGAACGTGCGACTTTGATGAAGTCGCGGTCCACCGTGCGGATGCCCACCATTGTGTTTACAAGGATCGGAAAGACGGTCGAGAGAAAGACGATCGCGACTTTCGAGCCAAGATCAATGCCAAACCAAATGACGATGAGCGGCAAAAGCGCAATGCGCGGTGTTGCATAAAGCGCATTGACGAAAGGTTCCAGCACCGCATTCAAACGGCGATACCAGCCCATCAAAATGCCAAGTGGCACGCCGACGATTGTGGCAAGGCCAAAGCCCAAACCGAATTCAAGTCCCGATGTGGCGAGGTCCTGCCAGATCGTGCCTTCTTGCACCATGGCTGTGCCAGCTTTGATGATGCGCAATGGAGAAGAGGTGAACAAAGCATTCACCCATTTTTCCGCTACCGCATATTCCCAAAAGAACAGGAAGCAGATGACCGAGATCGTGCCGATAATGGTCGTTTCATGTTGCGCGTAGAAAGAGCGACGCGGGGCTTCGTCTTCGCTCTCGGTAAGCGCTGGCAAGTGTGTGTCTGTTGTCGCGCTCATGTTTTTAGCTCGCCGTCACAAGGCCGGTGCGGGCCGATTCTTCTTCAATGAGCCGCCAGATATGCGCCTGCAAATCTCGGAAGCGTGTCTCGTGCTTCAGTGCAAGGCTGCGCTCTTTTGGCAGATCAATGCTGACAATCTCTTTGATCCGCGCGGGGCGCGCCGAAAAGACTGCTACGCGATTGGATAGAAAGATCGCTTCATCAATCTGATGGGTGATGAACAGCGCCGTCTTTTTGGCGCGGTTCAAAATCTTGAGCAATTCGACCTGCATGAATTCACGCGTCTGCGCATCAAGGGCCGCGAAGGGCTCGTCCAGCAAGAGCAGTTCCGGATCAGGCGCCAGAGCGCGTGCAATATTCACGCGCTGGCGCATGCCGCCGGACAGTTCATGCGGGAAATGATCCTCAAAGCCTTTTAAGCCGACGAGCTCGACGAGCTGGCGGCCGCGCCCATTCATATCGTCTTTCGACATCGAGTTTTGAATCTCGATGCCATAGACGACATTTTGCAAAACCGTTCGCCAGGGAAAGAGCGAGTCATGCTGAAACACCATGGCGCGGTCGGGTCCGGGCTTGGTGACAGCGTGGCCGTCGATCAGCACATCACCACCATCAATGCGGGTCAGACCATCAACGGCGCCCAGAAAGGTAGATTTGCCGCAACCTGACGGTCCGACAATGCACACCAGCTCTCCTTCGGCCACCGAAAGATCAATGCCGTCGAGCACATTGAGGCGCTTCTTGATGCGTTCATTGTAAAAGCCGATGCGCAGGCCGCGGGCCTGCATTTTCGGCATGGTTGATGTGTTCATTTCTTCAGCTTCTCGAAAAAGCCTTCAGCCTTGAGCTGCTGCAAAGCGCGCATATCGGTGAGCTGTTCTGGCTTGAAATTGCCAGCCGCAGGCGTCTTGGGCTTCAATTCATCCAGAACGATCTGAATGCCGGCCAATGAGGCTTCCGGAATATCGGGGAAAATATCCTTGGTGTAGCGGTCGTAGGTCTTGTCCATAATATTGTCGACCTTGAGCTTCAAGAAATCAGCCGTTTCTTTCTCGGCTTCAAGCTTGTTGGTCTTGAATGTATGGATGCCTTCCGACACGGCCATGAAGAAACGCTTCACGAGCTCAGGGTTCTTGTCGATATAGGCGCGGCGCGACACATAGGCTGTATTCGGGTAATCACCCGCCACCGGCGTCACGTCGATCATCACACGATAGCCTTGTTCTTCAAGCTCTGCGGTGCGCGGATATTGTTCGAGCGAAGCATCAATCTGGCCTGACAGCATGGCGGCTGTGCGCGTGCCTTCACCACCCAGCTGCAAGATTGCGACATCCGAGCGCTTCAGGCCCAGTTTCTCGACCGCGAAAGTGGCTGCCGTATCGGTCGAGGAGCCATAGCGGCTGATCGCGATTTTCTTGCCCTTCAGATCGGTAGCATTTTTAATGTCCGCTTTCACAACGAGCTGGAAGGGCAGTTTGTTGGAAATACCGCCGATGAACACAATATCGGCACCATTCACCGCAGCTGCCGTGGCGGACGTGTAACCATTCTGGCCGATATCGACCGAGCCGCCGACAACAGCTTGCGTGAGTGTCGGGCCACCGTCCACATAGACGAGTGTCAGATCGATGCCGTATTTTTTGAAGATGCCTTTCTTCAGTGCGTAATTGATCGGCGCTGTTGTCATGGAATAGCCGTCATAGCCCACGCGCAGGGGGGTGAGTTTTTCTTGTGCGACCGCTGGCGCGGCGCAAACCATGCTCAAAATGCCAAGGGCAAATATCTGGCGACGAGACATATTCATTTCATTTCCTCCCCGTGCTGGCGCTCTGCGTCCAAGCTTCGGTTTCATGGGTGATATTGCAACGGGCGGGCCTTTTTTGCCCGCCCTTTTTTAAGCATTCACGCGATCATTCAATGCCCAGCGCGGGTTTTGGCGGTCGCTGCCGCATCCACGACGAATGTGTCGCCTTGGCGAGCGGCCACAACGCCATAATCGCGCAAGGCGCCCTCCGGTGTCACATAGCCTTCATTGAGATCACGTGCGACCAGCTCGGGGTCGCGGGCAAAGCCCTTGCCATAGCCACCACCACCGGGTGTCAGAAGCCTGAATTGATCGCCACCTTTCAGCGGATAATCCGCATAACGCGTCGGCAATTGCTTGGCCGCGTCGCTATCAGGATTGACAATAATGTCGCCGGTGCGGCCCTTGCCGCCGTGCGCTGCCCCTTCGGGCGCAATCACATGTTTGGTCGAGCGGATCGAGAAGCGCGCATCTTCCAAATTGAGATATTCGCGACGAATGCCAAGGCCTCCGCGATATTGTCCTGCACCGCCCGAATCCGGGATCAGTTCAAAGCGCAAGACGCGGGTCGGGAATTCGCTTTCGATAATTTCAATCGGCGCAATTTTCGCATTCGACTGATTGACCGATGTGCCGCTCTGGCCGTCTTTCTTGGCGCGCGCACCGCCGCCTCCGCCCAGAATTTCATATTGCACATAGCCCTTGCCCGTATAGGTCGAGCGCCCACCCAGAATGATCGAGCGCGAACCGCAACCATCGGCGCGCGCCATATCGGGAACAATATCGGTGAGCGCGCCATAGAGCGCCTCGACCAATGCATGCACGGTCGGATTATACGTGTTCACAGGGGCCGGAAAACGCGGATTGAGCACAGAGCCCTCACGCGCATTGATGTCAAAGGCGCGCAACACACCGCTGTTGATGAACGTGTTGGGATCAATCAGCGAGACGAGCACATAGCCAATGGCCGCGCGCACAGTCGGCGGGCGGATATTGGCAGGGCCTTTGGTCTGGTCAGCGGAGCCCGAAAAATCAAAGCGGATCTGGTCGCCTTTCTTTTCCACGACCACATGAATGCGCACAGGCTTGCCCGCATCGACACCATCATCATCGACAAAGCGTTCAGCCTCGTAGCGGCCATCTTTCCACTCAGCGATCGCAGCACGCATGCGCTGTTCGGCCAATTCAATGAGGCGGGCGAAACAAGCCACCGCATTGTCGCGACCAAATTTGCCGATCAACTCGCCCAAGCGCTGTTCGCCCAAGCGTGACGAGCCGAGCTGGCCGCGAATATCACCGAGCACCAATTCCGGCGTGCGGCTATTGGCAGCCACAATGCGCAAGATTTCTTTGTTCTCGACGAATTTGTGCTGATAGCGCACGGCTGGCAGATGCAGCCCTTCGTTGAAGGTTTCTTTGGCTTGGCCAGAGCAGGAGCCGGGCACCGGCCCGCCAATGTCGCTTTTATGCGCAATGGAACCGGTAAAGCCGACCAGCTCGCCTTTGAAAAAGACGGGCGTGATCACTGCCATATCGGGCGCATGCGGGCTGCCGCCATCATAGGGATGATTGATGAGAAAGGCATCGCCTTCCGCAATATCATCATAAGAGCGGATCACCGCGCCACAGCAGGCGGGGAATGCGCCAATGTGCAAAGGCAGTACGACATGCTGGGCAATCACATCGCCTTGCGGATTCATGATGGCGCAAGAGGCATCTTGCGATTCACGGATGATGGTCGAGAAGCCCGTGCGGAAGAGCGAATTCTGCATCTCCTGCACAATGCCGTCCAAGCTGGCGCGGATGATTTCGAGTTCGACCGCATCAACGGTCTTTTTAGCGGCGGAAGCCATTATGCGCCTCCCATGGTGATGATCATGTTTTTATGATTGTCGACGAGCACGCTCTGGCCGGGGAAAACCACGGTCGTGCAATCGAGCTGGTCGATGACGCAGGGGCCGGTGAAAGTGGCGCCAATATCAAGCTTTTCACGCTGGTAGACAGGGCAGGAGAGTGTCTTGCCATCAAAGCGCATATCGCGATGTTCGCGGATCGCATCCGGCGTCTTCAAACCCTGCGGCTTGAATTCGGGGAGTTTGACAGGCGGCACGCGGCCAATGCCGCGCAGGCGATAAGAGACGATCTCCACCGGCTCATGCGGGGCCGTGTGGCCGAATTGGCTGCGGTGCAATTCGTCAAATTGCTTGCGCAAAGTCGCGAGCGCACCAGCGGTCAATTTGTCTGGCAGAGGCACCGAGATTTCATAGCCCTGACCGGCATAGCGCATATCAAGTGAACGCTCGATTTCAATGGCGCTTTCGGCAAAGCCTTCGGCTTTGAGTTCCTCGCGCGCATGGGCGACGAGATCGGCAAATTGCGCATCGACAAAAGCTTCATCGACACTCGCCACTTTCGTCATGCGCGAGCGCACATAATCATGCTTCACATCCGACATCACGAGGCCCATGGCCGAATAGACGCCGGGGAAGAGCGGCACAATCACGCCTGCCATATTGAGATCAGCGGCAATGCGGCCCGAATGCAGCGGGCCTGCGCCACCAAAAGCAAGCAGATGGAAGTCGCGCAAATCATGGCCGCGCATGGTGGAAATGGCTTTCACCGCTTCCTGCATCTTCACATTGATGATGCGCACAATGCCTTCAGCCGCATCCTGCACATCCATTCCGAGCGGCTTGGCGACTGACTCGACAGCCGCCCATGCTGCCTTGCGGTCAAGCTTCATCTTGCCGCCGAGGAAATTATCTTCGCCCAGATAGCCGAGTACCAGATTGCAATCGGTGATGGTGGGCTGCGTGCCGCCGCGTCCATAGCAAGCGGGGCCCGGCACTGCGCCCGCACTTTGCGGGCCGACTTCCAGCGCGCCGAAACGATCGACGCGCGCCAATGTACCACCACCTGCCGACACGGTGTTGATGTCGATCATCGGCAGAGCAATGTCGCGCCCGTCAATCTTGCCGCGATGGGAGACAGAGGGTTCGCCATCCTTGATCAGCGCGACGTCGCAAGAGGTGCCGCCCATGTCGAAGGTGATGAGATTTTGCAGGCCCGTTGTGCGGCAGGCTTGAACGGATGCCGTAATGCCGCCAGCAGGGCCGGACAGCACAGTCGCTACGGCTTTCTTGGCGGTTGCGGCAAAGGTCGACATGCCGCCATTCGACTGCATGATATATTTTTGACGCGTCTTGACGCCGGCCCCCGTCAAGCGCCCTTCGAGATTGGCGATATAGCGCGCCAGAATGGGCTGCAGATAGGCGTTAATCACCGTCGTCGAGAGGCGGTAATATTCGCGGATCTGCGGCACAACTTCGCTCGACAGCGAGACTTCGACGCCCGGCATTTCTTCCAGCACAATCTCGCGCACGCGCTGTTCATGCTTGGGGTGCAAGAAGGAGAAGAGCAGCGAGACAGCGACAGATGTCACCTCCGCGCGCTTGAGCGGCTGCAAAGCTGCGCGCAGAGCTTTCTCGTCGAGCTCTTCCAGCACCTTGCCTTCAAAGGACACGCGCTCGGGCACTTCGGCTGTGAGTGAGGCGGGAACCAGCAGGCTCGGGCGGTCATAGAGAATATCGAAAATCACACCCCCGTGCGGGCGTGATTGCTCCTGCACTTCATAGATGCCACGAAAGCCTTTGGTGACGAGCAGGCCGGTCTTGACGCCTTTGCCTTCGAGCAGCGCATTAGTGCCCACTGTCGTGCCATGGCAGAAATAGGTGATGTCATCGGGCATGACGCCCTTGTCGATGAGAAGCTGCACACCGGCCAGAATGGCGCGCGATGGATCATCCGGCGTCGAGGGGATTTTCGCGATCGAGACTTCATCCGTCTCTTCGTTCACATAAACGAAATCGGAAAACGTGCCCCCTGTGTCCACGGTGACGCGATACTGGCCCATACGGCTTCTCCTTGGCCCTTTGTGAGGCAGCCCTCCCGCTTATGGCGCGGGCGCGAGCTTCCTGAGGCGGTCCTCTGTGGACGTTTTGGAATGAAACGACCTTTTGGGCAAGTTTTGGCGCTTGGGAGGGTGTGGATATGGGCGGGCCTTCCTCTGCCAAAGGGGCATGGCCGAGCGGCCCTTGTCAGGCTATTTTGGCGCCCACCCGAAAAAGGATGTTGGAACCCATGACCGCCTATCCCCGCGACATGAAAGGCTACGGCCGCAATCCCCCTGACCCGAAATGGCCGGGCGGGGCCAAGGTCTGCGTCCAATTCGTCGTCAATTATGAAGAGGGTGGCGAAAACAACATCCTGCACGGCGATGCCGCATCGGAGGCTTTCCTGTCCGAGATTGTCGGCGCCGCGCAATGGCCGGGCCAGCGTCACTGGAATATGGAATCCATTTATGAATATGGCGCGCGCGCGGGTTTCTGGCGTCTGTGGCGCCTGTTCACGGCGCGCAACATTCCAGCCACCGTTTACGGCGTGGCCCATGCTTTGATGCGTTCGCCCGATCAAGTGCAAGCGATGAAAGAAGCAGGGTGGGAAATCGCCAGCCACGGTTTGAAGTGGATCGAATATAAAGACTTCCCCAAAGAAGAAGAACGCGCGCATTTGCTGGAAGCGATCCGCATCCATACGCAAGTCACGGGCGAGCGTCCTCTGGGTTGGTATACGGGGCGCGCCTCCATGCACTCAGCCGAGCTGGTCATGGAAGAGGGCGGCTTTCTCTATTCGTCGGACGCTTATGCCGATGATCTGCCCTATTGGGTGAAGGGCCCCAAAGGCCCCCATCTCATCATCCCCTATACGCTGGATGCGAATGATATGCGCTTTGCCACACCGCAAGGTTTTAATGCAGGCGATCAATTCTATTCCTATCTGAAAGATTCCTTCGACGTTCTGCTAGAAGAAGGCCGCGCCGGCTTTCCCAAAATGATGTCGGTGGGTTTGCATTGCCGTCTTGTGGGACGGCCCGGTCGTGCCGCCGCACTCGCGCGCTTCATGGATTATGTGCAGAGTTTTGGTGGCCAGGCCTGGTGCGCAACGCGGCTTGATATTGCGCGCCATTGGCACAAGCACCATCCGGCAGGCTGAAGATGATGGATCGGGAGCAGCTTCTGCGCGATATGTTTGCAGCTGCCATTGCAGCGGCTGATCCCGCACTTTGCGTGCCCAAACATCTGCCAGATCCTCCCAAAGGCCGCACGATTGTGCTGGGCGCAGGCAAAGCCGCTGCGAGCATGGCCAAAGCGGTGGAAGCTTGTTGGAAAAGCCCGCTCGAAGGGTTGGTCGTTACGCGCTATGGCCATGCTGTATCCTGCCAGCAGATTGAAGTGGTGGAAGCGTCTCACCCCGTGCCCGATCAAGCAGGGCGCGATGCGGCTGAACGCATGTTGCGCCTCGCGCAATCAGCAGGTGCGGATGATCTCGTGCTCTGTCTGATTTCGGGCGGTGGTTCGGCTCTGCTCACTCTGCCTGCAGAGGGCGTGACGTTTGAAGAGAAACAAGAGATCAATCGCGCTTTGTTGGCCAGCGGTGCCGGCATTGCCGAGATGAATTGCGTGCGCCGCCATCTCTCGCGCATCAAGGGAGGGCAATTGGCAGCGGCCTGTCATCCCGCGCGCGTTGTGTCGCTTCTTATTTCCGATGTGCCGGGCGATGATCTGGCCAGCATTGCGTCCGGTCCGACGGTGCCCGATCCCACCACGCGCGAAGAAGCACAAGCCATTTGCGCGCGTCTTGGCATTCAAGCGCCAACTTTTGTCGAAACACCCAAGCCCGGCGATCCCGTCTTTGCGCGGGTTGAAAATCATCTCATCGCTTCGGGTCTTGCTTCGCTGAATGCGGCTGCCGATGTCGCGCGCCATGCTGGTTACGAGCCGCTTGTGCTGGGTGATTATATTGAAGGCGAAGCGCGCGAGATCGGCCTCGTCATGGCAGGCATCGCGCGTCACATGATCCGCGCGGGAAAGCGTTGCGCGATCATCTCGGGTGGCGAAGCGCGCGTCACAGGTGCCAAGAGCGGGCGGGGCGGTCGCAACAGCGAGTTTCTCTTGTCGCTCGCTCTGGCTCTGGAAGGCACAGACATCTGCGCTCTCGCGGGCGATACAGACGGCATCGATGGCTCTGAAAACAATGCAGGCGCGCTGCTTTTGCCTGAGACTTTATCGCGCCTGCGTACAAAGGGTCTCGATCCCCGTGCTTTGCTTGATGCGCATCGCAGCTATGATGCGTTTGAGGCAAGCGGCGGGCTGATTGTGACTGGCCCCACACTGACCAATGTGAATGACGTGCGGATCGTGCTGGTGGGTTAGTCAGCCGTCATTGCTTCGCCTTCGGCTCGCAATGACGGTCCTGAAAGGTTGCGCGCTGCATCAAATCCCCCTCCCCCTTGAGGGGAGGGGCTAGGGGTGGGGGTCTGCGAGTCTTGGACGTTAGGCAAATAACCTCACCAAGCTCGCCATAAGCTCGGCCGCTCTTTAAACTGCGCCATAACAAGAAAGACGAATCATGGCCGATCCCGCACAAGAAGAGCTCGCGCCGCCGCCCTCGCTGTTCAAGCTGGGCGGCGTGCTGTTTTGGATCGGCGTGTTTTCGTTCGGCGGCGGACTGTCGGGCTGGATTCATCGGCAAGTCGTGCATCGTTATCGCTGGATGACGAATGATGATTTCCTCTCGGGCATCGCGCTTGCGCAAATCGTGCCGGGCGCCAATGTCACCAATCTCTGCGTCTATGTCGGCTATCGCATTCGCGGCGCATGGGGTGCGACCATGTCGCTCTTCGCGCTCATGTCCGGCCCGACCATTCTCTGCGTCTTTGTCGCCATCCTCTATCACTATGTGCAGGATTACCCTGTGCTGCATGCTTGCGTCGATGGTGTGGCAGCTGCCGCCGTTGGCCTCAACATTCGACTGGGCATTGTCGGCACGCAGCGCATCCAGCGCATGCGCCGCATGGCCCCGATGATCGCCATGGTCGCCACCTTTGTGTCGGTTGGTGTGATGGAATGGCCGCTGGTGCCTGTTGTGCTGATCCTCGCGCCCTTGAGTGTGGCGGCTGTCTGGCCGCGCAAGGGAGGAGGGGCCGCTCATGCGTGAAGATTCCTCGCTCTCTCCCTATCTCGCTTTGATCACCGTCTTCGTGCCGCTCTCTCTTGTCGCCATTGGTGGTGGTCCGTCGATCTTCGCGCCCATTCAAAAAGAAGCCGTCGATGTACGTCATTGGATGAGCGCGCGTGAATTCATCGAGATTTTTGCGGTTGCACGCGTCGCGCCGGGTCCGGGCTCGATGCTCGGTACTTTGATCGGCTGGAAAGTCGCTGGCTGGGGCGGCGCCATTGTCGCGACTTTGGCGCTTTTCATTCCCTCGTCGATCCTGTGTTTGGCGGTGGCCAAAGTCTGGAACCGTTATCGCGGGCGCGAATGGCATGCCGCGCTGGAAATGGGTTTGGCGCCGATTGGCACAGGCCTGATGTTTGCCGGCGCCATCGCCATTTTCCGCATGGCTGAGGCTGGGCCGCTTGCATGGGGGCTCGCCATATTCGTGGCGCTCATGCTGACATGGCGGCCGCGCGCCCACCCCTTTGCGCTTTTGGGCATTGGTGCGGTGGTGTTCAACCTGCAACTCTGGCTCGCCCATGCAGGCTTTTTGCGCTAAAAAGAGCTTCAATTTTCTAGAAAGAGGATGTGTCAGATGACGGTTGTGAATGTCATGGGTCTGGAAGAGCTGCAAAAGGCTTTGGCTGCCGACACCATTCATCTCGTCGATGTGCGCGAGCCTCATGAATATGCAGCGGGTCATATTCCCGGCGCGTTGAACATGCCGCTCTCGGCTTTTGATCCCTCGGATTTGCCGAAAGATAAACCGGTTATTCTGTCCTGCCGTTCGGGGGCGCGCACGTTGCAAGGTCTAGAGCTTGCGCAAGCTGCGGGCCGCGCTGACATTCACACGCATTTTCAAGGTTCCATGAACGCATGGGTGGCCGCCGGTCTGCCGGTCGAACACGGCTGATCTGTCACGCTCTTGTGAGCGTAATATTGGAAGTGTCGCATTTGACAGGCATCATCTGCGTTATTGTGAAGAGGCGGCCCGAGCCGCTATCAGGGGAGGGTTGCCGCATGATCCGTGGAATTTTTGTCGCCGCTGTACTTGCAGCAGGTTTGTCATCCGTTGCCGCACTCGCGCAAAACAATACAATTGCTGAGCGCCAACAGCTGATGAAAGGCTTGGCTCAAGCTGGTCGCGCGCCCGGCGCCATGATGAAGGGCGAACAGGCTTTTGATCTTGCAGCCGTGCAAGCTTCGTTGAAGACATTTGCCGAGACGGCGAAAAAAGCACCAAGCCTTTTCCCGGCTGGCACAGAGACCGGCAATGACACAGCTGCCTTGCCAAAAGTCTGGTCCGACAAGGCCGACTTCGAAGCCAAATGGGCCAAGTTCGGGGCTGATGCAGAAGTTGCACAAGCCTCCATCAAGGATGAAGCCAGTTTCAAAGCGAATTTCACCGGCGTTGTGCGCGCCTGTGGCGGTTGCCATGAAACTTATCGCGCTAAAAAGAATTGATTGTTTGAGATCAGGCAGCCCCTTTTTCAGAATAAAGAGGGGCTGCTTGTTCAAGATGCTTCTGCTGCTTATGGGGGAGTATCGTCGTGAGAAAATTTTTTCCTGATTTATTCTTGCTGCTCATGGCGGGCTTGGTTGCTGTGTGGTGGGTCACGCGACCGGCGACACTGAACACAACAGAAGCCGTCGGCATTGATTACGCGGGCGATCTATCCAAGGGCGGCGTTGTTTTTAACGCGGGTGGCTGTGCCTCCTGCCATATGACGCCCGGCCAAACAGACCGCAAGAAATTGGGCGGCGGCCTCGCTTTGAAAACGGATTTCGGCACATTCATCGTGCCGAATATTTCGCCCCACAAAACGGACGGAATTGGTGCTTGGTCGGCCATGGATCTGGCCAATGCCATGTTGCGGGGTGTGTCGCCGAAGGGTGAGCATTATTATCCCGCTTTTCCCTACACGACTTATGCGCATGCCAATATCGACGACATTGGCGATCTCATGGCCTATTTGCGCAGCTTGCCGGCCGTGGAAGGCAAGACGGCGGGGCATGATCTCAAATTTCCTTTTTCCATGCGTCGCTTTGTGGGCATTTGGAAAGCGATCTTCCTCAACACGACGACCATTGTTTACGATCCCGCGCATACAGAAGAGTGGAACCGCGGTCGCTATCTGGCAGATGCGCTGGGTCATTGCGCCGAATGTCATTCGCCACGCAATGCGCTTGGCGGCATTGTTGAAGCGCAGCGCTATGCCGGCGGGCCTGATCCCGAAGGGCGCGGCTGGGTGCCCAATATTACGGCCAAAGGTTTGGGAACCTGGTCAAAGGCGGATCTGTCCGAATTGCTGGGCACAGGCTTCACGCCGGATTTCGACAGCGTCGGGTCATCCATGGCCTCGGTCGTGAAGAATATGGAAGCCTTGCCGAAGTCAGATCGCGAAGCCATCGCCGAATACATAAAAAGCCTGTCAGCAATAGACGGCCCGCCCAAGCCACCGAAGAAGTAAACGCTCTTATTGCGGTCTCTTTTGTCCGTCATTGCGAGCGAAGCGAAGCAATCCAGAGGCCCCACGCGCGGCCTCTGGATTGCTTCGTCGCCTTTGGCTCCTCGCAAGGACGGCTGAGGTGGCTCGCCCCCGTCTTTTGACAGCCCCGCTTTCACACCCCATGGTGCCGCCCGAAAAAGCGAAGCGGAATCATGCTTGTCGGTATCTCGGCCAAAATCCTCTCGACCTTGCTCTTTGCGGGCATGTTGGCGCTCGTCAAATATTACAGCGCCTATCCGATTGCTGAGCTCGTCTTCTTCCGCTCCGCTTTCGCGCTGATTGTCCTTGTCGTCTGGTTGTTGATGCGCGGTGATTTTCCCCGCGCGCTTTATACGAAATGGTTCTCTGGCCATCTCGTGCGCTCGGTCGCGGGTGTCGGCAGCATGTTTCTCATGTTCGCCGCCTACGGCATTCTGCCGCTCGCCGATGTCACTGCCATCGGCTATGCCGCGCCGCTTCTCATCGTCGTTTTTGCAGCGCTTCTCTTGCGCGAAAAGGTCAATGCGGGTCGCTGGGCGGCTGTCTGCATCGGCTTTGCCGGTGTGATCGTGATGCTGTGGGAGCATGTGGGTGCAGGCCTTCATTCAGCCAATGCCATTGGTGCGCTTTGCGCATTTGGTGGCGCGGCACTGGTCTCCATTGCCATGATCCAGACGCGCCGTCTCACCCGCACGGAAGATACGGGCGCCATCGTTTTCTACTTTCAGGGCACAACCACTCTGGCGAGCCTGCTGGTCATTCTGCTGGCCGAAATCTGGCCCGTGGAATGGTTCCTCGGCCCCGCGCTTCATTCGCAAGTCTGGATCTGGCCGGAGGCGGCGCATTGGTGGCCATTGATCTGCACAGGCCTGTTGGGTGGTGCGGGACAAATTTTCATGACGCAAAGCTACCGCTTCACGGATGCTTCCATCGTTGCCTGTTTCGATTACACATCGATGATCTGGGCGCTGGTTCTTGGTTTTGTCATGTTCGGCGAATTGCCGGCGCCCATTGCGTTGATCGGCGCGGCCATTATCGCGAGCGGCGGATTGCTCGCCATTTTCAGTGAACGGGCTGCCCGCAGGGGCTAAAAACCGTTCGTTATTCCAAACAAAATCGGCTAGTCTCCGGAACGATATCGCTTCAAGGAGTCGAGAAAGCGCCATGGGTGTCGAGGGTCGTGACAAGGTGAAGGCTCTGGAAGCGGGTGCGGTCGCTTTGTCGGGGCAGCTCGGCAAAACGGTGCAGCGGCTTCGAAAGGCCTATAATCTGTCGCTCTCGGAATTGTCTGAACAATCGGGCGTCGCCAAGTCGATCATCAGCCAGATCGAGCGCAACGAGACCAATCCGACACTCGCAACCATCTGGCGATTGGCGCAGGCACTCGATGTGTCCATCGAGCGTGTGCTTCAGGCGGCCGAAGACGAGCCTTTCATTGAAAAGACCAATAAGGGCGAAATGCCCATGCTCTTTTCTGATGATGGCAAATGCCGTTTGGGCATTATCGGCTGGATCAAAACCGTTGAATGGCTGCAATGGTATGATTTCCATGCCGAGCCCGGTGGCGTGTTGGAATCAGATCCCCACCAGCGCGGTTCGATTGAATGTCTTTCGGTCATTTCCGGCGAGCTCGAAGTGGAAGTTTCCGGTGTGATCGAACAGGCCAAAGCGGGTGACACCTTGCGCTATCGCTGTGATCGCCCCCATGTCATCCGCAACACGGGCAAAAAGCCCGCCCATGCGACCATGGTGTGTATTCTCAAAGCCGCTGTGATGGAGTGAGCGGAGGTTTTCGTGTCCACGCCGATGCTGGAATATCGGATTGAGGAAGAAGGGCCGGTTTTCTCCGAGCTCTGGTTGCTCGACGATGTGCTTCATCGCGAAGATGGCCCCGCCTGCATCATGCATCGCAAGCACGATGGCGCTGTGGCCTTCGAGCTCTGGTATGAACACGGC
Source organism: Beijerinckiaceae bacterium (assembly GCA_947452455.1). Taxonomy (GTDB): domain Bacteria; phylum Pseudomonadota; class Alphaproteobacteria; order Rhizobiales; family Beijerinckiaceae; genus Terripilifer. The sequence continues at coordinate 147,375 of CANGBX010000005.1, forward strand.
AAATTGCATCGCGATGGCGGCCCTGCCGCGCTCTATTATGATTTCGATACGGGCCGCGTGAGTGAAGTGCATTATTTCCGCAAAGGCGAATTGTTCCGTGCTGATGATGGGCCCCAGACCATGACTTTTGACGCGCAAGGCCGGCTTGATCGCGCGCTGTGGTATGAGGGCGAGGACATCGGTCAGCTCACCTGGACGCGCTGGCTGTGGCTGACGCAGGCGCGCACGGGAACTGGAGCAGGCACAGGTGCAGGAGAAGCGCGCTGATGCCAGCCAAACCCGCCTTCACCACCAAGATGGTCGGCGAACGTCTGCATGTCATTGTGACCGGCGAATGGACGATCAATGCATCGGCCGAATTGGAGCGCGCCGCGCGCGACTTGCTGGCTGCAGCCCATCGCGCCCTCAAAGTCACGATTGATCTTGATAAAGTCGAGCGCATCGACACGGCGGGTGCTTGGTTGGTGGATCGTGTGCGCACAGATTTGCAGGCCCATGGCATTGATGCCGAATTCGGCGTGAGCCGTGGTGAATTTGCCCTACTTCTGTCGGAAGCCAAATATCAAAACTTTCCCCACACGCCCAAAAAGCAAGGCAATCTCCTCACAAATATTCTTGCCGATATTGGCGAGACGGTGGCGGGTGTCTTTCACAATCTTCTGCTCGGTGTCACCTTTCTGGGCGAGGTGATGCAATCGCTCGTCAAGGTTCTCCTCAATCCGGCGCGTTTTCGTGCAACTTCTGTGGTTTATCACATAGAGGCTTTTGCCTTTCGTTCTTTGCCGATCATTGCGCTGATCAATTTTTTGGTCGGCTGTATCGTGGCCCAGCAATCGATCTTCCAATTGCAGAAATTCGGCGCGGCGACTTTCGCCGTCGATCTCATCGGCATTCTGGCCTTGCGCGAATTGGCGGTGTTGCTCACCTCCATCATGATTGCAGGCCGTTCGGGCTCGGCGATCACGGCGGAATTGGGCTCCATGAAAATGCGCGAGGAAATCGACGCGCTTCGTGTGATGGGTCTCAATCCGGTTGATGTGCTCGTCATGCCGCGCATCCTGGCCTTGTTGATCAGCCTGCCTTTGCTGACTTTCGTGGCCGATATAGCGTCCATCTTTGGCGGCCTGCTGGTGGCTTGGGGTTATGGAGGCATCAGCCCGGAAGTCTTTTTGGGGCGCCTGCAATCAGCCATTGCGCTCAACACATTTATGGTTGGGATGATCAAAGCGCCATTTATGGCGATGGTGATTGGCATGATCGCGGCCATGGAAGGTCTCGCCACGCAAGGGTCTGCGGAATCTCTTGGTCGTCAGGTCACGGCCTCTGTCGTCAAGTCCATTTTCATGGTGATCGTCGTTGACGGTATTTTCGCCATGTTCTTCGCAGCTATCCGGTATTGAGGCGCGCATGAGTGAGACACTTGCCATTCGCGTTCGCGGCATCACCATCGGCTTTGGTGATAAGATCATTCTCGAAAATCTCGATCTCGATGTGAGGCGCGGTGAGGTGCTGGGCTTTGTCGGCGGATCGGGCTCGGGCAAATCCGTGCTGACGCGCACCATTCTCGGATTGGTGCATCAGCGCGCGGGCTCCATCGAAGTCTTTGGCCAAAATCTCGCCGATCTCAATGTCGAACAGCATCGCGTGCTTGAGCGGCGCTGGGGTGTGCTCTTTCAACATGGTGCGCTTTTCTCGGGTCTGACTGTGCTGCAGAATATCCAGGTGCCGATGCGCGAATATCTCAATCTGTCGCAAGAGCTGATGGATGAGCTGGCCATGCTGAAAATCCGCATGGTCGGTCTGCGCCCGGATGCGGCGGATAAATACCCCTCGGAGCTTTCAGGCGGCATGATCAAGCGTGCCGCCTTGGCGCGTGCGCTGGCGCTTGATCCGGAGATCGTCTTTCTGGATGAGCCGACTTCGGGCTTGGATCCGATTGGTGCGGCCGAATTCGACGAGCTGATCAAGACCCTGCAGAAGACGCTGGGCCTCACCGTCTATATGGTCACGCATGATCTCGACTCGCTCTACTCCATCTGCGACCGCATTGCCGCGCTCGCCGATAAGAAGATTGTGGCCGAGGGCACGCTGGACGAGATTTTGAACGTGTCGCACCCGTGGGTTCAGTCCTATTTCCATGGGTCGCGTGCGCGGGCACGGGCGCCGTGATCTTGAAAGGGCCGTGAAAGCTTGCGACTGTCAGTTTGATTCGAGAGGACCATGGAAACCAGAGCCAATTATACGCTGATCGGCACCTTTACCCTGGCCGTTGTGCTGGGCGCCTTTCTGTTCATCTTCTGGTTCTCGGGCGGGCCGAACAAGCAGGCTGGGCGCGATCAATATCGCGTCGTCTTTACCTCGTCCGTGTCAGGTCTGGCGCGTGGCTCGCAGGTGCTCTTCAACGGTCTCAAAGTGGGCGAAGTCGTCAATATCGATCTTGCGCCTGATCCTTCAGAAGTCTTTGCCGTGATTGAAGTCGACCGCCGCACGCCGGTGAAGACAGATACGCGTGCGCGCCTTGAATATCAGGGCCTCACGGGCGTGGGGTCCATCGCACTGGCGGGTGGTTCTGCTGATGCGCTGCGGCTTGAGGGCAAAGACGGCAAAGTGGCGGAAATCCGTGCGGATCGCTCCGACTTCCAGAACATTGTCGAGACCCTGCAGGAGCTCACCAACAAAGTGGATCGCCTTTTGGGCAGCGCCGATCCGAAGCGCATTGGCAATATGATCGACTCGCTTGACCGCTTTGTGACAACGCTTGACGACAATCGCGACAATGTGGCCACCGCGCTGAAGAATGGCGCTGAACTCACCACCAAGCTCAATGCCACCGCTGAGCGGTTGGAAGCCTTTCTGGGGGTAGGCAAGGGGCAGGGCGGCATCTTTGATGATGTGACCGAAGCCGCGCGCTCCTTGCGTCAACTGGCTGAAAGCCTTGATCGCCGCACCAAAGAAATCGGCGAGAATATGAAAAGCTTCACTGGTCCGGGCTTGAAGCAATATGAAACTCTGGCTGCCGATGCGCGCAAGACGCTGGATGAAATCAACCGGACCGTGCGCACGATTGGCAAAAATCCGGAACAGGTGATTTTCGGGGCCAAGCCGAGCGTGCCCGAATACGGGCGCTGATCTTTGCGCGGCATTTTGGTCGCGTCCCGTGAATAGTGACACTGAAAACCTTGCCTCGGACCCTCTGCTCATGTTCTGTGGCGGAAGCGCTTGGAATCACCTTGCCGGAGCCCCGCGTGTCATCTTTGTCCGCCCCCCGTTTGACGAGCCGCCCTTTGGTGGGTGGTTTCGCGCGGGCATTCGGGCTCTCGGCAACGCTTCTGCTGGCCTCTTGTGGCGCGGCCCCGCTCGCCACATTCGATCTCTCCGCGCCCTCGATTGACGTCAAGGCACGCGCATTGAGGGGCGTATTGGTGATCCCTGAGCCTGCCGCTTCTGCACCGGCCGATAGTGATCGCATTGTCGTGCGCACTGGCGCATCAGCGGTTGCCGTGGTTAGAGGCGCTCAATGGGCCGAGCGTCTGCCGCGCATCTTGCAGATGCGGCTGATCCAGACTTTCGAGAACGCCAAGCTTTTGAAGAGTATCAGTCGCCCCGGCGATGGTGTCATGCCTGATCGTGCGCTGGCTTGGGAGGTCCGTCGCTTCGAGATGGATGCAAGCGATGCGCTGGCGCATGTGGAACTGTCGGTGCGTATTCTCGACATGTCGGGCAAGGTCGTCGCAGCGCAGATTTTTACCGCTGAGGCGCCCGGTGATGCAGGCGAGGGCAGTGCAGCCGCGCAAGCCCTGGATGCCGCCAGCAACAATGTGCTGCGCCAGATTGTGGTCTGGGCGTCCGGACGCGTTTAAAGCGACCTGCTTAAATCTCTCCCGTCCTTGCGCGCGCAGCGAAGCGATCCGGAGGCCCCACGTCCGGTTTTTGGATTGCCGCGTCGCTTTGCTCCCCGCAATGACGGAAACAAAAAAGGCGGGCCAAAGCCCGCCTTTTTCATTCAGTCACAATCGACCTTATTCGAAATGTCCCGCTGCATGGGCGAGCATCGTATAGACCTTGCCCGTCTCGGAGGTGAGATAGGTGCGGGTCAGCATGCCGTCACGATCTTCGCGCGAGACTTCCGTCAGCAGGCGCTCGAATTCACCCGTGTAGCGCTCAATCGTCTCGCGGAAGTCCGGCTCCGTACGATAGCGGCGGCGGATTTCGTCAAATGTCTGCTGGCCTTGCGGCGTATAGAGGCGGCGCGAGAAGAGATTATTCTCGCCGCGATTATAGCGCTCCCACAGATCCACAATCGCCTCATGGTTCACCATGCGGGCAATGTCGAGCGAGATGGCATCGAGCGATGTGGCGGCGGGGCGTACGCGTTCGCGCACTTCGCCTTCTTCACGCGAGGCACGCGCCAGAAGATCTGACAGCCAGCCAGCGCCCTTGTCCTGCGGCTGGGCAGGGGCCACAGGCTGGGGCTTGCGCAGATTGGCAACCGGACGGCGCACGGGGGCAGGGGCCGGTTCTTCCTGGCGTTCCGGACGATAGGCATCAGCCATGCGCACCGTCTCCACAGGACGGGGCGGTTCCGGCAGGCGCACGGTTTCTGTCATGCGCGGAGCTGGCTCTGGCGCACGCGGTGTTTCCACACGGCGCGGTGCCGCTGTTGTGGTGACGACCGGCTCGGCAATGTCATAAGCGCGGCCCGAGCGGGCGATAATATCCGTCAACTCGTTGAGCGCCTTGATCTGCTCGGCAACAACGCGGCGCATGGCAGCGGCTTGTTCAGCGGTTTCACGCGGCAGTTCCACTGCACCACGGCGCAATTCGTTGCGGGTCGATTCCAGCTCGCGCTTGATATCGGTCGAAATGCCGTGAATTTCGCCAGAGGCGCTGCGGAAGCGTTCCAGAGCGGAGCCGAAAATATCGGCCATTTCGGCCTGCGTTTCAGCAAGGATCTGGCGCAATTCTCCGGACGCTTTTTCCTGCTCGTGGGCGGTCGATGAGCGCACTTCGTCATATTGCGAAGCAATGAGGCCGGCGGCCGATTGCGTGGCATCGGTGATGAAGCCGCCAATGTCGCGCGCACGCGCTTCGGCACGGCGGAAGGCATCATCCACAGACACCGAGAAGGTGCGCATGAGATGGTCGAATTCCTGCGTGCGGATGCTCATGCTTTCAATCGTCGTATCCATCATGGCGCGACGCTCTTCGAGCATGCTGTCGATATCATGCTGCTGCGTCGCCACCTGAGAGACAATGCCTGCAAGATAAGAATTCGACTGTTCGATGCGGGCTGCCACAGCATCCGCGCTTTCCAGCGTCGTGACAGCTGTGTCGGTGAGCGCATGAACCTGCGCATTGACCGTGTCGATGGCGGTGGTGAAGTCGATGACGCGCGAGCCCAGGGCGCTTTCGACGCCGGTGAGGTTTTCGTTTGTCTGGCCGACCACTTCCGACAGGAAGGTCGATGTGCTGCGCAGCTGTTCGAGAACCGTGACAATCTCGGTCTGCAATTGGTCCTTGGTGGCGACCAGCTTTTCGACAGAGGCGGTGGCGGCTGTTTCGACCGCAATGCGCAGGCCCGCCGACGAAGTGTCGATGGCTTCGCGCAATTCCGCGCCCTTTTGCGAGAGCTGCTGGGTGATGGCAGTGCCACGGGTTTCAATCGCATTGGCCACCGACTCGCCAATTGTAGCGAGTTCATTGGTGACATCGGCACCACGCGAGGCGATGAGGTCAACCAGCATCGGGCCTTGCGTTTCAATGAGCGACTGCAATTCCGTCGTGCGGCTCGAGATAATGTCGTGCAGCGCATCACCGCGCTCACGCATACGCTCGGTGAGCTGCGACATGCGGCTTTCGAGATTGTCGGTGACGGCGCGGCCGCGTTGTTCGATGTCGTCGGAAACCGTGTTCAAGCGGCCCACAACGCGTTCTTCGAAATTGGCAATGCGCGTGTCAAGTGTCGAGGCAATGTCATCGGCGCGACCGCCGAGCGTGGCATTGATTTCTGCAGCCTTGGCCGACAGTGTCTCGGTGAGGGCAGAGGAGCGCTCGACCAGAATATTGTCGATCTCTTGAGCTTTGGTGTCGAGGGCATGGGTGACCTGACGGCCGCCTTCGCCAAGCACTTTCGCCACTTCGAGCGCGCGTTGGGCCAGTGTTTCATTGAGCGACTTGGCGCGTGCATCAAGACCATTGTCGATCTTGCTGATGAGCGTGTCGAGCGTGGTGGCGATGTCCTGCGACTTGGACGAGGTGCGCTCTTCAAAGTCACGCACGCGGTTCTCAAGCAGCGAGGCTGTAGCTTCGGCATGCGCATCCAAGCGCTGCGTGAGCGCTGCGCCATGCACAATGAAGGTGTCCTCGACCGCCGCAAAGCGTCCGGCCACATCCTGTGTGAATGTATCAGCCTGACGCGAAATACGATCAGCCAGAGACGAGCCCTGTACGGTGATTGCTTCTTCGGCCTTGACGAGGCTATGTGCGATGTCGGTCGTGAAGCGCTCGCTATGCCCGGCAATCTGGCCGGCAAGCACTTCGCTTTGCGAGGCAAAAGCATTTTCAAATGCAGCGATACGATCCGCCATGTCGCTCGAAATGCGGTCGCCATTGGAGACGACACTCAATTCGAATTGCGCGAGACGGTCGGCGAGGGCTTCCGAAACGCGCCCACCCTGCGTCAGCACGGTGTTTTCAAACACGAGCAGGCGGTCAGCCACATGTTCGGTCACGCGGTCAGCATGCACACCAATCGCGGTGATCGCATCTTCAGCCGAGGTGATGAAGCGGGTGGTGAGTTCGTTGACTTCGCGTTCCAGATGTTCAGACAGCTGGACGTGATGATTTTCGAGCTGCGCTGCGAGCTCATGGCCCGATGTGTGGAACAATTCATAGACCGTATTGGCACGGTCCGAAATGAGCGTCGAAATACGCTCGCCCGTATTGGTGATGCGGTCTTCGAGATTGTTGCCGTTGAGCGCAATCGTATTCTCGATCTTGTCAGCCGACTCGGTGAGGCGGTCGGTGATGCGCAGACCCGTTTCGTCAATGCGCAGCACGACATCACTGCCGCGTGTCGAAAGATCAGCGATGAGCGCATCGCCCGTGGTCTTCAGACGTGTTTCCAGCTCGTCAATGCGCGAGCCAATCTGGTCGCCGATGGCAAAGGTCGCGGTGTTGAGCTTGTCGGTGACATTATGGCCCGTCTCTTCGAGGCGGGTGACAATGTCGGAGCCATGTGTGGTGATGCGGCCAACCAGATCATCGCCTGTGCTTGCCAGAGCATGGCTGATCTGCTCGCCCTTTTCGCCCAGCAATTCGCTGACGCGTGTGCCTGCTTCGCCAACCTTCTCCGCGATAATGGCAGAGGCATGTTCCAGATCGCGCGACAGAGTTTCATGAGCGCCCGAAATCGCCTGACGGACACGATCCGCATTGACGACAATAGCTTCACGCTCAGAAGAGAGCTCGTCGATCAATGCGCGGATGCGGCGCTCGTTTTCAGTGTAGGAGCGCTCGAGTGTCGAAACTTCGGAGCGCACAACGGTTTCAAGTTCGCTGGCACGCGCCAGCGCGCGTTCAATGCCATCGCCCATCGAGGCGACTTCGCGGCGGATTGCCTGCGAGAGCGTCACAATTTGTTCTGTGGCTACCGATTCCGGTTCGGCCAAACGCATGGCGACTTCTGTCAAAGCCTGCGCGGTCAAACGCATTTCCTGCGTACGACGCATCATCGAGGCGGTGACGAAGAGGAACAGCACCGGCCCGAAAGCGGTGAGCGCCAGCATGATCATCTGCGGCAAGGTGAGGGCGGCAACCGGTCCAAGCGTGGTGGCGTAGAAACCAACCAGCGCCAACCAGCCAGCCGAAACGACAGTGGCAAAAGTCGTTGGCGCCGAGCTTGGGCGCGTGTTGAAGGCTTGCAGCAATTGACCAACCGAGCGGCGATCATCATTGGCAGCAGGTGTGGATGGCAAAGGCGCAGAGGCTGCAGGCGCGGCGGTTGCGGACGGCGCGGCTGCGGGCTCTTGGCTCTTGTCTTTGGTGCGTGTTTCGTCTCGCGGGGCGCGGCGCGCCATGCGCTCGGCTTCCGCCGGTTCGTTCACGCGCGGAGCGGGAATTGGTTTCGAGGCTTCCAGAACAGGCTCTTGTCGCGCGGGCTCTGCGCTCTGCGCGAGATTCAGCGCTTCTTCGATCGCAGACAGCGCCGCTGCCGTCGGATCCTGGGCCTTGGGTTGTGTGGCCATCATGTGCCTCTTGTACTCACCGCAACTCCGGCAATGCCGGCGGTCATGAAACTTTGCGCGCGCCCGTCTTCATTGGGCCTCGGACGCACGAAGGTCCCATTAACCAATCATCAATCTACCGAAATCCGCGCCCCTTAGGAACCTTGGCAGACGCCTATTCGAAAACAGCGTTAACGCTCGTTTCATGTTGGGAGAGGAGAATGTTGAAAGAATGGCAGCAAATACGACCGCTGAGGCCTCAGCTTCTGAGCGGTCGTGGCCAAGTTTTGATCTGGAGCTATGAGAAATGTCGCAGTCGGTATCTCGACTTAAGAAAGAGCTAGATCTTGGCTATGTGGCTCCCCCGCTCACCCCGGCCGGCTCGCGGCCGACCCTCGACCTCGTCCATCTGGCCCGTCAGTCTCTTGGGGATAAAGACCGGGAAATCGAGATTTTGGCCCTGTTTGACCAGCAATCTGGGCAGGCTTTAGCCCGTTTGGAGGCTCTTTCTGGCCGCGATGGGGCTGTGGCGGCCGATTTGGCCCGGATGCTGGCGGCCTCCGCCCGGATCGCCGGAGCCTTTGCCGTGGCCTCTGCGGCGACTGTCTATGAGGCCGTTGTGCTCTCTTCGGGCGAGGGGGATGCCGGGGCCGAGGCTTTGAGCCATCTCAAGGCCGAGGTGTGCCAGGTGCGCGAGGCCATTGGCGCGCTGCTCGCCCGCTAGGCTGGCCTGAGGGGCCGGGATGCTTTAATCGGAAGCTCTCGTTTTCGCGCTTTGGGATTGCGCCATGTTTCAGATCACTTTCATCGACAAAGCCGGACAGGCGCGCACGGTTTCCGTGGGCGAGGGCACAAGTGTCATGGAAGCGGCGATGAAAAATTCCATTCCCGGCATTGAAGCCGAATGCGGCGGCGCCTGCGCTTGCGCCACGTGTCATGTCTATGTCGCAGATGAATGGAAAGATCGTTTGCCGAAATCGGAAGGCATGGAAGATGACATGCTCGATTTCGCTTTCGATATCCGCCCCAATTCGCGTCTGTGCTGCCAGATCAAAATGACCGCAGCGCTTGACGGACTTGTGGTGCATACGCCCGAGCGTCAGGGCTGATCAGCGCAAATCGTCGGGCGTTACAAAACGTTCCAGCTTGCCCGAACCCAAGCGCACATCGTCCCAGCGCGCAGCATCGAAATCGATAAGGATGAGACCAGCAGTCGGCAGTCCGTCTTGCAATTGTTCGTGCGCTTCATTCGCGCTCGGTGAAATCATCTGCAAAGCATAATCGTGAAAGCCGGGATTGTGCCCCACACAGAGCAGGCAGCGCACAGAGCTTGGCGTCATCAGCATCAATTCGAGCAAAGTCGGCGGCTCTGCCAGATAAAGTCGCGGCTCTTCGAGAATATGCGGTGAGCAACCAGCCACTTCTAGCGCGATCGATAAAGTCTCGCGTGCGCGGCGTGCATGAGAGACAACCGCGAGATCGGGTGCGAGATGTTCTGCTGCCAGATAATCGCCCATCAGGCGCGCTTCAGCGCGTCCCGCTAAAGTCAGCGGGCGTTCGCTATCCCCGCCGCCCGCATGGGCCGCGGCTTGAGCATGACGGAGCAGGATCAATCGCAACATAAGCTGAGCCTAGCAGTTTTTGATCGCTTGGCGAGATAGCTCGTGCGTCATCATCGCAGCGGCTCGAAAGCCGCCCCTTTTTAAGCCCCGGCTTTTGTCGCCAGCAGATCTGCAATCGCCTTTAGTGCGGCTTCTGCCTGCGTGCCGTCGGGCCCGCCTGCTTGCGCCATATCGGGGCGACCGCCGCCACCTTTGCCGCCCAAAGCCTCAGACGCGACGCGGACGAAATCAACGGCATTGAAGCGGCTTGTCAGATCAGCTGTCACGCCGACCACAACACCAGCCTTGCCATCATCCGCCACGCCGACAATGGCGGCAATGCCCGAGCCCACTTGGCTCTTGGCGTCATCTGCCAGCGACTTCAGATCTTTCATCTCGACGCCGCTGACTGCACGCGCGAAGAGTTTCACGCCTGCAATTTCTGTCACTGCATTGTCGGCGCCCGAACCGCCGCCGCCCATCGCAAGTTTCTTGCGGGCATCGGTCAATTCGCGCTCAAGTTTTTTACGCTCTTCGAGCAGCGCATTGAGACGCTCGGCTGCATCATCAGCCGGAGTTTTCAGCAAAGCTGCAAGGCCATGCAGCGCGCGCGATTCTGAATTGAGGTGATGACGCGCGCCATGCCCCGTCTTGGCTTCGAGACGACGAATGCCCGATGCGACAGCGCCTTCGCTGACAATCGTCACCAGACCGATATCACCGGTGCGCGACACATGCGTGCCACCGCACAATTCCACCGAGAAGGGACGCGGGCCATTGGGGCCATCAGCAGTGCCCATGGTGACAACGCGCACTTCATCGCCATATTTTTCACCAAACAAAGCGCGTGCGCCCGATTGAATGGCTTCATCCACCGCCATCAGGCGTGTGACGACCGCTTCATTCTGCAACACAACCTGGTTGGCAATCTCTTCGATCTGCACGAGTTCATCATCGGTAATCGGCTTGTTATGCGTGAAGTCGAAGCGAAGACGATCGCCTGACACCATTGAGCCTTTTTGCGCGACATGATCGCCCAGCACAACGCGCAAAGCCTCATGCAGCAGATGCGTGGCCGAATGATTGGCGCGAATGGCCGAGCGGCGTGCATGATCGACATGCAATTCGAGCGCGGCACCAATCGTCACTTTGCCTTCCAGCACTTTGACTTCATGCACGAAGAGATCGCCGAGCTTCTTTTGTGTGTTGGTCACGACAACCTTCACGCCTTGCGCGCTCATCACGCCTGTGTCGCCGACCTGACCACCGGATTCGCCATAGAAAGGCGTTTGATTAACGATGATGAAACCCGTGTCGCCTGCGTTCAGCGTGTCGGTTTCTTTGCCTTCGCGCACAAGCGCTGCAACAATGCCTTCGGCTGTTTCCGTGCCATAGCCCAAAAATTCTGTCGCGCCTTGCTTTTCGCGAATAGCAAACCAGACGGTTTCGGTTGCGGCTTCACCCGAACCCGACCATGCCTTGCGTGCTTCAGCGCGCTGGCGCTCCATCGCCGCATTAAAGCCGTCCGTGTCGACATCAATCTTGCGCAGACGCAAAGCATCCTGTGTCAGATCGAGCGGGAAGCCGTAAGTGTCGTAAAGTTTGAATGCGACTTCGCCCGAGAGCTTGCCGCCAGCGTCCAGCGCTTTCGTTTCTTCATCAAGAATAGACAGGCCACGCACGAGCGTTGTGCGGAAGCGGCTTTCTTCTGTCTTGAGCGTGTCGGTGATGGTGGCTTCAGCGCGAATGAGTTCGGGATAGGCCGTGCCCATTTCGCGCACGAGCGCGGGGACGAGCTTGTACATCACCGGTTCTTTCGCGCCCAGAATCTGCGCGTGACGCATGGCGCGGCGCATGATGCGACGAAGCACATAGCCGCGCCCTTCATTCGACGGATTCACACCATCGGCAACCAAGAAAGCAGACGCGCGCAAATGGTCGGCAATGACGCGGTGGCTTGCCGTATGTGCGCCGGTGGCAGAGACGCCGATCACATCTTCGCCCGCGCGGATCAGCGCCTTGAACAGATCGATCTCATAATTCGATGTGACGCCCTGCATAATGCCGGCGATGCGTTCAAGCCCCATGCCCGTGTCGATGGAGGGCTTGGGCAATTCAACGCGCTCGTCCTTCGTCACCTGCTCATATTGCATGAAGACGAGGTTCCAGAATTCCAAGAAGCGGTCGCCGTCTTCATCGGGTGAGCCGGGCGGGCCACCCTTCACGCTCTCGCCTTGATCGTAGAAAATTTCCGAGCAGGGACCGCAGGGACCTGTGTCACCCATCGCCCAGAAATTATCGGAGGTCGGAATGCGGATGATGCGCTCATCCTTGAAGCCCGCAATCTTCTTCCACAAATCTGCCGCCTGATCATCCGTGTGATAGACGGTGACAAGCAGGCGATCTTTGTTGAGGCCATATTCTTGGGTGATCAATTTCCAGGCGAGCGAAATCGCTTCTTCCTTGAAATAATCGCCGAAGGAAAAATTGCCGAGCATTTCGAAGAATGTGTGATGGCGCGCCGTATAGCCGACATTCTCGAGGTCATTGTGCTTGCCGCCCGCGCGCACGCATTTTTGTGCGGAAGTGGCGCGCGTATAGGGGCGCTTTTCAACGCCGGTAAACACATTCTTGAATTGGACCATGCCCGCATTGGTGAACATGAGCGTCGGGTCATTGCGCGGCACGAGCGGCGAAGAGGCTACGCTCTCATGGCCGTTGGCCTTGAAAAAATCGAGAAAGGTCGACCGGATTTCGTTAACGCCGCTCATCTCGTTTGCGCTCGCTTCATGCCCTGAAGAGCCCGCCGCAGCGGGTCTTGGTGGTCCATCGAAATGGCTTCAAAAACATAAGGATTTCACCCCGTTTTCAAACCGCGCCCGTTCTAACGGGTGGGGGGGCTCGAGTCGAGGGCTAGGGGCGCGCCGCACGCGCGAGAAGTCAGCCTGTTTTGACAGGCGTTTCTGGGCACTTCAGATGGGGGCAGGAGGGGCGATCAGCCATGGCGCGCCAGATAGGCTGGCGTGATGAAAAAGTGAGCTGGACGGATCCGGCCAAGATTGCGGGGGGGACCTTCCGCACTCCGGCTTCGGGCGGCGCGGGCGGCAACCAGCCAAGCCCTCGAATCCGTCCAGAATAGAAACTGCGCACGCATTGTGCCGCAGCATGGGCCCTCGGGCCCTTTCCATGAAAAGCGCTCGAGAAAAGCCCCGAGCGCTTTTTTAAAATTCTTATTCTTCGCCGTCGGCGTCCTGCTCTTCAGTGCCGTTTTCGAGAATCTTTTCGGCAATCAGGCCGGAATTGGCACGGATCGTCTGTTCGATCTTGTTCGCGACATCCGGATTTGCCTTCAAAAAGGCCTTGGCATTTTCGCGGCCCTGACCGAGGCGCTGGCTGTCATAAGAGAACCAGGCGCCGGACTTTTCGACCACACCGGCCTTGACGCCCAGATCGACCAGTTCGCCCATTTTCGAGACGCCTTCGCCATACATGATGTCGAATTCGACCTGTTTGAAGGGCGGTGCGACCTTGTTCTTGACGACTTTGACGCGGGTCTGGTTGCCCACCACTTCTTCGCGATCCTTGATCGCGCCGATGCGGCGAATGTCGAGACGAACCGAGGCATAGAATTTCAGGGCATTACCGCCGGTCGTGGTTTCTGGCGAGCCATACATCACACCGATCTTCATGCGGATCTGGTTGATGAAGATCACCATCGTATTGGAACGCGAGATCGAGGCGGTGAGCTTGCGCAAAGCCTGGCTCATGAGACGGGCCTGAAGACCCGGCTGCACATCACCCATTTCGCCTTCGATTTCGGCGCGCGGTGTCAGGGCCGCGACCGAGTCGATGACCAGCACGTCGACCGCGCCTGAGCGCACCAAAGTGTCGGTGATTTCGAGTGCCTGCTCGCCCGTGTCGGGCTGGGAGATCAGGAGATCGTCGAGATTGACACCAAGCTTGCGGGCATAGACGGGGTCGAGGGCATGTTCGGCATCGACGAAGGCGCAAACGCCGCCATTCTTCTGGGCTTCGGCAATGACATGCAGCGTCAGGGTCGTCTTGCCCGAGGACTCAGGACCGTAGATTTCGATAATACGGCCACGCGGCAGGCCACCGACGCCCAGCGCAATATCGAGGCCGAGAGAACCCGTGGGGACGGTCTCGATTTCGACCGGCTGCTGGTTCTTGCCCAGACGCATGATCGAGCCCTTGCCGAAAGCACGCTCGATCTGGGAGAGGGCGGCATCAAGTGCCTTGGTCTTGTCCACGGAGTTGTTTCCTTCGACGACACGGAGATTCGCTGAGCTCACGGCTTCAATTCCTTCTGGCACGAGGGGTTTTGACGGGCAACGGGACCGGTCAAAATTGACTGTGATCTAACTGTACCCTGTTTGTTCTCATTCGCAAGTTCTTTTTTTGTTCTCATGCCGACAGGGTGAATAAATCTTTGGGAAAGCCGTTGAATCAGAAGCTTAGGAGAGCAGACGCAGGGGACAAAAACCCAATTTAGGCTTTCGTCTGACAAAAGGCTTTGTCAAATAGGGCGTCAAATGTCCGACTCAGGGCGAGGGGAGGACCGCTATTTGCCGCACGCCCCCGTGCCGCATGAGGCCCGGCCGTCCTGCCGTCATTGCGAGCGTGAGCGAAGCAATCCAGATGTCGCGTGAGGCCTCTGGATTGCCGCGTCGGCCCTCGGCCTCCTCGCAATGACGGTCCCTTGCTCCCTTACCCCAACGCCCCTTTGACCGCCTCGACCAGCTGTTTCAGCGTGAAGGGTTTGGGCAGGAAGCCGAATTCCTGCCCCTCGGGCAGGTTTTTGGCGAAAGCGTCTTCGGCATAGCCTGAGACGAAAATGATCTTGGCCATCACGCCGCGCTTGCGGAGTTCCCCAAACATGGTCGGCCCGTCCATTTCCGGCATGACGACATCGGAGACGATGAGATCAATCTGGCCTGCATTGGCCTCGACCACATCAAGCGCCTCCAAGCCGGAGGCGGCCTCGAGCACCGTATAGCCGCGCGAGACGAGGGCGCGGGCGCCAAAGGCGCGCACGGCCTCTTCGTCTTCGACAAGCAGAATGGTGCCGTGCCCTGTAAGATCGGTTGCGGGCGCTTTGATGCTTTCGCGTATCGGGGCTTCTTCGGCCTGCGCAATATGGCGGGGCAGGAAGATGCGGAAGATCGTGCCGCGTCCCGGCTCGCTTTCGCAAAACACCCAGCCGCCCGTCTGCTTCACAATGCCATAGACCATGGACAGGCCAAGGCCGGTGCCCTTGCCGACTTCTTTCGTCGTGAAGAAGGGCTCGAAGATTTTGTCCATTACATCGGCGGGAATGCCGGTGCCATTATCTTCCACTTCAATGGCGACATAATCGGCCGCCGTGAGGGTTGGCTGGCGGAAGAGGGCACATTCGGCAGAGGTGACATTGCGCGTGCGCAGGCTGATCTTGCCCCCGTCGGGCATAGCATCGCGCGCATTGACGACAAGATTGACGACGACTTGCTCGAATTGATTGAGATCGGCTTTGACGAGCCACAGGTCGCGGCCATGTTTCAAATCGAGTTCGATCTTTTCGCCGACCAGTCGGCGCAGCAGCATTTGCAAATCGGCCAACACATCGCCGAGCTGCAACACTTGCGGGCGAAGCGTCTGGCGGCGCGAGAAGGCAAGCAGCTGGCGCGTCAGCGCTGCCGCACGGTTCGCATTCTGCTTGATCTGCATAATGTCCTGGAAGGACGGGTCGGTCGGACGGTGGTTGGCCAGCAAAAGATCTGAATAGCCGATGATGGCGGTCAGCACATTGTTGAAGTCATGTGCAATGCCGCCCGCAAGCTGGCCGATGGCCTGCATCTTTTGCGCTTGCGCAAAATTTTCCTGCAAAGCGCGCTGTTCGGTTGTATCGAGCGCGTAGATATTGGCGCGTGTGCCATCACCCATATCTTCGGCTGTTGACACAAAGAAGCGCGCCGAATGGGCCTTGTCGCCCACAAGCGTGGCGTCCACCGGCACAATCTCGCTTTTGCCGGCTATCGCGGCAGCGAGCGCTGCGCGCAGCTGGTCATGTTCGCGGTCCGTGACGCCTGCATAGAGGTCGCGCATTTCATGGGCGCGCGGGCAGAGTTTGGCAAAAGCCGCATTGGCGCGTGTGATGCGCCCATCGCTGTCCACAGCGGCAATTGCCATGGGCGTCTGGTTAAAGAAGCGCGCAAAGCGCACTTCAGCGGCACGCAAATCTTCACCTGGTTCTTCACCCGGTGCACGATTGATGACGAGTGTGCGCGAAGGTCCCGGTGTGCGGTCATGGCCAAAGGCCACGCGGTGCAACAAGCGCACGGGCAGGCTTTGGCCATTGCGCCGTTTCAGATCGACATCGAATTGCTCGGTGCGCACTTCGCCCGCAGCGCCCGCGGTGGACGAGAGCAGAGAGGCGCCATCACCCGCGACAAGATCAGTGAGCTTCAACCCGCCCGAGCCCACTTGCGCGAGATCATAATCAAGCCAGGCAGCGAGCGTGGCATTGATATAAGTCACCGCGCCATCAGCATCAGCGGAGAAGAAACCAGCAGGCGCATGATCGAGAAAATCAATCGCATGCTGCAATTCCTGAAAGACATTCTCATGCCGCTTGCGCTCGCGCGTGACATCGGCAACCGACCACAAAGTCGCGCGCGTTTCATTGGCGCGCTCCAACGGGCGCACGCGAATGCGATACCAGCCGACATTTCCCTCACCCGACAAAGGCGGGGAGAGGCGCAATTCTTCTGTCGCGCGTTTTCCCTCGCGCGCAGCTTGCGCCAAGCGATAGACGGCTTCGGACACTTCCGATGTTCCAGCAAAGAGCCGCTCGACAGAACGAATGTCGGCAGCATCCTGCGCGCCACAAAGCGACAGATAGGCTTCATTGGCGAAAATGATGTCGCCATTGCTGTTGGTGACGAGCAGACCTTCGGGCGCGGTGTCGGCCAATGTCTTGGTGACATCATTGCGCGTTTCTTGTCCGGCGAGATTGAGAAAACCTGCGGCATAAGCAAACAAAGCAATCACGCCGCAAATGGCGAGCAAGGCGAGCAGGCCGATGGTGATACGTCCCGCTTGCTCTTGCGGCAAGAGCGAGAGCGCAGCCGCCGCACCGACCAGCAACAGCGCCAGCACGAGCACAAGGCCCGGACTGCCTGAGCGATCCGTCCGGTCAAGCGAGCCGGAAGCGGGCGGTTTCACCATAGATACAATTCCCGAAATGACCCCGCTTCACGAGGTCAAAAGCCGATTCGTGCGAAGGATGGGGTTTGTGAGCTGCCTTTGCAATCGCACAAAAAAGCTTTGCGGTCTTTCGTTTTTGGCAGTTCCGGAGCGTAAGGGGTCGCTTGTCCGGGCGGGGGAGGCGCTATTCACCTCTTTTCAACCATATGGGTCGCGTCAGGGTTAATCCGTGTTAACGAAAATGCTAGTCTTTGTGCCATGTTGGGGCGGCACTAGCCCCGGTTCCTTTTGAGAAGAGTTGTGCATGTCTTTGAGCTCGTTGTTTGATGGCCGGTTTGGCTCGTTTCTCGCCATCTTCATCGCGATTTGCGTGGTCGGTCTTGTGGTTGCCTTGGTCGTGCGGGCCTGGGGGCGGGGCATCAAGCCATCGGCCGGGCGCCGCCTTGGCATTGTCGATGCCTTTGATCTCGACCGTCACCGCCAGCTTGTCATCATCCGGCGGGATCATGTCGAACATCTCATCATGATCGGCGGGCCGAATGATCTGGTGGTCGAAACCGATATTGTCCGGTCACAGCCGATGATCGGTGAGGGGCGCCGCGATCCTGTGGTGGCGCCAAGCCCGACTATGGCTGCCCCGCCATCGAAACCCGCGCCGGCCCCGAAACTGCCCTCGGAAGCAGACTCGGTTGCCCCGCCCTTGGAATTGCGCCCGACCCCGCCCATGCCACGCGCCAATCCCATGGCGCCGCCCCCGCGGGCGCCCGAGGTCAAAGCGCCGCTGCCTCCAGCGCCGCCGGAGCCCACCAAAGCCGAGCCGCCGCGCTTGTCGATGAATATCAATTCGCTGGAAGAAGAGATGACACGTCTTCTGGGTCGCCCGCCCGAGAAGAAAGACTGATCTGAAAACTGGAAATAGGCGCAGACCCCCACCCCAGCCCTCCCCTCAAGGGGGAGGGAGTTTTCTTGCAGACTGATCACGACAAGCAATCTGCATTTCACGCTGCATCAAATCCCCCTCCCCCTTGAGGGGAGGGGTTAGGGGTGGGGGTCTGCGCATCTCACCCATGAGCGACACAAAAAACGCGGCACAAAGGCCGCGTTTTTTATTGAGAGAATGATCAGATGATCAATCGTCGCGATAGACTTTTTCGCGGCGCTCATGGCGCTCTTGGGCTTCAACAGAGAGCGTTGCAATCGGGCGCGCATCGAGACGCTTCAGCGCAATCGGCTCGCCGGTTTCTTCGCAATAGCCGTAAGTGCCATCGTCGATGCGCGCGAGAGCGGCATCAATCTTGGCGATCAGTTTGCGCTGGCGGTCACGCGCGCGCAATTCAATCGCGCGATCTGTTTCAGATGACGCACGGTCAGCAACATCGGGATGATTTTCATTCTCATTCTGCAACGTCGCGATTGTCTCACGCGACTCGCGCAGAATCTCATCTTTCCATTGAAGTAGCTTGCGGCGGAAATAAAACCGCTGCCGCTCATTCATAAACGGTTCGTCATCGGTAGGCTTGTAGGCCTCGTCGATCGTATCCGCACTTGCCATGCTATAGGACCCCCCTGTCCATTCGGGGGTCTTATATCGGGGTGTTCATGACGACACAATGACGCAATCACAAGCTGTGAACAGATCAGCGCAATGATAGCTAAGTCTCGCGAAATATAGATTTTTCTGCTTTTGAGGGTCGGGCTTGTCAGCTTCAGCCCGGCTGGTTGTTCTGGGTCTGGCTGAAGCGGAGCCGTGCGAATCGACCCATAAAAAAGGGCGACCCGCAGGCCGCCCTTGAATTTTCTTGAAAGTCGAAAGGCTTAGTGGCCCATCGCCTTCTTCAGGTTTTCGTCGATCTTGTCGAGGAAGCCCGTGGTCGAGAGCCACTTCTGTTCGGCGCCCACCAGCAGCGCCAGATCCTTCGTCATGAAACCAGCTTCCACTGTATCCACGCAGACCTTTTCGAGTGTCAGCGAGAACTTCATCAGCGCGTCATTATTGTCGAGCTTGGCGCGGTGGGCGAGGCCACGGGTCCAGGCAAAGATCGACGCCATCGAATTCGTCGAGGTTTCCTTGCCCTTCTGATGTTCGCGGTAATGGCGCGTCACCGTGCCGTGCGCGGCTTCGGCTTCGACCGTCTGGCCATCGGGCGTCATCAGCACGGAGGTCATGAGACCCAGCGAACCAAAGCCCTGTGCCGCTGTGTCCGACTGCACGTCGCCGTCGTAGTTCTTACAAGCCCAGACATAACCGCCCGACCACTTCAGGCAGGAGGCGACCATGTCGTCGATCAGGCGATGCTCATAGGTCAGGCCGAGTGTCTTGAACTGCGCGGCAAATTCTGCGTCGAAGACTTCCTGGAAGAGATCCTTGAAGCGGCCGTCATAGGCCTTCAGAATCGTGTTCTTCGTCGACAGATAAACGGGGTACTTGCGGGCCAGTCCGTAGTTGAAGGACGCGCGGGCGAAATCGCGGATCGACTCGTCGAGATTGTACATCGACATAGCGACACCAGCGCCCGGGAACTTGAAGACTTCCTTCTCGATCACCGTGCCATCATCGCCTTCGAACTTGATCGTCAGGCGGCCCTTGCCCGGAACCTTGAAATCGGTCGCGCGATATTGGTCACCATAGGCATGGCGGCCGATGACGAAAGGCTGCGTCCAGCCGGGCACGAGGCGCGGCACGTTTTTGCAGATGATCGGCTCGCGGAAAATCACGCCGCCGAGAATGTTGCGGATTGTGCCGTTGGGCGACTTCCACATTTCCTTGAGCTTGAATTCTTCAACGCGCTGTTCGTCAGGCGTGATGGTCGCGCATTTCACGGCGACGCCGTATTTCTTGGTGGCTTCGGCAGAGTCGATCGTCACCTGGTCATTGGTAGCGTCGCGGTGCTCGACCGAGAGGTCATAATATTTCAGATCAATGTCGAGATAGGGGTTGATCAGCTTGTCTTTAATGAGCTGCCAGATGATGCGGGTCATTTCATCGCCGTCCATTTCGACGACCGGATTGGCGACCTTGATCTTGCTCATCGGATATTCCCCTTGATGTCCCTGTGAGTAGCCCTTGGGCGGGTTCGGAGCCCCTATAGCACCCCCAGTTAAGGGGGCAAAGCACACCTTTTGGGCCATAGGGGAAAGGGTGTGGGTGACGGGGCGGTTTGGGGTGGGCATAATGCCTCGCCCGTCATTGCGAGGAGGCCCTTCAGGGCCGACGTGGCAATCCAGAGGGGTCACGTGAGGCCTCTGGATTGCTTCGCTTCGCTCGCAATGACGGCGTAGGCTAAAAGAAAAAAGGGGGGGGAAGCCTTGGACCAGACCCGGCGTGTGCCACTGTCCGAAATCTATCGGACCTTTTTCGTCATCGGCCTGTTCTCCTTTGGCGGCGGGCTCGTCTCCTGGATTTATCGGGACACGGTGGATGTGCGCAAATGGATGAGCCGCGAGGATTTTCTCCCCGGTGTTGCCTTGGCCCAAGTCATGCCCGGTGTCTCTTCTACCAATTGCGCCATTTATGTCGGCCAAATTTTGCGCGGCTGGCTCGGCGCGCTCACCGCCATCACCGCCATGCTGAGCGCACCCTTCCTCATCTCGCTGGCCGCCGCTTGGGCCTATAAATCTCTGCTCCACATTCCGGGCTTTCAGGAAACCATGGTCGGCGTGGCCGCTGCCGCCATCGGCATGTTGATGCGCACGGGTGTGGAAGCCGCACGCCCGCAGATCCGCGACATTTCGGCCATGGCCGTGATGATTGCGAGTTTTCTCGCCGTGGGCGTGTTTCGCTTTCCGCTCGTGCCCGTCATTTGCGTGATGGGGCCGATCAGCGTGGCGCTGGCATGGCCCAGCGCCAAAGCGGAGGGCGAGGCATGAACGCCGATACACTCATCCGCATTTTCACCATCATCGCGCCTTTGTCGCTGGCTTCCTTTGGTGGTGCGAGTTCCATTTATGCGCCCATGCAGCATGAAGTCGTCGATATTGAAAAATGGATCACGGCGCGCGAGTTTTTGGATCTCTTCGCTATCTCGCGCGCCATGCCGGGACCGGGCTCTTTGTTTTGCACGCTGGTCGGCTGGCAGGTCGCAGGTCTGGCAGGCGCGATCATTGCCTCCATTGCGATTTATCTGCCGTCCTCACTGGTGGTCTATGGCGTAGGCCACGTCTGGTCGCGCCATCGTGGCAAGCGCTGGCACAATGCTTTGGAGCGCGGCCTCAATCCGCTCGGCGCTGGCCTGCTCTTTGCCGGTGTGGTGACGCTTGCCAAACTCGCCTCTGATGGATTTCTGCCCATTGCCATTATCGGGGTCGTTTGTGCGCTCAATGTCTGGAAGCCCAAAATCCACCCGGTGATTTTTCTCATGTGCGGTGGGGCACTTTGCTATGCCGCCTATGCTTTCGCCTGACAGCTTGCCTTTGGATGAGAGCAGAGGCACATAGCGCGCATGACAGGTGCAGGAACCAACAAGAGCCAAGTCGGCATTGCCGGTGGCCCGGCGATCATTCTGGTGCGGCCGCAATTGGCTGTGAACATCGGCATGTGCGCGCGTGCCATGGCCAATTTCGGGCTCGATGATCTGCGTCTCGTAACCCCGCGTGAAGGCTGGCCGCGCACCGATGCGCGCCGCAAGGGCGCTTATGCGGCCGCCGCTGGTGCTGTGCATCTGCTGGAGCGCGCGCGTGTGTTTGACAGTGTGGAAGAGGCGATTGCCGATCTGAATTTCGTCTGGGCGACAACGGCGCGCGAGCGTGGCCAAGGCAAGCGTGTCGAGCCGCCAGCCGTTGCTATGAACGAAACAGCCGCCGCGATCAAAGCAGGGCAGAAGCACGGCATTATTTTTGGGCCAGAGCGCACCGGGCTTGCCAATGATGATGTGGCGCTGGCGGATGGCATCATCACCTTTCCGGTGAACCCTGCTTATGCCTCGCTCAATTTGGCGCAGGCTGTTTTGCTCACGGGTTACGAACATTTCCGCGCGGCCCAAGGCGATGCGCTGCCTTTTGCAACGCCCGATAAATCACCGCCCGCTGATCGGCAGATGGTGATTTCCTTCTTTGATTTTCTGGAAGACCATTTGGAGAAGAATGGTTTCTTCCGCCCCTTGGGCAAAAAGCCGCTGATGCAGATCAATCTGCGCAACATGTTCCACCGCATGCAAATGACGCAGCAAGATGTGCGGACTTTGTGGGGTGTTGTCGTTCGCCTCGTTGAAGGCCCGCGCACGAAGGTGCAAACGCGCAAGAGATTGGGCCCCAAGCAAACGCCGAAGGGGACGAAGCCTTCATCTACTGATTAGCCGTCATTGCGAGCCGAAGGCGAAGCAAACCAGAAGCCCCACGTGAGGCCTCTGGATTGCTTCGCTACGCTCGCAATGACGAGCTGAGAGATGTCGCTTTAAACGCTTCGCCACGTTCTTCGAAATTGCGAAACTCTTCAAAGCTCGGCGCAGCCGGTGAGAGCAGCACGACGCCATCTTCGGGCACATGCGCAAAAGCCTGCGCAACAGCCTCGGCCAGTTTCGCAGCATCGACCATCGGAAAAGCCGCCCCACGCTTTTCAAGTGCCGCGCGCAGACGGGCACCCGTCACAGGCAGCAGCACAAGTGCGGCAATCTTCGCGCGCATCAGCGCGTCGGCGAGTTCATCATAGTCTTGTCCGCGATCAGACCCGCCTGCAATCAGCACAGTCTCGCGCTCTGCATAAGCGGCGAGTGCTGCGAGTGTCGCCTGCGGCACGGTCGAGATGGAATCATCCACACAGGTGATGCCATGCGCGACAAATTCCTCGAGGCGATGGGCGAGCTGTTCAAAACCCGTCATATCCACGCGCTCGCGCAAGCCCGTCACACCAGCCTGTTCGGCCGCGGTGCAAGCGGCAGCAAGATTGGCGATATTATGCGCGCCGCGCAGCGCAAAATCTGTGACAGGCACTTCGCGCGTGCCAAAAAAGAGCTTGCCACCCTTCTCGTGAAAGCCGTTCTCCTCATTGAACCAGATGACATTCGTACGATCTTTCACGCGCGCAAAAACATCCGCATGTGCGTGATTGGCAATGGCGCGTGTTTTAGGATCACGAAAAATATTCAGCTTGTCGCGATAATAGGTTTCCACCCCGCCATGCCAAGGCGCATGTTCGGGATAGAGATTGGTGAGCACGCCGATGTCAGCGCTGAAATCAAAATCAGCGAGCTGATAGGAGGAGAGTTCAAACACGGTCCAATCACGTGCAGGCTTTTCGCTCAGCGCCGCCACGCCGACATTGCCCAGCAGCTTGGCGTCAAAACCACCTTTGACGAGCAGATGGTGGATGAGCCGCGAGACGGTGCTTTTGCCCTTGGTGCCGGTCACCGCAATGGTGCGCGCTTGCGGATGCGCTTCAAACCAGAGGTTCGTGCCCGATGTGAAGCGCGTGCCCTTGGCTTTCGCTTGCGCGATTTCAGGTCGATAGAGTGAAATGCCGGGGCTTTTCACGACCAGCGCAAAACGCCCGCTGATGAGCGCGTCCTTTGCAGAATCACCGACCAGAACATGCGCGCCGGCAGGCGCATCTGTGATCGGCGTATCATTCAAAATGACGAGCGTCAGATCATCTCGCGTCTCTTTGAGATGCGCTAATGCGGCTTGTCCTTCGCGTCCATATCCCCAGATTGCTGCTTCAGAGGAAGCCATGCAGCATCTCCTCATAGCGTTTGGGGAGATAGTGATGCGGCGAGGGCGTCATCAACTCGGCCCAGATCTTTTTGGGCTCGGGCATAAGTGCTAGCAAACGCACGGCAAGCTGGCGGACGAGTTTGGCGTCTTTCCAGTCCGGTTGTTCAGCCAGCATCAGCAAAGCCGCGCCCGATTCCGCGAGTTCGCCCACACATTCCCATGGCTTGTGACCAGACAGGCCCATCAATTCTTCATAGCCCGCGAGCTGGCTTTCATCTTCGAGCAGATTGCCTCCAAAAATGGATTCCAACCGCGCGCGCGGCATGTGGTTGGCGAGCATCAAAAAGGTGAAGCGGCATTTGGGGCAATCGCGGCACCAGCGTTTGGGCTCTTCTTTCGGGCGTAATTGAAAAGCGCGGTTGCAGCTGGTGAAGGCGCCGTCATAGAGGCTCGTGCGCGCCATCAAGCTCGCAATATGGGCTTCCGACAGCGGGCGCAGCAGCGAGAAATAAGACAGCTTGGTGTCGATATAGCGCGCGACATAATCCGACAGCGCGACTTCCATGCCGCTTGTTTTGGAAAACTGGTGATTGATCATGCGCCCATCGCGCGACAGATTGCCTTGGTCGGCTGAGCGTTCATTCGACAAGATCACGGCATCAAAGCCATGCACAAAGGCAGAGGCGAGCGCGATGAAAGAAACAATCGCGGTGATCGGCACATGGCCATTCAGCGCGCCTTGTTCATTCAGGGCGAAGAGCTTTTCATCCAGATGTCGTTCAACACGAATGAAGGGCAGGCCGGAGGCGGTGGCGCAATCAAGGATCGGTTTTTTCGGGTTGACCGCAAACAGCGCCATCGGTTCGCGGGCGGCTTTCAAGATTTCGAGCGAGACGAGCGAATCCTTGCCACCGCCAATCAGCACTGCCGAGCGGCGCGCGAGTGGCGCATGCGCGGCTTGCGGCTTTGCTACGCTTGCACCCGCCACATTGAAATTCACATGGCCTGCGATCGCCACATTGTTGCGCACGCCAAATTCGCCCAAGCCATCGACATAGAGATTTTCAAAGAAGCTGCGCTGGTCCGCATCCGGATGGATGCTACGGTAGCCAATGGCAGGCGGCAGGAAGGCTTTGTAATAGGAAACACCAGCCACAAGGCTCAGCGCTTCTAGTGCGGCTTCGAAACCGGAGCGCAAGGCAGAGCCAATGGCGGGCAGGGGTGCGTTGAAGGCGATGGTCTCGCGAAAATCCGGACCGCCTTCAAACGCGTATAGAAGATCGACCTCACCCGCTTCGTCACGGGTCTCGAACCCGGCGAAATCAAACCGGCGCGGTTTTGGGGTGCGGGATAGGTCGCTCATCGGTCTTTGGGGTTACAGCCTCGCCGTTTTGTGTCAAGCGCAGGTGTGGGCCAGGTCACGGGGTCCAGAAGTTGAGGATCCTAAATGCTGTCTCCTTTGTTGAACCTGCTGCGCAAATGGGCGTCACCGCCAGCCGCCCACCCGCTGCTGCTCAAGGCCAATGACAGCTATAATGTCTATGAAGTCGCCAAATGGCGCGCCGCGGTCCAGAGCGCGGGCTATTTTGAGCGTCACCTCCTGACCACCTTGCAATTTGATGACCGCGCGGCCCTGCTGAGCCACTCCCTGTCGCTGGCTCCCAAAGAGGGGATGGTGCTGGAATTCGGCGTGGCGGGGGGTGAATCCATCCGCCAGATCGCGGCTGAGCGGACTGGGCCGATCTATGGTTTCGACTCCTTCGAGGGTCTGCCGGAGGATTGGTTCGGCTATCTCCGCAAGGGTTTTTTCGCGCAAGAACTGCCCAAGGTCCCAGACCATGTCAGCCTCATCAAAGGCTGGTTTTCGGACACTTTGACCGGCTTTTTGGCCCAAAACCCGGGTCCGGTGGCCTTTTTGCATGTCGATAGCGACCTTTATTCCTCGGCCGATTACATCTTTCGAGCGCTGGAGGGGCGCATCGTGCCGGGCACGATTGTCCTGTTCGATGAATATTGGAATTACCCCGGCTGGAGGCAGCATGAGTTCAAGGCTTTCCGCGAATTCATCGCGCGCACAGGCCTGACCTATCGCTATGAAGGCTTCGTGCCGACCGCCCATCAGGTCTGCGTGGTCATTGCGGCCTGATCGAATTGGGGGGCCTGATTGACTCGGAAGGCCTCACCCCCTAGAAACCGCCCCGTCAGCGCCCTTCGGGGCGTTTGATTTTTAACGCACCCGTGGCCTCTCCCATAGCTTGGGTAGAGAGACCTGTCGGCCCCTCGGGGCAGAGGAGGGCGCGTTCCTCAGCCGCCGGAAGTCCGGCGCACGGCTGGAGGGGCGCGGATCGGATGGCGCAAGGCCCGATGGGCCCCTCGCGCGCGTCCGCCGTTTCCTTTTGGCCGTTTCACGAGAACCAAGGGGAACCGCGATGACGAAGCGCGCAGAATCCAAGTATAAAATTGACCGCCGTATGGGCCAGAACATCTGGGGCCGTCCGAAGAGCCCTGTGAACCGTCGTGAATACGGTCCGGGCCAGCATGGTCAGCGCCGCAAGGGCAAAATGTCTGACTTCGGCACGCAGCTGCGCGCCAAGCAGAAGCTCAAGGGCTATTACGCCAACATCTCCGAAAAGCAGTTCCGCCGCTACTATCAGGAAGCGGTTCGCATGAAGGGCGATGCCGGCGACAACCTCATCGGTCTGCTCGAGCGCCGTCTCGATGCCGTCGTCTACCGCGCCAAATTCGCGCCGACGCCGTTTGCTGCGCGTCAGTTCGTGAACCATGGCCACGTCAAGGTGAACGGCCGCCGCGTCAACATTTCATCTTATCAGGTGCGCGTTGGCGATCTGATCGAAGTGAAGGACGCGTCCAAGCAGCTCGTCATCGTTCTGGAATCGGTTGCACTCGCTGAGCGTGACGTGCCGGACTATTACGAAGCCGATCATTCCAAGATGACAGCCAAGATGACCCGCATCCCGCTCCCTGCGGATGTGCCCTATCCGGTCGTCATGGAACCCAACCTCGTCATCGAATTCTATTCGCGCTGAGTTGTCTCAAGCGACAGATTGGAAAGGGCGGCTCTCGGGTCGCCCTTTTTTTCACTCTATTTTAAAAAGGTCACGGCGATGAGCGAAGAAACAGTGCGCGACAGCAACGGGACGATTTTGAACGAGGGCGATAGCGTCACGCTCATCAAGGATCTCAAGGTCAAGGGCACGAGTGTCACGCTGAAACGCGGCACGCTGGTCAAAAACATCCGCCTCACGGGAGATCCGGCAGAGATCGAATGCAATGCGGAGAAGGTGAAAGGCCTTGTCCTGCGCACCGAGTTTTTGAAGAAGGCGTGATCGTCAGCCGCCGCTTTTCACATAGGCCCAGAGAAGATCGATTTCTTCCGCCGAGAGTTTGCCTTCCCATGGCGGCATGCCGGTGCCTTTGCCTTTGTTGACAGAGGTCACAAACCGCGCTTTGTCGTCTTGCGGAAATTTGCGCAGATCAAATGCCAGACCGGGATTCAACATGTCCTTGCCATGGCAAGTTGCACACATGTCATTGTAGATCAGATAGCCCTCTTGCGCGTCATCGGCAGATGCGGGAAGCGTCGCAAAAATGGCGCCGATCATCAGACCGGCGCCAATCAATCTTTTATTCATCGTCAGACTTTCTTCGTGCGCATTTGCGCGCCACTGATCGCGGGAATCCATGGCTCGGCCACTTGGTTCACACCGCGCCGCCCGACTTGTACATCGAGCAGATATGGCTTGCCCTCAATGGTCGCTTTGCGCGCCCGCGCCAAAGCTTCTTTCATCTGCGCGGGATTGTGCACGACTTCGGCTGCAACACCGAAACCATTGGCAATCTGCGCCATGTTCATATCGGGTTTTCCCAGATAACCATTCACCATCTGCCCTGTCTCGACCATGCGGCCCGACGGCACATTGGCAATGGTGCGCGAATGTGGGCCGCCGTAACCATGGTTGTTGTAGACAACCGTGATCACAGGCAGTTCGAGCCGTGCCATGTTCCACAAAGCATGGGGGCCAAACAGGAACGAGCCGTCGCCCACCATGCAGATGACCTGCTGGTTGGGGCGCGCCAGTTTCACGCCTGCAGCTGTCCCCACGCCGGAGCCCAGGTGCCCGCCGTAGTAGAAGAACAATTCGCGCCCCCCGATCGGGTTGAAATCGAAGGAATGCATGACATTCGCTCCGGCCTCATGAATGATGATCGCATCCGGATCGGCAAATTGCGCCACTTCCCAAGTCACGCGATCCGCAATGAGGGGCGCATTGTTCCATTCGGGTGAATTGACGAAGCCCATGCGCAAAGCGCGTGCCCGCTCGGTAAATTTGCGCACTTCGCTCGCACGTGTCGCGGCCTCTTCACGCAGTTTTGCTGTCATGAGTTGTTCGACAGCGGCATAGAGATCATCCAGCCCCAAGCCTACATCGCAAACGAGTGGCACATCGGTCGTCATGACCTTGCCCATGTTGTTATAGTCGATGCGCATGTCGATGAACTTTACGCCACGCGCGACAATCGGGTTGACGCCGTTGTGTTGCATCTTGTTGCCGACATTGATGACAACATCATAATTTTTTGGCCAGGTGATCGAGGCCAGAGTGCCAGCGGGTGCATTGGCGACAAAGAGCGGATGCGCTTCGGGAAAATTCGCCCAGAGCTGGCGCATCTGCGTCACCGGCATGCCAAGCAATTCAGCGAGCTTGATGGCTTTGGCCGCCGCCTTGGCCTTGGTGACTTCATCGCCTACAACCATGATCGGCATTTTCGCTTCAACCAGCATTTTGGCTGCGCGCATAACTTCATCGGGGTTGGGGCGCACACGCATGCGCGTGTCATAATGGCTTTGCTGGATGATTTCCGTGCGAGCGCGCTCATCCGTATAATCTGAATGCCATGTCAGATAGGCGGGGCCGTGCGGGGGTGTCCAGGCTGTCTTGAATGCATGGCGCACGGTTTCAGGAATCATCGAAGGGCCACGCGCCATCCACGAATATTTCGTGATCGGCTGCACCACTTGTTCCTGATTGGCGATTTCTTCAAACCCGTCGCGGCCTGCGCGGCGCGATTGATCCGTGCGATAGGAATAAACGACAAGAGGCGTTTGTTCCTTATGCGCATTATATATCTGGCCCATAGCGTTCATGAGGCCGACAGCACCCGCTTGCATGACAATGGCAGGCTGTTGCGAGGCTTTGATGTAGCCCGCAGCCATGGCCGCGCCCGGGCCTTCATGCGTCGAGATGATATATTGTAGTTGAGGGCGATCGACCAGCGCCTCATAGAATTGCGCGTCCTCACTCGCCGAATTGCCGAACACATATTTTACGCCGCAGGCGATCAGCTGTTCGGCAAAACAGGCACCACCTGTGCCTTGGAATTGTTTCACCGGATTGTTTTGCTGGGTGGCGGGAGCGGCAGCTTCCTGAGCATGTGCGGAAGAGGAAATCGCATCCAAGACATTTTCGGCAGCTGCGACGGTGATGCCGGCTTTTGTCATATTATCGAGAAAGCCGCGGCGCGAAATTCCTTCAGAGAGATATTTATAGACGAGATCTTTCATGGCGTCGTCTCCTCTCAGCGTTGTTGTGGTTTGGCGCGGGGAACATCAGGTCCGAATTCACGACCTAAAAACGCGGCCATGGTTTTGACCTCATCGGTGGTCCAGATGCCGCCGCGCGCCATCATGCGATAGGCCGTGGCTTCCCATGCGTTTGCGTTTTGGCGCTGGTCACGCCAGATGGAATCGGTATGGCATTGCGCGCATTTCTGCATGACAAGATCGCGGCCGGGATCAGCAGGCTTTTCTTGGGCCAGCGGTTTGTCTTGGGCCAGCGCCGAAGCGCTTAGCGTTGCAAGCGCAATAAAAGCAAAGAGTGGGCGCAACATGGCCATGTCTCCTCCCCAATATGCCGATTTTGATCCGGCTTGGAGAGAAGCCTAGCTTGGTCTGACAGGCCGCGCAATTACGACTTTTTCCTCGTTATTGTTCCATTGTCATTTCAAAACGGCGCGACCGCGCTGCACAAGAGCAGGCGGTGCCTGATAAATATCAGCCACCATTTTTTGTGCCTCTTCGCCCAGAATGGCGCTGACTGGCAACCCTTGACGATCCGCTTCGCCCAAAAATTCCTTGTTCTCCATCGTCTTTGCAAAGGCCTGGCGCAGAATGGCCAGCCGTTCTGCAGGAACGAGTTTCGAGACGACATAGGGGCGCCCGACTTCAGCGGGCGCGAGAAGGAAGTCGATGAGCTTGCGATCCTCTTCGCTTGAAACAAGATCACCTGCAAAGACCGCACTGGCCGGCATGTCGGGCAAAGCAACGCGCGAGAAACGCACGAAGGGCACGATCTGTTTCTTGGCGCGCCAATCTTGCGGAATACTGACCCAAGCGCCGCAATGGCCTTCGAGTTCGCCGCGCTCAATTGCAATGCGGCTTTCAGCTGATCCCGTATAGCCCAATATGGTGCGCACTTTCACGCCAAGCAATTGCGAAAGAATGGTGGCATTGATCGAGGCAGATGATCCGCGCGCTGAATCGCCGATAATATATTCCTTATGCGCTCTCGCATCAGCGATGGATTTGATGCCTGTCGCATGCCACGCATAGCATGCGCTGAAATCGCGCGTGATCGAGCCGACCCAGCCGAGGTCCGAAAAATTATATTTCACCGTTTCCGGATCAGCGATGGATGCGGTGATGAGCCCCGTTGTGAAAGCCGCGAGCATCGTGCCGTCTTTGGGCGTGTTGCCATCGAGATAGCGCACAGCGGTCAGCGTGCCGCCACCGGGCATATTTTGCACGATGATTGTTGGGGAGCCTGGAATATATTGCGGCATGTGGCGGGCCAGCATGCGCGAATAAGCATCATAGCTGCCACCGGGCGTGAAGCCGACGATGATCGAGATGGTCTTGCCTTTGTAAAAGCTCTCGTCTCTGGGGGCTTGCGCCTGCGCGCTCTGCAGCAGGAGAGTGAGCGCGCCCAGTGTCAGACCGATCTTGTTCATGAAGCCCCTCCCATATTTTTTTATTTTGTCCTTGGACCTTTGCGCCATGATGGTCGCCGATCAGTGCGCGGACAATCAAAAAATCGGGTCTGGCCCATGGAAATGTGGCCATGGGCGCCGCCTCGTCACGATTTTTGCCAGCCGGACATTTCGTTTATACTGGTCTCAGCCGGGCCTGCGGGCCCGCAAGAACAAGAATCACGGGAGATAGAGCATGACGACTTTGGGTTTCATCGGCACCGGCGGCATGGGTGTCGGCATGGCGGCCAATCTGATCAAGGCGGGTTACAAGCTCGTCATCACCGATCTCAACCGCGCCCAATGCGCGCCGCTTGAGGCACAGGGCGCTGTGTATAAAGATTCGCCCAAGGCCATTGCCGAATCCTGCGAGATTGTTTTGTCCATGCTCCCGCATAATGCGGCGGTTGAAGCTGTGGGCCTTGGCAAGGGCGGCTTGGTGGAAGCCACCAGCGGCGCCAAGCTCTGGATCGATTTCAGCTCCATCGACAAAGAAACCATTGTCAGCGTCAGCGGCGATTTGGTGAAGAAGGGCTGGACGGTTGTTGATGCTTCCGCCGGTGGCGTTGAGGAAGTCGCAGCTGCCGGTCAGCTCGCGCTCTGGCTGTCGGGTTCGAAAGAAGTCTTTGATGCGCATCAGCCGATTTTCAAGGCGATGGGCAAGTCAGTGTTGCATGTCGGTGAACTGGGCACGGCCAAGCTCGTTAAAAATGCTATGGCCATGCTGGCGGCTGTTCAGCACATGAGCATTGTCGAAATTTGCTGGCTGCTCAAAAAGGGCGGTCTGGAAGAATCCGCGTTTCAGGCCATTTTGAAAAATTCGCAGCAGGACTCTGTGGCAACCCAGCGCATCATGGAAGTTGTGGTCAGCCGCAAGTTCAAGCCGCGCAAGTCGTGGATGCCGAAGGATGTCGGCTTTGGTCTCGACATGGCGCGCGAAATGGAAGTGCCGATGCCTTTCGTGGGTCTCGCCCAGCAGATGTTTGGCATTGCGCAGGCCAATGGTCAGGATGGCTATGAAGCCACCGGTATTGCTTGCAACATTTACGACACGCTCTACGGCATCAAGCGCTGAACGTTTGATGTTGTTTGCATGAAGAAGGGCGGCCTTTCGGGGCCGCCTTTTTTATGCGCTCTTGGGCCATTCGAGTTTGGGTCGCCAGATGCCAAGCGCGGTTTGCGCTGCTGAAATGGCGAGAATGGCCCACAGCACATTCCATTCCGAATGCAGCGCCTCGGTCAGCAAGTGTTGGGCTGCGGCGACATTCTCATTCTTGGCGATTTGCGCGGCGAGCTCGGCTGCATCAATGGCTTTGGCCTGCGTGATGGCGAGTGTGGATTCAAACATGGCCAGACCCAAGAAGGCTTTCGCCCAAGCCCAGCGTCTTTCCTGATAGGGCTTATGCACCATCATCGAGAGCAGGCCGCTGACCAGTGAGAGGCCGAGCGAGGGCACGAGAATGTAGCGGGCAATGAGGCTGATGATCTCGCGCATATCGGCATATTGCGCGACGCTCTCCTGCGGCGCCTTCCACAGCACCAACAGATAGGCCACCAGCGCACCGATCAGGCCGCAGGAGGAGAGCGTGTGCAGGAATTTGACTGACTGGCGCATGGGGCGAATACGCGCGGGGTTTGCAGAAGGATCACCGGCGCGTCTGGATTGCTTCGTCGCCTTCGGCTCCTCGCAATGACGGGCGAAACAAGGCCGTCATTGCGAGCAAAGCGAAGCAACCCAGAGGCCTCACGCGCGGACTTCGGCCTCCTCGCCATGACAAAAGGGCTCAGAGCTTAAAAACCGCCTTCAAGGTCTCGCGCACGCTGGCGCGCGCCGCCTTTGCGGCTTCCGCATTATAGCCCGCATGCGGCCCACGCACGACGCAAGGGTCTTCATAGGTGAAGGCCTGTCCGGTCTTGCTGTTTGTGATCTGGCCCAGCGGCTCTTCCTTCAGCACGCAATTGCGCACGGTCATGGAGCGTGGCGAGGCGGTCGGAGTTGGCTGCCCCAGTGGCCCATCAAAGGAATGGGCTGCATCCTTATATGTCGTCATATCGACATTCGCACCGGCTGCTTTCAAGCGTTCGACATAGGCTTTGCATTGAGGCGCTGGATTATAATCGTCAATATCGCCGTGATGCAGGCGGATCGTGACAGGCTTCACCTTCGTGTCGTCGACAAAAGTCGTCATGCAATCGGCATAGAAGGGGAAGTAGGCGGCAAAATCGACACCGCTGTCATTCCAAATTTTGTGGAAGCGCTCCAAGCTCGCATAAAGTGTGGCCTGCCCACCGCGTGAAAAGCCGATGAGCGCAACGCGTGATGTATCAACGCGGGGATGATCTTTGATTTTCCCCAGCGCACGATAGGTGTCGAGGATCATGTTGAGGCGACCAAGCAGCCCCTGATTGTCGCTTGTCGCCACAATGCCGCGTCCGGTGAAGGCATCGACGAGCAATGTCGAGACACCCATTTCTGCAAATTCGCGTGCCCAGAGTTCATGCCCGCCATTGAGCGCGCCAGAACCATGCAGCAGAACAACAAGCGGGCGCTTGCCGGGGCCTTGTGCGATATGCAATTCAGCGGCAAGCAAAGCGGGCTTGGCCGCCGACTTGTCACCTTTCAGAAAGGCGCTGTCTGGCAGCGTGAGCGATTCAAAAGGAATGAGCTCGATACGCGCAGGCAAAGATGCTTTCGCATCTTGTGCGAAAGAGGGCTCTGAGACGAGCAATGATGCAAAGGCAAAAAGAACATATTTTAATTTCATGATCTTGCTCTCAATTGAAGCGGCCTGCTGAAGCCCATTTCGCCACATAATCATAGAGATTCTTTGTGGCATATGCGTAAGATTTGCCGGTGACTTTCGAGCAAGGCTCACAGGGCGTTTGCCCATGCACCGCACCTTCGATCACAATGTAATCCTTGTCCTTGCTGGCCGCGGCATCATAATGAATTTCATTGTCGGCAATGAAGTAATGTGCGCCCATAGCTGTGACGAGCAAAGGAACGCTGATTTCACGCAAAGCGCAGGGTGTGGAATTGTTGCTCGAGCACCAATCAATATCGACCATGGAATCCTTGGCGCGAATGGCATTGGCGCTGAGGAATGATGTCAGCGTCAAAAACATCGTGCCATTTTCGAGTGTCCGGTCGAGCTTGGCACTTTGCGTGGCCACGCGTACCGAGCGCACCAATTCAGTTGAGATCGTACCATCATCCTTGAGCAATTTGTGCGGTTTCACCGTGCCGGGATGGACGCTCATGGAAATATCCATCAATCGCGCGCGATTGCGATAGACGATAAAGGGCATGTCATCAGTCGTCGGTGTTTTCCCCGCTGCCACATCAGCGCGCATCGCCAAGGCTTTGTCGATCAGGCGATTCATACGTGCCGCTTGCGCCTTGAAATAGCGTTCAAGAAATTCGGGTGTGTAAGTCGACAGCCCATCGGGATTAAAGCCGTTCTTCGGATCGAAGGGATCAAGCGCTGCATCAATTTTTCTGGGATCAGCCTCATCCATCACTGATGGGTTGAGGCTGCGCAGTGCATTCACCGTATTGCCGGGGTGTGCATCCAGCAGCAGCATGCCGTCAGCCTTCGGCAGATTGGCTAGGCTCTCTGGGCATTGCGTCAGCTTGTTGGATCCGCGGCAATAGGCCGTGCCTTTTTCCGCCGTCGCTTGATAGAAGGTCGTGGCTGGGCCACCGCCGGAAAAACCGATCAGAATGACTTTGGTAATGCCCGGCTGTTTGCGCAGATATTCAATGCCCTGTTTGATATCCAGCGCCACATTTTCAAAATTGACGATGGCTTCATTATTGTCGGAACGCGGATTCATACCGAGCACCGTAAAGCCGCGTGCGGCCAACTCACGCGTACCAATCATATTCATGAAATTCGACGTGCGATGGATGGTCAGAAAAGCAATATGCGATTTCGTCCCACTGTCAGGCGTATAGAGCGCGCCTTTGGTGGCTGAGGGTTGAAAGGCCACATAGCGCGGATTGCTCTGCGCTTGCGCGACGCTCAAAGAGCTGATGATGGCCGCACAAGTCAGCGCAGCAGAGCGGAGCATGTTTTTCATCATTCTGGTCCTGCAATGCGTTGCGCTTATTTCGCGATAATCAACTTGCCCAAACGCTCGCGCACATCTTTTGGGGTGGCGGCTGCTTCTTCGATGACCTTTTTTACAAATTTGCCGTCCACAGGACTGGTGTTCATGCCCGCTTGTTGCATCTCCGCACGGAAGGCGGGCGTCATCGCCATTTTCATGAATGCCTTTTCCAAAATCTCGGCGCGATCTGCCGGAATTTCTGGCGGGGCTGCGAAGGGCAGGGCCATGAAGAAAGGGTTTTCGGCAAATTCGAGATAGGCGCGATCTTTCGGATCTTTCACCAGCTCGCGCCCTGTTGGCACATCCGGCAGGGTCGACATGCGTGTGTTGCGCGCAAATTGCACCAGCACGCGCAGCTTTTTCTCGTTCCACAATTGCGGGCGTGACGCCATGATCGCCGAAATGTCGATCACCTGACCATCGATTTCACCGCGCTCCATCGCGAGCCAAATATCATTGGCGCCCGGGAAGCCGCGCACGACATCCGTATTCACGCCGAGCAATTCTTTGGCAATCAGTGCAAAGGTCGTGTTGGTCGAGCCGACACCCACGCCTGCCAGATTGACCTTCGTTTTGCGCGCATCCTCAATCGTCTTGAAGGGGCTCGAGGCCATGACGACGAGCAGATAGGCATCATCGGCATAAGACGACAGCGAGCCGAGCCATGTCAGTTTCATCGGGTCGAATTGCACATTGGCATCGCCGCAATAATAGAGCTGCGGAATGGAGCGGCTGACGGTGGCAATGGTGAGCCCGTCACGCGGCGTTGAATTGGCGAGGCGATTGGCAGCAGACAGGCCACCTGCACCCGGCTGGTTTTGCACCACAACACTCGGGTTGCCTTCAATATGATTGGTGAGATGGCGGGCCACAATGCGTCCGGCAATGTCGAAAATGCCTCCGGGCGAGAAAGGCACGACAAGCTGCACTGTTTTGCCTTTGTAAAAATTGGAATCGGCAAGTGACGAGCGCGGCACAATGGCGGCGGCGGTGACGCCTGCGGCGGTGGCGCAAAACTGGCGGCGCGAAATCTTCGTCTTGGAAATCTTCGTCTTGGACGTCATCTGCTAGTCCTCCCTTGCGAGCCTGTTTGTTGCGGCTCTTATATTGATCAAGCCTATGCGAGGCTCGTCGTCTTGTGAAGCGGCGGGCTTACTCGCGAATGGCTTCGCGCGCCTTTTCGACAATCTCTTTGGGCGTGGCATAGATTTTGGCCACACCTTCCTGCACCCGCTCGCCGCCTGCGGGCAGAATATCGATGCGGGCTTTCTCGGCATCAGACAGTAGGTCGGGGTCCTTCATCGCCAGATCAAAAGCTTTGCGCAAAATAGCAACGCGATCAGCTGGCGTTTCGGGTGGTGCAATATAGGGGCGCCCAAACAATTGCTGGGCAATCACGAGTTCGGCGACTTGGCGATCTGTGTCATTCTGGAAAAAATCCCAGATCATCGGCACGCCCATTTTTGTGAGCTCATCGGAAGGCTCTAGGCCGGCCTGCACCAGCACGCGCAATTTTCCATCGCGCACCCAATCGGCTTTTTGCGAACGCAAGCTCGACCAATCGATACCGCACAGCCCATCTGTCTCGCCGCGCTCCATCGCGAGCATGGCGGAGGGTGTGCCGTGATAGCCCGAGATGATGCGGAAATTCACATGCGATGTCTTTTTATGCAGATAGGCATAATCGCGCGTCGAGCCGCCTTCGGCAGAAGCCGAGATAATCGCTTCCTGCGTATAGGCATCTTTGAATGTCTTGATCTTCGATGTGTGGAAGACCGCGCAGACGCGCGTCGAATTATTGGCAGTCGCCAGATATTGAAACTTGGTCGGATCGTAGAGCCCGTTCAGCTTGCCTTCGAGCAGGGGGCCCACAACAGCGCCGGGTGAAATGGCGGCAATGGATGTGCCGTCTTTGGGCGCGATTTTATAAATGAAGCCCGCCGCGCGCACCGTGCTGGCGCCTTCCATATTCTGCACGATCACATGCGGCTGGCCGGGTATATATTTGCCCAGATGTTTGGCGACGACGCGGCCGTAAATATCATAGCCCCCGCCGGGCCCCGTGCCGATGATGAAGGTGATCGTCTTGCCCGCATAGAAATCAGCGGCCGTAGCGGCATTGCTGCCAAGAGCCCCCGCGCATGCAACCGCCAACGCAAGCTTGCGTATCATGTGCATCCCCTCCCAGAGTGCCGGAATTGTTTTCCGGCTTATGGGGAGAGCCTAGCCCTGCCTCCTGAGAGGCGCAATTGCCTTTGCGCTGCGAAAGATTGCTTGAGCTTTCATCACAAGGGCTGATTTCCCGGCAGGCATTTGCCTATTTGCTGGCGGGTGTTTCCTGCGGGGCGGGGGCTTTGTTCTGCCAGCGGCCGCCTTTGGAAATGAATTTGGCTCGCCAGAGAGCTATGTCGGCCGGGCGCTGGTCTTCCACGCCCATCAGCACGCCACAGCATTCACATTTCATGGCAAGAGCCTCGGGCTGCGGCTCGTTCTGAAAGGTACAGATACGACAGGTGCTTCCCTCTTGATGGTCGGCGGTGTTCACGCTTGTTCTCCCTCGGTGCTTTCAAAGCGCGCGGTCAGGCTTGAGCCTTGTTGTGGGTCCACGACGCTTTCACAAAGAAGGAGAGCAAGGAGCGTGCCGTTGTTGAAGAAAAGGGACACGAGCGTGTGAGTTTTTGTTCACGCCCCCGTGAGGTGAAGGGGTTTCATCCATCCTTCTATTCTTAAAACTTTCGTTTTCTCTCGTGCTTGCCTAGTTTGCTCGCAAGACCGCCTTTCCCAACGAGAAGAGAATCATGATTGCTCACTTCACCCGCTTGACCTTGGCCGCCTGTGTGGCGCTGGCGACAGCTCTGCCCGCAGCCGCGCAGAACGTCGATTTTTCTGGCAAGACCATCACCATGCTGGTGCCATTCCCGACGGGGGGTGGCGTTGATCTTTGGGCGCGCTTCAACCAGCCGCTTCTTGCCCGCCATTTGCCGGGCAAGCCGACCGTGGTTGTGAAAAATATGCCGGGTGGTGGCTCGACGGCAGGCGCGAATTTCTTTCAAGTGACAGCCAAGAATGACGGGCTCACTTTGTTGATGAGCTCGGCCTCGACGCAGTTTCCCTATCTGCTCGGCGATCCGCGCGTGAAATATGATTATCAGGATTGGCGCGTGGTGCTGGCGGCCCCGACAGGTGGTGCTGCTTACGTTTCGTCCCAGTTCGGCGCCAAATCGATCAAAGATATCGACAAGCTGCGCGGCAAAGAATTGTTCTTCGCAAGCCCCGGCCCAACCGCGCTTGAGCTCGTCTCGCTGCTCGGCTTCCGTTTGATGGATCTGAACGTCAATCACATCTTTGGTGTGGTGGGACGAGCCGAAGGTCTGTTGGGTTTCGAACGTGGTGAATTCACCATCGACTCGCAAACAACCACCGCCTATCTGCGCCGCTCGCAGGGTCTGGTCACAGAAGGCCGCGCGACGCCGCTCTTCTCATGGGGTGTGCTCGACAAGAATGGTCAGCTCGCGCGTGATCCCAATTTCCCCGACCTGCCCCATATCGGCGAAGCCTATGAGATCGTCCACGGCAAGAAGCCGTCCGGCATCGAATGGGATGCGTTCATGGCCTTTCTCGTGTCGGGCTTCCCGGCACAAAAGCTGATCGTTCTGCCCAAGACAACGCCCGACAATATTGTCGAAACCTATCGCGCGGCCGTGCGTGATCTGTTGAAGGATCCCGACTATCTCGCCAAGCGCGATGAAGTCATCGGCGAATATGAGCAGGTGACGGATGCAGAGGCTGAGCGCCTCTACAAAGCGGGCACAACCATCGCGCCAGAAGCCAAAGCGTGGGTGCGCCAGTTTCTGGAAAAGACCTATCAGGTGCAATTTAAGGAATAAGCTTGGCCTGTTGTGCGATGAGACGCGTCCAAGCCTGCGCACCGCAAGCATTGAGATGGGTGT
The DNA here is from genome assembly GCA_947452455.1 of Beijerinckiaceae bacterium. Classification (GTDB taxonomy): domain Bacteria; phylum Pseudomonadota; class Alphaproteobacteria; order Rhizobiales; family Beijerinckiaceae; genus Terripilifer. Next base: position 186,159 of record CANGBX010000005.1, read on the forward strand.
AATCGGCAAAGAAGGCGTCACCAAAATCTGATGGCGGCGGCAAGAAGAGGGCACCTCTTTCTGCTGCCGTTTTTGCAATTGTTTGGCGCCAATTGTTGAGCGGCTCCGCTAAGAAATCTCGCGCTACGCCGCGCATCGGCGTTTCAGCAATAATGGTTTTGATCCCAAGCTTCTGCAGTCTCTCCAGCATGATCTCAAAATCGTTCTGGGTTTTACGGTCAAATACGGCGTTGCGCCTACGATAGCCATCCCAGCGTTGGGGATCGCGCGCAAAGCCTTCACAATTCAAAAGTGCACTACCGCCCCTGTCATAGGCGAGATTTTGATAAGACGTGCCGCCCAAAGCGCGGTTGCGCTTGAGTGACCGATAGTTGCGCCACAGGCCGAAGAGGTCACCATGGCGTGCGTAATGCAGAAGGTCATGCCCGATCTTGTCGCGCAGATAAGCATCGATGCTTTGCATCTCGGCTCCTGCACCATCTGCCGAACCGGCAAAGTCTCCGTAATAGATTGGCAAGAGAATTAATTTGGGTTTGCATATACTCAAGATATTTCCGAGCAGTGCGTTGCTCCCTTGAATTTCAAGGCCCCAGATGCCGAGATTGACAACGTTGTTTTGCGTCATTGTCGACAGGCCCTGCGCATCAACATTATTGAGCGCTATAGAGGAGCCAAGCACAAGCCCCTCACAAGCTCCCCTCTGCAGATGCGGACGTGCCCAGCGAATTTTTTCATTCAGCGAGAGATTGCTAGAAAATTTTGGGGGCGGCAGTTGATCACGAATCGCGAAGATGAGCCCGGCGAGGATCAGAAGAATGAGGCTAAAGCTTCCTGCAAAGATGGCAAGCCAGCTGCGTGCATGCGGTGTGGTGGAGGTTGAGATCGCGCGCATGGCTCAGAATTGAAAATAGAGAAATTCGGATTTTTCACCGATGAAACCGACGCAGGTGAAGAAAAAAGCAGCGGCGATGATAGCGCTCACGGCAAGGCTTCTTGCAAGCGCGCGCGGTGTCAGCTTGATACCAAAGACCTGCGCTGCATCATCGCGTGTATGCAGTAAAATTTCAAACTGGCGCGCAAGAGATTGGCTATTAGGCAAAGCGCAGAGCGCGCCTGCGATGAGAAGGATTAGCAGCGTATTGCCGAGGGCGCCAATTTTTTGCCCGCCGATTTGGAGAATTGTTGAGCCAAGCCCGTTCAAGCCCGCCATGCCACGGAGCACCATCATGGCCTGATCAAAATTACTGGCGCGGAAAAAGACCCATGCGATCACCACAGCAAGCATTGTTAATGCCCAAGCAAAGGCTTTTGGGGGCGCGGGCAGGAAGTTACGACAAAGATGATTGATGACGAGATATGCTCCGTGCAATCCACCCCAAATCACGAAGGTCCAATTGGCGCCGTGCCATAGCCCGCCGAGCAGCATGGTGATTATGAGATTGATGTATCGCCGCGCGGGGCCTTTTTGATTGCCGCCCAACGGAATGTAGAGATAGTCGCGCAAAAATTGTGACAAGGACATGTGCCAACGTCGCCAGAAGTCGATGATGTTCGTTGCCTTGTAGGGCGAATTGAAATTGATCGGCAGGTCGATGCCAAACATCTTCGAGGCACCTATGGCCATGTCGGAATAGCCAGAAAAATCGAAATAGATTTGCAGGGTGAAGGCGAGCGCCCCGCACCAAGCTGTGATCATGTCGGGTTCTGCGCCCGTGCCTAAGCGATTGAAAATGCCGCTGGCATATAGGGAGAGAGGATCGGCAATTAGAACCTTCTTCACGAGGCCGATAATAAATATCACCAAGCCGAGAGCTAGGTTCGACGATTTCAATCGACAGGCATCCGGATTTGAAAATTGCGGCATGATCTGCGCGTGGTGAAGCATAGGCCCCGCGATCAAATGCGGAAAATAAGAGACAAAAAGAATGTAATTGATGAAGTGCCGTTCTTGCGCTTTGCCGCGCCAGACATCGACGAGGAATGCAATCTGCGTGAACGTAAAGAAAGAGATGCCTATCGGCAGCAAAATATCGAGCAATGGCAGTTGCGCGCCCAGCGTATTGGCTGAGGCGGCGAGAAAGCCAGCATATTTGTAAAAAGCCAAAGCGCCGAGATTGGCAGTAATTGCGCCGATCAGAGTCATGCGCCCCAAGCTCATCGCGCGCCAATGATCAATCAGCATGCCTGCGAAATAATTGAAGAGAATGGAGAGGGCGAGGATGGGCAGGAATTCAACGCGCCACCATGCGTAGAAAGCCAGCGAGGCGAGGGCTAGAAAAGCCGCCGCCCGCATCCCCAAGCGTCCAATGGTGACATAACCCAAAAGAGTCAGGGGCAGAAAAATAAACAGGAATTCGTAGGAGTTAAAAAGCAAATGCCGCCTCCGTCGGGAGGCGGCACCTTAGCGGTAAAGCATAGTGAGAGAAAGCGAGTTGGCTTATTCCTCAGTGATCTTCTGCATGCGCGCGACGACTTTTTCGTCTGCATTGGCGGCAGCTGCCACAATCTTGGCCAGCGAAGCCCCATCGAGTGGCTCGAAATCGAGATTGGACTTCTGGATTTCGGCCAGCAAATCGGCATCTTTCATCGTCGCATCAAAAGCCTTGCGCAGGATTGCCGTGCGATCAGCCCGCAGGCCCGGAGGCGCCAAGATCGAGCGGCCGATTTCCGCGCTCGACACAGCAAATGCCAGAAGCTTGCGGTCATCTTCATTGGTGGCGAGCTCGATCAATGTCGGCACGTCTTTCAGTTCAGGCGAACGCTGCGCAGCATATTGCACGAAGAGAACGGCTTTCTTTTCCGTGAGCCAGTTCATGCGCGTGGACTTCATCGTGTTCCACGATGTCAGCGAGGCTTCTGTTTCGCCACGCTCCACCGCCAGCAGACCATCGGTCGAGCCGGGGAAGCCACGGATGATCTTGAACTTGGTGCCAGCCACCTCATTCATCAGCTTGGGGTAAGTGTCAGAGGGCGAGCCCGGACCCGTGGAGGCTGTTGGCACCACAACTGTCTTGGCGCCAGCCAAAGTATAGGCCGGTGTGCGGGTGGAGATGACCTGCACTTCAATGTTCGACGTCACGCGGCCGATCCAGGTGAACTCGGCAGCTTTGAATTGCACGCCCTTGGCCTTGAGAGCTTCGTCAATGGCGAGTGTCTGCGAGACCGTGCCCAGCGCCGTGCCATCTTTGGGCGCGATGCGATAGAGCCAGTTGGAGGCGGTGAAGGAGCCAGCCCCCGGCATGTTGGATGCCACCACGGTCGGATTGCCCGGGATGTGCTTGCTCATGAAGCGGCCGACCATGCGGCCGAACAGGTCATAGGTGCCGCCCGGCGAGAAGCCGATGTAAATGGTGATCGTCTTGCCCTTGAAGAAATCCTCGTCGGCGGCCTTAGCAGGCGCGGCAGCAAATATGCTGGCAAGGGTCAGGGAAAGCGCGGCGGCGCCAAACGTCCTTTTCATGGGGTTTCCTCCTTGAGATGGGCCCTTTCTGCGGTGCAGGGGTCAACAATGCAAGAGCCAACCAAGCCCTTTTGGGGTGTTGCCGAGGCTTTTGCCTTGCTAGAAGACTTGAAAAAACCGTGAGTCCCGGCCTCGGCCGCCGGAGGAAGCATCCCTAACCCTTGAGCTCAGCGCGCACCATTCTCTCCCGCTGGATCCCCGATCTGCCCAATGGGCCGCTCGCGGTGCTGATGTTTCTCGTTTTCCTGAAGCAGATCGGCAATGGCATGATCTGGTCGGTGATTGCCCTTTATGGGCAGGAGCTGGGCGCGGGGACGACGATGATCGGCCTGCTCGTCTCCTGCTATGGGGGCGCGCGCCTCATGGCCAATATGCCCTCCGGCATTGCCTCCGAGCGCTTTGGCCGGCGCCGACTCATGCAGCTTGGCTGCGTGCTTCTGACCATTGCCTCGTTCGGTGTCACCTTCACCCGCTCGCTGGAAGCCTTTTTCGTCGGCATTCTGCTGCTCGGCATGGCCTCGGCGTCTTTCATGACGGCGGCGCTCGCGGCGGTGGCTGATCTGGGCACGCCCGGCCAGCGGCTGCGCGATGCATCCTTCTATCAAGCGGCCAATATGACAGGCACGGCGCTCGGCCCCGCCATTGGCGGCATGGTGGCGGCGGGCTTTGGCTATTCCGCGCCATATTTCGTCAATGGCATGATTGCGCTGGCCGGTGTGATTGCTTTTGCGGTCATTCCCTGGCCGGCTGAAAAGAAGCACAAAGCGAAAGCCGAAAAGCTCGGCTCCTTGCGCGCCATTGCTATGGCGAGTGCTGGCGTGGGCTTGATGTATTTTGCAATTTTCTATGCGCGCACAGCCTCCAACTGGATTGTCATGCCGCTGATTGCGCAAAGCCAGTTCAATTGGGATATGGCTGCGATTGGCTTACTTCTGACAGCAGGCGCTTGCGCCAATCTCGCGGTGCTGCCGTTTAATGCGGCGCTGTCGCGTGAATTTGGTCGTGTGGGTGCAATCATTGCGGCGGGGCTTGCGACCTTTGCCGCTTGCGCCATGTTGGCCTTCGGCCATCATCCGATTTTTCTCTGGCTTACCGCCATCATGTTTGGCGCGGGCTCTGGCATCGCCACGCCGACTTTGATTGCCTATGTCGCCGATGTGGCGCCCGAAAACCAGCGCGGCATTTACATGGGTCTGTTGCGCACGTCCCAAGATTTCGCGCTGATCCTGGGGCCGTTCTTTACCGGCGTCCTGTCGGACAATCTGGGTCTTGGCTATCAGGGCGGGCTGATGGGCTCCATGCTCATCTTGGGCTTGTCTCTGTATGTTTTCTGGCGCGATGCGCGGGGTAAGCGCCTCTAACTCTTGCTTTCCCTCCGCAAACCTCTAGCTTTGATCACAAAAATGAGAGCGGGAGGAATCTGCATTGCTGGCGCTGGTCCGGCTCGCCCTGCGGCGGCCCTATACGATGGCGGTAACCGCCGTCCTGATCATGTTGACGGGTTTCATTTCGCTCTCGCGCATGATCGTCGATATTTTCCCCGCGATCGATATTCCCGTCGTCTATGTCGCTTGGTCCTATAACGGTCTGTCGGCCGAAGATATGGAGCGGCGCGTTGTGCTCGTCTCAGAGCGCGCTTATTCGACCACGGTCAACGGTGTCGATCACATTGAATCTCTGTCCATCCCTGGGCAGGGGATTTTGAAAATCTACTTCCAGCCCGGCACGGATATTGGCGGCGCCATTGCGCAGATTTCGGCGCAGAGCAATGCGGTGCTGCGTATCGCACCCCCCGGCATGCAGCCGCCCAATATTATCCAGTTCAATGCATCCAACGTGCCCGTTGTGCAGGTGACGCTGAATTCGACCAGCGTGCCCGAACAGCAGATTTCGGATTACGCCAATAACTTCCTGCGTGTGCGCCTGTTTACGATTCCGGGCCTGTCCATTCCCGCCGCCTTCGGTGGCAAGAACCGTCAGATCATTGTCGAAGTCGATCCCGATAAGGCGGGGGCCAAAGGCCTGTCGCAGATGGATGTCGTGAACGCTCTTGGCACGAGCAATGTGATTGTGCCCGCCGGTGTCGCGCGACTGGGTGCGAAAGAATATGCCATCCAGCTCAATTCAAGCCCGCGTCTGGTTGATCAATTCAACAATATTCCCGTGGGCGTGCGCGATGGCGTGATGGTCACGCTGGCCGATATTGCCAATGTGAAGGATTCGTTCTCGCAGCAATCCAACATTGTGCGTATCGACGGACAGCGTGCGGCCTTCATTCCGATTTTGAAACATACCCACGCTTCGACACTGCAAGTCGTCGATGCTGTGCGCAATATGCTGCCCGATATTCAGGAGACTGCGCCATCGGGCTTGAAACTCGATATGGCCTTTGACCAATCGGTCTTCGTGCGCGCAGCGGTGAAGAATGTCGTTGAAGAAGCGATCATGTCTTCCGTGCTTGTTTCGGTGATGATCCTGATCTTCCTGGGCAGCTGGCGTAACACGCTGGTTGTGGCAGCTTCTATTCCGCTGTCGATCTTTGCAGGTCTCGCGGGTCTTTATCTGACAGGTCAGACGATCAATTTGATGACACTGGGCGGCATGGCGCTGGCCATCGGCATGCTGGTTGATAATGCGACCGTGGTGATGGAGAACATCCATCGTAACCAATCGCTCGGAAAACCGTTGACCGTTGCCATTATGGAAGGCTCGGGCGAAGTGGTGCAGCCGCTCACCGTGGCGACCCTTTGCATTTGTATCGTCTTCATTCCGGTGCTGTTGCTGGAAGGGGCCGCACGTTTCCTCTTCATTCCGCTCGCCATCACCGTCGTCTTGTCGATGCTGGCGTCCTTCGTGCTTTCTTTCACCGTGGTGCCCGCACTCGCGCGGCAATTGCTGTCGGGCGAAGATCACGGCCATTCGGGCCCCAAAACTTTGGGCGCGCGCATGGCGGAAGCCTTTGATCGGAAGTTTGACAAATTCCGCGATGGCTTTGTCAAAGCGCTCACAGGTGTGCTGGGTATGCGGCGCACGGTGCTCTTCGGGTTTGGCGGATTGCTGGCCATCACCTTTGCGCTCGCACCCAATGTCGGCACGGATTTTTATCCGACCGCTGACGTGGGCATTTTGAAACTGCATGTGCGTGCACCGGCCGGCAATCGATTGGAATCGACTGAAACGATTGTCTCGGATGTCGAACAATCTCTGCGCAAGATCATCCCGCAAACAGAATTGCGCACGATCAGCGCCATGATCGGCGTGCCGGGTGGTCTCAATCTCGCTTTCGTTCCGTCCGACAATACGAGCGGCGCGGATGCTGAATTGCTGATCTCGCTGAAAAGCCCGCATCGCCCGACCGATGAATGGAAGCAAGTCATTCGCGAGAATCTCACGGCTGAATATCCCGGTATCATCTTCTACTTCCAGACCGCCGATATCGTCAGTCAGGTTTTGAACTTCGGCCTGTCAGCGCCCATCGACATTCAGATTCAGGATCAGAATTTCGAGCGCTCTTATGCTGTGGGCCAGCAGCTCTTGCAAAAGTTGAAACTGATCCCCGGTGTGGTTGATCCCCATATCACACAGGTGCTGAACTTCCCCTCGCTGCAAATCGAAGTGGATCGTCAGCGCGCCGTGCGGCTTGGTGTGTCACAGCGTGATGTTGCCAATAATATGCTGGCCTCATTGTCGGGCTCGTCGTCGATCAGCCCGACTTATTTCCTCAATCCGCAAAACGGCGTGAATTATTCCGTGGTGGTGAATACGCCGATCGAGCGGTTGGAAACGGTGCAGGATATTCTGTCTTTCCCCGCACAGCCCGCCCCGACGTCGCTGACCCCCACACCTGCTGCAACAACGCCAACGACTTTGCCATCGTCACCCGTCACGCGTCTGGGTGACTTTGCCTCCGTCACGCCGGGCTCGGCGATGAATGCGATCAATCATTACACGATCCAGCGTGTGATTGACGTGGCGGCCAATGTCGAAGGTCGTGATCTGGGTTCCACTGCGGCTGAAATCAAAAAAGCCATTGCGGACGTGCAGAAAGATTTGCCGGCGCAAACCAAGATCACATTGCGTGGTCAGAATGAGGTGATGGAGAAGAGCTTCAAAATGCTCGCCTTCGGTCTGATCCTCGCGATCTTCCTCGTCTATGCCGTGCTGGTTGTATTGTTCCAGTCATGGGTTGATCCGTTCATCATCATGATGGCGGTGCCCGGCGCTTTGATCGGCATTATCTGGATGCTGGCGGCGACAGGCACGACGATCAATGTCGTCTCGTTGATGGGCTCGATCATGACGGTGGGCATTTGCGTGTCGAACTCGATTCTGGTCGTGTCCTTCGCCAATGATCTGCGCGGACGCAATCCATCCCTCACGCCGTTTCAGGCGGTGATTGAATCAGCCTCGACACGTCTGCGCCCGATCATGATGACGGCGCTGGCCATGATCATCGGCATGATTCCGATGGCTCTTGGTCTTGGTGAAGCGGGTGAACAGAATGCGCCGCTGGGGCGCGCGGTGATTGGTGGCCTGTCGGTGGCCACATTCGCCACGCTCTTCCTCGTGCCGATTTTCTACACGCTGCTGCGCAAAGAAACACCGCAGCTGCATAAGCTCGATCAAAAATTCAATGAAGAAATGATGGCCGAAGGGGTTGTTGATGGTTGAGATCCCGCAGAACAAATCGCAAATCGCGCGGATCGCCGGCGGCGTCTTCCTGCTTGCGGCAGTCATCTTTGTCTGGCGCCATTATGCCGGCGAGAGTGAGCGCGTTGACACGATGCGCTCTGCGCAGGCGAAAGTTGCGGAACTGGGTCCGCGTGTTGAAATGGTTGAAGCGACCGCTGGCCCCAAATCCCGCACGATCAAATTGCTGGGCGATGTGCGCTCGGCCGCGACCGTGACGCTTTATGCGAAAATCTCGGCCTATCTGAAGACGATCAATGTCGACAAGGGCGACAAGGTGACGGCGGGCCAAATTCTCGCTGAGCTTGATAGCCCCGAGCTAGAACAGCAATTTGCTGCCGCATCCAATGATCTCGTACAGAAGAAGCGCAATCTGGAGCGTCTGCGTGGTCTATTTGATCGTGGCTCCACAACGCAGGTTGCGATGCTGCAGGCTGAGACTGACTTTATGGTGGCGGAGAACAATGTTGCAGGCTTGGCCGCAACCCGCGCTTATCAGACGATCCGCTCGCCGCTTGAGGGACGCGTCACCGCGCGTTTTGTTGATCCGGGTGCGCTTGTTACCAATGCGCAGACCAATGCAGTGAGCGCGCAGCCCCTGCTGACGATTTCAGATAATACGCGCGTGCGCATTTATGCGTTTTTGCAGCAGCCGGATGTGCCCTTCATCAAGGTTGGTCACAAGGCTGAAGTGGTGGATGCGAGCCGACCGGAACGGCGCAAGTTGGGCGAGATCACCCGCATGACGGGTGAACTTGATCCGAAATCACGCACCATGCTGATTGAAGTGCATCTGGATAATCCGGATGAGTTTTTTGTGCCGGGCTCCTTCGTCAATCTGACACTGGATGTGCCATTGGCGCCTTCTATTCAAATTCCGGCGCCAGCGCTGATCGTGCGCAATGGCCGCACGCTTGTGCCCGTCTTCGACAAGGAAAAATCGACCGTGCAATTGCGCACCGTGGTGGTTGGCGGCACGGATGGTGCGCGCGTGACCGTGGCCGAGGGGCTGAAGGCGGGTGAGCCCATTCTGCTCAATCTGCCCGATGAAGTGACGGACGGGGGCAAGGTGCAGGCTGTGGCACCGCGCCGCTAAAGCTTGATTTGATGGGTTAGGTCATCTTATTGCCACCATGGCCGTATGTAATTTTGCCATCCGATTCTGTTTGAGGGGTAAACCCATGATGAAATTCTCGACCTCGCTCATGGCCGTCAGTGCTTTGGCTCTGGCTTTGGGCGGTTGCGCCTCCACAGGCCCGGCTTCGCCAACAGTGGGTGTGATGCCTGCCAAGGGCAAATCCTACGAAGCATTCCAGCGCGATGATGATTATTGCCAGGCGGCCGCGCAGCGCCAAGTGGGCTATCGCTCGCCGGGTGAAACGGCCAATACATCTACCGTGCAGAGCGCGGCAGTCGGCACAGCGCTCGGCGCTTTGGCTGGTGCAGCCATCGGTTCGGCCTCGGCCAATATGGGCCGCGGTGCTGCCATTGGCGCCGGCACGGGTCTGCTCGCGGGCTCGCTCGTGGGTGCCAGCAATGCCGGCAGGGCTGGTGGCGCCGTGCAAGACCGTTACGATATGGCCTATGCGCAATGCATGAAGGCACGCGGCAATATTGTGGAAATGGATTCACCTCCGCCGGTGCGCGAAGTGGTGGTCTATGAGCGCCCGCGTCCGGTCTATGTCACGCCGAGCCCTTATTATGCCCCGCGCCCCTATTACCGTCCGCGTCCCTATTATTATTGAGAAGAAAAAGGCGGGCTCAGGCCCGCCTTTTTTTTGTTTTGAACATTACAAACGCGACAGAAAATGCGCGAGACTCATCAAGCCTTCGGGCCAAGGGCCGTGTCCGGAATCGGCATTGATATGTCCGGCCTCGCCTGCGTCCAGCATTGCCGAGCCCCAGGCAAAGGCGAGATCTTCGACGGCTGCGTAAGAGGCATGCGGATCATTGCGGCTGCCTACCAGCAATGAAGGGAAGGGCAGGGGGCCTCGCGGATGCGTTTCAAACGCACCGAAATTCAGCGGGTGCCCGCGCAACCATTCTTCGGATGGCGGCGCCACCAGAAAAGCGCCTTTCACTTTGCTGGGCTCAAATTGCGCGGCAGCATGGGCGGTGGCCGCTACACCCAAAGAATGGGCAATGAGAATGACGGGCTTTTGCGCGGCATTGACGTGCTCGACAATGGCATGCGTCCAGGCTGCATGATCGGGCTGATCCCAATCATTCTGTTCCACACGTTTGGCGGTGGAGAGCTTTTGCTGCCAGCGCGTCTGCCAATGGTCGGAGCCTGAATTGTTCAGCCCCGGCACAATGAGAATGTCGGCATCAGACGTACGCATGACGAGAACTATCCAAGTTTGGCAAGTGCTGGAAACATTTCAATGAGCCAGAAACTCATGCTCTGCATGGCGCCGGTGAGAAAACCAATGCCGGTGAGAACCAGCAAACCGCCAACAATTTTTTCCACCGTGCCGAAATGGCGCTTGAAGCGCGCGATGAAGGCCATGAAAGGCTCAATCGCCAAAGCGGCGATGAGAAAAGGCACGCCGAGCCCTGCAGAATAAGCGCCCAGCAAAACCATGCCGCGCGACACCGTGTCTTCGGAACCAGCAACAGCGAGAATGGCCGCGAGAATAGGGCCGATGCAGGGCGTCCAGCCAAAGGCGAAAGCGAGCCCAATGAGATAGGCGCCGAAAATACCGACCGGCTTTTCAACCTGCATGCGCTTTTCGCGATACAGAAAGCCAAGCCGGAATGCGCCCATGAAATGCAGGCCCATGATGATAATGCCTGCACCCGCCACCCATGTGAGCACATCAAGATAGGCGCGGATGATCTGGCCAAACAGCGAAGCTGTGGCACCCAGCGCCACAAAGACGGTGGAGAAGCCCGCGACAAAGAGAATGGCCGAGAGCGCCACATCGCGCCGTGCACCTGTGACGCCTTCTTCGGACAGCTCTTCAATGGTGGTGCCCGCAATATAGGTGAGATAGGGCGGCACAAGCGGCAGCACGCAGGGGCTCAAGAAGGAGAGCACCCCGGCAAAGGCAGCGGCAGGAAGCGTGACGTCTGTGGCCATGGGGGTTGTTTAGACGGTTTGGGGGAGTGGTGCAAAGCCCTCAACCGCGCACCGTCATGGCGAGTGCGGCCTTCTGGATTGCCGCGTCGCTTCGCTCCTCGCAATGACGAAGGAGAGAGGCGATCCATCCTCGCGCCGTCATTGCGAGGAGGCCGAAGGCCGACGCGGCAATCCAGAGGCCCCACGTGAGGCTCTGGGTTGCTTCGGCTCACGCTCGCAATTGCGGCCCTACCTCTTGGCATCCCGCATGGCTTGCGTGATCTCGACCGTCTCGACACTGACCCGTGTCACCCGGCCGATCAGGTCTGTAGGTTGCAAGTTAGTGGTCGGGTTTAATTCGTTTTGCCACCCGCGAAAGAGAGCCATGCACCCAATTTGGGATGCTTTCGCGGCTCGGAATTGGGAGTTCCTTTAGCGTCCTATTTGCTTGCCGACCATAGCTGAACCGATGTTTGTTTTGCTGGATGGCTGTGCAGTAAAAAAGGAGCTCTTCAGTTGTGAGGTCAGATTTCGGCGTCAAGAATGCGAGATCTCGTCCAGAATAAAAAGGCTCCATTTGCAGGAATGTCGATAAAACATTTCCTCCGAGTGCGCAGCTCAGTACGCCCTTAGGGATGGGTGATATATTGTCGAGAGGCTCAACGTAAGCCGATACTCCATTGTTTCCACTTGTCCGCGAAACAAAAGGAATTCCGCCCTCGCTGTGCGGTATCTTCTTTAAACGATTTAGCTCTAATGAGTTCCCGTAATTAACACAAAAAATTTCACTTAATGGAACGGATTGAAGAGTCTTCTCGTGATTTTCATCAGCGCAAACCTCGCTCCAAGACTCTAACTTTTCTAATGATTGCCAAAGGTCATCAACTTGGACTTTATCGAGCCAATCAGGAAAAAAGTCTGGCAATAATATGCTCTTTAATCGATCGCCTTTTGGTTTTCTCCCGTAAGAAAATCTGAAGCGATTTAGCGTGATGCATCGTGCAATAAAGATCTTTTGTTTTAAATTGAGCTCGATGTTCGGAATCAAAACGGCAACGTTACTATTTGGTGCAAACTCAAATTGCGACACATAAGAATAAGAATGACTCCCTTCGCCATCTGTAGAGATAAAGAGCGTCTCCCGGGGATAAATATTTTTTTGGCCCACTTCTGATCTTGGCACCCACCCCGCTATCGTCCGATGCTGCCTATTCGCCGGCCTCAAGTAAGGCACACAATCAGGGCGGCTGCTTGGATAAACAGTGAGGCCTGTGCTCGCAATACCGTTTCTTATTTCAAAGATATCACTGATTTTCATCAGTCTCTTCCTCTTCTGTAGAAGAGCCCACGATATCTAGCATCAAATTGAAAAGCATGAACCTTTTTATGTCCGCTTCAAATAGCTCTTTGGTTAGGCCGGAATAGTTTGTTTCTATGTAAGCCTCTGCGCACCATTCATCTTTTGGTCCCACAGTGTAGGCCGCGCTCTCACCGGGATGGATCTCCCTGTTTCGATACATTTCGATCCAGCGGTCTCTTATTATTGGCCACTTATTATGCAAATCAATGCGCCCTCGATGCTTTGTTTTTACGAAACCATCTTCGCGCCAATATCCGAACCATGTCTTTCTTTCGGTCTTTAAATGTGGTTTTCCTGCAATCCAAACCATTATGCAGGTCACAATTCCAACGGGATAAAACAGATCCTGGGGCATGGACATTACGGCGTCCAAGGTATGGTGTTTTAGGAGCTCTTCTTTGACTGGATTGGGAGCGATCGCGCAAGACATAGGAACAATTGCGGCTGCAATCGAGCCGGTTTCTAAGCAGCTCAGCATCTGTTTCACGAAATAAAGCTCGTGTAATTCGGCATCGCTTTTTGATTGCGCGTACGGTGGATTCAGCATTCCAACATTAGGTTTTTGCTTTTTTATTGCTTTTATAACAGCCTCGTCGAAGCAGCTTGCTTGATGCAGATTTGCTTTTCCATCCCCTCTTAAAATCATATTACTTGCAGCAAGAGCGAACATCTTCGGGTTATTTTCGATGCCGATTAGCTTTTTCTTTTTTATTTCACTTCGCTGATGCTCTGTAACAGATTTTCTCAGCATATGTTGCATTGCTGAAATCAAGAAACCTCCGGTACCAGCGCATATGTCAAGGACCTTTGATTCTGGGCCAACATTAAGGACTAGGGAAAAAAGTTCAGCTATGTGCCGAGGGGTCAGAACGATTCCTAGAGACTTCTTGTCTCCGGCTGTGTATTTTAGGAATTCACCATAAAACTGGCCTACAACATCAAAATCATGATAAACGTTTATGTAGGGCCACACATTTTCCGCAATGCGAGATATAATTTCTTTGAACACCCCGTCCGGGTACTCTTTTGCCGTTCGAGAATCGGGTTTCCCAAGGTTTGGATGCACAGCAATCGTCGAGTAGGGCTGAAGCATCGTATCTTTTTTCGCCTGCGGGATTTCTGCCTTACTGAGTTCTTTTTTTATGGTGCCGAGCCAGGCGTCTTGAACTTCGTCGGCGGGTAAGTTCGAAAAGGTCTTTATAAAGGTGGCATTCATCAAAGCGATAAGGGTGCCGCTCACAAGTAACGGTTTGTCTTCTTCTGAGATCTTGGCTTTCGTCCAGATTAGCTCGTGAAGTTCTCGTGAGAAATGTAATAGATCTGAGTGTCGCTTTTTAGCGACATCGGGATCGAAACTCGCCAAGCGGTAATAGTCATCAAAGGGAATTAATTCATCTAACGTCGAGCCCGCTTCATTTTTAAGTTCTTTAACTTCCTCCGTCCCGGCAGGTATCAAGAAATGCGATATCTTTAGCCCACTTTTTGTTGCACCACTGACCGCGACAGCAACGACAGTGAAATGCTTTGAAAGATGCAGAGCGTAATGTATCGCGCCGTCAACAGCAAACTCAACGGGCTTGTCGCGTTTTTTGCTTTCGTGTTTCTTTGTGTCTGGTTTGCATTCAAAAACAATGAGAAATGCGGGGTCTTTTTTGTTTGAAATTATAAATTCAGGATAGCCTGCATTGCCTTTCGTGTTTTTGCTAGCCTTTGCAAGCAAGCCCTTAATTTTCGCCACCTCGGATTTTTGCTCTTCCACGGTGACTCCATTCTCGGGTTTGTAAAACCCTAAGGCGCGCAGTTTGTCTCTTACAAGTATTTCAGTTTTTCTTTCACTCGCCATGAGAATGCTCCCATGGCAAGAGGTCGCGCTGGCGTGCATAGCGCTTCAGGAGGTCTTTGAAGGCCTCTCGAATGGTGGTTTCGCGATGGGTGCCTGAGACACGGAGAAGCCGATGGAGCTCGGCCAAATATTCGGCAATGAATTGGCGGCTCATGCGAGCCCCCGCGTCTGAAAAGTCATCATGAAAAATCCATACCTGAAATGAGGTCAGGCTATAGATTCGTGGGGCTGCCGCAAGGGGGTTCTCCTAGTCCCCGTCATTGCGAGCGCAGCGAAGCAATCCATAAGGCCTCACGTGAGGCCTCTGGATTGCCGCGTCGGCTTCGCCTCCTCGCAATGACGGGGAGGGCGGGAGACGGTTTGCTCCGTGCAGAAGCCCTTGATAACCTACAGCCCAAGCCCGAATCCGGCCCTTTGGGGAGCCTATGGAAAATTTCCTGCAGCAGCTGATCAATGGTGTGACCTTGGGGTCCATCTATGGGCTCATTGCCATCGGCTACACCATGGTTTTCGGCATTATCGGCATGGTCAATTTTGCCCATGGTGATGTGTTCATGCTGTCGGCTTTTATTGCGCTGATTGTTTTTCTCGCGCTCACGCAGCTCTTGGGCCTGACCTCACTGGGGCTAGTGTTTCTGATTGTGCTGATCTGCGCCATGGCGCTCACCGCGCTCTGGAACTGGGCCATTGAGCGCGTCGCCTATCGGCCCTTGCGCGGATCTTTTCGCTTGGCGCCGCTGATCTCGGCCATTGGCATGTCGATCTTTCTCGCCAATTTCGTGCAAGTGGTGCAGGGCCCGCGCAACAAGCCGGTGCCGCCCATGTTTACGGACGTCATTCAGGTGACGAGCGGAGGCGCCTTTGATGTGACGCTCTCCTACAAGCAAATTCTCATTGTCTCGGTCACCGGCATTTTGCTGCTGGCCTTCTGGTTTCTGGTGCAGAAGACAGCACTGGGTCGCGCGCAACGCGCCTGCGAGCAAGACCGCACCATGGCGGCACTGCTTGGCGTTGATGTGGATCGCACAATCTCGCTGACTTTCATCATTGGCGCGGCGTTGGCTGCTGTCGCTGGCACGCTCTACATGATGTATTATGGCGTGGTGAATTTTTCTGATGGTTTTACGCCCGGTGTGAAAGCTTTTACCGCCGCGGTGCTTGGTGGCATTGGCTCGCTGCCGGGCGCTGTCATTGGAGGCTTGCTGATCGGGCTGATCGAGACCTTCTGGTCGGCCTATTTTTCATCCGACTATAAGGATGTTGCGGCTTTCTCCATTCTCATCGTCACGCTGATCTTCATGCCCTCTGGCCTGTTGGGCCGACCCGAGGTCGAGAAAGTCTGATGAGCCCCGCAATGCCCATCACGCGCGCCTTGCGCGAGGCTGCTTTTGCCGGAT
The DNA here is from genome assembly GCA_947452455.1 of Beijerinckiaceae bacterium. Taxonomy (GTDB): domain Bacteria; phylum Pseudomonadota; class Alphaproteobacteria; order Rhizobiales; family Beijerinckiaceae; genus Terripilifer. The sequence goes on from CANGBX010000005.1 coordinate 201,969, forward strand.
TGGTGGCTGCAGGTCTGGCCTTTCCCATTCTGACACTGGGCACGGAGCTGGATCAGTCGAACCGTCTTGTGCTCGAGCAACGCTGGTCCTGGATGGCGATTTCGGCTGCACTTGTATGTGTCGGGCGCTTTCTCGTTTTGATCTTGGCGTCTGCGCCAACTCATCGGGTTGCGCGTGCCCCGCTCGTGTCGCCAGCTCTCACACGCCTGCTGCCGTCTGTCAGCGTGATGGCGCTGTTTCTGTTTCCACTCGTCATGCTGTTTTGGTTGGGGCCGCAAGGCTCGCTGAAATGGATCAATAATTACGGCGTGCAAATTCTCATTTACGTCATGCTGGGCTGGGGCTTGAACATTGTGGTCGGGCTCGCGGGCCTTCTCGATTTGGGCTATGTCGCATTCTATGCCGTGGGTGCTTACACTTACGCGTTGCTCTCCACACAATTTGGTCTGTCTTTCTGGCTCTGCCTGCCGCTCGCCGGATTGATGGCGGCGAGCTGGGGCGCTATGCTGGGCTTTCCGGTTTTGCGTTTGCGGGGCGATTATCTCGCCATTGTCACTTTGGCCTTTGGTGAAATCGTCAGTGCCGTTCTGACCAATTGGACAGATTTTTCCAATGGCAAGGCGGGCATCATGTCGATCCCGCGCGTGACCTTTTTTGGTCTGCCTTTCACGGCGAGCGAAAACGGATTTGCCGCCACCTTCGGTCTTGAGTTCCAAGCCATCCACCGCACGATTTTTCTCTTCTATCTGATCTTGGTGCTGGCGCTCATCACCCATGTGGTGACGCTGCGCTTGCGCCGCCTGCCTGTGGGGCGCGCCTGGGAGGCTTTGCGCGAAGATGAAATTGCCTGCCGGTCGCTGGGCATCAATACGGTCAATACCAAGCTCACTGCCTTTGCACTGGGCGCAATGTTTGCGGGCTTTGCAGGTTCTTTCTTTGCTGTGCGTCAGGGCTTTGTGAATCCCGACAGTTTCACCTTCATGGAATCGGCGACCATTCTGGCCATTGTCGTGCTGGGCGGCATGGGCTCGCAATTGGGCGTCGCGCTGGCGGCTGTTGTCATGGTGGGTGGCACAGAAGTGTTGCGCGAGCTGACGTTTCTGAAAGAAATCTTCGGCTCGTCTTTTGATCCCTCGCTCTATCGCATGCTGCTCTTTGGTCTTGCCATGGTGGTGATGATGATCTGGCGTCCGCGCGGTCTCATATCGTCGCGCGAACCCTCTGTCTTTTTGGCGCAGAAGAAAAATGTGTCGGGCGCGCTGGTGCAGGAGGGACACGGCTGATGACACGCCGCTGGCTCGATGCACCTTTGCTCACCATCGAACATCTCACCATGCGTTTTGGTGGGCTCACCGCTGTGAATGATGTGTCTTTCACGGTTGGGCGCGGCGACATTACCGCCTTGATCGGCCCCAATGGGGCGGGCAAAACCACGCTCTTCAATTGCATCACGGGTTTCTACAAGCCCCTGCAGGGGCGGCTGGCGCTCGCGCGCGAAGGTGTCGCGCCTGTTCAAGATGTGGATGCGTTGACGCGCAGCGGCTCACGCCACAAAGATGGTCTTTATCTTCTGGAGCGCATGCCGGATTTTGAAATCACGCGCGATGCGCATGTGGCGCGCACGTTCCAGAATATCCGCCTCTTCTCCGGCATGACTGTGCTCGAAAATCTGGTTGTGGCGCAGCATAATGTTTTGATGCGGGCGTCCGGCCTGTCGCTCTTGGGTCTGATCGGTTGGCCCCGTTTTCATGCGGCTGAGCAGCGCGCGATCGACAAGGCACGTTTCTGGCTCGACAAAATCGGTCTCACCGATCGCGCCGATGATCCGGCTGGTGCGCTGCCCTATGGCGCGCAGCGCCGTCTCGAGATTGCGCGTGCCATGTGCACCGATCCTGTGCTGCTGTGTCTTGATGAGCCCGCCGCTGGTCTCAATCCGCGCGAAAGTGCGGAGTTGAATGATTTGCTTTTGTCGATCCGCGCCGAGCAGGGCACATCGATCTTGCTGATCGAACATGACATGAGCGTGGTGATGAAAATCTCCGATCATGTGGTGGTGCTTGATTATGGCCGACTGATCGCTGATGGCACACCGGATGAGATCCGTCATGATCCGCGCGTGATTGCCGCCTATCTGGGTGTTGAAGATGCGGACGAAGCCGCCGGGGTGCTCGCATGAGCGCGCCTTTGCTTTCCATCCAGAAACTCGAGGCCGCTTACGGTCAGATCGTGGCGCTGAAGGGCATTGATCTTGATGTCATGCCGGGCGAGATCGTCACCATCATTGGTGCCAATGGCGCGGGCAAATCCACCACGATGATGAGCGTCTTCGGGCGTCCGCGTGCCAGTGCTGGCAAAATCATTTTTGATGGGCAGGATATTACCAACAAGCCCGCGCATGAGATTGCGCGCATGGGGCTTGCGCAATCGCCCGAAGGGCGGCGCATTTTTCCGCGCATGTCTGTGTTGGAAAATCTGCAAATGGGTGCGGCCGTGAATGGCATGGCGCATTTTCAGGTCGATCTCGAGCGGATGTTTGTAATTTTTCCGCGCCTCAAAGAACGCATCAACCAGCGTGGTGGCACATTGTCGGGTGGTGAGCAGCAAATGCTCGCCATTGCGCGCGCTTTGATGAGCCGCCCGCGTCTGTTGATGCTGGATGAACCTTCGCTGGGTCTGGCGCCCCTTGTCGTGAAACAGATTTTTGAGGTGATCGCCGATCTCAACCGCAATGACGGGCTCACCGTTTTTCTGGTCGAGCAAAATGCCTTTCATGCTTTGAGGCTGGCGCACCGCGGTTATGTCATGGTCAATGGCCAGATCACTTTGTCCGGCACGGGGCGAGATTTGCTCGACAACCCGCAAGTGCGCGCCGCCTATCTGGAAGGGGCGCATTGATGGAAAGTCTGGCGCTCGGACACATCCTCTTGTTGGGCCTTTTATCGGCAGCCGCTGCAGCTGCGGCGGGGCGTGCTGTGGCGCGCACCTGGCGTGCGCCGGTGACGCTGATTGTCTATGCGGTTCTGCTCGGGCTGGTGGTCGAGTTTCTGGCCTATGCTTTGTTTGGTGCCTCGCTCATGAGCATATCGGGAGCGGCCTTCGCCTTTGGCTGGACGCTGCTGTGCGCGCTGATCGCCTTCCGCCTGACGCGCGCCCGGCAAATGGTCGTTCAATATGGCTTTACCCGCGCGCCCAAGGCGTGACAGGACGATTGAAACGGGTAAGCTTGGCGCAGAGATTCACTTCTGCTGAGGGCCTCCCATGAAATCCCCGTTCATCTCTCGTCTGGTTATCGCCGCACCTTTTGCGGCCGCGCTCTTTGCCACTTCTGCACTGGCGCAAGTGAAGATGGGCGTCGGTGGGCCGATGACCGGCTCTTCCGCGGCTTTCGGCTCCATGCTGAAGAATGGCGCGGAACAGGCGGCGGAAGACATCAATGCCGCGGGCGGCATTCTGGGCCAGAAGATTCAGCTCTTCATTGGTGATGATGCGTCCAAGCCCGAACAGGGTGTGTCAGCAGCCAATAAATTTGTGGGAGATGGCGTGAAATATGTCATCGGCCATTTCAATTCCGGCGTGTCGATCCCGACCTCTGCAGAGGTTTATTCCGAAAATAATATTTTGCAGATCACGCCGGCCTCCACCAACCCGCGGTTTACGGAACGCGGTTTGTGGAATGTGTTTCGCACCTGTGGGCGTGATGACCAGCAGGGTGCAGTGGCGGCAAAATATATTGTCGAGAAACTGAAGGATAAGCGCATTGCCGTCGTTCACGACAAGACGCCTTATGGCAAGGGTCTGGCGGATGAAACGCAAAAGGCGATGAATGCGGGCGGCGTCAAGGAAGTGCTTTATGAAGGCATCAATCCGGGCGAGCGCGATTATTCGGCCATTGTGACGAAGCTGAAAGCGCAGCGCGCAGAAGTCTTGTTCTGGGGTGGTCTGCATGGTGAAGCAGGTGTGTTGCTTCGCCAGATGCGCGAGCAGGGCCTGAACACCGTGATGATTGGCGGTGATGGCATTGCAACCGCAGAACTTGCCGCCATTGCGGGTGATGCGGTCGAAGGCACGCTGATGACATTCGGGCCTGACCCGACGAAGCGTCCCGATGCGGCAGACGTTTTGAAGAAATTCGAAGCCAAGAAGATCAATCCGGAAAGCTATACGCTTTATTCTTATGCGGCTGTGCAGGTGGTGAAACTGGCAGCGGAAAAAGCAGGCACGCTCGACACCAAAAAGGTGGCGGAGGTGATTCATTCCGGCATGACCTTCCAGACGGTGCTCGGCAAATTGTCTTTCGACAAGAAGGGCGATCGCACGGATGCCGATTACGTCATGTATGTCTGGAAAAAGGGCGCTGACGGCAAGATGGGTTTTGTTGAGATGTGACGACGCAAAGCGTCAACAAAAAAGAAGGCGGGCATATGCCCGCCTTTTTTGTTCGTCATTGCGAGCCGAAGGCGAAGCAATCCAGAGGCCTCACGTGAGGCTCTGGTTTGCTTCGCTTCGCTCGCAATGACGGGGTTACGCCCCGAACACGCGCTTGAAAATCGTGTCGACATGCTTCAGGTGGTAGCCTAGATCAAACAGCTCTTCGAGCTCCTTGTCCGACAGGGCTTTTGAGACTTCCGCGTCTTTCTTGAGCAGTGTCAGGAAATCGCCTTCGCCGCGCCAGACTGGCATCGCGTTGCGCTGCACGAACTTGTAAGAATCTTCGCGCGAAATGCCCTTCTGGGTCAGCGCCAACAACACGCGCTGCGAATGGATGAGGCCGCCGAGGCGGTCCAGATTCTTCTGCATGTTTTCAGGGTACACAATCAGCTTGTCGATCACGCCGGTGAGGCGGGCCAATGCGAAATCGAGCGTGATGGTCGCATCAGGGCCGATCATGCGCTCAACCGAGGAATGCGAAATATCGCGTTCATGCCAGAGCGCGACATTTTCCATGGCGGGCAGGGCCATGCCGCGCACGAGACGTGCAAGGCCGGTGAGGTTTTCCGTCAGCACAGGATTGCGCTTGTGCGGCATGGCGGAAGAGCCCTTCTGGCCTTCCGAGAAAAACTCTTCGGCTTCTAGCACTTCCGTGCGCTGCATGTGGCGCACTTCGGTGGCCAGACGCTCGATGGACGAGGCAATCACGCCCAAGGTCGCAAAGAACATGGCGTGGCGATCACGCGGAATGACCTGTGTCGAGACGGGCTCGACAGCGAGGCCCATTTTCTTGGCGACATGTTCTTCAACGCGCGGGTCGATATTGGCGAAGGTTCCGACCGCGCCTGAAATAGCGCAAGTGGCGATTTCCTTGCGCGCATGCACAAGGCGTTCGCGGCAGCGGGTGAATTCGGCATAGGCCTGCGCGAGTTTCAAACCGAAGGTGACGGGCTCGGCATGAATGCCATGCGAGCGGCCGATGACGGGTGTCATCTTATGTTCCAGCGCGCGGCGCTTGATGGCGGCGAGCAGGGCGTCAATGTCGGCGAGCAGAATGTCGGAGGCGCGCGCGAGCTGCACGGCAAGGCATGTGTCGAGCACGTCAGACGATGTCATGCCTTGGTGGACGAAGCGCGACTCGGGGCCGATGAATTCGGCCAGATGCGTCAAGAAGGCGATCACGTCATGCTTGGTGACGCGCTCGATCTCATCAATACGCTCGACATCAAATGTGACATGGCCGGCGCCGTCCCAGATCGCCTTGGCGCTTTCTTTCGGAATGGTGCCGATTTCGGCCAGCGCGTCACAAGCATGGGCCTCGATCTCGAACCAGATGCGAAAACGCGTCTGCGGATCCCAGATGGCAACCATTTCGGGGCGGGAATAGCGGGGGATCATCGGCGGGCTCCGGATAGGGATTCTTATCGGGGTCGGCGTAGCACGGCAGGGGGGCGAGGGCCTAGTGCGGGGCGGGGATAACCCCGTCATAGCGAGCAAAGCGAAGCAAGCCAGAAGCCTCACGCGTGCCTCTGGTGTGCCGCGTCGCATGCGGCTCCTCGCAATGACGGGTGAAAAGCCTTGCATCTGGTCGCCATTCCCTGCATGTAGCGGCCAAATCCCGTTGAGACCTAAACCATGACCCTCGAACGCCAGCGCCTCGTTGAAGGCCTCGCCTGTCTGATCGCCTTCGGTGCCTCTATTCCGGCTGCCAATTGGATGATCGGCAATCTCGGCACATTCTGCGTGCCCGATGGCCCCTGCGTCATTCCGGTGGCGCCGGGCATGGTGGCACCTTCCGGTGTTTTGATGATCGGTCTGGCCCTTGTGTTGCGTGATCTCGTGCAGCGCCGCCTGGGCGCCAAATTCGCTCTGGCCGCCATTGCTGTGGGCACGATCATTTCAGCAGCCATTGCACCGCCCGCGCTGGTGCTGGCATCGGCTGCGGCGTTTTTGCTGTCGGAGCTCGCTGACTTTGCGATCTACACGCCGCTTCAGCGTCGCGGCCTTGTGCTGGCGGTCTTTGCCTCTAGCGCGACGGGGTTGGTGGTTGATTCCATCGTCTTCCTGCAGCTGGCCTTTGGCAGCCTCGATTATCTGGGTGGCCAGATCATCGGCAAGGCTTGGATGGTGCTGGTCGCGCTGCCGCTCATCCATCTGCTGCGCCGTCGCGATGAACGCATTGGATTGCAGCCGGCCTGAGGTTTCTTCCACGGGTAAAGAATGTTAGTCCCCGGTGAGTTCATTCGGAGCCAAAACATGCGCCCCATCCAGATTCTGCCCTCCATGCTTGCCAGCGATTTTTCCAAGCTTGGCCAGGAAGTCAGCGACATTATGGGCGCGGGCGGCGACATTGTGCATCTGGATGTGATGGACGGGCATTTCGTGCCCAACATCACCTTCGGACCCGATGTCATCAAGGCGATCCGCAAATGCACGGACAAGCCGTTTGATACGCATTTGATGATTGCGCCCACCGATCCGTTTCTGGAAGCTTTTGCCAAGGCGGGGTCTGATTACATCACCGTCCATGCCGAAGCAGGCCCGCATGTGCACCGCTCGTTGCAGGCGATCCGTGCGCTTGGCAAAAAAGCAGGCGTTGCGGTCAATCCCGGCACACCGGAAGATCTCGTCGAATATTTGCTCGATAATGTCGATCTCATTCTCGCCATGACGGTGAACCCCGGTTTTGGTGGCCAGAGTTTCATCCGCCCCGTGCTCGAAAAAGTGCGCCGCATCCGCGCCATGGTGGGCGACCGCCCGATCGACATTGAAGTCGATGGCGGCGTGACAGCCGACAATGCAGGTGATTGCGCCAAGGCTGGCGCGAATTTCCTCGTTGCGGGTTCGGCTGCCTTCAAGGGCGGGCCGAATGCTTATGCGGCCAATATCGAGGCCATCCGCAAGGCAGCGCTGTTGGCGCGCGGTGAGCTAGTTTAACTGGACGCAGGCCGCATCTGTAGCTACAATAAAACATTGACTTTTGTTTTTTTGTAGCTACATTTCATGCTGATCATTTGGGATGAGCCCAAGCGGCTCGCAAACATCGACAAGCACGGGCTCGACTTTGCCGATCTCGAAGAGGGGTTTGACTTCGTCAATGTCGTCGTGCGGCCGGTTCGCTCTAGCGTGAGCGGTCGATCTCGGCTTCAGCTGGTCGGAATGCTTTTCGACGAGTTGATGGTTGCGATGGTCGTGTCGCCGCTGGGCGACGAGGCTCTGTCGATTATCAGTCTTCGCCCTGCGAATGCGAAGGAAAGGAGGCTTTATGGCGCCTAAGACCACACGCCGCAAACTTCCCTACACGAAAGCGGACCTTGAAGAGGTCATGGATAATCCTGAATGGACCGCTGAAGATTTCGCGCGAGCAAAGCCGTTGTCAGAGATGATATCGCCGGAATTGTTCGAAAAGCTGAAACGTCTTCGCGGCCAACGGGGCCCGCAGAAACAACCGACGAAGCAACTCGTCTCGTTGCGGATTGATCGCGACATCATCGAAAAATTCAAGTCGGACGGTCCGGGCTGGCAGTCGCGGTTGAATGAGACTTTGCGCAAGGCGCTTGCAGACTGACCGACATTGCGAGGAGGCCGCAGGCTGACGTGGCAATCCAGAGGCCCCACGTGAGGCTTATCCGGATGGCTTCGCTACGCTTGCAATGACGGCGCTCAGGCGCCGTCAAATCCCCATATCGTCGAAAACTTCCTGCGCCAGTTTGAAGGCGTGATTGGCTGGCGGGACGCCGGCATAGATCGCGCATTGCAGAATGATTTCTTTCAGTTCGTCCTTGGTCAGGCCATTGTTGAAGCAAGCGCGTACATGCAGCTTGAACTCTTCCCAATTGCGCGTCGAAATGGTCGAGGACAAAACCACCACAGAGCGCGTGCGCCGATCAAGGCCCGGGCGTGACCAGATGTCACCCCAAGCCGTGCGCTGGATGAAATCAAACCAGTCGGCATTGAATTCGCTCTGCGCCTTGTTGGACTTGTCCACCCAGGCATCGCCGAGCACTTCGCGGCGGACCTTGATGCCTTGCTGGAGGCGGGTCTTGTCATCCATTAGCGCGCACTCCTCTTCTTTGTCTTTTTCGCCGGACGGCGTGTGACTTTCTTCACGGATTTTTTGACGGTTTTTTTGGCCGTCTTTTTGGCCGCCTTCTTGACGGCTTTCTTCACCGTTTTTGAGGCGACTTTCTTCTTCGCTTTCTTCGTGGCTTTCTTCGAGGCTTGCTTCGTGGCCTTCTTGGCAGCCTTTTTAGTCACGGCTTTTTTCGTAGCCTTCTTCTTCGGTGCAGCTTTCTTCTTGGCTGGCGCCTTTTTGATCTTCGCAGGCTTTGTCAGGAATTGCAGCACAGCGCGGGTGAAGGCATCGGGCATTTCCACATTCGACAAATGCGCGGCATCAAGCTCGATATAATCGCTGCCCTCGATCAGGGATGCCAGTTCCATACCGAGTTTTGGCGGTGTCGCAGGATCGCGTGTGCCTGCAATCACCAACACGGGGGCTTGCGCAAGGCGCACGGTCTCGCGCTGGTCCATGTCACGCACGGCAGCACAAGCGGCGATATAGCCTTGCGCGGGCGTGTTAACGAGCATGTCGGCGATGCGTTGCACGGCTTTCGGGTCACGCTTTTGAAATTCAGGCGTAAACCAGCGCTCGATGACACCGCCCGTAATCGAGGCCATGCCATTCTTTTGCACATTCACAATGCGCGTGTTCCAGGGCCGCGCATCGGGCATGTAGGAAGAGGTGTTGGCGAGCACTGCGCGGTTGATGCGCGCGGGCGCATGCGCCAAGAGCCACTGGCCGACCATGCCGCCCATGGACAGGCCGAGCCAGTTGACGCTGGAGAGGTCCAGCGCATCCATAATGGCAAGCGCATCCTGGCCGAGCATGGCGATGGAATAGGGGCCCTCATTGGCGACCGAGCCGCCGTGGCCGCGGGAATCATAGCGCACGACGCGGAATTTCTTGGTGAGCGCGGGCATTTGCGCGTCCCACATGTGAAGATCCGTGCCCAGCGAATTGGAGAGCATCAGGACGGGCGCTGAGGCAGGCCCTTCGATTTCAACGCGGAATTGTCCGGTTTTGGTGGCGAGGTGACCCATGCTCTCTTGCTCCTGTTGCACGCGGGCTTTAACACCAAAGGTGACGGGGCGCGGCAAAAGCGCATAAACCGGCGGGGGCCTGAGTGCAACCGGCGGCGGCCAGCAAAGCAGGCAAAGGCCAGCAAGGCGCCCAAGATGAAACTTGGAGGAGATGGCAGCATGGCGATGACGATGACCGGGGAAGTGGCACTTCCCGCGAACCGCGAGACGGTCTGGGCCAAGCTCAATGACCCGGCCGTGCTGAAAGCCTGCATCCCCGGATGCGAGACGTTGGACAAGACCGGCGAGACCGGCTTTTCCGCCGTTGTGAAGCTCAAGATCGGTCCGGTCTCGGCCACTTTCAAAGGCTCCGTTGAATTGTCGGACCTTGACCCGCCCAATGGCTACCGCATTTCGGGCCAGGGCGAGGGTGGCGTTGCCGGCTTTGCCAAGGGCGGCGCAACGGTACGCCTGCTGCCTCCGGCCGAAGGCCAAGAGGGCTGCATTCTGACCTATGATGTGGAAGCCAATGTGGGCGGCAAAATTGCCCAGCTCGGCGCACGACTGATCGATGGCGTGGCCAAGAAAATGGCCGACCAGTTTTTCAACAATTTTGCCGAAGCGGTGAAGGCAGGCTGAGGCCTGCGCTGGCCTGTATTTTTCACACTGGCCCTTCGCCTTTATGTGAGGGCCGGCGGGCTTGACCGCCCGCCAGTGGTCGGCTCAACTTGGGTCATTCCGGGCGCGAGATGCGCGCCTTCATCCGGCGCAAAGACCGGATTTCTTGGAGGAAGAGGCGTATGGCCAGCGTAACCCTGACGGTGAATGGCAAGTCTGTGACGCGCGATGTTGATCCGCGCACGCTTCTGGTCGAATTTTTGCGCGAACAATTGCGCATGACGGGCACACATGTGGGTTGCGACACCACCCAATGCGGTTGCTGCACTGTGCATGTGAATGGCGAAGCCATGAAGAGCTGCACGCTTCTCGCGGTAGCGGTGAATGGCGCAACGATCACAACAATTGAAGGCCTCGCCAAGGGCGAAGATTTGCATCCGATGCAGGCGGCTTTCCGCGAGCATCATGGTTTGCAATGCGGCTTCTGCACACCGGGCATGATTATGAGCGCGGTGGATATGGTGCGCCGCAAGGGCACTGATCTCGACGACAAAACCATCCGTGAAGAGCTCGAGGGCAATATCTGCCGCTGCACGGGCTACCATAATATTGTGAAAGCCATTCACTATGGCGCTGAAGCCATGGGCAAGGCTGGCACAGCGGCTGAATAAAAGTCGCACCGCATTCTCTGTCATAAGCAAGAGCAAGAGCCGGGCGCAATTTTTCAGCGGAACCGGTCATTCTCTGGAGGAAGCAGATGAGTGGCACCGGTATTGGCGCGCGCGTTTTGCGCAAAGAAGATTTCCGTTTCATCACTGGCAAGGGCCAGTATACGGATGATGTGAACCGCTATGGACAGGCGCATGCCGTGTTCCTGCGTTCACCTCATGCCCATGCAGAAATTCGCAGCATTAAACTCGATGCCGCGCGCGCCATGCCCGGCGTCGTTGATATTTTCACCGGCGATGATCTCGCAGCCGATAAAATCGGCGGGCTGATCTGCGGCTGGATGATCCATTCCAAAGACGGTTCGCCGATGAAAGCGGGCGCACACCCAGCCCTTGCGCAAGGCAAGGTGCGGTATGTGGGCGATCATGTGGCCGTTGTGATTGCGGAGACGCAGGCGCAAGCGCGTGACGCGATTGAAAAGATCGAAGTCGATTACAAGGTTTTGTCTCCTGTTGTGGCCATGGCCGATGCCGTGAAAAAAGGTGCGCCCGTCATTCATGACGTGGCCTCCGACAATACTGTTTACAATTGGTCGCTCGGCGATGAGGCGGGCACACAAGCCGCTTTCGCTAAAGCTGCGCATGTCACCAAGCTTGATATTGTCAACAATCGCTTGGTGCCAAACCCGATGGAGCCGCGCGCGGCTGTTGGTGATTATGATTCCGGCACGGGTGGTTTCACGCTTTATACGACAAGCCAGAATCCCCATGTCGCGCGTCTGGTGCTGTCGGCCTTCATCGGCATTGCGCCCGAGCATAAGCTTCGCGTGATTGCGCCAGATGTGGGCGGTGGTTTCGGCTCAAAGATTTTCATCTATGCGGAAGAAACTGTCTGCGTTTGGGCAGCCAAGAAAGTCGGCCGTCCGGTGAAATGGGTGGCGGACCGCACCGAAGCCTTTTTGTCGGATGCACATGGGCGTGACCATGTCACCCACGCTGAAATGGCGCTCGATGCATCGGGCAAGATTCTCGGGCTGCGTGTGAAGACGCAGGCCAATCTCGGTGCTTATCTCTCGACCTTCTCGAGCTGTGTGCCGACCTATCTCTATGCGCCGCTGCTCTCGGGCCAATATGATATTCCGGCCATCTATGTCGAGGTCGATGGTATTTATACCAATACAGCACCGGTGGATGCCTATCGTGGTGCGGGTCGCCCAGAAGCGACATTCGTCATCGAGCGCATGGTGGAAGTGGCTGCGCGCGAATTGAAGCAGGATCCGGCAGCGTTCCGGCGCAAGAATTTCGTGCGCTCCTTCCCGCATCAGACGCCTGTCATCATGTGCTATGACGCAGGCGATTATGATGCCGCGATGACCAAAGCGCTGGAAATGTCGGATTATAAAAACATCGGCGCCCGCAAAGCGGCTTCTGCCAAAAAAGGTCTGCTGCGCGGCATTGGTTTTTCAGCTTACATCGAAGCTTGCGGCATTGCGCCGTCTGCTGCTGTCGGCTCGTTGGGTGCAGGCGTGGGTCTTTGGGAATCAGCTGAAGTGCGCGTCAATCCGGTGGGTACGGTAGAAATTCTGACCGGCTCCCATTCGCACGGGCAGGGGCACGAGACGACTTTCGCCCAGCTTGTCTCTGAACGTCTCGGCATTCCGATTGATAATGTCGCCATCGTGCATGGCGATACGGACAAGGTGCAGATGGGCATGGGCACTTATGGCTCGCGCTCTGGCGCTGTCGGCATGTCGGCCATTTCCAAAGCGCTCGACAAAATCGAGGCGAAAGCCAAAAAGGTTGCTGGCTTTGTGCTTGAAGCCTCGCCCGATGATATCGAATTCAAGGACGGCAAATTCTCCGTGCGCGGCACGGACAAAGAGATCGATTTCGGCTCTGTCGCTTTGCAGGCTTACATTGCACACAAGTTCAACGGGCAGGAATTGGAGCCGGGCCTGAAGGAAAGCGCCTTCTGGGATCCGACCAATTTCACCTTCCCCGCAGGCGTGCATATTTGCGAGCTGGAGATTGATCCGGCGACCGGTGTGACGCGCATCGACCGCTGGACGGCGGTGGATGATTTCGGAAACGTCATCAATCCGATGATTGTCGAAGGTCAGGTGCACGGCGGCATTGCGCAGGGTGTCGGACAGGCTTTGCTGGAAGGCGCGGTCTATGACGCCAGCGGCCAGCTCGTGACTGCGAGCTATATGGATTATTCCATGCCGCGCGCGGGCGACTTGCCCTCCTATGATGTGGGGATGACGCAGACGGCTTGCCCGTCCAATCCGCTCGGCATCAAGGGCTGTGGCGAGGCGGGGGCCATTGCGGCACCGCCTGCTGTCATGAATGCCATTACGGATGCCATTGGCCATGAGGGGATTGCCATGCCGGCAACCCCGCTCGCCGTCTGGCGGGCCGTGCAAAAGACGGCCCCGCGGGCAGCTGCTGAATGATGGGTCTGGCGGGGCGCGCGCGCTCCCGCTAAAAGGGTTTTAAAGATCGCGTGGCGCTGGCCGCGCCGAGGGAGAAGAAAATGTATCCGTTCAACTATCATCGCCCAAGCTCGCTGGCAGATGCGGTGAAACTGGCAGGTGGCGACGAAGCCAAGATCATGGCGGGCGGCATGACTTTGCTGCCAACGATGAAGCAGCGTTTGGCGGCACCCTCCGACCTTGTTGATTTGAACGCCTTGGGCCTCTCGGGCATCGCGGTTGCCGGTGGCAAGGTGACGATTGGCGCGATGACACGCCATGCCGATGTGGCGGGTTCGGCCGAGCTGAAAAAGGCGATCCCCGCATTGGCAGAAATGGCTGGCATGATCGGTGATCCGATGGTGCGCCATCGCGGCACGATTGGCGGCTCGGTTGCCAATGATGATCCGGCGGCGGACTATCCGTCAGCTTGCTTGGCGCTGGGTGCAACCATTGTCACCAATACGCGCGAGATTGCGGCGGATGATTTTTTCGTTGGCCTGTTCGAGACCGCTTTGCAGCCGGGCGAGATCATCACCAAGATCATCTTCCCTGTGCCGGATAAAGCCAATTACCAGAAGTTCCGCAATCCGGCTTCGCGCTATGCGATTGTCGGCGTGTTTGTCGCCAAGTTTGCGGCAGGCGTGCGTGTGGCTGTGACGGGTGCGGGCTCAGGTGGCGTGTTCCGCCAGTTTGATTTCGAAGAGGCGCTGTCGAAAGATTTTTCGGTCAAAGCCATTGAGGGCATCAAGCAATCGGCTGATGGTTTGAATTCCGACATTCACGCGGATGCTGACTATCGCGCACATCTGATCGGCGTGATGGCACGCCGCGCAGTTGAGGCGGCGAAGTAAGACGTCGCTCCGTCTTTGCGAGCGAAAGCGAAGCAATCCAGAAAGCCTCACGTGCGGCCTCTGGATTGCCGCGTCGGGCTAAAGCCCTCCTCGCAATGACGAGGGTGGGAACGGAGTGAGCCTTGACCAACCTGCCTGCATCCATTGACGAGACGCTCACACTGCTCACGCGTGGCGGCTATGTCGCTGATCGCTCTTTGGCGACTGTTATTTTCCTCTCGTTGAAAATGGGTCGCCCGCTTTTTCTCGAAGGCGAGGCAGGCGTTGGTAAAACGGAGATTGCCAAAGTTCTCTCATCCACTTTGGGCCGCAAGCTCATCCGTCTGCAATGCTACGAGGGGCTTGATGTCTCCTCCGCAGTTTACGAATGGGATTATGCGCGACAGATGATGGCGATCCGTCTGGCTGAAGCCAGCGGCGAGCAAGATCGTGCGCGCATCGAGAGTGATATTTTTTCAGAACGCTATTTGATCAAGCGACCCTTGTTGCAGGCGCTCGAAACTTTTACGCAAGGCCCGCCCGTTCTGCTGGTTGATGAGCTGGATCGCACAGATGAAGCCTTTGAGGCTTTTCTGCTCGAAATCCTGTCGGACTATCAGGTGAGCGTGCCCGAGCTTGGAACCATTCGTGCCGAGCATCCCCCGATTGTCATCATCACCTCCAACCGCACACGCGAAGTGCATGACGCTTTGAAGCGCCGCTGCCTTTATCATTGGGTTGATTATCCCGATGCCGCGCGCGAGTTGGAAATCTTGCGTGTGAAAGTGCCCGGTGTTGCAGAAACTTTGTCGCGCGAGATTGTCGGCTTTGTGCAATCCTTGCGCAAAGTGGATTTGTTCAAACAGCCGGGCATTGCCGAGACACTGGATTGGGCATCGGCACTGACAGAGCTTGATGCTGTGTCGCTCGATCCCGCAACCATTGCTGATACGCTGGGCGTCCTTTTGAAATATCAGGATGACATTCAAAAGCTGCAAGGCAGTGAATTGCAAAAGACGCTGGATGCGGCCAAGGCCGCTGCCCCCTGAGCATGGGCAAGCTCGCAGATAATATCGCGCATTTCGGTCGCCTCTTGCGCGATGCGGGCCTGCCTGTGGGGCCGGGCCATATGCTTGATGCTGTGCGCGCCATCGAAATGGCGGGAATTTCCTCGCGCGAAGATTTTCGCAGCGTGCTGCATGCCGTCTTTGTCAGCAAGCATGAGCAGAGCCTCATCTTTCATGCCGCTTTCGATCTCTTCTGGAAAAAGCGCGGCTTTGTTGAAAAGCTGATTGCCATGATGTCGCCGATGGCCGAGCCGCAGAAGCAGTCGGCCAAGCCCGCACCCGGTGCGACGCGTCTGTCGGAAGCGCTGGCCGGCAAACGCCCGAAGCGCGAGGCTGCGCCCGAAATCGAGCAAGACATGCGTCTCACTATGTCGGCAGATGAAATTTTGCAGCGAAAAGATTTCGCGCAAATGACTGTAGAGGAATTGCGCCGCGCTGAAGAGGCGATTGCGCGCATGAATTTGCCCGATGACAACATTCGTCTGCGCCGTTTTCGGCCCGATGCGCGCGGTGCGCGGCTTGATCCGCGCGGCACATTGCGGCTGGCTATGTCGCGCGGTGGTGACATGTTCCAGATCGCGCGGAAAGAGCCTGCGATGCGCGCGCCGCCCATTGTGGCGCTGTGTGATATTTCGGGTTCGATGAGCGAATATACGCGCGTGTTTTTGCACTTTCTGCATCGCCTGACACAAGAGCGTCGCGTCGAGACCTTTCTCTTTGGCACGCGTCTCACCAATGTGTCGCGCGCTTTGCGCCATCGCGATATTGATGCGGCTTTGGCGCAAGTCTCTTCCACTGTTCCGGATTGGTCGGGCGGCACGCGCATCGGTTCTTCGCTGCATGCTTTCAACCGCCAATGGTCGCGCCGCGTTTTGGGGCAGGGCGCCACGGTCTTGCTGTTCACAGATGGTCTGGAGCGCGAAGGTGTTGAGCAGCTCACCTTCGAGATCGCCCGCCTGCACCGCTCTTGCCGCAAATTGATCTGGCTGAATCCGCTGTTGCGTTATGATCGTTTCGAGCCCAAGGCATCAGGTATTCGCGCCATCTTGCCCCATGTCGATGAATTCCGCCCCGTGCATCAGCTGGCAAGTCTGGCTGATCTGGCTGCAGCTTTATCGCGACCTGTGCTACAACGTGCCCATGATCCGCGTGGCTGGATGAAAAGGGCCTCTGCCTGATGCGCATGAAGCAAATGGCCTGGACAGCGCTCGCGCTGGTCTTTCTTGGCATTTCGTGGCTTTGGGAAACCTTTGCGCCTCTGGTGCAGGCCATCATCGATTTTCTTCCCTTGCGCCGTCTCAAGGCATGGGCACATGCGCAGCTGGAACGTCTGGCGCCTTATCCCACTCTGTTTGTTTTTCTCATTCCCTTGGCGCTGAGTGAGGTGATCAAAGTGATCTCCTTTGTCGCTTTTGCGCGCGGCCAAATTTTTGCGGGCGTGCTGATTTATCTCTTTGCGGAAGTCGTGCGTTTTGGCTTGGCGGCCTATGTGTGGGCCGTGTGTCGCGACAAGCTCTTGTCGATTGAATGGGTCGCCAAGCTGCATGCCTGGCTCTTGCGGGTGAATGCTTGGGCGCAGGCACAAATCGCGCCTGTGCGGGCCTGGATCCGGCAGGCTTGGCAAGAAGCCGGCCTCGCGGGTGACCGCGCCGGGCTTTGGGCGCGGGTGCGGGCGCTGTGGCGCTATGCCCAGCGTCGTTCGTAGATCAATGGATCGTCGAAGATTGCGCGACCCCCACCCCTAACCCCTCCCCTCAAGGGGGAGGGGGATCCGACTGCGCGCGCCACCAAAACGCCCTCCCCCTTGAGGGGAGGGCTGGAGTGGGGGTCGCGCTATGGTGCCGGAAGAGCCCGTCGCCTCGCAATGAGGGTCATGGTGCGCTATATTCCGTCTCAAGAACGGAGAGCAAAATGCTGGCGAGCGATGAGGACATTCTGGGTCAGGCCGAGACATGGGTGAAGGCCGGAAAAGGCGTTGCCTTGGCCACTGTGATCGAGACATGGGGCTCGGCGCCGCGGCCCGTGGGCTCGCATCTGGCGATCACCGAAGACGGACATTTTCTGGGCTCGGTGTCGGGCGGCTGCGTCGAAGGCGATGTTGTCACCGAAGCACTCGACTGCATCTCTGACGGCAAATCGCGCATGCTCGAATTCGGTGTGGCCGATGAAACAGCATGGCGCTCGGGGCTCTCCTGTGGCGGGCGCATCCGCGTCTATGTCGAGAAGGTGGCCTGATGCGCCGCGATCTTCTTACCCAATTGAATGATGCACGCCGTGAGCGCCGCGCGGCTGTTCTGGTGACCGCGCTTGAGGGCGGCGAACAGCGTTTTGTCACGCCGGAGCTTTTAGCCAGCGATCCGCTGGGCGAAGAGCTGGATGCTGCCCTGCGCGCAGGCAAGAGCCGCCTCGTCGAACATGACGGCAAAAGTTATTTCCTCACCGTGCAGGTGCCGCCTGTGCGCCTTGTCGTGATTGGCGCCGTGCATATATCGCAAGCGCTCGCACCCATGGTGAAGCTGGCTGGTTTCGACATGGTGATTGTTGATCCGCGCACCGCCTTTGCAACGCCCGAGCGCTTTCCCGATGTCGAGGTGATTGCCGATTGGCCGGAAACAGTTTTACCGCCGATGAAAATCGATCGTTACACCGGCATTTGCTGTTTTACCCATGACCCGAAGATCGATGATCCGGCTCTGGAAGAAGCTTTGCGTGCGCAATGTTTTTACATCGGCGCTTTGGGCTCGCGCAAAACCCACGGCAAGCGTGTGGAGCGTCTGCTTGCCAAAGGTTTTTCAAAAAGTGATATCGCCCGCATCAGTGCGCCCATCGGGCTTGATATTGGCGCGGTGACGCCGAGCGAAATTGCCGTTTCCGTTTTGGGTGAGATCATTCTGGCTTTGCGCAAAAAACCTCTGCGCACAGAGGTGCGCCCTTGAAATTTGGTCCTGTTGCAATCAGTGCGGCGGAAGGGGGCATCCTTGCTCATTCCTTGCGTACCGAAAATCTGTCATTGAAAAAAGGCGAGCGGCTGACGCGCGCCCATGTCGAGATTTTGCAGGCGGCAGGTTTTGTTGATGTTGTGGTCGCGCAATTGGAAGATGGCGACATGACAGAAGATGAAGCAGCTGCGCGAGTGGCAGCTGCGATTTCCGGACCGAATGTGCGTGTCGATGCCGCATTCACCGGCCGAGCCAATCTCTTCGCGCAATGCAATGGCGTCTTGGTTGCCGAGCCTGCATTGGTGGATGCACTCAATGAAGTTGATGAGCAAGTGACACTGGCAACGCTTCCCCACCATCGCGCAGTGGTGAATGGCGAGATGATCGGCACAGTGAAAGTGATCCCCTTTGCCGTAGCAGAAAAGACAGTGGCGCGCGCCATTGCGGCTTTTCCTGCAAAGAGCATGAGTATCGCGCCTTATCTGCCCAAGCGCATTGCTGTGATCTCGACCTTGTTGCCCGGCTTGAAAAGCGCGACGGTTGAAAAAACCTTGCGTGTCATGAGTGAACGCATTGCGCCTGCTAACGCCCGCATCGTGGCCGATGAGCGCGTAGCGCATGAGCAGGGTGCGCTGGCAGCGGCCATCAAGCACCATCTGGCTGATTGCGATCTGATGATCGTCTTTGGTGCATCTGCCATTACAGATCGGCGTGATGTAATCCCGGCCGCTTTGCAAGAAGCGGGTGGAACGATTGAACAATTCGGCATGCCGGTTGATCCGGGCAATCTTTTGCTCATTGGTCAGATCGGCGGCAAAGCATTCCTTGGTGCACCAGGCTGCGCACGCAGCCCGAAAGAAAACGGCTTTGATTGGGTGTTGCAACGCATGCTAGCCGATATTCCCGTGACGGCGGCTGATATTCGCCGCATGGGCTCTGGCGGATTGCTGATGGAAATTGTGACGCGGCCGCAGCCGCGCTCGGGCGAGGCCTCGCATGGCGAGGACTGAGATCGGCACCATCATTCTCGCTGCTGGTGCGGGCGCGCGTTTTCGTGCAGCTGGCGGTGCGGGTTCTAAATTGCTCGCGCTTTATCAGGGCAAGTCATTGGTTCGCCATGTCGCTGAGGCGGCACTTTCCGCAGGGCTTGCGGGTGTGATCGTCGTGACAGGTCATGAAGACGGAGCCATTCGTGGAGAGCTGACAGGCCTGCCGCTCACTTTCGTTGTCAATGAAGATTATGCGAGCGGCATGGGCTCATCTTTGCGGGTCGGATTTTCCGTGCGCCCGGCTCAATGGAAAGCAGCCGTCATTCTTCTGGGCGATATGCCTTTGGTGGATGCGGGCCTCATCGGGCAGGTGGCCGATGCTTACACAGATGACACAACAGCTGTTGTGCCAACTTATGAAGGTGTGCGGGGCAATCCTGTTCTGCTGTCAGCGCGGCTGGCGCCCGAGATTGCCCATCTGTCAGGTGATATGGGGGCGCGGCAGATTTTGCGCGGGCGCAATGATGTGCGCGACATGCCTGTGACCAGTGCGGCGGCCCGCCTGGATATTGATACGCCCGAGGCCCTCAAACAGCTGTGATCAATCCGACTGCATCTGGCTCCCGTAAAGAGAGGAGAGATGTGGAGGATTGTATGTCGGGCAAAATTATTATTTTCGGTGCAACGGGTGGTGTGGGCGCTGCAACTGCGCGCCGACTTCATGCGCAGGGCTATGAGTTGCATCTTGTCGCGCGCAAGGCTGATGCGCTGGCCGCACTCAGCGCGGAGCTTCAGGCTTCATCCACTTGTGCTGATCTCTCCGAAGAGGGTGTGTTTGCCCGTGTGGCAGATGAGGCTGCGCAAGGCGGTGCGCTTGCCGGTCTCATTTATGCCGTGGGCACGATCAATCTGAAACCAGCTTCGCGCCTGACGCGCGCTGATTTCGAGCAAGATTTCCGCGTCAATGCGCTTTGGGCGGCGGAGGCTGTGCAGGCAGCCATGCCAGCGCTTGCCAAGCAAGAGGGCGGCTCGTCGGTTGTGTTCTTCTCGTCTGTAGCTGCGGGTCAGGGCTTTCCCAATCATGCATCCATCGGCATGGCGAAAGCAGCTGTCGAGGGTCTCACACGTGCACTGGCAGCCGAGCTTGCGCCAAAGATTCGCGTAAACTGCATTGCGCCTTCGCTCACGCGCACGCCACTTGCTGCAAAACTCACGTCAAATGCACAAATGGCAGATGCCATTGCTGCCATGCATCCGCTGCCGCGTTTGGGTGAGCCTGAGGACCTCGCAGGGCTTGCTGCTTTCCTCATGTCGAATGATGCAACATGGATGACAGGACAAGTGATCGCCGTTGATGGTGGGCGTTCCACAATACGGACTAAGGGATAGGATTGTTGCGTATCCTCACACCTAATTCCAAATTACAAAAAACAAAATGCCCCGTGAGTGATAAATCCTTTTCGTATTGGCGCTTTTGATGATCGCAGATTGGGTCGCATGAGTGGCTGAGTGATTGCTTATCCAAAGAGGCTAATTTTAGGTTGCCTGACTTAATGGGGTCTGGCCAGTACCTTTTCTACGCTAGCTGGAACCGTTTAAGTCAATTGCGACACAGAATACTAAAGCGCTTTATGATTTTTCCCGTGATGTTCAGAAATTGTCATCAGTGCACCTGCTATCAACTGCGATGATGCTACGTGTGCGACATCGCCCAAGCTCAACATCCCTACCAAAAAATTACTTTCATCTAGAACGGGAAGACGACGAATTTTATTCTTTTCCATTATTTTCACAGCGTATTGAAGATTCTCGTCTTCGCGGCAGCTTATAACCTTCTTCGTCATAATGTCTCGAACCATAACTTCAGTTGGATTAAATCCATTGAAAAAAGCCCGCACGACAATATCTCGATCCGTTATGATTCCTGCTAATTTATGATCTTCTAAAATGGGTATGGCGCCGATATCGTGAACACGCATTGTTTCTGAAATTGCTGATAAAGTTGTATTTGGATGAACTGAAAAAGCATGACGGTGCATTGCGTCTCTGACTTTCATGTCTCCTACCCCTATGATTGTTGGAATTTTTTAACGATTGATTGGAATTCGGATTTCATTTCTAACTGAATTAGAATTTTTTTGAAAAATGATATTAAGAATTCCCTTGTCAAACTTTGCCTCGATTTTTTCGATGTCAATGTTTTCAGGAAGATGCAGCCTACGCTCGAAAGAGCCGAACGAGCGTTCTGAGAGATGTAAATTGTCTTTTTTTTCTTCACGCTCAGAATGTTTATGTCCTTTAATAAAAAGTTGTCCATTGTATATTGATATTGAAATGTCATCTTCCTCGACGCCAGGTAGTTCACATTCAATGATAAATTGAAATTGATTTTCGTGCACATCAATAAATGGGTTTAATTGTTGTTTGTCTGTAACCAAAGCATTTGAAAATAAAGACCAGCTTTGAGCTAAATGATCAAAGGTTAGGTCCATTTCGTTTCTAATGATGGAAAAAACGTCTACAGCTTTTCCGTTTTTTGTATGATCTACTGCTTTTAGCTCACTCAATGATGTCATAGGTCAATTCCTTCTTAAGGCACACAAGATCTGAAGAAGGAATTCTTATCTTCTGCAAAAGTTGCATATGATTTATTTAGAATGTAATTTTTCTTGCTGTAGCAGTTAAGTTTAAGATGATCGGTTATTATATTTTTTATCAAAAGGATGAAATTTGCTGTTTCAAAGATTAGGTCCTTGGTCTGCCCTCTGAGGATCGAGGGCTGGAAGAAGTCTCAATCGAAACAGGCATTTGTTGATGCTTCGTCCAGGTCAGAAATATTCCTGTTATTTCGGATCTTTATTTGCACCCAAAATTGGTTCCGATCTTGGGTCGACTATTGCAGTCGAAAGCCTTCGATAAAGCTCACGCCGACGGGCGAGCGGCCACCAATCGTATAGAAATATTTCGAGCGGGCGCCAATTCGCCACCCAGCCCAATATCAGAAGGCTCTCTCCAGCTAACTGCTTGAATGGTGCGTCAAAAAAAACTCCAACGATGAAATGTGCGGACATCAGACACGCAGTAAGAATTGCTATGCCGATTGCCAGTGAACGGCGGCCGACCCTAAAAAGTTCATTGAGGTCACGCTGAACAGCGACAGCCCGGCCAGAGAAATATCGACTGAATGCTTCACTAAGATACCGCGCGTTCTCCGTTTGAGCTTCAGTTTCCGGGTAGTAAATGACGATTTTGAGCGGTTGACTTGTAGTTAACTCACGAGCCCAACCAACAATATATTCTTCAGCCTCTCGGTCGAGGTCTCGCTCTCGAAACGGGAATGGGTCGAGTGTATGAAAAAGCTGAGCGATGTCATCGACGCGAAGTTCGATCACGTCATCTGTTGCGATTGTCATGGTGTCGAAGTCTCTTGGTGAGCGGCTAGTCAGGGTGGCCAGCCCCCATGAGGTGATCCGGTGGTTATGTTAGTTGACGATTGGATTTGTAGCTAGCGCCGGGGTAGCCTGCGAAGCAGGGTTGCGTAGCCGGCAACTCTAGGGTCTATGTTGCAGGCTGTTGATATCGCAGCGATGAGTGCGGCCTGATTGTGGATCTGAGACGGCTCGGCGAAGGCGGCTGTTTTCTGCTTCAAACTCTTTCAAGCGCTTGACTTGATCGTCCTTCTGGCCGCGATATCCTCACTGCAAGCGATAATAAGTAACTTCCATCACGCCTATCGATCTAAGAGCCTCAGCAGCTGACCGCCCTTCAGCTGTGAAAGCTTCCACCCGCTGAAATTTGTCGGTAATCTCTTCCGCCTTATGACTTTTCCTAGCCATTTGCATTCCTCCTCAAGGCTTTTAAGCCATCCATCAGGGAGGACCACTTTTCAGGGGGCAGGCCAGTGTGAACTTCTCTCAATATGGCGCGTTAACTCTGTGGTCTTTCCCCGGAGTATGCGCTGATGACAATCAAGACAATTCTCGTTGCGCCCATTTTTGAGGCTCAAGTTGACGCTCCAGCGCCGGCGCATTCTGTTGTTGCCTTTGCAACCCAATTGGCATGCCGTCATGGTGCCCATCTGAATATTTGTCTTGGCGTAGGGCGGATTTCGTTGCCCTCGGCAGCCATTGTTGCAGAGGTTCAGGGTCTCCTGAATCAGACCAATGAGGATCGTCGAACAGCGGCAAAGGTTTTTGGTGATGAAACCTTGCGTTGGGCCCGATCTGAAGGTGTGACGACTTCGCTTGAGTTTGTTTATGGAGATTATTCTCAGGTCTGCGAGAAGATGACGGGTTTTGCGCGTGCCTCTGACATCAGCATTGCTCAACCGCATGATCAACTTTTTAGCCTTTCTGAAACGGTAATCGAAGAACTCATGTTCAGTTCCGGGCGGCCTTTAATCCTTTTGCCTTCAAAATGGAAGGGGAGTGTTGCTTTTCTGCGCATTGTCATTGCTTGGGATGGTTCAGCAAAAGCTGCGCGCGCTGTTGGTGATGCAATGCCATTTATTGATGGTGCCAGTGAAATTGAAATCGTGACGATCAAGGAAGATTCCAACAGTCGTAAACAGAGTTCTGGCGTTGATATAGCCTCACGCATCGTGCGTCATGCCCGCAATGTACATTTGACTGAATTGCCATGCGTAACTGGCGATATTGCCCAGACGCTGCGCGATCATGTGGCGATGACACGCGCCGATTTATTGGTCATGGGTGCCTATGGGCACTCGCGTTTTCGGCAATTCATCATCGGTGGCGTTACCCGTTCGGTGATTGCTGATCCGCCGGTTCCTGTCTTGTTGTCTTATTAAATTTACAGATCAGTTTGGCGGCCACACAGAGGCCACCAGCAGGATAAGTGTCGCGGCCATTCCGGCATAGGGCGCCCATGCCGGGGCGTGAAAAACTTCGGGAGGCAAGATTGTCTCATCGTGCCGGATGCGAGCCAGCGCCGCATTGACCAGAAAGAAAATCACCAACGTTCCCTGCGCTGTGAAATGCGCCAATCTTTCGAGCGGGAACGCAAGAGCAAGAGCCAGAATGACCGCAATGGCAATGCCTGTTGCGCGCAGCGGTGTGCGGGTGCGCGGATGCACATGCCCGAGCCCTGCGGGCAAAGCGCCATTGCGCGACATGCCATAGAGCACCCGCGAGATCATGATGATATGCACGATAATGCCATTAAGCGTCGCGATCAGGGCGATGGCGCTCATCATGCCAAGTGGTTGGCCGGTCAGTTTTTCGTAAACGAGCGCAAGCGGCGCATTTGCCAAGGCCAGTTCTGCTGGGGGAATGGCAGCAACTGCGATGAGCACCACGGAAGCATAGAGGAGGGCTGTCAGCCCCAACGTGATGAACAGAGCTTTTGGTAATGTACGACGTGGATCGCGAACTTCTTCAGCGATATTCACCACATGTTCGAAGCCGATGAAGGCAAAGACAGCGATAAGTGAGGTCGAGACAAGGCCTACCCATGGCACGTCTTGCATATTCATAGGCATATCTTGCAGGTTCGAGCCCAGATCATCAGCATGCCACAGGCCCGCGGCCAAAATGGCAAGCAGGCCGCCGATTTCAATCATCGTCATCAAACCTGCAAGTGTGACTGATTGCGCCGTTGTGCATGAGGCAATCATGCCCATGCTGAGAACAACGATGAGAACATGGACCGATGGGGGTGCGGGCAAGAAAACGGAGACATAGCCAGCCGCACCCACACTCACCGTGGCGGCAGAAACCGTTGCCGTCGTCACGACAAAAAGTCCGGTCGACAGCGTCAAATTTTTGTTGCGGAAGCCGGCATCAACATAGGCAGCTTCACTCGCGGCGACGGGCAGGCGTGTGGCTAATTCCGCAAAGCTCAAAGCGGTGAAGGAGAGCAAAGCTGCGGCGACAAGAAAGGCAAGCGGGGCAAAAAATCCGCTACGGCCGGCTGCGACCCCGACCAGCACATAAATGCCTGCGCCGATCGTCACGCCCAGCCCGTAGAGCACCACCTGCCAGAGGGAGAGGGTCCGGCGCAGCCCGTTATCGGTGTCTTGCGCCATTTTTGGGCCTTGTCCTCTCCTCGCGCGGATCGTCGATGGAGATGATGCGCTTTGAACACCGACGCGTCTATCGGGCGAAGTGGTGATGGAAAGCGCAAGGGAGCAGGCGCGTCAGGCCATCAGGCGGGATAAATGGTGTTGCCAGAGATGATTGAACTCTCGACCTCTCCCTTACTAATCCAGCGCTCTATCCAACTGAGCCATGGCGGCACAGTAGATTTGTCTGTAACCATCTGTTTTTAAATATTAATCTAAGTGTTGAAAAGCAAGGCTTTCTTGAGGGGGAGGTCAGTTTCTTGTGACGGTGTGACAGGAGTGTGACCGCCAGCGACTATAGGCGACTTCCGTCACTCCAATCGATCTCATAGCCTCGGCGGCAGGCTGCTCCTTCGCCGGTGGCGCAGGGTAAAAATGCCGATGAACACTAACGCCCGATATGGTCCACCAAACCCAAGCGCCTCACCCAATAATCAACTAACACAACGACCGGATAACCTCATTGGGGCTAGCACATGCGCTTGCTGTGTTGTGGATCTCTTTGCGCGCCTAAAATGACGCATTTCGACTGATCATCGAAAACTAGTGTTGCAAATGTTTCTTATTATGTCATAAATTTAAGTTTCTTGATAATATTCATGGGGAATTAGAATGTCTTCTGGCTTCACGAAGGGGACTTATTTCGGGCCTACCGAGATAAGCATCATGCAGCGGGCAATGGCTATCGCAAAGCGGTCCCTGATAAGGGACGGCGTGACCGACATCGACGCCCGTCTGCACCAGATCGCCCACAAAATCCTGCAGATGGTTGCAAGCGGCCATTCCGACCCTCTGGTTCTCAGTGCCTCTGCCCTGCACGCTGCTGGGGACACTGCGCTGCTGACAATCAATCCCTATGAACGCCGCCCAATGAGCCGAACTGATCAAGCCTGCCGATCCTGACACTTTCTACGCTCCCAGAAGATCGCCTGAGGACATTATGCGCCATTCACGCCATAGACTCACCCGCGAAGAGCTTGCAGCCCTAATCGCCAGCAGCGCGAATTTAAGCCACGAAGAACGCGCGTCTTTGCGCCGGACGGCAGCGCGGCTGCTGAAGCGGCTCGCAGACCGCATTGCCGGACAAAAAGTGACCTAGAGAAACCTCAGAACGCCTCGTATTGTTGAAATATATTTCGTCTTCGTAGAAGCGATCCCCCTTTCGGTTAGTTCTCTATGGTCTGGACCTGAAAAGTGATCCTTCTGTATTTATGTCTTTATGGACGTTTGTCGTATTGCTTAAGTGTTTGTGGATTTTTCTGCCATAGCCGCAAAAGGTTCGGTAGAAGTGCGAGCGTCTCCACGCAACCAAATCCTCAAATACACAAAATCAAAACGCCCCGCGAGCTCACGCTCCGGGACTTTTTTTCGTTGTTTGAGTAGGTCTTAAAAAATATGAGGTATGAATAACGAGCCTTGAGGGACTTTGAGATGCTTGAAAAAGATGTAAAGCGGGAAAAATTGTCACTAAGCTTCACCAGACGACAGATCTCATAATGCATGGTCGGATAGCGCATGAGGATGTGAGATTGAGAGGCGTGATAGGATTCACTCATTATCGCTGGAGTTAGAAATATACGACGTCAATATAACAAGAAAAGCCCGGCCATCTGGCCGGGCTTTTCCGCATTTGAGGGAAGGATCAGAAGCGCCAGTTCAGTCCCGCCCGGACCACGTCGAATTTATTGTTGTTGCTAACGTTGATCGTATTGCTCGCTAGCGTGGTGAAGGAGCGATCATTTTTTCCGAGGTCGACGTGTAAATATTCTGCTCGCACCGACCAAGTGTTGGTCAGTGCCCATTCAAGGCCGCCACCAAGTGCCCAGCCGACATTATTAGAATTTCCGCTCCCCGAAAGCGAGGTCAATGTGGTCACGCCTGTCGATCCAACGTAATCGCGTTGTTCGACACCAACGCCGCCCCGTTTACCCCCATAGGCCAGACCGCCAGTGGCGTAGATCAGGGCGCGATCAAAGGTGTAGCCATAACGAGCGCGCACCGTACCAAACCAATTGCTTCCATCTCCGCGAGTGACGCGGAAGTCGGTATTGGTCACGCCGGTCACGACTGCTGGAAAGGTACCGGAGGAGCCATTGCCTCGGTCCAAATAATTAATGTCTGCCTCGAGGCCTGCGACGAACGAACCGAATTGCATATTATATCCAAGCTGACCGCCACCAGTGAAGCCGGAGGTGTTGCCACCAGTGCCGCCATAGATTGTGTTGGTGATGTTTGACGAGACGCCACCAGAGTTTTGGTTAAAGCCCGCGCCCGCATTCAGGCCCATATAAAATCCAGTCCAATTGAAAACAGGGGCCGAAGCAATATATGGCGCTGGCGAGGTGCGTGCCGGAAGGTCTGCTGCAAGGGCGGGGCCGGCCATCAGCACGGCAGCCGATGCGAGTAAGGCACTGCGGATTTTCATTTCATTCTCCTGCTTCAGTTTTTCGAACCGGATTTAATGAAAACTGTTCCCGGTTAATGGTGAACGTGGACATCAGGGATGTGTTCCGCATAGAAGCTGGATCGCTGTCGTATTCGGCGGCACTGTTCCTTATTAGCAACATAAGAAAACGGGTCTTTGGCAACGAATTTAAGCCAAGCTTGGGATGGATTGTTGTGAAGCTGGCTCACGCTGTCATGAGCCAATCATCCAATTTTCAGGTGATAAGCTGCGCGTTTTTATTCGAGCTTATATTTGTTGAGGTGAGCCTCAGGATGGAGGGATCTGGCATAGCCTCGATCATATCCGTCGAGTTTTTATTTCTGATTGCCAGACATTCACGATGGGTTTGTTAGGATTGCACTTGCAGCCACACACATCGCAAGATCCAAGCTACACATTGAGTGCTCAAGCTCCAGCCTATATGCCGCTCTGTCGTCATGATCCTGCGATAGCCATAGGAGAGAGCTGGATAGCAAGTGCCGCAATATCAGTGGTCAGTGCTGATTCAAGATCAGGTCCATCTGTGGCCCCTTTCGAAAATCAGCTTATCAATTTTCAGATCAAAGACTGCGCGAGACAGGCGATTGTTCTCTGCTTCATGCTCTTTCAGGCACTTGATTTAAACGCTTTATGAGAGCGCTGGGTAGGCACAGTAGGAGGTCGGTTCAGAAAAAATGGAACAAACACTCATTTCAACAGTTTCAATTGTCAGATCAGATCGAGGATACGGGTCTGCAAGGACAATCTGCGTCTACGAGCCTAGTGAAAATCAGTGAACTTAGGCTTTGCCTCGTTAGTGCCTTGAAGGAAACAACACATGGAGGCGATTATGCGCATGAATTAAATTCGTCCTGCAATTGCAGCCTTTGCAGCATCAGCTGCGCTGTTGATAGCAGCACCTGCTTTTGCTGAAACGGTTGCCTTCAAGGCCGACATGAAGGGAAGTTTCGAAGTTCCGGCTAATGATAGTAAGGGCACTGGAACAGTTGAGGCAACATTTGATACCTCTTCTAAGAAGCTGTTGTGGACTGTGACTTATGCAAGCCCGACCGGAGCAGCGACGGCCGCTCACTTTCATGGTCCGGCTGGAGTCACAGCTAATGCTCCTGCTGTCGTTCCTCTGTCGGGCAGTCTCATGAGCCCAATTAAAGGTGACGCAACCCTGACCGACGTTCAGGTGTCTGCACTGCTCGGTGGTTAGATGTATTTTAATATCCATACGGCCGCGCATAAGGATGTGGAAATACGTGGTCAGATCGTCAAGAAATAAGCATTTCACTACTCTTAAGAACTTACTTCAAAGGAAAGCACGACAATGCGTTGCGTGCCTTCGGGTCTTTGTTTGATGGAGATGAATCATGAATGCTCGTGCAATTGGAATTCTGGCTGCAGGCCTTATATCTATGGCGGTTTTAACGGCGCCGACGCCATCAACAGCCCACCCTGTGTTGGTGCCAATCATTATTGGCGCTGTCATCGTGGGTGGCGCTATCGTGGTTGCGAGCGCAGCCCATGCTGGGCATCATCATTCCTACCACAGAGGCTCAGTTTCGGTCGGACCAGACCGCGAATTAGAATGCCGGTCAATTCGCGTGCGGACGTCAGGCGGCGCGTTTCGTCATCGGCAAGTCTGCAATTAAGCGTATTCTGAGAAATCAGATGCCAATAATTCAAAGAATGCCCGGCATAATCATGTCGGGCATTTTACAGTTCAGACATTTTTGATTGCACAGATAATTTCAGGCAGGTTCTCTCGCTTGAGCCTGCTAGTTTGTACTTTGATACATTTTTAAGTCGACAAAACTCCATCGAGGGCTAATATTTTTTGTCATGTGTTGGTCGATGTAAGCGTTCAATATGCAGAATCGCAGTCCTTAAAAGACCTGATATTCCGCTTACGTCATTATCATTATATTCATGAGAGCTTACTATAGAGAATTTTTTTGATAAGGGATTTTTTAAATGATTTCTTGAGGCGTGCTACAGACATCTCTCTCATTAAATTAACAATTCAACTTGCGCTGTTTGGGCGCAATGACTGGTCTGATGGGGGCCTCATAGAACGTTAAAATTAGATCTCGATTATTTTGCCATTGTCACATCACATTGAACTATTTGAGCCCTCATTAGTTTCTTAAATGGGCGTCATGAATTTTGTCCTGATTGCGAGGGATAGCATGTCACTATCAACATTGATCTTAATCCTCATCATCTTCGCATTGGTGGTTGTTTTTCCATCATGGCCCCATAGCCGCGAGTGGGGATATTATCCAAGCGGGGTGTTGGGCATTCTACTGATCATATTTTTGGCGTTGATCCTTACGGGTCACTTTAATTTATAATAAGGAGATGCAAATGACACATAATGGCCAGTAGCTACGCTTGTCCTTACGTCTGTTTATCAGCCAAGCTTAAAATTTATCCAGTTGCTGCACTTCACCAACTGTCAGCTCACGTTCGTCCGTAACAGTTTCGCCACTACGTGCCGACCCGCCGCCCTTCATCGCGAGAAGAAAACTCGTCCATTCTTTGAAGGCTGTATCGTATATATAGAAAGCCCTCTCAGGGATGCTCGATATGATGATGCTGGGAAAAAGATCAAATAGCCCTCGTCTTCAAACAACCTGAGTTTTATGCTGCCACTTGTTCAGCTGAGATAGCCCTTAACGGTGCTGATACTTGCCACAAATAGCCACCCTTAAATATCTCTTGCGTAGAAGTTCCACTTAAACCAGCAGGCGTTGTTCTAAGCAAGACAACGGTTCCAAAACCTTGCTTTTCAAGCAGTCTGGCTGAATCGTTTCGAGTTTTCTCATCCCATTTGAAATTTAGTGTTTGGTCACTCACATCCCAGGAAATTTCGACAGAACCATCCTCTGTTCCAAGTGCCCCATATTTGATCGAATTAGTCGTAAGCTCATGCAAGGCTATTGCAAAAGTCTGCGCCGCAGCGGAACTCAATAGGATGACGGGACCGTTTATTTTAATTTGTTTTACTTGTTCTCCAATGACCGGGATAACTTGGCTCTGAACAAGGCTGCTAAGGCATACTGATTGCCATTCCGATGCGATCAGAAGATCATGGCATCGGCTTAGAGCAAACAAACGATCTGAAAACTCGATGCCGAATTTTTCGACTGACGGTGCAGATTTTGCTGCCTGCTTAGCCATAGATTGAATGACTGCGAGAAGATTTTTCGTTCTGTGACTTAACTCAAGGAGCATTTCTGAATTTCTTTGCTCTCGAGAACGCAACTCACTAGCAGCATTTAAGAGCGCACGACCAACCTTATCGAATTCAAGAACATCGTTGTCAGTCCAAACAATAGGTTCGCCATCCTTCAGATTTTGTGCCGATAAGAGTAAAGCACTTGCGGATGATCTAGATCTCTTTCCTACATACAATGCAATATAAATGGTTGTTCCGAGCGCCAGAATGATGGCTAGGATTGTTTGCAAAAGGTTATTCAAGACCTCGCGGTAGATGAGAGATTTAGGCGCGGTGACGATCAGCATCCAATCAGATAGAGCGGATGTCGCGTAACCTGAGAGAATAGAATATCCGAGAATCCCCTCTCCTTCAAAAATACCCTCGCTTGCCGATCGATTTCTCCAAACAACGGAGACCGTATCGCTCATTAGTTGTCCATAATTTGGTTCAGACGCAATAAAGACGCCCTTTCTGTCTACGAGCGAAATTGTATATTCGTTCTCGCGCGGAAACTTCTTGATAAGGTCCGATAGGTATCGGCTGTCTAAGCTTGCAGCGATCACATAGCGTCTATTAGGTTCGCTTTGAACCGCCTCAACAATCTGGATTGTTGGTGAACGAGTTATCACGCCTATGAAGACGTTGGATACTTGTGGTCTGCCAGTCTTGCGGGCTTCGGCATCAATGATTTCAAAGTTACTCTTGGTGCTAATAGTATTTCCGAAGGGCACACGCGTGGACAAAGTTGTGTCGCCGGAAGCATCTCGAAGTTGAAAATCGACGCCTTGCCATTTGCTGAGTTGGACAAACTCATCATAGAGGCGCTGTGTTGGTCCCTCACTTGAGAGAGAAGAAATACTCAAAGCTTGGAGTGTTGTTGAGATACTGTTGATTTCACGGTCAACAACGGCACTATAGGTTCGAGCAGTAGTAATGAGATTATCTTTATCCCGTTGTATCGCTGACCTGACATTAGCGAACGTCATAAATACAAGAGCTATGCTCAGCGGAATAAATACAATCGCTGTAATCAGAAATATTTCGTCGCCCAGCGACCTTGAGCCTTTTTTGAACATTAAATTAACCCTGCGATCTTTAGATCATAGAGCAAAGTCTTCGTTCAAGACTATGCTTGATTTACAGCTAATGGTTAAGCTCAGGATCAAATTGTGACGTATCAATTTGGGAATTGGTGTCTGTCTGCCACTAGAAAACACCAAAATGAGCTTTTTCGGAATGCGGAATATTCCGCATAGGGTCTGGCTCGGTCGCGTAGAGCGCTGCATAAATACTTATACAAAAGCAGAGTTTAAGGCAGGCATAACTCGTCAGGAAGCCAATTAGGTCAGTCTCAGTTTTAGTGTGCTTTTATGCCCAAAAAATCTTATGTGCTTTTAGCTGTTTCCAAGTCTTTTCAAGTTTCTTGTCAGCCTCTGCACTTTGATATGCATGCCATCCGATGAAAAATCCAGCAGAGCCTGTAAATTCACCAGGTGTAAAGGGCTTGATGCGCTCCAGCATGATTTGTGCATTGGCTATATCATTTTTTAGGCCAAGGATTTCTTGTAAATCTGTAAGATCTGTCAGCCATGATTTGCGTGCTTTCTCTGATCCAAAAAAGTCGCCAAATAACTCTGCATTATAGCGTAAGTTTTTTAATGCAATCCGGAATTCATGCTGTTCTTCATCTGATCTTTGCAGCAAGTCTTTTCCGCGTTTGCGTGCCCGCTGCATGAGGAGATTGAGAGTGTCGCGGGCGTAATTTTCAGTGGGCTGTGACAGGGTTTCAAAATGTGCATCTGTTCCATCGATGCGCCAAGCCCGATGAAGAGTAAAAGCCTGCAGATCGAGTATGAACGTCAGGTTTGCTTCTGACTCTATGAGCTCAGTGGCCTTCGCGTAGGATTTAGAGCGAAATCGATCAAGCCCGGTTTTCAGGATTTCTGCATCGGGTGGCCTGTTGGGATATGAAAGGGCTTCACCAAAAGTGAGTTGATAAAAAGCATCGCAATCGCGTGCATCTTCAAGGCCCTTTGCGAGATCACGCGCGCGGTCAGCAAACAAACGAAATTCTGATTCTGGAAAGCTTTTGCTGAACATTTTAAGTGCCGCACGCAGTCGCCTCAAACCAACGCGCATTTGATGCACGGAGTGTGACGAGTGCTCTTCCCGAAAAGGATGGAGGTAATCTAGATAATGTTGCAAGCTATCTGATAGAATTATGACTATTGCTTTGTCGAGCGGGGTGCCAGGGCTAATTTCCTCTGCCTTACTGCGGTGGATTGGTATTGAGAGGCCCGCAAGTACAGCACAATGCTCAGCTTTGCTGATAGTTTCCAATTTGAGCTTTGCTTCAAGAGCTATTTTCTTGGCCCATTCGATGGCGTCAGCACCTAACCCGCATTTGAGCTCAATCTCTACCTCGTGAAGAGCTTGCGTCTTATTTCCGACCCAAATTGTGCCGCTGTCGATAGCAATTTCAATTGTGCTGCGCTCTGTATTCACTTCGATCGTCTTGCGCCGGAAATCTGTTGTATAACGCTCAATCAGAGGGGCGCCCCTCGTAGCTTTTTTGACAATATTTTGAATCTCGAGATCGAAATTTGCCAGATCAAAGCCGTTCGGTCCGGCTGGAACTTCAACTTCCCGCCTGAGGAAAGCTGAGCTGTTCTGCAAAGCAGGTGCCTTAAATGTTATAACACCGCGTCCGCGAGCCATTTTCCGCAAACGAAGACTAATGCCGTCTTGAAGGAGAAGGCCGTCCGATGTGTCGTAATAAACAGTCACTAGATGACGTGCGCGTGAGAATATGTGACCGCTGAGGCAAGCAAGCTGAGGAATTCGGCGTAGGCCCTCCGCATCCGTTGTGAATTTTACCTCAAACTCAGTCTTATGGGCCGCAGTTAAGTCTGAGTCTTTGTCATTAGATTGAGATAAAAGATCATTCATTGGCTAGCCCCTATGAGGTGATCCAGTCGTTATGTTAGTTGATGATTTAGTTTGGAGCTAGCGCAGGCTTGGCAGGAGTAGCTCTAATTAGCCCTAAAAATCGGCCCTCTCTGATGTGTGGTTTACCAGCTTTTAAGGAGGAATGAGAATGGCTAGGAAAATGCACAAGGCTGAAGAGATCTTTATCAAGTTTTTGCAGGTTGAAATTCTTACAGCATAGGGTTGGCTTGTCGCTGCATCTATCAGATCGATTGACGTTACGGAACTTGCTTATTATTTGTGGCGATTAGAATAGTATGGCCAGAAAAAGTAGGGAAATATTACTGAAAAATACGTCGGATCACTGCCTTACCGACGAGTGTCGGCACAACGTCGTTCATAGGTCGCACGTAGTCCTTCTCATAAAACAGTTTGACGGCTTCGATGCGCGCCTTCAACGTTTCCTCGAATTGCAAGGCGAATGATCCAGGAAGAACGCGTTCTATTCGGCAAGGAATGCAATGGTTGCCGATATAGCATTGCCCTTCTGCCCCTGGCTCTCCAGGAGGTAAGCCGGTCAAACGGGCGCCCGTTATTGA
Source organism: Beijerinckiaceae bacterium (assembly GCA_947452455.1). GTDB lineage: Bacteria > Pseudomonadota > Alphaproteobacteria > Rhizobiales > Beijerinckiaceae > Terripilifer. The sequence continues at coordinate 236,333 of CANGBX010000005.1, forward strand.
AATATCCTCTATCCTGAAGATACTCGTGTTTGCTCCTATGGAGAGGCCGACTTGCCCGGTTGTAGTGAAGCGCTCGGCCTTCCGATAACGCGGGCGCTCAATGCAGACTAAGCACGTGATCATCAGTACAATCGCGTTGTACCAGCTCCATGCGAAGGCCAATGTGTCGTCCGCGACCGGACCTTTGCCAAAGATAGAAAATGTCATTGCGGCAACACCAGCCAAATTCAAAGCAAGCAGGATCGCATAGATCCGAAAAAGGGGCCATTCCACAAATCGTCGACTTCGGTCCCCACCCTTGGCGGTTACCTCAAATTTGTGCCCACGCGGCCGCATAAGGCCCGCGATGACCGCTCGGACGATTGTCGGCAGCGCGAGTAATTGCGTCACGTCGGTCATGATAGCTAGCGCTCGTCCTTGTGAGATCCACTGTATCGTCAACATCTGCCAGACAAAATAGGGGAGAAACCTCGATAGCATTTCGGAGAAACTCGCGTCGATGCAGCGAATACCCAAAAGGAGAAACAGGATCGGAATGATAAGGCTCATCCCCTTGGCGTAATAAACAGCGCTCCAGCCCAAGAAAGCATCTATGAGGGAAAGGCGATGGACGAACGGCAGGTTGGAGCTGAACGAAAAAGGACCGCTGCGGCCGCGGAAGATCTGCATGAGCCCTAGGCACCATCGCCCGCGCTGCGTAATATATTCCTTGACCCCTTCCGGGGCGAGTCCGAGCGTGAGCGGTTCATTGAGGTAAACAGTCTCGTAGCCTGCCTCCTTCATGCGAAGGGTGAGAAGGTAATCCTCCGTAACGGAATCAGTAGGGAATCCGCCAATACTGCGGAGCTGGCGAAAGTTGATGATCGATGATGTTCCGCAACAGAAAGCGACGCCCCACGCGTCCTTGCTCGCGAGAATGACGTCGAAAAAGAAGCGCTGATCGTCTGGCCAAACTTCACTCGCCTCAAGATTGATTTGTATTGGATCGGGATTAATAAAATGCTGTGGGGTCTGTACAATCCCGACATTCGGATCGCGGAACAGACAGAGGGCACGCTTCAAAAATTGAGGGCGGGGAACGAAATCAGCATCCAGAATTGAAATATATTTAGGTTTCTGCGGCAGCTTTGCGACATGATCCAGAGCGTGATTGATGTTGCCGGCTTTTGCGAACTGGTTATCGGGTCGTGTTAGGTAACGTGCGCCAAGCTGTTCCGTGAGTTCTGCAAGCCACGGACGACGGCCGTCATCAAGCACCCAGACACGGAAGTTTGGATACGCCAATGATATAGCGCCAATGATAGTTCGCTCAACGATGGCGCGTTCTTCGTTGTACGTGCAGATGAAAACATCAACGAGTGGAGGTTGCTGGGAGCTAAACCATTCGCTGTTTTCTCGCACCTCTTCTGAACGATTTCGTGTTCGACTTAGAAATAGCAAAAGGGTCAATGCAGCAATGCATGAACCCATCTCGAAGAAGAGGAAAATCACACCGAAGATGAAGTCCGCCGTCCAGCCGACATCTGGCAGGCTGGAGGTTAAGCGCCAAGAGGCGTAGTGAATGAGCAGGGCTGCTGCAATCGATGTGGTAACGATTCTTGCACGTTCATCGGCGGGTGGCAGCAACGGGAGCAGTATAAAGGCTGCACCACACGTAATAAGAGCGGGTGCTAGAATCTGGGTGAAGTCGCTGAGCATTTCATCTGGACTTTGGTTCGAAGATAACCTGTCCGGTTCGGCCCACGTTGCATCCTTCTCCTGCAGCCATTAATTCCACATTGATGCGGAACTGGTCACGCCGGTCTATCACGAGAGGCGGAACTGCAAGATTTCCAACCACGCTTGCTGCTCCGCTCATGTCTGCAATGAAGCCTTTTGATTCGGCACTGCCATCAGCTGGTATAAAGCGTGCGCCGTCGCCGACTGAAAGCTTGTTATAGATGCGCTCACTGACGGATGCTGTGACGACCGCCGAGGTGCAATCGATTGCCCTTAGCAGGTCCTGCCCATTGCGAACATGTTCACCAGAGGTGGCGAGGCTCTCCCAGATACGCGTATTGCGTGGCGTATTGAGGGTTACTTTTGAGCGTTCGGAAAAGCGCGCGCGCTCATCTTCCAGTTCGGTTTCAAGCCGGTCTTGCAGGGATTGTGTGGCCTTGAGCTCCGCATGCAACTCGTTCAAACGGCGGCGCAGCTCATCCGCAGCCTGCGTTGAGCTGGGGCGATCATTATAACTGTCGCCTATGAAGATGCCCCTCTGCGCAGCATCTAGTTCGACATGCGCCGCAGCGAGTTGTTGCTCCGCACTAATCTCGTTCTGCGCCGTAATCGTGCGTTCACGCATGAGCCGCCCCATTTCAGCGTTTGATATATTTCCCGTTTTCGCAAGGGCGGAAGATCGCTCATAGGCTGCATTTGCCTCTTCACGGCGCGCTGATGCGGCGCGGACATTCGCCTCCAGTTCTGCGCGCCGCGCTGTTAACTGCCGTATGCGCCCCTGCCGGAAGTTTTCGCTCTGGTCCTCTAGGCGGCTGAGCATTGATGCGTGGTCTTCAATTTTGTCGCGCAGTATCGGGCTTGATCGTTGGTTGCGTGTCAATTGCCCCTCCAGATCAGCTAGTCGGGTGCGATCTGCGCGTGGATTGCTGACAGTGATCACGGTGTCTTTGCCCTGCGAGCTGATCGTCAGTTGGCCCTCAATTGGCGAACGAACAGTGATAATTCGCCTGTTGAGGACGGCCTCAGTGCTTGAGGGCAAGAGCATCGATCGGGCCGGAGCAAAGCCAAAACCAGCCACCAGGCAAACGCCTATGGCTACTTTCGTTATTTTCCGATAGCGCGGGATCTCCCATAACCTGCGGACATCGTCGATCTTGTCAGGCCATTGTCGGCTTGTTGGCGTCTCGACGGGTTGAGGTGCTTTGTTACTTGCTGGAGACTTGTCTGACATGAGGCATACCCTTCTCCCAAGGTCTGCTACGCCATAGGTAACGTTGTCTGGCTTATTAATGAAACTATTGAAAGGTAATATTTTACTTGTGAAGTTCTTCAACGAGTAAGGCACTGCTTTAATAGCTGCTGCGGTACCCGCGGGAGCAGCTTTTCCCGACTGCCGGCCCTTTTAAATTTCGAAACTTTCGTCCTGATTGATAACAACCTGACTGGTGCGAGCTCGCGGTCCATAGCTGAGGTGATATCAGAAAAATGATTCAGATTTAATGTTAGTTTTCTAGCGGGCTTCCCCTTTGGAACAGAGAAGATCGACTATTAAGAAGAAGCATTTTCAGCCGAACACATTAAAGCTATCCTGAAGCAGGCTGAGTGGGCTTCGCTGTTTCGGACCTCATCCTGCAATTCAGGGTTTTTGAAGAGGCCTTTTACCTCTTGAAGAAGCAATCTGGCTGACTTCAATTGGAAGAGGTCCATGAGCTCAAGCAGGTCGTCGAGAAGAATTTTCTTAAAAAAGCAGTTTTTTGCTAAGTAGAGCCTTGAAAAGGCTTTCTTACAGTATGTCTTGTCAAAACAGTTCATGGGCCAGATTTCATGAGAAATGTCATAGTCTATTTGACTTCTGTCAGGGCTACAGCGAGCGCCTTACACCTGCATTACAAGTCAACACAGCTAAGCTTAAGGCAATCAATTTTTTCGTGATCCAAGCACTTCAGTCCGTTTGCGGATGCATGAGTTTGTTCGTGCACGGGTTCAGTATGAATATCTGAGGTTCTAAATTATGCTCTAGTGTGAAGGTTACTCCGTTGGTCTCATTCTTATTATTACATTTATAGCAAAGAATGCCCGTCATTTTGAGCAAAACGATTAGCAACTTGATTCGATGTAAATGTAATAGCAGACAAATATTCTGCGAATATTATTCGTATGATTGGCCGTGTGTTTGATGTTTTAAGTGTTAACTCAATAAAGTTGAATGAACTCACATCATCAAACTATTTCTTTAGTTCCAATATCCAAAAGTCTTAAGAGAAAGAAGCTTTGAAAAATGCTAGTCCGTGGCACTAGGTTCAAATGTATTGCTCTAATGGGCTTTATATTTTTGTCTTCAAATTCTTATTCCTGCGCAGACGAAGCTGTCATCTTGATTGATGCGGAATTCGGCATTCCTACCAGCACTTCTGCGCAAGCTATCGAGCTGGGTGCCAAAATTGCCGCTCGGGAGATTAATGGGTCCGGTATTCTTGGTGATCGAAAACTGACAATCCGCACTTCAAACAATCGCGGCATTTCGGCGGTTGCCGTCGATAACTTCATCGATGCTGCGAAAGATGCTTCAGTCATTGCTGTCATGGGTGGGAAATTCAGCCCAGTTCAGCAGGAAGTTGTGCCTCTTACACGCGATCACTCCCTCATGCTCTTGAACCCGTGGGGCTCTGCCGACGGGATTGTTGATAACGGCATAAACCCCAACTGGGTTTTCCGTGCTTCTCTCAAGGACGAATGGGCGAGTTCGGCGTTTCTCCTGGAGGCCAAGCGTCGTGGTTTCTCCAAGGTTGGGCTTATTCTGCCCAATACATCATGGGGGCGTAGTGGCCAGGCAGCTATTAATAAACAGGCTATGTCAATGTCCGTCACCATTACTGGCGAGCGCTGGTATAATTGGGGAGAGAGATCACTTGTTCAGCGTTATCTCGATCTTATAGAGGGCGGCGCTGAAATCATTATTCTTGTAGCCAATGAGCTTGAGGGATCGGTTTTAGTTAAAGAGGTTGCCTCTCTCGAGGAGGGAAGGCGCCGACCTATCCTTTCTCACTGGGGAATAACCGGCGGCGAATTCGAGCAGATGACGGCGGGCGCGCTGCATCTGGTGGATTTGACTGTTATTCAGACTTTTAGTTTCCATCGGATACGAACGGCGCGTGCAAAAGAACTTCTCAACTCCGTTTTCAATGAGACGGGTGTTGCGGAAATACATAAAATAAAAAGCCCAGTTGGTATAGCACAGGCCTATGACCTTACTTGGTTTTTAGCACTTGCTATGCAGCGGGTTAGGATAAATGACAGAAATGCTTTGCGGAAAGAAATGGAAAAATTACCTTCTTTTTCTGGGGCGGTAAAAAATTACGAGCGGCCGTTCACCGAGGTAAATCACGAGGCTTTGTCGATCAACGAGGTCTTCTTTGCTCGGTATGCTAAGGAGGGCGGCCTTCTGCCGATCGATTAGATGTTTTTGGGATCGGGAAAGTCAACAATCGAAAAATCGATACGGATTGGTATCGTTGCTATTTCTTTTCTGGCAGTTGTTTCTATGGCCACGGTGGGCGGGAAACTGGCCGCCGATGCATCAAAGTCGACGCTGCAGGACCTGACAGATATTTCGCGCGAAGCGGTTTTCGCTCGCTTGCGAAAGAATGTGACTTTACATGTCCGTGAATTCCAGGAAATGGCTAATTCGACTGTTTTGGCGACATCTTTGACCGATACGGTGGGGCGAGAAGGTTACGTAGCACCGTTTTTGGAACAGCGTACGCGTGCTACTTACATGTCTTTCAGTCTTTATGATTACCGGGGACGTTTACTGATTACTGTCGGAGAAAAACTACCGTCTGCGTTATCTGCAAGCAAAGTTATTAGCGAGGAGAGTAAACTCTATATCAGCATGGATAGTGGCCGGATTATCATTGGATCTCCTATCCTATTCATCGGCGACAATTTGCCAATTGGTTACCTGATCGGCAACATTCCCGCTTCCAATCTGATAGATGATGCAATTCTGATTGTTGATAGGTTTTTCAATGCGGATGTTGAATTGCGCGCGACCAATTCATCTTTTACGGATCAAAATCTTATTTACAGAGCAGGTACAACGGCTCTCATCGCTTCGATTTCCATCAGTCCCTCATCTAGTCTCGTACCCGAGGTCGTTCGCAAATTCAGTATTTTTGGAATTATCGCTTCTACCTTTATTTTATTGTTAAGTTTTTTTGTCGCGCGTATCATTGCACGCCTGATATCCGCACCTATTGTTAATTTGACAAAAGAAGTAGTAAGTCCTGTCGGCCCGACAATCCTTCCGTCAAAACAAGGATTAGTTCTCGAGGAGGTGGAATTTCTCAGGAATGCTCTTCACAGAGCATTCGAGCAGCGCCGTGCAGCGATAGAGCAGCTAGAAACTGCTGTAAGGATTGATTCTCTGACAGGATGTTTGAGCCGTGTAAATTTCGAGTTGGAAGCGCGATTAGCGCTTGAATTAGCATTGCGATTTGAAGCTGATTTGGCGCTTGTTTATCTCGATCTAGATAAGTTCAAACAAATAAATGATGAATACGGGCACGATGCTGGTGACGAGGTGCTCAGGGCTATTTCTGCTCGCATCAGGTCACGCCTACGTCAAACCGATCTTTTTGGTCGTCGCGGCGGAGACGAATTTGTCATTCTTTTGCAGCCTGCCGGTACCAAAGAGGATATTTCATACCTTGTTTGGGAGATTTCTCAGAGCATTAAAATACCCATAGATGTCGGCGTAACATCTTTAACAATTAGTGCCTCTTTTGGCGTCGCTCTCTTTTGGGAGGACGCTGACTCGCTCGATGGGCTTCTCACGAGCGCTGACCGTGCGATGTATGAGGCAAAAAAACTTGGCAGAAATCATCTGGTCTTTGCTGACGGCTTGGCGATGTGCCTGAAAGGACCACCCTGGGAGCAATCGATGGTGCAGTAATTTACCTTTGCCGGGTCACTTTGTTCGGGCGTGTTGACGAGAGCAACACCAGGATTAGTTTTAATATCGTCCACTCTTGATTTTGGTAGTTGAAACTATGGCTAATCAGACAAGTCGTCTAACTTCTTCAGTTGCTATTGGTCGTTTTCAGGCCCGTTTTAATCCTGGAGGATCAGTATTTGCTTTTGTTGACGGCTCCCGTCTTGATGTCCTTGATATTAGCGAAAGTGGATTTCGTCTTAAAGCCGCAAGTTACAAGGTGGGAGATATTCTGAAGCCCGATATCGTTTTCAACGATGAGCTTGGCATCAGCGGCTGGCGTATCAATGTTGAATGCGTTTGGACTACAGATCAAGAAGCCGGCTTCCGGTTTATGCTGGGACGCTTTGCACGGTGCTTGAGCTCTCGACTGGCAAAAAGCCATTTTCATAAGCCCTTAAGGGTACTGAGCGGCAATGAAGTGTGATGCTTCATTTGAGTTCACCGTGATCATTAAAATTGTGCCAAGTATGTTCTGAAATTAAATAATAGTTTCTGTAGTTTCAAACAAGTAAAGTGCATGAAAATACAGGTCTGTTTCTTTTACTAATAGATAAAATTCGCCCCACTCCAGTTTGTCCATGAGAGAGTTTAAGATGAATTTGAGAATTGGATTGTCGCAATATAGGTCTTTGTGGTTACTCGGAATTTTTGTATCCACCATCCTTGGCGCATCTTATCCATTGCAATCTTTAGCCGTAGAGCTTGCTAAGAAAGATGTTCTTGTTGCAGAGGCAGAGCGTAGCCGAGGGAATCTAGATAAGCAGCTCAAAGCCGCTTACGCGCTAATCGCGGAAAACGACCCGCGCTCAATTCTCTATCTTGAGCGGGCATCAAAAATTGCACCTGCAAATGCAAAAATCTTTGAGCAGATGGGTTACGCTCGTTTGAAGGCTGGTGATTATGCCGGCGCAGCTACAGATTTCAAATCTGCGCTTCAGCTGGAACCTGAAAATCCGAAACTTCGCATGCAGCTCGTTTATACTGAGGATGCGATGGGCAAGCGGCGTGCTGCCGCGATTGAGGCCAGAGGCGTAGCGCTCTCCGCATCGCAATTTTCAGCTGACGGGTGCCGCGCCTGGAGCAATCTTGTTGGTCTTCCTGATCGCATTTTTACTAAGCCATGGTTCGCTGAAGCTTATGCCGCACCGGAATACAGAGCAGTCGGGCATGTGGCTGTCGTCCCCTTGCAGATGAGACTAGGTTATTCTTTGTCAGGTGATGACACACTTTCTGCTTATGCATCGTGGCGTTTAACTCGTGATAATAGGTCGGGTCGCGCAGGCTTTTCTTCAGAAATCTATTTTGACAATACATCAATCATTGCAGGGGGACTTCGCCTGCGCCCCTATGGAGGCTTGCCACTTTATCTTTTTTCTGAATTCGGTGCCGCCCAAAGCCTGGTCGCAGATAAAGATGGAGAGACTTGGAAGCGGGATGTCAGGGTAGGTGCCGTTTTTGGTACTAAATGGCAGGCGCAAGACCCCGCTTGTGGTTCCGCAGCTTTTACAATGACGCCTGTTGTCGATGTTTACAGTGAGGCGATCTGGTACAGTCGGTATGAGAATTTGATTGGCTTTGCGCGTACGCGCGCTGGTTTTCGTGTCTTAGAAAGCAAGGATTTTAACGTCGAGTTATATAGCCTTGCGGCTTTAAATAGTGACAGCGCCGGCCGTCGTGACAACAGATTTTATGAAGTCGGTTTCGGTTTGGCGTTCAATCTTCTTGATCCGCTCCGCCTTACGATCCGTGCAGAAGGCGTAGAGGTCAAGAGATCTTTAGGTGGCTCGCTTTTTGACCGTCGCTTACGCCTCGAACAGGAGGCGCGTTTCTGATGTTTGAGCTCTATCTAGATACCTTGCAAGTCTCCGTCTGGTGTATGGCGATTGTTTATCTGATCAGCGGCCTCGATGAGCTGCTCTTTGATTCCGCTTTCATTGCGTGGAAGATATATTACCGCTTTGTGCTGCTTAGAGGTCGCCAGCGGCTTCGGCTCTCAACTCTTCAGGCCAAAGACGAGCAACCAGTCGCCATTATGATTCCGGCGTGGAAGGAAGCCGCTGTAATAGCAGGAACCTTGCGCAATGCCATCCGCGAGATTGATTACGAAAGCTATGTAATATTTGTCGGAATCTATCCAAACGATACCGAGACCCACGAAGCTGTGCTTAGTGTTATTAAGGAATTTCCATCGCGCATCCGCATTGCGCTTGTTTCCCATGACGGTCCGACGACAAAATCGGACTGCCTGAATGCCATCGTTAGTGCGTCAAAGGTGTGGGAGAAAGAAATTAATAAGCAGGTTGAAATCTATGCCCTGCATGATGCAGAAGATTTTGTTCCACGTTACGGACTGAAAGTTTTTAATTACCTTATGCCCCAAAAAGCCGTCGTTCAATTGCCGGTCTTTCCGATGATAGTTCCTTGGTATTCTTTTACCGAGGGGCATTATCTTGACGAATTTGCTCAAGTGCATGTCAAGGATATGCGCGTGCGCGAATGGCTTACGGGTGGTGTTCCAAGTGCTGGTGTTGGTACGGGCTTCAGTCGCAGCGCGCTGGAGCTTGTTTGGAATGACGAGGCTGGCGGTGCATTCCGTGAAGATCTACTAACAGAAGATTATGAAATCTCGATGCAATTACTAAGGTGCGGTGCTAGTTCAGCATTTTTTGACGGGATCGTTCGCGATGGGGATCTGCCTATCCCGTCAATGCGTCTGTGGTCTCTGGCAGGCATGCCAGCGGTGCGTGGGCGATTTCCGGATAAATTCTGGGCATCCGTAAGACAGAAGACCCGGTGGACACTTGGTATCACGCTTCAGGGCTGGGAGGACCTTGGATGGGGCGGCACTTTCTTCCAAAAATATATGTATTTCCGTGACCGTAAACCGATTTTCACCAACATTGCCAATGTAGGCATTTATCTCCTGCTGCTGTTTTGGCTTATTCCTTCTCTGATCGACGCGCTTTTTTTCAGCGGAACCTTGATGCCGCCGCTATATGAGGAGGGCTCCCTTCTCGAGAAAATAATAATGATTAATTTAGCTATTCTAGTCGTCTTTATGTTTGTCCGTGCTGCTTGTACGTGGGTCGTCTTCGGTCCGACCCAAGCAATTTTGTCTTTACCACGTCTTATCTGGGCAAATGTCATCAATTTCATGGCATGCATACGTGCTCTGAAGCAATTTACAATTGCCCGTATGCGGAGGCAGAAGCGGATTGCGTGGGAAAAGACTGAACATTCAGCGCATCCCGAAGTCACACCGCCATGATCAAACCAATAGATCTCATTTGCGTTGCGCAAAAAATAATTAATGCTTCGAATGGCTGCATCGAATATGTCGAGCTTCTTTGCCGGCTAGACGGTGTGCCAGAAGCCGATATCGAGGCCTATTTTGATAGTCTCGACACGAGCAAAAGGCTTGATATCGCCCTTTGGCAGATCGGTCTTGCTTCGGAACTATATGAACGTTCCGGGCTGATTTCTTCGATAAATATTGACCATAATCTGCTCACCGACAGGGTCAGCCGTTTCATATTACTTACCCAGTTAATGCAGTCATCAGTCCACTCCATTCTCGAATTTACAGAGCGGCATCAGCTGCCGGATAAAGAGACACTCGACACATTCCATCAAACCCTCAGAACACGGGGTTTCAGGTTTGCTTTGGATGATTTTGGTTCACGGTTTTCAAATGACGAAAAGATCTTCAAGCTGTTCGACTGCGTAAAAATTTCTGGAGAGTTAGCAGCCCGCTGCGTGACAGAAGAGCCTGTGCGCAGGATGCTCATCCAAGCTCTTGCAGACATATCGTCGGCAGGCTGCACTCATGTTGTGGAGGGTGTTGAAACCAAGGCTCAATTCGAAACCTTGTTCAGGCTCGGCTTCCGGAGCTTTCAAGGGTTTCTTTTTCATCGTCCCGAGCCCATCACATCGGTCTCCAGTTTTCCGGTCCAGATCCCATGACTAGAACCTTGCTTTCCATTGTCGGAACTAGGCCTGAAGCCATTAAAATGGCCCCCGTTGTTAAAGAGCTACGAAAGTCAAAGATTTTTGACGTCCAACTTGTCTCGACCGGCCAGCACAGGGAATTGCTGCGGCAGACGCTAAATAGTTTTGGCCTTGCTCCGGACTTGGAGCTTGGGGTCATGCAGGCCAATCAATCTCTTGGCGGTCTGACTGCGAATTTGATTTCGGCGTTAGATCCCGTTTTTGATGAATTGAAACCTGACATGGTCATAGGGCAAGGTGACACGACCTCAGTGATGGTAGCCTCGCTATTGTCATTTTATCGGCGCATTCCCTTTTCCCACGTTGAAGCCGGATTGCGCACGGGAGATATCCATTCTCCCTTTCCTGAAGAATTCAATCGCACTGTAGCGGGTCGTGTTGCAGCGTTACATTTTGCGCCGACACAGCGCTCAGTCGACAACCTTTTAAGAGAAGGCGTCGAAAGTAGCCGTATTCATCTGACGGGTAACACTGTAATTGACGCTTTGTTGTGGATGTCGAAGCGTGTCGGTGCCCCGTCTATTACTACTCTCCCTGGCCGTCGTTTGATACTTGTGACATGTCACAGGCGAGAAAATTTTGGCAAGCCAATGCAAAATATTTTTGAGGCTTTGAAGCGTATCATAACTTACCATCCAGATTGTGAGATTGTTTTTCCAGTCCATCCCAATCCGAATGTGCGCAATCCAGTTTACGCCAAGCTCGGGAATGAAAGCCGCATTCATCTCGTTGATCCCCTTTGCTACGAAGATCTCGTCTCCATGATGAAAGCATCCTACTTCGTGATGACGGACAGTGGCGGCATTCAAGAAGAGGCGCCCTCCCTGTGTAAGCCTGTGCTAGTTCTTCGTGAGTCTACAGAGAGGCCCGAAGCCGTCGAGGCTGGCGTTGCGGAAATTGTTGGTGTCGATCAAGACAAGATCTTTGAACGTGCAAGCCGATTGCTCTCTGATCCCGTCTATTATGCGCGCGTTGCAACTGGCGCAAATCCATATGGTGACGGACTAGCCACGGGCAGGATAGTGTCCGCAATAAATTCTTATTTTCAATGAAAGTTTAAAGAAAAGTTCAATGTATGAATGGCATGGCAATTATTAAGAATAGCTGGCTGCAACTGGTCAGTCCGTAAAAAATTACGCATAATTAAAGACTTATGAGCCTGAATGAATGTTAGCAAAATGGTCCAAATGTAGGTTTAAAATATTGGACGGCCCCGATCCTGGGTTCAAGCTACAAGTTCTGAATATATTTTGAATGATTTATCGCTCTAAGTAATTTAGCTTGCTGAATATAAAAGACTAAATTGTAGAGGGATTAAGATCATTCAAATGACTTTCCCATTTGAGTGTATGTCTAATAATCTTCTCTAGGTCTGTATGCAAAGGAAGCCAATCAAGTTCGCGTCGGGCCAAGGCGTTCGAGGCAATAATAATTGCGGGATCACCCGCACGGCGGCCTGAAAGGCGGACCTCAAAATTTGAGCCTGAGACCTGTTTGACCGCTCCTATGACTTCTAAAACGGAAAATCCCTGCCCATTGCCAATGTTGCAGGTAATGCTTGGTCGTCCCTTTCGTAGATGCTCGAGAGCGGCCATGCTGGCACAAACAAGATCTGTGACGTGGATGTAGTCGCGCACGCAGGACCCGTCTGGAGTTTGATAATCAGTACCATAAACATTTACGAGCTTGCGCTTACCCAATGCTGCCTGCACAGCTACATTTATGAGATGGGTGGCATTTCTACTGTTCTGGCCAGCCCGCCCATATGGGTCTGCGCCGCAGACGTTGAAAAATCTTAGCGTTACAAAATTTATTTTATGAGCTTGCGCCACATCTTCTATCATCCACTCCACCATAAGTTTCGATCTTCCGTATGGATTGATGGGGTTGGTCGGATTACCCTCTTTTATAGTTGGTAGCTTTGGCTCTCCGTAGACTGCGGCCGATGAGGCAAATATAAAATGAGGGATATTAAATTTTTTGGCCTGATTTAATAAGGAAAAGGATTTTATGGCGTTGGTTTCATAATACCCTAGGGGGTCAGTGATTGAATTTGGCACGATAGTCTTTGCAGCTAAATGGATAATTGTATCGACCTTATAATGGACCAGTATATTGCTCAAAATTGTAACATCTCCATAGTCTCCTATGATCTGATTTGCTTCCGGGGGCAGGGCCCAGCCAAAACCGGTCGACAAATCATCTAGAACCACAACTTGCTCGCCCGCAGATAGCAAATCGAGTGCTATATGACAGCCAATGTAGCCGGCTCCACCAGTCAGTAGGACACTCATGACGACCTCAATTTTATTTATTTATAAAAGGGTTAGCTGTGCCCTTTACTAAATACCAAATTATCTCGGGAGAGCTTTTTCAAAACGGCACTCTTCGCAAAACAGACTATGCCCGACGACTTCCCAGTTATCGGGGGCCTGATCAATGCGGCGCGCACATTTTGGACAAAAGAGCTCGCCTATTCTTATTTCAAAATCATATTGTGGGCCGACATAAGCACATAGATAGTGATGAATTACGTCTACACGGCGCAACTTTTTTGACCGGCAGTGAGTGCACGCTCTGTTATTCATCTTGGGACGCGAGGTTCGAGCATTGAAAACAATCGATTGATGAGCGTCGTGTAACTCATTCGAACAACAACCTGTGATTCAATTGGCAAAAAATGATCGAAACCCCGATTTCGTACGCGTGCTCGTTGTCCCTGAAAGGTCCCAGTAAATTGTGTTGAGCGGTTTGAGCCCTGGCCCGTCGAAATCGGAAAAATTGCTTCTATATGTCCTTCGATCACACTATATCCACTTGTGATATATACGCGGTCACCAACTTCTGGCTCCACTAATCGCCGAAGTGGCATCTCCCAAATCACAAAAATATCATTGCGCTCAAAGAGAGTAAATACTGGATCTCCCGCTTGTATAACTTCTCCTGGAATAGGCACATCAGCGGACACAACTGCGTCTATGTCAGCATAAATTTGTCCACCATTAAGCATACTCTTTATCTCGCTATACTGAGCCTCAAGGACAGTCTGCGCTTTTTTTAAAATAATCAGTTGTTCTAAAATCCCTTTTATTTCTGAATTAATTTTTGCATTGGCTTCGGCAGCGCTAACATGATCGAGATAGACTTGCATTTTATATTGTGAGCTGCCGGAGCCAGCGACACCCGCCTCGAGCTTTGCCGAAATATCCGAAGATGCAGACATTCGTTTCTGCGTAAAAGGCTGTATCTCCATGGCAATGTTTTTACGAATTTCAAGGTCTGCTATTTTAGCTGCTAATTCTGCTATCTGAATAACAAGTTGCGCTCCGATTTGTTCAACGGAAAAAGATGCAACGTTTGCAATTATGTCTCCTCTATGGACATCTGATCCTGGCACAACATTGACCGCCGTGAGGCGGACAGGAAAAAGGTAAGAAATAACTTGTTTTTTGGATGAGATAACACCAGTACCCTCAAGGAAAAAAAGCTCTCTTCCGAAATTCCACGCCATAACACTAAAAAAAATAATTATGCCGATTGCATAGATTGTTCGCACGAAAGCCCCGCTTTTGGAGCGGCGCTCATTAACAGGGTCTATTATTTTTCTGAAATCTGATTTCATTTTTCGCATCCCGGGGCTTCATAGAGTGCTTGGCGTATGCGGTTGGGGACGTAGTCGTCACGTGTCGACCCTCGAAAAATAATTTCTGTTACATAAGCACATAGCCTGAATATTTTCATCAATACGCCCTGGTAGAAAGGAAATATGGGCGTGACTATTAAATCAAAAATAGAAAGTCTACTTCCCGAGCTAAAGATATTAATTCCAATAAGAAATAAATAAAATGGAGTTACATACATATAAAGATCGATCAAAAAGCTCAACGCATCGGCACTGAGTTTGAAATAAATATAGATCAAATAGGGTAGAAATAAAATTGTTGGTAGCATTGTGAAGACAAGAAAATCTAACATATGAAAATATTCACCGCGGCGGTTCATCCGCTTGAAAACATTAAACTCTTTGAACTGGTTCATTCTGATATTAAGTTCGTCGCGATCCCAACGAAGTCGTTGAACCAAAAGTTTCAGAAATGTTTCGGGGGCCAGAATGCTTGCCCGTGCATTCTCAACAAAATGAACATCATAACCAAAATGCCTAGCGCGAAGCGTGATTTCCAAATCCTCACCGGGGCCTGTATTTAATCCTCCTGCATCACTAAAAAATTTGCGGCGATACATAGAAAAAGCGCCTGAGCAGCATGGCATTGCGCCAAATAAATCTAAGAACGAACGGCCCCCGACTATTGATAATTGATATTCAATAGTCTGCAGTGATGTCACTAACGAAACCTCTGAATTCCGGATCGTAAGTGCACCGCTCGCTATCACTGTATTTTCATCCAAAAATACAGATACTATTTTTTCAACAGCATCATAATTCAAGACAGTGTCGTCATCTATATTTAGGATAAAATCACCTGTTGCAAATCTTGCGGCATGATTGACGGATGCGGACTTGCCACAGCGCCGACTATGAAACAGCGCAATTTTGATGAGCTTCTGTTTGTAAGCAGATTGAATTATTTCAGCTGTCTCATCTGACGAACAGTCGTCTACAACTATAATCTCATGAATAGGACGAGACTGATTAATGATCGACTGGATAGCCTGTGTGATTGAGCCTGCACCATTGTGGGATGCCACCACCACGGTTACTTTTGGCATAAAATTTTCATTTACCGGAGCGACGTAACGTACAAATAGTGCATTTATGATTATCGAAAATCCATATCTCGGCAGATCAAGAAAAACGACCCCATAAAAAAATAGATAAAACTCACTGTTTGAAAAAAGATCATAATTGAAGAGGGGGAAATTCATGCCCGCGCCCTCCACTTTTGAAGCCAATTATCTGGCTTAGCTATAAACGTAAAACGCAAATCGACATGAATGGTTCCAATATAATTTATTGATCGATTATTTTTTATTTTCTTTCATAATATAATAATTTAAATGAGACCAATCGACTAGTTATCCATTTTTCACTCTGTAGCTTGTTCTTTGCCATAAGAAAATGATTGAAATGTCCTCAATTCAGAACCTTGGTCTCGACTGTAATGCTATTGTGAATTTCATTTCACGCAGCTTCATTATTTATGAAGCTGCGTTTTCATTTCAATCAAAGATCGATTATTTTTATTATATCTTTCATGTAAAATTTAATGACTGTTTCCTTCATTTTGATTGTATCGAGGGGAGGGGATGATGACGGTCATATGTCACAGGCCAATCACTTTATACCTCATCCCAGTTTTTTCTGATTCATTATTGGCCATGCATTTGGAATGATTTTTTATATGACAGGCTAGGAACTTTTATCGCCGCCATTTGTTTATTCCGTTCAATTGCTTTGTATTGATAGGAGTGACACATGCCTACGATTAAGCCCTTTAATTTCAACCTTAACGATCTCCAGTTTTTGAAAGATCAAATCAATTTTCGACCACTCTTCTATATTAGCTCAAGCGGTCTTGCCCCTGTAATCAACTGGAATGGTGCTGGCGCTATTTATGATCAGTACGGGACCATGCTCTGGGATGGTGTTACTCAATTATCTGACATGGCTTATATCTCTGGGACTTCGACGATTGATCCAGCATCAGCAATCGCCATCTTTGGTTCGTCCTATGCCAGCATGCTTGATATCGCTGGCCTGAGGGAGGTTTCTGGTCAATTTAATAATCTTATTCCAGGCCATGCCGATTGGGGTGCAATTGATCAGCCGTTTATTCGAATGGCTCATGCTGATGCTTCACACTACTCTTCGCTCGACACGCTTGCGAATATTTCCCAGGCTATCGTGACTGGAGCTCCGGCTGGGGTCATGACTTCTGACTCCGTAGTTAGCGATCTTCTTCATAATACCGTTGTAGTTGGGCCTGTCGCCATCAGCTATGATTCTTGGCTGAGCACAACCGCTCTCACAACAACTTACAGCACCGTCACCGACGGCCATCACAAGCAGGTGACGTCAACGGCTCTCTCGACGACGATCGATGCCACGACGCAATCTTTTTATCAGGACGCGGCCGGTGTGCATGCCCTTGGCGACCCGTCTACTCCCATTCGCGTTTCATCGGTTTCGAGTATTTTGCTATCTGGTGGTGAACTGGATCCCGCCTATCATGCTCAATTGGGTCCCTATGATTCATCTAACCCGGCAGCCTATGTCGGTGGTCTGCTTCGGGACGCCCTCGGGGCTGTAGATCTTAATCAAATTCAAAACTATGACTACACGGTCAGTTTTGCTGACAAAATGACTGATACTCCCACCATGAATAGTGTGATTGACTACACGCCTCGCATGATTGCCAATCTGGTTGCCTCGGGCGGCGTTGTCACTCTTAAGGACGTGCACAATCATCGAGTGGATTGGAATGCTCACGCCTATGCTAATAGCTCCGACTATAAAGCTTTGATTGATAATTGGAATTTGGATCACCCCGAAGGTACGGCCCACTTTATTGATATTTCTAAACTTGTTGAAGGTGCGGCGATCGTAACTGACTGGGGGCTGATCGGCACTAATGGGGGTTCTGATATGCAGAACCCAAATAACGGCGAATTATATGTTGGCGCCGCCAATCCGGGGATAGCCTCTACCAATGGCATCTTCACATTGTTTGGGCAGTTCTTCGATCACGGCCTCGACTTCATCGGTAAGGCCTCAACATTTAAAGTCGTCATCCCTCTTGCTGTAGATGACCCCCTGTATGGTGTCATTGGTGCAGATGGAAGGCCTACCACTTCGATCACGATCACACGGGCTACGGTTTCTGGCCAGGACGCTAATGGGAGCGCTAACTACGTTAATCATGATAGTCCCTACATCGATCAAAATCAGACCTATGGCGCTGTTGATGACATCACCAATATCCTACGAGCCTGGGTCAAGGATCCTAATACCGGCGCTTGGCATCCTGGAGCGCGATTGTTTGATGGAACATCATTGGCAGACAATTGGACCGACGCCTTCGGGAGTTCAACTAAGAACACGCTGCCGACGCTTAATGAATTGCGTTCTGAAATCCGGCACAACGGCGGCAGCGACGTCGGTGGCGCGCGCGCAGACTTAAGTTGGGATGAAGTTGCGGGTCAAGTCCTGCACCGTAATCTAGACGGCTCAATCGCGCATGACCTGCTTGGCAATACGATCCACACTGGCCAGCCATTGCTGCTGGACATGAATCCGATTTTCAATGCGTCAAATATCTCAGCCACGGCGATTGCCGCGCTTAATTCTGCATTTGGCGCCAATTTTAGTACCGATTATATCGTTGGCACTCCCTTGACGCTTGGGTCTCTGATTGCAGCCGGATGGCTAAGTCCATCTGATTTTAGCATCAATAAGACAGCCTACAGCATGGGGGGGGCTCCTTTCACTCAGGCCCAACACGATGCTGTAAGTGAGATCATGATGGAATCCGTGGGCGATCATTATATCGCTGGCGATGGACGTGCGAACGAGAACTTTGGATTGACGTCAATCCATCACGTTTTCCACGAGGAGCATGAATTCCAAGTCCAGAACCTTCAAGCCGCGATCATCAAACAGGATGCAGGCAACGGTCCATCACATGCAATCGCTCATGATTGGCAAGTGGCCGTTACGGCCTCCCCTTCTTCTCTTCACAATGGGCTCGTCGGCATTGTTGGTGGTCATTTCGAGGCCAATGCCGGTGTCTTTCTCGCCCGCGATGCTAATGGTGAATATTTGATTGCTGACGGGACCGCAGCCGACAATCGGATTTCATCCTACGCGCTTGACATCGATGGTAAAAAGATCAGCGCCGCGGGCAACTACACTACTGCAGATGGCTATATTTCTTGGGATTCTGACAAGGTGTTTAACGGCGCCAAGTTGACAGTGGAAATGGAATATCAACACGCCGCGGTTGATCAATACGCCCGGGCTGTGTCGCCTAATATTCAGGAATTCGCAGGAACGAGCTCGGGAGAAAACGCTGCGGTGACACTTGAATACGCCCAGTCGATTTTTCGCTTCGGCCATTCTCAACTTCGCGAGACCATCGACACGATGGATCCAGAGGGCGGTGTTACTGGACAGATTATGAGCTATGCGCTCGAAGCTGCATTCCTTCAGCCTGGCAAATTTGCCAATGTCGGCCCGGGCTCGATCATCATGGGTATGGAGCGCCAGCAGAGTAATGAGATTGATGAATTCATCACTCCGGCCTTGCAACAGGGACTGCTTGGACAGCCTTTAGATCTTGCTACGATTAATATCGCACGTGGCCGCGACCTGAATATTCCTGATTTGAACAGCTTCCGCGAGGCGATTGGTTTTACTGCCTATTCAGATTGGCTTGATTTCAAAGCAAATATGATACATCCAGACAACCTCGTAAATTTTATCGCTGCCTATTCTTTTGATGGCGATGTGGCACATGCAAAAGCGATGTTGGACGCATATCAATTAGGTACAAGCGCGTCCTATACATCGAGTGCGGGGGTTGTCACGTCCATCACTTCATCTGATGCAAGTGAATGGCTCCACAGCAACAAGGATATCGATAAAGTTGACCTGTGGCTCGGCGGGCTTGCTGAGGTGCACGTATCCGGCGGCGTTCTTGGCGAGACTTTCGACGCTGTCTTCGTATCCCAGATCACTAAACTGATGGATGATGACCGGTATTATTATCTACAAAGGCTGGTCAATCAGCAATTTGGCGACGAGGTCATCAACGAACAGTTCAAAGATATTTTTGAACGCACGACCGGAACGCAAAATCTGAACGGAAACATCTTCGGATATGCCGACGCCTATTACGACTTTGGTCAGAAGGCGCTGGATGCAAATGGCGCTGCAATCGACGCGTCTAGCAGTGCGCTGTTGAACGCCATGGCTCAGCAGCACAAGTACGGGCAGATTCTTGAGGCCCACACGGTCGACAATAGCGGGCGAGGTCTTGGCATTTGGTCGGACAATGCACCAAGTGTCGCCGACAACGGCCATATTGTGAAAATGATGGCCCCACAGCCGCCGGCTGCGACCGACGTCGGGCCGACGAACTCGGGTGAGCCGCCTGCTCCTGCCTCTACGTCAAAGTTTTATGTCTTCGACGGTCGCCCCGACATCACGGGGGGTGCCACCAATCGGGATGGTACTGCCCAATCTGGATTTGACAGTTCTGAAGTTGTCGTCGGCACCAAATACGACGACTTCATCCGCCTCGGGCCTGCTGATGACACTGCTTATGGCGGAGACGGCAACGACATCATTTATGGCGGATCGCCGACGACGTCCGCATCGGCGGGTGGCGCATCCGGGGGCCTCGATCATATCTACGGTGGCGCTGGCGATGATATTCTATATGGCGGAGACATGCCCGACCTTATGGATGGGGGTTCGGGTGATGACTGGCTTTACGGGGAGTCGTCGGGTTCGAGCATCAATGGCCTAGATCAGTTGATTGGTTCAGAGGGCAACGACCATCTTTATGGCGGCGCAGGCATCGACAAACTCTATGGTGGTCTTGGCGATGATTATCTTTATGGTGGTGACGACACGGATCCCTTTATGTTTGGGGGTGATGGCAACGACTACCTGAATGGTGGTAGTGGCCAGGATACATTGAATGGTGGCAACGGCTCCGATATCCTTGATGGTGGAAAGGGTATTGACCTCCTCTATGGCGAGGCCGGAGATGACATCCTACGACCTGGCGACGGGGATTCTCAGATCGCCGGCAATGGCGGCGGCGGCGACGACCTGATTGGCGGAGATGGTGTTGTCGATACAGGCTTCGACCTGGCCGACTATAGTCAGCAAACCTCCGCGAGTGGCGTCGATATTGATCTGACAGCTCAGTTTGCAGGACTTCTCCCGGCAGATCTAACTCCCCAGCCACCTAACGTCGCTGCTGCAATTACGACTATCAATATTCTCTCGCAGCTTGAAGGCGTGATAGGCACGAAGAACAATGATCACTTGGTCGGCGACAGTCTTGGAGACGCCACAGCTGCTGTAAGCAATGGCGCCAATTGGCTGATCGGCGGGGCTGGGAATGATTTGATGGAGGGCCGCGGTGGCAACGACGTCATTATCGGCGGGTCTATCCGTCTCGACACGCTGATCGGGTCATATTCTGGCGGTTATTACAATGACACAACGACTACGGTCGATGGAGCTTCGCATCGAGCTGTTGGAGATCTCTCTGGGGGTTTGCTAGATTTTGCCAGCACAGGCGGGGCCATTTTCGACAAACACTTCACCGAACTATTGAAGTCCTCGGCGTACAAGGACTTCTTGCTTGGTGATGGTGGCGCTGACGGTGTCCAGGATACGGCAATCTACTCGGGTGATCGTAAAGATTACCGCATAGAGGTCGTCTCCTATGATACAAAAACATCCGACGGAATTATCACAGCGTACAAGATCACCGACAGGGGCGGCCTCAACGCTGACGGTACTGTGCGTGCACCCTCCGATGGAACAGACCTTCTGATTGGTGTTGATAACGTCTCATTCAATGGAATGGTCTATGCAGTCGATCTCCTAGTGAACCGTGCACCCACTGGTTCGGTTGACTTCACAAGTGGCGATCGGTTGATTGGGTCGACACAAATCGCGACACTGACGCCGACCAGCGCAATATTCGATCCCAACAACATCATTCCATCGAATCCGCTAGGTGCGGTCACAATCCCCAGCAGCGGATACAGCTGGCAGACAAGTGCCAATGGGGCCGTTTGGACACCTCTTACTCTTGGCGCGGGCGCCAACCAAGAGAATGCGGGCACGCATGTGCTTTCATACGGCACAACTGCGTCAACAGGTGTACTGATCCGCCTTTCGGCGAACTACACGGATCTTGGCAATACGCCAGAGAGCGTGACCTCGCCAACCTGGAACCTCATCGTCGGCAGTGGAGCAAATGGCAGTGCTGGCAACAACACACTTAACGGTGCCGACAAGTCTGATGGCAAGGGTGGTACAATCGCAGACGTGATCTTTGGCCTGAATGGTAATGACACCATCAATGGTGGTCTGGGCGATGATCGGTTGTTTGGCGGTGGGGGTAATGACACATTAAACGGTGGCACAGGAAATGATTACCTCGATGGTGGCGCGGGAACCAACCTCCTCGCGGGCGGTGCTGGTAATGATACCTATGTGGTTAACGGCGCCTTAGATAAGGTGAACGAAACTGCGGCTGGCAGCAGTGGCGTCGACACGGTTATGGCTGCAATAAGCTACACTTTGACCAACAATGTCGAAAACCTGACCCTGACCGGCAACAACATCAATGGCACTGGCAATACTAGCGCCAATGTCATCATTGGAAGTTCCGGGAACAACACGCTCGATGGCGGTTCATTAGGCGCCGATATGCTTGTCGGTGGCGGCGGGAACGACATTTATATCGTCAGTCACTCCGGCGTGATTGTCACGGAGGCATTGAGCGGGGGGGCTGATACGGTCTCGACGACGCTTGCTGCCTACACACTCGAAGAAAACGTGGAGAACTTAACCTACACGGGGGTCAATGCATTCATCGGAAATGGAAATACGCTGGACAATGTCATCATTGGCGGGAGTGGTATAGATCAGCTCTTTGGGAATGATGGCAATGACACCCTCAATGGGGGATCGTCTGGCGCAGACGTGCTAGCCGGGGGGCTTGGCAACGATACGTATATTGTCAGTCACGCAGGCATATTTGTGAATGAGGCATACAATCAGGGGACTGATACCGTTTCAACAACACTGGCTTCTTACACGTTGGGTAACAATCTAGAGAACCTCATTTATACGGGCGCTGGTGCATTCAACGGAGCGGGGAACCTTCTCGACAATATCATGACCGGCGGCAACGGTAATGATACGCTGAATGGTGGCAGCGGCAACGATACGCTGATTGGCGGGGCCGGCCGCGATAATTTGATTGGCGGAGCGGGGAGCGACACCTTCGTGTTTAAATCCGCTGCTGAGGCCGGCAACGGAACGGGAGCAAGTTCGACCAATGCGGACCTTATCACTGACTTCCAGGTGGGATTTGACAAAATTGACCTAGGTCTGATTGACGCAAATACGCCGGTTACCCTGGATCAGGCTTTCATCTGGGATAATACGCTTGAGACTGGAAACAGGCGACCGGCTGGTGGGCACCTTGGCTATCATTATGAAGGCACGGGCGCCAACGTCATGACGGTGATCGACGGAAACATCAATGTCGCCCAGTTTGGAATTGATAATACGGTAGATTTTCAAATCAAATTGGCGGGGGCAATTACCCTTCACGCTTCAGATTTTATTCTCTGACATCATCATCCTCGGCGCAGTGACAAATTCTGCGCCGAGGTCTTTCAGAAAAATCACTCTGCAAGATGGAACTTTTCTGGGCCTTCAGGCCTTTCAGTTAGAGTATGTAATCGCGAGAAATTTCTTTGAAAAAGAAAAATTTATTTGATTTCTGGGCTCAATCAAAACCAGCAATCGTGACGCTTGTTTTAATCAGTAGCGTTATCAATATTCTATACCTCACCGGCTCGCTCTTCATGCTAGAAGTCTACGACCGTGTTTTGCCAAGCCGTCATTTGGCAACCTTGGCGGGGCTTTGTGCAATCGCGGCCACTCTTTTTATTTTTCAAGGTTTCCTAGACTTTCTGCGTGGCCGCATTCTAACGCGTGTCGGTCTCCATCTGGATCAAGCTCTTCATGATCGCGTCTATAACCTCATCGTGCGCATGCCTGTAAGTGCACGCGGCAGCACTGACAGTTTGCAGCCGCTTCGTGATCTTGATCAGGTGCGTAGCTTTGTGTCCGGCGCGGGCCCCATCGCTCTTTTTGATCTGCCTTGGATGCCTTTCTATCTGACTATTTGTTTTATCTTTCATCCATTGATTGGGCTCGTGACACTGTGCGGGGGATTGATACTGCTTTGCTTCACACTGGCGACAGATGTGATGCTTCGGACGCCATCGCGAGCAGGTTCATTTCACGGTGGTCGGCGCAATGCTTTGCTCGAAGCTTCCCGCCGTAGCGTAGAAGCTGTTCAATCTATGGGCATGATGGATCGGCTTGGTATACGCTGGAAACATGCGAATGATGATTATCTTGAAAGCCAACGTATTGCTTCAGATATAGGCGGAGGCTTCAGTTCTGCGTCGAAGATTTTGCGCATGATGCTGCAATCTGCTGTACTCGCTATTGGAGCATATTTAGTCATCAATCAAGAAGCGTCTGCCGGCATTATGATCGCCAGCTCAATTCTCACGTCTCGCGCCCTTGCACCTGTGGAGTTGGCGCTTGCCCATTGGAAAAGTTTCGTCGCTGCCAGGCAAAGCTGGGCACGTTTGAGCTCGCTTTTAGGGGCGGCCGATATAGGTCAGGAGCGCACGGCGCTTCCAGCTCCCCGAAGCGCCCTGTCGGTCGAGGGCGCTTTGTGGGCGGCCCCTGGAACGGAGCGTCCTATACTCCAAGACATTTGTTTCACCCTCGAAGCGGGAAGTGCCCTTGGGGTTGTTGGCCCCAGCGCTTCTGGCAAATCTTCACTTGCTCGCCTTCTAGTTGGGGTCGTGCGGCCGACGCGTGGCAAGATACGCCTAGATGGTGCGAGCCTCGATCAATGGCACGATGTTGGGCTTGGAGATCATATTGGCTATCTGCCGCAAGATGTTGATCTGCTACCAGGTACAGTTGCGGAGAATATTTCCCGTTTCACTTCTAATGTTTCATCGGAAAGATTGCTGAAGGCGGCGCAGGCCGCCGGCGTGCATGACCTCATTCTGCGCTTTACTGACGGTTACGACACAAGGCTTGGTGAAGGCGGCTTGGTCCTCTCGGTGGGGCAGCGACAGCGGATTGCTTTAGCGCGGGCTCTCTACGGAAATCCATTTCTCATCGTGCTCGATGAGCCAAACTCCAATCTAGATATGGATGGAGAAAAGGCGCTGACTGAGGCGATCCAAAACGTACGTGAGCGCGGAGGCGTTGCAGTGGTCGTAGCACACAGGCCCAGCGCCCTTGCGGCCTGCAATCTTATCATGATGATGAACGATGGAAAGGTCACGGCTTTTGGGCCCAAGGATGAGGTTCTCGGCCAGATACTCCGTTATCCGGTACACTCTAGTGTCAATGCATCAGCCCCAGGAATAAAAATTGTAGATAAAGCGGGGGCCGCTGAATGACGAAAACTCAATTCAATGCGGACCATTCGATACGTAAGCATGTGCTTTTGGGGGCCGTTGCCACGCTTCTCTTCACCACCTGTGCTGTAGGTTGGTCGACCACAACTGAATTCGCGGGAGCTGTCATTGCTCCGGGAAATCTCGTCGTGGATTCGAATGTGAAGAAGGTCCAGCATCCCTCTGGCGGCGTAGTCGGCGAGATCAGAGTGCGCGACGGCAGTCGGGTCAAGGCTGGTGATGTGGTTTTGCGGCTCGACGCAACTGTCACGCAGGCGAATGTTTCTATCATCGTGAAAAACCTCCAAGAGCTTGGCGCAAGACGTGCCCGCCTCCTCGCTGAGCAGACAGGCGCAGCTAATATAAACTTTCCCTTGGCGCTTGTTGCCGAAGCCAATGATCCGGAGGTCGAGGTTTTGTTGGCAGGCGAATTACACGTGTTTGAAGCACGGCGCGCCGCCCGCGAAGGGCAAAAATCTCAATTGGTGGAGCGCGTGGGACAGTTGAGAGAGCAGATACAAGGGTTGCATGAGCAAGTGGTCGCCAAGGATCGCGAAATAGTCCTTGTTCGAGAGGAAGTCGTCGGCGTTAGGGAGTTGTGGGACAAGAGGCTCGTGCAGATTCAACGTGTCATGTCTCTTGACCGGGACGCGGCCCGGCTCGATGGGGAACGAGGTTCATTGATCTCCATAATTGCACAGACTAAGGGCCGCATCACTGAGACTGAGCTGCAGATCATTCAGATCAACCAAGATCTGATGTCTGAAATCAGCAAGGAGTTGGCCGATATTCGCGGCAAGGCCGCTGAATTGGTTGAACGCAAAGTTGCAGCGGAGGATCAACTGAGGCGTGTTGATTTGATCGCGTCGCAAGATGGTGTTGTCCACCAGCTCGTCGCTCACACAGTTGGTGGGGTCCTCTCCGCTGGTGAAACTGCAATGCTCATCGTGCCCGACTTAGAACGGCTGACGGTTGAGGCAAGGCTCGCGCCCCAAGACATAGACCAAGTGAATCTCGGACAGCGGGCGATCTTGCGATTTTCTGCCTTCAATCAACGTACGACGCCAGAGATCTTTGGTGAAGTTTCATTGATTTCTGCAGACCTAACGACAGATCAGCGAACAGGGGCTTCCTACTACACAATGCGTATCTACCTTGCGCCCGATGAAGTGGCCCGGTTAGGCGCGGCACGTCTATTGCCGGGCATGCCTTTAGAGACTTTTGTTCAGACTGGATCACGCTCTGTGATGTCCTATCTGACTAAGCCTATTTCTGACCAAATGGCGCGCGCCTTCCGTGAGCGGAATTGAGCGACAATTTGTTGAGGTTAGTTGTTCGAGCTCTTATGCCCAAAGCTTCAAATCTTGTTGGTTTTGGTTCTCCTAAAACACTTGAATTTTTGCCTCACTTGTGATCATAGGATGTGTCTATATTTTTTTGGATTGTGGCTATGGATCCCTTTTATTTGTATCTCATGCTTGTTTTTGTATCGTCTGGAACGATTGTGGCGATACTTTTGCTCAGTCTTGATGAACTTTTAGGCCCTTGGGCGCGGAAAACTTTCCTTACATAGATCTTCCGCAACGGAAAGCGGCTCAATTTGTCTTTCGGCCCACCAGTCTTTCTCGTTGCCACGCATGTGGAGCTCATGGTGGTGAGTGGCGCAAAGCGGCACGGTAAATTCATCTGAGACTTTGCGGC
>CANGBX010000006.1 GCA_947452455.1 Beijerinckiaceae bacterium
ACCGAGCGCTAGCGAGGTCGTCTCAAACGAGATCCGGGCTGCTAAACTCAATGTTGAAAAAGTTGACGCGGGGTGGAGCAGCCCGGTAGCTCGTCAGGCTCATAACCTGAAGGTCATAGGTTCAAATCCTATCCCCGCAACCAAATCCTGCAAATGAAAACACCACATCAAAACGCCCCGATGCAGAAATGCACGGGGCGTTTTTTGTTTGCGCGCCGCCACACAAACTAAGAGTGTTGTCGAGTTCGCTATATGGCTTGAGATCTAAGCCTTATCCAGTGAGTTCCGGCTTGGATCAGTCTTCAACCAACTCGTGAAGGCCCAGCGCCCATCGTAGTTGTGCATCCGCACCTAGCCCTAGTGCAGATTGGCGATCACTGGCATGTTGTAAAGGCCCATGTAATCTTGAGAAGAGCTGCCAAATTAACTGCTATTATGTCGAGCGGCGGCAAGCCCATTCAGCTATCTGAAAAAGTCATGCAGCATGCAGCTAAGCAATTCGACAGAGATGATATTCCGGGCGGGAAGCGCCCCGATGGCTGGCCTTCTTTACTGGCGTATTTGGATCAGGTCGATCCGGGTTACAAAGATTAAGCGATCAGCTCAGTCACTTGCTGCGATCTGAGCTTGATACTCCAGTGATCATAGAGGCCTTCTCGATGATTTCTGCAGGAATCTTATATAATTCGTCGATCCGCTGGTTGATCTCCTCACCTTGTGAGGGAGCAAAAAGTTCAATATTGCGACGAGACGCTTCTTGTTTGAGCTCGTTGTCATTCATAGCGTTTTGGAATGCTGCACGATGAGATGCAGCAATCTCATTTGAAAGTTGCGGCGGGGCAACGAATGGACGTCCAAGTTCAGGAGCCATAAAAATCAGTTTCATGATCTGGCGTTGTTCGTCATTTTTGGCGAAGTCATGCACCAAAGGAACCGATTGCAATGTCGGGTGTCGTTCTTTTCCGATCTGCAAGAGAATAGTTGTTGATCCATCTGTCATCCAGTTTGGCCGCGCACCCACAAGGCTCGACAGGTTTACACTGGGGATTCCCTCGATCTCTCCACGCTCCATAGCGAGCAACATTTCATTCGTGCCCGGATATCCGGTAACCAGTTTGAACTTTGTCCCAATGAGATTGTTCAAAACATTTGCAAAGACGGTTGACCCCGAAGTCGGGCCAGCTGTTCCAACAATCATTTCCTGCGAAAAGATCTGTTCAAATTTTTTGATCTTTGACCCTTTCCATCCAACGATGACTGCAACCTCTGCATTCATATTGCCGATCCAGATGAAATTTCGAGGATCGAACTGTACACCCTGACTTTTCAAAAGGTGTCCAACAGCATTTGATCCATCAATGGCACCGATCGTCAGGCCATCCTTTTGCGCAACACTGTAAATATAATTAGCGACCTGTAATGTACCTGCACCTGGCATGTTTTTGACGACGACTTGAGGAGCGCCGGGCAGATGTTTGCCATAATAGGGCGCAAGAAAGCGCGAGTAGATATCATATCCACCACCAACGCCACCCACCATGATCGTGACTGTTTTGCCAGCATAGTCTTGGGCGCGTGCTTCCGAAAAGAACGGAATTGACAGCAGTCCTGCGACAATCTGAAGAGCGGTGAGGAGGCGAAGGGCTCGGTTCATGATTGAGCTCCATGAGCATTTTCGGTCAGTTCGATTTCGTGCCCATCGAGATCCAGTATGAAAGCAAATTTGTTGATGCTGTTGGGCCGATTACTCTGGGGCGCTGTTTTTGAAAGACCGCCCGCCTTGATTGCGCGATCATGAACAGCCTCAATATTTTCAACAGCAAGCGCAAAATGGAAGCCGCGATTGTCTCCTAAGGCAGGCGTTTTGTGCTGAAATTGATAGAGCTCAATTGAGACATCTTCCTGCTCGTCATGATAGCCAAGATAGGCTGCGATATCATTTCTGATCGGATTTTCGCGGATACGTAAGACCTTCATCCCGAAAACCGACTGATAAAACTGTGTCGATTTTTCGAGGTTGGCTACCTCGAGTGCAAGGTGGCGAATACGAAAGGCGCGTCCAGCAACGACCTGTACTGCTTTGTCTGATGGCGTTTCGCCCATGACATTTCCCCAACTCATACCTTGCAGATGGACTAAAGTGAAAAATGCTTTTGAAGGAATTGCATGGCTTTGGCCCATGAATCTTCACTGGCTTGCGCGTGATAACGCGGGTGATTGAAGTTCATAAAAGCATGACCGGCGCCATCGTAACGATGGAAAGAATAAATCTTGCCGTGCTCTTTCAATCGAGCTTCAAACTTGTCGGTATCTTCCGGTGAGGGATTTTTATCGTCATTGCCAAAGAAGCCGATGATCGGGCATTTGATCTTTTCAAGACTGTCATAAGGTGAAGGCAATGTTCCGCTTTGGCGGAAGGAGCCACCGCCATACCAAATGCAGGCACCTGCCCAAAGATCAGCATTGGCGCTCGCACCAACCCAGGCTGCGCGCCCGCCTTGGCAATGGCCCATCAGAGCAATTTTCTGAGGATCAATCTTTTGCTCGCGCACAAGCCAATCGTAAGATGCCTGAAAATCGGCGGCGAATTGTTCATCGCGCAAATAATCGCGGCGATGCTCAAGGTCCATGCCCTCCGGCATGACGTGGTAATGATTGGGTGCAATGGCCGCATATCCGGCTTTGGCAAGATCATCAAGGATGGCATGGGTCGAGGGGTCAAATCCATTATGGTTGAAGGAAACAACCACGCCGGCTTTGGCTGGATGGGTGGGGAGAGCGATCAGGGCGCTCGTCTGAACTGGGCCAATCTTGAAATCAATTACATGCGCCATGTTTCATCCCCTATTGTCATGAGTTCTTGGTTGTTGGCAGCAAGCTGCTGACTTCTGCAGCCAAGGCCAATGAGGCTGTCAGCCCAGGAGAGTCGATCCCGAAAAGATCGATCAGAAGAGCCCCATCTATTTCAGTGCGATCAATACGAAAATCTGTTTCGTTCGTTTTGCCCGTGCCAATTTTGGCGCGAATGCCAACCCAGCCCGGAGCCAGATCTCCATCATGCAGGCCGGGCCAGAAATGACGAATCTTTTCATAAAAGGGCTCAATGCGACGTTCGTCGACTTGATAGTCAATCTCATCGATCCATTCTGAATCCGGGCCAAAGCGCAATTGTCCACCAAGGTCGAGACTCGCATGAACGCCGTGAGGTGCGGGATAGACAAGATGTTTAAAGGGCGATGGTCGCGTCAACACGCAATAGGTGCCTTTGGCGAGAAGCAGTGGGGGAATGTTTTCATGCGGGCGTCCAAGAATTGCCCGTGCCACAAGGGGTGCGTTGAGGCCGGCTGCATTGATGAGCTTGCGGCAGCTAATTTCTGTTTGGGCTGCATCATCAATTTGAAGGATGATCTTTCCATCTTTGACATGGCCGCTACGCACAGGCGAGGCGAGCGCGAGCGACCCGCGATGATCTTCAATATCGCCCAGCAGCGCATCCATATAGGCATGCACATCGATAATCCCTGACGTAGGTGACCAGAGCGCCGCAGAGCAGAGAACCTCAGGCTCCAAATGATGCACATCTTGCGCGCTCAAAAGATGGAGGTCTTCCATCCCGAGTGCACGGG
Source organism: Beijerinckiaceae bacterium (assembly GCA_947452455.1). Lineage (GTDB taxonomy): Bacteria > Pseudomonadota > Alphaproteobacteria > Rhizobiales > Beijerinckiaceae > Terripilifer. The sequence continues at coordinate 3,627 of CANGBX010000006.1, forward strand.
CTTTGGCTTGCAATTTGCGCAACTGATCAATGCCGGCCTCGCCCATCTGCACATCTGACGTAATCAGTTTACCGATTTGCTTGTGGGGAATTTGATGGTCAGAACTATAGGCGTAGAGACGCTTCTTCCCCTCAATGCAAAGGCGCCCCTTCAAACTGCCGGCTGGATAATTGATCCCGGCATGAATGACGGTCGTGTTGCGTGAGCTTGCGTGCAGACCTTTTTGCTTTTCAGCTTCAAGGACGACGACTTCACATCCGTCCAGAGCCAGTTCTCTCGCAATTGCCAGTCCAACGACGCCTGCGCCGACCACGATACATTCGGTCTCATACATCCCAGACCCCAGATTTTTCTTTTTGTCGTATCTGTTGCGTTGCAAAAGACTTCTGAGCCAACAGATTTGACGAAGTTTTTTATTCTGTCAAAGTAATTAGGCGAATAAAAGCTCGCTATCATTAGCCCGTACGCTCATAAGAAAAATTCGTCACGGGAGCCTCTGGGAGGAAATCGTCATGTCGCTCTTTGGCGTGCTGAAACTTTTCCGATGCCCGATTTGTCTCATCCTCGGGCTGATCTTTGGGATTGGCGCCGGCGTAACGTCTTCCAGAGCGCAAACTATCGGCGATTTCTACAAGAACACTCCGATCAAAATGATCATTCGCTCCGAAGCGGGCGGCACATATGATGTGTACTCTCGTATTCTCAGCCGGCACATCAATCGCTTTATTCCGGGCCAGCCGACAATGATCAATATCAACATGCCTGGCGGGGGAGGAATTATTGCTGCCAATTATGTTGGCATGACGGCACCGCGTGACGGTTCGATCATGAGCATGATTGGTTTAGGGCTTCCCGTCGATCAGGCTTTGGGCTTGAACAAGAGCCTGCGCATTGATCTGCGTGACTTGAACTGGATCGGCAGCATCAGTTCATCGAACCAGATCTTGGTGACTTGGCGCACGTCCAAAGTCAGTTCTCTGGAAAAAGCAAAACAGATTGAAAGTCAGATTGGTTCCACCGGCGCAGGCTCTGTCTCGCAGCAATATCCAGCCTTTTATAATGCTTTCCTGAAAACCAAGTTCAAAGTGATCTACGGTTACGCGGGCACCAACCAGCTCAATCTGGCGATGGAGCGAGGCGAGATTGATGGATCTGGTAGCACCAGCTGGGCGCAATATGTCATGGAGGCGCCCCGTCTTGTGCGAGAAAAATTGATTGTGCCAATCATTCAGGTTGGTCTGAAGAAAGAGCCGGATTTGCAACATGTACCGCTGCTGCTCGACCTTGCCAAAAGTGAAGAGGAGAAGGCCGCATTCCGTTTCTTGTCGAATTCAGTTAATTTCGGCCGTCCTATGGCCACGACGCCGCAGGTGCCCGCAGATCGTCTTGCTGTTTTGCGTGAGGCTTTTGCCAAGACAATGGTCGACGAGGCTTTTATTGAGGATGTGAAACGCTCAGGTGGCGAGGTGCGCTGGATGCCGGCTGATGAGCTCACGCAACTTGTCAAAGAGCTCACAGCCACAAGCGAGCCGCTCAAAGCACGCTTGCGGACGGTGTTCGGCCAATGAAGAATTGGCAAGATCAGATCAAAGAAGCTGGTCTATTCTTGCAGAGCTGATTTGACGCGTTCAACAACGGATGGTGAGGCTTTGGCGGCCTGAGCTAAAATGTCATCAATCTGTTCGCCCGTGACCAGTTCCACATCAAGCTGTCGTGCCTTGGCCTCGTTGAGAAGAAGCGGATCATTCATAGTCGCAGCAAAAGCTTTGCGCAGCGCATCGCGACGGTCTTTTGGAATGTCTGGTGAGGTGAAAAAGGGGCGTCCCAAGGATTCGCGCGCTAGAATGAAATCAAGTGCTGTTTTATCGGTCTCATTTTTCACCAAGTCCTGAATACTCGGGACCTCGGGCAAGGGCTCGAACTTGCCTGAAGCTGTGTGAAATAGAATGTTGATCGTCTTGTTTTCAATCCAGTGCCGATGGATTGTGTTCAGAGCTCCGAAAGACCAGTAGGCAATGCCGTCCAATTCACCGCGTTCAACCGCGAGGGCAGCTTCGGATGTTCCCTTATAACCTTTGACCACTTTAAACTTTGTGCCTGCAAGACTGTTGAAAGCAACAGGCATGATTTCTGAATCAGCGCCGGCACCTGTGCCCGGCGTCAGCAATTCTCGCTTCTGGAGATCGGCGAAGCTGCTAACGCCCGAGCGCGTGGATGCAAATGCCACCGAGATTTCGCGGTTCATGCTGCCGAGCCAATTGAATTTGAGCGGGTCGATATTGATGTCGGCGCGCCCAAGTACGGATTCAAACGGCAGGCCTCTGCTCACTGTCCCGATCGTCGCGCCATCTTTGGGCGCCACGCGATAGATATATTCGGCTGTTCGCAAGCCACCCGCGCCGATCAGATTGCGTGGCACAAATGCGGGGTGACCCGGCACATGACGGCCCATATGGGCAATCAGCAAGCGCGCATAAATGTCATAGCCGGAGCCGGGATTGGTCGCGATCACAACATTGATCTGTCGATCCTTATAAAACTCATCGACACTTTGGGCTTGGCTGCTGCCGCTGATGATCAGACTGAGAAGAAACAGTGTCCTTGCGCTTATCATCACAGATCAATTCTGCGCGCCAGCGACTGACTGGCGGGCCTTCTCGATCACATCGGGTGCGCTTGCGAAGAGATCCGCAATCAGTTTGGTCATCTCTTCGCCAAAGGTTGGGTCGCTCTCAAGGCGTGCTTGCTTCAGATCCGCCAGATAGGCAGGGTCTTGAGTCGTCTGGCGAAAGGCTGTGCGCAAATAGGCAACACGATCTGCGGGGACACCGGGGGGTGCAGCAAAGGGAAAGGCCAGAAGATTGCGCGAGAAGAGCAGGGACAGAACCTGACGGTCAGCTTCATTTTTCGCATAATCGAGTGCCATCGGCACATTCTGAAGAGCGGGATGTTTTTTCATCGCGAGTTGGGCGAGAAAGCGAACCTTGTTTTGTTCCAACCAAAGATGATGAGTGCCGGTGAAATTGCTGTAGGAGGTCGAGGCTATGCCTTGCGTCTCACCGCGCTCCACTGACAGCATGAGTTCGGGGCCACCGGCATAGCCGGGAACGACTTTGAATTTGGTGCCCAGAATCGCATTCATGGCATAGGGAAAGATGATGCTATCTGCGCCCGGGCCTGTTGCTGGCACAATCATTTCCCGCGCCATCGTATCTTCAAAGGTTTTGAACGGCGTGTCGTGCCATGTCCAAACAAGACTCACTTCTGATGCGGTGCTGCCAATCCAGTTGAATTTGAGGGAATCATATTGGATCCCTTTGGAATCAAGCAGGGGCTGAATCGGAAAGCCGCGCGCGAATGTGCCAAACGTTGTTCCATCCTTGGGCGCCACATTGTAAAGCCAATTGGTTGGAACGAGGCCGCCAGCACCAACCATATTTTGCACAATGACTTGCGGCGCGCCCGTCATATATTTGGGCATGTGGCGCGCAAGAATGCGACCATAGGAATCATAGGTTGCGCTGGGAGTGGTGCCGACGATCAGTTTGAGCGTTTGTGTTTTGTAAAATGTCTCGGCAGATTGCGCCTGAGCCTGTGAGCTCGTGGCAAGCATCGTGAGCGCACAGATGGCTGATAGGGTTACTCCATGCTTCATGCGATTGCGCTCCTAGATTTGTATCATCTCGCCTCAGACAGCCAAGGCTGCCTTCACATAATCAGGGGTGAAGGGAATTTTGCGCAGCCGAACGCCCGTTGCATCAAAGACGGCGTTGCCCATGCCCGCAGGTACAAGGCCGAGAGCCATTTCAGCAGCGCCTGAAGGCGCAGCCTCTGGCCGTTCAATGAGATGAACCGTGATGCGTGGTGGCACATGGGGCATATGTAAGACCGGATAAGAATTCCAATCGAGACTTGTCACCATATTCCGGTCCCAAGTGAGTTCCTCGACAGTGGTGCGTCCGGTTCCATAGACGAGCTGTCGTTCAATCACATGACGCAAGGTTTCTGGATTGATGATGAGGCCCACATCATGGGCACAAATGAGATGTGTGGGTTCTACAACGCCCGTCTTCCGATGAACGCGGACTTCCGCAACCAGCGCGATGAACGTGTCGAAATGGCGCCGATAGGCAATGCCGCGTCCTTCGACAATATCACTGCTAGTATCAAGATCTCTGCGCGGCGAGACGCGCTTCTGCCATCCTGCTTTTTCAGCCGCGATACGCACGGCCTCTTTGTCACGCGGGTGGGTGAGATAGCGCAGACGAAAATCAACCGGGTCCATATTCACCGCAGCTGCAATTTCATCCATGAAACATTCGCTACCAAACAGGATCGGAGGACCATAGGGATCGCGTAAATGGGTTGAGCGCAGAGGTGAGGCGCGATCCATCAAAGGGCCGACGGTCTCCCAACCCACGCGGTTATGCGCGAATGTGTAGGAGGCGAAGGGGATGTTGAACGTATTTTTCGGTTCGAGCTTGGCGCCCAGCAATTGACCAGCGAGAGTGCCAGAGGCGCGGCCTTCATTGGTCGCAAGATTCTCGCGCGAAAACCCGCGCGAAATGAGCTCATAGGCAATGACATCGCCTTTTTCATCAATGCCAGCTTGACAGAAATTGACGGAAGCCGTGCCCTTCGGGTCCCATCCGAGGCTTTCTTCGCGCATCCATTGCACGCGCACGGGCTTGCCCAAAGCTTTCGACAGGACTGCCGCATCTGCTGTTGCATCGCCCTGATCATTGCGGCCGTAGGAACCTGTGCCAAACATCCAGATCACATGCACGCTGTCGCGTGGAATGTTCAGAAGATCAGCAATGCCATCGGCGGCATAATGGGGCTTTTGTGTTGACGTGTAGATGGTTGCCCCATCAGCGCGCACATCTGCAACCGCACAGCCCGGGCCCATGCTGGCGTGCGAATGGGTTGGATATTCATATTCGCCCGAGATGACGCGTGTCGCTTTCGCCAAGCCCTCTTCAAGCTTGCCATTTTCTCGCTCAATCGTGCGTTGGGTGACTTTGGCTTTGCGAATATGCGCATGCACTTCTTTATGCGTTGGGAAATTTGGCTCTGACTGCGACCATGTGACTTTGAGAGCGCGCAGCGCGCGAACCGCATCCCATTCCTTTGGTGCGACAACCGCCAGAAAATCCTTGATGTGAACAATTTTAGCGCCTGCAATGTGTCGAATGGATTGCTCATCCACGCTAACCGGCACGGCGCCTGCAACAGCGGGGCGCACCATGCGCGCATGCAGCATGCCGGGCAGGCGCACATCACCAGGAAAATCCTGCTCGCCGAAAACTTTTTTCGCCAGATCTGGCCGCTTTGGCGATTGGCCGATGATTTTATAATCCTTGTAATTCTTCAACGGGGCATCTGTGGCAATATCATGAGGGTTTCCCCACTGGCCATTCCAACGCACATTGGTTTGAAATGATTTCCCACCGATGATCTGGGCATAAGTGATGCGCTTGGCTGGATTATTGCGCAGTGAAATGACGCCCGCCTGCACCACAAGATCTGCCGGTGCAACACGAAGCTTTTTGGCGGCTTCCTCGACCAGAATTTGCCGTGCGAGGGCAGCAGCCTTCATCAAGGATGTGCCGCGGCGCGATACGCCTTGCGCGCCACTGGCGCCGCCCATGTTCAATGTTTGCCGAGTATCGCCCATGATCATGCGCACGGACGAGAGCGGCACGTCGAGTTCTTCTGCAACCATTTGTGCAATGGAAGTTTCGAGACCTTGGCCGCCATCAATGGCGCCATAAAACACATCAACCTTGCCGTTCTTGTCGATGGACAGATAGGCATCAAGCTGATCGGCAGAAAGTTTCGGATTGTTGGGCGATAGGGGTGACGGCTTGGCCGCCTGTGCCCAAACGTCTGGGCTCGCGAGCCCAACGATAAAAGCGCCAGTTGATGAGAGAAATGTGCGGCGTGAGAGATCGAGAGTGCCCATGGTCTGATCTCCTCAAGCTTGCTTGGCAGCGCGCAAAACAGCGCGCACTGCGGCATTGTGGGTGCCGCACCGACAGATGAGATCACTGAAGGCTTCACGAACCTGCGCTTCTGTCGGTTTTGGATTGCGCTTCAGCAAAGCGGCACCCTCCATCATCCAGCCATTGATGCAATAGCCGCATTGGTTCACCTGCTCTTCAATCCATGCCGCTTGCAAAGGATGGGGTTTTTGGCGATTGCCCAAACCATGCAGCGTCGTGATTTTGGAATTGCCAACAGCGCTCACGGGGAGTGAGCAGGAACGTGTGGGCACGCCATCGACATGCACGGTGCAGGCGCCACATTGCCCAAGGCCGCAGCCGAAGCGGGGATTGTTTAGGCCGAGATCGTCGCGCAAAGCATAGAGAAGGGGCATGTCCGGATCATCGACCGAGATGGTTTGACGATGTCCATTGACGTTGAGCGTCATCTTCTGCGCCATGGCAGCTTCCTCCCTTGAAATCCCGCAGGATCCTTTATTTTGGAGCATTTCATCGGAGCCCTTGTCCGGCGGATATTGACCTTTCGTCTAGGAAGGGTGTTTGCCGACATGCCCGCGCTTGTTTTTGTGGGCGCCTCCGCTAGCCTGATTGAAAAATAAAATAGGGAGGACGAGATGAGGTCTCATCTGCGATTATTTTTGGCTGGAATGGCTATCGCACTGCCCTTGCTTCCTGCTGCAGCGCAAGAAGACGCTGGCCGCGCCTATTATGCAGGCAAGACGGTGCGTATGGTTGTCGGCTCCGGCCCGGGTGGTGGCTATGATGTGTTTACGCGCATTATCGCCCCCTATTTTTCCAAAACCTTGGGCACGACGGTCGTGGTTGAAAATCGGCCCGGCGCCGGTGGCCTGACCTCGATGAATTATCTTTATACGGCGCCCCCGGATGGGCTCTCGCTTTCGCTGGCCAATGGCTCGGGCGCGGCTTTTGCGCAACTGACCAACCAACCCGGTGTGCGCTATGACCTCACCAAATATGGCTATCTGGCCACAGTGGGCGCGCCCCCTTCCATCTGGCTGGTGAGCCCCGACTCGCCGATCAAAACTGTCGCTCAAGCTCTGGCGCGAAAAGAAAAGTGGCGCTGGGCGGCCTCTGGTTCGACATCAGGCCTTGCGATTGGCGCAGCCTTTACCTGCGAAGCTCTGCGCATGGATTGCCAGATTGTCGCCGGATATACGGGCAGCAATCAGGCGGCTTTTGCTCTGACGCGCGGCGAAATGGATGCGCAATTCCAGGCCGAATCTTCTGCAACCCATTTTGTACGTTCAAAAGAAGCGGCACCCATTGCCACCATGTCGCGGGTGCGTTCACGCTTCTTCCCCGATCACCCCACAATCTTCGAAGCTGTAAAACTTGATGATGATCAGGCTTGGTATTTCGACTTTTATGACAAGATCAGCAATCTGGGCCGGATTGTGATCGTCCCGCCGAATATGCCAGCTGCAAGACTGAGCTTTATGCAGGCCGCGATGAAGGAAACGCTGGCCAATCCGCAATTGATCGCTGATGGCGAACGCGCGGAACGCATCATTGAATATCTCGATCCCGAAAGCACATTGAAAAATGCGCGCGGTGTGATTTCAGATCCCACTCCCGCCCAGCGCAAACGAGTGCAGGATATCATCGCAAAAATTCAGGACGAAGAAATCAAATGAAAATCTGCCGATTCAACCATGATCGACTCGGCATTGTATGCGGTGATGAAGTGGCCGATGTCACGCCTGCATTGGATGCAATTCCCGCCCTTCATTGGCCGGTTGCGCCCGGTGATGTGCTGATCCGCCATTGGTCCTTGATCGCACCCAGGATTGCGGCCTTGCTGCCCGCAGCTCCGCGCTTTGCTTTGGCCGGACTATCTTTGCTGAGCCCCATTACAAATCCGTCAAAGATTATTGGCATTGCGCGCAACAGGCGCAATCTGGCGAGCGAAAAAATCGATCTTGGTGAAGGTTCAGCCAACCAACGACAGGATGGCGATCCAATCCAGATGTTCATCAAAGCACCAAGCGCAATTGCGGGGCCATCAGATGGTTTTACACCGCGTTTTGAAGATCGGCGCACCGACCCTGAAGCGGAACTGACCATCATCATTGGCAAGCCCGGCACGCAGATTTCTGAAGCAGACGCATTTCAGCACATTTTCGGCTATTGCATTGGTCTCGACATGACCTTGCGCGGTAAGGAAAGCCCCAGTTCACGCAAGTCTATCGACACTTATGCCGTACTTGGTCCGTGGATTGTGACCGGGGATGAAGTGTCCAATCCGGACGCGCTCGATATGCACTTCACATTGAATGGCAAGCTTGTGCAGCAGGCCAATACGCGTGATCTGGCTTTTGGTATTGCTCAGATTGTTGCGCATGCTTCGAGGTTTTACACACTCCATCCCGGCGATGCGATTATGGTTGGCACACCTGTTGGTTTTGAACCGGTCAAGCCGGGCGACATCATGCGCGCCGAATTTTCGCAAATCGGCGCAATGGATGTGCGGGTGCATGATTATGCGTGAAAAGGTTCTGCATGAAAATGCAGAACCATATTTTCAAGCTGTTCCCAGCTCTTTAGCAAACCAGTCAACGATATAATTGCGCATTTCAAATGTACGCCGACCATGCCCGACGCCATCAATCATTTTGGATGATTTGGCATTCACGGCTTCTTTGTAAAGCCGCAAAGCGCCGCGTGGATCCATGACACGGTCATCAATAGAATAACCAACCAACAATGGACATTCGATTTTCTGGGCACGTCCTTCCAGAGTAAAATCGCCCATCATCTTGCGGGCATCTGAGAGATCTTTTGCGCCCATGAGCCAGCGCAGGCGTTCTTGAATGGGAGGATAATAATCAAAAATATCCTTTTGCAGATTGAAAGCACCGCTCCAGACAGCGCAGGCTTTGAAACGCTTTTCAACCGTACAGGCGCGCGGTGCAGTATAGCCCCCCATGCTCGAACCATGGATGCCAATACGCTCAGCATCAACATCAGGACGGGTGACGAGATAGTCGACGACTGCTTTTGCATAGCGTTCTGTATCAGGCGAGGCATAAATCTTATCAAGCCGCAAAGCTCCGCCCTGCCCTGGCCCGTCGACATCCAGAAAAGACATGCCGCGTGCCCGATAGGGGCCGGATGAGCCATCGGCGCGACCATTCATCAACAGGCCGTCCGCCCCACCATAATTAAAGACAACAGGAGCCTTACGGCCTGGCGCAACACGCGCTGCATAGAAGAAGCCGCGCAATGTTTTTCCATCAAAGGGAATTTCAACACGTTCGAAAGGTGCAGGGATGAGCGTAAAAGCTTTATCGAAATTGGCCTTCAACCGCTGATAGCCGCTCATCATGCGCGGATCGGCTTCAGGCAGATAGATAATGGCGCTGCGCCAAAAGCCTGCAGCGCGCAGATAATATTCAGCAGATGTTTGTTTGCGACCTTCGCCTAGCATTTTTTCAGCACGCTGCTCGTTCTTCTCTGCGGCATGGGCATGTTCGATATGCCAGCTTTCGGGGTTAAACGGCTTCACATTGCGCGTTAGTTCTTCGATGTCAGGATCGACATCACGCTCCGTGATCATGCGGACTTCCATCTGTCCGCCGCCTGGAAGGCCTTTGGCTGGATAAAGAAGGCGCTCAGCCTCTTCAGGGTTAAGTGTTTGGGAGAGGGCGTCTTGCACAATGAGCGGTGCTAGGCTGACGCTTGCCGCTGTGATTTTGAACAGATTCCGCCTGTCGATAGTTGTCATCGTTGCCTCCAGCTGTTGTTGTGGTGATCTGAGCGCAGGCGCAGCGCATTGGGTATTCGCTTTTTGTCTATCCTTGGTGGGTGGGGGAGGGTCGCTTGACGGCTGCTCCCATGCAGGGCAGGCTTGGGTTTACGGGACGCTCAAAAAGGGCGCGTGTAGGGCCGTTAGAGCTCATCTGGGGGTGGGGCATGGGGGACTTGCTACGCATCGGGGACTTGCAACGCATCGCTTTGTCTCTGGTTTTGGCCTTGTCTGGCACCTCAGCGCAGGCCGCCGATGAAGTCGAATTTTACAAAGGCAAGCAAATCGCTCTGATCCTGAGCGCTGGCGAGGGCGGCGGGTACACCAATTATGCGCGCGCTTTCGCGCCTTATTTTTCCGCACATTTGCCTGGTCATCCCAATATTGTTGTCCAGAATATGCCCGGCGGGGGCGGTATTCGCGCCATGAACCAGCTCGCCAACAATATGCCCAAAGATGGCACGGCGCTGGGGCTTGTTCATTCGAGCGTGCCGTTTGCTCCGCTCTATGGTGTAAAAGCTGCTAATTTTGATCCGCGTCAGATGAGCTGGATTGGTTCGATTGCAACAGCCAGCGCAATGTGTGTGGCCTGGAAACAATCCGGCATTGCCACATTCGCGGATTTGAAACAGCGTGAGTTTATTGTCGGGGGCTCGGGTGCGGGCTCGCAAATGGAAACGCTGCCGACCATGCTGAACAAATTGTTCGGCACAAAAATCAAAATCATCTCGGGTTATAAAGGTGGCAATGATGTCTTTCTCGCGATGGAGCGCGGGGAAGTGCACGGTCGCTGCGGGGGGCTTGTCTCATCCATTCGCTCGACGCGCCCCGAATGGTTCCCCAAAAAAATGGTCACTGTGCCGATCCAGATTGCTTTAGAGCGATCTAAAATTTTTCCTGACGTACCTGCGGTGATCGAATTCGCTCAAGAAGAAAAAATCCGATCCATTCTGGAGCTGGTTCTGTCTCCTCAAGCTATGGATCGCCCGATTGTAGGGCCGGGAGGTTTGCCGCCAGCGCGTTTGGCTATGCTACGCAAGGCTTTTCATGAAGGCATGAATGATCCGGGTTTTATTGCAGAGGCCGGAAAACAAAATCTGGAAATTGATGAAGTTTCGGGCGAGCGTCTCGCGCAGATCGTGTCTCGCGCCTATTCCATGCCCCCGGAGATTGTGCGCATCGCGCATGAAAGCATGAATCTCACTGGATCACAGACGGATTAAAGGAGAAAAAGAAAATGGCGTCCAAAATCAATCATGTTGCGATCGTCAGCCAGCAATATTCTCTGATCGCCAATTATTATCGTGCGGTTTTCAATATGGCGAAGTCTGATAAGGACCGTCCTGTTCGCGCTGTGACGGTGGGCGATGGTTACGTCGGCCTCAACATCAATCCACGCAAGGCAGGCCGTCCTGCCGGACTCGATCATTTTGGAATAGAAGTTGATGATGTCAACGAGACGTTCGAGCGGATGAAAGCATTTCCGATGGCTGATTATGTGCAGCGACCTTCAACGCGTCCGTTTGCAGGTATTTCTGCTAATGATCCTGATGGAAATGTTTTCGATATTTCGCAGCGTCAAATGAAAAATCGTGATGCGATTTACGTCGAAAATTCTGGCGAGCAGGCGGATCGGCGCATCAGTCATGTGGCTGTCCGCACCTTGCGCCCCGATGAAATGGCCCGCTTCTATGCAGACGTCTTTGGCTTGAAAGAGGTGAACAGCAAGTCGGGCGACCCCAACCATTACCTCACGGATGGTAAGGTTCAGCTGGTTCTCATCCCTTATAAAATCAAGAACTATATAGGCCAGAGCATCCTGCCGACCGGCATGGACCATGTCGGCTTTGAAGTTGAGAGCATTGATGCACTGAAGAAAGATCTGGAAGATGCGGTAGGCATCAATCCATGCTTGCAGCCAATTCCTGTGGGTGGCGGACCGGAGCAAAGCGCTCGCCTCGAGCTTTTGAAGAAGCAATGTCCGATGGGTGAGTTTTTCTTGTCCGACCCGGACTTCACCATGATTGCCGTATCGCAGCGTCATTGAGTGCGGGCATGAGCGCTTCATTCGAAGATCGTTTTGTCTCGGTCGATGGCCTGCGTCTGCGCTATATTGAAGTGGGCGCGGGTCACCCAGTGATTTTCCTGCATGGAGGATCGCTGGGTTCGTCGGCCGATGTCTTTCGTCGAAACCTTCCGGTTTTTGCAAGTGCTGGCTATCGGGCGATTGCGTTTGATCAGCCGGGCTTTGGCCTGTCAGACGCGCCGCATGATCATTCCGGCGGATATAGGCGTGAATCGATTGCGAATTTCATGGCTGCGCTTGGCCTCTCTCGGCCCGCCTGCATTGCCCATTCGCAGTCAGGGGGCATGGCTGTGCGGCTTGCTTTGAAGCAACCCGATCTCTTCAGTCATCTGATCATTCTTGGTACGGGTTCTTTGTTGCCCCGGCTTGATGGCGGCGAAGACAAAGGCGGTGTGGTCCAGCAACGACTTGAGCGGCGTATGGCGTCCCAAGAGCCAAGCCTTGATGACACGCGCAAGTTACTTGAAGCCAATCTGTTCCATCATGATCTGATCACGGCGGATGAGCTCGAACTTCGTCATACGCGCAGCCTAGGCAAGGCTTTCGATGCTTTTGTCGCGCGCAATGCGCTGTCTGACTCCAGTCAAAAGAAAATCAAGGAGGAGGAGCCGATCTGGAAAAAACTGCGATCCATTCCAATCCCTCTGTTGATGATTTACGGCGCCAATGATCGTGCCCAGGCAGCGGAACGCGTCCGCTTGTTACAATCGTTAGAGCCTGATCTGCATCTCCACCTTGTGCCTGATTGCAAGCATCTCGTGCCGTGGGACGCGCAAATCGCTGTTGAGCGTATGGCCTTGTCTTTCTTGAAGAGCTGATCAACTGGGTAGGGTGGTTATTGCTAACAAGCGCAAGCTAGCCAAGACGGAATCAATGTGAGGGCTTGGTACTTGGACTAGGCGTCCTAATTCAGCCACAGCACCAATCAGAGCTTCTGTTTCAAGAGCGCGCCCCGCTTCAAGATCCTGCAGCATACTTGTTTTGTGTGCGCCGACTTCTGCAGCGCCCATCAGGCGTTTTTCGATTGTGATCTTGAACTGGATGCCTAGCTGTTCGGCAATGGCTTGTGCTTCACGCATCATTTCAGTGGCAAGGGCACGGGTGTCAGGATCTGCGCAGATGGCTGCCAGATCGGCGCGCGTGAGAGCGCTGATTGGATTGAAGGCAAGATTGCCCCATAATTTTGTCCAGATTTCCGAGCGGATATCACGCACCACAGGGGCTTTGAACCCCGCTGCACGTAAAACATTTGATACGCGATTAGCCCGCTCGCTGCTGCTCCCATCTAGCTCGCCGAGGCTGAAGCGCAGGCCCTCAATATGCCGGATCACGCCCGGAGCAACAATTTCGGCAGCAGGATAGACGACTGAGCCGATGATGCGGGGTACAGGTAATTGTGCTGCGATAGACCCGTCTGGATCAACAGACAGGAGACGGTGGTCTGCATGGGGGCCGGTCTGCCCAGAAAAATACCAAAAAGGGATGCCGTTTTGCGCAGTGATAATAACGCCCTCATCACTCAACATTTGCGCCACACCGAAAGACGCGTCAGCTAGCTGATGGGCTTTCACGGCAAGGATGATCACGTCTTGGTGTGGCATATCCGTGATGCGCGATGAGGCTTCAAAGCGGGCATTCTTTTCTTGCCCGTCAGCTTCGATCAGCGTGAGGCCTTTAGTTTGGATAGCCTCCAGTTGGGTTCCGCGCGCAATGATAGAGACATGGGCACCAGCCTGTGCCAGACGCACTGCCAGCATGCCTCCAATCGCGCCTGCCCCTACGATGCAAATTTTCATATTTGTTGGCCTGTATGATTCATGGCGTCAGGCTAAACCCAAAAAACGGGAGCTCGTCATTTTATTTGTTCATGCAGTGTTCGCTAGCAATATTATCAATTTCTAGACAGTAAGCGCCACCAGTTTGGCCTGCCGCATGAAAAGTTGTCCTTCCTGATATATGGCTTACGCGCCTTTGAGGCGCTTAGGTTTGGTGGCGCTAGGCCGATCGGGGTTTTCAGGGTCCATGAAGTGGCTTGGCTGAAAGTGCATGTGGGGTTTTCTCTCGGAACCCAAAAAGGTTCGGTAGAGGTGGTAGCGGGTCCCCGCAACCAAATCCTACAAACATACAAAAAACGCCCCGTGAGTGAAAACTCCGGGGCGTTCTGCTTTTATGCGTCTTCGCAGGCACTGAAAATGCTGGCGAGTTCGCTAAAGAGCTCGACTTTAAGGGCTTCTTGAAGTTCTAGGGCGAAGCACAACCCGCTTGATCATCGCGGGTGAGGTCGGTGGCTTGCGTGACGTCGGGGCCTGTTCAGGAGCTGCTTAAAAATTCATCATCGCGATCATGTTGCTGCCTTCTTGGTCATTTTATTGCAGCCGCTTATTCCGGTGGAAGTGAAGGAGGCGGCCCTTTTTGCGACCTATCGTCTTTGTGAAGGACTTTTCACAACGGATTTGGGGGGATTCGTCATGCGCGAATAGCCCGCCCCGGAGTGGTATGTACATTGCCTATATGAAATCGGGATCAATTCGATCAACCGAATTCGCAGTAAGGGGATATTGGAATGAAGACCGCGACAAAGCTCATTCTCACGGCCGCCACTTTGCTTATGGGCAGCCTGCAGGCGCATGCCCAGACGGCTGTTAAATTTGCCCTCGACTGGAAGTTCGAAGGTCCTTCCGCTCCCTATTTCACGGCTCTGGAAAAGGGCTATTACAAGGCCGAGGGTCTTGATGTGACCATCGACACGGGCCCCGGCTCGGTCCAGGGCATTGCGCGCGTGGCGGCAGGCACTTATCCGCTTGGTTTCTTCGACATCAATTCGCTGGTGCGCTTCCGCGACCAGAACCCGGACCAGAAAGTGGTCGCGGTGATGATGGTCTATGATCGCCCGCCCTTCTCGATCGTCAGCCTGAAGAAGGCCGGCATCAAGACGCCGAAGGATCTCGAAGGCAAGATTTTGGGAGCGCCAGCCCCCGATGGCGCTTTCGCGCAATGGAAGGCATTCGTGAAGGCGAATGGTTTTGATGGCGACAAGGTCAAGATCGAAAATGTCGGCTTCCCAGTGCGTGAACCTATGTTGGCGCAAGGCAAGGTCGATGCGATTACGGGCTTCTCCTTCTCCTCTTATTTCAACCTGCTGCAGAATGGCATCAAGCCGGATGATGTCTCGGTCATGCTGATGTCTGACTTCGGTCTGACCATGTATGGCAATGCCATTATGGTGAACCCGGAATTTGCCAAAGCAAATCCGAAAGTTGTGGCAGGCTTTGTGAAGGCAACTGTCAAGGGCCTCATCGATACGGCGCGTAATCCTGACGAAGCGATCAAATATGTTTTGAAATATAACCCGACCGCTGAACCCGCAATTGAGCTGGAGCGTCTGAAGATGTCTCTGCGCGACAATATGGTCACGCCTGCTGTGAAGGCGGCTGGTGTTGGCGGCGTTGATATGGCGCGTTTGGCGAAATCCATCGACCAGATTGCTGATACATACGAGTTCAAAAATCGTCCGACAGCGGCTGATATTTTCACCAGCGAATTTTTGCCGCCAGCTGCGGAGCGCAAGCTCTGATGATCAAACTTGATCAGGTTTCGCTTGCTTATGCGGGACGCACTGGCCCGGTGCTGGCGCTCGATGGGACATCCTTGAGCGTTGGCACCGGCGAGTTTGCGGCGGTTGTTGGACCATCGGGTTGCGGCAAGTCGACATTGATGAAGCTCGTCACAGGGCTCATCAAGCCGACCAGCGGAACCGTGTCTGTTGATGGCGCGCAAGTGTCAGGGCCGGTCAAGATTGCGGGCATGGCTTTCCAGAATGCCAATCTCCTGCCTTGGCGCACGGTGACAGACAATATTCTTTTGCCGCTTGAGATTGTGGAGCCCTATCGCGGGCAGTTCCGCGCGAAGAAAGACGAATATCGCGCACGTGTTGAAAACCTGCTTTCGATTGTTGGTTTGCAGGGGTTTGGTGATCGCTTTCCTTGGGAATTGTCGGGCGGGATGCAGCAGCGCGCATCTTTGTGCCGCTCCCTTATTCATGAACCGAAACTCCTCATGCTTGACGAGCCCTTTGCGGCGCTTGACGCTTTCACGCGCGAGGAATTGTGGTGTGTCTTGCGCGATGTATGGCAGCGTTTGAATTTCACGGTCATTCTGGTCACGCATGATTTGCGCGAAGCTGTGTTTCTGGCAGACACAATCCATGTGATGAGTGCTCGTCCGGGCCGTATCATCGATACGCGCAAAGTTGATTTTGCCAGGCCCAGAGAGCTGGATGTTTGTTACGAGCCAGCCTTTACGGATCTTGTGCACGTCCTGCGCAATAAAATTGCCGAGGTGCGCAAAGCATGAGCAAGACATTTGAAAAACTAGCGCCCTGGCTTTTTGTCGTCGTTCTCTTCGCTGTGTGGGAGGCCGCCTGTCGTTTGCTGGCTGTGCCGACCGTTATCCTTCCTGCACCCAGCGTTATTTTCGGCGCGTTTCAGCGCTTCTGGGGTCCGATTGTCTCTAATTCCTTCGTTACGCTTTGGACGACGATGGCGGGCTTTGGATTGTCGGTGGCTTTTGGCCTCTTCCTTGGCCTTGTGGTGGGCTGGTCGCGTGCAATTTACCGCGGCTTTTATCCGGTCATGATCGGGTTCAATTCAATTCCAAAAGTCGCCGTGGTGCCAATCCTCGTCATGTGGTTCGGGATCGGCGAAGTGCCCGCCATTCTGACGGCCTTTCTGATTTCTTTCTTTCCGATCGTCGTCAATGTCGCAACGGGCCTTGCAACGATTGAACCTGAAATGGAAGACGTGCTGCGCGCACTTGGTGCCTCAAAGCTCGATGTGATGCGCAAGGTCGGTATTCCGCGTTCAATGCCTTATTTCTTTGGCTCGTTGAAAGTGGCCATCACGCTGGCCTTTGTCGGCACAGTGGTCTCGGAAACAGTGGCCGCGAATTCGGGTATTGGCTTTTTGATGTCGCAAGCCGGCGCGAATTTCCAAATGCCGCTGGTCTTCGCCGGCCTCATCGCTTTGGCCTTTGAAGGCATTATCATGTATGCCGCCACCGCTTGGCTTGAACAGCGGATGACGGGATGGGCGTTCCGGTCGCAGGGAAGTGCTGCGAACTGAGCTAGTTGAGAGTTCCACCCGCTTTGCGGGGTGGACGTCCTTCTTGAAAGCTTAAGAAAAATGCCCCGTGAGTGAAAACTCCGGGGCGTTTTTTTTCATTGCTCGCCCGTTTTTTGCCGTGATCAACCGGGCGAAAACATCGGAAAGCTCACGCCCAGAGACCAGGCTAAAATCAAGCCCAACGCAAGTCCTGCTGCAACGGGCGACATTGTGCGTCGTGCGACCCAGCCGCCCATCGTTCCGAAAACAACAAAGAACAAAACAATGACCGGAATAATGATCAATAAAAAGAAGAGACGCTCGAAGTCCAATAGAACAGCGACCCCCAATGATGCGAGAAAAACGCCGCGGCCTAACAACACACGCCAATAGGGCGCGCGTCCACCATCTGCTGCAAGTGCATCGGCGACCATATAGGGCACGGATCCGATAGCGATCATGACAATCACTTGCGCGCGCGCAGCATTGGGCATGAAGGACGCGACATAGCGATCCAGTGCAAAACCGAAAATCAATATGCCATAGGCGGTGAGGGCTGCTGCTGATGCCAATGCAATCGGTTTCAACGTCACGCCGTTCCATGTCAGGACGCCGAGCGAAATAAGTCCAAATACAAACAGATGGGCTGCCAGATAATCGGCAACCAAGATCGGCAGGAAATGCGTATCGACAAGTGTCAGTAATAGGGGCGTGAGCGCAGCTGGCAGGAGAGTTACGAGAAGAAATGTCCGCAGGGGCAATGTTGTTGCGGGGCAATCCATGCGGGGCAATAGACCGGCCAATGGCCAAGCCAGAAGAAGAATTCCCGCCAGCAAGATGACAATCCATCCTCCTGTGGCAGCGATTGGAGTCTTGCTGTTGCGTCCAAATATGTCATCAAGCCAATCGCGTGCATCGCGCATGGCTGGTGATGAATAGAGCACGCTGACATGTTCGACATGGGGCGCCACAAAAGTGCGTCGACGGCTTGATGTCGATGGGTCGCTGATAGTGTCGCCTTCCTTTGCTGCGGGATCGGTGAGTTGTGCTTTCTGCAAAGCATTTGCGCGCAGGAAAGATTCCCATTCACCGGAAATCATCAAAAGATTGCGTGGCTCTGATTTCGTCACCGCTTCAGAGAACATTGAGATGGTGACGGTGGCTGACACGCGCGGATCTTCGACCGCTTCGCGCACGATAATGTCGGATGCCATGGAATGGCCGAGCAGCGCGACGCGCCCATCAACCGATGGCAAGGCCAAAGCCGCATCAACCACGCGTCGCACTTCGCGTTTGAGGATTTGTGTTGTGCCGCTCACCTGCGTGATGTCCCCGGTCATCGGTGTCGGGTTGCGGCCGTGTCCCTCAAAGTCAAATGAGACAGCAACATATCCAGCTTGCGCCAGCGTCAGCGCATAGGCTTCCATGAGCTGGCGAGATCCGGCAAAGCCATGCGCGATAACAACAGCCGGAGCCTTGCCCGCATTCTTGAGCTGATAAATTGTGGCGGGAGTTGAGCCCACAGAAAGCGCTGTGATCGTGAGGCCGGATCTTGCATGTTCAAGATTCCAGATGCCAAGTGCGCAAAATAATATGCCTGCAATGGCTGCCAGAAGACGCGAGTGAAACGATCGCACAATGCCTCTCGAATAAAAAATGGATGGCTTTACGTCGCTGCAAAAATACGAACGGCGACAGCGCTTGCCATCATGCCGAGCACATAAAGCGGCACACCGAAACCGCTGTACCAATAGGCATCCTTGATCGGGTCTCGCACCAATCGCTTCATCATCAGCAATTGAGCCATCAGCAAGAGGGTTACAATGCCCGCTTCAATATATTGCTGCCACGACGCCAAGAGTCCGATGACGGCCATCTGCGGCAAAGCCATAATGGCGCTGGCAACAAGCGCGGCGCGCTCTGGGCCAAGTAGAACAGGGAGCGAGTTGATCCCCATTTCGCTGTCGCCTTTGATCGCCTTGAAGTCGTTCAGCGTCATAATGCCATGTGCGCCTGCGCCATAGAGAATGGCCAAGATCAGCACTTGTGTGGGCGGAAGAGAGCCGCCGAGCATGGCGGCAGCACCGGTGATCCAGGACAGGCTTTCATAAGAAAAACCGCATGCTGCATTTCCCAGCCAGCCATTGCGCTTGAGGCGAAAGGGCGGTGCGCTATAGGCCCAAGCGAGTATGAGTCCGGCAATGGTTGCCACCATCACCCATGGGCCGAGCGTGGCCGCGACAAGCAAGGACAGTACGGTCCAGATGCCGGCAATATAGAGCCCCCATTTGCCGGGGATGCGACCAGACGGAATGGGCCGATCGGGTTCATTGATCGCATCGACATGCCGGTCGTGCCAATCATTGATCGCTTGGCTCATGGCGCAAACCAGCGGGCCGGCAAGGATCATACCTGCCAGAATGATGTACCAATTTTGCAAGAGAGGTACGCCGGATGACACGACACCGCAGGCAAAAGCCCACATGGGCGGAAACCATGTGATCGGCTTCAGCAATTCAAGCACCGCTGATGGCTTGGGGTAGGCTGATGCGGGCTGTTCTGTCACCAGATCTGTCGGGTCAATACTCAATGCGTTGGTTCCATGATTTCTCAGTCAGCGGCTTCCAGGCCCCGATCTGTCAAAAGCGAGCACAAGTCCGACCAATTTGAACAAATGATGAGCGGGTACGCAATGCCGCTTTGGGGGCGGGCTTGTGCGGGGTGGGGGCCAAAGCGCCAATGAGGCCCGCTTGCGGGCCCATCTCTCGAGGGTTCAAGGATGATGTTTTGTGCTCTGGGCAGGATTTTGAAAGATCAGGCCAATCTCAAATCATTTTGCACGCGTATTTATCAAATCGCACACGAATGGAGCTCGCCCGACTGGCTTCTCTGTTGCGGCTCCCCTCTTAACTCGCAGATTTAAACTGTCACAGAATTTGCATCGAGTGAGTTTAAGAACGGCCAGCTCTTGCTCTACTTATGAGAATTCAAGTGAAACGATCATTACGCGTCAGTACTCTGAGTCTATTCGTGGCCTGTCTGGCCTCGGCGAGCGCGCTTGCCAGTCAGCCAGCTCCGCCACCACCGGCCCCCGCGCCGATGAAAAAGGCTGAATTGCCAGGGCTCACAGGCAACAAGCTGCCGCAGTGCCCGGAAGGGCAATATGTGGCGTCTATGATCTGCAAAGTGGCCGCGCCGGGATATTATTTGGAATATGGAATGAAATATCCGGCACCGTGCCCCAATGGCATGAGCTCGCCAGCCGGAGCAAAAGCAAGAACATATTGTTATAAAGAAAATTGAGCCGCAGGGTTCAAACAACAAAAACGCCCCGTGAGTGAAAACTCCGGGGCGTTTTTGTTTCTAGCAACTCGGGCTTTGCGAGCCGAGAGATTTAGTGAGAAGGGCCCTTGCGGCGTTCTTTCTTTGCCGCTTTGCGTGCGGAATAGCGCGCATCGCGAGCCGCTTTCTGCTCGGCCAGCAGATTGGCTTGCTGCTCATCTGCTTCAAGCTTCAGGCGCAGGGCTGTTTCAGCCTCTGCAGCGCGCTGTTCGGCAGCCAGTTCATTGGCTTTGCGGGCAGCTTCTGCGCGTTCCGCAGCGGCCACCTTTTTGGCGGCTTCGCGCTCCGCATTGCGCGCCTCGCGGGCTCGAACAAGTTCTGCACGTGCAGCAGCTTTTTCGGGGGAGGTGGGCTGTTGGGCCGCGACTTTGAATTTTTCAGCAATCGAGTTGCGGGCAGCAATGGCATTGCGCTGGCGTTCAGCGAAGTCGTTAGATTTTAGAAAGCTCATGTATCCTCAGTGAATCGTCACTAGATGTTCGTCATTGCGCCGCAGGCGCGCTTTTCAAATGCGCTTCTTCTGTCACGCGCTCTTGCCCTGTTTGGCAGGACCGTATCCGGTATTGAGGCGTGCCGCGCTCGGCAGGCATTTGGCGGACGACTTTGAAAGTCTGCTCGGCCTGCCCAATCGGTTGAAAGACCACTGTCGCGTCAATCGCATAAAGATGCGTCATGGCCTAAAACCTCAATCCAAGAAAAATGAAAACGCTTCTGCCGCGTACGACAGAAGCGAGATTGTTCATTCAGGCGATTAGACCGCTTGAAGATTGGTCGCTGAAGATTTGCCGGTGCGACGGTCAGGCTGCACTTCGTAGCTAATCTTTTGGCCTTCATTGAGGCCGCGCATGCCAGCCTGCTCGACAGCGCTGACGTGAACGAACACATCGGCTCCGCCATCATCAGGCTGAATGAAACCATAACCCTTTTCAGAGTTGAACCATTTTACAGTGCCCATGCTCATGGGAATATCCTTGTAGACATAGATAAAGAGAGACCTCGTGAGAGGTCCGTTGTGAATCGAAGAAGGAGTGTGGGGTCAGCAGAGCGCGTGAGCGCAGGGCTTAATCGCAAGCCAAATAATCGATGGCCATACCTTTAGCGGTTCACGAGTAAATAGCAAGCAAACACTTGCTGGGAGGCATTTCGGCCCTTTTGAGTGACCTCGATTGGCTTTTATGGCTTTCGGCTCCACGATTTGTGAAGGCAGGGTGTGCCCAAGCTTGGCCGCTGGCCGTTGCTTGTCGCTCTCTCATCGCAGAAAATCAGGGCAATAGATCATGGGAGCGAAGCAATGATCCTCACTCGTCGCAATGCGTTACAGGCTACCTTTGCCGCAGGCGCTCTGGCCGCCCTGGCGCCGAATGCTCTGGCGCAGGCCTATCCCGCCCGCCCTGTGCGCGTCATCATTCCTCTCGCGCCGGCAGGGGCATCCGATGTGGCCTTACGTCTTGTGCTCGATGAAATGGCGCGCGATCTTGGCCAGTCTTTCGTCGTCGAAAACCAGCCGGGCGCATCGGGCTTGGTGGGCATGCGCTCAGGTGCGCGCGCTGTTCCCGACGGCTATACGATCTTGGGCGTGAATGACAGCATCCTCACCATGCTGCCCGCGATGAAAGATGATGCGGGTTATGATCCGCTGGTTGATTTTGTGCCTGTCACGCAGCTCGTCAAAATTAATTTTGCACTGATCGCGCATCCGACTTTCGCGCCGAGCAATGTGAAAGAGCTGGTCGCTCTGGCGAAAGAAAAACCGGGTGTGGTTGATTATGGATCGGGTGGTCCGGGCAGCCCGCAGCATGTGGCCATGGAATTGCTGATGCATGCGACTGGTATCAAGCTCAATCATGTGCCCTATCGCGGCGTTGCGCAGGCGTTCAACGATGTTGTCGGCGGGCATGTTCCGCTGATGATCACAGGCTTGCCTGCGCCAAATGAGCTGATCAACTCCGGAAAGCTGAAACTGCTCGGCATCACATCGGCAGCGCGTTCCGCGGTCTTCCCGAACCAGGCAACAATCTCAGAGCAGGGCGTGACAGGTTACGACTTTACGACTTATGCGGGCTTGGTCGCGCCAGCAAAGACGCCCGCCCCAATTGTCGATCAGCTGAATAAATTGGCCTTGAAAGCCATGCAGGCACCAAATGTGCAAAAGAGGCTTACGGATATGGGCTTTGATGTGATTGCCAATAGCTCGGCTGATTTTGCTGCGGTCATCAAAGACGGTCTCGCAAAATATTCAAATCTGTCGAAAGTGGCCAATATCCGCCTTTAATTGCTTTTCAAACAAAACGCCCCGCGCGAAATTTCGGCGGGGCGTTTTTTTGTCTGCCATTTTGCAGCCGTGCTTATTTCTCGACGAAAGCTTTTTCGATGACGAAGTCGCCAGGCTCGCCGGTGTTGCCTTCTTCAAAGCCGAGGTCTTTGAGATATTTCGGAATCTCTGTCACCAGCCCCGGATTACCGCAGAGCATGATGCGGTCATGGTCTTTGTTGAAGGGCTCCATGCCGAGATCGGTAAAGAGTTTGCCTGATTGAATGAGGTCGGTGAGGCGGCCCTGATTGCGGAAAGGCTCGCGCGTCACGGTCGGATAATAGATGAGCTTTGGCGCAATATATTCGCCGAGCAATTCATCATTCGGCAATTGCTCTTCAATGAGTTCACGATAGGCCAGTTCGCCAACAGTGCGCACACCATGTGTGACAATGACTTTGTCGAAACGCTCATAGGTTTCGGGGTCACGAATGGTCGAGAGGAAGGGCGCCAGCCCCGTGCCGGTCGAGAGCAGATAGAGATTGCGGCCCTCTTTCAAATTATCAAGCAGCAAAGTGCCGGTCGGCTTGCGGCCAATCAAAACCGTGTCGCCGATTTTCAAATGCTGAAGGCGCGAGGTGAGCGGGCCATCGGGCACTTTGATCGAAAAGAATTCGAGATGTTCTGCATAGAAAGCGGAAGCAACGGAATAGGCGCGCAGCAAAGGTTTGCCATCGACCACAATGCCGATCATCACGAACTGCCCGCTGCGGAAGCGAAAGCCCGCATCGCGCGTCGTGGTGAAGCTGAACAAAGTGTCCGTCCAGTGATGAACCGAGAGCACCTTTTCTTCAAAGAAGGGGCTCGAAGTCGGCCGAGCTGCCGTAGGTTCCGATACGGTCGTCATCCGCAATTCCATTCTGCCTTGCGCCTCAGGCGCTTGCCTTAGGACCTACGACCGGAGGCAGTGCAAAATCAAGCAGAAGAAAGGACAAGCCGGCGCTCAGCGCCCATTTTCGCTGCAAGTGCGAAGAAAAATCTAAAAACTCAGCCCTTGAGAGAAGCTTGTTCCCGCCGGAGCCGATGCGCCACTCAGGCAATGTCCCGCGCCGGGGTGAGCTCATCCTGCCGCCGATTGGGGCGGGATGCAGGCTTGTCCGCGCGTTGGAGCCGCTGGCCGAGCTCGCGGGCCTGGCCGGCACGGTCGATCAGGCGGCGCTCTTCTTGCGCAATCATATGGGGCATGACTTCGCGCACCCACTGCGGAATGGAACGCTGGCCCGTTGTCCATTGATGGACAGTGGCGGGGGAGAGTTTCTTGGCGCGGGTTTGGCCCAAAGCTTCGGCGAGGCGTGTCTGCCATTTATCGCCAAAGACCGTCTCGCCGACAAAGCGCAAAAATCCCGGTGTGACGACAAAGCCTGATGTGCCTGAAGTCGTGTCTTCCGCAGGCGGCAGATTGACGAGATATTTGCGTGGCGGAGGGCTCATCTCATCACTTCAAACAAAAAAGGCGCAGCGATGATCGCTGCGCCCGTTTTTTGAAACGACCCTTAGGCGGTCGGAACTTCCGAGATCGTCTTCAACACTTGCGAAGCGATCTGGTAGGGGCAGCCCTGTGAATTCGGGCGGCGATCTTCCAGATAGCCCTTGTAGCCGTTGTTGGCGAAAGAATGCGGCACGCGGATCGAGGCGCCACGGTCAGCAATGCCGTAGCTGAACTTGTTCCACGGTGCTGTTTCGTGCTTGCCGGTCAGGCGCAGATGGTTGTCCGGGCCATAGACCTTGATGTGGTCATGCAGGTTCTTTTCGAACTGCTTCATCAGCTTTTCGAAATAATCCTTGCCGCCGGTTTCGCGCATGAACTTCGTCGAGAAGTTGCAATGCATGCCCGAGCCGTTCCAGTCGGTATCGCCGAGCGGCTTGCAGTGCCATTCAATGTCGATGCCGTAGCTTTCGCACAGACGCAGGAGAATGTAGCGAGCGACCCAGATCTGGTCGGCCGCGGTGCGCGAGCCCTTACCGAAAATCTGGAATTCCCACTGGCCCTTGGCCACTTCGGCATTGATGCCTTCGTGGTTGATGCCAGCTGCCAGGCAGAGGTCGAGATGTTCTTCAACGATCTCGCGTGCAACGCCGCCGACATTCTTGAAGCCAACGCCGGTGTAATAGGGGCCCTGCGGCGCGGGATAGCCGTTTTCAGGGAAGCCGAGCGGACGGCCGTCCTGATACATGAAATATTCCTGCTCGAAGCCGAACCAGGCATCGGCATCATCCAGAATGGTCGAGCGATGGTTGGACGCGTGCGGGGTCTTGCCGTCTGGCATCATGACTTCGCACATGACGAGCACGCCATGGTTGCGGGTGGCATCCGGATAGACTGCGACAGGCTTCAGCACGCAATCGGAGCTATGGCCTTCGGCCTGCATCGTCGAGCTGCCATCGAAGCCCCAGAGCGGCAATTGCTCCAGTGTCGGGAAGGAATCGAATTCCTTGATCTGCGTCTTGCTGCGGAGATTTTGAACCGGCTCATAACCGTCCAGCCAGATGTACTCGAGTTTAAACTTCGGCATGATCGCCCTCTTGAGAGTGGGAGCGCTTGGGTCACAGAACGTGCCCGCCGGCGCGTGGTTCAGGCAAAGCAGGGTTCGTGCCATCAGATTGCACCTGCCTGAGCGGCGCTTTCTGGCGCATTTTTTGTTTGGAAGCCAGAGCTTGCCGGGCCGAAGCTGAGAAATGGAGCAGAAATCCCCTATCTCTTTGCCTAAAAATCAGCTTTTTATCGCCTAATGCTTAGGCAAAATGCTCATTTGCCTTGCAAAAAAAGACAGGCATAACTCCGCCCTTCTCTGCCCAAATGAGGTGATGTCTTTCAGATCGGGGGCCCTTTGGGGCCGCTTATTTGGCGTAAAAGGCGAAGAATTCCTCGAGCTGCGGCTTGGTCAGCGGCTCTTTCATCAGCTTCATTTCGACGGCATCGCGCATGGCCAGATCGACGCCGCCAAGGCTTGTCATAAGGACGGCTTTCTTGGGCCAGAATTCGTCGATCACCTGCTGGGCAATATCGAGCGGCACTTTGGAAAAATCCGAATAGGCCTGCATGGCCGCCGGGCCCGAATACATCCATTCAATCGTCTCGGCATAGGCCGCGCGGAAGGCTTCCATTTGCTTGGGCTTGTTACGCAGCGCCGAGAGATTGGCGATCAGCACGCGCGAGGTCTGGTCGCGGAATTCCGGCAATTCGGATTCAAGCGCCAGCACGCGGATCAGGCCTTTCTTGCGCTGCTCGAAGCCGAAGGGTGGGTTGGCCCAACCAATATCCACTTGGCCGGACATGACCTGCGTGTAAGTTGCCGCCGGCCCGCCTGTAGCCACCATATTCAGCTTCACATCGTAAAGCTTCTGCATGCCAATCAGCGCAATATAGCCTGATGAGCCAAGCGTTGCATAAGCAATGCTTTTGCCTTGTGCATCTTTCAAAGATTTCAGCGGCGAATTGGCTGGCACATACCAATAAAGATCAGGCCCCGTGCTCGTATTGCCAATGGCACGAATAGGTGCGCCTTTTTGAAACGCGGCCATAACAGCAGAAAGTCCCAGTCCCACACCAACATCTGCGCTTCCAGATGCAACCGCTTGCAAAGATTCACCACCACCTTCTGTCCAAAGCACGTCAACATCCAATCCGTGCTTTTCGAAAATGCGCGCGACTTTGCCCATCTGTGGTGGCGCTGTTTGCCAGTTGCCGAAGGCACCCGATGCGATGACAAATTTATCCAGCGCTTGCGCACTTGAATGCCAACTCACAAAAGTCATGAAAGAGAAGAGACAAGCCACAAGTCGTTTCATGCGCGTCGCCCTTTATGCTTCGACAATTGTGCTCAGAGTGCCTGACTTCATTCAAGGCTACAGATTGAAAAGACACGCGGCCTCATCCAATTTATGTTTTCTGCAGTGCAGCAAGGCCCTTTGCGGAAAGACTTTTTTGCGTTTAAGGGTGATCGCAAAGAAGACCGCAGAGGAGAGGAACGCATGAAAGGCTTGATCGGCGGTTTGTGCCTGGTTGTTCTGCTGGGCGGCACGGCGCAGGCGCAGTCCATGGTGCCGGCCCATAATGGCTCGTGTCCGTCGGGCACCTCTTATGCGGGCTCGGGCTATTGCCGGGCGACCAATGGGGATGCCTATGTCCCCGCACAGAATGGGTCTTGCCCGTCGGGTGCCTCTTATGCCGGGAGCAATTACTGCCGCTCATCGAGCGCGCGGGGCTATGTGCCGGCCCATAATGGCTCCTGCCCTTCGGGATCCTCTTACGCGGGGTCGGGCTATTGCCGGCTCTAATCTTTTGGGGCGTTGCCTTTTTAGAAAACACGGTCCAGCATAAGGTAGATGGTCAATGAAGAAACTGAGGAAGCGTCCCATGAGTTCGGCTGTGAAATTTGCTCTCCCCCTGATGGTTCTTTCGGCTGTTCCTGCCTTCGCGGCGGGCCCGAATATCGTCACGCTGATCAATGAAACATCGACAGCGGTGGTCTTTTTCTCGGCGGGTCCCGATGCGAATTTGCTGAAAGATGCGCTGGCGCCGGGCAAGTCGGTCAAGGTCAATATTGGCAAGAGCTGCAAAGTGCAGATCGCCGTTGATTTTGAAGATGGGGAATCTGTCGAGCCGCGCGCACATGATTTCTGCGCTGACAAAGTGCTCAAGCTGAAAGCAACAAGCGCCGAATAATTCGCAATCGGACGCAACAAAGAAGAAAGCCGCCCCGGAGGGCGGCTTTTTTGTATCTTACCACTTCTTTTCAACCGGATCTTGAATGGCTTCTTCAAGCGGGTTGCGCGGCTTGTACATTGTGGACGGACGCAGACGCCCATCAGGTCCGATCTGGTCCATGTCGGTGTAGATTTCAAATTCATAACCATCAGGATCAAGGAAATTGATGCTGATGTTGCAGCCCGCACCTTTGCGGCCTTCGAATACGATCGGAATATTGTTGGCGAGGAAATATTCCTTCGCCAAACGCAGGATTTCCGTATTGTCGACTTCAATGGCGAGATGTTCCATCTGCAGTGAGCCATGAATGTCGCGCTTGGGCTTTTTGTTCTTGGCCATCGGCTTCAAGCCAATGCCGTGATGGTCTTTACCGCAACGGAAGAAGACCATGCCGTGCTTGTTGCGATCTGTTTCAACGAAGCCCATGACTTCGGTCCAGAATTTCGCTGTGCGCTCGACATCGCTGACTTCATAAACGAAGTGGCCAAGCTTGTTAGGCTTGATCGGCGAGGTGCCGACATATGTCTCGGGATGGAACGGGCCATCGCGGTCGTAAACGTCCTCGCGACGTGCCTTGGTCGTATCGTGAATGGCGGCAGTGCTCATAGGTCTCCGTCCCTTTATCGCGTGATCTTGAGGTCGCGTTGATCATCCCATCTTGCAGGATTGCAGGGGCAAATCATACTCGTCCGGGGGTGTATTTGCCAAGATCTTTGCAACTGATCCCCGCCCACCTTGAGACCGTATTCTAAACCATGCAGACCCCGCTCCCCTGTTATGATGATCTGACAGCCAGCCTGACCGAGGCTTGGGGGCGGCTTGCCCGTGGCGTGAAGGACCGCCGCTCCCCTTTCCATACCCCCGTTTTGGCAACGATCGGGCCCGATGGGTCACCGCAGGCCCGGACGCTGGTTCTGCGCGCGGCCGATCCCGTGACGCGGCGGCTGCGCTTCCATACGGATTGGCGCTCCCAGAAAACGCTGGCCTTGAGCGCACATCCGCGTGTCGCGGTTCATGCCTATTGTCCGGCCTCCAAAATCCAGCTGCGCCTGTCGGGCCACGCGATCCATCATGCGCCCCATACCGAAATCGCGCGTGAGGCCTATGCGCGCTCACAAGAGAAAAGCCGCATTTGCTATGCGCAAAAACTGGCGCCGGGTGCTGAAATGAACGCGCCCGACGAGGCCGGCCAGATCGAGGGTGGCGAAGAAAACTTCAGCGTGATTGAAATCGCCATTGATCAATTGGAATGGCTGTATCTTTACGCGGCAGGCCACCGCCGCGCGCTTTATCAATGGCAGGGCGAGGCGCTCACCGCGACTTGGCGCGCGCCATAAAGCCCTTATTGAGTGGGCTTCACACCGTCTTTGCTGACTTGTGCGCGCACGGCATTGAGCTTGGGCCCGTCATGTGTGACGGCCACGAAAATGGTTTCACCGACTTTCAGATCAGACAAAGCGCCGGGGCCCGGCTGTGACAGTGTCGCTTCTGGCGGCACAATCACTTTCACCGTGCCGGTTTTATAATTCAGCGTCAGTTCCGGACCTTTGGACGAGGCAACGGTGGCTTCCACAATACCGTTGGTCATGACGGAATCGGGCTTCAAATCATAAGGCGACAAGCCTTCGTTGGCTGTTGCCGAGATCGGGCGCACATCAATGGCAATGGTGCTGCCATCGGGGGCTTTGACTGTTGTGACGCCCAATTTCATGCCGGGCTTCACTTCGGACAGCGAGAAGGGCTTGGTGGTTGTGACACGCAGATCAGCTGGCACATCAATCGACACTTTGCGGCCATCAAATGTTTCAACGCCCAAAAGCTTGCCGTCGAAAGACTGGATCGTGCCGCGAATATTGAGCGCTTGCTGCGCCAAGGCTGGAGAGAGTGAAATGCCCGTCAGGGCAAGGGCTGCCAAAATCACCTTCATCTGATCCTCCCATGTCATTTAGACCAAGCCTATCGTAGCTTGCTTGCCAGCAACAGCGGCTTTCGATCAGCGGGGACGCAAATTCAATCAAAGGTGTCGGGCCGAGCTCTGGCGAAGCCTTCCATGCTCCCCTAGATAAGAGACCAAGGGCAACAGACCCTTTTCGAGGAAATGCGCAGGAGTTTGAAATGGCTGGCGGCCAGAAGCCGATGATCATCGACGTTCATTGCCATGTGGTCTCACCCGACCGCGAGACCTATCCCTTGGCACCCATTGGCGGAAAACAATCCGATTGGTCGTCGGAGCGCCCCACTACGCCCCAACAGCTGATTGCGGCCATGGATGAGGCTGGCGTCGAAAAGGCGGCCGTTGTGCAAGCCTCCACCGCTTACGGCCATAATTCCTCTTATCTGGCCGACAGCATCGTCAAATTCCCCAAGCGCTTTACAGGTGTCTTCTCGCTCGATCCGCTTGATCCAGACGCTTTGGCGCAGATGGATCATTGGGTGTCGAGGGGCATGACCGGCATGCGCGTCTTCACCACGGGCTCGACCATGCCCGGCCAGCAAACATGGCTAGATGATGAGCGCGCTTATCCAGTTTGGGAAAAAGCCGGCGCTTTGAAACTGCCGATTGCCATGCAGATGACGGCAGAAGGCATTCCGTTGTTGCTGAAAATTGTGAAGGCTTATCCGCAGACGAATTTCCTGCTCGATCATCTGGCGCGTCCCGTCATCCATGATGGCGCGCCTTATGCCAAGGCTCAAAGCCTGTGGGATATTGCAGGCTATAAGAACATCTATCTGAAATTGACAAGCCGCACGGTGGAGCATTGCCAGCAAGGCCAATCCACACCGGAGGCTTTTATGGCCAAGGTTCTCTCAACCTTTGGCGCCAAGCGCGTGCTCTGGGGGTCCAACTTTCCCGCGCATGACGACACGCTGAAAAATATCGTCGATGAAACTTTGCATGTGCTCGCATCAGTCTCTGATGCGGACCGTGCGCAAATTCTCTCAGGCACGGCACTGGATCTCTATCCGAGCCTCAAGTGATTTTCATATCAGAAGGGCATTTCTCATGATGAAACTGCGTTCTCTTCTCTTGGCGGCTTGCGCCTTGGCATCTGCCCCGGTGCTCGCCCAAAGCCCGGAAGAATTTTTCAAAGGCAAGACGGTGAAAGTCATGGTCGGCCATCCCCCGGGTGGCTCTTATGATTTTTATGCGCGCCTCGCCGCTGACATGTTGCGTGTGCATCTGCCCCAAGCCGGTGCCGTGATTGTTGAGAATAAGCCCGGTGGCGGGGGCCTTGTGGCGACCAGCTATCTTTATTCGCAAGCCCCGCGCGATGGCACAGTGCTGGCGGTCTTGCCCGAGACCATTGGCAATACGCAGGTGATGGAGCCTGAAGTCGGCAAGTGGAAAGTCGAAGAAATGCGCTATATCGGCTCATTCTCTTCGGTGAACACAGCTTTCGTGCGCCGCAAGGATTCACCCTCCAAAACAACTGACGACATGAAGCGTCAGGAAACGATTGTCGGTTGCACGGGCACGACCGCACAGTCCTATCAATATCCCGCGCTGCTCAAAGTGCTCGGTGGCTATAAGTTTAAAATGATCTGCGGCTATCCGGGCGCCAATGAATATTCGATTGCGCTGGAGCGTGGCGAGATTGATCTCGTTTCCTCGGCTTGGAATTCATGGCGCGTGACGCATAAGCGCCAGCTCGACAGTGGCGAATTGGTGGCCGTCATCCAGACCGGCCTCAAGCGCAATCGCGAATTGCAGAATGTGCCGCTCATGCAGGAATTGGTGGATGATCCGGTCGCCAAGCGCGTGATCGAATTTGCTTCCGCTGGCGCCATGATTGGTCGCGCTCTGCTTGCGCCTCCCGGAATTCCAGCAGACCGCATCGACTATTTGCGCGCCACATTCGACAAAATGGTCGCCGATCCGGCGATGATTGAAATGGCAGCCAAGCGCGCTTTGGAGCTTGATCCCACACCGGGCAAAGTGGTGCAGGGCTATTCCGATGCCATTGTGAAGACGCCAGCCGATGTGGTCGAAAAAGCCGCAGTGGCTTTCAAAGGATAAAGCCGCAGGCCTTCATCGGCCTGTCATATTTCTCCGCACATTGGGGCTGTCAGGGATTGGACCTTGGCAGCCCTTTTGTTTTGGAGACAGGCATGGCCGCGCAATTGTCATTCGATCGTCGGAAGCTTCTGGTCGGCACAGCACTCCTCACAGGCAGCGCCTTTGCACCGCACTTGGCACAGGCTGCGGCTTTCGATCCTTTCGCGCAAAAAGTGAGCCGTGGACCGTCCAGCCTTGACGTGGCAGCCATTGGCAAAACGCCAGCAGCAACGGGTGCGCCTTATATTTCGCCCGTTGCCAAGGGCTGGCATGTGACGTCTTTGCTGACCACAGGCAATCAGGTTGCTGGCTATCGCATGGCTGGCATCCCCGATGGTCTTGGTGCCTTTGATAATGGTGATCGCACCATCACTCTTTTGATGAACCATGAATTGGCGGGCGGCAAAGGTGCTGAGCGCGCACATGGTGGCAAGGGCGCCTTTGTTTCGCGCTGGCGTCTCGACAAGGATACGCTGCAGGTTGTTGCAGGACAGGATTTTCTGGCAAGTCCCGCCAAGCTCCAACTGTGGATGGGCGATGCCTGGAAGAGCGCTGACACGGCGCCCGCCAAGCAGCGCGATCTCAACCGTTTCTGTTCAGCCGATCTGGCGCCCGTCAGCGGCCTGTTTCATGCGCAGACGGGTCTTGGATATCAGGGCCACATCTTCCTCACCGGCGAGGAAGGTGGCGGCACAAATGCCAATCGCGCTTTTGCTTTTATCGCAGAAAGCGGCGAGGCTTATGAGCTTCCGGGCTTTGCCTTTGGCGCAGCCAATGATGAGAAGAACCTGCCTCCGTCATGGGAAAATCTGCTCGTCAATCCTGTTGCGAGCGATGTCACCATTGTGGCGGGCAATTCAGACGGCGGCAGCAACCAAGTCTATTTGTATTTCGGCCGCAAATCGCGTGAGGGCTCGCCTGTCGAGCGCGCGGGTTTGGCGGGTGGCAAGATTTTCGCTCTTCTCGTGCAGGGCGTGAGTGCAGAAAATCGCAACACCAATATCGGGATTGAAAAAAGCCTCGTCGGCAAAGGCGCTGGCAAAAGTGTAGCGCTGGCCGACGTCAACAAGGGCACCAGTTTCTTGCGCCCGGAAGATGGCGTCTGGGATGCGCGCAATCCCAACCGCTATTTCTTTGTCACGACCGATCGCAATAATTTTGCAGCCGACGGCACCGTGCGCGAAGGCCAAGACGTTACACAAATTGGTCGCAGCCGCTTGTGGGCCGTGACCTTTGACGATGTCACCAAAATGGCGACGGATGGCGCGCCTGTCGGGCGCATTGAAATGTTGCTCGATGGCACTGAGGGCGGCGACATGTTCGATAATATGGCGCTGGGTGACAATGGCGTCATTTATCTCTGCGAAGATCCAGGCAACAGCCGCCACAATGGCAAAATCTGGTCTTATGATACGCAGACTGGCGCCTTTGAAATCGTCACCAAATTCGAGCCAAGCCTTTTTGGCGATGTGGTCTCTGGAACTTATGCGCCGCCCACGGCTCCCTTTGTCGATGACAAGGAAACATCGGGCATTCTCGACGTCACCGATCTGTTCCGCTCCGCGCTTTGGTATAAGCCGGGCTCGCGCGTCATGCTTGTCGTCGTTCAAGCGCATTTTGCCTATGATGTCGCTGACGCTATCGGGGGCGAACTGATTGAAGGCGGGCAGTTGCTCTTGCTGGTCAAAGAAGCCTGAGCCGTAGCGCACTGACGCAAGACATAAAAAAGCCCCGGGAAACCGGGGCTTTTCTGTTTTCGTTGTGTGCGCGCTTTTAGCGGCCGACGAGCTTGCGTGTATTGTCGAGCGTGCCGTAGCTGCGCGGTGCGCCGCACATCAGGAAGCGATAGCCTTCTGCAATGACGCGCTCTGCATTGGCGCCCGACACATGCGGGTGGCCGACGATGGTGCCGTGACGCTTGCAGGTGTCGACAACTTTCGCCATCGCATCGAGCACAACGGGATGCTCGGTCTGGCGCGGATAGCCGAGCTCTTGGGAAAGATCGCCTTCGCCAATCAAAATCGCGCCAATGCCGGGCACGTTTTTGAGAATGTCATCGAGGTTCTCAATGCCGGCTGTATCTTCGATCTGCAGGATGATGAACAGTTCGCCCTTGGGCGCCAGCGGCCAGACATCAGCCACTTCGTAATATTCAGCTTGGCTGATGCCCCAATAGCGGCAGGCCTGCATCGGGCCATCGCCGCGAATGCCTTGGGGTTCATACAGCGGCTTGTCCTTCAAGCGCGCATAACGGCAGGCCGCGATGGCGTTGTAGGCTTCCTCAACAGTCGAGATATGCGGGAAGACGATGCCATAGCAGCCAATGTCGAGCGCCTGTTTGGCCAAGAATTGGTTCTTCTCGACACCATTCGAGGGCACGCGCGCCATCGGCGTGACTTTCGGCGCAATGCCGCCTTTGGCGATCTGGCCGCGGTTCAGCATATATTGCAGAGCATGGCGCATCGTTGTGATGTCCCATCCCTGATGCTCGCCTTCGAGCACGATGCCATCATAGTTGGATTGCGTCAGTTCCACCGCGACATTGATGTCGATGGGCTGAAAGGACGAGAAAGCATGCTGGCCGTTTTCCAGCGCGCGGATAATGCCGTTGAGGCGGGGCAGGGACATGCGGGTCTCCGATAAACGTGTCGTCAAAAGGAAAGGGCGGCGAAAACCCGCCGCCCTGTAGGGTTTTCTTAAAGGCCGCGCTTCTTGAGGATTGCGTCGAGGCGCGGATAGACCGTGCGCGCATTGGTCTCGAAGATTTTCTTGCGGTCGCCTTCCGAGAGATTCTTCGCTGCATCGACATAGCGGCGCGTATCATCGAAATAATGGCCGGTCTCAGGGTCAATGCCCTGCACAGCGCCGATCATTTCCGAGGCGAAGAGGATGTTGTCAATCGGCACAACCTTGGCCAGCAGATCAATGCCCGGCTGGTGATAGACGCAGGTGTCGAAATAGACATTCTTCATCAGATATTCGACCAGCGGTGGCTTCTTCAACATCATCGACAGACCGCGATAGCGACCCCAATGATAAGGCACAGCGCCGCCGCCATGCGGGATGACGAATTTCAGTGTCGGGAAATCCTTGAACAGATTGCCCTGAATGAGCTGCATGAACACGGTCGTGTCGGCGTTGATGTAATGCGCGCCTGTCGCATGGAAGTTCGGATTGCACGAACCCGTCACATGGATCATCGCCGGGATTTCAAGTTCCACCAGCTTTTCGTAAATAGGATACCAGAAACGATCCGTCATCGGCGGATCTGTCCAATAGCCGCCCGACGGATCGGGATTGAGGTTGACGCCGACGAAGCCGAGTTCCTTCACCATGCGTTCCAGTTCAGGAATGCAATTGCGCGGATCAACGCCGGGTGACTGCGGCAGCTGGCCAACGCCGATGAAATTTTCCGGCAGCAAAGAGCAGATACGATGGATGAGATTATTGTTCATCCGCGTCCATTCCTGGCTGACCCATTCAGGGCCGACATGGTGACCCATGCCCGAGGCGCGCGGTGAGAAGATGGTGATGTCCGAGCCGCGCTCTTTCTGGAACGCCAGCTGGCGCTGCACAGATTGCACGAGCTGTTCATCGGTGATGCCCAGATCATTCGTGGTCGGCTTGCGCGTGGCATCGACGAGGCCAGCGAGCTGTTTGTCGCGGAAGGCGAACAGCGATTGCGGTTCGGTGGTATAATGGCCGTGAATGTCGATGATCATTGGCAGATCGCCCTCTCCTTGAGCTATGGGTCTTTTCCGACCCGTTCTGCTCTCTTAAGCACTGCGCCCTGCCCATGGCAAGCGCTCGCGCGGGCTTTGGCGGCCCGCCATTGACAAAAGCGCGCGGGCCTATGAATTCTGCGCATCGATCGATCAGAAACGAGCAGGATAAGACATGGCGACCGCCCTCCTTGACGGCATTTCCACCCGCTACGAAGTCCGGGGCGAGGGCCCGCCGCTGCTCATGTTTTCACCGGGCGGTTTTGACGCCACGATCGAGAAATGGTCGTCGCTGGGCATCTATGCCAAGACCAAGCCGCTCGATTATCTGACGCAGCATTATCAGGTCATCCTGTTTGATCGGCGCGAATGCGGCCAATCGGGTGGGCGCGTCGAGCGTGTCACTTGGGCGCATTTTGTCCGCCAAGGTGTGGCGCTGCTCGATCATCTGAAAATCGACAAGGCCCATATTATGGGCGGCTGCATGGGCTGCTCGCCGGTGATTGCCATGGGCACGCAGGCGCCTGAGCGCGTCTCCTCCATGGTGATCTATTGGCCCGTGGGTGGCCCCAAATATCGCATGTCGAGCCACCAGCGCTTTGCCGAACATCTGGCCTTCGTGCATCAGAATGGCATGCAGGCGGTGGTTGATTTGATCAAGCGCGATGGCAAGGCCTTTGGCGCTGATCCGCGCGGGGGCCCATGGGCCTCGACCATCAAATCGGATGAGGCTTTTGCTGAAACCTATGCGCAGCTTGATGTCGAGAAATACAAGCACATTGTGGTGGGCATCGTGCGCGGCCTGATGGACCGCGACACGGCGCCCGGCGCCGAGCCCGAAGATATGATGCGCTGTGAATTGCCCGCCCTCATTGTGCCGGGCGCGGATAATTTCCACTCGACCTCAGCCGCACGCTATTTGCAGGAATGCCTGCCCAATGCGCGCTATTGGGATATGGCAACCGCAGGCCAAAGCGAAGAAGCAACACGCAAGGAACTCTTGGAGTTTCTAGGCAGCGTCTAACCGCTCGCCATTGCGAGCGTTGGGCAAATTAAAACGCTAGCGGACAAGATGCGTAGACCCCCACCCCAGCCCTCCCCTCAAGGGGGAGGGAGTCTGCTTGCATGACCATGACAATAAGCAGTCTGTATTGCGCGCGGCACCAAGTCCTCCTCCCCCTTGAGGGGAGGGGTTAGGGGTGGGGGTCGCGTCACCTTTGAGATTTAGTTTCTAAATTGCTTCGCCTTCGGCTCCTCGCAATGACGATAATAAAAAAGGCGGCCATTTGGCCGCCTTTTCTTGTTCTTACCCCACCAGATCCAGCGTGCCCTTGGCCCAGATCTCGTCCATCTTGAACGGGCGCGGGATGATCTGTTGTTCTGTTGCAAATTGGTTGATCGCTTCGATCATCGCGCGGTTGGGCTCGACACCAAAGGGCATCGGGTCCTTGCCGGTGATCTCCATGATCTTCATGGCTGTCTGATCATTCTTCGTCGGCTCGGCAATGCCAGCCTTCAGCGTCTCGACATAAGCGCGCTTGGCTTTGGCAAAGGTCTCGAAAATGTCTTTTGCGAGACCGGGATGGGCTTCAAGCAATTCGTCCTTCACAACCAATGTATGATTGATCGGATAATGGCCGCGCGTGCGCAAAGCCTCGAAGCCGACTTGTGCGGGGTTGGGAATCAGCGGCTTGATATCGGGATGATCGATCACCACGCCCGAGGCTGCAGCCAGTTCGCCTGAGAGCAGCATCTCTTCAACCTTCTTGCCAGCTTCCACCGGCACGACATTGGCGGGCGCCTTATATTCGGCCACATGTTCATCGCCCGAGAGCACCCATGTGATTTTGGAGAGATCAACGCCATAATCATGCTGCAGGATCGAGCGTGCCCATACGCCCGCTGTCACCGTATAGCCGCGATTGACGCCAACTTTTTTGCCCTCGAGCTGCTTGGGGTCTGTGATGCCAAGCTTAGTGTTGGTGACAATCGCGCCATGGTGGAAAGCGCGGAAGGGAAACACCGGAATCGCGGTGAACTTCTTGCCATGCGCTTTGGCGCAGAGGTAAGTCGTGATCGCCATTTCCGAAATATCGAATTCGGTCCCACGCACCATGCGGCGGAAAGCCTGAATAATAGCTGGCACTTCTTCGAACTCGAACTCGAAGCTTGCTGGGCGGATCGTGCCGTCTTTCAGCGCTTGCGTATGGCCGAGTGTCTGGAGTGCGGTGTGCAGTTTCATCTTGTTTTCCTCCATAATTTTTTCTTCGTCATTGCGAGGAGCCGAAGGCGACGTGGCAATCCAGACATAGCGCGTGAGGCTTCTGGTTTGCTTCGCCTGCGGCTCGCAATGACGGTGCTCCCATTACACTTTCAGCGGATCAACCCAGGCCTTATCCAGCGGCACGCGCTGCGGGATCATGCCTTGTTTGAAAGCTGTATCTTCGAGCTTCAAAATCGTCGGCATGTTGAATTCCATGCCGTGGGGCAGCGGATCATCGCCGACGATTTTCATGATCTTCTTGTATTTCTTTTCATTCGCCCCATCGAGCTCGCCCGAATTCATGCGCGCCATCCAATCCTGCTTTGCAGTCTCGAATGCGTCATAAAGTGAACGCGCAACCCAAGGATGTTCGGCCAGCACCGAATCCTTCACCACAATGGTGGCATGCATCGGATAGATGCCGGTGCGCTTGTACCATTCAGCTTCCAGATCATGCGCATTGGGGAAGAGATCGGGCCACATGCTTGTGTCTTCCGTCTTCCAGCCACCAGCGGGATCGCCCGAGCGACCAATGCCGGCATTGGCTGCAAAGCCTGCGGCCAGCTCGCCATCCTTCATCATCTGGAAGAGCGACTTGCCCTGCGTGTGAATCACATTTTCAGGCAGTTTCAGCTGCTGCACATGTTCTTCATCATCGACGACCCATGTGACCTTGCTTGTGTCCATACCGAATTCATCAATGAAAATACCGCGCGTCCACACACCTGTGGTGACGGAATAAGCGCGCACGCCGACCTTTTTGCCTTCCAAATCTTTCGGATGCTTGATGCCCAGTTCCGGGCGCACCAACAGGCCGCCATGATGGAAATGGCGTGTGACGAAAATCGGCAGTGCGACGAAAGGCGCGCCATAAGCGCGCGCTATCATATAGGTGGTGGGTGCGATTTCGCAGACATCAAACTCGACCTGTCGCACCATGCGGCGATAGGCGGCGATCTGCGGATTGACGGTGATGAATTCCGGCTCGATGCCCTCAATCTCAATCGATCCGTCACGGATCTTGGAGGTGTGGGGATATTCGGCAATGGCGAGTTTGAGCGGGATTTTCTTGGCCAAGTTTCTTTTCCTCTCCTAGCAACAATCGCAGCCTTGTCCTTCCGGCACGATCAATGCGTTTTTCATCCACCACGGCGGCAGATCGTCTTCGACGACCTCTGCCACCGGTTTGAAGACCTTGTAATGGCGCCGCTGTTGGTCCTCGGTCCAGAAGGCGATGACGGTCTCCAGCGGCGGGCAGCCCGGAAGGCCGCACTCCAGCTCGGTTACCATGACGACATCATCCTCCACCAATCTAAAACGCGCCCGAACATATTGCTTCACGCGCGCAATGGCATCGCGGTTCTCGGGTGGGCGCGCACTCACCCCCAGCCGCAGGGACATGCCCCCGTCAGGTTTTTGTTGCGATGCAGCATCCGTTACCATAGCCACTCCAGCCTGCGAGCCACGGATTTTACAGGCAAAACCCGCTTGACCCATCGGCTCTGCGCAAGATACGAAGTCCACCACTACAACGAAAGGGGAATATCATGGTCGAGAAGGTACTTGCTTCGGTAAAAACAGGCGCGAGCAAGCTGGAGATCCGTGAATTCCCCATGCCGGAGATTCCGATTGACGGCGCGTTGATGAAGATGGAAGTGGCCGGCATCTGCGGCACGGACGTGAAGATGTTCAAGGATCCCCTCAAGGGCGGTCCGGTCATCATGGGCCACGAAAACATCGGTTACATTGCCAAGGCTGGCCGCGAATTCACCAACCGCAAGGGTTTCAAGGAAGGCGATCTCGTTTTCGTTGAGCACTATGTCTCTTGCGGCAAGTGCGAATGGTGCCATCTGGGCCAGTACCGCCATTGCGAGGCAACCGACTGGCGCTACAACCCGAACGGCATTCGCTACGGCTACACGACTTGCGACAACCCTCCGCATCTGTGGGGCGGCTTTGCGCAATATGTCTATCTCCCGTGGAATTCGGTCGTCCATCACGTTCCCAAGGGCGTGACACCGGAACTCGCTGGTCTCGTCACTCCCATGGCCAATGGCATTGAATGGGCGCTGATGGATTGTGGCGTTGGTTACAACTCGACCGTGCTCATTCAGGGTCCCGGCCAGCAGGGTCTCTCGCAGACCATCGCTTGTAAGCAGGCAGGCGCCTCGCTGATCATCGTCACCGGCACCAACAAGGACAAGGCGCGTTTGGAATGCGCCAAGATTATGGGTGCGGATTACGTCATCAATGTGCAGGAAGAAGATCCGATCCAGCGCATCAATGAAATCACCGGCGGCAAGGGCGTTGATGTCGTGCTCGATTGCACGGCGGGCGCTGGCACCGCGCCGATCCTGCTGGGCATCGAAGCCCTGAAGCGCAAGGGCGGCACGATGATCATCCAGGGTGAAATGGCTGACTTCCCGAACTTCCCTGTCGGCAAGATGACGGTGAAATACATCACGCTGAAGTCGGCACGCGGCCATTCCTACAAGGCTTGCGAATTGGCGCTGGAACAGCTCGCTTCAAAGCGCTTCCCGATCGACATGATGACAACACACCGCTTCGGTCTGAAAGACGCTGAATATGCGATCAAGTCAGTCGGCGGCATGGGCGCACCGGACGTGATCCACGTCTCGCTGATGCCATGGATGGATCTCTGATCCATCCACGAGGCAAGATGGATCTCTGATCCATCCGCTAAGAAAAGAATATTGATGAGCGGGCGCCTTAGGGCGCCCGTTCTGTTTTGTGGGTCAAAAAGAGATTTTCATTCTCTGCCCAGCTGCATAAGGCCTGTGATAGACAGGAGCTCACATTTCGGGAGCTTGTTATGGTTGATCTGTCACGCCGTCAGGCCTGCGCCCTTGCCGTTGCATCGGCTTTTTCTCCAGCTGGTGCTTTTGCACAAAACCTCACATCTGTGCGCATCGGCTACGTGCCCGTGATTGGCGCCTCTGCACTTTACGTTGTGGACCGCATCGGCTGGGCGCGCGAGGCGGGGCTTGATCTGAAACTGGTCCGTTTCGATTCCGGCCCCTCTGCCATTCAGGCTTTGTCGTCTGGTACGCTCGATATGCTGGCCATTGGTGTGGCGCCTGTTGCGGTTGCGCGTGCGCGTGGCCTTGATGTCAAAGTGGTCGCGGCCGCGGGTTCTGGTGGTTCGGGTTTTGTGGCTTCAGAAACTTTGTCAGCAAGTTTTGCGGTCAACAAAGATCCGGCCGCGGCTTTTGCTCACTTCGCCAAGACACAAGGGCGCAAAGCCAAGCTTGCTACCTTGCCGCCGGGCGGCGTGCCAACGGTTGCGCTTCATCATTGGCTCTGGAAGATCGGCAAAGTGTCGAAAGACGATGTCGAGATTGTTGCCATGGGCATTGATGCCGTCCAGCAAGCTATGCTGGCTGGCTCGGTCGATGGCGCAACAGTGCTGGAGCCGTCTGCTACGATTGTCTTGCAGCGCAATCCCAAACTGAAAATGTTGCTGACTGCGCGCGATATGTTCCCGGATATTCCCGGTGTCGTCATGGCAGCCACAGGGGCTTTTGAAAAAGTCTCACCAGATGCGTTGGAAAAGATGGTCGGCTTATTTGCGCGCGCAACAGAGCTCATCCGCAGCAATCCTGCTGAAGCAGCCAAACATGTTGAAGCCATTCTGGGCGGTGGTCTTGTTGATGCAGCCACGATGCAAGCTGCGTTGAAATCCCCAGCGGTTGATTTCATTTTCGACATTCGCCAGATCGAAGCACCGACCAAAGCTTTGCTCGCTTATCAGGTCGAGATTGGTGATTTTCCAACAGCGCCTCCAACCGAGGGGCTGTTTGATCCGCGCTGGAGCGATAAAATTTTGAAGCGCTAAAACAAGCACGGCCCCTCATATGATGAGGGGCCGTTTTGCCTGTTAAAGTGTCACTGTGCGATCGACTTTTTCGATCCGCACTTGCGTTATGCCTGCGCCACGAAAGCCCAGTGCATCGGCAGCTCCAGAAGACACATCGAGAATGCGGCCACGGATAAAGGGGCCGCGATCATTCACAGTCACAGTAATGCTGCGTTGATTGGCGAGATTGGTGACGCGCAACACTGTGCCAAAGGGCAGGCTGCGATGCGCGGCGGTCAATGCTCCGGGTTGAAATTTGGCCCCGCTCGCCGTGCGGGTGCCGTGTGAATAAAAAGACGCCTTGCCGGTCCAGCTCTCCGCATGGGCGGCCCCGTTGAATGAAACGGGAGCGATGATGGCGGCCGAAACCAAGGCCGCAAAAAAATGAGGTTTCAAAGCAACTCCTCTCAACGCGCAGGCCATCACGTGGCTGCGGGGAGGCTTTTCATGTTGCGGTGCGGCGAGAAAAAGGCAGGAATGCGCCCGGGACGAGGATTTATGGGCCAAAAATGCCCATTTTCTTAATGGCGAGCCTCTGATTGCTGGGCTAAATCACTGAAAGAAGAAAGAAATGCCTGATTTTACGTATTAACTTTTCAGATAGGCCGTAAAATCAGGGTTTTTCCTTCTTTCGGGTCGCGCAACCACGTCCCGTCAGCCTGGCGATCGAACCAGGCCTTATGGCCTTTGCGGGCGGTGACACCGAGGCGGCCACGCTCCATCTGCCAATTGATAGGGTCGAAAACCACAAGCCCTTGGTCGCGGCAGGCAGGCGCCAATTGCGCTTTGCGCGAGGCGTCCAGCGTGATCATGCAGCCCGTGTC
The DNA here is from genome assembly GCA_947452455.1 of Beijerinckiaceae bacterium. Taxonomy (GTDB): domain Bacteria; phylum Pseudomonadota; class Alphaproteobacteria; order Rhizobiales; family Beijerinckiaceae; genus Terripilifer. Next base: position 45,687 of record CANGBX010000006.1, read on the forward strand.
CTTGTTGCCTTCGCGCAAGGGCGCGTAGCGGCCGGGCGGGTCATTGCTGACGCGTGCCGTGGCAGGGGCGGCTGCGGGCGAGCTGGCACGCAGGCGCGTATCAGCGGGTGCACCGAGCGGGGCAGGATCCAGCAGGTTTTGGGCAGAAGAATTGCCGGAGATGCAAATAGCCAAGAAGAGCGCCGCAATAGATGCGCTTGGGCTTGGCCATTTCATCGCAATGTCTCCGGGGGCGTAACTTAGTCTTTATTGGCTATCACTGCGCAGGCGGGCGGGCAAGCTGGCACTCCGGCACAGGCGTCAGCACGGCGCGCCCTGCTGCAAAAGCATCGACATTGGCGATGAGCAAATCTTCCATGGCCTTGCGCGTCTCTACGCTGGCCGAGCCAACATGGGGTAAGAGAACCGTATTCGGGACAGCCAAAAATGCTTTCTCGAAATGCGGCTCTTGCGCAAAAACATCAAGTCCCGCACCGGCAATTGTGCCCGCGTGAAGTGCGGCGATCAGGGCCGCCTCGTCAACCAGCGAGCCGCGCGCGATGTTGATGAGAAAACCCGTCGGACCAAGCGCTTGCAGAACTTGCGCATCGACAATGTTGCGCGTCTGTGCGCCACCCGGTGCAGCAATGACGAGAATATCGCAAGCTTGCGCCAGAGCGCGCGGGCTGTCGTAAAAAGGATAGGCAACATCAGCCTGCTTGTTGCGGCCGCAATAAGCGATTTTGAGCCCAAAAGCCTCGCCGCGTTTGGCAATGGCTTTGCCGATGCGGCCCAAGCCCAAAATGCCCATGGTCTTGTTGCGCAGGCTTGCTGTCAGCCGATAGGGCGCATGCGCCCATTCGCCCGCACGCAAGTAGCGCTCAGAAGCCGGGAATTCGCGCACTGTGTTGAGCACAAGACCGAAGGCCGTGTCGGCTGTCTCATCCGTCAGCACATCAGGCGTATTCGTCACCATGATCCCGCGCGCAGCAGCGGCAGGCGCATCGATCGTGTCATAGCCGACGCCATGATTGGCGATGAGTTTCAGCTTGGGCAAACGTGCCATCAGCGCATCATCAGTTGCGAAGGACATGCCATGGGCGAGGATCGCGCCCGCAGTGACAATGGCCTCAATGCGCGACGCGACATCATTGAGAAATGCCTGCTGGTTTTGGGCTTCCCACAAGCGATGCACAGTGTAGCGTGATTGCAGAGGGGTGATGACAGTTTCGGAGAGACGCACAGGCATCAAAATATCAGTCATTTGCATCTCTCCGTTCTGTCTTGTCGCCGCAATTAATTCTTCGGAATATTCGCCTTGGTGATGACATCGCCCCATTTGACAATGTCGCTCTCCAATTGCTTGGCGAGTTGCGCGCCAGCAAGGGCCTTGGCTTCAATGCCGAGTTCCAGAAGTTTGCGCTTGATCTCGTCTTCAGCAATCACTTCGGCAATGGCCTTTTGCATTTTGGCAATCACATCTGCAGGTGTGCCGGCCGGTGCAAAGATCGCGTTCCAGGATGTCACATCATAGCCGGGCACGCCCGCTTCTGCGGCGGTCGGCAGATTGGGCGTCACAGGTGAGCGTGTCGGGCCGGATGAGGCGAGGGCGCGCACTTGCTTGTCATCAATCATGCTCTTCAGCGCTGAATAGGAATCAATCATCAGATCAACATCGCCGCGAGTCAGCGAGAGCGTGAGATCGGGCGTGTTTCGGAAGGGCACGATGCGGAAATCCAAGCCTGTTGCCGACTTCAGCAATTCACCTGACAGATTTTGCGTGGAGCCGACAATCACCGTGCCGACATTCATCTTGCCGGGGTTGGCTTTGCCGTAATCGATAAAATCTTTCAGCGTCTGATAGCGTGACTTGGCGTCCGTCGCGAGAATGAAATCGAAGAAGCCGAGTGTCGAGACGGGCGTGAAATCTTTCACCGGATCAAAACGCAATTCCTTGAACATATTCACGCTGACGGCCGTGCCGTTGGAGAAGAGCGCGAGCGTATAGCCATCGGTACCACCTGCCAGAACCGCGCGCGCCGCATTGATGCCGCCGGGGCCGGGCTGGTTCTCGATCACAAAACGCTGGCCGAGCTTGTCGCCCAAACGCTCGGTCACAATGCGTGCGGTAATATCGGCCACGCCGCCCGCGCCAAAGGGCAGGATCAAACGGATGGGCTTGTTCGGCCAAGCCGCATTTTGCGCGAAAGCGGGCGTGGACAGCGCGGCAGTGCCCATCAATGCTGTGAAATGGCGTCGGGTGACATGAGACATGCAATTGGCTCCTGAACAGCGTTTTCCTCAATGCAGAGCGCAACACAAAGGCGGCTTCAGCGCAAATGCATGAATTTCATCTTTTCTTTATCAGCTTCGCTGACGCGCGGAATCATGCCATTTGCCGAGCAGCGCGCGGTTCACAAAGTCGAGAACAAGCCAGATCGCAATGCCCGCCACGGAAATGAGCGCAAGCGCCGCAAACATGCGCGGGATGTTGAGGCGATAGCCGGCCTCCACAATGCGATAGGCCAGCCCTGCGCCTTGGCCCGAGGCCCCCGCTGCAATCTCGGCGGCAATGGCACCAATCAGCGCCAGCCCGCCCGCAATGCGCAGGCCGCCCAGAAAATAGGGCAGCGCCGAGGGCAAGCGCAGCAGGCGCATTTGCTGCCAGCCACTCGCACCATAGAGATCAAAAAGGTCACGCAGATTGTGGTCGGTCGACGACAGGCCCAGCGCCGTATTCGACAGAATGGGGAAGAAGGCTACGAGAAAGGCACAAGCCAATACGGCGGTCTCTGCATCCAGATAGATGAGCAAGAGAGGCGCGATGGCAATGATCGGCGTGACTTGCAAAATCACCGCAATGGGAAAGAAGCTGCGCTCGAGCCATGTCCATTGCGCGAAGAGAATGGCCAGAGCCACGCCAATGCCCGTCGCCAAAGCAAGAGCCAGCGCCGTAATGCGCAAGGTCACCCAAAGCGATGCGGAGAGCAACGTCCAATCCTCGCGCAACGTCGTGAGAATGAGCGAAGGTGCGGGCAGCACATAAGGCGGGATGGATTGCAAATGCACGAGGCTTTCCCAGCCGCCGAGCAAAACGAGAAAGACAAAGAGCGGGAGAAGGCGCGAGAAGCTCATGCGCCCTCCATCGCCGCTTCAAGCGCGCGGGATGCTTTGGCGCAAGCCTCCAGATAGGGCGCGCTCAAGCGAAACGCTTCGGTGCGGGCAGCAGGCTCTGCAACTGAGATGGTTTCGACAATGCGGCCCGGTCGCGGCGCAAAGACGCAAATGCGGCTTGAGAGAAAAGCGCTTTCATAAACGGAATGGGTGACGAAGATCACCGTCATGCCCAGTTCGGCTTGCAAGTTCAAAAGATCGCGGTTCAGCCTGTGCCGCGTGATTTCATCAAGCGCTGCAAAAGGCTCGTCCATCAGGAGTAGCTTGGGCTGCATGACCAAAGCGCGCGCAATAGAGGCACGCATCTTCATGCCGCCAGATAATTCGCGCGGCATGTGCTGTGCAAAATCTGCAAGCCCGACGCGCGCAAGGGCTTCTTCAATCTTGGGCTGCGCCTGCGCATGTGAAACACCCTTCAAGCGCAGCGGCAGAAAGACATTGTCGAAGACATTGGCCCAAGGCATCAAAGTCGGGTCTTGGAACACAAACCCGATATCAGGCTTGCTGTCGCCCCATGTGAATTTTCCTTGGTCGGCACGCTCTAACCCCGCAATGATGCGCAAGGCGGTGGATTTGCCGCAGCCTGACGGGCCCAGAAGCGAAACAAATTCACCACGCGCAATATCGAGATCAAGGTGATCCAATGCGCGCGTGCCATTGGCAAAGGTCTTGCCGATGGTGCTGAGAGAAAGAAGCGTCACTTCGTCTCCAGTCCAACGCGCTTGTTGACGAATTGCAATGTATAAGCGCGGCGATAATCAATGCCCGCTTTCACGACGCCTGACGTCACCATTTTATCGAAGAAGCTTTTCTGGCGCTCGTCCGTCATGGCGCCAATGCCAAGCTGTTTGCTGTCGCCGGAATCGACAATGCCATATTCCTTCATCTTGGCGATGGAATAAGCGATTTGCTCGGCGCTCATATCAGGATTGTCGCGACGAATGAGTGCATTGGCTTTGCTGTTATCGCCATCGAGATAATTCACCCAACCGATGATCGAGGCGTCGACGAAGCGTTGTACGAGATCAGGGTTTTTGGTGATCAGATCGGCGCGCGTTTCAATCGTCGTCGAATAAGTATCGAAGCCATGATCAGCGAGAAGAAAAACATTGGGCTTGAAGCCGGCCTGTTTTTCAATCGCAAAAGGCTCGGCGGTCGCATAGCCCTGTTGCGCCGATTGCTTATTGGCGATGAAGGGGCCCGCATTGAAATTATAAGGCCGCAAATCCGCATCGCGGAAACCATATTCCATTTTGAACCACGGGAAGGACGCAGCGACAAAATCCTTACCGAGATAAATCGGCGCGCCGACGAGATCCTTGAACGTGTCGCGTCCTTGGCCCGGATGCGACATGAAAACCTGCGGGTCTTTCTGGAACATGGAAGCAACAACGACGGTCGGCACATTCTGCTCAACCGCGGCAAAGGCCTGAATCATATTGCCGCCCATAACGAATTCGATGCGCCCTGTGGGCAACATGAGGCGCGTGTTGGATTGCGGGCCGCCTTGAACGATCTCGACCTCGAGCCCGTATTTGGCATAAGTGCCGTCAGCCACAGCCTGATAGAAGCCGCCATGTTCGGCCTGTGCCAGCCAATTCGTGCCGAAGCGAATTTTGTCGGCGGCTTCAGCGCTCAAAGCGCTAGCCAGTAAAAGCGCCGCCGCCCGCCAGATGACCTTCATGCGTTCCTCCGTCCAACCCTTCTAATGTGGGGTTCTGGCCCACAAAGTCTAGCCGTCATTGCGAGCGAAGCGAAGCAAACCAGTGGCCTCATGTGTTGCCTCTGGATTGCTTCGTCGCTTTGCTCCTCGCAATGATGGCGGGACTGGGCTAATTTCTTCCCCGAAAGGTTTCTCGCCCATGCTGCCAACCCATTATTGGACCGAACTTGCCTGGACCGATTTCGACTCCCTTGATCTGGAGACAATCATCGCGGTCTTGCCGGTGGCGGCTGTCGAGCAGCATGGGCCGCATCTGCCTTTGGGCACGGATACATTCATCATGGAGGGCTATCTGGAGCGGGTGGTCGACCGCTTGCCGGCGGATTCGCCTGTGCTCTTTCTGCCCATCCAGACCATCGGCAAGTCGGACGAGCATAATTCTTTCCCCGGCACGCTGACACTCTCAGCTGAAACGGCGACCCGCGCTTGGATTGAAATCGGCGAAAGCCTGCATCGTGCGGGCGTGCGCAAATTGGTCTTGCTCAATTCGCATGGCGGCAATGTTGCTGTGATGGATCATGTCGCGCGCGAATTGCGCCGCCGCTTCACCATGTTTGTTGTCATTTGTTCGTGGACGCGGTTTGGCTATCCTGATGATCTCTTTACCGTGCAAGAGCGTGCGCATGGCATTCATGCCGGTGATATTGAAACATCTCTGATGATGGCTTTCCGCCCCGACCTCGTGCGCGAAGAAGATGTTGCGGATTTTCCCAGTGCCAATGCGGAAATGGAGCGTAGCTTTACGTGGCTTCGCGCTCATCATGGTGTGGGCTTTGGCTGGTTGTCGCAGGATTTGTCGCCATCGGGTGCCATGGGCAATGCGCTAGATGCAACGCTCGAAAAGGGTGAGGCGAGCGCTGATTATGGCGCAACCGCTTTCATCGAATTGCTGCAAGACATTCAGGCTTTTGATCTGGCGCGGCTCACGGATGGCCCGCTCGACTAAAGCGTCTTTTCAAATTTCAGCGCGGCAGCGCCATCTTCATACCAATCGTCTTCACGCCCGATCAGGCGGTAGCCATTCTTCTTGTAGAGTTTGATCGCGCGCGCATTGCCGGCGCGCACTTCCAGTGCAAAGAGCGTGCATTTGTGTTGTTTGGCGAGCTGCTCGCTGGCGTCTAACAAAGCGCGACCAACACCGCGCTTGCCACAAGCTTTATCCACCGCGATGGAATAAAGCCGCCCGATTTTCGAACCTTTGCGCAAACCGACAAGCGCATAACCAGTAATGGTTTTGTTCTCTTCTGCCACAATCATGCCGGCAGATGGCACTTGCATATAGCGGCGCAAAGATTGGCGCGAGAGTTGATCGGAGTTGAACATACTCCATTCGATCTCTGTCACACGTGCGAGATCAGACAGCCGCGCTTTGCGGATGATGGCTTTCGCCTTTACTCCGCGCGCCACGGGAAAGTCCATGTTTCGGTAAGCGCGCGTGAGCCCGTGCGCAGAAAGGCCCGCAGATCGCTGCTTTGTCCGGGTGCAAGCTGCACATCAAAAACGGCGCGGAAGCCGCCGGTCTGCGGATTGACCTGCACGAAAGAGCGCGAGATTTCGCCGCTCGTTGTTGATGCAACAACTTCCACTGCTTCGGCCTGCGTCTGGAAATAGCGCAATTCGCCGCCCGCAAAATCGACAATGAAACGACGCGAGCCCGGCAGCACAGGTTCGGACGAACCAAAGGCGCGCGGTGGTGTCTGGAAAGTCGCAATGGCGCGGCCATTGGGTGACATGCGCCGCATGTCGAGACTTGATGTGATGCGCCATGACAAAGTGATGGGCTTGCCTGCTTCGGCTGGGGCTTTGGGCACCCATGCGGCAAGCACATTGTTTTGCGTATCATCTTTGGCGGGCATTTCGATCAGATCAATCTGCCCTTCGCCCCAATTGTTGCGCGGCTCCACCCAATAGGACGGGCGCAATTCATAATTGAGTTCGAGATCTTGATAATGTTCAAACGTGCGGTCGCGTTGCAGGAGGCCAAAGCCCTTCACATCGCGATCCACGAAAGATGAGATTTCTTGTCGCGCCGGATTGCGCAGAGGACGCCAGAGCCATTCACCTGCGCCAGTGTTGATGAGCAGGCCATCGGAATCATGCATTTCGGGGCGCCAATCGCCGGAGATGCGTCGATCATTCTCGCCCGTCAGGAACATGGATGAGAGCGGGGCAAGACCAAGCTTGTGAATGGGGCGGCGCGGATGCAGCGTGGCTGAAACATCCAGCGAAGATTCAATGCCCGGTACAAAATCGAAACGATAGGCGCCCGTCACGCTCTCACCGTCGAGCAGTGCATAGAAAGTCACGCGCTCTGTATTGGCTTCGGGTGTCTCCACCCAAAATTCGATGAATTGCGCAATCTCTTCGCTTTCCATGCCGGGGTTCACGGCAAGGCCGAGTGCCGAGAGGCCATAGCGCTGGCCGCGGCCGAGCAGGCGGAAAGCATTGTGGCCCAAAAAGGCAATGGCCTCGTCGTGCACGCGCGGATCATTCAGCGCGTAATGCAGGCGAAAGCCTGCAAAGCCCAGATTCACGGGCAGCGGCTTGTCGAATTTGGTGCGGCCGTAATCAAACAGGCTGGCAGCATAGGGAATGGGTGTCGCAATGCCCTCGCGGATCAGATTGATCGTCACCGGGCGGCGGTAGACATGACCCAGATGAAAGGCCTGCAGCCGGAAGGCCGAGCCATTGAGCGCGGCGCGGTCGGGCTTGAAGCGGATGTCGCGCCAGGCGTCATAATCCAGCTTTTGAATGGCATCGGGCAGAGCGGGGGCTGGCGCGTAAGGAGCAGCGGCCAGCTCGCGGGCGCGACGCTGCACATCTTCAAAGGCAAATTTCGCGGGCTTTTGCTGCGGAGCCTGCGCCAAGGCTGTGGATAGGCCGGAGGGCAGGGCAGCGAGGCTCAGGGCCGAGCTCGCAAGCAGCGTGGAAAGTCCGCGGCGGGTCAGATGCGGCATGTTTGCCTTCAAGTGATGCGCAAAATTGCGCGACGCTCACGAGGTAAAGCCGTTTCAGCGGAGCTGCAAGCGGCCTTTCCGTCGCGTCGTTCTGTGGTTTTTGCAACACGGCGCTAACAATGTGCAAAGATTCCGGCGCGCAGGCTAAAAAAACTCTTGCGCCCCCCTGAATAGTCAGTATTTTCCGCCTTGCCCAAATCGCACGTGCCTGTGGTCGTGTGTCGGTTGGCGGGGATCCGGACAAGAGGCCGGTCACTCGTCAGTAAAAAACCGGCAGCCGGAGCGAACCGGCGAACCCCGCCAAACGGGGGACGCGACTTAAAGCAACGACGGACCGGGCTTTTTCGTCTCTGTTGACCCTCCAAAGGTCAGCGTACCGAAGAGGCTTGTCTTTCTTGCCGCACGTGCGGACGGGAGCTCATCCCATCCAATCGATGGCCACCAAACCCCTTGGACAGCGTCAAGCTGATCTGGGGTGAACGTGTCCTACGGCGCAGCACCCGACCTATGTTGGTCGACTGAATGGTTCAGTCGGACGGCACAGGTCACGGATGATTGCCGTTTTTGCTTCCGCGTCTCCAAAGCGCGGTGTGAAGCGCTGTCATCCACGAAGTCAACTCGTATCGGCGCGCCAAAAGTTGCGCGCCCTTCGAAGGGATGCCGCGATGACCGACCGTATTATGGATTTCCTTCGCGACCGACGCGAAAAGGGTCAGGATGATGGACCGTGCATGGTCCTCGACCTCAATGTCGTGCGTGACAATTACAATGCCTTTGCCAAGGCATTGCCGGACACGCGCGTCTTTTACGCCGTCAAGGCCAATCCTGCGCCAGAAGTGCTGAAGCTCTTGGCCGCGCTGGGCTCGTGCTTTGACACGGCCTCTGTGGTTGAAATCCAGCAGGCTCTGGCCGCTGGCGCTTCGCCGGACCGCGTCTCCTTCGGCAATACGATCAAGAAAGAACGCGATATTGCGCGCGCTTACGAGCTCGGCATTCGCCTGTTCGCGGTTGATTGCGAAGCTGAAGTCGAGAAGGTTGCCCGTGCGGCGCCTGGCTCGCGCGTGTTCTGCCGCATTCTCTGCAATGGTGAAGGCGCTGAATGGCCGCTGTCGCGCAAATTCGGCTGCGTGCCGGAAATGGCTGCACGCGTGCTCGAACATGCTCATCGCCTCGGCCTCGTCGCTTACGGCCTGTCGTTCCATGTCGGCTCGCAGCAGCGCAATCCGCGCATGTGGGATGCGGCTTTGGCGTCGTCGGCTGAAATCTTCCGCGATCTCGCCGAGCGTGGTATCCATCTCTCGATGGTGAACCTCGGTGGCGGCTTCCCGACGAAGTACCTCAAGGACGTGCCGGCGGTGAAGGCTTACGGTCAGGCGATCTTCAAGTCGCTGCGCAAGCATTTCGGCAACCGGATTCCTGAAACCATCATCGAGCCGGGTCGTGGCATGGTCGGCAATGCCGGCATGATCGAAGCCGAAGTCGTGCTGATTTCGAAGAAGTCGGACGATGACAAGGTGAAGTGGGTTTATCTCGACATCGGCAAGTTCAATGGTCTTGCCGAAACAATGGACGAGATGATCCGCTATCCGATCCGCACGGATTATGATGGTGACGAGCTGGAGCCTTGCGTTCTGGCTGGCCCGACCTGTGACTCGGTCGATGTGCTGTATGAGAAGGACCCCTATCTCCTTCCTGTCAGCCTCGAGATTGGCGCGAAAGTGCTGATCGAGGGAGCCGGCGCTTACACGACCACTTATTCGGCGGTCGAGTTCAACGGCTTTCCTCCGCTCAAATCCTACGTGATCTGAGCCTGTCGACGCCGCGTGCGCGCGGCGTCTTTCATCACCCCTGAAGAGTCCCGGACGGCCGGTGCACGCGCGAGTGTGCATCTGGTGCGAGGGTCGCGCCTGAGCCTTTGAGGAGGCCGCGATGACCTATGTCTGCATGCAAGATTTCCAGCAAGCTGCTCAACCGCAGCTCGCGATCCGTGATGAGAAGCTTTCCGATATTGCCGCGCGCGAGCATCTGCTCGATGCGGCTTTCGGCCCGGCGCGATTTGCCAAGACCTGCGAAAGGCTGCGCGAAGGTCGCGCACCTGCAGCTGGCCTCGCGCTGGTGGCCGCGCTCGGGGAGGAGTTGGTTGGCACGATCCGCTTTTGGCACCTCCAGGCTGGCGGTCGTGCAGCGCTCCTCCTCGGGCCCGTGGCTGTCGATTCGCGGTTTCGGTCTTTGGGCATCGGCCGCAAGCTGATTGCAGAAGGCCTGTTTCGCGCTGTGCAGCGCGGTCATCAGGGTGTCATCCTTGTCGGCGATGCCGCTTATTACAATCCGCTTGGATTCGAGCGCGCTCCCGTACTGGGTCTTTCTATGCCGGGGCCTGTGGAGGCGGAGCGTTTTCTGGGGCTTGAGCTGGTTCCGGGCGCCTTGTCGGGTGCAACAGGTCTTGTGCGTGGGGCGGGTGCAAAGGCTCGTTCCCGCATGCGTCAAACGGCTGCGGAGGTTTTCTCGCAGGCTGCTTGATCATTCGCTCTGGCTTTGCTTTGAAGCAGGCCAGAATCGTCTTCTCGCCGCGCTCTTCGCGCGGCGCCTTTTTTCTGGAGTTCTCTGAAATGTCGCATTGGCCCGTGCATGGCACGATTACTGGTCCCATTGTCATGATCGGCTTTGGCTCGATTGGTCGCGGCACGCTGCCGCTCATCGAGCGCCATTTCAAATTCGACAAGAAGCGCTTCACCGTCATTGATCCCGAAGACAAGGATCGCGGCCTGTTGGATGAACGCGGTATCCGCTTCATCAAGGATTCGGTGCGCAAAGATAATTATATCGAGCTTCTGAAGCCGTTGCTGACGGCTGGCAAGGGTCAGGGCTTTGTCGTCAATCTGTCGGTCGATGTGTCTTCGGCAGCGATCATGAAGTTGTGCCACGAAGTTGGTGCGCTCTATATCGACACGGTTGCCGAGCCTTGGAAGGGTTTTTACACCGACACGTCGCTCTCCGTGTCGCAACGTTCCAACTATGCTTTGCGTGAAGTCATTCTTGACCTGCGCGATGACTTGCCGCCCGGTCCCACGGCTGTGTCTTGCTGTGGTGCAAACCCTGGCATGGTGTCGTGGTTTGTGAAGCAGGCGCTTCTCAATGTTGCGGCTGATTGCGGCGTTGATATGCCGGAGCCCCGCAATCGCGAAGAATGGGCGCGCCTCGCGCAAAAGGTCGGCGTGAAGGGTATTCACATTGCCGAGCGCGATACGCAGCGTGCGCGCGATCCCAAGCCTGCAGGTGTTTTCGTCAACACCTGGTCGGTTGAGGGTTTCGTCTCGGAAGGTTTGCAGCCGGCGGAACTGGGCTGGGGCACGCATGAAAAGGCTCTGCCGCCGGAAGGTCGCGAGCATGATTTCGGCTCCAATGCGGCGATCTATCTGATGCGTCCGGGTGCTGGCACGAAAGTGCGTTCATGGACGCCGACCGCGCGTGCGCAACACGGCTGGCTCATCACGCATAATGAAGCCATTTCGATTGCCGATTATCTGACCGTTTATGAAGGCGGTAACGCGGCCTATCGTCCGACCTGTCACTATGCTTACCATCCGGCCAATGATGCTGTGGTGTCGCTGCATGAAATGGCAGGCTCTGGCTGGAAGCAGCAGAAGGAATCGAAGATTCTCGACGAGACTGAAATCGTCGACGGCATCGACGAGCTCGGCGTGCTTCTCTACGGCCACAAAAAGAATGCCTATTGGTATGGCTCGCAGCTTTCGATTGAAGAGACGCGCCGCATCGCGCCTTATCAGAATGCAACGGGCTTGCAGGTGACGAGCGCTGTGCTGGCAGGCATGGTCTGGGCTCTGGAAAATCCGAATGCCGGTGTTGTGGAAGCCGATGAGCTCGACTTCCGCCGCTGCCTCGACGTGCAGCGTCCCTATCTCGGGCCCGTGATCGGCGAATATACAAGCTGGACCCCGCTTGATGATCGCGGCGTGCTCTTCCCCGAGGATGTCGACACCAGCGACCCTTGGCAGTTTAAGAATGTGATCGTTCGCTAAAAATTGAAAGGCCCGCCCTCTGGCGGGCCTTTTTGCTTTTTCTTGAAGAATTGCACGACCCCCACCCCGCTCTGCTGCGCAGAGTCGCCCTCCCCACAAGGGGGAGGGAGTTTGCTTGCATTGGCATTGCTTATTGCGATCTACGCCGCACGCTGCATCAAATCCCCCTCCCCCTTGAGGGGAGGGTAGGGGTGGGGGTCTACGCATCTTTCCGGTTGGGTTGCCATTCTTGCGCCAGAGTCTGCGGCGAGAGATGATTGCACCATGAAGAGAATCATTCGCGCCACCCTCGCTATTCTTGCACTGGCCTTGGCCTCGCCTGCTTTGGCGCATCCGCATGTTTTTGTGGTGGTGAATAGCGAGATCATCTTCGATGCGCAGGGGCGTATCAGCGGCATCAGCCAGTCGTGGACGTTTGATGATATGTATTCCTCTTTCGTCACCACAGGTGCGAGCGAGGATGGCAAGCCGGTTACGCGCGAAAAGCTTCAGCCTCTGGCCGAGCAGAATGTAAGTGATCTGGCCGAGTTCAGCTATTTCACCATCGTCAAAGTGCCGGGGCAGAAAATCGAATTTGCCAAGCCGCAGGCAATCTCGATGCGTGAGGATGACAAAAAGCTTGTCACGCTCACCTTCACGCTGCCGCTCAAAAATCCGGTCAAAGCCGACAAGGCTTTCACGTTGCAGGTTTATGATCCGACTTATTTCGTCTCGTTTGATTTTGCCAAAGATGGCGTCGCGATGAAGGGCGCGCCATCCGGCTGTTCGCTCTCCATGTCGCAGCCCAAGCCGCTCGATAACAGCGAAGCGCAAAGGTTCAATGAGGCCTTTTTCTCGGGCCTTTCTCCGGGTGCGGATTTTGGCATCAAACTCGCCAGCCGCGCGACTGTGGCTTGTCCGTGAAGCGCCTCGCTTTCGTTCTTGTTGCGCTGGCGCTCTTGGCGCCGGATGTCTTTGCGCAAGCGCGCAATCCTTTTTCGGTCGGTATTTCTGAAGGTGGCGGTGCAGCCACCGGCCTCACGGGCTGGATTTTGGCACAGCAACAGCATTTTGATGTGTTGATGCGCGAAGCTGTGCGCGCTATCCGCACCGATGCCTCGGCTTTCTGGAGTCTTGTGGGACTGGCTTTTGCCTATGGCGTGTTTCACGCGGCGGGCCCGGGTCATGGCAAAGCGGTGCTTGCGGCCTATCTCGTCGCCAATGAGCGCGCTTTGAAGCGCGGATTGGTGATGGCTGCGCTTGCGGCTCTCTTGCAAGCACTCGTCGCCATTGCGCTGGTCTTGGGCCTCACCACTTTGCTCGGCCTCACCGCGCGCCATTTGCGCGATGCCGCCCAATGGGTCGAGATCGCTTCTTATGCCGCGATTGCCCTGGTTGGTGTCGCGCTGGTTTGGCGCAAGGGCAAAGCCTTTCTCGGCGAGTGGCGGTCAAAGCCGCAGGTCGCTTCACGCTTCATCTGCGATGCCGGCGATGATCCGGCCCATGTGCATGGGCCAAATTGCGGGCATGTGCATATGCCTGATCCCGCCGCGCTGGGCGGGGGCGCATTTGATTGGCGAGGTGCCGCAGGCACAGTGATTGCCGCAGGCTTGCGCCCCTGTTCGGGCGCCATTCTTGTGCTGGTCTTTGCGGCGGCGCAGGGCATTGTGCTTGCCGGTGTCGCGGCCACATTTGCCATGGCTGTCGGCACAGCGCTCACCACAGGAGCTATTGCGGCGGCTTCGGTCTATGCGAAGGCCCAAGCCAGCCGTTTTGCCACCCTTCGCACGCAGGGAGCGGCGAGACTATTGTCCGGGCTTGAGTTCGTCGCCGCGCTCGCAGTCCTGCTTCTGGGTGTAGGATTATTGATGGGGGCCTGATTTGCCTCCCCGCAGGGGATGGGGTAATTCAGCGTCATTCAGAAAACAGCGGACCCGAGACCGATGAGCCAGAAGCCGATCCACTGGGACAATGCGATCACCGTGATCAGCGTGGCGATTCTCGTCGGCACCGAGCTTGTCGGCATTTCCTGGGCAGCTGGTTGGGCGCTGGGCGGCCTGTTGGGCCTGCCCCCACTGGTCAGCCGTGGCGTGGAAGTGGTGGGCGCGGCCTTCGGCCTTCTGCTCGTCTATTACTTCGTGCGCGCTGCGCTGAAGGTCGAGCCGATCCGCGGCTGAATTTTACCCCGCCTGCAAAGCTTCACGGAACGCCTGACGGCGCACACGCGAATACATGTCTTTGTAAGAGCGCGGCCCCAATTCGCCCTGTTCGACGATGAGATCGACAAAGAGCGGGCCTTCTTCTGTCAGCAGATTTGGAATGGCGGCTTCAAAGCCCGCGAGCGTGTCGATGCGCTGCGCTTTGGCAATGCCGGATGAGCGCGCAATGCCGGCAAAATCGGTTTGCTTGTTGGGAATCGGATGGCCGCCATTGGCTTCATAAGAGCCATTATGCGCGACAATATGGGCGAAGTTTTTCGGGGCGACCGCACCAATGGTGACCAGCGTGCCGAGGTTCATCAGCAGGCTGCCATCACCATCCAGCACGATGACGCGTTTGTCCGGGCGCGCCAGTGCCAAACCCAGCGCGTGAGATGAAGCCAGCCCCATGGCGCCAAAGCTGAAATAATTGAGTGGTCGATCAATCGTCGCAATCCAGTCTGTCGCAGAGGAATAAGTTGCAACAACGATTTCATCTGTGATGTGGCGGGCAAGTGCGGCCCAAGCTTTTTTACGGTCGATCATGCGTGCACCGGGCGGCGTTCGATGAGAAAGGCAATGGGTTTGGACTGCGCATAGGCTTGCTCGATTGCAGGTGCGATCAGCGCTGCATCGGCATCTTCACTGATGCGATGATAGGCAATGCCAAGCGTGTCGAGCATGGGCTCCACAATGCGCACGCCAAAGCGTGCGGATTGGCGCGAGGGAAGTTCGGGCTCTTTGCCCAAAAGGCCGATCATCATGCACATGGGCATGGAATGATCGCAGGCCATGGCGCGAATGGCATTCATCGCATAGAGAAAGCCAGTCCATTGAATGAGGATCAACGCGCGCTTGTTGCCATATGACAAGCCGGCGGCAATGCCCAGCGTCTCGTCTTCCTTGCAGGTGCGGATGAGCTTTAGCTCTTTGTCTTGCGCGATGGGCTTCAGCAGGCCGTTGCTGGTGTGTAGGTCAGGCACGGAAAGCACGTAATCCACGCGCGCTTGTTTGATCGCGTCAATGATCAGCGCGCCTTGCAGCGGTGCGGGTGCGGGGCTGTCGTGCATATGTCCTCCCGTCCGGTCTCTTGCCGGTTTGGCCCATGCTAGCGCGCTTGTCCCCCTGATCGCAATGCCTGCGCTGGACGCGGGCGCGACTGCGTCTTATGTGGATTCCATGAGTTCATCGGCAGATCATGATTGTGTGGTGATTGGCGCGGGCGCTGCGGGCATTGCAGCCGCGCGTGCGCTGACGCGTGCCGGGCACAAAGTTTGCGTGATTGAAGCGCGCGAGCGCATTGGCGGGCGCGCTTTCACGCAGGAGGTCGCAGGTCACCCGCTCGATCTGGGTTGTGGCTGGCTGCATTCGGCTGACCGCAATGTGCTGGTGCCTTTGGCGGTTGAGAGCGGATTTGAGCTGAACCGCGAAACGCCGCCTTGGCAGAAAAGCGCCGAGGAACATGGCTTTCCGCGCGAAGACCAGCGCGCCTATCGCGCCGAGATGGGGCGCTTCTTTGCGCGTGTGCATGAGGAAGCGCAAAAGGGCGTCGATTATCCTGTGGTGCGCTTGCTTGATCCGCAGGCGCGCTGGACGCCGCTGATCGAGGCCATGTCGACATATGTGAATGGTACGGAAACGGATCGCCTCTCGCTGATCGACTTTGATGCTTATGAAGATACGGAAGTGAATTACCGCGTCACCGCAGGCTATGGTGCTTTGATCAATGCAATGGCGGTAGGGCTCGATATCCGCTTGGGCGTGCAGGCGCGCTGCATTGATCATGGTGCCCATCCGATGCGCATCGAGACGGATCGCGGCACGATCACCGCGCGCGCTGTGATTGTCACAGTGCCAACATCCATCCTTGCAGCAGGGCTTTTGCGATTTGTTCCGGCTTTGCCGGATCATGTTGAAGCCGCCAGTCTTCTGCCGCTGGGTTTGGCCGATAAGCTTTTTCTGGCGCTCGAGGACGCGGAAGACTTCGAGACGGATTCGCGCATCTATGGCGCAACAGATCGCATGGCCACCGCCAATTATCATGTGAGACCTTTTGGTCGCCCGCTGATCGAGGCTTATTTTGGCGGGCAATGTGCGCGCGAGCTGGAAGCCGGCGGGCTTGCGGCCTTTGCCGATTTTGCCATCCAGCAGCTTGTCGATGTCATGGGCGCCGATTTCAAAAAGCGCCTGCGCCCGTTGGTGGCCTCACAATGGGCGCGTGATCCTTTCGCGCAGGGCTCATATTCTCATGCGCTGCCAGGCCATGCCGATAAGCGCGCCAAGCTGGCTGAACCTGCGGGGCGGCTGTTTTTTGCAGGCGAAGCCGTCTCGCCGCATTTCTTCTCCACCGCCCATGGCGCTTGGGAGAGCGGCGAAAAAGCCGCCGCCGAGGCGCTGGCGGAGCTTTAGATAAGGGTCCAGCCGCGCGGATAATAATCAGGGCTGCTGCCACCCCACTTTGGCTTTTCTTCCAAAGCAATTTTTGGCGCAATTACGCGCCTGTTCGGTTGTGTGTTCAGCCAAGCTGCCCACCATGAGAATGTGCTCTTGGCGAGAATATTGTGATCGCAACGAGACATGGCAAAGAAATCATCAAGCACGCGTGTGAACGACGAGAAATGTACGCGCGCGCGCTGTTCAAAATATGTACGGCACCATTCCAAATCATCCGAAAAGACAAGAAAATTGGCATCTGGAAATTGCGTCATGGCTTGTTCGATAAAGTCTGAATCCGTCATCGCATCATAGGCTGTGATGTTGAGAAAATCACCGCGCCGAATATGGAGAGAAACAAGCGGTCGATGGTCACGACGAAAGGCAGCAAGCTTTGCATCGAGAGTGTTAATCAGCGAGGGATCTTGCGGCTGGAAAGCGCTACGCACTTCATCAGCAATTTCGGTAAAATAAAGCTCGGATTGGAAATAGCCCTGTAGGCGCGTGCCATCTGGCAGGTTCAAGAATTTTTGAGAGAAGCGGTGATCGGGATCGGTGTGAAAGCCGAGCCATGATTTTGGTATATGTAGATTTTTGGCAAGATTCCAGCGTCGGCGCAGACCGTTTTCTTCTGTTGGTGTGCGCAGATCGCGAAAGGGGAGATTGAGGTCCAAAATACGCAAGGGGCGCGCAGAAGGATCTTCGGGGCTTGCATCTGTTGTGGCAAATTTGCGCGCATCCATGCGCAGGCTTGTGTTCAGCCGGCGCGCCAGCGCAAGGCCCGCCGCATATTGGAAAAGCTGATTTCCGAGTCCGCCGGAAATATGCACGCTGATCACAAAAACACTCCCGCGACCGCCCCGCTTCTTGCCTTGTATCAGGCCATCCTTTATTAGCGGGCAGACGCACGCTTTGCAAAGCGAACGGTTTCGGTAACCGAGATTGTCCATGGGACGCCACAGATCTCCGCTCAAACAGGCTCTCGACATCAAGTCGCGATTGTTCGCGGCCTCGCGTCTGTTAACGCTGGATTTGCCTTTTCTTCGCCGCGTCTTCAGTTTCTATCCAGATCGCGCGCTACCAAGCGGGGATCGTGTGCGCGTCATCCACCGCAGCCTCTATCGCTATCCCTGGATGCAGCCAGAATTCGCTGCCCAGCGCGATTTTGTTATGACGCACAATGTTGACGCTTACGGCCCGTCTTTCTTTGTTGAGAAGGACGCGACAGAGCGTTTTGTTGCTGAAATTACCGATGTCATTGTGCCGGGTCATCGGGTGATGCCGGTTGATCCTGTGACGGGCAATCAGATTGCCTCCGATTTTTTTGGGTCGGCGAATTTTTCGACAGCGCGCCCGTCTATCAGTGCGCTGACACGTCATCGCATGAGCGATGATTATACAATTGTGATCCCGCGGATGGACCATTTCGGTCATTTGCTGACGGATTGGATTTTGCCGGCTTTTTTTGCCGTTCAACAAGCGGGACTAAAGCCGGGCGATTGTTTGAATGTAGTGACAAGCGATCGGCCTGTTTCACTGATTTTAGCTTTTGTTGAAGCTTTGCGTCATGCAGGTTTTTTGGTCACGCATCGACAATCGCAGCTGACCGAAACCATTGTCGTTCCGCGTTTGCTTTATGCCAATTGTCATACAAACAGCATCTATCATCGTTTTTGCACACCGGAAGTGCTTGGTTTTGCGCGTGAACATTTGCTCGCTGTTGTCCCGCCCATCACACGCGCCTTGCCCAAGCGCATTTATCTCGACCGTGGTCGCACACGTGTGCGCCATGTTGAGTATGAAGATCAGCTTGTCGCTTTGCTCGAAGCACAAGGTTTTGAGCGATTCACCGGGCGGTGGAGCAATCTTGCCGAACAGATTGCAATTTTCAGTCAGGTCGAGACGGTGGTGGGTATTCACAGTGGTGGCATGTCCAACATGCTCTGGTCCGGGCCGCAGGCTTTGTTCGTTGAAATCACGGCTGAAGATGCGCGCGAGTCGACCGCGCTCCATTGGTGTTCGGCTGTGGGGGCGCGTTATCGCATGCTGCTCGGCTCTCCCGAGCGCGCATTGCAGAATTTCACCATCGATCCCGATGCAATTTTTTCCGCTATTATGGCTGAAATGACCGCTCATGAGGGCCTTAGGGCCCGGGGGTAGTGGCGGGAGGGTCCCGTTCGGGCCGTTTGTGCCCCCCTTGCCCCTTGACCTGAGGGGGGTGCGCCTTCACATGTCCCCTCGACCCTTTCCTGCGGGCCCCGTGTGGCCTGACCCTTTCCGGAGACAGATATGTCGCAGAAGACACCCGTCACCGTGCTCACCGGCTATCTTGGTGCCGGCAAGACCACTTTGCTCAACCGCATCCTCTCCGAGCAGCATGGCCATAAATATGCGGTTATTGTGAATGAATTCGGCGAAATCGGCATCGATAATGATTTGATCGTCGGCGCCGATGAAGAAGTGTTCGAGATGAACAACGGCTGCATCTGCTGCACAGTGCGCGGCGATCTCATCCGCATCATCGAAGGCTTGATGAAGCGCAAGGGCAAGTTTGACGCGATCATTGTCGAGACCACGGGTCTGGCCGATCCCGCACCCGTCGCGCAGACGTTCTTCGTTGATCAGGATATTGCCGATGAGGCCCGTCTCGATGCTATCGTCACTGTTGCGGATGCGAAATTCCTGGCTGCACGTCTGAAAGATGCGCCCGAAGCCAAGAACCAGATCGCCTTTGCCGATGTGGTCATCATCAACAAGACGGATCTGGTGACGCCAGCTGAAATCGAAGAAGTCGAAGCGCGCATCCGCGGCATCAATCCTTATGCGAAAATCCATCGCGCGGTGAAATGCAATGTGCCACTCGATGCTGTGCTCGGCCGCAATGCATTCGACCTTGATCGTATTCTCGAACTCGAACCGGCTTTCCTGAAGGCAGATAATCACGATCATCACCATCATGACCATGGTCATCACCATGAACATGGCGAAGACTGCGGGCCTGATTGCGGCCATGATCATCATGATCATCACGGGCACGCACATCACGATCACCATGGCCATGATCACCATGAGCATGGCGAAGACTGTGGCCCCGATTGCGGCCATGATCATGGTGGCTTGAAAACCATTCATGATGAGGAAATCCAGTCGATCTCGATGAAGATCGAGGGTGATGTGAACCCCGATCTCTTCATGCCGTGGATCAACAAGATCGTGCAGGATATGGGGCCGGATATTTTGCGCTCCAAGGGCATTTTGTCCTTCCCCAATGAGCCCAAGCGCTTTGTCTTCCAGGGCGTGCATATGATTCTGGATGGCGATTTGCAGGGTGAGTGGAAACCCGACCAGAAGCGCGAATCTCGCATCGTCTTTATTGGTCGGCGCTTGAAGCAGGATGAGCTGCGTCGCGGCTTCATGGCCTGCGCGTTGTCTTAAGCGATGAGCGAGCCTCTCATCATCGGCGCTTTGCTGCGCATTGATCTGCGCGCCTTTGGCACAGATGTGCCTGCCGCCTTGGGTGCGCCCATGCGCGATGAAATGCGCGAAGGTCTGCGCTCGCTCACCTATGATCTTGAGAGCCTGATCGGCGATGGCATTGTCGATGAGGCCTGCGCGCGTTTGGCTGTCTGGTTTGATCGGCAATTCATCGAAGTCGATGATGATCCGTTCCAAGGCGCAGCGGCGCGGCGCATGAAGCTCGAAATCGGGCTCATGGTCGATGAGCAGGAAGACAGCTGGTCATGTGAATTGCCAGCCAATCTGCTGGATTGTCTGGGTGCCTTGCAGGCGTCCGTGAGTTTGAGTTTTTATCCGCAAGCCTTGGATGACGAGGATGCGGTTTACGAAGAGATTTGATCCGCCATGTCCCAATCCATGACGCAACATGTCACTGCGCTGGCAACCGATGCTGAGATCGTTGCAGGTGCGTTTTTGGGTGACGTGCCAGTTTTTGCTTTGGCCAGTGGTGAGATCGCTTTGTTTGAAGGCACGCAGGCCCGCAAAGTGATGGCGCATGAAGATGCCGTCATTCTGGTGGGCCAAAGCGATGGTGCGCATCTGTTTACCGGCGGCGATGATGGTCGTGTGGTGGCCACAGCAGCGGATGGTTCTTGCCAGGAGATTGCCAAAGAAAAAGGCTGGATTGACGCGCTCGTTGTGCGCGGTGACGGGCCGATGGCGTGGGCCTCTGGCAAGAATGTTTTTGCGCGCAATGAAAAGGGCGAAGTCAAAAACATGAGCGCGCCTTCTTCGGTGCGTGGTCTGTCTTTCATGCCCAAGGGCTATCGCTTGGCATTGTCGCATTACAATGGCGTGTCGCTGTGGTTTCCCAATATGGCAGCCGAGCCCGAGTTTTTTAAATGGGCGGGTTCGCATCTTGATGTGACTGTGTCGCCGGATGGCAAATTCATTGTCTCGGCCATGCAGGAAGCAGCGCTCCATGGCTGGCGTGTGCAAGACCATAAAGACATGCGCATGACGGGCTATCCGTCGAAGACACGGTCTTTCTCCTGGTCGGCCGATGGCCATTGGCTGGCAACATCGGGTGCGGAAGCTTGCATCATCTGGCCGTTCCAGTCGAAAGACGGGCCAATGGGCAAAGGCCCGCGTGAATGTGGCGTGCGGCCTGCCAAAGTCACGCGCGTGGCTTTTCATCCCCGCTCCTTGGTGGTCGCTATCGGATATGATGATGGCTGGGTGATGATCTGCCGCATTACCGATGCCGCTGAAATTCTCGTGCGCCCTGTGCCCGAAGCTGACAAGGCGGGTGCCATTTCGACGCTCTCATGGAGTGCCGATGGCGGACGTCTGCTCTTTGGTGCAGAAGATGGCGCGTGCGGTGTTCTTGATCTGCCGGTGTGAGGAGTGGCGACGATGACGCGCATTCCCAATCTTTTGTCGATCGCCGGCTCTGATCCTTCGGGCGGCGCTGGCATTCAGGCTGATCTGAAAACTTTTTCCGCGCTCGGCTGCTATGGCATGGCGGCGATCACAGCGCTGACCGCGCAAAATACGCAAGGCGTCACAGGCGTGCATATTCCAGACGCCTCTTTCATTGCGCAGCAGATCGACACAATCTTTGCCGATGTGCGTGTTGACGCCGTGAAAATAGGCATGCTCGGCTCTCCGGAGATTGTGCATGCTGTGGCTGATGCGCTGGCGCGTCACAAGCCCGCCCATATTGTGCTCGATCCCGTTCTGGTTGCGACATCAGGCCATTCGCTTGGTGCGCCGGGCGTGGTCGAGGCCATGCGCGAAAAGCTTTTTTCTCTGGCGAGTGTCATCACACCCAATCTGCCGGAGGCGGCGCGTCTGGCGGAAGTCGATGTGCCTGCCGATGAGGCAGGTCTGGAGCATTTGGCACGTATTCTGGCGGGGCAGGGCGCGCGCGCTGTGCTGGTCAAGGGCGGTCATTTGTCGGGTGCCACCGCGCAAGACGTGCTTTTTGCGCAAGGCCAAGTGAGCCGTTTCTTGGCCCCGCGCGTAAACACGAAGAATACGCATGGAACGGGCTGCATGCTCTCCTCCGCCATTGCTGTGCATCTGGCGAAGGGGCTGGCTCTCGATCAGGCTGTCCAGGCGTCCAAAGATTATCTCACGCAGGCCCTGCGCGCCGCTGACGCGCTGGAAGTGGGACAGGGGCATGGCCCTGTCCATCATTTCACCGGCTTGTGGCGTTAAAGGCGAAGAGTGATGTTGCAGGCGGTCAAAAAAGCTTTTGCGGATTTTATGAAGCCCGGTGCGGCTGCGCCCGCCTCTTGGCCCAAGGATCATCCGCAAGTCGCTTTCGGGCGCATTGGCGTGCTCATCGTGAATCTCGGCACGCCGGATGCAACCGACTATTGGTCGATGCGCCGATACTTGAAAGAATTCCTTTCGGACCGACGCGTCATTGAAACGCCGCGTGTCATCTGGTGGCTCATTCTCAACCTCATCATTCTGACTGTGCGCCCCGGCCCCAAGGGCAAGGATTACGATACGATCTGGAACAAAGAGCGCGATGAAGGCCCATTGAAAACCATCACGCGTTCGCAGGCTGAAAAGCTTGCGGCTTTTGTCGCCAAAGGCGGCTTGGGCGAGGTTGATCCGCAGCGCATCGTGGTGGATTGGGCCATGCGCTATGGCAATCCCTCGATGGAATCACGCATGAATGCGCTTCTGGCGCAGGGGTGCGAGCGTATTCTTTTGGTGCCGCTCTATCCTCATTATGCGGCCGCGACGACCGCAACCGTCTGCGACAAAGCTTTCGATGTTTTGAAAAAGATGCGCTGGCAGCCGATTTTGCGCATTGCCCCGCCTTGGCACGATGATCCGGTTTATATCGATGCCCTTGCGGATTCGATTCATGAGAGCTTAGGCAAGCTCGACTTTGAACCTGATCTGGTGCTCGCCTCTTATCACGGAGTGCCGCGCGAATATCTCGACAAGGGCGACCCCTATCATTGCCATTGCATGAAGACGACGCGTCTCTTGCGCGAAAAGCTTGGCTGGGGTCCTGATAAAATCATGACGACGTTCCAGTCGCGTTTCGGGCCTGCTGAATGGTTGCGCCCCTATACGGATGAGACGATCCAGTCCTTGCCTGAAAAAGGCATGAAGAAAATTGCTGTCATTACGCCGGGCTTTACCGCAGATTGCTTGGAGACGATTGAAGAAATCGGCGAAGAGAATCGCGAATATTTCGAACATGCGGGTGGCGAAAAATTCGCGCGCATTGATTGTCTCAATGACAGCGAAGGCGGCATGCGCGTGATTGAAGCTGTGGTGAAGCGCGAGCTCTCTGGCTGGGTTTAACCCTCTCCCATAGGGAGAGGGTCGCTTCGAAGAAGCGGGCGCGCACCTAGATGGAGCCTTTATGTTCTGCATGGTTTTGACAACGGCGCAGGGCGCCACCACGCAGAAAATCATCGAGGCTTTGCTGTCGCGGGAACTCGCCGCCTGTATCCAGACCATGCCGGTGCGCAGCCATTATGTCTGGCAAGGCGTGTTGCGTGATGAGGCGGAAGATCTGCTGATCATCAAGGCGAAAGTGGCCGATTGGGTGGATGTGGAAGCCGCCATCCGCGCCGTGCACGATTACGACACACCGGAAATTCTGCGCTTCGATGTCGATGCCGGATCTCAAACTTATCTCGACTGGATCACGCGCGTGACGAAGCGGAGCTAACCAGAGCCGTCATTGCGAGCGACGCTCGCAGTGACGGCGCGGTTTGCGGCCAAATGCTTAATCTCTATGCAGAAAACGGCCGCGAATTGGCGGGCCGCCTAGATAATCATTTAAAATCAATAAGTTAAATCATTATTTGCGGGCTGGTCGAAGCAATGGCCTGTGCCAGCAGACGGCATGACCAAAACTGACATGCCTCTTTGGCAAAAGAGGGATGGCTCGCTGCGTCAGGTTGGGCCCTTGGGGTGTCCGTGGGTAGGGCCGGTCGCCGGCCCGGCTCATGCTGGCAGGGCTACCCCGAAACCCGTGCCACAGCGCTGTCTTTTCGGGAATTTTGCCCTTGCGGCCAGCCCCGCGCTGGACTTGTCCACCTGCGCTTAGGTGACGCTTCGGATAGAGCTTTTCCTCGCTTGTGCGCCTGCCATAATTCTGGCATGTTCGCGCGCCTGTTAATAGGACAGCTTTACTGACCATTCGGGGTCGTCGGGACCCGCCAGACTTTGGCGGCGGCGCGCCTCTTGCATGGCGTTAAAGATAGTGCGGGCTGCAAAAAGACGCAGCTGCAGGTTTCGACTTTTGTTTGATCGTGCCCACGATCTGGAGCGAGCAATGAGCGGATTTTCGAAGGACCATATGCGCGAAACGATCACCGGAAAGAACGGTGCATCGAAACGCACGCGCACGTCCGCTGCGCCCTCATCGCTTTCTGGAGTTTCTTCGATGTCCGAGTCTCTGCCCGCTGTGTCGTCTTCCGTTCCGGTATTTGATTCAGGCCTGCCCGAAGCGAATGGCCTTTATTCTCCGGCCAATGAAAAAGATGCTTGCGGCGTTGGTTTTGTCGCCAACATGCACAATCTCAAGTCGCATGACATTGTTGCCAAGGGTCTCGAGATTCTTTTGAACCTCGACCATCGCGGCGCTGTTGGGGCTGACCCGAAAGCCGGCGATGGCTGCGGCATGCTCGTGCAGATTCCTGATCGTTTCCTGCGTGAAGAAGCAAGCCGCATCGGCTTCACTTTGCCGAAGGAAGGCGATTATGCCGTCGGCGCGCTTTTCCTGCCGCGCGATGCGGAAGGCCGCAAGATTGTCGAAGCGATTGTCGAGAAGGTTGTGGCTGACGAAGGCCAGACATTCCTGGGTTGGCGCGATGTGCCGGTGGATCCCTCAGGCCTTGGCGAAAGCGTCAAGCCGACCGAGCCTGTGCACAAGCAGATCTTCATCGGTCGCGGCGCCAGCGTGAAGGATCAAGAGACATTCGAGCGCAAGTTGTTCTTGCTGCGCAAGGTGATCTCGAACAATGTTTACAATCTGAACGACAAGCGCACGAAGGGTTTTTACCCCGTCTCACTGTCGTCGCGCACGCTTGTCTATAAGGGCATGCTGCTCGCAACCCAGCTCGGCGATTACTTCCTTGACCTCAAGGACGCGCGTCTGGAATCGGCGATCTCGCTTGTTCACCAGCGCTTCTCGACCAACACATTCCCGACATGGTCGCTGGCTCATCCTTACCGCATGGTTGCGCATAACGGCGAAATCAACACGCTGCGCGGCAATGTGAACTGGATGGCTGCGCGCCAAGCCTCCGTGGCCTCGGATCTGTTTGGTGATGACATCACCAAGCTGTGGCCGATTTCTTACGAAGGCCAGTCGGACACGGCCTGCTTCGACAATGCGCTCGAATTCCTTGTGCAAGGCGGCTATTCGCTCGCACACGCGATGATGATGCTCATTCCCGAAGCTTGGGCGGGCAATCCCTTGATGGATGAAGAGCGCCGCACCTTCTACGAATATCATGCAGCTTTGATGGAGCCGTGGGACGGCCCTGCCGCTGTGGCCTTCACTGACGGCCGCCAGATTGGCGCGACGCTTGATCGTAACGGCCTGCGCCCCGCGCGCTACATCGTCACTGATGATGGTCTCGTTGTGATGGCTTCCGAAATGGGCGTGCTGCCGATTCCGGAAGAAAAGATCGTCACCAAGTGGCGTCTGCAGCCGGGCAAGATGTTGCTCATCGATCTTGAGCAGGGTCGCATTGTCTCGGACGAAGAGATCAAGCGTCAGCTCGCGACATCTCACCCTTACAAGCAATGGCTCGACAATACGCAGATTGTTCTCGAAGACCTGAAGACCGTTGAGCCGCGTGCCTCGCGCACAGACGTTTCGCTGCTCGATCGTCAGCAGGCGTTTGGTTACACGCAGGAAGATCTCGCGATCCTGATGGCGCCGATGGGCATCACCGGTCAGGAAGCTGTTGGTTCGATGGGCACTGACACGCCGATCTCGGCCATGTCGAACAAGTCGAAGCTGCTCTACACTTACTTCAAGCAGAACTTCGCGCAGGTGACGAACCCGCCGATCGATCCGATCCGCGAAGAAGCGGTGATGAGCCTTGTCTCCTTCATCGGTCCGCGCCCCAATCTGCTCGATCATGAAGGCTCCTCCAAGCGCAAGCGTTTGGAAGTGCGCCAGCCGATCCTCACCAACGGCGATCTCGAAAAGATCCGCTGCATTGGTCATTTTGAAGATACGTTCGACACCAAGACGCTCGACATTACCTACGAGTCCACCAAGGGCACGGACGGAATGGAAGCAGCGATTGATCGTCTATGCGAACGCGCGGAAGCGGCCGTCAAGGGCGGTTATAACATCATCGTTCTGTCGGATCGTATGGTCGGCTCTGATCGCATTCCGATCCCCGCATTGCTCGCGACCGCGGCCGTGCATCATCACCTGATCCGCAAGGGTCTGCGCACCTCGGTCGGCCTTGTTGTCGAAACGGGTGAAGCGCGTGAAGTGCATCACTTCGCGTGCCTTGCGGGTTATGGTGCTGAAGCGATCAACCCCTATCTCGCTTTCGAAACACTTGGCGCTATGGCCAAGGATTTCCCGGAAGAAGTCGATGCATATGAAGTGACGAAGCGCTTCATCAAGTCGGTCGACAAGGGCCTGTTGAAGGTCATGTCGAAGATGGGCATCTCGACCTATCAATCCTATTGCGGCGCGCAGATCTTTGATGCCATCGGCCTGTCGAAGTCCTTCGTGGATCGCTTCTTTGCGGGCACGGCGACAACGATTGAAGGCGTCGGCCTTACCGAAGTCTCGCAGGAAACCGTGCAGCGCCACCGTGATGCGTTCGGCGACTCGCCCGTCTATCGCACCTCGCTCGATGTAGGCGGCGAATATGCCTATCGCACGCGCGGCGAAGCGCATGCTTGGTCGGCGCAGTCGGTGTCGCTCTTGCAGCATGCTGTGCGCGGCAACAGCCAGGACAAATATCGCGACTTTGCGAAAATCCTCAACGAGCAGGATGAGCAGCTGCTGACGATCCGCGGTCTCTTCCGCATCAAGAGTGCTGAAGAAGATGGCCGCAAGCCTGTGCCGCTGGATGAAGTTGAATCTGCGGCCAATATTGTGAAGCGCTTTGCCACAGGCGCTATGTCCTTCGGCTCGATCTCGCGTGAAGCCCACACAACGCTCGCAGTTGCGATGAACCGCATTGGCGGTCGTTCGAACACGGGTGAAGGTGGTGAAGAGCCTGATCGCTTCAAGGCGATGGCCAATGGCGATTCCATGCGCTCGGCGATCAAGCAGGTGGCGTCTGGCCGCTTCGGCGTGACGACGGAATATCTCGTCAACTCCGACATGATGCAGATTAAAATGGCGCAGGGTGCCAAGCCCGGCGAAGGCGGACAATTGCCCGGCCATAAGGTCGATGCGGTCATCGCCAAAGTGCGCCATTCGACGCAAGGTGTCGGCCTGATTTCGCCCCCACCCCATCACGACATTTATTCCATCGAAGATCTGGCGCAGCTGATCTACGATTTGAAGAACGTCAATCCGGATGCACTCGTCTCCGTGAAGCTCGTCTCCGAAGTGGGTGTCGGCACAGTGGCAGCTGGTGTTGCCAAGGGCCGCTCCGATCATGTGACGATCTCGGGCTATGAAGGTGGCACGGGCGCTTCCCCGCTCTCCTCCATCAAACATGCTGGCAGCCCATGGGAAATCGGCCTGGCTGAAACGCATCAGACGCTGGTGCTCAACCGTCTGCGTTCGCGCATCACGGTGCAGGTCGATGGTGGTCTGCGCACGGGTCGCGATGTGATCATCGGCGCGCTTTTGGGTGCGGATGAATTCGGCTTTGCCACTGCGCCGCTGATTGCTGCTGGCTGCATCATGATGCGCAAGTGCCATCTCAACACCTGCCCGGTGGGCGTGGCGACGCAGGATCCTGTGTTGCGCAAGCGCTTCGTCGGCCAGCCCGAGCATGTCATCAATTACTTCTTCTTCGTCGCTGAAGAAGTGCGTGAGATCATGGCATCCATGGGCTATCGCACCTTGAGCGAAATGACCGGCCAGATGCAGATGCTCGATCGTGATCGTGCGATCAATCACTGGAAAGCCAATGGTCTGGATTTCTCGCGTCTCTTCCACAAGCCGGATGCGGGCAATCTGCCGATCTTCAAGACAGAAGATCAGGACCATAATCTGGGCTCCGTGCTCGACCGCACTTTGATCGAAAAGGCCAAGCCCGCGATTGAAAAGCGCGAGAAGGTGTCGATTGAATCGCCGATCAACTCGGTCAATCGTTCAACGGGCGCGATGCTCTCTGGTGTGATTGCCAAAACATATGGCCACAAGGGTCTGCCTGACGACACTATTCACGTGAAGCTGAAGGGCACGGCTGGACAGAGCTTTGGTGCTTGGGTGGCGCATGGCGTCACGCTCGAACTCGAAGGCGAAGCCAACGATTATGTCGGCAAGGGTCTGTCGGGTGGCAAGCTCATTGTCTATCCGCCCAAGGAAGCCAAGAAGATCGTGCCGGAAGAATCGATCATCGTTGGCAATACGGTGCTCTATGGCGCGATCAATGGTGAATGCTATTTCCGCGGTGTTGCGGGCGAGCGTTTTGCCGTGCGCAATTCGGGCGCCATTGCGGTGGTCGAGGGCACGGGCGACCATGGCTGCGAATATATGACGGGCGGCATTATCGTCGTCATCGGCCAGACGGGTCGTAACTTTGCCGCCGGCATGTCGGGCGGTATTGCTTATGTGCTCGACGAAGACGGCACATTTGAAAGCCGCTGCAACATGTCGATGGTTGATCTCGAGCCAGTCGCCGAGGAAGAGGAGCTGAACCAGCGCCTCAACCATCAGGGTGGCGATCTCGAAGGTCATGGCCGCGTCGATGTTATGAGCGATATGACGCGCTTTGATGCCGAGCGTCTGCACCAGTTGATTGAGAATCATCTGCGCTACACGGGTTCAACCCGCGCCAAGCAGATCCTCGACAATTGGGATTCCTATAAATCGAAGTTCCGCAAAGTGATGCCGGTCGAATATCGCCGCGCGCTCGCCGAACTCATGTCACAGCAAGAGCAGCCTGTGGCTGCTGCGGGGGAGTAATCCGATGGGTAAGGTAACCGGATTTCTCGA
Source organism: Beijerinckiaceae bacterium (assembly GCA_947452455.1). Lineage (GTDB taxonomy): Bacteria > Pseudomonadota > Alphaproteobacteria > Rhizobiales > Beijerinckiaceae > Terripilifer. The sequence continues at coordinate 74,768 of CANGBX010000006.1, forward strand.
AATCGATCGTCGTGACCGTCGCTATGCGCCGGCCTCTGATCGTATTCGTCACTACAAGGAATTTGTGATCCCGCTGTCGGAAGAAGCGGTGAAAGATCAAGCCGCGCGTTGCATGAATTGCGGCATTCCTTATTGCCACAATGGCTGCCCGGTGAATAACCAGATCCCTGATTGGAATGATCTGGTTTATAATAACAATTGGGAAGAAGCCTCGCGCAATCTGCACTCGACCAATAATTTTCCGGAATTTACCGGTCGTGTTTGCCCGGCACCTTGCGAAGCCTCTTGCACGCTGAACCTCAACGATCAGTCGGTGACGATCAAGTCGATTGAATGCGCGATTGTTGATCGCGCTTGGTCGGAGGGTTGGCTCGCATCAGAAGCGCCTGCGCATAAGACCGGCAAGAAGATTGCCGTTGTCGGCTCTGGTCCCGCTGGCCTTGCGGCGGCCCAGCAGCTCGCACGTGCAGGCCACGATGTGCATGTCTACGAAAAGCAGGCCAAGGCTGGCGGTCTTCTGCGTTACGGCATTCCTGACTTCAAAATGGAAAAGCATCTCATCGATCGTCGCGTGAAGCAGATGGAAGGCGAGGGCGTGACCTTCCATTACAACGTCAATGTCGGCGTTTCGATGAAGGTTGATGATCTTGTCGCAAGCCATGATGCAGTCATTCTGGCGGGCGGTTCTGAAAAGCCTCGCGATCTGCCGATTCCTGGCCGTGAATTGGCTGGCGTGCATTTTGCGATGGATTTCCTGCCCCAGCAAAATCGCCGCGTCTCGAAAGAACCGCTGACGACCAATGCGCCGATCTTGGCGTCGGGCAAGCATGTTGTTGTCATCGGCGGTGGCGATACGGGTTCTGACTGCATCGGCACTTCGGTGCGCCAAGGCGCATTGTCGGTGACGCAGTTGGAAATTATGCCCAAGCCTCCGGAGAAGGAAAACAAGCTCCTTGTCTGGCCCGAATGGCCGCTCAAGATGCGCACCTCGTCTTCGCATGAAGAAGGTGCGGAGCGTGATTTTGCCGTCAACACGGTGGAATTTGCAGGCGAGAATGGCGCGGTGAAATCGCTGAAATGCGTGCGCGTCGATGGCAAATTCCAGGCGATCCCGGGCACAGAATTCGAGATCAAGGCTGATCTCGTGCTGCTCGCCATGGGCTTTGTGGCGCCGATTTCTGAAGGCCTCATCCAGTCACTCGGCGTGAAGCTCGACAATCGCGGCAATGTGGCGGCTGATACGGTGAGCTACAAGTCGTCGACAGAAAAAGTGTTCGCCTGCGGTGATATGCGTCGCGGCCAGTCGCTGGTCGTCTGGGCGATCCGCGAAGGCCGCCAGACGGCGCATTCGGTCGACAAGTTCCTGATGGGCTCGACCGTTCTGCCGCGCTGAGACAGCTTTTTTATCGTCATTGCGAGCGCAAGCGCGGAGCAATCCGGAAGCACCACGTGAGGCTTCTGGGTTGCTTCGCTTCGCTCGCAATGACGCGCGCGGGTCTGTATCAATTTGCGCGGCGCAGACGCTCTAGAAGAGCGAGATTGGCAAAGCCATCGGGCTCAAGCCCCGCTTTGCGCTGGAATTGTCGAATGGCGCTTTGCGCTTTCTCACCGATCTTGCCGTCGAGTTTGCCGATGTCATATCCGATGCGCACGAGGTGCTTTTGAATTTCAAGCGATTGCTCTGCATCTGGCATGCGCTCTTGCACTGGCCATTTTCCAACAAGACCATCTGTGCCTGCCAAGCGATCTGACAAAAGCGCAACGCCGAGCGCATAGGCGGTCGATGTGTTATAGGCTTTGATCGTTTGAAAATTTTTCGTCACCAAAAAAGCGGGTCCGTGCTTGCCGGCGGGCAAGATCAGCGTCGCCTCACCTGTCTTGGGCATGGTGCTGCCATCGGCAATCTTCACACCCGCGCGTGCCCATTCCGTGAAATGACGCTCGACATTGGGCTCATATTTGAGAAGCGAAAAGCCCTGTGGCAGAAGCACTTCATAGCCCCAGGTCCAATCACGGATCCAGCCATGTTCGGCCAGATAATTGGCAGTGGAGGCCAAAGCATCGGTCGCACTCGTCCAGATGTTTTTGTGGCCATCGCCATCCCAATCCACCGCATATTTCATGAAGCTTGAGGGCATGAATTGCGTCTGGCCCATGGCGCCAGCCCAGGAGCCCAGCATGTTTTCAGGCTCGATATGGCCTTGCTCCAGAATTTGCAGCGCGACAATCAGCTCATCGCGAAAGAATGTGCCGCGATAGCCGGAGGCAGCAAGCGTGGCAAGCGAACGCACCGTGCTCAACTTGCCGGAAAAGCCACCGTAATTGGTCTCCATGCCCCAGACAGCCAGCACGACATAGCGGTCAACGCCATGTTTGCTTTCGATGCGGGCGAGTGTTTTTTCAAATTCCTTGGCGCGCGCATCACCGCGCTCAAGGCGCTGCTTTGACACGGCACCATTGATGTAATGCCAGATCGGTTTCACAAATTCCGATTGCTTGCCGGTGATGGTGATCACAGATGCATCCGGCGTGAGGCCGCCAAGGGCTGCATCGAATGTGGCGCGCGAAACACCCGCTTTGCGTGCATCAGGCCACAGGTTTGAGACGAAGGCGCGGAATTGCGCCTCGCTCACGGGTGCAGCTTCCTGCGCGCGGGCATGGACGCTTGCCACCATGAGGCCCGCGCAGAAGAGGGCAAACAGCACGAGCGTACGGACGATCTGGCCGGGCGAGCAAACTCTGTCGCGCTGGCCAATGGGGGCGAGGGATGTCACCCGCGCCGGATATGCTGAACGCCTGAACACAGCAAAGCCACTCCACATCATGTCTGGATGCCCTTGCGGGCGAATCTGGAGGTGACCTTAGGGCGCTTTCGTTTCCGAATTATTTACCACGATGGAAAAAAGCGCGGGGAGCTTTACGGGCGCGCCCGGCAGGCCCAAGATCGGGTCCATAAGCATTAAGAAAAAAGGGAGGCCCTCATGCCCCGCACATTTGAAATCGGGAAGATCCGAATAACCCCTTTGCTCGATGGCGACCTTGATGCCGCTCTCGACAAAGTGCCCGACCCAGTCGATCGTGCGGCCGCAACCGAGCTGATTGCACAGGCGGGAGGCGACAAGGCACTCACCATGGATTGCCATGCGTTCCTTTTGCATCTGCCCGATGGTCCGGTGCTGATTGATGCTGGCACAGGCACAATGATGCATTCCCGTCTTGGCCATTTGCACAAGCGCCTTGCCGAGACGGGCGTGAAACATTCAGAGATACGCGCGGTCTATCTCACCCATGTGCACAAGGATCATTTTGGTGGTCTGGTGGATGATGCGGGTGTGGCCATGTTCCCCAATGCGGAAATTGTTTTGCATGAGGTCGAGGCCGACTTCTGGTTCGATACGCCGCCAGAGAATATGCCCGAGCGCGCACGCGGCACGCTGCATATGAATGACAAAGCGTTCCGTCCTTATCTCGATCGTATTCGCCGTGTACCGGAAGGTGGTGGCGAGGCGGGGATTGCTGCGCGCCTCGCGCCGGGACATACACCGGGGCATACAGCTTGGGTGATTGAGACGGGTGTCGAGCCGATTATCGCATGGGGCGATGTGGTGCATCTGGCGGCTTTGCATCTCGTGCGTCCGCAAACTGCGATGATTTATGATCTCGATCCCAAGACAGCGGGAGAGACGCGCAAGTCTATGCTGGAATGGGTCGTATCAAACGGCGCCATTGTCGCGGCGGCGCATATGGATCATCCGGGCATTGGCCGTCTGCGCCGCGATCCGGATCGCTATTCTTTCTTCCCGCTTTCCTGATTTTGACGATTATGCAGCCGGCGTTCCCAGTTCAGCGCTTGGGTCACGATCTGGCTTAAATCGTCAAAAAGCGGCTTCCAGCCGAGCTTTTCGCGCACGCGCGCATTGCCGGCCACAATAGCTGCAGGATCGCCGGGGCGTCGACCCGATAATTTGACACGGAAGTCGACGCCAGAAACTTTTTTGACGACATTGATGACATCGAGCACGGAATAGCCGCGTTCATAACCGCAATTGCAGGTGAGACTCTCTCCCCCTTTGCGCAAATAGCGCAGAGCATCCATATGGGCGCGCACAAGATCTGAGACTTGAATATAGTCGCGCAGGCACGATCCATCCGGTGTTGGATAATCTGTTCCGAACACCTCCATATCTTTACGGTGGCCGAGAGCGGTTTGCACGGCCACTTTTATCAGATGAGTAGCATTGGGGGTCGATTGCCCTGTGCGACCTTTTGGGTCCGCGCCTGCCACGTTAAAATATCGCAGCACGACATGTTTGAAATCATGCGCGCGACTTACATCTTCCAGCATCCATTCAACCATGAGCTTGGAACGCCCATAGGGAGAGACGGGCGCAAGCGGTTCATTTTCAGTGACGGGATTTGCTTTCGGTTCGCCGTAAACTGCAGCTGTCGAGGAGAAGATGAAATGCTTGACCCCACCCTTGACCGCACAGGCGATCAGGTTGCGTGCTTTGGCGGTATTATTTTCATAATAGGACAGCGGATCAGCAACCGATTCAGGCACAACAATTTTTGCTGCGAAATGAATGATGGCAGTTACACCATGGTCGGCGATGACCTGGTCAACCAGAGCTTGATCACCAAAGTCGCCGATGATGAGCGGCACACCCTCAGGCACAGCCCAGCGAAAGCCGGTGGAGAGATTATCCAGAACCACCGGCTGCTCACCGGCGTCCAGAAGCTCCAGAACCATATGGCTGCCGATATAGCCGGCGCCCCCTGTGACCAGAACGCTCATTAACCTTCACCCCATTTGTGCCTGCTATAGACTGCCATAGGAATGCCCCGATCAGGGGTTCAGCCTGTCTGGGCTGCGCTTGCCTTCCTGAGGCTCTCGGCGCAGCCTAGCCGCCCTTTGGTTAATCGTTTGGAATGGCCATCCTATGAAGCGTGTTCGTAAAGCCGTCTTTCCTGTCGCGGGTCTCGGTACTCGTGTTCTGCCCGCCACCAAGGCTATTCCAAAGGAAATGCTGACCGTTGTCGACCGGCCCGTGCTGCAGCATGCGGTGGATGAAGCGCGCGAGGCGGGCATCGAGCATTTTGTCTTTGTAACAGGTCGCGGCAAGCAGGTGATCGAAGATCACTTCGACATGTCTTACGAGCTGGAAGACACGCTGCAGAAGCGCGGCAAGTTGAAAGAATATGAAGCGCTGATGGCCGACCTGCCGGCTGCGGGCGCGACCAGTTTTACACGCCAGCAAGCCCCGCTGGGTCTGGGCCATGCAGTTTGGTGCGCGCGTGATATTGTCGGGGACGAGCCTTTCGCTGTCATTCTGCCTGACATGATCACCTTGCCGGGTCAGCGCAAGACGCGCTGCATCGCGCAATGTCTCGATGCTTATGAAAAACATGGCGGCAATATTATCGCGGTGGAAGAAGTGCCGCCGGAAGACACGCATATGTACGGCGTGGTCTCGGTGAAACAGGATTTCGGTGCGACTTTCCAGATTGGTGGCATGGTTGAAAAGCCAGCCAAGGGGACTGCGCCTTCCAATCTCATCATTTCGGGTCGTTATGTTCTCGAGCCGCAGATTTTCAATATTCTCGCAAATATCGAAAAGGGCGCAGGCGGCGAGATCCAGTTGACGGACGGCATGAAGAAGCTCTCCGAAAGCCAGGATTTCTTCGGCGTCCGCTTTGATGGGCGCACCTGCGATACAGGCTCGAAACTCGGCTTCCTCATGGCCAATGTGCATTTTGCTCTGGAGCGGCCCGATATTGCGCCGGCCTTCAAGGCAGAGTTGAAAAAGCTCGCAGGCTCATTGTGAGCCCTTGTCAGGGTTTCCTCTTATGCTTGGCACTGGTATGAAAGCCGCATGACATCAAGCGCACATTCATCCCAATTGGCGAAGGCCTCCGCATTGCGCACACTCGGGCTCGAGCGTGCAGGCATTGCGGCTATGGAAGCTGAGCTCAGCAATGGTCTGGGTGATCTCTTCGCCCGCGCTGTGGAGATGATACTTGCTGCAACTGGCCGCGTGATTGTTACGGGCATGGGCAAGTCGGGCCATGTGGGTCGCAAGATTGCCGCGACTTTGGCCTCAACCGGACAGCCCGCTTATTTCGTTCATCCGGGCGAAGCCAGCCATGGCGATCTTGGCATGATCCAGCAAGGCGATGTGATCCTTGCTTTGTCGTGGTCGGGTGAGACATCCGAGCTTGCCGATATCATCACTTATTCGCGTCGTTTCCAGATCGGCCTGATTTCGATCACCTCCAAATTGGAAAGCGCACTGGGCAGCGAGGCCGATGTTTGCCTGGCTTTGCCCAAGAGCGAAGAAGCCTGCCCGAACGGGCTTGCGCCCACAACGTCGACCACCATGCAATTGGCTTTGGGGGATGCGCTGGCTGTTGCGCTGCTCGAAGCCAAAGGATTCACCGCGCAAGATTTCCGCGTCTTTCATCCGGGCGGAAAGCTCGGCGCCAAGCTCACTTTCGTGCGCGACATTATGCATCGCGATGAGCGTGTGCCGCTGATCAAGCTTGGCGCGACGATGGGCGAGGCTGTGGTGCAGATTTCCGCCAAAGGATTTGGCTGCGTGGGTGTTGTTGGTGCCGATGGCAAGCTCGCCGGCATTGTGACGGATGGAGATTTGCGCCGTCATATGCGCCCCGATCTCATGGTGGCAAAAGTCGATGATGTGATGACGCGCGCGCCGCGCACCGTCACGCCCGAGACTTTGGGCGTCGAAGCTCTCGAAATGTTGAACAGCCGCAAGATCAGCGCCATGCTTGTCGTAGATCAGGGAAATATCCCCTGCGGCATTGTGCATCTGCATGACCTTCTGCGTTTGGGCGTTGCCTGAACACGGGCGCATGTCGTCTTTCATCATCCTGTCATCTTAGTCTTATCAAAGCGACATCAGATGATGATGGAATCAATCTCTTTACTTGAAAATCCAACCCCCGATAGCGGTGTTGTGGAAAGCCTGCGCACAAGCGATGGGCTTTGCCTTCGCGCTTTGCGCTTTGCACCGCAGGGTTCTTCTCGCGGCACCGTTTTGATCGCTGGCGGACGTGCAGAAACATCCGAAAAATATTTCGAGACCATCCGCGAATTGCTCTCGCGCCATTTGCATGTGGTTGTTTTTGACTGGCGTGGACAAGGCGCTTCGGCGCGCGAATTGCCGGATCGTGATAAGGGACATATCTCCGATTTTGCTGATTACCAGCGAGATCTGGATGCAGTGATTGAGCAAGTGCTCGCACCCCATTGTCCCAAGCCCTGGTTTGCTTTGGGTCATTCCATGGGCGGAGCCATTTTTCTGGCGCATGCGCATCAAGGCACTTCGCCTTTTGAGCGCATGGTTCTGTGCGCGCCGATGGTTGATCTTGTTCTACGATTCCCCAATTTGGCGCGTTGGGCAGCCTATCTCTTCAATGGCATGGGTATGGGTGAGGCTTATGTGCCAACGGGTGGGCGCTTGCACGTTGCCGCGAAAGGTTTCGACAATAATCCGCTCACCACAGACCGCGCTCGTTTCGAGCGGATGGCTGCAATTCTTGCGCGTAATCCACAATTGTCTATCGGTGATCCAACCATTGGTTGGGTGCGGGCAGCATTCCAGCTCATGACGCAATTTGCTCAACCCGCCTATGCGCGTGCGATTGAGATGCCTGTGCTGATTTTCGCACCGCAAGATGATTGGGTGACGGATTCTTTTGCAGCCGAGCGTTTTTGTGCGCGTTTGAAAGCAGGCAAACTTGTCTGGATGCCAGGATCACGTCATGAAATTCTGATGGAGCAGGATGCGATCCGCGCCCGCTTCTGGGCAGCTTTTGAAGCGTTTATTCCAGGCCATACGCCAGAGGCGTAATTAGCCGTTCAAAATTCGCAGCGCCTCTTCATGCACGCGCTTGTCACCTGCGGCGATAATCGCGCCGCCCGAGGCCGCGCTCTCGCCCTGCCAATTGGTGATGATGCCGCCGGCGCCTTCAATGATCGGAATCAGAGCGACAATATCGTAAGGCTTCAAACCGCTTTCGATGACGAGATCAATCTGGCCGGCAGCCACCATGCAATAGGCATAGCAATCGCCGCCATAGCGTGACAGGCGCACCTGCTTCTCGACACGGTTGTAAGGCTCGCGTGTCTCATCGTTCAAAAGCGCGGGATGCGTAGTCATGAGGGTTGCTTGCGAAAGCTTGTCACAGGCACGCGTGCGCAAAGCGCGTTCTGTGGTTTTGCCGTGGCGATCAAGGCCGCGCCAAAGAGCACCCTGGCCATCGCCTGCAAAACGTTCGCGCGTGAAAGGTTGATGCATCATGCCGTAGCAGGGGCGGCCTTTGTGCTGCAGGCCGATCAACGAGCCCCAGACGGGCATGCCGGAAATGAAGCTTTTCGTGCCATCGATGGGATCAAGCACCCAGACATAATCGGCAGTTTCATTTTTATTGCCGAATTCTTCTCCGATAATGCCATGTGCAGGAAAGGCATCTTCGATCATCCGGCGCATGATGATCTCGGCGGCTTTGTCGGCCTCTGTCACGGGATCGAACACGCCGCCGCGGCTCTTGTCTTCCGTGCCAAGATGGGTGCGAAAGAAGGGCAGGATGGCATCGCCAGAGGCCTGAGCCAGTTCGTCGACGAAACGCGCAAAATCCACAGCGCCCATCTGCCACCCCATATCTCTTCTGAAACAGTCGTTCGAGACATACAGGAGAGGCCCGTCCGAGGCGAGGGCCCCGCGCGCTTTTCAAACCTTTTAGAAAAGCTCTATTAATTTCAGTGGCTTGTAACAAAAATTGCGGCAGGCTGCCGCAGGACCCCAAAAATAGGTCAGCATCACTTGCTTTTTGTGCAGTGCACATCTATATTCTGTTCATGCGATGGCTTTGCCTCGCTAATGCCCTCCTTGGGCGTTTCCTCCCTAGACTTGGGCCGCTGGTGAAAACCGGCGGCCGTCTTTTTTCTAAGGGATGCTTTTACTCCGCTGCCAGAGCGATACCCCGATCACGATCCATATCTGCTGCCAGAGCCATCAGGCGGGTTGTCAGATCGGCGAGATCCCGGGCAATGGACGCAAAAGCCGCTTTGCGCTCCAGTGTTTGCTCATCCATGTAAAGCGCGCGATTGATCTCGATCTGCACAGCATGAAAGCCGGAGCCCGGATTGCCGTAATGTTCGGTGATGAAGCCGCCGGCATAAGGTTTGTTGCGCTGGACGTGATAGCCGCATTGGCGCAAATGGCGTTCGATCACATCCATGAATGGCGCGCCGCAGGCGGTGCCAAAGCGATCACCTAAAATAAAATCTGCATCAATGCGTTCTTGCTTGTGCGTGCCCGCGCCAATCCATGAGGGCATGGAATGGCAATCGATCAAAAGCGCCAGACCGAATTGACGCTGCGCGCGGCGCAGAAGTGTGCGCAATTGCTGGTGCCAGGGCTTATAAAGCGTATCAATGCGGCGCATGGCCTCTTCGATCGAGAGTTTGCCGGCATAGATTTCTTGGCCCTCGCCCACGAGACGCGCAATCGTGCCAAGCCCGCCTGCCACGCGCAAAGAGCGCGTATTGGCAAAATGCGGCAAAGCCCCGTCAAACATGCGCGGATCAAGCTCGTAAGGTTCTCGGTTGAGATCGAGATATGCGCGCGGGAAGTGGGCTTTCAGCATAGGCACGCCCAGTGCTGCAGCCTCTGCCCATAGCCTATCGACATGGGCATCTTCAGAGCGGCGCAGCACATGCGGATTGAGGCGCGAGGCACCCAGAAAACGCGCCGGATAAATCGCGCCCGAATGGGGCGAGGAGAAAACGAGCGGCGTTTCGAGGCTTGCAGGATCCAGCGTCTCGAAAGGTGTCGCGAGCTCAGGTTCCAACGGCGCTGCGGGCGCGTCTGGCAAGGCTCCTGATCCTGTCTCCGGTTGGCTCATGATCCTCTTTCGGGGGGTCGTCGCATTATTTTCAGGCCCAATGTGCCAAGCTGGCACAGGTCTGTCCATCTCAGCCCTTTTGCCTTGAGAAAAGTTAAGCGGCGGGCGGATTGTTTTCACGCCTTCTTTACGTTCATCGGTGCTTATGGAGGGCAAGAGTTCTGCGTGAGGCCAATATGAATCTTCCTCTCTCGACAAAGATCCTTCTAGCCGAAGACGACAATGACATGCGCCGCTTCCTTGTGAAGGCGCTGCAAAATGCCGGCTATGATGTGGCGTCCTTCGACAATGGGCTGTCGGCCTATAATCGCTTGCGCGAAGAGCCCTTCGAGCTTCTCCTGACCGATATTGTGATGCCGGAAATGGACGGCATCGAGCTCGCCCGCCGCGCCACCGAGCTCGACCCTGATATCAAGGTCATGTTCATCACGGGTTTTGCCGCTGTTGCCCTCAACCCCGACAATCAGGCCCCGCGCGAGGCGAAGATCCTATCAAAGCCGTTCCATCTCAAGGATCTGGTCAACGAAGTGCAGCGACTGCTGGCGGCCTAAAAAAGCCTGCCCGAGCGCCGCCTAAAGCTTGCGCCGGGCCGCTTTGCCCTTTATACCCCGCCCATTCCGTTTGCGGCGGTCTTCCAAGACCATCTGCCACGGGCTCGTAGCTCAGCGGGAGAGCACTACCTTGACATGGTAGGGGTCACAGGTTCGATCCCTGTCGGGCCCACCAATTAAAAGCCCTGGCCTTGCGCCAGGGCTTTTTTATTTTCGGCGGGGGCTGACAAAGGCGTGAAAGACTAGAGCTTTCGTCCGCCCCGCATAGCCGTTAGTTTCCTCTGTAAAATAGGGAGGAATAGATGCGGTTCTCAATCGCTGGCGGTCTCGCCGCTTTGATCGGTCTTGGTGCAGGCGCAGCACAGGCCCAGACGCCCGAAGCCTTCTACAAGGGGAAGACGATCTCCCTTGTGATGGGCACGGGGCCCGGCGGGTCTTATGATCTTTATGGTCGCCTGATCGCAACCCATTTTGCCAAACATATTCCCGGCCAACCCAATATCATCGTCGAACATATGCCCGGCGCTGGCGGCGCGATTGCCGGCAATTTCATTTTCAACAATGCGCCCATGGATGGCAGCAAACTTTTGCTCGCCCATGCGCTGCCTCTGATTGAAAAATTGCAGAATGAGGGCGTGCGCTTTCAGTCGAAGAAATTCCAATGGCTCGGCGCTTATGACCAGATCAGCCAGATGCTCGCGATCTGGCATACGTCCCCCGGCAAATCGATGAGCGAGCTCAAAAGCGACCGCAATGTGGTGCTGGGCTCTATGGGTCGCTCGCATCTGTCCTATCAATGGGCCTCTTTGTTGAAAGATGCGGTCGCGGGTCAGTTTCGTGTTATCTCCGGTTTTCCAACCGGTGGCGAATTGAACATGGCGATGGAGCGCGGTGAAATTTCGGGCTGGGTTGTGGCGTGGGAAAATATTTCGGGTGGCAATGAACATTGGTTGCGCGAAAAGAAAGTCACGATCCCTGTGCAATTCACACTCACCCGCATGCCCGAATTGAAAGATGTGCCGACACTCATTGAATTGTCGCAAGGCGAGAATAAAGAGATCGCAGAATTCCTGGCAGCCGGCACGCCCCATGCGCGTGCGCTTGCTGTGGGCCCGAGCGTGCCGGCTGATCGCGTGAGCGCATTGCGCACGGCTTTCGAGGGAATGGTGAAAGATCCGGCTTTCCTTGAGGAAGCCAAGAAGCGCAATCTCTCCATTACGCATCGCGATGCTGCCGAAGTGCAAAAGCTCGCCGAGCGCATCGTCGATGCCTCGCCCGAGTTTATTGCAAAAGTGAAGAAAGCAGTGGGCGCGGATTAAATCTCGCGCCCGTCGACTTCAATCGTCAGCTTCTCGACTTTACTGCGGATCTCATCAAGCTGCGGATTGATTTCGAGCGCGCGGCGGAAGACGCGCAAGGCCTGCGCCTTGTTCTCTTCCCGCTCGAGGATGGAGCCGACACCCACAAGCGCCATGAAATGGCGCGGCTCGATGCGCAAGACATTGGCGAGATCTTCCATGGCACCCGCATAATCGCGATCCATGAAGCGCGTCGTTGCGCGACGGCTCCAGACTTCCGACCATTGCGGCTCGATCTCGATCAGACGGTCGAGCATGTCGCGCGCGATTTTGAAATCTTTCTGCCGGAAGAGCGCGGTTACGCGCTCCATCAGCAAATCGGCTGTGTCCGAGCCCGAGCGCGACCAGACGCGCTCAATGGCACCTGCAAGGCCGCGCGCTTCATCGCGGTCCTGGGCTTTGGCCAGCCGGTCAAACAGCTCGTCGAGGATCTTTTGGCGGCCCGCAGGCTGGGCTGGGGCGGCGGTGGGCGGGGATGCCCGCTCGAGCCCCTTGGAGGGCGCCTGTGGGCCTGTCTGCGCATGGGCGAGGGTGGCAGCCCCGGTGATCAGGGCGGCTACCGAGAGGCTCTTCCAAAGGCTCTGTGCGGCTCGCATGAGGAAAGACTAGGGCCGCCCGTCGGGGCCGTCAAAGCGCAAAAAAGAAAAAACCCCGGCAAGCCGGGGTTTTTGCGGTCAAAAAGACGACAGAAGAGGGCTTAGCCCTGACGCGCCTTGAAGCGCTTCTGGGTCTTGTTGATGATGTAAACGCGGCCCTTGCGGCGCACGAGCTGGTTGTCGCGATGGCGACCACGCAGCGATTTCAAAGAGTTACGGACCTTCATGACACGCCCTTAGAACAGTTGGGGAGCGGGACACGCGCCACGCCACCGAATTTCGTGACGGGTCTATGCCCCATTTGCAGGGGGAGATCAACCTGAAAACGTCTATTGTCCCCGTAGAGACGCTGATTCTGAAGCCTTTGATGTGGCCTGCCCGATGACCCTTGCTGACCATCTCGCGGCAGCCCGCCGCACCCGCACCTTCCACGCCTATCGGGCGGGGGAGGGCCCGGCCGATCATGATGGCGCCTATGCTGTCCAGGCTGCGGTTGCCCAGCTGACGGGCAATCAGGTGGCTGGCTGGAAAACGGGCTTTGCGCCACAGGGCCAAGGCATCGCCATTGCCGGCCCGCTTTTCTCAGGTGATGCGCGCGCCAATGGCGGCGTCTATCGGCTGGCACGAGGCGAGTGGGTGATAGTGGAAGTGGAGCTCGCCATTCGCTTGGCGCGTGATCTGCCCAAGGGCCGTCCCTATGGCGTCGATGATATTCTAGATGCGACAGATGAAATTCTCTGCGCCATCGAATTGGTCGGCACACGTTATGCCGATTTCGACGCGCCGCCTTTTGAGGCCAAGCTTGCGGACAATCTCAACAATGCGGGCTTTGTTGCGGGCTCGGGTCAGCACGCTGTGCGCGCTGTGGCGCGCTCAGGCATGGCGCTGAAACTATGGCGCGATGGGGCTCTGATTGCCGATCATGAGGCGCGCCACAATGATGGCGAGCCTTTGCTGGCTGTCGCGGCTTTTGCCTCTCAGCAGCCCGATCATTTGGGTGGGTTGAAAGCGGGTCATTATGTGACCTCGGGATCGCTCAATAAATTGCTGAAAATCGATGGTCCCGCCGAATTCAAAGCTGAACTCGGCGGGATTGGAAATGTGTCTTTGCGGATCGAGATTTAAGCGGGCGGAGAAATGATTTCTTTCGCGCGCTTGATCGTCTCTTTCGGCGTGGCATAGAGTTTTTCGACAACGCTTTGCACGCGCTCACCTGATGAGGGTGTGACATCTAAACGGTTCTTTTCAGCATCCGCTTGGAATTCAGGGTCTTTCACGGTCTTCATGAAAGCTTCGCGCAATGTTTTGACTTGTTCTGCGCTGGTACCGGGAGGTGCCAGATAGGGGCGGCCAAAGATCTGCTGGCTGAAGACCATTTCCACAGCGCGCTTGTCTTCTTCCTTCTTGATGAATTTCCAAATCGTCGGCACGCCCATCTTGTCGAGCTCTGCTTCGGATTCGAGGCCGTTCTGAACAAGAATATTGATCTTCTTCTCGGCCACCCATGAGGGGCGCTGTGACTTCAAGCTTGACCAATCCAGACCGCACATGCCGTCCACTTCGCCGCGCTCCATGGCAAGGAAGATATCGACCGTGCCTTTATAGCCCGACACGACACTGAAGTTTCCACCAGCCGCATTTTGATGGACATAGGCGTAGTCGCGTGTCGAGCCGCCAGCTGCACTCGCGCCGATGATGACCTTGTTGGCTTGCGCCTGCTCAAACGTTTTGATCTTCGAATTTTCATAGGTGATGCAGACGCGTGTGCCGGAATCCGCGCTGCCGAGATAGATGAATTTCGTCGGATCAAAGAGGCCTTGCTGTTTTTCTTCGAGCAGCGGCCCGATGATCACGCCGGGAAACACCGCGCCAATCATCGTGCCGTCTTTGGGGGCGACCGAGGCGAGATAGGCAGCCGCCGTGCCAGAGCCGGCACCCGGCTGGTTGCGCGGCACGAAAGTCGGATTGCCGGGGATGAAGCGGTTCATGTGGCGCGAAATGGCGCGGGCATAGAGGTCATAGCCACCGCCCGCATCGCCGCCGATCAGAAAGACGAGCTGCTTGCCTGCATAAAAATCCGCAGCCTTTGCCGGCGCGCCCATCAGCGCGAGGCTTGCCACGGCGGCCGCTAGGCCTGTCTTCAGGGTTTTCAGCTGGATCATGTCCCGAACGCTCCCTCTTCATTTTATTCTCAGTCTGCCCTTTTTCGGGCTTGAGCTAATTTATCGGGAATTTCTGGCTTGGATGCAACTAAAGTTGAGGTCAGACGAAAAACCCCGCCGAATGGCTTCGGCGGGGTCAAAAAAGGTCGGGAATACGCAAGACTCAATTTCCCGGAGCAGGACCATGGCCTTCAAGTCTCTAACGTTGGGTTAAGCCGGATTGGCTCCCCAGACTTTAGCGGCCGAAGGCTGCAGCAATGCGCTTGGTAAAGCTGCGCACCGGGGGATTGTTGGGGGTCGCATCGGCCTTGGCCAGACCAATGGAGCCGCGCATCCCTTCCAGCGTGAACTTGCCGACCAGCACCTCAAGATCATGTGCCTTGTCGGTGAGGGCGTGGCTGGCGCTGGTGGTTTCATCGACCATGGCCGCATTTTGCTGCGTGTTCTGGTCCATCTGGCCGACAGCGACATTCACTTCACGCAGACTGACCGATTGATCATGAGCAGAGGTCGCGATGGCTTCGACCAGTTCCGTCACACGCACCACATGGTGGCCGATGGAGGTGAAAGCTTCCCCCGTGTGCCGCACAAGGCCGACACCTGATTCAATCTGTGCAGACGAGGTTGAGATCAGGCCCTTGATAGCTTTCGCTGCTTCGGTCGAGCGTTGGGCAAGGCCGCGCACTTCTTGCGCGACAATCGCAAAGCCACGTCCTGCTTCACCTGCGCGTGCGGCTTCCACACCGGCGTTGAGTGCAAGCAGATTGGTCTGGAAAGCAATCTCGTCGATCATGGTGATGATCTCACCAATCTGACGCGATGATTGTTCAATCGTATCCATAGCCTTGATCGCATCGCGCACGATGGAATCCGATCCATCGGCTTCCGTCTTGGCGGCGGTGACGGCATTGCGTGCCTTCTCCGACATTTCCGACGTGCGGCGAACCGCATCGACAATGCCGTTGAGGGCGGCTGAGGTTTCTTCCAGTGCGGCGGCTTGTTGTTCCGTGCGGCGTGCCAGATCATCAGCAGCCGTGGTGATATCCCGCGCGCCACTATGAACGGCTTCCGTTGCCTGAGAGATCGACTTCAGCGTGGTGGAGAGAGAGGCAATGGAAGCATTAAAGTCGGTGCGGAGTTTTTCATATTCTGCAGCGAGCGGCTCATCCAGACGGAAGGCGAGATCGCCACGCGCAATATGTTCGAGCCCCATGGCAAGAGCTTCCAGCACGCGCTGGCGCTTGAGATCGGCTTCACGTTCCAGAGCCTCGCGCTGTTGACGCATGGCTTCGGCCTCGTCGCGGGTTTGTTCTTCGCGCAGGCGGGCCTGCTGGCGCTCGATGGCAGAGGTGCGGAAGACGGCAACGGCATGTGCCATGTCACCGATTTCATCGTGACGGCCAACGAAGGGCACATCTTCTTCATAAGTGCCCTTGGAAAGGCGCGTCATATAATCGGCAATGGCGAGCAGAGGCTGCACCACTTTCTTGCGGATCATATAGACACCGAAGCAGACGCACAGCAGAACCATGGCAGCTGTTGACAGAAGCAGCATCTGCCAGACATTTCCGGCTTCTTGTGCCTCGGATTCTGCAGTGGCCAGGAATTTGTTGGCGTCTAAAACAAGTGCGTCGACTGCGCGGCGGTGCTCGCTGTAGAGCGCGGTCAATTCTTCGCCCAATTTCTTGATCACTTTGGTATCGCCTGCGGCAACGGCAGGCAGATATTTTTCATCCAGCAATGCCCAGAATTTTTCTGCCGCAGCGGAAGAAGCACTCAGTTCTGATTTCAAATAGAATGGCAGATCGCTCTTGGCCCAATAGGCACGGCGTTCTTCAAAATCTTTTTTGAGTGGTGCAAAGCGCGCCTTGGCTTCTGCGAGCGGAATTTTTTCATCCGCAATGATCGTGGCGTTCAGATAGGCTTCGATCACATAAAGAGGGGGCGGCAAAACATCGGCAACCAGATCCTTGCCCGCGATCATATTACTGTAGGCTGCGCC
The DNA here is from genome assembly GCA_947452455.1 of Beijerinckiaceae bacterium. Lineage (GTDB taxonomy): Bacteria > Pseudomonadota > Alphaproteobacteria > Rhizobiales > Beijerinckiaceae > Terripilifer. Next base: position 91,367 of record CANGBX010000006.1, read on the forward strand.
GCCCACCCGCAATTGCTGCAAGGAATAAGTGGCGGCCGTCGCAATAATCAGGCAGCCGACCACAACGGCCAGGCCGAAAGAATTAAGCGCGCGCGCAATGGTCAGATTCATAACAACTCCTGTCGCCGCAAGGCAAAAGACATTTTTAAAAACAGGAGAAGACTACAACTCAGAAGTTACTTTTCTAATGACGAGTGTACTTACGATTGTCTTTTTCCGAAACGCGTCACTTGCTAAGTCTTTGATAAATCAAACTGCCGAAAATGGGCATGTAAAATGCCGCTGCGGCACAGGCACAAAAAGAAAGCCCCCGTGCAAGGACGGGGGCTTCCGGTTTTTATTTTTGAGCGAATCAATGCGCGAGCGGATTGGGTCGCAACTGGAAGTGGGCTGCGAGCGGGCGTGAGCCCTTGCCGCCTTCGATCAGCCACGGTGTGCGGTCGCCATTGGCTGCCCAGATGCCGCGGCCTTTCCAGCCGGCTTTCGGATCGTCAATGCGGCCATCAAGGCCCTTGGCGTAGAAGCCCATCGGATAGGGCACGCGCAGCACAACCATTTTGCCATCTTTCTTCATGGCAATCAGGCCGTCATTGAGATTGCCGGTCGAGACCGGAACATTATCGCCGAGGCCGAAGGTGTTGTGCTGGTCAACCCATGTGTAATAGCTCGACTCGGCGCTGTTATCGCCGACACCTTCAAAGCCGGGGCCGGGATATTTGTAGAAGCTCCAGCCTTCGGGGCAATGATTGCCGGTTGCATTCGGGCCATTGAGCGGGCCTTTGCACTTGCGGCGATCAAATGAGCCGAGATGGCCGGAAGCCAGCGATGTCCAGACCACACCATTCTTGTCGATGTCGCCACCGCGCGGGCCAAAGCCCGGTGCGGGGACATTGTAGATTTCAGCGAGTGCGGTTTCCGACGGATTGGCACCCGGCACAACGCGCACAACGGCACCCGGATTGGAGCGCAAAGTGCCCCAGACCGAACCATCTGTATGCGGCATAACCGCATAGAAGCTGGCGATGATGCGCTTGTCCTTGGTCGGATCAACCGGCTGGTTGGGTTCGACATAGGCGTCACGCTTGCCATTGCCATTGGTGTCGAGGATCAGCGGAGTCCAGCCTTGGGCTTTCTTCACGTCACCCGTTTGCAAGAGCACGCGTGTGTTGAGCCAGCCGAGCACTTGGCCGCCGCCCGAACCCCAGACCGTATTGTCCTTGTCATAGCCGAAGTTCAGATGATGCGTCTGGAAGCATGTCTGATAGGGCGTGTAAGTCTTGGTCTTCGGGTCATACATCGCGATGCGACGTGCTGAACTGTCGAGCGGGAAGACTTTTGCCGAAGGATGATCGGAGCCCTTCTTGCAGAAGTCCGGATTGGCCGGCTTGAAGCCCGTGGCGGCAAACCATGCGCGGCCATCTTGGTCCATCATGCCGTTATGATTATTGGCATGCGTGTCCCAGATTTTTTCATTGCCCCAATAGGCTGAGGGCTGCAGCGCTTCCTTAGCCGCCGCATGACCAGGCCCGAGCGCTTCCGGCGTGCCTTCCTCATAGGTCATTTTTACGGTGGTGAAATCATTCTTCTTTACATCCATGATCGGGATGAGGTCAGAGGAATATTCCGGCGAACCATAAAGCGGGCCATTACCATTGACGGTGGGCTTGCGACGATCGGTTGAAATCAGATCGTGCAGATATTTCTTGTCGGAATACCAATCACGCAAGGTCACAACAATGTTGCGCTCTTCACCCTGCGGGCGCTGCGGCTTGGCCTTGGGCAATTCGCCCTTGGCAACACGGTCAGTCCAGTCGCCAAGATATTTATAACCGGCACCACCCAATTCACCGGCGAGAATATTGGTCATGCTTTCGCCCGCTTGGCCTGCCTGCGTGCGGCGTGCCCAAGCGTCAGCACCTGAATCAAACTTGCCGAAAGCTTCCGGCACGGTGCGGGTGGAGAGCTGGCCGAGCTGGTGGCAGCCCACGCAACCGTTGTTCTTCATCAGATTGAGCCAGTCGGTCTGCTTGATCTTGTCCGGAATTTCGCTCTTGCCGCCGAATTGATCGGTGCCCGGAATCTTCATCATCGAATACCAATAGATCGCCGGGTAATAATGCGCGGCGGATTTTTCATCCGGCGCGACTTTCGCGGTGATCGAAATCAGCTTGCCCGGCTCGACCTTCTGCTTGTCGGAATCGACCAAGCCATAGCCGCGCGCCCAGACATCATATGTGCCCTTTGGAAGATCGGGCACAACGAAGCGGCCCTGATCATCGGTGACGACGATTTTGATGTAGCGCACAGGCTGGTCGCGCGTTTCCGCAACGACCCAGACACCAGCTTCGGGCCCATTGGGGCCGGTGACGGTGCCGCCAATATCATCCTTGTCGATTTTGATGGATTGTTTGGCAGGTGCTTTGGCTTGCTGCGCATAGGCAGGCAGGCTGGTCATCAGACCATAGGTGAGAAAGGCCGCTGCAAGGGCCTTGGTGCTAGGGCGCATTTTTTTATCCTCCCGCTTCGGCCCTCTTAGTGGGGCCAAAGTTCGGGGATGAGATTAAGCCAAGATTCGTTTGCCCCGCAATGGGACCATCAGGTGAGCCGGGGCTTCGAGCCCGGCCAAAAGGCAGGGCCCTTTGGCCACAGATGGCGGCGGCGGCCCCCAGGGCGGGGTTATCTCTGGAAAAATTCTTATTTTTGAGGGGATTGGCTAGATCCTAGTCAAAAAGTACCGACTTGCCCAGACAAAGCAACAAATGTTAAGCTTTACGTCACTTATCGCTGCCCTTACGACACAAATCCAAGATTGAGCTCGGATTGAGCCGTCCCTGCGCCAACGGAGTGCTCCGGAATTGAATCGCCATATTGACCAATCGGATGGTCGCACCGGCACCTTTTCGTTCCGGCGGCTGTTGGCTGCGGCCCGTCAGACGACAACCCTGCTTGGTTTGGCGGCGTTGATCGTCGGCAATGTGTCGGTGGCCATTTATCTGGATCGGCAAGAGCGCAAAGAAATTGAAACCGCCAATCACAATGCGAGCAATCTAGCCACCGCCTTCGAGCAGCATACGGTCCGCGCCATTCGCAGTGTCGATCAGGCTTTGCTGGTCGCGCGCGCAGAATATGAGCGTGATCCACGTCAGTTTAATATCGAGAAACTGATGGCGCGCGATTATTTTCCCAATGATCTTGCTATCCAAGTTGCCGTCATCGGTGCTGATGGATGGATGCGCGCATCTAATTTCCAGACCAGCACGTCGATTGATTTGAGTGATCGCGAACATTTTCGCTATCACGTTGATAATCCGAAAGACGAACTGTTCATCTCCAAGCCTGTGCTGGGGCGCGCCAGCAAAGTCTGGACAGTGCAATTCACGCGCAAATTGCGCGATGCCAACGGTCATTTTGGTGGCGTGCTGGTGGCCTCTGTCGATCCGCGCCTCTTGTCGCGTTTGTATGAATCCGTGGATGTCGGAAAATCTGGCGCGATTACCGTTTGGGGGACAGATGGCGTTGTGCGCGCACGCAGCGGCATGGGCGGCGATGTTTTGGGCCGCATGCTTCCCTCGCTAAGTGTCGAGCGTGTCAATGATGGTGTTGTAAGTGGCAATTATGAAACGGTGAGCGTGGTTGATGGTGTCTCACGCATCATCAGTTTTCGCAAGATTTCAGAATATCCTCTTTTCGTGACCGTTGCATTGGGTCGCGAAGAAATTTTGGCAGATTTCGAGCAATCAAAATTTGTCCTGGCGCGCTTGATGCTGCTGATGGACGGCGCGCTCTTGATCATTATGGGGCTTGGCACATCCGAAAAATACCGCCTCAATAGTTTGCGTGAGCGGCTGGATGATAAGGCGCAGACGCTGGCCTCAACGCTTGCCAATATGCAGGAAGGTATTTTGATGACAGATGCGCAAGGCCGCGTTCTGACCATCAATGATCATGCGCTCGATCTCTTGGGTCTTGAATCGTCCAAACTGTCTGTGCCGATCTTATATGCCAATCTGCCGCTTTTGGCGTTTGAGGAAAAACTTGGCGGGGCACTACAGCCGCGTTTGGAAATTGAATATGGGCCGGATCGTATTCTGGAAGTGCGCACCTCGCCGCTGGCTGATGGCGGCTTTGTCAAAACATTAAGCGATATTACCGATCGGCGCCGTGGTCAGGACCTGCTTTTGGAAGCGCGCGACAGTGCGGAATCCGCCAGTCGCATACGCACGGCATTTCTGGCAACGATGAGTCATGAAATCCGTACCCCCGTTGCGGGCATTGTGAGCATGGCTGATCTGATCGCGACGACACCGCTTGATCATATGCAGAGCCGCTATGTCGAAATCACGCGTGAATTGGCAGAGCATTTGCTGACTCTGTTGAGCGATGTGCTCGATGTGACCAAGCTTGATGCTGATCAGATCAGTCTTGAAACCATCCGTTTTGATCTCTTCCGTGAATTGCTCGGCGCGCTGGATATTCTGGGCAATAAGGCGACTGAAAAAGATCTGGTTCTCGGTTGCGCGATAGCGCCTGATGTGCCGCGCGAGATCACGGGTGATCCGAGCCGTCTCCGTCAGGTTCTGCTCAATCTGATCGGCAATGCGATTAAATTCACGCCGAGCGGTCATGTTCTTCTGAATGTCACGCGCCTGCGGGACGGCGCGGATGATCGGCTGCTCATCAGCATCGAAGATACCGGCATTGGTATTGCGAATGAGAATCTGCGCGATTTGTTCCGTGACTTTTCGCAGATTGATTCTTCTATTTCACGCCGCTTTGGTGGCACAGGTCTTGGCCTTGCGATCAGCCGCAAGTTGATCACCCGCATGGGTGGCACCATTGGCGTGCGCAGCGAATTGGGCAAAGGAAGCACTTTCTACTTCGAGATTCCGCTCAAAGATTTTGTGGAGCCCACACCGATCTTGCGCGAACAAGCCGCCATTGCAATTGCCAGTCCTGATGCATTCGAGCGCGGGCTCATCGCGCGCCAAGTGTCGCTGGCTTATTCTGATGTCGCTGCCTTTGCGACCTATGAAGGCGCGCAGGCTTGGTTGAGGGCAGCAAGTGCCGGGCGGCGCATTCTTCTGACAGAATTGTCACTCGTGCCAAACGCTGTGCAAAGTCTGGGTGGATTGGATTGGGATGTCTTCTTGCTGTGCACGCGCCAAGATTTTCTGGCTTATGAGCATGCCAATGAATTGTCTTGCGCGGGGCTCGTGCAAAAGCCGATCTTCCTCGATGATATGCGCGAGACTTTGAGCCAGTCTGTCAGAACATCTGATCAAGTTGGGGCGGTTGCTTCTGTCTCGCCGCTGGCTGGCAAGCTTGATGGCCTGCAAGTGCTCTTGGCTGAAGATAATGCCACCATCCAATTTGCCTTGCGCCGCATGCTTGAAAATATGGGTGCGCAGGTGACAACCGGAAATGATGGCCGCGAAGCTTTGGAACATGCGCGTGCGCAGAACTTTGATGTCATTCTGATGGATGTGATGATGCCCGAACTGGATGGGCTGGGCGCTGCCCGCGCCATTCGCGCGCTGGATGGGCCGCGCCAAAAAACCCCGATCATTGCATTGACGGCAAGCGCTTTTGCGGAGGATCGCGAAGCAGCATTTGCAGCCGGCATGAATGCTTTTGCCACCAAGCCCATTACGGCGCGCGGCCTTTTAACCTCCATTGAGGATTGTCTGAGGCGCGTGCTTGATCCGATTTCTCAGGAGAGCTCTGTGTCTCAGTCCATTGATGATGTGCCAGCCCTTGATCGCCAATTCTTGCAACAAGTGGCCGAGGATCTTGGGCCTCAGCATCTCACGCAGGCTTTGCATGTCTTTTTGAAAGATTTGCAGCAGCGCGCGCAGGCACTGAGCCATGAGGGGGGCGATGCGGATCGTTTGCGCAAAGCAGCACATGCCATCAAAGGCAGTGCGGCCAGTTTCGGCTTCAAGCGATTGGCGCAGATGGCGCAAGATTTGGAAGATGCTGCCCGTTTGGGCGAGACGGCACGTTTTTCCGAACTGAAAGACAGGCTTTTGCGCGAGGCCGCTCTGGCCCCTGAACATGTGAGCATGGTTTAGCGCGCAGGCGCGCTTGCCGCTTTTATTCTTTGCGCTAGTCTCCCCATAAGACGGATGGCCAACACATCCGCGAGGGGGGAATCATGTCGAGCACAGATGAAACACCGCAGAATGAGCCGCGCCTGTTTTTTCCAGCATTGCAGCGCTTTTATGCGCGCATGATTCCACTGTCATGGCCGATCCTGCGCGTGGGTGTCGGGCTTATTCTGGCGGTGCATGGCTATGGCAAGATCGGCCGCACTGGAGGTCCGGCGCAATTGCTGGTGAAAATGCCGGAGGCGGCAGTCATTGGCGCAGAACTTACTTTCCTTCTCATGGTGACGGAATTCATTGGCGGCCTGTGCATTGCAGTCGGGCTTGCCACGCGTTTCTTTGCCGCTGCAGCGGCCATCGAAATGGCGGTGCTGACGTTTTACATCTACTGGGGCAATGGCTTTGGCTGGCTCTCGCGCGGCTATGAATATGTGCTGCTGTGGGGGTTGATGCTGTTTGCCATTGCTTTGCGCGGTGGCGGACCATGGTCGCTCGATCGCGCGATTGGCAAGGAATTATAAAGCCTGAAGTCAGGCAGGCGGGCCGCGCCTGCCTCATTCAAGTCTTTCAAATATCTAGGAAAACTCGATTTTCAACGCAATTTACCGCTTACGTAACGCAAAGCGATACGTAAGATGCGGGATATTGTCGGTTCGCGCATCGCAGACGAACCGGGCCTACTCATGACCTCATATTTGTTCACCGGACTGGCCTTCGCCTGTGCCGGAGGCGTGTGCGCTTTGCTGGGTGATTTGCAGCGTCGCATGTATTTGGGTCTTGCCTGCTTTCTGCTCGTCAATGGCGTGGTCTGGGTGCGCTTCGTGGCGGCGCTATTCCAAACAGATGATCTGCTGGGCGCAACGGGCCTGTTCTTGCTGTCGCATTTGGCGGCCACCTGCACTTATCTCGCGACGATTTATTTTCTGGATGTGGTGAGCGAGACGGCTGCCGATCCCGCATTGGCAAAAGATTGATTATGACTGCGCGCTGAGTGCCGCGAGCACGAAGCTCAATCGTTCCGGATTGACCGGCTTCAGCAAAGCATCATTAAAGCCGGCCTCTTTCAGCTCAAGCTGTGAAGTCACATCGACATGGGCAGAGACAGCCCAGATATGCGTGGCGTGATTGAGACCGCGTTGCGTGCGGATGCGCCGTGTCGCTGTCATGCCATCCATCTCGGGCATTTGCAGATCCATCAGAATAAGATCGAATGGCTTCTCGTTGGCGATCAGAAACGCCTCCAAACCATTTTCAACAGCCGTCACCTGATGGCCCATCTTCTCAAGCATGAGCGTCAGAAGCATCCGGCTAGGCGCGACATCTTCAGCCACAAGAATGCGAAGTGAGGGTACAAGCGTCGATGGAATAGCAGAGACCGGCTCACGTCTGTCGACAATTTTTTGCGGCTCGGGGGCCGGAATCTCGACAGTGAAATGCGTCCCGTGTCCGACTTTGCTATGCAGATTGATGGCGCCTGACATGGCTTCAGTGAGTTTTTTGCAAATGGTCAGGCCAAGGCCGGTGCCGGGCATATGCTTGGCCCAGGCCGTGCGCTCAAATGGTTCAAAAATACGCACCTGATCTTCTTTCGAAATGCCGGGTCCCGTATCGATCACTTGCAGAATAAGCAGAGGACAGTCGGTACGAATATAAGATACGCAGAGTTCAACCTTGCCTTTGCGTGTATATTTGATCGCATTGACCAACAAATTGAGGATGATCTGCTTGATCCGGTTGGCATCCCCTAAGATCAAGTCCGGAACGGATGAGTCCACTTGCGCGATCAGTTCCAGCTTGGTGTGCGGCGCAAGGACACGTGCCATATCCATCACATTTTGCGCCAATAAACGCGGATTAAAAGGCCCTAATTCAATGCGAAATTGCCGTTCGTTAAAATGGCTGAAATCCAGAATATCATTGAGCAGAATGTTGAGCTGCTGTGCGGAAGAGGAAACGATCTGTAAAAAATGTTGGTCGTCTGGTTTGAGTTCGGCTGAGCGCAATTGATGTGCACCGCCGACAATGGCATTCATCGGTGTGCGCAATTCATGGCTGATTATGGTGATGAAACGGGTCTTTGCTTCAGTCGCAGTCAAAGCAGCATTGCGCGCTTGATAAAGCTGTTTGACAAGGCGCCATAAAACCAAAGTGAGAATGATCAGCAAAGAAGACATGCCGCCACCCAGAAGCGCAAAATTCATCGCTTGTTGTTTCCACGCCTCGAAAATATGATCGCGTGAAACCGACACGCTCATGCCGATGGGCAAGACGGGGCTGTGTTGAAAGAACAGCATTTCATCGAAAGATGCGCGTATGTTTAAGCCACCGATAAAGTGAAGGCCGCTTTCTGCGCTCGCGAAACGGCGCAGGATGTCAGGTGAAATTTGGCGATTGCCATTCGACAGATCATCGACATTTGTGCCGTGAGATAAGACCACGCCATCGCGTCGGATGAGCGAAATGTCCAAGTTACCCAAAATAGCGGCTTGGTAAAAAGATGAGAAGAAGGCAGAGGGCAGGCCCGCCATCATCAAGCCAAGTCTTTCACCTGACGCCGACCTGATGGGGCGTGCCACGTAGAAAAAAGGTTCTTGCGTGAAATGATTGATGTTCACACGGCTGATAAAAAATTCCAGATAGGGATTTTCGGCAAAAGCCTGAAAGTAATCCCGTTCAGCGAGATTGATTTGCTGTGGCGGAAATTGGCGCGTGTGGTTGAGAATATTGCCGTCATTATCAAGGATGATGATGCCACTCACTTGTGGCAGGCCGATTATGGATTCACGCAACATTTCATGAACGCGAAATGTCGAAACAGTCGCGCGAAAATCCGGCTCAAACGCCAGTTGAGCTTCCTCTAGTTTGTCGCGGACACCACGCAGCATAATATCGGCGCCATCCAGAGTTTGGAAGGCATGTGCTGTGAGAATATGGGTTGCTGCGGTGAGCCGGTTTTGCCATTCCCGGAGCACGACCGTGCGGCTCGACCAAATGGCATAAGCAGTGCTGAGCGCGCCGAGGGCTGCAAGAACCATCCCCCCGGCTAAAATCAGCGCAGGAAGCCTCCGCCACCGATTTTTCGAACGCATTACAATATTGCCTGTGTTTATAAAAACATTTCAGGCGTTTAGTTTAAATGTAATCAATATTGAAATTGACCGATTAAGTTACGCCCATGGTGTATTTTGGTCTGTATTGCCGAATTTGGGCGCATGAGAGTAATGTCATTTACCCGCCGAATCGGCGGGTAAATCAGCGCTGCTGAAAGAGCTGTCACGACGGTCAAAGAGCTAAAGCTTGACCAGAAAATTACAAGAAACCTAGTGTTCACATGTAGATAAAGGACATCTAAGAGATTTGTATCAGAAATTGTTTCGCTTTTCGCGATATAAGTTGATTTGTAACGAGCGCTTGGCCTTTCCCGTGCCTGACTTGCTCGCAACCGTGGAATGGTGTGATGACCGGACAAAATGCGGGCGCCGCTCCGGCGCGAGTGGTCTTGATCGAAGATTCTGAGCCCGTCCGCCAGATGATCTCGGTTTATCTTTCCAATAATGGCATGAAGGTTTTCGAGGCTGACACGGTCAGCGCGGGCCGCCGTGCCGTGAACCTGTTGAAGCCGCAAATCGTGCTGCTCGATCTCGGTCTGGAAGATGGCGATGGTATCGACCTCTTGCCCGAGATTGTGAACCAGAAAATCCCCTGCATGGTCATTTCCGCGCGCAGCCAGGCTCTGGACCGCGTCATCTCGCTCGAAAAGGGCGCGCATGATTATATGACCAAGCCGATTGAATTGCGCGAATTGCTGCTGCGCATGCGCCGCATGATGGCCTCGCAGTCGATTGTGTCTTCACCCAATGAAACAATCTGGGCCTTTGGCGAGATCAAGGTCGATCAGGCTTTGCGCGCCATTATTCCGGCGAGCGGCAATAAAAATGTGCCGATCACTGCCATGGAATTCAAACTGCTGCGCATGTTCACCTCGCGCGCCGGTCGTGTGGTCGATCGTGCAGAGCTCGCCAAAGTGATCGGCGTGCGCTCGGTCGAAGTCAGTCGCGCTCTGGATATTTCGGTCAGCCGTTTGCGCAAGAAATTGCGTGATGCGGGTTATGAAGTGAATCTGCGCTCCGTGCGCGGCTCGGGCTATCTCTTCTCCTCGGATGCGATCTCGCTGGGCGAGGGTTCCGACGAGAGTGAAGACGCCAATTCACTGGCCAATTGAGCCAGACACAAAACAAGCGGCGCATCATGCGCCGCTTGTTTTACGAGCCAATTTTTCAACGATCTGACATTTTTGTTGGACCGGCATGCGGCAATCGTCGCAGCTGCGCAGCGTTGCTTGCTGTCGCTCTTTGTGTTCAAGCTTGTGCATGAAGAAAATCATCAAACCATTCTCGGTCGAAAGGCGACATGCCGGCCGCAAAGGGTCTGGCGTGGGAAAGCCGCTGCAAGATGTGGCTGAAGCAGCGCCGCAAGAGAGCATGCCAACATCTGTATGGCCCGAGATTCCACAGCCCCGTCCGTCAGATGCACGTCGCGTAGCAGATGCGCTCTTTGCGCGCGCGGTTGAGCCGGAGAGCGCGAAGGGGACAGCCACACAAGCTGCAAGCCAAACTCCCGAGCGCCGCGTTTTGCAGGCCCTGGATGAGGAAGATCACATCAAGCGCCTTTTGGAGGAAGAAGAGGCGCGTTGTCCGCGCCGGGGGCGCAAGCCTTTGCAAAGAGAGAAGCTGGCGCCGCTTGCGCAGATGCGTGACAAGCCGGTTGAGGCAGCTGCGGCACCCCCGGCCTTGCCCCAGCGCATTGCCGGCTATATCCGCGGGCGGATTTTTGCCCGCTACGCGCGGCGCACGGAGCTGGCGCCCGGCCAATATTGGCGCAAGCGCCCCAAGCCTGCGTGGTGATACAGGCTGTTTCAATTATGAAAGCGTAGTAGCGCAGGTGATAAAAAAGCCCGCCAGAGGCGGGCTTTTGAAGAATTAATGTCCGAGCGCTTTGACAATCTCATCGACGACTTTTTTGGCATCGCCAAAAAGCATCATCGTATTGTCTTTGAAGAAGAGTTCGTTCTCGACGCCCGCATAGCCCGAGCCCATGCCGCGCTTGATGAACAGAACCGTCTTGGCCTTTTCGACATCGAGAATCGGCATGCCGTAAATGGCCGATGTCGGATCGGTCTTGGCCGCGGGATTGGTCACGTCATTGGCGCCAATCACAAAGGCAACGTCAGCGCGACCGAATTCCGAATTGATATCCTCGAGCTCGAAGACTTCGTCATAAGGCACATTGGCTTCTGCGAGCAGCACGTTCATGTGGCCCGGCATACGCCCCGCCACCGGATGAATGGCGTAGGAAACTTCCACGCCTTCTTTCTTCAGCATGTCGGCCATTTCGCGCAACGTGTGCTGGGCTTGCGCCACGGCCATGCCGTAACCCGGCACGATGATGACCTTGCCCGCATTTTTCATGATGTAGGCGGCATCTTCCGCAGAACCCTGTTTCACAGGGCGCGTCTCAACGGCGCCTGCTGCAGCCGTCGCCGTCTCGCCGCCAAAGCCGCCGAGAATAACGGAGAAGAAGGAGCGGTTCATGCCCTTACACATAATGTAGGACAGGATCGCGCCCGATGAGCCCACCAGCGCGCCGGTGATGATGAGCGCGAGATTGCCAAGCGTGAAGCCAATGCCTGCTGCTGCCCAACCCGAATAGGAATTGAGCATCGACACAACGACCGGCATATCAGCGCCGCCAATCGGCACGATGAGCAAAACGCCCAGTGCCAGCGATACTGCGCAAATCGCCCAGAAGAACATGTGGCTTTCTGTGACGCAGAACATGCCGATGAGCACGATCAAACCTGCGCCCAGCGCAATATTGATGAGATGGCGGCTCGGCAGCAGGATCGGCTTACCCGACATGCGGCCATCGAGTTTCAAAAAGGCGATGATCGAGCCGGTGAAAGTGATGGCGCCAATGGCTGCACCAATCGACATTTCAACCAAGCTTGCACCATGGATGGAGCCTTTGATGCCAATGCCGAAAGCTTGCGGCGCATAAAGCGCGCCCGCTGCCACGAGCACAGCGGCAAGGCCGACGAGCGCATGGAAGAAAGCCACAAGCTGCGGCATAGCGGTCATTTGCACCGTGCGTGCACGCCAAGCGCCAATGCCGCCACCAATGGCAATGCCTGCAATGACAAGCGCCCAAGAGGAAAGGCCAACCGGCATGCGGTAGAGCAGGGTTGTAACAATGGCGATCGCCATGCCGACCATGCCGTAGACATTGCCTTGGCGTGAAGTCGCGGGTGAAGAGAGGCCGCGCAGCGACAGAATGAAGAGGACGCCGCAAACGAGATAGAGAAGGGCTGCGATATTCGCGTTCATGGGATCAGCCCTTCTTCTTGTACATGGCGAGCATGCGTTCGGTGACGAGGAAGCCGCCGAAAATATTCACGCAAGCCAGAACGAGGGCGATGAAGCCGAAGATCTTGGCGTAGATGGCGCCATCATCATTGCCGCCCGCCGCATCCACACCCACCGACAGCAAAGCGCCGACGACGATGACGGAGGAGATGGCATTGGTGACGGACATGAGCGGCGTATGCAGCGCGGGCGTCACCGACCAGACGACATAATAGCCGACGAAAATCGCCAGCGCGAAAATCGCGAGGCGGAAGACGAAGGGATCAATCGCGCCACCGGAAGCTGCATAAGCAGCGCCAGCTGCGGCTTCGCCCAATTGGTCAGCGGAATGTTGCAACATATCAGCCGCTTCGCGCGCGAGTTTCGCCGCCGCATTGGCCTTATCGAGAATTTGAATGGGTGTATCGTTAGCCATGGGTCACCTGTCTCATCACGGCTTGGGCAGGAAATTGGGATGAACAACGGCGCCATCGCGCGTCAGCAGCGTGGCTTTCACCAGCTCGTCATCCCATTTCGGTGAAAGGCTTTTGGTCTCCTTGTCGACCATCGTTTCCACGAAGGCGAGAAGGTTTTTGGCGTAAAGGCTGGAAGCGGTCGCAGCCAAACGGCCCGGCACATTGAGATTGCCGACAATATGCACGCCATTGTCAGTGATGACGGTTTCACCAGCCTTGGCGAGTTCGCAATTGCCGCCGCGCTCGACCGCGAGATCGATAATCACCGAACCGGCGCGCATCGAATGCACCATGTCGGCTGTGAGCAGTTTCGGCGCGGGGCGACCGGGGATCAAAGCGGTCGTGATGACAATGTCCTGCTTGGCAATATGCGAGGCCACGAGTGCTGCCTGCTTGGCCTTGTAGCCATCCGACATTTCTTTGGCATAGCCACCGGATGTTTCAGCCTGTTTGAATTCATCATCCTCAACGGCGATGAATTTTGCACCAAGCGATTCCACTTGTTCTTTGGTGGCAGGGCGCACGTCGGTTGCGGTGACAATCGCGCCCAAGCGGCGCGCGGTGGCAATGGCTTGCAAGCCTGCAACGCCGACACCCATGATGAAAATGCGCGCGGCTGGCACAGTGCCCGCTGCCGTCATCATCATCGGCAAAGCGCGGCCATATTCGGCAGCGCCATCAATGACAGCGCGATAGCCCGCGAGATTGGCCTGCGACGAGAGCACGTCCATGACTTGCGCGCGTGTGATGCGCGGCATGAATTCCATGGCAAAGCCATTTACGCCGGCTTGCGCCATAGCGTTCAGCGCGGCGTCCTGACCGTAAGGGTCCATGGTCGCGATGACAGAAGCGCCGCGCTTGTAATGGGCGAGTTCTGACGTCTCGGGACGGCGCACTTTCAAGATGAGATCAGCATCTTTGCAAGTGGCGGCCGCATCGGCAGCGATAGTGGCACCGGCCGCTTCATAATCCGCATTGGTGATGCCGGAGGTGCGGCCCGCATCCGCTTGCACGGTAACGCTCGCGCCTAGGGCCACGAGTTTCTTCACCGTCTCGGGTGTGGCAGCCACCCTCGTTTCGGCGTTTGAGATTTCTGCAGGTATGGCGACGCGCATAGGGGCTCCGAAAAACGTGGGGCCTAGAAACAGAAAGGCGAGCACTTGGCTCGCCTCTTTGTTTGGAAAGACCGATCCTTAGAGAAGGGTCACAGCCATAAAGATGACGATACCGACACAGAAAACCGTGCCCCATTTGAACATTTCAACAAAGAGCCCGTAGGTCTTTTCATGTTCCGCATAATCCATCGCCGGATGGCCAGCGGAGCTGTCATTGTCAGCCATGTTCCCCTCTTCTTCAGATTTACGCCCTTGAACGGGCAGAAGATCACCAATGGCCTTGAATTAGCTTAAAGACGGGTTGGGGGCAATCAGACTGGCGCCTGATGCCTTTGGGCAAAGGTGGGTTTTTTGTCGCAAGAGGGCTCAGCTCAAGCCCGAGGCGGCCAGCGCCCGGGTCTGGCGGGCCGCAATGTCCTGTGGCGAGCGCCCGGCCTCCCCGAAAGCCTCATTGAAAAGGCTGCAGAAATTGAGCTTGGCATCCAGATGGAGGAAGACCGCCCCCAGCCCGATGGCCGCCCGATCCATAAAGACGAATTCCTGCGGGATCCGGACCGGACCCTTGGCTTTCAGCTCCTGAACCACCTGCATCATCTCGCGCCGCCCATATTGGCCGGGGGGGATGCCATCGGCGACGGTGCGGACCCGGTCTTCGAGCAGGGGGCCGTAGATAAAGCGGGCCCAAATGTTCAAAACCTCGATCACATCGCGCCGCAGGCCCTTAAAGCCCCAAAGCTCATAGGCATGGACGATGCGCGCCTCATCATGGGCAAGCAGGCCCTCATAGAGCTCCACCACGCCTTGGATGAATTGAACGGGGAAAATACGCACGCAGCCGTAATCGAGCAGGTTGATGCCCGCAGCCTCGCCGCCCTCTTCAAAGACAGTGTAATTGCCCAAATGCGGATCGCCATGGATCACGCCATATTGGCTGAACGGATGCCACCAAGCGCGGAACATGGCGACAGCGAGGCGGTTGCGGACCTCTTGATCGGCTTGTTTGAAATCGAGCAGCTTGCGCCCGTCGAGCCATTGCAAAGTGAGCAAGCGGCCTGTCGAGAGATCTGTGCGCACGCGCGGCACGCGCACATTGTCAGCGCCTTTCAACATGAGCGCATAGAGTACCGCATGTTTGGCTTCGCGTTGGTAGTCAAGCTCTTCACGCACGCGCTCGCCAATTTCACGCGCTGCTTCCTGCGTGTCGATGGCGGGGCTGAATTGGCGATGTAAAGCAAAAAGCATCTGCAATTGGCTGAGATCTGCCTCAACCGCCGAGGCCATATCAGGATATTGCAGCTTGCAGGCAAGGCGCTCGCCATCATGTGCTGTGGCGCGATGCACTTGCCCGAGTGAGGCGGCAGCTGTGGGGTGCAGATCAAACTCAGCAAATTTGCTGCGCCAATCCGCGCCAAGCTCGGCCATCATGCGGCGCTTGACGAAAGCGGCTCCCATGGGCGGGGCATCGGATTGCAGCTTTTGCAATTCTTCTGCAAATTCCGGCGGCAGCAGATCAGGGATCGTCGCCATCATCTGCGCGACTTTCATCAGCGGACCTTTGAGTCCACCAAGCGCTGCACGCAAAGCCACCGCACTGCCGGGAATATCTTGCAGGCCCAAAAGCCGCGCGCCCGCCATGCGCGCGGCCACGCCACCCACTTGTGTGCTCACCCGCGCATAGCGAGACGCGCGGGCGGAAAAGCGATTGCGTTCTGTATCTTCGGTCATGGGATTTTATACGCTGGAAACACCGCGGCGGATGGCCTTCACGCCGGTGGCCAATTGTCACGCAGCCAGCGCGTGAGACCTTCTTCACTGATATTGCCTGACGCCACTTCGATAATGACGCTCGTTGCCTCTGCAGGCTTTGGTGCGAAGGCAACGCCGTTCCGGCGCAGAAATAGCATCATCGCCAAAAACGAGATTCTTTTGTTGCCGTCGACAAATGCATGGTTGCGCGCCAAACCGAAGGCGTAGGCAGCCGCGAGGGCGGCCATGTCGTCTTCGCCGTAAGCAAATTTATTCTGCGGGCGCGAGAGGGCAGATTCCAGTAAACCCTCATCACGCAGTCCGGGAGGGCCTCCAAATCGCTTTAACTGCCGCTCATGCGCGGCAATGACGATTTCGCGGGTCAGCCAGACAGGCTCCCTCATTTTGCAAGGACCGCGAAGGTATCGCGATATTCGTCCATGATTTCGTCGGCTGCCTTCATGGCTGCGTCGAAATCGGGATCGTAGGGCGAAAAGTTCAGACTGCCGTCGGCCTTTTCCGTGAGGTAGAAAACTTGCCCTACATCGATGCCCATCCGCGTGGCCACGCCGCTCGGCACGATAAACCCCGTTGAGTTGCCGATTTTTTTGGCTTCAATCTTCATCGCCGATCTCCACGTTATACAATCTGTATAACATAAATGCCACTGCCGGTGAAGGGGCTTTACCCCTCCATCGCTTCCAATTCGCTGATCAGGCCTTCGATCATTTTGAGACCGATTTGCCAGAAGCCGGGGTCGCGGGCGTCCAGCCCGAAGGGGGCGAGCAATTCGGAATGGTGTTTTGTGCCGCCTGCCGACAGCAGCGCGAAATATTTCTCCACAAAGCCTGCTTCGGCATTTTGATAGACGCCATAGAGCGAATTCACGAGGCAATCGCCGAAAGCATAGGCGTAGACGTAAAACGGCGAATGCACGAAATGGGGAATATAGGCCCAGAATGTTTCATAGCCCGGCCCGAGTTTGATCGCGGGGCCGAGTGAATCGGCCTGCACGCTCATCCACAATTCGCAAAGCTTATCGGCGGTGAGTTCGCCATTGCGACGCTCTGTGTGGACTTTGCGCTCGAAAGAATAAAAAGCGATCTGGCGCACGACCGTGTTGAGCATGTCCTCGACTTTGGCGGCCAGCATGGCGCGGCGCTCTTCTGTCTCGCTCGTCTGTTTGAGCAAAGCGCGGAAGGTGAGCATTTCACCAAAGACAGACGCTGTTTCAGCGAGTGTCAGCGGTGTTTGCGCCATCAAAGCACCATTGGGCGCCGCGAGCACTTGGTGCACGCCATGTCCCAGTTCATGGGCAAGTGTCATCACATCGCGCGGTTTGCCTTGGTAGTTCACCAGCACATAGGGATGCGCGGACGGCACGGTCGGATGGGCAAAAGCGCCGGGCGCTTTGCCGGGGCGCACGGGCGCATCAATCCAGCGTTCATCAAAGAAGCGGCGTGCAATGTCGGACATTTTAGGCGCAAAGGCGCCATAGGCATTGAGCACTGTGTCGCGCGCTTCATCCCAGCCATAAGTTTTGGTCGGCACATTGGGGAGCGGCGCATTGCGATCCCAATGGTTGAGCTGTTCCACGCCAAACCATTTGGCTTTCAGCTTGTAATAGCGATGCGACAGACGCGGATGCGCATCTTGCACTGCGCTCACCAGCGCATCGACGACTTCCCGCTCGACGCGGTTCGAGAGATGGCGTGAATCGGCGATATCTTGAAAGCCGCGCCAGCGGTCGGAGATTTCTTTGTCTTTGCTCAGCGTATTGGTGATGAGTGCGAAAGAGCGCAGATTGTCTTTGAGTGTCGCAGCCAATGCGTCAGAAGCTGCTTTGCGTGTTTCCTGCTTTTTGTCCTGCATCAAATTGAGGGTCGGCTCCAATGAGAGCTCTTGGCCGTCAACCTTGAAGCGCAGCGAAGCAATGGTTTCATCAAAGAGGCGGTTCCAAGCCCCGCGTCCCGTGACGCTCTTTTCATGGAAGAGCTGTTCGATGCGGTCTTCCAGCTGATAGGGCTTTTCGCGCCGCACATCTTCAATCCATGGGCGATAATGCGAGAGCGGTGCTGTGTTCAGCGCCTTTTCCAAAAGCGCATCATCAATGCGGTTCAATTCGAGTGTAAAGAACAGCAGATCGGATGAAGCATTGGTGATCTGCTCTTGCGCATCGCCATAAAATTTGGCGCGCGTCGGGTCGGTCGTATCGCCGGAATAAATCAGCCCAGCATAAGACATGATGCGACCGAGCCGATCTTCGATCGCCTCATAATCCTGCACCGCTTGGAAGAGCTGCGCGCTGGCATCTGCCGCTTCAGCGGCTTGCGTAAGTTTGCCGCGCCATTTTTCGGCAAAAGCCGCGCAATCTGTCGCCGCGCGTGCGAGGTCGCTGGCATATTCGGCGCTGTCCATGCCGGGGTAGAGGTCGGCGAGGTTCCATTCGGGCAGGGCGCCGAGGGCGGTTTGGTCGGAGGCGGGGGAGGTCATGATCTGTCCGGGTCGGGTGAAAAGTCTCTTGAGCCTCATATTGGGGCTTATGCGTCCCCGATCAACCGGGGCGTGTGCCCAAAGTCCCGCTCCGGCACAGCCGTTAATCACGTGTTTACCCTGTTCATTCACCTTGGCGTCTTGTGGGGCTTCGGCTCCGCCCAGAGAGACCCCATGTCGTCGACGATTCTGATTGCTGATTCTGATCCCGTGCAGTGCCGTCTGCTCGAGGCCATGCTGCGCCGGTTTGGCTACCAGACCGAGGCCGTGGAGACGGGCGGGGCTGCGCTGGCGCGGCTCGCCAGTGCGGGTGAGGCGCCTGTGGCGCTGCTGATTTTCGATATTGTTCTCTCTGATATGGACGGGATGGGCCTGCTGGCGCGCATGCGCGAGGCGGGTTTGCGTGTGCCCGCCATCGTGCAAGTTCAGACCAATTCGGTGAGCCTCGTCACCAGCGCCATGCGCGCCGGAGCGGGTGACTTTGTGGTCAAGCCGGTGGGCGGCGAGCGCCTGCAAGTCTCGATCAAAAATGTGCTTCGCTTCTCGGCTTTGCAGGATGAAGTGCGCCGCGCGACACGCCATGAGGCGGGCGCCATCGGCTTCCGCCATATTTTCACCCGCAGTGAAGATATGACCCGCGCCATCCGGCTTGGTGAGCGCGCGGCACGTGCCCACTTGCCGGTGTTGATCGAAGGCGAAAGCGGCGTCGGCAAACATCTTTTCGCCCGCGCCATCCAGGGCGCGTCGGATCGGCGCGGCAAACCTTTTCTGTCGATCAATTGCGCTGCTTTGCCTGAAGGCGAGGCCGAAGCGCTTCTGTTTGGCATGGAAAACGGCTCGGACCGCGCGCAGGGCAAATTCAGCGAAGCCCATGGCGGGACGCTGTTTCTTGATGAAGTCGGCCGCCTGTCGCTGGATCTTCAAGCGCGCCTTCTTCGTGTCATCCAGGACGGCGAGATCGAATCAGCGGCAGGCAAGCGCCCGCAAAAGATCGATGTGCGTCTGATTTCGGCGACCTCGCAAAATCTGATCGAGCAGGTCAAAGCCGGTCTGTTCCGCGAAGATCTCTATTATCGGCTGAATGTTTTCCCGATCACCGTTCCGCCTCTGCGCGTGCGCCCCTCTGACATTGCCGAACTCGCCCAGCGTTTCGCGCAACGTTTCTCGGCTGAAGAGGGTAAGCCCGTGCGCGGCCTGTCTGCCGAGGCTTTGCAGCTGCTCGCCACCTATGATTGGCCGGGCAATGTCCGCCAATTGGAGAATGCCATTTTCCGCGCTGTTGTGCTGAGCGAGGGTGAAGAGCTTGGCGTTGCTGAATTCCCGCAAATTGCGGCGCGTGTTTCGGGCTATGATGTGCGCGTTCCGCCGGTGCCGGCTATGGCTCCGCCTTTGCGCGTACCAATGGCTGATCAGCGCTTTGATGTGCGCGATCCCCATCTCCTGCGATTGCTGGATGACAGCGGCCATGCGCGTCGGCTCGATGAGGTCGAGGCGGAGCTCATCCGTTTTGCTCTGAACCATTACCGCGGACAAATGTCAGAAATGGCACGCCGTTTGGGGATTGGTCGCTCGACGCTTTACCGCAAGCTGAAAGAACTTGGCCTGCATGAGGGCGACGAGGCGGTTGAAACACGCTCTGATGTGGCAGCCTGACGGTTTCCCCGAAATGGGATATCGGATGATTGCAACCTCTTGCTGCGATGGACTATGGAACCAAGGCCTTCCCCCGCGCGTGTTGGGGAAGGCTGACGTGTTTTGGGGAATGGGATGAGCGTGCGTAAGGCAGTTTCGGCAACGGCAATCGGTCTGGCGCTTGCGCTGGCCAATGGCTTTGCCTGCGCGCAAGAAGCCTCGCCATCTTTCCGCGTGGTCAATGCGCCCGATAGCGCTTCGCGTGACATGCAGGCAGATGTTCCTGCCGCCACAGCGCCGGTGACCTCTGATCGACCTGCCGAAGTTTCGCCAACACAGGCGCAAGCACCTGCGCCAACACCTGATGTTGCGCTGAGCGCGCAGCAAGCGGCCTTGAAGGCTGTGCTTGATGCGCGCATGGCCGAGCGCGGTACGGTGCAGCAACGCAAATTCCGTGAGGCTTTGGCGGCTTTCTACGAAGCACGCCAATATGCACCGGTCTGGATTGCCGATGCCAAGTGGAATGACAAAGCCTCCTCTGCCATTGCGCGGCTTGAGCGCGCTGGCGACGATGCTTTGAATTTGCGCGCCACACCAATTCCCGCTTTGTCGGGCAAGGATGCGGCAGTCATTGCTGCGGCCGATGTGGCGCTCTCGGAATCTATCGCGGCTTATGCGCGCCAAGCCTCCGGCGTGCGTGTTGATCCGCTGACCATTTCCAAACAGATTACGGCCAAGCCCGCCGTGGTTGATGTGGCCCGCGCTTTGAGCGAAGTGTCATCTGCTGCTGATGCAGGCGCAAAGCTTGCCTCCTACAATCCACAACATGCGGGCTATCAGCATTTGCGCGACAAGCTTGCCGAATTGCGCCATGCCGCGCCCGCGATAGCGCAGGCGAAAAAGCGTATTCCTGCAGGCCCAGTGCTAAAAGCAGGCATGCGTGATGATCGCGTGCCGCTGATCCGCGCGCGTTTTGGTCTGACGCCGACGCAAGACAATGACGAACTTGTCTATGACACGAAGGTCGCTGCCGCCGTTGCTGATTTCCAAAAGCAGAACGGCCTGCCGGCCTCCGGCACGCTGACCACGCGCACGATTGACGCTTTGTCGGATGGTGAACCGGAGCGACTGGAAGACGAGATTATCGCCAATATGGAACGCTGGCGCTGGATGCCGCGCGATATGGGCGAAGAGCGCATTGAAGTGAATATTCCCGACTATACGGTGCGGGTCTATCGTGGCGAGACGATCATTCATCAGGCGCGCGTGATTGTGGGCAAGCCGCAAACGCCGACGCCAATCTTTTCAAACGCGATGCAATTCCTGATCGTCAATCCCTACTGGAATGTGCCGCCTTCGATCATCAAAAAAGAAATGCTGCCCAAGCTGAAGGAAGATCCCGATTATCTGAAGAAGCTCGGATATGAAGTGATTCCGCAAAAGGGTGGTGGCGTGGCTGTGCGTCAACCGCCGGGCGAGCGTAATGCTTTGGGCTGGATCAAATTCATGTTCCCGAATGAACATGCTGTCTATTTGCATGATACGCCGACGCGCAATCTCTTTGCCAATGGCAAGCGCGCGTTCAGCCATGGCTGCGTGCGCGTCGACCAGCCGTTTGCTCTGGCAGAAATCGTGCTGGGCGAAGGCTGGACTGAAGAGCGCGTGAAAGCCCTCAAAGGTGGTGGCGAGCGCATGGTGAAAATGCCCCGTCCGCTGCAAATTCACATCGGCTATTTCTCGGCCTTCGTCGATGAACACGGAAAATTGCAGCTGCGCGAAGACATTTATGGCTATTCGCAAAAAGTGCGCGCGGCGCTTGGCCTCTCGGCCTGAGAAAAGCCTCTCAGTTTAGGCGTTTTCTGCCCGTCTGCGGCCCGTTGTTGACCTCCGGTTAACCCTTTTCGGCAACACTCTGCTCACCATGTCTGGCCTGTGCGGCCCCCCGTGTTGAAGAGTGTGCCTGGTGACGTTCAAAGCCTCCTCCCGACGCCTCCGCAAGTATCTCACGGTTGGCGCCCTCGGCCTCGCCTTTGCGGCTGCTCTTCCTGCTGCGCAAACACAAAATGCCATTGCCAATGGCGATACGCGCACGATCTATCTCTATCATGTGCATACGGGCGAAAGCATTGCCGCGACCTTCCGCGTCGATGGGCAATATGATCGCGCGACACTTGAAAAACTGAATTGGTTCTTGCGTGACTGGCGCACAGACGCGCCGACGAAAATGAACCCGAAACTTTTCGACGTGATCTGGGAAACCTATCGCGAGACAGGTTCTCGCCAGCCTGTTCACATTCTCTCTGCCTATCGTTCGCCAGAAACCAATGCCATGTTGCGTCGCCGCTCGAGTGCAGTGGCTGAACATTCCCAGCATATTCTCGGCCGCGCGATGGATATGCATTATACCGACGTGTCGATGTCGAAAGTGCGCGAAATCGCCATGCGCTTGCAGCGCGGCGGCGTCGGCTATTATCCGACATCGGGCACGCCCTTTGTGCATCTGGATGTAGGCTCGGTGCGCGCTTGGCCGCGCATGTCCTATCAGGAACTCGCCCGCATCTTCCCCGATGGCAAGACCGTGCATATTCCCACCAATGGCCAGCCGATGGCCCGCTATGACGATGCGCGTGCAGAAATCGAAGCACGCGGCGATTCGTCATTCCAGGTGGCAAGTGCTGATATTCCGCGCAAATCCCGTGGCTTCTTCGAGCGTCTCTTCGGCATTGGCGAAGATGATGAAGATGCAGGCGCTATCATCACGCCGCGCGCACGCACCCGTGTCGCGCGTGTGACGACGCAAGACAAGGATGATGCCGGCGCAATTGAAACGCCAGCCCAGCGCCGCGCGCAGGGCATTATCGCACGTGCCGAGCGCAATCTGCCGAAGGGCGAAACAACGATTGGCACGCCGGTTCAAGTGGCGGCGATTGATGTGCTCCCGCCACGCCGTCCGGTTGAAATGGGCGGCAAGCCCATGCCTGTGGTGCCAGTTGTCGCACAAGCGCCTGCGCCCGCTCCCGCACAAGTGGCCATGGCCAGCGTGCCGCTGCCGCCCGTGCGCCCTGTCGCATTTGGTGGTGTGGCTGTAGCTGCTGCGCCCGTCCCGCTGCCCAACGTTATCCGCCAAGGCGTCGAACCGGCTCCCGCCGTTATGGCCTATGCGCCGACGCAAGCCTCGGCCTTGGACGAGACGCGCGGCGCTTTACGCGGCTCGCTCGCCTCGGCGCCTGCGACCGTTCTGCCCGCGCGTCTCTTGGCGCCCAAAAAGACGCAACTCTATGCCGCGCGCTTGGACCGCACCAATTATGCGATGATGATGCAGTCGGCGACGCTGACGACCACGGTCACGCCGCAAGATGTGGGCATTCGTCCGGGCCTGAAAGCCTCGGTCAAAGCGGAAGGCCGCTCGCTGGCTCTGGCAGGTGTGGCGCAAATGCCGACAAGCTTTGGGGCTTTGGCGTCTGATCTGCCGACGGACCGTTTCACGGGCTCGGCGCTGCGCCCCATGCAGACGGCCGCTCTGGAGACCCTCGACAAGGGCGCGCAATAAGCGCCGGCCTTGGTTGACGGCTCGGGCCATCTGCGGCTAGTCCTGAGGGTAGAAAAATCAAAGACACTGCTGTGGGGATGAGCCGACACGCGGCCGTTTGGCGGGCTGCGTGCGGGTGTCCTCGTCGGGATGGAAACCAATGGCGTCCAACATGAATCAATCGGCCGAGGCTGCGCTCGTCATTGACGATGTGGTGAAGCGCTTTGGGCGCGGACAAGAAATTGTCACCGCTGTCGATCATGTCTCGTTCAGCGTCAAACAGGGCGAGTTTGTTTCCGTCATCGGCCCATCGGGTTGCGGCAAGTCCACACTCTTCAACATCATCGGCGGGCTGCTGGGTGATTACGAAGGGGCGGTGAAGATTGGTGATGAGCGCATCAGCGCGCCCCATCCTGCCGTGGGCATGGTCTTTCAGGAAGAATCGACATTTCCCTGGCGCACCGTGATCGACAATGTCGCCTTTCCGCTCGAATTGCAGGGCGTGGCGAAATCCGAGCGCATTGATCGCGCGCATCATTTCATCGACATGGTGGGGCTGGCCTCTTTCGAGAAAGCTTTCCCGTCGCAATTGTCGGGCGGCATGAAGCAGCGCGTCTCGATTGCGCGCACACTTGTGTCGCAACCCAAAATCCTGCTCATGGACGAGCCCTTTGCCGCGCTCGACGAGCAGACGCGTCTGCTGTTGGGCGATAAGATCACGCAGATCCAGCAGCAGCTCAATCAGACGACTTTGCTGATCACGCATAATCTGACGGAAGCTGTGCAGCTGTCGGACCGCATTGTGGTGATGACCTATCGTCCGGGCCGCGTGAAGCGCATCGTCAATATAGATCTGCCGCGTCCACGCACGTCGGATGTCGTGGGTTCGGATGCCTTTGGTCATTATGTGGCCGAGATCTGGAATGATCTGCGCGAAGAAGCCTCGCGCGGCATGGCGGATTCTGAAAGCGCAGCCAGCAGGCGGGCCGCGCATGGCTGAGACGTTTCTGCGCCGCCGCGCGCCGGAGCTTTTCGGTGTCGCTGCGCTCGCCGCATCCGTGCTTGTCTTTGAAGCGCTGATCCGCGGCGGTGTGGTCAATCGCTATATCATTCCCCCGCCCAGCGATATTTTGCTCGCCTTCGAGCGTGTGATTGTCGAAGAGAATATTCTCACCCGCTGCCGCGATACGGCGATTGAAATGATCATTGCGGGCTGCGCCGCTGTTCTGGTGGGCGTGCCGATTGGCGCTTTGCTCTATCGCTCAAGTCTGTGGCGGCGTGCGATGGAAGATTGGATCGGCGCCTTGGCCGCCGCACCCATCGTTCTGGCTTTCCCGCTGTTTCTCGTTCTGTTTGGCCGTTCGCCCAAAACCATCATTGTGATGGGCTTTGTGCACGGGCTCGCACCGATCATTCTTAAAACGGTGGAAGGTCTCGCCTCGACGCGTCCGGTGCTCATCAATGTCGGGCGCAGTCTGAAAATGACGCCATCGCAGATGTTCTGGAAAATCCTTTTTCCCTCGGCGCTGCCTGTCATCTTCACGGGTATTCGCCTGAGCTGGACCTTTGTGCTCATCACCATTGTTGGTGTGGAATATCTCATCAATCTCGGCGGCCTTGGCCAGCTCATCAATGAACTGGCTGAGCGTTACGATTTGCCCGGCACTTATGCAGGCATTTGTTTCGTGGTGATGGTCTCTGTTCTTTTCTTTGTTGCTCTGGAGCGCGTGGAAGCATGGCTGCAGCCGGGAAGATAAGCGTCGCATCGCGCGATGTTCTGGCTTTGCGCCTTCTCGTGGCGCTGGTCATTTTTGGCGCGTGGGAAGCCATGTCGCGCTCGGGCCTCTTCTATGGCGAGGTCGTGCCCTCGCTTTTGAAGATCGGCGCTTCACTGATGAAGTTGCTTGTCGATCCGATCTTCTATCGTAATTTGCAGGTGACGACGGTCGAGACCATTCTGGCACTCGCTATTGGCGCGGGTGCCGGCATCACAACTGGCATTGCGCTGGGCGCGAACCGTTTTCTGATGCGTGCCTTCGAGCCCTATGTTTATTATCTCTCGCCGACACCGCGCATCATTCTCTTCCCGGTCATGATCATGTGGTTTGGCGTGGGGCCTGCATCGAAAATTGCACTGGGCGCGCTTTCGGCTTTTTTCGCTATTGCGCTGTCAACGGCCGCCGGCATGCGCCAGATTGATCCGGTCCTCATTCGCGTCGGCCGGTCGTTCCGCGCCAATATCTGGCAGATGGCGATGAAGATTTATCTGCCTGCGATGCGCGTGCCGATATTGAATGGCATTCGTCTGGGCATGGGGACGGCAATCATCACCGTGCTGCTTGGAGAGACAAAGCTCTCCAATCAGGGTCTCGGCTATCTGATCATGCAGGTCTATACGCGCTTTGACATGCCTGGGCTTTACGCCCTGCTCATCATGATTTTTGTGATAGCGGGCGCTGTCAATGCGCTGATCGGCCATTTCGCGCGCGATTGAAATAAGCCCGACGCGGCAACCCAGAAGCTATATGTGACGCTGTCTGGGTTGCGTCGCTGACGCTCGCAATAAGGATTGTCTTACACTTCGCCGAGCGCGGCGAGGTAGAGTTCCAAAATCTCTTCTTCTTCACGGCGCTTGTCGCGGTCCATGCGGCGCAGCGAGATAATCTTGCGCATGATCTTCACATCATAGCCGGTGCCTTTGGCTTCGGCGAAGACTTCCTTGATGTCATCGGAGATCGCGCGCTTTTCTTCTTCCAAGCGCTCGATACGCTCGAGGAAGGCGCGCAAATGGCCGGCATCAACCGAATTGGTGCTCATGGTCTATCCCGTGTCAGGAAGCGGAAGGCGAAAGGGCGCCTTCCCGTCAAAAGGTCGGGCGATGGATGGGCTCTCGGGACCCATCCCGTCAAGCGCTTGGGGGCGGGTTTCCCCGCTATTCCTGCGTCAATGCTGGCCTTTTCCGGCGGGACTGTTGGCGAAAGCCGCTTTCTGCTCGGGGGTGGCTTCCGTCTGGTATTTGGCCTTCCATTCTTCAAAGGGCATGCCATAGACGAGCGCGCGTGCACCGTCTTTGTCGAGCGCAACGCCGCGCTCGTCGGCTGCATCCTTCATCCAGTTGGACAGGCAATTGCGGCAGAAGCCCGCGAGATTCATCATATCGATGTTCTGCACATCGGTGCGATTGCGTAAATGGGAGACGAGGCGGCGAAAGGCAGCGGCTTCCAGTTCCAATTGTGTTTTGGCGTCGATGCTCATTTTTGCGTCTCCCTTAATCTGGCGAGTGTGGCAGCATCAGCTGCGCGGCTCGGATAATGTTTGATCTCTTTTACATTTGGCGCAGCGAGCGCCGCTTGCAAAAGCGGTGCGAGGCGCGCGGCCCATTCAGCAATGCCTGCCGCATCGGCAATGAGATCTTGCCGGATTTCAATCAGAATATGGGGCAGGCCCGGCAAAGTTCCATGGTCGAACATGGTATCGCCGCGCAATGCCCCGTCATAGGGCTCATTATCGCCGGTCTCGACGCCCTGTGCGCGAAGCCCCTGTAAAACAGGCTTTGCCAAGCGATCATCGCAATCCCACAAGACGGCGGCCTGCCATTTGCGCTGGTTTCCGCGCCAGACGGGTGTGAAGGAATGGATGGAGATAAGCGCTGGCACGCATCCCGCCGCCTGCATGGCGCGCCTGGTCTCCTCAATCGCATCCCGGTAGGGCTGCCAGTAGCGCGCATTGCGCTCAGCAACTTCCGCATCGTCAATGCGCGCATTGCCGGGAATGAGTGCGCGGTCGGAAATGCGCATCACAAGGGTCGGGTCATCGCCGCCACGATTGGGGTCGATCAGCAGGCGCGAGAAAGTGGTCAGCAAAGCTGGCGCTTCAAAGCGAGCGGCCAAAGCTTCCGTCAGCGCGGCCGCGCCAATGTCATAGGCGATGTGGCGGGTGAAATGGTCCGGCGTGAGCCCCAGATCGCCGTAAGCTTGCGGCAGGGCAGGGCTGGCATGGTCACACAGAAAGAGCACGCCGCCCGCCATGCGGCCCGCAATGCGGCGCAGGGGCGCAAATGGGGCCTGTGTGGGTGAAGGCGGCTGCATGAGATCTTTTTAAGGAGACGAGCCCTACAAGGCCAGAGGCGGGGTGGTTTCGCTCACAAGTCAGAAGCAGGGCTCCTCAAAGATTGTTTGAGGGCCTCAGACCTGACAGGATGGCCCCGAATTGTTCAAAAGAGCCGAATCAATTCTGCCCCTGCTTCGGCCAAATATGGTTGTCATCTTGTCTTCGCGAATCTTGTCCAAACTTTGTGGCGTCGTTTTCTTCTCTCTGGCGCTGGGCTCCAGTGCTGCGCTGGCGGATTTCCGCCTGTGCAACAATGCCTCAAGCCGCGCCAGTGTCGCCATTTCTTATACGGATGGGCAGACATGGGTGACGGAGGGTTGGTGGAACCTCAAACAAGGCGCCTGCGAAACCTTGCTGCGCGGGCCGCTCGCTGCGCAATTTTATTATGTCTATGCGATGGACGAGCGCGGCGGCGAGTGGAAAGGCAAAGCCTATATGTGCACGCGAGATCGCGAGTTCCGCATCGAGGGCCGCGAAAATTGTCTGGTGCGCGGGTTCGACCGCACGGGCTTTTTCGAAATTGACACAGGCAAGGATGCGCGCAGCTGGACCGTTCAGCTGACCGATACCAACCAGCCGGGACAGAGATAATACATGTCAAAGATAAGACGTCTGCGCCGCGTGAAAATTCTGGCGACGCTGGGCCCTGCCTCTCAAGATCCGGCTGTGGTCAAAAGGCTTGTGCAAGCGGGTGTGGATGTGTTCCGCATCAATATGAGCCACACCAGTCACGACATGTTGCAAGAGCGCGTGCAGACGATCCGTGCTTTGGAAAAAGAGATCGGCCACCCCATCGGTATTCTTGCCGATTTGCAGGGCCCGAAACTGCGCGTCGGTCAATTTGCGGATGGCGGTGTGGATCTGCCCTCAGGCGCGCATTTCATTCTTGATGCGGATAAGACACCGGGCGATCACACACGCGTGCATCTGCCCCATCCCGAAATTCTCTCGGCTCTGCGCCCCGGCCACACGGTGCTCATCGATGATGGCAAAGTGCGCTTGCATGTCAGCGAAGTCTCGAAAGGGCGTGCTGTTTGCATGGTCGATGTCGCTGGGCGCATTTCCAATCGCAAGGGCGTCAGCTTACCCGATACAGAAATTCCCGTTTCGGCCATGACCGAGAAAGATCGTTCTGATCTTGATGCGGCTCTTCATGAAGGTGTCGATTGGATTGCTGTTTCTTTCGTGCAGCGTGCCGATGATATTGCGGAAGTGAAAAAGATCGTGCGCGGTCGCGCCTCTGTCCTCGCCAAGATCGAAAAGCCGCAAGCCATTGCCCGTCTCGACGAGATTTTGGAAATATCCGATGCGCTGATGGTGGCGCGCGGTGATCTCGGCGTTGAAATGCCGGTCGAGAAAGTGCCTGGCCTGCAAAAGCGAATCACGCGTGCGGCTCGTCGCCTTGGCAAGCCCGTCGTGGTCGCCACGCAAATGCTGGAATCGATGATCACTTCTCCTGTGCCCACGCGCGCTGAAGTCTCTGATGTGGCGACCGCCGTGTTTGAAGGTGCGGACGCTGTCATGCTTTCGGCAGAAAGCGCCGCAGGCCAATATCCGGTTGAGGCGGTGGCCATGATGAACCGCATTGCGGAAGAGGTCGAAACCGATCCGGTTTTCCGCGCCGTCATCAATGCACAGCGTGTCGCGCCTGAAGCCACCGGCGCCGATGCCATTGCAGTTGCCGCGCGCGATGTGGCGGAAACACTCGACCTGAAGGCAGTGATTGCTTGGACCACGTCAGGGTCAACAGCCTTTCGCATTGCGCGCGAGCGTCCCCAGCCACCGGTTCTGGCCCTCACACCCAATCGTAATACAGCCCGTAAGCTCACACTTGTCTGGGGCGTTCATCCGGTCGTGACGAAAGATGCAAGCGATCTGGATGATATGGCCGCGCGCGCTTGCAAATTTTCGAACCGCGAAGGTTTTTCGAAAGAAGGCGACCGCGTCATCATCGTTGCGGGCGTGCCTTTCGGCACACCGGGCGCAACCAATATGGTGCGGATCGCGTTTACAGGTTCGGAGCGTTAAAGCATATTTCGACGAAGCGGAGCTTCGGCGTAAAAATATGCGGCAAAATTAAGCGCGCACGCCCAAGCGCGCGAGGCCATCACGCGCGAGCTTGCTGCTGTTGTCGACAACCAGCGCGCGTTGATAGCTCTCAACCGCTTTGGTGCGATTGCCTTGGCGCTCATAGGCGAGGCCCAATCCAGCCCAGGCATCGCCGCTGCGATTGTCGACATTGAGCGTCGCGTTGAAGTCTTCAATCGCCGCATCATATTTGCCAACTATGATCAGGCTTTGCCCGCGCGCGAGATAGGGCGCTGAGGCAAACGGATCGCGATCAATCGCATTATCGAAATCGGTGATGGCGCGCGGATGATTGCCTTGGCGTTGCCAGATCAGGCCGCGCGCATGGAAGGCAGGTGCGGCTTCCGGATTGAGGCGAATGGCGACATCGAGATCAGCCATGGCTTCGCTCAGCAGGCCTTGCGTGCGGTAGAGATTGGCGCGGCCCAAAAAGGCGGGTGCGTGGCGCGGGCTGACGGTGATGGCCGCATTGAAATCCGACATGGCTGCATCATTGCGATTGATCTGGCGATAGGCGAGCGCGCGGTTCGTATAGGCCGCGACATTGTTCGGATCGATTTTGATCGCGGTCGTGAAATCTGTAATCGCTTCCTGAAAGCGGCCGACACGGGCATAGGCGGCGCCGCGTGTGTTGTAAGGCTCGGGCGTGTTGGGGTTGGCCGCGACAACTTGGTTCAGCGAGGCGATGTTGGTCTCTGTTGCTTCGCTGCGCTGTTCGAGTTCAGCAACACCTGCTCCCGAGACGGAGCGGGTGGTTGGCCCGCAGGCTGCGACCAGAAGCGCGAGTGCGCCCGCTGTGGCAAAGGCGCCAAAGCGTGGCATTGGGAGCAAGAGAGCTTTGCTGGTCATCATCAGGCCTGTTCCAACATGGGGCAAAACTATGCGAGTGCCGCCCGTAAATTTGAAATGCGGAGGAATCGAGTCCATCTCGATCGTTGGCCCACATTTGGCCCGAACATGGCTGACGAGTGGTTAAAAAACCACGGCGCCCCCGGATTTCTCCGGAGGCGCCGCAAAATTATTGCAAAAGAGCTGGCTTGGCTTAGCGAGCGGCCGGCTTTGGCTTCATCGGCAGCAGGCCTTCGCGCTGCATCTTCTTGCGGGCGAGCTTGCGGGCGCGGCGAACGGCTTCAGCCGATTCACGAGCCTTCTTCTCAGACGGCTTCTCGTAATGGCCACGGAGCTTCATTTCACGGAAGATGCCTTCACGCTGCATCTTCTTCTTGAGAGCCTTGAGGGCCTGATCGACATTGTTGTCGCGAACGAGAACTTGCACCAGAAGATCCTGTCATAGGGGCTCGCCTTGCGGGGCGAACGGGGAATTCGGGGAAAGGGATGCGGCCCGCAAAACGGGAGGCATCTCAACGTGGGGCGGGAAATAGCAGAACCACGGGGGGCTGTCCAGCGGCCCAAGGGCCAAATTTGCCCGTTCTACGGGGCTTATTCCGGCAAAACCCGCGTCCAATGGCCCATTTTGCGGCCCTCGCGGGCCTCATGCTTGCCATAGAGATGCAGCGCCACCCCGGGCTTGGCCAGAAGGGTAGCCCAGTCATTTGCCTCGGCTCCGATCAGATTGTGCATTTCAATGGCGCCGTGGCGGGCGGGTGAGCCCAGCGGCCAGCCGCAAATGGCCCGCACATGCTGTTCGAATTGCGAGGTCACAGCGCCATCCAGCGTCCAGTGCCCGGAATTATGCACGCGGGGTGCAATTTCATTCACGACGATGCGCTCACCTTGAGCCTCTTCAACGAGGAACATTTCCACCGTGATCACGCCGACATAATCGAGCGCGGCTGCAATGCGCCCTGCCATGTCGATAGCCGCCTTTTGCGTGTCGGGCGAAGCATGCGCTGGCACAATGGTGCGCGACAGAATGTGGTTGGCGTGCTCATTTTCGCACACATCATAAGCTGCGAAAGATCCATCAAGCCCGCGTGCGCCAATCACCGAGACTTCGCGCTGGAAGGGCACAAAACCTTCCAGAATACAGGCGCCGCCACCCACAGATGCAAAAGCTTCAGCGAGATTGCTGCCCTCGCGGATCATTGTCTGGCCCTTGCCGTCATAACCAAAGCGGCGTGTCTTGAGCACGCTGGGGCGGCCGAGTTTCGCAACAGCCTGTTCGAGATCTGCCAGGCTGTCGACTTGCGCAAAGGGCGCCGTCGGAATGCCTAGATCATTTAGAAAGCTTTTTTCCGTGAAGCGATCTTGCGTGATCGCCAGCGCCCGCGGGCCGGGGCGCACGGGGCGGCGCGCTTCAAGAAAAGCAGCTGTCTTTGCAGGCACATTTTCAAATTCATAAGAAATCACGCCGACGCTGTCAGCAAAAGCAGCGAGCGCTTTTTCATCCTCATATGCGGCGATCGTCTGCTGCGCGCAAACGTCGAACGCAGGGCCGGATTCGGGGCAATAGATATGCGCGCGAATTCCCAAGCGTGCAGCAGCCAGTGCGATCATTCGGCCGAGCTGGCCTGATCCCAATATGCCGATCATATCGCCGGGTTTCAGCACGACACTCATTTCGCGTCGTCGTCTTTGGGGTGTTCGGCAACCGAATTGGTTTGCGCGGCGCGGAAATCATCAAGACGCTTGGCGAGTGCGTCATCATGCAAAGCCAGCACGCTAGCTGCGAGCAGGCCTGCATTGGCTGCGCCCGCTTTGCCGATGGCCAATGTTCCAACCGGAATGCCGGCGGGCATTTGAACAATCGAGAGCAGCGAGTCTTGTCCCGAGAGCGCTTTGGATTCCACCGGCACGCCGAAGACAGGCAGCGAGGTCATGGCGGCTGTCATGCCCGGCAGATGGGCGGCCCCGCCTGCGCCGGCAATGATCACCTGAAAGCCGGCGGCTTTGGCGCCTTTGGCGAAGGAGACAAGACGGTCGGGGGTGCGGTGGGCGGAGACAATCCGCGCCTCATAGGCAATGCCGAGCTTATCCAGCATTTCGGCAGCATGGCGCATGGTGGCCCAGTCAGACTGGCTGCCCATGATGATGGCGACAGGGATGCGGGCCATGGGTCAAGGCTCCTTAAGAAAGAAGCGGCCTGAGATAGACGAAGGCGGCCTCAAGGGCAAGCTGGGGGGCGCAGGCCCCCTCTCAGGCGATAATATCGGGGGTGAGCTGGTCTTCGAGGAAGGACAGGCGGTCGCGCAGGTAGAGTTTGCGCTTTTTCAGCCTTTGGATTTGCAGCTGGTCGCCCTTGCCCACCAATTCCAGCGCGTCAATGGCGGCATCCAGATCGCGGTGTTCTTCCCGCAGGCGCAGCGCCTCTGCCTCGAAAGCCACCCGCTCTTCTTCACTCAACTTTTCGGCCATGCGCCAATACTTTCAGGCAAAACTTTGAAACTCAATTTGTTGTCAGCTGCTCTGTGCTGCAGCGCCATAATGTGCGCGTCTCACTTGTAAATGCAAGCTGCTCGAAAAGGAGTGCATTTCTGTTTCTGATACACAGGGCCTCACGCAGCGTCGCGCGTTGAGACAAGGCTGCGTGATCTAAAGGCTTCACCACTTGTTATGCATTTTCTCAAGCCGAGTAGATTCTTTCCGCTTGCAACTGTTTGGTTTCATGCCAGACTTGAACATGTCGACAGCAATCTTGTGAGAAGGATTTGCCTTATGTCGTTGCATAATCATCTCGTTGAATTGGAGCGCCGCCACAAGGCGCTTGAAAAGCAGCTCGAAGACGCGAAGCATCATCCCGCCACTGACGATCTTCAACTCTTGGAATTGAAGCGAAAAAAGCTGGCTTTGCGTGACGAGATTGAAAAGCTGCGTGTGAAAGACAATCACACAACACTGCATTAAAGCAGCGTTTCTCGGCACAAATGGAATTGTCAGAGATGTAAAGGCGCGAGCTCTGTTTTCGCTCGCGTCTCTTCGCGCTGCTTTAAATCCATCCCATATCGCGCGCGCCATCCCAGATCAGTTTCAATCCGAGAATGAATGTAGTTGTGGTGACGATGCCGTAGAAGCGGCTCGCTTCCATGCGCTTGACAAGCCATACGCCCAAAAATGTCGCCGCCACGGCGACAGGCAAAAGCGTGGCTGAAATCATCAAATTGCTTTGCGAGACTTGGCCCAGCAAAACGAACAAAGCGAATTTGATCCAGTTGATGCAGATGAAGAGAAAAGTCGATGTGCCGGCATAGACAATCGGCGGCAGGCGCAGCGGCACTGTATAGGCCTGAAAGGGCACGCCGCCCGTATTGGCGATGAAAGATGTGAAGCCTGACAACAGCCCCCAGAAAACAGCTGGTCCGAAACGCGGCTGTTTGGGTGGCTCGTCTTTGGCGGGCGGCTTGCGCAGCCAATGCAGGATCACAAAGGCGGTCGCGATCACCCCGACCATCAGCTCGACCATCGCATTGGACACATAGCTTGCCAGCAGCGCTCCGGTGAGCAGCCCGCCAATTGTGCCGGGCAAATACATGGCGAGAATTCTGCGGTCCCATGTGCGCCGATAGGCCCAGAGCGAGACGAAATCCTGCACCATCAGAATGGGCATGATGATAGCAGCGCCCTGAAGTGGCGGCACGACGAGCGCCATCAGCGGCAGGGTGACCATGCCCAGACCCGAAAACCCGCCCTTGGCGAGGCCGAGCAACAAAACGGCGGGAATCGCCGCGAGGTAAAAGGTCACGTCCATCATTGAGCTCAAGCTTTCACCCATCTTGGCCCTTTTGGCTAGGCCTAAGAGCCAATCCGGCGGGCGTTGCTTTGGCGGTCCCTGAGCGCAACAAAGGCGGCAGTTGAGGGCGCGCGCCCGTGAGGAAGCCCTGTAGGAGGGAGTGATGAGTTCATACGCCGAAGTCTATGCCGCTTGGCAGAAAGACCCGGAGGCCTTTTGGGCGCAAGCCGCCAAGGCCGTGGACTGGATCGAGGCGCCCAAGAAAATCTTCGATGCCACACAAGGCCCTTATGGGCGCTGGTTTCCAGATGCGACCTGCAACACCTGCTACAATCTTCTCGACCGCCATGTGAAGAATGGCCGCGCCGATCAGACCGCGATCATCTACGATTCCCCCGTCGCCAACACCAAGCGCAAGCTCACTTATGCGCAAGTGCTCGATGAGGTGAGCGCGCTTGCTGCTGTCCTGCAGGATTTCGGCGTGCAAAAGGGTGATCGCGTCATCGTCTATATGCCGATGATACCCGAAGCTTTGATCGGCATGTATGCCTGCGCGCGCATTGGTGCGGTTCATTCCGTTGTCTTTGGCGGTTTTGCGGCAAAAGAACTCGCGACACGCATTGATGATGCCAAGCCCAAACTCGTGCTCACCACATCATGCGGCATCGAGCCGGGTCGTGTGGTCGCCTACAAGCCGCTGCTTGATGAAGCGATCCGTCTGTCATCATCGAAGCCTGAGAGCGTTATCTTATTCGCGCGCGAACAGGCGAAGGCGGAAATGATTGCAGGCCGCGATCATGATTGGACGAGCCTTGTTGATGCGGCGAAAAAAGCTGGCAAGCGCGCGGATTGTGTGCCGGTGAAAGCCACCGACCCGCTGTATATTCTCTACACATCGGGCACAACGGGGATTCCCAAAGGTGTGGTGCGTGACAATGGGGGCCATATGGTTGCCCTCACCTGGACGATGAAAAATCTCTATGGCATCGAGCCCGGAGAAGTCTTCTGGTCAGCCTCCGATGTCGGCTGGGTCGTGGGTCATTCCTACATTGTCTATGGTCCGCTGCTCTATGGCGCAACGACCATCGTCTATGAAGGCAAGCCGATTGGCACGCCTGATGCGGGCGCGTTCTGGCGCGTGGTTGAGGAATATAAAGCCGTCGCGCTCTTCACAGCGCCCACCGCTTTCCGCGCGATCCGCAAAGAAGATCCGGATGCGACTTTCTTGAAAAAATATTCGACCAAGAGCTTGCGCACTTTGTTTCTCGCAGGCGAGCGCGCCGATCCCGATACGGTGGCTTGGGCTGAAACGGTGCTCGGTGTTCCGGTTGTTGATCATTGGTGGCAGACCGAAACCGGCTGGGGCATTGTCGGCAATCCGGTTGGTCTTGGTCTTTTGCCGATCAAACATGGCTCGCCCACTGTGCCGATGCCGGGCTATGACGTGCAGATTGTTGATGAAGCGGCAAAACCTGTCGCTAATGGCCAGATGGGTTCCATCGTCATTAAATTACCGCTACCGCCCGGCTGTCTGCCGACGCTCTGGCAGAATGATGGCCGCATGAAAGAAAGCTATCTCGAAGAATTCCCCGGCTTCTACAAAACAGCCGATGCGGGTTTCAAAGATGAGGATGGTTATCTCTTCATCATGGGCCGCACCGATGACATCATCAATGTCGCGGGCCATCGTCTGTCGACGGGTGGGATGGAGGAGGTTCTGGCCTCTCATCCGGCCGTTGCCGAATGCGCGGTCATCGGCATCAAGGATGAGCTGAAGGGCGAGCAGCCTTGTGGCTTTGTGGTGCTGAAATCGGGCGTGACGAAATCACCGCTTGAGGTCGAGAAAGAAATTGTCGCGCTGGTGCGCGAGAAGATCGGGCCAGTCGCCGCGTTTAAGATTGCGATCACAGTGAACCGTCTGCCCAAGACGAGGTCTGGTAAAATCTTGCGCGGCACGATGAAGAAGATCGCAGACGGCGATGCATGGACGCCCCCCGCCACCATCGATGATCCAGCCATTCTGGATGAAATCGCAGCGGCATTGGGTAGCAAAGGGATTTAGCAGCGATCTAGCGCCGTCATTGCGAGGAGCCGAAGGCGACGCGGCAACCCAGAAGCCTCACGTGTGGCCTCTGGGTTGCTTCGCTCACGCTCGCAATGACGGCCCTTTGCGCCCCTTACCCCCGCATCACCTCATCGCGCAATTCGCGGCGCAGGATTTTTCCGACTGGCGTTTTAGGTAAGCTTGCGCGTGTCTCGATCTGGCGTGGCACTTTATAGCCCGTCAGTTTCTCGCGACACCAAACGCGCATTTCTTCTTCATCCATCGTGCT
Source organism: Beijerinckiaceae bacterium (assembly GCA_947452455.1). Taxonomy (GTDB): domain Bacteria; phylum Pseudomonadota; class Alphaproteobacteria; order Rhizobiales; family Beijerinckiaceae; genus Terripilifer. Next base: position 128,021 of record CANGBX010000006.1, read on the forward strand.
GCCATCGCGCGAGACGACGAATGCGCGCACCGCTTCACCCGAATGTTGATCGGGCACGCCAATCACTGCGGCTTCTGCAACATTGGGATGCTGGGCCAGCACATCTTCCACTTCATTCGGATAGACGTTGAAGCCTGACACAAGGATCATATCCTTGATGCGGTCAACAATGCGCACAAGCCCGTCTTCTGCAATCACACCGATATCACCCGTGCGGAAGTAGCCATCGCTCGTAAAGCTCTTGGCGGTTTCGTCCGGCTGCTGCCAATAGCCCGCCATCACTTGCGGGCCTTTGATGCAAATCTCGCCCGTCTCGCCAATGGCGACTTCTTCGCCCTTGTCATTGCGGATCGAAATATCGGTCGAAGAGACCGGATAGCCAACGCCACCTGTAAATTCTTCGATGTCGAGACGGTTGACGCAAGCCACAGGTGATGTTTCCGACAGGCCATAGCCTTCAATCAGCGGGCGCCCCGTGACCTGTTTCCATTTCTTCGCAACGGCAGCTTGTGTCGCCATGCCGCCGGAAATGGCGAAGGCGAGCTGCGAGAAATCGACCTGTTTGAAATCATCGCGCGAGGCCAGCGCATTGGCGAGCGTATTGACGACGACAATCATCGTCATGCGCACTTTCTTGATCGTCTTCACAAAGGCCGGAAAATCGCGCGGATTGGGGATGAGTATCTGGCAGCCGCCGAGCTTTGCTACAAAGAGGCAGCAGGCTGTGAGGGCCAGAATGTGATAAAGCGGCAGCGCCGTCACCATCACATGGTCATCGCGCTCGCCGGCAAAAGAGCGCAGCCACGCCTGACATTGGTTGACGTTGGCAATAATATTGCGGTGAAGCAGGATCGCGCCTTTCGCGCGCCCCGTCGTGCCGCCCGTATATTGCAGAAAGGCCATATCATCGGGGCCGATTTCAACAGGCGTGAATTTTCCCTGCTGCGCAAAGAACAAAAAGTTCGACAGCGGCAAAGTCGCAGGAAGCTTGTAGGGCTTCACATTGCCCTTGATGTAGCGCGAGACAAAATTGACAATGGAGCCTTTGAAACCGATGAGATCACCCGGCTTCACAATAATCGCCATTTCGGCGATCAGCTCTTCGAGCGCTTCTTGAACGGTATGCGCAAAATTTTCGAGCACGAAGAGCACACGTGCGCCGGAATCATTCACCTGATGGGTGAGCTCGCGCGCCGTATAAAGCGGGTTGATATTGACCACGACATAGCCGCCGAGCAAGGCGCCGAACATGATCGCCGGATAGGCCATGACATTGGGCATCATAATCGCGACGCGATCACCCTTTTGCAGACCCAGACGTTGCAGGCCGATAGCTACTTCTTCTGCGCGTTTGACCAATTCACCATAGGTCAGGCGCACACCGAAACTTTCCGCCGCGGGACGATCGGCAAAGGCGGTCGCCGCATGGCGGATGATATCGGCGATGGTTTCGCGCGAGTGCTCGTCGATTTTCTCCGGCACACCTGCAGGATAATTGGCAAGCCACGGGCGGCGCGTGTCCGCTTGGTTGTTCAGCATTTCATCCCCCGGTGTGCGGGGCTTTTCTTGGGAGCGCCCGCTTCATCATGCGGGCAGCATTGCATTGAAAAGGCGCGGTCCGCAATTGGCCGCGCCTTTGAATCAAGTCACAAGAATTTGGTTCGCAGAGCTCAGTCGTCGCCGTGCTTCAGCGCATTGAGCTTGCCGAAGACCGCATCGAGATCGAGATCTTCTTCCTGCTCGCGGCGCGGTGCGGGCTGGGCTGTGCCGAACACGTCTTCCTGCGTGGCAGGCTGGCGCGGTGCGGTGGTGATTTCAGCCGGAACGAGTGTTGCACCATGATCTTCCACTTGCGCGGGACGATCTTTGGAAGCGCGATTCACTTCGAGATCGAGATCGAGCTGCGAGCACAGGCCCAAAGTGACGGGATCGAGCGGCGTCAGCGCGGCTGAATTCCAATGCGTGCGGTCGCGGATCTGCTGCAGGGTCGACTTGGTCGTGCCCGCAAGGCGCATGATCTGCGCGTCTTTCAATTCGGGATGGTTGCGCACCAGCCAGAGGATCGCATTGGGGCGATCCTGACGGCGCGACAGCGGCGTGTAGCGGGGGCCGCGCGCCTTTTTGACTTCCGGCAGAACCACCTTCGATTTTGCCAGCGTCAGTTGATACTCCTGATCAGCTTCACCTTTTGCGATTTCTTCGCGGGTCAGCTGGCCCGAGGTGATCGGGTCATGGCCTTTGATGCCGGCGGCCACTTCACCATCGGCAATGCCCTTCACCTCGAGCGGGTGGAGTTTGCAGAAATCGGCGATCTGGTCGAAGGACAGAGCGGTATTATCGACGAGCCACACAGCCGTGGCCTTGGGCATCAGGGGCGCGTTGCTCATTGCTGAGACTCCAAGCGAATAAGGGACGAGCGCCGCCGGGCTCCGGCCCGGCCGAGGGCAAGCCTCAAAACACATCATCCATGACGGGGATGGGCAGAATATAGGCTGGGCGGGGTCGAAAGGCAATGCCGCAGGCGGGAGCGGGGCGCCCCTTAGAGCGTCAAAACGATCTTTCCGACATGGGTCGAGGCTTCCATATGGGCATGGGCCTTGGCCGCCTGCTCAAGCGGATAGGTGGCATCAATCATCGGACGGAAGGCGCCCTTGTCCAGAAGCGGCCAGACCTTCTGCTCAAGCTCGCGGGCAATGATCGCCTTTTGCTCTGGTGTGCGCGTGCGCAGCGTCGAGCCCGTATGGGTCAGGCGTTTGGCGCTGATGGCGCGCATGTCGAGCTTGTCGATTTTATAGCCCTGCATGAATGCAATCTGGACAATGCGCCCCTCAACCGCGGCCGCCTCATAATTGCGCTGCACGTAAGAGCCGCCGACCATGTCGAGAATGACATCGGCGCCTTTGCCGCCGGTGATTGTTTTCACCTCTTGGACGAAGTCTTGTGTTTTGTAATTGATGGCGTGATCCGCGCCGAGTTTCACGCAGGCCGCGCATTTCTCATCCGTGCCGGCGGTGATGATGACTTTTGCACCAAAGGCTTTGGCAAGCATGATCGCGGTGGTGCCAATGCCCGATGAGCCGCCGTGAACAAGAAGCGTTTCGCCCTCGGCAAGATGTCCGCGCTGGAACACATTGGTCCAGACGGTGAAGAAAGTTTCGGGCAGGGCAGCAGCTTCCGTGAAAGAAAAGCCCTGTGGCACAGGCAAAGTATTGCTTTCATGCGCAAGGCAGAAGGAGGCATAGCCGCCGCCGGGCACCAGCGCGCAGACTTTGTCGCCGACCTTCCAGCGCGTGACTTTGTGCCCGCATGCAATGATGACGCCTGCCACTTCAAGGCCGGGCACATCTTGTGGCGCACCGGGCGGCGGGGGATATTTGCCTTGGCGCTGCGACACGTCGGGGCGGTTCACGCCGGCTGCTTTCACATCAATCAGCACGTCATGATCGCCCGGCATGATGATCGGTCGCTCTTGTGGCTGCATCACCTCGGGTGCGCCGAAACTGGTGATGACAATGGCAGTCATGTTTTGCGGCAGCATGCTGGGCTCCGATCAGGTTTTCGTCTTGGCTCTTTTTCTATCATAGAACTGCGGCCTATAATCAGGCCGTGTGATGGCGAAGAGGGAGTGCGCATATGGCCCGCGAAGATGATGATCCGTTTGGCGTGCCGCGTCCGAAGAAACCCGCCACCCATGAGATCGGCCAGCTGCTCGATACGCTCTCGGTCGATGAATTGGACGAGCGCATGGCGCTTTTGAAGGCCGAGATCGCCCGTCTCGAAGAGGCCAGGGTCGCCAAACAGGCTTCAAAACTTGCCGCGGATGCGTTCTTCAAGTCCTGATTTGCCCTAAAGGCATGGGAATAAAGGCTTTCTGCTTTTGCGGCATTAACGTTAATCTGAGCTTACTCTGCGCGCCTCCGGCTTTTTCCCTAAACTGATAGGGCTGGAGAATGTTCATGCAACGCAACGCCCCGACTGCCGCCCGCAATACCGTATCCTTCGCCCATCATCTGGCCTCGTCAGAGGCCTTTAAGTCCCTGTTTTCTGAAGGGATGATGCTGGTTGAGGAGGCCGCCGCCTATCTGGATGGTCCCGGCCGTCAGGAATCACGTGTCCTGCCCCGCTATGATGCGCTGGCCTATGCCTCTGAAAGCATGCGGCTGACCACCCGCTTGATGCAAATGGCCTCCTGGCTGCTTCTTCAGCGCGCGGTCAATGAGGGCGATCTCACCCCCCATCAGGCCCGCACGGACAAGCACCGGGTCAATCTGACCCGTCAGGGGCTCGCAACCCCGCCAGAAGCTTTCGCGCGTCTTCCCGACCGTTTGCAGGAGCTGGCGCTGGCCTCGCACCGTTTGCAGGGCCGCATTATCCATCTCGATAACCAGCTTTATGCTCAGGATGTGGAGCCGGCAGCGCCGGGTGCGCCGAATATCCACCATCAGCTGGCGAGCCTTCAGGCCGCCTTTGGTGCCCGCAGCGCCTAAAACACAAAAAACCCCGGCATTGCCGAGGTTTTTCGTAAATTCGTGCGCTTGAAGAAGAAGCTTACTTCTTGCCGAGCGAGATGCCGCCGAAGCGCGAATTGAACTTCGAGAGACGACCGCCGCGGTCCATGAGCTGCTGGCTGCCGCCCGTCCAGGCCGGATGGGTCTTAGGGTCGATGTCGAGGTTCAGCTTGTCGCCATCATTGCCATAGGTCGAACGTGTCATATATTCCGTGCCGTCCGTCATGACGACCTTGATGAAATGGTAGTTAGGATGGGTATCGGCCTTCATCGTCTTGTCCTTGAGGTCAGCGGGGACGCACGAGAGCGTGGCCGCAGCCGCTAAAAAGTCGCTTCCCGATCTCGGGGTTGCGCCCCTATAACGCAGGCGTGGACCCGAGACAAGGTGTAAGGGTGCCTCTGCCCCTCGGGGCGGGAAAAAAGGAAAAAGGGTCTGGGACAGATGGCTGAGCCGAAGGATCAGGGTAAACCGGTAACCTCCCTCAAGGCGTTGATCCCGCTTGTTCCCTATGCGCGCCGCTATACGGGCCGCATTCTGGCGGCGCTGGCCGCCCTTATGGCTGCCTCGGGCGCGACACTGACCGTGCCGCTGGCTGTCAAGGGCATGATCGACCACGGCTTCTCATCGGCTGACAGCGCGGGCGCGATCAATTTCTATTTTGCCGCCATGGTTGTTGTGGTCGCAGTTTTGGCGCTCGCCTCCGCCACCCGCTATTACCTCGTCATGACGATTGGTGAGCGCGTGGTCGCAGATCTGCGCGCCGATCTCTTCGCGCATCTGACGCGCCTCGACGCACCTTTTTACGATACGGCACGCACGGGCGAACTCGTCTCGCGTTTGACGGCCGATACAACGCAGATGAAGACGGCCTTTGGTGCCTCGGCCTCTGTTGCTCTGCGTAATTTCTTCATGTTCCTTGGCGCCATCGCCATGATGGTCATCACCAGCCCGAAATTGTCAGGGCTCGTGCTGATCGCCATCCCGATCATTGTTCTGCCGCTGGTTGCTTCGGGTCGCTCGGTGCGTGCGCGTTCACGCGCAGCCCAAGATCGCCTGGCTGACGCCACCGCCTTTGCCGCCGAAAATCTCGGCGCTGTGCGCACCATGCAAGCTTTCGGCGCGGAGCGCACAACGATTGGTCGCTTCACCGAAGCGGTGGAAGAAGCCTATCAGGCTGCGCGCGCTGCCACAGGTGCGCGCTCCATTCTCACAGCAGTCGCGATCTTTCTGGCTTTCGCTAGCGTGGTCTGTGTGTTGTGGCTTGGTGCACAAGATGTTCTGGCAGGTCGCATCACGGCCGGTCTCTTGTCGCAATTCGTGCTCTATGCCGTCTTCGGCGCAGGCGCCTTGGGCGAACTCTCGCAAGTGTGGAGCGAAATCTCTGCTGCTGCGGGGGCTGCTGGTCGCATTGCAGAAATTCTCGCAGTGCAGCCCAAAATTGTGGCGCCTGCCAAGCCACTCGCTTTGCCTTTGCCGCCGCGTGGCGAAGTGACATTCAATGCTGTCTCTTTCGTCTATCCCACGCGCGTCGATGCGCCAGCGATCAGCAATCTTTCTTTCCGTGTTGCACCGGGTGAGACGGTGGCGATTGTCGGCCCATCAGGCGCGGGCAAATCAACTGTCTTCCAATTGCTGATGCGTTTTTATGACCCGACCTCCGGCTCGATTGCTGTCGATGGTGTTGATCTGCGCGATGTTGCACCTGCTGATCTGCGCGCGCGTCTGGCCCTTGTGCCGCAAGATCCGGTGATCTTTGGCGCGAGCATTGCTGACAATATCCGCTACGGCTCGCCCGAGGCGCCGCTCGACAAGGTCAAAGCCGCAGCGGAGCGCGCGGCGGCGGCAGAATTTATTTCGGCGCTGGAACAAAATTATGACGCGGCCGTGGGCGAGCGTGGTGTCACTCTATCGGGTGGCCAGCGTCAACGCTTGGCCATTGCGCGTGCGATTTTGAAAGATGCGCCGATCTTGTTGCTGGATGAAGCCACTTCAGCGCTGGATGCCGAAAACGAAGTGCTCGTGCAGGCGGCGCTTGAAAACATCATGAAAGATCGCACGACACTCGTGATTGCGCATCGCCTTGCGACCGTGTTGAAAGCCGACCGCATTCTCGTGATGGATGAAGGTCGCATCGTCGAAGAAGGCACGCATAGCGAATTGGTGGCCAAGAACGGGCTCTACGCGCGCCTCGCGCGCCTGCAATTCGATGCAGCAGCCAGCCACGAAGAAGCGGTAGTATAGCGCACTCTTTGCGCCGTCACTGCGAGCGTAAGCGAAGCAACCCAGTGGCCTCACGCGTGGCCACTGGATTGCCGCGTCGCGCTTTGCGCTCCTCGCAATGACGGAGAGGTTTCACCTCTCCGTCAACTTCAGCTCAATGCGGCGATTGCGGCGGTAAGCGTCTTCTGTTTCAGCCGTATCAATCGGCTGGAATTCGCCAAAGCCTGCGGCCACAAGATGCTGTGGCGAGACGCCTTTTGAAATCAGAAATTGCACAACGGCAATCGCGCGGGCAGCCGAGAGGTCCCAATTGCTGCGGCCCACAATCGGGCGCTTGTCGGTGTGGCCGTCAACCCGCATCACCCAATTGATCTCGGGTGGAATGACGCGTTCAAGATCACCCAGCGCAGAAGCCACTTTTTCCAATTGCGCGCGACCTTGCGGATTGAGCGCGGCCTGACCCACTTCAAACAAAACTTCTGATTCAAAAACGAAACGGTCGCCCACCACGCGCACGCCCGGTCTTTGCCCGAGAATATCGCGCAAGCGCCCAAAGAAGTCGGAGCGATAGCGGTTGAGTTCCTGCACCTTTTGCGCCAGCGCGACATTGAGGCGGGACCCCAAATCGGCAATGCGCGTCTGGCTTTCCCTGTCGCGCTTCTCAGAGGCGTTGAGTGCATCTTCCAGCGCCGCCAATTGGCGACGCAGGGCTGAAATCTGCTGGTTCAGAATTTCCACTTGCGCCAAAGCGCGCGCTGAAATCTGCCGCTCGCTGTCCAATTGCTGGCGCGCTTGCGTGGTTGCGCTGCCGGCTGCCTCCAATCCGCCGCGTGTGGCATCCGTCAGGCTTTGCAGCCTTTGCTTTTCGCGCTCGGCTGCTTCGAGTGTCGCTTGCAAGGCCAGAATGGTCGATTGCGCTTCGCCTTTGGTGGCGCGCTCCAGCGAGAGCAGCGAGGTCAGGTCTTCGATCTGGCGATTGAGCCTTTGCAGCGCAGTATCTTTGCCGCTCATCTCACGGGTGAGAAAATATTGCGCGAGCATGAAGACGGACAAAAGAAAGATGATGGTCAGAAGCATGGTCGACAAAGCGTCGACAAAGCCCGGCCAATAATCAAACGTGCGGCCCGTGCGTCTTGCCCGCCCCAGCGCCATTAGCGCGGCTCCGTTTCGGAGGTGAGCCGCGCGAGCAATTTGCGCATCTCTGCCTGTTGCTCTGCTTGCGCCTCGACCCATGTGCGCAGCATTTGCTGTTCGCCGCGCATATGTTGCACGAGGCCTTGGATGCCCTCAGCCAGATTGCTCATGGCGAGCGACGCATTGCGCGCCATGGCCGGATCGCTGCTTTCCGAAATCTTTTGCAAGGCAGCGCGCAAATCATCCGGCAGGCCCGCGCCATCAAAGGCACGAGGCGCAGACATGCTGGCGTCTTGCGTATAGGTGGAAAGCGCATCTTCGAGTTCTGTGTAAAAACGGTTCTGCGCTTGGCCTGCCTGCAAATCCAGAAAGCCCAGGATCAGCGAGCCTGCGAGACCAAAGAGCGACGAGGTAAAAGCGATGGCCATGCCCGAGATCGGCGCGGCCAAACCGTTTTTGAGATCATCGAACATGACGGCTGCATCCGAGCCCGTTTGCATGGCCGAGATCACACCGCCAATCGACCCAACTGTTTCGAGCAGGCCCCAGAACGTGCCAAGCAGGCCCAAGAAAACAAGCAGGCCGGTGAGATAGCGCGCAGTCTCGCGCGATTCATCCAAGCGTGTGCCGATGGAATCAAGAATGGCGCGCAGTGTCGCGGTTGAAATGGTGCGATAGCCGTCTGGCCCCATAATGCGCGCCATGGGCGAGAGCAGCACGGGTGGGGGCACCTGATGGGCAAGGCCGCGGCGCATGGCATTGACCCAGCGGATTTCCGGAAACAATTGCACCACTTGGCGCAGCCCCAAAAAGATACCGATCGCCATGACGGCCAGGATCAGGCTGTTCAAGCCCGGATTGGCCATGAAGGCGGTGAAAATTTGTCGATAGAGGATCAGCGCCACAAAAGCGGCGAGGATCAGAAAAACCACCATGCGCAGAAGAAAAATGCGCGGCGAAGAAAGCGAAGTCTGATCGCGCTCGGCCATGTCCATGCAATCCTGCCCCGCCGGACGTTCGGCGCAGCCTCGGTGCTTAGGAGACTCTAAAATGGCAGGCGGTTCAAGCGCGGTGTTGCGTCGCTGCCGTCAGGCGTTTTTGATGGCGGTCAGCAAAGCGCGGTGCATGGCCTCATTGCCCACGCAAATGGAGCCGGATTCCAGCATCGTGTCATGGCCATCGGCATCCGACACATAGCCGCCTGCTTCCTTGACCAGAATGGTGCCGGCCGCAATGTCCCAAGCCGACAGGCCGCGCTCCCAATAGCAGTCGAGCTGGCCGGCTGCGACCATGGCCATATCGAGCGATGCCGCGCCCATGCGGCGGATGTTGCCGCATTTGGCAATCACCGCGCCCAGTTCCTGCTTGAAGCGCGGGTGGAGATGGGCGCGCCCCAGCGGGGGAATGCCGCAGGCCACCAGTGCATCGGCAAAATCGCGGCGTTCAGCAACACGCAGGCGACGATTGTTATGCCAAGCGCCCTGTCCCTTTTCCGCAACAAACATGTCATCGGTGGCGGGGTTATAGACAAGGCCTGCAATCAGCTGCCCTTCGCGCTCCAGCGCGACAGAAATGGCAAACATGGGGAGGCCGTGCAGAAAATTGGTCGTGCCATCCAGCGGGTCGATGATCCAGCGGTGGGTCTTGTCTGCGCCTTCCACCACGCCGCTTTCTTCCATCAGAAAGCCATAGCCGGGGCGCGACTTGTTCAATTCTTCAAACAGAACTTTTTCGGCGCGCTGGTCGGCGGCGGATACGAAATCGCCGGGGCCTTTGACCGAAACCTGCAGGTTCTCGATCTCGCCAAGGTCGCGCTTCAAGCCTCGCCCGGCCTTCACGGCGGCGGTGGTCATGACATTCATCAGGGCAGAGCGGATCATCGGGCGGGTCTTTCAGCGCACATCTTTGGTCGGGCAGGGTCTTACCCCGTGGGGGCTTGGGTCACAACCCTTTAAGGGCCGACCCATTGCCGGACGGTTTCTTCGGCCTGCTGGCGCTGGCTGGGGGTCAGCGTGCCCAGCGTCTGGTCGAGCCATTCATCATTGAGGCCCACAGCGCGGGCGAGCAAATGCCATTTCATGCCCTCGACCACGTTTTTCTCCACGCCGCGGCCTGAGACCAGCAGGCGCGCGAGGCGGTTCATGGCAATCGGGTTGTTGCGTGAGGCTGCCTTGCGGAAGAGCTTGGCGGCACCCGCCTCATCCTTGTTCACGCCGCTGCCGTTAAAGGTCATGATGGCAAGCTCGACAATGGCGGCGCCAATGTTTTCATCAGCCGCGCGGGCCATCCATTTGGCAGCTTCCGGCAGATTGCGCTCGCCGCCTTTGCCTTCTTTCAGCAAAACCGCGAGCGAATAAGCACCATCTGGACTGCCGCCTTCGGCTGCGCGCCGATAATAATCGGCCGCCAAGCGGAAATCTTGAATCTCGTTTTCAAGCACAAGCACGCCTAGATTATACCACGCGCCCGGGTGGCCTTTGGCGGCGGCTTTTTCAAGCCCGTCTTTGGCAGCTGCTTTGTCTTGCACCATGCCTTCGCCGCGAAGGGCTGCAAGGGCAACAGCAAACAGCGCATTGCGATCACCGCGCTCTGCTGCAAGCTTGTACCAATGCAAAGCCGCATTGAGATCGCGCTTCACACCGCTGCCATCGCGGTAGATTTCTGCCACCAAAGTCATGGCTGCCGCATCATTGCGGTTCTTTTCAATGCGCTTCATCGCTTCTTGAAAAGCGGTGCGGAAATAACCGCGCTGGTAGGCGCCATAAGCAAGGTCAGCGCCGGGCTTGTCCGGCCCTTTGGAAGGCGGGAGCGTTTGCGGCTTGAACAGGGGCATCAGCCCGGATTGCAATGTGTTGGGTGCTTGCGGTGCGAGTTGCGGCGCATTGCGCATGGTTTGTGCTGAGGCCGCCAAGGGCAGCGCGGAGATGACAAGCGCAAGTTTCAGCGCTTTGCGCATGATCATTCGCGCTCGCGCGCATTGGCATTGGCGTCGAGCAATGCTTGCGCTTCTTGGAGTGCTGCCACGGGGCCGCGCGCATCATCCCAGATCGCTTCGCGCAGCGAGATGAAATCAGCGCCGACTTTGGTCAGTGTTGCGACATCTGCCAAACTGGCTGCATGGGCGACGCAAGGCACGTTGAAAATTTCTGCCCACCAACCGGCGCGCTCGGCAATCTGCTCGATCGGCGGCACATAGCCATCGGGAGCCGGATCGCCAAAGCTCACGTAATCAATGTCATATTCGCCAGCGATCATTGCATCATGTTTGGCGCGCAAGCCGCCAATGCCAAGAATGCGATCTTCTTTCTTGAGTGTTTTGATAGCGTCCGGCACGAGCTTTTCGAGCGTGTCGGCGGTGACGCGCATATGTGCGCCGTCCGCGCCTGCGCGCATCACAAGCGAAGGCGCATCAATAAGCAGTGCGACGCCCGCGGGTTCGGTTACATCAATCAGTGCTTTGACGATTTTCTTGGCAGAGCTTTCGTCGCGCGCGGTGAGTGGTGCGAGCACGCAGGCCACATCGCCCACCCCCAAAACGCTTTTCAGCTTTTGCGGCCAGTCTCCCGCCTCATCGAGGGGCGGAAGCATGAGATAGAGGCGTTGATGGGTTTCTGCTGCGCTCATTTTGAAAAATCAGCCACCCATTTTGGCGACAAGTGCGTCGGAGATTTCGAAATTGGCATAGACGTTTTGTACGTCATCATTGTCTTCGAGCGAGCCGATGAGTTTCAGAATCTTTTCGCCCGCTTCATCGTCGACATTGATCGTGTTTTGCGGGCGCCAGACAAGCGAGCTCTTCTTGGCTTCGCCAAAGCGCGCTTCCAATGTCTTCTGCACGTCACGCAGAGCTTCCAGTGAGGTGATGATTTCGTAGATTTCGTCCTGCGACACGACATCATCAGCGCCCGCTTCAATCGCGCCTTCCATGACGTCATCTTCCGAGCCAATCGACTTCGGATATTCGATGAGACCGACATGATCGAACATGAAGGACACAGCACCCGTTTCCGCCAGAGCGCCACCTGATTTGGTGAAGTAAGAGCGCACTTCGCCTGCTGTGCGGTTGCGGTTGTCGGTGAGCGCCTCGATGATCACAGCAACACCGCCGGGCGCATAGCCTTCGTAGCGCACTTCATCATAATTATCGCCTTCGCCGCCCGCTGCCTTTTTGATGGCGCGTTCGATATTGTCTTTGGGCATGTTTTCCGCACGCGCAGCGATAATGGCTGCGCGCAGACGCGGGTTCATATTGGGGTCAGGCATGCCCATTTTCGCAGCGACCGTAATTTCGCGGCCAAGCTTGGAAAAAAGCTTGGAGCGCACAGCGTCCTGCTTTCCCTTGCGGTGCATGATGTTTTTAAACTGACTATGGCCTGCCATGGACCCCTCGGAGATCGGCTGAAGTTGATTTGGTCGGGGTTATACGCGCGTGTGCCCGCTTTTTGAAGGGGCAGGGGGTGAATCCGCCCCCGCCCGTCATTGCGAGGAGCCGGAGGCGACGAAGCAATCCAGAAACAGCGCATGGGGCTCTGGATTGCTTCGCTTCGCTCGCAATGACGTATGGGTTCTGGCTACCCCCAAAACTCCGGCAGGGCAGGCGAGAGCCGGCCGCCGATGCGCACGGGCGCCACTTTCAGTGCCAGTCCCGTCTTGTCGTCGATCTCGACAGCTAGCCCGCACAGGGTCGCTTGCCCCTCTGCGGGCTCAAAGCGCCCACCGGGAATTTTGCGGGTGAAGCGGCGCAGGGGTTCTTCCTTGTCCATGCCGATGACGCTGTCGAAATCGCCTGTCATGCCGGCATCTGATTGATAGGCCGTGCCGCCCGGCAACACTTGATAGTCTGCAGTTGGCACATGCGTATGCGTACCCACAACGAGTGAGACGCGACCATCAACAAAATGCGCCATCGCCATTTTTTCAGATGTTGTTTCGGCGTGTAAGTCGATGACGAAAGCATCGCAGCCCAGACCCAAAGGGCAGGCAGCGATCTCGCGCTCGACGGCGGCGAAAGGATCATCCATCGCATCCATGAAAATGCGGCCCATCACATTCATCACCAGAATGCGCTGACCTTTGGCATTTTCAATCAGATTGGCGCCGCGCCCCGGCGTGCCTGCGGGATAATTGGCCGGGCGCAAGAGGCGCGGCTGGCGCTCAATGAAAACCAGGGCTTCTTTCTGGTCGAATGCATGATTGCCCAGCGTGATGCAATCAGCCCCCGCATTGAGAAATTCATCGCAAATGGCTTCGGTAATGCCAAAGCCGCCCGCGGCATTTTCACCATTCACGATGACGAAATCGAGGCCATAGCGCGTGCGCAAACCGGGCAATTGCTCGAGCAAAACGGCGCGTCCCGCACGTCCCACAATGTCGCCAATGAACATAAGCCGCATGATCTTTTCCTATGGCGTGCGCGTCGTGATGATCTCGCGTTCCGTTACCACGAAATCCAGCGCCCGGTCGTGGGCTTCATCGGGCACGTGATCGATTTCCTGTGTGGCAAAGGCCAGTCCGATGGTGAGAGCTTGCGGCAAGCCCGCCAGCGCCCGATCATAAAAGCCCTTGCCATAACCAATGCGGTGCCCGCGCCTGTCAAAGGCGGCGAGCGGCACGATGAGGGCGGCAGGGGTGATCTCGGGCGCGCCGGGCAGCGGCTCAGAGAGACCAAAGGGGCCAGTTTCCAGCGGGTCACCCGGAGCCCAAAATCGAAAGGTGAGGCCACGGGGAGAAACAGCTGGCAGGCAGAATATGTGGTTCGCCAGAAGCCCTGCGGTGGGGCGCGGGTCGGCTTCCGAGCGGATCGGCCAATAAAGGGCAAGCGGTCCGTCAGGCAGGGGCAGGCAGGCAATGAGCTCGGCCATCACCTCAGCCGCTTGGCTGCGTTCGGCAGGCGGTAGCGCCTCGCGACGGGCCAGCGCCGCAGCGCGCAGATCAGCTTTGGTCAAGGGGGGAGTCGGTCCCATCAGGGGCATCCATGCCGGGACCGGCGCAAGTGAGAAAGGTGCGGGCCACAAAAGCCGTGGGATAACGACCCCGGAGACCTACAATGTAGGTGGGCGCCATGTGACCAAGTCCACGGACAAGGTCAGGGACAGCTCCCTGAGAGTCGATAAGGCCCCGGGAATACTTTTTCCACACGCACCCAGCAGCGCCGCCCTTCCTATGTAGGGCAAGGGGGCGGCTGGGGGAAGGGGAAAGCGCCTTACTTCTTGGCGATCGCATCACGCAAAGTGGCATTGATGCGCGACTGCCAGCCCGGCCCGCCTTGCCGAAAATGTTCGATCACCTCGACATCAAGCCGCAAGGTCGTGGAGATTTTCGGGTTCGGAATTTTGGGTCGCCCGCGCGTGACTTCTTCAGCGCCGATGATGTTTTGCCAATAAGGCGTGCTGAGATCAGGCGCATCATCTGGGTCAACCCATTCTTGGTCTGTAGAGCGCTTGTTCTCGTCCATTGGCTTTCCTCAATGAAATGATGCGGAAAACATCACCGCGCTTAGTCCAAACCAAAACGACCATCCGATCGTCCAGATATCCAATTCTAACGAGGCGTTCCTCGCCATAGTTGAGCCGTTCGTCACGAAAGGAGATTCCGATACCGTCAAAGACTTCCTGCGCGCGCCCCATATCGAGACCGCGCGCCTCGAGCGTCCAATTCCGCTTGGCCGGATCAAAATCAATCTGCATTTTTTTGTTACTACATAAAATCAATTGTGTCAAAATATTTGTAGTAACAAAAAATATTTTCAGGCCGGGCGCCAGCCAGACCTTCGGCTGGGCGGCCTACTTCGCCCCATTGAGCGTATGCGCCAGCCCTTCAATGCGGCGAGCGGTCACTTCGAGCGATTGGGCGAGGCTCTCGACCCAGGCGGCGGATTGGTCGCCCGCCTTGGCGGCATCGTTGCGGGCGGTCGAGACCTGCTTTTCCAGTGCTGCAATCTTTTTGCGGGCTTCGGCCAGCTCGTCGGCCAGAGTGATCGAGGCCATGACGGTGAGGCGTTGGTCGCCGATTTCGCCAAAAGCGCCGCGCAGCTGGTTGATGCGCTCATCGATCTGGCTGGCCAAGGCCTCCAGATGCGCTTCTTCCCCGGGCCCGCAGGCCATGCGGAAGGAGCGACCGGCGATGGTCACATTGACGGATGTGGCGCCTTCGTTCTGGGCCATGGCTCAGGCCCCCTCATCTTCGGTGGGGGTGGCAAGTCCCAGCACGGAGCGGATGGTGGCGCCTGTGGCCGCCAGCTTCTCAGCCACCAGCGCATTGGCCTCTTCCAGCTTGCGGGTGCGGGCCAGCGCGCCTTCGAGCTCAATGCCAAGGCGGGAGCGATCATCCTGCATGACGGCGAGCTCTTCTTCGAGATCGGCGCGGCGCTGGGCGCTTTCCGCACGCCTTTCGGCCGCCGCCTCGAGGTGATCGAGCGCGGCAGCAAGCCGTTTCAGGGGAATATCGAGGCGGTCAGGCAGTTTCATGCGACTCTGGGCCAGATTTCGCTCATTAGGAGCAAGAAGGCCGCGCCCGTCAACGAAGCGGGCGCGCATTCCTGTGCGCGAGTGCCCGAACAGTTTGAAAACAGGCCTTTGTGCGCGTTGACACGAGGGGTCCAGCTGTTATCAAAACCCCGCCTGCTGGCCCGTAGCGGAACCGTCCCGCCCGAGGCTCTTCGCCTCGCGATTCTGGAAAAAGAGAACATGAGCGTCACCCCCCAGTCGATGGCCAATGCGATCCGCGCCCTTGCGATGGATGCGGTCGAAAAAGCGAAATCCGGTCATCCTGGCCTGCCCATGGGCGCCGCCGATATGGCGACCGTTCTGTTCCGTGATGTCATGAAATATGACGCAACGGACCCGACATGGCCTGATCGTGATCGCTTCGTGCTCTCTGCCGGTCACGGCTCTATGTTGCTCTATGCCGCGCTCTATCTCACCGGCGCGCCGGGCATGACGCTCGATGAGATCAAGAACTTCCGCCAGCTCGGATCGAAAACACCGGGTCATCCGGAAAATTTCGTCACCAAAGGTGTCGAGACAACCACGGGTCCTTTGGGTCAGGGCATTTCAACGGCTGTCGGCATGGCGCTGGCCGAGCGCATGCTGAACGCCGAATTCGGCGATGTCGTCGATCATTACACTTATGTGCTCGCCTCTGACGGCGATTTGATGGAAGGCGTGTCGCAAGAAGCGATTGCCATTGCCGGCCATCTCAAACTCAATCGCATGATTGTTTTGTGGGATGACAATGACATCTCCATCGACGGTCCTTTGTCGGTCGCTGACTCTGTCGATCAGATCATGCGTTTCAAAGCCTGCGGCTGGAATGCGATGCGCATTGATGGCCACGATCAGAAAGCCATTTTGCGCGCCGTGCGCAAAGCGCAGAAATCTGACAAGCCAACGCTGATCGCCTGCAAGACGCAGATCGGTTATGGCGCGCCCAAGCGCGCTGGCACTTCGAAAGCCCATGGCGAGCCGCTGGGTGCGGAAGAAATTGCTGGTGCACGTGCCGCTCTCGGCTGGCCGCATGAACCCTTTATTGTGCCCGATGATATTCTGGCCGCATGGCGCAAGGCTGGCCGCAAAGGCAAGCGTTTGCACAAGGCGTGGAAGACAGACAAGCTCGCAGCACTCGCTGCTGGCAAGCGCGCGGAATTTGAACGCCGCGTGAAGGGCACTCTGCCTGCCGCGCTTTCTGACGCGGTGAAGACTGCCAAGCAGCGTTTGGCCGATGACCGCACGGAAATGGCAACACGCAAAGCCTCGGAAGCGGCCATTGCGGTTCTCGCGCCTGTCGTGCCGGAACTCGTCACCGGTTCTGCCGATCTCACCGGCTCCAACAATACCAAGGTTGCGGCAACACCTGCGATCTCGCCTGGCAATTATGCGGGTCGCTTTGTCCATTGGGGCATTCGCGAACATGGCATGGCCGCTGCCATCAATGGCATGGCGCTGCATGGTGGTTATATTCCCTCAGGCGCGACCTTCTTGGTCTTTGCTGATTACATGCGCCCCGCTTTGCGCCTCGCAGCGCTGATGAAGACGCGCCACATCGAAGTGCTGACGCATGACTCGATTGGTCTGGGCGAAGATGGTCCGACCCATCAGCCGGTCGAAACCATTGCCTCGCTGCGCGCGATTCCCAATCTGAATGTGTTCCGCCCCGCGGACCAAACGGAAACGATTGAATGCTGGCAGGCGGCACTGGAAGCTGGCCACACGCCATCTGTTCTCGCGCTCACACGCCAGAACTTGTCGGCGGTGCGCACGACCTATGTTGCAGAAAACCTGTCCGCCAAGGGCGCGTATGAACTCGCACCCGCCAAGGGCGACGCCAAAGTCACGATCTTTGCTTCCGGCTCGGAAGTCGAGATCGCGCTGAAGGGCCGGGACCTCTTGGCAGAAAAAGGCATTGATGCGCGCGTGGTCTCCGTGCCTTGCATGGATATTTTTCTGGCTCAGGACGAGGCTTACAAGGCCAAGATCATCGGCAAGGCGCCCGTGCGTATTGCAGTTGAGGCGGCTGTGCGCATGGGCTGGGATGCACTCATTGGCGACAAGGGTGTGTTCATCGGCATGAAGGGCTTTGGCGAAAGCGCGCCGGCCAAGAAACTCTACGAACATTTCGGCATTACGCCGCAAGCGGTGGCAGAGGCTGCGGTGCAGCACTTGCCGCGCTGATTGGTCAGCATCAGAATTTACGCATTGAAGGAGAGTAAGATGGTGAAGGTCGCAATCAACGGTTTCGGACGTATCGGCCGCAATGTTTTGCGCGCCATCGTGGAATCGGGCCGCAAGGATATTCAGGTTGTTGCCATCAACGATCTGGGTCCGGTCGAAACCAATGCGCATCTGATGCGCTTTGACTCGGTGCATGGCCGCTTCCCCGGCAAGGTGACAGTGTCTGGCGACACGATTGATGTGGGCTTTGGCCCGATCAAGGTCACCGCGATCCGCAATCCGGCCGAATTGCCGCACAAAGAACTTGGCGTCGACATTGCGCTCGAATGCACGGGCATTTTCGTGACACGTGACAAGGCAGCTGCGCATCTCGAAGCTGGCGCCAAGCGCGTCATCGTCTCAGCCCCTTGCGACAATGCTGATCTCACGGTCGTCTTTGGCGTCAATCACGACAAGCTGACGAAGGATCACATCGTCATCTCGAACGCCTCTTGCACGACGAACTGCTTGGCGCCCGTCGCCAAGGTTCTGAACGATGCCATCGGCATCGAAAAGGGCTTCATGAC
The DNA here is from genome assembly GCA_947452455.1 of Beijerinckiaceae bacterium. GTDB lineage: Bacteria > Pseudomonadota > Alphaproteobacteria > Rhizobiales > Beijerinckiaceae > Terripilifer. The sequence goes on from CANGBX010000006.1 coordinate 146,118, forward strand.
GACGATCCATTCCTACACCGGCGATCAGCCGACGCTGGACACGATGCACAAGGATCTCTACCGCGCCCGCGCTGCCGCTCTGTCGATGATCCCGACATCAACCGGCGCAGCCAAGGCTGTAGGTCTCGTTCTGCCTGAACTCAATGGCAAGCTCGATGGCTCGGCCATCCGCGTGCCGACCCCGAACGTCTCGGTCGTTGATCTGAAGTTTGTCGCCAAGCGCGCCACCACGGTTGCTGAAGTCAATGCGGCGATCAAAGCGGCTGCCGATGGTTCGCTCAAGGGCATCCTCGGCTATACGGATGTCTCGAACGTCTCGATCGACTTCAATCACGACTCGCATTCATCCGTGTTTCACATGGATCAGACCAAGGTCATGGAAGGCACATTCGTGCGTATCCTCTCTTGGTACGACAATGAATGGGGCTTCTCGAACCGCATGAGCGACACGGCTGTGGCCATGGGCAAGCTCATCTAAAATAAATCGGGCGCGCCTTTGTGAGGCGCGCCCTTTTTCATGTGGCACAAGATAAAGAGTTTCAGGCATGAGCGCCTTCCGCACACTCGATCAGGCTGACGTCAAGGGAAAGCGCGTTCTTCTGCGCGTCGATCTCAATCTGCCGATGGAGAATGGCAAGATATCGGATGCAACACGCATCGAGCGTATTGTGCCCACCATCAAGGAACTCACTTCCAAAGGCGCGCGCGTTATTCTGCTGGCGCATTTCGGTCGCCCGAAGAATGGGCCGGATGCCGAAAACTCGCTGCAGCCGATTGCGGCCGCATTGCCTGAACATCTGGGCGCGCCTGTTGCTTTTGCATCTGACTGCATCGGGCCTGTGGCTGAAGCCGCTGTTGCCAAGCTGCATGACGGCGAGATCCTGCTGCTCGAAAACACCCGCTTCCACAAAGCGGAAGAAAAGAATGATGCGGCCTTTGTGGTGGCGCTCGCCAAGCTTGGTGATCTCTATGTGAATGATGCCTTCTCGGCCGCGCACCGCGCGCATGCCTCGACCGAAGGTCTTGCCCATGTCCTGCCAGCTTTCGCGGGCCGCGGCATGCAGGCTGAACTTGAAGCTTTGACCAAGGCGCTGGAAACACCCAACCGTCCTGTGGCGGCGATTGTCGGTGGTGCAAAGGTTTCGACCAAGCTCGAATTGCTCGGCAATCTGTCGAAGAAAGTCGATTTCATCATCATCGGCGGCGGCATGGCCAATACATTCTTGGCAGCCCAAGGCGCCAAGGTTGGCAAGTCGCTCTGCGAGCATGATCTTGTGGGCACTGCGCTTGAAATGATCGCGCAGGCCAAAGCCGCCAAATGCGAAATCGTGCTGCCTTCTGATGTTGTGGTGGCGAAAGAATTCAAGGCGCACGCCGCCTCGCGCGTGACCGATGCGCAGCATGTGGCTGATGATGAAATGATCTTGGACGCTGGTCCGGCTTCGGTGGCAGCGGTTGAGAAAATTCTCGGCACCTGCAAGACGCTGGTGTGGAACGGCCCGTTCGGCGCCTTTGAATTGCAGCCCTTCGATGCAGCGACCAATGCAGTTGCCAAGGCGGCGGCGCAGCTCACCAAAAAGGGCGCGCTCGTCACAGTGGCTGGCGGTGGCGATACGGTGTCGGCGCTCAATCAATCAGGTGCGGCTGAGAACTTCACCTATATTTCGACAGCAGGCGGCGCATTCCTCGAATGGCTCGAAGGCAAAGTGCTGCCGGGCGTCGAGGCTCTGCGCATCAAATAATTTCAGATTTTCTCGGAGGAGTTTGACGATGAACAAGGACCAACTCGCCAAAGTGGCAGCGGCCATGTGTGCGCCCGGTAAGGGCATTCTCGCAGCTGACGAGAGCTCGGGCACGATCAAGAAGCGCTTTGATGCGATCGGTGTGGAATCCACCGCCGACAGCCGCCGCGATTATCGCGAGATGATGTTCCGCACTGAGGCAGCGATGACGCAGAACATTTCCGGCGTCATTCTCTATGATGAAACCATCCGCCAGAACGCCAAAGACGGCACGCCGCTGGTGAAAATCATCGAACAGATGGGTTCGCTTCCCGGCATCAAGGTCGATGCGGGCGTGAAGTTCCTGCCGAATTTCCCGAATGAAACAATCACCGAAGGCCTCGATGGCCTCAGCGAGCGTATGGCTGAATATTACAAAATCGGCGCGCGTTTCGCGAAATGGCGTGCGGTGATTGATATTGCCGATGGCATTCCCTCGCGCGGCGCAATCCTCGCCAATGCGCAGGCGCTCGCCCGTTATGCCGCGATCTGTCAGGCCAATGACATTGTGCCGATCGTCGAGCCGGAAGTGCTGATGGATGGCGGCCATGATCAGGCGCGCTGCTATGAAGTCACCGAATTCGTTTTGAAGACGCTCTACAACGAGCTCTATGAAGCGAAGGTCTTCCTCGAAGGCACTGTGTTGAAGCCCAACATGATCGTGCCGGGCAAGAAGAGCGCCAAGCAAGTTTCAGCTGAGCAAGTCGCGGCCGAAACCGTGCGTGTGTTCAAGCAGACCGTGCCTGTTGCCGTGCCGGGCATTGCCTTCTTGTCGGGTGGTCAGGCTGATGTGGAAGCCACCGCCAATCTCGACGCGATCAACAAGCTGGGTCCGTTGCCGTGGCTCGTGACCTTCTCCTATGGTCGCGCTTTGCAGGCCGCGCCGCAGAAGGCTTGGGCTGGCAAGGCAGACAATGTGCCTGCAGCACAAAAGGCTTTCGCCCACCGCGCCAAGATGAATGGTCTGGCCTCCAAGGGACAGTGGAACAAGGGACTCGAAGGCTAAGCGCTTTCCACTCTTCAAAAGAAAAGCCCGGTGGAAACACCGGGCTTTTTTTATGACGCGCCATCTCTCCCCCGTCATTGCGAGGAGCGTAGCGACGAAGCAATCCAGAAGCCGCACGCACGGCCTCTGGATTGCTTCGCTTACGCTCGCAATGACGACGTGGGAGAGGGTCATAAAAAAACCCGGCGTCTCCGCCGGGTTTTGTTGTCCTTACGCTGAAGGCTGCGGCTCGAGCCCGCCTTCGGCTTGCGGCGGACGCTTGGTCGTCGGTACCGGCGAGGAGCGGGGTGGCGATGACGATTCATCGTCGCTTTCACGCACCGGCTTTTTGCCGTCGAGCAGCCCCATGATTTCATCGCCTGTCAGCGTTTCGTATTCGAGCAGGCCTTGGGCCAAAGCCTCAAGTCCGTCGCGCCTTTCGGTGATGATGCGGCGGGCTTCCGAATGGCCCATTTCAACCAAGCGGCGCACTTCGCTGTCGATCGTCTGTGCGGTCGATTCCGAAATGTTCTGCTGCTTGCCCATCGAATAGCCCAGGAATACTTCTTCCTGGTTCTCGCCATACATCACAGTGCCCAGCGCATCCGAGAAGCCCCAGCGCGTGACCATGGCACGTGCGAGTTTCGTGGCCTGTTCGATGTCGCTCTGCGCACCAGAAGTAATCTTGTCTTTGCCGAAGACAATCTCTTCAGCCACACGACCACCCATCAAAACCGCAAGGCGTGATGTCATCTGCTCATAGCTCATCGACAGCTTGTCGCGTTCCGGTAGCTGCATGACCATGCCCAGCGCACGGCCACGCGGAATGATCGTTGCCTTATGGACAGGATCGGTTGCCGGCACGCTGAGTGCGACCAATGCGTGGCCACCTTCGTGATAAGCAGTCAGCATTCTTTCTTGTTCGGTCATGACGAGCGTGCGGCGTTCCGCACCCATCATGATCTTGTCTTTTGCGTCTTCGAATTCGGCCATGGTGACAATGCGCTTGCCGCGACGTGCCGCCATCAGCGCTGCTTCATTGACGAGATTCATCAGGTCAGCACCCGAGAAACCCGGTGTACCGCGTGCAACGGTCTTGAGTTCCACGTCTGGTGCCAGCGGCACTTTGCGCACATGCACTTTCAAAATGCGCTCGCGGCCCGTGACATCCGGATTGGGCACAACGATCTGGCGATCAAAGCGGCCCGGACGCAGAAGCGCAGGGTCAAGCACGTCAGGGCGGTTTGTCGCGGCAATGAGGATAATGCCTTCATTGGCTTCAAAGCCGTCCATTTCGACGAGCAATTGGTTGAGCGTCTGTTCACGCTCATCATTGCCGCCGCCAAGGCCTGCACCACGATGGCGACCCACCGCATCGATTTCGTCGATGAAGATGATGCAAGGCGCATTCTTCTTGGCCTGTTCGAACATGTCACGCACGCGGCTTGCGCCCACGCCCACAAACATTTCGACGAAGTCAGAACCAGAAATGGTGAAGAAGGGCACATTGGCTTCGCCCGCAATAGCGCGTGCGAGAAGCGTCTTACCCGTGCCCGGAGGACCAACGAGCAGAACACCGCGCGGAATACGCCCGCCCAAGCGCTGGAACTTTTGCGGGTCTTTCAGGAATTCGACGATTTCCTGCAAATCTTCTTTGGCTTCATCGACACCTGCGACATCTTCAAATGTCACACGCCCATGCGCCTCGGTCAGCATTTTGGCTTTTGACTTGCCAAAGCCCATGGCTTTGCCAGCGCCGCCCTGCATTTGCCGCGAGAGAAAAATCCACACGCCCAAGAAGGCAATCAGCGGCAAGCCGTTGACGAGCAAAGTCACCAGCCAATTATTGCCATCAGACGGCGGCTTGGCCGTGATCGACACATTCTTCTGATAAAGCTTTGACACCAGCGTCGGATCGCTCGGCGCATAGGTCGAGAAAGCGCGATTGTCATTGAAGTGACCGTAGATCTCATTGCCCGAGATCGTCACTTCACGCACGCGGCCCTGATCCACTTCGCTGAGCAATTGGCTGAACGGGATTTCCTGCGTCTGCTGCCTCTGTCCCGGATTTTGGAACAACATCACAAGTGCGACGACAAGGAGGAAGATGATCACCCAAAGGGCGAAATTCCTGAAATTCGGATTCATTTCAGTCCTGTATCCGGCGAAGACCGCCGTCCTGGTGCCACCCCGAAGGGATCTTTTCGATCTTCTCAATGTAGGCTTGCAGGGCACCCTTGCCAAGGGAAGGCCTGAGCTGAATCGTCAGGGCGGCCCTTAGAGCCCCGCTTTGCGAGGGGCTTCGCGCGAGATCACAAGAACGCTATCGCTTTTCAGATCGATCAGCGTGCCGCCTAAAGTCGAGCGCCAAGGGGTGTCTGCAGCCCAAGCCGCACTCAGATCAGCGACCAAAGCCTCGGCCTGTTCGAGCCGCGGTATCTGGCCGATACGGGCAATTTCCGCCATCAAAAGCCGCAAAACGTGCTCCGTTGGGGCGTTTTTCAGCCTTTTGGCATCGAGCTCGCTCACTTCGTCCGTGTGCCGCAGAAGCGCTTCTGCCGTAAGGCGCTCTGTGCCTTCCACAAGGGCAGCTTCAGCGCGCGCCGCACGCGCGGCGAGCCGCGTGAAGGTTTCGGGGCCAAGGCCCGCCTCTTCGAGCTGGCCTGTGAGGCGGCGCATTTGCGTGCGGGCAAAACGGGGATCCTCATTTGACGGATCTTGAATGTAGTTTAACCCGCGCTCTTCGCAGACCGCGATCAATTCCGATTTGCGCCATCCCAAAAAGGGCCGCGCATGCGTGATGCCATCACGCGAGAGCTGCGCGCGCATGCCGGCCAGCCCGCCGATGGAAGAGCCGCGCATCAAGCGAAAGAGGATGGTCTCCATCTGGTCATCGGCATGGTGTGCGGTGACGAGATGGTCTGCGCCGATCTCTTTGGCATGTGCAATGAGAGCCGCATAACGCGCCGCGCGCGCTTCTTCCTGAATCCGCGTGGCAGGCTTGTCGCCTTCCCAAGTTAAAATGGCATGCGGAATGTTGAGCTGCGCACAGAGGCTCGCGCAATTTTGCGCTTCAGTGCGCGACTCTGCGCGAAAGCCATGATCGAATGTGGCGGCATAAAGCGGTGGGTGATGGGGCCATGCGCTCAGAAGTGCCAGTGCGGCAACGGAATCGGGTCCGCCCGAGAGGCCCAAAAGAATCCCACGCGCTTTTGCAAGCGGCGCAAAGAGCGTTTGGAGGTCTTGCTCGCTCACGCGCATTTCGCGCGTGTAAATTCGCGCTGTGCAGTTGTTTTGATCGCATTGGCTTGCGGATATTTGCGCGGCACTTCCGCAAAGAAAGCGCAGGCCTGTTCTTTTGCGCCGAGTTTTTCGAGCGATTGACCAAGCCGTAGCATGGCATCTGGCGCATGCGCGGTCTTGGGATGGTCTGTCGAGATTTTCAAATATTGCTCGGCCGCATCACGGTGGCGGTTGCGCTTGAAAAAGCTTTCGCCGAGATAATAAACCGCTTCACCCGCCAGCGGATCTTTCGGATAGCGCTGCAAGAAAGTCGCGAGGCTTGCTTCCGCCGCATCATATTGCCCGCGCTCAAGCGAGAAGACGGCGAGCTCGAACTCATCTTTGGGGGTCGTTGCCGGCATGGCCCCCAAAGATGAATTCGAGCCCGCTTGTGCGGGCGGCGCGGCGATGGCGGCTTGGCGGCCTCCAGTGAGATCGAGCGGCGCATTGGCATCATCCTGCGCGCCGAGCGGGCCGCCGGGGACGGGACGCGTCACAGGGCGGCTAGCCGAATCTGGCGAGCCCAGTGCGCGCGGCGCACCGGGAGCATCAGGATTGGCGGCTGGATCAAAAGCATCGCCGCGTCCATTGCCGCGCGCACCGGCAACGCCCGCGACAATCGCGGGCGCAACGCTTGGGGCAGCCTGCGCGACATTGGGCGCAGAGCCACCAAGCTCGGGTTCAAGGTCGCCGCGGCGCTGCGGGGGCACGGGGGCGGGTGCTGGCTGGGCAGACGGTGCTGCGGGGCGTGCGCCACCCTTGGGCTGCAGCTCCTGGAAGCGGAAATCCACATCCTGTTGGAACTTGCGCAGCATTTCTTCGCTACGGCGAACCTGAAACTGCATTTCTTCCATGCGGCCGTTCATCGTGCGGATCTGGTTTTCCAGCCGGTCGATGCGCAGCAATAATTCAGCCGTATCGCCACCAGCCTCGCGGCCGCCACCAAACAATTGGGCGGAAGCAGGCAAAGCCGCGCCTGCCAGCATGACGAGCGCGAGCAAAAGGGTCTTCAAGGGATTTTGTCTCAGCATGGGCTTGGCCTCTTCGCCTGCATCATGGCCTCCGGGATGTGGAATAAACGAGGCAAGACTTCGACCAAATTGGGGTCGTCGTGATTGCCTGACAAAAAAAGACCGGCGCTCTTGGTGAGGGCGCCGGTCTGGTGATCTTTGAAAGCTTGCGCCGTGGGGCGGGCTTTTAAGAGTTGGCGCCGCCGAGCACGGTAACGGCGCGACGATTCTGCGACCAGCAGGAAATGTCGTTGCAAACCGCCACAGGGCGTTCTTTGCCGTAGCTGATCGTGCGCAGACGCGAGGCCGGAATGCCGCGCGCAGCGAGATAGGATTTGGCGGCTTCCGCACGGCGTGCACCGAGCGCGAAATTATATTCGCGTGTGCCGCGCTCATCCGCATGGCCTTCGACGGTGATCGAATATTGGCCATATTGCTGCAGCCAGCGCGCCTGCTTGTCGAGCGTTGCTTGCGCGGTCGATGTCAATTCGGTCGAATCGCTTTCGAAGAAAATGCGATCACCGACATTGACGACGAAATCTTGCTGCGAGCCGGGCGTTGCAGCACCAGCACCCAGACCCGAGCCGAAGCCGGAGTTGCTGCCATCTTCATTCGGGTTCTTCGAGCAGGCGCCCATAGCAAGGCCAGCTGCCAGCACGGCCACGAGCTTCAGGCTCCGCGCAGAAATCATGAAAGTCATTCCGGAACTCCTTCAACTGACCGGATAGGTTGCACCCAGGTCTAGTCAGTCTTGGTTAATGTTTGGTTAGGAGGCGCGCTTAACTGAGCAACGGTCCCCATGCGGGATCAGATCCAAAGCTTTGTGTCGGCACGGGGAATTCACCACGCCCGAACACGTCAGCCATGAAGATTTTCGGGCCGCCACCGCCGCCCGGATCACGGAAGAACATCACATAGAGCCCGTTGGGCGCCCATGTCGGTCCTTCATTGTGATAGCCCTCGGTGATGATGCGCTCGCCCGAGCCATCTGGCTTCATCACACCAACACCGAACGAGCCACCCTTCTGGCGCGTGAAGGCAATGAAATCACCTTTCGGCGACCAGACAGGTGTCGAATAGCGCGCGCCATCCGAATAGGAGATGCGCTTGGCGCCACCGCCGCCCGCACCCATCACATAAATTTGCTGCGTGCCACCGCGGTCGGATTCAAACACAACCTGCGCACCATCTGGCGAATAAGAGGGCGATGTATCAATGCCCGCCGTATCGGTCAGGCGCGTGGTCGCGCGTGAGCGCAAATCCATTGTGAAGAGATTCGATGATGAGCCCTGCGACAACGACATGATGATCTTCTGGCCATCGGGCGAGAAGCGCGGCGAGAAGGTCATGCCGGGAAAATTGCCGACGACTTCGCGCTGTCCTGTTTCAATATTGAGAATGAAGACGCGCGGATCGCCTTTGCCGAAAGACATATAGGCAACATCTTGCGACGAGGGCGAGAAGCGCGGCGTGACAACGAGATCTTCGCCGCCCGATAGATAGCGCACATTGGCGCCATCCTGATCCATGATGGCGAGGCGCTTGGCGCGGCGTTCCTTCGGGCCCGATTCATCAATGAAGACGACGCGTGAATCAAAGAAACCCTTCTCGCCCGTGATGCGCGAGAAAATCGCATCCGAGACAATATGCGCCACACGGCGCGCATTGTTCGGGTCGGTCACATATTGCTGTCCGCTCACCTGTTGTCCGGTGGAGACATCCCAGAGACGGAATTGTGTCTGCATGCGCCCGTCAGGCGCGCGCGCCACGCGGCCCGTCACTACAAATTGCGCATTGATCATGCGCCAGGCATCGGCGCGCGGCGGCGCATCAGGATTGCTGATCTGCTCGGGGAAAGAGCGCGGCTCGAGCGGCTGCAAGAAGACAGAGCGCGCGAAATTATTGGTGATGATGCCAGAGAGCGCGGGGCCCTGATCGCCAGCGAAATTCGTCACCGCAATCGGTACGGGCTGGAAATTCGAGCCGCGTCGAATGTCGAGATATTTCGATTGCGCGAAAGCAGAAGTGGGCAAGAGGCTCGCACCGGCCAGGCCAGTGAACAAGCCGCCCATTTGGCGACGGGAGAAAAGCATTTTTGGATCGCTCATGAGATGATCTCGCGGGCTGTCGGTGTTGGTCTGGCGCATGGTTCAGCCCTGCATTTCATCGGGATCGAAACGCAGAATTCGCGCACGCCATTGTTCGTAATAGGGCTGGTATTGGGCTGGAATTTTAAGCGGATTGCAGCGGCGCACGGCGCGCACAGCACTCTCGGCCAGAGAATTCAGCGATGGATCGGAGGGTGGATTGAGCAGCGAGGGCTGGCCTGCGAGCGAACCATCCTTCGTATATTCCACCTTGATCTGCGGAATGTAGCGCTGGCCCGAACTCATACCCAGATACGACCAGCACTGCTTATATTGATCCTGCAAAAAGCCATCGAGCGCCGCCCATAAAGACGGCGACATTTTCGGCGCATTGGCGGTTGCAGTGCCAAGCGAAGCGGTCTGGCTCACCTGTTGTCCGGTGGAGGCGCGTTGCTGCGCTTGTTCGCGTGACAAAAGACGCGCGATTTCTGTCGGATCGGTCTTGGCCTTCACCGCTTGCTCGTCGCCGGTCTTGGGTTTTTGCGCAGGCTTGTTGTCTTTGCTTTGCTCAAGCAGTTTGGCGACCTGATCCACTTTCGGTGGCTCGGGCTCTTTCGGGCGCGGCGGAATCTTGGGCGGAACAGGTGTTTCCACCTTTTTGGGTTCCGGCTTTTGCTGTTGCTTCAGCTTTTCCAAAGCCTCGGCTTCTTTGGGCTCGGGCTTTGGCTGTTCTTTCACCGGCTCGGGTTTTGGCGGCGGTGGTGGCGGTGTCGGTGTCGCTTGCTTTTGCTGCGCAGGCGCGAGCTTTTCATCGCGGCCCGGATCAGGCTCGCGCTTGCCTTCCTGCACGGGGGCGGCGGTGTCGACTTTGGCTTCCTTCACCACAGGTGTGGGGCGCGTTTCCGTTTGCTCGGAGATTTTATCAGCGCGCGGCGGCAGCGGCTTTGTTTCTTTGGCGGTCTTTTCACCGCGCATAATCTGGTTGAATTGCTCATTGGTGATGACTTCAACCGGAACGCTTTCTTCAGCCTCTTTGAATTGCGGCGCGTCCGAAAAAACGACGAGCGTCGCCGCCAGCAGGGCGGCATGGCCGACTGCTGAAATAACGACGCCGGGATCGGAGGCTCTGAACTTCACGGCCTTGCGCTCACTTCCTTTCCTGCTCGGTCACGAGCGCGACTTTCTTGTAACCGGCAGCAGTGATGATCGACATGACTTCGGCCACGCGGCCATAAGGAACGCCCTTTGAACCGCGCACATAAATGCGCTCGTCAAAACCTTCTTTGGCCATGGCCTGCAATTTTTCAGGCAAAGCTGATGCTTCCACCGGCTGATCGGCCAGGAAAATCGCGCCCTTATCGTCAATCGCGACCGAAAGCGGCTTTTGATCAATGTTGAGCGCGGCAGCTTTGGTCTGAGGCAGATCAATCGGCACGCCGGTTGCGAGCAAAGGTGCCGCCACCATGAAGATAATGAGCAACACAAGCATGACGTCGATGAAAGGCGTCATGTTGATTTCGCACATGGCGGCATAGCGCGGCACACCGCGCCGCCGCCGTCCGCCGCCACCACCGCCTGCTCCCACTGACATTCCCATCAGAAAACTCCTTACGACACGCGGTCGCGACCGACATGCGTGTCGATCTGGCGTGACAGGATGGAGGAGAATTCATCGGCAAAGCTTTCCATGCGCGCCTGCGAGCGTGCGACTTTGCCGGAGAGGATATTGTAGAAGATGAGTGCGGGAATGGCCGCAAACAGGCCGATGGCTGTTGCAAACAAAGCTTCGGCAATGCCGGGCGCCACAACAGCGAGCGATGTGTTCTTTGAGGCCGCAATCGAGCGGAACGAGCTCATAATGCCCCAGACCGTGCCGAACAGGCCGACGAAAGGGCCCGCCGATGCCACAGAGGCGAGCACGAGAAGATTGGATTCCAGCCGTTCGACTTCACGTGCAATCGAAACATCGAGCACTTTTTCAATACGTGCCTGCAGGCCCATGAAAGAAGAAGAGGCGGTGGAGAAAGAACGCTTCCACTCGCGCATCGCTGCGACAAAAAGAGAAGCGGTGGCCGTTGTCTCGCGATTGGCGAGGGCGGCGTAGAGATCTTCGAGCGAATTGCCGGACCAGAAATTTTCTTCAAAGCGGTCCATCGACACTTGCGCCTGGCGCAGCAGGATGAACTTGTTGACGATGATCGCCCAAGCCCAGACCGAGGCTGCCAGCAGGCCGATCATTACGGTCTTCACGACGAAATGCGCCCCCCAGAACATGTGCCAGAAGGAAACTTCAGTCGAAGCGGAAAGTGCGCTCGAAGCAATGTCGCCAGGGTTCATCGAAACATCCGTCCTTTGCGCGACCGTCCGGCCGCAGATCGACTCACAGCGCGTATTTGCGCGTTGAGCGTTCCTCTGCGCCAAATCGGTCAATTCTGGGGCTGGCCGCGTGAGTGCCGCCAAGCCTTTGACCACAGACGAGTTAAGCCTTGCTTGAGGTTAATATCGGGTTAGCGTTACCGCATTGCGGCACGGCATTAACCTTTGGCGCCGCCCAGTGTGGCGCGGATTTGGGCCGGAATACGGCAGGGCTTGCCGTCAACCACGCAGGCAATGCGGACTTGAGCCGCAATCAGCACCTCATCGCCCCGTTTGACCCGCTGGGCGAGCTCCATCGAGGCGCCGCCGATCTCCATCACATCAGTCTCGATGGTCAGGAGGTCGTCCATCCGGGCGGGCTTGAGGAAATCAATCGTCATGGCGCGTACGGCAAAACCGAAGCGCTCGGTCGCCTCGCCCGCCAGCACCGCGCCTTGATCAATCCCGTGTGAACGCAGCATCTCCGTGCGCCCGCGCTCCATGAAGCGCAGATAGGAGGCGTGATAGACGACGCCGGAAAAGTCGGTGTCCTCGTAATAGACGCGGATGGGGAAGATGTGGGGGAAGGGGGTCATGCGCCGCTCATTGTGTCGTTGTTGGTATCGGCCAGACCCAGAAAGATGATGATGGACTGGTTCAGCTTTTGAAGATCCGAAATGCTCAGCTGTCCGATCTTTTTACCCAGTTTCGATTTTGGGACTGTGGTGACCTTATCGGCCATCAATCGCGACATACGTTCGAGTCCATTCTCCTTGGTTGCTTCAATGAGCATACGAAATGCCGGGCTCTCTGTTGGGTCGCTGGTGATGGAGCAGACGGTAATAGAGGCCGTTTCGTTGTAAGCATCATTCTGGATAATCACGCAGGGGCGAGGCTTGCTCGCATAATCAGGGCCTCCAGCGACGGTCCAGATCTCGCCTCGTTTCATTTCGACCAGATTTCAGAGATGGAATCGATAAAGTCCTGATCTTCTTTTTCATAAGGGCTCATGGCGACAGCCCGCGACTGACGGCGAGCTTCCGCAAGCCATTCCGGCGAGCGGGTATCCGGCACCCAAATCTGGACAAGCCGCAGCCCCTTTTCGCGCTGGCGCTTGCGAAAATCGCTGACCTTGCGCCGCGTCGCGAGGCGCTTCTCGTCTTCAGGTCGCTTGGGTGCACTGGACATGGAGCTTCCCTATAGGGTTACATGTAACCTAGATCAGGGCCGCATATTTGGCAAGGACGAATTTACTCATCCCCCTCGGCAAACAGGCCGAACTGGGTTGAGGGATCGCGCGACGGCGCTTCCAACCCCAGATGTTTGAAAGCGGCTGGCGTCAGAATACGCCCGCGCGGCGTGCGCTGGATGAAGCCTTGCTGCAACAGATAAGGCTCGATGATGTCTTCAATCGCATCGCGCGGTTCTGACAATGCGGCGGCGATGGTCTCGATGCCAACCGGACCGCCGCCGAATTTCAGCGCCACCGTGTCGAGATAGCGCCGATCCATAATGTCGAGACCAATGCCATCGACATCGAGAAGGCGCAGCGCCTTGTCCGCGACATCGCGCGTCACCGTCGCGTTGTTATCGACAATGGCAAAGTCACGCACACGGCGCAGCAGACGCCCTGCAATGCGCGGCGTGCCGCGTGAGCGCTTTGCAATCTCATGCGCGCCATCATCCGACATGGGAATGCCGAGCACACGCGCGCCTCGCGAGACAATACCTTGCAATTCATCGACCGTGTAAAAATTGAGACGGATCGGAATGCCGAAACGATCACGCAAAGGCGTGGTCAGAAGCCCCGCGCGTGTCGTTGCGCCCACAAGCGTGAATTTCGCCAGATCGATTTTCACCGAGCGCGCGGCAGGGCCTTCGCCGATGATGAGATCGAGCTGAAAATCTTCCATTGCCGGATAGAGAATTTCTTCGACCGCCGGATTGAGGCGATGGATTTCATCGATGAAGAGCACATCACGCTCTTCGAGATTGGTGAGCTGCGCCGCGAGATCGCCCGCTTTTGCAATCACGGGGCCGGAGGTCGAGCGGAAGTTGACGCCCAGTTCCCGCGCCACAATTTGCGCCAAGGTCGTTTTGCCCAAGCCCGGCGGGCCAACGAAGAGCACGTGATCCAGCGCATCACCGCGTGCTTTCGCTGCTTCGATAAAAATTTTGAGATTCTTGCGTGCTGCTTCTTGGCCCGTGAAATCCATCAGCGTCAGCGGGCGGATGGAAGCATCCGTATCATCTTCACGTTTGTCGGCTGAGACGAGGCGGGGATTATCACTCACTGTGAAAGCTCCTTCAGACCGCGGCGGATCAGCGCCTGCGTGCCTGCATCTTCACCCAAAGCGCTGACGCTTGCTGCAACTGCCGCAGCAGCTTGCGGGCGACCGTAACCGAGATTGACGAGCGCTGAAATCGCATCTTGCACGGGCTTTGGTGCTGATGTGCTTTCTTCCCCAGCAAGACGTGCGAGATTGGGATCGACGCTGCCAAATTGCGGTGCTTTGTCTTTCAATTCCGAGACAATGCGCTGCGCCAATTTCGGGCCCACGCCGGGCGTGCGCGCAACGGCGGCCTTGTCTTGCATGGCAATGGCCGAGGTCAATTCATTGGGTGCCATAATGCCCAAGATGGCGAGCGCCACTTTCGAGCCCACGCCTTGCACACTTTGCAACAGACGAAACCAATCACGCTCGGAATCTGACAAAAAGCCGAAGAGACGGATCGCATCTTCGCGCACTTGCGTTTCAATGGCGAGCGTGGCGGCTTCGCCTGCGCGCGGCAATCTTTGCAACGTGCGCGATGAGCATTGCACGACATAGCCGACGCCTTGAACATCGATAATCACATGATCTTCGGCATAGGAATCAATAATGCCTTTGAGCTTACCGATCATGCCTGCACCTTTTTCAAATTCGCAGCGAGCTGGCGCGAGCCGCGGTGCTGCGCATGGCAGATCGCAACCGCCAAAGCATCCGCCGCATCGAGCGAGCTTGCATCACTGCGCGGCAAGAGCACTTTAATCATCATGCCGACTTGTGTCTTCTGGGCATGGCCTGCGCCCACCACAGTCTTCTTCACCAGATTGGCGGCATATTCAGCAACCGGAATGCCGGCGAGTGCGGGCACAAGCAAAGCAATGCCGCGCGCTTGGCCCAGTTTCAAAGTCGATTGCGGATCGCGATTGACGAATGTCTCTTCCACCGCTGCCTCATGGGGCATGTGGGCATGGACGATGCTGGTAATGCCATCATGCAATTGGCGCAAACGATCGGCGAGCGACAGCGCGCCGTCCGAATGAACAGAGCCGCAGGCGACATAAGACAGGCGTGATCCTTGCGCATCAATGATCCCCCAGCCGGTGTTGCGCAGGCCGGGGTCGAGCCCAAGTATCCGAATCGTTTGCAAAGTCATGTAGATTGATTATCCCCCCAGCTTGCGGGCCGCCAGCGGTCCCGATCCGGAGAGCCTGTTGTCAGATGCCCTGAGCCTTGCGGCTGTCACCGATATTTTGATGCAGACCCGCACATGGGAGCTGGCAGTCATCATTCTTGTCGGTGGCGTGGTGCGTGGTTTTTCGGGGTTTGGTGGGGCGCTGATCTTCATTCCCCTTGCCTCGGCCCTTGTCGGCCCGAAGCTCGCCATTCCGATTTTTTACCTGATCGATCTGGTCACTGCGACGCCCTATGGCCTGCGAATGATCCCGAAAGCCAGTTTGCGGGAAGTGGGACCCATGCTGGCGGGCAGTTGGGTAGCGGCGCCTTTCGGGGGCTGGATTCTCGTGACCATCGCGCCTGACACTCTGCGCTGGGCGACCAGCATCATGGTTTTGATGATGGTCGGGCTTTTGGCCTCCGGCTGGCGCTATCGCGATGAGCCGCGTCCGGCTCTGTCTTTGGGGCTTGGCGGCACGGCTGGCCTACTTGGCACAGCCACGGGCATTTCCGGCCCCGTGATCATTGCTTATTTTCTGGGGAGCCGCGCCTCGGCCGAGCTCGTGCGCGCCAATATTATGGCCTTTTACGCTTTGGCGGCGCTGGGCACAGATGTGGTCTTTTTCTTCAACGGCCTCTTCACTCTGGAGGCTCTGGTCTATGCCGCTTTGGCCGCGCCGCTTTATGCGGCGGGCCTGACTTTGGGCACGCGGGTGTTTGGCAAGTCGAGCGACAAGGCCTATCGCCAAGTGGCTTTTGTGCTGATCACGCTTTCGGCCATTTCCGGCATGCCGCCGGTCAGCGCCCTGATCCGTTAGAGAAAGGGCTCGACCTTCTCGGCCGGCCGGCAGACGGCGGCTTTCTGGCCCTTCACGACAATCGGGCGTTCCATCAGAATGGGGTGCTCCAAAATCGCCTCGAGGATTTGCTTGTCGGTCATCTTGGCCTCATCGAGCCCAAGCGTTTCGAGCGTTGTGCCTTTTTTGCGCAAAATCTCGCGTGCTTTGAGGCCAAGCTTGGCCAAGAGCGCCGTCAGCTCGGTCCGATCAGGCGGGGTCTTAAGATATTCGATGATTTCCGGCTCGATTCCGGCATCCTTGATCATGCCCAGAACGGTGCGGGAGGTGCCGCAGGCGGGATTATGGTAAATGCGCATCGAACCTCACGAAACTTCAAAGACTTGCCGCAAGGGCAGGGTGCTGGGGCGTGACCTTTGGGGCGCCTTGGCGGACGGTGTCGGGAAAAGCCCCGCTTGACACTCGGTCCCCTCTCAAGCCTCTTCGCCCAAACGGATCTTCGAGGCAAGGTGCGATGGCACGCAAATATTTCGGCACGGATGGCATTCGCGGCAAGGCCAATGGCCTGATCACGCCCGAACTCGCCATGAAAGTGGGTCAGGCGACGGGCCTGGCTTTCGTGCGCGGCGACCATCGCCACCGTGTCGTGATCGGCAAGGATACGCGCCTCTCCGGCTATATGATCGAATGCGGGCTGGTCAGCGGCTTCACCTCGGTGGGTATGGATGTGCTGTTGCTCGGCCCCGTGCCCACACCGGCGGTCGCCATGTTGACGCGCTCGATGCGCGCCGATCTGGGCGTGATGATTTCCGCCTCGCATAATCCTTTCGCGGATAATGGCATCAAACTGTTCGGGCCCGATGGCTACAAACTGTCTGATGAACTGGAAGCCGAAATTGAAGAGCTGATCGATGCCGATCTTGCCCCGCGTCTGGCCGCTTCGCGCGATCTGGGTCGCGCCAAGCGCGTCGATGACGTGCGTGCCCGCTATGTCGAATTTGCCAAGCGCACGCTGCCACGAAATCTCTCGCTGGAGGGCTTACGCATTGTGATCGATTGCGCCAATGGCGCGGGTTACAAAGCAGCCCCTGAAGCACTGTGGGAATTGGGCGCAGAAGTTTTTGCGATTGGTGTGGAGCCCGATGGTTTCAACATCAATCATGAAGTGGGCTCAACAGCCCCCGCCCGCCTGATTGAAAAAGTCCGCGAAGTGCGTGCAGATATTGGCATTGCGCTGGATGGCGATGCAGACCGTGTGCTGGTTGTCGATGAGCGTGGACAATTGGTTGATGGCGATCAGCTGATGTCTGTCATTGCCGAAAGCTGGCAGCAGGATGGGCTTTTGTCGAAGCCCGGCATTGTTGCAACTGTCATGTCCAACTTGGGCCTTGAGCGTCATCTGGAAAGTCTGGGCCTGTCCCTCATCCGCACGGCGGTGGGTGATCGCTATGTGCTCGAGCGCATGCGTGAAGATGGTTACAATGTCGGCGGCGAGCAATCGGGCCATATCATTCTGTCTGACTATGCAACGACCGGCGATGGTTTGGTTGCTGCATTGCAATTGCTGGCTGTCGTGAAGCGGCAGGAGCGTCCGGTCAGTGAAATCTGCCATCGCTTCGATCCCTATCCGCAGATTTTGAAGAATGTGCGCTTTTCGGGCGGCCGGCCGCTCGAAGACGAAAAGGTGAAGGCCGTCATCAAGGCAGCCGAAGATTCTCTGGGCAAGAATGGCCGCCTCGTCATCCGCCCGTCTGGCACCGAGCCGCTGATCCGCGTGATGGGCGAGGCCAATGATTACGACAAGGTCGAAAAGGCCGTTGATATGGTCTGCGACGCCTTGAAGCGCGTGGCGCCTGCCGCCGCTGCTGAGTAAGCCGCGGCACGACTTGACCTTGTGACCCCGCACGCCTAGCACGACCTCATAGATTATTTCTGGTGAGCGATATGGCAGCGATCGAAAAGCCGTCTGTACGGACGGCCAATCCGAATTTCTCCTCCGGCCCTTGCGCCAAGCGTCCGGGCTGGACGCCGATGGCGCTCAAAGGCGTGCCCGCGGGTCGCTCGCATCGCGCGCCTGTCGGCAAAGTGAAGCTCAAAGAAGCCATCGATCTGACGCGCGAGATTCTGGGCGTGCCGGATGATTACCGCATTGGCATTGTGCCGGCCTCCGACACGGGCGCGGTGGAAATGGCCATGTGGTCGCTTCTGGGCGCACGCGGCGTCGATATGGTTGCGTGGGAAAGTTTCGGCGAGACCTGGGTGGCTGACGTTTTGAAGCAGCTCAAGATCAAAGACACGCGCGTCATCAACGCGCCCTATGGCGAATTGCCTGATCTGTCCAAGATCGATTTTGACCGCGATGTTGTCTTCACATGGAACGGCACGACGTCTGGCGTGCGCGTGCCCAACGGGGATTTCATTCCCGCTGACCGCAAAGGCCTGACCCTTTGCGATGCCACCTCGGCCGCTTTCGCCCAGCGCCTCGATTGGCCCAAGCTCGATGTCGTGACTTTTTCTTGGCAAAAAGTGCTCGGTGGTGAGGGTGCTCATGGCATGCTGATCTTGTCGCCGCGCGCGGTTGAGCGTTTGGAAAGCTATGAGCCGTCTTGGCCCATGCCGAAGATTTTCCGCCTCACCAATGGTGGCAAGATCATCGAAGGCATTTTCGTCGGCGACACGATCAATACGCCGTCCATGCTCTGCAATGAGGATTATCTCGACGCTTTGAAATGGTCGAAATCCATTGGCGGTTTGGAAGGATTGATTGGCCGCGCTGATGCCAATCTGAAAGCTGTTGCCGATTGGGTGGCAAAAACGGACTGGGTGGATTTTCTCGCCCGCGTGCCCGAAACCCGCTCCAACACGAGCGTGTGCTTGCGCATTGTGGATCCCGCTGTGATGGCTTTGCCGGAAGACAAGCAAGCAGCAGTGGCCAAGAAGATCGCGGCACTGCTCGACAAAGAAGGCATTGCCTACGACATCGATTCCTATCGTGATGCGCCCTCAGGTCTGCGCATTTGGTGTGGGGCAACTGTCGAGACGAGCGACGTCAAAGCGCTCACAGGCTGGCTCGATTGGGCTTTTGCCGTGGCGAAGAGTGAGATTTAAGATCAAGGCGCCGGTTCGGCGCCTTTTTTGATTGATTGACTGATTGTATCTTTTTTGGTACATTTTTCATGGTCGATGTTTTGAGGCCTCTTCCACTTCAATTTTGGCTTTCGCCTATGGGGCAAGAGCCGGTTCGTGAATGGCTGGCATCCCTTGCGCCTGAAGACAAAAAGGTCATCGGTCGGGATATCGCAAAGGTTCAGTATCGGTGGCCTTTAGGCTTGCCCTTGTGTCGCTCGCTTGGCAACGGACTCTGGGAAGTGCGCAGTTCTCTCCCTTCTAAAAGAGAGGCTCGTGTTATTTTTGGATTTCAAGCCAGCGGATTGATCGCTTTGCATGCCTTTATCAAAAAATCGCAGACGACAGCGGAATTCGATCTCGCATTGGCTCGTAAGAGATGGAAGGACATGGCATGACACGGAAGAAAAAGGGTTCTGCCGGTTCGACTTTCGAGAGCTGGTTGGATGAAGAAGGAATCCGAGAGGAAGTCACTGCCGCTGCCATCAAGGCTGTGATTGCCGAGCAATTGGCGACCGAAATGAAAGATCAAGGTTTGACCAAATCGGCTCTGGCAGAAAAGCTTCAAACGAGCAGGGCGCAGGTTGATCGCTTGCTTGATCCTGATAATGCTGGTGTGACTTTAGAAACGCTTTTGCGTGCTGCAAAAGTCATGGGCCGTCGTTTGCGCCTTGAGCTTGTTTAAGCCGTCACTTCTTCACGCCGAAAAATTCTGCCAGCGCGACACCGCCCAGTGACAGTGCGAGACCGACGCCGTGGTAGAGCGCGAAAGGTTCTCCCAGCAGCGTCACGGCCATGATTGCGCCCAGCGTCGGCACGAGATTGTAGAAAAGGCTCGCACGTCCTGGCCCGATCGCCGCGACGCCGCGAATGAAAAAGATCTGCGCGAGGAGCGAAGGAAAGATCACAATATAGCCGATCACCACCCAGCCGCGCATCGTTGGCCATTGCGCCGCGTGATTAGCCATTTCCCAAGCCAGCAGCGGCAGAGATGCAATGGTTGAGACGATGGAGAGGGCCGTGAAAAAAGCAAAGGCCGAGATCGCTGGCCTGCTGCGCAAGGCCACCGTGTAGCCCGCATAAAAAATCGAAGCGCCGAGCATGGCAATATCGCCGACATTCAAATCCATGCCGAAAAGATGCAGTGGCTCGCCATGTGTGGCCACTGTTGCTACGCCCAGCATGGTCATGACCAGTCCGATGCCGCGCATCAGACCAATCGGCGTGCCATAGAAAATCCGTGCACCGGCAAAGATGAAAGCAGGCGCCACACCTTGCAGGATCGCCAGATGCATGCCGCTCGTATATTGGGCTGCGGTGAAATAGAGCGCCTGATAACCGGTGAAGCCGAAAATCCCCATCAGCGAGATCATCACCCAATTCTTGCGGATGAGCGGCCATTCGGTGATCAGGGGTTTCCACGCGAAGGTCAGCATGACCAGCGTCACCGTGCCCCAGCGAATCGTCACCAGAACCATGGGCGACAATTCCCCTACGGCATTGCGTGAGGCGACCACATTGCCCGCCCAAAACAGGGCTGTCAGCAGGAGCATGATCCAGGCGCTGACGGGCGCGCGACTTGTTTCGGCGAGCTGCTGATCCACGGGTGTCGTTCCTTTTGGTCTCCCGCAGTGCCGGATGAGGGCGGCTTATGCAAGCCCTTGAGCGTAAAACGGGTGCATCTGGCGGGCCTTGACGCACAGCTCAGGTGAGGGTTTGCCTTGCCTCTTGGCGGGGTTTTGGGTAATCCATTCCCGCAATGAGCCCCGGCCTTTGTGCCGGGGTTTTGCGTGTGGGAGACCCCGCACGAGGCTCACATTTTCGAAGAGCGAAAAATCATCATGGCGAATGTGGTTGTCGTCGGCGCCCAATGGGGCGATGAGGGTAAAGGCAAGATCGTCGACTGGCTGTCGATCGAGGCCGATGTGGTTGTCCGTTTTCAGGGCGGTCACAATGCAGGCCATACGCTTGTCATCGACGGCAAGGTCTACAAATTGTCGCTCTTGCCCTCCGGCATTGTGCGCCCCGGCAAAGTGTCGGTGATCGGCAATGGCGTGGTGGTTGATCCCTATCATCTGGTCAAAGAAGTCGGCATCCTGCGGGGCCAGGGCGTTGAAGTCTCGCCGAAGAATTTGAAGCTCGCTGAAAATGCGCCGCTCATTCTCTCGCTGCATCGCGAATTGGACGCGCATCGCGAGTCGGCTGCCACCGGCGGCACGAAGATCGGCACGACGATGCGCGGCATTGGTCCTGCTTACGAAGACAAAGTGGGTCGTCGTTCGATCCGCGTGATGGATCTTGCCGAGCCCGATACGCTGGACGACAAGATCGCGCGTCTGCTGGCCCATCATAATCCATTGCGTCGTGGCCTCGGGTTGCCAGAAATCACTGCAAAACAAGTGCGCGATGAACTTCTCGCCGTAGCGCCGGAAGTCCTTCCCTATATGGATGCGACATGGGAACTGCTCGATACCATGCGCCGTCAGGGCCAGCGCATTCTGTTTGAAGGTGCGCAAGGCGCGCTGCTCGATGTCGATCACGGCACCTATCCTTTCGTGACCTCTTCGAACACAACAGCTGCCAATGCAGCAACAGGTTCGGGCATGGGTCCGCGCTCCATCGGCTATGTGCTGGGCATTGCCAAAGCCTATACGACGCGCGTTGGCGGTGGCCCGTTCCCCACAGAACTGACGGATGAAATCGGCCAGACGATCGGCGAGCGTGGTCATGAATTCGGCACGGTGACAGGTCGTGCACGCCGCTGTGGTTGGTTCGATGCGGTGCTGGTGCGCCAGACCGTGAAGACGTCCGGCATTGATGGCATTGCGCTGACCAAGCTCGATATTCTTGATGGCTTCAAAGAGATCAAAGTCGCCGTCCGCTATCTGCTCGACGGGCAGGAGATTGATCGTTTGCCGGCAAGCCAAGCGGCGCAGGCGCGGGTCGTTCCGGTCTATGAGACAATCGAGGGCTGGCAGGGTACGACGGCTGGGGCCCGCTCCTGGGCTGACCTTCCGGCACAGGCGATTAAATATGTGCGTCGCATTGAAGAGCTGATCGGGGCCCCTGTGGCCTTGCTTTCGACCAGCCCTGAGCGCGATGATACAATTCTTGTACACAATCCTTTCCAAGATTGAGTCGTGGTGCAGTTGAGTGAGGTTTTGAGAGTGGTTGAAGGGCGCAATGGCTGAATATTATCCGTTGCTCGCACGGGCTGTGGCGGCTCTGCCCGATTCCAATCCGGAATCGCGCCGGTCGATTTATGACCGCGCCCGCGCTGCTCTGGTCGCGCAATTGCGCGCCGTCCAGCCGCCCATTGCGGAAGAAGATATCGCCCATGAGAGCCATATGCTGGACGAGGCCATCGCCCAGCTCGAGGCCGAAGCCGAAACCGCAGCCAAAGCCCCAGCGCCCGCTGTTGAGGCGCTGAGCGCGTCTGCGAGCCCCTCACAGGCCCCCGATGTCCAGCTGGAAACCAAAGCTGCCGAGCCGCCACCTGTTGAGCCGCGCAAGCTCGCAGAGCCGCTGGTCAAGCGACCCGAGCCCGGCCCGACTTTGGCCCAGCGTTTGGCCTCGGCCCGCCCGCTGTCGGGTTCGCCCGGCCTGCCGCCTCGCCCCATGGGCGAAAAGGGCCTCAGCGCCTTGGAAGCTGCCCGCCAGCGCCTCGCCAATCTTGCGCGCTCCTCTTCGTCGCGTCCGGCTGGCGCTCCCGTTGTTCTGCCCAAGCCTACGCAGCTGCCATCCATTGATGCGGTGAAGTCGACGGTCGCATTCAAAGTGCCGACACCGAGCGAGCGGCCTGCCGCGCAGCCGGCGCCCGTCCAGCCGGAAGCTTTTGAAGATTTCGATGTGTCCGCAAAGGCAGATGGAGCCTTTGTTGATGAGGCGCAGCCCATCGAGCCGATGGGCGAGATGGATGCGGTATCGAATGAGGCTGGCGCCCCGCCGCCCTTCTTGCGCAAATTTGGTCCGCGCGCCGAGGCTTCAGCTGCCGCCTTAGAGTTGCAAGAGCAGGACAGAGCATCTGCGACTGAAGGCGAAGGTGACGGCAATAAGGATGAGGCCGGAAAGAGCGGCGCCTTGCATCCGGCCGCGCCTGTGCCCGTCACAAAGAAAGAACGCAATCTGCGTCCGCTGTTGATTGGCGTTCCTGTCGCGCTGGTCGTGGCCGCCATTGCAGTCTTTGCCTGGATGAAGCGCGACAATCCTGAAGACATGGCCAAATTACGTCCCGCGCCCGGTGCAGAAACGAGCGCCGATCCAACGCAGGGCAAGATAGTCGAGCGTATTGGTGGCGGTGGCGCACAAGTGCCGCGCCCGACCACATCGCCTCTGTCGTCAACTCAGGCACAACAACAAATCGTGCCGCAACAAAGCGCGCAGGCATCACCCGTTGCACAGCGCGCAGCGCTCTTGCTGGATGCGCCGGACGAACCGGAGCGCGTCAAAACTTTCGTTGGCAATGTTGTTTGGCGTTTGGACAATGTCAGCCGCGGACCCGGCCAGCCTTTGGCCGTTGGTGTGCGTGCGGAAATCGATCTGCCGGACGCCAAGCTGAAAGCTGTCATGCTCATCCAGAAAAATACGGATGACACTTTGCCGGCCTCGCACACCATTGAATTGCGTTTCATCCCTGCGGATGGCGGGTCTGTGCCGGGTGTTGCGCAAATCCAAACACCGCAGATGCGTCGTGAAGACGTGGCTATGGGCGACTCGCTGGTTGGCGTGCCCGCACCCATCCTGCGCAATTATTTCTTGATCGGTCTGACGCGTGGCGCGAGTGCTGAATCACGCAATGTCGATATGATGCGCAATCGCGGCTGGTTTGATGTGCCCATGCTGCTGTCAGATCAGCGCATCGCCAAGATCACCTTTGAAAAGGGATCTGCCGGCGAGCGCATCATCAATGAAGCGTTTGACGCCTGGAAATGACGACCCAAAGGGTTGTCATTGCGAGGAGGGCTTGAGAGCCCGACGCGGCAAACCAGACCACGCGTGAGGCGTTTCTGGTTTGCTTTGCGTCTCTCGCAATGACGTGTTTTTAAAGTCGCGCTTCGATCTGTTTCACAGGCTGGGGCAAAGCTTCGCGCTGCTCCATACCCGCTTTCACAGCTGCCTGGACTTTTTCAAACGCGCGCACTTCGATCTGGCGCACGCGTTCGCGCGAAATGTTGAACTCTTCAGAAAGCTCTTCGAGCGTGATGGGCTCATCGAGCAAACGGCGTGCCTGAAAAATCCGGCGCTCGCGCTCATTCAGGACAGACAGAGCTGAACGCAAAGCCGCGATCCGATTGTCGCTTTCTTCTTGTTCAACGAGAAGGCTTTCTTGACTGGCGGAATCATCCACCAGCCAGTCCTGCCATTCGCCGCCGCCTTCGCCTTCTGTGCGCAAAGGCGCATTGAGCGAGGCATCGCCCGACATGCGGCGGTTCATATCCACCACATCCTGTTCGGTGACGCCCAGTCGGGTGGCGATATGCGTCACTTGGTCGGGGCGCAGATCACCATCTTCCAGCGCGGAGATTTGGCTCTTGGCCTTGCGCAGATTGAAGAAGAGTTTTTTCTGGTTCGCGGTCGTGCCCATTTTCACGAGCGACCAAGACCGCAGGATGTATTCCTGGATCGAAGCGCGGATCCACCACATGGCATAAGTGGCGAGGCGGAAGCCCTTCTCGGGCTCGAACCGCTTCACAGCCTGCATCAGGCCGACATTGCCCTCGGAAATGACTTCGCCAATCGGCAGTCCATAGCCGCGATAACCCATCGCAATTTTGGCGACGAGACGCAGATGTGAGGTGACGAGACGGTGGGCCGCATCGCGGTCACCATGTTCGCGCCAACTGCGGGCCAGCATATATTCCTCTTGCGGCTCCAACATCGGGAACCGCCGGATCTCGGCGAGATAGCGGGATAGACCGCTCTCGGAAGAGATCATCGGGAGTGCAGCAGCCATCAAACCCTCCTGTTTCAGATCCCCCAGAATTGGGCAGATCCGTCCCCGGCCAACCGTGTGGTCGCGCTCGGCTCGGTTCTAAAGATAGTTTTGCTCAACCGTGGCTAAAAGGGGGCGGAAGCAAAGGACGCATGAGTGTTGCAATTATGCTTTTGAGAACAGGTTTGGAGCCCTTAAGGTTCAATAAAATCTTTTACTGGCAAAGGTTTAGGTTTTTGTAGGCAGATGGCCGCTCACCCTTCACGCAGCGGGCGTCCTTGAAATATTTTTTTGTCACGTTCCCGTCAGCGGCCAGAATCTGTCCGAAGCGCCGCTTCCAGAGCTGCCAATTCGGGCGGCAGGGCGCTTTCGAATTCCAGCTCTTCACCCGTGATGGGATGTTCGAAGCCAAGACGGGCGGCATGCAGGGCTTGGCGCGCGCCAAGTTTTTCGAGCGCCGCGCTTGTGGCGGGGCCAAGATGCAAGGCCTTGGTTTTGAAACCCGCGCCATAGACGGCATCCGCCAGAAGCGGGTGGCCGATATGGGCCATGTGCACGCGGATCTGATGCGTGCGGCCCGTCTCCAATTGGCAGGCAATGAGTGACACATCGCTGGTGCCCGAAGTGAAACTGTCTTGCGCTTCCCAATGGGTGATAGCTTCGCGCGCATCTTCGCGATTGGAGACCGCCATTTTTTCGCGATTGTGCGGATGGCGTGCAATGGCAGCGTCCACCATGCCCGCTTTGCGATTCAAGCGGCCCCAGACAAAGGCGATATATTCACGCGTCAGCGACATGGTGCGACCATGATCGGCAAACAAAGCAGACAAGCCCTGATGCGTCGCATCTGATTTGGCAACCACCAAAAGGCCGGACGTATCTTTGTCGATGCGGTGAACAATGCCGGGGCGTCTCACGCCGCCAATGCCGGAGAGACTATCTCCGCAATGAGCAATCAGCGCATTCACCAAAGTGCCTGTCTCATGGCCACCTGCGGGATGCACGACGAGTCCGGCGGGCTTGTTGATGATGATGAGATGCGCATCTTCAAAAACAATATCGAGCGGAATGTTTTCACCGCGCGGCTCTGCCGGCAGAGGCGGGGGAACATCCACGCTCACCACTTGGCCGACGCGCGCTTTCGCGCCCGCATCCGAGACCGTCTTTCCATCGACTTGCACGCGACCTTCTTCGATCAACGCGCGCAAGCGTGTGCGCGACAGTGCAATGGATGCAGCTTCGGCGCGTGCAGCGAGCACTTTGTCGAGGCGCTGTCCGGCTTCCTCGGGCGTGATCTCATAGACGGTCGCACCCGTCTCGGGCGTAGCGAGCGGGGCGGTGGGGAGCTTGGGCTCCTTGGGGCGCATCCGCTCGGCCCGTTCGGCCTCCGCGGTGATGCCGGCTTGATAGCGGCGCTTGGCGTGTTGGTTCATAAGACAAGCCCATAGCACGTCCGGCGGTTTGCCACTAAACGTCAGGCATCTTTTTTCATGATTGGTCCCGCCCGTGCCGCCATTTGCATCCAAAACAGCTGCCGTCATCGGGGCGGGGCCTGCGGGTCTGATGGCCGCGCAGGAATTGGCCCGTGCGGGCCTTGCGGTCACGGTCTTCGACCGGATGGCGAGCCCGGCGCGCAAATTCCTGTTGGCCGGGCGCGGCGGGCTCAATCTGACCCATAGCGAGCCGCTGGATGTGTTCATGACGCGCTATGGCGCGGCGGCCGGGGATTTGGCGCCGATCATCGCCGCCTTCACACCCGATATGTTGCGGGCATGGAGTGACGAGCTGGGCGAGCCGACTTTTGCGGGCTCGAGCGGGCGCGTCTTTCCCAAAAGCTTCAAAGCCTCGCCATTGCTGCGCGCCTTTTTGCGACGCTTGGATGGGATGGGCGTGCGTTTGCGGGCGCGCCATTCTTTCGCAGGCTTTGATGAAAATGGCCGCCCGATCCTCACCGATCAAACAGGGTCGCCTATTCCAGAGACGTTTGATGTTTACGTCTTTGCGCTGGGTGGCGCTTCATGGCCCAAGCTTGGATCTGATGCGCGCTGGTGCGCGGCTTTTTCGGCGCGTGGATGGGATGTGCGCCCCTTTATGCCTGCCAATTGCGGCTTTGATGTCGATTGGTCGGAGCATTTCATCTCGCGCTTTGCAGGCGAGCCGCTGAAATCTGTGCGCCTGTCTTGCGGCGAACATGAAACGCGCGGTGAAGTGATGATCGCAAAAAGCGGCGTTGAGGGCGGTGGCATTTATGCTTTGTCAGCGCCTTTGCGCGAGGCCATTGTGCGCGATGGTATGGCGCATTTGCAGATTGATTTGCGCCCGGATGTGAGTGCCGATGAATTGAGCCAACGCTTGTCGCGTCCGCGTGGCTCGCAATCCTTGTCGAATGTGCTGCGCAAAGCAGCGGGATTGTCGCCTGTGGCTGTAGGTTTGTTGCGCGAAGTGCAGCGCGATTTGCCTGATGATGCGCAAGAGCTCGCAGCGCTGATCAAAAGCCTGCCTCTGGCTTTGTTGCGCCCGCGCCCGATTGAGCGCGCCATTTCCTCGGCAGGAGGTCTGGCCTTTCATGAGGTCGATGACGGGCTCATGCTGCGCCAAGCGCCGGGGCTTTTTGTCTGCGGGGAAATGCTCGATTGGGAGGCGCCCACCGGGGGGTATCTGCTGCAGGCCTGTTTTGCGACCGGCTTTGTGGCGGGGCGAGCTGCAGCGCATTATGCGGCAGGGCTTGGCCTTTTGCGCCAATGACGTTCTAATGGGCGTGTTAAAATCATTCAGCAAGGCAGGCGTAACGTGAATTCTCTGGAGCGCATGATCGTCATTCTCGATCTGTTCGAGGGTGAGCGGCTCGAATGGACCCTTGAAGATATGCTGGCGCGTCTCGGCTATACGCGCTCCACGCTCTATCGCTATTTGAAAGTCTTGACTGACACGGGTCTGCTCACCTCGCTGCCGGATGTTGGTTATACGCTTGGGCCCCGCGTGGCCGAGCTCGATTTTTCGATGCGCAGGCGTGATCCGATGATCAGCGCAAGTCGCCCAATCATGACCGAACTGGTGCAGGAATTTCCCGGCATCGCACTTTTGTGCCGACGCTACCGCGATCGTGTCCTGTGCGTGTTTCAGGAGCGCGGCACAGCCTCTTTCCGGTCCAATTATGAGCGTGGCCTAGCAAGGTCGCTTTTTCGCGGCGCGGCCTCACGTATTATTTTGGCCAATTTACCCTCTGCGCAAGTACGCAGGGTTTATGAAGCTGATCCGCAGGCCGTGCTGGATGCTGGCCTTGGCACCTCTATCAATGAATTGCGTGCCAGCCTGCGAACCATGCGGCAGGCGGGTTTTGACCAGACAGAAAGCCAGGTGACGCGAGGCGTGGTGGGTGTTGCCGCGCCTATCTTTGATCGCCGCAATAATGTGCTGGGGTCGCTCGGTCTGACCGTCGAGCAGGAAAATCTCTCCGAGGAACGGCTGACGCAAATGGCCAATCGGGTCATGCACTGCGCTCGAATTGTCACTCGGGCCATCGCCCGTGACGGCGCTTGAGGCCCGCGTCAATTCCTGTGGCCAGCGCCAGATGAAACCTGTATGGAAACAAGGGACGGACCCCGACATACAAGGGGCCGCAGACATTCAAGACTGACGCAAGCAGCGGAGGAACACGCGATGACCGATCTGGGTCAATTGAAGGAAGAGCTCGTCACGGCGAACCATATTCTCGCCCATCATCATGTTGTCGATTCCTTCGGCCATATTTCCGTTCGCCATCCTGGCAATCCGAACCATTTCTTGATGTCACGTGCGCGCGCTCCGGCCTGCACGGTCGAAGGCGACATTATGGAATTCAAGCTCGACGGCACGATTGTCGGCGAAGAAGTCGGCAAGCCCTATTCGGAACGTTTCATCCATGGCGCCATTCTGGAAGCGCGCCCCGATGTCATGTGCGTCGTGCACAATCACAGCCCGAACGTTGTGCCCTTCACCGTCACGGGCCGCAAAATGCGCCCGATCATGCATATGTGCGCGCCGATCGGCACGGATATTCCCAACTGGGATATCGGCCACAAGTTCGGCTATGACACCAATCTGCTCGTCACCAATATGGACATGGGCCGCGACCTCGCCAAGACGCTTGGCAATCGCACCGTGTCGCTGATGCGCGGCCATGGTTCGGTTGTGGTTGGCCGTTCGATCCGTGAATCCGTGTTCACCGCCGTCTATATGGAAATCAACGCCGAGATGCTGATCAAGGCGCTGCAGATGGGCGAAGTCGAATATATGCACGAGACGGAAGTCGCCGCGAACACCAAGGGTCGCGCGGGCTTCACATGGGAACGCGGTTGGGAAAACTGGTGCCGCGAGGTCAACCGTCCCTATCGTTCGCAGAGCTGGGACATGGGTCCGGGCTTCTCGCGCACGGATCCGACGCTTTAAGGACCCCTCCGTCATTGCGAGCGAAGCGAAGCAAGCCAGAAGCTTCACGCAAAGCCTCTGGGTTGCTTCGGAGCTCACGCTCTTCGCAATGACGGCGTATAACAACAGGAGAGGAAAGATGAAACATTCCGCTAAAGCTGCTCTGTTTGTAGCGTTGCTGGCATCGGGCGTTGCGCAAGCCGCCGATAAAGTTTCTGTCGCAGTCGTCAACGCCTCGAGCGATGCAGCGCTCTTCATTGCTGATGTCAAGGGCTATTACAAAGCCGAAGGCATTGAAGCGGAATTCGTCTCCTTCGATACGGGCGCGAAAATGGTGGCGCCACTTGGTGCGGGCCAGCTTGATATTGGCGGCGGCGCGGCATCGGCCGGTCTCTACAATGCCGTTGATCGTGGCATCAAAATCAAAATCGTCGCTGACAAGGCGCATAATGTGAAAGGCGCTGGTTTTCAGGCTTTCATGGTCCGCAAGGATTTGATCGAAAGCGGCAAGGTGAAGAGCTTTGCTGATCTCAAGGGCATGAAGGTTGCGATCACAGGTGCGGGTGGTTCTGATGCTTCCGTGCTCAACGAGGCCATGAAGAATGGCGGCCTGACTTACAATGATGTCGAGAAAGTCTATCTCGGCTTCCCGCAACATGCGGTGGCGTTCCAGAATGGCGCGATTGCCGCGAGCATTTCGACGGAGCCGACTGTCTCGAAAATTGTCGAGCTCGGCGCGGCTGTGCGCTTCAAGGGCAATGACGAATTCTATCCCAATGCCCAGACAGCGACGATCCTGATGTCGGGTGACTTTGCTGAAAAGCGCCCTGAAGTCGCCAAGCGTTTCATGAAAGCCTATTTGCGCGCGGTGCGTGAATTCAATGCGTCGATTGTGAATGGCCGCATTGCGGGTCCCGGTGCCGATGAAATGGTGAAGATCCTCGCCAAATATTCGGTCATCAAGGATGAAGCCACGCTGCGCTCGATGATCGTTCATGGCACCGATCCGGACGGCAAGCTCAATGTTGAGAGCTTGAAGAAGGATTTGGCTTTCTTCAAAGAGCAGGGCGATGTGACGGGCAAAGTCACGGTTGAGCAAGTGCTGGATGAAAGCTTCATTCAGGCAGCTGTGAAAGAATTGGGCCCAGCCAAGCGGTAATTTTATATCGTCATTGCGAGCGAAGCGAAGCAATCCAGAAGCCTCTCGTGTCACCTCTGGATTGCCGCGTCGCTTTGCTCCTCGCAATGACGGCTGTGGCGCCCATGAAAAAACCCGCCGGTTACCCGGCGGGTTTTTCAGTTTGCTGCTTCGGCTTTTGATCTTATTTGATGCCGAGCAGTTTCTGGGCGTTCTTGTAATAGATCTTTTCGCGCATCGTGTCTGACATTTGAACTTCAGACAGAACCTTGATGGTGTCGCGAATGTAGCCAGGACCCTTTTCAGGATCGAAGGGCGAGTCAGAGGCAAACAGAACCTTGTCTTCGCCGTAGAATGCCAGACCACATTCGGTTGCAGGCTTCGAGCCGAACACCGCAGTGTCAGCATAGAAATCCTTGAAGTAATCGAATGGACGCTTCTTCAAGCCTGCGAGCACCACGGAATAATCTTCATCCGAAGTACGCTTGCCCAGCTGATCCCAACCCGGACCGACGCGACCTTCGAAGTAGGGAACCATTGCGCCCAAGTGATGCGCGAGCACTTTGAGTTCCGGCAGCTTGTCCATCATGCCCGAGAACACGAGACGCGCCATGGCGGCCGATGTTTCGTAGGGCCAGCCGAAGGTCCACCAGATTTCATACTTGGACTTCGACTCGTTCTTGTAATCAGCCAGATCGCCCGCAGCGCGCGAGGGATGCAGGAAGATCGGCTTGCCATGCTTGGCGGCCAGTTCGAAGATCGGGAAATATTTGGGGTGGTCGAGCGGATCACCATTGATGTTGGTGTGCAGCTGGATCGCATTGGCGCCGAGCTGGAAAGCGCGCTCGGCTTCTTTCCAGGCATTGTCCGAGTTCATCGGCAGTGAGGCCAAGAAACCGCAGAACTGGTCGGGGTGCTTGTGCACGAGTTCGGCCATGCCGTCATTGCCTAGGCGCGCAAATTCTTCGACCTGCGTGGGAGTGCCCAGTGATTCCAGCGGCGGCATGCCGAGCGAGATCACCTGCTTGTAATCATGATCCTTGCGGAACATGTCCACGCATTTCAGACGCTCATTGATGTCGTAAATGCAGGGAATGCCGCGCATGCGCTTGCCAATGTCTTTGGCAGCACCTTCGGAATTCATCATCTTGTCCCAGAGAGCCTGGGGGAAGAAATGGTTGAACGCATCAATGTAACGCATGGAAACCTCCCGTGTTGGCCACAGCGGTAGGCGCTGGCGCGGGCTTTTTCCAATACAGAGCTTGAACAGGAGCTATAAATAGTTTTTATAGCTCCCATGGATTTGCGTCAGCTCCGATATTTTCTGGCCGTGGCCGAGGCGGGCTCCTTCACCGCTGCCGCCAAGAGCTTGCATGTGTCCCAGCCGGCCTTGGGCTATCAGGTGAAGCAGCTGGAAGAGCGCTATGGCACGCCGCTGCTCGAGCGCCATTCGCGGGGTATCCGCACCACCAAGGCCGGTGCCGTTCTGGCCGAACATGCCCGCAAGATCATGGGCGAGGTCGAGGCGGCGGAAGCCGCGCTTGGCAAAATGCGCAAAACGCCCCAGCCGGTCATTTCGCTGGGCGTCACGCCGACCCCCGGCCGCGCCATTGCCCCTGAACTGGTGGCCGCATCCGCTCTGGGCACGGGGCCGAAAATCGCTCTGCGCGAAGGCTTGTCGGATGAGCTTGCCCGTTTGGTGCTCGCGGGCGAATTGGATGCGGCGCTTTGCTACGATCCGCAAGGTGTCGAGCGGCTTGGCCCCACCCCGCTCTATAGCGAAGATCTCTATCTCGTAGGCCCGCCCAATCTCGTTGGGAGAGAGGGAGATCTTGCCTTTGCCGATTTGGCGCGCTTGCCGCTGGTGCTCGACGGCTCTTTTCAAGCTGGCCGCCGTCTCATCGAACAGGCGGCGCGTGAGCGCGGCATGAGCCTTGATCTCATCGAGGCGGAAGCTGTCACCGTGAAGCGCGAATTGCTGGTGCGCCATGGGCGCTGCTCCATCGTGCCGCTGGGTCTCTTTTACGAGGAAATCCGCGCGGGGCAGCTTGCCGCCCGCCGCCTGACCGATCCGGCGGTCAGCCGCTCGCTGGTCCTCATCACGCGCGCCCAATTGCCCGCGGCGCGCCGTCGTGAGTTGGAAAATGCGCTGCAGCCGCTGGTCGCCAGCCGGATTGCCTCGGGCGAATTGGCTTGGCGGCGCCCAAGCGCTTGAGCCTTGGGCAAATCCCGGTGCTTGAGATTGCACGGGGGCGACAAAAGGCTTATTCGAACATCAGTCGAAAGGCGGAGGCTAACTCCGCTCCGGCCGCAGCCGTGTCGGGAACCACCCCGACCCACCATCTGGGAGAGAAACATGGCAGACGATTCACGAGTGACCAAGGGCGCGGCATCCGCCGATCTCGGTCACAATTCGGCGAACATGTCGGCAGAAGAAAAGCTGGCCACGCATTACCATTCCAAGAAAGACCGCATTTTCGTGCGTTCCATCCAGGGCGAATACAAGCTGCAAGACGAGCTTGATCGCCTGCGCTCCGTGCCGCGCGTCCGCAAGGCGAAGGACATTCCTTTTGTGGATGGCCCGCAATGCTTCAGCCGTCACTATGTCGAGCCCAAAGACGGCATCACGCAGACCTTCCATTTCCATCTGGAAGAATATGCGCCGGGTGCAAGCTCGCAGCAGCATGGTCACGTCAATGAAGCGGCTTTCTATATTCTCGATGGCGAAGGCTACGAGATTCATGACGGCATCCGTTATGACTGGAAGGCTGGCGATGTCGCCATCGTGCACAACAATTGCGTGCACCAGCATTTCAATGCGTCGACCACCAAGCCCGCACGCGCCATCGTCATCAAGACGAAGCCCATGTATCTCTTCCTGAACATGCTGTTCCAAAAGCAGGTGAAGTCCCGCTCGGTCGAACATTCCGAATATTCGGAAGGTTTCGAAGTGCGTGAGGCTGAACAGGACAATAATCATCCCAAGGGAGGCTATTGATATGGCATGGGACGAAACTGGTTCGTGGCTTGAAGGCAATGCCAACGAGCGCCTCTATCAGCGTCTTCTGGATGATTCACAGGATGCGAATTCACGCAATTCGCGTCGCAAGAAGATTGTCCGCCCCGATGATATGCCGTGGGAAATGTCGCGTCAGGGTCTCCTGAAGCATCTCATCAATGAGAACATGAACACGCGCATGGAAACGGTCGACGCTTATATGCAGATCATTCCGCCGGGCTCAAGCTCGGGCAAGCACCGCCACCTCGCAGAAGAATGCGTCTATGTGATCGAAGGCAAAGGCTACGATCTGCATCAGGATTCAGACTGCGAAATCGGCGATGTCTTTGAATGGGTGATCAACCCTGAAGTGAAGCGCTTCGAATGGGAATCCGGCGATGTGATCTACATTCCGCCGAATACGGTGCATCAGCATTTCAATGCTGATCCGGCCAAGCCCGCACGCTTCATCTCCTGCACCAATCGCATCTTCAAGCAGATCGGCCTGAATACGCTCGAGCAATTCGAGGATTCACCCGATTATGATCCGAAGGTGGTTCTCACCGCCGAGATTGTGCGCGAATATCTGCGCGGCGCCCGCGGCGGCAAGAAGTAAAAATTGAACGGGCGGCCCAGTGCCGCCCGTCCTTTATCGGCCGTCATTGCGAGCGAAGCGAAGCAATCCAGACGACCTTTTGATATCTGGATTGCTTCGTCGCTTCGCTCCTCGCAATGACGGCCTATGCATCTCAGATGAACCGATCATCCGACAATCCGCTCCGCGCCAACCTGCAACATTCCATCCGCGACCATCTTTTGGGCGCAGATGCTGAGCATCTGCATGATGAAAACGCGGATCATGACCATGACCATGATGGCGGCCCCACCATGATGGGCGCGGGGGCGCGCGCCTTGGAAAGCGTGCCCCTTGTCAGCATGGGCATCGATATTGGCTCATCAGGCACACAGATCGCTTTTTCACGCCTGCTGATGCGCGGGCCTGGCGAGCCGCTCGCCATGCGCCGCCATGCGGCTGAACGCCAGACGCTTTATCTCTCGCCTGTTTCGCTGACACCTTTCAAAAACGCGCATGAGATTGATGAGCTGCGCCTGCGCGCCATCATCGATCGCGCTTTTGAGGCGGTTGGCATTACGCCTGATGATATCGAGACGGGCGTTGTCATTCTCACCGGCGAGGCCATGGCGCGTGACAATGCGCGAGCCATTGCCG
This sequence comes from Beijerinckiaceae bacterium, assembly GCA_947452455.1. Lineage (GTDB taxonomy): Bacteria > Pseudomonadota > Alphaproteobacteria > Rhizobiales > Beijerinckiaceae > Terripilifer. The sequence continues at coordinate 180,690 of CANGBX010000006.1, forward strand.
AAATGCTGTCGCAAGATTTGGGCGAGCTTGTCACCGCAACCGCGGGGCACCGCATGGAAGCCATGCTCGCGGCTTACGGTTCTGGCGCAGTGCGCCGCTCCATGGAGAAAAGTGCTGCCATTCTCAATATTGATATTGGCGGTGGCACAGCCAAACTCACGCGCATTGTCGAGGGTCGCATTGAAGCCAGTGCGGCGCTGGCAATAGGCGGGCGGCAAATGTGCTGGTCGCGCGAGGATGTGCTGATCCGCTGTGATGAAAGCGCGCTGCTCTTTCTGAAGCGCGCGGATGTGGATTGGCGTTTGGGCGACAAGGTCGATCTCGCGCAGGCCGACCAAATTGCCGATGTGATGGCAGAAGCGCTTTTCGCGGCGATTGAAAATCCGCAAGCTGAAAAAGATCTTTGGCTCACCGATTATGTCCAGCTGCTGCCTGTCGATGCGCTCATGTTCTCTGGTGGTGTGGCTGAATATATTTATGGCCGGGAGACGCGCGATTTTTCTGATATGGGCCGCAGGCTCGGGCGTGCCATTCGTCGCCTGCTCGATGCCAAGCGGCTCGCGCTGCCAGTGGAAGAGGCGGGCGAATGTATTCGTGCGACCGCTTTGGGGGCGTCCGAATTTTCAGTGCAGATGAGTGGCCAGACGAGCTTCATCTCGCATCCCGCAACGCTCTTGCCACGGCGCAATCTGCCTGTCCTGATGCCGTCTGTGAATTTGGCGGGGGATCTTGATGCGCAACAGATTGCGCACGCCATCGCCGATCATCGCAAAGCTTTTGAGCTAGCGGATGCGAAGACAGATTTTGCTCTCGCCTTTCGCTGGCGTGGTGCGCCCGAATATGAGCGGCTGCGCGCATTGGCCGATGGCATTGTCGGAGGCTTGCAAGATCGCATTGCAGCGCAGGCGCCGCTCTACATTATGCTCGAGGGCGATGCGGCCCTCACGCTCGGCCATATTTTAAGAGACGAGATCAAACTGCCATCACCCATTCTGGTGATTGATGGCATGACGCTGCGCGATTTTGATTTCGTCGATATCGGCCGCATTCGTCTGCCGTCCAATATGGTTCCGGTGACGATTAAATCTCTGCTCTTCGACGTGGCGCAGAGAACAGACTGACAAGCCCGTCATTGCGAGGAACGAAGCAATCCAAGGCTCCACGTGAGGCCCCTAGATTGCTTCGCTGCGCTCGCAATGACGAAACGCTATTTAGTTCGGGCGCTGCTGTTCGCGACGCTCGCGGTTCGGGCCGCTAGCAAAACGCTTTTGACCGCTGGGCCGACCCGGACGCGCTGCATTGTTGGTGCGTTCGCCCTGCTTTTGGCCCTGTTGCGGGCGACCGCCGCCACCGCCGCCACGACGCGGCTTTTGTGCCGGGGCCTTGTTTTCATCCGCCTTGCCCTGCGCGCTGCGACGATCCGTCAACGGAATCACTTGGCGTGTGAGCTTTTCAATCTGGCGCAGAAGATGGCGTTCTTCATTGTCGCAGAACGAAATGGCAATGCCTTCATGGCCTGCACGCGCGGTGCGGCCGATGCGGTGAACATAAGATTCCGCCACATCCGGCAGTTCATAATTCACGACATGCGAGACTTGGTCCACGTCAATGCCGCGTGCGGCAATGTCGGTGGCCACCAGCACGCCGGTGCGACCAATTTTGAATTCGGCCAGTGCCTTTTGGCGCGCGCCTTGGCTTTTATTGCCATGAATGGCCGCTGCCGTAATGCCGTTCTCGCCCAGATATTGCGCCACTTTGTCAGCGCCGCGTTTGGTGCGGGTGAAAACGATGGTGCGCGAAAAATCTTTCGCGCGCAGCAATTCCACCAGAAGATCGCGCTTGGCCTTTGTGTCGACCAGATAGGCTGATTGCACGACACGCTCGGCGGTTGTGGCAACGGGCGTCACGGTGACTTCAACCGGATCGGTCAGCATCTCGCCAGCCAAAGTCGCAATTTCTCGCGGCATGGTGGCGGAGAAGAAAAGGCTCTGGCGCTGCTTGGGCAGGCGCGAGACGATCTTGCGGATCGGCACAATAAAGCCGAGATCAAGCATGTGGTCGGCTTCATCGAGCACGACAATCTGCGTGCCGGAGAGTTTCACCGTGCCGCCCGCCATATGGTCGAGCAGGCGACCGGGGGTTGCCACCAGCACATCGACGCCGCGCGCCATGGCTTGAACCTGTGGGCCGTGGCCCACGCCACCGACGATCACAGCAACACGCACGCGCGCATGGCGACCATAGGTGCGGAAACTATCCGCGATCTGGGCCACCAATTCGCGGGTTGGTGCCATCACCAGCACGCGGGCTGTGGCAGACACATGGGGGCGCGGCTCATCAATCAGGCGCTGGATGATAGGCAGGGCAAAGGCGGCAGTCTTGCCGGTGCCGGTTTGGGCAATGCCGAGCAGGTCGCGACCTTTCAGAAGGTCGGGAATAGCCTTGGCCTGGATGGGGGTCGGGGTGGAATAGCCCTCGTCGCTCAGAGCGCGAAGGATGGTCTCGGCCAAGCCGAGATCCGCAAATTGTGTCAAAGCGTAATCTTTCAAAGAGATGAGCGCGGTCCGTGCCGGATCAGGTCCGATCGGTTGGCTCGTTTTTGGGGGACGGCCCCGCGTTCCTCGGGCAGTCGGTCGGGGGGGTACCCCTGCACTCGACAGCGGGCAAAGAGGGGAGGGTTTCCCGACATGCCGGACGCGGCTGGAGCGCAAAGCGCCTCGACGGAGGCTGAGAGGGTCTATGACAGTGCTTCGAGGTTGCGTCAATCGAAATAGGGTTTAGAACGCCTTTTCCAGCCATGCTCACGGGGTCACGAGGACCATGCAGGGTCATAATCAGCAGCTTTCGCTCTCCAAAGACAAGATCCGCATCCTTCTTCTGGAAGGCATCAATGACAGCGCAGTCGAGCTGATCACGGGCTCGGGCTATTCGAGCACCACGCGGCTCATGAAGGCGCTGGATGGCGCCGAACTCGATGAGGCGATCCGCAACACGCATATCATCGGCATTCGCTCGCGCACGCAATTAACCGAAGAGGTCTTTGCGAAAGCCGAGAAGCTGATCGCTGTCGGCTGTTTCTCGGTTGGCACCAATCAGGTGGATCTCGATGCTGCGCATCGTCGCGGCATTCCGGTTTTCAATGCGCCTTTTTCCAATACGCGCTCGGTCGCTGAATTGGTGATTGGCGAAATCGTCATGCTGTTCCGCCGCATTTTGCCACGCTCTGTGTCAGCCCATGAGGGTGGTTGGGACAAATCCGCCAATGGCTCGATTGAAGTGCGTGGCAAGACGCTCGGCATTATCGGCTATGGCAATATCGGCAGCCAGCTGTCGACTTTGGCCGAAGCCATGGGCATGCGCGTGATTTATTTCGATGTCATGGACAAGCTGCGCCACGGCAATACGGAGCCCGTCGAAAGCTTGAATGAGCTTCTGCGCGTGGCAGATGTTGTCTCTTTGCATGTCCCTGAAAATGCCTCGACCTTCAACATGATGGGTGCGGAGCAATTCGCGCAGATGAAGAAGGGCGCGCATTTCATCAATAATGCGCGCGGCACAGTGGTTGATCTCGATGCTTTGGCAGCCGCCCTGAAGAGCGGCCATTTGGCAGGCGCTGCGGTGGATGTGTTCCCCGTCGAGCCCGCGTCCAACAGTGAGAAATTCGTCACCCCGATTCAGGGCCTGCCGAATGTGATTATCACGCCCCATATCGGTGGATCGACCGAAGAAGCCCAAGAGCGCATCGGTGCGGAAGTGGCGCGCAAGCTTGTCGAATACTCTGACTCCGGCTCAACAGTTGGCGCTGTGAATTTCCCGCAGGTGCAACTGCCCTCGCGCGCGCAAGGCACGCGTTTCATTCACGTGCATAAGAATGTGCCCGGCGTGATGAACCGTCTCAACCAGGTTTTCTCACGCCATGGCGTGAACATTGCCGCGCAATATCTCCAGACCGAGGGCGACCTTGGCTATGTGGTGATGGAGGCCGATGGCAAGGTTGGGGATGCCGAAGCGGTGCTGGAAGAAATGAAGGCCGTTGAAGGCACGATCCGCGCTCGCTTGCTCTATGCGTCCTGAGTGATGCCTGTTTTTTGAAGACGTTGAAACACCCCGCCCAAACCCGGGGTGTTTTTTTAAGCTGTTGATTTGATTGATTTTAAAACTTTGGTAATGGCCTGGCGCGCAGGCTGTGCCCTGAAGGGCATCGTCATCTCTGGCGCCAAAAGCTCTTTGGCATCCGCAGTCGCAAAAAGCCTAGGGTTGGCTGCGCGTTGGGGTGCACAGACGGGCAGAATTACCGCGACTTACGGCCGAATGATCGGCTATCTTGGCCGCGGCTATTCCAAGAAGGGAATCGTGTTTCGGATGGGCAATTCGAGAGCAATCGTGAAGGCGCGTGTCGGCGTTGTCATTGCGTGGCTTGGCCTGACGACACGCACAGAAAGAGCGCATGTTGCGCCGCGTTTTGCATTGATTTGAAGGCTGATTGAAACATGGACGAACAGCTCGCCAAAGCCGCACTCGCCTACCATAAATTTCCGACACCGGGAAAAATCTCGGTTGTGCCGACGAAGGGCATGAGCAACCAGCATGATCTGGCGCTCGCCTATTCGCCGGGCGTGGCTGCTGCTTGCACAGCCATTGCGCAAAATCCGGATGAGGCGCTGAACCTCACTTCGCGCGGAAATCTCGTGGCGGTTGTCACCAATGGCACGGCGGTGCTGGGCCTTGGCAATATTGGCCCGCTCGCCGGCAAGCCTGTGATGGAAGGCAAAGCCTGCCTGTTCAAGAAATTCGCCAATATCGATGTGTTCGATATTGAGCTCGCCGAAAATGATCCCGACAAGCTGATCGAAATGATCGCCGCGATGGAACCGACCTTCGGCGGCATCAATCTCGAAGATATCAAAGCGCCGGAATGTTTCGTCATCGAGCGCAAATTGCGCGAGCGCATGAAGATCCCGGTCTTTCATGATGACCAGCATGGCACGGCGATTGTGGTGGGCGCAGCCGTCTATAATGCGATGGAGCTCGTCGGCAAGAAATTGTCGGATGTGAAACTCGTCTGTTCAGGCGCAGGTGCTGCGGCCTTGGCCTGTCTTGATCTGCTCGTGGGCCTTGGTGTGCGCAAAGAAAATATCTTTGTGTCCGATCTCTATGGTGTCATCCATACTGAGCGCAATGAAGGCATTAACGAAGAAAATCGCCGCTATATGCAGAAGACCTCTGCGCGCACGCTTGGTGATATTATCGACAATGCGGATATTTTCTTAGGCCTGTCGGCAGGCAATGTGCTCAAGCCCGATATGGTCAAGCGCATGGGCAAGCGACCGCTGATCTTGGCCATGGCCAATCCTGATCCGGAAATTATGCCTGAAGACGCGCGCGCCGCGCGCCCTGATGCGATCATTGCAACGGGTCGCTCGGATTATCCCAACCAAGTGAACAATGTTCTCTGCTTCCCCTTCATTTTCCGTGGCGCACTGGATGTGGGCGCGACGACCATCAATGAAGAAATGAAGTTGGCAGCGGTGCGCGCCATTGCAGAGCTTGCCCATGCCGAGCAATCGGATGTGGTGAGTGCGGCCTATGGCGCCAATGAAAGCCGCTTTGGTGAAGATTATCTGATCCCCAAGCCTTTCGATCCGCGCCTCATCAGTGCGGTTGCGCCGGCTGTCGCGGAGGCGGCGATGAAGACGGGCGTGGCCACGCGCCCGCTCGCCGATCTGGAAGCCTATCGCCGCGATATGGAAGGGTTCGTCTATCGCTCCGGCAATATTATGAAGCCGGTGTTTGAGGCGGCCGCACTCGCACGCAAGAAAATCATTTATGCAGAGGGCGAAGATATTCGTATTTTGCGTGCGGCGCAGATTGCCGTGAATGAAAAGATTGCGCGTCCCGTTTTGGTTGGCCGCCGCAGTGAAATTTTGCGCCTCATCGCTGATCAATCGATGCGCCTTGAAGATGGCAACAATATCGAAATCATCGATCTGGAAGATGATGTTCTGATCGGGCGCGCGGCAGAAGAATATTATCAGCAGAACCGCCGCAATGGTGCGACGATCAATGGCGCGGCTGCGCTGTTGCGCACCAACCCGACTTTGCTCGCTGCCATGGCGCTGCGCTGGGGCATGGGCGATGGCATGATCTGCGGCACCTATGGGCCCTTCTCGGGGCATTTGGAATATGTGACCAATATTATCGGCCTGAAGCGCGGCGCTTCAACGCTGGCTGCGATGAATGTGTTGATGCTGCCCAAGCACACACTCTTCATCACCGATACTTATATCAATCATGAGCCAACAGCCGCACAGCTCGCTGAAATCGCGCAAATGGCTGCCGAAGAAGTGAGCCGCTTTGGTCTCGAGCCGCGCGTGGCTTTTCTCTCGCATTCCAATTTTGGTTCGTCGCAATCAGCCTCGGCGCGCAAAATGCGGGCCGCGCTTGGTATTCTGGAATTGGCGGCGCCTGAAATTGAAGCAGAAGGCGAAATGCACGGCGATGCCGCTTTGTCGAAGCGCATTCTGGATGGCGTCTTTCCGGGTGGTCGTCTGACCGCAGAGGCCAATCTGCTGGTTATGCCCAATATTGATGCCGCCAATATCACCTACAATGTGTTGAAAATCGTTGCGGGTGAAGGCGTCACTGTCGGCCCGATTCTGCTCGGCGCAGCGCGGCCAGTGAATATTTTGACGCCGACCAGTTCCGTGCGGCGGATTGTGAATATGACAGCTTTGACAGTTGTCGATGCCGCCGTTCAAGTTTGATCGCTGGGGGATCAATGCGTAGCCTGACGTTCCGCCGCCCTGATGATTGGCATGTGCATTTTCGCGATAGCGTGATGATGCAAACAGTCGTGCCCTATACGGCGCGCGCCTTTGCTCGGGCGATTGTCATGCCCAATCTCACGCCGCCCGTCACAACGACTGCTATGGCGCAAGACTATCGTCAGCGTATTCTGGCCTGCGTGCCGAAGGGTGTTTCTTTCACGCCGTTGATGACCTGTTATTTGACAGACCATACGGACGCTAAAGACTTGATCGGTGGTTTCAAGTCCGGTGTGTTCACGGCAGCCAAGCTTTACCCCGCTCACGCGACCACCAATTCCGAGCATGGCGTGACATCTGTCGACCATATCATGCCCGTGTTGGAAGCTATGGCGGAGGCGGGCATGCCCTTGCTCACCCATGGTGAAGTGACGCGGCCAGAGGTTGATATTTTCGATCGCGAAGCGCGCTTTGCGGATGAGATTCTCGAGCCGCTTTTGCGTCGCCTGCCGACACTTCGTGTTGTGATGGAGCATATTACGACGCAAGAAGGCGCTGAACTTGTGCTTGCGCATAAAGAGCGCATGGGTGCCACCATCACGCCGCAGCATTTGCTGTATAATCGCAATGCGCTGTTTCAGGGCGGTTTGCGCCCGCATATGTATTGCTTACCTGTGTTGAAGCGTGAACGGCATCGCCAGGCTTTGCGCAAAGCGGCGACCAGCGGCGAGGCTTGCTATTTTCTGGGCACCGATACGGCCCCGCATCTGCGCCATTTGAAGGAAGCCGATTGCGGTTGCGCGGGCGTCTTTTCAGCCCCCGTTGCAGTCGCGGCCTATTTGCAGGTCTTTGCAGAGGAGAATGCGCTCGACACATTTGAAGCGTTTGCTTCTCTCAATGGCCCCGCTTTTTATCGCCTGCCGCCCAATGAAGAGCGCGTCACTTATGTCGAGCGCCCTGCGCGGATGGCTGAAGAAATTGAAGTCGATGGGCAGGGGCGTCTTGTGTCACTGTTCGCAGGCTCCGCCGCGCCATGGAGCGAGGCGGGCTGAAGAACAAGCAGGGCGCGCTGATCGCGCGCCCTCTCATTGTCTTCAATCCTTGATGGCCAGCGTGACTTTGTAGCGGGCAATGTCGTTTGTGACGACTTTGCGCACATGATCAGCGGTCATTTCGCTCTCATCGGCAGGGGTTGAGCCCAATTCATTGAAGCGCTTGCGCACAGCCGGATCGGCAATGGAGGTGCGCAGCGCGCCGTTCAAACGTGCTGTCACCTCATTGGACGTATTGGCCGGCGTGAAAATCGCATTCCACCCTTCCGCCAAAAATTCCGGCAATCCGCCTTCAGCGGATGTTTTCAGATCGGGCAGAATTTCAAGACGCTTGGCTGCCGCTACCGCTAGCCCTTGCACGCGGTCGGCTTGAATGGAGGGCGCAATAGAAGCCGCATTGTCGCACACACCATCAACATGCCCGCCCAAGAGATCATTCAAAGCGGGGCCTGCGCCGCGATAGCTGACAAGCGTGACTTCCACTTTGGCAGCTGCGATGAAATTTTTGCAGATGAGATAATTCGACGAGCCGACGCCTGCATGCGCCAGATTGATTTTTCCCGGATTGGCTTTGGCATAAGCCACGAAGTCCGAAAGCGTCTTGGCCGGGAAGTCTTTCTTCACCGCCAACACAGGGGCTGTCTTGGCAATCAAACCAACGGGCAGGAAAGAATCAGGGGTAAATTTGACGTCCGGTGTCAGCACATAAGAGGCCGCATTTGTGCCTGTGTTGCCAATCAGGATCGTATAGCCGTCGGGCTTGGCGGTTGCGACACGATTGAGCGCAATCACGCCGCCCGCGCCCGCGACATTTTCATTCACAATGGTCTGGCCAAGAGCCTGACCCATACGCTCGCCAATAATGCGCGCAATGACATCGGATGCTCCGCCCGCAGCAAACGGCACGATCATGGTGATCGGGCGATCAGGATAGGTCTGGGCCTGCGCAGCGCTGCCGAGGGCGGCAAGGGCGAGGCCTGCGAAAGCAAGGCGGCGAATGGTCATGAAAGCTCCTCCCGATTTTTCGCTAGACTAGCTAGAGATCGCGATGGGCTGCAACATGGAGCCAATGACGCGTCTTGATGACCGCACTTTCCACCGATCTTTGCTTTCCGGCCTTGGCTCAAAACAAAGCAGGGGGCCGGGCGGGATGTTTCAAATCACGGTCGCGGGGCTTTGAGCATTTTGGGCCGCTTCTGTATACCAACGCGAAATATAGCTCCTAAGTATCTGTTTTAATTAAGTTTTTATATGGCATAGAGCTTGCTCGTCCCTCGGAAAGAGGGGCTCCCAATGGACTTCAGCGTCATCATTCCCGTTTACAATACCGATCCGAGCTATTTGCTCGCGAGCTTAGAGAGCACTCTGAGCCAAACTTTGCCTCCGGCTGAGGTGCTCATCATTGATGATGGGTCGGATAATCCCGATACGAAGCAGTTTTTGGAAGGTGCCGTTTCAGCATCAGAGGGACGCTTGCGCTTGTTCACGCAACCTCAGAATGGCGGCATTAGCAATGCACTGAATCTCGACCCTGCGACTAATAAAGGCTGATTGTCATGGCTGTAAAGTTTCATCGAATTTGGTTTGGCTCAAAACCCATGCCTGCAGCTTACGATCTTTATTGGGATGCGTGGAGACGTCAATTTCCCGAGCACGATTTTATTACGTGGCGAGATGAAGATATTCAGAAGTTAGCTATCTCGAAAGATCAAGTGCAAAGCGTTGCAAGCTATGCTTGTAAGGCTGATATCGCACGTTATGAGATCTTATATCAATTCGGCGGTATTTATCTCGATTGCGATATGATGCCGTTTAATTACTTTGATGCTGAAACATTTTGTTCCCAGCTGACTGTTTGCAATGAAGACGCAAGCAGCCAATATTGTTCAATTGGATTTATAGGCGCTCCAAAAGGGCATCCAATCTTTTTAGAAATCTTAAGCCACATTAAAAGCATCAAGATCGATGAAAATCGCCCAAACGAGGTTACTGGACCTTGGCTGTTCGGTGCATTTTTGTCTAAACATAAGCACGACAAGTTAAATTCGTGCGCATTCTACCCTTATTTATACAATGAGCCCTCTTCTAAGGTTGTTGGCGTCGACCTTTCAAAAACCTATGGAATTCACATTTGGGGTGGTTCGTGGCTTTCGTCTTCGGCGAAGGCAGATCAAATGCAATTGTTACTCAGCCGAGGAGATGTTGCAGAATACGAGTTTTTGTCCGGCCCAGCAGTCTCAAAGGCTTCAGATTATATGCCGGAATTGCGTGAAAAAATTAGAGCTTCACGACGTTCAGCGTTGCAGAGCGCTCGCGAAATATTCAATAACTTTTCAATAAGCGACAACTTACCGTTTCAATTCGATAAGTTTCTTTTTTGGTTGCTAAGCAAAGACAGTAATCGAGTGATTTGGCAGATAGGCGCTGCCGATGGAAGGCTGGTTGATCCACTTCGCTCGTCGATGATAAATTTTGACCCTAAGGCTGTTTTGTTGGAGCCAAACCCCTTCCTGTTTGCTTTGCTTGAAAAAAACTATTCGAACAATCAAAATGCTAAGCTTTTGAATCTTGCTTATTCATCGCAGGAAAAGAGTATTACTTTAAATGCCATCAATCCATCAGAGGTCTCAGCGAGAGGTTTGCCGCAATGGGTCTTGGGAATCTCTTCGAAGTTTGATGACAGGAATGCTATCGGCGGCATTTCCATTGACGAGCAAACACAAAAAAAGATTGGCGAATGCATTACAAGAATTGAAGTCGCAACAATTGGATACCAAAATCTAATTGACGTATCTGGTGGGCATCCTGAGGTTGTGGTTGTGGATGCAGAGGGTATGGATAAGGAGATTATCGACGATGTTCTCAACGGTGGAGCGCGTCCTCTTGCTATCCACTTTGAGATTCAATGCCTGTCAGGGCCTGAGCAGCAAGAGCTCGTGCAATCTCTAGCCGTGAATTATGTTATTCTGACTTTTGGCAACGATATGACAGCTTATCGTAAAGATATTTTCTTGGAGTATGCGGACAGCCTTTACGTTGACTATGGTATTTCTAACATTTACGGCGATGTTCTTAGATTGGTGTATAGGTAGACACGCTGGGGCACTTCGCCGAATTTAGACTTGGACTTTTGGTCCGATCGCCAAAAGTAGTTATCGGTCAAGGATTTTTGGGGGATGCCCCAGTTTCTTTGGTAGCGGAGGAGGGATTCGAACCCCCGACACGCGGATTATGATTCCGCTGCTCTAACCAACTGAGCTACCCCGCCCCGAGGGCCCGCTGGGGGCCGTCTGGAAGCCCGCGATATAGAGGGGCGGGCGGCCTCAAGTCAAGCGCAAGTCAGGGCAATGGCGGCCAAAAACCGGCTCTCAGAGCCGCTTCAGGCGGATCAGGGTGAAGAGGTCGAGCGGGGGCAGTTTGCGCCGCTCTTCGAGCGCAATATCGGGGCGCTGCGCTAGCCAGTCGCCAACAATCGCCCAAGGGAATTCGGGTCGCCAGCCAAGAGCCGCCGCGCGCCGCCCGAGCCAGGCTTCGAGCGTGGCCATCAGCCCGCGCTCCGCGCCAATATGATTGACGAGCACGATCTCGCCGCCTTTTTTCACCACACGCGCCATTTCATCCAATGTGCGATGCGCATCAGGCACAACGGTGAGCACATAAGGCGCAATCACCGCATCAAAACTCTCATCAGCAAAAGTCAGCGCCATGGCATCCATGGCTTGCAGCGCCAGCACATTGCCAAGCTCGTCGCGCAAGACGCGTTTGCGTGCCACGTTCAGCATGGGTTCTGACAGATCAATGCCGGTGATTTTCACATGCGGGGAGAACATCGGCAGTTCGAGGCCGGTGCCCACACCCACATCAAGCAATTGGATTTCACGGGTCGTGGCGAGTGCATTGATGGCGTCTGCGCCCGCGCGGCGACCCGGTTTCATGGTCGCGGTGAAAACGAGATCATAGATGGGTGCCCAGCGCGCATAGGCGCTTTCCACATCCGCGTGGGAAATGCTGGATGTCTTGTCTTGCATCAGCGCGCTGGCTTGATGAAGCCGCCGCCAAGCACGCGCGCGCGCGGGTTGGCATCTTCATAAAAGACGCAGGCCTGGCCTGGTGACACACCTTCTTCGCCGGCGGCGAGTTCGACCTGCACTTCGCCATTCACGCGACGCAAAATGGCCGAGCCCGGTGGGCGTGTGGAGCGCAGGCGCACAGCCACTTCCAAACCATCTGCCGGCAAATCTTCAAGTGTGTTGGGGCCAATCCAATTGACATCGCGCAACATGACAAAACGTGTGGCCAGCGCCGAGCGCGGGCCCACCACGACGCGGCGATTGGCAGAATCGAGCTTCACGACAAAAAGCGGTTCGCCCTTGCCAGCTGTGTTCGAGCCAAGCCCCAAACCTTTGCGCTGGCCGATCGTGTAATGGATGACGCCGTGATGGGCACCCAGCACGCGGCCATCGACATGCACAATGTCGCCGGGCTCTGCAGCGCCGGGGATCAGGCGTTCAATCACATCCGTATATTTACCAGACGGCACAAAGCAAATGTCTTGGCTGTCAGCTTTGTCAGCAACGGTGAGGCCGAATTCATGCGCGAGTTTGCGCACGTCAGGCTTGGGCAAATCGCCCAGCGGGAAGCGCAGAAGTTCGAGCTGTTCGCGTGTGGTCGCAAACAGGAAATAGCTTTGGTCGCGATCTGCATCGACAGCCCGGTAGAGCGCGCGTCCACCTTCGCCATCTTCAGCCGATGAAATGTAATGGCCGGTGGCCAGAACATCTGCACCCAGATCGCGCGCGGTGTCGAAGAGATCTTTGAACTTGATGTGCTGGTTGCACGCTACGCAGGGGATCGGCGTTTCACCCGCCACATAAGACTTGGCGAAGGAATCAATCACCTTGTCTTTGAAGCGGCTTTCATAGTCGAGCACATAGTGCGGAATGCCCAGACGCGCAGCGACATCGCGCGCATCATGAATATCTTGTCCCGCGCAGCAGGCACCTTTGCGATGAATGGCTTCGCCATGATCATAGAGCTGCAAGGTCACGCCGATGACATCATAGCCTTCGCGCTTGAGCAGTGCGGCGACCACGGATGAATCGACACCGCCCGACATAGCAACAACCACGCGCGTCTGCGCCGGGGCCTTGTGGAGGCCCAGCGAATTGACACCCAGCACAGGGGCGGGGTGGGCAATGGCGGTTTCTGGCTCGAGCAGCGGGTTCATGAGCCGATGATCAACCATTGGCGGGGAAAAAATGCAACCGACTGGATCAAAGAGGCTGGCGGCCTGCGGTCGCACCGCCCTCAACCCGCAACCTGTGCCAGATGGGAACGGATTGGCCTCAAGAGCAAGGATTTGGAAATAAATCCGATAGTTAGACCCCAAAAAACACATGCTCGGCTTAGGTAAATCTTAAAAACCGGCGGCTAATCTCTCGGCCATAGTCAGTGTGCTCGTGTCGTGAGTTTGAATATGACGGAACTTCATCGTCCCCGGGTGAAATATGTGATCGGCCCCGACGGCTCTCCTTTGACCGTTGCCGATCTGCCCCCTACGGACACCAAGCGTTGGGTCATTCGCCGTAAGGCCGAGGTTGTCGCGGCGGTTCGCGGTGGCCTCTTGTCTCTGGAAGAGGCTTGCAGCCGCTATACGCTCACCGTGGATGAATTCCTGAGCTGGCAGATGTCCATCGACCAGCATGGCTTGGCGGGCCTGCGCACCACGCGCATCCAGCACTATCGCCAGTAAGCTTTTTCTTCCGCTTGGTCGGAAGCGAGCGCCGGTCCCTTTACGGGTCCGGCGTTTTGCTTTCGTGGTGCAGAGCTTTGGCCAGTTGCGCCCGCTCGAACAACAAGATCACCGGCACGGACAAAGCCAACGGCACGATGAGATAGAACAGGCGCCAAACGAGAAGTGCTGCAAAGACGGCCGTTGCGGGCATGCCTGGCATGATGGCGAGAAAGACAGCTTCCATCACGCCGACACCGCCGGGCACTTGCGACAAGAGGCCCGCCGAGAAGGACAGAAGAAACGCGCCGAGCACGATGAAGAAGCCGGGGTTTCCCTGTTCGGGCAGCGCGAAATAAATAATGCCTGCCGCACCGATCAGCTCAAGCGGGGCCGCGATATATTGGCGCGCAACCACATTGAGGCGTGGATACATCAGCTCGAAAGAGCGGAAACGCAGCGGGCGCAATTGCAGCCATGAGCCGATGGTGTAGAGCGCCACAAAACCCAAGAGGCCAAAGCCGATCATCCGCGCGGTCTGTTCTCCAATGCTGAAATTTTGTGAGAGCGTGGAAAGTGGCGCCAGAATTTGCGGCTCGCCGATCAGCACGAAAGCGAGAAGAAAAATCGTGCCGAAGACGAATGTGTAAGAACAGAGCACTACGAGGATGGCGATTTCTGCAGCCGTCAGGCCTTTGGCCGAATAGGCGCGGTAGCGCACCATACCGCCTGAAAAAACCGTCGCGCCGATATTATGCGAGAGCGCATAGGTGACGAAGGAGCAGACGGAAATATAGATCCAGGAAATGCCGCGTTCGCGCTTCAAGTGAATGAGCGAAATCCGGTCGTACCAAGCCAGAGCCGCGTAAGCGAGAAGCGTCGAGAGGCCAGCCAGCCAATAACCATGGGCGGGAATATCGCCAAGCTTATGGCCGATGACAGACGCAATGGTCTTGATGTCGCTCCAAAGGCCGCCCGCTTCCAAAAGCGCGCGTACCTTGTCATCGGAAGCTGCTTCGGCGGCGAGCTTCTCGTAGAGGAGCTTGACGGACCAGAAGACGGCGACGAGCCCGACGGCGGGCCAGAAAAAATCAAGAATGCGCTTCATCTGACCTTGGGCTCGTCCTGTTTGACCGGGGCGTTGCAACCATCCGTGCCATGCAGGGGCGGGGAGCGCAAGGAGCGCTTGATAACAAAAAGGAAAGCCAGCCGGAGGTCCGGCTGGCTCATGAGGACCAGAGGGGCTTTTCTTGCTTTTAGAGGCGGGCGACGCGCAGCGGCATGTCTGTGCGCTCGCGCGCCACATCCACGCTCTTGTCGCGCAGGTCCATGGTCTGGACCTTTGACAATTCTTCGGCAGCTTCCTCGAAGCGGGCCTTGGCCTCGTCGAGCTGGCTGCGCAGATCTTCTGCCGATTGATGGAGATTGTCGCGCCGCGTGCGGGCGGCGCGGGCATAGGTGGAATAGGCGAAGTGGCTGGTGTCAGCCACGCCCGAGCGCTGCTCTTCAGCCGCGATTTCCCGATCGAGTTCACCCGCCATGCGCGCGAATTCGGCGATCATGGTTTCAATCTGGGCGACGCGCCGGCGTTTCTCTTCCGCCTGGAAGCGCTTCAGCCGGACCAATGTATCCCGCGATTTCATCACTCGAGACTCCAAGACGCAGAGAGAACACACACGCGGGCGCTTGCGAGGCGACCGACGCGAAACGTTTCCGCGAGACAGGGAGATCATGACGGCTCAAAGTTGCTCTTTCCTTACCGTGACGCCAAACACATAAAAAAACCTACAAAGTGGCTGACAGGGGCATGGTTTTGCATGCTATTCCAAGGTTGTGGGTGATTCGGGCTGTCCTGCGCCCCGCGCGTAACGGTCTGTTAACCCTATTGGTTAACAGTCCGCTTTGAAGCCAAGGGCGATTTGCCTTGTGGCGAGTGTCGGGTGTCGAGTCGGGAGAGAGGTTTAGCGGTCGGCGTTAAACTGGTTCCTAAGCAGGGGTCTAAGGCTAACATTCAAGTGAAATCAGGTTCTTGTGTGTCATTCACACGGCAAGACCCAGGCGCTTGTAAGCCGGACTTACTGTTTATTAACCATCTCTCGTTAAAGTTGATGAGCCGGGATTTTTAAGCCGCGCTCTTTGGTGGTTCGCGCCGATCGCGACTGGCAAAGGGCTAGGGTGGGGACCTCACATGCGGGTACTTTTGATTGAAGACGACAGCGCCACGGCGCAGAGCATCGAGCTGATGCTCAAGTCAGAGAATTTCAATGTCTACACAACCGACCTTGGCGAAGAAGGCATCGATCTCGGCAAGTTGTATGATTACGACATCATTCTGCTGGATCTGAATCTCCCCGACATGTCGGGTTATGAGGTTCTGCGCAGCCTGCGCGTTGCCAAAGTGAAGACACCGATCCTCATTCTCTCGGGCCTTGCCGGCATCGAAGACAAGGTGAAGGGTCTGGGCTTCGGCGCTGATGATTATCTCACCAAGCCCTTCCACAAGGACGAGATGGTCGCACGCATTCACGCGATCGTGCGCCGCTCGAAGGGTCATGCCCAGTCGGTCATCACGACAGGCGATCTCGTCGTCAATCTCGACCAGAAGACGGTTGAAGTGGGCGGAGCGCGCGTCCATCTGACGGGCAAAGAATATCAGATGCTCGAGCTGCTCTCGCTGCGCAAGGGCACGACGCTGACCAAGGAAATGTTCTTGAACCATCTCTATGGTGGCATGGACGAGCCGGAATTGAAGATCATCGACGTCTTCATCTGCAAGCTTCGCAAGAAGCTCGCCAATGCCAGCCAGGGTCGCAATTACATCGAGACCGTCTGGGGCCGTGGCTATGTGCTGCGTGAGCCCAACGAAATCGAAGAGCGCGTCTCGGCGTAAGCTGCCTCACAAAAATCGAAAAAGCCCCGCTTTGTCGGGGCTTTTTTTATGGTGCCATCTCCACCGTCATTGCGAGGAGCCAAAGGCGACGAAGCAAACCAGAGGCCTCACGTGCGGCCTCTGGTTTGCTTCGCTTTGCTCGCAATGACGGGTGACGAGTGATTAACCCAGAAAAGTATCGGATAGCAATTTCACATTGAGCCCGATGATCAGCAGAGCAATGGCCCAAGCCACACCCGCAAGCCAACGTGAGATGACGAACGAGCCCATGGTCTTGCGGCTTGTGACGAATTGAACCAGCGGCACAATGGCAAAGGGCAATTGCATCGACAAAATAACCTGGCTCAACACCAGAAGTTTGGCTGTGCCTTGATCGCCATAAAGAATGGCGACAATCAACACAGGAATGATGGCAAGGCCGCGTGTCAGCAAACGCTGCACCCATGGCCTCAGCTTCAAATGCAAGAAGCCTTCCATGACAATCTGTCCGGCGAGTGTTGCCGTGACCGTGGAATTGAGGCCTGAAGCCAGAAGCGCCACGCCGAATAAAGTCGCAGCCAATGATGCGCCAAGTGCGGGGGCGAGCAATTCATAAGCCTGTTCGATTTCCACCACATCGGTGCGTCCTGTTTTGTGAAAAACAGTTGCCGCCAAAATCAGAATAGCGCCATTGACGAACAGGGCCAGCATCAAAGCGATGGTCGAATCCCATGTCGCAAAACGAATGGCGCTGCGGCGGCCTTTTTCGCTGCGTTCATAAGCGCGCGTCTGCACGATGGATGAATGCAGATAAAGATTATGCGGCATAACCGTCGCGCCAATAATGCCGATTGCAAGATAGAGCATAGCCTGATTGGTCGCGATATCGCCTGATTGTTTCATCGCCGCGCCGATTTCTGCTGCCGCGGGTGCTGCAATCGCAATCTCATAAATGAAGCAGCCCATGATCGTGACAATGAGCACGATGACAAAGGCCTCGAGCCATCGAAAGCCTTTCTGCATCAGCCAAAGCACCAGCACAGCATCAATGGCGGTAATGAGGCAGCCCGCTACAAGCGGAATGCCAAACAGCAGCTTCAAGGCAATGGCAGTGCCAATGACTTCTGCCAGATCGCAGGCAATGATGGCGATTTCGCAGGCCAGAAACAAAACGAGATTAACCGGCTTGGAATAATGCGCGCGACAGGCTTGGGCGAGATCAAGCCCCGTTGCAATGCCAAGCCGCGCAGCAAGCGCCTGCAAGACAATTGCCATGAGATTGGACAGCAAAATGACGCTGAGCAGCGTATAGCCGAATTGCGATCCACCAGCGATGGATGTCGCCCAATTGCCGGGATCCATATAGCCGACAGAAACGAGATAGCCCGGTCCGGCAAAGGCCAGAAATTTGCGGATGAGAGAAGCGCCTTCCGGTACAGCGACGCTGGCGTGATGTTCGCCAAGGCTGCGTGTGCCCGATGCCAACTCTTCTGGCTGATGGGCCGACTTTTTGACGGCCTCGTCCGCTTTCACCTTTTGCTCTCCTGCCTTGAATGAAACTCAACTTCATTCTGGCGCGGCTTGCCGACAGGTGCAAATGCCAAGGTGATTTAAATCAGCTCATTTGTGCAGCAATGGTCACATGGTCGGGAGCAATGTCGACACCTACCGACATGCCGCTCTCGCGTGCAACGAGGCCTGCATAAAAAGGCTGAATGCCATGCGCATCCACGCTGCCATTTTCCGGTGTGCCCGCCAGAAGGGTCGGTACATGATGCGCAAGCTTTGCATTGGGGCCTCTGGCCTCGATGCGCATCGATACGCCATCATCGCCGGTGATCGAGACGGTGATCTCGCCGCCGCGCGGAACAGCCGCTTGCGCAATCAGGCAGAGATTCAAAACCAGCTTCACTTTGTTTTTAGGCATGAGCACGCGCGGCACATTCCATGTGATCTTGGTCTTGTCATCTTCCATCAGGCCGCGCACGACTTTCTCGGCATCGCCCGTGTCGATGGCTGCGCCCGCAGAGCCTGCCGCACCGAAAGCCAGACGGCAGAATTGCAGACGGGCCGAGGCGGTCTTGGCCGAGCGCTTGATGAGATCGACGGCGAACTGGCGCATCTCCTCGTCTTTTTCGTCATCTAAAACTTCGAGCCCGTTCACAATGGCGCCAACGGGCGAAATGACATCGTGGCAGACACGCGAGCACAGGAGCGCTGCAAGATCGAGAGGGTCAAGCGAGACTAGAGACATGCCGAAATCCGTGTCGTGGCGTGACAAACGCCGCAAGCTTCATTTTAGGGGCACTGCAACATGCCCCCGAATCAATTTGGCCGATCACGCTGGCCTGAAGCCGTCTTAGCCCGAGCATGCGTGCTTTGGAACGCTGATCCGCCAGTTTTTCCTTGAGGCACGGGCGTTTTTGGGCACAGGTAGCAGGAATGGAAACGTCCGAACTCGATTCGGCTGAGGCGCAGCTTGCCTTGGCTTTCGCGCAGGCTGCCGTCTCGGCAGGCGCGTTGATTATGGACGTCTATCGTCGCGATTTCCGCATGCGCATGAAATCAGATTCAAGCCCCGTCAGCGAAGCTGATGAGCGTTCTGAAGAGCTGATCCTGCAAGAGCTCGCGCAAGCCTGCCCCGGCGTGCCGGTGGTGGCAGAAGAATCTGTCTCGCGCGGCCAAGTGCCTGCGCTCGAGCGTAGCTTTCTGTTGGTCGATCCTCTCGACGGTACGCGCGAATTTGCCAGTCGCAATGGCGAGTTCACGGTCAATATCGCTCTTGTTCGCGATGGTTCGCCGATACTGGGTGCGCTTTATGCACCAGCCTTCGGGCGCTTGTGGCTGTCGGCAGGTTCGGCTGCCTATGCTTGTGATGTAGCGCCCGGTGAGCGGGTGCCGCCCTTGGGTGGCATGCGCCCAATTGCAGTGCGCCCCTTGCAGGGTCGTGCGCCAGTGGCTGCGGTGAGCCGTTCGCATCTCAATGATGAAACCAAAGCACTGATGACACGTCTGGGCGCGCAGGATATGCGCCAAGCCGGATCGGCGATGAAGTTTTGTTTGATCGCGGAGGGGCGTGCGGATGTCTATCCGCGCATCGGCCCGACGATGGAATGGGACATTGCTGCGGGCGATGCTGTTTTGCGGGCGGCAGGTGGCATTGTCACATTGCTCGACGGCACGCCGCTTCACTATGGCCACGTCAATAAAGGTTTCGCCTCGCCAGATTTTATCGCTTTTGGTGACCGCGCACAGATTGCGCGTCTGGGCTGAGGGCCAAGCCTGTAGCAATAAATCTTTAACCATAGGCCGCTAGGTTCATTTCTAGCATTTTGCCCTTATTTTGCCACGGCCAAGCGGGACACTGCTCCAGCTTTCGACCGACGGTCGATGAGAGGACGCGTTATGAAAAAGATCGAGAAATCCCGTCGTGAACTTTTGCTGGGCGGAGCCGCTTTTGCCGCTTTCGGCCTTGGCACGACACAAGCGATGGCGCAGCAAGGCGCGCCGCAACGCTTCACCACAAATGAGCTGGTCGATAATGGCCACCGCTTCTTCGGCTCCATGTCGCGCGGTCTTGCGCAAGTGGTGGAAGAAGCGACCAAGCGTTGGGGCCAACCCAATGCTTATATTCTGGGGCAAGAAGCCTCGGGCGCATTCATCGCGGGCGCGCGCTATGGCGAAGGCCAGATGTATACGCGCAATGCCGGACAACAGAAGATTTTCTGGCAGGGGCCCTCGCTTGGCTTTGATGCGGGTGCCGATGGCGCACGCACAATGATGCTGATTTACAATCTGCCCTCGACAGAGGGCGTTTTCCGCCGCTTTGGTGGCGTGGATGGATCGGCCTATTTCGTCGCAGGCTTTGGTTTCACAGCTTTGACAGCTGATGATGTTGTCATCGTACCAATCCGTGCAGGTGTGGGCGCGCGTTTGGGCGTGAACCTAGGCTATTTGAAATTCACGCCGGCCTCGACGTGGAACCCCTTCTGAGGCAGACAGAGCGCAGGTTTTAAAATCTTCAAGCGCGGCCTGTGACGATGTCATGGCCGCGCTTTTTCATTTGTGGGCTTGAGAGTGTGTCCAGTGTTGTTGTTGTGTCTTGGATCAGGGCTCACATGTCGCCATCAGCGCCACAGCGCGTTTGCGTACCCTTCGTCAAGCGGCCGAGGGCGCCACCTTTTCATGGAGAAAACAGGGGTTTGAGACCCCTAGGGAGCGCCACAGGATTATATGTAAGTGTTTGTTTTATAAAAATTATTTTGAATAATATGTGTGGCATGCAACTTGCTAATATCTCTGAACGAGTTTGGAGGTTATGCATGTCGCAAATACCTAAAATTTTGCATTTCGTCTGGGTGGGGAACGAGTCTCTGCGGCCGGATGCATGCATAGATTCTTGGCGGCGCCTAAACCCAGACTATGAGGTTATCGTCTGGGGTAATGATCGCTTTGGTGAAACCCCCTGGATCAACATCAAGCATATGCACGACATGATCCCGCGTGAGCTGAACGGCGTTGCGGATCTCATGCGCTATGAAATTCTCTTCAATCATGGTGGCATTGCGTTGGACGCGGATTCTTATTGCGTCCGGCCACTCGAAGATTGGTTGTTAGAGCCAAGTGAATTTTCGTGCTGGGAAAATGAGCTTATGCGTCCGGGTCTTGTTGCGGCTGGGGTGATGGGCTCAATGCCGCGCTCTAGCTTTATGGCTAGGATTATTAAGGATCTTGAAGAAGAGGAAACTGTTGTCAACGATATGGCTTGGAAAACTGTTGGTCCGCTCCGTCTTACAACCAGCTGGCGCAAATATAATTATCCGCTGACCATTTATCCGAGTCATTATTTTATCCCCGATCATTTTTCAGGTCTCTCCTATTCAGGTTCAGGGCCGGTCTTTTCCAAACAGCTCTGGGGTTCAACAAACAACAACTATGACGTGATTTCTAAGATTGATGCTGAACATATGGTGGCTGAATCTGAGAATGCTTAGATTTTTCATCGATTAGATATAAGCAGCGTACTGTTTGAATTGAATTATTGGCCAGAGCGCAAATTGCTGACGCGTTATATCGATTGCTAAAGGGCGGGTACGATCTGGTTGCTCATCTTTTTTATGCGTATCAATGATTACTTTGCATCCTTTGCTTTTGCCCCCTAATCTAGTTTGGTTTTCTGTTTATTTATTCATTTGGATTTTTTAATAATGACACTTACCCAAGCGGCATCCTCACCCCTCCCCGCCCTGCGTTACGAAACGGATGGTTTTCGTGTGCCTGAAGGGCGCATTATGGGGCGCCATTCTGCAGGGTATTCTTTTTTGAAAGCCTTTGTTGAGGCCGCACAAGGCACGCCATCGGTAACAGGCGTTGGTGGGCAAGCGAAAACCGCTGAGGCTTTTGCGCAAGATATCCGTGCAATCGACCCGAATCTTAAAACGCAATTCATCCAGCTTAATGATCAGCGGGCCATCGCGCAAAAGGGGGCGATGCATCTGGCTGATCCGTCACTCTCGATCCATGCCAATCTTCGCCAAGCAGTCGGGACCGCAGCCTATAGTTTGACGGGTGTCACGCATACAATCTCATCAATGGGCGCGATGGGGCTTATTGCGGATCTCCTTACCGCACCTGTCATGCCTTGGGATGGGCTGATCTGCACATCAGACGCCGTAAAGAACAGCGTTCAGACATTGATGGGCGCGCAATCCGATTATTTGCGCTGGCGGTTTGGGCAGAGCATTGCCTGTGATGGTCCGCAATTGGCTACCATTCCTTTAGGTGTCGACTGCAATTCATTTGTAGACTTTTCTGAAAATCAAAATGCAGCACGTAATGCTCTTGGACTTGAGCCGGACGATGTTGCTTTTCTTTTTCTTGGGCGCCTGTCGTTTCACGCCAAAGCGCATCCTTTGCCCATGTATTTGGGGTTGGAAGAGGTTGCGCAAAAGCTCAAGCGCAAACTCGTTCTCATCCAATGCGGTTGGTTTGCGAATGAATTTATCGAAAACGCATTTCGCGATGGTGCCGCGCGTTTTGCACCTACTATGCGACATATTTTTTTGGATGGGCGCAAAGAAGATGTTCGTAAATTAGCCTGGGGTGCCTGCGATATTTTCATCTCGCTGTCGGACAATATCCAGGAAACTTTTGGCCTTACTTTGATCGAGGCCATGGCGGCGGGCAAGCCGGTGATAGCCACCGATTGGGATGGTTATCGCCAAACAGCGCGTCATGGTGAGACGGGCTTTATGGTACCGACCTTCATGCCGGAGCATTTTGGTGAGGATCTGGCTTTATCTCACGCCGCAGGTGCCATCACTTATGATCAATATTTGGCGCAAGCGAGTACGCATGTCAGTCTTGATCTGCGCGTGCTGCGCGATGCGATTGAGCAATTGGTGCTTCGGCCTGATTTGCGAGGGCGCATGGGTTTAGCCGGGCAAAAGCGTGCGCAAAGCCTGTTCGACTGGTCGGTGATTTTGCGCAGCTATCGGCAATTTTGGGCGGAGCTGGAAGAGCGACGTGTTCAGGCCGCACATAACATGTCGCCTCGTCCTGCGGCACAGCTCAATCCGGGACAATTGTTTGCCACCTATCCCACGCAGCAGATCAATGGTTCAAGCCGCTTTGTCGCGCGCGAAAATGGCGGCACTTGGCAGGAGATAGCCAAACATCCGTTGTTTGGTGCCGCCACAGTCAATGCCGAGCTGATGACCGCTATCCTGCAAAATTTGAATGACAGGCCTGTGAGTTTGCATGAGCTCGCAGAGCAGCTTGGCTTGCCGCAAAGCGGCCCCGTGATTGAGGCCATATCACAGCTGGCAAAAATGGGGCTTGTCGAGCGCAGTTAAATTCAGCCGCACAGCAGTCAATGCAGCGATGATTTAGTCCGCGATTGCATTGGGCGGGATCACATAGACATTGAATGTCCACGGCCGGCCAACAGCGTCCCAGACCCGGCGCTGGATGGTGTGTTCAATCAGCTTGCTGCCATTGCCTGCAAAGCGGCGTGCACGACTGTTGCAGCTTTCATCCTCTTTGCGGCAAATGGCGAGGAGCCCATGGGTCTTGAGGCCTTCTTTTGTCACCCAGGGGGCCCAGCGGAAATTGAAATTATTGAAATCGGATGTGTTGTCTTTCGAGCGAAAGGCAACAGCCATCGCAAAATCACGCTCGCCTGAGGCATAGCGCAGTGGCAAGCCGCCGGTTTCGCGTTTCCAGATGTCCATCGCTGCGTCGGCCATTTCATCACGCGGCATCGAATAATGGCTCTCGTCAAAGCGCAGATAGAAATAGGGCAGGACCGCGGAGACCGCGAGGCATGCAACAATCACCAGGCCCACCAAATTGCGCGTATATTTGATCGCATGATCGATGGACGGGTTGATCACGCTCACCATCAGGGGTGGGACGAGCGCGAGAATTGATACGGCAAAGGGAATGCCAAGCGCTGTATGACCAATGGTGCCCGCAACCAATGTAAGAATGAAAGGCGCAAAGGCCAGAACATTGATGAAGGAGGGGCCGTGGATGCGCCCCATATCGGGACGCGCAGCATCAGTGCCGCCACGCCAGCGCGCAAACAGCAGCAGTGCACCGGGCAGAATGAAGAAGGCCAGATTTCCGATAATGAATTCGAAATATTGATTGGCAATGGCGCGGTCGGCTTTGTCGATGCGATCAGCCAGATAGAGCAAAGGCTGAAAGCCATCCCTGACCAGCCAAAGCAAATGCGGCAAGAAGACAAGAAAGGCTGCAGCGGTCGAAACATAAGGCGCGGCTGAGCGGAAATAATCGCGCCGTCCATGATGGGTGAGCGCAGCAAAGAAGCAGGTCGCAACCAGAATGGCGCCATAATATTTTGACAGAAGCGCGCAGCCAGCAAGAATGCCGCACAGAAGCGCATGAAAGACGCGGCGTGTTTCAATCGAGCGGACGAAGAAATACAGCGTCCAGGGCCAGATCGACAGAAGAATGGTGTTGGCGTTAAAGCGCTGCGCATTGAATTGGTAAAAGGGCGTCAGCATCAACAGCAGAACGCCCAGCATCTGCATGCGGCGATTGCCGAAGCGGCCGATGAGTGCCCAAGCGCCAGCCAGTCCTATCGCGCCGTTGAGCTCGCTCAAAAACCAGAATGAGAAATTGGTTTTTGGAAAGACCGCAAACCACACTCCGGCAACCCAAGACCAGAAGGGAGGGTGTTTGTAATAGCCGAGAATAAATTCGCGGCCCCATGCGTAGGCTTCAAGCGAATCTGCGTGCAGGCCCCGGCCTGTTGAGATGGTCGCAAAAGCCGCCCAGACGAGTGCATAGATCAAGATCAGCGCGATGCCGGGCAGCGCATGTGTGCGCAGCATGTCGAGACGGCGATTGAGCGCCTGTCCGACATTCTGGCCAGCGGCAACCAAAGAGCGGCCCATATGCGCGAGTTCATCTTGTTCTGTGTCGCTGGAGCGAATGCCGCGCGTTTGTGCGGCGAAAAAAATGGCTGTCAGAAGGGCGATGGATGAGAAAGCCAGAAGAGCGCCGAGATAAGGCACATTCGGGTCCATCACAGGTGCAAAGCGCGGCGGCGCAAGCGCTTGAAAGGCGTAAGCAATGGTCAGAGCCGCGCAGAACAATCCGCCACTGGCATCAAACAAAATGGCAAAGATGACGACCGGCACGAGAAGCTCAAGAAAGCCATAGCGGTTGGGCACGACGTCAAAGCGCAATTCAACCGCAAAGATTGTTGTCACGAAAAACGAGATCAGCAGAAATTGTGTGGCTTTTGGAATCCGCCGCAGAAACGTCAAGCTTTGACGCAGAAAGCTTTCTTCATTTCTGATGCCGATGCGCACGGTAAGTGCCGCCCCAATAATGAGCGTCACGACCAGTGGCATCAGAAACCATGGTGTGCCTTGCAGGGGTGAGACAATGCCAATCAGCGTGCCAAACAGTGCTGCGCTGACAAGCGTTTTCATGCCGTCGCGTGCGGGCGTGGCCTCGGCCGATGTTGGTCTTTTTTCTTTACCGAGGCTCAAATCTGATTCCGCTACGGAAGGTCATTTTTTCTAGGGTTTAAGCTGAGCCTTGTAAATGTGAAAGCCGAAAAAAACGGCACGCCAGAGACATGGTCTCCGGCGTGCCATTCCGTTTGTACAAAAGCTTTTTGTTATTTGCTGGCTTCAGCCAAATAGCTGCCATCCATATAGCGGGGCATTTGTGAGGGCATCATAGGCCTTTCATGCACGCACCGGTCTCTTACTTGATCGGCGGATGCGGCAGCTTCGCCACGCCCTTTTCCATCACGAATGTATAATCGAGCGAATACCATTCGCCCGTCACATCGGGAGCAGGCGCATTGCTCGTGTGTTTGACGTAATTGCCGACCAATGCGCGTGTCACACCGAAGACCACGTCATTGTCTAGATCCTTGTCTTGATCGACAAAGACCTGCGTGACGAGCGTTTTGAAACCTTCTTTGAGCAGCAAGAAATGCAGATGGGCGGGCCGGAAATGACGACGGTTTTGCGCGCGGATCAAATCGCCCACAGGCCCATGCAACGGAATCGGATAGCCAGCGGGCGTCACGGAGCGGAACGAAAAACGTCCCTGCGCATCGCTGATGAATTTGCCGCGTAGATTCATATCGGCTTGGCTGTCATCCTGATTTTCATAGAGCCCGACGGGAGATGATTGCCAGACATCAATCTCGACACCAGCGAGAGGATTGCCGTTCTGGTCTTTCACCAGGCAATCAGCAAAAAGCACGGGGCCGGGCGTGTCCGAGCGCACAATCGAGCCGCCATTTTCGGTCTTGGGCGAATGCATGCGCCAGAAGGGGCCCAGCAATGCGGCAGCGGTTTCGCTCGCACCATTCTTGCCATTGTTCATCAGGCAAACGAGCGTCGAAAAGCCGATTGTGTCGGAGAAGAGAATGGCTTCGTTGTGAACATCATTGGTCGTCTTGCCGATGCGGTTCAGAAAGTCGAGGCCATATTCGAATTCTTCTTCGGTCAGCTGGACTTCTTGCGCGAAGGCATGGGCGTGGCGCACCAGCGCTTCCATGATCTGTCGGGCACGGGCATTGGTCGTGCCCTCCATCGCTTTGAGCACGGCGGGCGTGACGCCCTTTTCGTCTTCGATGATCATTCTTGCCTCCCAGGCGTCTATAACGTTCGTTGAGAGGCAAAGTCGGCAACAGGTGGCAGGGAGTCAAGGGCTCGACTGAGGCTCGGGTCCGTTGTCTTTCAGGGTGAAAATCCGGCCCGCTTCAGCCGGTTCACCGTCAAATCCAGAGCCGAGAGAAAAGCGCTGCGATCCTTGGGGGCGAAGGGGGCAGGCCCGCGGGTGGTCTCGCCGGCGCTGCGCAAATCCTCCATCAGATTGCGGGTGGCGAGCGCCATGCCGATGGAATCTTCATTAAACAGCTTGCCTTTGGGCGAGATCACCTCGGCTCCGGCTTTGACGCCGCGGGCGGCCAGCGGAATATCGGTGGTGACGATAATGGCGCCCGGTCCAGCCCGCTCGACAATCCAGTCATCGGCCACATCGGGGCCGGCTGGCACGATCACCCTCTCGATCATCGGGTCGCGGGGCACATTGATAAAGGCATTGGCCACCACGAAGACCTTCAACCCGTAGCGCGCCGCGACCTTATAGGCCTCGTCCTTCACGGGGCAGGCATCGGCATCAATATAGAGGGTGATGGGGGCGGGCATGGCCCGATAAAGCATGCAGAAGCCTTACTTGCAAAGTCGCAGGCAAGTTCGGAAACTTCCTCTTATTTTCATTACGAGGGATTTTTTATGACTGACTTTAAGTCTGCGCCCGCTGTTCTGGGTGGGCCGCTCTACCTGTTGCGCCTAGAAGGTCTGGCAATTTTTGCCGTTTCAACCTTTGCTTATTTCGTCTTGGGCTTCTCAACCATGGGCTTTTTTGTCTTTTTCCTTGTGCCCGATATCAGCTTTCTTGGCTATCTGGGCGGGCCGATCGCTGGGGCCATCGCGTATAATGCTTTGCACAATTATGCGGGAGCGATGGTCTTGGGCGTGAGCGCATGGCTCTGGGGGCAGGAGCCATTCATCGGCCTGTCGCTGATCTGGGCCGCGCATATCGGCTTTGACCGAATGCTTGGCTACGGGCTGAAATATGCTTCGCATTTTCAGGATACCCATCTCGGCCGCCTTGGGCCGGGGGGTAAGAAGAGGGTCGAGTAAGGGGTTTGCTTGGGCTATAGTGACCCGTGTAAAGGTGCCCTGATGCTCGATTTCGACAAGACTTGGCAAGACGCTGTGGCGCGGGCGACCGTGCTGGCCGAGAATGTGCGCCAGCTCGAGGACGAGGCCACCAATCTGGACGTCAAACGCGACCTCGCCCGCTGGCTTGCCCGCTACGAGGCTTTGGCGGCCGAATTGCGCGCTTTGCAGGAAGAAGCCAACCGGGCCGGCGGCTAAGGGCCAATCAATCGGCTGATCCGGCTTGGAACTGGCGAAAGCCTCTGCTAATCAAGGCCATCTTCTCCCAAGGTCGAGGGCGCCCAACGCCCCCGAGGGCCGGAGCAAGCCCCACAAACAACAAAAGCGAGGATCCCATGCCGCATGACGCACCATCACATTGG
>CANGBX010000007.1 GCA_947452455.1 Beijerinckiaceae bacterium
ACCGAGCGCTAGCGAGGTCGTCTCAAACGAGATCCGGGCTGCTAAACTCAATGTTGAAAAAGTTGACGCGGGGTGGAGCAGCCCGGTAGCTCGTCAGGCTCATAACCTGAAGGTCATAGGTTCAAATCCTATCCCCGCAACCAAATCCTACAAATACGCAAATCAAAACGCCCCGTGAGTGAAAACTCCGGGGCGTTTTTGTGTATTTAGCGTTTCAGAAGAAAATATTTGGCCATTTAGGCCCTCTGTGCTCAATATCCTGCATAAAAATGAATCGAAGCATCCCGCGATTGAACGGGTGGCTCGCAGGGAGAGAGACATGCCTGATATCATAACCAGTCCGGCTGATTGGCGCGGTGCCTATATTGCCCAGCGCAGCGACTGGATACATGAATTCACACCTGCCGAAATAGCTGAAATTGAGACAGCTACGCGCCAGGCTCTGGCGGCTGGCAAGACACTTGAAACCCTGACCAAAGATGATTTTCCATTGCCTTTGGTGTCTCAGAGGCTGGCTCATGCGCGCAGCTTTCTCGAGGAAGGGCTTGGCATTTATCAGTTCCGCGGCATCAAGGTAGATGGCTATGATAAGTCAACACTTCGCCTGATGTATTGGGGTATTGGCAAGCATATGGGTACCGCCGTGTCCCAAAGCAAAGACGGGGATCTATTAGGTGATGTGCGCGATGTCGGTGTGGATGTAAACAGTCCGCAGGGGCGTGGCTATAAATCCAACCAGCGCCTGACCTTCCACACTGACACATGTGATGTGGTGGGATTGATGGTTTTGCGTGTGGCCAAGCAGGGTGGATTGAGTTTGTTGGCCAGCTCGCATGCCATTCACAATCATATGGCTTGCACGCGACCAGATTTGCTGGAGGTGCTTTATCAGCCCTTTACTTGGAGTTGGCAGACGCAGGAGCCAATTGGTGGTGTCCCTCATTACCAGCAGCCGCTCTTTTCCATGAAGGACGGCAAATTATCTTGCCGCTATGTGCGGGTGCATATCACATCTGGGCAGCGATTTGCGGAGGTGGAACGTCTGACACCTATCCAGATTGAGGCGCTTGATGCTTTTGACAAGCTTGCTTGGAGTGAAGACTTCCATTTCTCATTTATGTTCAAACCGGGTGATCTGCAATTTGTGAATAATCATGTCGCGCTGCATTCGCGCACGGCATTCGAGGATTATGAGGAAACAGACCGTAAGCGCCATCTCTTGCGCATGTGGCTATCGGTGCCCAACAGTCGCCCGCTTTCTGATGCACTCTCCACTATTTATCAGGATCGCAAGGGCGGCGAGGTGCGTGGCGGTTTCCCCTCGCGCACAGGGAAATATATTTATGAATCCACCGGCGCTCTGTCGGATTGAGCTCCGTTATGCTGCGGATCGCCATCCTCGATGATTATCAGTCTGTCGCGCGCGGCATGGCGGACTGGTCGCGCATTGGACCTGATGTCGAGATCGTGAGTTTCGATCATCACTTGAGTGAAGATGATGCGCCCGTCGAGCTCCTCTCTTTTGATGTGTTGTGCATCATGCGCGAGCGCATGGCTGTTTCCCGGCGGCTCATCGAAGCCTTGCCGCGCTTGAAGCTCATTGCGGTGACGGGTTCGCATACGCAGGTGATTGATGTCGAGGCCGCTCAAGAGCGGGGCATCCCTGTAACACTCACCGCGCCGCGCGCATCAAATTCTGCGGCTGAATTAACCTGGGCATTGGTGTTGGCTCTTGCGCGCAAAATCACGCAAGAAGATCGTAATATGCGCGAGGGCAGGTGGCAATCAACCGTCGGCTTTCGCTTGGAGGGGCGCACGCTTGGCCTCATTGGGTTAGGCACATTGGGCGCCCGTGTGGCGCGCTATGGTCAGGCATTTGATATGAATGTTGTGGCTTGGAGCAGCAATCTTGATCCGCAACGCGCACGTGATCTGGGTGTCGAGCCCGTTTCTAAGGATCAGCTTCTGCGCCAATCGGATGTGGTCAGTATTCATCTGAAACTAGGGCCGCGCAGTCGCGGGTTGATTGGTGCGTCTGAATTTCAGCTGATGAAGCCGAGCGCTATTCTCGTCAATACATCGCGTGCGGCCATTGTGGATCAATCGGCCCTCGCGCAGGCCTTGCGCGATAAGTTGATTGCCGGTGCAGCGCTCGATGTATTTGACCCTGAGCCGCTGCCTTCTGACCATCCAGTACGTCATCTGCCCAACACGATTCTGACACCTCATATTGGTTTCGTGACAGAAGAATCTTATCGGGATTTCTTTACAGGCATAGTCGAGACTATTTGTGACTGGCGACAAGCGCGGGCGGGTGCGCCATGACGGGCTTAACGCGTCAGCTCGGCTCCTTTGTCGCGACTTTGGATTATCCAAAGATTCCACCAGAGCTTTTGACGCAATTGCGTAATGGTTTTACAGATTACGTAGCCGTTACATTGCTTGGCCGCCATGATGATGTGACGCAGGCGTTGCGTGCTGTCTTGCCGCCTACGCAAGCTGTGGGTGAGGCGCGTATCTGCTTTGGCTCACAGCGCGCATCTGCATTGGATGCGGCACTCATCAATGGCGCGGCTTCGCATGCGCAGGATTATGATGATGTTGGGCTTGTCGGGATTCAGCCCACTCACCCCTCGGCAGCTATTGCGCCCGCCATCTTTGCTGAAGCAGAGGCGCTGGGGCGGGATGGTTGTGCCATGCTGTGCGCCTATGCGGTTGCCTTTGAGGTGTGGGGCGAGTTGGCATCGCGTGATCAAGACCCTCATCATGTCAAAGGGTGGCATCCCACAGGTACGTTTGGTGCGATTGCAGCCGCAGCAGCGTGCGCGAATTTGCGCGGACTTGATGAAGTGCAATCAGGGCATGCTTTGGGGATTGCTGCTTCTATGGCAGCAGGGTTTATCGCCAATTTCGGGTCTATGACAAAACCCTTTCATGCAGGACGCGCGGCGCAAAGTGGAGTGCTTGCAGCACGCCTTGCCAAAGCTGGTATGACTGCTTCAGTTGATGCGCTGGAAAGTCCAGTCGGGTTTCTCGCAGCAATATCGCCAAAGGGAAAAGTTGATCTGGGCAGC
Source organism: Beijerinckiaceae bacterium (assembly GCA_947452455.1). Lineage (GTDB taxonomy): Bacteria > Pseudomonadota > Alphaproteobacteria > Rhizobiales > Beijerinckiaceae > Terripilifer. The sequence continues at coordinate 3,075 of CANGBX010000007.1, forward strand.
CCGGCGCAATGTGGCGCGCGCTGGTTTCTGGCCACTCATGGGCTTGGCTTCAAGCTTTTCCCCATGTGCTATGGCGCTCATCGTGCGCTTGATGGAATTTTCACCTTGCGCGCTGAGTATTCTTTTTCTGCAAATGATGTGGAGTCCATCGAGGTTCATGCCACGCGTTTGCAATTGACCAATCTCGTGCATGACAATCCACAAAATGGGTTGGATGCAAAATTCAGCATGGAATTTGCCATGGCCGCGCCCATTATTGCCGGGCGTGTGACCGAGGCAGAATTTACAAGCGCCTTTGTTCAGCGCGCCGATGTTCGTGCTCTCATGGCACGTGTCCAACGTGTATTTTTACCGCCATCCGAAAAAGGCGCTGCCCCTCAGGATAAAATTGTGTTGCGTCTGCGGGACGGGCGAATGTTGGAGCAGGCTTTGCGGGTGCCTATGGGCCACGCTGATCGGCCACCAACGCAGCAGGCGCTTTGGGTGAAGTTTGAAGATTGCGTGGGCGAAGCTCTTTTGGGCACGCAGACGCGTCAGATGTTTGATCAATTGCAAGATCTTGATCATCTTGTGTCGATAAAGGACTTACCTATCGCCGCTGCATAAGTGCGATCATAACGAGGGAGAAATGCGCATGAGACAGAGTTCCAAAACTGCGCTGATGCTGGCCGGTTTTCTTGCCTTTGCATCGCCCGTGATGGCGCAGGCGCCAGATTTTTATCGAGGCAAAACGATCAATTTCATTATTGGCTATGGGCCGGGTGGCGGGGTGGATACAGCCTCTCGCATGATCGTTCGTCATTTTTCGCGGTTCATTCCCGGCAAGCCGGATATGATACCGCAGAATATGGAAGGGGCGGGCGGAGTGGTTGCCGGCAATTTTCTTGGTCGGCGCGCCACGGGAGATGGTCTGACGATTGGTCTGCCGGGACGTAGCTGGTTTGTGGAAGGCATGGTCAAAAGTCCTGGCGTTACTTTTGATCCGGTGGCTTTCAGTTATGTCGGCAGCACAGGCGTCAATAATACGCTGCTCTATGTACGCGGTGATTTGAACATTTCCACACCCGAGCAGTTGAAGAAGCATCTAGAAAAAATACCTGCAGCTGGGATTGGTGCGGGTACATCGACAGTTACTGTTCCCAATATGCTTTCAGAATATGGCTACCCTCTGCGTGTGGTGCTTGGCTATAATTCTTCCGCACGCTCTCTGCTGGCACTTGAGCAGGGCGAGGTCGGCGCTTACTTCACACCGGAAGACAGTTTCTCCAAGAGGCCTGATCTTGTTGAGAAGCGGATTGTTGTTCCCATTTTGCAATCAAGGCGGATTGTGAAGGGTATGCCCGTGCTCGCTGATCTTGTGCCAGAAAAAGATCAAGCCGTGCTGAGCCTTTTCACGGCCTATGACGAAACGGGTCTGATGGTGGTGGGGCCGCCCGGTATCCCAGCTGATCGTCTGGAAATTTTGCGCAAGGCCTTTATCGACATGTGTAATGATGCTGATTTCCGTAAGGAAGCAGCAACTGCGGGTGAGCCTGTTGGTGCACCTATTCCCGCCCCTGAACTTGAAAAGACCATTGTGCGACTTGCTGCCGCAGCAACGCCTGAGGTGATTAGTGAATATAGGCGTCTGGGTCAGGCGAAATGATTGTGGTCAGCCATGATGATCTGATGATCCTCATGGCTGGGGCTGGTCGCGGAATGTCTCAAGCAAAAAGTTGACAAATGTGCTTACTGATTTGTCGCTTCTGCGCTGGATATTTGTGAGCAGATAGACATTGGCCAAGAGGGCGGGCGCATCGAGATCAAGAATTACGAGCCGTCCGCTCTCGGCTTCGGGGCGAACAGATTCGTAGAGGGAGCATCCAATCCCTAGGCCAGCCGCAACAAGATCGCGAACCAGAGAAAACTCAGTTCCCTCTGCAACTGTCTGCACGTTTTGAATGCCAATGCTGCGCAAGAGCTCTTGCTGCACGCGTCCAAAATGAGACGAGCTGACAGGGCCGACAAAATCACAATTTTCAAGATCGACCGGCTTGATGCGTCGGCGCGCCAAGGGATGATCGGGCGGTGCAAACAAGACAAAGCGCTGGCGACCGATGAGCAGGCTTTGGCCTTCCAATGGTTCGCTCATCGATAAGAAACATCCAACATCGGTCGCGCCCATACGAATGGCGCTGAGCACTTCTTCTTGAAAGGCGATGCGAATGGACAAGCGAATGTCGCGGCGTTGATGGGCGAAGCTGGCCAGCGGCGCGCGTAAGATGGTCAGGGCCAAGGAGCGCTGACAGGCGAAGGAGACGCTCTGGATCTTGGCTGTCCCAAAACCAGCCAGCTCCTGTTCGAGTCGCGCCGTGCGCTCAATCAGATCGCGCGCATGGGCCAGCATGCCCCGCCCGGCCTCGGTCAGGCGAGCTTGCCGCCCGCTGATCCGCTCAAATAAGGCCACACCAGCCTCTTTCTCAAGGCTCTGCACGTGGGCGCTGACCGAGGGCTGGGCAATGCCCAAGCGACGCGCGGCCCCGGCAAAGGACCCGCTCTCTGCGATGGCAACGAAAACTTCGAGCCGACGGACGCTGACGTTAATCATTCTACACTCATAGCTTTCAAGCTATAGCTAGGCAAGCCTCTAGGCCTGTTGCCTCTGGCGGTGCTGAGGCGCAGTCTGTCCTAGAGGCGCTGACTAACAAGCGCCCGAAAACGGGAGGCCTGTCGCATGTTCACGCGTCGTCACGCACTGAGTCTGATTGCCCTGTCTGGTGTCGTCATCGCCCCCGTTCCGGCGCGAGCTGCGGAAAAATTGCGGATTGGCAAAGCCATCGGCTCATCCTTTCCTTTCTCCGCCGCAGATTTGGCAAAGCAGAAAGGTTTTTTTGCAGCCTTCGGCATTGATGCTGAAATCTCTGTGTTCCGTGGTGATGGGCAAATGCAGCAGGCTCTCGCTGCAGGCACGATTGATATTGGTTTTGGCTCAGGTCCGGGAATGGGTTATGCCGCCAAAGGCGTACCCGGCATTGCTGTGGCGGCCATGGCCAGTGAACCGCGTAATATGTCGCTTGTCGTCATGAAAGACGGGCCGATCAAGACGGTCGATGATTTAAAAGGCAAGCGCGTCGGTGTCACAACAGCTGGTTCGCTGACCGATTGGTTGACGCGCCGCTTGTCTGAAAGCAAGGGCTGGGGCCCGACAGGAATTGAAGTCACGCCCATGGGTGAAATGCGCACTCGTCTGGCCGCCATGAAATCGGGTGAGCTTGCTGGCAGCGTCAATTCAATTCAGGAAACATGGAATCTTGTTGAAAATGGCGAAGGCCGTTTGCTCGCGACATTCGGTGATGCGGTTCCCCAGTTTCATACCCATGTCATTTTTGCGCATCGCAATCTCATCAAGAACAATCCTGAGCTGCTGCGCAACTTCCTGAAAGCCTGGTTTACGACCACAAAATTCATGAAGGATAATCGCGCCGAGACCGTGAAGATTATCGCAGCAACCATGCAGATCTCTGAAAAGGTCATTGATCTGAGCTATGATTATGAAATGCAGATGCTCTCGATGGACGGGGCATTCAATCCGCAGGCTATCGAGATCATTCGTTATTCGCTGAAAGATCTCGACATCCTAGATCGTGTTCCGGAAGCCAATGAGATTTTCATGCCGGGCTTCTCGCCTGTGAAGCTTTGAGCCTATCAAGATGAGCGAAAGCGCAATCTCGATCCGCAATGTCTCGCAACGCTATGGCGATGCAGGTGCGCCCGATTCTGTTCTCGCACTCGACGATATTTCGCTTGAGGTTCGCAAGGGCGAATTTGTCTGCCTGCTTGGGCCCTCGGGATGCGGCAAAAGTACATTGCTCAATGTGATAGGCGGTCTGTTCAAGCCAACATCGGGCATGTGTCATGTTGCTGGCCGCTTGGTGGATGGCAGCCCTCATCCCGATAAAATTGCTTTCGTCTTTCAGGAGAGCACGCTCTTCCCCTGGTATTCGATCATCGAGAATTTCAGAATCGCGCTGAAGTTCCAAGGTATCCCGCAGTCGGAATGGGATGATCGGGCGATGCAGGCGCTCAAAGCCGTGGGCATGAGTTCGTTTGCTTCGCATTATCCTGATCAATTGTCGGTTGGTATGCGCCAGCGCGTGAATATGGCGCGTGGTATTTGTGTCGAGACGGATATCTTGCTCATGGATGAGCCCTTCGCGGCACTTGATGAGCAAACCCGCATGGTACTGGGCGAGGATCTATCGCAATTGCTGGCGGCCACCGGCAAGACAATTGTCTTTGTGACTCATTCGCTCGCCGAGGCCGTGTTCTTATCTGACAGGATTGTTGTGATGAGCGCGCGTCCGGGCAAGATCAAGACAATCATTGATGTGAATGAGGCCCATCCGCGTTCGCCCGACTTCATGCTGGAGCCGCGCTTCAGTGAATTGCGCAATGAATGTTATGCCTTGCTGCGCGATGAAATCCGCTCGACCATGGCCGCGCAGCGCGATCCGCAGTCTGCGGGAGCCTGAGGTGGACCGCTCCAATTTCGCTACACGATCAATACAGATCAGCTTTCTGGCTGTTCTGGCTGGTGCGTGGTGGTTGGCAACCGAGACCGGCAGTATCAGCCGACTGTTTCTGCCGCAGCCGCGCGCCGTCTATGCGGCGGCTGAACGTCTCGTCCAGACAGCGGCCTTCTGGTCTGCCGTCAGCGTGACTTTGATGACCATTGCCAAAGCTTTTTTGATCGCCATGATTGCGGGTATTATAGTGGGCTATCTTGTCACCCGCACCAGATTGGCAACGCAGGTGATTGAGCCGATTATTTCGGGCCTTTTCACGATTCCCATCACGTTATTCTTTCCGATGTTTATTTTGTTTTTCGGCATCGGGACCGGATCAAAAGTGGCTTATGGCGCCACTTATGCCTTCTTTCCGATCGCGCTGAATACGATTGCTGCTTTCTCCAATATGGATGAGCGCTATTTGCGTGCGGCGCGTTCTATGGGTGCGGGGAGATGGCAAACCTTTCGTCATATTCTCTTGCCGGGCGCCTTGCCTGTGCTGATGACCGGCATGCGCATTGGCTTCTTCATCTGTTTTGCATCCGTGCTTGGCGGCGAGACCATTTCTTCTGTCGCTGGTGTTGGTCGCAACATTGCCCATGCGGCTGAACTGATGGAATCAGCGCGCATGTATGCCTGGATCGTTTTTGTGATCTGCACGTCCGTGACGCTCAATCTGATCGTTTACGCTTTTGAAAACCGGATCAGGAATCGATGATGATGTCCTCGTCCAGATCCTCCCTCGCCTTCTGGCTTCGATTGGTGCTCGTCGCCTTTATCTTTGCAGCGCTTGAAATCTATGGCCGGTTCTATGCTGATCCGGCTTTCATGAGCCCGCCCAGCGGAATATTTCGCGCTTTTGTTGAGCGTATTTTGCCTGAGCCAAAGATTATCGAAGCCTTGTTTCTATGCGTCTTGCAGATCGCAGCCGCCTATGGCCTTTCCATTCTATTTGGCACATTGACGGGATTGCTGGTGGGCGCAACATCCTTCAGCCGATCGGCGTTTTTCCCGATCGTGCTTTTGCTATTTGCTATACCGCAGGTTTCGCTCTTGCCGCTGGTGATCCTGTTCTTTGGTTTGGGGCCTGCAGCAAAAATTGCCTTTGGCTTTAGCCATGGTGTTTTTCCCATCATCATGAATGTTGTGGCTGGCATGCGCGATGTGAAGGAATTGCATCTGCGTGCGGCGAGATCCATGGGGGCGAGCCGTTCTGAAACCATTCGGCACGTCATTCTGCCTCATGCCGTGCCAAGCTTATTCACAGGCCTGCGCTTGGGCATGACAATGACTTTGCTGGGCGTCATTCTGGCTGAACTTTATGTCTCGACAGGTGGCGTTGGCTATTACACGCGTCTCTTTGCTGAGAATTACAATCCAGCCCCACTGTTTGCATTGATCGGTTGTTTGGCGGTGATCGCCATTCTGTTCAACGAACTTGTGCGCTTGGCCGAGAAACGTCTAACGCCCGGCCTGCGCCGTTCTGCTGCACTCACAAATCTGGTGAAGGAATGAATATTACAGGCATTGATATTGGCGGCACATTCACGGATCTCGTGGGTTGTGTAGATGGAAAGATCGTAACGTCCAAAACATCGACGACGCCAGCTGATCCAACGCAAGGCGTGGCCCGTTCTCTAGAGCTTGCCGCTTGTGATCTCCCAAGCCTGGGCGAGGTGCTGCATGGCTCGACCATTGCCATCAACACGGTTCTTGAGCGCAAGGGATCGCGCACAGCACTGATCACGACCAAAGGCTTTCGCGATGTCTATGCCATCGGGCGCGGCAATCGCATTGAAGCGTTCAATCTGTGGTTTCACCGACCAAAGCCGCTCGTCGAGCGTCAATATACCTATGAGCTCAATGAGCGCATGAATGCGAAGGGTGAGGTTCTCATAGCTCTTGATCGTGCTGAAGTGGGCGCGCTGGTGAGTGAATTGCAAAAGCAGGGGATTGAAGCCGTTGCCGTCTGCTTCCTGCATTCCTACGCCAATCCCGATCATGAAAAAGTGGTTGGTGAATTGTTACGCGCGGCGCTGCCCTCGCTTTTTGTCACGCTCAGCCATGAGATTTTGCGCGAATTTCGTGAATATGAGCGCACCTCTACGACATCTCTGAATGCTTATGTCGGGCCGCGTGTGCGCAATTATCTGAATACGCTGGAGACCTATCTGCGCGGCGCCAAATTTGGTGGCCAAGTGCATATCATGCGTTCGAACGGCGGCGTAATGTCGTTGGATCAGGCACGAATGCAGCCCGTCTCAATGATGGAATCTGGTCCTGTTGCTGGCATGATTGGCGCGGGGCGTCTCGCGGCACATCTGGGACTGGAGCAATGTATCGGCTTTGATATGGGCGGCACGACCGCCAAATCATCTCTGATCACACGTGGCCAGCCTGCCATTGAAGATGGTTATGTCATTGGTGAGCACGCTTCTGGCCAGCCAATGCAATTGCCTGTTGTTGATATTGTCGAAGTGGGAAATGGCGGCGGTTCGATTGCCTGGGTTGATCCCGCAGGCGGGTTGCATGTTGGCCCTAAGAGTGCGGGCGCAGATCCGGGGCCAGCTTGTTACGGCAAGGGCTCGATGGACCCTGTTGTGACTGACGCTGATCTTGTTCTGGGCCGTATCAATGGTGAGCGTTTTCTAAATGGTGCCATGCAGCTTGATGTTGCTGCGGCACGCCGTGCGCTGGATGAAAAGGTAGGCAAGCCGCTGCGCATGTCGACTATGGAAGCAGCGCTTGGCGTGGCGACCATTTCTGACAGTAATATGTCGCTTTCGGTGCGTGCGGTTTCGGTCAACAAAGGCGTTGACCCTCGCGAAACCGCTATGATCGCTTTTGGTGGTGCAGGTCCGCTTCATGCCATTGCCATTGCTCGTGAGATCTTCATTCCCAAAGTCGTCATTCCCAAACTGCCTGGCACTTTCTCGGCGCTCGGCATGTTGATGGCCTCTTGGCGTCAGGATTTCGTGCGAACACTGGTCGGGCGGCTGGGCACCCTCGATCATGAGCTGGTTGAGCGTGTGTTCAACGAGCTGGCGGTTGATGGCAAAGCACAGATGCAGCGCGATGGTATTTCAGGCGATGTCGCTGATTTCCGCTTCTATGCGGATTTGCGTTATGTCGGGCAAGAACATGCGCTTGCCATCCGCATAGATGCGGCGAACATGTTGACGAGTGATACACAAGCCGTGCGCAAGCTCTTTCATGAAGAGCATGACCAGCGTTATGGGCAGGCGGCCATAGAAGAGCAACTTGAAATCGTCAATTTACGCCTTGTGTTGACAGCGCCGCGCGAAGACACAATGGCTGAACAATGGCTCACTGAAAAATGGGAGCCGACCGATAATGTCCCCGAGGCCGCACGTGATGTGGTCTATGATGATCCCGAAAAGCCTTTACGAGCCCGTGTTCTCTGGCGCCCGTCCATGCCAGCGGGCATGCAGATTACAGGGCCGGCTGTGATTGAAGAGCCCAATTCCACCATTCTTATTCATCCCGGCGACCTCGTGACCGTGACCGAAGCAGGTCATCTCATCGTCGATCTTGCGCGCAAGGATTGATCATGACAAAGCCAGCGGCTCATCCCATCACTGTCGAAGTCGTCCGCAATTCAATTGTGGCCTATGCCGATGAAATGGCCAATGCCCTGTGCAAGGCCGCCTATAATATGATGATCTATGAGGTGCGCGACTTCTGTTGCGGTCTCATCGACACGCAGGGTCGTATGATCTCGCAAAATCGCGGTGGTCTGCCGATCTTTCTTGCTGATCTCGGCGTTGCCGTCGAAGATGGCATCCGTCGATATGGTCTTGATGGTTTCAAGCCCGGCGACATTATGATCATGAATCATGGTGAGGTCTGCGGGCAGCATCTGAACAATGTTGTCATTTATGCGCCATGTTTTGTTGATGGGCAGCTTGTCGCTTTTGCTGCCAATCGCGCCCATTGGGTGGATATTGGCGGCATGCGTATCGGCTTTGGCTCCTCGCTGACCACCGAGATTTTCGCCGAAGGTCTGCAAATGCGCTCGCTGAAAATCTACGAGGCGGGAGTGCGCAATGAGACTCTTTGGCAGATCATTCAGGACAATGTCCGCTTCCCTGATGCGAGCTTGGGTGATCTACGTGCGCAGGTTGCCTCGTGCCAGCTTGGCGCGCGCCGCTATGGTGAGCTTGTCTCACGCTATGGGCTTGAAACAGTCGAGAGCTGCATTGAACGAATCTGGGAACAGGCTGACATTGCCGTGCGCAGCGTCATCGAAAAAATTCCAGATGGTGTTTATGAGGCTGAAAGCGCGCTCGACAATGACGGGCGCAATCTCGATCAGCCGATCCGCATCAAGGTTAAGGTGACGATCAAAGGGTCAGCCATGTCGGTTGATTTCTCTGACATGAATCCCCAGACTTTCTCGCCGCTCAACTCTGGCAAGTCGGGCGGCATTGCGGCTGCGCGTGTTGCGTTCAAGGCGCTCACCTCGCCCGAGCTTGATGTTCACGACGGTTGTTTCCGCGCACTTGATGTCATCATTCCCGAGGGAACAATCGTCAGTGCCCGTCCGGGCGCGGCTATTGGCCTGTGGAGCATTGCGCTACCAACAACCATCGATACGATTCTCAAAGCGCTCGCACCTGCATTGCCCAATGTCATTCCCGCAGCCCACAAGGGCGATATGGGAGGTTGCTCCTTCTATGGATACCGCGAGGATGGAAGCCGCTTCCTCTTGCTCAATATTTTTGGCGGCGGTTGGGGCGGGCGTCCGGGCGAAGACGGCGAGGATGCTAGCGTCTCTGTCTGTCAGGGCGATGTGCGCAACACGCCTGTTGAGCTGCAGGAAATTCGCTACCCTATGCTAATCGAAGAGCACGCTTTGCGGGAAGATTCCGGCGGTGCGGGGCAATATCGCGGCGGTCTTGGTGTGCGCATTACATATCGCGCGCTGGTTCCCTGCAAGGTCACCGTTAATTGTGAGCGTACCAAAGTGCCGCCATGGGGCCTTCAAGGCGGTGGGGACGCGGCGCATAATGTGGCCACCATCTATTCCGCTTCAGTGCCAGACCGTATTGTTTACAAGGGTACTGAAATTGCTCTGGCGCAGGGAGATTCTGTCACCTTCCTAACAGCTGGCGGTGGTGGCTATGGTGATCCAGGCAAGCGCACTAAAGCTAATCTGAAAAATGATCTGGATCAGGGCTTCGTTTCGCCTGAAAAGGCCAGCGCTTTATATGGTTGGCGCGCAGATGCTTGAGTTTTGGGAGCTGCAACATGAGTCGTGAAGCATCCAGTGCGCGCAAGGCAGCGCTTAAAGACGCTATGCAGCGAGAGAAGATTGAGGTTCTCGTATTATTTGGCAACAATTGGCATGCCGATCATCTGCGCTACGCAACAGACTTCGGAATCCAGGAAGGCCAAGGCATTGCACTCGTGCGCGAGGATGGAACGACGACGCTCATTCTCGATGATCCTGCAGAATGCGAACGCGCGCGTCTTGATGGCTCTTGCGAAACTATTTTTGCGCCCGGTCTCGTGCAGGAGGCAAAGCGCCAATTGGCGCGCGCAGGCAATCACAATATTGCAGCAGCTCCCTACCATCTTCTGCCCTATGGTCTGCTGCATGGTGAGAAAGATCTCCGTGTGCAGGATGGTGCCGCCATTATAGAGCGTCTCTTGATGACCAAGATGGAAGTTGAGATTGCGGCCGTTCGACAAGCCGCGGCGCTAGCAGACGAGGGCTATGCCATTTTCCGTCAGGCCGCGCGCCCTGGTCGTAAGGATTATGAGCTTGTGGCCGAGATGGAATCTTTCTTTCGCGCCAAGGGCGTGCCGGAAAATTTCATGATTGTCGGCGTCGGTGGACAAGAGGTGCGTGGCATGGCGCCTCCCGGCGGCAAGATTCTCAAAGCAGGCGACATGGTCACCACCGAACTGACGCCCTGTTATGATGGCTATTACGCGCAGATCTGCCGCACGCTCGTTGTCGGGGAGCCCAGCGAAGCACAGCGCAAGGCTTTTAATGTCTATCTCGAAGCCATGATTGCCGGCATTGCTGCTGTGAAAACGGGCGTGACGGCAGCAGATGTGGCTAGGGCCGAAAATGATGTTTTCCGCAAATACGGGCTGGGTGATTATGTCACTTCAGAATATACGCGCGTGCGTGGGCATGGCATGGGCCTCTTTCCCGATCAGAAGCCGCATATTCTGGAGGATGTGAACATCCGCCTTGAGACAGGTATGACGCTGATTGTTCATCCCAACACTTATCATCCTGAAGTCGGCTATCTCGTTCTGGGCGATTCACTTGTCGTGCGAGAAGATGGTCATGAATTGCTCTGCGGAACGGCGCGAGAGCTTTTCTTCAATCCTGTGCAGTGAGGACCTATGCGTCGCGGATTGATGGCCTGGGATCAGGCGGAAGTTCCTAAATCAGCGCTTGAGCAGCGTCTGGCGGTTTTGCGCGCGGTGATGAAAGACGAAGGCTTTGACGCCCTTGTTCTCTACACCAATATTGCGCGTGGTGCGTCCGTGTGGTGGCTCACTGGTTTCACGCCCTATTGGAATGAGGGTCTGTTGCATGTGCCAGCCCAAGGCGAGATGGTTTTTGCCACCGCTCTTTCCAAACGTGTTGCGGAGTGGATTGAATCTGTGATGCCGGCAGGCCGGGTTGTTACAACACCTAAGCCTGCAGCTTTAATTAGTGCGGGTCTTGTTAAGGATGGCGCTAAACGCATCGGTGTTTTGGAGCTTGATGATTTTCCTGCAGGCCATGCCAAGATCATTCTGGAGACAGTGCCGGGTGCGCAACTGGTCGATGCAACTTTTGCCTTTGCGCGTGTACGATCAGGATCAGATGCTGTTGAGCGGGGCTTGCTTTTGAAAGCGGATGCGTTGGCGCGGGCCTCTTGCGCTGCTGTAGAGCTGAGCACACCTGATGCCCGTGCTTTCATGGCGCCTTGCGAGACGGTTGCGCGTCTGGGTGGTGCGGAAGAATGTTTTGCTTTAGCAAGCACTGATCTTGGGGCAAGTCGCGCGGCTGTGCGCACGGAGGCCATGGGAGCTCTGGGCGCTACGTTTGCGGCGCGTATTTCACTCGCTTACAAGGGTGCCTGGACGCGCCATGCGCGCAGTTTTGCGCGTGATGAAAAGCTGCAGGAAGCTTTTGATGCGGCACATGCCCGCCTTATGAATTTCAAACCCACTGATATGCTGAATCTTAGCGCTGTGCTGGCGAAGCATTTTGAAGGGCTTGGAGATCTCGTCGACTTCACAATCGAGCAGCCGCGCGGCTCTTATCCGCTGGCTGCCGTTGCTAATCACGCAGGCGCTGCGGAAGGTTTCAATCCGGCCGCGCCCTTTGTGCTTGATGTCGAGCTGCAAATCAATGGTGCGCGCTGGCTTGGCGCGCATCTTGTGGGTCTTTGATCAGGTGAGGCAGGCGCCCAGCTCATGCGTCAGCGCCTTCACATCTACGCTGTGCAAAGGCGATTGTAGCGCATCAGCAATATGTCGCCCGCGCCCATTCGTGGCCTGCATAAATTTGGCGCGAATGCCCTTTGCATCTAGCGGTATATCCGGGTCGCCCAGCGCATCATGACATTGCGCCTCGCGCTGTGATCCGTCTTTCAGTGTGACCGTGACGCGCGCGGGCCATTTGCGCGGATAGTCAGCTTCAAATTGCGTATTCGCTACAACCTCGACGCAATGTGCGAGAGCTTCAACTGCTCCGGTCTTATCGCCAATGCTGCGATCCAGAGCCGCCATAGATTCGGGTGCGTGAGCGCATAGGCCCAATTGCCAGCCCACATTGACAATGCGCCCCAGTCGTCCGGGCGGCTGGCTGCTAATCATCAGTCGGTAGGCATTGGGCACAGCAACGGTGATCGTTGCGATCTGGTCAGGCATTAAGCCGTCGCGCAGGAGCGATTGAAAAGCATGAATGGCTGATGTTGTTTGCTTCGCGCAACAAAAGGGCTTGATGCTTGTTTCGTAAAATAAGGGCTCAAGCAGGCGTAACGGCGCTGTATCAAGCGCAAGGCCATGGGTTCGTGTCATCCAGTCGCCATCAAGCAGGGTGGCATCCCCCACATAATCGCGTGCAGCCAACATGGCTGCGGTGATTCCGCTGCGGCCAGCCAGCCCCGCCAAAAGCCAGCGGGCTGTTTTGCCTGGTGCGTGACCGCCGGCTGCGCCGCTCGTTTGTTGAAGTGCCAGTGATAAAGCAGACGCGCTTTTGGCCGCATCGAGATTCAGCAAAACCGACGCCGCCGCTGCTGTCCCAAAAGGCGCGGCCAGATAAGTGGGCCAGATTCCCTTGGCCAGAATAGCCGGGGCATTCACAGCGCGCCCTAGACGCATCATGGCTTCATATCCATGCACAATGGCGCGTGCGAGTTTTGTTCCGTCAGCGCCGGTGGCTTGCGCCAGAAGTAGGCTCGCAGGAATAATGACCGAGCCGCATGTTGTGCAGGAAGCGCGATCGATATCATCGATTTCGGTCAGGCGCGTGACGGCAATAGCGCGCGTCACATCATTAAGCAGGCCTTCGCCTAAGGGCGACAAGGGCCCGTGCATGGAGCCGATAAGGTCGGCGCCTTCAGAAAAATGTTGTCCCGCGATCCAAGCACCGAGCGTATCTAGCACATGGAGTGAAAGTCTTTCACCATCGTCGACATGGCTGCCCAGATGGGCGGCAATGTCGTTCAGAACAGATGTCATTGCGCCGCTGCCATCTGCGACGGTGCATCCTTCAGATTGAGAATACGGCGCGCATTGTCATAAAAGAGCTTCTGTCGATCGGCGTCGGACAGATTGAGCTCGTCGATCATGGACAGGCAGGTTGCTGGATCCCAGCACGGATAGTCCGTTCCATACATCACACGGTCGATGCCGTAATAATCAATGGCGAACCTCATGCCCGCAGGGTGCGGGCTCACGGTGTCGGTGTACATGCGTCGCAAATATTCGCTGGCGGGTTTTGGCAATTTTGCTGATTTGGTATTCTTGTCCATACGGCCCGATTGGTAGGGCAGGGCCCCGCCAGTGTGCGACATGATCAGTTTGAGATTTGGGTGGCGATCCATCGTGCCTGACAGAACAAGACGCATGGCAGCCACGCTTACTTCCATCACGCGACCTAGCGAGAGAAACAACGCGCCATTATAACCATCGAGCATGTGGTTGAAGATGGCATCTGTCGGGTGCAGGAAAATGGGTAGATCGAGTTCTGCGCAGCGCGCATAGAAACTTTGCATGCGTTCCTGATCGATGCGCGGATCGGCGCCGATGGAACCCGGCAGATTGACGCCCATCAAGCCCAGGCGGCCAATAGCATCTTCCAGAACATCCATGGCGACTTTCTCGCTCTGGAAGGGAATGGCGGCGCTACCCCAGAAGCGACCTGGATAGCGGCGCTGCGCCCAGGCCATTTCCTCATTCCACTGAATGGCAAGATCGCGCCCCTCTGCTTCGGGCAGCGATGAGAAGTAAACAGAAAACGGGCCAATAGAGCCGACCGCGTCTATGCGGTGCCCGAGCTTGTCCATATGGGCAAACTGATCATCAAGGTCGAACCAGTCCGGCCAGCTGTTCATCACATAATCAGGGCCGTCCTGTAGCACGCAGGTGTAACAACCCTTTTCATTGGGTTTGGCGAGCGGAAACGTGCTGCGTTTGCACAGCGTGTCGAAGACCGAGCGCGGCCACCAGTGAAAATGGGAGTCAATAATATGCATGGTCGCCGAGCCTCTCCGTGAAGCTTAAATCTAGCAGGTTTTTGTCATTTGAGGAGCCTTGTGCCCCCTCTCTATTGCTCGAATTCAGCCAGTTTCTTGGCCTTGGCAACTATCTCGGGCGAAACATGGGCTGTGCGCTCAATCAGGCTTTGCAGCTGTTCGCCCGACATGGGTGAGAGATCGAGATTGGCGCGACGGATGTCTCCGATAAAGTCGCTATCCTTCATTGTTTCCATGAAAGCCTTGCGCAAGTCAGCGACACGCTCAGCTGGTTGGCCGGGCGGCGAGGTGACGGCGCGCCCCACGCGGGAATTGCCAGCCAGGAAGTCCACGATCTGGCGCTCTTCTTCGTTGCGCGCAAATTTCGACAGCAGCGGAATATGCGTCAGGTCGGGGTGGGAATCGACACCCACCTGCACAAGTACATTGATCTTTTTGTCCCGGATCCATTCGGGCTTTTCCGAGCGCAGCACGGCCCAAGGCTGGGTGAGTGCGTGAATCTCGCCCCGTTCCATCGCTAGGTTGGATTCTTGCGGGCCAGCATAGCCATTCAGCGCGCGCATGCGAAAGCCCATCATGTTTCGCATCATGGCGCTCAGCATGCGTGAATTTTGCCCAGCAGTAGCAATAATCAGTTCTTCGTTGAAAGCATCTTCGATCTTTTTCACGGGCGCTGTGTGCCAGGCAAAAATCACGGCGGCATTATCTGTGAGGCGTCCAATCCAGTTGAACTTCGTCACGTCCGCTTTTAGCGATTTAGGATCGAGAATCTGCGTCAGTCCGGCTGCCTGATCGATCATGCCGAGCACAGTACCATCACGGACTGCAATATTTCCAAGATGGTTGATGGCTGCAATGCTGCCGGCGCCGGGCATATTCTGGACAATCACATTGGGCTTGCCCGGTAGATGTTTTCCAATACTGCGCGCGACTGTGCGTGAATAGGTATCATAGCCATTGCCGACACCAAAGCCGATCACGAAAGTGACGGTCTTGCCTTTGTAAAAATCCTGCGCATGAGAAGGTGCGCTGCAGATAAGGGTCAGGCAAAGCCCGATAGAAAAACGCGCCAGTTTTCGCATCATCTCAAGACCTCGTTTGTAGCCGCGGGATAAGCCTTTCGGCATTTTGATATTCGATGAGTGTGAGCTCTTCGCTGCTGAAAGCCGTTTGCGCGATCTCAGCCAGACCTTGTTGTGGTTTGACGAAGGGCGCATCAGAGCCATACAGGATTTGTTCTGGTGGCATGAGGTGCCGAAGTGCTGCGAGTGCGCCGGGAGACCCGGCGCCGGCAAGATCGAAATACAGATTTTGTAGAAAGTGTCGTGGGCCACCTGGGATCTTATCTGCAAATTGGGGGCGTCCGAGCAGATGTTCTAGTCGACCTGCCAGCATAGGAACGCAGCCCCCTGAATGTGAAAAGATCCAGCGAATTCGGGGGAATTGTTTCAGGCGACCATTCACGAGAAGGCTGACAACTGAGCGTGTGGTCTCAAAGGCAAATTCGATCACTTGCGGCAGCAGCTCGGGAATCGTGCGCCCATAGGCAGGTACGGTTGGATGCACATAAACATTGGCATCCCGCCGATCGAGTTCAGCTAATGTGTCGACAAAACTATCGTCCCCCAGATATTTGCCGTCATAATTGGTAAAGAGAGCAATGCCATCAGCCTTAAGCTCATCAATGGCGCGCGCCGTTTCGGCTTTGGCAGGGGCGGTAGCCGGCAGGGGAATGGTCGCAAAGAACCCGAAGCGCGTAGGATGTTGCGCGACCTGTGCGGCAGCATAATCATTCCAGCCTTGCGCCAGAGGCACAGCATCGCGCCCCCCATCAAACCAGATTCCTGGCGTTGAAATCGAGGCAATGGCCATCCGGATGCCATTGGCATCCATCACCGCAATTGCCTTCTCAGGGCTCCAGGAGAGGAGATCTTCGCGGGGCATAGCATGGGCATTTTTGAGACGCTCGCCTTCGCGGCGCATGTGCTCTGGCGGCAAAAAATGATGATGGATGTCGATGCGAAATGGTGCGGGCAATTCAGCTGGCGACCCTAGTCGGGTCGTCCTCCCAGTTTGAGTTATTGTTTTAAGTCCCTAGTTGCAATGATTAAACGGACGGTAGAGCCGAAGGGCAAGGCCCTTCTTTTGCACTAGAGACTTGGTAATCTGCAGTCTTGATGGGTAGCTAGGGGAGTTAATTTATAGTCAGGTTGGCCTAGAGAGGTCGCCTGCCGCGGCTGCGCCCCGCTTTGGGCATCATCTGCGTATTGCTGCTTGTATAAGAATCGAACCTAAATCCAGCACCTCAACTCTCGGTGGCTGCGGGTCCCCGCAACAAAATCCTACAAATACACACATCAAAACGCCCCGTGAGTGACAAACTCCGGGGCGTTTTTTTTGTTATTTAGCTTCCGCTAGATAGCTCTCATCCATATAGCGGGACGCATCTGTTAGGGCCTTTTTGGGCTCTGCATATTCCGAGCGCAACCGCATGACCATTTTCAGACCTTCGTCGCTGATCTTGAGATCGCGATAAATGCCGCTCTTGGCATCTGTGAGCACGGTATATGCCTTTTCCGCTGCCGGACGTTCCATTCCCTTCATGCGTGCGAGGAAGATGGAGAGTGCTTCTTCCTTATTGGCGGGATTGGCGAGCCAGCCCACCGATTCCTTGAAGCCTTTGATGAAAGCGACAATCTGTGCGCGGTTCTTTTCGGCATTGTCACGCTTGGCGGCACCGACGATCCCTTGATAGGCGCCCAGCTCATCGGTTGCGCGGATGAGGCGTTTGAAACCCTTGGCTTCGGCTGCCAGATCAAGCGGTGCATTGAGGAGTGTGGCATCCTGTTCGCCTTTCAGCAAAGCTTCAAGGCGTTGTGCGCCGCCACCCACGCGCACCCATTTCACATCGGCATCGGTCATCCCATTTTTCTTCAGCATTTCGCGTTGCACGAAAGCAAAGCCGGTGGTCATGGCATCAACTGAGAAAGTCTTTCCCTTCAGATCCTTGATCGAGGCGACATCGGGCTTGGCCATGACGCTCAACATACCGTTGTCGACACCAAAAAGCGCAACAAAGCCTGCATTGGCAGGCACATCCGTTGTCTCGCCCTGGCCCTCATTATACGCAATGATATTGTCGATGGCCGTTAAGGCCAGATCATATTTACCATTGTAAAGGTTCTTTGCCATTTCGACGGAATTGGGTGTGATGTCGAGAACAGGCTCGACATTGTTCTTTTTGAAGAAGCCTTTTTCCTGACCGATCCAGAACGGCCAATTGGATGCGCCGGCGAAAGCGACGACTTTGAATTCGGCGGCCATGCCGGGAAGCGTGGCTCCGAGTGTCAGTCCCGCCACCAACGCGGAACGCAAAAATTTCAGTCCCACCATGTTCGTATCCTCCACCTGACGGCCCTTGTTGGGCTCGTATTCTGTTGCGCGTCTTACCCGCGCTGCATGCCCCACCGCCGCACGGTCTTGGCTTCAATGAGGCGGAAGATTACAGCTTCAATGATGAGGCCGACCGCCATGACGGTGAGCAGACCTGCAAAGACCGATGCCGTATCGAGCGTATTGCGCTTTTCAAAAATGTACCAGCCAAGACCGCCTTGGCCTGATGAAACGCCGAAGACGAGTTCGGCTGCGATCAATGTGCGCCAGGCAAAGGCCCAGCCGATTTTAAGACCCGCCAGAATTGCAGGGAATGCAGCCGGAATCAGAATACCAAACACAAAGCGTAAGCCCTTTAGGCCGAAGGTGCGCCCCGCCATGCGCAAAGTTTCGGAGACCGAGAGAAAGCCCGAATGCATGTTCAGCGCCACCGCCCAGAGCACGGAATGGACGATGACGAAAACAAGTGACGGCCGCCCCAAGCCAAACCACAACAGTGCCAGCGGCAGAAGCGCAATGGCGGGCAGCGGATTGAACATGGCGGTAAATGTCGAGAGTAGATCGGTGCCAATGCGGCTCGTGACTGCAACTGTGGTGAGAACAGCTGCAATGGTGAGGCCGATGAAATAGCCGATCACCAAAGTCTGCAATGTCACCGAGAGACGCGCGGGGATCACGCCCGAGGCAAAGCCGTCACGCAGCGCTTCCAGCGTGTCGAGGAATGTTGGGAAGGACAGCGGGCTATTGATGAAGCGCGCATAAAATTCCCAGACCAGTGCCACCGCAATGAGAATCACTCCGCGTCTGACCGCACCATTGGCAGCAAGCTTTTCAAAGAAGGAGAGTGGCTTGGCCACATCGCCGAGTTCTTTCGGCGCAGTGACGTCAAATTCTACTTCGCTGCGATGGGGGAGGGGAAAGCGCGGATGGCTCATGTCAGGCCCCTCAATGTGCAATATCTTGGCCGTCGAAGAGCATGTGCGAAATGCGCCCCGTCAGCTGTGCAAATTCAGGACTGGTGCGCTCATCAAGACCCAGATGATCGCAATTGATTTCAGCGCGAACTTGGCCCGGATGGGGCGAGAGAACGACAATGCGCGAGCCGATGACGACCGCTTCATCAATCGAATGGGTGACGAAGACCAATGTGAAACCAATATCGTCCCACAATTGCAAAAGCTCTTCCTGCATCTTGCGGCGTGTAAGTGCGTCGAGCGCCGCATAGGGCTCATCCATCAGCAGCACATCGGGCTTCATGGCCATGGCGCGCGCAATGGCAACGCGCTGTTTCATGCCGCCTGAAAGCATATGCGGATAAGCATCGGCGAATTTAGAGAGGTTCACTTTCCCCAAAGCATCGAGCGCACGCTGTTTGGCGTCCGTGGCGCTGACACCATTGACCTGCATGGGATAGGTCACATTATGCAGTACCGTTTTCCACGGGAGCAATTGATCGAATTCTTGAAAGACCATCATGCGATCAGGGCCGGGGCCTTCAATCACACGATCTTTGAGAGTCATTTTGCCTTCGACGGGATGAAGAAATCCGGCCATGGCTTTGAGAAGGGTCGACTTGCCGCAGCCTGATGGCCCGAGCAGGACCAAGCGTTCGTGGGCGTGGATGTCAAAGCTGACGCGATAGGTCGCCGTCACCAGATGATCAGGCGTTTTATATTGCAGCGTTACGCCATCAACGCGCAACAAGGGCGCGTCCGTATGGGCCTGCGTTGAAACTTGATCCATCACGTCAACCATATCACATCCATTCAGAAGAGGCCGGCCCAGCGGGCCGGCCTTCCGGAGTGTTTAGTTGCTCGCCGTATTGGCGAGATCTGGCACAACCACATCCTGCCATTTGGCGGGAATGTTTTTCAGGCCGCCGGTGCGGCCCATGAAATCGGCCAGCGTCTGCACGCCATGCAGCGCAGTGCCAAAATCATCTGGCATGGCTTTCAGCATGGCGGTGACTTTGGCTTCATCCAGCAGTTTGGAGGGCTCGACCTTCAGATAGATGGCTGCGGCCTTGGCGGGGTCTTTGCGGATCATGTCATTGGCTTCTTCCAAAGCCTTGATCAGGACGCCCGCCATTTTCGGATTGGCATCGATCCATTTTTTCGTTGCGCCGGCTGCCAAGAAGGTGGAGCGGCCGCCAAAAGCTTCCTCGGAGGAAGTGAGCACCTTGGCCTTGCCGCTATCGAGCACAAGCTGTGTGAAGGGCGGGGTGGCGAAATAGGCTTTCACTTCTGTGCCGCCGGTTAGCATTGCATTGAGCGACTCGGGGTGCGGCAGAGCCACAACTTGCGGCTTCATCTTGTCCTGATTGCCTTTGCCAAAGCGCTTTTCAGCGATCATCTGCAAAGCATACATTTGCGGCGAGACGAGAGCCGGCATAGCGATCTTGTCTGTCGCGCCTAAATCTTCAATCGACTTGGCATCGAGCTTGTTTGACACCAGCACGAGTGGCGAGGAATTGACGCCGGCAATCCCAAAAATCTGCTGCGGAGAATTGCGCGCCTTGTCCCAAGCAATCAGCATGGCGGCAACGCCATAGACCCCAACATCTACCGAGCCTGAGAGTACCGCGTCTTGCATCGCGGCTGAGCCCGAGAAGCGCTGGTAGGTCGCTTTGGTCTCAATGCCTGCGGCTTTGGCATGTTTTTCGATGAGCTTCATGTCATCGACGATGAACATTGGCAGAAAGCCAATGCCAAAGCCTATGCCGATCTTGGTTTCACTTTGTGCGCGCGCACCTTGCGGGGCAGCGAGCAGGGCGGCCGCGAGGCCGATTGCTGTAGCGATTTTACGCATCATGACGTTTCTTCCCCTTGTGACGTTTCGTTTCTGCTCAAGCCGCCTTGGCTGGCTCCAAGGCCATGGCGAGCACAACCATGACCGGTCTGTTGGTTTTGTTCTTCAGCGTGCGCGATTCACCGGGCGCAATCCGACAGGAATCATGCGGTTGCAGGGCCACCTCGCCTTCCGGCGTTTCAATCGTGAGTTCACCCTCCACGACAAAATAGATTTTCTCCATGGGCGAGGCATCAGGGTCCGTGTGCCCGCCGGGCAGAATTTGTGACATGCCAAGCCACATTTGCGAAGACGGGCCAGCCTCGCGCCCCTGCAAGCGCAGGCAGCGCATGTCGTAATGGGCAGGCGGATAATAAGCTGGAGCTTCCGAAAAACGCGTCACATGCATGTGAATGTCTCCTCAGCGTTTCGGATCGAAAAGGACGCGGTCACGCGCCGAGCCCATGACGGCAACATAAGCTTTTGCCGCATCTTTCAGCGCATAGATGGCACGCTCTTCAATGGAGAAAGGCTTCAGCTTGCCAGCCGCAAAGCCGGGCCCCAACTCGCGCAAGACTGCGCCTGTGGCAACGGAGTTCAAGGCGAGCGAGTCGATGCCCACATACGTGTGGCGGCCGCGATAGAATTCGAAAATGTTAAATTGAACAATCTTATCGATGGCTGCGATCAGGATCTGGCGGCCCAGAATGGCCAGCGCCTTATGCGCGTCCTGAAAATAGGGGTCGCCGACTGTGTTGTAGACAATGTCAGCACCCTTGCCGCCGGTCATGTCGCGCACTTGCGTGGCAACGTCCCCCTTGGATTTGTCGACGATCTCCACGGGCGCTGACGAGAAGCCCGCATAAGGTTCGCTTTTACGCACTGCGCCGATCACCCGTGCGCCTTGCCAAGCTGCAATTTGCGCGGCGGCTTGGCCAACTTTGCCATTGACGCCCATGACAAGAACGGTTTCACCGGCCTTCGGCATGCCTGCGCGACGAAAGCCTTCAATGGCGGTGACGAAGGGCACGCCGATACCGGCTGCTTCATAGATGGAAATATTGTCGGGCTTTATCACCAGCGCGTCTTTTTCAACAACAAGGTGGCTTGCATGTGTGCCATCGCGGCGGATGCCGAGATCGCCTGATGAGCCAAAAACATGTTTGCCGATTAGGTCAGCGGGGCCATCGACAACAGTGCCCGCATAATCGCGGCCTGGCGTGCGCGGGAAGATCGCATAGGGCATCATGCCGATAGCGGCTTTGACATCAGACGGATTCACAGCCGCGGCTTGTAATTCGACGATGACGTCATCCGCTTTTGTGCGTTGCAAGCGATGCTTCTCAATCGTCGGCGCGACATGGTCGGCATCAACCGCCTTTTCATGCAGGCGCAGGCAGGTGCTTTCGACTTCGCCGAGAATTTTATCGGACATTCTTTTAGCTCTCCCATTTATTCTATTCAGGCAAAGCCCAGCATCATGCGCGTCTCGCGCGCGGAGGCAATCTGGCCGCCAAGATCTTCCACCATGCGACGTGCTTTTTCAACGAGAGCCGCATTGGTTTCTGCGAGCACGCCCTTAGACAGGTAAACACCATCCTCAAGGCCTACACGCACATGCCCACCGGCGAGATATGATTGCGCCACGCAGGTGAAGGCATGGCGGCCAATGCCGATAGCGGTGAAATGCGCATCATTTGGCAATAGCGAGCGTGCATAAAGCACAGTCTCGGGGCTAGGCTGGAACCCGTAGGAAACACCCATCACGAAAGATGTGAGGGTGGGGCCTTTCAGTGTGCCGTCTTTGATCAGATCATGCATCAACGCAATATCGCCGGAATCGAATAATTCGATCTCAGGCTTTACGCCAGCATCATTGATGACTTTCGCCATGCGGCGCACATTTTTGGGCGTGTTGATGACAACCTGTCCACCCGAATTCATCGTGTTGAGATCGAGTGTACAAATTTCGGGTTTCAATAAAGCAATATGTTCAACGCGCTTTTCGGGTGCGAGCAGGGTTGTGCCGGGGCCTGCCACTTTCGGGTCTTCGTCGGATGGCACAAAGCGCCCACCCGGCCCCGTGGTGATGTTGAGGATCACATCTTTGTTGCGTGTGCGGATGCGCTCGACCACATCTTGGTAATAAGCAATTTCCATCGATGGCTTGCCGGATCCCGGCTCGCGCACGTGCAGATGCACAATGGCCGCGCCCGCCTCAGCGGCGCCCAAAGCTGAATTGGCAATCTCTTCGGGCGTGATCGGCAGATAGGGCGTTTGCTCCGGCAGAGTGAGATTTCCGGTGATGGCACAAGTGATGAAGACTTTGTCGAGCGGGCGGCGCATGTTGTTTTCCTTCAAAGCGCACGGCCGCCATCGACGGTGATCGTCGTGCCGGTCGAATAAGTGAGGTGCGTTGCGCAAGCCAGAACGGCTGCAGCAACATCATCGGCTGTTGCCACACGCTTGAGCGGTGTAGAGGCGGCGGTCTTGGCATTGAATTCCGCGCCGCGTCCGGCGACAAAGCCCGTGTCCACCACGCCGGGCGAAACATTCATTGCGCGAATTTCAGGTGCGAGCGCGCGGGCCAGCGATTTGGTCATGGCTTCAATGCCAGCCTTCACGGCACCATAGGCAATGTTGGAGCCATTGCCATTATTGGCAGCAATGGAGGAGATCGACACGACGAGCCCGTCGCCCGATGCTTTCAGCATGGGCGCGAAAGTGCGCACGGTGGCAAATTGGCCGCGCCAATTGATGCGAAACATGTCGTCAATGAGCGCATCATTGAGCGCATCCAGATCAGCATGCTGGATCGGCTTGGTGAAGCCAGCCGAATTGACCAGAACGTGCAGCTGATCGCCATATTTCGCCTGCATCGCGTCACGCAATTTCAGCAGACTTGCGGTGTCGCCGACATCTGCTGCAAAAGCAGTATGGTTGGTGCCGGGCAGGCTTTTCACAAAGGCCTGTGCTTCAGCTGCCTTGGCGGCATCATCACGATATGTAATGGCGACATGCGCGCCGCTTTCGGCAAACAGCTGCGCAGTGGCTTTGCCGACGCCCCCGGCACCGCCCATGATGAGGACAATGCGTCCGGTCTGTGGAATCGGATAGGTCATGTTTCGTGTGCTCTCTTACTTGATCGGCGGCTGCGGCAGTTTCGCCACGCCCTTTTCGTCGTCGATGATCATATGTGCCTCCCCGGTGGCCAGCCCCCACGAGGTAATCCGTTGATTATGTTAGTTGACGATTGTGTTTGTAGCTAGCGCTGGTGTGGCCGGCAAAGCCGGTCCGGGATGGACAGCGGGCCGCTGAAGGACCTCTGCCGCAAGGGGTGGCCAGACCCCGTCAGGTGATCCGGCTTTTATGTTAGTTGGAGATTTGCTTGAGGTGCTTGGGTTTGGTGGCGCTAGGCCGACCGGGGTTTTCAGGGTCCACGAAGCGGTGGCTGAAGGTGCATGTGGGCCTTTCTCTCGGACCTCAAAAAGGTTCGGTAAAGGTGGTAGCGCCTCCCCGCAACCAAATCCTAAAAGGCACACATCAAACCGCCCCGATGCAGAAATGCGCGGGGCGTTTTTTGTCATGATGAGTGCTAATCTCGGTGTCTGGCGCGTTCTATCTTGGGGCGCCGCTTCAATCACAAAGTATTATTATATCACATCCGATGTCGATTATCTGCGAGGGGCAGTGGCTCTCACCGCTTGGGTCAAGAGAAAGTCGGGATGCAAATGGGCTTGTCTCATCAATATGTTTTTGAGTTTTTTATTGCGAGTTTACTCATTGAGCTGACACCCGGCCCCAACATGGCCTATCTGGCTGCGGTTGGTTTGCGCCAAGGGCGGCGTGCTGGCTATTTTGCTGTTGTGGGTATTGGGCTTGGGCATGTTGTGGTTGGTGTCATCACAGCCATCGGGCTCTCTGAGTTGATCATTCAGGTTCCTAGCCTTTACACAGCCTTGCGTTGGTCTGGTGTTGCTTATCTTTGTTATCTGGCTTGGGAGGCGTGGCAAAATGCAGATGACAAAGCAGGAGATGTCGCTCAGTCAGGGCGCGATTACATGGTCAAAGGATTTGTGACCAACATTCTCAATCCGAAACTTTATATTTTTTATATTTCTGTTCTTCCCACCTTTGTCGATTTGAAATCGAGTGTTGCACCACAGGTCATCACATTGACGATGATCTATGTCTTCACTGCAACGGCTGTTCATTTCACCATTGTCGCGGCGGCTGGTGTGCTGCAGCCGTTTTTTGTTGAAGGGAAAATCAGAACCTATTCAGCCAGGATTTTCGCCTTGGCCTTGTTGGTTATTGCGGGTTGGGTCGCGTGGGGTGCTGGATAAATGCTTATAAAAAGGGAGGGTTTCAGGCGGGCTCAAGGCGGCAGGAAGCGCTCAGGGCATTCTCCGGATTTTATAATATGCGTTTCTAGTCCCAAAAAATCTTATGTGTCTTGAGCTGCTTCCAGGTCTTTTCAAGTCTCTTGTCAGCCTCTGCGCTTTGATATGCGTGCCAGCCGATAACAAATCCGGCGGAGCCAGTAAATTCACCTGATGCAAAAGGTTTGATGCGTTCCAGCATGATTTGCGCATTAGCAAGATCATTCTGCAGGCCAAGGATTTCTTGTAATTCGGAAAGATCTGTCAGCCATGACTTGCGTGTTTTTGTGGATCCAAACAGGCCGCCGAAAAGCGCTGCATTGTAGCGCAGATTTTTTAATGCGATCCGGAATTCATGCCGCTCTTCATCTGATTTTTGCAGCAAATCTTTGCCGCGTTTGCGCGCGCGCTGCATGAGGAGATTGAGTGTGTCGCGGGCGTAATTTTCAGTGGGCTGTGAAAGAGTGGCAAAATGTGCGTCTGTTCCATCAATGCGCCAAGCCCTTTGAAGAACAAAGGCCTGAAGGTCGAGGATGAATGTCAGATTTGCCTCTGATTCGATGATCTCAGCGGCTTTTGCATAGGATTCCGAACGGAAGCGATCAAGCCCGCTTTTCAAGACGTCTGCATCGGCAGGCCGATATCGATGTGCGAGTGCTTCACCAAAGGCGAGTTGATAAAAAGCATCGCAATCGCGCGCATCTCCGAGACCTGTTGCGAGATCGCGCGCGCGATCTGCAAACATGCGGAATCCTGTTTCAGGAAAGCTCTTGCTGAATATTTTAAGAGCCGCGCGCAGTCGCCTCAAACCAACGCGCATTTGATGCACGGAATGGGGCGAGCGTTCTTCCCGAAAAGGATGGAGGTAATCTAAGTAATGCTGCAGGCAATCTGTCAGGACAATGGTGATGGCCTTGTCGAGCGGGGTTCCTGAGGTCATCTCTTCAGGTTTTGCGCGCCTCGTGGGTATGGCAAGACCGGCAAGTACAGCGCAACGCTCGGCCTTGCTGATCGTTTCCAGTTTGAGCTTTGCTTCAAGCGCAATTTTCTTGGCCCATTCGATGGCGTCAGCGCCTGCCCCAGATTTGAGCTCAATCTCTACCTCGTGAAGAGGGTGCGTCTTATTTCCGGCCAAAAATGTGCCGCTATCGATCGCAATTTCGATTGTGCTGCGCCCTGTATTCACTTCGATTGTCTTGCGGCGAAAATCTGTCGCATAGCGCTCGACCAGTGGAACGCCCCGCGTAATTTTTTTGATAAGTTCTTGAATCTCGAGATCGAAGCTTGCGAGGTCAAAACCATTCGGGCCGGCCGGAATTTCAACTTCACGGCGCAGAAATGTTGACGTGCTTTGCAAGGCGGGCGCTTTGAAAGTCATCACCCCGCGCCCGCGCCCCGTTTTACGCAAACGCAGGCTGATGCCGTTTTGCAAGAGCAGTCCCTGTGCCGTGTCGTAATAGACAGTCACAAGATGTCGTGCGCGAGAGACCGGGTGGCCGCTGAGGCAGGCGAGAAGAGGTATGCGGCGTAACCCTGCCGCATCAGTCGTGAATTTGAGCTCAAACTCTACCGCGTGAGCCGCGGCCGGATGCGCTTGTTCGTCTTTTGATTGAGATAAAATATCAGCCATGGATTGAGATTATGTAGATTGTGACAAAAATTTAACGTTATCTCGGACGGTAAACGAATCAATTGTCACAAACTAGAGATGTTGCTTGGTTTTCTGATGGTCCATTTTTTTGAGGGAGGCGACTTGAATTGAGGCAGATCGGCGCTTTGCCCCTCATCCTTTTGGAGAATGGGAAAGTAGAGGTTTACCTCGTCACATCGCGCGGGGGCCGTCGCTGGATTATTCCGAAGGGGAATCCGATGCGTGGCTTATCAGCCTGTGATGTGGCGGCGCTTGAGGCGCGCGAGGAGGCCGGCGTGATCGGCACGGTTCTTGATGCCTGCCTTGGTGAATTCACCTTGCGTGGCCGCAACAAGAAGTGCCGTGTTTCCGTTTATCCCCTCATTGTTGAGGAAAAGCTTTTGCATTGGGATGAGGTGAGCGAGCGCAAATGGCGCCGCTGCGACCTCAAGACCGCGCGTGGCCTTGTGGGCAGCCGCAGCTTGGCGTCTTTGCTGGGTTCCCTCAGCGCCAAGAAGGTGACGCGCCTTATGGCCGGAGCGCCCGCCGCCCGCGCACAGGCATAATTTCCATCTGACACGTAATTGTCATGCGACCCTGTTACGCGCCAGCCAGTCTTGGCTTGGGGTCGTAACATGGATTCGTCGGGTCTAGGGGCCAGTCAGTCGCGCGCCGCTCTTGCGGCAGCCGTACATCGTAATGATGCACTCTCCTCTGAGGGCATGCTGGAGCGTTTGTTCACACTCCTCTTCAGTGGTCTGGTTTATCCGCAGATCTGGGAAGATCCTGTCGTGGATATGGATGCTTTGTGTATCCGCAAGACAGACCGGATTGTCGCCATTGCGTCTGGCGGCTGTAATGTCGCGAGCTATCTGACGGCGCAGCCAGAAAAAATTACAGCTGTCGATCTCAATGCAAGCCATGTGGCGCTCAATCGCCTGAAGCTGACTGCGATCAAGCACATGCCTGATCACCGCGCCTTTCATCGCTTCTTTGCGAAGGCCGCTGACCCCCGCAATGTCGAGGCTTACCAAAACTTTCTCGCACCTCATCTTGATGGTGCGTCGCGCAACTATTGGGAAAAGCGCGATCTGATCGGGCGTCCGCGCATTGCGCGCTTTGCTCGCGGTTTTTACCGCTACGGCCTTTTGGGCACTTTCATCGGCATGACGCATATGGTCTGCCGCCTGCATGGCGTGGATTTGCGTAAAGTGCTCGAGGCGCAAACGCTGGAAGAGCAAAAAGCTGCTTTTGAGAAATATCTGAAGCCGCTGTTTGAAAGCCGGTTGATCCGCTTTCTGGCCAGCCAGCCAGCCTCGCTTTACGGGCTTGGCATTCCGCCTGCGCAATATCGCGCGCTCGCCGCAGATCATCCCGATGGCATGATTGGCGCTTTGCGTGCGCGGGTGCAAAAACTCGCCTGCGATTTTCCCTTCAAGGAAAATTACTTCGCTTGGCAGGCTTTTGGTCGCTCCTATGGATCAGATGCTCATGCACCTGTGCCGCCCTATTTGCAGGTCGAGAATTTCCAGACCATTCGCAATTGCGCCGATCGCGTCGATGTGCGTCAGGTGTCCATGACGGATTTTCTGGCTAGCGAGCCGGCCTCCAGCATGGATTGCTATGTGCTGCTCGATGCGCAGGATTGGATGAATGATGCCGATCTCAATGCGCTCTGGTCGCAGATCACCCGTACCGCACGCCCCGGTTCGCGTGTGATCTTCCGCACGGCAGCGAATGAAAAACTTTTGCCGGGCCGTGTCAGCGACGAGATCCTGCGCCATTGGAAGCGCAAAGATGCGCGCTCCGACATTCTCCATGCGCGCGACCGTTCGGCCATTTACGGGGCATTTCATCTTTATGAACTGCGGGAGAAGCCACAATGAGCGATGCTGCTTTTGAAATGGATCGCATCTATGGCTGGCAAACCGGCCTTTATGATGTGACACGGGCCTATTATCTGCTCGGCCGTGACCGTCTCATTGAGACATTGGCGCCACCACCCGGCGCGCGTGTGTTGGAGATTGGCTGTGGCACGGGCCGCAATCTCATCCAGGCCATGCATCGCTGGCCGGATGCGCGTCTGTTCGGGATTGATATTTCCCGCGTCATGCTGACCAAGGCGCGTCGCAGCGTTCTGGCGGCTGGCGGCATTGACCACATCAGCATTGCTCACGGTGATGCCACTTGTTTTGATCCGGTCGAGACCTTTGGCGCTGCCAATTTCCAGCGGATTTATTTCTCCTACACTTTGTCCATGATCCCCAATTGGATCGAGGCGCTTGATCATGCAGCACAGATGTTGCCGGCTGGCGGCGCGCTGCTCGTGGCCGATTTTGGTGATCAGCGGGGCCTGCCGCTTTGGTTCCGTAAAATATTGCGGGTCTGGCTCTCGATCTTCCACGTGACACCGCGTGATGATTTCGAGCCCGTCTTGCAGGCTCTTGCGAAGGCGCGGGGTTTGAACTGCGAATTTATCTCGCTCTATCGCGGCTATAGCTTTCTGGCAGCGCTGCGCCGACCGTTGTGAACATGCTCAAAATTCGTGAAGCCCAGCCAGATGATATGGCAGAGGTCTTGCGCCTCTATGCCCAGCCCGATTTTGATGACGGAAAGGTTTTGCCGCTCGAAGAGGCAAAGGCGCTTTATGCACGCTTTTTTGATTATCCCGATTATCGGATTTATTTGGCAGAGGTTGACGGCCGTGTAGTTGGCACATTTGCCTTGTTGGTCATGCTCAATCTTGGTCATTGCGGCGCGCCTTCGGCAATTATCGAAGACGTGGTGGTTGATCCTGATTTGCAGGGGCGCGGCTTTGGTCGCGACATGATGCTGGCAGCCATGGATATGGCGCGAGATAAGAAGTGCTACAAATTAGTGCTGTCATCCAATGCGCGGCGTGTGCGTGCGCATTCCTTTTACGAAAGCCTTGGCTTCCAGCGTCACGGCGTGAGTTTTCACGTTACGCTTTGAGACGTGTCCAATCGGACAGGTAAGCGATGTCGCCATTGGCAATTGTGGCAACGAGGCGCGGACCATCAGCCTGCGGATCCACCAGAATCAGATCCGCGCGTTTGCCAAGTTCAATTGTGCCGCGATCTGCCAGTCCCAAAGCGCGAGCCGGATTTTCGCTGACAAGGGCCCATGCCTTTTCGAAGGGCAGCCGTTTATCGCGCGCGAGGCGGAAGGGCGCTTCGAGAAGGGCGGGGTAGTAGTAGTCCGAGGCGAGGATGGTGCAGTTGCCCTTTTGCGCCATGTCGGCCGCCGTCGGGCATCCTGTATGCGAGCCGCCGCGCACCACATTGGGAGCACCAAAGACTGTTTCCTTACCGTCCTTTCCTGCCAATGCGGCGACTTGATCTGTCGTCGGGAATTCGCTGATCATGCAGCCGAGCCCGCTGAAAAAGGCATGGTCTTCGGCATGGCGGTCGTCATGCGAGAGAAGCGGTATGCCTTTGCGCCGTGCGGCTTCGGCAAGACGCGTGATGGATGCGGGCACTTCGGCTTCACGCGCCAAAGTGCGCTCAATCAGCGCCATGAATTCAACTTCGGTGAGGCCGGAGCGGGCGACCATCTCACGCAATTTAGAGGCTTTGATCGGCTTGCCGAGCACAATGCCTCGCATGTGATCATTGAAGGCCAGCGCGTCGACAAGGCCCTCTGCTATCCAGCTCAGGGTCTCTTTCTCGCCCGCCAGATTGAACGCTTCGTGGCGCAAGTGAAAGCGCATGTCGCAGGCCGTGCGGCCGCGCAAGTCCGCAATCATGAAAGCAAGAGCGCGGGCATTTTCAATGCGGCGCAGGCCTGTCTCCCAAGACGAGGTTACGCCGTGATAGGCCGTGGTAATTCCATTGGCGACCAATTGCCGGTCGGTGTCGCGCATGGCGAGTCCGAGATCAAAGGCGACATTCGGGCGCGGCATGATCTGTCGTTCAAAAGCATCGCCATGAATGTCGATCATGCCCGGCAAAATCATCAGGCCTGTGGCATCAAGTCGCGCAGGTCTGTTGGCCTCTTTGGCAATGAGGCTATCGGCAACAAACAGGCACTCATGACGCCAACCCGCAGGCGTCAAAACTTTTCCAGACACGATCTCGAGCATCGCAAACTCCTGTCAGGCCCGAGGGCTAGGCGGGAGTGATGACAGTCTCGTGACGGAGTTTTTCACAGGGGCGCGGTCTTTCGTGATTGTCACTTAACTGTCGCGGGCTGTCGCTATGGGAGAGGTCTAGACCAGAGGGATCATCCATGCTCGCGATCGAAGGCCTGACCAAGACCTATGGCGCGTCTGCAGCTGTGCGCGACGTGTCTTTAACGATTGAACGCGGATCTTTTGTTGGCGTTATCGGGCGTTCCGGTGCTGGCAAGTCCACCCTGTTGCGCATGGTCAATCGCCTGACCGATCCCAGTGCAGGCCGCATTCTTTTTGAAGGCCGCGATGTGACGGCTTTGCAAGGTGCACAGCTGCGCGCTTGGCGCCGGTCTTGCGCGATGATCTTCCAGCAGTTCAATCTGGTGGGCCGCATGGATGTGATGACCAATGTTCTCACAGGTCGCCTGTCGCATGCGTCTCACCTGCGCTCGCTGTTGAACATGTGGAGCGATGCAGACAAGGCCATGGCTTTGGCTGCTCTTGAACAATTCGATATGGCGAGCCTGGCAGCGCGCCGTGTGGATCAGCTTTCCGGTGGTCAGCAACAGCGTGTCGCCATTTGCCGTGCACTTGTGCAAGAGCCCGATATTATTCTGGCGGATGAGCCGATTGCATCGCTCGATCCGCGCAATACAAAAGCTGTGATGGATGCGCTGTTGCGCATCAACAAGCATTTCGGCATCACCGTTGTTTGTAATCTTCATTCTCTCGATCTCGCGCGCAGCTATTGCGACCGCCTTGTGGGCATGTCGGCAGGCCAAGTGGTCTTCGATGCTGCGCCTGAAGCGCTTACCGATGATGTCGCGCGCAATCTTTATGGGTTGGAAGCAGGTGAAGTTCTTGAACTTGCCTCCCCCGTATCATTTCCGGCTACGACAACACCTGTCGCAGCCTGAAAGCTTCTGTCACCACGGAGAAATCGGATGACGAATCGCAGAAATATTCTGGCGGGTGCTGCCGCTTTGCTGTTTGCTTCTTCACTCGGCGCCTCGGCGCAGGATTGGAAAGCCAAATATCCGGAACTGACTTTTGCCATCATTCCGGCTGAAAATGCGACAGGTGTGATCGAGCGCTATACGCCCTTCACGGATTATCTCTCCAAGCAGCTCGGCGTGAAGGTCAATCTTCGTGTCGCCAATGATTACGCGGCTGTCATTGAAGGCCAGCGCGCTGGCAACATCCATATCGCCAGCTACGGTTCGGCCTCTTTCGCGCGTGCTCTGATCACGGGCGTCAAGATCGATGCTTTCGGCATTGACGTGAATGCTGACGGCTCCAAGGGCTATTACTCGGTCTTCTATGTGAAGAAGGATAGCCCCTTTAAGTCACTCGAAGATCTGAAGGGCAAGAATCTGGGTCTTGTTGATCCGAATTCAACCTCCGGCAATAACGTGCCGCGCTTCGCACTCGACCAGAAGGGCATCGATCCGGAAGCCTATTTCGGCAAGGTCGTCTACACGGGTAGCCATGAAAATGCAGTGCTTGCACTTGTCCAAGGCACGGTCGATGTGGCTGCCAATGCATGGACGGATGATCAGGATTCTTACCTGATGCGCATGATCACCAAAGGCATGCTGAAAAATGCTGATGGGACGCCGATGAAATATGAAGACTTCCGCATCATCGTGAAGTCTGATCCGATCCTCAACGGCCCGTTGGCTTATCTCTCCGATATGCCTGCTGATCTGAAGGCCAAGATTGCAGATGCCTTCTTCAATCTGCGCAAGAACGACAAGGTTGCTGCCGACAAGATTTATGACGGCAAGCTGGACCGCGAAGGTTGGGCTGCAGCCAAGACCGAAGACTGGAAGCCGGTTGTCGATCTGGTGAAGTTCGTCGACACGCTTCGTCGTAAAAAGTCTTAAATCAGGATCTGGCCGGACGCGGCAACGCGTCCGGCCTTTTCATTCCCATGACAGTTGCCATTCAACATCTTCCTGATCGTCAGCTGGCCCCGTTGCTTCGGGCCTATCGTCAGGCTGTGTTCCAGCGCCGTATC
Source organism: Beijerinckiaceae bacterium (assembly GCA_947452455.1). GTDB lineage: Bacteria > Pseudomonadota > Alphaproteobacteria > Rhizobiales > Beijerinckiaceae > Terripilifer. The sequence goes on from CANGBX010000007.1 coordinate 35,700, forward strand.
CGCTTTCTGGTTGGAACGTCGGTGCTTTTCTTCTGCGTGATGTTGGGTGGTTGGTGGGTTGGGTTTGATATCGCCTTGCTGGCGTCAAAGATCGACACATTTACCAATTATTTCGGGCGCATTTTTACGCTCGACGATGGCAAGCCTGTCCTCAGTGACCCCGTTGAATGGTACTGGGGCTTGATCAAATGGTCGAAGCTTCTTGGCGAGACTTTGTTGGTCGCCTATACGGGCACGATTCTTGGTGCCGTGATTGCCTTTTTCACCTGCTTTGCTGCCGCCTCAAATCTTGCGGGTGCTACAACGCGCTGGGTCGCGCGTCGCTTTCTGGAATTCTGCCGCACAGTGCCGGAGATCGTCTTTGCTTTGATCTTTGTGCTTGCTTACGGGCTTGGCCCCATGGCGGGTGTTTTGGCTCTTGCCATCCATACGCTGGGTGCGCTCGGAAAGCTCTATACGGAGATTGTCGAAAATATCGACATGAAGCCGGTTGAAGGAATTACCTCAACGGGTGGCTCACGCGCCGAGACAATTTTTTATGCCGTTCTTCCGCAGGTCTGGTCGGGCTTCGCGACTTACACGCTTTTGCGCTTTGAGATCAATTTCCGTGGTGCTTCCATCATGGGCTTTGTGGGCGCCGGCGGTATTGGTCAGGAGCTGCTGACGGCTGTTCGCAAATTCTATTATTCAGACGTCAGCGCGATTTTGGTTATGATTGTCGTGACAGTCTTTGTGCTGGATATTCTCACGGGCCTCGTCCTTAAGCGATTGAACCGGGTGGGCTGATCATGACGCAGATTTTTGATCCGTCCCGATTTAGCAGCATTGCCGCGCGTCATCATGAAGTGATGCGCTTGGGCGCGCGCCAGCGCCAGATGATGTTTGCCGGTGCTTTTCTTGGCGTTCTCTTGCTCGTCTTCGGTTTGATCGAGGCTGATTTTTCGCTGTCTCGCATTATCAATGGAACAGGCAAGCTTGGTGACTTTGCTGTTCTGATGTTTCCGCCTGAGCCCGGGCCGCTCTTTAAGACCTATCTTCATGCGCTGGGAGAAACTTTGGCGATTGCGCTTTTGGGAACTGTGATTGCAGCTATTCTTGCTTTCCCCTTCGCGGTTTTGGCTTCGCGCAATGTTTTGCCTTTCTGGTTGACGCGCTTTGTCGTGCGCCGGTCTTTTGATACGATCCGCGGCGTCGACACGCTGATCTGGGCGCTGATCTGGATCAGTGTTGTGGGGCTGGGGCCTTTTGCGGGCGTGCTCGCCGTTGCCACAGCTGATTTCGCCGCTTTCGGCAAATTGTTCTCAGAGACGATTGAGACGGCAGATCCCAAGCCTGTTGAGGGTATTCGCTCGACTGGCGGGACGGCAGCGCAGGAATTTCGGTTCGGCATATTGCCGCAAATTCTGCCCGTCATTGCGGGGCAGATTCTTTATTATTTCGAATCCAACACACGCTCGGCAACGATCATTGGCATTGTGGGAGCAGGTGGTATCGGCCTACATCTGTCCGAGCAAATCCGCACACTGGAATGGCAGCGCGTTGCTTTTCTTGTTCTGATGGTGCTGGCAGTGGTGGCCGTGATCGACTTTATTTCATCACGCCTGAGAACGGCGATCAGCGGCGCAAAGCCGATCTGATCGCCTTTATCTTTCTCAGTAATTTTCCGGCACGTAGAGTTGTTTCGGGATTGGCGCGCGGTAATATTCCGGATTGCGCGTACGGGGCGGCAGTTCCGGCATGTCATGCGTGATTTCTTCGTAAGCAATCTGCTGCAAGAGATGATTGATGCAGTTGAGGCGCGCCTTTTTCTTGTCGACCGCATTGACGATCCACCAGGGCGCTTCCGGAATATGGGTGCGCTCCAGCATATCTTCTTTGGCCTTTGTATAGGCTTCCCAACGCGAGCGGGATTGCAGATCCATCGGTGAGAGTTTCCACTGTTTCAGCGGGTCAGTGATGCGCATGATAAAGCGCGCCTGTTGTTCTTCATCCGTGATCGAGAACCAGTATTTCACCAGCACGATGCCCGAGCGAACCAGCATTTTTTCAAATTCCGGCACGTCGCGGAAGAACTCTTCAACCTGTGGCTCATCAGCAAAGCCCATGACTCGTTCAACGCCCGCACGATTGTACCAAGAGCGATCGAACATCACCATTTCGCCGGCAGCTGGCAGATGGGCAACGTAACGCTGGAAATACCATTGGGTGCGTTCGCGATCATTGGGGGCAGGCAAAGCCACAACGCGCGCGACGCGGGGATTGAGGCGCTGGGTGATGCGCTTGATCACGCCACCTTTGCCAGCGGCATCGCGTCCCTCGAAGAGAACGACCACTTTCAGTTTTTTGTGCTGAACCCAGTCTTGCAGCTTCACGAGTTCTTTTTGAAGCCGGAGCAGCTCTTTGAAATAGGTGTGGCGGTCGACATCGGTGCCGGGTTGTTCATGGCGCGTATCGGGATTGATCAGCGCATCAAGGCGCTCGTCATCAATCTCCATTTCCAGCTCTTCGTCGAGGCCGTCGATAATTTCATTATGCATGCGCGCGAGAATGCTGCGCAGGTCGGTCGGATTGCTCATGTTTGCCCCCATCAATCGGGGCCAAAGTGACGGGGGGATGTGACAATCCGGTGAAGATTTAGTCGTTTTCGACGAGGAGTTCGATCCGGTCTGCGCGAAAAGCGGTTTCAACAATCTGCAGGGCTTGGCCCTCACACGAATCGAGCGATCTGGCGGTCAAAAGCACAGCTTGAGGTTCAGTTTCCAGCAGGTCAGCCTCTTCCAGTGTGGCTAGGCGGGCCGCAATCCGTGTGGATTGGCGCTCATAGGCCTCGATGCCATAGGCGCGGAAGGTCTTGGTGAAGGAGCCGTCGCATTCGGCAAGCCTGCGCGGGAGATTAGGGAAGCGGCTGCAGACCAGATAATGCGTGCTCACCGAGAGGGGAGATTGGCCGGCCTCATTGGCCATGCGGATGCGCCAGAGGGGAGTGCCGGTCGAGACGGCAAGTTCGCGCCCCAATTCGCCCGAGGCCGTCATCACATCATTGGCGACGATGCGGCTTTCAGCTTCCAGATCGAAGGCTTTGAGGTTTTCGCGGAAGCTCACGCGCTTGCCGATGCGATAGGGCAGAGGTGTGCCGGTCGCAAAAGTGCCACGGCCCTGCTGAATGTCGACAAGGCCCAGATCCTGCAAATGACGATAGGCTTGGCGCACGGTGTGCCGGTGCACGCCATATTGGCGCGCGAGATCTTGTGCGGGGGGCAGGGCATCTCCGGAGGCGTACGAGCCGCGCGTGAGCTCACCCGCAATTTCATCGGCAATGCGTTTCCAGGTTGTGGATATTTCCTGCCCATCCATCCGGTGCATTTCGTCGCTGTGGCTCATGTCATCACCCCGTCATGGAACATGTCTAGACAAGTCGTACGACAGTTTCGTGATGCAATTTCGTGACACAGGTGGTCCGTGGACGATTTCAGGGCGAATGGCGCACAGCAAGAGGCGCGGGCATTCTGGATGGGTGTGCTGGCACGCGCTTCGTTGAAAGAATTGCGCGCAGCCTTGTCCTTGGCGCAAGTCGAATTGCCGGGCGTCGAGGTCGTAAAAGCCTCTGAGACAGGCACTTTGATGCTTGAGGCGCGCGCGGGTGGCAGCGGCCAGCGCTTCAATGCGGGCGAAGCCACGATGACACGATGTGTGGTGCGCCATGGCGAGACGCTCGGCTTTTCCTATGCGCTGGGACGCGACAAAGACAAGGCCATGCTAGCCGCGACCCTCGATTGCCTTTTGCAGGATGAGGAACGCCGAGGCCCCGTGATGAGCAAAGTTGTCCAGCCGCTGGCCGATCTGCAGCGACGCAAGCGCGAGACGGAAAGCCGCCGCGCCGCCGCCACAAAAGTTGAATTTTTCACAATGGTCCGGGGGGATTGATGAACGCGCCCTTCTTGCCCGGTCGTGGATTTCGCGACCCCGTTTTTGGTTCGCAGTCGATGTTTCGCGCCATTCTCAATGCATTGTCGCGACCAGGAACCGTTGTCGCCATTCCTGAAGTTGGTGTCGAAGGATCGGGGCAAGTCTCGCATGACGTGCTCGCCATTCTTTTGGCGCTGTGTGATCAGGATACACCTGTCTGGCTGGATGCCGATTTGCGCGGCTCACAAGTAGCGCGCTGGTTGGCATTTCATGGCAATTGCCCGGTGACGGATGATCCGGCCAAGGCAAGTTTTGGCCTGTTGCGCGGGCGTTCTGATGATCCCGCGCTCTCGGATTTTGCGCAGGGTGATCCGCGCTATCCGGACCGCTCGACCACATTGATCATATTGGCAGATGCACTTTGTGGCGGAGACAAGCTCACGCTTGAAGGACCGGGCATCGAACATCAAATTCGGATTGCGCCAGTGGGTCTGCCGCAGGGCTTTGTTGAAGCCGCGCGCGACAACCATGCGCTTTATCCGCTCGGGCTCGATTTTCTGCTTGTTGCAGGGCATGCCATGACGGGATTGCCGCGCACGACACGCATCATGACGGAGGCGCGCTGATGTATGTCGCAGTCAAAGGTGGCGAAAAAGCCATTGCAGCCACGCATGATCTCGTTGCGCAAGCGCGTCGCGGCAATCCCAATGTTACAGAGATTGGCGTCAAACAAATCCGTGAGCAGATGAAGCTCGCCACAGCGCGCGTCATGAATGAGGGCTCGCTCTATGATGAGGATTTGGCGGCGCTCGCGCTGAAGCAATCGCAAGGCGATACTGTGGAGGCAGCCTTTTTGATGCGTGCCTATCGCACGACTTTGCCGCGGTTTGGTTCGTCACAGCCCATCGACACAGGCGCTATGGCGATCCGCCGTCGTATTTCGGCAGCATTCAAAGATTTGCCGGGCGGTCAGGTTTTGGGCCCGACTTATGATTACACGCATCGCCTGTTCGACTTTACGCTTGCGGCTGATGGTCATCAGCCCGTGCAAGTGGAAGAGGCTGCGCAACCGCTCGATATCTCCATGCCGCGCGTCCCCGATATTTTGGGCGATGAAGGTTTGATGGAAGCCGAAGTTGCGCCGCAGGGCGATCCCGCGCCAACCGATATCACGCGTGATCCGGCCGAGTTTCCGGCTGGGCGCGATACACGCTTGCAAATGCTGGCGCGCGGGGATGAGGGCTTTCTGCTTGGTCTGGCTTATTCCGTGCAGCGCGGCTTTGGCGGCAATCATCCGTTTGCGGGCGAAATCCGCATGGGTGAAGTGGCTGTTTCTTTCTGTCCGGAAGAGCTCGGATTTGAAATTGAGATTGGCGATATCACGCTGACTGAATGTCAGATGATCAACCAGTTTACGGGTTCATCTGATGTGCCGCCGCAATTCACACGTGGCTATGGACTTGCCTTTGGACAAAGCGAACGCAAGGCCATGTCTATGGCGATTGTCGATCGTGCTTTGAAGTCGCGGGACTTCGGTGAGGGAGCAGCTTTTCCTGCCCAGCAGGAAGAATTCGTTCTCTACCATTGCGACACGATTGAAGCCTCTGGCTTTGTCGAACATTTGAAACTGCCGCATTACGTCGATTTCCAAGGAGAGCTCGAACTCATCCGTAAAATCCGTCGCGAGCAGGAGGAGCGCCGCGCCAAAGCGGCGGCCACACGTGAAGGGGTTGAGGCATGAGCGCACTCGCGACGGAAGTCGGGCACGATCCCAATTATAATTACGCCTATCTGGATGAGCAGACGAAGCGGATGATCCGCCGCGCTTTGTTGAAGGCTGTTGCCATCCCCGGTTATCAAGTGCCCTTCGGTTCGCGTGAAATGCCGCTGGCGCGCGGGTGGGGGACGGGTGGAATTCAAATCACCGCTTCATTGATCGGTCCGCGCGATTGTCTGAAGGTGATTGATCAGGGCGCGGATGACACGACCAATGCTGTGTCGATCCGCAATTTCTTTGCGCGTGTGACGGGTGTGGAAACCACCCAAAAAGTGGCGGATGCGACGATCATCCAAACACGCCACCGCATTCCGGAAAAGCCGCTCAAAGAGGATCAAATCCTCGTCTATCAGGTTCCCCAGCCAGAACCCTTGCGCAAGCTTGAATCGTCGGAAGTCGAGACACGCAATATGCATGCGTGGGAAGAATACGGGCTGATGCAGGTGCGCCTCTATGAGGATATTGCGCGCTTCGGCCACGTCGTGACGACTTATTCCTATCCGGTTATGGTCAATGATCGTTATGTGGCCTCACCGACGCCAATTCCGAAATTCGACAATCCGAAAATGGATCGCATGCCGGCCTTGCAGTTGTTTGGTGCAGGGCGTGAAAAGCGCATCTATGCTATACCGCCCTATACGAGCGTGAAGAGCCTCGATTTCGAAGATCATCCTTTCACGGTTCAGAAATGGTCGCAGCCCTGCGCTTTATGCGGTGCGCGCGATTCCTATCTGGATGAAGTGATTACTGATGATCGCGGCACCCGCATGTTCGTTTGCTCCGATACGGATCATTGCGAGGATCGTCGCGACAAGGGAGAGGCCGCATGAGTGATGGTCTCGATCTCTTGCGTCAGTCTTTGCAGGTGGCAAGCCATCCGGTGCTTGATGTCTCTGACATCACACGCCTCTATGGCGAGCGCATTGGCTGCGCGGATGTGACGTTTCGCCTTTGGTCGGGCGAAGTGCTCGGCATTGTCGGGGAATCTGGCTCAGGCAAATCGACCTTGCTGCGTTGCCTCGCGGGTCTTGATCAGCCAACGGCGGGACGCGTTCTGCTGGATGATCATGGCGCCATGGTTGATCTCCACAATCTGTCGGAGCCACAGCGGCGCGCTTTGATGCGCCGTGCGCTTGGCATTGTTCACCAAAATCCGCGCGATGGTTTGCGTATGGATGTGTCGGCTGGCGGCAATGTCGGTGAGCGGCTCATGGATCGTGGTGATCGCCATTATGGAAAAATCCGGATGTCGGCGACTGAATGGTTGCGCCGTGTTGAGATTGACTCCGGCCGCATTGATGATCTGCCGCGTCAATTTTCGGGCGGGATGCAGCAACGTTTGCAGATTGCACGCGTCTTGGTCAGTGAGCCCAAGCTTGTCTTCATGGATGAGCCGACCGGTGGGCTTGATGTCTCGGTACAGGCGAAATTGCTTGATCTTCTGCGCTCGCTGGTGCGTGAGCTGAATATTGCAGCTGTCATTGTTACGCATGATCTGGCTGTTGCGCGCCTTCTGACAGACCGCCTGATGGTCATGAAAGACGGCTATGTGATCGAACAGGGCCTGACTGATCAGGTGCTCGATGATCCCCAGCATGCCTATACGCAGCTACTTACCTCTGCCGTTTTGTCTTGAGGGCCACCACATGAGCGAACTCGTCCGTGTCACGCGCGTCGGCAAAAGCTTCACCCTCCACAATCAGGGCGGTGTTTGCCTGCCGGTGTTGGGTGGCGTCAGTTTTTCGGTTGCAGCGGGTGAATGTCTTGTCCTGCATGGGCCCTCAGGTGCGGGCAAATCAACTTTGTTGCGATTGCTTTATGGCAATTACAAATGCACTGAGGGCAAGATTGAAATCCATCATCAGGGTCGCTGGGTCGATATTGCCTCCGCCGATCCGCGCGATGTTTTGGATGTGCGCCGTCAAACGCTCTCCTATGTCAGTCAGTTTCTACGCGTGATCCCGCGCGTTTCGGCACTCGATATTGTCAAAGAGCCTTTGGTTACACGCGGCATGGCGCCTGATCTGGCCTCCAAGCGCGCTGCAGATATGCTGGCACGTCTCAATATTCCCGAGCGTCTATGGTCTCTGGCGCCGGCTACGTTTTCGGGCGGCGAACAGCAGCGCGTGAATATTGCGCGCAGCTTCATCTCGGTAACGCCTGTCATGTTGCTCGACGAGCCGACCGCCTCGCTGGATGCGCAGAACCGTGATGTCGTTATTTCGCTGATCGAAGAGGCGCGCAAAGCGGGTTCAGCTTTGATCGGCATTTTCCATGATGAGCATGTTCGCGAGCGCGCCAGCACACGCCGCATCGATATTCAATCTTTCACTGTCGCAGAGGCCGCATGAGCGAGACCATCCTCACCAATGCCCGTATCATTCTCGATGACGAAGTCATTCAGGGCACTATCTGCTTTGATGCAGCCGGAATTTTCTCTGTCGATCAGGGCCGTTCAAAGCTGCCCGCTGCCATTGATGTGGGCGGCGATTTTGTGGCGCCTGGAATTATCGAAATGCACACCGACAATATGGAAAAGCACTTCGTGCCGCGCCCAAAAGTTTTCTGGCCGGATGCTTTGGCAGGCGCCATTGCGCATGATGCACAAATGGCCTCAGCAGGCATCACGACTGTCTATGATTCCATTTGCTGCGGCTCCATTTATGGTTCGAAAGATTATCGCCGGACGATTTTTCCGCTGATGATTGCAGCTATCGAGCAGGGCAATGCTACGGGCGCATTCCGTGTCGAGCATAGCATTCATCTTCGTTGTGAAGTGCCGGCTGAGAATATTGTTGAAGACCTAGAGCCCCATCTTGGCAAGCCGATTGTCAAGCTCGCGTCCTTGATGGATCACACGCCGGGCCAGCGCCAATGGCGTAATATCGAGCACCTCAAGACATATAATCTCGGCTCGGGTGAAAAGACCCTTGAGCAATTCGAGACGGATGTGAAAATCCGTATGGAAACAGGCCCCGCGCTCTTTGCCAAAAACTGGCCGATCGTGGTGGATATGTTGAAGGCGCGAAACATCCCGCTCGCAACCCATGACGACACGACAGAGGCCGATGTCGATTTGGGCGTGGCGGCTGGTGCAAATATTTCCGAATTTCCGACCACACCGGAAGCCGCACGCTATGCGCGCTCAAAAAGCATGCGCACCGTTGCTGGCGCGCCGAATGTGGTGCGAGGTGGCTCGCACTCCGGCGGTGTTTCGGCAACCGAATTGACGCTCGATGGTCTGCTTGATGGGTTGTCGTCAGATTATGTACCAAGCGCTTTGTTGCAAGCGGTCGTACGCCTGCATTTTGATCACGCGATGCCGCTGCCCAATGCCATGGCGATGGTCACGCGCAATATGGCTGATATGCTTGGCCTTGCTGATCGTGGTCGCTTGCGCAAGGGTCTGCGCGCCGACATTCTGCGTTTCGGTCTGATTGGTCAGACGCCGGTTGTGCGCACTTTGTGGTGTGCCGGAGAGCGAGCTTTCTGATGCCCTATGGCGGCTCTCGTTTCGCAATTTATTTTGCGCCGGATCCGGCGAGTGCTTTGTGGCGCTTTGGCAGTTCGATTCTGTCTTATGATGCATCTCTCGCCTTGGGTTGCGATCCGCTCATTCCGTCCTTTTGGAGTGAGGATGAATGGTGGGATCGGACAGAAGAGCCTCGCAGATATGGTTTTCATGCCACGCTGAAAGCGCCTTTTCATCTGTCCGATGATGTGCACGAAGAAGATCTGTTTGATACATTTGATGCCTTTGCTGCTCAGCAAAAGCCTTTTGTGATTGAAGGTTTGCGCGTCTCTTGCTTGGGGCATTTTGTGGCTTTGGTGCCCATCGGGGATGTGACAAAGCTCAATCGACTGGCCGCAGAATCTGTTCGCGCTTTTGACAAGCTGCGTGCTCCGCTGAGTGATGCTGATATTGCGCGGCGCCTTGAAAGCCCCCTGACGGAGCGCCAAAAAGATCATCTTCAGACATGGGGTTATCCCTATGTCTTCGAAGATTTTCGCTTTCACATGACGCTGACAGGCTCGCTGCCGACTGATGAATGCATGAAGGCTGAGCGGGAATTGAAGGGCCTGTTTATGGCTTCTGTAGGCCCGGGGCCGGTCGCGGTCGATTCAATTGCGCTGTTCCGGCAGGATCGGCGTGATGGCCGCTTCAGGATTGTGCGTCGAGCGCCACTTCTGGCGCCGCGCAATGCGCCAGCGCGTTAATGAACAGGGCCGCGCCATGTTCCAGCGTGCCTTCATTGCGGATTTCAACCACATGGGCATTGCGCCATTGAAGCGGTGCAATGCGGCTTATGCGGGCACGAACTTCCGCCATGCTTTCACGGCCACGCGCGGCAATGCGCGCCGCAAGAATGACGGGATCCGCAGTGACATGCAGAACATGAACCGGGTAGCCCAAATCTTCCGCGGCAAGAATAACCCCGCGCGAAACATTGGCGACAACAATCCGGCCTTGCTCCAGCTCCTGCTTCAATTCAACGGGCAGCCCATAGCCCAGATCATGCGCATGCCAGGACAGAAGATAAGCGCCGCTTTTTTCGGCCGCATCAAAGGCGCTTGTGTCGAGCGTGTCATGGTCTTCAGCCAATGCTGCACGTGTGACGATGCGGCGGGCAAAGACAATGCGCTTGTCGCCAGCGAAGGCGAGCTTGGCACGTTCGATCAAAGCATCTTTGCCGGCTCCCGAGGGGCCCACCACGAGGACAAGTCGGCCTTGCGTGGCTTGACGATTTTCAGGAGACGCTGACATGGCTTCAAAAAATCTCGGATTGGAACCTGTGATTGATCCCACAGCCGCAGTGAGGGATTCTTCCCTCGGTCGCTATACGGAAGTGGGCGCGCGCACCAAAATGGCCGAGACCAGTATGGGCGACTATTCCTATATCGTGAATGACGGAGATGTCATCTACACGACAATCGGAAAATTCTGCTCGATTGCGGCGCAGGTGCGGATCAATCCCGGCAATCATCCCATGTGGCGTGCGTCGCAATCGCATTTTACCTATCGCGCGAGCGCTTATTTTGAAGGCGAGGCCGATGAAGCCTCTTTCTTTGATTGGCGCCGCGAACATCATGTCACCATTGGCCATGATGTCTGGATTGGTCATGGTGTCACGGTCTTGGCCGGGCGGACCATTGGAACGGGCGCTGTGATCGGCTCGGGTGCTGTCGTTTCGAAAGATGTCGAGCCCTATACAATTGTCGGTGGCGTTCCGGCCAAGGTGATCGGGCGTCGTTTTCCCGAGAGCATTGGCGCGCGCTTGCTTGCGCTCGCTTGGTGGGATTGGGACCACGCAACATTGCATGCACGGCTGGGTGATTTCCGCAATTTGCCCATCGAAGCTTTTTTGGAAAAATACGAGCGCGCTTAAACGCGCTCCAGTTTGCGATGGGGGAGGGGTGGCAGATCCACGCTGATCTTGTCGCCGATGCGAACTGTGCCGCCTTCCAGAACAATCGCCATCACGCCTGCACGCAAGAGTAGTTTGCCCTCCTCGTCATGGCTGAGGACGGCTTGCATGAGCCCTTTTTGAAAATTTTCGATTTGCTTGCATGGATTGCGCAGGCCGGTGATTTCAAGGCGCAGGCTTTCGCCAATTTGCAAGCATGTGCCAAGCGGGAGGTCGATGAGATCAATCCCGCGCGTCGTGATGTTTTCACCCAGATCAGCCGGCTGAACGGAAAAGCCGCGCTCTGTGAGTTCATCCAGCATTTCGGCTGCAAAGAGATGGACTTGTCGCAGATTGGGCTGGTCAGGATTGGCTGCCACGCGTGAGCGATGTTTGACGGTCACGCCGCAATGGGCATCGCCCTCAACCCCGAGACCTTGAAGCACGTGGATCTGCTCAGCAGGTGTCTTGCTAAAAGCATGACGGGAATGTGCGGCCACGCAAATGACTTCGCCCACCATATGAAACTCTCCTGCTCTTGTAGCTTTTGATTTTAGCCAAGACCCGTCGCTTCACCAAATCGTCACAGGAATCAGTTCTTATTTCACTGTTTCGTCGTGGTCCTTGTGGGTTTCATGTCCGGCTTTGTCCGATTGCACCCTGTACTGCCTCTCCGGCATATGGCCCGGCGATTCTCCTCGCGCATTTTCTGTCATCGACCGGGCGGCCCTCCGCCCGGCCTAACCCATAGGGCTTGCGGCAATGGCCAAAAACCGGGAAAAGCGTCGCCTGCGTGAAATCGAAGAAGCCACCATCATTCATCTCAACAAGAAGAAGAAAAATAAATTCGTCGAACAGCGTTCCCCGCCGCCCATTATAGCCATGAACCGGCGCCAAGCAGAATATCTTGGACATTTGCGCACATCGGAACAAGTTTTCGTTCTCGGGCCTGCGGGCACAGGCAAGACATGGCTTGCTGCCACTTATGCCGCAGATCTCTATCGGCTCGGCACGGTCAATAAAATCATCCTCACGCGGCCGAATGTTCCCTGTGGTCGCTCGCTCGGCTTTTTCCCCGGTTCGATGGAAAAGAAATTCGCACCTTGGGCTGTGCCGGTGACAGAGGCCATCAGAGATCGTCTTGGTGAAGCGGTCTATGATCTCGCCGTCAAAAATGGTGACATCGAAGTGGTGCCCTTTGAAGTGATGCGCGGGCGCACGTGGAAGGAGGCTTTTGTTCTCCTCGATGAGGCGCAAAATACATCGATCATAGAAATGAAAATGTTCCTCACCCGTATCGGTGAGAACTGCCTGACCGTGATCAATGGCGATGTCGCCCAATGCGATCTCGAAAAAGAATCCGGTCTGCGCATGGCGATTGATCTGGTTGGCCGAAAAGACCTGCCTGTGCCGGTCGTTGAATTCTCGATCGATGATGTGGTGCGCTCGGGCATTTGCGCCATGTGGGTGCGCGCTTTTGCCGAGACTGAGCGCCCCGCTATTTTCGCGCGCGCTTAACATATATGAGAAAGGCGGCTTTCAAAGCCGCCTTTTTTTATTTGCAAGTCAATTGGCGCTGGTCCATCTCGCAGCCAGCGAAGGCCTGGCCTTTCAAATCATATCCGGTGATTTTCCATTTTGTACCGGATTGATCAGCCCCATCACGCTCGACCATTGAAAATCCGAAAATGCCGGGGCCGCTGACGCCCGCGACGACTTTTTCGCCATTGACCTCAAGTCCGGCAACCGGATTGGGAGCGCGTATCGACAGATCATCGCCGCCATGGCCAGAGACGATTTGCAACGGCAGATCATTCTCATATTTCATGACTTCAAAGACATGATGATGGCCTGACAGAATGGCTTGCGCATTCTTTGGCATAAAGCCTTTGGCGGCTGCTGCGAGCGTCTTGTTATCGCCTTCAGGAATGCCGTTGCGCAGATTTTCTGCCGCCCAAAGCGGACGATGAAAAGCATACCAGACCGGACCGGGCAGAGTTTTGGCCAGCTCGAATTGCGGTCGGTAATAGTCGACTTGTTGCGGATTGAGTTTTTCATCCGCCGTTGAGACATCCATCACGAGCAAATGCAGTCCACCGAGATCCACCGTATAGGGTGGCTTGGGGCCAAGGCAGCCATCGCGGCCGCTTGCGGTTTCATAAGGATAGGGGTCGAGCGTGCGTGCCCAACCGATGCCGCCGCGTTCGCATTCTTCGTGATTGCCGCGCACCATCACCCATGGAGCTGCTTTCAAAAGCGCTTCTGCTGGATCGAAGAAATCTTCTTTCCAGACTTGCCATGTGTCGCCAAAGGGCGATCCCGCGCAACCCAGATTGCCAGTCGGGCAAGCGCTTTCGCGATAATGCATGTCGCCCACATGGATGACGAGATCTGGCTTGAAATGTGCGCTCATTGATGCGCCCAGACGAAATGGCCATTGGCTCATATCATTGCAGGCCTGCACTTGCGTGCCCTTCAGTCTGCAGCCCGTGTCGCCCACGACCAAGATTTTGTTGGGGCGATCTTTTGGCAAAGGAACCGGGACATCGTTGATTGTCACCAGTTTGGCTAACGTCGGCAGAGGCAGAGCACAAGCGCGGACCGGATATTGTGAACCTGGCGCTGAGCGCTCTTTCATTTGAGCAGGCTGCCCATCAATCATGGCATTCGGGCAGGCAGCATCATCTGTCACCGCACGGACTTCGATACCGCCCGGGACATATTGAACCCAATGATAGATATCGCGCGCTTGCGCAAAACCCGTCAGAAGCAAAATTGTCAAAGCAGGTAGTAAAGCGCGATGGAAAACATTCAGCATGACGGGCTCCGATACAAGATTTCTTAAAAAATATCGAAAAGATATGAAATCCCGATGAAGCTTATTCTGCAGCACGTCGGCGCAAGACAAAAAGCAGAGCTAAATAGGTGAGCGCTGCGGCAATGACTGCAATGCCAAACGCATACCAGAAGCCGAATTCATCTTCAGCAAAAGGTAGCCCTTTTGTGTTCATGCCGAAAAATCCTGAGACCAGAGTGGCTGGCAGGAATAAGGCTGTCAGCATGGACAGGACATAGAGCTGCTTGTTCGTCTCATTGGCGAGATAGGCTGAGACTTCGTCTTGCAAAAGCCTTGCGCGATCTTGTGAAGAATGGACTTCCTGATAAATCGATTCCAGACGCTGGGCTATGCGCCCCGCTGCATCACGCAGATCCGCGGGCAGGCGGGTAGCTGGCGCGCGCTCAACCCGCCGGAACAAGACGAGCAAGCGTGACATCTGACGGTGCAATTTAATGGCACGGCGGCGCACATTGGGCGTTTCGGCGCGTGCATCATTCACGTAGCCAGCCATGATTTTATCTTCAATCGTATCGACTTCATGCCCGAGGTCGCTGGCCGCTTTTGCCATATAATCGGATTCACGATCGACAATTTCTTCAAGCAGTTCGATCGGCGATTCAATCATCTTGCCGCGTTCAATGGCGATGCGTGTATTTTCAACCGAGCGGAGAGAGCGGCGGCGCCCCGTGAGAAGAATGCGGTCTGCGAGAACGAAGCGCAGTTCCGCCATTTCCTCTTCTTCGCCATCGAAATCGAGTTTGGCATCCACAAAGAGACCAGCCAATTGACCTTCATCGGTTTCGATGCGGTCGTGGACTTCATGCGAGAGAAGAATTTCGCGCGCTTCATCGGTGAGCCAATCTTGGCCCGCGATCCATTCCCGGCACCGCGTATCGGTCAGGTGGGCATGCACCCACCAAAAACCATCACCGGTCGCAATCGCGCTGTAGTCGGGAAAGGTTTCATATTGCCCCAGTCCCTCGTTTGAAAACTGAAAGGCGAAAATCAGGCCGTGCTGCTCATTGGCATCGCCCAGCATGGAAAAATCCTTGTCCATGACCGACATGGCGGGCCTTCAGAGTTGAGGGGAACAATGGTCTTTTATAGCTACCGGCTGAGTATGACACTTTTGTGACGACTCATTTTGGGGCGCGGTAACCCCGTGACTCAGCTGAGTCGTTGCGGTAAAAACGACCCAATTAAAAAAAATTTGAGGAAACCTCACGGGTCGCGTTTTGAGGTGACGGATGAATATTTCGCTTGAGCAAGCCATTGAGATCCACGCCAAGGCTCTTCGTGTGAGCCATGGCCGCAAGGCAGAACATTACGCGCGCGAACGCGCTTCCGCCTGCAAGCGCCATGATGATTCTGAAGGCGATCATGTCTGGAACAAAGTGGCCGACATTGTTGTCCAGATCGAGCGTGAACAGATTGCTCATACGCGCTGACGTGTTTGTCGTCTGAGTGTTGTCCGGTTGAGGAAATGGTTCTCTATTTCCCTAGTTTGATTGCGTCATCTTTGCCGCGACGTCATTGAACTCGCTAACAGGAGTGACCTTGGATAGTTAACCATTCATCACCTCTGTCTAAAGTGTGGATTAAAGGCCGGTTGAGGCGCTTGGCTGAAGGTGCATGTGGGGTTTTTTCTCGGAACCCAAAAAGGTTCGGTAGAGGTGGTAGCGCCTCCCCGCAACCAAATCCTACAAAATACAAACACCAAAACGCCCCGAAGCAGAAATGCGCGGGGCGTTTTTTTTGTTTTTGTGCTTTATTCAATGAGATGCTTTGACCATGCGGCGTAATTCGGGGAGACAAGATCCGCAATTGGTTCCCGCTTTTAGGTGTGCGCCGATCTCCTCGGCAGAAGTGACTTGATCCTTTTCGATGAATTCCTGAATGGTGTTGAGGGAGACGCCAAAGCAAGCGCAGATCACAGGTCCTGAATCGGTAAGGCCTGCCGCGCTCTGCCCAGAAAGAACAGCTAGTCGCTCTAGCCCGCTCAATTTATCGCTTGCAAAATAAGCCTTGAGCCCGTTCCAGCTTAATTCTCTTCCGGCGGGAGCCAGAAAAAGACAGGCCTCGATCCGTTCGTCTTTGAAAAAGGCAAGGCGATGTTCGCCGCAGCTTTCATCGTGAAATTCTGCCAAGGTGCAATCGTCAAGCATGCCTTGTATCTGCGCATGGATTTTTTCGACATTCAGATCTGTTGCCAGCAACGCGCCTTGTGCGCCATCAATCGTCACGCGTGAAAACCAACTGTCTGGATCCAATGCCATGGTTTCGCGCGAGAGCACAAACCCCTCATAGGCGAAATGAACAGGCGTGATGTTAATGGCTGTGGCCTTGAGTTCTGGCTGTCCCGAATAGCAATCGGTCGCGGGTTGGACAAGGGCACCGATGCGACCATGCGACGATGTTTCAGCGGTCCAGTGAATCGGGGCAAACACTTCACCTCTGCGTTGTCCTTCGCTGACGCGTGCCCGCAGTATTGCTGTGCCATAGCGTGAGGTGAGACGAATGAATCCGCCATCTGAAATTTGATGCTGAGCTGCATCATCAGGATGAAGCGTCGCAAATGGCTCTGGCAGATGATGGCTAAGCCGCTGCGATAAGCCCGTGCGGGTCATGGTGTGCCATTGATCGCGTATGCGCCCCGTGTTTAGCAAAAGCGGGTAGATGTCATCAGGCGCGTCTTTCAGAGCAGGTTCTTCAAGCTGATGAAATTGCGCGCGCCTGTCGGGTGTGAAAAACCCGCCTTCTGAGAAAAGGCGCGTTTGCGGTTCCTCACCTTGGCGCAGTGGCCACTGAAAGGGCTGCATGCGTTCATACTGACTTTCTGAGGCTGAGTAGCCCGACAGATCGAAATCACGTGATCCGTTATTTTCAAAACCCGACAAAGCTGCGTGCTCTGCAAAAATCTCAGCAGCCGAAGTAAAGGAAAAGGCCTTTTCAAAGCCTAAGCGTTTAGCGACTTCGCAGACGATCCACCAGTCGGGGCGAACCTCTTCCGGCATGGTGAGGAAAGGCCGTTGGCGAGATATGCGCCTTTCAGAATTGGTAACGGTTCCGTCTTTTTCACCCCACGCCGCGGCGGGCAACAGAATATGTGCGCCACAATTCAGCGTGTCATTGGAGCGCACCACTTCCGAGACGACGAAAAAATCAAGCCCGCGCAGGGCTTGGCGCACAAAATCAGCGCGTGGCAGAGAGGCCGCCGGATTTGTGGCCATGACCCAAAGCGCGTGAATATCGCCGCGCGCAATGGCATCAAACATGGGGACGGCTTTGAGGCCCTCCTGATTTGCCATCGAGGTCGCGTTCCAAAAACGGCGCACGCGATCAATGTCGGCTGCTTGAAAATTCATATGGGCGGCAAGCATATTGGCAAGCCCGCCGACTTCACGTCCACCCATCGCATTAGGTTGGCCTGTCAGTGACAAGGGTCCGCTGCCGGGTTTACCGATGCGCCCTGTCGCCAGATGGCAATTGATCATGGCTTCAACTTTATCTGTGCCTTGTGCAGATTGATTGACGCCCTGGCTCCATGCCGTGACAGTGTTCGGGGTGGATAGCCACAGAGTGATAAACTCTGTCAGAGCTTCTTGTGAAACGCCGCATTTGCGCGCAGCGCTGGTGAGATCAGGCGCTAATTGACGCGCGGATGCGAGAGCTTCCGGAAAACCTTTGGTGTGCGCGCCAATATAGGCTTCATCAATGAATCCACGATCTGCAATAGCAACCAGCAATGCCGAAAAAAGCACGCTGTCCATACCCGGCGCGATGGGTAGAAAGAGATCTGCTTCATCGGCACTTGCCGTTTGGCGCGGATCAATAACAACGATTTTAGCGCCACGCTCTTGGCGGTTTTTGACCATACGTTGAAAAAGAACCGGATGGCACCAAGCAGCATTCGAACCGGTCAATACAATCAGGTCAGCCTGATCAAGATCTTCGTAATTTCCCGGCACTGTATCAGCGCCAAAGGCGCGGCGATGACCGGCAACAGAAGAGGCCATGCAGAGGCGTGAGTTGGTGTCGACATTGGCAGTCCCAAGAAACCCTTTCATGAGTTTATTGGCGACATAATAATCTTCTGTCAGCAATTGGCCTGAGAGATAGAAAGCCGTTGCCTCGGGACCGTGCGCATCTATGATTTTTTGCCAACCGTCTGCTATGCCATCCAGCGCATCATCCCAGCTCGCGCGCGTATAAGTGCCGCGTGTATTGCGCATCATCGGGTGGAGCAGGCGTGTCTCCAGCCCGAGTGTCTCGCCCAGTGCGGATCCTTTGGAGCAGAGGCGTCCGAAATTGGCAGGATGCGACGTATCCCCCGCAATTTCCGCGCCGCCTTTGCCATCGGGTGTTGCCAGAACCCCGCAACCAACCCCGCAATAGGGGCAGGTTGTTTGGACAGAAGGTTTTTCGCCAAGAGGGGCATTCATCAATAAACATCCGCTTGATAGCGGCCGGCTTTCTTGAGGTTGGCGATAAAGGTTTTGGCTTCGTCGCCAGTGACGCCGCTTTCTTGCGCAATGATATCGGTGAGCGCTTGTTCGACATCTTTCGCCATCCGTTTGGCGTCACCGCAAATGTAAAAATGCGCACCGCGTTGCAGCCAGTTCCAGATGTCAGATCCGGCTTCGCGCATGCGGTCTTGCACATAGACTTTTTGCACGCCATCGCGTGACCATGCTGTTGAGAGTTTGGTCAGTGCGCCCTTTGCCATGAGGGCCGATAATTCATCGCGATAGAAGAAATCGCTTGCTTCGTGCTGGTGGCCAAAAAAGAGCCAAGCTCCACCTTGTGCCTTTTGGGCAAGACGCTCCTGCAAGAAAGCACGAAAAGGCGCGATGCCTGTGCCGGGCCCAACCATCATGATGGGCAGATTGGAATCTTGCGGCAAAGCAAAACCATGCGCTTTCTGCACATAGATATTGAGCGGCGCACCTTCCGGCAGGCGTTCGGCAAACCATGTCGAGGCCACGCCAAGGCGTGAGCGCGCCCCGATTGTATAGCGCACAGTATCAATGGTGAGTGTGACGTGCCCCGCATGGGCGCGCGGTGAGGAAGAGATGGAATATAGGCGCGGCTGCAGGGGTTCTAGCGATTCAACAAATGCTTCTGGATCGGGCCGGATGCCTGCAAATTTTTCAAGGGCTGCCAGCACGTCAAGATCTTTGGCATCGCCATCGGGGTCTTCTCCGCGCGCCAAAGCCTGCGCCTTGAGGCGGCGCTCGCCGCCTACCAGATAAGAGATGAATTGAAAGAGCATGTCTGGCGCAGCGCCCAGCGACATGTCCTCGATCAACACATCGCGCAAGGATTTTCCGGCAATCGGAAAATCGGCAGGTGCACCAAGAGCGGTAATGACGCTATCAGCGAGTGCGGGGTCATTGCGGGCAAAAACGCCAAGCGAATCGCCGACCTCATAAGTCATCCCCGAGGACGAGAGATCGATTTCAATATGATTGGTGATTTTTTCTGAGCCCTCGCCATTGAGGCGGCGGCGCGAGACAAAGCGCGCCTCAACGGGCGCATTGCGTGAATAACCGCGTTCGCCCTGCGGCTCAGGCTCTTTTTTCGTATTGCGCTCATCGGGGCCGACAACGCCGCCACCCATTTCCTCGACAAGCTTTTTGAGCATGCGGGCCGTGTCTTTGCCGCCCGGTGCGCAAAGATTGAGGCGACCCTCAGCCTGATCGGCAATAGCTTTGGAATAGGCGGCGCAATCATAGCCGCATTGGCCGCAATCTTGCTGCGCCATGGCAGCCATCATGCGCCGCGCCAGCGGTTTGCCATCGGCCAATTTCATCCGCTCGTCGATCGCCATAGCCGGATCATGCCAAGGCGCATCATCTTCTTGCGCCTGTGCAGATGACAAAACAGGTGCGTCTGTTCCTGTGAGCGGCGTCACATGTGTCTCAAGCGCCAGCGCTCCGGCCAAGAAGCCCGATAGCCATGCCCGCTGCTCGGCAGTGAAGGGCGCGCTTTCGGGAATGATTGGAATAACGGGAATCGGCGAGGCGGCGTTCATTGGAGAAAGCCCTTCAATGTTTCGACATTGTGTCGTGCAGTGAAAGATTGAAAGCTTTCGGTCGGTGATGTGCGGTGGCTCTTATAGGCCTGCAACAATTTTTCGATGATGAGCGGGGCTTCTGTCGCTTTCACATCAGATTGTAAAAGTCGGCCAATGGCTGCCTGATCTGCATAGCCGCCACCAATATGCAGATGATAGCCCTCAACCTGATCGCCGTCCTCATTGATTGTGACTTTGGCGCCAATCAAGCCGATATCGCCGATATAATGCTGCGCGCAGGAATGGTGACAGCCTGTCAGGTGGATATTGATGGGCGCGTCCACATCGATACGCGCATCCATATGATCGGCGATTTTCAAGGCATGGCCTTTGGTGTCAGAGGCCGCAAATTTGCAACCCTGATTTCCTGTGCATGCCACAAGTCCCGCTCTGACATTCGAGACATCAAAGCGAAGGCCCGCTGCTACGAGAGCTGCTTGAGCTCCGGTCATTTGCTCATCAGCAATGCCGGAGAGAATCAGATTTTGCCAGACAGTGAGGCGAATATCGCCATCGCCGAATTGACGGGCAATTTTGGCAATGGCGCGCATTTCAAACGCCGTCATTTTTCCCAAAGGCGTCCAGACGCCCAGCCAATTGAGGCCCTTTTGTTTCTGATGATGAGCGCCAATATGGGCCAGCCGGTTGACGCTGGGGCGGGTCTTGATGAAGCTCGCATCAATCTTTGTCAGCTCTCGGCCGAGTTGCTTTTCGACCTCTTCGACAAATTTTGCAAAGCCCCAGGAATCGAGCACATATTTCAAGCGTGCTTTGGCACGATTGGTGCGATCACCATGCGCGATGAAGACGCGAATAATCGCATCAGCAATGGGTGTCGCATCATCAACTGGCAAGATCACGCCTGTGTCTCGTGCCAAATCCTTGTGGCCGGTAATGCCACCCAAGGCGAGGCGATAATAAATGCCCGGCGCTATGGGGGCGCCGTCCATCACTTCGACGGCTTGAAAGCCGATATCATTGGTTTCTTCGAGCGTTGCAATTTGTCCGCCACCATCGAAGGAGACGTTGAATTTGCGTGGCAGGCCATAGAGCGTGCGGTCATTGAGAATATGGTGGTGCCAGCGATTGGCATGCGGGCGCGTGTCGAGCAATTCCTGCGGGTCAATGCCGGCTGTGGCGGCACCCGTGACATTGCGGATATTGTCGGCGCCCGAGCCTTTTGACGTGATGCCAAGCGCCACCAATTCTTCGAGAAGATCGGGCGCATTTTCAGCTTTGATTTCGCGGATCTGCAAATTCGCACGTGTGGTGACATGGGTATAGCCACCGCCAAGGCGTTCAGCAATGTCGGCAACGCCTTCAAACTGCCAGGCATTGAGAATGCCATTTGGAATGCGCATGCGGCACATATAGGAATTTTGTGCTGGCGCCACATAAAAGAGGCCGTGATAGCGCCAGCGAAAATTATCATCGGGTTTCGGATAGGTGCCGGCTTTGGCTTGCGTGCGGAAGCGTGCATAGGCATCAAACGGATGCTCTTCACGCTTCCACTTTTCCTGATCGACAAGTTTTCCGCCGGCCGCTGTTGTTTGATTCTGGGCTTCAAAATGTGGCGCATCTGGTCCGCTGGGTGCCGCTGTGGCCTCACCCTTGCGCAAGTTCGGGGATGATTTGAGCCCCGACATAAAGCCTTCGAGATAGCGCTTTTGCTCAGGGCTAAAGTCTTGGCTCATGTCACGCTGCCTCCCGCAGAGCAAGTTCACGGCCGAAGACGAGGAGCGCGCGCATGTCATCGACCGGTGTTTGCTGACGGATCAAATCTGCATACCAGAGACCGTCTGCTGTGTCGCCATACAAGACGCAGCCGATCAGATATGTCTTCTCTTCTCGTTTTTCCAGAATTAGTTTGCGATAGGTCTTCAACCCACGATCGCGCAGCACAATGTTTTGTGTGTCTTTGCTTCCCAGAAAATCTCCGGCTGAAAACAATTTGATGCCGTGAACCTTCAAATTTGTGGCTGTAATGCTGCCTGCATAAGTCGCGACCTCATTGGCCAAATGGGTAGCCAGCACGCGAGCTTGTTCATAAGCAGGTTCAACAAGACCATAAGCAATGCCGCGATGCTCAGCGCATTCACCCAGAGCAAAAATGCTCGGATCAGATGTTGTCATGTGGTCATCGACAAGAATGCCGCGCGCAGTTGTCAGGCCGGCTGCTTGGGCAAGTTCAATATGGGGGCGAATGCCGACGGCCATAACAACAAGATCAGCTTTGATCAGTGTGCCATCAGCAAGCTCCACTGCTTCGACGCTATCTTTGCCGTGGATCATTTTTGTTTGTGCGGACAGGTGAAAGGAAATACCGCGTGCCGCAATATCATCGCGCAACATGGTGGCTGCTTCACCATCGAGCTGACGCTCCATCAATCGGTCCATGAGATGGATCACGTTTGTAGGAATATCAGCTTTCGCCAATCCATAAGCGGCTTCGAGCCCAAGCAGGCCCCCGCCAATCACGACAGCAGATGCTTTCGCAGCTATGGCCGATTGCATTTTTTCAATATCTGCCAGATCACGGAAGGTGATCACGCCATCAAGATCAGCCCCTGGAAGCGGCAGCATGATAGGCCTGGAGCCGGTGGCAATGACCAGCAGATCAAAGGTAAGAGTAGAGCCGCTTGTGAGGGTGAGTGTTTTCGAGCTGCGGTCGATGCCACACACCTTTTGCCCTGTCAGGGTTTGGATGTGATGTTGGCCCCACCATTCGGGCTTTTTCAATTCAAGTTCGTTTTCATCCAGATCGCCGGCAAGCAAAGAAGAGAGCAACACGCGGTTATAGGGAAGGCTTGCCTCATCCCCGATCATGCAAATGTCGAAGGAATCGGGGGTGTGCCGCACCAATTCTTCAACAAGGCGCGTGGCGGCCATGCCCATTCCAATAATGATGAGGCGCCTTTTCATGTGCCTCACGCAGCTTCAACAAAGCGATGACGCTCGTAGAGAAATTTCAAAACAGCTTCGCGTGCAGCAATGTAATCAGGGTCGGCGACAAGCTCGAGGCGCTTGCGTGGGCGAGCCAGATTCACTGACAGCACATCACCAATCGTCGCCGATGGGCCATTGGTCATCATCACAATGCGATCTGACAGCAGGACGGCTTCATCCACATCATGCGTGATCATGATCATCGTATTCTTCAGCGTTGCATGAATTTGCATGACAGAATCTTGCAAATGCGCACGCGTCAGAGCATCCAGCGCACCGAAAGGCTCATCCAGAAGGAGGATTTTGGGCTCGATCGCGAGTGCGCGGGCAATCCCCACGCGCTGCTTCATGCCGCCGGAAATCTCGGAAGGGCGCTTGTCTTTGGCATGTGCCATCTGCACCAGATCAAGATTGTGCAGAATCCATTGACGCCGCTCGCTGCGTGACTTTGATGAGCCGAAGACTTTATCGACCGCCAATGCCACATTGTCATAGACCGTCAGCCAAGGCAGGAGAGAGTGGTTCTGGAACACGACAGCGCGTTCGGGCCCCGGCGCATTGACTTCGCGATCTTCGAGAAGAACGGCGCCAGTTGTGACTGGGATGAGGCCGGCGATGAGATTGAGGAGCGTGGATTTACCGCATCCTGAATGGCCGATCATCGAGACGATTTCGCCCTCGTTGATAACGAGATTAATGTCGCGGAGCACTTCTGTTTCGCTAGAGCCGCGGCGGAACGTCTTGGAAATATGATCGAGCTTGAGATAGGCTGCCATGATCTTCAATCCTCAAGAAGCTGATGTGCCGCGCGACACAAGCGAGCCGATTGCGCCAACAATGCGATCCAGCACGAAACCGACAATGCCGATGTAGAAAAGCGCCACGACAATGTCGGGCAGGCGCGATGAATTCCATGCGTCCCAGATGAAGAAGCCTATGCCAACACCGCCTGTCAGCATTTCTGCCGCCACGATCGCCAGCCACGCCAGACCAATGCCGATGCGTAGCCCCGTGAAAATATAGGGCGCTGCTGAAGGCAGCATGATCTTCCAGAAAAATTCGAAATGGTTGAGGCGCAAGACCTCTGCGACATTGCGATAATCTTGCGGGATGTTGCGAACACCCACCGCTGTATTGATCAGAATCGGCCAGATAGAGGTGATAAAGATCACGAAAATCGCTGATGGTTGGGAATCGCGAAAGGCTGCTAGCGAGATCGGCAACCACGCGAGCGGGGGTACAGTGCGCAAGATTTGAAAGATCGGATCAAGCCCGCGCATGGCCCAGATCGATTGTCCGATCACCGCGCCAACGAGAATGCCCACAATGGCTGCAAAACCAAAACCAATACCGACACGCTGAAGCGATGTCAGCGTGCGCCAACCCAAGCCAATATCTTGTGGCCCGTTGCGAAAGAAAGGATCCACGATGAGGTCTTGTGCTTCGCGCCACACGGTCAGTGGCGAGGGCAAGGTTGCGCCGGGCCTTCCGAAAGCGATTTGCCAGATGAGAAAAATAACGCCAGCGCAAATCAGGGGCGGCAGAACATTGGCAGCAAATGTTCTTGCCATCCGGACCAGCTTTTGACGCCGGGCAGATGATGTCGCAGGCTTGAGCGCAATGACCTGTGCTTGTCCTTTTGTCACGGAATGATCGGCTTTCGGTTTGAGCGCTGCGAGCGACATGATCTCTGGCTTTCAAGAAAAATGGCCGACGACAGGCACGTCGTCGGCCGCATCATTTATGCAATGCGCTTGATACCGAGAGACTTCAGATAGGCTGACGGATCGGCCGGATCGAAGACCTTGCCGTCAAACATGGTCTCTTTGCCGCGCGAGTCGGTTGCGGGAATTTCGGCTGCTGTAGCCCCAATCATTTTTGCGGCTTCTCGCCAGATATCGGCGCGATTGACTTTGCCAACCAGCGCATTGATGTCCGTGCTCGGATCAAACTTGCCCCAGCGGATGTTTTCCGCAAGGAACCAGGCATCGTGGCTCTTGTAGGGGAAGGAGGCATTGTCCTTCCAGAATTTCATATAGAGGTCGGTTCCGTTTGCTACGCGACCATTGCCGTAATTGATGTCGCCCTTCAGGCGGCCGAGCACATCGGCGGGTGGCACGTTGAACCATTGGCGACGGCCCAGAATAGCGGCCATCTCGTCTTTATTGGCCATGTCGTCGCACCATTTCTGCGCGTCGAGCACGGCGGCCAATAGGGCGACTGTGGCCTTTGGATTTTTCTCAACCCAATCAGCGCGGAGGCTAAGGGCTTTTTCCGGATGTTTCTTCCAGATTTCGCCTGTGGTGCAAGCCGTAAAACCAATTCCCTGATTGACGAGTTGTTCGTTCCACGGCTCACCAACGCAGAAAGCGTCCATATTGCCGACCTTCATATTCGCGACCATTTGCGGTGGCGGAACAACGATGGTGGAAACGTCTTTGTCAGGATCAATGCCGCCAGCGGCCAGCCAATAGCGGATCCACATATCATGTGTGCCGCCGGGGAAGGTCATGGCGACCTTCACTTCCTTGCCTTCCGCTTTCTTCTTTTCGAAAATGGCTTTCAGGGGAGAGGAATCGAGTCCGACTTTCGAGTCCTTATATTCTTGCGCCACCGAGATGGCCTGGCTGTCGAGATTGAGGCGCGCCAGAATGACCATAGGCACAGGCACATTATTTTGCGTCACTTTGCCCGTGGAAATCAGATAGGGCATTGGCGTGAGAATATGTGCGCCATCAATGCCGTTGCTGGCGCCGCCGAGAACGAGATTGTCGCGTGTGGCAGCCCAGGACGCCTGCTTTTCGACGGAGACTTCGGCCATTCCATATTTGGCGAATAGGCCTTTTTCCTTGGCGATGATCAGGGGTGCGGCATCTGTCAAAGCAATATAGCCGAGCTTGACCGCATTGGTTTCAGGCCCAGCCCCTTGCGCAAAAGCGCCCGTAGGCAAGCCGATGCGAGCCGCCGCTAGAAGCGCAGCTGTGCTGCCCGCTGATTTCAGCAGTGTGCGGCGGCTTGGTCGGAAAGAGAATGTGTCGGCCATGGAATTCCCCTGTCGGTGAAAGTTCGAGGCCTGAGCCTCTGAGGTCGTGACAGGGACAAATCAAAAACTATGCCAGAGGGCTGTGCGGCTGTTTGGTGCAGTTCTGGCAAAATTTATGGGCTCGATAGCAGGCTTTGACCTTAAGATAGGCAGCTGATCGGGCAAATTGATAAAAAAATGAGCAGATCACGCCGTCGTGATCATGTTTTTATTCGCAGAACTTATCATCGGGAAGGCGCTTGGGTGAGCTTGTCGACCAGCCGTTTAATCACAGGTGCAGCGAAAATGACGATCGGAAGCATGGTCATCCAAGATGCTGCCCAAGAACCAAGCCAATGAAGGAAGGTGCTGCCGCCGGAGAAGGTGGCGATCGCCGAGGCTATAGCGGATGTTATGCCGGACTGGATGATGCCGAAGATCAAATGACTATGGCGATGATGTATTTTCATGTTCATTGAGGTGCCGGAGGAATCGGGCTTCAGGAATAGAAGTTTATGTGAACTGGTCCATCTTAATAGAGCGGCTTAGACCATCTTGCCTTTTTTATTGTTGGATGAAGGTCCGGCAGAGGTAGCAGCGGTGTCCCCGCAATCAAATCCTGAAATACGCAACATCAAAAACGCCTCGTTACAGAAATGTCCTTGGTGTTTTTTGGTTGGCGATGGAGACTGCTTTCATATTAATCAAGTTGCGGCCAAAAAGTGCAGAAAGCCTGAAGTTGAATCTTCAGGAATCTCATTTGCCATGACTACATTCGTGTGTCCCTAGGGTTCCGGCTTTGCAGCGTCTGGTCCGAGAGGGACAGCCCGACCTAATCGGGTTCACGGAGGGATAAAAACCCGGGAGGCTCCGGCGGCATTTCGGCTGCGGCGGGCACTCTCCCCGTCCACCATCTGTTCACCGGAGCGTCCTTAACGGAGGTGGTCAGATGCGATCTGTGCTCGTTAAACTTTTCACACTTTCGGCGCTTGTGGTCGCGTCTTTCAGCGCCACAATCACACCATCGCTGGCGCAAGCCAAAAAGGAATTCACTCTGGCTTGGACGGTCTACGTCGGCTGGATGCCTTGGCCCTATGCGGCTGAATCGGGCATTGTCAAAAAATGGGCTGATAAATATGGCATCAAAATCGATGTCGTTCAGGTCAATGATTACGTCGAATCCATCAACCAATTCACCGCCGGCAAAGTGGATGCTGTGACGGCTGCCAATATGGATGCGCTCACCATTCCCGCAGCTGGTGGCGTCGATACAAGCGTCGTCATTGTTGGCGACTTTTCGAATGGCAATGACGGCATTGTGCTGAAGGGCACATCAAAACTGTCGGACATCAAGGGCCGTAAGGTCAATCTCGTGGAAATGTCGGTCTCGCATTATCTACTGGCGCGCGCCCTTTCGACCGTTGGTCTGAAAGAAAAGGATGTGAAGACGGTCAATACGTCTGATGCCGATATTGTCGCCGCTTTCAGCTCCGCTGATTCTAAAGCGGTTGTCACTTGGAACCCGCAGTTGAGCGAAGCCAAGGCTCTCAAGGGCGCCAATCTGGTGTTCGACTCGAGCAAGATTCCAGGCGAAATCATCGACACGACCATCGTGCGTGGCGATGTGCTCAAGGACAATCCTGATTTTGCCAAAGCGCTGACCGGCATTTGGTATGAAACCATTGCCATTATGGCGAAGGACAAGGAAGGCGTGGCAGCACGCGAATCCATGGCCAAAGCTTCTGGAACGGATCTCGCCGGTTTTGATGATCAGCTCAAGACCACGCGCATGTTCTATGATGCCAAAGAAGCCGTGGAATTCACCAAGAGTGCCGGGCTTGTCACCACCATGGACAATGTGCGCAAGTTTTCCTTCGCGCATGGGCTGTTGGGTGAAGGTGCCAAATCCGTCGATGTGATTGGCATTGCTTTCCCCGGCGGCAAGACCTTGGGCAATGCTAAAAACGTGAAGCTGCGTTTCGACCCAAGCTTCATGGAAATGGCTGCGGCCGGCAAACTCTAATCCAACCCTGAGGATCACGAGGCATTCCGATGCGGCGCATCATGAATGTAAACCCTGACCGCGTCACAAAGCTGGTGCTTGGCCTCGTGCCCATCGGCCTCGTGATCCTCCTCTATGTGATGATGTCGCATGAGCGTTTGGCGCTGAACCCAGCCGATAAACTCATGCCGTCACTCGCCTCAATGGGTGATGCCATTGTGCGCTATGCTTTCACGGCGGATGCGCGCACAGGTGATGTGCTTTTGTGGAAAGATACAGGCGCAAGCCTGATCCGCCTTTTCCAAGGTCTTGCGATCTCGGTGATCGCCGCTCTCGCAGTTGGGCTCTTGCTTGGCGTGATCCCGCTGATCCGCGCAGGCTTTGCGCCGCTCATTTCCATTGTGTCCGTTGTGCCGCCGATGGCACTCCTGCCCATTCTCTTCATCATCTTTGGACTTGGCGAAGTGTCAAAGATCGCCTTGATCGTGATTGGGCTCGCGCCCTTCCTGATGCGCGATCTGACCCATCATGTGCAATCCATTCCGGTTGAGCAATTCATCAAGGCGCAGACATTGGGCGCCTCAACTTGGCAATATATTGTGCGTGTCGCACTGCCCCAAACCTTGCCAAAGCTCATCCAATCAACGCGTCTGTCCTTGGGGCCGGCCTGGCTCTTTCTGATTTCGGCCGAAGCGATTGCCGCGGAATCGGGCCTTGGCTACCGGATCTTTCTGGTGCGCCGTTATCTCGCCATGGATGTGATCATTCCTTATGTGATCTGGATCACGCTTATTGCTTTCGTCAGTGATCTGTTGCTCGGTGCCCTGTCGCGCAAACTTTATCCTTGGGCGCATGATGAGGAGCCCTCGACATGAGCGAGCTTCTCATCCGCAATGTCTGGAAAGAATATGGCGCGCAGATCGTGCTGGAGCGGATCAATCTGCATTTGCCAGCCGGAAGCTTCGTCTCGCTGGTCGGCCCATCAGGCTGCGGCAAGACAACTTTTCTGCGGATGATTTTGGGGCAAGAGCAGCCCACACGCGGCGATATTCTGCTCGATGGCAAACCCATCCCGCGTGAGCCCGGGCCAGATCGTGGTGTGGTGTTTCAGCGTTATTCTGTTTTCCCGCATCTGACCGTCATTGAAAATGTGCTGATCGGCTTCGAGCTTGCTGCCGCTCCTTTTTCGGGAGTGCTACGTGGCTTGGCGCGAGAAGAGGCGCTTGAACAATGCCGCGCATTGCTTGATCAAGTGGGCTTGTCAGAACATGCGGGCAAATTTCCCCGCGCCTTGTCGGGTGGCATGCAGCAACGCCTCGCCATTGCGCAAGCTTTGGCTAAAAAGCCAAAAATCCTTTTGCTGGATGAGCCTTTCGGCGCCCTGGATCCGGGCACCAAAAGCCAGATGCATGAGCTGGTGCGCCACCTCTGGAAAACAAATGCCATGACCATTGTCATGGTGACACATGACATTCGCGAGGCCTTTGAGCTGGGCACGCGCGTGATCACCTTTGATCGTCCGCGGCGCGATCCCCAAGCGCCCGAGCGCTATGGTGCGACCATCACTTACGACATTCCGATGAATGATCCGATCATATCGGCCCATAAACCCCAGCCGCGCCCCGATGCGTCGCTGTTTCAATAGCTGAGGAGAAAAGTTCATGCTGTTTTCGCATCGCCCTGCGCGCCGCAACCGTCATGCTGGTCTGGTGTCCCACCAGAAGCGCAAAAGATTCCACCATCCTGATTTCTCCAAAATGGAGACGCAAGGCTGGCGGGCGCTGGATGCCGAAGGCAAACTCTCTGAAGATGGTTGGAAGCGTGAGCAGCAATGGGCGCTCGACATGGGCTTGCCGGGCGCTGAGAGCCTGACCGACAAATCCATTCCCACCTTCTCGCGCGGTGAGCTGCCCCATTTTGCGGGCATTAATACGTTTCTCAAAGCGCCCTATGTCGAAAATGTCCGTGATGTCGCCAAATATGATGCGGCTGTGCTGGGCATTCCGTTTGATTCCGGCACCACCTATCGGCCGGGCACACGCTTTGGGCCGCAAGGCATCCGGCGCATTTCTGCCCTCTACACGCCCTACAATTACGAGCTGGGCGTGGACCTGCGCGAACAGATGACTTTGTGTGATGCGGGCGACGTTTTTACCATTCCGGGGAATCTCGAAAAAAGCTTTGACCAGATTTCACGCGGTGTTTCGCATGTCTTCTCGTCTGGGGCTTTGCCGATCATGTTGGGCGGTGATCATTCCATCGGTTTCCCTTGCGTGCGCGGCATTGCTGAATGCACGTCAAAACGCATCGGCATCATTCATTTCGACCGTCACATTGATATTCAAGAGCGCGATCTTGATGAGCGCATGCACACGACGCCGTGGTTCCATGCGACCAATCTTCCCAATGTGAAGCCGACCAATCTGGTGCAGCTGGGCATTGGAGGCTGGCAAGTGCCGCGTGCGGGTGTGCAGGTTGCGCGTGATCGCAACACAAATGTTTTGACGATTGCCGATATTGAACGCATCGGCCTCGAAAAGACGGCGGAGATTGCGCTCGAGCTTGCCTGGAAAGACGCTGATGCCGTCTATATTTCCTTCGATGTGGATTCGATTGATTGCGGCTTCGTGCCCGGCACCGGCTGGCCGGAACCGGGTGGGTTCTTGCCGCGCGAGGCGCTGAAGATTCTGGGGCTCGTGGCTGCTGAAGGGCTTTGCGGTCTTGAAGTAGTGGAAGTCTCACCTCCCTATGACACGTCTGACATCACGGCTTTGTTTGGCACGCGCGTTGTGGTGGAGGCTTTGGGCTCCATGGTTGCCAATGGCAAGCTTGGCTCGCATCGCTCGCTCATCGACAAGCCTATTAAGTTTTAACGCGAGGATCGATCATGCATCGCGGACATCATCACCATCATGACGAGGGCGGCGCGCCCGGCGCTCATGTCCACATGGGTCATAATGGCGGGCAAAGTGCAGTTCAGTGGCAGACGCCGCATTTGCCCGCAGGCCAGTCACCTCCAGTTCTCGCGTCAAGCGAGACGGATCTCGATCTTGTCGAGACAAGTTTTGTCGAGACCTTTCCACTTGCGGCTGATCCGGTGAGTTTCCTGCGATTGGCGGGTGTGCCTTTTTTAGGTCAAGCGGCTGATGGGGCGCATTTACAATTGTTGCGCGTCGAAATTGAAGATCGCACAGATATCGGATTGCTCGCTCCCACAATCGGCGGCGGCTATCATTATGATCCACTGCCAGGGCGGCTTAATTCGCGGCGAAAGTCACTCAAATTTGCCTATTTTGACGGGGACAAGATCAGGTTTCTCAATTTGGAGGAGACAAAAAAGATTCAAGTGTGATCGAGCAAAATTGCCTAAAATTAGATAGCTCCCCGATTGCGATGCACCCTCGGCGTTCAGCGCAGGCTTACTGAGTTTCTTGTGCTGAAAGTCACAGGGAGGCCGCCGGCCAGCCTTCATAGTCGTTGCTTCCCTAGCCATCCGGTAATTCGTGAGCAGGGTAAGGAGGTGCGCCATGAGTCTTGTAGACAGCTCGTCAGTCGACAGCACTGCTGCCGTCTCGTCGACCAATTCCGCGACAAAGGAATGGGCGCTTGGCGTCATCTCGTTCACTTTTTCTGCCGTCGCCGACCTGCCAGCTTATGAGGAAGGTCGCTCAGATGATCTGGCCATCGCCGCGGCTCCCGCCGAGCAGAATGCTGCCCCTGTCGAAGCCGCTGTACGCGCATTAGGGCCCGCTCAAGTGTATGAGGAAAGCGCTTCCACGGGCCCGGCCTTGGCCCCGGCCCGCAGCGGCGTCCTCGAGAACGCCGTGCAGGACCTGCATCGTTTCATCGACGATTTTGGCGGCGCCCCGAATTTCGGGGGGCAGATCCCGCGTCGTCAACCCAATTCGGAGCGGTTCCTCGGTATTCCAAAAGAGACGGTTCAGATCTGGTTCTCCAAGGGACTCAAGAATTACAAGGACAGCTTCGTCGATTTCGTGCTGCACCCAATCTATTTTGTGGGAACGAAGGTCTTTGGTATCTCGGAGCCATTGTCCAAATACGAGTATGTTGCCAAGCATATCGAGGCACTCGCTTGGCTGAAGGCCAATCCAGATGTGATTCAGGAGTTCAGACTCGGTAACGACGCGACGGCACGTCTCGGCGAAGTGACCGGATTGACATGCCACGTCGGCTACAATGGTTCGAAGACAGTTGCCTTCGGTCTGAAGGAACATCTCGATTTGTTCGAGAAGTATTATGAGCATAATCGCGCCCTGGGCGACGATGCCCTGAAAGCCTTTTTCAGCGAAGCATTCGACGATAGTGCCGTTTGCTTCGAGGCGCGCGCAACCCATCTGAATGCCTATGCACGCGCGCATCCAATCGGGAACGAAGTTATCGGTCCGGTGAAGCTAGACATCGCCGCGGTCAATATCGACGATGTCTACGAGAACCACGTATCCTTGCTGGCCGAAGAGCGGATTAAGGCTGGTATTCAAGGTCTGCCCAAGGTCAGCGATTTCAACGATTTTCTTGTAAGGACGTATGGACCTGCAGGTGTCGTCGGGTTGCAGGGTAAGGTTCGCGAGAACGATAACTTGCAATCCGTAACCTTGACCGCTGCACATCATGCGGCCGCCCTTGACTACCTAGTCAACGGTATCTGTGCCGTCGATCCTGATGATGCCGTGGTTATCGTTGGGTAGTGAGCTTCGGCATTGTTTGATCGCGATTGCGCGTGTGTGGCCAGAGCCCACGAGGTGATCCGGGAGTTCGGTTAAGACCCGTCTTCCGCTAGGCATCTCATAGGTTCGGTATTAAACAAACGAGAGCGCTTTCAGATGTCTGTTGCAGTCTTTGGCGGGCTCGCCTGAATTGCACTCTTTTTTCAAGCTCCGTTATTGCTGCCTCGTCGATGTGATAAGCAAGGTTGCATATGGGTCAGTTCCGAACCCCGACACTGCATAATGTGCATAAACTGCGCCATATATGCATGATGGATCTGTTCAGGCGCTCGATAATGCCCTTGAAATTTATAACCGTGGAGGAATGATTTTGCATTCTGGTCCAGCCAAAGGGGGATGGCGCTGTGAGTCCTTTTAAAAATACATTGGTTGTTGTTTCTGATCTGTTAGCGCAAGAGATTGCAGATTTGAAAGCGTTTTGCTGACATTGACGGATCAAGCTTTTTTAACTGATATGCGCTTCTTCATCTGTGGACAGAAGGGCCGAATGCAAGTCCGCTTGATCGATCAAAAAAATTCAACAATTAATATATCAATGCCTTAGCTTAGATCAGACTGTCACTAATCATCATGAATAAGGGGAAGATATGTCCAATCCGCTAGAGATTACCATTGCGATGGATCGCTATGATCGGCATTTTCCATTTTTTGATGGGACGGTGAAAGCACCCGATGGCTTGAGCTATCGCGCCTTGCAGGTTGGTCAGTCAGATCATTTACGCGATGGCACGGATCGGCACGGCCAGATGATCCATAACCAAGCCTTCGATGTGGCTGAATTTTCTATGTCGACATTTCTGATGGCGATTGATCGCGGGCTGCCTTTGATTGGAATACCGATCTTTCCGCGCCGCCTCTTTTCACAAAGCTGCATGTTCGTGCGGGCAGACAGTGATATTGAACATCCGCGCGATCTGATTGGCCGGCGCGTTGGCCTTTCCTCATTCCAGACTACGCTGTCGCTTCTAGCTAAGGGTGATCTCAAATTCGAATATGGCGTCGAATGGGAGAAGATCAAATGGTTGATGACAACGGATGAAAAGGTCAAATTTGATCCCAAACCCGGCGTTGTGATTGATCGTGCCCCCAAGGGTACTGATCTTGGTTTGTTGCTGGGGCGGGGCGAGATTGATGCTGTTTTCATGCCCCATCCCCCGCCATCGATTATGAAGGGCGACGTGCCAACGCGCCGCTTGTTTAAAGACGCGCGTCGTGAAGAGCAGCGCTATTTCAAAAAATATGGGTGGTGGCCCATCATGCATATTGTTGCCATGCATCAAGATCTTGTGGCACGCCGCCCCGATCTGCCAGCTGCTTTGATGGATATGTTTCATCAGGCTCATGAGATCAATCTTGACTATTATACGGACCCCAATTGGTCGCGACTCCCCTGGATTCGCTATCTCTACGAGGAATCCTCCGCAGTCTTTGGTGATCCGTGGATCAATGGCTTCAAGCGCAATCGTGCCAATCTTGAGCAATTCATCCTGTATTCGCATGATCAGGGATTGATTAAAGAAAGATACGAACCAGAGCGGCTTTTCGTGCCTTCAACTCTCAATACATGAGTGCCTTGGGAGAAGGGTCGGTCCGCCAGTCGAAGGCTTACGAAACCTTTAAATGAGGATGGCCCCTCAGCATAAAGCGCCTGTCCTCTATTGTTTGGTAGAGATGGCAGTGCCTCCCTGCAGCCACTGAGAAACGCCCCGTGAGTGAAAGCTCCGGGGCGTTTTTTATTTGGGGGATGGGGTGAACGAGTATTTTTTCACGAAGGAAAAGCCCTTTCCTTGCTGATGGGGTGGTTTAGTATGGATGTGCGAGCCGGAAGACTGGCCGCTTCAATCGAGGAAACATCCGGAGAGCTGTTCATGGCTTCCAACCAATTTACGCGTCGTGACGTTGCTGGGCTTTTGGCGGGCGCGGGCCTTGCTTCTGTTGTGCCGGGCGCACAGGCGCAGGTCGCTGGTGGCGACAAGAATATCACCTTCATCGTTCCTTTCAGTGCGGGCTCGGGCCCCGACACGATTGGTCGTATCTGCGCGCAATATCTGCAGCAGAAATGGAAGCAGACCATCATTGTTGATAATCGCGTGGGTGCCTCCGGCAATATCGGCACGCAGGCTGTCGCCCGCTCGACGCCCGATGGCACGACCATGCTGGTCACCGCCAACACGCTTGTCATGAATGTCAGCCTGTTCAAAAATGTACCCTATGATCCGGTCGCGAATTTTGCGCCCGTGGCGGGTCTTGTTTATTCGGTCTTTGCTTGCGCGGTTCACAAGTCACTTGGTGTGAATACATTTGCCGAGCTCGTCGCGCTCGCCAAGGCCAAGCCGAATGAGATCAATTTCGGCTCACCGGGGCCAGGTTCTCCCCATCACATCGCGCTGGAATTGTTCAATCAGAAATCCAAGTCGCAACTGCGCCACGTGCCTTACCGCCAACTTGCAGGCGCTATGCAGGATCTCGCGGGCGGGCATATTGGTGGCATGTTCATGCCAGCGCTTCAGGCTGTATCTTTGTCGAAAGGTGGCGATGTGAAAGTGCTCGCTGTCTCGGGTGATAAGCGCATCGCTCTGGCCCCAGACGTGCCGACCATGACGGAAGCAGGCGTGGCTGGCATTGATATTGACAATTGGTGGGCGATCCTCGCGCCTGCCGGCACACCAGCTGATGTGGTGGCAAAATATAACACCGATCTCAACGCCATGTTGAATGATCCTGAAATCAAGGCAAAACTTGATGCGCAGGCGCTGCAGGTGATTGGCGGTGGCCCAGATCGTTTGAAAGAGATTATCGCGCGAGACGTCAAACGCTGGGCCGAGGTCATTCAGACCGCAGGCATTCAGCCCGAATAAAAGAAAAAGGCGCCGTCTCCGGCGCCTTTTTTAATTTCAGATTTTCAGGTTCAAGATCCGTTTGGCATTGTCCCAGCAGATTTTCTGCCTTTGTGCCTCATCGATCTTGGCATGCTCAATGAAGTGGCTGGCTTCCGCCGTGCGCTCGAACGGATAATCAGCCGAGAACATGACATTGTCGCCGCCCAGAGCATTGAGTGCGCAGTGCAACGGCTCTTCCGAGCAGACGCCCGATGTCGTCACCATGATGTTCTTGCGAATGTAATAGCTCGGCGGTTCTTTCAGTGTCAGGCCTTGGCGATTGGCAATGGCCCAGCGGCTGTCTATGCGCCACAACTGGAACGGTATGGCCTCGCCCATATGGCCGAGAATGATTTTTGCATCGGGATAGCGCTCAAAGACGCCTGCCGTGACGATGCGCATCGCATGTGTTGCCGTCTCAACACCCCAGCTCCACATCGGACCCCAGAGCTCGGGATGTCCGTTATACATAGATGGGTAGTCGAGCGGGTTGTTGGGATGAATATAGACGGGCGCTTTCAATGCGGCTGCGCGTTCCCAAAAGATTTCGATGCTCGGATCATCGAGATACATGCCATTGGTCGCGCCGTTGATCATCACGCCTGAGAAGCCGAGCTGTGTGATGCAGCGCTCGAGTTCGTCGGCTGCGGCTTTGGCATCTTGCACGGCGACATGGGCAAGACCGCCATAGCGCTTGGTGTTCTTGGCAACTTCTTTGGCCAGAAAATCATTCACCTCGCGCGCGCGTTTGACGGCGAGCTTGGCATCTTTTTCGGCCTGCACGCCGGGGCCAGCAAGCCCCAGAATGGCAATTTCAATGCCGTTCTTGTCCATGTCATCAAGACGGCGCGCGCCAAAGTCTGACAGGGCACCCAGCGCTTTATCGGAGAGCTCAGGAGAAATATTGCCGAAGGTTGTTGCCCAATAATCGGTAAAATCGGGCGCCATGAAATGTTCTTCCAGCGCAATCTTCTTGATAGACATCAGGCGTTCCTCTTGTGATCAGCTTTTATGAGCGTTCAACGCGATTTTTGAAATCTTGCATCCGGCCTTCCTGGAAGGCGCGCACATTATGCACGATCAGCGGCATGATTTGCTCGACATAGCTTTCGCTCTTGCCCCCGATATGGGGCGTGATGATGACATTGTCCATCGACCACAGCGGGCTTGAAGCGGGCAGTGGCTCTTCGACAAATGTGTCGAGGCCAGCGCCCGCAATGACTTTGCGTTGCAGGCGGTCGATCAGCTCGTCTTCTTTCACCACGGGCCCGCGCGCAATATTGATGAAAACGCCATGGCGGGGCATGCAATCAAGCACGGTGCCATCGATCAGCCCCTTCGTGTCGGGGGTGAGTGGCAGCACAGCGATCAGGAAGTCAGCAAGGGCTGCCGCTTCTTTCAGCTGGTTGCGCGAAAACATCCGATCAAAATGGGGGGCGGAAGTCCGCGACGAGACGCCGATGACATTCATGCCGAAGGCCTTGCAGCAACGTGCCAGATCTTCCGAGATGACACCTACGCCGACGATGACAACCGTCTTGTTCCAGAGGAGGCGCTGCGGACGGCGCTCGAAATTAGCGGTTTGTTGATCATGCAGAACAGTGCGGATGTCGCGTGCAAAGTTCAGCATATAGAGAAAGGCGAGCTCGCTCATTTGCGGGCCGTGAATGCCACGCCCCGATGTGATCGGGATGTTCGGATCTAGCTCTTTCATGGCTTTCAGCGGATCAACACCGGTGGTCAGTGCTTGAATCCATTTGAGACCTTTAGCGGCTTTGACCATGGCAGGTGTGATGGATTGCGCGAGGCCCATCAGCACTTGCGCATCAGCACAATGGGGCAAGATTTCAGCTTCTGTTTTTCCCGCGTGCACAATAATGCCCGGCACTTGCGCGCGCAGGCGCTCCGCCAGATGTTCGTCGGGTTCTTCGATGATGGCGATTTGGATGGTCATTTTATCCGTAAAGTTTCTTGGGCAACCAAAGCGCCAGTTCCGGGAAGATCAGCAGAAGTGCAATCAGCACGAAAGGGGCAATCAGGAAAGGAATGATGCCACGATAGATGGCGGTCAGTTTCACATCGGGCGCCTGCGCCTGAATGACGAAGAGATTCATGCCGACGGGCG
Source organism: Beijerinckiaceae bacterium (assembly GCA_947452455.1). Classification (GTDB taxonomy): domain Bacteria; phylum Pseudomonadota; class Alphaproteobacteria; order Rhizobiales; family Beijerinckiaceae; genus Terripilifer. The sequence continues at coordinate 73,422 of CANGBX010000007.1, forward strand.
GATGAATCAGTCCCAGTTCCACCACAATCACGACGATGATCGAGAACCAGATCGGATCATAGCCATATTTTACCACAAGCGGCAGAAAGACGGGCACAGTGATCAACACCATGCCGATGCCTTCCAGAAAGCAGCCGATGATCACATAAGCGATAACGATGATGAGCATCACGCTCAGTGCATTGAGCTGCATGGATTGCGCAAAGCTTGAGAGCAGCAAGGGCAATTGCGTCTGCACGATGAAATAGGCAAATAAGGTCGCCCCGATAATGATCACAAACAGCAGCGCGCTGGTGATCACCGTGCCCTCAATGGCTTTGATCATCTGTTTGATGGTCAGGCGGCGCCCAACAAGGCCCAGCAAGATTGCGCCAAAGGCGCCGATTGCTGCTGCTTCAGTTGGCGAGAAGATGCCCGCATAAATGCCGCCAATCGTGATAATGAACAGCAGCAGAAATTGCCAAGGCTGGCGCAGAGCCTCCAACCGTTCTTTCCAGGTCACGTTGGAGACAGTGGGTGCATATTCGGGTTTCAGATGCGCGATAACCAGCGCCACGATGATATAGATCGCGGTGAGCACAAGGCCCGGGATGAGAGCGGCAGCGAAAAGTTTCGGCACGCTTTGTTCGGCAATCGCTGCATAGATGACGAGAATGATCGAGGGCGGGATGAGAATGCCAAGACTGCCGCCTGCGGCAATAGAGCCTGTTGCCAGCCCGTCGTCATAGCCAGCTTTGCGCATTTCCGGCAGTGCGATCTTGGTCATGGTTGCAGCAGTTGCCACAGATGAGCCGCAGACAGCGCCAAAGCAGGCGGCTGCGCCAATGGCCGCCACTGATAGGCCGCCGCGAATGCCAGACAAAAGCACGCGTGCAGCATTGAACAGATCGGCTGACAGGCGCGTGGATGACGCTACATCGCCCATCAAAATGAAAAGCGGAATGACCGACAGCGTATAGGCTGAAGATGTGTCAAAGGCCGTTGTGCCCAGAATGGCGAAGGAAGAGTTCCATCCGCCCACAATCGTATTGCCCACAACTCCAACCAGCATGAGGGCTGCCCAGACAGGCACGCGTAAGAAGAGAAGCAGGAAGAGCGCGATGACGCCGCAGGCGCCTATCCATTGGTTGCTCACATCCGTTCTCCGCCATGCGATGTGACAACAGGCTTGGCAAGTGCGCCCAGCGCGCAAAAGAATGTTCCGGCAAGACCCGCAATAGCCAGGCTCCAGAGAATCCAGAGTTTCAAGCCGAGTTCGAGTTTCTTGTCGCCATAGTCAAAAGCCTGAGACGCAGGCTCAAACATGGCCCAGATCATCAGGCCGAGCATACCAATGGTGATGAGGTCTGACAGGCGCACCAGAACATGGGTGGTGCGCGCGGAGACAATATTGTCGATCAGGTCGATGACGATATTCTGTCGTGCGAGAAAGCAAGCAGACAGGCCATGAAAGACAAAAATCAAAAGGCTCACTTCGACAATATCATAAGCGCCATGAATGGGGCTTGAGAAGACATAGCGCATGGTCACATCGCACACGATGATCATCATCATGACGAAGAGTGCGAGCATGGCGAGGCGCAATTGCGCGTTCTTCATAGCTTCTGCAAAACGCAACATGGCGGAGCCTTTAAATGCGAAAAGGCCGGCACCGTGTGGGCGCCGGCCGCATTTATGTTTGAATCACTTCTGATAAGCGTCGAGGAATTTTTTGCCGGGCTTGCCTTCTTTTTCGAGTGTCGAAGAGGCTTTTTCTACAATCGGGGCAAGTGTCTTTTTGATATTGGCGAGTTCAGCATCCGACAATTTGGTGATCTCGACCTTCTTGTCGATCATATATTGGCGGCCGTGCTTTTCGCCCTCGTCAAAGACTTTACCGAAAGCTTCAGCGCGAGCGGGGCCTGTCGTTGTATCGATCAGTTTTTTGAGATCGTCAGGCAGGGATGCATATTTCGCCGGGTTCATGACAACAGCAAAGGTCGCCGTCGAAACGCCTGGTTCCAGAGAATATTTCACAACTGTGCCCAGATCGAAGCTTTGTGTGGCTTCATAGGGAAAAGTCGCGCCATCAATAATGCCTTTGGCCAGACCGTCCTGTGTTTCGGCAGGCGGCACAGGCAGTGGCACGGCGCCGAGAGCTGGAATGATTTGTGCAAATTGTTCGCCCGCATAGCGGATGCGCAGGCCCTTGAAGTCGGCGGCAGTCGCGATTTTTTGCTTGGATGTGTGGAACATCAGCGGATTGGTGACGGCCATCCAGAGAATTTTCAGGCCAGCATGTTCTGCGGCGAGAAATTTTGGTGCCAATTCTGTCAGGCGCTTGGATGTGACAGCGCTATTATCACCTGCTTTTGGGTGCACATAGGGCAGGCTGACAAGTTCTGTTGTCGGATAACGTCCGGGTGTTGCACCATGCAGGCCAACGGCAATGTCTGCCACGCCGGAGCGCGCAAGATCAAACTGGCGGTTCACGGGCCCAAGCTGCGAGGCCGGGAAAATATTGAGCTTCAGGCGGCCACCTGATTTTTCGGAAAGCTCTTCGCCCCAACGCACGAGTTCCTTCTGGAACGTGTGGTTCGGTGGCAGGTAATGCGAGACTTTCAGCTCGACAGTTTGAGCCGATGCGAAAGTGCAGGATGCGATCAGGGCGGCGGTTGCAATGCTTCCGGCGAGCGCACGACGAGTCATGCTCATGGGTTCCTCCTTGCTTTCCTCAACTGAACGGTCGCCGCACTCTTCTGGTGCGGCCTGTACCGTATCATGGAACCAAGGTATCGCATGGCGATACCCCGTCAAGTCGGGAAGCATATCCTTGCCCCCCTCCATTGGTAGTCCCGCGTTCAACGCGCCATGGCGGCGCGGATGCGTTTGCGGAAGGCTTTGAGTTGACGAGACAAATCATCTTTTTGCTCGTCAAAACGCTGCGAGGGAACGGGAATGGATACAGCAACCGGTCGGCCCATTGTGTCGAGCAGGGCAATGCCAACCGCTGAAATGCCCTCGCCATGTTCCTCGAGATCAAAGGCGACATTGGTCTTGCGAACGTCCTCGATCTCGCTTTGCAAATGCTTGCGATTTTTCAATGGAAAGTCGGGATGTTCAGTAAGGCTTTTGTCGATCAGCTCTTCAGCATCTTCGGGTGAGAAGCAGGCCAGAATGGCTTTGCCATTGGCTGTGCAGTGCAGCGGAAAACGCTCGCCAACAGCAGAGACGGCAACAAGACGATGGCGGCCTGGCACTTGATCGACAAAGACAGTGGAGCCGCCCGAAAGCACGGCGAGATCAACCGTTTCACCCACTTCTTCGCCAAGCGCGCGCAAATGCGGGCGAATGAGATCAGCCGTATTGGAGCCCACCGATGCTGCAATGCGCACAAGGCCGGGGCCGATGCGCACATCGCCGGGACCTGACGCAATGACGAAATCTTCAGCCGCGAGTGCGGCCACAATGCGCTGCACAGTCGAGCGCGCCAGATCGACAGATTTCGCAATCTGACCAAGGCTGAGCCCGTCAGGATGGTTTTCGAGCGTGCGCAAAATGCTGGCGGCACGCGCGATCACTTGAATGCCGGCCTGTGCGCCGTTCTTGTCTTCAGGATCTTTCACGCCCGCTATCGCTCCTCTTTTGGCCGGCCTGCATTCGCTTGCGAAAAACCGCTTGAGAGCCAATTGACCGCCATATGGTACATACGTATCGTATCATGGACCATAAGAAATTTGGCGGCAATCCTGCCGCCGGGGATGAAGCGCAAACGGAGGATGACCATGCCCGTGACCATTCGCGGTATTCAGTTCGAGGGCAATCTCGACAATGCCATGGGACTTGAATTTTACAATCTCTCGCATCGCTTTGGTTTTCAGGCGCCCAATTGGCCCTATTTTCAGGATGTGAAAATCGAGCGCATTCATTACATGGCCAAGTCCGGCGTGCTGTCGCAGCGCATCACCACGTCCATGCATTGCACGACGCATATTGATGCGCCCGCCCATGTTGTGCCCGGCACGCCTTTCATCGATGAAGTGCCGCTGCCGCATTTCTTTGGCTCAGGCATTGTTGTGTCGCTTCCCAAAAAGCAATGGGAATCGATCACTTATGATGATCTCGAAAAAGCAGCGGGCAAAGTTGTGCGCCCCGGCGATGTCGTGATCATCAACACCGGCTGGCATAAGATTTACGGCGACAATGAAGATTATTTTGCCAAAGCGCCGGGCTTTGTGCCGTCTGCTGGTGATTGGTTTGTCGAGAAGAAAGTGAAAGTCGTTGGCCATGATACGCAGGCCAATGATCATCCGCTCGCCACCGCCATTGGCCCGCAGCGCAATGGGCCGTTGCTGCCCCATCTCGAACAGGAATATTTCGAATGGTCGGGTGGGCGCGATTGGAAGGATGATTTCCCTGAGTGGGAACCCGTGCATCGCAAGCTTTTCACCAATGGCATTCTCGGCATTGAAAATGTCGGCGGCGATCTCGATGCTGTCACTGGCAAGCGCGTGACCTTCGCTTTCTTCCCATGGAATTGGGACAAGGGTGATGGCTGCATCATCCGTCTCGTCGCCATGGTCGACAAGGGCGGCGATTATCGCATCGAACGTGGCGAGGCCTTCTGATGCATCTCAAGCGTTTTCAAGATGCGCAGCCTTATGATGCTCCCAATCATCGGGGCGTTGTGGGCCTTCGCTTGCAGGGCTTCGAGCCCAATGGTCCGACCAATCAATGGATTGGCCTTTCGCAATTCCTGCCCGGCGGTGGCGCCGGTCCGGATTCCACGCCCTTTGAAAAAGTCTATGTCGTCATTGAAGGCGAAATGACGGTGATCATCGACGGCAAGGAAACGGTGTTGAAGAAATTCGACTCTTGCACCATTGCACCGGGTGAAGTGCGTGTGATCGAAAATCGCACCAATCACACCTGCACCATGATGGTCGTTATTCCCTATCCTCCGGGGGTGAAGCCATGAGCGCAGATTTCTTGAAAAACCCTGCCTCGCTGTTCGATGTGAAGGGCAAGGTGGCTGTCATTACAGGCGCCTCTGGTGCTTTTGGTGCGCTGGCTGCACAAGTTTTTGCGGGTGCGGGCTGCAAGCTCGTGCTCACAGCTGGCAAAAAAGCCGAACTCGATCAGATTTCGGCGGAGTGCAAAGCGCTTGGCGCAGAAGTTGAAGCGCTGAATGTGCGTCCCTCAACGGAAGCCATTTGTGATGACATTATCGCAGCAGGCGTGAAGCGTTTTGGCCGGGTCGATATTCTGGTTGTCGCATCGGGCAAAAACGATGTGTCGAAAATCGACCAGATGGCGCCCGAGCGTTTTCTGGATGTCATGGATGCCAATGTCACGCAGAGCTGGTTGATGGCAAAGGCTGCCACCAAGCAGATGCTGGTGCAGGGCGGTGGCAAAATCGTCCTTATGTCGTCGGCTCGCGGACTGCTTGGTCATCCGGCGGGCTATACGGCTTATTGCGCGTCCAAGTCGGCTGTCGATGGCATCACCAAAGCTTTGGGCTGCGAATTGGGGCCGATGGGCATTACGGTCAATGCGATTGCGCCGACCGTGTTTCGTTCGCCTTTGACGGCGTGGATGTTTGCTGACGACGAGAAAGCCAAGACAACGCGCGCTGGCTTTTTGGCCCGCGTGCCCAAGGGTCGTCTCGGCGAGCCGGAAGATCTGGCGGGTCCGTTGCTCTTCTTGGCCTCGCGTGCGTCCGATTTCTACACCGGACACATTCTCTACGCCGATGGCGGTTACACTTCAGGCTGAGGCGAAGACATGAGTGCGCGCGCGAATATTTCCATCATCGGCGCGGGCCTGATGGGCCATGGTATTGCGCAAGTCTTTGCGCGTGCCGGCCACAAGGTCCGTGTCTATGATGCCTATCAGGCCTCGCTCGACACGCTGCACGCGCGGATTGAAAGCAATCTGCGTGATCTTGATGAGCCGATTGATTGCTTGCCGCTTGTGTCGGGTCATGCCGACATGGCGGAGGCAGTTGCGGGCGCGCAATTCATCTTTGAATGCGCGCCCGAAAAAGTTGAACTGAAGCGCGAGATTTTCGCCAAGCTCGAAGCGCTGGCGCCCGCGGATGCGGTGCTTGCTTCCAATACCTCGGTTATGCCGATTGGCTCGATTGTGGGTGATCTCTCAACACGCTCGCGCATGCTCGGCACACACTGGTGGAACCCGCCTTTTCTTGTGCCGCTCGTCGAAGTGGTGGGTACACCTGATACAGAAGTGCGCCACATTGAAAGCATGATCGCGCTGCTGGCTTCTGCTGGCAAAACCCCCGTGCGCGTCATGAAAGATGTCGCGGGCTTTGTGGGCAATCGTTTGCAGCATGCGCTCTGGCGCGAAGCCATTGCACTTGTGGCCGAAGGCATTTGCGATGCGCGCACGGTTGATACGGTGATCAAGGCGAGCTTTGGTCGGCGTCTCGCGGTGCTGGGGCCGCTTGAAAATTCTGATCTCATCGGCACCGAGCTGACGCTTGATATTCACAAGACGATTATTCCTGCGCTCGATCACAGCACGGGCCCTAGCCCCTATCTTGATAAGCTCATGACTGAGGGAAAATTCGGCGTGAAATCGGGAGAAGGATTTATGGCTTGGACGCCTGACGAAGCCCAGGCTCTGCGCAAGCGCGTTTTCGCGCATCTCAAAAAAGCTTTGGCCGCAGATCGCGGTGAGGGAGCCTAAAATGTCCGACGCCCCGAAGAAGACCGATCCGTCGAAGAAAGTCATCATCACTTGCGCTGTGACGGGTGGTATTCATACACCGACTATGTCGGACGCTTTGCCGATCACGCCCGCGCAAATTGCCGAACAGGCCATTGCAGCGGCAGAAGCGGGCGCATCCATTTTGCACCTGCATGCACGTGATCCGAAAGATGGCAAGCCGACACCGGACCCGAAAGTGTTTATGGAATTCTTGCCGCGCATCAAGCAGGCAACAGATGCTGTGATTAACATCACCACAGGCGGCGGTCTCAATATGACCGTTGATGATCGCCTCGCAGCACCTTTGCAGGCCTCGCCGGAAATGTGCTCGCTCAACATGGGCTCGATGAATTTCGCCATTCATCCGCTGGCCGATCGCTACACCAGCTGGAAGCATCCGTGGGAAGAGCCCTATCTGCGCGGCACCAAGGATTTCATCTTCCGCAACACCTTTGGTGACATTGAGCGCATCTACAAATTGCTTGGCGAAGGCCATGGCACCAAATTCGAGCATGAATGCTACGATGTGGGCCATCTCTATAATCTCGCCTATTGCCTCGATAAGGGCTGGTTCAAGCCGCCCGTCTTCTTGCAGTTGATCTTCGGCATTTTGGGCGGCATTGGCCCCGATCTTGAAAATCTCATGTTCATGAAACGCACCGCCGACAAATTATTCGGTGATGAGTATAAATGGTCCGTGTTGGCTGCTGGTCGTTTCCAGATGCCCTTTGCAACACAGGCCGCCATGATGGGCGGCAATGTGCGCGTCGGTCTTGAAGATTCCCTCTTCATCGGGCGCGGCAAGCTGGCCTCATCCAATGCAGAACAAGTGGCCAAGATTCGGCGCATTGTCGAAGAACTAGGGCACGAAGTCGCAACGCCGGCTGAGGCACGTGAAGTGCTTGGCCTCAAAGGCGGCGACCGCGTCAATTTTTAAAGCGAGGCAATCATGGTCATCGATCTCTATACGCATCTCGCGCCGCGTTCATTTCTGGATCGCATGGTGGTGCTGGCACCCAAGCTCGGCAATATTGTCACGCGTCTGCTGGCGGTGAGGCCTTTGTCTGATCTCGATGCCCGCTTCCGCGATATGGATAGCGTGCCTGATTATCGCCAAGTCATCAGCCTGCCCAATCCGGCTTTGGAAGAAATTGGCGACGCGACCACGGGTCCCGAACTCGCGCGCATCGCTAATGATGAAATGGCTGAGCTCTGCCAAAAATATCCGGATCGCTTTGTGGGTTTTGCAGCGGCGGTCTATATGGGCGATGTCGAAGGTGCGATTGCTGAAGCACGTCGCGCTGTCACGCAGCTTGGCGCCAAGGGTGTGCTGATCTACAATCATGTCGGTGGTCATCCGCTCGACGAGCCGCGCTTTCGCCCGTTTTTTGCGGCCATGGCCGCGTTGAAAAAGCCGATCTGGCTGCATCCCACACGCACCGCAACGACGTCATCGGATTACGCATCCGAGGCCAAATCACGCTTTGAAATGTGGTGGTGCTTTGGCTGGCCCTATGACACATCCATCGCTATGTCGCGTTTGGTTTTTGACGGATTGTTTGATCGTCATCCCGATCTTGAGATCATCACCCATCATGCTGGCGGCATGATTCCCTTCTTCGATGGTCGCATCGGTCCGGGCATGGATGTGCTGGGTGCGCGCACGAGTGATGAGGATTATTCAGGGATCATTCCCGGTCTCAAAAAGCCGCATATGGATTATTTCAAAATGTTCTATGGCGACACGGCCATGTTTGGCGCCACCAACGGCGTCAAATGCGCGTTGGATTTCTTCGGGCCTGAAAAGATCGTCTTTGCGACTGATGCGCCGCTGGGGCCAATCGCCAAGACCTATAAGGGCATTTCGGAAATGGATGTTTCGGCCGAGACGCGCCAAGCCATTCTCTATGGCAATGCGGCGCGCCTGTTGCAGCTCTGAGCGGAGATCAGCATGAACGAGCGGATCAATACACCGATCTCTATGGCTGAATTGGAGCGTCGCTGGGCGGCCATCCGCGCAGCGATGAAAGAGGCCAAGGTCGATGTGCTCATTGCACAGGCCAATAATGATTTCGTCGGCGGTTATGTGAAATATCTGACCGATATGCCTGCCACCAACGGCTATCTCTATACAGTGATCTTTCCGCTGGATGGCGAGATCAGCGCTGTGGCGCAGGGGCCTTTTGGTCAGGATCAGCATTTCACGAGCCTCGATTCCACGCCGCGCCGCGGTGTACAGCGCCTCATGGGCGTGCCCGCCTATTCCTCGGTGCATTATGCCTCAACCTATGATGCTGAAGTTGCGCTGAAGGCGTTGGATAAATATCAGGGCGCCAACATCGGTTTGTTAGCGCCCGGCTCTTTGTCTTATGGTTTCGTCAATCATCTGCAAAAGACTCTGACCAAGGCAACATTCATCGATGCCACGCCTTTGGTTGATCCGATCAAGGCGACCAAGAGTGCAGAAGAGATCACACTCATTCGCCGCATGATTGCTTTGCAGGATGCTTGTGCCGAAGCGGTGAGCAAACATCTTCGTCCGGGCTTGCGCGACAGCGATGTGGTCGAAATTGCGCGCGCTGTGGCAACAGAGATGGGCAGCGAGCAGGGTTGGTATATGGCAGCTTCCGGTCCGGTCGGAACCGCCGCTGTCATGCTGCCGCCTCATATGCAGAACCGCACCATCCGTGAAGGTGATCAATTCTGCATGCTGATCGAGAATAATGGTCCCGGTGGTTATTATGGCGAGATCGGCCGCACCTGGGTGCTGGGTAAAGCCTCACAAGAAATGCAGGATGAATTTGCCTTCGTGCTTGAAGCGCAGAAATTCACGCTCGAATTGCTGAAGCCTGGCGCTGACCCAGCCGATATTTTTGCGCGCTATAATGAGTTCATGCGCAAGGGTGGTCGCCCGCAGGAAAATCGTCTTTATGCGCATGGGCAGGGCTATGACATGGTCGAGCGCCCGCTCATTCGCCAAGACGAGACATTGAAGGTTGGTCCGAACATGCTCTTTGCTGTTCATCCGACTTATGTCACGCCAACGACCTATAGCTGGGTCTGTGACAATTACTTCGTCCATGAATCGGGCGAGGTGGAATCGCTGCATCAATTCCCGCAGCGCATCACCGAGCTCTGAGAGATTGCGCGGGCGTTAAGCCCGCGCTTCCAGATTGACCATGTCTTGCGGCCTGTCAGCGAGATAGGCCGCGATATTCGTATAGATCTGGTCGATGCAATCTTCGGGGTAGGTATCGTAAAAACCACCCAGATGCGGCGTGATGATCAGATGGGGCGCATCCCAAAGCGGGTCATCGGAGGGCAGGGGTTCTTTATGCACAGTGTCCAGCGCTGCGCCCCCTAATTGGCCGGAATGGAGCGCGCTCGCCAGCGCTTTCTCGTCAATCACACCACCACGCGCAATATTGATGATGTAAGCGCCCTTCTTCATCGCGCTGATGATCTCGGCATTGATGATGTGATGCGTCGTCTCATCATAGGGGATGAGCAGGATCAGATAATCGAGATCGCTCACTGATGTTTTGAGATCATCGCGCGGCGCCCATGATGAAAAGCCCGGCAGATCACGCGGTGTGCGTGAAATGCCCACCACATGCATGCCGAGCGCATCAAGGCGTGGTGCGAGAGCTTCAGCAATGAGGCCAACACCCAAAATGCCCGCGCGTTTGCCTTGCAACAGGCTCGCGCGGAAACGATCCCATTGATGCTTGTCATGGGCGCGGATGGAGCGCGGATAATCGCGCGCGAGAGCCAGCATGTGCAAAATAGCAATTTCGGACAAGGGCGCGCCGTGAATGCCGCGTGTCGAGGTCACGGTGACATGTTGGGCAAGACCTGCACGGTCGATAATCCCATCAACGCCTGTGCCGAAAGCATGCACCCAGCGCAGTTTCTTGGCATGGATGAAAATGTCTTCTTTCACCGCCACACCAAAGGCCATGAAAATTTCAGCGTCGACAATTTTCTCGGCAGCCTCTTTCAGGGTTGCAACGGTGGTAACCGGCAGATCAGGAAAACGCGCAAGGATCAAACGCTCGAAGGTGAAGCGGATTTTTTCTTCCCACGGCAGGAGAATCAGGATGGAGGGTTTTGTGCTCGACATTGTGTTTCCGTTTTTATTGGGCTTCGAGGCCGATATCGTTAATCATCTTGCCCCAGAGGGCGATTTCATCGCGCACAAAAGCGCGCAGTTCATCTGCTGTGCCCGCGCCTGCATTGGCAGGCGAACCGAAATTGAGCATCCAATCGATGACAGCTTTGTCTTTCAACACGCGATCGAATGCGGCATTCATGCGCGCAATCGGCTCGGCTGGTGTACCCTTCGGGGCTGACACCATCAGCCAGCCCAGAATGCGAAAGCCGGGAAGCGTTTCTCCAATCATCGGCACATCAGGCAGCGACACTTCACGCGAGACACCAGAGACGGCGATGGGCCGTAGCTTTCCAGCGGCAATATGGGAGAGATGCACGCCGGGTGGGGAGATAAAGAGATCAACATTGCCCGAGATCGTGTCTTGCAAGCCTTGTGCTGGGCTCGAATAGGGCACGAGGCGAATGTTGATGCCCGCACTCTTGTTGAGAAAACCAGCGGTGAGCCCAGAGGCATTGCGATTGCCATCAATAGCAACGGTCAGGCCGCCGGGAGTTTTCTTTTCAGCGGCGATTAATTCTGCCAGCGTTTTGAACGGGCGGTTGGGATTGGCAGAAATCAGAAAGCCGGGCTTGGAGAGCATGGCCACAGGCACGAAATCATTTTGCGGATCATAGGGCAGGTTCTTCACCAGATGTGGATTTGACGCCATGGTCGCTGATGAGGTGATCGCAAAATTATAGCCATCCGGTGTGGCGCGTGCCGCGGCTTGCGTGCCGATAATACCGCCGGCGCCGGGTCGATTTTCAATGACAATGGTCTGGCCTAGAATCGCGCTCACTTTGTCAGCGAGATAACGGGCGATCGAATCTTGGCCCCCGCCAGCACCTTGTGAAATATAGAGATGGACCGGGCGCTCGGGCCAATTTTGGGCGGCTGCTGGTTTTGCCAGAGCCACGACGCTTACAAGGCATAAAGCTGCTGCGGCTATTTTCATATGTGCCCCCTCCCGAGTTTTGTTTGTTAGAGCCAGTCTGGCACGGATTTTTGGGCCTGCAAACTGCCTTCAGGAGACTGAAAAAATAGCGATATTGATCATTGATGCAATGTCGCAGATACGTTCAATCGTTGGCCCCTTATTGGCGCTGTCATTCAATGCGCGGGTGATCAGCTTGCGGTTCCATGAGAATGAGATCAGCCCGTTCACCGCGCTCAATCGTGGCGCGATCTATTGTCCAGATCGAGCGTGGGCCTGGCCTCCTCATGCGGTGAAGTTTTTGTGAGAGAGGCTTTGATGTCATCAAAGCTTCATCTTTCATGTCCTACTTCGGCTAATCTCGTGAGGCTGGAGCAAGACAATGGATCGGAAATATTTCGCTCTCTCTATTCTCGGTGCACTTATTTTTGGCATATCTGTGAGCGCGTCTGCAGCCTGCGTTGATCAGGCAGCGACACCTTCCGCTAAAGCACATTGCGCGATTGTGCCGGGTGGCATCACCGATGTTGCTTTATCGGAACTTCGTCCAACCCAGCCCTCTCTGGGTTTCGACGAATTATATTATCGTCTCGGCCGCTTTGAATTCGGCAAAGACAAGATCAACAAGCGCTTTGATGATTGGTGCGAATCGAGCGGCCTTGGCGGTGCGGAATCAGCCAATGCACAGTCACGTCTTGCAGACGCAACTTCGTTCACCTGCAAGATCAAGCCGGGCGCGGAGACCAAAGCATCACTTGAGCCGATGAAGACGGCGGTGGTGGGCCCGAAAGGTCAGCTCTATCTGACGGACGGGCATCACACATTGACGTCTTTCATGGAAGCCAAGGATGGTGGTCCGCAGACGATTGTGCGTTTGCGCGTGACGCACCAATTTGGTCACCTTGATGAGGCGGCTTTTTGGGCAGAGATGAAAAAGAACCGCCTTGTCTGGTTGCGGAACGCGGAAGATCGCGAGGTCACGCCAGCGCAATTGCCGCAAAATCTCGGCATGAAAAATTTCGGTAACGACAAATACCGTTCGATTTTCTATTTCGGTCGCGACATTGGCTACAAGCAATTATCTGACAATGCAGCTTTCCAAGAGTTTTATTATGGAAGCTGGCTGCGCAAACATCCCACGATCAAGATCGATCAATATAAAATCGATACTCTTGAAGGTTATTTGACCATTCTGAAGGATGTGACCCGCGCTTTGTCGACTTTGGCGGATGATGAAGTCGTCAGCGATGGCGTGACTGCCAAGACACTGGGCCGCATGGCGCAGTGGAATGGCGGCGCAGCTGAGACAGGCGGCGAATTTGCCAAGCAGTCTGTCCCCTATGCGGATGAAAAGCCCGGCAAGCTGGCCTATGCCTTTCGCTATAAGGAAGCCCATGGCCTGAAATGAGGTTCTGTTCGGTGGCGTGAGTTTAGGCCCGTCACCAAATTCATTCATAAAAAACGCCCCGTGAGTGAAAACTCCGGGGCGTTTTTTGTGTGCTGGCTCGCATGCTGCGCTGACATTGGCGAGTTTACCAAAGAGCTCCGGATATGAGCCTTTTCAAGGCACCTTTGGGCGCAGTGTGCTCCGCTCAATCATGAAGCGGAGCTTCTGATCACGCGAGGCTATAGTCTATTTGCGTTGGGCCGTAGCGTTCTGTGACTTTTCCTGTCGTCAGATCATATCCGTGTTGAAGGATGCGCCCGACCAGTTTTTCACTGCGGAAAATCATCGCCACAGAGCGACCGGGCCCGCCTTGTTCTGCATGGATATTGAACGGGGGCACAATATCGACCGTGCCGGGCTGACCAATGGTCACGCCGGTGAGTTTAACTTCGGCATAGTCGGGGCGGCTCCCGTCATCAAGACGCTCATACCGTTCGAGAGATTCACTGCCTTCGACAAGACCATAGAGAACCCAAGCCTGTGAGTGATCATGCACGCTGCCCTTTCGGTTGGGCTCGCGTACAACGGCATTGATGATAAAACCGTATTTCTCGTCTGTATGCAGGAGCAGGTTTTTGTGCCCCTCGGTCGAGGGCCAATTCTTGGCAGAATCTTGAATAGCAGGGTGATTGACAAGGCCTGTCAGCAGAATTTGTGTTTGCTCCATCCGTGTCTTCATATCGCTTTCGCGAGCCCAGACAGCATGCGTCTTCTCAATGAAATCCGAAAGTGCAGAGGCGGCAGGATGGGGCATGCGTCTATTCTCCCTGGAATGGTCTTCAGGACCTTTTTGCTCTTGTAATTATACCTGCTCCCAAGAGGGGAGCTATCCCAAAATTTGTGGCCTGCCCCTGAAAAGTGATCCTGCTTCAACTATGGCTGTATGGCCGGTGAGGCGCTTGTCCGTAGGTGTGGGCGGGCCTAACCCTCAGAACGTTAAAACGATAGTTACCACAAAAAATAAAACGCCCAGGACAGAAATGTCCGGGGCGTTTTATTGTTTTACATCGTGCCTTGATGGGCAGACGTTACTTTGATCGCCTCACTTGATGGCCTTAATGCTCGACAATATAGACGTAATATCAGCCTTGTTTACAGCGCGCGCTTTGTCGGAAGCCCACATAGTGATGAGCATCAGCCTGTTATTGCCTGCAGGAAGCACGACAAATTCAATGACTGTGTCGCCTTCCGCATCGGTGGACTCATAGGTGAAGACTTGCGCTTGAATACCGCCAATCGTCACTTCCTGCTCAAGTGCCTTGCCCTTGGGAACGATCCCCTGCTCGGTCATCCATTGTGCGCTGGCTTCAAAAAGCTTGTCGATACGCGCACCGCTCGCAGATTCAATCGAGAAGAAAACCTCTTCATCTTCTGAGACCGCTGAATAGCCGAAATCAGCTTCAATAAGCTCCCAGCTGTCTGGAATGGAGAGCGTGATCGCTGGGTTCTTTTCTGGAATGGCCAAATTCTTTGCCGCTACTGGCATAGCAAAGGTCGTTACAATCGCCACGGCGAGCATCATCTTCTTGATCATATTCACTCTCCAAATATTCTCGCATAAATCAGCCTGTGTAACAGGTGAAGTCGCGGTTGGGCCCATGGTCGATGTCACGATTCCTGAGAACTCAAATCTAACTATTATTAATTTTATCAACTTTTTCAAATCATTATAAAATATCTAGACCCCCTTTATTGATTGCCGTCGGTGGCCAAGCCTCCTGCATCCAAAGGGACAACACAAAAAACGCCCCGTAACAGAAATGTCCGGGGCGTTTCACAGAGTCACGGAAATCTATCCGCCGTTTTGTATGTCTTGATATGTTCTATTAGCGCACAAGTTTCACGCCTGACTCGGTCAAGATGCCACGCATCTGCGTTTCTGTCTTGGCCAGAAATTCTGCTGTTTCCTTAGGCCCAAGCAGATTTTCCTCGAGAATGCCGTCGCGCAAGAATTTCTGCCAGCCAGCCGATTTGTTCGCACGAGCGATCAGATCGACATAATAAGCAAGCACGTCAGGCGCCATGCCGGGAGGGCCAACAACGCCACGCGGCTGTGGCGGGTTGGGCACATCAAAGCCTGCTTCTTTCAGAGTCGGAATGTCCTTGAAATCGGGCAGTCGTGCATCGGTGACTTGTGCGAGAGCGCGGATTTTGCCGGAACGAATGAGTTCACCCGCTTCCTGCGGCTCAATCACCATCATGTCGACATGGCCACCAAGCAGTGCCGAAATTCGTTCGCCACCAGACGGGAAGGAAATGAAGGCCCAGCGACCGCCCGTCTTGGCCTGCAAAACAGTTCGCACCAATGCATCACGCGCGAGCGGTGAACCGCCCGATTGTTTCATCTTACCCGGATTGGCTTTGGCTGCATCCATCAGCTCTGCCATAGCCTTGTAGGGTGAATCTGCGCGCACAACGATCAGGGCAGGCTCGAGCACCATGAGGCTGATGGGGGTCAGATCGCGCATGGAGACATTGGCCTCCTGCTGCACCAGCGGATTGGTTACCCAGACACTTGTAAAAATACCGATCACATGAGGATCGCCTTTTTTCTCACTCAGGTAAGAAGCGGCTGTCGCGCCGCCGCCGCCGACTTTGTTCGAAACTTGAATACGAACCGGCGAGAGCTTGGCTTCATCAATGGCTGAAACGAGCGCGCGGCCCATCACATCATTGCCGCCGCCAGGGCCCGAATGAACAACGAGTTCGATGGGGCGCGTTGGTTTCCATTGCGCATGAGCGGCGGGCGCCACAAGCGCTGCGCCCATGGCGAGTGCGGTCGTGAGGAGTATGCGTCTGTTCATCAGGTTTCCTCCAGTGATGTTTCTATTGGCTCGGTCTATTAACTCGCAGCCTCTTTGAGGCGGCGGAAACGTGGCAGCAGTGGCAAGAAGAGAACGCCGACGGCGAAGATCAGCATGCCGGCTGAAATCGGACGCGAGATGAGAATGGAGAGGTCACCCTGCGACATCATCAAAGATTGCCGCAATGCGCGTTCCATCGCATCACCGAGCACGAAACCCAGCACGAGCGGCGCCACCGGGAATTTCAGGCGTGCCATGGCAAAGCCAAGTGCGCCGAAGCCGGCCAACATCAAAATGTCAAACACGCGGCCGGCGACAGAATAAGCGCCAATCACCGACACACCGAAAATGAGCGGATGAAGAATGTAGACCGGAATGCGCAGGATCTGCGCAAACAGCGGCACCATCGGCAGGTTGAGGATGAGCAGCATCACATTGCCGATGTAGAGGCTGGCGACCAGGCCCCAGAACACATCGGGTGATTCCGTCATCATTAGCGGCCCGGGCTTCACGCCCCACAGCACGAGCGCGGAGAGCAAAATCGCAGTTGTGCCACCGCCTGGAATGCCAAGCGTCAGAAGCGGAATAAGTGCGCCGCCCGTGTCAGCATTGTTGGCGCCTTCTGGTGCGGCAACGCCTTCAGGCACGCCGGTGCCAAATTTTTCCGGATGGCGTGAGAAAGCGCGCTCAATGCCATAGGAGATGAAGGAAGCGATGCTCGCGCCTGCGCCCGGCAGAACGCCAATGATGAAACCCACAATCGAGCCGTTGGCAAACGCAAAGCGGCAGGCTTTCAGCTCTTCCCAATTGGGCAGCAGGTTGCGGAAGCCCTTTGGCACCGGGAGAACCTGCGTCTCTTCTTGATCGGAAATGCTCGACAGAACTTCCGTGATTGCAAAGACGCCAATGGCGACAATCATGAAATCAAGACCTGACAGAAGTGATGTCTGGCCGAAAGTGAAGCGGGATTGCGAGGTGAAAAGATCCGTACCGATGCTCGTCAGCCAAAGCCCGACGAGCAAAGCAATCAAGCCTTTCACGAGTGAATCGCCTGCCAGCAGCACAACCAAAGCAAGGCCCAGTGCCATCAGGGCAAAATATTCAGGCGATGAAAAGGAGAGAGCGAAGACGGCAATCGGGGGAGCCATGACACTCAGCGCAATAATGCCAAAAGAGCCTGCAATGAAGGAGGCGATGGCAGCAATGCCAAGTGCTGCACCCGCGCGGCCCTTGCGAGCCATTTGATAACCGTCAATGCAAGTGACCACGGATGAAGATTCACCGGGCATGTTCAGCAGAATGGATGTCGTCGAGCCGCCGTATTTGGCGCCGTAATAAATGCCCGTGAGCATGATGATGCCGCTGGTTGGCGACATGCTGTAGGTCATGGGCAAGAGCATAGCGATGGTGGCCGCTGGTCCAAGGCCAGGCAGAATGCCGACAATGGTGCCGAGAAAACAGCCCACCAGGCACCACAGCAAATTGCTGGGCATCAAGGCGACAGAAAAGCCGTGTGCGAGGCCTGCAAAAATATCCATGTTTCAGAACCCCAGCATGCCGGCAGGCAGCGAGACATCAAGCGCCATATCAAAGACAAGGTAGAAGCCGACGGCCGATAGTACGCCCGCAGTCAGCGCGCTCTTGACCGGTTTTTCAAAAACGAAAAGACCAAGGAACAGCGTCAGTAGACCGAAAGAAATATAGAAGCCGAGTGTCGGCATCAGTGCTGTTGATGCCGTAAACGCAACCCAGGTGATGGCCGCGCGGCGAAAGCCTGCCCAATCGAAGGGGCGATCTTCTTCCGTGTGGCGTGCGGCTGTGAAGCGCTGGAAGATCAGAATGAGCGACAGAATGATGAGGGCAATACCATAGCCGACGGGAAAGAAGCCCGGGCCCGGACCTTCCGGGCCCATCACATCCCAGCGTGCGGCAGTGACAGTGATATAGGTTCCCAAGGCAGCGGTTAGCGCCCCTGCAATAACATCACCATCCCGAAAAATGCTTTTTGTCATTCTATGTCTTTCCTTCAAGCCAGCGCGTCAGCGAGCTTGTTTGCATCATCGAGTTGTTCGAGCGACCAGCACATATCGGCAAAGCGGCGCGCGCCATCTTCGCCAAGGAGAGGCGACGCATTGGCGAGAAACTTTGCCTCAATGGCTTGGTCCGACATGGGATTGTCGACCGTGCCTGAGGCGTGCGGGATATGGGTGTCGAAACTGCGGCCATCTTGCAGGCGCAGATGGGCGCGCGCTTCATCCTTGCGCAGGCTTTCGTCTGCCACAACTTCGACCTTGCGGCGCAGCGCAACCACAGTCGTATCCAGCGCTTTCTCGTTGCTATATTGCGGGATACCCGCATTGCCATCGACATAAGCAACGGCGGCGGAATGATAGATCGAGAATTTTGATTGCAGGCCCGTTTGCGGCTCTGCAACGCCGGTGATGCGTACAGCCAGCGGATGGACGGTCACGCGCAAGGCTTCAATCTGCGCAGGCTCTGCCTTGGCGAGCTGACGCATGGCAATCACAGCGTCAATGGCTGGATGCAGCACCACGCCGCAGGCATAGGGCTTATGTCCATTGCGCGCGATTTCAAAGCGGGTGCCGAGGTCTTCAAGAACTTTTTCCGGCGCGGCCACATTGGAATAGATGCGGCAAAAGCCGCGCTTGCCCTCGATGATCTCATCGGAGGAATCAAAGCCCTGTTCGGCGAGCAAGGCGGCAATGACCCCATTGGCAGCGGCTTTTCCGGCATGGAAGCTTTTGCACATAGTGCCGCGATTTTGCTGCATGCCGGCAGCTTGCGTCGCGGCAATGCCAAGCGCATGCACCATCTGCTTTTCATCAAGCCGCAAGAGGCGTGCACAAGCAGCGCCCGCGGCTATCGAGCCAAGCGTGCCTGTGAGATGCCAGCCGCCATCATGGTGGCCGGGTGCAGCCTGTCCGGCGCGCACGCCTGCCTCAAAGCCAACAGCATAGGCTGTTGCAAGATCACGCCCCGAAAAACCGCCGCGTGTTTGTGCCAAAGCAAACAGCGCCGACAGAATGGGGGAGCTGGCATGCAAGACAACACCGCCCATATGTGTGTCGTCATAATCCAGCAGATGACCCATCTGGCCATTGACGGTCGCGGCTTCCACCGTGCCGATCTTGGTTTGATGGGCAACCACATTGGCGCGCGGCGCATCGTTCAATGTGCGCATGACACCAAAGAGTTTGGCAATAGTGGGGTGTCGCGCGCCAGCCAGCGCACAACCCGCCCAATCCATTATGCCGCGACGTGCTTGATGGCGGGCGTCTTCACTCAGGTCGTCATAGTCGAGATGTGCAAGAAAAGCTGCGAGCGTCTTGGTGATTCCAAGATCAAGCGGCGCTGCGCCATAGTCGGATTTGGTGGCGAGTTTCGTTGACATCTGCTGCAGGCCTCAGGGCATGAACATGCCGCCGGAGACATGGATAGTCTGGCCGGTGATGTAGCTGGAGGAGGGCAAGCAGATATTATGCACAATGCCGGACACATCTTCCGGAACGCCTTCGCGCCCGACCGGCGGAGCACCGGCAATGCCGTGGCCCGATGTATGCGAGCGTTGCCCGCCGATGCGGCCCGGCACAATGCAGTTCACGGTGATGCCTTGGCTTGCAAATTCGCTGGCGAGCGCGCGTGTCAGGCCGACAAGCCCGGTCTTGGCGGTCACAACATGCGCGCGATTGGCTGTGGCCATATGCGCGCTGACGCCACCAATATTGATGATGCGGCCATAGTTTTGCGCCACCATATGCGGCAGCACGGCATGTGCGCTGAGGAAGGCACCATCCAGAATATTGCTGGTGACATTGCGCCATTGCGCAAAGGTCATGTCCAGAAAATGCGCTTCGCCACGAATGGCGGCATTGTTGATGAGAATGTCGATGCGGCCGGTCTCCGCGACAATGCTGGCGACCATGGCTTTCACCTGCGCCTCATCGGTCACGTCAGCCAGGCGCACGAGGGCCTTGCCCCCGTCCGCGCGGATTTCCTGCGCTGTGGCCTCGGCCTCGTCGCGCGAGCGCAAGGCATGAATGACGACGGTAGCGCCATCGGCAGCGAGCGCCATGGCCATGGCCTTGCCGATGCGGCGTACACTTCCGGTGATCAGGGCGACTTGTCCCTCAAGGGCGCGTTGCGCGCTCATTCTCTTTCCTCCACTTCGGCATTTGGGAAGATCCACGGGGTTGGACCCCGCTGGGCAATGCCTATACTCAGGCTTTAATCTATACGCCGCAGGCGAAACTTGCTAGACGCGAGGCAGGCCCGCGCGCGGCACACTCACTGATTTCTCGGGGTGATCTCGGCTTCAGAGGGGCGGTGAGTGCAGACAGGGAATAACAAAAGCAAAGCAGGGAGCAGGACCATGGCTGGCGGCGGGAAGAGCGAGATTTCTCCCCTCACGGAGGTCCTCTCCACCTATATTGCTGGCGCTGGCAGCCGCGCCTTGCCGCCTGATGTGGCTGAAAAAACCCGGTTCCATATTCTCGATACGCTGGCGGCCATTCTGTCGGGCTCGCGCCTGCGTGCTGGCATTCTGGCTGGCAAATATGTGTCTGAGCTTGATGGGGCGGGTGTTGCAACCGTGATTGGCACACCCTTCAGCGTTCCGCCTGATCAAGCTGCCCTTGCCAATGGCATGGCAGGCCACGGGGACGAGACAGACGATTCTCACCTCGAAGGTCGCTTTCACCCCGGTTGTGGCATTGTGCCCGCAGCTTTGGCGGTGGCTGAGCGCGTTGGTGCGAGCGGCGAGGAATTTTTGCGCGCTGTGGCACTGGGCTATGACATCGGCGCCCGCCTGACCTTGTCGCTCGGCTTTGCGCGGCCCGATACCTCGAAACATTCCACACATTCGCTGGCGCCTGCTTTTGGGGCGCTCGCTGCTTGCGCGGCGCTTTATAAATTTAACCCGGAGCAGGTGCGCCATGCGCTCTCATATGCTGCCCAGCAGGCCTCCGGTATTCCGTTCTGGCAGCGCGATATGCACCATGTCGAAAAGGCTTTCGACTTTGGCGGCATGGCGGCACGCAATGCTGTGGCTGGTGCGTCCATGGTGGCGGCTGGTTTCACCGCAGTTGAAGATCCCCTTGCAGGCAAGCACAATCTCTTCACGGCTTTTGGTGAAAGCCCACGCCCCGAGGCGCTGATTGAAGAGCTCGGGGTTCGCTATGAGATTATGCGTGCCTCCATCAAGAAGTGGTGTGTGGGCTCGCCTATTCAGGCCATTCTGGATGCGACAACAGAATTGGTCGCTCAAAATCAGATTGCCGCAGATGATGTTGTGAAAGTCACAGTGACGATGCCGGATGATCGCATTCACATCGTCGATAATCGCACCATGCCGGACGTTTGCGCGCAGCATTTATGTGCGCTCGCGATTGTTGATGGTACGGTGACTTTCGACAGCACGCATGATCATGGGCGGATGAATGATCCGGTTGTTTTGGCCGTGCGTCAGAAAATCGATCTTTTGCCGAGCGCAGAGTTGACAGTCGCGCGTCCGGCTCGACAGGCCATCGTCGAAATCACCACAAGCAAGGGCGCGTTCCGGCATCATGCACGTGTGGTGCGCGGCACACCGGATAATCCGATGACGGCGGCAGAAATTGAAGCCAAAGCGCTTGATCTTGTTGCGCCGATTATCGGGCCGGAGCGTGGCATAAAGCTCGTAGAGGCCTGCCGTGATTTGTCATCCTTGAAATCGATACGTGACCTCAAGCCGTTGCTCATCGCATGAATATTGAAGAGCTGATCCTCGTCGCTTGCTCAGCCCTTTTTGCCTCCGTTGTCGGGGGCGTTGCCGGCTATGGCACCGGCCTTTTGATGCCCCTCGTGCTGGTGCCCTTGATTGGCGCGCAAGCTGTTGTGCCGGTCTTGGGCGTGTCGGCCATTTTCAACAATCTGTCGCGCATCGCCGCATTCCGCAAAGATATTGCTTGGTCGCATGTCTGGCCTATCGCGCTCATCGCCATGCCCTTCTGTTATATCGGCGCCGCCTTCTATTCGGAGTTGAGCGGGCCGGGTGCCGCCATTCTCATCGGCAGTGCGCTGATCCTGCTGGTGCCAGCGCGGCGCATTCTCAAAAACTTTAAACAGAAATTGTCGCAAGCCTCTGTCTATAGCGCCGGCGCCGCATTTGGTCTTGTGACGGGTGGCGTGCCGGGCGGCGGGATCATCCTGATCTCGTTGCTCATGTCGATGGGGGTCACAGGCGGGGCAGTCGTGGCCACCGATGCAGTGATTTCGCTGATTGTCGGTCTGGTCAAAATCGGCACCTTCCAGTCCTATGGGCAATTGCCATTTTCATCATGGGCGCTGGCAGCACTGATCGGCATGTCGGGTATTCCCGGCGCTTTTATTGCAAAATGGATTTCGGACCGCCTCAGCGTCAAAGTCCACACCGGCATTATGGATGGTGTGGTGGTCTTGGGAGGCGCGGTGCTGATCGCGCGGGGCCTCAAGCTTCTCTGAGAGCTTAATTTGTTTGCGTTTGAATGATCGGGTGGCGCTGACGGTTGCCCCTTGAGCCTCAATAGGCCTATCCTTGACCAAACAAGAAGGCCCATCGTGGTCACAGAGGGAGGAGGGGCTGTTGCGCCTCATCAGCACGTCTTTGGATGGACGCAGCGCACGCACGCGCTGGCGACATGTTTCACCTTCGTATTTGGCAGAGATTCTTCTTCTCGTTCTCGCTTGTCTATTCCCATCGGGCTTGTTTGCGGCTGATCCCGCAGCAATTGCGCGGGGTGAATATCTCGTCACCATCGGCATTTGTGCGAGCTGTCACTCACCCAAAGATGCTGAGGGAAAGATTGTTCCCGGAAAGCATTTGTCGGGTGGGCAACGTGTGGGTGGCTTGCTCGCACCAAATCTGACCTCCGATAGCGAAACGGGTCTTGGTGCTTGGACGGATGAGCAGATTATTGCCTCCATTCGAAATGGAATTCGGCCTGATGGAGCGCCTGTGCGTCCGCCTATGGGCACGTTTTTCTATCGCGATCTGTCAGATGCGGATGTCAAGGCGATCGTTGCTTATCTGCGCACGGTCCCTGCGATCAAAAACCCTGTTGAGCGGATTGGCGCACAGCGTTCGGCGTCCAGCTTGGAACCGGTGAGCTCTGTTGCCGACATTGATCCGACCAACAAACTCGCTCGCGGTCGTTATCTTGCTGTGACCGTGTCGCATTGCTTCCAATGTCACACGCCACGCATCAATGGTCTGCCTGATTTGAAGCGATTGGGCGCAGGCGGCAATACTTATACGGCGCGCGGTGGCGGTACAGTTGTGGCTGCAAATATCACACCCACACAGCTCGGCTCGTGGTCGGATGACCAGATCAAAGCAGCCATCACCAAAGGTGTCCGCCCGGATGGCGGTCAACTCGTCGGCGTGATGGATTTCAGCATGTATGCGCGCATGGATCCCGAGGATTTAAGCGCACTTGTTGCCTATTTGCGTTCATTGCCACCGATGGAAACGAGCGCCCCGTGACCGTTTACTCGCAGATCAAAAGTCATCAGAAAGGCTGTTGTCATGAAACATATTTTGATTGCCGCAGGTTTCACATTGATGGCCCAGTCGGCCATTGCGCAAGGTCTTCCGAGCGAGCGCTACATGCCGCTCGATGTTGCTATTGAAGCAGCGTCGGCAGCTTTGGCTCAATGCAAAGCTGACGGGCACCCCGTATCTGTGGAAGTGATGAATCATCACGCGCGCGTGCTGGTCACGTTTCATGATCCTTTCACAACAATTCATTCGGCTTATTCGGCGCATGCAAAAGCCTATACTGTGCTCAGCTATTCGCGCGCGAGCGGTGAGACAACATCAGCACAAATTGCTGCACGCATCACCAAAGAGCCGGCGTCCGTAGCCCGTATCCAGGGCATTCCGGGCCTCATTCTGGCACCCGGCGCTGTCTTGATTAAGTCTAACGGCCAGACCGTAGGGGCCATTGGTGTTGGCGGCTCAACCGGCTCAACACAGGATGAAAAATGCGCGCTGGCAGGTATCGCCAAAATTCAAAGTAAGCTCGACGCGAAATAATGCACTTCTGATTCAGTCTGACATTGAGGCGGGGGCAGGGCATGATCAGCAGGAACAAAGTGTCTGCCATCTTCAAGCTCACATGCGTGCTCGTGGGCATTATTTTGTGCTCAGCCGCAGCTGTTAATCAGTCTTGGGCGCAGGCTGCGAGCGCGGGCAGAAAAATAACGCTCGCCATCGGCACAAGTGTGGGCGGCGGATATGATCTTTATGGTCGTCTGGCCTCACGCCATTTAGGGCGTGTGATGAAGGGCAATCCAACGCTGATTGCAACCAACATGCCCGGTGCAGGCCAGCTCATCATGACAAATTGGCTTTACAATGTTGCGCCGCGCGATGGTTCAACCATTGGTCTCGTGCCCAGCACAACCGCTTTTGAAGGGCTCTTCGGGAATACGCAGGCTCATTTTGATGCGCGTCAGTTTGGTTGGATCGGGAGCCTCAATGGGCATACGGCAGTTGCTATTTCTTGGCACGGGTCGCCGGTCAAAACTGCCAACGATCTTTTCAAAGATGCGATCATTGGAGGAGGCGCGCCAAGTTCGGATGTGACGATCTGGCCGCGTTTGCTTAACAGCGTTCTGGGTACGCGGATCAGGCTAGTGGCCGGTTATGTCGGCACCTCACAAATTGCATTGGCCATGGAATCGGGTGAGGTCCATGGCCTGATTGGTTCAGATTGGGACGGCATCAAGATCAGCAAGCCTGATTGGGTTGCAAGCAAGCGGATCCATGTTTTGATGCAGTTGCGCGACAAGCGAAGCGCCGAGCTGCCTGATGTGCCAACTATTCTTGAATTCACAAAAACCGAAGAAGAGCGGGCCCTTGTCCAGCTGTTCATCGACCGGCTTGCCTATGGCCGCCCCTTGGCGGCCCCGCCAAATGTTCCTGAACATTTTCTGGAAGAGTTTCGAGCTGCATTCAGAGCCATGATTGACGATGTCGATTTCCGCAAGGATGCCCAAGCTCTGGGCGCGACGATCGAACCAAAGCCGGGCAGCGATATTTTGGCGCTCATCAATCGCGTCTACGCCACAGATCCAAAAATTCTGGCGCGCGCAACGCAAGAATTGCGGGCCGCTTCGCAATAAAAAGAATGAAAAGGGCTGATTGCCATGATCATTGATGCACAGGTTCATTTGTGGGCAGCCGAAACACCAAGTCGTCCATGGCCCTCAGATGGGCAAAAGCGTGCCCATCTCAAGACGCCTATGGGCTTTGAGGCCATGTTGTCTGATATGGACAAAGCTGGTGTTGACCGTGTTGTGATTGTTCCGCCTTCCTGGGAAGGAGATCGGAACGATTATGCTCTTATGGCAGCCCATCAGCATCCCGATAGATTTGCCGTGATGGGCCGCTTGTGCCTGGAAGATCCGATCAGCAAAACACGCGTGCCTGATTGGCTGAGTGATCCGGCCATGCTGGGTGTGAGGGTCAATTTCTCAGATAGTAAATTACGCTGGTTATCTGATGGAACCGCAGATTGGTTTTGGCCGGTTGCCGAGAAGGCCGGTATCCCCGTCATGATGCATTGTCCCGGCCAGCAACAGAAGATCGCCGAAATTGCAGCGCGTCATACTGCTCTGACGATCATGATAGATCACATGAACCTCTCTACGCGGTTGCCTGTGGATGCTATTGCTGCCGCCGTGCAAGCCACAGCTTCCTTGTCGCGATTTCCAAACCTTTCGGTGAAGCTTTCTTCCGTGCCGGTCTATTCGAGAGAAGCGTTTCCCTATCGCAACATGGATCCTCATCTCAGGCATATGATCGATTCATTTGGTGCAGAAAGATGCCACTGGGGCAGCGATCTTTCGCACGGGAAAGGTAAAATTCCATACGAAAATTATGTGTGTCATTTCACTGAGGGGTCATTCTTTCGAAGTGAAGATGAGCGCAAATGGGTTATGGGTGCCTCGCTGCAGAAAATCCTGAAATGGCCCTCTGATCATTCGTAAAAAGCATTGGGTCGAAAGATCGGGGTTTTGGAGCGGTTATTTTCAGGGGCGTGCGGATCGATTTGCTGGCCTTGCGCGCCTTTGCGAATTTCCGGATTGCCGCCCGATGACGTGATGGATTCGATGCGCAGAACCACAAGCGCATCCGGGCCTGAATTCTCAAAGCAATAATAGCAACCTGCAGGCAGCATGATGCCTTCATTGCGATTGAGCTCACGCTTCGTGCCATCAGGAAAATGGAAGCGGGCCTGCCCATCCAGAATAACGAAACTATGGTCCTGATTGTAATGGGCGTGCATGGCGTTTTCACCATTGCCCGCGGCATAGCAACGTATCTTGATTTTGAGATTTCCCGTATCGGCCAGCATGTGCCGGAAGCTGCCTTGATCCATGAGCTGGATCCGCAGTTTGAAAAAATCAGGCGCGACATCCGTCAAGGCGGCATCTGTCGTCATGCTTTATTCCTCCCTTTTGGCCGCGAGATCGTTTCGTCCCGCGTGATGGCCTATATTCACGAGGGCAAAGCACTTTTGTCCAGCCCCCATTTGGGCTTGCATGCATCTGGGGGCTGTGTTGCGAAATGTCCTGTGGGTGCTAGTTTTGCGGACCAAAAGCGCCGAAGAGAGTCGCTGTCAGGGGAGCTGCGCTGATGCGCCAGATGAAGCTAGGTCTCTTTCTGGCCCCCGCCGGTCACCACATGGCGGCTTGGCGCCATCCCGATGCTTATCCTGACGGGTTCAGCCTCAAGACCTATAAGCGTTTCGCGCAAATTGCCGAACGCGGATTGTTTGACATGCTTTTCGTGGCGGATGTTTTCTCGCTAACCCCGAAAGGCAAGCGTTCAGACAATTTTCGTTTCGAACCACTGACATTGCTGTCAGCGCTTGCAATGGTGACAGAGCGCATTGGTCTGGTCGCCACAGCCACGACATCTTTCAACGAGCCCTATCATGTGGCGCGCAAATTTGCCTCTTTAGATCATATCAGCGGCGGGCGAGCCGGATGGAACATCGTGACATCATCCTCGCCGCGCGAAGCTTTGAATTTCGGTTATGAGGCTCATTTCGATCATGCCGAGCGCTATCGCAGGGCCGATGAGTTTACGCAGGTCGTGCGTGGTTTGTGGGATTGTCTCGATGATGATGCGGTCATGATCGACAAGGAGAGCGGGCTCTTTTTCAATTCCGAGAAACTGCGTCTGCTCAATCACGATGGCGCTTATTTCAAAGTCGCTGGGCCCTTGTCTTTACCGCGCTGTCCACAGGGCAACCCTGTGCTGGTGCAGGCTGGGTCTTCCGAAGACGGGAAGAGTCTGGCTGCCAAATATGCCGAGGTTATTTTCACCATCCAGCGTGATCTCGCGGCAGCGCAGATTTTTTATGATGATATCAAGACGCGCGTCGCCTCTTTCGGGCGCGATCCAGATCATGCACTCGTCTTGCCCGGCGTGATGCCGATCGTGGGTCAGACGCGCCAGCAAGCGCAGGATCGATATGAAACGCTCCAGAGTCTCATCCATCGTGAGGCCGGCCTTGCAACACTTGGTCGCCACCTTGGTATGGATCTTTCGGATATCGATATCGAAGGGCCGCTGCCCGAGATTGATCTCGCCAAGCTCACGCAGAGCCGGGCCATCGGGATTGTTGAGACATCGCGTCGTGAAAAGATGAGCGTGCGCGAGACATGGGAAAAGCTCGTCGTTTCCAAAGGGCATCGCCAGCTGATTGGCACGGCTGTCGAGATTGCCGATTCATTTCAGGAGTGGTTCGAGTGCGGTGGCGCTGACGGGTTCAACATCATGCCGCCGATGTTGCCCAATGGTCTGGAAGATTTTGTCGATCTCGTCGTGCCCGAGCTTCAGAGGCGCGGATTGTTTCGCAAAGCCTATGCGGGCACGATGTTGCGCGACCATCTGGGATTGCCGCGTCCGGGGTTGCCGGCCCCATGACTTATGTAGGGGCTCTCAGAGGGGGTATCGGACGGGGTCTTGAGCCTGCAGCCATGCCCTCAATGGGTGGTTTGATCGAGATATGTGCGTGATGTTGGCTTCGCCGCCACAGGCCCTTTTAAATCAGAAACTTAGCACGTCATTCGGGTGTCATGAAGCTCCGATACGCACTCTTTCATCGGAGAGGAAGCCGTTCTTCCTTGCGATATGAAAAGGTGTCTCATGAAATTCAGCCAAATGATCTGCTCAGCCCTCGTCGCCGGTGTGGCGATGGTGGGTCTGTCCTCTGCCCAGGCTGCCGATATCACCGGCGCGGGCGCGACCTTCCCCTATCCGATCTATTCGAAGTGGGCTGACAGCTATAAGACCGAAACCGGCAATGCGCTGAACTATGCTTCGGTCGGCTCGGGCGCAGGCATCAAGCAGATCCAGGCCAAGACCGTGACATTCGGCGCGACCGATGCGCCGCTGACGGCTGAACAGCTTGCCAAGGACGGCATGGCTCAGTTCCCGATGGTGATGGGCGCGATCGTTGCCGTTGTGAACATTGACGGTGTGAAGGCTGGCGAGCTGGTTCTCGACGGCAAGACCCTCGGCGACATCTACCTCGGCGCTGTGAAGAGCTGGGATGATGCTGCAATCAAGAAGCTCAACCCGAATGTGAAGCTGCCGTCGGCGGCCATCACTGTTGTTCGTCGTTCGGATGGCTCGGGCACGTCCTTCAACTTCACCGATTACCTCGCCAAGGTGAATGCTGATTGGAAGTCCAAGGTTGGCGTTGGCCAGGCTGTTGAATGGCCGGCTGGCGTTGGCGCCAAGGGCAACGAAGGCATTGCTGGTAACGTCGCTCAGACGAAGAATTCGATCGGTTATGTCGAATATGCTTATGCCAAGCAGAACAATCTGACTTACGCTTCGATGGTCAATGCTGCTGGCAAGACCGTGAAGCCCACACTCGCTTCTTTCCAGGCTGCTGCTTCGAACGCTTCTTGGAAGGCGGAAGATGGTTTCTACCAGATCCTGACCAACCAGCCGGGCGATGCTTCTTGGCCGATCACCGCTGCAACCTTCATCCTCGTCTACAAGGACGCTTCGGATAAGGCAGCGGTTGCCGAAGCTCTCAAGTTCTTCACTTGGGCTTACGAAAAGGGCGGCAAGGCTGCTGAAGACCTCGACTACATCCCCATGCCTGCGAACGTTGTTGCGCTCGTCAAGGCCATGTGGGCCAAAGACGTCAAGACCAAGTAATTTTCCAAAAAAAGGGAGGGGCCTTGCGCCCCTCCCGCTTCATTTTGTGATGTGTTTTCCAAATAGGGGTTAACGTGACGGACATGACCGTGCCAGCATCGATTAATCGCACAAGGCCGCTAGACCGCGCACGCGCACTCTCCGGTTTCAAATTTGGTGATCGTGCTTTTTATTGGATGACGCGCATTTCTGCGCTCGCCGTTCTCTGCATTCTGGGCGGGATCATCATCTCACTGATTATGGGCGCATGGCCTGCAATCAAGACCTTCGGGTTGGATTTTCTTGTGACGCGCCGCTGGGCGCCACAGCTTTCGCCCTCGCCTGTGCTTGGCGCATTGGGTCCGATCTACGGCACGATCGTCACCTCGCTGATTGCCATGTTGATTGCTGTGCCTGTTGGTATTGGCATCGCCATCTTTCTCACCGAATTTTGTCCGCCCGTCATCCGCCGCCCTGTGGGTGTGGCGATTGAATTGCTCGCCGGCATTCCCTCGATCATTTACGGCATGTGGGGCTTCTTCGTTCTTGCCCCCTTTATGACCGATCACGTTATGCCAACAGTCATTGCGACGTTCCAGCATGTGCCGGTGCTGAATGTGATCTTTGCGGGTCCACCGTCTTATCTCTCGCTGTTCAATGCGTCTCTGGTTCTCGCCATCATGATCCTGCCGTTCATCACGGCGATTTCGCGTGACGTGTTCCAGACTGTGCCGCCGATGTTGAAAGAATCGGCTTACGGGCTCGGCTGCACGACGTGGGAAGTGGTGAAGAATGTCGTCATCCCCTTCACGCGAGCAGGTGTGATTGGTGGCATCATGCTGGCACTTGGTCGCGCTTTGGGCGAGACGATGGCGGTGACTTTCATCATCGGCAATTCGTTCCAGATCAGCGGTTCGATCTTTGCGCCAGGTACAACTATTTCGGCCGCCATTGCATCCGAATTTGCGGAAGCGGACGGCGTGCATATGTCAGCTTTGATCTTGCTTGGTCTCTTGCTGTTCGTCTTGACCTTCATTGTTTTGGCTGCTGCCCGCTTGATGCTGGCGCGCTTGCAAGAAAAGCAGGGGAAGTGACATGAACGCCCTTTATTCTGCACGCGCCCGCAAAGATAAGATCATTCGCGTTCTCTGCTACGGCGCAGCCGCCTTTGGTTTGACTTGGCTTGCGCTCATCCTGTTCACCCTCTTCTCGAAGGGGTTTGCTGGTCTTTCGCTGGACGTGTTTACGCAGATGACACCGCCGCCCGGTTCCAAGACCGGTGGTCTTGCCAATGCGATTATGGGTTCGGTGATGATGACCGTGATCGGTGTCGGGATCGGGACGCCGATCGGTCTTTTCGCCGGAACTTATCTTGCCGAATATGGTCGCCATGAGAAGCTGAGCTTCTACGTGCGGTTCATTAACGACATTCTGCTCTCGGCGCCCTCCATCGTCATCGGCCTCTTCGTCTATGGCGCAGTTGTTGTTCCAATGGGTGGCTTCTCGGGCTTTGCGGGTTCCATCGCTCTCGCTGTGATTGTGATCCCCGTCGTGGTGCGCACCACCGAAGACATGCTTCTGCTGGTCCCCAATCAGCTGCGTGAAGCGGCCTCGGCTTTGGGCCTGCCGCGTTCTCTGGTGATCCGCCGCATTGCTTACAAGGCGGCACGCACGGGTCTCATCACCGGCATTCTGCTCGCGACGGCACGTGTCGCGGGTGAAACAGCACCGTTGCTCTTCACGGCTTTGTCGAACCAGTTCTGGAACGCCAATCTGATGAAGACCATGGCCAACCTGCCTGTCACCATCAATAATTTCGTTCAATCGCCATATGAATATTGGCGTCAACTGGCCTGGACCGGCGCGCTGCTGATTACGCTCGCGGTTCTTGTCTTGAATATTATCGCGCGCCTGCTGGGTGCTGAAAGGAAGCCAAAGTGACCGATCTGCAGATCAAGACAGACATGTCTCACGCAGCTGCACCCTCCATGGGCGCTCGCGAAAACAAGCTCGAAGTGCGTAATCTTGATTTCTTCTATGGAGAATCAAAAGCGCTAAAGAACATCAACCTCGGTCTGGCGACCCATACGGTGACGGCTTTCATCGGCCCATCGGGCTGTGGAAAGTCCACACTGCTGCGTATTCTGAACCGTATGTATGACCTCTATCCGGGTCAGCGCGCGACAGGTGAAGTTCTGCTCGATGGTCAGAATTTGCTCGATCCCAAGCTCGATCTCAATCTGCTTCGTGCACGCGTGGGCATGGTGTTCCAGAAGCCGACGCCTTTCCCGATGACGATTTATGAAAACATCGCTTTCGGTATCAAGCTTTATGAAAATCTTTCCAAGAGCGAGCTCGATGGTCGCGTTGAACATGCTCTGCGCGGTGCGGCCCTCTGGACTGAAGTGAAAGACAAGCTCAATGCCAGCGGCCTTTCGCTCTCGGGCGGTCAGCAGCAGCGTCTGTGCATTGCGCGCACCGTGGCCATTCAGCCAGAAGTCATTTTGTTTGACGAGCCTTGCTCGGCTCTCGATCCGATCTCAACCGCGAAAGTGGAAGAGCTTATCGATGAGCTGAAGGAAAAATACACGATCGCAATTGTGACGCACAATATGCAGCAGGCAGCGCGCGTGTCGGAATTTACGGCCTTCATGTATCTCGGAGAACTCGTTGAATTTGGTCAGACGACCAAGCTTTTCACGTCTCCCGAAAAGCGTCAGACACAAGATTATATCACCGGCCGCTTCGGCTAATCCTGCGACCGGAGGAGATGAAAAAATGAGTGATCACACAGTTGCCGCCTATGACAAGGAATTGGCCACGCTCAGCCAGACCATTCTGGAAATGGGCGGTATTGCCGAAAAAATGTTGATTGATGCCATGGATGCACTGGTGTCCATGAATATTGAACGCGCGAAAGCGGTTGTCGCGAGCGATCCGCGTTTGGATGCGCTTCAGCGTCAGGTTGAAGAACTCGCCATTATGACGATTGCACGTCGTCAGCCCATGGCTGTTGATCTGCGTGAAATCGTGGCCGCCATCCGTATCTCCGCAGATCTGGAGCGCGTGGGCGATCTGGCTAAAAATATCGCCAAGCGCACACAAAAGCTTGGTGAAGCCCGCATCCCGCGTGCGGCCATCGGCCTGAAG
This sequence comes from Beijerinckiaceae bacterium, assembly GCA_947452455.1. Taxonomy (GTDB): domain Bacteria; phylum Pseudomonadota; class Alphaproteobacteria; order Rhizobiales; family Beijerinckiaceae; genus Terripilifer. The sequence goes on from CANGBX010000007.1 coordinate 105,822, forward strand.
CATATGAGCGATCTGGCGCTTCTTCAGCTGAAGAACGTGCTTGATGCTTATGCGACGCGCGACCTTGATAAGGCGCATGTCGTTTGGGCTCGTGATGCCGAGCTCGATTCTTTGGAAGATTCCGTCTTCCGCGATCTCCTCACCTTCATGATGGAAGATCCGCGCAACATCACTTTCTGCACGCATCTTCTCTTCTGCTCGAAGAATATCGAGCGCGTGGGCGACCATGCGACCAATATTGCCGAGACGACATATTATCTTGTCACGGGTGAGCAATTGCCGGTCGAGCGTCCGAAAGGCGCGACATCATCTGTGTCGACGGGGAAGTGATCGCAACTGATGCGCTCAAAAGACCAAATTGCACCGCGGATCCTTGTCGTTGAAGATGATCCATCACTGGGTGAATTGCTTGCCTATAATTTGCAAGCAGAAGGCTATGTGGTGGATCGCGCCGAGCGTGGGGAAGAGGCAGAGCTCAAACTGCTTGAAAGCCCGCCGGATCTGGTCGTTCTCGACTGGATGCTTCCCGGCGTTTCAGGGATTGAGATTTGCCGACGCTTGCGGGCGCGCGATGAAACAAAGTCGCTCCCCGTGATCATGTTGACGGCCCGCAGCGAAGAGGCCGAGCGTGTGCGCGGTCTCTCCGTTGGTGCTGACGATTACGTGGTCAAGCCGTTTTCTGTGCCAGAATTATTGGCGCGGGTGCGTGCGCTTTTGCGGCGCATGTCGCCGGAGCGGATTGCCGGTCGCCTCAGCTTTGGCGATTTGGAATTGGACCGCGAAAACCATCGCGTCCGTCGCGCTGGGCGGGATATCCATCTGGGGCCCACCGAGTTCCGCTTGCTGGACCATTTGCTCTCCAAGCCCGGCCGTATCTTTACACGCGCCCAATTGCTCGATGCGGTTTGGGGCCTTTCGGCTGAAATCGACGAGCGGACGGTTGATGTTCATGTCGGGCGTCTGCGCCGTGCTTTGTCGCGCGGTGCCGAGAAAGATCCTATCCGCACCGTGCGTGGTGCTGGATACGGCTTAGATGAAACCTACCGATAGGCCGTGCCATCCCTGACGCGCTATTTCGAGCTTGATCAGCCCGATCTCGTCTCTGGCGATTACCGGATCAGCTATGCTGCGGTCCGGGCTTATCGACGGGGTGAGGCTCTGCAGCTGAGGCCGAAAGAGTTCCTGTTGTTCGAGCTCTTCTTGCGCAACCGCGGGCAGGTTCTCACGCGGGAGCAATTGATCAGCTATATTTCAGATCGTGTTGACCAGATGTATGAGCGCACATTGGATGTGCACATCATGCGGTTGCGCAAAAATTTGCGTCTGCGCCGCTGGAACGATCCCATTACAACCGTCCGGGAATGCGGATATCGGCTCGATTAGGGGCGTCTCTCCCATCACTTCGCGTCGAGGCCGACATTCGTCATAAATTTGAGACAAGAATCAGGCACGCGTCACTCGCAGAATGTTCATTCATGGCGACGGGAGCAGGCGATGTCGGATAAGAGCGATATGATCCATGTGAGAACGCTCTTCATCTCGGATGTCCATCTGGGCACGCGCGGTTGCCAGGCGGACGCTCTCCTTGATTTCATTCGCGTCTATGAAGCTGAAACCATCTATCTGGTTGGCGACATTTTTGACGGTTGGCGGCTGAAGGCCTCCTGGCACTGGCCGCAGGCTCATAATGACGTCGTGCAAAAAATTCTGCGTAAGGTCCGCAAAGGCACCCGCCTTGTCTATGTGCCGGGCAATCATGACGAGTTCATGCGCGATTATGCAGGCTCTACCTTTGGTGGCGTCGAAATCGTCGAAGAAGCGATTCATGAGACGGCTGATGGCCGCCGCATGCTCATTCTGCATGGCGATAAATTCGACACCGTCGTTCGCAATGTGAAGTGGCTCGCGCTGCTGGGTGATTGGGCTTACGATTTGGCCATCTGGCTCAATCGCTGGATTGCCAAGGCGCGTCGTGCGCTCGGGCTTCCCTATTGGTCCTTTTCGGCTTGGAGCAAGTCGAAAGTGAAGCGCGCGGTGAATTTCATCAGTGCTTTTGAGCAAGCTGTTGTTGCAGACGGGCGCCGCCATGGCGCTGACGTGGTGCTGTGCGGTCATATCCATCGCGCTGCTTATGAGCATATGGGCGATATTCTTTATGTGAATACGGGTGACTGGGTCGAGAGCAATACGGCAGTCGTCGAGCATCGCGATGGCCGTCTTGAGCTCATCAAATGGACTGATTCCTCGCTTGCCGTTTTGGGCATTCGCTCGGAAGCAGATCCTCTGCCGGTTGCCGCCTAAGCGCTCCTTATCGCAAACGCGGAACGCGCACTGCTGCCACATGTGAGAAGAAATGCGCTGCGCTCTCGCGCATGCCGTGGCGTGCAGCAAAGGCTTTGCAGGCATCACGGGGAATTTCGAGCGCTGTGAGGGCGGCGGTCCGCAAATCCTCATTCATCACGCCGCAACGTGCGCCTGCCAAGACTTCCATCGGGCCGGTGACAGGAAAGGCGGCAACAGGCGTGCCTGCCGCTAATGCTTCCAGCATGACAAGGCCGAACGTATCTGTGCGGCTTGGAAAAACGAAGACATCTGCGCTGGCATAAAGATTGGCGAGCTCTTGGCCGCTTTTCAGCCCAAGGAAGCGGACTTTTGGAAATTTCTTTTGCAGCTCTTCGCGTGCAGGCCCTTCCCCAACGACAATCTTTGTGCCGGGTAAATCCAGCGACAGAAAAGCTTCGATGTTTTTCTCGATCGCCACGCGTCCGACATAGAGAAAGACAGGACCGTGCACACCCAGATCGACATGTTTCCCGTTGCCGAAAAGATTGAGATCAATCCCGCGGCGCCAGGTCTTGAGCTTTTCAAACCCATGCGTGGCGAGTTCATCGCGCAAGCCGCTGGTTGCAACCAAAGTGGTCGCGCCCGCGTTGTGGAAACGACGCAGCAGCGCATAGGTCAGCGCAGGCGGGACAGGAAAGCGTGCGGCAATATATTCGGGAAAGCGCGTATGATAGCAGGTTGTGAAGGGGCGCTTGCGCACGAGGCAATGGCGGCGGGCCAGAAAGCCCAGCGGGCCCTCGGTCGCAATATGGATCGCGTCAGGATCAATCTCGTCAATCATGCTGGCGATGGTCGAAGCGCCCGTCAGGCTCAGCCTGATTTCGGGATAGGTCGGCATGGGGATGGAGCGGAAGCGGTCCGGCGTCAGCATGACGACCTCGACCCCAAAAGCGGGGGCTTCCGCGACTAGCCATTCCAGGGTCCGGACGACGCCGTTGACCTGGGGTTTCCACGCATCGCTGACAATCAGCACGCGTGAACCTGTGGCGATGGGCTCGCCTTCGATGGGGTGAATGAGTGGCTGCATGGGAGGCTCCATTGCCAAAAGCCCCATCAGATTCGTGCTTCATGATTGTGACAGTTCCGCCCGTTTTGGGAGGCTGTAAGACTTTTGTCGGTTGGATTGTGACAGTCGCTTCGGACTAGGCTGAAGCACAAAGGGGATGTCCAAAATGAAAAAGCCCAAAAAACAGCTGAAAACGCTTGCGCGCCTGAGTGCCTATCTCAAAAAAGAAGGCTCGCGACTGGAAAAGCTCGTTGCCCGCAGCGGCGAGAGCTCTGAGTCCTCACTCGTTGATGGGGTGGTCCGCCGCTTGGCCGAGCGCCGTGCAGTTGCGCTGGCTGATCTGGGCTTGATCGATGCCGCGGATGAAGCAGCCCGCAAGGCCGCCAAATCGGCCCGTGACGAAAAGTCTTCAGCCAAGAAGTCCGGCAAGGCTGCCTCGAAGAAATCGGCCAAGAAGGCTCCGAAAAAGTCGGCCAAGGCGCCAGCTAAATCAGCGCGCAAGGCATCGGCTAAGCCTGCTCGCAAGGCTGCGGCCAAAAAGGCTGCTCCCGCGCGTCGCCGTTCCGTGAAGGCTGCCCCTGCCGCTGAGGCTTGATGTGTAGTTTCATGTTTGTGTCATGAAGCGGGCCCAGTTTCGCTTCATGACAGTTTCGCGATTCTTTTTTCTCATTCTCATCACCCTCGGTCTTTCACCTGAAGCGCTGGCGCAGACGCCGCCTCAGGTCAGCGTGCGGGAGGAGGGGTCGGCTTGGCGCATCGACGTTCAAGCGACCATGACAGCAAGCCAGCGGCAGATCTGGTCTGTACTGACCAATTGCGCGCGGGCGCAGGATTTCATCCCGCATTTCGAGACATGTCGTGTGATGGAGAAGGATCCGTCAGGGCGCTGGGATTTGCGCGAAAATATTTCAAACCCGCCGTTTTTGCCGCGCATGCGAACCATCATCCGCAGCGACTATCGTGCGCCGCAGGGGTTTACGTACAAATTGGTGAGCGGCGATATGAAACGCTCCGAAGGATCATGGGAATTGATCCCGCAGGCTGCGGGCACGCGTGTGTCTTACAAAGCGGTCTTTGAGCCGCAGATTTCCGCGCCTTCGTTTCTGATGATCTCAGCGATCAAATCGGACTTGTCAGAGATGTTCAGCAAGTTGGAGAAGCTCAGCGCCTCCAGCAAGCCCGATTGATTGATGGCTGCATTTAGTTCGGGCCGAAGGTGACGCCCTGATTGAGCCGGTTGATTTTCAAGCCCGGCAGAGCTGATGGCGACACGGCAAAGGCAAAAATGTAATTGGGGAAACCAGTTTCGAGTGAATCGAAATCATTGTCGTTGCAGGCGAGCAGAAGGTGGTCGCCGTTGGGCAGGTCAGGACCCCAAGCATAGCCTTCGATCTTGTCAGGCAGGCCGCGTGCGTTGGCGAAAGAACCTTTGCCATCTTCCTGCGCTTTGTTGAGCATTTTGCCAATGTCGGCAAAGAGGGTCTTCTTCAAAGCAACAATGCCATCGGGTTGGCCGCTCTCGGGCAGAGTTTTGGCGCTGACGCCAACATAGCCGGCCCCCGTCAGTTCGGTTGGCTTTTCGCTCTGGTTGATGTCGACAAGATACAGAAGCTTGCGGCCATTCGCGCCAGCAGCGGCATCGCGTTCGTTGATGAGGAAGCGTGTTTCATCAACAGCGAGAATTTCGCTGATGCCCATTTTCGTATCATCGAAGGGATAGATGAATTGGCGCGGCGCAGCCGATTTGTTTTGCAGATCGTAAATCACAATGCGGCTGTTGAGGCCCTTCTGGCCGCCGTCTTGAAGAAGCGGGCTCTGCATGGCGATGGCGAGATAGCGGCCGCTTGGCGTGATGGTCAGGCCTTCCGCACCGCGATTGGTGGCGCGACCAATTTTATTGGTCTGCATTTCGGTTTTGAGATTGGGGCCGGATGTGGCGATTTCAAAACCATCAGGGGCTTTGAGCATGCCGATCTGGCGTCCCGTCTGGTCGAATTGAAAAATATGCGGGCCATATTCATCCGAGATCCAGAATGTGCCGTCGGGCGCAACAGCTACCCCTTCTGGATCGAAGCGGCGGTTGGGCTTTCCTTCTGTCGCAAAGCCTGTCGAGATGCCGATATATTGCTCGCCGGCAGGGTTTTTCAGAAGCGTTGTGCCGACATGCGAGAGGTCCACGCGCCAGCCCGACGGGCGAGATGCGTCCTGTGCAACTTTGATGTCGAAGGTCTGGATGCGGTTTTGGTAAGAGGTGGTGAAATCCACCTCGGCGCCGCCCTTATATTCGACCTTGTTCGGCCCGCGGTCAGGCAGCAGCACAAAGCGGTTCTGGAAGCCGGTATAGGTCATGCCCGAGCCAATGCCGTTGAGGCCGTTCATTGGCGAGACGCCATCTTCCAGCAAGGTCGCGGGCAGGCCGGACTTATCAGTGCCTTTGCCGTCCAGATATCCGGTTCCAATGAATTGAACCCCCTGAGCCGAGGCTGCCAAAGGGGTGAGAGCCAAGAGACCAATGAGGAAAGCTGTCCGTGAAAACATGTGGCACCCTTTGATCCAGAAGTTGTTATCCTTCTGTTTAGGGACGTCTTTTGTGACGAGCGGATGACAAGGGCTTGTGCTCTTACCAGCCCGATTTCAAGAGCGTTGTCGCTGATGCCGCCTCCAGAATAGGTGCATGAGCCGGAATACAGGCCGCTTCAATCGAGGGAACTTCAGGAGGGCTGTTGCTGGCTCCCAGCCCATTTAGGCGTTTTGACATTCCTGCGCATTTAGAGTGAGGCCGCTAGGGTGACGGAGGAAAGCGCTTGCGCAGTCGCGTCGTGGGCGCTTCTCCATATGCTTTCGGATTGTACTTACGTAGGGTTTCACACGATCGTGAAGTAGCTCAGATTCTTGATTAGCTGGATTCCGATCAAGTTTTTTGAGCCATCTTGATCGCCCGATTTTCTATCACTTTGATTTTAAAGAGGTCCTTCAAAGCGGGGCCATGTCTCCCCTTATCCCGCTGTCAAAGACGTGTATTCGCAATCGCTGCTACGCTCTTCTCTAATGCACGTATTGGAGCTGCCAGCATCAAGGTGGCTACAAAGATTCGCCTTAAGGCGATCATGAGGAGGAAACGCATGTCTGAGAATGATCAAACGCGCGCCGAGACATCCGCATCTGGCCGCCGTAAATTTCTGAAGGCTGCCGCAGCCTCGGGTGTTGCCATGGTTGCTGCCCCCGCTGTCGTGAAGGCGCAAGGCCCTATCACCATGCGGTTGCAGAGCACCTGGCCTTCGAAAGATATTTTCCACGAATTCGCCCAGGATCTGGCGAAGAAGATCAACGACATGTCCGGCGGCGATTTGCGCATGGAAGTCTTGCCGGCGGGTGCCGTTGTTCCGGCTTTCGGCCTTCTTGACGCTGTTTCGTCGGGCACGCTCGATGCCGGCCATGGCGTGATGGTTTATCACTACGGCAAGCAGAATGCTTTGGCTCTGTGGGGCTCGGGTCCGGGCTTCTCAATGGACGCCAATATGCTGCTCGCTTGGCATAAGTACGGCGGCGGCAAAGAGCTGCTGGCCAAGCTTTACGCTTCCATTAATGCCAATGTTTATTCCTTCGTCTATGGCCCGATGCCAAGCCAGCCGCTGGGCTGGTTTAAAAATCCGGTCTCCAAGCTTGAAGATATGAAGGGCTTGAAATACCGCACGGTGGGCATTTCGATCGATATGTTCCAGCAGATGGGCGCAGCCGTGAATGCGCTGCCAGGTGGTGAAATCGTTTCGGCGATGGACCGTGGCCTGTTGGATGCTGCTGAATTCAACAATGCCTCATCTGATCGCGCGCTCGGCTTCCCCGACGTGTCGAAGGTCTGTATGTTGCAGTCCTATCACCAGAATGCTGAACAGTTTGAGTTCCTGTTCAACAAGGCGAAGTTCGATGCTCTGTCGCCGCGTCTGCGCATGATCATTGAAAGCGCTGTTGAAGCGTCGAGCGCTGATATGTCGTGGAAGGCGTTTGATCGCTATTCACAGGACTATCTGGAGATGCAGTCGAAAGACAAGGTCCGCTTCTTCAAAACGCCGGATGCGATTTTGAAAAAGCAGCTCGAAATCTATGACGAGATCGTCACCAAGAAGGCGGCTGAAAATCCGCTGTTCAAGGAAGTCCTTCAGTCGCAGGTGGCTTTTGCTAAACGCGTTGCTCAATGGGAGCAGGATACGGTTACACCGCGCCGTATGGCCTATGACCATTATTTTGGTCCGAATGGTGCAGCGCGCAAGTTTACTTAAAAACCGATCTATCTTTTGAAAATAAAGGAGCCGCCCGAAAGGCGGCTCCTGCTTGCTGAGGGGAGCAAGCCGCATGACAACACAGAAGTTTCTCTATCGCATTGATGCGATCAGCACATGGTTTGGTAAAGGCGCGGCATGGCTTGTCGTTTTGCTGATGCTGCTGGTCTGCGCAGAAGTGTTCAAACGCTATCTGCTCAACATGCCAACGGCATGGATTTTTGATGCGACCAACATGCTCTATGGTTCTTTGTTCATGCTCTGCGGCGCTTATACGCTGGCGCAAAATGGCCATGTACGGGGCGACTTTCTCTATTCCTCGATGAAACCGCGGACGCAGGCGGCTTTTGACCTCATCCTCTATGTGGTCTTTTTCATTCCCGGCATTGCCGCGCTCGTCTATGCGGGTACGACTTATGCCGGCGCTTCATGGCGTATTCTGGAACATTCCGCAGTGACGGCAGATGGTCCGCCCATCTACCCGTTCAAGACCGTCATTCCCATCGCGGGGGCGCTGGTCTTGTTGCAGGGGCTTGCTGAAATTGTGCGTTGTGTTGTTTGCCTGAAGACAGGCGAATGGCCGGCACGTCTGAAAGATGTTGCCGAAATCGATGTGGTTGAGCAGCAGCTTGCCGCCAGTACATTCATTGATGATGACGCCCGCCGTATGGCCATTGCCAATGCCGCCCATATTGATGAAGCGGCCCGCCAGCGCGGTTTTGGAGATAAGTGAATGAGTGATCCCGCACTCGGCCTGCTGATGCTGGGCCTCATTGTCGTTTTCATCATGCTTGGTTTCCCGACAGCTTTCACGCTGATGGGACTTGGCATGGCGTTTGGGTTCAAAGCTTTTTACGATCCATCGCAGAGCTTTTTTGAGAACCGCATTTTCGACCTTATGGTTCAGCGCACTTACGGTGCGATGACCAATGATGTTTTGATCTCCATCCCGCTCTTTGTGCTGATGGGATATGTGATGGAGCGCGGCGCGCTCGTCGATAAAATGTTCCATTCCATTCAGCTGGCCTTCCGAAATGTACCGGCCTCATTGGCGGTGGCGACTTTGATCGTTTGCACCTTCTGGGGTATTGCAAGCGGGCTTGTCGGCGCGGTGGTGGTGCTGATGGGCGTGATTGCTTTCAATCCCATGTTGCGTGCGGGATATGATGTGCGATTGGCATCCGGCGTGATCACGGCTGGTGGCACATTGGGGATTCTTATCCCGCCCTCCGTGATGATTATCGTTTATGCCGCTGTGGCTGGCCAATCGGTTGTAAAGCTTTATGCAGCGAGCATGTTCCCCGGCTTCTTTCTGGCCTTTCTGTATCTGGTCTACGTGATCGGTTGGGCCATGTTGCAGCCCAAAATCGCACCGCAATTGCCGGCAGAACAATTGGTGGTGCCATTGCCGTCATGGTCGGGGCCTTTTGCAAAAGCCTATGGTTCCAATTCTTTCATAGCGCTCTGCAAGGCGTTGTTGAATCCAGCTCCCGCGCGGATGATCGAAGCCGATGGCAAGCCGATTGGGTATCGTCATCTTGCGCAGCAAATGCTCTATGCGCTGACGCCATTTTTAATTGTGGCTGGCACATTCGCATTGGTGTGGTGGTATGTCGTCATCCACCAGCAGGCTGAAGTCTTTGTCGCACCGCCCGAATTGCAGCAATTAGGCTCGGTCGACATTACACCTGAGGAATCTACAGCAGGCGGGATTCCTGCTGGCTTTTACTGGTGGTTCGGAGCGCTGGCGGTTGCCGCCGGTGTCATGATGACGCGCTATTACAAGCGGATGGGCAGCGAGAAGCTGGAAGTCATTCGCATGGTGACGGACTCTGTTATGCCGCTCACCATTTTGACAGTGGTTGTTCTCGTCGTGATCCTGTTTGGAATTACCACGGCGACTGAATCAGCAGCTGTTGGTGCAGCAGGTGCTTTCCTGCTTGCCTTCCACGCGCGCACGCTTGACTGGAAAAAGACGAAAGAGGCTGTTTTCCTCACGGCGAAGACAACCTCCATGGTTTGCTGGCTCTTTGTGGGCTCGGCACTTTTTTCGGGTGTCTTTGCCATTCTGGGCGGTCAGGCTTTGCTTGAAAGATGGGTGCTGTCGCTTGATCTCACGCCCATCCAATTCATGATCCTGTCCCAGGCGATCATTTTCGTTCTGGGCTGGCCGCTGGAATGGACGGAGATCATCGTGATTTTCGTGCCCATTTTCCTGCCGATGCTGAAGCATTTCGGCATTGATCCCATTCTTTGGGGTGTTTTGGTCTTTGTGAATCTACAAGCGGCTTTCTTGTCACCGCCTGTTGCCATGTCGGCTTTCTATTTGAAAGGCGTCTCGCCACCCCATGTCACATTGAACCAGATCTTTGCCGGCATGATGCCCTATATGCTGATCGTCATTTTGTGCATGGTGATCATGTATTTCTGGCCTGATTTGACGCTCTGGCTGCCCAAATTCCTCTATGGCAGTTAGGGCAGCCCTTGGTCAGTCAAAATCATCCGGTTTTTCGCAATGCAACACGCCCCTTTGGGCGTGTTGTCGTTTGAGACCTTCGCAAATGCTATGAGGATGGCTGAGTTTTGAATAGGCTTGAGGGGCCGCCCCCTTCTAGCTTTGATGCAGACAAAAAAGGGTCCGCTTGGGGTGGTCGGTTTCGGCTGGTCGTGAGCGGGCTAAAAGGGAGGGACATCCGATGGTTTCGCGCCGTATTTTGGCTTCCTGTGCCGCTGCTTTGCTTTTGGGGGTCTCGGCCTTCGCGACCCAAGTGCAAGCCCAAGAACGACCAGTCACGATCATCGTTCCCTTCGCGCCCGGTGGCGGCAATGACATTATTGCCCGCGAATTAGGCCGCCAATTGATTGATACGATCAAAGCCAATGTCATCATCGACAATCGCAGTGGCGCGGGTGGTCTCATCGCTGCCAAAAACACCGCAGCGGCTGCACCCAATGGTCAGACATTGATGTTTGTCAGTTCCTCTGTTGTCACGACAGCGGCTGTGCGCAAGCAAGAGCCCTATAATATTGCCAAAGATTTCACGGCCATTGCCATGATTGGCCGTGGGCCTTTTCTGGTGGTCGCCAGCAATGACTCGCGTTTGAACTCGGTGAAAGATGTTGTTGGGCGCTCCAAAGACAAGCCCGGTTCTCTGAACTTTGTCTCGTCAGGTGTGGGGAGTATTCTGCATCTCTCGACAGAGCTGTTCATGAAGCGCGCAGGCATCACCATGACGCACGTGCCTTATTCGGGCAGTGGTCCGGCCTTGATGGATCTGGTGGCTGGTCGTGCTGATCTCTTCATCACCACGGTTCCGGTTGTGGCGAGCCATGTGCAGGAAAAGACGCTGAACCTTTTGGCTGTGACGAGTGATGAGCGCTCGCCGCTCTTCCCCAATGCACCGACTTTGGCTGAAAGCGGTGTGGCGGGCGGTGGCATGTATACACTCTGGGGCATTGTCGGTCCGCCCAATATGGCGCCTGATTTGGTCGCGCAGATCAACAAAGCGGTGAATGATGCGGCGGCTTCACCTGCGATGGTCAAGCGCTTTGCAGAAGAGGGTGCAACACCCTATCGCGGCACGCCGGATGAATTTGCCAAAGTGCTCGAAAAAGAGCGCGACACATGGCGCCGTGTTGTCGAAGACGGCAATCTTTACACAAATTGAGCGCCGGAAACGGCTGCACTGGGAGGAATTGATATGCAAACGGCAATCCGCTGCGTCCTCATGCGGGGTGGCACGTCGAGGGGGCCTTTCTTCAGAGATGAAGATCTGCCCGCAGATATGGAAACCCGCAAGCAAGTCCTGCTGCGTGTGATGGGCAGTCCGCATGTGCGCCAGATCGACGGCATTGGTGGCTCTGATCCGGTGACAAGCAAAGTGGCTGTCATCCGCAAATCAACGCGCCCCGATGCGGATGTCGATTATCTCTTCACACAGGTCTGGGTTGATCGCGCTGAAGTTGATACGTCCCCCTCTTGCGGGAATATTCTGACCGGTGTTGGTCCCTTTGCCATTGATGAAGGTCTTGTCAAAGCGCAAGACGGTGAAACACGTGTGCGCATTTTTGACGTGAACACCAATTCGCTGGTCGAAGCCGTGGTGCAGACACCGGGTGGTCGCGTTGATTATGAAGGCGCGCATAGCATTGATGGCGTCAATGATTCCTATGCCCCGATCCGGCTCGATTTCCGCCGCATGGTGGGTGGTAAAACGGGAAAGCTTTTCCCAACAGGTCAGCGTGCCGAAGAAATCAACGGCGTGATGGTGTCCTGTGTCGACATGGCGATGCCCGTTGTCTTCGTGCCCGCTGAACAGGTGGGTGTGACCGGTTATGAAGGCAAGATTGAGCTTGATACCAACCGCGATCTTCTCGGCAAGCTTGAAGCCATTCGCTTGATCGCGGGTCAACGCATGGGATTTGGTGATGTCTCCAAGCGCGTCATCCCGAAAATCTCCATCGTCGCCAAGGCCAAGGATGGCGGCACGATTGCCTCGCGCTATTTCATGCCCCATGCCATTGCCACCGCCTATGCGGTGACGGGGGCTACCTGTCTGGCAACCGCTTGCTGTGTGCCAGGAACAGTAGCCCATCAATATGCCACTCTGGCACCCGATGCGGCCGGCCTCAATCACATTGCCATTGAACATCCGCAGGGCAAGATTTACGTGGATGCAAAAATCAACGACAAGAATGGCGAAGTCGAAGTGGAACAGGCAACACTCGTGCGCCATGCGCGCCGCTTGATGGCGGGTGAAGTCTACGTGCCGGGCTCGGTATGGGCAGGCCCGAATTGAAGAGAACGGATTTGGTTTGATGCATCCCATCCCGCTTAAATTGGCTGATTTTTTGGACCCGCAGCGCACGGTCCTCATCATGTGGGACATGCAAAAAGGTCTTGCGGGCAAGGCGCCTGATGCCAAATCCATTGTCGAACATGCACGGCTGTTGGTGGCTGAAGCCGATCGGCTCAAAATCCCGGTGATCTGGAGCCGCCATATTGCGCCGCCTTTTGATATGACGGTCGGTCCCTTCATGCTGTGGCTGATGCGCAAGCAGAAGGTCGATCATCCTTCCAAGCTGAAGCCCGCCATGCAGCGCGGTATGGAAGAGACCGATTATATTGACGGCTTTGGTCCGGCTGATCACCACTTGATCATTGAAAAAAGCCAGCCGTCTTTCTTTGTCGATACGCCTTTGGCGGCGCGCATGAAGGCGATGGATCGCGACACGATTGTCATTGGTGGTGTGGCAACCGACATTGGTGTGGAATTCACCTGTCGTCATGCAGCCGCGCTCGGTATTTATGCCGTGGTCGCTGAAGATGCCTGTGGCGCTTATTCGCAAGAAGCGCAAGATCGCTCTATGGCCTTTATGAAAGGCTGGACGACTCCTGTCGAAAAAACTGAAACCATTTGTTCGGTTTGGAAGAAGCATTAGAAATATTCATGCGCAGCTCCGGTGAGAGTTTGCGTCATAAAATAAAAGGGAGGAGCTCATGCGTCTGTTTGGCCTTGCACTGTCATTGGGTCTGTCGCTCTGCGTAGCGGCTCCGGCTGTGGCGCAAAATTATCCGAATAAGCCCGGACAGATCATTGTGCCCTTCGCAGCTGGTGGTGTTACCGATATTTTGGCGCGCGCTTGGGCTGAGAAATTTGCCGAAAAGACGGGGCAGCGTTTTATCGTCGTCAATCGTCCCGGTGCAAACAGCATTTTGGGGACGGAATCGGTCGCCCGCTCTACGGCGGATGGCTACACGCTTCTCGTGACTGCCGATTCAACCTTCACGACTGTTCCGCATATGTCGAACAAGCTGAAATATGAGCCTAGCGATTTCGAGCCCGTGTCGGGCCTTGGTATCAGCCCGCATGCTTTGGTGGTGCCGCCTGATTTCCCGGCCAAGTCTTTTGGTGAATTCGTTGATTATGCCAAGTCGAATCCGACCAGCGTTTTCTACGGCACGTTTGGGGCGGGCACGTCAGGCCATTTGAATTTTCTCTATTTTGAGAAGAACACACCCGGCAAATTCACACCCGTGCATTACAGCGGCGCTTCGCCAGCCATTAATGATCTCTTGGGCAATCACATCAAAGCCATGACGGTTTCAATCGGGCTGATCGCCGGCAATTGGGAAGTCGGCAAATTCAAAGTGCTGGCTTTTGGAGCACCTCAGCGGCTAGAAAAATTCCCCAATGTTCCCGTGATCGCAGAAACATTGCCGGGCTTTGAAGCGGGTTCTTGGTATGCGCTCTTTGCGCCCAAGGGCACGCCGGCTGATGTGGTGGAAAAACTCTCGCGCGCCACGCAAGAGATTTTCAGTGATCCGGCTTTTGAAAAGCAATTCCTGGCACCCAATTACACATTCTCGATTGCCAAAGGCCCGAAGGATTTGCGTGATCGCATCCAGAAAGATTCAAACCTCTGGGCACCGATTATCAAAGACGCCAAGCTGACGGTCGAGTAAGTCAAAGACGTTCGGTTTTCTGGGAGAGGGTGAATGAATCAGGCTTGGATTCCGGCAACATTCTGGCGCGGTGGCACCAGCAAGGGCGTGTTCTTTCTGTCGAAAGATCTGCCCACTGCGCGTGAAAAGATTGATCCGATCTTGCTTGCTGTCATGGGAACGCCCGATCCCTATGGTCGTCAGCTGAATGGCATGGGGGGCGGCACGTCTTCCCTGTCAAAGGCTGTGATCATCGGGCCGCCCACGCATCCGGATGCGGATGTTGATTACACATTCATCCAGCTTGCCATCGACAAGCCGATTGTCGATTGGACCGGCAATTGCGGAAATCTCTCTTCCGTTATCGGCCCCTATGCTGTGGATATGGGGCTGGTGAAAATGCCCGATGGCGAAGTGACCGTGCGATTTCACCAAACCAATACGAAGAAGATCATCCACGCGCGCTTCCGTGTTGAAAATGGCATGGCAGCGATTGATGGCGATATGGAGATTGCAGGTGTGGCGGGCAAGGCTGCGCCCGTGCGCCTCGACTTTGTGAAACCGGGTGGTGCGGCAACAGGCAAGCTTTTGCCGACTGGACAGGTGGTGGATCAATTGCCGCTGCCCAATGGCCAGCTCATCGATGTATCGCTTGTGGATGCGAGCCATCCCAACGCCTTTTTGCGCGCACGTGATCTGGGGCTTACGGGCACCGAGGCACCTGACGACATTCAGGCCAATGGCGAGCTCATGGCGACCCTTGAACATTTGCGCCGCAAGGCTGGCGTGAAAATGGGTCTGGCAGCCAGTGAAGATAAGGTGACGCTCACCGGCCCGCGCATCGGCGTTGTCGCTGAACCACAGGCCTATGTGGCTTTGGACAAGGCGGCGCTTAGCGATGATTATGAAATTTCAACGCGCATGATCTCGGTCGAGCAGCCGCATCGGGCAGTGCCTTTGTCGAGTGGTCTCTGCTTGGCGGTTGCGTGCCGTATTGAGGGGACTTTGCCCCATCAAATGTCGCGCAAGATCACGGATGGCCAGCCGATCCGCATCGGCAATCCATCAGGTCTGCTCACCTATGGCGCGGATGTGCGCCAAGAAAATGGTCAATGGGTGGCAGATAGTGCAGGCGTTTATCGCACGTCGCGTTGCCTGATGAAGGGCATGGTCGCTGTGCCTCGCGACCTCGTCGACTGATCATTTTCACGCGCAATAAAAAGCCGCCCGTTTGGGCGGCTTTTCTTTTGATGTGATGTGCGTCTTAGGGCGTTGCGCCCTTGCGCAGAAATTCCAGAACGCTGGTTGGCGTCGCATAAATCTTGTCGACTTGCTTTTGCACCTCGTCGCCCGTTTCGCTGTCAATATCGAGGCCTGACTTCTGCGCTTCTGCGATCAATTCGGGATCTTTCATCACGCCATCAAAGGATTTGCGCAGCAAGGCGACGCGCTCTGCAGCTACGCCCGGTGGGAGAATAAAGGGGCGGCTGATCGAGCCTTGTGACAGAAAGGCGCTAAGCGCGAGCTTCTGCTGTTCGGTCTTGGCGAAATCAATCGTCACAGGAACGCCCGCTGCTTTTAGAGCGGGGATCGAGCGTGTGTCATGCTGGGCGATGACTTTGAAGTCCGCGTTCGGCGTCATCAGGCCGGGATATTGCTGGCGTGCGCTTGACCAGAAAATACCGCAGACACCTTGGATCTCATTGCGCTGAAGGGCCAACGACAATTCATTCGAGCCTTTATAGCCGGCGATCATTTTGAACTTCACGCCGAGCACATATTTTTCCATGGTCGGATAATACCAGAGTGCCGAGCCCGGGCCCGAGCCGCCGACAACAAGTTCCTTGTCGAACAGCTCTTTGTAGCTTTGCACCGGCGCATCTTTGCGCACAACGCAGACGAGCGTGTCGGCATTGGCATTGCCCATGTAATTAAATTTGCGCGGATCATATTTGGCAAGATCTTCACCCGCCATCAGCGGATCGAAGAGTGCGGGCGCAGGAACGGCAGCAATGGATGTGCCGTCTTTCGGGGCGACCGTATAGAGGTGATGGGCTGCAGCCAGAGAGCCAGCGCCCGGCATATTCTGCACCACAATATTCGGGTTGCCTGGAATATGCTTTTGCAAATGCCGACCAATCAGGCGGGCATAAAGATCAACGCCGCCGCCTGAAGCGGAGCCCGCGATGATTGTGACGTTTTTGCCTTTGTAGAAAGCGGCTGCATCTGTTTGTGCCTGTGCCGGAATGGCCAAAGCACTGAACCCCAGGGCTGCACATGCGCCAAGAATCTGTCGCATCATGTTGATCTCCTCCATGTGAAGCGGCCTTTGCGGCTCTTCTTCTTGTTTAGAATTGAGAGGCTTGTGCCTCTCAATGATTGTCGTGCGAGTGAACCTGCAAGGCCTCAAGAAAACGCGAGACCATATTATAGGCAGCGATGGTCGCGGTGAGTTCGACCATTTGTTCGGCATCGAAGAATTTGGCGACACCATTGTAAATGTCGTCGGGCACCTGAATCTTCTTCGTCATCGTGTCGCAATAGGCGAGCACGGCGCGCTGGACATCTGTGAAGCAGGTGGCGGGTTCCCAATCATGCAGAGCATCGACCTGCGCCTGTGTCAGGCCTTCGCGCAAGGCGATGGGCGCATGTTGATCGGCCTCATAGCTTGCGCCATTGACGAAGGCGACGCGCATGATGACCATTTCGCGCATGTCGCCTTTGAGTTTGCACTTCTGGCGAATGGCCGTGAGATAAGTCAGCCAGCCTTCAGCCACAGGCGCGCTATTGAGCAGCATTTTATACAGATGCAGGAGCGAGCCGCGTTCGCGGATGATACGCTCGGCAATGGCCTTACGCTCGGGCGTATCGGGCTGGGCATATGGAATGCGAGCCATGTGCTTTGTTAGCCTTTCATCTGCGCATTGATGCGCGGGAGAACCTGTTCGGCCATGAGGATCATGGATTGGCGACCAAGTTCATAATCCGTCCAATCCTTGCCTGCGTAAAGCAGCTTTCCGAAGGGGCCGGTCTCTTCCTGGAAGGCCAGAATCTTGTCGGCCACTTCATCCGCAGTGCCGTAAATAATGAGCTTGTCGCAGACAAAATCCAGCGTCACTTCGGAATCTGGCTGGTCGCGGTGCGTCTTGAACAATTCGATGCGCCCGTTTTTGGCGAGCTTGGTGTAGAGCGATTTATAATAGAAGTGGTAGGGGCCATTGGGGTCTGTGGCATAGGCTTTTGCGGTCGCGCGATCCTTGGCCACGAAGACGCTTTTGGCTACGCGCCAATTGGCAGGATCGGCCACGCGGCCGCCGCGCTCGCAGCCCTCCACATATTTCGGCCAATGGCTTTTCACCCATTGCGGCATGAGAAAATTCGCCGAAATCGGATCCCAGCCGCGTACAGCTGCTTCCGTCACGCCTTTTGAAAAGGGCGCAACAGCTGTCACCACGATGGGCGGATGCGGTC
Organism: Beijerinckiaceae bacterium; assembly: GCA_947452455.1. GTDB lineage: Bacteria > Pseudomonadota > Alphaproteobacteria > Rhizobiales > Beijerinckiaceae > Terripilifer. The sequence continues at coordinate 123,364 of CANGBX010000007.1, forward strand.
GCTGCAGCGGCTTGGCAATAAAGCCCTGACCAATTTCTGGGAACAAAGTGCGCTCGGTCGAAATCTTCCAGTGCTTGCCTTCGAGATTGTAAGGCGGCTCACCTTCCCAGATCGCCAGCACAGCATTGATGGCTTCGAGAAACATTTCATTTCTGTTTTTGTCGAGATTGCCGAAGACTTCCGCGTCCGACAAAAGCCCGCCCGGCGAAATCCCAAACAGCAAGCGGCCATCAAGCAAATGGTCCAGCATGGCGATCTGCGAAGCCACGGCTGCGGGATGCGCATTGGGCATGTTCACCGTGCCGGTGCCAAGCTTGATGCGCTTGGTGGCCTCAGCGAGCGTCGCCATGAAGATCATACAAGAGGTGATGTTTTCGGCCTTGTCGGTGACATGTTCGCCGACATAGCCTTCGGTATAGCCGAGTTCATCAGCCAGAATAAAAGCCTCGCGGTCTTCGCGCAGACATTGGCGCCAATCCTTGTTGATCGGATGGATTGGCATGGTGAAGAAACCGAGTTCCATATTCAAAACCTTCAGACTTTTTCAATGCGGCCCGAAAGGGCGGAGCGGGAGATGGCAGCAAAAGCGCGCACATTGGCGCGCATTTTTTCAATCGTCACGGGATAGGCAGCGCCACCTTGTGCGGCACGCGCAAAGGCTTCGAGATTGTCACGCACAGCCATATGGGGTGCATCAAAGCGTGTTTGTGGCTCGGCATCGCGCATCACGCGTGTGACATCCCAGCCTGTCGGATTTTCGGGATGGGTGCGGTCGCGCACTTCCATCCAGCCTTGCGAACCATAAACAGCAAAGCGTCCGGCAAAGGGTGTTGTGAGAATGGCGGTGATGGAGGCTGTCGCGCCGCTTTCAAACCCGAGTGTTACGGACAAAGTATCGCCATTGCCGAAATGGGTCGCGCGTGTTGCAAGACGCGCCCAAGTTTCAACAGGCTTGCCCAGAAGCGAGATCGACAGATCAACGAGATGAATGCCTGTCGCCGATAGCGGCCCGACAGGTGCATGCACAGGCGAGAGGCGCCAATTATCAGCGGGTAGTTTCAGGAATTTGTCCTGACTGAAATTGCCTTCAATGGCCAGCAACGTGCCGAATTCGCCGCGCTGTGCACGTTCGCGCATCTCAACAATGGCAGGCTCAAATCGCCGCTCATGGCCAATGCCTAGAGTGACACCAGCTTTTGCGATGGCAGCAAAAGCGGTTTCTGCTTCATCGGGGTCTGTGCACAGCGGCTTTTCGCAAAAGACATGTTTGCCAGCAGCGGCCGCGGCAATGATTTGGGCCGCATGTTGCTTGTGCGGTGTGCAGAGAATGATAGCCTGAACATCCGCGGCTTCCAGTGCATCTTCGAAACGGGTGCTTGTGCGCAGGCCAAGTGTTTCAGCTGCAGCGCGCGCTTTGTCATTGGGGTCAATGCCCAGAACAGGGGTGATGACAGAGCTGCCTTGCATCACGCGGGCCAGCGTTTGCCCCCACCAGCCAAGCCCGACAATCGCGGCCTTCAACATGCATTCCTCCCTGCAAGACAAGGGAGGAGCTCGCGTTAAGCGCGGCTTCGGCGTCCCGTGCCCGTCTTTCCATTATCCCACGGGGGCGGGGCAAATATGTCAACCAGAAAATTGACAAAGACCCGCAGCCTTGGCGGCATGCGCTTGGTCTGCCGGAAGACTACGGCAATGTCGTAAGCATGGGTTCGCGTCTGCGGCATGATCTCGATCAGCAAGCCTGAATCGAGCAGCGGTTGGGCGTAATAGCGACCGACTTGCACGATGCCCAAACCGCTTGTCGCCGCTGCAATCAACCCGTCGCCGCTGTTAAATGTCATATAGGCGGTCTCGGGAATATTGGTCTTGGCGACAGCATCATTCAGCTGCCATTTGCGGACCTGTCCGTTGCGGGGGCGGCGATAAGTGATGCATTGGTGATGTGCGAGATCTGCGGCGCTCAAAGGCATGCCTTTCGTCTCGATATAACGGGGTGAGGCCACCAGCACATAGTCCACCGATGCCAGTTTTCTGACTGTCAGGCTGGAGGAGGGAATGTCTCCGACCTGTATCGCCGCATCAATGTTTTCGCTCGCTAAACCAGAGATAAAATCATCCAGCACCACTTCAACGGAAATGGCCGGATAGGCGGCAGTGAAGCGCGCAAGACGCGGAATGACCCACATGCGCCCCAGCGCCGAGGGCACGGCAAAGCGCAGCGAGCCCGATGGCGTTTTGCCACTGCGCGAGACGGCCAGTTCTGCCTGTTCGAGATCGGCCACAATGCGTTTGCAGCGCTCGTAGAAATCAAGCCCCTCCGGAGTGGGTGAGACGGAACGTGTGGTGCGATTGAGGAGCCGCACCGAGAGCTTTTGCTCGAGCCGGATGATGGTGGCCGAGACCGCCGATGTCGTGACCCCCATGGCCCGCGCGGTGGCCGAGAAAGAGCGCGTCTCGACCACGTTGAGAAACATCAAAAGCCCGTGCAGGCGATCCATAGGCGCGACCCGATTATCAACTTCAACATTGAAACTCATTTGAGCACAGGGTCGGGGACAAATCCACTCCCTTGGGTCTAGGCTTGGGTCACAAGAAGAAGCCGAAAGGCGGGCCGGACGATTCTCCGGCCATAGGGAGGAGTGGCTCTGGTCTCAGGTAGGCTAGGCAACCGCATGTCCCCGCACGTAGGCATGAGATGCAGGAGCCGCTATGTCCCTCGTCCTAAAAGGCGTGATGCAAAGTCCGATCACCCCGCTGAAAGAAGATTTCAGCCCGGACCTCGCGACATTTGAAAAAATGGTCGATTTCCATGTCCGCACCGGCGCGACAGCGATTTCATGGCCCCACCATAAGGGCGAGTCACACAATCTGACGATTTCCGAGCGCAAGGCCATGGCCGAAGTTGCGATCAAAACCGTCAATAAGCGCGTGCCGATTTCCATTCACGTCTCAGCACTGGCGCTGGAAGACACTTATGAGCTCGCGCGTCACGCGCAAAAGTCTGGTGCGGATGCGATCATCGCGATCACGCCCTATTTCTGGAAATACCCGCTCGAGTCGATTTACAATCACTTCGTCAATCTCGGCACGACCTTCGACATGCCGTTGATTGCTTATAATTCGCCTGATTATCTCGATGGCATCGAGTTCACGGCAGAATTGACGGAACGCCTTCTCGAAAAGCTGCCGAACCTGATCGGCATGAAGGATGCGAGTTTCAATTCCGAACGCTTCTTCGAAATCCTGCGCGTTGCTCTGCCGATGCGTCCGGATTTTGCGATGATCGCTGGCGTTGAATATTTGCTTCCCTCCGTCTGCTTGGGCGGCAAGGGCTCTTATTCATCGGCGGGCGCCATCTGCCCGAACCTTGTCAATAATCTCTTTGCGGCTTGCGAGAGCGGGAACTGGAAGCTGGCGCGCGAGCTGCAATATAAGCTCTCGCAGCTCTGGCATTTGTTCCGCGATCAATATCCGTCTTCGCTCAAGGGTGGCATGCAGATCATGGGCCGCAATGTTGGCCCCACCCGCGCGCCGCTGCCCACAGCAAGCCCTGAACGCATCAAGCATATCGAGAAGACGCTCGCCGAACTCGGCATTCTCGACACCGAACCCCACGGCTGGTGAGCGGAAGAGAAGGGGATAAAAACATGACCAAGTTCCATTTTGGCCTCGTCCATGCGCCGCTCACGCCTTTCGTCAACGGCAAGATTGATTTCGAGACTTCTGATAAGGCAATCGACTTCCACATTGCGCAGGGTGCGGAAGGTCTGGCGATCCCGACCCATGCTGGTGAGAGCGTCAGCCTGCCGGTTGCCGAGCGCAAAGCGTTGCTTGAACGCGCGATCAAGAAAGCTGCAGGCCGCGTGCCTGTCATTGCCAATGTCAGCGAAGCGGGCACAGGCATTGCGGTTGATCTCGCCCAACATGCAAAAGCCGCTGGTGCGGCGGCTGTTATGGCGAGCGTTCCTTATTACTGGACGCCGCCAGATTCCATGTTGATCGAACATTTTGCGGCTATTGCAGAAGCGGCTTCGCTGCCGACCTATCTCTACAATTCACCGCACGAGATGAACAATGTGAAGATCAAGACGCCCGTCGTCATGGCGCTGATTGCAAAGTCTTCACATGTTGCGGGCCTCATTGATGTGTCGATGGACTGGCAGTTCATGATCGAGGTCATCGCCGACGCTTCACGCGTGAAGCCGGATTTCCAGCTGGTTGCCGGCACGGAATATATGATCTCGGCGCATGCAACAGGGGCAACCGGCTTTTTGGCGCCCACCGCCATTGTCGCGCCGCAGCTCATGAAGAAGCTTTATGAGCATGTGTGCAAAGAGAAATACAAAGAAGCGCATGATCTGCAGGTCGATGCAGCCTTCCTGTATCGCTTGTTCGATAAGCACGGCGCAGCAGGCCTCAAGGTCGGCGCCAAACTTATGGCGCGCGATTGCGGTCAGGCGCGTCCGCCACTCCCCATCATGGATGGCGTGGTGATTGACGAGATTGCCCATGAGCTCACAAAAGTGAAGGCGCTCGCGACTGAAAAACGCGGCTGGTAAGGCGAGGCGATCCCATGATGCGGCTCTACACAGGCATGGAATCCGGCAATAGCTGGAAAGTGCGCATTCTACTTGAGCAGCTCGAAATTCCCTATGAGAAGGTCTATGTCGACCTTCTCACTTGGGAGCACAAGAAGAGGGAGTTTATCGCCAACATCAATCCGCGCGGGCAAGTGCCTGTGCTGGAAGATGGCGAGAACCGCTTCTGGGATTCGACCGCTTGCATGGTCTATCTCGCGCGCAAGATGAACCGCACCGATTGGCTGCCGCTGGAAGCTGATAAGATGGCGGATGTCATGCACTGGATCGCGCTGGCTCATTGCGAGATCCACTTCGGTCTTCAATATGGCCGTCGTGGCGTGATGCGTGACCGCTGGGTGATCGGCAATGGCTCCAACTTGCCCGAGTACCAGAAGTTCGGTCGCGGTGCGATGAACACGATGGAGACACGTCTGTCGAAACAGGATTGGCTGTCGGGTGACCACATCACCATCGCTGATATTGCCTGCTTTCCTTATGTGTTGAACTCACCCGAAGCTGGCATTCCGCATGATGAGTTTCCGGGCATCCGCCGTTGGCTAGATCGCTGTCTGGCCATGCCGCGTTGGGCCGAGCCGCCGCGTGCACCGACTCGTGATTATCCCGACATGCCAGCGGATGCAGGCTAAGGACGGCGCGCATGCAGGCGGGCACGCAGAGCAAGGAAAAAAGCGGGTGGACTTGGCAAAAGTCTCTGCCGCTCCTTGGTGTGTCCATGGGTATTTTGCTGATCATCGGCCCGTTTATGGCGGGCCTTGTGCGCTCGCTCTTGCTTTGGGTGGCTGATGATCCGCAAGTCTCGCTCGCCAACTACGCCTGGCTCTTCACGGACCGGCGCATACAGACAGCAGCAATCAATTCTCTGATTTGCGGCACGGGCGCGATGAGCATCTCGCTGGTGCTGGGCACGTCGCTTGCGTGGATTGTCAGCCGCACCAATGTGCCGGGACGTGAGATTTTCAAAACGCTCAATCTCATTCCCTTCTTCTTCTCGCCCTATGTCGGCGCGATCGGCTGGATTTTTCTCGTCGCGCCTTACAGCGGCCTGATGCAAACCACGACTGCCACGCTTTTTGGTGGCCCCGTCGAAGGCCCGAATATTTATTCGCTGGCGGGCGTGATCTGGATTCTCTCGCTCTTCTACACGCCCTATGTTTATCTTTTCGTCATTTCGCCTTTGCAGCGCATGGATGCGGCTTTTGAAGATGCCGCGCGCGTGCATGGCGCAGGTTTCTGGACAACGGTGCGGCTGATCACTTTGCCGCTTTTGCAGCCGGGGCTTCTCTCTGCAGCCTTGATTGTCTTTGTCACCAGTGCCGGCCTGTTCGATGTGCCGCTCGCACTCACTGCGACCAAAGGCATCCGCACCATGCCGACAGAAGTCTTTGCGCTGGTGCGCTATCCAAGCGATTTGGGTCGTGCGGCTGCCTTCGGTATTTTCATCACGGCCGTGACGGTGGCTTTGACTTTGTGGCAGCGCGCGCATCTGGCCAAACGTCGCTACGAGATTGTGTCGGGCAAAGGCTATAAGCCGCGCGTGATTGAATTGCGCCGCTCTGGAAAAATCATCGCGCTGACCATCGAGATCATCTTTCTCATGACCAGCGTTGTTCTGCCTGTGCTGGCGCTCATTCTTGTGGCTTTGTCACCGCTTTGGACTGGCAAGTTTAATCCCGCCAATGCGACGCTCGCCAATTTCAACTATGTGCTCTTTGAATATAGCCTCACGCGCCAAGCGATCATGAATTCGCTCTTTCTGGCTGTGACGGGCGCAACCATCGGCGTGATGATCTCCGGCCTGCAGAGCTATTATCTGGTGCGCGTGCGCTCCGCGTTCAAAAGCTTTGTAGACGCGCTTTTGGCCTTGCCGCTTGGCATTCCGGGTATTGTGCTTTCGCTTTTCTTCCTGATTTTTGCGATCCGCACCCCGCTCTATGGCACGCTCGCCATTCTGCTCATTGCCTATATTGCGCGCTTCTTTCCCTTTGCAACGCGCACGATCACGGCGATGTTATCAGCCATTCATCCGGAGCTTGAAGAAAGCGCGCGCGCCAATGGGGCCTCTTGGGGGCAGACCATGCGGATCATCTTGCTGCCGCTCCTGCGCCCGGCGCTGATCGCGGCTTGGATCATGCTCTTCATCATTTTCATTCGGGAGCTGGGCGCGAGTATTCTGCTCTATGCCAGTGGCACGGAAACGATCTCCATCGCCATGCTCCTCCTGTCGGAAAATTCGGTCGGTTATGTTGCAGCCCTTGCTCTCATCCAGCTGGTGCTGCTGTTGATCGGCTTCTCACTCTTCAGATTGACCCGGGCGCCCGTGGTCCAATAGGCTTTGCCAAAACAAGGGGGATGCGCGTGCAAGGGCAGGGACAGCCGGAAAGTTTCGTCACCATTTCAGGTGTGACGAAGAAATTCGGCGACTTCACAGCTTTGGATGCTTTGTCGTTCTCGGTGCGCGAGGGTGGAACGCTCGCGCTCTTGGGCCCGTCTGGCTGTGGCAAAACCACCATGCTGCGCTGTCTGGCCGGATTGGAAACGCCCGAAAGCGGTTTCATTTCGATTGCCGGCAAAGTCGTGTTCGACAGTGCCAAGGGCATCAATCTCAATCCGGAAGAGCGCGGGCTCGGCGTCGTGTTTCAATCCTATGCGGTCTGGCCGCATATGTCGGTTGTCGAAAATGTCGAGTTTCCTTTGCGTGTACGCGGCATCTCGAAGGAGGAGCGCCGCGCGCGGGCTATGGAAATTCTGGAGATTGTCGGGCTTGGCCAATATGCGCAGCGCTCGGCGACGCAATTATCAGGCGGCCAGCAACAGCGCGTCGCACTGGCGCGTGCGCTTGTTCATAAGCCTGCACTCGTCTTGTTTGATGAAGCCTTGTCCAATCTCGATGCCGCTTTGCGCGAGCATATGCGACTTGAATTAAAAGCTTTGCAAGACAAGCTCGGTTTTACCGCGCTTTATGTCACGCATGATCAGGGTGAAGCGCTGGGTCTGGCGGAGACCATCATCCTCATGAACGCAGGACGCATTGATACATCAGGTCTGGCGCGTGATGTCTTCATGAACCACCGCACTTCTTTTGCGGCGCTCTTCTTTGGTCTCAATGTCATTGAAGCGGACAAGCTGCCCGGCATGACGGGCACGAAATTCATCGCCTTCCAGCGCGAACATGCGCATCTGTCATCTGTCACAGATAGCGCGGCGCAGAATGGTGATCTCGTTGTGCCGGGTCGCATTGCCACGCGCTCGTTCCAAGGCCTTGTGGATGAATATGCTATTGATCTGGCGGAAGGCGTCTCGATCCGTGTGTTGGATGGACAGGGGCATTTTTCGCCGGGCGATCAGGTTCATGTGAGGATCAAAGCCGGAAATCTTTTCCGGCTCAATGATTGATAGGGGAGGCAGAAATGACATTCGTGCGTCACGCCCTGAGTGCTTCTTTTGCTCTGATGCTTTCGGCCGTTCAGGTCATGGCGCAAGAGATTCCGGCAGCCAAAGGCCTGTCGGATACGGATCGATCCGAATTGATGCAGATGATTGAAGCGGCCAAAAAAGAAGGCTCGCTCAATTATTCTGACACGATCATTCAGCCGACCACCAATGATGTGCTGGTGGCAGCTTTCCGCACTTATTACGGATTGCCCACGTCGTTTCCGGTGAATTACACACTGCTCACCAGTGGCGCGATGATCACGCGCGTGGAACAAGAGCTCGCAGCCAATCGCATTACCTTCGATGTGGCAGCTATTGGTTCGCCGACATGGACATTCGAGCGTCAGAAGACCGGCGCCTTTATGAATTACAAGTCGAAGCAATATGCTTTCTATCAGGATGCGATCAAACAGGGCCTCGGCATTGATGGCTTTTTTGTTCTGAACGGTGGTTATGCGCAGATCCCGATCTGGAACACCGAAATTCTCGACTTTAAAGGCAAGAGCTACAAAGAAGCGCTTGCTGCCTCGACGCCCGGTCGTTTCTCGATTGGCGATGTGGTGCAATCAGAATCGCATCTGACGACCTATGCAGGCTTGCGTCAGGTTTTGGATGTCGATTTCTTCAAGGAAATGGCGAAGAAAAAGCCGACCTTTGTGGGTCGCTCCGAGCAATCCGCGCAGCGTATTCTCACCGGCCAAGACGTGATGGCTTTTGGGGGCAATCCTTCGCGCGTGCACCAGTCAAATCAGAAGGGCGCCAAGCTGAGGATCCTCTATCCGGAAGAAGGTTTTACCTTCTTGCCGCAATTGACCTTCATTCTCGCCAAGGCGCCGCACCCCAATGCGGCCAAGCTCTGGATGGATTTTATTCTGTCTGATGCAGGTCAGAAAATTCTGGCGGACAAGGAAGCTTTGATTTCCGCGCGCGCCGGTTTTCAATCACCGATCCCCGATATCGCACCCAATTTCGCGTCGCTGAAAATCATCAAGGTTGACTGGGAGAAAATGTCCGCCCAGCAATTGATGAAATATCGCGACGAATGGGTTTCCATCTTCAACCCGTGAGGGCATGACATTGGCTAAGCAAGTCGCAATCGTCACAGGCGCGTCTTATGGTGTGGGGGCAGCTATTGCTGGCGCGCTCGGGCGCGATGGCTGGCATGTCGCCTGCACCGCGACAAAGGCAGGTAATTGCCAAGAGACGGTTGCGCGAATTGTTGCTACAGGTGGTCAGGCCTCAGCCCATGCGTTGAACTTGCGTGCGCAGGAGTCGATTGACGCTTTGGTGGCAGAGGTCTCTGCTTCACATGGTTTGGTGACGGGCCTCGTCAACAATGCCGGCGTCAATCTGCGTCGTGATGCGGTTGATGTCTCGCGCGCTGATTGGGAAGGCGTGATGCTTGCCAATCTGACGGGTACATTTTTCATGACGCAAGCTGTCGGCCGCGCTTTGATCAAGGCCAAGCAGCCCGGAGCGATTGTGACCATTTCATCAAGTCATGGCTTGCTTGGCGCGCCGCAGCGCTCGACTTATGGCATTTCCAAAGCCGGTCTCATTCAAATGGTGCGCATGCTCGCCGTTGAATGGGGCCCGCATTCCATCAGTTTGAACGCGGTTGCGCCGGGGCGTCTGCTGACGGATTCGCCATCGCGCGCAGGCTCTGGGTCGGATGCCGCCTATATGGCTAATATGCTATCCAAAATCCCGCTCGGTCGGTTTGCCGATATTGATCATATTGCAGCACTTTGCGCTCTCTTGCTGGGGCCCAATGGTGCCTCCATCACGGGTCAAGTCATTCCGGTTGATGGTGGCTTGAGCGCGCAATAGAAGCCCCGCGATTGCCAAGGGCTGACCCGCCCTTTATAGGCTCTCTTCGAATTGTCGCTGGCTGTTGGCCCGAGGGGTCTATGGTCGGCACGGAAGAAATTCCTCGGACAAGAAGGGATGAGCCAGATGAAATATGCCAGCTTCCAAACAAAAGACGGTCGCGCCTCTTACGGCATCGTTGATGGCGATCGCGTGATTGATCTGGGCGCCTCGCGCCCGCAGCTGCCGACGCTGAAGGATTTCATGGCCTCTGCGGAATTCGGCAAGGCCGCCACTGGCACCGAGCTCAAATTCGCTGATGTCAAATTGCTGCCCGTCATTCCCAATCCGGGCAAAATCATTTGCGTGGGTCTGAACTATCAGGACCACGTCAAGGAAATGAACCGCCCCGATTCTGAAAAGCCGGTGCTCTTCATGCGTGGTGCCAATTCGCAAATGGCCCATGGTGATCCACTGGTGCGCGCCAAGGTGACCGAAAAGCTCGATTATGAAGGCGAACTCGCCGTCATCATCGGCAAGCCGGGCCGCTATATTTCCAAGGCCGATGCGCTGAACCATGTGGGCGGCTATGCTTGCTATAATGATGGCACGATGCGCGATTGGCAGCGCCACACGCATCATTGGACGCCGGGCAAGAATTTCGACAATACCGGCGCCTTTGGTCCGTGGATGGTGACAGCTGACGCGTTGGGTGATCGCGCCAAGACGTTCCTCACCACACGCGTCAATGGCGAACAGATGCAGCGCGCGAGCCTCGCGCAGATGATTTTCTCGATTGAAGAACTCATCGAATATATTTCGGGCTTCACCACTTTGCAGACCGGTGATGTCATCGTCACCGGCACGCCGGGTGGTGTGGGTGATCGCCGCACACCGCCGCTCTATCTGGTGGCGGGTGACAAGGTCGAAATCGAAATCGACGGCGTCGGCCTGTTGCAGAACACAGTTGTGCAGGAAGCCTGAGGCTTCTCCTCTCGCAAAAGCTTGTGAAAAGCCGCCCTCGCCGGGCGGCTTTTTTCATGTATAATTTTTGCGCCTAGGAGGAACACTGCGTGCGCATTGTCTTTGGTTTTTGGTTGGTTTTGGCAGCGATCGTGATGAGTGGCGTGCCAGCTCTGGCGGGCTCCACGCATGTCGCGGTGGCGGCTAATTTTGCCGATGCCGCCAAAGAGATCGCAGTCACCTTCAAAGCCAAGACAGGCCATGAGGCCGTGTTGAGTTTTGGGTCGTCTGGTCAATTGCTGGCGCAAATCCAGCAAGGCGCACCGTTCAAAGTTTTTCTCTCTGCCGATGAGGAGCGCCCCAAAGCACTGGTTGCAGAGGGCCTCGCCTTGTCCGACACACGCTTCACTTATGCCATCGGCAAGCTTGTTCTTTGGAGCAAGAATCCGACCTTCGTGAAAGATGAGGCGACTTTGCAGGCGCAGGCTTTTTCGAAAATCGCAATCGCCAATCCTGCGGCGGCACCTTATGGCGTAGCTGCGCTTGAAGTGCTGACATCGCTCAAGCTCAATGATGCGCTGAAATCCAAAATTGTGATGGGCAATTCGATTTCCCAGACCTACCAATTCATCGACACGGGCAATGCAGAATTGGGCTTTGTCGCGCTCTCGCAATTGGTGGGGCAAACGGGTGGCTCGCGTTGGCTGGTCCCGCAAACGCTTTATGCCGAAATCCGGCAAGACGCTGTGCTTTTGAAGTCTGGCGAAGGTGATGAGGTCGCAAAAGCCTTTCTGGCTTTTCTCAAAAGCTCTGAGGCGCGTGCGATCATCGAAAAATTCGGCTATGTCTCTGGTGTGAGTTAAGCGGAAGACATGGCAGGATTATCAGCAGAGATTTGGCAATCGGTCTTTTTGACCCTGAAGCTCGCGACTTTCGCGACGCTCATCCTGCTTGCACTTGGTACACCGCTCGCTTGGTGGTTGGCGCGCTCTAAAAGCCTTTGGAAAGAGGCTTTGGCAGCCATTGTTGCCATGCCGCTTGTTTTGCCCCCGACAGTGCTTGGTTTTTATCTGCTCGTTGTGCTGGGGCCGCAAGGCCCCGGTGGCGCGCTGGCCTCTCTTTGGGGGGCGCGCACACTCGCCTTTTCTTTCACGGGTCTCGTCATTGGCTCTGTGCTCTTTTCGCTCCCTTTTGTGGTGCAGCCCATTCGCAATGCTTTTGAAGCGATCGGTGATCGCCCGCTCGAAGTGGCTGCCACTTTGCGCGCCTCGCCATGGCGTGTTTTTTGGACAGTGGCTGTGCCTTTGGCGAGCCCCGGTTTTCTCACAGGTGCGATCCTAGGGTTTGCTCATACGGTGGGTGAATTCGGCGTTGTTCTGATGATCGGCGGCAATATTCCGGGAGAAACGAAAGTGCTTTCTGTCGTGATTTTTGACTATGTCGAAACATCGCAATGGACGCAGGCGCATCTTCTTTCAGCAGGCATGGTGGTCTTCTCCTTCTGCGTTGTGCTGGCCATGATGCTGATTGAAAAACGCATGATGAGGCGCGCCTCATGAGCGCGACGATCAAGGTTCATTTGGCAGGCCAGTTGGGGCAATTTGCGCTCAATGCCGCTTTCGAAGTGCCTGCACGCGGCGTCACCGCGCTCTTTGGTCCCTCGGGTTGTGGCAAGACGTCTGTGCTGCGTGGCGTTGCAGGGCTGTTGCATCTGCGTGATGGCTATTGTTCGATTGCCGGTGATGTCTGGCAGGATGCTCATCATTTTCGTCCCGTGCATCAACGGGCGCTGGGCTATGTATTTCAGGAATCCAGCCTGTTTGCACATTTGTCTGTGCGCGGCAATCTGCTGTATGGCGCGCCCAAGCAGGCTCAAGACCATGTCATTCGCTTTGACGATGTGGTCGCTCTTTTGGGGCTCGCAACATTTCTGGACCGCGCACCAGAAACTTTATCGGGCGGTGAGCGTCAGCGCGTTGCCATGGGCCGCGCGCTTCTCTCGCAGCCCAAAATCTTGCTCATGGATGAGCCACTCTCGGCCCTTGATCGTCTCACCAAGGACGAGATTCTTCCCTTCCTTGAGCGGCTGCATGAGAGCCTCGCTATTCCCGTTCTTTATGTCAGCCATGACATGAGCGAAGTGGAGCGATTGGCGGATCATTTGGTCTTGATGCGTGCAGGCCAAGTGATGGCCTCAGGCCCACTCAGCGCTTTGCAAAGCGATCCTTCTTTGCCACTCGTGTCTTCTCAAGAAGCAGCGGTCAGTCTGGATGCGCGCGTGGAGGCTTATGACGCGCAAGATGGCATGGCGGCGCTGGCTGTTGCGGGCGGTCGTTTCCTCGTCCCTTCAGCGCCTTTGCAAATAAGGGCCTCGCAACGTTTGCGGGTTCTTGCAGGTGATGTGAGCCTCGCTTTGGCAGAGCCAAACGAGAGCACGATTGTGAATGTGCTGCGCGCCAAAATCTTGAGCGTGCAGGAAAGCGGCGCGCATCAAATGGTGGTCGTGCTTGGGCTTGGCGAAGACGGGCAGGGCGCGCGTCTCCTGTCGCGTGTCACCGCCCGCTCCTGGCGGCTCTTGGGTTTGATGCAGGGCATGAGTGTCTATGCTCAGGTCAAAGGCGCGGCTCTTGTGCGTAAGGCGGCGCCCCCGCGCTCGTGATCGGCGCGGCGCTTGGCTTCCGCCATTGGCGGGGCTAGAACCTCCCCAAGCTGATAGGGAGCGCAGAAATTGCGCATCGCGGGAGGAATTCACCATGTTCACAGCATCGAAATGGGCTTTGGCCGGTCTGGCCGCTCTGGCAGGTGCCACATCGGCGCGTGCCGATGCGGTTGAAGATTTCTACAAGGGCAAGAATCTGTCGATCATCGTCGGCTTTTCGCCGGGCGGTGGTTACGATCTCAATGCCCGCGCGGTGGGCCGCTATATCGGCAAGCATATTCCCGGCAATCCGAAAGTCATCGTGCAGAACATGCCGGGTGCTGGATCCATCACAGCCATCAATCATATGGCGAACATTGCGCCGAAAGACGGCACAGCTATTGCGACTTTCGCGCGCGGAACGCCCTTCGAGCCTTTGATGGGCAATAAGCAGGCGCAATTTGATCCGCGCACTCTGACATGGATCGGATCGCCCAGCCGAGAAACCAATCTCGTCTTCACCCGCGCGGCTGCCAATTTTAAAACCCTGGAAGATTTGAAGGGCCGCGAAGTCGTTATCGCCACATCGGGCGGCGGTGCGGATACAGCCACATTCCCGCTCATCATGAATGCGGTCTTCAAGACCAAGATTAAGGTCATCACCGGTTATCCGGGGGCCAGCGAAATGCTGCTCGCCGTTGAGCGTGGTGAAGCTGATGGCATGGCTGGCCTGTCTTGGGGCTATCTCAAAGTCGCGCGCCCGTCTTGGGTGGCTGAGAAAAAGGTCGATGTGCAATTGCAATTGGGCATGACCAAAGCGCCTGATCTGCCCAATGTGCCGTCCGCACTTGATCTTGTGAAAGATCCGGCCGAGCGCCAGTTCCTCGAAGTCTTCTTGGCACGATTGGCCATTGCTTGGCCGCTGGCGGGCCCCGCAAATATGCCCGCTGACCGCGCAGCTGCTTTGCGCGCGGCTTTTGCTGCGACCATGAAGGATGCCGAATATAGAGCGGAAGCTGAAAAGCAGGCGCTTGATATTGACCCTGTTTACGCCGACGAGATCAATGCCATTTTGAAGAGCGTCTATAATGCGTCTCCAGAAGCCATTGAGCGCGCGCGCCAGATTGCGGAAGCCGCGCGCTGATTTTCGCGCCAGCTAAGAAAGAAGAGAACGAGAATAAAATGTCTGAGCATTTCCAAGTGGTGGTTGTGGGTGGTGGTCCGGTGGGTGTGGGCTTGGGTGTTGCGCTGGGCCTGCGCGGCATTTCATGCGCGGTGATCGAGCCGCGCGATACGCTCAGCCGTATTCCGAAAGGGCAAAATCTCACCCAGCGCACGATGGAACATTTCGCTCGCTGGGGCGTGGTGGAGGATATGCGTGAGGCGCGCCTCATGCCCAAAGGCTATGCCATTGGCGAATTGACCGCCTATGGCAATCTGATGAGCGATTATTGGCATGCGCCAGCGGGTCGCGAATTGGTGCGCTCTTTCTATTCGCAAGACAATGAGCGCTTGCCGCAATATCAGACAGAAATGGTTCTGCGCAAAAAGATTGAAGAGCTGAAAAGCGTCAATCTCATGCTTGGCCATGTGGCGGGCACCATCTCGCAGGATGCGCAGAAAGTCAGTGTCGAAATTTCGCGTGAAGATGGCTCTGACAAGCGCATCATCACGGGCGATTATCTGGTTGGCTGCGATGGCGCGCGTTCTTCTGTGCGCGATCAGATCGGCATTGCGCGCACCACGCAAGATTACGAGCAAACCATGTTGCTCGCAGTCTTTCGCTCGTCAGAGCTTGATGAGAAATTGAAGCGCTTTCCCGAGCGCTCTACCTATCGCGTCATTCGTCCCGAGCTTGAAGGCTATTGGCAATTCTTCGGGCGCATTGATGTGCCTGATGGCTGGTTTTTCCATGCACCTGTGCCGCCTGACTCCAAGATAGAGACCTTTGACTCGCTGGGTCTGATCCAAGAGGCCGTTGGACATCCTGTTGCTTGCGATTTCGAGCATTTGTCCTTCTGGCAAATGCGCGTGGCGGTGGCCAATGAATATCAGCGTGGGCGCATTTTCATTGCAGGTGACGCCGCTCATGCGCATCCGCCCTATGGCGGCTTTGGCCTCAACAATGGTCTCGAAGACATCGTCAATCTGGGCTGGAAACTTGCCGCGCGTGTGCAGGGCTGGGGTGGGGACAAGCTTCTCGAAAGCTATAGCGATGAGCGCCGTCCGGTGTTCTGGGATACGGCGAATGATTTCATCACCTCGCGCATCAAGCGTGATGCGGATTTCTTGCATCGCTATAATCCGGAGCGTGATCGTGCCGAGTTTGAAGCGGCGTGGGAGGGTCGTGAGACCGACATCGGTTCACGCTTCCAGCAATATGAGCCCAATTATGAAGGCTCGCCCGTGATGTTCGGGCCGTTGGGTGGAAAGAATTCCGCCCATGGTGTGCATCAGGTGAAGGCTCGCGCGGGTCATCATCTGGCACCCGTGTTACTGTCAAATGGTCAATTGACCTTCGATGCTTTGGGCCAAGGCTTTACGCTGATCGCGCTCGATGCCGATGAGGCGCAGGTCAAAGCTTTTGCGGATGCCGCGCAAGCGCTCAAGATACCCTTTGATATTTTGCGTGACACGCGCACGCACGGTCGTGAGGCCTATGAAGCCGCACTCGTTCTGGTGCGCCCCGATCAATATGTCGTTTGGTCGGGCGAGACCTTGGATCGACCCGCTGCAGACCTTCTACGCCACTGCGTTGGCCTCGCATAAAAAAGAAACGCCCCGGTTGTCCGGGGCGTTATGTTTCAGATCGGGGTGATCTTGGCAGTCTGGATGACCTCGCCCCATTTTTGCGTGTCGTCACGCACCAAGGCACCGAAATCTTGTGGCGACATGGCGAGCGGGGCGCAGCCCAATTGGTTGAGGCGTTCTTTCAATTTGGAATCAGCCAAGCAGGCTGCAATCTCTTTGTTGAGCAGCGCGATAATTTCGGGCGGCGTGTTTTTGGGCGCCGCCATGCCAAACCAATCATTGCTTTCATAGCCGGGCACAAATTCTGCCACGGTCGGTACTTCTGGCAGGCTGTCCGAGCGTGTCTTGGTTGAGACAGCGAGTGCGCGCAATGTGCCCGCGCGTACAAACTCCACAGCGCCTGCAATGCCTGCGAAAGAAATATCAACTTGTCCGCTGACCAAATCAGCCAAAGCTGGCGCTGCGCCACGGTAAGGCACATGCACCATTTCAATGCCGGTTTTCATCTTGAACAATTCGCCCGACAAATGGCCGATGGAGCCAATGCCTGCAGAGGCAATGGTCAGCTTGCCCGGATTGGCTTTGCCATAGGCAATGCATTCGCCGACATTTTTGAACGGGAGTTTGGGATTGGCGAGCATGACTTGCGCTTGGCTCGCCACGCTGGAAATGGGGGCTGCATCGCGCAGGAAATTAAAATTCAGCTCTTTGTAGAGCGTCGCGTTGATTGTGGCGGAGGGGCCAACCATCAAAAGCGTATAGCCATCGGGTGTCGCGCGAATGGCTGCCTCGGTCGCAATATTGGTGCCTGCACCGGGGCGATTTTCAATCACGAAAGATTGGCCCAGACGCTCGCCCAGTGACTGGCCAATGAGACGGCCGACCGTGTCCGTGGAGCCGCCCGGCGCAAAACCCACAAAAAGCCGAATGGGCTTGTTGGGATAAGCGCTTTGCGCTTGCGCTTTGATGCCGAGTAGGGGCAAAGCAGCTGCACCAGAAGCAGCCTTCAATAGATGACGGCGAGACAGGGCCATAGAATCCTCCCGAGATGTTTTTTGTTCTCTGGGGACAGGCTATGTCGCTCATGTCCGCGCGGCAAGCCTGTGTGCACCTGTTGTGGGCAAAGGCAATCAAGGCGGGCTGATTTTGAATGGTGGCGTTTAGCTTGGTGTCTGGTTGCGGGTTGAATATTGCTTTTGCGAGATCTCTTCGATCAATCCGCGAATATAGCGATGTGCCGCATCATTTTGCGAGCGGCGATGCCAGGCCAGATACATGGGCAATTGGTCAAAATTGGCGGGTGTGCGGCCCTTGAGCGGCACGGGGCAGGAGGCGAAGTCGCGCATCAAAGTGCCCGCCAATAATTGCGGCATGGTGGCCAACATTGGCGTGCCTTTGAGAAAGGCCGGAACGCCCGAAAAATTCGGCACGGAGACCGCAATATTGCGGCGAATGCCGCTGGCTTCGAGAATCTTGTCGAAGTTCAGCCGCTCATTATCCGTATAGACCACGGTGATGTGGCGGGCTTGCAGATAGTCATCGGCGTCACGTGGTGCGTCCCGCGCAGTCGGGTCGTAATAGCAGGCATAATGATCTTGCAGAATATGCTTCTGCATAATGTCCGTGCCCTGCGGGGGCAGTGGCGTGATCAGCAGATCACAACGCCCCGTGCGCAGCATTTCCGCATTGGGCAAATTAGACGGAATAGCGCGCAGGCTGACATGGCGGACTTTGTCGCTGAGCCGCTGGAACAAGGCTGGCAGCAGCAGGTCACGCTGGAAATCATTGGCAGCAATGGTCAGGGTAATTTCGGCACTTTCGGGCCTGAACTGCGAGCCGCTCGAAAAGTCCCGCAGGGCCTCCAGGAGCCGCTGGGCGGGGTCTGCCAGCGCCTTGGCATGGTCGGTCGGGAGAATGCCACGCCCAGCGCGCACAAAGAGCGGGTCGCGGGTTATCTCCCGCAGGCGCTGGATGTTCTGGCTCACCGCCGATTGGGTGAGCCCCAGCCGCGCTCCGGCCGCCGTAATGGAGCCTTCCTCCAAAACAGTCAGGAAGAGGCGCAGCAAATGCCCGTCAATGTCCCAATGATCATTTTTTTTCATGGGTCTCATTATAATCAAAAGATTTACTTTTGAAACGGCTCAGTCAATCTGGCACCAACCCCCGCCGCAAGGACGGGGAGTCATGACCCTTGGAGGGAGCCGCCCGTGAACGATCTCGTCTCTCATGCGCCGCCGGCATTTGTGAAGGAAGGGACCAATCCCTATCCGGAACTGTTCCGTCGCGATTATGCCGCGCAATCGCCGGCCTATACGCCCATTTACAAGACCAGCGTCTTGCGCTCGCCGCGCAATGCCCTGCTCTCGATTGATCACACTGTGTCGGAAACGACAGGGCCTGTGTTTGGTCACAACGAGCTCGGCTTGCTCGATAATGATCTGATCA
This sequence comes from Beijerinckiaceae bacterium, assembly GCA_947452455.1. Classification (GTDB taxonomy): domain Bacteria; phylum Pseudomonadota; class Alphaproteobacteria; order Rhizobiales; family Beijerinckiaceae; genus Terripilifer. The sequence continues at coordinate 142,003 of CANGBX010000007.1, forward strand.
TGAATTACGCCAAGGATGGCGAGGCCATTGGCCCGCGCATCATCGTGCATGGCTATGTACTCGACGAAAACGGTCGCGGCTTGCCCAACACGCTGGTGGAATTCTGGCAGGCCAATGCGGGTGGTCGCTATCGTCACAAGAACGATACTTATCTGGCGCCCATTGATCCGAATTTCGGTGGCTGCGGCCGCACGCTGACGGATGAGAATGGCTATTATTATTTCCGCACCATTCGCCCTGGTGCTTATCCGTGGCGCAATTATGTGAACAGCTGGCGCCCCGCCCACATTCACTTCTCGCTGTTTGGCAATGCTTTTGCGCAGCGCCTTATTACGCAGATGTATTTTGAAGGCGATCCGCTGATCAAAGTCTGCCCGATCATCAAGACCATTCCTGATGAAGAGGCGGTCAATCGCCTCATCGCGCCGCTTGATCTCAATGCGTCCGTGCCTGACGACACAATGGCCTATCGCTTCGATATGGTTCTGCGTGGCCGCCGCTCGACGCTGTTTGAAAATCGTCTCGAAGGGAATTGATCCATGAGCGTGAAATATCTCAAGGAAACCGCCTCGCAGACGGCAGGCCCTTACGTCCATATCGGATTGGCGCCGCATCAAGCGGGCTTCGATATTTTTCAGAATAACTTCGACAATAATCTCGTCGGCGCGACCACGCGCGGTGCGCAGATTGTCATCGAAGGCCGTGTGTTCGACGGTTCTGGCAGTCTCGTGCGCGATGCTTTGATCGAAGCTTGGCAAGCCAATGCGGATGGTCGCTATAACCATCCGGGTGACCGCCAGAAGACGGGTTCGGTGGACCCGAATTTCCGTGGCTGGGGCCGTGCTTGCACCGATTTCGAGACGGGCATCTACCGTTTCTACACGGTAAAGCCGGGTCCGGTGGCAGGTCGTAGCGGCAAGGTGCAAGCGCCCCATATTAGCATGTGGATAGTTGCGCGTGGCATCAATATGGGCCTCAACACCCGCTTGTATTTTGCCGATGAGGAAAAGGCCAATGAGGCTGATCCGATCCTGCGCGGCATTGAACTCAAGAAGCGCCGTGACACATTGATTGCACAGCCTTCACAGAAGGATGGCAAGACGGTCTATACATTCGACATTGTTCTGCAGGGCGATAACGAAACCGTCTTCTTCGACGTGTGATTAGCGTTCAAGCTGATCGCAGAAAGGCCGCTCTTCGGGGCGGCCTTTTTTGTGGTGGGTATCGAACTTGTTCTTTGCTGTGGTCGGTGCCATCCTTCATCCATAAAAATAGGGGAGGGGGATATGAAGCTCACAAAATCAGCCATCTTACCTTTGGCAATGGCCTTTCATCTGGCCTGCGCGGGACTTGCAACCGCAGCCTCGAATATTCCGCAATCCTTGCTCTGGGTCGGCAACAGCTTTTTCTATTACAACAACAGCATGCATAATTTCGTGCTGGGTTTCGCGCGCGCTGACAAAAATAATGAAGCGCGTGGAACCTCGCTTACCATCAGCGGGTCCGGCATCGACTGGCATAATGTCTCTGCCTATCTGGCTCCCGGTCGCATCGGTGGCTATTCATTCGTTGGCGATAATGAAGTGCAATTCAATAAGCCGGGGCGCCAATTTGATGGTGTCGTGCTGATGGATTGCAGCCAATGCCCAGTCCACCCCAAGCTCGCACCCATCTTTTATAAATATGCCAAGCAACATGCGCGCTCGATCCGCAAGGCGGGCGCCGAGCCCATCTTCTTTATGTCCTGGGCCTATAAGGACAAGCCGGAGATGACCGAGGGTCTTGCCAAGGCTTATGACAAAGCGGGCAAAGACAATAAGGCGCGCGTTATCCCCGCGGGTCTTGCTTTTGCCAATGCGGTGAAAGCGCGTCCCGACCTTGAGCTCTATCAGCGCGACAAGCGCCATCCAACATTGGCAGGGACTTATCTCGCAGCTGCCACGACCTATGCTGCGATCTATGGCAAAAGTCCGGTCGGCAGCAGTTTCGTGTCCACGCTCGATGCGCCGACTGCGCAATTCTTGCAGCAGATCGCTTGGGACACAGTGCAGGCGCATCAGAAGAAATAATGAAAAGCCCCGCATCGCTGCGGGGCTTTTTTACTCGTCATTGCGAGGAGCCGAAGGCGACGCGGCAATCCAGAAAGCCACGCGTGAGGCCTCTGGATTGCTTCGCTGACGCTCGCAATGACGGTGCCAATTAACCGAAAATCTTTGCTGCAGTCTTCGCCACCAACTCGCCTTGATGGTGAGCGCCTGCCAGATCAATCTCGCTGGGCTGGCGTGAGCCGTCCCCCGCCGCGATTGTTGTTGCACCATAAGGCGCGCCGCCGACGATCTCGCTCATGCTCATCTGGCCTTTGTGGCTATATGGCAGGCCGACAATCACCATGCCGAAATGCAGCAGGTTGGCGATGATCGAGAAGAGCGTCATCTCTTGTCCGCCATGCTGGGTCGCAGTCGATGTGAATGCTCCGCCCACCTTGCCGTTGAGCGCGCCGCGTGCCCACAGCCCGCCTGCCTGATCAAGGAAAGCCGCCATTTGCGACGAGATGCGGCCAAAGCGTGTGCCCGTGCCCACAATGATCGCATCATAATGTTCAAGGTCTTCGATCTTTGCGACAGGCGCTTTCTGATCGAGTTTGAAATGATGTGTGCGCGCGATTTCTTCCGGTACGGTTTCGGGCACGCGCTTGATGTCGACGGTAGCACCTGCTGCACGCGCGCCTTCAGCGACGGCTTCTGCCATTTTTTCAATGTGACCATAGGTCGAATAATAAAGAACAAGAACTTTTGCCATATGAAATGCTCCCTTAAAAAAAAGATCAAAAATCAGAAATTCACTCTTGTCCTTGACTTCGCGCAAGACAAGCGCTTGTTCACTTTCAAAGTGCCACTCATTCGTGGCATAGCTTGTGTTGCAAGAATAAGACCGTCTTTTTTACTGCATACCAAATTTGAAATTCAAATAGACGGGACCACCGACCGGTGGTGCAGGCAGCGGGCTCGCGCGGCGCACAGCATTCAAGGCAATATTATCAAACTCGCGATTGCCGCTTGATTGCACAATAGCTGATTGAAAAACGTTTCCCTTGCTATCGAGACCGAATTTGATGACAGCCTCGGTATTTGCCGGCAATTGCCGATCGGGCAATTCAACCTTCTCCATAATGTGCGCATAGATCATCGTCAGATAGGTGCGGTCAGCATTGCCGCGCATCACATTTGATTTTGGCGCGGGCATTTCAAATTCATATTGCGGCAATTGTCCTTGCAATCCCCAAGGGTCCGCGGCCTTTGGCGGCTCCTTGGTAGGCTCCGGGGCGGGTTTGGGCTGCGCTGGTTTTTCAACAGGCGTGGTGTCGGTGCGTGTGCCCGTCTTGTCCTGATCAGAGGCGCGCGGCGCATCTGTCGCGGGCTTTTCAAAAAATTCCTGTGCCGGCTTTTCCGGTTCCGGCTGCGGCTCTGGTTCAGGCTGTGGCGGTTGTTCGGGCTCGGGCGGTGGCTCCATCACCACTTCCACCGGAATCACTTCCTCAACGGGCGGCATATCTGTGCCGGGCGTGCGTTCCAAAAGCCAAAGGATGGTCGCATGCATCAACAGGCCGATGAGGACGCAGGCAATAAAGCGTGCGCGATCCTTCCGCGGGCTACCCAAGGGCAGCACCGAAGGCAGGTCCAGCGGAATGGGCTCGACCTCATAAATCGCAGTTGTCTCGTCGGGGCTCACATTTCGTCCTGTTGAGAAGGCGGGCCAATTTCTATTTGGCTATGGGCCATTAGGCCAGCCCCAGCTTGGCGGGGCGGCTTTGTCCCTGTAGGCTTTGCCAAAATGAGAAGAATTCTCGGGAGGGAAGCCCCATGTTCTCGCGCAAAGGCTTAGGAATAGCCCTGTTGCTCGCCACCCTGCCTATGGGGGCTGCGCAGGCAGATGATGTCGCTGATTTCTACCGCGGCAAAACAGTCAGCATTATTGTCGGCACATCAGCGGGCAATGATTATGATTTGCGTGCGCGTCTCATCGGCAAATATATGCAACGGACCATTCCCGGTCAGCCGACAATTGTTGTGCGCAATATGCCCGGCGGCGGCGGCATTGTAGCTGCCAATCATCTGACGCAAGTGGCTGCCCGTGATGGCACCAATTTGCACGCGCTGATGTCCAATATGATGACGCTGCAAGCACTGGGCAATCCGGCCGTTAAATTTGATACGCGCGAATTTGCTTTCATTGGCAATTCCACCACGGCGCCCAATGTGATGGCCGCTTGGCATACAGCAGGCATCAATTCTTTCGATGATCTCAAAAAGCGCAATGCGATTGTTGGCGCCCCCATGGGGACATCTGGCGCGCTTTATGCGGAATTGATGAATGGCGTATTGGGCACAAAGCTCAATATTGTCACGGGCTATCCCGGCGGTGTGGAAGTGAATCTGGCCATGGAGCGTGGCGAAGTTGAAGTGCGCGCCTCCAATTCATGGGCCTCGTGGAAAGCAGGCAATCCCGAATGGATCGCGGATAAGAAAATCCGCTTCATCATGCAGGTGGGTTTGGTGCGCCATCCTGATTTGAAAGATATTCCTCTATTCTTGGAGCTTGCCGCCAATGAAACGGATCGTGAAGTGCTGCGCTTTGTCTCGGGCGAGACTGCGGTGGCACGCACGCTTGTGGCAACACCCGGTCTCTCGAAGGATAAAATCACGGCTCTACGCCGTGCTTATGATGCCGTTATGGCAGATCCGCAATTTTTGGCAGATGCGGATAAGTCCAAAATGGATGTCAGTGCTATGACGGGCGAAGAGGCGCAGCGTATCGCTGATGCGATTGTGAATACCAAGCCTGAAGTTTTGGCGCGTGCGCGTTCTTTCCTGGGTGATTTGGTCAAATAAGAAAAGACGGGGATATGATGCTGCGGATAGTGATGGCGCTCAGTGCCGGGTTGATTTTTGTCAACCTCTCTCACGCGCAAGAGGGCGCGGTGGCTGCAGGTGAGGCGCTCTATGAAGAACATTGCGCGACTTGTCACGGCGAGCGCTTGCGCCCGACAGGTGCGGCGCCCGACTTGAAAAACCTGAGCGTGGATGATCGCACAAAATTCGAGACGATTGTATGGAATGGTCGCGGTCAAATGCCTTCATGGCAGGGCATGATTACAGATGATGAACGTGCCGCCATCTGGGCCTATATCCGCTCACGCGCCAAATAAAAAAAGCCGGCCCGAAGGCCGGCTTTCTTCTTAAGTGTCGCTCGCCTATGGCAGAGCAAAGACGAACACGGAATTATGTCCGCGCACAGCCTTTGGCATGCTCTTTTGTGTGAGGCCCAGCGGACCTGCTGAGACGGATTGTCCCTCGCCCGTAAAGACCATCACATATTGCTTGCCTTTGACGGAGTAGGTGATCATCGAATTCATCACCATGCCGCCGACAACGCCTTCCCACAGCACTTTGCCATTGTCGGCATCAAAGGCGCGCAGGCGGCGGTTCTGGTCGCCCCAGAACAAGAGATCGCCCGCCGTCACCAGTGCAGAGCTCGCGCTCGCCTGTGCCTGTGAATGCAGGATTTTCATCTCGCCGGTGCTCATGTCGATCTTGGCGAGATTCATATATTTGTCGGGATCAATGCCGGGCCGCATGAGGCCGCGGCGCGGTCCCCAGCCGGTCTTGGCCTTTTCATTCGCAGTCATGGAGATGCACTGATCCTGGAACGGCACATAGAGTGACGTGTTCTTCGGATTATAGGCAATCGACCAGAGGCCGCGTGTATTGTGGAAGCAACCGAGCCGTGTATCGCCATCCGCTTTGAACAGTTTGTCGACATTAATATGCGTCTGGCCGGTCTTGGTATCGACTTTGCTGATGTTGAAATCAGGCACATCATAAGGGAATGGCTTTGCCCAGATGAATTTGCCGGTGTCACGATCCACCACAAACATGCCGCCGCCTTCGGCAACCGTCATAACCACTTCGCGCTCTTCGCCCTTCTTCACATCGTCAGCAATCCATTTGACGTGTTTGGGATCGGGCTTCAGTTTCACTTTGGCAAGAATGCGTTCCTGATTGTGGTCGGCATCCCAATCATCCCCCGGCAATTCCTGATAATACCATTTCAGCTTGCCGGTGTTGATGTCGATGGCCACCGTCGAATTGGCATAGAGCTCGACTGGTGAGACGAAGGGCACGCCATCATAACGCCCATGACGGCGCAGACGTGTGTAGGGATCAGGATTGGCAATGCCGAAATAGATGGCCTTGCGCTTGGGGTCGTATGAGCCTGGCAAGCCCCACGGGGAGGCCGCGCGCTTGTCGCTTTCCATATTGGCCCAAGTGTCGCCACCCGGTTCATCCGCGCTGGCGGTTGTGTGGAAACGCCAGGCTTCCTTACCCGTTTTGGCATCATGGGCGGCGATGAAACATTGCGGACGCGTGCCCTCAATGCAGGTTCGGTTGGTGATGACTTTGCCTTCGGCAATCAGAATGCCGCCTGCAACTTGTCCACCATCATCCACTTTTGTGGCCCAGCGCTCTTTGCCTGTCTTGGCATCAATGCCAACCAGATAGCCATCGGGCGCAGCGAAATAAATCATGTCCTCGTAAATGCCGAGGCTCTTGTTACGAGCCGCCTGCGCATTCACGTCTTTGGGGTAGTCGCGCACATATTCCCAAAGCAGATCGCCATTGGTGGCATCCACCGCCTGCACGGACGCGCCCGGTGCATAGAGATACATCACGCCCTGATAGACGATCGGCACAGATTCCTGCGTGCCATTGGGCAGGCCGCGCGCCCAAGCCATGCGCAGATTTTTCACATTGGACTTGTTGATCTGGTTGAGCGGGCTGAAGCGCTGCTGATCTTGTGTGCGGTTGAGATGCAGCCAATCGCCCGGATCGGGATTGGCCAGCACGGCGTCGGTCACCGGCTTGAAATCGGATTTTTGTGCAAGTGTGGGTGTTGTGAAAAGAGCGGCGGCCAAAAGGGCAGCCAGCGATGTCGCTGTCTTGTGCATTGGGTTCCCCTTCCCTTACCCCGGCTTTTTGGCGCCGGTTGGAGCTAAGTGAAGCAGAATGGCTGGCGCCTGACAATCAACCCTTGGACCAGCTTGGGGGTGATTTCCCCGCAGGCTTTCCAAGCCTTTGCCAGCTGACTGGTAAACTCTGGGGCAGGAGCCTTGCGGGGGCCCCTTTTCTCTGCAAAATAAGGTTCTGAAAGATGGCCCCGCAAAGGTGGCCCGCAGCACGTCCGGGGAGGGACCCATGAGCAACGATCAATCCTATCAAGTCTTCAGCTATAAAAAGCCCGAATTGAAGAAGGGCAAAGGCATTGTGCAGCTGGCTGGTACGGACATCATCCGCGGCCGCGTGCAGGTGGTCAGCGAGGGCGGTGAAAACAATCTTCATTCCCATCGCGGCATGGACGGCTTCTGGTTTGTCCTCAGCGGCAAGGTGAAGTTCTACGGCCCCGGTGATGCGGTCATCGGCGAGTTCGGCAAGCATGAGGGCATTTTGATCCCCGCTGGCGCTCAATATTGGTTCGAAAGCTCGGGCGATGAAGATCTCGAAATCCTGCAAATGGCCGGTTTCGACAAGGCTGTGAAAACCGAGCGTGTTGACGCTGCCCCGCAGAAATTCGAAGTGGGTTCGATCAAGGTCGACAATATCACCCAGCGCATCTGAGCGCCAGACGGTTTGTGATTTGGGAAAGCCGCCGTCGGGCGGCTTTCTTTTTGCGCATGGCGCTAAAGCTTGCTAGCCTTACTTGCAATGATCCGCGCACAGACGCGGGCGTGATGAGGGAGGAGAGAATGACCATGCGCAAAGTGCTTGCATGTGCCTTTGCCGTTGCAGCCATGGCTGGCGTGGCGCAGGCCGCGGATGATCCTTTTTACAAGGGCAAGCGCGTTACCGTTCTCGTCAATTTTGCCTCTGCCGGGCCGACCGATATTGAAGGCCGCCTCTTTGCGAAATTTATGGGCAAACATCTCGCCGGCAAGCCCAATATTATCGTGCAAAACATGGATGGCGCTGGCGGCGCAGTGGGTACGAATTTCTTGGGAGAAATTGCCCCGCGTGATGGCACGGTTGTTGGCTATCTCTCCGGCATTGCCTGGCGCCACGCCAGCGTCAAAGAGAAAGCCCGCGTCGATATTCTCTCCTATAATTTCGTCGCCTATCAGCCCGGCACAACGGTCTATTATGCGCGCGCAGACATTGCGCCGGGTTTGAAAAAGCCTGCCGACATTGTGAAGGGCGAAAACATTGTCATCGGCGGCTTGTCGGCTGATTCCTCCAAGGATCTCTTGCTGCGCCTGACCGCCGATATGCTCGGTCTGAATTACAAATATGTCACCGGCTATAAGAGCAATTCATCGGCGCGTCTGGCTTTTGACCGCGGCGAGATCAGTCTGTTTTCTGAAAGCCCTCCCGGCTATCGCTCGGTGGTGGAGCCCGGCGTGATTGCACTGGGCACAGCTGTGCCGCTTTTCTACAATCCCGGCTGGAACGGTTCGCGCTTTGCAGAGCCCTCGCAGGTGCGCGGCCTCAACATGCCCTCCTTCGACAAGTTTTATAAGGAGCTAAAAGGCAAAGAGCCGTCTGGCGAATTGTGGGAAGCCTATAAGCGCGTGCTGGCAACGTCTTCGGCTATGCAGCGCATGATTGTGTTCCCGCCCAATGTGCCCCCGCAAGCCATGCTGGCTGTGCGCGATGCGATCCGCGCGTTTGAAAAAGACCCAGATTATGCGGCGGAAGCAGAAAAGCTCGTCGGCTTCGTGCCTGATTATGAGACCGGCGACGATGTGCAGGAAGATGTCCGCCGCGCTCTGACCATCAAGGATGAAGAGCGCGACTGGTTGATGAATTATGCGGCGCGCGCAGGAAAGGGCTAAATCGCAGGGCCCTTCAGCTCCGGCGTGCGGATCGGGCCTTCGAGGCTCTTTTCCGAAAGCTTCATGATCGCGTCTTCGTCGAAAACATCGCCCATCAGCGAGGCGACTTTGTTCTCTTCAAGGGCGCGCAGGAATTTTCGGTGGATGCGCGGATCCTGATCTTCATATTCGATCTGGCGTCCGCCTTGTTTGACGGAGGTCGAGCCGCCGCCTTCATTGGAGACGCGGCGCAGCGAGATGAACGGATAGCGCGCACTGCCAATTGAACAGGCGAGATAGCGCGCAGGCGCATCTGACGTGTTGAAATGCTGGTGGAACATCCAGAACGGCGGCGTGTACATAATGCCGTGCCGCCAGGGCAGCTCGACAAATTTATCGTCACCTTCATACCAGAGCAGCGAATAGCCCGAGCCCGTCACCGCATGCACATGTGTGCCAGCGGCATGGCGATGGGCTTTCTTGTAGCGGCCAACCGGAATTTCTGACGTGTGCGAATGCATCGTGCCGTCAGCGAGCTGGAAGAAGACGTTACGCGAACCTTTGCCGCGCGTGTCCAGATCATAAAGCTTGAAGGCCGTCAGATCCTGGACGAAATTCGTCTCCCACATATTGATGCGGCCGCTATTTTTCTTGCGATCATAAGTGGAATGGTCGCCTTCGCCTTGGAAGCGGTTTTCAGGCCCTACACGCTCGGGGAATTTGAAATCATTGGCGAAGATGAAATCTTCATTGTGATAATGATTGAGCGCCAGCGGCAGATCATTGGTGCAGGAGAGGCGCGCACTCTCATGACCTGATGTGTTGAAGATCTGATATTCGCAATTCAGCGGAATGGCGAAGAGCGCCTTCGGGCCCCATTCAAACGTATTCTTCGAGCCGTCGGGCAACCACACTGTGGTCGAGCCATTGCCCGACAGCACAAAGAAGAATGATTCCGCCAGATGTTTGACCGGTTTGGTTTTGCGGGCGGGCTCTACTTCGAGGACGAAATTGGCCACAAAGTCACCGCGACCATGCGTATGCGCAAAACAGCCGCGCGCGTCATAGCGCGCCCAAGGCTTGGTTTCGAGCGCCAGCAAGTCATGGCCGAAATCGAGATGGATCGGAATCTCTTGGCGTGTCGCCCATTCCATATAGGGGTCGCGGAAAATGGCCTCGCCATTCGAGGCGAAATTAATGTCGTCTTGAGCCATAGCGTCCCCCGGTTTCTTCTTGCTTGAGGTTGTAATTGATAGGCTAGGGGCTGGCATGAGTCAAAAAATCGGGTCAAGTCCAAAGGCTTGGATGAGGCGTCTAAACCAGTTAGACATGACCCTCTAAAAGTCATGATGTCGATATCAACCAGACATCAGATGAGGGAGGGGTTTCACGTGGATTTTCTCGGCACGCCCGATATCGGGCCGCTGCTCTTTTTCGGGCTGACCCTCGCGTCTTTTGTCACGGCCTTTATCGGCGTGTTTACGGGCACTGCAGGTGGCGTCATTCTTCTCGCACTCATGGCGATGGTCATGCCGCCCACTGTGCTAGTGCCGGTGCATACAGTCGTGCAACTGGGCTCCGGTGTGTCGCGCACGATCATCATGTGGCGCTATGTGATGAAGCAAGTCGTGCCGCCCTTCATCGTGGGCGCGGCAATCGGGGCAGCTGTCGGTGCCAAGACATTCATCGCGCTGCCTGTCACGTGGCTGCAGGCCATCATCGGCGGCTTCATTCTTCTTGTGACATGGATGCCAAATCTTGGCCGCATGGGCGCTGAAAAAGGCCGCTTTGCCGTTCTGGGCTTTTTCGCAACTTTCTTGGGCGTTTTTGTCAGTGCAACAGGGACTTTTCTTTCGCCCTTCATTGCGAGCGCTGCGCCGGATCGGCGCAACCATGTAGCGACACAAGGCGCTTTGATGATCTTCGTCCATATTTTGAAGCTCATCGCCTTCAGCTTCATTGGCTTTGCGATCACCGCCTATCTGCCGCTGATTGCGGTCATGATCGCATCGGGAGCTGCCGGCAATTGGCTTGGCGAAGTGGCGTTGCATCGCATGCCTGAGAAGAAATATCGCCTGACGTTGAAAATTATTCTCACCCTTCTGGCGCTGCAACTCTTGTCGCGCGCTGTGGCTGAGGCAGGGCTCTGGTAAAAGAAAAGGGTGAGGATTTCTCCTCACCCTTTTTGTTTTAGCCAATCGGCATGAGCGGCTTTCGGCCCTTATGCAATTGCATATCAAATGTGGTGAGCAGCGCTGCTGTCGAGGCATGTGTGCCCATCATCAAAACAAGATCAACCAGCTGATTGGGGCCGAAGATTTTCTTCGCCTGCGCGAAGAGTTCCGGGCTGACCTTATGGTCGCGCCAGACGGCGCGGCCCAGTTCAATCACCACGCGATCGGCTTCATCCAGACCATCTGTCGGGCGATCATGTTTGATGACGTCAATCACATCTTGCGGCACGCCGGCCTTCACACCTTCCGGCTCATGGGCGACCCATTCAAACTGCTGGTCCATGCAGCGCGAGGTGATGAGCAAAGCAATTTCGCGAATGCGCGGTGTGAAGCCTGCTTCATTGCGCAAATAGCGGCTGATGGAAGATTGCGCTTCGCTGGTCTTGGGGGAATAGAGCATGATGCCGGTCGGGCCTTGCAGGCCCGCAATATTGCCGCCATTGGCGGCGCGGTCGTAGCGGCGTTGGCCGACTTCATCCAGCTCTTCGCGCTTCAGCAGCGGCAGGCGAAAGCCGGATTGCGGATCAATATCGGCTGGCCATTTTACGTCGTCACTCATCTCGTATCCTCCCGGTTTGTTTGTTTCGTTGTTATTCTTTCATGGGCCCGCTGATGACCCGCAGGATGAAGGGCAGCACAGCCAACAAGACGGCAACGAGGCCGGCAGCGGGCAATCCTGCAAATGCGATCAAGGGGCCTGTGACAAAGGAAGCAAAAATGGTGCTGGTCGCACCGAATGAATCATTGACGCCGATGGCACGACCGCGTTGAGCCGTTTCAACTTTATCAGCGATATAGGCTGTCGCTGCGACATTGGCACCGGCCCATCCGAGGCCGACGAGAAATGTGCCCAAGGTCACAGTGATCATATTGGGCGTGAACGAAACAAGTGCCGCGCCAATCAGCGAGATGAAGACGCCCGGGAACATGATGTAGGAGCGCCCGAAACGGTCTGCCAATTTGCCAATCGGAATGGTGAAAGCAAACATGCCTGCAGAGTGGAATGTATGCGAGACAGCAATCGCAAAAAGAGAATGGCCATGCTCATGCAGAACAAGCGATGTCAGCACCATGACGATCGACATATTGCCCGTGCCCGCGCAATTGGACAGGATGGCGAGGCGGATCGAGGGATCAGACAAAAGCTTTTTGGCACTGAAAGTCTGGTCAGAGACGGTTTCTTTTTTCACGCTCGGCGGCAGGTCTTTCCAGTAATCGCGCAAATTCATGCCGATCTCTTTGGGATCAGGCCTGACAAAGCTGACAATCACCACGCCCGACAAAATGAGCACGGGCAAGAAGAACCACGGCATGCCGAGCGGATCGGTATTGGTGATTTTCGACAGCTTGTCGGCGAGATTGACCATCAGCGGGCTGAGCAGAAGTGAAAACAGCGAGCCCAGTGCCAAATAGCCAAGCGCCTGCGCGCGCATGGAGGGCGGGAACATATCCGTCACGCCAACGCGCATCTGCTGGGCGCCATTCATGCCCATGCCGAACATCAACAAGCCGATGATAAACAGCTCAATGGACTTCACAAGCATGGCAGTGCCAAGCATGAGGCTGCCGATTAGTGCCAGCGCGAGGCCCAGAAAAATACCGCGCTTACGCCCATAAGCATCGGTGATTTTTCCCATCGGATAGGCGACGAGAAAGCGGCTGATGCCGATCAATCCGACAGACAGGCCCGCAAGCGCGGCAGAGCCGGTCAGCGCTTGCACCATCAGCGGGCCAAAGCCGTAAGAAAATTGCATGCCCGCGCCAGTAAAGCTCTGCGACATGGAAAAGAGCGCGACATTCTTCTTGATCAGCGCAGGCACTTTCATCGAACAGCGATCCCTTTTATTTTTTCTTATTTATAGCCGATGAGATCGATGACGGCGGCCATGCCAGCGTGGCCAGCGCCTTCGGACATATGCGTGTCATATTCCTTGATCTCGAAGCGCGAGAGTTTGGCAAAACCTTTTTCGAGCATAGAGCGCGTGTAGAGCCGCTCCACTTCCTTTGGCCCGCCGGTTTTATACTCGAGTTGTTTGGGTGTGTAGCCTTCGAGCAGCAAAAGCCCGCCGGGCTTGAGTGCGCGGATCATGCCATCCCATTTGAGTGTGCGCTCTTCAGGCGTCGAAAACTGCGTGAAAATTTCAACGACCACATCGAATGTATTTTCCGGATAGGGCCAGGCATGCACATCTACACATTCGAGTGTGATGTTGACGCCGCGGCTCTTGGCAAGCGCGCGGGCCTTGTCTTGCGCATTGGAGGAGAAGTCGATGGACGTCACATCGAGCCCTTGCTGGGCCAGCCATACGCCGTTGCGTGCCTCGCCATCTGCAACGGCCAGTGCTTTGCCGCCTGTCGGGAGAAGGTGTTTTTGCGCGGCGAGAAAGGCATTGGGTTCTTCGCCGAAAATATAGTCGGGCACCGCATAGCGGCCCTGCCAGCGAGCGTGTTCGCTCATCTTCACATCCTCCCTTATGGCAACGCCGGCCACGAGGCCGGCGTCCTTTTTCTCGTTAGTGGCGAGTTTAGCTTTTTTGCTGGCGCTCTGCCCAGACAAAAAAGGCGATGGCCACAAGGGTCAGGCCCGCAAACCACACAGGCGACGGGATGCCCGTCACATCGGGCAGGCGGATTTTGCCATAAGCGCCAACGGTCAGAATATTGGCCTTCACCCAGTCGAAGGACAGAGCGAAGAGAATGCCGCCCGCAATCATGCCCAGCGCGCCGACAAGGGCATGTACGCTGCCTGTCGCAATGGCGGCAAGGCCCGTGCCGGGGCAATAGCCATAAAACACCATGCCGATGCCAAACAGGCCCGCGCCCAGTGCGACGCCCAGCAGATTGGTATCCTTGACCGCATATTTGGCCAGATTGGCATCGGTGAGTGCCATCACGCCAACGCCCCCCACAATGATGGCGGTCAGCATGACTTTCAGCACGGTGTAATCTTTCAAGCGGAACTGGTTTTCAATCACATCGCAGCTCGTCACGCGGCCGCGATGCAGAAGAAAGCCAAAAGCGGCGCCGATGAGAAGGGCAAGGGCAATGCTGCCCGGAGCAAAAAGGTCAGTCATGATGGTGCTCCTCAAGCTTTCTTGGCGTGGAACAGAACGAAGGACGCGATGAGCCCTGTGGCAAACATCACGGCAAGAAAGAGCCAGCTGGAAACAGCCAGCTGCAAGCCCCCTGAAATGCCGTGGCCGCTGGTGCAGCCGCCCGCAAGCCGCGCGCCATACATGATGATCACGCCGCCCAGAAACGCGTAGGTGAAGCGTTTCCACACAGAGCCGCCTATTTCCTGCTTCCAGACCTCAGGCACGAGTTCAATCTTGAATGTGCCTGACATGATGGCGGAGACGAAAGCACCGATCATAATGCCGACGAGAAAGAGAACGCCGTAATCAAATGCGAAGGGGGCAAGCTTCCAATAGGTATTATTGGCAACAGCGTCACTTCCCAGAAGCGGAATGGCGACTTCGCCCGCGAGGCGGCCATAAGCAGTCGTCACGCCAATCGGATCTTTGGCGATGGCGAAAGCGATCCAGCTCAAAACACCAATACCAGCGCCAGCGAGATAGGGTGTCCAGTCGAGGCGAGAGGCGTTGGTGCGCGTGCCCGCATTGTCCAATGTTGCCATACTCATTTGGCATTTCCTTTTGCTTTGAGCTTGGTTGGATTCTGCGCAGGCTTATCTGCGCAAAATAGTTCGTACAGAACGGCCATCACGCGTGAGGCATCGTCATTGGCCAGCGCGTAATAGATCGTCTGTGCATCGCGTCGCGTGACGACCAGGCCGTCTTCGCGCAATTTGGCGAGATGCTGCGACAGAGCCGATTGACTTAAACCCACGGCCTCCATCAGAGTTCCAACGGACCGTTCGCCTTGGTGCAATTCGCACAAAATCATCAAGCGATGTTTGTTGGCGAGCGCCTTCAAAAAAGCTTCGGCCTTTTCGGCCTTGGGGAGGAGTTGCTGTATATTCATAAAATCTAATTTAGATATTTCTAATAAAAAGGCAAGCGGGTTTTGGATAATAGTCTCTACATGTCTAATATACTGTATCTAAACGATTTATCTGGTTTCAGCGTCCCTTCCGCCGTCCTTGCGAGCGAAGCGAAGCAACCCAGAAAAGGGTCCGACCGGCATGTTTGCTGAGTGAGTCTGGATTTCCACAGCGCCTTCGGCGCTTCGCAATGGCGGTCCGGAGCAGTGCTCCTCAGCGGTCATCTCTCAACAGGCGGCACTCGTCGCTGCGCTTGCCGCCATTGCCGAACAGATAAGATATTTGCCCGGAATATTTATAATTGAATTCGAACTCTGTGCCGCGCCCGCTGATATAGCCGCGCGCGAAGACGGTTCCGTTTTCGCGCTTGATGCCGCGCACAACGAGCTGCGTTACGGCACCTGTTGCAGTGAGCGTCGATGTCATCAGGCCACGATCATCGTCAATCATCAGATCATAAGCAGCTGATCCGCTGCCACAGGAGAGGCTCATCACGCCAGCATGCGCAGGAAGCGCAAAAGCCGCCAGAAAAAGACTGGCTGTGATCGATCTTTTCATCTGCTGGTTCCAAGCTTCGCAAGGGCACGTGACCAGCTCACATTTACCCCCGCACTTGTATGAACGGGCGTTACATTTTGCGACCTTTTAAAGCGCAGGCGCGAGGCGGAAGCTGAGTTCCTTGGCCAGATACTCAAAAGTCGCACGCCGTCCTGATGTCGCGCGAAAGGCAAGGCCAATCCGGCGGAAGCTCTGTTCGCCTGACAGTGGCGTGCAGCCAACATCAAGGCCGCGCAGCAAGCCGCCTTCCACAGCCATTTGCGGAAGCAATGTTACGCCAAGCCCGCTGCCCACCATTTGCACGAGCGTGTGCAGGCTTGTGCCTTGGAAAGTATGATTGCGCCTTGCTGTTTCCAGTGCGCAGGCGGCGAGCGCATGGTCGCGCAGGCAATGGCCATCTTCGAGCAGCAGCAGATCATCGCTGACAATTTCACTCGGCAAAATGTCTTCGCGTCCGGTAAAGGCGTGGCCTTTTGGATAGACAACCCAAAAACGATCGCGTGCGATTTCTATCGATTCAAAATCGCCCGCGTAGGGCAGGGCGATAATGGCCGCATCCACTTCGCCTTCTTCAAGACGCGACAGCAGCACGGCGGTTTGCTCTTCGCGAAGATAGAATTTCATGTCCGGCAGGCTGTCACGCAAAGGCGGCATGATGCGCGGTAGAATGAACGGACCGACGGTCGGGATCAGCCCCAGATGCAAGGGGCCAGACAATGGGTCCTGCGCAGCCAAAGCCGTGTCGACCAATTCTTCTGCGCCCGAGAGCAGGGCGCGTGCGCGCTCGGCGATGTCACGGCCAATGGGGGTCGGCACCACGGAGCGTTTGGTGCGTTCTAAGAGACGGACGCCAAGAATCTGCTCCAGCTCTTGAATGCCGGCGGAAAGGGTGGATTGGCCGATCAGGCAGGCCTCAGCCGCCTTGCCGAAATGGCAATGGTCAACAACGGCCACAAGAAAGCGCAGCTGGCGCAGAGTGGGGAGGATTTTCATAGGAAAACCACTAATCGATAAAAACGATCAAAACAATCGAAATTATTCACTTTTTATGGATGTAAAACAGCCGTAAAGAGCCCATGTCCTTTTCCAAGGGGTGGCGTCGCCAGCCCGGTTTCAAAGCAGGAGAAAACGCATGTCGCTGATCGGTTCACAGATTAAGCCATTCAAAGCCCAGGCCCTTAAGGGCGGCAAGTTCATCGAAGTGACCGACCAGTCGCTGCACGGCAAGTGGTCCGTTGTGTTTTTCTACCCGGCTGACTTCACCTTCGTCTGCCCGACCGAGCTCGAAGACCTCGCCGACAATTATGCCGAATTCCAGAAGCTCGGCGTCGAAATCTACTCGGTCTCCACCGACACGCATTTCGCGCATAAGGCTTGGCACGACACATCGGCCGCCATCAAGAAGATCCAGTACACAATGGTCGGCGACCCGACCACGACGATCTCGCGCAACTTCGACGTGTTGATCGAAGAAGCAGGTCTGGCTGATCGCGGCACTTTCGTTGTCGATCCGCAGGGCAAGATTCAGATCGTGGAAATCACCGCTGGTGGCGTTGGCCGCTCGGCGACCGAACTGCTGCGCAAGATCAAAGCAGCTCAGTATGTCGCCTCGCATCCGGGTGAAGTCTGCCCGGCCAAGTGGCAGGAAGGCGAGAAGACACTCGCCCCGTCGCTCGACCTCGTCGGCAAGATCTAAGTCCCTTACGCAAGCGGGATTGCGCTCTGCCCCTGAGCGCAATCCTTGTCCCCGAGCCTTTTTTATGAGGCTCGGGGCTTTCTCTCCCAAAACAGAATTCCGGAGCCTCCCATGTTAGACGCCAATCTGAAGGGCCAGTTGCAGAGCTATTTCGAGCGCATTCAAATGCCGATCGAACTGGTCGCCTCGCTCGATGACAGCGCCAAATCGCAGGAGATGAAAGAGCTGCTCGAAGATATCGTGCCGCTCTCCGACAAGATTTCTCTGCGCCTTGATGGCGCTGACGCGCGCAAGCCCTCATTCGCCATCCATCGCGTGGGCTCAGACATTGCCGTGGCCTTTGCCGGTCTGCCGATGGGTCACGAATTCAATTCGCTGATCCTGGCACTTCTGCAAGTGGGCGGTCATCCGCCCAAAGAAGATGCGGCCGTTCTGGAACAGATCCGCAATCTGCAGGGCACTTTCGTGTTCGAGACCTATTTCTCGCTGTCGTGCCAGAATTGCCCCGATGTCGTGCAGGCGCTCAATCTGATGGGTGCGCTGAACGCGAATATCAAACATGTCGCCATTGATGGCGCGCTCAACCAGAAGGAAGTCGATGATCGTCAGATCATGGCTGTGCCGTCTGTCTATCTGAATGGCGAGCCCTTTGCGCAGGGGCGCATGTCGCTTGAGCAAATTCTGGCCAAGCTTGATACGGGTGCATCGGACCGTGCCGCTGAAGCCATCAAGCACAAAGAGCCATTCGAAGTGCTGATCGTGGGCGGTGGTCCTGCGGGTGCGGCTGCTGCTGTCTATACAGCGCGCAAAGGCATTCGCACGGGTATGGTGACGGAGCGTTTTGGTGGTCAGGTGCTCGACACAATGGGCATCGAGAATTTCATCTCCGTGCAACACACGGAAGGCCCGAAACTCGCGGCCCAACTCGAACAGCATGTGCGCGAATATGATGTCGACATTATGGGTCTGCAGATGGCAACCGCTTTGGTGCCGGCCTCTGTGGCTGGTGGCTATCACGAGATCAAGCTCGCCAATGGCGCTTCGCTGAAAGCCAAGACGCTCATTCTTTCAACCGGCGCACGCTGGCGCCAGATGAACGTGCCAGGCGAAGAGCAATATCGCAACAAGGGCGTGGCCTATTGCCCGCATTGCGATGGGCCTTTGTTCAAGGGCAAGCGCGTGGCGGTGATTGGCGGCGGCAATTCAGGCGTTGAAGCAGCCATCGATCTCGCAGGCCTTGTGGCGCATGTCACATTGATCGAATGGGACACGAAATTGCGCGCAGATGCGATTTTGCAAAACAAGCTCTACTCGCTGCCCAATGTCACGGTCGTCATGAATGCGCAGACGACGGAAGTTTTGGGCGATGGCTCCAAGGTGAGCGCGCTGGCCTATACGGATCGCGGCACGGGCGAAGCCAAGAACCTCGAGCTCGAAGGCATCTTCGTGCAGATCGGTCTTGTGCCCAATACCGAATGGCTGAAGGGCACACTGGCGCTTTCACCACGCGGTGAAATCGAAGTCGATGCGCATGGCGCCACCTCACTGCCCGGCGTCTTTGCGGGCGGCGATGCGACGACCACGCCCTACAAGCAAATCATCATTGCTCTGGGCGAGGGCGCTAAGGCTGGTCTGTCAGCCTTTGATTACCTGATACGCTTGCCAGCGGACGTGAAGGCCGCCGCCTAACGCGTCCACCGTGACTGGATTGCTTCGTCGCTGCGCTCCTCGCAATGACGAGGACCCGTCATGGCGAGCAAAGCGAAGCAATCCAGAAGCCCTACAAGTGGTCTCTGGATTGCAGCCCCAATGACGGACTTATTTCAAGCCGGCCAGTGCCTTCTCATAAAAGCTGAGATCGACATATTTGCTGGTCGGTGAATCAATCTTCTTCGCGCCGCTCAATTCATTGCGCAAAGCGATCAGCGTCTTCACGCCTTCCATATTCATCGCCGCGCGCTTGTTTAGGCCGCCTTTGCCTGCGGTCATGTCGCCATAGATGATTTCGGCATCTTCAGCCGACAATCCCTTGATGCGCGCGCGCATCGTGGCAATGGCGCCAGCTTTATCGGCAAAAACTTCATCGCTGGCGATAATCATCGCGCGCAAAAAGGCGACGACTTCTTTCTCATGTTCCTTGCCATAAGCGCGGCGCACGACAAAGGCTGAACCCTGATAGGCGCCGATGATCTCGGTCGCATCAGCTAGAACACGCATGCCTGCTTTCTTGGCTTCAATATCATCTGGCGAGGACAGGGCGGCGGCCTGCGCCTTGCCTTCCAGCATGGCTTTCAAGCGGTTGGGGCCGGAGCCCACAGCAAGAGCCGAAAAATCACGCTCGCGCTTCAATCCGTTCATTTCCAGAATGCGCACCAGCACGAGGCCATAGCCGCTGGTCAAAGCGTCACTCGCAACGACCTTGCCTTTGAGATCGGCAAAGCTCTTGATCTCGGGCGTGACGACAATCTTGTTCATGCCGGAATGAATGCCTGCAATGCCGACCAGATCGAAGCCCGCAATCGAGACATCGCCTTGGCCTTCAATATTGGCAATCGTGTTGTCAAAAGCGGTGGAGGCAAATTGATATTTGCCGCTCATCATGCCTTCGATGGCAGCGGTTGAGCCGCGCGTCACTTCATGGGTCACGTCCAAACCCTGTTTGGCGAAATGCCCCTTGTCCATCGCAATCCAGACGGGAAGATTGGTGGCGCCAGCAAATGTGACGACGGTCACTTTGGTTTGCGCAAAAGCGGGCGCGGCAAAAAGAGTGGCGAGGGCAATGGCTGTGCGAATGAGACGCATGGATTTTTCTTTCGTCATTGCGAGAAGCAAAGCGACGCGGCAATCCATAGCGCCCATGCTGTTGAGTAAGTCGCTATGGATTGCCGCGTCGAGCTTTCAGCCCTCCTCGCAATGACGAGAAGGGCTGAGCTCTGATTAACCGAACTTCACGCCCGATTCGGCCATAGCCGACTTCATACGCGCGGCCGTGAAGGGCACGGTGCGCAGGCGAATGCCGGTGGCATCAAACACGGCATTGGCGAGTGCGGCAGCCACAGGTGCTGTTGCAGCTTCACCCGCACCGCGCGGTGGTTCATTCGGGCGGTCGATCAATTCGATCTTCATCTCCGGAACATCCGGGAAGGTCAGGATCTGATAGCTCGCCCAATCACGGCTCGTCACATGCTTGCGGTCGAACTTCACCTCTTCGAAGAGCGTGCGGCCGATGGTCTGCAAAATGCAGCCCTCGACTTGCGAGCGCACGCCATCGGGCGAGATGATCTGTCCGCAATCATGGGTGGCGGCCACACGCGTCACGCGAATGCGCCCATCGGCCGAGACATCGACTTCCATCGCAATGGCGACATAAGTTTCGTCGCCCTTATATTGGGTATAGCCAATGCCGCGGCCCTTGCCGTTGCGGCGCGGTTCCACGCGCTTGTCCCAGTTGAAGAGTTTGGCAACACGCTCGACCGCTTCGCGACCGCGTGGATCGGACATATAGGCGAGACGAAACTCGACAGGATCTTTGCCGGCAGCCAGCGCCAGCTCGTCCATGAAAGTTTCAACTGCGAGGCAATTTCCGATCTTGCCCGGTGCGCGCAAATGCGATGGACGCAGAGGTGTATCTTCCAGCCAATGCACTTCGACCAGCAGGTTCGGCACATCATAAGGCGGCTTGCCACCTGACGAGAGCGAGCCTGTCGCAATGCCTTTGGCCTGTTTCGCATCGGCTTCGACCGGTGCGAGCAGAGGAATGGTCGGCAGATTGGCGGTGGGCTTGGGGCAACGCATGGTCGTATGCCACGCGACAATTTTGCCGTCAGCCGACAGAGCCGCTTCCTGCGTGATGACTTGTGCCGGACCTTTCGGGTCAAGCGCATGCTCATCTTCGCGCGACCATTGCACGCGCACCGGCTTGCCGACAGCCTTCGACATGAAAGCAGCATCAGCGGCGGCATCTTCATGGCCGTTCATGCCATAGCAGCCTGCGCCATCCAGATAATGCACGCGCAATTTATTGGCGGGCATGTCCAGCATAGTGGCGAAATGCTTGGCATAGCGATGCGTGCCTTGCGAGGAGCACCAAATGGTTGCCTCACCGTCTTTCACATCGGCAATGGCGCAAGAGGGCCCCATGGACGCATGGCTCTGCACAGGCCAATAGAATTCACCTGACAGTTTTTTCGGAGCCGCCGCATAAGCAGTGGCGAAGTCACCCGCTTTGTCGAGCGCTTCAGTCTCGGAGACTTTCTGCGCTTTGACATAATCGCGAAGCCCTGTGGAATCGGTCGGCAAGCCGCCGCCTTTCCATTCGGCTTTGAGCATTTTGGCAGCACGCACGGCATCCCATTCGTCAGGAGCCACCACGCCAAGGAAGTTTTTCAAGCGAACGACTTTTGCGCCCGGGATCGATGCAATCGAGCTTTCATCCACCGAGACGAGTTCCGCACCAATCATGGCTGGACGGATCGTGCGGCCATGCAGCATGCCCGGCACTTCCAGATCATGCATATAGACAAAACGGCCCGTGGCTTTGGCCGGAATATCGGGCCGCGGCACATGCTTGCCGACAATTTGATGCGTCTTCGGGTCGCGCACAGGCGCTTTGGCATCGAG
This sequence comes from Beijerinckiaceae bacterium, assembly GCA_947452455.1. Taxonomy (GTDB): domain Bacteria; phylum Pseudomonadota; class Alphaproteobacteria; order Rhizobiales; family Beijerinckiaceae; genus Terripilifer. The sequence continues at coordinate 163,977 of CANGBX010000007.1, forward strand.
CTTCAGCTCAAAGCCCTTGTCGACGACGAGGCTTGCGAAAGAAATGCCGGCCCCACCGGCTTTCGGGCGCACTTCACCATTCATCGCATCAAGCTCGCTCGCCGGCTTGCCCAGTTTTTCGGCGGCCAGCTTGATGAGCGCTTGGCGTGCAGTGGCTGCGGCTTGGCGCAATTGCATGCCACCTTTGGGAATGCCGTTTGAGCCAGACGTCGGGCCTTGATCGGGGGTGAGCAGAGTGTCGCCTTCGATCAATTTGATCTTGTCGATCGGCAGGCCCAGTTCTTCCGCTGCAATCTGCGGGAAAGCGGCGCGCAGGCCGGTGCCCAGATCGACCTTGCCGGAATAGATCGTTGCCGTGCCATCTGCATTGAGCGCGAGATAGGCATCGACCTGTGCAGGATCAACCGTCTTGGCTGCGATGCGCCCTTGTGCCTTGAGCTCAGAGGCGAAGGGAATGGCGATGAAGAGAGCGCCTGTGCTCTTCAGAAAGTTGCGGCGCGAGGTGTGCATATTCATCCGCGTGCTCCTCCAGCCTTCACCACAGCAGCGACGATGCGCTCATGTGTGCCACAGCGGCAGAGATTTTGGGCCAGCGCATCTTTGACTTGCGCGGCGGTCGGCTTCGGATTTTTTTCCAGCAGGGCAGCGCCCGTCATCACCATGCCATTGGTGCAATAGCCGCATTGTGCGGCCTGTTCGGCGATGAAGGCCGCCTGCACTTTATGCGGCTTTTCGGGCGAGCCCAGACCTTCAATCGTGGTGATCTTCTTGCCCGCAAAGGCAGAGACCGGCATGGCGCAAGAGCGCACAGGCTCTCCATCCACCAGCACGGTGCAGGCGCCGCATTGGCCAAGGCCGCAGCCATATTTGGCGCCCTTTAAGCCAAGGTCGTTGCGGATTGCGTAGAGCAGCGGTTTATCAGGATCGCGCACATCAATCGTGCGTGCTCCCCCGTTCACCGTCAAAGTGATGGATGCCATGTGCCTGTCCTCCCGTGCGGCGGGCCATCTTGGTGGGCCCGGTCCTGTCGGTGTGGTGATTATGCACGAGATGATGAAAAGAAAAAGGCGGCCAAGAGGCCGCCTTCTTCAAAACTCACAGCGTGTAGCTGCGCTCGCCATGCGAGGTGAGGTCGAGCCCCTCCTCGACTTCGTCAGGCGAGGCCCTGAGGCCCACCACCGCTCGAATGCCTGCGACCATGATGGCGGTCATGACGCCTGACCAGACGACCGTGGCGGCCACGCCCATCAGCTGCACCTTCAACTGCGCCATGGCATCGGGATTGTCGCCAAAGCCCGCGCCATTCAGCGCGGGATGCGCAAGGAAGGCAACGAGCACAGTGCCCAGAATGCCGCCCAGACCATGCACGGCGAAGACGTCGAGCGTGTCATCAACCTTCATCTTGTGCTTCACGTAATCCACCGCAAAGAAGCAGACGATGGCGCCCGCAAAACCCAGAATGCAGCCACCCAGCGGGCTGACAAAGCCGGAGGCGGGAGTGACAGTCGCAAGGCCAGCCACAACGCCGGTGACAGTGCCGACCACGCTCGGGCGGCCAAAGCGCATCCATTCAATCGCCATCCAGACGAGGCCCGCGACCGAAGCCGACATATGCGTGGCCAGAATGGCATTGCCAGCGGCTGCATCAGCGGTGAGCGCGCTGCCGCCGTTAAAGCCATACCAGCCGACCCAGAGCAGGCCTGCGCCAATAATGGTGAGCCCGGGATTATGCGGCGGGCGCAATTCCTTCGGGAAGCCATCACGTGGCCCCAGCATGGCAGCAATCACAAGTGCCGATGTGCCAGCGGTGGCATGAACAACAAGGCCGCCTGCGAAATCCATGACGCCGAGCGACATGAGCCAGCCATTGCCCCAGACCCAGTGAGCGACCGGCGCATAGACGACGATCAGCCAGAGCCCTGAGAAAATCAGCACGGGGCCGAATTTGATGCGCTCGGGGAAAGCGCCGACGATCAGCGCTGGTGTGATGATCGCAAAGGTCATCTGGAACAGGAAGAAGACGCTTTCTGGCAAAGTGCCATTCACCGCGTCGCGGCTCATGTTCAGCAAGAAGGCTTTGTCAAAACCGCCCAACCAAGGCGAGCCTTCCCCGAAGGAGAAAGAATAGGCAATCGCCAGCCACAGCACAGAAGACAGGCAGGCGATGGCGACGCAATGCATGAGCACCGAGAGCACATTCTTGGAGCGCACAAGGCCGCCGTAGAACATGGCTAGGCCCGGCAACGTCATCATCAGCACCAAAGCTGACGCCGTGAGAATCCAAGCGGTATTGGCTTGATTCAGAGTGCTTTCAGCAGCATGTGCGGGAACTGTGGCAGTAAGCGCGAGCAGCAGTGCCAGCAGGAATTGGCAAGTATTTTTCAGCAGGGCCAAGGGTGACCTCCCGTTATTCGATTTTCTTGCCGTTTAGTGGGAAATTTCGCCTTTGCCCAGAGCTGAAGCATATTGCTTCAACCTCATGCACAGGTCTGGCGGCTGATGCCTGCAATACAGGCAATGCTCATTCGCGCCTATTTTGCAGCGCTTTTTGCAATTTACCGCGCTATTTTTACAAAAACGAGGCTCGTTTTGAACGAAATGCGGGTCGTAACGCATAAAAATACAGAATTTTGGCTTTGAAACAAAAAAGGGCGGCATAAGCGCGCCGCCCCGATTTTTTTTGTAAAATCCGACCTTAAAGGGTCGGGTAATCCGTATAGCCCTTGTCGCCGCCGCCATAGAAAGTCGAGCGATCATAGGCGTTGAGGGCCGCCCCGCGGTGCAGGCGCTCGGCCAGATCCGGATTGGCGATGAAGTGGCGGCCATAGGCAATGGCATCGGCCTTTCCATCGGCAATTGTCTGCGCGCCGCTTTCGCCATTGAAGCCGCCAGCGGCAATCACCACGCCGCCGAACTTGGATTTGAAAGTCGCCGCTGCATCGGGCGCATTGGCATCATTCACATCGCTGCTTTGATCAGCGCGCGGTTCGACCAGATGCAAATAAGCCAGCTTGCGTTGGCCGAGTTGTGTGGCGACATAGGAATACAAAGCCAGCGGATCGCTCTCGACCTGCGAATTATTCTTGCCCCATGGCGAGAGGCGCGCGCCGATGCGATCCGCGCCCCAGACTTTGATCACCTCATCGACAACTTCCATCAGGAAGCGCGCGCGATTTTCAATCGAGCCGCCATATTGGTCGGTGCGTGTGTTGGAGCCATCATGCAAAAACTGGCCAATGAGATAGCCGTTGGCGCCATGCACTTCGACGCCATCAAAGCCAGCTTTCTTCGCATTTTCTGCGGCCCTGCGGAAATCGGCAATGAGGCCTGCAATCTCGGCTGTCTCCAAAGCGCGTGGCGTTTCGAAGGCCGTCGATTGGAAGGTGACAGTCATATGCTTGCCGCCAGCCGCAATCGCGGAGGGCGCGAAAGGCACGGCGCCGCCGGGCTGCATGGACGAATGAGAGATGCGGCCCGTGTGCCAGATCTGATCGAAGATAAAACCGCCCTTGGCATGCACGGCTGCGGTGACGAGTTTCCAGCCTGCAACCTGCTCATCTGTCCAGATGCCAGGCGCGCCCGGATAGCCGACGGCGGTGGGTGAAATATCGGTGGCTTCCGCAATCTGCAAACCGCCTTTGGTTGCGCGCTGGCCGTAGTAAACAGCGTTCATCTCTTGCGGGATCGTGCCGGGCTGGCGTGAACGCAGGCGCGTCAGCGGGGCCATGACCACGCGGTGGGAGAGGGTGAGAGCGCCAACCTTGAGGGGCTGGAAAAGGGCATCATTGGCCATTTGGGACAGATCCTGTCTGTGAATTTCTGCGATGCAGCATGTAGGGGGCTCTGGGCCCAATTTCAAAGGGCAAATAGGCCCGTAAGCGCGAGACTGTGAACTTGGAGGCCACTAATCCTGTTTCCGATCTGGCCTTTTCCGGTTTAGCATCCCCTCAATAAAAATATGGGAGGGTTTTCATGCTGCCTGTTGCCACGCGTTCGGGATCCATTGCTGCCGTCCTTCTGGGATTGAGCGCAAGCGGAGCCGCTGCCCAGACACCGGCCGAATTTTACAAAGGCAAGACCGTCACCATTTATGTCGGCCTGTCGGCAGGTGGTGGCTATGACACCAATGCCCGTTTGGTCGGCCGCCACCTTGGCAAATATCTCCCCAGCAATCCCACAGTGCTCGTGCGCAACATGCCGGGTGCGGGTGGTCTGGTGATGACAAATCATGTCGCCAATGCAGCACCCGCTGACGGCACCAATATTGGCGCGCCACAACGCGGCGTTCCTTTTGAGCCCTTGCTCGGTCAGGCATCCAAAGCGAAATTCGATCCGCGCACTTTGCAATGGATTGGCAGCGTCAATTCCGACACGTCGATTGCCATTGTTCATTCGCGCACCGGCATCAAGACTTGGGCCGATTTGAAAAACCGCGAGGCGGTGATCGCGGGCACGGGTGTTGGCACGGAGAGTGTCGTCATTCCCTATGTGTTGCGCAATCTTATGGGCATGAAGTTCAAAGTCATCGCGGGCTTCCCCGGCGGCAATGAAATGAATCTCGCTATGGAGCGCGGCGAGGTTGATGGTCGCGGAACATTCTCGTGGACCAGCATCAAGCCGCATTACAAGGACATGGTTGAAAGCGGCAAATATAACATTCTCTTCCAGATGGGTCTGCGCACGCATCAGGATTTGAAAAATGTGCCCCTCATTGTTGATCTGGCGGAAGACGCCGACACCAAGCAGATTTTGAAGGTCCAGTTCACAGCCTTCGAATTGGGTCGCCCGCTGTTTGTGGCTGAAGCGGTGCCTGCCAATCGTGTGGCGGCTTTGCGCAAAGCCTTCAATGAAGCGATGAAGGACAAGGACCTGATCAACGAAGCCGAAAAAAGCGATCAGGAAGTCAACCCGATGACGGGTGAGGAAATGGCGGCTGCCTTTAAAGATGTCTATGCAACGCCGCCTCATCTCATCAAGAAACTGGCAGATGCCTCTGTGCTGAAGCCCGATCTGAAAGTGCTCGAAGGCGCGAAGACCGAAGAGTAAGACGTCATCTCTCAACCGTCATGGCTTCGCCTTTGGCTCGCAATGACGAATAGGAAAGAGTGCGCAACCCCCACCCCTAGCCCCTCCCCACAAGGGGGAGGGGGATCAGGTTGCGCTGTTCTTCTCCCTCCCCCTTGTGGGGAGGGACGACTCTGCGCAGCAGAGCGGGGTGGGGGTTGTGCCGTCTCACCCGTCATTGCGAGCGAAAGCGAAGCAATCCAGAAGCCTCACGTGCTGCCTCTGGATTGCTTCGCCTTTGGCTCGCAATGACGGGTTACTTCCTGCGAACAATCCACGCCAAGGCTGGCCGCAGTGGCAAGAAAAGGCGGTAGCCTAATTCCATGAGCGCCAAGACGCCCGGCAAGCGCGCAAGGCGCGCGGCCCAGCGCCATTTCGGCAAATCATCCCAAATCGCGACAAAGGCCGCAGCACCCGAGAGCAATGTGCCGTCTGCTTGCCTGATATGAAAACGCGCGAGAGCCTGTTCGCGCGTGAGGTCTTCTCCCGGTGTTTCATCGGCGCGCGACAAATCGCGGAAGCACAGATTTTCTGCGCCTTGTTGCTTCTGGTAATGCGCGATTTCCAGCGTACACAGCGGGCAGGCGCCATCATAATAGATTGTCTTGCGTGGCTCGCTCATCAAACAAGTCCGCGCTTGGCAAGCAAGGGCTCAACGCCCGGCAGCTTGCCGCGGAAAGCGATATAGGCGGCTTTCGGATCGCGTAAATTTCCAGCCCCGTAAATATAGGTGCGCAGGCGCTGCGCGGTTTCGGGATGGAAAATATCGCCTGTCTCTTCAAAGGCCGAGAAAGCATCGGCATCCAGCACTTCCGACCAGAGATAGGAGTAATAGCCAGCCGCATAATGGCCGCCAGAAAAGATATGCGAGAAATGCGGCGAGCGATGACGCATGGCAATCGCATCCGGCATATCGATGGATGTGAGAACCTTGGTTTCAAAGGCTATGGGGTCTTTGGTCGCCTCGGGCGTTTTCAGATGCATATCGAGATCAACGAAAGTGGACGCGCAATATTCGACTGTCGCAAAGCCCTGATTGAAACCGCGCGCGGCTTTGAGTTTTTCGATCAGTGCCTGCGGAATGGCCTCATTCGTCTCATGATGGCGGGCAAAGCGGCTCAGCACCTCTGGCTGCAACAGCCAATGCTCGTAAAGTTGCGAAGGCAATTCAACGAAATCGGTCGAGACGGAAGTGCCAGCCAGAGACGGATAGGTCACATCCGACAACATGCCATGCAAAGCATGGCCGAATTCATGGAACAAAGTGCGCGCCTCATCGAGGCTCAGTAGCGGATCATCGCCACGTGCGGGCTTGGCAATATTCAGCACATTGACAATGATCGGCCGGATATTGCCTTCGAGCTTTTGCTGTGTACGAAAAGCCGACATCCAGGCGCCGCCGCGCTTTGAGGGGCGGGCAAAATAATCGCCCAGGAAAAGCGCGACATGGGCACCATTCGCATCCTGCACATCAAAGGCGCGCACATCCCGATTGTAGAGTTTCAAATCGCGGCGCTCTTCGAACTTCAGGCCGAAGAGTTTTCCTGCCACAAAGAAAGCCGCTTCAATCATGCGCGAGAGCGGGAAGTAAGGCCGCAGCTCCTGCTCGTTGATCGCATAATCCTGCGCACGCAGTTTTTCGGAATAATGGCGCCAATCGGCTTTACGGAAAGGGCCGTTCTGTCCGTCTTGCGCGGCGAGGGCTGCCAGCCGTTCAGCTTCGCGCGCAGCCGCCTTGCGCCCCACGGGCCAGACTTTGTCGAGAAGGGCGCGCACGGCTTCAGGTGTTTCCGCCATTGTGTCATCGAGCTTGTAATGGGCGTAAGTTTCATAGCCCAGAAGCTTGGCGCGCTCATCGCGCAGGGCCAGCGTCTCGGCAATGATCGCGCGATTGTCGCTCTCGCCGCCTTTTTCACCGCGCGCCAGAAATGCGTCCAGCAGTTTTTCGCGCAGATCAGGGCGCGTGGACGAGGTGAGGAATGTTTCCACCTGCCCGCGGGACAGGCCGACAGCATGTTTTCCTTCGCGCCCGCGCGATGTGGCGAGTGCTGCCGCGGCATCACGAAAATCAGGCGAGAGACCGGCGAGGTCTTCCGGTGTCTCCAGCCAGAGCACGAAGTCGCCTTCGTCTTTCAGAATGTTTTGCGAAAATTGCGTGCCGAGTGTTGCAAGTCGTGCCGTGATTTCGGTGAGGCGCGCGCGTTGTGTATCATCGAGTTTGGCGCCGGAGCTGACAAAGGCTTTCTTCATCCGCTCGGTGAGGCGCTTTTGCTCATCATTCAAATTGGTCCATTCGGGGCCACTCATCACCGCTTCAATGCGCGCAAGCATTTTGGCGTCGAGAAAAATCTCGGACCCATGGCGCGCCAGAACAGGCGAAATCTCGCGCTCGATCTTTTGCAAAGCCTCGTCGGATTCTGTGCCCGTCAGATTCCAGAAGACCTTGTTGATCTTGAGCAGTGCGCCACCGGCCTTTTCGAAAGCTTCAATTGTATTGGCGAAAGTTGCTGGTGCTGGATTGTCGCGAATGTCGGTAATCTCGGCCACATGTTGCGGCAAGGCCTTGTCATAGGCAGGCTGGAAATGCTCGACCTTGATCTGGTCGAAAGGCGGCAGCCCGAAGGGCGTGGACCAGATTTCAAAAAAGGGATTTTGCGACACGGGGCTCGGGCTCCAGCGGGACTGGAGCTGATATGGGCCGTTTGGCAGTGTGAGACAAGGGCTAAGGGGTGCGGCAGCGCGCCGCCACACCCCCGCTGAGACATGATTTAGAAGGCGAGCAGGTGCATCAGGAAGAAGATCCCCCCTGTTGCAAAGACCACCGTGTAAGAGCCGATTTTCGAGAAGTAGAAAATCGAACAGCAGATGGCCAGCGTCACCAGTTCGAGCGCCACAATGATGTTGTTCGGCTCATTGGCCAGAGCCGCGCGCACGACAGCCAAGGCGCCAGCGAATATGAGGCCGACAGCCACAGGTGCGAGGCCTCGTTCCACTGCGATCTTGATGGGCGAAGTCTTATGCTTCTGCCACCAGCTCGCAATGCCATAGACCAGCAGAGACGAGGGCACATAAATGCCAAGGCAGGCAACAATCGCGCCCCAGAATCCGGCGACCTGATAGCCGATGAGGGCGGCGATCAAAGTGCTGGGTCCCGGTGCGGCGCGCGAGACGGCGAAGAGATCGGCAAATTGCGCATTGGTCAGATAACCATGCACAGACACCGTCTGATATTGAATGTCCGCTACAATCGCCTGTCCACCACCAAAGGAGAGCAGCGAAAGCGGGGCAAAGACCACGAAGAGCCCGAGGAGCTTATTGTCCATTACGCAGCCCTCCGCGCTTCAACATAGGCCCAGGCGATGGAGACAGGCACAGCCACAAGCACCACAGGGATCATCGGCCAACGCAACAGGCCGATGGTGATGAAGACCGCAGCGCCAACGATGAAAGTGGACGCGCTCTTTGGCAATTTGCGCGTGGTCTTGAGACCTTGCGAAACCGTTGCGCCAACACCTGCAGCCGCCACGCCATGCAGAACGAAGCTTGTGACCGGCAGGCTTGAAAATTCCTGATAGGCAAAGCCCATGGCCATGATGATGCAAAAGGCCGGGATCACCATGCCAAAGACAGCGGCAGCTGCTCCCAAGCCGCCCGCGACCTTCAGGCCCATATAGAGCGCGAGGTTGACCGGATTGGCGCCGGGCAAAACCTGGGCAATGGCTTGGCCGATGATGAATTGCTCTTCATTCATCCATTGGCGACGATCCACCACTTCGCGAAAGACCATGGCTTGGGTCGAGCCGCCAAAGGCCGAGCCGCCGACTTTCAAGAAGGACATGAGGACATCAAATGCGCTGCCGCGCGCCCCATCCGGCCGATCTGCGGGTTTTTGTTCATTGTCTTCGGCCATTCGGCTCCCCCCTTTTTTCTTGGGGGAACCATAGCCCGAGTCGAGTGCGGGAATAAACCCTTCTAATCCGCAGCCGTTTCGGGTGCGGCACGCAGGCCATTCTTGCGTTTCAAGTGCTGGCGCACCTCGCCCGATGTGATGATTTCACCACGATCCGCAAAAGCCTCATGATTGGCTTCGATCTCGTCGAGCTCATAAAGGTAATTCACCATCAGCCCATGCGCTTGGGCGAGGCCTTTCTTCGACAAATCGCCCTGCCAATTGATGCGCTCCAATCGCGCGCCATTGCCCAGATGGAAGCGCGCGACGCCGTCACGCGGTCCGCCCTTGGCGGTTTTGCCTTGCGTAAAATAGAGCACGGCGGCAGCCAGCAGGGGTTTTCTGAGATGTTCAGGCGGCGCTGTCTTCGAGCCACCTTTGAGCTCGGCAAGGGCTTGGCGCATGTCGGTCGGCAGCAGTGATGTTTCAGCCACCAATTCGCCATCCAGCCAGCGGGCAAAATCAGGCACGGGCGAGAGCGTCACAAAGGTCGAGAGTTTCGGCCATTCGCGGCGCAATTCTTCGACCACCTGCTTGATCAGAAAATTGCCGAAGGAAATGCCGCGCAATCCTTCCTGACAATTGGAGATGGAATAAAAGACTGCCGTATTGGCCTGTGCGCCTTTGATGACGCGACGTTCGGAGGCCAGAAGCGGGGCTATGGCTTCCGGCATCTCTTGCGTCAGTGCGACTTCAACAAAGATCAGCGGTTCATCGCCTAGGCGGGGATGGAAGAAGGCAAAGCAGCGCCGGTCTGGTGGCTCGATGCGGCGGCGCAGATCATCCCAATTCTGGATTTCATGCACCGCTTCATAGCGGATGATTTTTTCCAGAATATTGGCTGGCGTATTCCAGTCGATCTTACGCAAGACCAGAAAGCCGCGGTTGAACCAGCTTGAGAAGAGATGACGGAAGTCCGCATCGAGCGCCCGCAATTCAGGCTTGTCGCGCTCATGCAGGAACAAATCCTCGCGCATATGAACGAGAGCGGCTGTGCCGCCCGGCGCTTGGTTAAGACGCCGGATGACTTCCTGTCGGCGTGGCTCTGCCGCCTCATGCAGGCGCAGGGCATTCAGCTCGCTCGGATCTTTGCGATAAGTATCGATTGCGCGTTCAAGGGCAGTGCGGTCGGAGCCAAATTCATGCGCCAGCTGCAAAAGAAAATCGCGCCGCCCCTCGGGCGACAGCTGCGCATAACGGGCCAGCACATCTTCGGCGAGCGCCACGCCTGTGGCTTCGCCACGGCGCGTGAGAAGTTCGCCTGCCAATCGTGCAAGGCCTAAGGGTGACACATCTTCTTCGCGGCGCGCCTTGGAGAGCAATTCGCGGCCGCGATCTGTAATGCTTTGCAGAAGCCCGGAAATGAAATTGCCGCTCATTGCGAAAAGCCTTCGAAAGCGCTCAGGTCAAGCGAGCCTGAGCTGCAATCATGGCGGGTTCGTGACATGGACGCCAGCGATAGTGCTCTGCTGTGGGGCAGAAAAAAGTCTAACCGATGATTTCTGCGACAATGTCGCGCAATTCTTGCCGCGTCAGGCCGCATTCCGTCGGCTTGTCATCGGCGCGTGGCTCCGGCGCTTTTGGCTCTGGAGCGGCTGTGTCGGAGAGGGTGCGAATCGGCTTTTCGTCGCTCATGCTCATTTTTTCCATGCGGGGCTTTTGTGGCGCAGCAGCCTTGTGCGAGGCAGTTCTCGGTGGATGACGCAGCCGCGACCCATGGTGACGCTTTGACCATGGACAGGGCGGCGCTAAGACCTCGCACCTTACGTCTGTATCTGTGACAGAATCGCGAAGGGCCTTTTCATGAAGTCGATCAATCAGCGCATTGCCGAAGAACTTTCCGTTCAGGAATGGCAGGTGACGGCAGCCGTGGAATTGATTGATGGTGGCTCGACCGTTCCCTTCATCGCCCGCTACCGCAAAGAAGTCACCGGCACGCTGGATGACGCGCAATTGCGCACACTTGATGAGCGGTTGCGCTATTTGCGCGAGCTGGAAGAGCGCCGCAAGGCGGTGATCGTCTCGATCAAAGAGCAGGGCAAGCTGGATGATGCGCTGCTCGCGCAGATCAATGCCGCCGACACCAAAGCGCGTCTCGAAGATATTTATCTGCCCTTCAAACCCAAGCGCCGCACCAAGGCACAGATTGCGCGCGAAGCGGGGCTAGAGCCGCTCGCCACAGGCTTGCTCGCCAATCCCGCACTCGACCCGCGCGCAGAAGCAGAAAAATTCATCGACAAGGAAAAAGGCATCGAGACGATTGAAGCCGCACTGGAAGGTGCACGCTCCATTCTCGTCGAAACTTTTGCTGAAAATGCCGAACTGATCGGGGATCTGCGCGAGACATTCTGGACGCGTGGCCGACTGCGCTCATCAGTGCGCGAGGGCAAGCAGACCGAGGGCGCGAAGTTTGCCGATTACTTCGATTTTTCCGAGCCATTTACCAAGCTTCCTTCGCATCGCATCCTCGCCATGTTCCGTGGCGAGAAGGAAGAAATGCTCGATCTGAAAATGGAGGCCGATGCCGAGCCACCCGTGCCCGGCGTGCCCACGCTTTATGAAAACCGCATTGCAGCCAAATTCGGCATTTCCAATGCGGGCCGCCCCGCCGATAAGTGGCTGTCGGATTGCGTGCGCTGGGCATGGCGCACGCGCATGGAATCCTCTCTCTCTGTCGATTTGCGCGTGCGGCTCTGGCAGCATGCGGAAGAAGAAGCGGTGAAAGTTTTTGCCGGCAATTTGCGTGATCTTCTGCTGGCCGCACCTGCTGGCGCACGCCCCACGCTTGGTCTTGATCCGGGCTTCCGCACGGGTGTGAAAGTGGCTGTGATTGATGCGACCGGAAAGGTGGTTGATACGGCGACCATCTATCCGCATGAGCCGCAGAAACGCTGGGATGAATCGCTCGCACTTCTGTCCAATCTCTGTCGCAAGCATAAGGTTGAACTGGTTGCGATTGGCAATGGCACGGCCTCGCGCGAAACTGACAAACTCGCCGGAGAATTGGTCAAGGGCGCGGCGGATTTAAAACTCACCAAAGTCATGGTTTCGGAGGCGGGCGCCTCGGTCTATTCGGCTTCTGCTTACGCGTCTTCGGAATTGCCTGATCTTGATGTGTCGATCCGCGGCGCAGTCTCCATTGCGCGTCGGTTGCAAGATCCGCTGGCAGAGCTTGTGAAGATTGATCCCAAGTCGATTGGTGTGGGCCAATATCAGCATGATCTGTCTGAAGTGAAACTCTCGCGCTCGCTTGATGCGGTGGTGGAAGATTGCGTGAATGCGGTGGGCGTGGATGTGAACACAGCTTCCGCGCCGCTGCTGTCACGCGTGTCCGGCCTCACGGAATCGCTTGCACAAAATATTGTGCTGCATCGTGACACCAACGGCCCGTTCAAAAGCCGCACATCTTTGCGCGACGTGCCGCGTCTGGGTGCCAAAGCTTTCGAGCTTTGTGCGGGCTTTTTGCGCATTCGCGGTGGGGATGATCCGCTCGATGTCTCGAGCGTGCATCCGGAAGCCTACCCGGTGGTGCGGCGTATTCTGGAGGCGACCAAGAGTGACATTCATGTGCTCATTGGCAATGTCACGTCTCTGCGCGAGCTCAAGCCCAAAGAATTCGTCGATGAGACCTTTGGTCTGCCAACCGTCACCGACATTCTGAAAGAATTGGAAAAGCCCGGCCGCGATCCGCGCCCGTCTTTCAAGACAGCCTCTTTCCAGGATGGCGTCGAAAAAATCTCGGATCTACGCCCCGGCATGATCCTCGAAGGCGTGGTCACCAATGTCGCTGCCTTTGGAGCTTTCGTGGATATTGGCGTGCATCAGGATGGGCTCGTCCACATCTCGGCCATGTCCACGACCTTCGTGAAAGACCCGCGCGATGTGGCCAAGCCCGGTGATGTGGTGAAGGTTAAAGTCCTTGATGTGGATGCGCCCCGCAAACGCATCGCGCTCTCCATGCGCATGGATGCCGAGCCCGGCGCCCAGCAGCCCCGACAGCGCGAGGCACAAAATACAGGCACGCAACGTGCAATCAAACAGGTCCAGCAAAAGGCTGCTCCCTCAGGTTCTTCCGGGGCTATGGCGGATGCTTTGCGACGGGCGGGCTTGGACAAGCGCTGACCAGAGCCCGAAACGGGTGGGAAGAACTTGAATTTTTATGGTCAGGAGCGGGGCGGGGGTGCCCCGCTCTTGCTTTGGATCCCGTCGCCGCGCCATAGTAGCCCATCAGGAACACCGCCGGAAAAGAGCGGGGTCAAGGGAGGCACATATGGAATTCCAGCGTCGTGACCTTTTGAAGGGCGCCGCCATGGGCTTGGGCGGTTTGGCGCTTCAGCCCATCTCATCCGCTTTTGCCCAGGCGCCCAGCTGGCTTGCGCCAGATCTTCTGGCCGCCGCCAAAGCCGAAGGCGGCGAGATCATCGTCTATGGTTCGATGAACGAGCAGGAGGCGCTGCCGCTCTGGAAGGCTTTTGAATCAGCCACCGGCATCCGCGTTCAATTCGTGCGCTCATCCGATACGGGCCTGATGAGCCGCATCGTGCTCGAAGCACGCGCCCAGCAAAAATCCTGGGACCTTGTGGTCACGACCGCGGTGAGCAAACTCCCGCAGGATTTCTTGCAAGTGCTCGATCTTCCCGAGGCCAAAAATATCGACCCCAATGCCATTGATCCGAAGAAGAAATGGTACGGCGTTTATTCCAATTACAATTCACCTGCTTACAACACGAAGTTCGTCGACAAGGCGAATTTACCCAAGACCTATGAGGAAATGTCCCAGCGCAAAGATTGGGCCGGCAAAGTAGCGATCGATGGCAATGACAGCCAATGGGTCTATGCCATGTTCACCCATTATGGTGAGGCCAAGGCCCGCAAAATCATCAGTGACATGGTCACCAATCTGAAGCCGACGATTGTCGATGGCCATTTGGCTTTGGCGCGTTCCATCGGCCTTGGCGAATATTGGGTGGCACTCAACAATTACACCAACCTCACCATCAATGTGATGTTGAAGGGCGGCAATACGGATTATTGGGTGATGGAGCCGATGGGGCTCTTCTTCGGTCAGGCGGGCATCAATGTCCGCGCGCCGCATCCCAAGAGCGCGCAGCTTGCCACCAATTTCCTTGTGTCGAAAGAAGCGCAAACTTTATTGACCGAAGCAGGACGTCTGCCGGTGCGCAAAGATGTGTCGGCCAATCCGCCTGATACATTCACGCGCTTTGGCTCGACCAAAGTCATTCCGGTGAATTTCTCGCCGGAAGATGAAAAGAAGTGGCAGAAAATCACCACGGACTTGTTGAAGCCGCGCTAAGCGGCTTCGCATTTTTAAAGAAGAACAGGCGGCATCTAAGCCGCCGTTGTGGAGGAAACAGGTTTTGGCTCTCACCACTGGTATGGATGCTCAGGCTGCGCCGAAATGGCGTGAGCGCTTTTTCTCTTTCTCCCCGGCAAAGATCATTGCCGTGGGCGGCGTTGTCTTTGTGGCCTGGCTTGTCATCGTGCCGCTGGCAGCACTTTTCTTCACCGCCTTTTCGGAAGATACGATTTACGGGCCGGGTGATTTCACCTTCGACAATTTCATCAATGCCTATACGCAATGGCATTTGCTGAAACTCTTCTGGAATTCGCTGGTCTTTGCGGGCGGTGCCGGCGTGCTCACACTTGTGATGGGCGGCTTTGTGGCTTGGGCCGTTGAGCGCACCGATATGCCGGGCCGTGAAGTGTTTCACTCGCTCACGCTACTGTCTTTCGCGTTGCCGGGTCTGCTCACCACAATGGCCTGGATGCTCATCCTGAGCCCGAATGTTGGCTGGGTGAATTCACTTCTCAAAATCGCGCTCGGTACCGAGGTTGCGCCGCTCAATATTTATTCGATGAGCGGCATGATCTGGGTTTTGTCGGCTCACTATTTTCCGCTGGCCTATCTTCTGCTCGGCCCCGCCTTCCGCTCGCTCGATGTGCGTATGGAAGAAGCCGCCTATATGTCGGGCGCGCGCACCATGCAGATCACGCGTCGCGTCACCATGCCGATGATGCGCCCCGCCATTCTCTCGACGCTGCTGCTTCTCTTCATTCGCGGCATCGAAAGCTTTGAAGTGCCTCGCCTGATTGGCAATCCGGCTCGCATCGAAGTATTCACAACCGACATTCAAGCTGCGATCCGCGGTTCTCAGCCGGAACTGGGCACAGCGAGCGCTCTGTCGATCACTTTGCTCATCATGTGCATAGTGTCGGTCTGGCTTTATCGCCGTTCGACTCGCAATGCGGAGGCTTTCGCCACCATCACGGGCAAAGGCTATAAGCCAACGCGTATGAAGCTCGGCGTCTGGCGTTGGCCGCTTTGCGCTGTCATGGGTCTGCTCTTTGCTTTTGCTTTGGGCCTTCCGGTTGCGACCCTCATTTGGCAGTCGCTTTTCATCAAGCCTACTTTGCCCTTCATGGCGGGCGCTGGTGAGATGACTTGGGATAATTATGCCTTCGTGTTGGGCTATCCGATTTTTGCCGATGCGGTGAAAACATCAGTCTCGTTGGGGGCTATGTCTGCCACGATCATCGTGGGTCTCGCCTTCTTGCTGGCTTGGGTCGCGCAGCGCGCCATTCCGCGCTTTGGCTGGATGGTCGATCTGCTGGCCTTCCTGCCGATTGCTTTCCCCTCCATCATTGTGGGCGCGAGCATTCTCTTCGCTTATTTGCTGCTGCCGATCCCGGTCTACAACACGATCTGGATTTTGCTCATCGCCTATCTGACGCTCTACATGCCTTACGGCATGCGCTTCGCGTCTGGCGGTCTGGTGCAGATTCACAAAGAGCTGGAAGAAGCGGCCCACACATCGGGGGCGAGCTACGGACAGGTGTTCCGCCGCATTTTGTTGCCGCTGCTCATTCCTGTTGCGCTCTCCGCATGGATTTACATTTTCGTGCTCGCTGTGCGTGAGCTTGGCGCGTCTATCATGCTGACGGGCCCGGGCACGCATGTGCTGGGCACAATCAGTCTGACCATGTGGGAAGAGGGCGGCTCTTATGGCGCAGTTTGCGCTTTGGGCGTCATCCAGATTCTGCCGCTGATCGCTATCGTCGCCGTGCTGCGGTGGCTCGAACACCGCATCCAGAATACCGAAAGCCAATAATCACTCTTCAAAAGGACAAGACAGATGAAACTCTGCCGTTTCGACAATGATCGCTTGGGCGTCGTGATTGGTGATCACGTGCACGATGTCACCGACATTCAAACGCGCGTGCGCGCAGCCGCGCCTTATGACATGCGCGGCGATGCCGTGATTGCCGCTCTGCCGCAGATCCGCGGCGAGCTGGAAGAGGCTGCCATAAAAGCGCCGGGCAAGCCGCTGTCGCAGGTGAAATTGCTCGCACCCGTCGCGCGCTGGTCGAAGACCATGGCGGCGCCTACCAATTACCGTGACCATATTGCGGAAATGGAAGCTGCCCGCTTGGGCGCGCCCTCCAAAATGGGCTCGGATATCGGCAAGGCCGGCATCTTTCTGAAAGCCAATTCCTCAGTGATTGGCATGAACGAAGAAATCCCGATCCGCTTTCCCGATCGCCGCAATGATCATGAGGCCGAAATCGTCGTTGTCATCGGCAAAACTGGCACAGACATTCCGCTCGATAAGGCGCTTGATTATGTCGCTGGCTATTCGCTGGGTCTGGATATGACGGTGCGCGGTCCGGAAGACCGCTCGTTCCGCAAATCCGTTGATGGTTACACGCCAATGGGCCCGTGGATGATCACTGCTGACGAGATCTCGAATGTCGAAGACATTCCGTTCACACTGCATGTGAATGATGAGAAGCGGCAGGATTCCAATTCGCAGCACATGGTCTATGGCATTCGCCGCCTGATCGAATTTGCTTCGTCTTTCTACACGCTGCACCCGGGTGATTTGCTCTATACGGGCACACCCAAGGGCGTTGGCCCCGTGCAGCCGGGTGATGTGGTGCGTGTGAACTCGCTGCCACAATTTGGCGAACTGCGCATGAAAGTGCGCGCGCATAAAATCGGCGGTTAAAACAATCAAGGGGGGACATGCTGATGCGTAATTTCACACGTCGTTGCGGCTTGGCGCTCGCGCTCGCCGTTTCATTTTCAATGCAGGCTATGGCGCAGGCGCCCACACAAATCCGCATGATCGGTTTTGGCGGCGCCACCAATCTTCCGGCCTGGGTCGCGCAAGACAAGGGCTTCTTTGCCAAGGAAGGTCTTGCCGTCACGCTCGACAAAACCGCCGGCTCGCAAGAGCAAATGGCGGATGTGATGAATGGCAAATATGAATTCGTCACCACGGCCTTTGATAATATCGTCGCCTATACCGATGGTCAGGGCGCAATCAAATTCGACAATTACGATCTCACCGCCATTCTGGGCGTGCATTCGGGCCTCAACAGCGTTGTCGCCCGTCCTGAAATCAAGACCTATGCCGATCTGAAGGGCAAAGTTCTCGCGGTGGATGCGGTGGCTTCTGGCTATGCCACGGTTCTCTACGAGATCCTCAAGCGCAAGGGCTTGTCGGACAAGGACTACACGCTGATCGCTGTGGGCGCGACGGATGGCCGTATGGCTGCGCTCGAAGATGGCCGCGCGCATGTCGCGATCATTTCTTCGCCGCAGGATATCCAGCTGCAGAAGAAGGGCTTCACCATTTTGGATGATGTGGCCGTGGCTTTGGGCGACTCGCAGGGCTCGGTCTATGCCGTGCGCAAGAGCTGGGCGAAGGGTCACGAAAAAGAAGTGCTGGCTTTGGCCCGCGCTGTGATCGCTGCTCAAAACTACGTGTTCGACAATAAGGATGGTGCGGTGGAAGTGCTGATGAAGCGCACGCCGGGCTTGGCTAAAGCGGATGCTGAAGAAATCTGGAAGCGCCTGACTGGCCCCGGTGGTCTCACCCGCAATGCGGCCTTGAACACCAAGGGCGTGCAGGCCGTGCTCGATCTGCGCCGCGTCTATGGTAACCCCGCCAAGGGCGACGGCTCGACCTATATCGACACGTCCTGGCAGGAAAAGCTGAAGGCCAAGTAAGTTAAGGCTCGGTGACGGGGGCTACGGCCCCCGTCAAAGTCTTGGGCTTGCCAGTGCCGCCCCCACCCCTCTAAAAAAGACCCATAGAATTTTGTGGGGGGATGACATGAAAACCATGCGCATGATGGCCGTTGCGGCCGCCGCTTTTTGTGCTGCCGGTGCCGCGCAGGCGCAGGAGCCTTTGAAGATTGGCATGATCACGACCCTCTCGGGTCCGGGCGGCTATCTCGGCCAAGACATTCGTGATGCTTTCCAGCTCGCGATTGATATGCATGGCGGCAAGCTCGGCGGTGTGCCGGTGCAAGTGATCGTTGAAGACGATGGTTTGAAGCCCGGCCAAGGCAAGCAGATCTCCGAAAAATTCATGAAGACCGACAAGGTGAAACTGCTCACCGGCATCGTCTTCTCCAATGTCGCACTCGCCGTTGTGCCTGACGTGCTCGAAGATGGCGGCATTTATGTGAGCCCCAATGCGGGCCCCTCCAATCTGGCCGGCAAAGAATGCCACGCCAATTATTATGTCGTCTCGTGGCAGAATGACTCGCTGCATGAAAGTGCCGGCTCGAACGCCAACAATCTCGGCTACAAGAAGGCGTTCATTCTCGCGCCGAATTATCCGGCAGGCAAAGATGCGCTCGAAGGTTTCAAGCGCGCCTTCAAGGGTGAAGTGATCGGCGAAGTTTTCACCAAGCTTGATCAGAATGATTTCGCCGCAGAAATCGCGCAGATCCGCGCGGCCAAGCCCGACTTCATCTTCCAGTTCCACCCCGGTGGGGCTGGCATTGCTTTCCTGCGCCAATATCAGCAGGCAGGCCTGCTTGATACAGTGCCGATGGTCGTGCCTTCGCCCTCGATGGATGCCGTCACTCTGAAAGCGATTGGCGAAGCGGCTGTTGGTGTGAATGTCTCCGCGCAATGGAACAGCGATTTCGACAATGCTGCCAACAAAGCTTTCGTTGAAGCATGGAAGAAGAAATATAACGACCGCCCGATCACCTATTATGCAAGTCAAGGCTATGACACGGCACTCGCTATTGGCGCAGCGCTGAAGGGCACTGGCGGCAAGGTGGATGATGCGAAAGCCTTCCGCACCGCTATGCTGAAAGCAGACTTTGCCTCGGTGCGCGGCAATTTCAAATTCGGCAACAACCAGCATCCCGTGCAGGATTGGTATTCGATGAAAGTGGTGAAGGGCGCCGATGGCGCGCCGATCATCAAGACCAATGGCAAGATTTCATCCAACACCGGTGACTTCTACGCCAAGGACTGCAAGCTCTGACATATCCGTCGCAGCGTCATTGCGAGCGTAGCGAAGCAACCCAGACTACCTCTGCGGCTCTGGGTTGCTTCGTCGCTTTGCTCCTCGCAATGACGGGATAGTTGTCGCATGACCCTCGTTCTTGAACAGCTGTTGAACGGTGTACAGCTCGGCGTCATGCTGTTTTTGCTGGCGGCGGGGCTGACACTCGTCTTCGGCATTATGGGTGTCATCAATCTGGCCCATGGCTCGCTCTATATGGTTGGCGCTTATGCCGCTGCCTTGGCTGCCAAACTCACGGGCTCGTTTCTGCTGGCGATTCCCGCTGGGCTTGCTGCCGCAGCGCTCACGGGCATGGCGGTCGAATATCTCGTCATCCGTCATCTCTATGCGCGCGATCATCTCGATCAGGTTTTGGCGACCTTTGGTCTGATCCTGTTTTTCAATCAGTCGATCATTCTGCTCTTCGGGCGTCAGCCTTTGTTCGTACAAATCCCGCCCTTTCTGTCGGGCGCGATTGATCTGGGCCTCTTTCCCTATCCTATCTATCGTCTGTGCATCATTGCAGCTGGCCTGCTGAGTGCGGTCGCACTTTACTTTCTCATTCAGCGCACGCGACTTGGCATGCTGGTGCGTGCAGGTGCAACGCATCGCGAAATGGTGCAGGCACTCGGCGTTGATATCCGCTTGCTCTACACCATCGTCTTTGGTCTGGGCGCATTGCTCGCAGGTTTTGCAGGATTGATGGCAGGGCCTCTGCTCTCGGTGCAAGTGGGCATGGGCGAGCAGATTCTCATCATGACCTTCGTTGTCGTGGTGATTGGCGGGCTCGGCTCTGTGGCGGGTGCTTTTTGGGGCGCCTTGTTGGTCGGGCTTGTCGACACATCTTTGCGCGCTTTCCTGCCGCAAATCATGCGTGGCTTTATGGCAGGCTCGGAAGCCGACGCTTTGGCGTCTGGCATTTCAGCCATGGGCGTTTATCTTTTGATGGCGCTGGTGCTGCTGATCAAGCCGAAGGGATTATTCCCCGGCCATGCGTAAGTTTCTTTTGCCCACGCTCGGTCTGGCGCTTCTGCTTGCATGGCCCTTCATCGCGGAAAAAATCGGTTCGTCTGCGCTGATCACATTGTTCACGCGCATGATGATTTTGGGTCTGGCAGCCAGTGCGCTGAACATCGCGCTGGGTTTTGGCGGTTTGGTGAGTCTTGGGCACGCGGCTTTCTACGGCATCGGCGCTTATGCGATTGGTATTTCCACCACACATGCGATTTCCGGCGAGCCATTTTTGGGGTTGGTGTCGGGCAGCAATCTCCTGATCGCCAATGTGCTGGTGGCAATGGTGGTGAGCGGTGTGGCCGCTGCCATCATCGGGGCGCTGGCTTTGCGCACCAGCGGCATCCAGTTCATCATGATCACGCTCGCTTTCGCGCAGATGATCTTCTTTCTCTTCCTCGCGCTGAAAGCCTATGGCGGCGATGATGGGCTCACCTTCCGCCGCCGCAATGTATTGTTTGATTTGAATATGCGCGATGATGCGACCTTCTTTTATGTCACGCTCGGCTTTCTGCTGGTGTGGCTTGGCATCTGCGCGCGCGTGCTCCATTCCCGCTTTGGTTTATTGCTGGGTGGCATTCGCCAGAACGAGCGGCGCATGCAGGCAATTGGCGTCAACACATTCCGCTTGAAGTGGTTCGCCTTCATCATCTCCGGCATGGGGGCGGGACTTGCAGGCGCGCTCATGGCCAATCTCGGACGTTTCGTCTCGCCTGATCTCATGCATTGGACCACATCTGGCGAATTGCTGATCATGTGTGTGTTGGGCGGCTCGGGCACCATTCTCGGGCCTGTGCTGGGTGCTTTTGCATTGATCGGGCTTGAAGCCACGCTCAATACATGGACCGAACATTGGCAGGCCATTCTTGGCCCGCTGCTCGTTCTCATGGTGCTCGCATTCCGTGGTGGTTTGGCGCGCATCGGAGGGCGCAAGCCATGAGCGCGCTTCTGGTCATTGATGATCTCACCAAAAACTTTGGCGGCTTGCGCGTGACAGATCATGTCTGTCTCGATCTGCGTGCGGGTGAAGTGCATGCATTGATCGGCCCCAATGGCGCAGGCAAGACGACACTCATCTCGCAAATCATGGGTGAGCTTGCGCCGGACAGCGGTGCCATCCATCTCGATGGTGCAGAGCTGGGCTCTTTGTCGCAAGCCGCGCGCGTCAAGCGCGGATTGGCGCGGACCTTTCAAGTGCCGCAGGTGCTTGGTGAATATTCGGCGCGTGAGAATGTCATTGCGGCTCTCTATGCGCGCGGCGCATCGGCTGGCGAGGCAGATCAGCATTTGGCACGTGCAGCCATGTCGGCCCGTGCTGATGTGCGGGTGAGTGATCTGGCCCACGGCGAACGCAAGCAATTGGAGCTTGCCATTGCTCTGGCCACGCGCCCACGCATGTTGTTGTTGGATGAGCCCATGGCAGGGCTCGGGCCGGCCGAAAGCGAGCAGATGATTTCCATCTTGCAAAGTCTGCGCGGTGAAATGTCTATGCTGCTGGTCGAGCACGACATGAAAGCCGTCTTTGCTTTGGCTGATCGCATTTCGGTTCTGGTCTATGGCGCGATCATTGCCAGTGGCACGCCGCAAGACATCCAGAATGATCCGCGCGTGCGTGATGCCTATCTCGGAACGGGGGAGGATTGATGCTCTCGCTGCGTTCTGTCTCCGCTAGCTACGGCTCCAGCCATGTCCTCTTCGATATTGCGCTTGATGTCGGGGCAGGGGAGGTTGTCACTTTGCTCGGCCGTAACGGCATGGGCAAGACAACAACCATTCGCACCATCATGGGATTGATGAAGCCGCTCGCAGGTCACATCACCTTCAAGGGCGAAGATATTGATGGCCTGCCAGCTGATCGCGTGGCGCGGCTTGGTATCGGCCTTGTGCCTGAAGGCCGCCAGATTTTCACCTCGCTCACCGTTCGTGAAAATCTCGTTGCAACAGCTGCCAATCGTCTGGGCCGCGAAAATCCATGGACGCTTGGGCGCATCTTCACTCTCTTTCCCCGTCTCGACGAGCGCCAAAATCAGAATGGCGCCACGCTCTCGGGCGGCGAACAGCAAATGCTCGCCATTGGCCGTGCTTTGATGACCAATCCGGATTTGCTCATTCTTGATGAGGCGACAGAAGGGCTCGCGCCCGTCATACGCGCGGAAATCTGGCGCTGCATCGAGACGCTCAAACAGGCGGGGCAATCCATTCTGATCGTCGATAAAAATCTGGCCGTTCTGGAGCGGTTGGCAGATCGCCATTACGTCATCGAAAAAGGCCGCACGATTTGGTCTGGCACAAGCGCCGACCTCGCGCGTGACAGAGCGGAGGTGCATCGTCATGTCGCTTTCTGACCCGCGCTTCATCACCGCGCGCGCTTCATCCGCTCAATTCGCGCCTGCCGATGCTTTGCGCGAAGCTTTGTCAGCTGTTGGAGCAGAACTCGGCGAACAGGGCGCAGTACCTGCTGATATTCTGCGCCTTCGTATCTCGGCACCAGAGCCGCAGGCTTTTCACCTGTCACGTCGAGAGATGGATCTGGCTTGGCGCGAAGTGTTTGGTGGTTTGCGCCGTCCGGTCTTTTATCATCACGGGGCTTTTGCGATTGAAGCTGATGCCGCTGTGGCAGCGCCTCGCACACCCCAGCCTGTCTGGTATGGCCTAACCATGCCGGAACTCGCGCGCGCTTATGCTCCGCGTTTGCAAGTGCCCGACATGCAAGCTGTCTTTCGCCAATGGAATGCCGATGGTGCGGTCGCACGCCAATCTGCTGGCGGGCTTGATCTGCATTACGGGCGTGGCCGCGACGAGATGTTTGATTTCTATCCTGCTGCACGTCGTGATGCGCCGCTCTGGGTCTTTCTGCACGGCGGCTATTGGCAGGCTTGCACAAAGGACCAACATGGACAATTTGCAGAGGGTCTGCGCGCGCATGGTTTTTCTGTCGCCATGCTGGAATATCCTTTGTGTCCCGAAACACCATTGCGCGAGATCGTGCTGACCCTGCGTCACGCCTTGCAAGTCTTGCACGCTCAAGCGAGCGCACTTGGTTTTGATCCCGCGCGCATTCATCTGGCTGGCCATAGTGCGGGCGCGCATCTCGCCGCTGCTGCTGCGGCTGATCCGCATGGGCCCGAGATTGCCTCGGTTCTGCTGCTGTCGGGTGTGTTTGATCTTGATCCGCTCTTTAATCTGCCGATGGGCCGCATCATCGGCCTGTCCGACAGGGCCGAGGCGCGCACCCTCTCGCCACTCTTTTCCCCACAGCCCAAAGCGCGTGTCGGCGTGGCTTTGGGGGCTTTGGAGACGGATGAATTCAAGCGCCAATCGGCTGAGATGGCCTCTGCCTGGGGCGCAGACGCCCCGCTCCATGTCGAAAACTGCCATCATTTCAATCTATTGGAAGAGCTTCGGCGTCCCGGCCCCTTGCTCGATCTGGCTTTGCGGACGGCTTCGGCCTGATCTGACCAAAGAAATTATTTGGCCTCACCTCAAAGAAATATCTTGGACAAAGGTCGAGTCGTCCCCTTTAATCAACCCAGAAAAGAGCTGAGGACCCCTAAGAGGCTCGCGAGCTCGAAAACACGGGAGGGTTTTACGACTATGGCCGAACAATTCGTTGGACGCGTGTCCGAATTTGCGGACGGCACCCGCCAGATCGTCAAGGTCGGCAATACCGAAGTCGGCGTGTTCCGTCATGAGGGCACGTTCTACGCCTATAGCAATTACTGCCTGCATCAGGGCGGTCCGGCTTGCGAAGGCCTGACCATTGCGAAGGTCGAAGAGCATCTGCGCGAAGACAAGACCTCGGTCGGCCTCTTCTTCTCCGAAAAGGACATGAACTTCGTCTGCCCGTGGCATGGCTACGAGTATGACATGAAGTCGGGTGAGTGCATCTCCGACCGCAAGTTGAAGCTCAAGAACTATGAAGTCGTGACCAAGGGAGACGATGTCTATGTCGTCGCCTGAGCGCACGACAGACACAGCGATTTCCGAACGCGCCATCGCTTTGGCGCGTGAGATCGATCTTGCCACGTTGAATGGCAAGCTCGATGTGGTTGCGCCTGAAGCCATGCATGCATTGCTGGGCGCTTTGGTGAAAGCCTATGGCGCCAAAGTGGAAGCGGGAGAGCCTTATCCGGTTCTTCCTGGTCCGGCATTGGTGTCTGGCACGGACGTGTTGACCATCTGCGGCGCCATGTTGAAGGCCGCAGACTTGCAAGTATTCGAACTCGGCATGTGGCAGAGCTGGACCGGCCGATAAAGCCGCGCCTGCTACAGATAATGGGAGAAACTTATGGACCTGATTGCTGACCGCGGACGCCGCGTTACCGTTGAAGAACTCAATACAACGAAACTGCTGGCTCACGCCGCCGAACAGGCTCGCGCGCGCAAGTATGAAGACATGCTCATCGTCGACTGCGATGCGCATCACTACGAAAACGAGAATTTCAATGAAATTCTCCCCTTCATCGAAAATGACGTTCTGCGTCAGCTCACCATGTCGGGCCGCGCCAAGGGCCGTCACTCGATCGTGCCCGGCCAGGTTGGCTATCAGGACATGGGCGGCCGCGTCACACGCTATCCGCTGCGCATGACTGAAAAGACAGAGCCCGGCAAGCTGCGCGATGTGCAGCTCGGCGAGCGCTGGATGGACGCGATGGGCGTCGATTATTCCTGCCTCTTCCCGACCGGCATGCTGAACGTTGGTCTGCATCCGCAGAAGGAAATGGAAGTCGAACTCTGCTGGGCTTACAACCGTTGGCTCACCGAAGTCGTGCTGCCGGAAAATCACGGCCGCTTCTATACGCAGCTCGCTCTGCCGCTGTCAGATCCGGAAGCCTCATTGCGTCAGGTCGAAACCTTCGGCGGCCGCAAGGGCGTCACCGGCTTCATGGTCACGACCGTGCGCACATTGCCCGTGCACGACAATGCGCTGATGAAAGTCTACCGCGCGATTGAAGAGCGTGGCCTGTCGCTGGCCTTCCACTCCGGCCCCAACTGGGGTGAGCCGGTATTCAAGGGTCTGAACCGCTTCATCTCGGTTCATGCTTTGGGCTTCTCGTTCTACAACATCCTTCACTGCACCAACTGGGTCATCAACGGCATGGGCGAACGTTTCCCCAAGCTGCCCGTGATCTGGATTGAATCGGGTCTCGCTTGGATCCCGTTCCTGATGCAGCGCCTCGACCACGAATATATGATGCGCC
>CANGBX010000008.1 GCA_947452455.1 Beijerinckiaceae bacterium
CGATTATAATGAGAGCCGTCCTCACATGGCTCTTGGCAACAAAACGCCGGCAGAATACCTTTTGCAGGCAACCCCTTCGCCGGTGGCGAAGGGTAAAAATGCCGCTGAAAACTAACGCAGGATCTGGACCACCAAACCCAAGCGCTTCAACCAAATCGTCAACTAACATAACAACTGGATCACCTCGTGGGGGCTGGCCACTCTTGTTATTGTGGGACAGGATTGAACAAAAACATCGCTCAGGCAAGTGGTCATAAAATAGCCTGGCACAGCCCCTTGTGACACACTTGGTTACATTTTAGGCGGCATTGCAATTTTAGCTATCTCTTGGCCATGCTTCTGGTCAGCCTTTCAAAAAACATCTCTGGGGAGAGACATTATGAGAGCCGCCGTTGTACGTAGCGCTTCTATTAGTCCGACGAATCAAAACTTTCTTGCCATGCCCTCACTCAAACTAGTTTGAGTGAGGCCTCGAGAAACAAACCCAAACCAACCGCACCGAGAATAACCAATGTCGTTCCGGTCACAGTTAAAATATGCCGAATTCCTAATTTAGCGATGGACTGTAAAGATGTTCCAAGACCGAGCGCAGCAATCGCAACAAGAAACCCCCAAGTCGAGAGTGTCTCTGCTGCAGATTTGAACAAGCTGTAGACAGGAATCAAGCCTGGGAGCAGATGTATTGAACTGTTCACGAGACAGAGCAATAAAAAGCCAAATGCAAAAACCGGAACAGGCACTTTAGCATCGCTGGCAGGCTTCAGAAAAAATCGACCAACAATCAAAATGACCGGCAGAAGAAGGAGCACGCGGAAGAGTTTGACCACGACTGACGACGCACCGACGCTTTCGTTCACCGAAAAGCCAGCTCCCACAACTTGAGCAACATCATGAATTGTACCGCCTAGCAAAATACCCGTTTGCAGATCATTGAATCCCAAGAATTGCGCAAGTGGCGGATAGGCAACCATGGCAATGGTCGATAAGAGATTAACAGCGACAATCACAAAGACTGTCTCAGCCTCTTTCGCCTCATATTTTGGCAAAACTGTCGAAGTTGCGAGGGCCGCAGAGGCACCACACACAGCTGTCGCCACACCTGCCAATGCTCCAAAAGCGCGAGATAGACCTAAAATTTGCGCAAACCAAAGCCCAAACAAAATTGTTAGTATCATTGCAGCCACAATAACAAGGCCAGCAACAATCCCTAAATCTGCAATATCGCCAATCGCCACGCGTAAACCCAAAAGCGCAACAGCAATCCGCAGAATACGGGATACGCAAAAACGAAGCCCTGTCGCGAATGAGGCCGCTGGCACCCATGGGTGCAACAAAACACCCATCACCAATGCAATGACTAAAGGCGGAATAGGCAAAATGATCGCCACCCATGGCGCAAGAATCGAGGACATAAGCGCTAAAGCGAGGGACAAGAGAACCCCAGAAAATATATTAACCTTGGTACCCGTCCGTTCAGTTCCCGCCATTTTCTTACTTTCTACTAATTGGTTATTTATCTTTCAAAGCACAGCAAGAATTCAAAGCGAGCTCATTTTAGCTCAAGCCTCACAGATGCTTTTTTCGACCGAGCAGATTGTGGCTGTCTTGAAGCAGGGAAAGATGAGCCTGGCAGTTTCTGACCTTATCCGGGAAGATGGCGATTTCTGAACGACTTTTAACCGAGGGAAGAATCAATATCACTGGCCTGCTCTTTGACAGAAAAGCTCAAAAATCACTCTTCGACAAAGCATAATCAGCTGCTTGAGCCCCAGCTTCTCGCCCCGATGTGAAAGCCCAAGCAAGATGATGACCATGGCCTTGGAGCAAAAGATCACCCTGACCCACAGCACCCGCCGCAAACAGACCTGATATGATACCACCTCCCGTTTTTTTAACACGCATCTGAGGATCAACCTTCAGACCACCATCTGTCAGCACAAGAAACGAACGCACTGGTCCAAGAGCGACAAATGGCGGAACTAAAATTTGCCCATAACCACGCAGCTTTTGCTTTTGGTTATGTGCCCCGATGGCTTCATCCAATTTTTCCGGCTCGATGCCAATTTCTGAAGCAAGCCCTCGTATCGTATCGGCTGTGCGGCAGACATCCGGCCGATAATGACATAAATCGGAAATATAAATGTAACCCAGACCAGGAGCGGTTGACAGATAATGCGGCCATTTCGAGAAGTGTTGCGTAACCTTTTCATCAAAGATGATATACCCTAGTCCCTCAGGCTGATGCGTCAATTCTGTCGCTAATTTAGTGGGTGAATCGCAAAATAGCTCCCCATCACGATTGATAAGGATGGCTCCTGTTTCAAAGATCGCAGGGTGAGGCTGTAAAACCGATCCTAAAAAACGCAAGAGAAGCGGTCTTATTACGGACATAGGCAAAAGCTCAAAACCGAGCCGCATCAATTTCGTCAGAAATGGAAAGGTCGGCATGCGTCTCAAAATGGGCGACGAACTAGTCGGCACAAAGCGAATGGTCGGTTTTGCTATAATATCTTGCGATATAGCCGCCCCCACTTGCATTGCAATCTTGTGGCCATCACCCGTCGCCAAACGATTAACACTCGCAAGACCTGGACCAATATTTTTCAAAGCCTGACCAAGCGCATTCGGATTAGCGCTCAAATCTCCTGTTGTCAGGATCACAGCGCCTGCCTTTAACCTGAAGTCTCGCCCCTCACAAAAAAGATTGGCCCCACAAACAGACACATCATGACACAGAAGCGATAACGCCGATGTATTGCATAAGATTTCGACGCCCAATCTGCGCGCCTCAAGCTCCAATCTTTGAACATAAGCATTTGATCCTGGAATAACATTATGCATCCGCGCGACACGATGCGGGGGTTCTTCAAAAGGACCAACAAATTCAACCCCTAAATTCTGAAGCCAATCAAGTGTCGCTGGTGAGTTTGCGACAAGAAACGAGCGCAATTCTGGCTCACTTTCTGGACGCACACAGCCATTCATTTCAACAAGGTCCTCGCCATGAGCGTCAGATGAATCTGCAATTCCACGCCGCATTTGATATTTCGTTTGCGACGCAGTGAAGGATCCTACAGACCAACCTGTCGACCCCCCTAACGCAGGACCCTTTTCAATGAGTAACACTTGTGCGCCATGAACAGCTGCTTCTATTGCAGCAGCAAGGCCGGCCCCACCTCCGCCAATGACAAGCACATCAACCGCTTTAGATGACGGGTATGATTGGATTTCTGATATCAACCAACAGTCCTTCACTTACGCCTAGAATCACACTGGTAATTTGATCCGAATTAAAGCGAAGCAAATTTTTTCAAATATGAGATTTATTCTCCGAAGGGGTAAATACTTGCCCCAAGACGCAATGAGATTTCACGTGCCGATTTGTGGAGAGATGGCAGAAGCCGCTCGGCTTCTGCATCAGTCAACAAATGCTCAGGACAGATAAGGCCCAAGGTTGCAACTGCAATAGGTGAGCCATCAAAAAGCGGCACTGCGAGAGCGGACGAACCTGGCAGGGTCTCACCGCGGGTAACAGAGAATCCGGATTTATGAACTCTCTGAATTACTGTACGAAATTTTCTAGGGTCGACGATTGTCTTATCTGTGACATACGGCAAGCCACGTGTTCTAATAAAATTTTCAACTTGGTGCGGCGGTCCAAACGCAAGAAGAACTTTACCAGCAGACGTTGCATGAAATGGCATCCATAGGCCAACACGCCAACGTCCATCGACAAAAAGACGTCCCTCAACTGCTAAAACATGAATGACATCAGCGCCCTGCATAACGCTAACAACGGCAGAGTGACCCGTTTCATCAACCAATTTCCGCATGGTCGGCAAAGCCACACGCGAAAGACGATTTGAATTGATATAATTATTGCCTAGAGCAAATGAATTCAGTCCAACAAAATATTTCTTGGATGTGGGATCCTGAACTAAATAACCATTATCACGAAATGTGCTCAGCACTTTTGAGACATTGCTTTTTTGAATTCCCAAACGATCGGCCAGCTCCGTGACGCCGAGAGGCTCGTTGCGCAAGGCGAATTCATCTAAAATTTTGAGAGCTGAAGCGAGAGCCTTCATATGCGAATCCAAACAACGACAATTTGGTTTTCCTATACAGAAACGCAAAGCCCGTGACAAGCCAAAACGCCCGTGCAAACAGAAGCGAAATGGCCCGCAGGATCAGAAATATCCCAACGCACGCCGACCGAACTTTAGCGAATGTTCGGATTTGGCGGAAACCACTTGGCTTTACGTGTCGCAAGATCAAACTGCAAACGATCCTTGAGATCAGACAGCCTGCGTCCATAGAGGTGGAGATGCAACGTAGGCTCTTCACTATGAACATGAATGCTATGAATATCATCAGGCATGAGTGCAATCGGATTACCCGCGCGGACAATATGTTCACGATCTAAAACCAGATCAACAGTTTCATTATCGCTGGCGTCGTCCTGACGACGATAAATTTTATTCAATTCATCTCCAGCAATACCGGCAATAACCGCCCAAGTCGCGTGGTTATGCGGAGGGGTTTCTTTACCCTTATTGGCTGATGACACATACAGCGTATATTGACCGTCAGGATCCGAGACAACTTCATAAAGAATATTTGTCGGACCATCTGGCGGTGGAAAATCACTACGCGAAAACAGATCTTTTTTCGCAGCGAGCGACGCCAATTCAGCTGTGACTTGCTTTAAAACCTCACGTGAAAGTCCAGCATTCATAATCTGTTTGACACGGTCAACACTCTGCCGCGATGCCTCTTTCGTCTGGGACGGTATTTTTACATGTGGCATGTCTTTCTCCTATCTTGAACCGAAGTAAAATTCATAAACGTCTAAATGCAGCGCCGGGTTCTTTGACAACGCGCTCCATGAGCCCCTTCTCCCAGTCGAGGTAAGCACGCATCGAATCCTCAGCAGCATCTGTCAGATCATATGGCTTGTAAAACACATCATCAGGAAACGCTGGCAAATTGCCTGCACCTGAAACGGTCGCAAAACCCGCCTGCCGCCAGGATTGCAAGCCACCTTCCAAAGCATAAACATCGCTTCCTGTAAGGCACAATTCTCGAGCTACAATTTGCGCCAAACGTCCATCTGGGGACACAAGAACGGCTTTATTATGCGCCAAAGCACCATTGAGAAGCGTCTCCCGTTCGGCAAAAAGTGCGAATTCAATATGAATACGGCGATAGATTTTGCTGGATGACAAATCATAAACTGCATATCCTTGTTTATGCAGTTCGATCAATTCAGTTGGCGTGACAAGAGGGGCTTGATGGATCAAGTGATCAGCCAGTGGAGACGATGCCGGTTCATGACTGCTCATGTCCGAATCCACGAGACAAAAAACATCATCAATACCCATCTGTCGCAACCATGCACCAACCATAGGTGCACGCAACCCGTCGCTATCACAAAGCACATGCCTCGCATGCCGCGTTGCTGCAAAAGTATCGAAAGTTTGAACCAATTGCCCACCCGGGGCTGATGCAAAACCTTTGCGATGACCGCGTTTAAAATCTTCCGGGTCACGAATATCAAAAAAATAAGTGGTGCGGTTGGTGTCGCGAGAGAATTCCGTGCATGTCTCTGCATCAATGAAGCTGACGCCGGTACGCATCGCCCTTTTTCGAACCTGTTCACGAGCCATATCAAGTTGTGCTGGAGCAGACGGTGGCAATCTCTTCTCTTTCATATGCTCCAGAGAAAGACCGGCTAAATGCCAACCCATCGTTCCATCACGAAGTGCAAAAACAGGATTTTTCAATCCAGAATCAATCAACGTTTGTGCACCAATGATGCTACGCGTGCGGCCGGCGCAATTGACGACAATCTTCTGATCGGCCCGAAGATTTAAGCTGCCAATTCGATAGACAAGTTCAGCACCGGGACAATTGACCGATCCATGAATACTCATCACCTGATATTCATCAAACGGTCGCGCATCAATCAGAACAAGATTGCTATCTTCCTGAATCAAATGATGTAAATCTTCTGGGGCTATATGAGGCGTCCCTGCCGTCTCTTCGATAAATTCACCAAAAGCTTTACTTGGAACATTCATGCCTTCGTAAAGATGATATCCCGCTTCCTGCCAAGCGCGTGACCCATTAGAAACAAACCGCACATCTGTATAACCGAATTGATCAAAAATATATTTGACATCGCTTTTTGGAGCGCCCAACTCGATGAGGATGATGCAGGTCGTTTTGCATGGAACCAATGTTTCAAGACGCAATTCGAGAAGCGAACGAGGGATATTTGTCGCAAAAAACAAATGTCCTTTCGCAAAGTCACCTTCCCTGCGGAGATCAAGAATTGCATGTTCTTGATAACTCATGATCATGGTCACAAGTTCAGTAATCGATATCTCGCGCATGTCGCATTTATATCCGGTCACGCCTTTTCAGCTACCGCGCTCCAAATTCGCTTACAGATTTCAGCCATATCAATTAAGCCAAGATCACGTTGTGCGACAGCCGTATGCGGCGTGAGAATGACGTTTTTGAATTTCTTCAACGGCTCGTCTGCACGGCCCGGCTCTTCATAACCAACATCAAGGCCATAACCGCCTAATTTTCCGCTCTCTAAGGCTTGATTGAGCGCCTCGCGATCAATCAATTGCGCACGGGCAATATTCACCACAATGGCACCGGTTTTGAGCTTCTGCAAAGCAGAGCGATCAATGATCCCACGTGTACCATCATTCAACGGAAGATGAATGGAAAGGAAGTCCGATTGCTGCAACAATTCGTCTAAGGACACGTATTCGGCATTATACATCGCTTCGTCGATCAGGCTCATTCGGTTGCGCTGATGGTAAATGACCTTCATGCCGAAAGAAGCGGCCCGTGCAGCGACTTCGCGCCCGATTTCACCCATGCCTAAGGCACCAAATGTCGAGCCATAGAGCACTTTGATATTCGGTATGCGCCCGTAATTTGAATTTGTAGTATAACGACGATCATAGGGGCGAGAATTAAATCCAGCTGCATCCAATGAAGCTGAATCCACGATACCATTGGTTTCGCACAATCTACGTGCCAACGCGATCATTAAGGTGAATGCCTGCTCAGCCACAGCCACATTCACACGTCGCTTTTGGATGCGCACAGGCAAATTATGGCGGGCGCAAGCAGCGATATCAATATTCGCGCTCAACGTTCCGAATTTATGGACAATTGCCAAATCTTTGCCCAAAGTAATTTCTTTTTCACCAAAAGGCAACGCCTCAATGATTACCGCCTTCGCACCCGGCAATTTTGCTTGCAAATCAGCCTGATCCTTGACGAGATCAATTTGCGCAGGATAGAGGCCGGGAATCTCCGACTGAAACTTGTGCAGCCAAGATTCAAAATCTGGAATGTCATGAGCCATAAAGTCTGACAGAGCCGATCTGTGTTCTGCGGTAATGCGAGAGTCTAATAAAACAGGAACAATGCGCAGATACGGATCATCTTCAACGAGCACGCGGATCATTATTTTATTCCCTTCAATTATTTTTAATGTTGACTCAGAAGACGTCCGAACCCTTCGATCTTGTCATTGATTCCGACCTGCCTCAAGGCATGCCAAAATGTAACTAGGTTGCTGGTGATCAAGGGTTTTCCGCGCTCCGCTTCGATGGCCGCTATTTCCTGAACACCCGCCATATTGGCACAACTGATGAATAGGACATCGGCTTTGTCATGATCAATATGACGACAAAAGCGGTGCAGGGATTGGGGAGGTACACGCCCGATACCACGTCGCTCCTCCTGTGTAACGCCAAGCTCAAGGCCGTACATGGATACAACTTCGAAGCCCTCGCGCTCGAGAAATTCGATCTCAGTTTCATTGATGAAACTGAGATAAGGCGTCCCAAGCGCGACCCGGCGAACATTCAATGCTTTGAGGGCTGCTATGACCGCAGTGATCGTACAAAAGGCTGGGCATCCCGCAGCTTTTGTAATGGCCTCTTCAATAGCTTTGGGGGGTGTCAGAACGCTACCCGATGTGCAAGCCCAAGCAATGATATCGCATTCGGCCGTTTCTAACTCTTGTGCTGCGCGTTCTGTATCGGTCCACATTTTGGAATAGGACTCAGCTGTGGCCTTCCCCGTCAATAAAAGCTTTGTGGCGTGAAAGGAGACACCCTTAGGTGCCATTTGGTACAATTCTGGCTCGAGAGCAGTATTCACGCCAGGCGTAATAATGCCGACCTTAGCTCGATATCCATACGGGCTGTAGAATTGGACAGCTTTCATCACATTGCTTGCAATTTTCTCCGGGGCCGCAGCAGCCGCTTTTGGGCGCAACGATTCCACCTTTGAAAATTCTGCCTTCGAGCCGCTCATCGTAAATCTCCATTCAATAAAATATCTTCATCGTCCATCATCAGGTTTGAAAAAAAGCGATTCCTCCATTCGAGATTTCACATTCTCACGCGCCAGCATCCTCAAATATTCCTCGTGTATAAATGGATCTTCATCCCAATATGGAATAGCTGTTCCGCCGTCGCGAATATCGATAGCGCCCTCGTCAATGGCTTTTTCACCCGGACGACCTGCCTTATGTGCACGATGATTATTGGGGCCATACCAAGCCAATAAACGCAGCGGTTCAGAACTGATCCCAAAATGCTGATGGTACCAGTCACCGCTCATCGGCGCGGCGGAAACCATACCGACACATTCATAATCCTGCCGTAGGACCTGATCGCCTTTTCCATCTTTCCATGGCGTCAATCCAAGCTCGACTGGCCAAGTATAAGTATAACCTTTACCACCAATGCAGATAAGAACAGCGGCAGAGGCATGAGCATGGGCTTTCGAATAACGTCCATTTTCATGCTCACCAATGAATTGGTAGAATACGTTGCCTGCCATACGTGGCTCAACCCGCCGGTAACCGGGCGACCGGCGATTATCGAGATGCAACGCTGTCGTAAAGACATCGGGAATAATATTCGTCCGCTGCATGGCCAGACCGCGCAAGGGATCAGCTTCGATCTCATCACGCCGCTTGAAATAATCCGAACCGCCATCGTATCGATCTTTAAATGTTGTAGATGTGTTGAAGATCACATCTGTATTTCGCAACAAATTGATCATATTCGGCGCTGTTGTTCCCACTAGGAGCAGTGCCGGAGATGAGCCTGCATTTATGAGACGATGATGGGTATTGATCGGAACAGAAAAAAGTGAACCTTCCTGCCATTCGAAGCGCGAGGGCTTTTCTTGTCCGTCATTCCAGAGCTCTACTGTTCCCCGGCCTGAGACCACTAAGAATATTTCTTCAAAAAGATGTCTTTCGAGATTCAGCGCACTGGCTGGCGGAATCTCGGCGACATAACAACCCCACAGGCCTTCCGTTCCTAGCAGCTGAATGAAGCAACCACGCCCACCCATTCGAGGCCAAGGTTTCAACTCAAGATCTTGGATCTTGTTAACACCGATCGAGCGATAGATTGGTACACCCTGCGATTCCATGAAATCGTCATAAGGTGTATTAGGACGCTTCCAAGACCCGTAACCAGCATTTTTATTCTTTTCTGGTTCGTGCCAATGCTTCTCATCGTTCGCGTCATGCATAAGAAGTCCCCTTCTCGGAATTGTTTTTAATCTTCACCAGAAATTCGACGGGCTTCAGACACGACATCAGATGGGCTTTTATAAACTTTTCCCAAACGCGCCTCGACTTGTGCTGCCGACATTGGTGTCACTGTAAGCCGCTGACGCTTAGCATCCGCCAAAAATTCTTCGTCATTCACCATTGCCTGAAAAGCGGTGCGCATGGCAGCCAAGCGGGGCGCGGGAACACCCGCCGACATTAAGAACGGACGACCAATTTCCTCAGGTGCCATCAAAAGCGCAAAGGCATCTCGTTTCAATTTACCCTCGATCAAGTCGCCCGCATAAGGCATCGACTTGTCGAGCCCCGGGATTAAACTGGGCGAGAATCGAACAATCACCTTGATCTTCTTTTCCTTCACCCATTCCTCGGGCACGTTCACCCATCCTCCGCAATCGCCCTCCAATTCACCGCTTTCAATCGCAATGCGCTTTTCAGCACTTCCCGGATATCCAACGATCAAACGCAATGGCACTTTCAAATATTCTTTAATGATACGAGCCTCGATATAACCAAGCGTGCCGGGCGATGTTCCGCCGAACTGCATTTCTTTTTGGCTCTGCAAATCTTTGAGATTTTCCCATCTACGCGTCTGCCAAGTAAAGCACATACGTATGTCTTCGCTGATACTGCCCAGCCATGCATATTTTCTAAAATCAGCAGCGACTTTTTTGGGTGCGACAATGGATTGAACGATCAATCCGGGATTGAACGTGCTGATCGCTGTGCCGTCTTTCACCGCTGTCGTTTCAAGATAGCGGACAGCTTTCAAGCTACCTGCTCCAGGCATATTCTGCACGGTCATTGTTGGCTGCCCAGGAATATGCCGGCCCATATGGCGGGCCAATATGCGGGCGTAAACGTCATATCCTCCGCCAGGGTTAAATCCAACAGTCACATTGACCACGCGCCCTTCATAAAATTTCGCGATTTCCTGAGACGCTTGGGCAGAAGCAGTGTGAAGCCAACCCATGGCGAGTCCCATCACAACAAGTATCGCTTTAAAACTCTGCAATAAGACGCGCTGTGTGCTTTTGTTGATAGTCATGATTTTATCTCGACATTTATGGCAAACGACCCTCATTTTGCAGCAGTCTTGGCGATCTTTGCTTCGTTGATAATGGATTCAGGCGTTGAGCCAATTTCCACAACCAATTTTTGCAGAGCACTACCTTCCATAGGCGACACATCAATGTTCTGCTTATTGGCGATATCGAGCAGTTCCTTATCGGCCATGACTTTCATGAAGGCTTTGCGTAAAGCATCGGTGCGATCACGAGGCATATTCGGCGGCCCCATCAGCGCCCGGCCAATATCCCCAGATGCAGCAAAGAGCTTGAGTATCTGCTTCTGCCGATCCGTCTTTCCCAATTCAACAAAGGTTGGAACATCAGGAAACGCAGGATGACGTTCGATCGAAATCTGCGTGAGAACAGACACTTTTTTCTCTGTGAGCCATTGTGGAAACTCCGATGTCAATGTCGACACATTGATGGCACCGCAACCATCCGTCTCGCTTCGTTCCATAGCGAGCAGCATTTCTTTCGTCCCCGCATATCCGCTGACAACTTTAAATTTCGTACCAATCAGCGAGTTTAGAACAATCGGATAAATCGCGGATCCCGAAGAGGGACCGGTTGCTGCAATGGCTGCTACGGTAGTATGAGCCTGTTCCATGTTGCGCACAGGGCTCGTATGCCAAGTTGTGATGGTCTCGACACCCGATGCCATCCGGCCGATCCAAGTGAATTTAGCGGAATCGAAAGTCTTTTTGCCTTCCTCCATCAATTGATCGATGGGAATTGTTTGGCCAATGACGCCCAACGTCGTACCGTCTTTTGGTGCCACGTTATAAATAAAATCAGCCGCACGCAGGCTGCCGGCTCCGGTCATATTTTGAGGAATGACAACCGGCGCGCCTTCAAGATATTTCGGGAGGAAACGGGCAACCAGACGCCCATAAACATCATAACCGCCGCCAACGCCGTAGCCGATCAGGATCGAAATTTTCTGATCTTTGAAACTGGCATCCTTCGCCGCCGATGGCACGGCAGCCAATGCGAAACAAACCCCCGATGCGAGCGCTGTTATGATTTTCATGGCTGCCCCCCATGTTTCTTTAAAGGAAACCCTGTTTCAATAAAATATTGACACGTCTTCTCCCCACCCGCAAGCTCCAATTGGGAAAACAAAACAGCCATTATCAATTGAATGTCGTACCTTAGACCAAAGACTGAAACGCACAGCTGTAATGAAAAAGGAAAGACAAATGACCGAGGCCCCAATCGAACTCACGGACGAAATCACTCACTTCATGGGCACGGTTAGTTTCGATTCCTTGCCTCAAGATCTTGTTGAACTGGGCAGGACACATATTCTGGATTCTTTGGCTTGCGGGATCGCTGGAGCTAAATCACCAGCAGCAACCATTGCGCGGGACTATCTTCAAAACGGAGGTGGTGCGGCTGGGGCTTGCACCGTGATCGGCACCGATATGCGCCTAGCACCGCGCTTTGCAGCATTTATCAACGGCCTGTCGATGCATGCTGATGATTTTGACGACACCGGTCCCCAACCATCTCCGGCTCGCAATGGTGGCATTCATGCCACCGTTCCTGTTCTTTCGGTATTGTTCGCCTTATCGGAAGGGAAAAAGTCGTCTGGGCGCGACATCATGACAGCGTTGCACACAGGCGTCGAAATCACCTGCAAATTAAATCATGCTAGCAATGAAGAACATTACCGTCGTGGATATCATTCAACAGCAACCATTGGCATGTTTGGCGCAACAGCAGCAGCCGCTTTATCCCTGGGATTGACTCGGGCGCAACAGGCCACCGCACTCAACATTGTGTCCAGCCAATCTGCGGGGCTCCGCGTGAATTTCGGTTCTATGATGAACCCCTTCCACGCCGGTCATGTCGCAGAATGCGCCATGGTGTCTGCCGAACTGGCACGTCGCGGATTTACAGCATCAAAGAAAGTGCTGGAACATCCTGAGATCGGGTTTCTTAAAGCAACAGGCGGCGGTTACGACCCGGACACAATCATGAAAAAGCTCGGCGCGCCTTGGGCTTTCATTGATCCCGGCATGTGGATCAAGCCATATCCTTGTGGCGCATTGACCCACCCCGCGTTGACCGCACTGATTGAGCTGGCTCAAAGTGAAAACCTCATGCCGGAACAGATCGCATCGGTAAAAGTGCAAACCAATCGCAATCTCGTTAATACACTCATTCACAATCGTCCGACCGTCGCACTCCAAGCAAAATTCAGCATGCCTTTTGCAGTCGCAATCGCCGTTAAAGGACGTCGCGCCAGCCTCGGTGACTACACAGACGCCGTTGTCAATGATCCCATCATTCAGGCACTCATCAATAAAGTTGAATTTACTGCCTACGATCAACGCGAGCCTGATTATACAAATGTCACCACACTTATTCAGGTCAGTCTAGTGGACGGACGACATTTCGATCTGCGTGCTGATTTCGGGAAAGGCAATCCACGAAATCCGATGCGCTTCGACGATGTGGCCGAGAAATTAAGAGGCTGCGCTGATTTCGCAGGATGGTCACAAGCGCGCGCACAAGAAATTATCGACGCCGTACGCGTCTTTGAGAAAATCGATAATATTTGTGACTTAACTGCCTTGCTGGGCGGATAAACATGAACAAAAAAGGCGCCCAACTGAGCGCCTTTTTCTATTATAGTCTCTGCGTCTCAAGCTGATTTTGCAACAGATGGCGTTTTCGCTCGCAACTGTGCATAGCGCTTCAGCAATTCAGCTTTTTCTGAATCGCCGATTCCCATCTGCGGCGCTCTCACAAAATCATTAGCGATCAGACCTTCATTTTTCAAAACCGTTTTGATACGCGACACAGCTTCCACAATTGGCTCAGAGAAGATCAGATCGCTGATAGGTTTCAATTCTTCCTGCATTTGCATGGCACGCTTGAAATCGCCCGCACGACCGACACGATCCAGTTCCGCCCATTGGTCGGGAGCAACATTGGCAACGCCGATCAAAGCACCCCTCGCTCCCAATTCATAGCTTTTGCCAACGAAGCGATCGTTACCGGTGAGCATCCGCATAGTCGCATTATCTTCTTTAAGACGGCGACAAATTTCCGAATAGAGCTCGAGATTAAACGAGGCTTCCTTGAAGGATACCAAATGCGGAAGGCGCGCGATGCGGCACACCGTATCAGCATCGTACCAATAGCTCTGAACAGGAATCTGGAATAATGTGATAGGCAATTCTGTTGCCTTCACAATATCCTCATAGAAGCGCACCTTCAGATCAGGACTGACCTTTCCCCAAGCAAATAGCAAGGGTGGGAAAATCATCACCGCATCGACAGGCATTTTCTCAAGCTTGCGGATGAGATGGATCGCTTCGCCTGTCGATTGGGGAGCAATGGTCGCGGTGTGGATTTTTCCATGTTCATGGGCAACACGACCCATGACTTCATGCACCTTCATTTTTTCGTCGGGCGTTAACACCGTGCCCTCACCAATACGGGCACATGACGACAATGAGGCAACGCCGGGAATGGCCGCCTGATAATGCGACAGGCGCTCAAGGCTCTTGAGGTCTAACTCGCCATTGGAATCGAACGGGGTGACGGTTGGAATGCAAAGCCCTTCATATCTCGACGGGGTGTAGTCATATGCCATTGGGGAATCTCCTTAGTTTCTTTTTAGGAAACCTAGTTTCAATATGAACATGATTTGCACCCGAGGTCAACATTGACGCACTCTTGAAATGTCCAGAAAGTCACAACAAAGGCGGTCTCATTTTGCAGTTTCCGCATCCTGCAATTGAGGCATTAGGATGAGTGTGAGAACAAATGAATGATATGAGCGGAAAGCCCTCATCCCTATCCGTCTTTGCAATCTATGCCATCGCCCTTCTCGCTGAAGGCGCGGGAACCGTTGTCATTCCACTATGGGTCCTCAGTCTCAACCCGACACCAACAATGTTCGGCATTGTGATAGGGGCAAAGGGATTATTACCTTTGTTATTTTCAATTCACGGTGGCGTGCTGATGGATCGCTTCGGCGCGGCTCGTATTTTACAGGTCGCATCGCTGACCGGTTTTTTCCTGCCGATCTTGTTCCCATTACTGCCAAATCTCTGGGCCGCCCTCGTCCTGCAAATGATCAGTGGCTTTGTCATCACAATCAGCTGGATCGGTGCACAAACGCTGATTAGCCAAAGCCTCAACGGCGAGCGCGCCTATTTTTCAAGATTGAGCTTTTTCAACCGCACCGGGGTTTTCATCTGCCCCCTGGTTGCAGGGTATGCATGGGATTTTTGGGGCGCAACAGGTGGATTTGTTACTATGTTTTTGATGAGCACCACAGCTTTGGTGAGTTCCTTTCTCTTGCCGAAAGCCAAAGTGCAAATTGTGGGTCCCACATTTTCTATCCGCGAATTTGTTCCGAGATGGAGTGATTACCGCGATGCTTTATGGCTCTTATCGATACCCGCTGTTTTGCTGACATCCCTCGCCTCAGTGGTCAATGTGGCTGTCGGTACAGTCCAGCAATCATTTTACATTGTTTACCTTGAAAAACTAGGCATGACAGGAACCATGATCGCGATCCTCGTCGCTGCGCCAAATCTACTTGGTGTTTTGGGAACGATGGGAATCGGCAGAGCCGTTCGCAAAATCGGCGATATGCACATGTTGATTTACGTGGTCATGCTCTCAAGTCTTGTTGTCTTAGTAACACCGCTTTTTGTCCAGTTTATCGCGCTTCTTCTGATTGGCAGCCTGCGTGGCTGGGGCATGGGAGCAGCCCAACCACTCATGATGTCCATTCCTGCAAAAGCTGTTCGCCAGGGAGCGTACGGATCGGCAGCAGGTTTAAGGATCAGCCTTAATCGACTGGTCCAAACATTGCTGCCACCCATGATGGGCTTGATGGTCGAATTTGCGGGCCTCAAGAATAGCTTTTTTATCACCGGCACATTAATGTTGTGCGTGACTGGCATCATTCTCAAAATGACCCGACAGCAGGGCATTTCAAGCCGATCTGAATGAATTAAGAAATCGAAACCTCGATCCATGTAAAAAATAGAAAAGCAGCAAAGGGAAGAACATCAATGTCAACGATTGACCAGCTGAAAGAAGAACTCGCAACGGCAAACCGAATTCTCGCTCATCATCATGTGGTGGATTCCTTCGGTCATATTTCGGTCCGTCATCCAGAAAAACCCGGTCACTTCTTTATGTCACGGGCGCGCGCACCTGCATGTGTCGAAGATTCCGACATTATGGAATTTACACTTGAAGGTAAGGTAATTGGAACAGAGGTCGGAAAGCCCTATTCAGAGCGTTTCATTCACGGCGCCATTCTTGAAGCCCGCCCCGATGTGAATGCTGTGGTTCACAACCATAGTCCCAATGTTGTGCCCTTTACCGTGACGGGACGCAAAATGCGGCCCATCATGCACATGTGTGCACCCATTGGCACAGATATTCCCAATTGGGACATAGCTACGAAATTTGGGACAGAAACAAACCTCCTCGTCACCAACATGGATATGGGACGAGATCTTGCCAAAACATTGGGCAATAGCACCGTCTC
This sequence comes from Beijerinckiaceae bacterium, assembly GCA_947452455.1. Classification (GTDB taxonomy): domain Bacteria; phylum Pseudomonadota; class Alphaproteobacteria; order Rhizobiales; family Beijerinckiaceae; genus Terripilifer. The sequence goes on from CANGBX010000008.1 coordinate 16,229, forward strand.
GCTGATGCGCGGTCATGGAAGTGTGGTCTGTGGTCGCTCTGTTCGCGAAGCCGTATTCACTTCGATCTATATGGAAATCAATGCTGAAATGCTCATCAAGGCATTGCAAATGGGAGAAGTCCAACCTTTGCATGACGGCGAAGTGAATGCCAACACACGCGGTCGCGCTGGTTTCACTTGGGAACGTGGATGGGAAAATTGGTGCCGCGAGGTTAACCGCCCCTACCGCGCGAAAACTTGGGAAATGGGACCCGGATTTTCCAAGACTGATCCCATTGGCTAGTCGATACAAAATATCTTCAACGGCCCGCCTCACAGCGGGCCGTTTTTTTTGTTAGAGGGATCGGGCCGCAGCTGCACTTTTCAAAATATCAGATGGTATTTGACCAACGCTTTGGATCATTTTTTGCAGTGACTTCCCATCAAGCGGATCAAGATCAAGTTTGCCCTGCTCAATATCTTTCACAAAAGCCTGATCACGCATGACATCCATGAATGCGCGCTGTAGCTCCTCGAGCCGATCCTGAGCAAGGCCCGGTGGAGCGATGATCGATCGACCGACATCGCCACCAATCGCGAAGATACGCATGACCTCCCGTGCCTTGTCATCCGTAGCAAGTTCCAGCGTTGTGGGGACATCTTTGAATATGGGGCTTCTTTGGAGTGAGTTGAGCACGAGTGGCCGAACGGCGCCACTGTCTGCCAAACGCGCAAATTGCGAAACATAGGAAGACGAGATCACAGACGTGGCATCCACTTCCTTACGCTCCAACGCGATCACCATTTCATTGGTGCCCGGATAGCCCATCACCAATTTGAACCGCGTTTTGACAATATTATTCAGCACAGCAGGCAAAATCGTGGCCTCCGAAGATGGGCCCGTGGTTGAAATCGTCACTTCATGCGTACGAACATCCAAAATATTGCGCACTGGATGATCCGAGCGGCTGATGATCAAAGTCTGGCTTGTTGCCATGCGACCAATCATACCAAATTTGAAAAAATCAAAGCTGATCCCTTGCCCGCCTAGCAATTGATCGACCGGCAAAGTTTGCGCAACCATTCCAATCGCGCTCCCATCCTTCGGCGATGACGAATATAGCATGTTAGCCAATTTAATACTGCCAGCACCGGGAACATTCTGGACGATCATCGTGGGGCGAGATGGCAGATATTGCCCCATGTAGCGCGCCAGAAAACGACAATAAAGATCGAAACCGCCACCCGGACCAAAACCAACCGAAACCGTAATTTGGTGTGGTCGTGCAGATGTACCTTCCTGAGCCGAAGATGAAACTGCAGAAAGTAAAACCATCAGAACAGCACAAACGCCGCTATAAAATTTGATCGAATTCTGCAAGACAGAAAGAGTTTTTTTATTCCCCATCATCGCCCTACCCTCCTCGAGTTTTTGGATGTCGACCCCGACTAAGAGGATGAATTTTCCGCATCAATTTCCAATGTATCAAATACAAGTCGCGCCATATCGTACATGCCGACGATGATCGTCAGCTCAACTTGCTCAGCACGATTGAAATGATTCTCAATTTCTCTAAAAGTAGCGTCTTCCATCTTCCCGCAGGACATCATTTCTTCTGCGCCAGCCAGAGCAGCCCGCTCGCGGATGGACAATGAAGCGAGATGACGCCAATCGAGAATGGAATCACATTCCTGTTGTGTCACTCCAGCAGCAAGAGCAAGAGCTGGAATATGCTGTCCGCTTACATAGGCGGAGCGCACTCTTTTTGCGATCAAGACCACGATAAGTTCACGAAGACGATGATCTATGAGACCAGCGGTGCGAACTGTATTCGTGAAATCAAACCATGCCTGTCCCAAATCAGGGGCATGTAAGAGGGCCCTATACGGGTTGAGCAATTTCCCGCGTCGACCTTTCTTAATCCGATTCACGAGATCAGACAGGTGGGGAATGTCCGCTTCATCCAGATAGGGTATCCGAGCCATCGAATGCCTTTCGAAATCAGTTACGACAAATCCTTTTACAAATTCTTCTGCAGATCGATCACCATCGTTTGCAGGTCAGACAAGACGTTGGTTCGTGGCTGAGCGGCAATGTGAGGGGTCAGAACAACATTGGGAAAGGACAATAATTCATCATCTTCGCGCCCCGGCGTTTCATATTGTGTATCCAGGGCAAAGCCCCCAAGCCTCTTGTTGTGCAGCGCCTCCAGCAGTGCTGATCGATCAATGTAATCAGCCCGTGAAATATTGATGAGAAAGGCGCCTGTCTTTAACAGTGAAAGTTCTCGCTGACCAAGCAGGCAAAAACGCGCATCTGAATCGGAACGAATCGTCAAAATGATCCAATCACAGGTCTTCAATAGAGATTCGAGATCGCAATAGACGAGGTTGAAGGCCTCCTCTTCGCTTTTGGGGAGACGTGTTCTTTGGTGATAAAATAAATGAGCTGAGAATCCGGATAAGCGATTCACCACTTGCTTGCCGATTTCTCCGACCCCAATGATCCCAACACGACTGCCTGAAATGACTTGAAAACCCGGGATGCGTGCCCAGTTTGAATTGGCTGTGTGGCGGCGATCAAAGGGCTTGTAAGCTTGGCCCGCCGCTTCCATTTGCTTGATACTGATATGTCCAGCCCATCGATTTATTTGCTTGCCCAGAACCAACATGAAGGCGACGACCATTTCTGCGCAAGCGGCAGTGGATTTTCGGTCGATCAATAAAACTTCGATGTTTCTGTTCTGGCATTCAACAAGATCAATTCCACGAGGAGATGACCCGAATTTTTGTAAGATGCGCAGTTGAGGGGCGCGATTTAACTCATCGACCCCGACCGAGAATGATTCAATGATCAGAATATTGGCTTCAGGAAGGGCAGCATTTAACTCCTCTTGATTTTTGACCAGTCGAACATTGGCTGGATAAAGCGCGAGCGATAATTCCCTGATCATTGAGCAATATGAGTTGAAGTCAGGGAGGTCATGGGCAAAGAAATCTGCAAAGGCAGCGCGGCGCTCATCCGAACAAGTGGGATCTAGCAGAACTTGGAATATTCTTGTGAACCAATCGTCCTCGACGACAATCACTTTTTTGTCCGTCATGCTCAAATTCCATATTGCGGGGCGAATTCTTCTATTGTGCACTCAAATTGGCAGCTTCTAATGCTTCTTTGTACAAGGCCTGATCAGACTGGATGATTTCCGCAAATTGTTTGCGTGATGCTGTTCCCGGATAGACACCAAGCGTTGCGAGGCGCTCTAAAGTCGATTTGTCCTTCAAACCCTGCATGATTGTGTCGGCAATCATATTGGCCATCGCATCTGGCATGGCGGGAGGCGCGAGCAGGCCATTCCAAGCACTGATTTGGAACCCTTTGATGAATTCAGAAATGGTCGGCACATCCTTAAAGGTAGATAAGCGTTCGCTCCCAGAAGTCGCCAGCAAGAGAACAGATTTACTTTCAATATGCGGAAGAAGTTCTGAAGGTGTGCCCAAGAAGAGATCGACGTGACCCCCGATCAGATCATTTGTCGCCGGGGCAGAGCCTTTGTAGGGAATATGCACCAATTGAATACCTGCCCTTTTTGCCAATAGGGCCGTGACAATATGGCTGACAGACCCAGAACCACCTGACGCATAATTTAATTTTCCGGGATTCTTTTTCGCGAAATCAATAAAACCTTGAAAGCTCTGGATTCCCAATTTTGCATTGATCGCAAGAAAGAGCGGGAACTGCGCGACAATCGCAAGTGGCGTGAATTGCTCAGGCGTATAATTCACCTTTTGCATAAAAGGTGCGGTCACAATGGGACCCGGCGGGCTGAGAAGAAGCGTATATCCATCCGTCGGTGCGGTGGCTGTGGCATGAGCCGCCACAATCCCGCCGCCTGCAACACGATTTTCGATGATAAAGGGCTTACCAAATTTCTTTGAAAGCATTTCCGCACAAATACGCGCGAGAAGATCGGCAATACCGCCGGCTGCATAAGGCACAAGAATGGTGACTGTCTTGCTAGGCCAAGCATCTTGAGCCCGAGATTGAGAGCCAAAAGCAAGAAGAGCCGCAAAGCTCTCAGCAAACCGACGACGGGTCCATCCAAATTGACGCTCAGGCTTAGTCATGATGGCCTCCATTTTAAGATCGTGCAGAGGCACGCGGTAACCAAAGACCCTTTTTCTCAGCGATGGCGCGCAAATAGACATGATGATTGCACGCAATATCCTGTGATACGAGGCCGCCGGTATGAATTAGAATTTTTTCATCCGCATGCGCGCGACCAATTCGATCACCGCAGACAACATCGGCAATTTCGGCATGTAAGCGGTCTCTTGAGAAGAGATTGCTTTCAACCATGTTTCGGAACACGGGTTGTGTCATGTTCAGTTCCCAGCTATCGACAACAACCTTGTCCATTTTCTGCCAATCATCGGGCGCCAATTCACGTCGCGCGAGAGAGATGAACAAAGCCCCCTTTTTAAGCCAAGCTTCCCGACACATCACATCAGAAGATGTTGTGCTTCCAACCACAATGTCAGCATTGCTGACCGCCTCTTCGGCGCTGTCACATGCAATTGCCTCGATACAAAACTGCGTCGAAATTTTTTGCGCAAATGCTTGACGAGTTTCCGCCCGACGAGATGTGCATCGGATTTGCGTGAACGGGAAAAGCTCCATCAGACAAGTCAGTGCACTTGTCCCCATCGTTCCAATGCCAACCAGCGCGAGGGTCTTTGGAAAAGCTGGCGCAAGCCATTTGGCTGCAACAATAGGAGCAGCTGCGCTGCGTAAGCCATAGGTCCAGTGATCATCAATGATGGCGAGGGGATGACCATTGTAAGGATCCGAAAGAATCACATATCCAAGGCGCTCAAGCGAGCCGACATTATTTCGATCGCCATCATCCAAATAATTATAAAATCGAACTCCTGTAATTTCTCGTTCCGTAAGAAGTGCAGCTTTCAAATGCCAGTGATTGTGAAACGGTTTTCCGACATCCATTTTAAGACTTGGAGGGTTTGGTAAAACGACACCCCCTCGCTTCTGCATCCTGTAGACATCTTCACAAATATCGAGCGCATCCTTTGCTGAAAACAGCGTCAAAGTGTCTTCATAAGACAAAAACAAAACGCCCCGATCTTTGTTTTCTGTCTTCATGGCTGATAACCCAAATGCTGGTTGAACCAATCAATCGATCGTTCAGCAACCGGATCAAGTAATTCGGCATAAACAGAATGATGATAGCCACGGGGGAAGAAAAATAAGTTTTTTGGTCCGACTAATCTTTCATAGAGCCATTCAGTTTGCTCATGGGGAACCAGCATATCGCCTTTAATCCCGATGACGCCGACAGGAATTTTGATTTTGTCAACTACAGATAAAGGTTCATGATGGGACACATGCAAAAATGTTTCGAGCGTGAATTGCTGTGCCACCACATGGCGCTCGCGTGATTTTGGATCAGGCGGGACAAGATCAAAACGATCAACCAATGGCATCTGACCGGTGTGCGCTTTTTGCGCCACAGCAGCATGGGCACGTTGCTTGATGTCAAGATATTCATAATAGCGGCAGACAGATCGCAACCAATGATCGCCTGAAACCACAGGCACTGTCACAAATGCAGATTTAATTTGCGGCAATTGGGCACAAGCCATCAAAGCAATGCCACCACCAAAACTCGTGCCGTAGATGCCAAGCCTGTCAGGATGAAGACCGAAGTCTCGGGAAAGAAATTCCACGGCATGAATGGCATCTTGTACTTGTTCATGGGGAACAAGATGTCCACGCGGCCCCTCACTTCCACCAAATCCACGATAGTCAAAGGACAAAGCCGTATAGCCTTCAAGAGCAAGACGGTCGCACAAGCCAACGGGCGTCCCCTCTTTGACGCCCCCAAAACCGTGACAAAAAACAATGCCGGTTTTGCGATCCCTCTCTGGCGATGGCAGGTAAAGACGTGCTGCAAGACGCAATCCGGGACCGGAAATGAAACTTACATCCCTCGTCGGCGACACGGCGTTTTTCGGCTCGTCGGTCACATGCGCCCCCCGGTCATGTTTCTTATAAAGAAACTTAGTTTCTAATCAAAGCTCGACTGGCGCCCAGAGTCAACTTGCGATGCTCACCGTCGGCTCGCCAAACGCAGAGCTCCGGGACCTGAGGACCTTCCTATTCCATGAATTTACGCGCAACTTCGACGGCGACGGCTGGCGTGTTCTGGATAGCGGCTGCAATTGCGGCGGCTTTCTCACCCGGCACCGGATCCATATCCATTTTGGCTTTGCGCGCATGTTCGAGGAATTCAGGATCTTTCATCATGTCATCGAACGCTTTGCGCAGCGTCACCAAACGATCATTGCGCAGTCCGGGCGGCCCGATAATGGGGCGGCCAATAGCTTCAGAGGCAATCAGAAAATTGATCGCCTGCTTTTGGGTCTGATCCTGCAGAAGCTCGAAGATAGTCGGAACATCTGGAAGGTCTTTGTGCTTGCTTTCCGCAAATTGAACAAGCGTATTGACCTTTTTCTGGGTGAGCCATTCCGGCTTCTGGCTTTCGAGTGAAGTCACCAGCGTGCAATTTCCGTCCACCTCACCGCGCTCGATGGCCAGCCAAATATGGCCTGTGGTTGAATAACCCAAAACAAGCTTTGCTTGTTCTGGTGCAAATGAGCGCAAGATGGATGTGTAAAGATAGCCACCGCTATTCTTTGACGTATCGCCCAAAGTGAAAGAACGCTTTTTCAAATCATTGATCGAGGCAATTCCACTGGCGGCCCACATATAGCAAATTGCGAGTTCGCTATTCATGCTGCCGATCCATGCAAATTTCGTGAAGTCGACACCTGTTTCTTTCGGCTCAAGAACAGATTTTGGCATCAAGCCTCGATTGAACATTCCAAATTGTGTTCCATCCTTCGGAGCTTGATCCTGCAAATAGCGAACAAATTGCAGACTGGATGCGCCTGGCATATTTTGAACAATCACAGTGGGATTGCCCAAGATATGCTTACCTATAAAGCGTGCAGCAACGCGCGTGTAAGCATCGAAGGCTCCGCTCGGCGGATAACCGACCATGAACTGCACTGTCTTGCCGGCATAAAATTCGGCGCTCGTCTGTGCTTGCGCAGGAGCGCTCAAAACAATCATCACACCTAAAAGAAGGGAGCCAATGGCCAACACAATCTTGGAAAGGGTCATGTCGTTCCTCTACTGAACGCGCCAGTGCTTCATATTGATAAATTGAGGGTGCCACCGGCACTAGAGTCAATATTGCAAGTGCGAAGGGGCGCAATCCCTCCTCTGAGAGCCCCCTTGCGCTCACGCCAGTGGGCGGGCTTAATCAACCGACAGAAAAAATAAGGGGGCAAGCGCATGGCAAGGAAGCTGACGCTCAGAATCGGCATTGATCGTTATGACCGCCATTTCCCATTCTTCGACGGCACCGTAAAAACACCTGACTGGCTTGAACTTAACGTTCACCAGATCGGCCAAAGCACGATGCTGCGGGACGGGACAGACCGGCATGGGCGCATGCTAGAGGGCGAATATGATGTCGCGGAGTTTTCGCTTTCGAGCTTCCTCATCGCGCGCAACAAGGGATTTCCCATCATTGGCATTCCCATTTTTCCGCGCCGCTTATTCAGCATGAGCCAAATGTGGGTGCACCCTGATGCGCCCTATCACACGCCGCGCGATCTCGTTGGGAAAAAAGTCGCCCTCAGCGCCTTTCAGACAACCTTGTCGCTGCTCGCGCGTGGCGACTTGAAAGAGGTCTACGACACACCATGGGAAGACATTCATTGGCTCCTCACATCGCCTGAAAAGATAAAAATTACGTCAAAGCCCGGGGTCAAAATCGATTACATTGGCAATCGTCAGGGACTTGGTGAAGCATTAGCTCGTGGTGATGTGGATGCATTTTTTCTCCCCCATCCACCCAAATCAGTGTCAGTAGGCAAAACACGCGCGCGCCGCCTGTTCGCAGATCCTCGTGGAGAAGAACTCAATTATTTTCGGAAAGTCGGTGACTATCCAATTATGCACGTGATTGCGATACGTTCAGATCTCGCCGCAGAGCATCCGGGTCTCGCGCGCGCTATCTACGACATGTTTGAAAATGCACGCGCAATCACACAATCTTATTACGAGGATCCCAATTGGTCCTTGCTAGCTTGGGGCCTTCAAGACCTCGAAGATGAACGCGCTGCTTTTGGGCGCGACCCTTGGCAGAATGGGTTTACAGCCAATCGTGAAACCTTAGAGCGATTTATCCGGTATGCGCTTGATCAATGTATGATCGACAAAGCATTTCCGTCAGCCGACCTGTTTGTGCCGGAGACGCTCGATACGTGACCCAGTTCTCTTATATTTATCGCATCATCAGGAAAAAGCTGCTCTAGCCAACGTTATGGCAGGGCGCCAGGCACAGCAGGGACATGTTCGTGGTTTTGCACGTATGGCCAGACCCCATGAGGCGATCCGGTTCTTATGTTAGTTGACGTTTGGGTTGAAACGCTTGGGATTGGTGGTCCATATCCAGCGTTAGTTTTCAGCAGCATTTTTTACCCTGCGTCACCGGCGAAGGGCTTGCTTGCAAAAGGTATTCTGCCGGCGTCATGTTGCCGAGAGCCATGTGAGGACAGCTCTCATTATAATTGATCCTCCAAGCCTCAATTAGAGGTGTGCTTCGGCTAGGGTTTCGACCCAATGGTCCTCTAAGCATTCATCGTGCTGGGGCAAATTGAAAACCCACAAGCACGGTGCACGTAATGGATTCTGTTTAATTACCACTGCTATTTCTTGCCAGCTTATTGGATTTGCGAGCCTGAGCGCCTGCTGTTGGCTAGGGGCATGAAACGAGCTACCAAAGCCCACTTTTCAAACCACATCGTCCCCGTCTGGGCCCAGCTTCGTACAGCTCATTCGGGCCAACTCACAAGCGACAAAAAGCGCGCGTCCAGTGGGCCCTGTCTGTTGAGTGTTGATGAAGCTGCCACTCACCTCAACGTTTCCGAAAAGACCGTCCGCCGCCTAATCAAAGCGAATGCATTGTCAGCGATCCGTATCGGCCGCCTCGTCCGGATACAGCGCCATGAGATCGATCGCTTTTTGGTAGCAGCCCGGTATCCGACCAACAAAACCCAAAATCTCACAGAGGAGGATGGCCATGAATAGCCATTTTTGCGTTCGTTATTAGGCACGCATCAGAACGGCATTGTTCAGCTAGTTGGTGTAATAACGTTTTTAGCCATTTGTCCACCACGGACCTAACGAGGCCACGAATGACCACGAAGCCAGCTTCACGAAAGACCCTCGCCGACCTTTTTCCCCTTATTTCCCAAGCAGATATCCCGGAAAAGGCAAAGGCTGATATGGCCTCTGCGGTGCGCAAGGTAGCCAAGGTCATCGGAACCAATCCAGCCCTCTTGCCCGTCGACGCGCAGAGCTTGCGCCGCCGCTTGGAGACAGTCTCTCATCAGCTGGCAGGCGTTAGCCAGGGTCGCTGGAATAATATCCGCAGCTTGCTCGGGAAGGCTTTGGCCTTGGCAACCCCCATTCTTCCCGGACGCAGCTACACCCCCCTGACGCCGGCATGGCAGACCCTCGTCGACCGTCTGGAATTTGGTCGCCGCACCCGTCTCCTGCCCCTGATGCGCCGTTTCAGCGAACTCGAGATCTCGCCTGACAAGCTGACTTTGGCGGATCTTGAAGCCTATCGCGTCGCGATCTGTGAAGACCGCCTCCGCTCCAACCCCGAAAGCACGTGGGACAGTTTGGCCTGGTCCTGGAATGCCTGTGTCCGTGAAATCCCCGAATGGCCACAGATCGCCGTCCCGCGCAAAGCCAAACGGGAAATCTATTCCTTTCCTTGGGATTACTACCCACCCTCCTTGCACGAGGAAGTTCAGGCATATCTTCGCCACATCGCCGGGCATGATCTTTCCGAAGACAGCCCTGAAAGCCCAGCCCGCCCGGCGACCCTCGAGACGCGTGAACGCCAATTACGCATGGCAGCAGCTGCCGCCATCCACAAAGGTGTCCCGCGTGATCAGCTCACTTCCCTGAAAGAGCTTTTGACCATCGACCGTTATGTTCTGATTTTGCAGTTCTTCAAAGATCGTAGCGGCGGCAAGTCCTCCCCGCAAACGCAGCACATGGCATATTTTTTGAAAACTGTTTTGAGGCATCATTTGAAGCTCGACGATGATGCTTTGATCCCCTTCGAGAAAATCAATCGCCAGATCAATCCCAAAAAGAAGCGTCGTGGACTGACGCGCAAGAACCGCGAGCGTCTGCGCCCCTTCGACGACCCTGATGTCGTGAAAAAGTTTCTCGAACTTCCATGGCGCATCCGTAAAGACGTCGAAGAGGACAAGAAAAGCCCAATCAAGCGTCGCGCTTTGCGCGCACAGCTCGCCGTTGCCATTGCCATTCTGCAGATCATTCCGGTGCGCCGTAAAAACATTCACGAGATCGAAATCGACAAGCACCTCATTGCGCGTGGCAAGCACCTCTATCTCGTGTTCGAGGAGGATGAGACCAAAACAGAGGAGCCGATCGACTTCGAAATTCCCACCGAATACAAGGATCTCATCGCGTGGTATGTGCGAGAGTACCGCCCTCACCTGCTGCGCACCCAAACAAATGCATTGTTCCCCGGAGAAGGAGCAAAACCGAAAAGCGGGGGAACCCTGGCAGAGCAGGTCAAGAAGATCATCTTTGATTATCTTGGCCTTCCCTTCAACCTCCACCTCTTCCGCCATGCCGGCACAAAAATCTATCTCGATGTGCGTCCCGGCCAATATGGCATTCCCCAACGTGTCCTTGGACATCGTTCATCGACGACAACAATGTCTGTCTATGCCGGGACTGAGACCAAGGCAGCAGGACTGCACTTTGCTTCCGTCCTGAGGGAACGCCGTTTATCAAGCGAATTGCCGGAACGTGTCCGTCCTCCGCGCCCTAAAATTCCAAAGAACAAAAACGACAAAGGGAGCGACAAATGAGTGGCGGCCTCTACGGGCGCGGCAAAGCGCCAGAACGCGCCTGTCTAAAGCCAAAAGACTGGCCAGCTGATGAGCGTCTGGTTTGGGAAAAGGCCTGCGAACCGGCTAATACCCTGACATTGGACATTGGCGCGCGCGCCTATCACGCGCCCATCTCAAACTTCAAAGCTCAGCAAGGCTATGGTCGCTGGCTGACCTTTCTGCACTTCAACGACAAAGATGCACTGTCCTTGAAAGCAGCGGATCGCATCACCCCTGAGCGTGTCACCTCTTATGTAGAATGTCTGCAGGGGCTTGGTAACAGCACCCAGACAATCATGAGTCGCCTGCAAGAGCTCGGCGAAGCAGCGAAAGTCTTTGATACCGACCGTAAGTGGTCATTCATCAACAAGCTTGCCGGCAAAATACGCGCACGCCACAAGCCAGCGCGATCCAAGAAACATCTCAAACTTTCTGATGAGCTGGTCGATCTAGGCAAAAGCCTGATGGACCAGTCGCGATCAGCCACGGACCATTTGGAGGCGGTCCTTCTCTTTCGTGATGGGCTTATGATTGCCCTGACAGCCTATGTGCCCTTCCGTCGTCGCAACATTGCCGACAACAAGATTGGCAAAAATCTGATCCCGCTCAGCGGCATTTACCTCCTCGCCCTCGATGAGGAGGAAACAAAGACCCACAACGTCCAAGAACTCTACGTCCCAGAGGATATGATTGAGCCGCTTGACGAATATCTCCAAAAACATCGCCCATATTTGATGTCGCGCAAAGGGCGCTGGACAAAACCTGTTACCCAGGAGCTGTGGGTTTCAAAAGATGGCTCGCCGATGACCCAGATCGCGATCTACGATCGGATCCGCCTTCGTACCGGAGAGGCATTTGGGACACCTATGAACCCACATTTGTTCCGCGACGCCGCTGCAACTTTTATGGCCATTGCTGATCCAAAGCATGTGCGGATTTCAGCTCCGCTCCTCGGACACAGTACCTTCTCAACTACCGAGCGCTATTACCAGCAAGCAATGTCCATGGAAGCGCATCGCGATTTTGTTGATGTCATCCGTACCTTAGGAGGCACACATGAAAATGAAGACTGAGAACCGGAGCAAATCTCCCAAGAAGAAACTCCACGCATACGCTGGTTATGAGGCGTCGCCGGACTTCCATCTGGAGGTTCTGAACATAAAGGTGCCGGAGAAAACTGAGCTCGAGGTACTTCAGAAAGAGTTCAATCTATCGGCAACACAAATCCATGACTTGGAGATGCTGCTAAAGCATGTTCACGCAGATCTTGAGGCGTTCAATACAACATATGCCGATACCGAAGGTCGCATGAAAAAGATCAACGCGGCATTGGAAATCGAAGATGCCCTTCTGAACCTCAGAGACGTTTTTGAAAGACACCAAAACGAACTCAACGAATGTCTGCCAATCGACGTCCAGGAACGGATCGGCGAAGCGTTTGACCTTTCATTCGCTCGCTTCAGTGTAAACGATCACGTGTCTTACAAACGCTTAAATAATGATCTCGAGAAGTATTTTTGTGATCAAAAAACGATAAAAGCTGAACAAATCGAACACCTTACCCTCCCCCGCCGTCAAGCCATTGGCATGAAAGGAGGCGGGCATATGCTCTGGTTTTTTATCGAACACATTCATCGTCCGATGGCTGTTTGGACCGCCCTCCACAATGCAAACTCTGGCGGTCGTCCGCGCAAATATACGCGCACATATCTGCTCCACAATCTTGCATCCGAGGCCAAGGGGCTTCTTGGAGCCGTTGCTCCGACGACCAAGAAGGGCCGCTTTGTCGATTTTGCCATGAGCGTTGTCGAGCTCTGTGGATTGGAGCCGCAAGGCACGGATGCTGCGATCCCCGAAATTGTTCGCAAAATCCGAAACGGAGGTGATGCCCATAAGGGGGCCTCGAAGAAAAAATCCAAAAAGGTCTGAAATCATGATCGAGCTAATCGGATCTGAAAGGGCCTTGATCCTTGCGAATGTGCTAGCATGGCAAGGTCAAAAAGGACATCTCGGGTTCACACCCAGACAAAAGGATCTCCTCAAACAGGAGCTCCAAATGCCGTGCCGCGCCCTCTCAATCAACGCGCACGCAACCGCAAAATACCATGCCGCTGGCTACCCAATGTCGAGAGCGAATTGGGCGAGACAACTCCAGTCAGCTCTGCCGAACTGGAAGCTATATGTCAGCTCCTTGGGGAAGACTTTGAGGACCTCTTACGTGACTAAGAGAAACGGGGGATTGTTTGGCGCGGCCACGGGCTTCAGGCTTTTCTCAAACTGGCACGATGATAGCCTCGCTCAAAAGGTGATCAAATGAGCTTCAAACCGTCTTCCGTCCCCACCGAAACGGTGCCCAAACGTGCTGCCCTTTATTTGCGCGTCAGCACAGGCCGCCAAGCAGCAGGCGATGTCTCAATCCCCTCACAGCGAGACCTGACGAAACGCTATTGCGATGCGCAGGGCTGGATCGTCACATCAGAGTTCGTAGAGCCAGGAGCATCGGCCACCGATGATCGGCGACCTGTTTTTCAACGCATGCTGGAAGAAGCAGCCTCCCCAGATCGCCGCTTTGACGTAATCTGTGTTCATGCCTTTTCGCGCTTCTATCGCAATGGCGCAGAAATGGAGCTTACTATCCGTCGCCTGCGCAAGCAGGGCGTGGAGGTCATCTCTGTGACCCAACCGACCGGCGACGATCCATCTCAAGAATTGATGCGCCAAATCATAGGCGTCTTTGACGAATATACATCTCGCGAGAACGGCAAGAATGTTATCCGATCTATGAGGGAATCTGCCAAGCAAGGTTTTTGGAATGGAGCCCGCGCACCTTTGGGCTATCGCATCGTTGATGCAGAAAAGCGTGGCTCCAAGATCAAGAAGCGGCTCGATATTGATCCGGTTGAAGCAGAAACACTCCGCCTGATTTACAAGCTCTATACAGAGGGTGATGGGCATTCTGGTCCACTTGGGATCAAAGACACATGTAAATGGCTGAACACCCATGGCTACCGAACCCGCCTTGGTTCGACATTCGGTCTCGGCCCCTTGCACAAGATTCTGACCAATGCGGGTTATGCGACCGGCAAATGGCCGTTTGGCAAGCTCAACTCCCGCACCGGCCAATTGCACGATCCTTCGCTCGTCGTAGATGTTCCCGTTCCCCCAATTATACCGATGGAGCTGTTTGAGCGTGTTCAGGCACGACTTGCGATGAACAATCCGAGAGTGACACCGCCGCGCGTCGTGAATGGGCCTATCCTGCTTTCAGGGCTTGCCACTTGCGCGACCTGCGGCGCGAGCATGACCCGCACAGGAACAACACGTCGCCATAAGAGCTATAGCTATTACAGCTGCAGCGGGTGTCAGCGGAAAGGCAAGTCCGTCTGTAAGGGACGCCACGTTCCCATGCCAAAGCTAGACGAACTTGTCCTTCAAAACGTCAAAGCACAACTTCTCGCACCCGAACGCCTGACAGGTATCCTCGAGGCGCTCATGGAACGACGCTCTGAAAAAGATCAGGCCGTTGCAGATCGCCGTAAATCTCTGGAAGGCGAGTTGAGCGAAAAGAAGGATAAACTCGCCCGTCTCTATCGAGCGATTGAGGAAGGGGTGATCGATCTCGACGCCGACTTGAAAGAACGCATCAAGATCCTGAAACACGAACGAGACATCATCCAGGCCACAATGGACCGGATCGATACCCAAGCCCGTCAAAGCTCAAGCGTCACCCCAGAACGCATCGAGGCTTTCGCCAAGATCATGCGTGACAAGCTCGACAGCGGCGACACACAAGCCCGCAAGGCCTATCTGCGGTCAGTTATCTCAAGGATTGAAGTCGACGACCAAAAGGTCCGCATCATCGGCGAAAAAGCCGCCCTGGCGGACGTCATCGCAGGGCGACGGGCACAGGTGGGAAATGTTCGCGGTTTTGTACGTGAATGGCGCGACCTAGGGGAATCGAACCCCTCTTTGCTGCGTGAAAGGCAGCCGTCCTAACCGATAGACGAAGGTCGCGCATATGTTCCTGAGAGGCGGTTAGGACACCTCTCGAACGGGTTGGGGTATAGTGGGCTGCCCGCGCTCTGGCAAGCCTCGCGCGGGCTTTTCTTGGATGAAAGGCTCACTTTTTGCGATTGCTTAGCGCCGCTCGGGCACGGCCATGTCGAGAAGGCGCATTTGCACCCGCTCGCGCCCGCCCCAGCTGTCCAGAGACAGCGTACCGGCCAGATGCACCGCTTGGCCCTCCCGTGCCTTCAAGGCGGCGCCCAAAGGGCTCTCCGCTGCCCGGAAGGCCATGACATCAATCCCTGCGCCATCGCCCGCCACGGCACGAATCTTCAGATGATTGGTCCCCACCGGCGTGACTTTCGCAATCCGGTGGTCGGGCAGCACAAAGACCGGCTCGGGATTGCCAGAACCATAGGGGCCCGCAGCCTCCAGCATGCGCACTAGCTCCGACGTTGCGCCCGCTGCGGTCAGCGCTGCATCAATCGACAAAGAATCTTGCGCGCGGGCATGCTCGACAATCTCGTTGAGCCTTGCCTCGAGATAAGCGCGGAAATCGACAAGCTTGTCTTTCTCAATCGTCAGTCCGGCAGCCATGGCATGTCCGCCACCTTTGACGAGCAGACCATCATCAACCGCCGCACGCACGATGCGCCCCAGATCAACACCGGCAATGGAGCGCGCAGAGCCCGTACCCAATTTGCCATTCATTGCAATGGCAAAAGCTGGCTTGCGGAATTTGTCTTTCAAACGCGAGGCGACGAGGCCGACCACGCCGGGATGCCAGCCCTCGCCAGCTGTAACAACACAGGCGCCGCTCTCATCCAATCCCGCGGCCATGGCTTCGGCTTCAGCCTCGGCAACCGTTTGCACTTCAATCGCCTGTCGCTCGCCGTTCAAACGGTCGAGTTCTACGGCCATGCGTTGCGCTTCTTCCTCGTCTTGCATCATCAGCAATTTTGCGCCCATCGCAGCATCACCAATACGCCCGCCCGCATTGATGCGCGGACCGATGAGAAAGCCCAGATGATAGGGTTTTGGCGGGCCATCGGCACGCGCGACATCAAACAACGAGCGCAAGCCCATGCGCCCGCGCCCGCGCATCACTGCAAGACCTTTGGCCACATAAGCGCGGTTCAATCCTTTGAGTGGCACCACATCAGCAATGGTCGCGAGCGCCACGAGATCGAGTTCAGCCAGAAGATCGGGTGCTGGACGATCTGCATTGAAAAAACCCGCATCGCGCAGCAGGCGATTGACAGCGATGATGACCATATAAACAACGCCAGCCGCACATAAATGTCCAAGCCCTGAGAGATCATCCTGCCGATTGGGGTTTACGATGGCAAAAGCATCGGGAAGAATTTCGGGCGCTTGGTGATGATCAATCACAAGCGTGTCGAGGCCGAGCATTTGGGCTTCTGCAATCGGCTCGAATGAGGTTGTGCCGCAATCAACCGTGACCAGAAGTTTCGCGCCCTCCTGGCTCAGTTTTTTGATCGCCTCGACATTGGGACCATAGCCTTCAAAAATGCGATCGGGAATGTGAATGACGAAAGGCGTTGCGCATGCAGACAGAAAGTCGCCAAGCAGCGCGGATGAACAGGCGCCATCAACATCATAATCGCCGAAGATCGCAATCTTCTCGCCGCGCATAATGCTCTGTGCCAAACGCGCGGCCAAAGCTTCCATAGCCACCAGACTATTGGGCTCGGGCATAAGCGCGCGAATGGTCGGGTTGAGAAAGGTCTCGCAAGCTTCAGCCGTCACACCACGGCCCGCGAGCACGCGGGCGAGCAGATCGGGATGGCCGTGTAACTGGACGATGGCTTGCGCCCTGCCCTGCGCCTCCAAATCCAGACGATCCCGCCATGCGCGGCCCAATGCCGATTGCGCAACGCCCAGAAACAGGCGACGCGGCAAAGTCCCGGGGTTGGAATCGGCAGAAGAGCTCATCCCATTCTTTATGCCACAGGCGGGTGACAGGCGTGAGCATGCATCCTGTGGGATAGCGGGGAGAAAAGAAAATGGCGGGCTTTCGGGCCCGCCATTCTGATCTGTGAGTCTGTTTCCGACCGATTAGTCGAGGCGGAACTTCTCCATCTGGCGGTGTTCGCCATGGATGCGGCGCACTGTGCCTGTGACCGAGCGATAGATCACTGTTTCAGTCTCGATGATCTCGCGGCCGAATGTGACGCCCTTGAGCAGCGGGCCCGTGGTGACGCCCGTTGCGCAGACAATGACATCGCCGGACGCCAGTTCCGTCATGTCGTATTTCTTCTTCGGATCCTTGATGCCCATCTTCAAAGAGCGCTCGCGCTTCTCTTCCGTGTCGAGGATGAGACGGCCCTGCATCTGGCCACCCACGCAACGCAAAGCACCGGCTGCCAGCACGCCTTCGGGGGCGCCACCCGTACCGAAGTAAATGTCAACGCCGGTTGATTCCGACTGCGCGGTGAAGATCACACCGGCCACGTCACCATCCGTGATGAAGCGAATGCCAGCGCCCACTTTGCGGCAGGCATCGACGAGATTCTGGTGGCGCGGGCGCTCCAGAATGAGCGCGGTGATTTCTGACGGCTTCACGCCTTTGGCTTTGGCCAGCGAAAGCAGATTTTCTTCCGGGCTCATGTCGAGATCAATCGTGCCCTTGGGGTAGCCCGGGCCAATGGCGATCTTGTCCATGTAAACGTCGGGCGCGTTGAGCAGCGAACCTGCGGGTGCCATGGCCATGACGGCGATGGAACCGGGCAAATCTTTCGCGCACAGCGTCGTGCCTTCGAGCGGATCAACAGCAATATCGACCTTCGGGCCTGTGGCGGTGCCGACCTTTTCGCCGATGAAGAGCATCGGGGCTTCGTCGCGCTCGCCTTCGCCAATGACGATGGTGCCGTCAATCGGGAGGCGGTTCAGTTCGCGACGCATCGCATCCACTGCAGCTTGGTCAGCCGCCTTTTCGTCACCACGACCGCGCAGACGCGCGGCTGCGACTGCGGCGCGTTCCGTCACACGCACCAGTTCGAGAGTGAGGATACGCTCGATGATATCCTTCTGCTTGATGACGAGATCAGTCATGTTCGGTCCTTCTGGGCCTTGGAGAAATTATTCGCGTTCGATGCGGATGACTTGCGGTGCGCCCGCGATATAGCCGTCTTTCACAACCGCCTCGAGCGCTTCGCGAATGGTGGATTCGGATGTTGCATAGGTGATCAGCACAACCGGCACAGCCTCGGTTGAAGCACTCGCCGCCGCACCGCGCTTTTGCACGGGCTTGCGCTGCATAATGCTTTCCAGCGAGATCTGGCGCTCTGCCATGCGTGTTGCAATGGCGGCAGCCGCACCGGGGCGATCATGCACAGTGAGGCGGATGTAATAGCCGCCCTCATGACGCTGCACAGGAATGCGATCTGCTTTTTCAAGCGACGCGGATGGCAAGCCGAACGGCGCAGAACGAATACCCTTGGCAATATCGGCAATGTCAGCAACCACTGCGGAGGCTGTCGCCATGCCGCCTGCGCCGGGGCCAACGAGAGTGAGTTCTTTCACGGCATCGGCATCGATCGTCACCGCATTGGTGACACCCATGACTTCCGCGATGGAAGAGGATTTCGGCACCATGGTGGGGTGCACACGCTGTTCAATGCCTTTGCTTGTGCGCTGTGCGACGCCGAGCAATTTGATGCGATAGCCGAGTTCTTCAGCCGCCTTCAGATCAGCCAGTGTGATCGACTGGATGCCTTCGACATGCACGGCTTCTGCATCAACCGCCGTGCCGAATGCCAGCGAGGTCAGAATAGCAAGCTTATGCGCGGTGTCGAAACCGCCGATGTCGAATGTCGGATCCGCTTCCGCATAGCCCAGACGCTGCGCATCGGCCAAGCACTCTTCAAACGAGAGACCTTCCAGTTCCATCCGCGAGAGAATGTAATTGCACGTGCCGTTGAGAATGCCATAGACGCGGCTGATCGCATTGCCTGCGAGGCCTTCACGCAGTGTCTTTACAATCGGAATGCCACCAGCAACCGAGGCCTCGAAGGCGAGCGCGACACGTTTGTCTTCGGCGAGCTTGGCCAGTGCCATGCCATGTTTGGCGAGCAGCGCCTTATTGGCCGTCACGACAGATTTGCCAGCAGCCAGCGCCGCCTCGATGGAGGCGCGTGCGGGGCCTTCATCGCCGCCGATCAACTCCACGAAGAGATCAATGTCACCGCTTTTGGCGAGCGCCACCGGATCATCGAACCATGTCATGCCTGAGACATCGACACCGCGATCGCGCGACTTGTCGCGCGCCGACACCGCCGTGACTTTGACGGCGCGGCCGGAGCGTGCGGCTAGAGCGCCGCCTTGGCGCTCGAGAAGACGGATGACAGAAGCGCCGACTGTGCCAAGACCGGCAATGCCAACGCGTAGGGGTTCAGCCATGATGGGTTCCGGGCCTGACGGGAGCCGTGGGCCCCTCAGGAGGCCCCGCGACGGGATGCGCTCTTCTGCAATGTTTCAGCGGGGGTTTCAAGGCGCGGCGGTCGACTCCCTCTCCCGTTTTACGGGAGAGGGTGCCCCCTTAGGCCGGCTTCTTCAGCTCGACCACATTATGGAGCATCGTGTCAGCCCCGTCGAAGAAGCGGCGGATGCCGCGCGCGGCCTGGCGGATGCGCTGTTCATTCTCGACGATGGCGAGGCGCACAAAGCCATCGCCATGCTCGCCAAAGCCGATGCCCGGCGCCACCGCTACATCGGCCTTTTCGATCAGCAATTTCGAAAATTCGACGCTGCCCAGATGGCGGAATTTTTCCGGCAAAGGCACCCAGGCAAACATCGTCGCCTGTGGCACAGGAATATCCCAGCCAGCCGCTGCAAAACTTTCCACCAACACATCGCGGCGCTTCTTATAGATCGAGCGCATTTCGTTGATGCAATCTTCCGGACCATTCAGCGCAGCCGCAGCCGCCACCTGAATGGGCGTGAAAGCGCCGTAATCCAGATAGGATTTGACGCGCGCCAGAGCCGCCAGCAGGCGCTCATTGCCCACAGCAAAGCCCATGCGCCAGCCGGCCATGGAGAAGGTCTTGGACATGGAGGTGAACTCCACGCAGACATCATTGGCGCCATTCACCTGCAACATGGACGGGGGCGGATTGTCATCGAAATAGACTTCGGCATAAGCCAGATCCGAGAGCACGAAAATTTCGTGCTTCTTGGCGAAAGCCACCAGATCCTTATAAAAATCCAGCGACGCGACATTGGCTGTCGGATTGGCCGGATAGCACGAGACCACTGCAATGGGCTTTGGAATCGAATGCTGGATCGCGCGCTCAAGCGCCACGAAAAACTCCGGCGTCGGGTCAGCGGGCACTTCGCGGATGACACCGCCCGCCATCAAGAAGCCGAAAGCATGGATCGGATAGGACGGGTTGGGCACGATCACCACATCGCCCGGCGCGGTAATGGCCTGCGCCATATTGGCGAAGCCTTCCTTGGAGCCGAGTGTCGCCACAACCTGCGTGTCGGGATTGAGCTTCACGCCGAAGCGGCGCTCGTAATAAGCCGCCTGCGCCTTGCGCAGACCTGCAATGCCCTTGGAGGCAGAATAGCGGTCGGTGCGCGGCTTGCCGGCTGTCTCGACCAGCTTTTCAATGACATGTTTGGGGGCCGGCAAATCGGGATTACCCATGCCCAGATCCACAATGTCGGCGCCATTGGCACGAGCGGCGGCCTTGAGCCGATTCACCTGCTCGAACACATAAGGTGGCAAACGCCGCACGCGGTGGAATTCCGACATCGTCCCTTTTCCTCTTAAAACCTGACCGCTCCGGTCTAACTGATTGCCGGATGGGGGTCTATATTCTCAAAAAAACCTTACCGATATTCACGACCCGGTTGGGCGGGTAGCAGGCTCGGATTGGCGCAGGTCAGGCCTACGCACTCGTCGGTCTTGGTCTTGCGATTGGCGCCCTGTTCCAGCCCATCGGCCACGGATTTTTCAGGTGCGGCATTGCGGCGACCCGCGATTTTGTCATGGGCACGGCGCGACGACTCAAGGGAGCGCTCTTGCGAGACCACTTGATCCTTGGACATGGGCTTGCTGGTCGGTCCGACGCGGGGTGTATGGACCGGCACATAATCTGTCTTGGTGGGGCGTGTTTGCTGCACGAAAGGCGGCGAAACCGGGGTTTCTGTGCGCAATCCCAATGCCTTAGTGAGCCAGCCCGGCTCATCATCAGCTCGGGCCGGGCTCAGGGCGCCACAAAACGCCGTCGCCAGAGCTAGGGCCAGCGCCAAAACTTTCCGATCTGTCCCGAGAAAAGCCTTCATGAGCCCGTCTCACCTGTTCCTTAGAAAAGGCCCCGGAGCGTGACCGCCCCCGCCTCAATCCATTTAATCATTGGTGCGAACAATGAATAAAGACCTATTATGTCCGAAACGGGACCGGCGCCAGTGTTCATTCGATGTTTCAGCGCAGGAATTCGTTTGAAGCTTGATGTGACTGGCTCGCCTGAGGGGAACGGGGCATAAGATGAGCAACGAAATGGCCGAAGCGACTGCCACCAGCGCCAAGGCTCCCGAGGCACCGATGACAAGCACTGACCGCCAGCAGACCCCTCAGCCCCATCCCAGCGCCCCGAAGGTTGAGGCCGCTCCCCATGCTGCGGGTGCTGATGGCGCCATGCCTGTTCCCGACTTTACCGCGCTCTCGCAAAATCTCGCGCGCTTGGTCGAGCAAGGCGGCAAAGCGGCGGCCGCCTATTTCCGCCCCATCGAAGATGGCCGCGCCAACAATGATATGGCCGATCAGGTTGAAGATGCGGTGAAGACGCTGGGCCACGTTGCCGAACATTGGTTGTCGGACCCCTCGCGCGCGATGGAAGCGCAGACGAAAATTTCGGGCGACATGCTCCAACTCTGGGCGCACACTTTGCGCAAAATGTCGGGCGAAGACACGCAGCCCGTGCGCGCGCCCGATCCCGGCGACAAACGTTTTGCAGATCCCGAATGGACCGCAAACCCCATCTACGATTTCCTCGCCCAAGCCTATATGATCACCAATGATTGGGCGAATGATCTGATCACGCGCGCTGATACGCTGGAACCCTTTGAACGCGAAAAGGCGCAATTCTATTTGCGCCAGATAGCGGGCGCCGTTTCGCCCTCTAATTTCATCGCGACCAATCCGGAACTTTTGCGCACGACACTGGAACAAAGCGGCGAAAATCTCGTGCGTGGCATGCAAATGCTTGCCGAAGATATTGAAGCAGGCCATGGCCAGCTGAAAATCCGCCAATCAGATGCCTCCAAATTCGTGCTTGGTCGCGATATGGCGGCTACGCCCGGCAAAGTCATTTATCGCAATGATCTGATGGAGCTCATCCAATATGCGCCATCAACCGAGACGGTTTACAAGCGCCCGTTGTTGATCTGCCCGCCATGGATCAACAAATTCTATGTGCTCGATCTCAATCCGGAAAAAAGTTTCATCCGCTGGTGTGTGGCACAAGGCCTCACGGTCTATGTCATCTCGTGGGTCAACCCAGACGAGCGGCAGGCCAGCAAATCTTTCGAAGATTATATGCGCGAAGGCATTCTCACCGCGCTCGACAAAATCGAGGAAACATCGGGCGAGAAACATGTCACGGCCATCGGCTATTGCGTGGGCGGCACATTGCTCGCCATTGCGAGCGCCTGGATGGCAGCCACGGGCGATGACCGCATCGACAGCCTCACCTTCCTGACCACGCAGGTTGATTTCACCGATGCGGGCGAGCTGAAACTTTTTGTCGATCAGGTGCGCATCAAAGCCATCGAAGAGAAGATGAAAGAGACGGGCTATCTGGAAGGGTCGAAAATGGCGACCGCTTTCAACATGCTGCGCCCCAACGAGCTCATCTGGAATTATGTGGTCAATAATTATCTGAAGGGCAAAGAACCCATGCCCTTCGATCTGCTGGTGTGGAATTCAGATTCCACCCGCATGCCGGCGGCCAATCATTCTTTCTATCTGCGCAATTGCTATCTTGAAAACAATCTCACCCAAGGGCGATTGGATTTTGGTGGGCAGCGGCTTGATCTGAAGAAGGTCACGATTCCCGTCTATCATCTGGCGGCAAGAGAAGATCACATTGCCCCTGCCCGCTCGGTCTATACGGGTGCGGGCTATTTTGGCGGTGATGTGCGCTATGTGCTGGCAGGCTCGGGCCATATTGCCGGCGTTGTGAATCCGGCCGCCAAAGCCAAATATCAATATTGGTCTGGCCCTGCTGTTGCCGGCTCGTTTGATGATTGGGTGGCACATGCCACAGAAACGCCGGGCTCGTGGTGGACAGACTGGATCAAATGGATCGACGCGCAAGCGCCAGACCGCGTGCCTGCACGCGAACCCGGTGGCGGGAAACTGACGCCACTCTGCGACGCACCCGGAGACTATGTGCGCGTGAAAGCGTGAGACAAAAAAGGCCCGCGAGATGCGGGCCTTTTTATTTTTCAAATCACAAAACTTATTTAGTGATCATCGCCTTG
Source organism: Beijerinckiaceae bacterium (assembly GCA_947452455.1). Taxonomy (GTDB): domain Bacteria; phylum Pseudomonadota; class Alphaproteobacteria; order Rhizobiales; family Beijerinckiaceae; genus Terripilifer. The sequence continues at coordinate 39,755 of CANGBX010000008.1, forward strand.
TTTGTGGCCTTCTTCGGCTCAGCGCCGAGCTTATAGTTCAGGCCGATCGAGATGATGTCGGTGTGAGCTTTCACGTCAGCAGAGAAAGAAGCGCCCGGAATGGTCGCCTGTGTAATCGTACCATTACGCACGAAGAGATGTGCATAGGACGCATCAATACTCATACGCTCGTCGAGCTTGTAGGTTGCACCGAGAGTTGCCCAGATACGGTCGCCATCAGGGATGCGCGCCGAGCGATTGTCATTCTGAACTGGCGACTTCTCGAAAGCCGTGCCAGCGCGGAACGTCCAGTTCGGGTTCCACTTGTATTCGCCACCACCCGAGACCATCCAAGCATCATGATAGTTAAATACAAGGGTGGTCTTGAGTGAATTGTCAGACTTCACGATAACCGGGAAGTTACGCCAAACGCTCCACCGCGTGAATTCCGCGCCAGCCAGCAAGGTGATGTCAGAGGTCAAATCATGACGCACGCCGAATGAGAACACATCGGGGAGCGCGATTTTGGCACGGATCGGAGAATCGCTTGTCATGGCTCCGGAGCTCACCGAGAAGGTATAAGCATCGCCATTCAAGCCAGGGGTCATCTTCGAGCGATAGCCAAAACCGACTTCTGTGCCCTTCAAAACTTTGTAGGTCGCGCCAGCTGTGAAGCCTAGGCTCAGCGGATCAAATCCACGCAATTCCGAAGTCGTGGTCGGCGCCAAGCCTAAACCTGGGATATAGGCGGCATTGTTCATGCGAACATAAGTCCGTTGCACTTGGACACCAACACCGACCGAAAAATCATCAGTGACCTTATAAGCAACAGTCGGATTCAGATTGGTCGTCATCAATTGCGAGGTACGGTTGTAGTAACGACCATTGGTCGACCAATCGTTCGGGGCCATCGTGCCCAGACCAAACGGGACGTTCAGACCAAGACCCAACCAGATCTTGTCGCTGAACTGATAGGACATGTAGCCGGCTGGAACGACAGCATCGACACCAATATCGCCCGACTTGGCGCCAGTGCTGTCGGTCATATTGGCATAGGGGATGATGCCCGAGCCAATAATCGAAAACTGCATGCCGCTCGTTTTTGAGAGCGTGGCTGGGTTCCAGAACATGGACGACAGTCCGCCATTGCCCGCAGCAACGCCAGCAAAAGCTGAGCCCATGGCTTCAGCGCTCTGTTCGCGCAACGCGAAAGCGCCCGCATGGGCAGTTGCGGTGGCAGCAAGGATGGAAACAGCGGCAAAACTTGCCAGCTTGAAGCTCTTGGACATTCCGTAATTCCCCGATTCACGGCTGATTATGCAGCCTTAACCGAGACAATACGATTGTGCTTGAAACGTAACAATAGACGTTTCAAGATTAGGAATCTTATAAAATGCATTAGGAAATAAATATAAATAATTGAAATTATTAAAAAAATACTTTTTTATGAGCCCCTGTTAAGATGAAGCAATGCGTAATTACGCCCCTTTATGACATTTTTATCACAACTCCACCCCCAGCATCAGCGACAAATTCTGCACAGCCGCGCCTGATGCGCCTTTGCCCAGATTGTCCAAACGCGCGATCAGAACGGCGTGGCCATGCCCGGCATTGGCCACCACACGAATGTCGAGCTGATTGGTGTCATTGAGCGCTTGCGCATCCAACTTGCCATTGGCTTCCGCCGGAACAACAGACACAAATGTGCTGCCTTGATAATGCTTTGCCAGCGCTGCTTCAAAATCTGCTGCAGCTGGCTTTCCGGGCAGACTGGCCAGATGCAGCGGGATCGAGACGATCATGCCCTGCCGGAAATTGCCAACGGAGGGCACGAAGAGCACGCGCGTCTCAAGCTTCGCATAGGCCTGAATTTCGGGAATGTGCTTGTGCTCGAGACCCAAAGCATAAAGCTCGAAAGGTGCGGCAGCACCCGCCTCATAGGCCTCGATCATGGCCTTGCCACCCCCCGAATAGCCCGAGACCGCATTGATGGTCAGCGCTGTTGTGGGGGCCAACAGGCCCGCCTCGACAAGCGGGCGCAGAAGCGCGATCGCGCCTGTCGCATAACAGCCGGGATTGGCAACCCGCCGTGCAGCAGCAACGGCATCTCCCTGCCCTTTGGTCAGTTCGGGGAAACCATAGGTCCAGCCTGCGGCAACACGATGGGCGGTCGAGGCATCCAGAATGCGCGGGCCACCGCCGGGCAGGCTGTCAGCCAGCGCAACTGTCTCCTTGGCAGCCTCATCGGGCAGGCAGAGCACGACCACATCGACGCCTGCCATCAGGGCGCGCTTGGCCTGCGGGTCTTTGCGCTGGGCCGGATCGATGCTGACGAGCTCTACGCCGGGCTTGCCGGACAGGCGCTCGCGAATGCCCAGACCCGTTGTGCCAGCCTCGCCATCGATGAAAATCCGCGCCATCGCCCTGCTCCCCAAAATCCTGCCGCCTCGTCGCGCTTTGTTCTGTCGCAGTCAACTCAAAAGAAAAGACCCGCCAAAAGAAAAGCCCCGGCATGCCGGGGCTCTTTCAAATGCTGTCAGTTCGCTTCTTCTTAGGAAAAGAAAGGAACCAGTGCAGCAATCGCTGTCAGGACAACGCCAGTGCTGACGGCGAAAAGTTCAACGCGGTTCTCAACCATTTTTAGTCTCCGGTTTGGTGCGGTGCAAAATTGCTTAGGTGCACTGCATATAAGCCGGAATAAGCGATCGACAAGCGCTGTAGATGGGGGACTGCCATGCGCTTAACGCATGGGTCATTAAGCTTTCGTCAAGAATCGGCCCCGCGCATGCGAAGCTCGCATAACTTTCTTCTATTGGTTCGATTTCAGCTGCACATCCACCAGCGCGAAAAAGGTCGAGGGGTCGCTGATGGAGGATAGGCGCGCCACAGGCACGGGGGCGCCGCGTGATTTGAGGCTGAGGGTGAAGTTTTTCGACTCGCGCAGGAAGTCTTGCGCTGAGCGGGCCAGCGGCAAAGCCGCAGGATCGCCACCCAAAAGCATGGGAAGCATTTGCCCGACGATCATGGAGGCCTCCGAGCGCAAAGCCGGAGCGCTCTTGCCCTGCTGGCTCGCCGCATAAGCAAAGCCATTCTCAACAGCGCCTTCATTCACGAAGCGAATGTCGATCTGCGAAATATTGGCGAGCATAAGTGCTGCCAGTTTCTGCTCGGGCACCCCACCGCTCAACAGCGAGGGATCAATATTGCCGAAAGTGCCAGACAGCATCAGGCGGCCCACATTGACCCCCGTGAGCGCATAATTCTCGATCATAAGATCGCGCTTGAGCGGATCGTAACGCATCTGCCCGGCAAGGGAGAATTCGAGTTTCTTATAGCCCATATCGGCAAAAGCCTGCCCGCCTTCGGAAGTCGGTGGCAGTTCAATCGACAGGCCATTGATTTCGGCAACCGAGCGCACGGGCATGGCGCCTTCATATTGCGTCGTTGCATTGACGCCAGCGAGAGATATGCGCATGCGATTGCCGCCCGGCGCAGTGGCTTTGACATTCTCATCGGCGCCCGACCATTCAAAGCCGGCCCAGACGAATTTTTCGGCGCGAAAATCAATATCTTCCGGACGGCCCGCCAGAACGGCTTTCAACAAAGAGGCAAAATCCGCGCGTTCAATATCGAGCGCCCGCACCTTCAACTGGCTGGTGCCTTTGGTGTCCGACATGCGCAAATCCATGTCGACACCATCGAGTGTGATCCGCGCGACGCGGCCCTGATCAATGCCGCTCATCATAATCGGCGCAAAAATCATTGTGCCGTCATCGCCCGAAAAAGTCAGGCCATTGATCGTCATGCGATCAGCCTTGAGACGCGACAGCAATTCGAGCTGGATCTTTTCATCGCCCGTCGTTTCGAGCAGGCGGCGCACCTCATCGGCGGAGAGATTGCTATTGATGACCTCGACACGCGCGATGCGGGTCAAGCCCCGGTCTTCACGGCTTGTCAGATTGTCGAGAATGACGTCCCCGGCAAAGGCGGGGGATGCGATAAAAGATAGCGCAACAAGAACAGCCGCCGTGAGCCGGCGAAAATAAGAAGAGCAAGACATCAGCAAGAATCCAGGGAGAGAGGAGCGCCCAAAATGCCGGACGCGCCTTCTATGCGCAAGCGACCTTGGGCGGCTATTTCTTCTTGACCGGTGGGCGGCGTTGGCCAAGGCCGATCTTCTTGGCCATTTCAGAACGCGCCTCCGCATAATTGGGGGCCACCATGGGATAGTCTGATGGCAAATCCCATTTCAGACGATATTCCTGCGGCGTCATCTGATGGGCCGTGCCCAAATGGCGCTTGAGCGAGCGAAAGGCCTGCCCGTCTTCAAGACAGACGATGCGGTCTGGATACAGAGTTTCAGACACCGGAACAGCGGGCTTTTGCTGGGGCGCAGCCAAACCCAAAACAGCCCCCGCTTCCGCGCCTGCCAAATTGCGCAGAGATTGGTGGATCGTCTTCAAAAGCTCGGGCAAATCGGCGGCTGGTAGCGAATTATTGGCCACATAGGCGGCCGCAACTTCGGCAGCGAGATGAATAAAGTCATCGGCGTCAGCGGGATTATGATCCATTGGAAACTCACGGGGATTAGGTTGATGCCCAATATGGGCCTGATATCCCAAAACTAGCCCAGCGGTAGACCAATGTAAACGTGGAAAAAAACTCAAGTTCCTGCAAAGGAACGAGAATTTTTTGAAAGCGCGGAACTATTTCTTGCTGCGCTGCAACAAACCGAAAAATCAAGCTTAAGCCAGACTACGTGCGATCCAGTAAAAAGTTGCGCCAATCAGGCCTGCCGCCGGCATGGTCAGGAACCAAGCGATGACAATGTCTTTGGCGACATTCCAACGCACAGCCGAGAAGCGTTTCGCGGCACCAACGCCGACAATAGCGCCCGTGATTGTATGGGTGGTGGAAACCGGAATGCCGTAATGGGTGGCCATAAATAGCATGATGGCGCCGCCCGTTTCCGCCGCGCAGCCCTGCATCGGTGTGAGCCGCGTAATCTTTGAGCCCATCGTGTGGACAATCCGCCAGCCACCCGCGAGCGTTCCCAAGCCCATCGCCGCCTGACAAGTGATCACCACCCAGAAGGGCACATGAAAGCCGCCTTCCAATTGGCCCTGCGAATAGAGCAGCACGGCAATAATGCCCATGGTTTTCTGGGCGTCGTTTCCACCATGACCAAGCGAATAGAAAGAGGCTGATGCAAATTGCATATAGCGGAAGAAATTATCGACAGCGCCCGGTGTCGCGCGCACGAAAATCCAAGAAAAGATCAGCATCAAAGTGAGTGCGAGAATGAAGCCAATCGTCGGCGAGACAAAAATTGCGACAGCCGTTTTGGCAAAGCCCGCAAAGACCACCGCATCCGTGCCCGCTTTGGCAATGCCCGCGCCCAAAAGCCCACCAATCAAAGCGTGTGAACTGGATGAGGGAATGCCCAACAGCCAGGTGAAAACATTCCACGCAATCGCGCCCATCAGCGCGCCGAAAATCACTGATGGATCGACAATTTTCGGGTCAACAATGCCAGAGCCGACGGTTTGAGCGACGGACAGCCCGAAAACCAAGAAGGCGATGAAATTGAAGAAGGCAGCCCAAGCCACGGCATATTGCGGCTTCAAGACACGCGTCGAAACAATGGTCGCGATGGAATTGGCTGCATCATGAAGGCCGTTCAAAAAGTCGAACAGCAGCGCAACGCCAATGAGCAAATAGAGATGGGTGAGTGTAATCGTCGACACGGGAATATCCCCTTCCTGTGATCAGAGATGTTCGACGACGATGGTGTTGATGTGGTTGGCAACATCTTCAAAGCGGTCCACGACACGCTCAAGATGCGAGTAAATATCCGAGCCGATGATGAAACCCATGGCATCGGCGCGATGGGCGCGGAAAAGTTCTTTCAAACCCGCATCATGCAATTCGTCAGACTGCTCTTCGAGGCGAGTCATTTTCACCGCGAGATTCATCAAGCGGTTGGAATTTTTCTTCATGTCGCGCATGGCGCTGATCATCTCAACGGTCACATCAGCGGCTTGAATGATGAGATCAGCGATCTGACGCATCTTCGGATCAAATTCAGTGACCTCATAAAGGCGGATGCCTTTCGACGTCTGCTTCATCTGATCAATCGCATCATCCATCGAGGCGACGAGGCCTTGAATGTCCGACCGGTCAAAAGGCGTGATGAAAGTGCGGCGCACGGCGAGCAAAACTTCGCTCGTCACATCATCCGCATCCTGTTCGAATTTGGAAACGCGCGCGGCGCAAGCAGCAATGTCGGAACCCGGCTCCAGCAATTCGCGAAGGGCACGCGAGCCTTCAACGAGCGTCTGGGCGTGCTGCTCGAAATAATCGTAAAACTTCTCCTCACGCGGCATGATTTTCTGGAACCAAGCAAACATGGGAAGCTCTCCGTCAGCAGACGCACCGACCCGATCTCGCGGTGCGGGCTTCTCCTAACAGATTTGTGACGTTTTGATGAAGCTTTTCGCATGCATCAGCTGTGAATAGCCGCGCAAAAGAAAACGGCCGCACCCAAAGGCGCGGCCGTGAAAAGGATCCGAGACGGGGCCAAAGCCCCTGCCCGATTAGCGCTTCGAGAACTGGAAGCTGCGGCGAGCTTTTTTCTTGCCGTACTTTTTACGTTCAACGACACGCGAGTCGCGGGTCAGGAAGCCTTCGCGCTTCAGAGACGGGCGAAGCTCCGGCTCATAATGCGTAAGGGCTTTGGCAAGACCGTGGCGCACAGCGCCGGCCTGGCCAGACAGACCACCGCCAGCAACCGAGATCATCAGGTCATACTGGCCAACGCGCTTGGCGATTTCCAGCGGCTGCTTCAGGATCATGCGCAGCACAGGGCGTGCGAAATAGACTTCCAGATCGCGGCCGTTGACGACGACTTTGCCGGAGCCCGGCTTGATCCAAACGCGGGCGACCGCGTTCTTGCGCTTGCCGGTGGCATAGGCGCGACCAAGCTTGTCGAGCTTCTGGACGTGGATGGGAGCGGCTTCCTGCGCATTCGCAGAACCCGCCAGATCAGCGAGAGAGTTCAAGGTCTCAGCCATAATCAAGCGCTCCGCACATTTTTGGAGTTGAGGCTCGCGACGTCGAGCGTCACAGGGTTCTGGGCGGTATGCGGATGTTCTGCGCCCTTATAAACGCGCAGATTGCTCAGCTGCTGGCGGCCAAGCGGGCCACGCGGAAGCATACGCTCCACAGCCTTTTCAACGATGCGCTCAGGGAAACGGCCTTCAAGAATAAACTTGGCAGAGCGTTCCTTGATGCCACCGATGAAGCCGGTGTGGTGATAATAGATTTTCTGGTCGCGCTTGCGGCCCGTCAGCACCACCTTATCGGCATTGATGACGATGATATGGTCGCCGTCATCCATGTGAGGGGTGTAGGAGGGCTTATGCTTGCCGCGCAGGCGCATGGCGATGATCGTAGCGAGACGGCCAACAACGAGGCCTTCTGCATCGATCAGCACCCAATTCTTCTGGACCTCGGCGGTCTTGGTCGAAGTGGTCTTGCCGAACATGTTCGCTTTCCGTCTGATGGGGATGAGACACGAGAAACGCAGCTCTCCCAAAGGATGGGTGCTTATAGAGTGGGACGCCGCCCACCGTCAAACAGTTTTTGGCGGATCGATTTTCATAAAGTCCAATAAAAACAGATATTTAAAAAATAAGGTATTATTTTACCGTGCCGGCGGGATGGAATAAGTCGCCGTTGCATGGGCCACCAGCTCCCCACCACTGGCTGGCGCGATGGCACATTCAACAATGGCGAGCCTTTTGCCGAGTTTGAGGATCCTGCAATCGGCGACGAGATCGGTTGCGCCGGGAAGGCGCAGGAAGTTGATATTGAGATTGGTGGTCACCGCCATGCCGACGGGGCCGATTTGAGCGAGAACCGCGATCCACATGCCCACATCGGCCAAAGTGAACATGGTCGGGCCCGAGATCGTCGCGCCGGGGCGCAGATGATGTGCGCCATGGTTGAGCCGCAGCTTGGCCGACATATCGCCGGTCTCCAATACGGTGAAATCACCCGAACCCGCGATCTGCGGGAATTCCCGCGCCAGAAAGGCCTCGACCTCGGCCACACTCATCTTCACCACAAAAACCTCCAATCGACTTTTCACACGGCCTTTGGCAAAAAACCAAGTATGAAGGCGCACATGAACCACGATCAATATCCAGACGAACTCATCCGCGGCATCCTCAACAGCGTCAAGACCATTGCGCTGGTTGGCGCCTCATCCAATGAGGTAAGGCCGTCTTATTTCGTGCTGAAATATCTCTCGCAGCGCGGCTACCGCATCATTGGTGTCAATCCGGGGCTCGCCGGCCAAGAGGTTTTGGGCTGCCCGTTCTACGCGAAACTCTCGGATATCCCTGAGCCCATCGACGTTGTCGAAATTTTCCGCAATTCGGAAGCGGCCTCCGGCATTGTTGACGAAGCGCTGGCGCTCGACCCATTGCCTAAAGTGATCTGGATGCAGCTCACTGTGCGCAATGATGAAGCGGCCGCGCGCGCCGAAGAAAAAGGCATCACGGTCATCATGAACCGCTGCCCGAAGATTGAATATGGGCGACTGTCAGGTGAGATCGGCTGGACGGGCGTGAACTCGCGCATCATTTCATCCAAGCGCCAAATCATGTCGGGCAAAGGTTTTCAAAAGCGCACATTGGGACCAGGCACCAATCCGTTTGGTGCGAAGAAATGACGACGCAAAGCGTCGTCATTGCGAGGAGGCATTAGGCCGACGCGGCAATCCAAAAGCCACACGTGAGACCTCTGGATTGCTTCGCTTTGCTCGCAATGACGGGGCTTAAAAACGCTCGCCGCGCACCACTTGCACTTCCGAGATTGTCAAAATCGCCTTGCGGGGCTGCACGAACTCATAAACGGCTTCCATCACGCGTAGGGCTTGCGCGGGATCGACGATGCAAATCACCATCACCATGCCCTCGGCTGATGTCACCTGCCCCGCTTCTTCCCAAGGCCCGTGTTGGCCCGAGCCCGAGATGACGGGCACCACCGAATAACCCGTTACCTTTTGCGCATCTAAAATGGCGCATAGGCCTTTGCGCGCCGGATGTTCGATGACGATTTCGAGCCGCTTTTTGATAAAGGTCTGCATCGCATCATCCTTTCAGCATTTGCGCGGCAGCCAGATAGAGCGGCAGGCCCAGCGTGAGATTAAAGGGAAAGGTCACACCAAGCGAGAGCGTGAGATAGATGGCGGGCTCGGCTTGTGGAAGCGCGATACGCATCGCTGCGGGCACAGCAATATAAGAGGCCGATGCTGCCAGCGTGATGAAGACCATTGTCCCGCCAATCGACAGCCCCATGCCCAGCGACATGACAGCGGCTATCGCACCCGCCACCAGCGGCATGAGAATGCCAAAGGCCACCAGCCGCAGATCGAGATATTTTTTGGCACGCGCAAGACCGCGCCCCGCCACCAATCCCATGTCGAGCAGGAAGATGCAGAGAAGCCCGCGGAAGAGATCGGTGAAGAGAGGTGAAACCGGCTTCACGCCATCAGGGCCCGCAATCCAGCCGATGAAGAAGGCGCCAACCAGCGTGATCACCGAACCATTGAGACTTGCTTCGTGCAGAAGTTCGCGGGTGGTTGTGCTCGAGGCTTTGGGCACCGCGCGCCGCGCGATGAGAAGCGCGGAAATAATGGCGGGCGTTTCCATCACCGCCGCCACCGCGACCATGTAACCTTCCGAGGTCAGGCCGACACGATTGAGCACATCAAGTGCTGCGGCCAGCGTCACAGCTGAGATCGAACCATAGTGAGCTGCCACCGCAGCCGCATCGAGCGCCGAGAGTTTCGTCATGGCGCGCAAGACCGCATAGGCCAGAAGCGGGATCAGGAAAGACAGCGCCAGACCTGCGAGAACAGCCAGAAGCAAGGTGGGGGTGAGGCCCTGTTTGGCGACTTCCACACCGCCCTTCAGGCCGATGGCCATCATCAGATAGAGCGCAAGAAATTTGGCGACCGCTTCGGGGATGCTGAGATCCGAGCGAGCGATGGCCGCGCCTACGCCGAGCAGAAAAAAGAGAACTACAGGTGAGAGAAGATTGCCGAGGGCGAGATCGAGAAAACTCATGTTTGCTCCTGCGGATTTTGACCCTGTTATCGCAGCGCAAAAGTAATTCAACATAATTTTTTGTGAAATAAACACCTGAGGCATATGTGAAATGCCTTCCCGCTCGTCATTGCGAGCGAAGCGAAGCAATCCATAGCGCCATACTGGTGGAGATGGGCGCCATGGATTGCCGCGTCGCCTTCGGCTCCTCGCAATGACGAGGCGGGAATGAGATCGATCAATTGACGCCCCTGAGAGGGCGAGCGTAGATACCGCCATATCATTCATCAGGACTCATCCCATGACCGACCAGGCGCCCGGCTTTAACACTCTGGCTATTCACGCGGGCGCGGCGCCCGATCCGGCGACGGGTGCGCGCGCCACGCCGATCTATCAGACGACATCCTTCGTCTTTGACGATGTCGACCATGCCGCCTCGCTCTTCGGTTTGCAGGCGTTCGGCAATATTTACACACGCATCACCAACCCGACCAATGCTGTGCTCGAAGAGCGTGTCGCGGCCCTTGAAGGTGGCACAGCAGCGCTCGCAGTGGCTTCGGGTCACGCAGCAGAATTTTTGTGCTTCCACACGATGATGCAGCCGGGGGATGAATTCATCTCATCGAACAAACTCTATGGCGGCTCGATCAACCAGTTCAATCAGGCCTATAAAAATTTCGGCTGGAATGTGAAATGGGCTGATCCGGATGATCTGTCGACATTCGAAGCCGCCATCACACCGCGCACCAAGGCGATCTTCATTGAATCCATCGCCAATCCGGGTGGCGTGATTTGCGACATTGAAGCGATTTCCAAAATCGCCAAGCGCGCGCGTGTGCCGCTCATCGTCGACAATACACTCGCCTCGCCCTATCTCGTGCGCCCGTTCGAACATGGCGCCGATATCATCGTGCATTCAGCGACAAAGTTTTTGGGCGGCCATGGCAATTCGATCGGCGGCCTGATTGTCGATGGCGGTACATTCGATTGGATGGCTGACAAGCGCTATCCGATGCTCTCGGCACCGCGCCCGGAATATGGTGGCATGGTGCTGGGCGAAACATTCGGCAATTTCGCTTTCGCGATTGCCTGCCGCGTCTTGGGCCTGCGCGATCTCGGTCCAGCGCTTGCGCCTTTCAATGCTTTCATGTTGCTGACCGGCATTGAAACCTTACCGCTGCGCATGCAGCGCCATTCGGAAAATGCACTCGCCGTTGCCGAATATCTGTCGAACCACAAGGCTGTGAAATGGGTCAGCTATCCGGGCCTGAAGGGTGACCGCTATTACAATCTCGCGCAAAAATATTGCCCGAAGGGGTGTGGCGCAGTGTTCACCTTCGGTCTGAAAGGTGGCTTTGATGCAGGCGTTTCGCTTGTTTCCAACATGCAGCTCTTCTCGCATCTGGCCAATGTCGGCGACACGCGCTCGCTGGTCATTCATCCGGCATCCACCACACATCGCCAGCTGACGGATGAGCAAAAGGCTGTGTCAGGGGCTGGCCCCGATGTGGTGCGCCTGTCGGTCGGTCTGGAAGACAAGAAAGATATTATCGCCGATCTCGAACAAGCGCTGGCGGCAGCGGGCTGACGGCGCAAAGCGCCGTCATTGCGAGGAGCCGTAGGCGACGGGGCAAACCAGAAGCCTCATGTGGGGCTCTGGTTTGCTTCGCTTTGCCCGCAATGACGGAGATTTAAGCCTCGCTCACACGCCGTGCATGCACCACGCACATGGCGAGAACCACCATCGCAAAGGCTTGATGCAAAAGGGCAGCGTGCAATTGCACAACGCTGAGCAGCGTCACAATGCCGATGACCGCTTGCGTCAAAACCAAACCGGCAATGGCGCGCGCGCGTTTGGCAGCTGATGTGCCTTTCGCATGGCGCATCACATCCACCACATGCAACAGAGCCAGCGCCAAAAGCGCATAGGCGGTCATGCGATGATTGAACTGCACCGTCGTCACATTATCGAGCACATTCGCCCACCAGGGCGAAAGGCGTGACAGGTTTTCAAACGGCGGGACGAAATATCCATCCATCAAGGGCCACGTATTATAGGTATAGCCCGCGCGCAGGCCCGCCACCAATGCACCCAGACCAATCTGCACCAAGGTCAGAACGACCAGCGCCATGGATGTGATGCGAAGACGCGATGCCGCGGCACCCAAAACTTCAGCGGCCTTCGGCTTCAGACTGACGGCAAGCCAGAGCAAAAATGTAAATGTGAGGGAGGCGAGCAGCAGATGCACGGCGAGGCGCTCCTGCGCGACTTCGACGCGCCCCGTCAGACCCGACTTCACCATCCACCAGCCAACAGCGCCTTGCAGACCACCCAGCGCCAACAGGCCAAGGCATTTCCAGCGCAACGCGCCTTGCAGCCGACCCGTGATCCAGAAAAAGGCGAGCGGCAGCGCGAAAGCCAGACCGATCACACGGCCCAACATGCGATGGCCCCATTCCCAATAAAAAATCACTTTGAATTGCGCGACATCCATCGTCGGGAACATCTGCGCATATTGCGGTATGGCTTTGTATTTCTCGAATTCCACGAGCCATTGCGCATCGCTGAGCGGTGGAATGACGCCCGTCACCACTTTCCACTCGGTGATGGAAAGGCCCGATTCCGTCAGACGCGTGGCGCCGCCCACAATCACCATCAGAAAAACAAGACCCGCCACAGCAAAAAGCCACAGGCGCACAGGACGCATGGGGTCATATGTGGCTGGCAGGTCAGAGGAGAAATGCGCGGCAAAGGTCATGAACACACTCTGGCTTGATCGGGGGCCGGATTGATCTTCTTCGGGGGACGAGACATAAGCGGCGACGTAACGCCTGACAACGCTTCCCCCTGTCGCACCCCGAAGGCCAGCCCAATCATATGACCAAACGCACCCGCAAACTGATCGGCGCCTTTGTGATCATCATCTATGTCGTGGTCTATGCGCTGGTCGCCATGGCTCTGGCGCAGGCGCGCTTTGTCCAAGAAGCCTCGGGCCTTGTCCAAGGGCTGATCTATGCAGCTCTGGGCCTGTGCTGGATTATCCCCGTCATGCCGCTCATCGCCTGGATGGAGCGCAAGGATCCGGGCGAAGAAGTTTAAGCCGCGAGCGTCTGTGCCCGTGTACTGCCCATGCGGGCGGCCAGCACATCGCCAGCACCTGCCTCGCGCAAAGCATCGCGCAGTACCATGACATCCGGATTTTGGGACGTGTCCTCACAGGCAATGACAGCCTGATCGGCGCGTGGTGCAAGCGACAGAGCCAGAGCGCGCGCTGCCTCTTGGTCTTCATCCAGAGCTGCCAGCACGACGAAATCATAGGTCTCTGCGAGCGCGTCCATCACCACATTGAGCCCCTCGCCCGGCAGTGTGCGGCTGTGACCCGGAGGCAGGATGTGGAGGCGCGAGCCTGTCTCGCGATGGATGGCTTCCGAGAAAGAAGCCGTGCCGGAGACCAGCTCCGACAGGCCCAAACGACGGCCAGACCCTGCCCCGAAGATAACCAGAATGGTCCTGCCCTCGAGCGAAAGAGCACGGGCAAATTGGGAGGCAAAAGCGGCGCAGTCGAGCCCCGCAAGAGGCGCATCAACAGGCGCGACATGGGTCAATAAAACGCGGCGCACCCGTGCCGGACGATCAGAGGCCGCCACATGCAGGACGAGGCGCTCGATTTCATCTGTCGGAGATGAGGGTGCGGCAGCGACCGTCTCGGACGGCGCGGGCATCCGCTCAGCCGGTGCAATCGTCACTGACGAGGCAGGCCGCGGCACTTCACCGATGGCGCGCGGCAGCGAAAGATCATCTGCGCCATGGGGTGAGTGAGCAGCACCAAAAACGCGGTTGATGAGGCCTGTGAGGAAGGAGTTGCGTTCGGCGAATCCTTCGGGATGGGGCTCGGTGGCCCCGAATTCCAAAGACTGCGAACGTGTTACGCGGCTCATGCCAAACTCCCGACTCGATAGGCATGATTAGGCCCCAACATGGTTGAGGCCGGGTTAATGACATGCAACCCTTCGGAATTGAGACGCGCAAAAACCTCCACTAAGGCCCGTCAACTTGCTCATCTTTCTGTTGCGATTGAGAACATAAGTCATTCAAAAAACGATATTTTTTATTTTTTGACCAAACAGTCGAGGTAGGTCGAAGCTGTCACAAGCCTTGCTGGACACCAGGAAGAAGGCTACCGCTCAGCGGCTTAACGCGGGTGCTGCAATGAATGAATTTCTCAGCCTGACAAACCGAATCCTGACCATACTCGCAGGCTTGCTGGGCGCAGCTGGTGTGGTTGGATCGGCGGTTGCAGCCCACGGCGGCTATGGAGAGAGTTTGAACACGGCATCGCTTTTCGCCCTCATCCATGCCATGCTCATCATAGCGCTGACACGCGGGGTTCCGACCCGCCTGACCTCGCTCGCGGCTGCGCTCGTCTTGTTAGGTGCGCTTCTCTTTTGCGGAGATCTTGCATTGCGGGCCTTGGCTCAGGGCGCCCTCTTTCCAATGTCTGCCCCGCTTGGTGGGTTTTTGATGATCGGCGGCTGGCTGGTCGCCAGTTTGAGCGGTGTCACAAAACGTGCGGATTGATCAATCATCATAATAAATCCAATCACCGCGCTTGCTCGAATAAAGATGAGAATGTCACAAGTGGCAGCGCCGTTTTGCTGCATTGCAGCGTAAACAATTGACCATGGGGCATGAAATTTAGTGCCCGCAGGCGCAAAGCCCTTGCCAAGCGCCCTGCCAATCAGGACAAATGCCGCAACTCACTTGAAAAAACAGCCGGGTAGGCAAAAGCACCCAAGACCGGCACGGGAGTGTAGGAATGAAGCTTGCCAAATCTCCGAGACTGATGATCGCCGGCGCGGCGGGTCTCGGCGCCGTTGCCTTCATGGCTTCCTATTTTATGTCTCCCCATGCGAGCATCACACCGGCCCAAGCTCAACAGAGTGGCGGCAACAATGCCGCGCAAAATCGCCCGCCTGTGAATGTGCGAATTGCCAAAGCAGAACGCGGCGCCCTGCCCCTCATGACGGAAGCCGTTGGCACCGTGCAGCCGATTGCCTCTGTCGCACTGCGCTCGCGCATTGATGCGCAGATTGACTCAATTCTCGTGGCCGATGGCGCAGCCGTGAAGGCAGGCGATGTGTTGGTCAAACTCGATTCACGCCAGATCGAAGCGCAGATCAAACAGGCGGAAGCCACTCTCGCCAAAGATCGCACCACGCTTGAACAGGCTGAGCGCGATGTCGTGCGCTTCAGTGAACTTGTCGCCCGCCAGACCGGCACACAAGTGGCGCTCGATAATGCCAAGACCGCGGCCGCGGCCGCACGCGCCGCCATCATGGGCGACCAAGCACAGATCGAAAATCTCAATGTGCAATTGAGCTGGTACACAATCAAAGCCCCGATCACGGGACGCGTTGGCACATTCTCGCAAAAGGCGGGCAACATCATCCGTTCGGGCGATGCGACCGCGACGGGCACTTTGACGACGATTATGCAAACGACACCGATCTATGTGTCTTTCTCCGTGCCGCAGCGCCTGCTTTCCGATTTGCGCGATGCAGCCACCCGCAATGATTCCGAAATTATCGCCACCCCGCAGGGCTCGGCCAAGAGCGTGAAGGGCAAGCTGGCGGTGATCGACAATCAGATTGATCCAGCGACCGGCACAATCACCGTGCGCGGGTCTTTTGAAAATCCGGATGAAGTTTTGTGGGCAGGGCAGCTCTGCTCCGTGCGCATTCAATTGCGCGTTGACCCCAATGTGGTGAGCGTACCACGCGAAGCGGTGCAATCAGGCCAGAACGGCAATTATGTTTATATTGTCGAAGAAGGCACGGCGCGGGTGCGCCCGATTGAACTCGGCCGTTTTCAGGACAATCGTCAGGTCATTCTCAAGGGCTTGAATGGTGATGAGACCGTCGTTGTTGATGGCGCTCTGGCTCTCACCAATGGTGCGCGCGTTGAAACGCGCGGCGCAGAGACCAAAAAGGGCAATAGCTAATGTCGCTTCCTGAACTCTGCATTCGCCGACCGGTGATGACGACGCTGTTGATGCTGTCGTTCATCGTCTTCGGTATTTTCGGCTATATGAAACTCCCCGTGGCAGCCCTGCCGCGCGTGGACTTCCCGACCATCAATGTCTCTGCGCAATTGCCCGGCGCCAACCCCGAGACGATGGCAGCTTCTGTCGCAGCTCCTCTGGAGCGCGCCTTTGCCACCATCCCCGGCATTTCGCTGATGACCTCGCGCTCGCAGACGGGTCAAACAAATATCACCATCCAGTTTGATCTCGACCGCGAGATTGATGGCGCTGCCCTTGATGTGCAATCGCAGATTTCTGCGACCTTGCGACGTCTGCCGCCCGAACTCCCTGCACCGCCTTCATTCCGCAAAGTGAATCCGGCAGATGCGCCGATCCTTGTGCTGGGACTGGCCTCTTCTCAACTGCCGCTCTCGACCACCAATGATTATGCCGAGCAGGTTTTCGCGCAGCAGATTTCGCAAATTCCAGGCGTCGCGCAGGTCAATATCTTCGGCCAGCAGAAATTTGCTGTCCGCATCGAAGCCGATCCCGATGCAGCGGCAGCGCGTGGCCTCACGCTGCAAGATATTCGCAGTGCCGTGTCAGCCGCCAATAGCGCAACACCGATTGGCACATTGCGCGGCCAAGACCAGAATGTGACTCTGACAGCCTCCGGCCAGATTGAACATGCCGAAGGCTATAAGGATGTTGTGGTCGCTTGGCGCAATGGCGCACCCGTGCGTTTGGGTGAAATTGCCAAAGTCTATGACGGCGTTGAAAACGACCAGATCGCCGCGTGGCACAACAAAGACCGCGCAATTCTTCTCGCCATCTTCCGCCAGTCGGACGCCAATACGGTACAAGTTGTCGATGCTGTGAAATCGCGCCTGCCCGGCTACCAAGCGCAATTGCCGCCCTCCGTTCAAGCCGTCGTTCTGAATGACCGTTCGCGCTCCATTCGTGAATCCGTGGAAGATGTGGAATTTACGCTGGCGCTCTCCATTGCGCTCGTCGTGCTGGTTATCTTCCTCTTCCTGAAGACGATTGCGGCCACCATCATTCCGACATTGGCTCTGCCTGTGTCGCTGATCGGCACCTGCGCCTTCATGTATGTCTTTGGCTATTCCATCGACAATATTTCGCTGCTCGCCATTACATTGGCCGTGGGATTCGTGGTCGATGATGCCATCGTCATGCTCGAAAATATCGTGCGCCATATTGAAGATGGCATGAAACCTTTCGAAGCCGCGCTGAAAGGCTCTTCGGAAATCGGCTTCACCATTCTCTCCATCACCCTTTCGCTGGTAGCCGTCTTCATCCCTGTCCTGCTGATGGGCGGTGTGGTGGGGCGCGTGTTCCGCGAATTTGCGGTCGTCATTTCCTGCGCCATTCTTGTGTCGGGCTTTGTGTCACTGACACTCACCCCTATGCTTTGCGCGCGCATGTTGAAGCCGATTGATCATCACGCGAAAAAGCGCCGCTTCGATGTGGCGGTCGACTATGTGATTGACGGGGTGGCCGATGCGTATCGCCGCTCACTCGATGTTGTACTGCGCCATCGCCTCATCATGCTCGGCGTGACCTTTGCGACCTTTGTGATGAGCGGCCTTGTGTTCTCGTGGATGCCAAAAGGCTTCTTCCCGATTGAAGATACAGGCTTCTTGTCGGGCTCCTCGGAAGCCGCGCCCGATATTGGCTTCCCTGTGATGATGGAAAAACAGCGCCAGCTCGTTGACATTGTCATGCAGGATCCCGCGGTGGATTATGTCACCTCCAACATTGGTTCGGGTGGCGCAACCAATCAGGGTCAGCTCTTCGTCGCCTTGAAACCAAAGAGCGAGCGTGGCGACATTCAAAAAGTCATCTCGCGCCTGCGCCAGAAAACCACAGCTGTTCCCGGCGTAACGGCAGTCTTCAATCCGGTGCAAAATCTCAATCTGAATGGCGGGCGCCAATCGCGTGCGGCCTATCAATATACGCTGCAATCAGGCGACTTGAATTCGCTCTATGGCAAATCGCCCGAAATGCTCGAGCGCATGCGCCGCCTGCCCGTCTTGCGCGATGTGACGACAGATTTGCAGATCCGCAATCCGCAGCTCTCCATCGATATTGATCGCGAGAAGGCAGCGGCCTTCGGTCTGACGACAGATCAAATCCGCCAAGCGCTTTACAACACCTATGGCAATCGTCAGATCTCGACCATCTTCACGCAAGCCGCCGACTATGCCGTGCTGCTCGAAGCCAAAGGCAATTTCCGCGACGACCCTTCGGCGCTGAAGCGCATTTTCATCCGCGCGCAATCGGGCTCTGGCGGAACAGTGGCGGCGGCCATCGCGCCATCGGGCACCAATAGTTCGGGCAGCGGCAATGCGGGCGGCGTCTCGTCAGCACCCATTGTGCCACTGGAACAAGTGGCAACCATTCGCAATTCGGTCGGGCCGCTCACCGTCAATCGTCAGTCGCAACAGCCCTCCGTCACTCTGTCGTTCAATACAGCGCCGGGCGTGTCGATTGGTGAAGCGGTGGAAGCCATCCGCCGCGCTGAGCGCGAAATCGCTTTGCCTGCGACCATCACCACGAATTTCTCGGGCACAGCCGCACTCTTCCAGGATGCGCAGCGAGGACAGCTACCGCTCATTCTGGCGGCTGTGCTGACCATCTATATTGTGCTCGGCGTGCTCTATGAGAGCTTCATTCATCCGATCACCATTCTCTCGGGTCTGCCTTCTGCGGGCCTTGGCGCGCTGCTCGCGCTTTGGGCCTTTGGCATGGACCTGTCGGTCATTGCGATCATCGGGATTCTTCTGCTTGTCGGCATTGTGAAGAAAAACGCGATCATGATGATCGACTTTGCCATCGAGAAGAAAAAAGAGGGGATGGAATCCCTGCCCGCCATTCGCGAGGCTGCGATCATCCGTTTCCGCCCGATCATCATGACGACACTGGCAGCTATTCTGGGTGCGGTGCCGATTGCTCTGGGTGCGGGTGCGGGTGCGGAATTGCGCCAGCCGCTTGGCATTGCGATTGTGGGGGGGCTCTGCGTCTCGCAACTGCTGACGCTCTATATCACGCCGGTCGTCTATTATTATCTCGACAAGGTGGACAGTGCGCTGGCAGGCCGTCTGCGCAAGACGGAAGAGGCCGCAGGTTCTGGCAGCCTCAAACCCGCCGAGTGAGAAACCAACAAAGGGGCCGCGCAGGCCCCTTTAGATTCCAAGCTGGACTTGGACAGTTGATCGACCTGCCTTGCTTCGGCCCCGATCATGGTCTCAATTAGCGACGATGAGATTCCGACCCAAATGGCTGCTTCTTCCCCTCGCCCTCGCTGTTGCGGGGATAGCTAGCGCGCATTGGACTTTGTCGGGAGAGGCTTTGCGCCAAGAGCTGGCCGAACAGGTCCTGCAGACAGCGGGACTGCGCGCAACGGCTGAAGGCAAAGCGTCCTTTGCAGTGTTGCCACGCCCGCGCATCAAGCTCGAAAATGTCATCATCTCGGATGGCAAAGGCGCGCTTGTCATTCACACCGATGTTTTGCGTGGCCATTTGCGTCTCTGGCCTTTGCTGCAAGGACGGATGGAACTGTCTTCCGTCCAGCTCGTCTCGCCGGAAATCTCTTTCGATTATGAAGGCCGCGCCTTTTCGCGCCTTGGCGCGATTGCACGCGCCGCTGAAGCTTCGCCTACATCGGACGAAGCCAAACGCGCCGATGCCACACGCGTCGGGACCATCTCGATTGTCGATGGCACAGCGCGCTTTCAACAGCTCGGCGCCTCGCGCTCCGTCACGCTCGATAAAGTCAATCTGACTTTGGACTGGCCGAAGGTGAGTGCACCCCTCTCGCTCAACGGCACATTCTCTTGGCAAAATGAAGAGACGGAACTCGCAGTATGGCTCGGTAAACCGGCCGATCTTTTGCGCGGCCAACAAAGCGCGGCAAGCCTCAAGTTTGAAGGACCGAGCCTTCAGCTCGCCACCAATGGCACAATGTCTGGCGGCATGCGCATGCAATTTGAAGGTCGCGTAACAGCAGGCAGCCGCAATGCGACGCAACTCTTGGACACATTGGGCCTGAAATCACCTCTGCCGATGGCGCTGCAGCAAGTGCAAGTCACAGGGCTAGCGCGCGCGAACGTCCATTCTTTGGCGCTGTCCAATTTGAAACTCAGCGTCGATGGCAATGCGTTTGAAGGCACGCTTGCTATTCAAGCAGGCGAGAAGCGGCCCTCTGTCTCGGGCACTTTGGCGAGTGATATGATCATGCTCGCACCCATTGTCTCGGAACTGCCAGAGCTCACCCAAGCCGATGGCACATGGGACAAGAGCATGCTTTCGCTCTCTTCTCTCAATCTGGCGGATATGGATTTGCGATTGTCGGCTAACAAAGCGCGTTTGGGCCGCGCGAGCTTTGATGATCTGGGCGCCTCGCTTTTACTGAATAATGGCCAACTTGAAGTGTCTCTGAGCCAAGCACGCGTCTATGGCGGTCAGGTGAAAGGCCGCATGGTGCTGGCCCCGCAAGACCAGACAGCAACATTGCGCGCAGCCGGTGGATTTTCCAAAATTGATGCAGGCGCTTTTACCAAAGATGTGTTTGGCCAATTGCGCATGAGCGGCGAAGCAGATGGCCAAATCGCGCTGAATGGCACAGGCGACACAATTGACGAGATTATGCGCTCACTCAATGGCACGATTGAAGCGCGCTTCCGCAATGGAGACATTCACGGCATAGACCTTGAACAGGCTTTACGTCGGCTCGACAAGCGCCCGCTCTCGCTGCTCACCGAAATGCGCACCGGCCGCACAGGTTTCGAGAGCGCGACTGTCTCAGCCAATTTGAACGGCGGCATGATCGAATTGAGCGAAGCATTGGTCTCTGGCCTTGGCGTTCAATTGGCCGTCACCGGAAAAGCCTCTGTGCCAGAGCGCAAACTCGACATGCGTGCGATTGCCAGACAAACAGGGCCAACAGGTACGAATGGCCCGCAACTCATGCTCGATATTCGCGGACCTTGGGATGAGCCGCAGATGATCTTAGATAAGGATAGTCTGATCCGCCGCTCGGATGCGGCAGCACCTCTGCTGCGCGCGCTCGATAAATTGCCGAACGTCAACGCACCGAAGGCGCCTTGAGGCGATTGATCACTGTAGCGGCCAACAACGACAGGCCGACGATGCCAATCAGCAAAGTCGAGATGGCATTGATCTCGGGCGTGAGCCCCAAACGCACCTGACTATAAATACGCATGGGCAAAGTGGTGGAGCCCGGCCCCGATGTAAAACTCGCAATCACAAAATCATCGAGTGAAATGGTGAAAGCGAGCAAAAAGCCCGCCGCCATAGCAGGCGCTATCAAAGGCAAAGTAATTGCGCGGAATGTGCGCGCGGGGCTTGCACCCAAATCCTGCGCTGCCTCCTCCAACGAACGATCAAAGCCAGCCAATCGCGCTTGCACGACGACAGCCACGAAGCAAAGTCCCAAAGTGGTGTGCCCGATCACAATGGTCCAAAAGCCGCGATCAATGCCAAGACCCACAAAGAGCAACAAAAGCGCAAGACCGATGATGACCTCGGGCATGACGAGCGGTGCATAGAGAAGACCGGTAAACAAAGTGCGAGCCGGAAAACGCCCGAAACGTTGCAAAGCAAAGGCCGCGCAGGTGCCAAGCACTGTTGAAAGAGCGGCCGAGGCGAGCGCCACGCGTAAGCTGATGCTGGCGGCTTGCAGCAATTGTTCATTGGCAAAGAGCGACACATACCATTGCGTCGAAAACCCGCCCCATACAGTCACCAGACGTGATGCGTTGAAGGAATAGATGACAACAAGTGCAATCGGCACATAGAGAAAGGCAAAGCCCGCAGCAAGTACGGCCAGATGGAGAGGCGACAAGCCGCGCTTCATCGCACTGCCTCCTTCATCTGCTGGCGCTCATAATTCATCAGCGGGGCAATCAAGAGAACCAAAAGAAAAATGGCAACCGCACTGGCTGTCGGCCAATCGCGATTGTCGAAAAACTCGTTCCACAAAGTGCGGCCGATCATCAGCGTGTCTGATCCGCCGAGCAAATCGGGAATGACAAATTCGCCGACTGCCGGAATGAAGACGAGCAAGAGCCCTGCAAAAATGCCGGAGCGCGCCAAAGGCACGGTAATCGTCCAGAATGATGTGAGAGGCGTCGCACCCAAATCGCTCGCTGCCTCTAATAGGCTTGGATCTTGTCGCTCCAAAGCATTGTAGAGCGGCAGGATCATGAAGGGCAGGTAAGAATAAACAATGCCGATCAAGACCGCGCCTTCGGTCGCAAAAATCGACAAAGGTGTGCTGATGATGCCCAATGAGAGAAGCAGCTTGTTGATGAGGCCCTCTTCTTTCAACAGCATGATCCACGCATAAATGCGGATCAGAAAAGACGTCCAGAAAGGCGCGATGGCGAGCATGACCAATGCCGTGCGCCAATGTTTGGGCGCGCGCGCCATGGCCAGACTGAGCGGAAATGCAATCAGCAATGTCAGCAAAGTGGCAATCGCCGCCAGCCGCAAGGATGACAGATAGGCAGCAAGATAAAGATCATCACCGATGACGAGTGCGAAAGTGTCAAACGACAAAGTGCCGATCTTGTCCCAAAGAGCCTGCCAACCTTCGATCAAGGAAAAGGTCGGCTCGTAAGGGGGCTGTGCAATCGCAGGCTTTGACAGAGCGATCTTCAAGACCAATGCAAAGGGTGCGAGAAAGAAGAGAAACAACCACAGGGCCGGTGCAGCCAGCACCATGCGGCGCAAACCGGAGAGCGGCGCGCGGGCGCTCATTTCACCAGAGCCCGCGCATGTTCGGGCGCGAATGATACAAAGACACGCTCGCCGCGCTTATGCTGTGCCCCGCCCTCACCCACTGACTTGCGCACATGAACAAGATCGCCCGTCTCGAGCTTGATACGGAAGGACGAGAGACCTTCACGGAATACATGATCCAGAATCTCGCCAGCAGAGCCATTCTTCGAAAAAATACCCGGCACCGAGAGACGCAAGTTTTCGGGGCGGATGGAAATGGTGACTTTCGATCCGATGGCAGGATGTTCGCGACACAAAGCTTCGAGCCTCAAACCTTTGCCCGTCTCGATCTCGACACCGCCCGGCATATATTGAATGACGCGGCCTTCAAAGAAATTGGTCTCTCCGACAAAGCCAGCGACATGGCGCGTAGCAGGCTCTTCATAAACTTCGCGCGGCGCGCCAATCTGGTCGATTGCACCAGCACGCATCACCGCCATGCGATGCGCCATGACCATGGCTTCATCTTGATCATGTGTGACGACGACAAAACTCGTGCCGGTCTCGCGTTGTGCCTGCATCAGTTCGAATTGCGTATCATGGCGCAATTTGCGATCGAGTGCGGCCAATGGCTCATCAAGCAAGAGAAGTTTGGGGCGTTTGATCAAGGCGCGGGCAAGAGCAACTCGCTGGCGCTGCCCGCCCGACAATTGATCGGGACGCCGGTCACCTAGGCCGCTCATCTGCACCAAGCGCAGCATGTCCTCGACACGTGCGGTGATCTCTTGGTGCGGGCGCCCTTCCTGTTTCAAACCGAATGCAATGTTGTGCGCCACACTCATATGCGGAAACAAAGCATAGGATTGGAACATCATATTGATGGGGCGCAGATGCGGCGGCAGATCGGTGATGTCCTGCCCGTCGAGATAAATGCGCCCGTCATCAGGTGTTTCAAACCCCGCAATGAGACGCATGAGCGTTGTCTTGCCACAGCCCGAGGGACCCAGCAGCGCGAAAAATTCATTTGCCGGAATATCGAGCGAAAGATCACGCACAGCTACCAAATGGCCATAGGCTTTGGTGACGCGCGCGAGGCGCAGAAGTGGTGCGCCACCCAAGATCGACTAGCCTTTGGTGCGGCGCGCGGCCGTCAGCGTATTCGACATCAACATGCAAATGGTCATCGGCCCCACGCCGCCGGGCACGGGCGTAATGGCGGCTGCATGTTTTGCAGCACCGGCAAAATCCACATCGCCCACCAGTTTTGTCTTGGGTTCGCCCTTGGCATTGAGCCCCTCACCTGCCACACGATTGATACCAACATCAATCACGACGGCACCGGGCTTGATCCAGTCTCCCTTGACCATTTCTGGAATGCCAACCGCCGCCACAACAATATCGGCGCGTTTGACAACGCCCGCCAGATCCTTGGTGCGTGAATGGGCGATGGTCACAGTAGCATTTTCAGACAGAAGCAATTGCGCCATCGGTTTGCCGACAATATTGGAACGACCAACAACAACCGCATCACAGCCTGCGATGGAACGACCCAAGCCTTCCATCGCTTTTTGCAAGAGGATCAAAGAGCCCGCCGGCGTGCACGGAACAAGCGCGCGTTTGCGATCTCCAATGGCGAGAAGCCCTGCATTGACCGGATGGAAACCATCGACATCCTTGGCAGGTGAAATGGTCTCCAACACGAGCTGGCTGTCGATATGTTTGGGCAAAGGCAATTGCACGAGAATGCCGTGAATCGCAGGATCGGCATTCAGCTTTTGCACGAGCGCAATGAGATCAGCCTGCGAAGTATCCGCTGACAAAGTGTGCTGCACCGAATGAAAGCCGCAAGTCTCCGCCGCTTTGCCTTTCGATTTCACATAGACCTGACTGGCAGGATCTTCGCCCACCAAAACGACGGCAAGACCCGGTTTGATGCCCGCAGCCATAAGCTCGGCTGCACCTTTGGCGACATCCGCCAGCACAGCGGCCGAGGCCGCTTTGCCATCGATGATCAGTGCCCCGCTTTCGGATTTCACCAGAATGTCAGCCATCAGCCCAAAACTCCCCGCGCTTTTTTGCCTTTTAGGGGCTGGGCTGCGCCCTGCCAAGCGGCTCCCAAGCATAGCGCACATGATGCTGCCGGCTAGCGCCCGCTTCGAGATGGATCATGGAAGGCCGCTCGAAAAAAGAACCCTCGAAACCTTCCCTGTCGCCGGTTCCCGTCCAGCTCTCAACGGCAAGGAAGGGCCCGCCCATGCGGTTCCAGAGAATGAGATGGGGGAAATCCGGCGCCTCGATCCGCAAACGCCCGCTCGGCCCTTCCAGAGCAAAGGCCCGCGAGCGCGTGTCGAGAAAGCACAAAGCCTCGGCAGCAAAAAGCTCGGGGGAGAGATCAAGCACCCGCCCCTTCAGTGGAACAGGGCGCCGGCGCGCAGAAAACAGACCACCAGGCGCAATAACCGGAACCTCTGCCCGCTCAGCCTCGTCAAAAACAAATCGATGTGCGCCCGCCGCCCAATCGAGCGCAAAGCCCGGATGTAGCCCGACCGCATAGGGCATGATCGCGCTGCCCCTATTGCTGATCTCAAACGTCACACTCAGCGCAGAAGGCTCCAGCCGATAGTTGAGCGCCAAGCGGAACTCGAACGGATAATGCGCGCGCGTATGCGCATCCGCCTGCAAGGTGAAACGCAGGCTGCTTTCATCCAGCGGCTCAGCTGTGAAGGATAAACCCGCAGCAAAGCCATGCACGGGCATGGGATAGGTCGCATCATGAATGCGGATATGACCGTCGCGCGACCAGCCACAGGTGGGAAAAAGCACGGGCGCAATCGCTGGCCAGATGGCGGCATCGCCTGACCAGAGCAGATCGCGCGCACCTACGCGCCATTGGCGACATTCCGCTCCCTGCGCAGAAAAGAGGGCACGTGCCTGACCCGCGTGCAATTCATAAGAATCGATCATGCCTGTAGTCTAGCAGAGCCGAGGTAGCGCGGGGCCTTGCTGATGGCACGGCAGAAGGCTTATTCTTTGCCAAAAATGGGGGGATGTTGGCATGACACGCGCACTCGAGCGGTTTGGACGGCAAAGCAGCTCAATTCTCAAAAGCGAACCACTCGATACGGCGCTTGAGAAAATCTCGGCTGGTCTTGCCATGCTGATCAGCGATCCGGATTTCGTGGCTCTTGCCTTTTCCGAAGATGATACGCCGGGCAAAAAACAATTGCTGCATGATCCCGACACCGGCTTTTATCTCTTCGCCCATGTGCAAAAGGGCGGCAAGACAGGCAAGCCGCATAGCCATGGCGACAGCTGGGCTATCTATGCCAATATCCGCAATCACACCGACATGACGGAGTATGAGCGCATCAATGATGCGTCAGAAGAGCGCGTCGTGCTCAAGCCCACCGAGCACTATGCGATTGGCCCAGGCCAAACCCGGGCCTATGGGCCCGGCATGATCCATTCCACCGCCCATCCTGAGAGCGCATGGGTGGTGCGCATGACGGGATGCGATCTCGATACAATCCCGCGCTATCATTTCTCATCCAGACGCGACGAGATTCAAGGCTAGCCCCGTCATTGCGAGCGGAGCGAAGCAATCCAGAAGCCTCATGTGTGGCCTCTGGATTGCTTCGTCGCTTTGCTCCTCGCAATGACGGAATGGCTCTGATAAAGACGCGTCAGCTCAACATAAACAAGGTGGACGAAACATGTTCGCAACGACACGGGACGGCATTCGCATCGGCTATACAATCTTTGGCAATGCAGATGCGCCGAAAAAAGTCGCGCTCATCCATTCGCTCGCCATGGACCGCACCTTCTGGCAGCCGGTCGCGGAAGATCTCGCTAAGGATGCCGCCGTTCTCGTGATCGATTGCCGCGGCCATGGCGCGTCGGACAAGCCGCAAGGCCCCTATACGGTCGATCAATTTGCCGATGATCTCGCGGATGTGCTTGATCATCTGGGCTGGAAAAAAGTGACGGTTGCTGGCTGCTCGATGGGCGGCTGCGTAGCGCTTGCCTTTACAATCCGCCACAAGGACCGCGTGACAAGTCTTGGCCTGTGCGACACGACCGCGTGGTATGGCGAAGATGCGCCAAAGTCTTGGAAAGAACGCGCTGACAAGGGCGTGACTGATGGGCTTGCCTCGCTCATTCCCTTCCAGAAATCACGCTGGTTCTCTGACAAATTCAATGCCGAGCATGATGATGTCGTTCAGCATTGCAACAAAGTCTTTGTAGCGAATGAACCCCATGCCTATCACGCGAGCTGCATCATGCTGGGCGTGGCTGATATGCGCGCAGGTCTGGCAGGCATTGATGTGCCGACACGCATTCTGGTGGGTGAAGAGGATTATGCAACACCAGTTGCTATGGCCGAACATCTAGCCGCCAACATCAAGGACTCGCAGCTGACGATTGCCAAGGGTGCACGGCATTTGTCGCCGCTCGAAATTCCGGGCCAAGTCGCCGGGAAGCTGCGCGAGATTATTTAGCGCGTTTCGTCATTGCGAGCGAAGCGAAGCAACCCAGAAAGCCTCACGCGCGGCTTCTGGATTGCTTCGTCGCTTTGCTCCTCGCACTGACGGCATTTACTTGGAGCGTGCCAGCGCCTCTTTCACGCGCGCGATGACCGCGGGCGGTGTGGCATACATGGCGTCGACGATTTTTGTCACCGCTTCACCATTGCTCGGCACAACATCAATGGTCATCTTTTCGGCTTCTGCGAGAAGCTCCGGATCCTTCATCGTTTCGTCAAAGGATTTGCGCAGCAGCGCCACGCGGTTAGCGGCGACATTCGGCGGCAAGATGAAGGGACGCGCAATGGCATTCTGCCCGTAGAACATTTGCATGGCCGCACGCTCATCCGCGTTGCGCGCAAGCTCGATCAACAACGGCACGCCTGCCTTGTTCAGAACCGGATGACCAGCCATGTCTTCCTGCGCAAAAATGCGCGCGAAAGGATTGTTCATAATGTCGGGATATTGAACCTTCACGGTCGAATAGCCGAGACCACAAATGCCCTGCACCTCGTTGCTCTCGATGCCCATCGTCACTTCGCGCGAGCCCTTATAGCCCGTCACCAGTTTCATCTTCGTGTCGAGCACGCCATTGGCGATTTTCGGGAAGTCGGCCGTTGTCGAGCCTGGCGCTGTCGCACCGATGATGATTTCCGTCGTGCGCAAATCTTCCAGCTTCTTCACGGGAGCATCTTTGCGGATCACGCAGACCAGAACTTCCGAATGGGCATTGCCAACGTAATTAAACTTGGTCGCGTCAAACTCGCGCTTCACGCCTTCGGTGAGCAAGGGATCGACAATGACGCTGGGAAAGGTGACGCCCATGACCGTGCCGTCTTTGGGCGCAATATTATAAAGATTCTGCGCAACGATATTACCGCCAGCCCCCGGCATATTCTGCACGACGATATTGGGACGACCGGGAATGTGCTTGTGGAAATGACGCCCGACAAGACGCGCATATGTATCAAGGCCGCCGCCCGTTGAGGAGGCAACGAGGATCGTCACATTCTTGCCAGCGAAATAATCCTGCGCGAGGGCGGGAGCGGATACGCAGAGAGCCAATGCAGCTGCAAAAATCTTTTTCATTTGATCCTCCATCTTTGCACCGTCATTGCGAGGAACGAAGCAATCCAGAAGCCTCATATGTCGCCTCTGGATTGCTTCGCCTTCAGCTCGCAATGACGGCGCGGGGTGCGCCGTAATCGTTAATGGC
This sequence comes from Beijerinckiaceae bacterium, assembly GCA_947452455.1. Classification (GTDB taxonomy): domain Bacteria; phylum Pseudomonadota; class Alphaproteobacteria; order Rhizobiales; family Beijerinckiaceae; genus Terripilifer. The sequence continues at coordinate 68,376 of CANGBX010000008.1, forward strand.
CCACTGTTTCCTGTCCCGAAGCAGCCTGAATAGCTGCAACAATATTGTGGTAGCCCGTGCAGCGACACAGATTGCCTTCCATGCCGTGACGGATTTCTTCTTCTGTGGGCTTCGGGATCTTGTTCAATAAATCCACCGAGCGCATCACCATGCCGGGCGTGCAGAAGCCGCATTGCAATCCGTGGTGCACGTGAAAAGCCTCTTGCACAGGATGCATCTTGTCGCCCTTGGCCAATCCCTCAATGGTTGTCACGTCTCCGCCATCCGCCTGCGCGACCAACATGGTGCAGCTCTTCACCGCATCGCCATTGAAGATGATCGTGCAAGCGCCGCATTGGGTTGTGTCACAACCCACATGCGTGCCGGTGAGGCGCAGATGCTCGCGCAAAAATTTCACCAGCAATGTTCGCGGATCAACCTGCGCTGAGACTTTCTCGCCATTGATCGTAAGAGAAACGCGAAGCATCACTTCTTGTCCTTACCCTCGACCTTGCGCACGGGTGTTTCAGGATTGAGACCGGCACGACGACGACCAAATGTGTTTTCGCCGTTTTTGGCCCAATCACCCTTGGTCGCATTTTGCGCGAAAGCATCCCAATCGGGTGACCAATCACCCAGATCATAGCCGTGCCATGGCGCCTTAACCGAGAGACGGCCGAGGTTCAGCTCTTCCCAGATCTTTTTGGAATTTTCCATATATTCCTTTGCCGGCAGCGCCAGCGGCGGCATCGTGTGTTTCAGCGTCAGATCCATCAGCAAAGTGGAATCCCCACCAGCTCCCGATTTCGGGCCATGCCCGCCTGAGCGATAGGGAATGATCAAAATGTCTTCAATCGGATTGGCGCGATAGGCGAGCGACCAGAAGATTGCGTCTGTATTGTGCAGATCGATGTCTTCCGAGACCGCAATCACCACTTTGCCACACTGCGCTTGCAGCGAGGCCGCGCCCTGAAGACCACGCCAGACTTCTGTCTGGGGTGCGCCATGAGCAAATTGCAAGAAGAGCACTTTGCGCAGATTGGTCAGCGGCTCATGCATGACAACTTTTTTGATGCCGCGAATTTCGAGCTGGTTTTTCAGATGCGCAAAATAAAGCGCTTCATAGGCGCTCTTCTTCAGGATCGAGGATTCTGACGGCGTCACTTCAGAGAGAATGGTGGTGAAGACCGCATTCTTCTTATGCGTGATGGCAGTCACCACCATCGACATATTGAAATCTTCCAGCGCGACATGGCCGTGGCTCTCGCCGAAGGGGCCTTCGGGCTCGAGCATTTCCGTGTCGATATAGCCTTCGACCACGATTTCGGCGTCAGCCGGAATCTCGAGATCAACAGTCTTGCACTTGGTCACGCGCAAAGCACGTCCCGCCAGACCACCAGCGACTGCCATTTCGTCTTGCGAGGTTGAAAGCTTTTGCGGACCTGTAAACATCACAACCGGTGCACAGCCGACCACAATGGCGACAGGCATGGGCTTGCCGAGTTTCTGGTACTTCAACCAATGCAGATAGCCGCCTGCCCCACCCAGACGCGAGGCCATGCGCACCCCCAGCCGATCCTCGGCTTTCAGACCGGCACGATAAGTGCCCATGTTGCGCACACCCGTTTCGGGATCTTTCGTCACCACGCATGTGGCGGTGAGATAGGGCGCTGCATCAAAGCCCGGCGTTGAAATCGGCACGGGCAGGCGCGACAGGCCTTTGCCCGGCTGCTTCAGCTCGTCGCCTGTGATGACAACATCATGGCAGGGCGCGGTTTCGATAAACTCCGGCGGGATCGGATGATCGATCGCATGCATCCAGATGTCGCCGAGTTCTTCCGGCGCTACGCCCATGCCAGCGGCATAAATTTCTTCAGAGCCTGCCAAGGCGCAGCAGACGACGGGCATATCGTATTTTTCGCCCTTGGAGCCGACCACATTGGTGAACAGGAAAGCCTTGCGCTCGCTCTCGGGATAGCCGCCAACGAACTGCCAGCGCATCAGCGGGTGGAGCTCGGTGTCCTTATTGATCGGGCGGTCGATGCGCACCAGAAGGCCAGCCGCTTCGAGGCGGGCGAGATGTTCCTGAAAGTCGGCGGGGGCACCCCGGACCTGGTCCTTGGCCATTGTTCCAAAACCCTTTTCGGCGGGGCGTAAAGGCCGCCCCATTCGGTTGCTTTGGTATATACAATAGTCTAGCGAAGCAACCAGACGGCGGGTCGGAAAACCCACCCCAAAACAGGCCCCTCACGAGGCCGGATTGGTATCAGGGAAATCAGGGCATGAATAAGCAGGCGGCTCAAGAATTTTCCTCCATCGGCAAGCCGATGCGCCGCAATGAGGACCAGCGCCTGCTCACCGGCCAAGGCCGCTTCACAGATGATTTTACGCTTGCCCGCCAATCTTATGCCGCCATGGTGCGCTCGCCCCATCCCCATGCCCGTATCGTCAAGATCGACACGGCAGCAGCAAGCGCCATGCCCGGCGTGCTCGGCATTTTTACGGGCGCCGATGTTGCCGCCGATGCGCTGAAACCCATTCCGCATGATCCAGTGCCCAAGACCAAATATGACATGAAGCTGACCGGCCCGGGCGGCACGCCGATTTTCATCGGGCCCCACATGCTGCTGCCCGCCGACAAAGCCCGCCATGTCGGCGAAGCGGTTGCCATTGTTGTGGCTGAAACCGAAATGCAGGCCATGGATGCCGCCGAAGCAGTGGATGTCGAATGGGATGTGCTGCCCTTCGTCACCGACCAGCGTGAAGCCATCAAACACGGCCATGCGGCAGTCTGGGATGAAACGCCCGACAATTGCTTTGTTGACACAACCTTCGGCGATGTAGCTGCGACCGATGCCGTCTTTGCGGGTGCTGCGCATGTCGTGAAGATGGTTATTTACATTCCGCGTGTGACGGGCGTGACCATTGAGCCGCGCTCCGCACTTGGTGATTATGATCATGCCACGGGCCGCTATCTCTTGCATTGCGGGGGCGGTGGCGCTGTGCGCCAGAAGAATGAATTGGCACAAGTGCTGGGTGTCGAACCCGATCAGGTGCGCGTTTGCACGTTTGATGTCGGCGGTAATTTCGGCACCAAGAATCGCGTCTATGTCGAATATGGCCTCGTCATGTGGGCGGCCAAAAAAGTCGGGCGACCCGTCAAGCACACTTGCACACGTACGGAAGCTTTTCTGACAGATTATCAGGGCCGCGATCTGGCCGTACATGCAGAGCTCGCCTTCGACAAGACAGGCAAGATTCTGGCGATGCGCTCTGACAATATTTCCAATGTCGGCGCGCGTTGCGTGTCGCTCTCGCCACTTGGCAAGGGCTCGGGCCTCATCACGGGGTCTTACGATATTCCGGTGGCGACATTGCGTGCGCGTGCTGTCTTCACCAATACGATGCCAACGCAGGCCTATCGCTCATCAGGCCGTCCGGAAGTCAATTTTGTCATCGAGCGTTTGATGGAACGCGCTGCCGATCAGCTTGGCATGGACAAGATCGAACTGCGCCGCAAGAATCTCGTCGCTCCCAACAAATTCCCCTACACCAATGCGGTCGGCGCCACTTATGACAGCGGCGAATATGAAAAGAATATGGATTGGGCGCTCGACATCGCCGATTGGAAGGGCGCTGACGCGCGTCGCGCTGACGCGAAAAAGCGCGGCAAACTCTACGGCATCGGCATGGCCAATTATGTCGAGAGCTCCATCGGCTCGCCGAAAGAGCGCGCGGAAATTACCATCCATGCAGACGGCAAAGTGTCTTGCGTGATTGGCACGCAGCCCTCGGGCCAAGGCCATGAAACGAGCTTTGCGCAAGTCGTGGCAGATCTCTGCCATGTGCCGGTTGAGAGCGTGACAATCATTATCGGTGACACTGATATTGTGAGTGTCGGCGGCGGCTCACATTCAGGCCGCTCCATGCGCCATGCAGGTACGGTGATCTCGAAAGCCTCCACTTTGCTTGTCGAAAAGGGCAAGGCCATTGCCGCGCATGTGCTGGGCAAGAAGCGTGATGAGATCTCCTTCGAGGATGGGCGCTTCCATCATGCTGCGACCAACCGCTCTTTCTCGATGTTCGAGCTGGCGAAGGAAGCAGCCCAAGCCAGCCTGCCGGATGATATGAAAGACGGGCTCGCCATTGGTCTCACCAATGAAATGCACGAGCCTGTCTTCCCCAATGGCACCGCCATTTGCGAAGTCGAGATTGATCCCGACACAGGCTGGATTGATCTGAAGCGTTATGCCACCGTCGATGATGTCGGCCGCTGCATCAATCCGCTCATCGTGCATGGGCAGACGCATGGCGGCATTGCGCAGGGCGTTGGCCAAGCCATGTTCGAATTGTTCGAGCTGAATGAAGACGGCCAGCCGGTCGCCGCCTCCTTCATGGATTACGGCATGCCGCGCTTCGATAATATGCCATCTTTCCGTACGGAGATTGCGCAAGTGCTCTCGCCCACCAATCCGCTGGGCATCAAAGCGGGCGGCGAAGGCGGCACGACGCCAGCCTTGTCCACCATCGTCAATGCGGTGGTCGACGCGCTGAAAGTCTACGGAGTTGATGACATTGAAATGCCGGTGACGCCGCTGAAAATCTGGCAGGCCATTCAGGACGCAAAACAAATGTGAGCCGTCATTGCGAGCGAAGCGAAGCAATCCAGAAAGCCACACATGAAGCCTTCTGGATTGCTTCGCCTTCGGCTCGCAATGACGGAAGAAACTTCAAGGGAGACACACAATGACCACCCAACTCGACATCATCAATTTTCCGGGCGCGCCGAACCTGCCGATCTTTGTCGCCCAAGATAAGGGCCTGTTTGAAAAGGCTGGCGTCAGCATCAATCTGACAACCACGCCTTCTTCTGCTTTTCAGGCGGAAAATCTGGCGAACGGCAAATTCCAGATTGCTGGCACGGCTTTTGACAATGTCGTCGCCTATCGTGAAGGCCAGGGCGCGGTGAAACTTCCCGAGACGCCCGACTTCATCGCCTTCATGGGCGCGACGCAGGTGGAACTGGCTTTCATCACCTCGCCCGACATCGCGACTTACGCAGACATCAAGGGAAAGTCGCTGGCGCTGGATGCGCTCTCAACCGGCTTTGCTTTCGTGCTCTACGACATGCTGGAAAAGAACGGCCTGACCAAGGCTGATTATTCCATGGTTCCGGTGGGCGCGACGCCGCAGCGTTGGGAATCGGTGAAAGCGGGCGAACATGTCGGCACGCTCACGATTGAACCTTTCACATCGATTGCACGCAATCAGGGTTTCAAAGTGCTCGACACTTCGAGCAATCTGTTTGCCGATTATCAGGGCGGCTCCTTTGCCGCGAGCCGCGCTTGGGCGAAGCAGAATCCGGAAGCACTGAAAGGCTTCATCAAGGGCTATCTCGATGGTCTGGCCTGGACGCTGGATCCCGCCAACCGCGAAGAAGCGACCAAGATTCTTCTGGAGCGCATGCCCGAGATCAAGCCGCCTGTCGCAGGTGCGGTGATGAATTCGCTGCTCTCGCCGAAATCCGGTCTCACGCCAAAGGCTGCCATGCTGATGAAGGGCGTCGACACCGTGCTGGCGCTACGCTCGAAATATGGCACAGGCGGCACGCTCAGCGAGCCGAATAAGTATATCGATCTGACTTGGTACAATCAGGTCGTCTAACGTCACGCCCCGTCATTGCGAGCGGAGCGAAGCAATCCAGAAATGCCGCGTGTGGCTTCTGGTTTGCCGCGTCGCTCCGCTCCTCGCAATGACGGCAGAGAGTGCGGGCAAACAAAAAGGCCGGAGCATTGCTGCTCCGGCCTTTCTGCATAAACAGACCAAGAAAGCTTAGACGGCTTCCTTGAGCTCCTTGAGGGCGCGGAAAGCGACCTTCTTCGAAGCCTTGATCTTGATGGCTTCGCCGGTTGCAGGGTTGCGGCCCATGCGAGCAGCGCGCTTGCGAACCTGAAGGATGCCGAGGCCGCCGATGCGGATGCGGTTGCCCTTCTTGAGGTTCTTGGTGATGATTTCGACCATGTCGTTGATCATCGTTTCAGCAGTGCGCTTCGGCACTTCATGCGTTTCCGACAGCAAAGCAGCAATCTGCTTCACAGTGATGGTCGCAGGCTTTGCGCCAGCAGCGGCGGCGGCCTTCTTCGGCGCAGCCTTCTTCGGTGCAGCCTTCTTCGGTGCGGCCTTCGGTGCGGCCTTGGCAGCTTTTGCCATAACTAAACTCCCCTTCGCGAATCAACGAGCGAAGTGCCCGTTGGCCGCGACTATAATGCGCTCGCGTCTTGTAAAGAGCCGTTCAGGCCCATTTTCCGCAGCTTTTTGCACCTCAAAGCCACACTTTCCCGCGAAAAATGCGCTTTTTTGACGTTCCTTCTCAGCCCAAAGACCAAAGACCCCCGTTTCATGGGGCTTTTTGAGCCTTCCGCCGAATCGGAATTAGCGCATCACCGCGCCGCCATCGACGACCATGCATTGGCCCGTCATGAAGCCGCAGTCCTCGCTTGCCAGAAAGACCAGTGCACCAAGCAGATCTTTGGGCTCCTGCTCGCGCTGCAGCGCGCGGCTCATCACTGTTGGCTGCGAGGCTTTGCCGCTCCACATCGGATTTTCCGCAATGGCCTCGCTCATAGTGAGCCCCGGTGCAATCGCATTCACAATGACATTATGCCCGCCCAATTCACGCGCCAGCGAGCGCGTCATCGCCACAACGCCGCCCTTTGAAGTCACATAATGCAAGAAGCCGACCTGGCCCTTAAATACTGTGCCCGAAGCAATATTGATGATGCGGCCAGATTTGCGCGCGATCATATGCGGCGCCACGGCCTTCACGCATTCAAAGGGCCCACGCAGATTGACCGCCATCAGGCGATCCCATTCATCACTCGAAATATCGAGAAAGCCTTTTTTCTCGAGGCTCGCAAAGATAGCGGCATTATTGACGAGAATATCAATCTGGCCGAAGGCCGACAGCGCAGCTTCAGCCATGGCACGCGCAGATGATGCGTCCGACACATCGACTTTGAAAAATTGCGCCGTGCCGCCCGCCTTTTGAATGGCCTCCACCGTGCGGGCGCCATCAAGAACATCGGCGACCAGCACTTTGGCGCCTTCTGCCGCGAGAGCCTGCGCAAAAGCTGCCCCAATGCCGCGCGCCGACCCGGTGACGATGGCTGATTTTCCGGCCAATCTCATGGCACTCCCCCCTTGCTTTGACAGTCTGTTGCTCTGGTTCTATCCGTTTCAAAAGACACAAGACAAGCGGCCGGGAAAAACGGCCGGAACCGAAGGAGAGAAAGCCCGTGCTGACCGATCAGGAGAACGACCTGCTCTGCCGCGTGGAAGGCGATGCGCCCATGGGCCAGATGATGCGCCGCTACTGGCTGCCTGCCTGCCTCTCCGAAGAAGTGCCTGAACCTGATTGCGATCCCGTGCGCGTGCGCATTCTGGGCGAAAATCTTGTCGCCTTCCGCGACACTGACGGCCGCGTGGGTGTGATGGATGAACTTTGCCCGCATCGGCGCGCCTCGCTCTTCTACGGGCGCAATGAGGAATGCGGTCTGCGCTGCCTCTATCATGGCTGGAAAATGGACGTGGACGGCAATGTGGTCGAAATGGCCTCCGAGCCGCCCGGCTCAACGCTGACCGAAAAGGTCAAGCACAAGGCCTATCCGGTGCGCGAAGCGGGCGGCTTTGTCTGGATCTATATGGGCCCGCCCGAAACCATGCCGGAATTCGAGCCGCCGATTTTTGCGCCGAGCGAAAAAGCGCGCGTCGCTGCATTCAAAGTGCATGTGGATGCAAACTGGGCGCAGTGTCTGGAAGGCGCTATCGACAGCGCCCATTCCTCAAGCCTGCATTCAACCGACATGCCGCCGGCCCGCGTCAATGGCTCAACGGCAACTGGCACAAGCTGGCAGCGCCCCACAACCGACAAATCACCGCGATTGCAGGCTGAAGAAACCGATTTCGGATTTCACTATGTCGCCATCCGCAAGCCGATCAGCAATGCGCAGACGCATGATTATCTGCGCATCACTTTGTTTGTCGCGCCGATGTATGTGTTGATCCCGCCCAACAATGTTTACAATGTTGCGCAGATGAATGTGCCCGTCGATGACGAACATTCTGTGCTCTATCTCATGGCCTGGACACCCGGTGATGGCGACCAGGAAGGCACGGATACTGAGAGCTGGCGCAAATTCACCGGCCAGCAACTGGGTATTGATCTGGATAAAACCTATCACAAGCTGCATGGCCGCGCGCAAAACTACGGGCAAGATCGCAAGGCGCAAAAGCTCGGCGATTTTACAGGTATTCGCGGCTTCCCCAATCAGGACATCGCCATGTGGGAAACCATGGGCAGCATTGCCAATCGCAGCGATGAGCGGCTGGGCGCGAGCGATCTGGCTATTGTCCAGTTCCGCCGCACCATGGTCGATGCTGTGCAACGTTTCGTGAAGGGCGAACCCGCCATTGGCGCTGACCTCAAGGGTGAAAAGCGCGCTAAACTCGCCTCCTTCGAGGGTGTCATGCCCAAGGAAACCGATTGGCGGACGCTATCTGGGGCCAAATGATCCCTCTGGTCTTTTGGCCAGTAATGTTCAGAATAGTTGAGATGAGGCCGCGCCAAAATGCGGCCCGGATTGGGAGTGACACCATGGTGAGCAAATTGGGCCGCGTGATTGCGGCAACTGGCGCGCTTCTCGTCGGCATGCAGATGGCAGGTTCCGCGCTGGCGCAGGACAAGATGAAAATTGCCGCCGGACAGCGCGGTAATTGGGATTCCGCTGTGCCTGAAATCATGCAGCGCTCGGGCATTGCCAAAAAATATAATCTCGATCTCGAAATCCTCTACACGCAAGGCTCGGGCGAAACGCAGCAGGCGGTCATTTCTAGCGCCGTTGATGTGGGCGTTGCCATTGGCACACTGGGCGCGATTGGCGCTTATTCCAAAGGTGCGCCGATCCGCATCATTGGTGCGCAATCAACAGGTGCTGGCGATCTCTATTGGTATGCCAAGCCAGAGAGCGGCATCACCTCCATTGCTGGAAATACCGGCAAGACGATTGCTTTTTCCACCAATGGCTCGTCCACACAAACGGTCGTGAAAGCTTTCACCGAAGAACTCGGCACCAAGGCAACACCAACGGCAACCGGCAGCCCGACCGCCACTTTGACGCAAGTCATGTCGGGTCAGGTTGATATCGGCTGGTCAGCGCCCCCGCACGGGCTTGAATTGCTCGACCAAGGCAAGATCAAGAAACTTGCCACCGGCAATGATACATCGCTGAAAGATCAGACTGTGCGCATCACCGCGACATCGGTCGACGTGATGACCAAGAAGCGCGACCAGATCAACCGCTTCATGCAGGCCTATCGCGACACGGTGGACTATATGTACACCAATCCGGAAGTGATGAAGGTCTATTCGGAATGGCTGCAAATCTCGCCAGCACTCGCGCTGCGCACACGCGATGATTTCTTTGCACGCTCCTCCATCGAGCCAGACAATATGAAGGGCCTCGACAAGATTGTGCAGGATGCGGTGGCATTCAAATTCGCCAATGCCGTGCTGACCAAAGAACAGCTGGCGGATCTGATCCAGATACCAGCACCAATCAAGAAGTAACACTTCGCACAAACGGGCCAGGCTCTGCTTGGCCCGTCATTGCGAGGAGCCGAAGGCGACACGGCAATCCAGAGGCCTCACACGCAACATCTGGATTGCTTCGCTTGCGCTCGCAATGACGGGGGTTAAGTCTGAACCTTAATGCCCTGATAAATCCAATCCAGACACGACCACACATCATCGCGCGTGCGCGCGCGTTCGCGCTGATTGCGTACTTGCGCATCAATGCCGCTCAAATGGTAATAATGTGACCAGAGTGTGCGTGACTCGAGCTGGATGCGCGCTGTGCGCAACAAGCGCTCGCTTTCAAATGACTTGAACGCTTTTTCATAGTCGCCCTTACAGCCATCGATCAACGCGGCCAGCACCACGGCATCTTCAATCGCCATGCCCGCACCCTGCGCGTAAGATTGCAGCGTGGCATGCGCCGCATCGCCCATCAGCACGACGCGGCCCTTCGACCAGCCGCGCTGGGGTTTGCGATCGCCAATCGGCCAACGACGCTCCAGATCGAGCATTTTCACCATCGCGCGCATGGCTGGATGGGAATGCATATAAGTGCGCTCAAGCTCGGCGCGATAGGCTTCCACCTCCATCTTCTCCGCAAACGTCTGCGTCTCGAAGACGGCGACAATGTTGAACATGGTTTTATCGCGCAGAGGATAATGGACGATGTGAAACCCCTCGCCACCCCACAGCACGACATCATCCAGCGGTACGCCTTTGGGCACCTGGTCGATGGGCACAATGGTGCGATGAGCCACATAGCCCGTCTGCGCCGGCTCGCTGTCGCCCATAATGCTTTTGCGCAAATGGGAGCGGATACCATCGGCACCAATCACCACAGCGCCTTCAAAGCGGCGGCCATCGGCACTGATCACCACAACATGATCAACATGATCTTCATGGCCCGTCACGGCGGCATCTTCATCGAGATGAATATTGGGATAGGTGCGGCAGGCGTTCACAAGAATATTGTGCAGATCAACACGGTGAATAACGAGATAAGGATTGCCGTGATAGCGCGCGCGAAATTCCGCGCCTGTATCGACCACCGTCACCGGCTGCCCATCGAACGCGTCGATCATCATGACATTGTTGGGCAGAACGCTGGCGGCGATGACTTCATCACGCAAGCCAAGTTCGGCCATCATCGGGGGCACATTGGGCCCGAGCTGGATGCCATAGCCGATGGCACCAAATTGCGGCGCCTGTTCCAGCACGCGAACCTGCCAACCCTTGCGCGCCAGTGCGATGGCCGCGCAGAGCCCGCCAATGCCACCGCCGACAATGATGATCGTTTTATCCCGCATGGGGTCGTTCCGCCCGTTCGTGTTTTTATTCTGAGTACAAAACTACGGGACGCGCGCAGGGCCTGCAACCTTGCCCTTTCCTGCACAGATAAAAACCGCTAATCCCTCCCCTCCTCTCTTCGCTTGGTCCCTTCCATGCCCGCCTGCGGCCTCGATTTCGGCACGTCCAACACAACCCTCGGCACGATGGTGGCGGGTGCACCGCGCCTCGCAGCACTCGAAGGCGCGCATGTGACTGTGCCAAGCGCGATCTTCTTCGGTTGGTCGGGTGAACCCATCATCGGGCGCGCGGCAATGGACGCCTATGCGGAAGGCACATCGGGCCGCCTCATGCGCTCACTGAAAAGCGTGCTGGGAACAAGCCTCGTGGAAGAGACCACGCAGCTTGGTCGCAGACGCTTGCGCTTCCACGAAGTGATTTCGCTTTTCGTGAAAGAAGTGAAGGCGCGTGGCGAGGCAGCCCACGGGCTCGCCTTTGATGCAGTCGTGCATGGCCGCCCCGTCCATTTCGTTGACAATAATCCAGACGCCGACCGCAAAGCTGAAGACATGTTGCGCCTGATCGCGCGCGAAGCGGGCTTTCGTGATATTTCATTCCAATACGAACCGATTGCCGCAGCGCTTGATTATGAGCGCACCTTGAAGCGCGAAGAGATTGCACTGATCGCCGATATCGGCGGCGGCACGTCAGACTTTTCCATCGTGCGCCTGTCACCCAAGCGACATAAAAAGACCGAGCGTGCGGAGGATATTCTCGCCAATGATGGCATCCGCATTGGCGGCGTTGATTTCGACCGCATGTTATCACTGGCGCGCATCATGCCGCTCTTGGGCTTTGGCTCACCCACCACGCGCAAAGGGCGCGATGTGCCAGGCGGCCATTATCATGACCTTGCAACCTGGGCGAATATCAACCGCCTCTATAATGACAAGACACGCCGCGAGCTGCGCGAGATCCGGCGCGATGCTTTGCGCCCTGAACTGATCGATCGCATGGCCCATGTGCTTGATCGTGAGCTCGGCCACAATCTGGCTGTCTTGGTTGAAGACGCGAAAATCGATCTGTCGCAAAAAGACGGCGTGAGGATTGATTTGTCTGCCGTCGAAGACAAACTCGTCTGCGCTTTTTCACGCGATGATTTTGCGCAAGACACATCACGCCCGGCGCTACGCATCGGCGAGCGCATCACCCATTGTCTGACGATGGCGGGATTGAAAGAGACGGATATTTCATCCCTCTTCCTCACAGGCGGCACGACGCGCATCACCCATGTACTTCATGAAATCACACGCCATCTGCCAGATGCGCGAATTGTGGAAGGCGATACTTTCGGTGCGGTGGGTGCGGGGCTGACAATTGAAGCCGCGAGGCGCTACGGCGCATGAAGCGCATGCAAGTTTCAAAAAAGAGAAATGGTCGGAGTGGCGGGATTCGAACCCACGACCCCTTGTCCCCCAGACAAGTGCGCTAACCGGGCTGCGCTACACTCCGACGTGACGGCTTATAGAGAAGGGGGCTGCCGCCCGCAACCGCAGAAGGGCGCAAAGCGGCGATAATTCAGGCCCGCGCCGCTGCCAAAAGCCGCTCACATTCCGCAATCTCGGCCAAGACACCCTGCAAAGCGGAAATATCGGCGCTGGAGAGCCCCCCCATAAGCTCATGCGTGCCAGAGAAGCCTGCATGGTCGATGGGCGCGTAGGCCTCATCCTCATGATCATCAGGCAAAGACTGACCGCTCATCACGGGCTCAACCCGCGCGGAGCCAGAGCTTTGAGGCTGCGCCTGCGCAAGGGGCGTGCGCGGTGCACCTTCGCGCACCAAGGCTATGACCGCCTTGGCGCCCTGCTCTTTCAAAATGCGCTGCACGCCGCGGATCGTATAGCCCTCGCCATAGAGAAGATGGCGAATGGCGCGCAGAAGTTCGATGTCATCAGGGCGGTAATAGCGACGGCCACCGCCCCGCTTCATCGGTTTGATTTGTGTGAAGCGCGTTTCCCAGAAACGCAGAACGTGCTGGGGAAGATCTAGATCCTCGGCCACTTCGCTGATGGTCCGGAAAGCATCAGCGTGTCTGTCCATGGCGAGGATCTCCATCTCACTTCAGGACGTCGACTGCCGTCCCTTCATTGATTCGCTGCTTCATAATATTCGAAGGTTTGAAGACCATCACCTTGCGCGGCGTAATTGGCACTTCAATCCCCGTTTTAGGGTTGCGGCCGACCCGCTCACCCTTCATGCGCACCATGAAGGAGCCGAAGGAGGAGAGCTTCACGACTTCCCCGCGGGCAATCGCCTCGGAGATTTCGCCAAGCACAATCTCGACCATTTCTGCGGAATCCGTCCGCGACAGGCCGACACGGCCATAAACCGCTTCAGCAAGATCGGCACGGGTGACGGTATGCGTCTCTTTTGAATCGAAATGAGTTCGGGTCATGGCAATTTCCCTAATGAAAAACAAAGCTATCGTAACTAATAACGTTACCTTTGCAACGAGAAAGTGAAATTAAACGGCGGGAGCTGACCCAACGTCAGCCGAAAGCTTCAGGGCGCCGCAAAATGCGCCCAATAGAGGCTCCTGGAGGAGAAGGATTTTCTCTTTTACCAGCGGATCAGGGCGGAGCCCCAAGTAAAGCCGCCACCCATCGCCTCGATCATGACGAGCTGGCCTTGCTTGATTCGCCCGTCTTTCACGGCCGTCGCCAAGGCGAGCGGGATCGAGGCAGCTGATGTATTGCCGTGCTGATCGACGGTGATGACGATTTTTTCCGGCGCAATGCTGAGCTTTTCGGCAGAGGCATCAATGATGCGGCGGTTGGCTTGATGGGGCACAAACCAATCGAGATCTTCAGCGGTGGTGCCCGTTGCAGCAAAAGCATCGACCATGACATCGGTCACCATGCTCACTGCATGGCGGAAAACATCTTTGCCCTGCATGCGCAAATGGCCCACCGTCTTGGTTGAAGACGGACCACCATCGACATACAGCTTTTCGCGATGGCGCCCATCTGAGCGCAAATGCGTGGTGAGCACGCCGCGATCTTGCACTGAACCTGTGCCCTCTTGCGCTTCCAAGACAACAGCACCCGCGCCATCGCCAAACAGCACGCAGGTCGTGCGATCATTCCAGTCGAGCAGGCGCGAAAAAGTTTCGGCGCCGATCACCAGCGCGCGCTTGTGCGAACCGGAGATCAGAAATTTGTCGGCAATCGTCACGGCATAGACAAAGCCTGAGCAGACGGCTTGCACATCAAAGGCCGCGCCATGGTTCATGCCGATAGCAGCTTGCACCTGTGTGGCTGTCGAGGGGAATGTGTAATCAGGTGACGAAGTCGCCACAACGACTAGATCGATGTCTTGCGCCGTGAGGCCTGCATTGGCCAGAGCTTCATTAGCTGCATGTGTTGCGAGCTGAGACGTCGTCTCGCCTTCGGCAGCAATGTGACGGTTGCGAATACCTGTGCGCTGGACGATCCAATCATCGCTGGTATCAACCATCTTTTCGAGATCGGCATTGCTCACTTTATTCGCGGGCAGATAAGAGCCGATTCCGCGAATGACAGAGCGCAATTTCGTCGGGCCTGAGGTCAATGTCTCGTTCCGTTTGCCTTTGCGCACCCTCAGGCGCGCGCGTCCATCTCGTCTGTTATGGTGATCCGCCGGTCATCCGACACTGCGAGAGAGTGTCGAATCTTTTCCAGCAATCCATGGCGGACCATATCGAAGCCTATGCCAACAGCATTGGAATATCCGCGGATATCCGTGCCGCCATGGCTCTTGATGACAATTCCATCGAGCCCCAAGAACACACCGCCATTGACATGGCTGGGGTCCATTTTGCTCTTCAGATTTTGGAAAGCGCTGCGCGCCAGAAGATAGCCAAGCTTGGTGAAAAGATTGGCCTGCATGCCTTCGCGCAAAATAGTGGCGAGCTGCTTGGCCGTACCTTCAGCAGTTTTCAGGGCAATATTGCCGGTGAAGCCTTCGGTCACCACAACATCGACTGTACCTTTGCCGATATCATCGCCTTCGACAAAACCTTGATAGCGCAATGAGGGGATTTTGCCTTCACGCAAAATACGCGAAGCCGCTTTCACCTCTTCAATGCCTTTGATTTCTTCGACGCCGACATTGAGAAGGCCAACCGAGGGCGTTTCAATGTTGAGGACAATGCGCGCCATGGCAGAGCCCATGATCGCCAGATCAACGAGATGCTGCGCATCCGCACCAATGGTCGCGCCCACATCGAGAACAATGGCGCGTCCACGCATGGTCGGCCACATGGCGGCAATGGCGGGACGTTCAATGCCGGCCATCGTGCGCAAGCAGACGGTCGACATGGCCATCAGCGCGCCGGTATTGCCGGCCGAGACGGTGACATCGGCTTCGCCATTCTTCACGGCTTCAATCGCCATCCACATGGATGAGGATTTGCGCGTGCGACGCAGAGCCTGACTTGGCTTGTCATCCATAGCGACGGCCACATCCGTGTGAATGACGCGCGAACGTGCTTTCAGCTCCGGATGCTGGGCGAGATAAGGCGCAAGCTTGGCCTCATCGCCGTACAGCAAGAACTGAACATCGGGTCGGGTCTTCAGCGCATGTGCCGCGCCGGGGATCACAACGGAAGGGCCATGATCGCCGCCCATGGCGTCGAGCGCGATCCTGACGGAAGTGGACATGGAACCGAGGCTCCCTTTGAGCATGGCCGGGTTCGTGAAAGGTGGCGGACCATAGACCTTTCAGAGGCCAAGGGAAACAGCCAACCTGACGCTTGCCACAGGCTCAGGATGTAGATTGACCACCCTGCCCCTTGAGGCGGGCGAGAACGGCAAAGGGCGACTCGTCTGGGGTCTGCGCCGCATCGGCAGGCCCTTCAAAGGCTGCCCCCGGCTTTTTCGGATAGGGGTCGAGCGCCAGTGCCAAGGCCTCGGATGTCACCGCGCCAAGATCGATCTTGCCGTCCACGATCTGATCTGGGGGCTCGGGAAGGTCCTCGTTCGAGCCGGAGGCCTCCAATTGGGCCAGCCGCTCCCAAGCCTCGGCCACATAGGCCGGTGGGGCAAATTCCATCTCGATCTGGTCTTCCACATCGCTCTCGAAGGGCTCCATGGTGACAACGCAGGTCTGTGTCAGATGAGCCTTCAAGACCCCCGTGATGCGGATCACAGGCCCCCGCTTGGCGAGGGTCAGCCGCGCCTTCAAAGCAGCAAGGGAGACCAGATGGTAAGCCTCGGCCAAAGCTGCACGCTCAGCCTCGCTGGCCTCAACCTCGATGACGCTTTTGCCGTCCTCGCGGATGTCATCGACCAGAATGGGCCGGGGCATGACATCGAGACCCGCTGGCGGGGGCAAAGCCGCCCGGCCGCGTGAGAGATCGCTCTCGCTGTCTTTGGCCTTGCGGCCCTTGCTCATGTTGGACGGCGGGGGAGATTTGCGCGCCATGATCAGGCTCCAGCCTCGGGAGCGGGATTGGGATAGCCAATCTGACCGCTCAGAAAATGATCCAGTCCATATTGCCCGAGAGCTGTTTCAACCGCCATGGCATAAAGCGCGAGACGTCTGGCCTGCGCTGAAGAGGCCTGCGCTTCATCGCCATAAACATTGCGGGCCAGCGCCAAACGCAGCGCTTCTTCATCTTGTGCATCAAGAGCTGTCAGATAAGAAAATGCCCGTCCAGCATAGCTTTCGGCGTGTTTTTTCATCTTCTTTGGCACCGTGGTATCCCCCACGCCCATCTCGCGCAGCGTCACATCGAGATAGCGGAAGACGGCATCCGTGACATCTTGGGCGAGGTCGGGACCAGGAGCGGCCAGCCGCTCCATATGCCGTGTGGACAAAGCCCCATGCAAGACCAGCATTTCAAAGCGGCCCTCGAATGTATCGGGGACCCCGCAGGTAAGATAAAGCGCGGGGTTGAGCGCACCTGCCATGATCTCGCCGTGAAGCTTGTCGATGAGTGGCTTGTTACGGTTGCGGCTAAAAAGGCCGAACATGATGACTGGCTCCGGCAGGTGGCGGACAAAGCTTGAGGCACATTGCCGAGCTTTGCTTGCATTTATATCAGACGGGGGTTAGGCATCGGTGGTCTCGGATGCAAGGAAAATTCCCGGAGATGGGTCTGATGGACGCAGTTTCTGATCACAAGAAAGCGGTACGCCGCCTCTCCGCTCCGGCCCGCATGGCGGGCGCTCTGGCTTTGGCGCTCAGCCTAGGCGGATGCCTGAGCTATGACGGCACGGTCCAGCACGGCTATGTGCTCGACACCAAGGCTTTGGAACAGGTGAAAGTCGGCGCCTCCGCTGAGCAGGTCCTGACAGTGATGGGCACGCCCTCAACCACCTCCACCATCGGTGCGGAAGCTTGGTATTACATCACGCAGAAAACCGAACGCACGGTGCAATTCCTCGACCCCACAGTCGTCGATCAGCGCGTGGTGGCTGTCTATTTCTCCAAGGCGAAAAAGGTCGAACGCGTCGCTAATTACGGTCTCGAAGACGGCCAAGTGGTCGATTTCGTCAGCCGCACGACGCCAACCGGCGGCACGGAATCAAGCTTCATCCGCAATGCGCTTACGGGCCTCTTGCGGTTCTGATCCCCTGCTATAGCAAACATTCAAAAAGCCGACCCTCACAGGTCGGCTTTTTTGTTTGACCACGTTGCCCTTGCGGAATGAGGCGTCTACTTTTCAATCATTGCAGTTATTTATTTCGCCGGAGACGGCACAATGCCCTTTTCAAAACGTGCCAAAATTGGCACAATCTCCAAGATCACCAGGGCCAAGAAGCTCGTTGCGCGATTTTATGAGACCGCCGCGGGCCGCAAACCGGTCAGAGAGTGGATTCTAGAGCTAAGCCCGGCCGACAGGCTGACGATTGGCACGGATATCCAGAGGGTTGAATTCGGCTGGCCACTTGGTCGCCCCGTCTGCGCGCCTTTGGGGACGGGGCTCTGGGAGGTGCGCAGTGATCTAGAAGGCAATCAGATCGCCCGCGTTATATTCTGCATGGTTGGGAATGAGATGGTTTTGCTGCACGGCTTCATCAAGAAAACACAGCAAACCCCGAAAACGGATCTGGAGCTCGCTCGCAAGAGGATGAAAGAGATCACAACATGACCAGCAAAAAGGGACGGATCAGCACCGAGACATTTGATGACTTTCTCGCGGAACAAGGCTTGCTCGCTGCTGCAGAAGAACGCGCGCTCAAAGACATCATCGCCGAGCAAATTATCGAGGCGATGGAGACACAAAAGCTGACCAAAACTGCCATGGCTTTACGCATGAAGACGAGCCGCAGACAGCTTGACCGCCTGCTCGACCCCAAGACGGATTCTGTCACGCTTGCGACATTGCAACGCGCGGCCCAAGCGGTTGGTCGTAGGCTACAGGTTTCACTCGCCTGAATACAAAAAAGGGCGGGGTTTCCCCCGCCCTTCTTGTTTCCGATTTCGCTTTGCTTAATGCGCCAGAACGGCGAGCAGCAGCAGAGCGACAATGTTGGTGATCTTGATCGCCGGATTCACAGCGGGGCCCGCCGTGTCCTTGTAGGGGTCGCCGACGGTATCGCCCGTCACCGATGCCTTATGCGCATCAGAACCCTTCAGATGCTTCACGCCATCCTTGTCGATGAAGCCGTCTTCGAAGCTCTTCTTGGCATTGTCCCAAGCGCCGCCACCCGACGTCATCGAAATGGCCACGAAGAGACCATTCACAATCACGCCCAAGAGCGAAGCGCCCAGTGCTGCGAAAGCATTGGCCTTCGAGCCGGAGATCGCCAGCACGCCGAAATAAGCGACGAGCGGAGCGAGCACAGGCAGCATGGACGGGATGATCATTTCCTTGATCGCCGCTTTGGTCAGCATGTCCACCGCGCGACCATAATCAGGGCGCTGTGTGCCCTGCATGATGCCCGGCATTTCCTTGAACTGACGACGCACTTCTTCCACGACCGCACCCGCTGCACGACCGACTGCCGTCATGGCAATGCCGCCGAACAGATAAGGAATGAGACCGCCGAAGATCAGGCCCGCAACCACATAGGGGTTCGACAGATCAAAGGAGATCTGACCAATGCCCTTGAAGTAGGGGCGGCCTTCCGCGATGAAGGCCTGCAAGTCATTCGTGTAGGCGGCGAAGAGCACGAGAGCGCCCAGACCCGCAGAACCGATCGCATAGCCCTTGGTGACAGCCTTCGTCGTATTGCCAACCGCATCGAGCGCGTCGGTTGAATGACGCACTTCCTTCGGCAGACCAGCCATTTCGGCAATGCCACCGGCATTGTCGGTGACCGGACCGAAAGCATCGAGCGCGACGATCATGCCAGCCAGACCAAGCATGGTCGTGACCGCAATCGCCGTGCCGAAGAGGCCCGCAAGCTGGTAGGTCGAGATGATGCCACCCACGATCACCATGGCCGGCAGCGCTGTGGATTCCAGCGAGACTGCGAGGCCCTGAATGACGTTCGTGCCATGTCCTGTGACGGATGCTTGCGCAATCGACACAACCGGACGCTTGCCCGTGCCCGTGTAATATTCGGTGATCCAGACAATGAGACCATTCACCACGAGGCCGATGAGGCCGCAGAAGAACAGGTTCGTGCCGGTGATCGCCATGCCGGCGACTTCACCAAACTTGCCCCAACCAACGGTCAGGCTGGTGGCAGCACCAAGGCCGATGACCGAGAGAAGCGTCGTTGCCCACAGGCCCTTGTAGAGAGCGCCCATGATATTCTGGCTCGGACCCAACTTCACGAAGAACGTGCCGATGATCGAGGTGAGAATGCAGCTCGCGCAAATGGCCAGCGGATACATCATCGTCGAAAGCAACACATCCTTGCCTGCGAAGAAGATCGCACCGAGCACCATGGTGGCGACAACCGTCACCGCATAAGTCTCGAACAAGTCAGCCGCCATGCCGGCGCAATCGCCGACGTTATCGCCGACGTTGTCAGCAATCGTGGCCGGATTGCGCGGATCATCTTCCGGAATGCCAGCTTCGACCTTGCCGACGAGGTCAGCGCCGACGTCCGCACCCTTGGTGAAGATACCGCCGCCCAGACGCGCGAAAATCGAAATCAACGAAGCGCCGAAGCCCAGCGCGACGAGCGCGTCAATGACGACACGATCCGAAGGCTTCATGCCCATCGGGCCCGTGAGGATGGCGAAATAAACGGCCACGCCCAAGAGCGCGAGACCGGCAACGAGCATGCCCGTCACAGCGCCTGCCTTGAAGGCAACGTCGAGACCAGCAGCCAGCGACTTGGAAGCCGCCTGCGCAGTGCGCACATTGGCACGCACCGACACATTCATGCCGATGAAGCCGGCAGCGCCCGAAAGCACCGCGCCGATCAGGAAGCCGATGGCCACTGTCCAGCCGAGCAGGAAGCCGATGATGACGAAGAGCGCCACACCGACATAAGAAATGGTGAGATATTGACGGCGCAGATAGGCTTGGGCGCCTTCAGCAATCGCCTGTGCGATCTCTTGCATGCGTGCATTGCCCGCATCAGCTGCCATCAACTCTCTGATCGTATAGGCGCCGTAAACGACGGACAGCAGTCCGCCGATAATAATTAGCAACATCAAACTCATTGAATCCGCCCTTTCTTCGAACCGTAAAATCGGCCCTTGGTGGTTCCTGCCCTTGGCCCCTCTCGGGGTCTTTTTGGGGGTGCGGCAGTCTAGGCCCCGACTCAACGAGGCTGCAATGGCTGGCGCACCATTTCGTGATTATAGTCCAGCACAGGCCCGCAGAACAATGCGGACAAGCCTTGAGCCCCTGTCAGAGACGCCCGAAAACGGCTAAAAGGGCTCTATGGATCAGACCCACACAGATCGGGACGCCCTTGCCCGCGCCAGCGCAGCGCTTTTGGTGCAGATGCGCGCCGCCCGGCCGCTCGTTCAGGTCATCACCAATTTCGTCTCCATGGATATTGCAGCCAATGTGCTGCTGGCCGCGGGCGCTGCGCCCGCCATGGTCCACGCCCCGGAAGAAACACCCGATTTTGTCCGTAAGGTTGCGGCTCTCGTCATCAATACGGGCACGCTCTCCGCGCAGGCCGCGCAATCCATGGATGTTGCGACAGCCGCCGCGCGCACGCATGGCGTGCCCTGGGTGCTTGACCCCGTTGGTGCGGGCGGGACGCCCTTTCGCGATGCTACCATCGCCAATCTGTTGCGCCGCCGCCCGCAGGTGATCCGCGGCAATGCCTCGGAGATTATGGCGGTTGCGCGCATTGCCGGCCTCACCCAAGCCGCTGGCGCACCACGTGGCCCGGAATCAACCCATGACACGGATGAGGTGGCGGAACTGGCCCAAAGACTGGCCCGTCACGCGCTCTGCACTGTGGCAGCCACCGGCGCGGTTGATTTCGTGACCGATGGACGCCGCCACCTGCGCCTCGCCAATGGCTCGCCTTTGATGACGCGCGTCACAGCTCTGGGCTGCGGTTTGACGGGGTTTATCGGGGCGATGCTGGGCACGGGCGCTGAGGCTTTTGCAGCCACAAGCGCGGCGCTAGCAACTTATGCCATTGCCGGCGACCTTGCGGCGGAACAAGCCGATGCACCGGGCTCATTCCGCGTCGCCTTTATCGATGCGCTTTATCGTCTTGACGAGACGCAAATTTTTGACCGCTTGCGCTGTCTTTAAAATTTTCCGGGCGCTGCTTTTTTATGCGGCTCGTCTGGTTCAATGGCGAGTGCCTTCATGAACAGACCGCTCGCATAATAAGAGGTCGAATTATAGGCGATTTCGATGATCTCTTGCGGCGAGAAATAATCGGCCAACAGTTTGAATGTTGCTTCGCTCACCTGCCCTTTGTTGAGCGTCATCTCATCGACAAAGGCCAGAACAGCTTTTTGCTTGGCATCGAAGAGCTCGGGCTTGGCTTGCCATTGGCGCAGAGCATTGAATTGCGCTTGCGTCAGCCCCGCTTGCAAAGCCAGCGGATGATGATGGTGCAATTCATAATCACATTCGACATTGATCGCCGTGCGGCAAATGGCGAGCTCGCGATAAAGACGCGCCACATCGCAATCATTACGCAAAGCATAAGTGAAGGGCCGCTTGGCAGACGTCAGCTTGGGCGCATGGCCTGTGACTTTGTGCAAATTGAGAATGTGACCGCCACGCTTGCGCGTATTCTCGAATAATTCCGCGACAATGGGATCAAGCGGGCGCGGCAATGGCGGCAGACGCGAAACCTTCACATGCGGATCGTCCGCCCCCACGCCGTGATCGGCATCGGACTTGGTCATGAACTTCCTCCCCGGCGACGGCCTTATGGCTCTTTCGCTCTATCCCCAGCTTCTACTCTTCCGTTGGCGCAAGCAAGATGCAAAGATAGCCCCAACAGCGACTTTCCGCATCCGATCCTGTGCCCTTGATGGAGACCATGACCGGACCGAGACGGAGGATAAAGTGTCGGCAATGAGTTTGAGCCAATGTCTGGAATGGGCGCGGGGCCGTACAGACCCCGAAGGCGATGTGGCTGATGCGGTCACGCGCCTGAAGCGCTTCGAGCGCGCCGCCACCTTGGTCTATGGCGATCACGCCCATGAAAAGCTGATCTCAGAAACCACGAATGTGGAAGACCCGGCGGCTTGGCTGCAGACATGGTCTTCTTCATGGATTGCTCGCGGCGCCGACCCGACCGATATTTTGGGCGAATTGCATTGGGTCGAGACGCTCTATGAGCGGATGGCGCGCCTGCCCTATGGCACGCCCGCTCATCTTAATGCCATGCGCTACGCCGACGCCCATCGCGCAAGCCTGTTTGACAAGCTCGGCCTGTCACCGATGGAACGCACAGAGCAGGAGTGACGGCTTATTTTTTCATGCCGTTCAGATGCGCGATAACATCTTCGACATGCATGACGTCAGCATATTTGTGATGCAGATCGAACAAATTGACTTTGTGGCTCAGCATCGAGCGATCATAGGTGCATTCTTCGACCAGCACGCTGTGGAAGCCGTAAGAATAAGCATCCACCGTTGACGCGCGCACGCAGCCTGATGTGCTTTCGCCGCAGATGATCAGGCTCTCGATGCCGCGCAGGCGCAGATGCGCGACCAGCGGTGTGCCGAAAAAGGCCGAGGCGCGTTCTTTGTAAATCACCAGCTCGCCATCATGGGGCGTGAACTCGTGATAGATGCCATATTGGTCTTCCGTTTCTTTGCGCATGGAGCGGAAGGTCGATTTCACGCCCGCTGTATCGGCATGGCGCGTGGAATAGATGACCGGAACACCAGCCGCACGCGCTGCTGCAAAGAGTTGCTTGGTTGGCTCAATCGCCTTCCAGGCATTTTCACCGCAAGAGCCCGCATGTTCGCGGTTGACCTCAAGCACGGGGCGGTTCCCGCCCTCATAGGCCTTATTATAGAGATCAATCGCAAGAATGGCGGGCTTGGGGCCGACGCGGAGCTGGCGGTGATAGGGCTCGTAGATTTCCAGAATCTCGGGGCTGACAATGTCTTTCCAGCAATGGTCTTCGAAATCGCGCGCCATAGGTGCCTCCCTTTTTTCTTCACGTTTCTTGATGCCCATCGTCGGCTGCAACGGGGCTTTTGTAAACCGGCTTCAGAAGTGGCTGTAAGAGCCACCCACGACATTCAAGGCGCGCCCACCGGTCAAGAGAAAGGTTGGCGCCTCTGTGCCAGCCCGGACCTCCCCGATCCGCGTCACGACCACGTCCAAAGCCACGGCGGCGGCCTCAAAGGCCTGCGCTTTCTGTGGCGGGATGCTGGCCAAAATCTCGTAATCGTCCCCACCGGTCATCGCGCGGGTGAACAAAGCCTCATCCATGACTACGACAGACCGCGCACCAGCGGAAAGCGGCACATCAGCCAGCATCACTTCAGCTGTGACGCCACTCACCCGCATCATTTTGGTGAGATCTCCGATCAGACCGTCTGAAATATCCATCGCCGCATGGGCATGTTCGAGCAATGCGGGGGCTAAAGCATTCCGCGGCACGGGCATGAGATAGCGCGACACCAGATGCGCCCCGCCCTGTCCGGCCGAGATCTGTCCCTGACGCTCCAAAAGCCCGAGCGCAGCATCGCCAATGGTTCCGGTGACATAAAGCGCATCACCCGCACGCGCGCCTGTGCGCGGCACCATGCGGCCCTGAGGGACCGTTCCGAAAGCGGTAACAGACACCATCAGGGGGCCCGGCGTTTTCACGGTGTCACCCCCCAAAAGCGGAAAAGCAAAAGCCTCGATGTCGCGTTTTAATCCAAGCGCGAAAGAGGCGAGCCAGAGATCGTTTTGCTGGGGCAAAGCAAGCGCCAGAACAAAGCCACGTGGCGTTGCGCCTTTGGCTGCCAGATCGGAGAGATTGACGCGCAGAGCCTTGCTGGCAATGGAATCTGCCGGATCATTGGCAAAGAAATGAACGCCGGCCACCAGAGCATCACAGGTGATGACGAGATCATGGCCGGGGATGGAAGCTATGAGCGCAGCATCGTCGAGAAGACCCAAGCCGCCCTCGCCCGCGAGAGGAGCAAAGTGACGGGCGATCAGGTCATCTTCGCTCATGTGATGCGATTAGCCTTTTTCGGGCTTGCTCTGAGCCGGAGCTGTCTCGGCGGGATGGGCGTGAGCATCCCCACTGGCCTTGTGTGGCCTCACGCGCTGATGAACACGCACATCATGACGTGCCTTTTCGGCAGCGGCCATATCCTTGCGATTGCGGGTGAAGACATTGTTCAGGATGATCGAAAGCATGGCGTTCTCCAACCCCTAAGGGCATTGCCATTATAAACGGTTCACCATCTCAATATACTAGGAAGCGTTACTGAATTCTTCCGCACGCAGCTCGCGGGCGACTTTATCCAAAACAGCATTGATCATGCCCGTCTCTTCCCTGCCCAAAAAGGCAGCTGCGACATCCACATATTCCGTTATCACAACACGGCCGGGAATATCCTTGCGCTTTTTGAGCTCATAGGTTGCCGCACGCAGGACCGCGCGCATGACAGCCTCCACCCGCGCCAAAGGCCAGCCCCGTGCAAGTGTTGCATCAATCAATTGGTCGATGGCGACCTGATCGCTCAAGACACCATTCAAAACATCGCGGAAAAACGCCAGCTCGGCAGGCTTATATTGATCGCCTTCGATTTCACGCCCGATCCAATGTGTCTCGAACTCTGCCAGAATCTCGTTGAGGCCCTTGGCGGCAACTTCCATCTGGTAGAGCGCTTGCGTGGCATTGAGACGGGCGGCGGCGCGATGTTCGCGAGACATTATTTCGCTCCGCCTTTTTTCAAAGCGATCAGCGTCAGCGCGGCACGCAAAGCATCACCACCCTTGTCGCCTTGCGCAGGATCAGCGCGCTCAATGGCCTGCGCCTCATTCTCGACAGTCAGAATGCCGTTGCCGAGCGGCAATGTACGCGCCACTGACATGTCCATCAAAGCGCGCGAGCTTTCGCCAGCGACGATTTCAAAATGATAGGTCTCGCCGCGAATGACACAGCCCAAAGCAACCGCGCCATCGTAAGGTGTGCCGCGCGCTGCAGCTGCATCACAAGCAATGGCAATGGCGGCTGGAATTTCGAGAGCGCCGGGCATGGTGAGAACATCGACCGAGACTTGATGCGCGTCAGCCGCACGTCGTGCGCCCGTCAGCAGCATGTCGCCAATGTCGTCATAGAAACGGGCTTCGACCACAAGCAGGCGAGAACCAGCCACGCCTAAGATCGGGGCAAGAGAGCGGCGCGCTTCGGCCATGGGTGGTCACATCCTCAATATGAAACAGCGAGGTCTGACTAACGCGGAAGGCCGCCCAGAGCAAGTTTTGTGAGGGCCTATTTGGCCTCAATCAGCCGCGCCGCATAGCGCGCCATCAGATCGACCTCCAGATTGAGGTCATCGCCCGTTTTGCGCTCGCCCCAAGTGGTGACCGCTAGCGTGTGCGGGATGAGCAGAATCGTGAAGCGATTCCCGCTGACCGAATTCACCGTCAGCGATGTGCCATCAAGACAGACCGAGCCCTTTTCAGCAATGAAGCGGGCGAGTTCGGGTGCGGCTTCAATGTCGAAATGCGCCATGCCGTCAAAGTCACGACGCTCGACAATTTTGCCCAAACCATCCACATGGCCGGTGACAATATGCCCGCCGAGTTCATCGCCGATTTTCATCGCACGTTCGAGATTGATATGCGTGCCGACTTTCCACTGTCCGACTGTTGTGCGCGCCAGAGTTTCGGCTGCAGCATCCACTTCGAAAAACGCTTGGCCCTTGTCAGAGCCCATTTCAACAGCTGTCAGACACGGGCCCGAGCAAGCGATGGATGCGCCCAGTGCGATGCTTTTTGGATCATAAGAACAAGCAATGCGGATGCGATGCAAATCGCCCTTCGGCGTGATCGACACAATGGTACCGACATCACTGACCAGACCCGTGAACATTAGAAAACCCTCTCATAGCGGATGAGGCAATCTGCCCCTGCTCTGCTTTCACTTACGCGCGAAAAGCGCGTCGGATTGTCCAATTGTTGTCGAGCAACTTCAGACAAGGCAGGCAGACCAGCGCCACCGAATGGTTTTTCACCACGGATCATGACGATCTCATCGGCAAGCCCCTGCCCGATGAGTGCCGCCGCCACATGCGGGCCGCCTTCGCTGAAGACGCGCGTGATGCCGCGCACGCCCAGCGCCTGCAAAGCCTGTGTGAGATCGACATGCCCATCCGCGTCACGCGCGACCGCCTCGACCCAAACGCCCTGCTCTTCAAGCTTTGCCCGCTTGTCAGGGGAAGCCCCCACACCCGCAATGACGAGAAGCGGCTTTTCTTTTGCTGTGGCGACAAGGCGCGAGCGCGTTGGCAGACGCAAATCGCTATCAATTACGACACGCAAAGGCGCGCGCTGCTCAAGACCCGGCATACGCACAGTCAGCAAAGGATCATCACCCAAAGCCGTGCCAATGCCGATCATGATCGCATCATGCATGGCGCGCATGACCTGCACGCGGTTATTGGCAATCTGCCCTGTGATCATCAAACGCGGATCATGCGGATTGACGGAGGCTGCAAAACCGTCCGCTGTTTCCGCCAATTTCAACGTGACCATCGGGCGGCCCTGCGTCACACGCAGAATATGGCCGAGATTGGCGCGCGTCGCATCCTTCGACAAAACACCGACACGCACATCAATGCCAGCTTTGCGCAAAATCTCGTGCCCGCGGCCAGCCACACGCGGATCAGGGTCTTCAACAGCAGAGATAACGCGCGCAAGACCAGCATCAACAATCGCATTGGCGCAAGGGCCCGTGACGCCGTGATGACTGCAAGGCTCCAAAGTCACATAGAGTGTTGCGCCGCGCGCGGCTGCGCCTGCATCGCCGATGGCGACCGTTTCCGCATGAGGGCGACCGCCCCTTTGCGTCGCACCGCGCCCGACAATCACCCCGTCTTTGACAATGAGACAGCCCACCGCCGGATTGGGCGCGGTTTCCCCCAAGCCCCGCCGCGCGAAGGCAATGGCAGCTGCCATATAATCTTCGTCAGAAAAAAGCGCCGCGCTCATTTTGGATCTTGCGCCGGATCGCTCGACTTATTGGGCGTGACCGGCTCGGCCAGCTCGTCAATGATGGTCGAAAAATCGCTCGCTTCGCGGAAGTTTTTATAGACGGAGGCAAAGCGCACATAGGCGATGGAGTCGAGCGCACGCAGGCCTTCCATCACCAATTCACCAATGTGATCGCTCTGGATTTCGGAATCGCCCGAGCTTTCGAGCTGGCGCACAATGCCATTGACCATGCGCTCGACGCGCTCGGGATCCACAGGACGCTTGCGCAAAGCAATCGACAAAGATTGCATCAGTTTATCGCGGTCAAATGCCACGCGACGGCCCGACTTCTTCAACACCGTCAATTCGCGCAATTGCACGCGCTCGAATGTGGTGAAACGGCCCGCACAATCAGGGCAGACACGACGGCGGCGAATTGCGGACGAATCTTCGGTGGGACGCGAGTCCTTCACCTGTGTATCGAGACTTCCGCAATAAGGGCAGCGCATCGTGTCTCAAGCCCTCAAGGATAGATCGGGAAGCGGCGTGTGAGTGCCGTCACTTCGTCGCGTACTTTGGCTTCAACCGCCGCATTGCCCTCTTCGCCATTTTTGGCAAGGCCATCGAGCGTTTCAATGATCAGCGCGCCGACCTTCTGGAATTCGGCCACGCCGAAACCACGCGATGTGGCAGCCGGTGTGCCAAGGCGAATGCCCGACGTCACAAACGGCTTTTCAGGGTCAAACGGAATACCGTTTTTGTTGCAGGTAATGTGTGCGCGACCAAGCGCTGCTTCCGAAATCTTGCCGTTCAATTTCTTGGGACGCAGGTCAACCAGCATCAGATGATTGTCGGTGCCGCCCGTCACAATATCAAAACCACCCGCACGCAGCGTTTCGGCCAGCGCTTTGGCGTTGGTGACAATCTGCTGGGCATAGATTTTGAATTCCGGGCGCAAGGCCTCACCGAAAGCCACAGCCTTGGCGGCGATGACATGCATCAAGGGGCCCCCTTGCATGCCGGGGAAGACAGCCGAATTGATCTTCTTGGCAATGGCCTCGTCATTGGTGAGCACAATGCCGCCACGCGGGCCGCGCAAGGTCTTGTGCGTCGTCGATGTCACAACATGCGCATGCGGGAATGGCGAGGGATGTGCGCCACCGGCAACAAGGCCGGAGAAATGCGCCATATCGACAAGGAAGAAAGCGCCGATCTCATCGGCAATGGCGCGGAAGCGCGCGAAATCCCAATGACGCGCATAGGCCGAGCCGCCTGCAATGATCAGCTTGGGCTTATGCTCATGCGCGAGCTTGGCAACCGTTTCCATATCGATGCATTGCGTGTCGGGCTGCACGCCGTAGCTGACAGCCTTGAACCATTTGCCCGACATGTTGACCGCTGAGCCATGCGTCAAATGTCCGCCCGCTGCCAGATCAAGACCCATGAATGTGTCGCCCGGCTGCAAGAGCGCCAAGAAGACCGCCTGATTGGCCTGCGATCCGGAATTGGGCTGCACATTGGCAAAGCCGCAATCAAACAATTTGGTGAGGCGTTCAATCGCGAGGTTCTCAGCGATATCGACGAACTGGCAACCACCGTAATAGCGGCGGCCCGGATAGCCTTCCGCATATTTGTTGGTCATCACCGAGCCCTGTGCTTCGAGCACGGCACGCGAGACGATATTTTCGGACGCGATCAATTCGATCTCATCGCGCTGGCGACCGAGTTCGAGATCGATCGAGCGCGCGATTTCGGGATCAGATTGAGCAAGGCTCGCCCCGAAGAAAGAATTGGAGAGCTTGTAAGCGGTCTCAGCCATCGGCATCCGGCTCCTGATTGGCCGCCCAAGGCGGCACCAAAACCCTCCGGAATGGAACCTATGGGCGCTCCCGACAGGGGCACACGCTACATCTGGTTCCAGACCGGCCTTGAAAGATGCCCCCGCTTAGCACGGCCCGTCTGTGACCGAAAGGCGACAGAATGACCTTTAGAGGCAAAAAGAAGGGGTTGGCCACAGGGTGCGCACAAAGAAAAGGCCCGCCCCCTTGTCGGGTGGCGGGCCGGATCAAAAGGCTCGAGCAGTGACCCTTTAGCGGCGGGGCACTTCGGTCAGGGCCATAGGCTCCAAAAGCCCTCCCTCGTATGCCTCGGACGAGGAGGACGCGGAAACGGAGACCGCGCCCGCACCAAAGCCATCGCGCTGATAAATGTCGTCGCGGAACTGGATTAGACCATCATTCGACCAAGCTGTGACATAGATCCAATAGACGGGCACGGGCTGGGTGATGCGCGCATCAACGCGTTCGCCCGAACGGATCACATCATCAATGCGGTCACGGTCCCAACCGGGGGAATCTTTCAACAACCACGCCACATAGTCGCGCACATTCTGCACGCGCACACAGCCCGATGAGACGAAGCGGAAATCATCGCCGAAAATACCCTTGGCTGGCGTGTCATGCATATAGACGCCATGCGGATTCGGGATGTTGATGCGCACGAAGCCGAGCGAATTCACATCACCGCCCGGATCCTGACGGAACTTATATTGCGTGGCTTCCATCGAATTCCAATTGATGGCATTGGGCGCCACTTCAGTTCCGGCTGAATTGTAGACGCGGATCTTGTTATCCGAGAGATAATTCGAATCCTTCTGCATTTTCGGGATCAAATCCTTGCGGATGATCGAGGCCGGCACAGTCCAGAACGGGTTGAAATTGATCTCCACCGCTTTGGCTTGCATGACAGGCGATTGGCGGTCGATCTTACCAACACCGGCCTGGTGATGGGTGACAACCTGACCACCCTCAACCGTTTCAACGGAAGCACCAGGAATGTTCATTGTCACAAAGCGCCCGCCGAGATTGCCCGAAAAGGCACGCAGGCGAACAAGATTGATTTCAAGCTGACGAGCCCGCACTTGGGCTGGAACATTGAGCGCGGCAATCGTCTGCTGGGCAACAACGCCGGTCGCAGAAATGCCATGGCGCGCCTGAAAGCGCTTCACACCCGCTTCGACATAGGAATCGAAAACCGGGCTCGTGCCAGCCGTCTCATCGAGATCGCCGGTGATCATGAGGCGCTGACGCAAAGCCACAACGGCAGCACTCTTGGTACCGACTTTCATCGTCTGGTTGGGCACATTGTTCCAACTACCACGGGAAACGATATCCTGATAGAGCGTGATGGCCTGTTCTGTGGCGGCAATGGTTTGTCCAGAGAGAATGGGGGTTGTCGTGCGCGGCACGGTGAGGCGCGGATCGGCCTCATATTTCTGGACCCATTCGGCCTGCTCGCCAAAAAGGCTGCCATCGGCAGGCGCGGCGAAAGCCGGTGTGCCCAGAGCCACAAGGCCAAGGCCCAATCCACGGGCGAAGGCCCTGCGGGAAATGGAATGGTCGAACTTACTCACCGATCGCTCCAATGCGTTCCAAACCTGGCTCGTCCCAACCGGGGCGGGCTTTGTCAGCCCAGCAACCCGCAGAAAACCCTCAACAGGCTCTCAGGAACCCGTCAGCGCTAACATGGACAAGGTTAAAAAAGAAGGAACAGCAAGGCCGAAGTAAGGCAGGCTTGGCCCCATTCGATAGAGGCCTGAGCATAAAGGCAAAAGAGCACCTCAAACAGATGCCCCTCCGGGTCGTTTGGGGCCGCCCGCGCCTAAAGTCGGTAGCGGATCTGGTCGGTCCAGAATCGCTCCAGACGCGCCAGCGCCAAATTCATCCGCGAAAACTCGTCCCCCGTGATGCCGCCGATCTGCTCCACGGTGAGCATATGCTTGGCATAAACATCCGCCACGATTTGATGCACGACACGCCCGCGCTCGGTCAGGCTGATGCGCACCGAGCGGCGATCCATGCGTGAGCGCGCATGATGAAGGAAACCCATATCGACCAGTTTCTTCACATTATAGGAGACGTTGGAGCCCAGATAATAACCTTTGGTGCGCAATTCGCTCGCAGTCAGTTCCTTGTCGCCGATATTGTAGAGCAGCAAAGCTTGCACTGCATTGATGTCAACACGTTTGCGTCGATCGAATTCATCCTTGATCACATCCAGCAAACGCCGGTGCAAACGTTCCACCAAGGTCAAAGATTCCAAATAGGCCGGACGCAGATTTTCAAATACGTCGGTCTGAGCGCCAAACGCTTCACTCTTGATGACAAGTTCCATCACTATGCCTCGCAATCAAATAAATCATATGCGAAACAGAATACGGGGTGCGCATGAAAGCGCCTCTAATAAACGAGATGAATCTGATGTTTAAGCATTGCGTGAATCGAAAGTGAATCTCACAACGCATTAAGCTTGAGGAATGGTTGACTGACGCAACGGCAAGCTTCAGATGGCATCTCGCTCTTGCGCGGCATACCAACTCAAAACAAAATAAGCGACGATCAGCGCTACATCCAAAGCCAAGATCAAACGCCCGCCTTCGATCATGCCGACAAAACCGATGATAAACATTTGTGCGGAAATAGCGAAGAGCCAGAGCACGCCGCCCCATGGTACGGCGAGCCACAGACCAACGGCTGCAACAAGATTGGTAATGGCAAAGAAAACAATCGTACCCGCTTCGAATGACGGCATGACATCAATCGAGGGGCCTTCTGGAGCCAGAATATGGAGCCATTGCAAAAGCCCCTGTGCGAGCCAAAGCACAGCCAGCACACGCATGTAGATGATGAGATAAAGCCCCCAGCGGAACGAGCCGTTGCCGCTCGCACCCAGGTGGATGACCTCGCGATTGGCTTTCTCGTTGACGGGATAGAGTTCCATGGGGCCTCTGTCGTGGACCAGCGGGACCATATGCCCCGCCATCGCCACCTCAAGAGGCATAGAGGAGATGGCCCTGCCCGGTCAACGCGCAAGCCTCCCCAGAGGTCGGGCTTTAGCCTTGCTTCGAAAGATGCTAGGCGGGAAAAGTCGATTTTGGAGCAAGAGCATGGCCGCACCATCCCACCCCCATTCTGCCGACCGGATGATGCTGGTCCAGCGCCCGCGCCGTTTGCGGCAGGCAGATTGGTCACGCCGCTTGGTGCGCGAGAATGTGCTCACGGCCGACGATCTGATCTGGCCGATTTTTATTCTCGATGGCGAAAAGACACGCCAACCGGTCGCCTCCATGCCCGGTGTCGAGCGTCTATCGATTGATGAAGCGGTGAAGGCCTGCGCACATGCGGCTTCGCTCGGCATTCCTGCTGTCGCGCTCTTTCCCTACACCGATCCGAAATTGCGCAATGAAGAAGGCTCGGAAGCTTTCAATCCGGAAAATCTGATCTGCAAAGCTGTGCGCGCGATCAAGGCAGCCGTGCCACAGATTGGCATTATCACCGATGTTGCGCTCGATCCCTATACAAGCCATGGCCATGACGGGCTGATGCAGGGCGACGAGATTGTGAATGATGCGACGGTACGCGCACTCGTCAAACAATCTCTCAATCAAGCGCGCGCGGGTGCCGATGTGATTGCGCCCTCCGACATGATGGATGGGCGCATCGGTGCCATTCGCACCGCGCTGGATGAAGAAGGTTTCGACCACGTGCAGATCATGGCCTATGCGGCCAAATATGCTTCGGCCTTTTATGGCCCGTTCCGCGATGCTGTTGGATCAGGCGGACTCCTACGTGGTGACAAGCGCACCTATCAAATGGACCCTGCCAATTCTGATGAGGCTTTGCGCGAAGTCGCGCTCGACCTCGAAGAGGGCGCGGATATGGTAATGGTCAAGCCCGGCATGCCCTATCTCGATATTGCGCGTCGCGTGAAAGATACCTTTGCCGTGCCGACCTTCGCCTATCAAGTGTCGGGCGAATACGCGATGATTATGGCGGCGGCTCAAAACGGCTGGCTCGATGGTGATAAGGCCATGATGGAAAGCCTGCTCGCCTTCAAACGCGCGGGCTGCAACGGAATTCTGACCTATTTTGCCGTGAAAGTAGCGGAAAAGCTGAAGGGGGCGTGAGCTGCCTGCCATTGCGGTCGGCCAAGCTTGACCTATAATCACCTCTGACCCCGGAGGATGAAATGGTGTGGCGTTTCCTATTCGCCATTCTTGCGAGTTTGAGCCTGAGCGTACCGGCCTTGGCCAAAGGCCCGCTGCGGACGGTTTCGGTCGGCAATTGGTCGGGCGGCTCTTTCACCAATGATCGTACCGGTGATTTTTCTCATTGCGCGGCGTCCGCCACCTATCGCCACGGCACCAATCTGCATGTTGCCGTGAACAATGATTATTCCTGGACCTTGGGCTTTTCCAATACCGGCTGGAACATGCCTGACGGCAATGATGTCACCATCAATCTCTGGTTCGATGGCTCAGGACCCATTGCTGTCAAAGGAAAAGTGAATGGCAAGTCGTTGATCGTCGTGCCGATGCCCGACAATTCGGCTTTGATCCGCGCCTTCCGCGAAGCGAGCCAGATGCAAAGCGTGATTGGTGGCGTGCGGGTAAATTTTGCGCTCACCACAACGTCGCGCCTCATTCCGGAACTCGCCAATTGCGTACGCTGGTACAAAGAGCCCGTCGAGGCGCGCAGGGACGCAACCCCGCCGCCAGCCAAAAATGATGAAGTCGACAAAGAACGCACGCGCCTCATCAATGAAGCAGCCGAAGACCATCAGGCCTGCATGCGCAAGGTGATGCGCGACATCGTGCCCTATTCATCTGAAAATGCCGATACGCTGGCGCAAGTCATCATCACGCGCTGCCAGACGGAAGAGAAGAAATTCGTCAGCCTTGGCGTGGCGCTCTATGGCGCCTCGAAAGCCGATGTAGAGCGCATTGTCACGACCCGCGTCGAACAGCAAAAGCGGGAAATGGTAGCCGATATCGTCACCTTCCGCGCCGAGCTGAACAAAGCGCTTATGTCGCAGCCAAAGCCTGACAATAAGGGCGAAAGCGGGATTTGATCCGGCGCCGGGTTGCAGGTGGGCGCGCAGCACCCCACATTGGCGAAGACCTGACGGTTAAGGAGCGCAAAGAGTGACTGAACGCGGACCCGAGACGGAAATACTCTGGCCAGCCCGCCTGCCCTATGCGGCACTGGCTGGCGTGCGCTCGCGGCGCACCGTCGCCTTGCTCTTTGATCTCCTGCTGATCTCGTTGATCTTCTGGGGCCTGTTCGTGGTCTTCGTTATTCTGGGCGTCGTGACCTTTGGCCTGTCGTGGTTCCTGATCCCGGCGCTCTATCCGGCCATTGCCATTATCTATAATGGTTTGAGCGTCTCTGGCCCACGCATGGCGACCCCCGGCATGGGGCTGATGGATCTGGAGATGCGCAGCCAAGACGGGCGGCCCGCGACCTTTCTGCAAGCTGCCGCCCATGTGATCCTGTTTTATCTCTCCTGGGGCGTAACCCTGCTGGCGCCGATCAATCTGCTCACCTCGCTCCTCAATAATGATAAGCGCTGCCTGCATGACATTGTGGCGGGCGTTGTCGTGACACGCCGCGCCTGATGGGCCAATATGAGGCGACTCGTCCGGGACCTGAGGGGAATGAGTGAGCCGAGAGCCGCGTGATGCTCCGCAATTCTATCTGACTTCGCCCGCGCCCTGCCCCTATCTGCCAGGCCGCGATGAGCGGAAGGTTTTTACCCATCTCGTTGGCAAACGCGCCACCGCGCTCAATGACACGCTGACGCAATCTGGCTTTCGTCGCTCACAGACCATTGCCTATCGCCCCGCTTGCGAAGACTGCCGCGCTTGCGTCTCCGTGCGCGTGAAAGTGGATGATTTCCAACCCAGCCGGAACATGCGCCGCATTCTGGATGTGAATGCCGATCTGATCGGCCATGCCACACAGCCCGAACCGAGCTCTGAACAATATTCGCTGTTTCGTGCCTATCTCGACACACGCCATTCCGATGGCGGCATGGCCGATATGAGTGTGCTCGACTATTCGATGATGATCGAGGACAGCCATGTCGAGACACGCGTCGTCGAATATCGCACGCGTGGCATTGATAGTTTTATCACTGGTCGCGGTGAGGGACCGCTGATGGCGGTCTGCCTGACGGATGTTCTCTCGGACGGCCTGTCGATGGTTTATTCTTACTACGACATTGCACAGACTGACCGTTCACTCGGCACATTCATGATTTTGGAACATATCGAACGCGCGCGCCGCATGGGCTTGCCCCATGTCTATCTCGGCTATTGGGTCGAGGGCTCACGCAAAATGGCCTATAAGGCGCGCTTCCTGCCGCAAGAACGGCTTGGCATGCAGGGGTGGGAACGCGTCGAGTAAGACACGCCCCTCTTGCATCAACTGAAACGATTGTTCTTCGGGAATCCCTTGGGCGGCAGGCGGCCGGCTTCAGCGCGATTGCCGATCCAGTCTTTCAGCTCTGCTCTGGGCAGAGTGAAATTGCGCCCCGCAGAATCAGTCCAGGTCAGGCCGTCTTTCATTTTGAAGACGCGCGCATCGACAATGCCGCCATCCTTGTATCGCTGCAAACGCACGCCCTTGCCGCGCGCCATATCCGGCACATCCGCAGCTTTGAAGATGAGCATTTTGCGGTTCTGCCCGATAGCCGCAATATAATCGCCATCGCCCTCGACCAGCACTTGTGCTTTGGACGGCGCATCGACCGACAAAACGCCACGACCCTTGCGTGTCGAGGACAACATTTCATCCTGATTGACGAAGAAACCGCGCCCGTCAGAGCCCGCAATCAACATACGCTGGCCTGCCGTGTAAGGCATGACGCAGACAATATCTTCGCCCTCTTCAATATCGGCATAGAGACGCACAGGCTCGCCAAAACCGCGCCCGCCCGGCAGCTTGCCGACATCGAGCGTGAAGACTTTGCCATTGGTCGCCAGCACCAAAACCTTGGATGTGGTTTCCGAGAAGAAAGCGGTCTTGAGCGTATCGTCGCCCTTGAATTGGAGCGACGACAAATCGGCCACATGGCCTTTGAGCGTACGGATCCAGCCCTTGTCGGAATAGACGACCGTGACGGGCTCGCGCTCGATCATCGCCTCTTCGAGTTCAAGCGCAGCACCTTCCGGCGGCGTCTCGAATTGTGTTCGACGGCGGCCCATTTTCGGATCGCCATTGAGCTTTTTCTTCGCCTCACGGATTTGCCACGTAATGGTCTTCCATTGCTGGGGCTCGTCGGCAAGCAAGCCTTCGATCTCGGCCTTTTCCTTTTTCAGCTCGTCATGCTCAGTGCGCAGTTGCATTTCTTCCAGTCGGCGCAAAGAGCGCAGACGTGTGTCGAGAATATAATTGGCCTGCACATCGGAGAGTTTGAAGCGGGCTTTCAGCGCTTCTTTCGGCTCATCTTCTTCGCGGATGATGCGGATCACTTCATCCAGATGCAGGAAGACCAGCAGCATGCCCGCCAGCACTTCGAGGCGATGCTCGATTTCTGACAGACGATAGCGCGAGCGGCGCAAGAGAACCTCGCGACGATGATCGAGCCATTGGCGAAGCGCTTCGGCGAGCGAGACAACGCGCGGCACAACGCCATCCACCAGCACATTCATATTCATCGGAAAGCGCGATTCCAGCTCGGTATTGCGGAACAGACTTTCCATCATGATCACGGGATCAACCGTGCGCGCCTTGGGCTCAAAAACAATGCGGACATCTTCGGCTGATTCATCGCGGATATCGCCCAGAAGCGGCAGCTTCTTGTCATTCAGAAGTTCGGCGATCTTTTCGATCAGACGCGACTTCTGCACGCCATAGGGAATTTCCGTGACGACCGTCACCCAGACGCCGCGAGCGCCTTCTTCCTTTTCCCATTTCGCGCGCACACGGAACGAGCCGCGGCCTGTGCGATAGGTCTCGGCAATGATCGCCGCCTGATCAACAATAATGCCGCCCGTTGGAAAATCGGGGCCCGGCACAAAGGTCAGCAATTGATCGGTCGAGGCTTTGGGATGAGCGACCAGATAAAGCGCGGCATCACAAAGTTCGCCAAGATTATGTGGCGGGATGGAGGTTGCCATGCCCACCGCAATGCCCTGCGCGCCATTGGCCAGCAGATTGGGGAAAGCAGCGGGAAGAACGATCGGCTCTTTCTGATCGCCCGAATAATTTTCACGAAAATCGATGGCATCTTCATTGATGCCTTCGAGCAGCATGCGCGCGGCATCGGTCATGCGCGCTTCGGTGTAGCGATAGGCGGCCGCACTATCGCCATCGATATTGCCGAAATTGCCCTGCCCCTCGATCATCGGATAGCGCGAGGAGAAATCCTGCGCGAGGCGCACCAGCGCATCATAAATCGCCTGGTCACCATGGGGATGGAACGAACCCATCACATCGCCGACGATCTTCGCGCATTTTTTGAAGGCCGTGCCCGGATCCAATTTCAGAATATGCATGCCGTAGAGAATGCGGCGATGCACGGGCTTCAAGCCGTCACGCGCATCCGGCAGAGCACGCCCCATAATGGTCGACAAAGCATAGGCGAGGTAACGCTCTTCGAGCGCCTCGCGCAGATTGATCGGATCGGGAGCGGCCGGCGGGGCCGGAGGAGTGTGAGCTTTAGCCATGGGTCAGGGGGTTAGCCGATGCGGAGAGCGCTCGCAAGTTCCCTTTTTGTTTCCTTTTCGCCCGCCCCCAGAAAAGCCCCGCCTAGAGGCAGGCAATAAAGGCGGCGCGGGCGTCAGGCATGGACAGACCACGCGGCCCGAAAATATCGCGCTCCAAAAAATAACCTGTCATGCGGAAAGCCTCGCAAACGGCATCCCGCGCGACTTCCATCGTCACCAGCTCTTGCGTCAAAAAGTCGGGCAAAGGCAAAAGCCGCTCCGCATAAGGTGCGCCCGCCCCGCGCGAAACCGCACGCCCGGATTTGGGTGACACGTAAATCAACTCTTCACGCGTGCCCGTGGCTGCACATTCGGAGAGATCAAGCCCGAAGCCCAGCGCCACCAGCAAAGCCAATTCAAAGCGCACGATCAGGGCGGGCACTGTGTCGCGCGCCTGCACATGCTCCATAATGAGCGAGGCCATTTCATAGAGATTTTCATGCGGTTCGCGTTCGGGCAAAAGCCGCAACAGCGCGCTGATGTGGCCAACGCCGTGCAAAGCGACTGAAGAGGCCATGAGCTCGGCGGTGCGTAAACGCGAAGGCTCGATCACATATTGGCCAAGATGCTCTTCAATGCGCGCGCGCCAATGGGCTTCAACATGATTTCCCGCTTGCAACACAGGCTGCATGGAGCGCGAGCGACCCGAGCGCACAAGGCCCATATGGCGCCCATGCGCACGCGTCATCAATTCGGCAATGACGCTGCTCTCGCCGTGCCGACGCACACCAATGACCAGTCCTTCGTCATGCCAATCCATGCGTGCCGCGTTTCAAAGCTCGCCGAGCTTCACGTCGGGGGTATATTCGACACCCTCGACATCTTTGGTGATCGCCTGTCCGCAAATCACGCGGCCCTGCACCGGATCAAAGGTAAGGGTTGGCGGGCCATAGAGCGACCAGCCATTGTTGATGGCCTGCGTCACACGATGACAAAAAGACGCATCATCGGGGCCGGTGAGATAGCGATAGGCAGTAAAACGATTACGCAAATTCAGAGGCGAGGTCGCCATGCTTTGCTCCATCAGTTTTTGGGGAAGTCCAAACCCATATTGCGATAACGTTCGGGGTCATCGCCCCAATTCTCGCGCACTTTCACAAACAGGAAGAGGTGGATCTTGGTCTCCGCCGCTTCCATAATATCTTTACGTGCAGCCGATCCGATCGATTTGATCGTGCGCCCGCCCTCGCCGATGACAATCTTCTTGTGGCCTTCACGCGTCACAAAAATCGTCTGCTCGACACGTGCCGAGCCATCGGGCTGCTCTTTCCAGAGTTCCGTCTCGACATGGGACTCGTAGGGCAATTCATCATGCAGCCGTTCGAATAATTTTTCGCGCGTGATCTCGGCGGCCAGCGCACGCAGCGGTGCATCCGACACTTGATCTTCGGGATAAAGCCAAGGGCCGGGCTTCATCATCCCCGCAAGCTTGGTGCGCAGCACATCAAGCCCTCTTTCCTTCAAGGCAGAGATCATAAAGGTCTCTTTGAAGGCAAGCTTTTCATTGAGATCAGCCGCCAGTTTCAAGAGGCGCGGCGGATCAATTGCATCCGTCTTATTCAGAATGAGCACTTTGGGCGCGCGTGCTTCCGGCAATTTGGCGAGAATAGCCTCGACCTCTTCCGTAATGCCTTTGCGCACATCAACGAGTAGCGCGATGACATCAGCATCACCTGCCCCGCCCCAAGCCGATGTCACCATGGCACGATCCAGGCGGCGCTTGGGCGCAAAGATGCCGGGCGTATCGACAAAAATGATTTGCGTATCGCCTTCGAGAGCAATGCCGCGCACCAGTGCGCGCGTGGTCTGCACTTTGCGCGAGACAATCGTCACTTTCGCGCCCACCAGCGCATTCATCAGCGTCGACTTGCCCGCATTGGGCGCACCAATCAAAGCAACGAAGCCGCAGCGTGTTGT
This sequence comes from Beijerinckiaceae bacterium, assembly GCA_947452455.1. Taxonomy (GTDB): domain Bacteria; phylum Pseudomonadota; class Alphaproteobacteria; order Rhizobiales; family Beijerinckiaceae; genus Terripilifer. The sequence goes on from CANGBX010000008.1 coordinate 108,271, forward strand.
TTCACTCTCACTCATGCTTGAGCCTTTTGCCAGACGCCTTCACGCTCAAGAAAAACTTGCGCGGCCGATTGTTCTGCGATGCGTTTGGACGAGCCTGTGGCTTCGGCCGGTTCAAATTCTTCCACATCCACGGCAATCACAAAGACAGGCGCGTGCGGTGGGCCAGAACGCGAGACTTCACGATAGACGGGTGTTGGTTTGGCGCGTGCCTGCGCCCATTCCTGCAAAGCCGTTTTGGGATCACGCAAAGGGCGGCGGGGCGCATGCATGCGCGCCGTCCAGGCTTTTGTGACAATGCCACGGGCTTGTTCAAAACCTGCATCCAGAAAGACAGCGCCGATCAGTGCTTCGCAAACATCGCCCAGAATCGCGACTTTTTTGCGCCCGCCCGTTTGTGCTTCGCCATCGCCGAGCTTCAAATGCGGACCAACGCCCCATTCGACCGCGACTTCAGCACAGCTCTCTTTGCGCACAAGATCTGCGAGACGACGCGACAGCTCGCCTTCAGCGGCCTCCGGAAACGCTGCGCAGAGCATGTCCGACACAGCCAGACCCAAAACACGGTCGCCTAAAAATTCGAGCCGCTGATAGGTTTCGCTGCGCGCCGCATCTGAGGCCACAGCACTCACATGGGTCAGCGCGCGGCTCAAGAGATCACGATTTTGAAAGACATGACCCATTGCATTTTCAAGATCAGCAATGGGTGGTTTGACGAGACGGGCCATCAGCTCTAGCGCACCGGCTGGAAGAGACGGCTCCAGCGCACGCTCCATGGCCATTTCCAGAATTGCCAAGCCGCGTCGCCTTCTTCCACGGAGAAGAAAATCACTTCCGCACGGCCGACAAAATTTTCAAGCGGCACAGGACCCACGCCACCCTCGTCTTTGCCCACGCGCGAGTCTGTCGAATTGTCGCGATTGTCACCCATCATGAAGTAATGACCGGCTGGCACAACATGCTCTTTTGTATTGTCGTAATAGCCGGTATCGCCATCGCGCTCGATGATGAGATGCGAGACACCACCGGGCAATGTTTCCTTATAGGTCGGCACTTCGACTTCGCGACCAAAAGCATCGCGCGTGCGAATTTTCTGCACGGGCTCGCGCGGCACGACCTGCCCGTTGATGAGCAAGCGGCCTTGCACCATCTGCACCTTGTCGCCCGGCATGCCGATCACGCGCTTGATGTAATCGGTCGAGCCATCGCTGGGGAGTTTGAACACGGCAATATCACCGCGCTTGGGTTCGGACCCAAAAATGCGACCGGAGAAAACATCCGGGCTGAGGGGCAGCGAATGTTTGGAATAGCCGTAGCTATATTTGGAGACGAACAGGTAATCGCCGATGAGCAGCGTGGGGATCAGCGAGCCTGAGGGAATGTTGAAAGGCTGGAAGAACAGCGTGCGCACAACGACGGCAATGAGGAGCGCCTGCACGATGACCTTGATGGTCTCGACGACGCCGCCCTCTTCCGTCTTGGCTTGACTGTCTTTCAACTGCGCCGGACCGCTCATGGATGTTCCCGTCATGGGCCCGAATCAAGGGGCCAAAGGCGCCCCGCGCCCAAAGAGAAGAGAGCTATAACGACTGCGCCCCCGCGCGCCAAGTCTTCCCCAAAAAGGGGCTGAAACAGGGCCGTTGCGCCCCATTGCCGCCCACAATCCTGAGGGCTCAGAGCTCCGGGGTCGTCCACCAGGGCGCTTTGGGTCGGCCTGCATCCATGGCCTTGCGCATCATGCGGATCGCCTTGGGCAGCCCCACAAACAGCGCCTCGCCCATCAGGAAATGACCAATGTTCAATTCTACGATTTGCGGCAGCCCCGCAATGCGCTTGGCAGTTGCATAATCAAGCCCGTGGCCCGCGTGACACTCAAGCCCTAGCTCGGCAGCCTTGGCCGCGGCCACACGAATGCGCTCGAACTCATGCTCGGCTTTGGAAGAGCCTTCGCTCACCGCTTCACACCAAGAGCCCGTATGCAATTCCACCACAGGTGCGCCAATGGAAGCGGCCGCCTCCAACGCATCGACTGACGGCTCGATGAAGAGCGAAACGCGGATACCCTCGGCTTTCAAACGTGCCGTCGCATCCTTCACATGATCATGACCACCGATCACATCGAGCCCACCTTCGGTTGTGCGCTCGCTGCGCTTTTCCGGCACGAGGCAGGCGGCATGGGGCTTTGTCTTGATGGCAATGCCGATCATTTCTTCGGTCGTCGCCATTTCAAAATTCAGCGGCTTGGAAATGCTCGCCATGAGACGCACAATATCTTCATCGCGAATGTGACGACGATCTTCGCGCAAATGCGCGGTAATGCCATCGGCCCCTGCTTCAATGGCCAGCAAAGCGCCGCGCACCGGATCTGGCAAAGCACCACCGCGCGCATTGCGAACAGTGGCAATGTGATCGACATTCACGCCCAGACGCAAACGCGGTGCGCTCATCCCCAAACTCCGTTTCAGACTTTCAAGCCACGGCTGCCCGGCTTGATGGCGGGCATGGCGGCGAGTTCCGGCGGCAAAGCATCTGCCGCATAGGTCGGAATATCCATCGTCGCGAGCGCGACAAGCGGTGCACCCACATCGGCCTTGCCGCCCGAGCGATCAATGAGGCAGGCAGCACTCACAATCTTTGCGCCTTCCGTCAGGTGCTCTTGCAAGCTCTCAAGCGTTTCGCGCAGCGACAGGCCCGTGGTGATAATATCTTCGACAATGATCACCTTGGCGCCCGGATCAATCTGGAACCCGCGACGCAGAGCAAATTTGCCATTCTCGCGCTCGACGAAAATCGCTTTCGCACCCAGATGACGCGCTGTCTCATAGCCCGGCACAATGCCCCCGACCGCAGGCGAGACGACAATGTCGATCTTGCCGTAGATGGATTCAATTTTCTGGGCCAAAGCGCGACAGAGTTTTTCCGTGCGCTTCGGGTCCTGAAAGACGAACATTTTTTGCAAGAAGACTGGGCTACGCAGGCCCGATGTCAAAATGAAATGGCCCTGCAGCAGCGCACCCGCCGCGCGGAATTCGTCCAAAACCTCATTCTCGGTCATTTTGGCCCCTCAGTGTGTTGAGGGAGGTTTAGGGCGGCGCGGGCCTGTAGACAAGGGAAGCCCTGCCCTTACTCCGCAGCTTCTGCCAGAAAGCCACCGGATTGTGTCTCGACGAGGCGGCGATAGGCCCCGTTTTCGCGCGCCATCAGGCTGCGGTGGGTGCCGTCTTCGACAATCCGGCCATGGTCGAAGACCAGAATGCGATCGAGCCGCTGAACGGTCGAGAGCCGATGCGCAATGACAATGGTTGTGCGCCCCTCCGACAAGCGATCCATGGCTTCGCGGATATAGGTCTCCGACAGGCTGTCGAGCGAAGAGGTTGCTTCATCGAGAATGAGAATGGGCGTGGCCGCCAGAATAGCGCGCGCAATCGCGACGCGTTGGCGCTCACCGCCTGATAATTTGACGCCGCGCTCGCCCACCAAGGTCTCATAGCCTTTGGGGAGACCCTGCACGAATTCATCGACATGGGCGAGACGCGCAGCTTCGACAATCTCGTCATGGCTCGCCTCGGGGCGACCATAGGCAATATTTTCGGCAATGGAGCGATGAAAGAGCACCGGCTCTTGCGGCACGAGACCGACTGCATTGCGCAGCGAGGCTTGCGTCACTTTCGCAATGTCTTGCCCATCGATGAGAATGGCGCCGCTGTTCAAATCATAAAGACGCTGGATGAGTTTGACGAAAGTCGATTTGCCAGCACCCGATGCGCCGACCAAGCCGATTTTCTGACCTGCCGGAATCTGCAAAGAGAATTGCTCATAGAGCGGCTCGCGCGCGCTTTTATATTTAAACGTGACATGATCAAATTCAATCGCGCCCTGTGTCACCTGCAAAGGCTTGGCATCTGCTCGATCAGCCACTTGCACCTGCGCATTGCGAAATTCCAGCACATCATCCATGTCATTCACCGTGCGCTGCACGGAGCGCACATGCTGGGCAATGTCTCGCAAATAGCCGGTGATCAGAAATTGCGTGGCGATGAGGCTTGCAATATCGCCCGGTGTGGCGCGGCCTTGTGTCCATAGCCAAAGGCCTGTGCCAAGCATCCCCAATTGCAACACCAAGAGCAGCACGGCTTGCACAAGACCCGAGACTGCACTGCGATCCCATGAGCGAATGGCGCGCCATTGCCAACCATGTGCGACATCGGCAAAATGACGGTCTTCGCGCTCTTCGGCCGCAAAACTTTTCACTGCCGCATTGCCCGTGACGGAATCGGCGAGCATGCCCGCCATTTTCGAATCCCATTCACGCGCCGCAACATTGGCGGGGCGAATCCAGACGACAGAGAGCGTCACCACCACAGCGATAAAGGTGAAGACACAAAGGCCGGTGATGAGGCCAAGCAGAGGCCAGCGCCAAGCAAACATGGCCGTCACGCCTGTGACGACAATGAAAGCAGGCACGAGGCCGAAGGCGAGCGTGTCGGTGAATGTATCAAAGGCCGTCATGCCGCGCGTGATTTTGCGCACAGTGGCGCCCGCAAAAGAATTGGCATGCCAGTCGGACGAGAAACGCTGCACTTTGGCAAAAGCATCGCGGCCGATGGTGGTGATGGCACGCGCCGACAGACGATTGGCGATAAAGGTCACGCTTTGGCGCATGATGTGAAAGACCGCACCCAGCGCGACAAAGATCAGAAGAGCGTGAATGGCGGGGGTCGGATCATCCGCCTTGCCGGAGGCCACAGCATCCACAAGCCAGCCGGCAGCTACCGGCACACTGACATCGATCAAGGTGGAGACGACGCGCAGCGCCAGAAGCGAGAAGAAAAGCTTGGGGGCCACCATCCAGTAATGAGCCACGAAGCGCATCACGCGCCCGATTTTGGCCCCCGTCCCCGCACGGGTCTTATCTACTTTGCTGCTCATAGGGGCTTTATGGCGCGGGTGGGGGCTGGGGGCAAGCTGCAAGGCCCAGACGAGCGGATTGCGCCCCCATCTTTCCAAAGATATAGGAAACCAGCGCTACCTATGGAAGCAGGAAATCCACAAAGCCATGGTCGATTTTTCCAAACGCTATGATGTGCTGGTGATTGGCGGCGGCAATGCCGCGCTGTGTGCTGCTATCAGCGCCGCGCGTGAAGGAGCCTCCGTGCTGGTGCTCGAAGCCGCGCCCAAATTCTACCGCGGCGGTAATACGCGCCACACGCGCAACATGCGCTGCGCCCATGATGCGGCGACCGACACATTGTCGGGCCCCTATTCGGAAGAAGAGTTTTTCGACGATCTGCTGCGCGTCACCGGTGGCAACACCAATGAAGACCTCGCGCGCATGATGATCCATGAGTCGAAAGACATGCTCGACTGGATTGTGCAGCAAGGCGTGCGCTTCCAGCCATCACTGGGTGGCACGCTGTCACTTGGTCGCACCAATTCCTTCTTTCTGGGCGGTGGACGCGCCATGTTGAACGCGCTCTATCTCACCGCGGAAGATCTGGGCGTTGCCATTGCCTATGAAGCGGAAGTCATCGGCCTTGATGTTGAAAACGGCATGTTCCTTGGCGCGAAAGTGAAGCGCCCTGAGGGCGAGACTTATGTGCGTGCAGGCGCTCTTGTTACAGCCTCTGGCGGTTTTGAAGCCAACAAAGAATGGCTCGAAGAAAGCTGGGGGCCGGCCGCCAAAAACTTTCTCATTCGCGGCACGCGATTCAATCGCGGCACGGTTTTGAAAATGCTCGGCGCAGCCGGTGTCGACCAGATTGGTGATCCGACGCAGTGCCATGCGGTTGCCATTGATGCGCGCGCGCCAGAATATGATGGCGGCATTATCACGCGCCTCGATTGCGTTGTCTTTGGCGTGGTTGTGAACAAGCATTGCGAGCGCTTCTATGATGAGGGCGAGGATGTCTGGCCCAAGCGCTATGCCATTTGGGGGCGCTTGGTTGCAGGCCAGCCGGACCAGATTGCCTACATCATCTTCGATGCGTCATCACTCGAACTCTTCATGCCCTCCTGCTTCCCGCCGATCAAAGCCGACAGCATCCGCGAACTCGCAGGCAAGCTGGAACTCGATGCGGATGCGCTGGAAAAAACGCTGGGTGAATTTAACGCAGCCGTGAAACCCGGAACATTCGACCACACCCAGCTTGATGATTGCCGCACGCAGGGGCTCGCGATTGAAAAGACCCATTGGGCGCGCAAAATCGAAAAGGCGCCCTTCTATGCCTATCCGGTGCGGCCGGGCATTACTTTCACTTATCTCGGCGTGCGCGTGAACCATCAATCGCGCATGATGATGGCGGATGGCAAACCCTCCGCCAATATGTTTGCAGCTGGTGAAATCATGGCCGGCAATGTTTTGGGCAAAGGCTATGCTGCGGGAATCGGCATGACCATCGGCAGCGTTTTCGGACGCATCGCAGGACGGGAGGCGGCCACCAATGCACGCAACTAATACACTGGCTGAAGCCGATCGATTGATGACGCTGTGCAATAGCTGCCGCTATTGCGAGGGGCTCTGCGCGGTGTTTCCGGCTATGGAAATGCGCCGCGAGTTTCTGGATGGTGATCTGAACTATCTTGCCAATCTCTGCCATTCATGCGGCGCTTGCTATCATGATTGCCAATTTTCGCCCCCGCATGAATTCAACATGAATGTGCCGAAAGTCATGGCGCAGGTGCGGGCGGAATCTTATGCCGCTTACGCATGGCCGAGCGCTTTCGCGCCCATGTTTGAAAAGAACGGATTGAAGATTTCACTTATTGCCGCTCTGAGCGTTGCGGTCTTCATTGCGGGCTTTGTGGCCTGGCATGATCCGGCTGCCCTGTTTGGCCAGCATGCGGGCAATTTTTATCGCCTCATGCCGCATAATACGATGGTGGTGATTTTCGGCGCAGCTTTCCTCTATGCCATCATCGCCATGATCATGGGCATTCGCAATTTCTGGAAGAATATCGGCGAGCCTGCGTCAACTCTGACGCAAGGCGGCTCGCTCTGGCAGGCGATGAAAGATGCCTCCACTTTGCGCTATCTTGATGGCGGCGGTGTGGGCTGTATGAATGACAGCGAGCGCCCGACCGACAATCGCCGCCGCTACCATCATTTTACCTTCTACGGTTTCATGCTGTGCTTCGCCTCGACCAGCATTGCGACGCTCTATCATTATGTGCTGGGCAAACAGGCGCCTTATGCTTGGTATGATCTGCCTGTCTTGCTGGGCACGATCGGCGGTATTGGTCTGATCATCGGCCCGATTGGTCTTTTGATGGCCAAGCGCGAGCGTGACCCGATGCTGGTCGATGAAAGCCGCAAAGGCATGGATGTCGCCTTTCTGGTGATGCTGCTGGCGACCAGCGCAACGGGCTTGGCTTTGCTGGTGTTGCGCGACACATCGGCCATGGGGCTGCTTCTCAGCGCGCATCTGGGCGTTGTCTTCGCGCTCTTTGTCTCCATGCCCTATGGCAAATTCGTCCACGGCATTTACCGCTTCCTCGCACTGGTGCGCTATGCGAAGGAAAAGCGGATGATTGAATCCGGCGAAGCGGGAACGGCCTAGCCGTTCGCGCGCTCGACTTTCGAGACGACGGTCTTGGCTTTCAGCTGCGTCATAATCGTATTGAGATGCGACAGGTCGAGAACCTGCACGTCAATCACAATGTCGCGGAAATCTTGCGAGCGCGATACGAATTCGATGTGATCAATATTGGCGCCTGCATCGCCAATCACGGTTGAGATGACGCCAAGAGCGCCGGGCTCATTCAAAGCATTGACGATGAGGCGCGCGGGGAAAAAGTCTTTGCGCTCATCATCAATATCCCAACGCACATCAAGCCAGCGCTCTGGCTGATCATCGAAATCCATCAATGCAGGCGATTGAATGGGATAGATCGTAATCCCCTCGCCCGGCGTCAGAATGCCCACAATGCGGTCGCCCGGCACAGCGCCGCCGTTGGGCGCAAATCGCACAGGCAAATCGCCACCCAGTCCGCGAATAGGAATAGCCTGCGCATCGTCTTCGCCATCTGCGCCCGGTACTTTAAAGACAAGGCTTTCAGCCTTTTTCAAACCGAACCAGCCACGTTCGGTTTTGGGCGCCGCAATGCCGGCTTTGCGCTCTTCCTTAAAGTCGGGATAGACCGCTTTCACCACATCGCCCGAAAACATTTCACCGCGCCCGACCGCTGCCAACACATCATCAATGTTTTGGCGTGCCAAACGCGGCAAAGCGACTTTCAGCTTTTCATCCGAATAGGCTTTTTTGGCGCGCTCAAAAGCACGCGTGACAATCTGTCGTCCAAGGCCTGCATATTGCGCACGCACAGCATCGCGCGAGGCGCGCCGAATAGCTGCGCGCGCCTTGCCTGTTACGACGAGACTTTCCCATGCCGCTGGCGGCACCTGATTTTCCGCAATGGCGATTTCAACTTCATCGCCATTTTGCAATTCCGACAAAAGCGGCGCGATGCGACCATTGATCTTGGCGCCCACCGCATTATTGCCGACATCCGTATGCACGGAATAAGCAAAGTCGATCGGCGTAGCACCCCGCGGCAGAGCAATCAGGCGGCCTTTGGGTGTGAAGCAAAAGACCTGATCATGGAAGAGTTCGAGCTTGGTGTGCTCCAGAAATTCTTCCGGTGAATCGCCCTCAGCCAGCATTTCAATCGTGCGTCGCAGCCAGCGATAAGCGCGGCTTTCGCGCGACAGGGCATCACTGTCATTGGCGCGCCCATCTTTATAGAGAGCATGGGCAGCAATGCCATATTCATTGATCTCATGCATCTGATGCGTGCGCACCTGCAATTCAACGCGCTGGCGGCCGGGGCCGACCACGGTTGTATGGAGTGAGCGATAATCATTCTGCTTGGGCGTTGACAGATAATCTTTGAAACGGCCGGGCACGAAGGGCCATTTGGTGTGAATGATACCGATGACGCGGTAACAATCTTCCATCGAATCTACCAAGACGCGGAAACCGAAAATATCCGACAATTGTTCAAAGGCGATGGATTTGCGCTCCATCTTGCGCCAAACGGAATATGGCGCTTTCTCGCGACCCTTTACATCGGCGTGGAAGCCACGTGCGGCCAGCGCCTCGCGCAATTCATCTTCAATCTTGGCAATGAGTGCGCCGTTTTTCGTGCGCAAATCGGAAAGCCGCGCTTCGATCATCGCACAGGCTTCCGGCATCAGATTTTTAAAGCAGAGATTTTCCAATTCGTCGCGCATGTGCTGCATGCCCATGCGGCCTGCGAGCGGGGCATAAATATCAAGCGTTTCTTCGGCAATGCGCTTGCGCTTTTCGGGTGGAACAAAATGCAGCGTGCGCATATTGTGCAAACGGTCTGCAAGCTTCACCACCAGCACGCGCACATCATCGGCAATCGCGAGCAAAAGCTTGCGGAAATTCTCCGCCTGCTGGGCTTGCTTGGAAACCAGATCGAGTTTTTTGAGCTTGGTCAGACCATCGACCAGCGCACCAATCTCGTGACCAAAGAGCTGGTCAATTTCTTCGCGCGTCGAGCCCGTGTCTTCAATCGTGTCATGCAAAACGGCGGCAACAATGGTTGCATCGTCAAGCTTGAGGTCAGTCAGAATGGCGGCGACTTCGAGCGGATGCGAAAAATAGGGGTCGCCCGATGCACGCTTCTGCGCACCGTGGGCCTTCATGGCATAGACATAGGCGCGGTTCAAAAGCTCTTCATCGGCGTGCGGATTATACCGCCGCACCCGATCAACAAGCTCATACTGCCGCATCATCTTATTCATAAGACCAACTTAGACCCACAAAGCTGCATCGCAAATCACGCATTGCTACTATCGGGCAAAGCGGGCGCCAGTGACAACCCGCAAAAAGAAAAAGGCGCCGGAGATAGCCAGCGCCTTTTTAAAAAAGAGATCGGATGGAGGAAGATTACTCCCCGTCATCCTCCGTCTCGGCCGGAGGCACGAGGCCTTCGAGGCCGCGCAGAAGATCTTCTTCCGTCATACGGTCAAACTGCAGATCGCCATCGACGCTGCCGCTCATGTCAGCAGCCGCAGGCGTGAGCGCCGGCACAACTTCAGCTTCCGGCTCGTCGACTTCGACATGCTTCTGGAGCGAATGGATCAGATCTTCCTTGAGGTCTTCCGGCGCCAAGGTCTCGTCAGCGATTTCGCGCAAAGCCACGACAGGGTTCTTATCATTGTCGCGGTCGACAGTGATCTGCTGGCCCGAGGAGATCATGCGGGCGCGGTGGCTAGCGACAAGCACCAGCTCAAAACGGTTTTCGACCTTGTCGATGCAATCTTCGACGGTGACGCGTGCCATGGGGCGACGTTCCCTAAAAAGGAGAGGAGGACGTGGATTGGCACCCTCCCTACACGAAAGCCCCCCCTGAGGCAACAAAAAGCGCCCGGTGCCCACAGACCCCGAAAAGCGCCACCCCGAGACCCGGTTAAGGCTAGGTAAGCGCCGCCTAAAGAATAGCCAAACCATTTAAATACAACAATTTTTTCTCATAATTACTTGACGCAGCGACCCCCGAGACAGAATGTGTCGTCATTGCCCCGGGCGCTGAGTCTCTTGAAACAGCCTTTTTGCCCCGGCATGGGATTTTGCCAAACGGCGCGGCCGCCCTTTTGACGCGGCATTTTGAGCGGATTTTGAGCGGAATTCCTCCTTTAGATCATAGAAAGAAGAGTTTTTTAGCATGGCTCATGAACGCATCGCTCTCTTTATCGATGGTGCCAATCTTTACGCCACCGCCAAGTCGCTCGGTTTTGATATCGACTACAAAAAGCTTTTGAAGGAATTCCACTCGCGTGGCCGTTTGGTCCGGGCGTTTTATTACACGGCCCTGATCGAGGATCAGGAATATTCCTCCATCCGACCGCTGATCGACTGGCTCGACTACAATGGCTTCTCGGTGGTCACCAAGCCGACCAAGGAATTTGTCGATTCCATGGGCCGCCGCAAGGTCAAGGGCTCGATGGATATTGAGCTGGCTGTCGATGCCATGGAAATGGCCAATCACATCGACCACATGGTTCTCTTCTCGGGTGATGGCGACTTCCGTTCGCTCGTTGCCGCTGTCCAGCGCAAGGGCGTGCGCGTGTCGGTCGTCTCGACCATCACAACGCAGCCGCCGATGGTGGCCGATGAATTGCGCCGCCAGTGCGATGAATTCGTCGATCTTCTGCATCTCGCCAATAAGGTCGGCCGCGAATCCAATGAGCGCGCACCTGTGCGCGAGCGCCGCCCTGCAGGCAGCGACGAGATGCTCGACACCTGAGACTGAAGCATTAGTTTACGGGGCATGGCCAAATCATCTGCAAAGCCCGCCCCTGGACGCGATTGTCCGCTTTGCCCGCGCCTCGTTGCCTTTCGCAATGAGGCGCGCGCCTCTTATCCGGATTGGCACAATGCGCCCGTCCCCTCTTTCGGGGACACATCTGCGCGCCTCCTGATTGTGGGCCTTGCACCGGGCCTGCGCGGCGCCAATCGCACGGGTCGCCCGTTTACGGGCGATTGGGCGGGCGACCTTCTTTACGAAACATTGCTGGAGCTTGGCTTTGCTCAAGGCACTTATGATGAGCGGCCCGATGACGGGCTCAAACTGATCGATTGCCGCATCACCAATGCGGTGCGCTGCGTGCCGCCACAAAACAAACCGACGCCTGCAGAAATCAACACCTGCCGCGAATTTCTCATTGGCTCATGTGGAGAGATGAAAAATCTGCGCGCCATTGTCGCTTTGGGGCGCATTGCACATGAAAGCGTGGTGCGCGCGCTGGGAGCAAAACTCTCCGCCATGCCGTTTGCTCACGGCGCCGTGCATGAAGCGGGACAGTTTCGTCTCTACGACAGCTATCATTGCTCACGCTACAATACGAACACGGGTGTGCTGACACCCAAAATGTTCAGGGATGTTTTTAAACAGGTGAAAAAGGGACTGACGGCGTAAAAACGCCGTCATTGCGAGGAGCCGAAGGCGACGTGGCAATCCAGAAAGCCACACGTGTTACCTCTGGATTGCTTCGCTTTGCTCGCAATGACGGCGTAAACGTTACTTACTCGCGGTGGCGCAGCAGGCGGCCCTGCTCTTTCTTCCAATCGCGGGCTTTTTCGCTCTGGCGCTTGTCGGCGACATTCTTGCCGCGACCCAATGCGATTTCGATTTTCGCGCGGCCCTTTTCGTTGAAATACATTTTGAGCGGCACAATCGTCATGCCCTTGCGCTCGACCGCTTGTGAAAACTTGGCGGCTTCACGCAATTTAACCAGCAATTTGCGCGGGCGGCGCGCTTCGTGATTGAAGCGATTGGCCTGCAAATATTCAGGAATATTGGCATTGTAGAGGTAAAGCTCGCCCGCGCGATCAACACCGACATAGCTCTCTGCAATCGTCGCCTTGCCATTGCGCAGCGACTTCACTTCCGTGCCGGTGAGCATAATGCCCGCTTCCAGCGCATCGCCGATTTCATAGTCGAAGCGCGCGCGACGATTGTCGGCGACGATCTTGAAATCCGGCTGGTTCTTCGCGGCCACAATGTTTCTCCGGACCGACAGCTGAAAATCAGCCGCCGATCACCCCCGCATGGACCATAGCAGAACGGATCACCGCACGCGTAGCCTCTGTGACAGGCAGAAGCGGCAGACGCACTTCATCCTTCACCTTGCTCAACAGCGAGAGGCCATATTTGGCCCCCGCCACGCCCGGCTCCTTGAAGATCGCATCATGCAGCGGCACGAGACGATCCTGAATGTCGAGCGCGCGCTTGTAATCGCCGGCAAGGGTCGCTTCCTGCATTTGCGCACAGAGCTTGGGCGCCACATTGGCGACCACCGAAATGCAACCCACACCGCCTGCCGAATTAAAAGCGACAGCCGTCATATCCTCGCCCGAGAGCTGGATGAACTCGCGGCCCATGGCTTGGCGCTGCTGCGACACGCGCGCCAGATTGCCGGTCGCATCTTTCACGCCAACGATATTCTTCAGCTCGAAAAGGCGCTTCATCGTATCAACCGACATGTCGACCACGGAACGCGGCGGAATATTATAGATGAAGATCGGAATGCCGATCGCATCATTGATCGCCTTGAAATGCTGATACATGCCTTCTTGTGTTGGCTTGTTGTAATAAGGCGTCACCACCAGCACGGCATCCGCACCTGCCTTTTCGGCATGCATGGCCAGATCAATCGCTTCGGCTGTGTTGTTGGAGCCCGCGCCCGCAATGACCGCGGCGCGACCCTTGGCTTCCTGAATGCAGAGCTCCACGACGCGGTGATGCTCGGCATGGGAGAGGGTCGGGCTCTCGCCCGTTGTGCCAACCGGGATCAGCCCCTTGGTGCCTTCAGCGATCTGCCAGGAGACGAGCGCGCGAAAAGCCTCCTCGTCGATCCGGCCATCGCGGAACGGGGTCACAAGAGCGGTCATCGATCCCTGAAAGCGGGCGGAAGCGGACATGAGCAGAAATCCTTGGAATTCAGCACGCCGTCATATCGACGCCGCACTTTATAGACCTGATGAAAGTCGGCCTCACAGATAGCCTCTGTGACAAGGCGAGAAAAGGGCCGACAGGCGCGATTTACACTTCATCAACCCTGTTCACGCAGGGTCCAAGGCGGCAAAGGGCCCGAAAAGGACAGGATCATGCCAATGTTGCGCAAATCCCTCCTGATGGGTGTGGCGGTCGGAGGGCTCGCTCTCGCCTCCGCACAGCTTTGGCGCGCCCCCGCGCCCCCGGAGCCGCCGCCCGTGGCCGCCGCCCCAACGCAGCCCCAAGAAACGGCTCCCACACCACCCGTCCCGCCTCAGGCCCCACAAACTAACCTGCCCACACCTGCCCCGGAGCGAAAGCTTGCCATAGACGCGCCGGGACTTCGCGAGGCTTGGGCGGCCTATGCAGCCGGTGAGATGGACAAGGGCGACCAACTCGCGGCCCGTGTGGATGATCCCCTTGCCCGCCTCGCGCTCGATTGGTTCGCCCTGCAAAAGGACCGCGGCACACAATCACTACCGCGTCTCATGGCTTTTCTGTCCGCCAATCCCGATTGGCCGACGCGCGCTGCGCTGGAGCGGCGTGTCGAAGAGATTCTCTTCTGGGATAAGACGCGCACTTCCATGACAGGATCCATCTTTGCCGCGCGTGCGCCCCAAAGCGCGGCGGGACGTTTGGCACTGGCGCGCGTCGAACGCAGCTCCGGCAAAGAAGCCCAAGCACGCGCACGTGTGGCGCAAGTCTGGCGCAATGAGGATGTGTCGCAAGCGCTCGAGACACAAATCCTGAAAGAGTTTTCGGATTTTCTGACGCCCGCTGATCATCAAGCCCGCGCCATGCGTTTGGCTTATCCGGGAAAATCGGGCGCGCAGCGTGCCGCTGCTCTGGCAGGCGATGATGTGAATGCTTTGATCAAAGCGCGTCTGGCTGTCGTCAATGAAGAGGCTTCCGACAAATTGATGCAAGCCGTGCCAGAGGCTATGCGCAAGAATCCGCTTTATCTGTTGAGCGAAACACAACGCCTGCGCCGCAAAGGCGAGTTGGAAGCTGCCTTCAAACTGATCCAGAGCGCGCCGCGCGAACGCGCCGCCCTTGTCGATCCTGATGAATGGTGGACCGAGCGGCGCCTGCTTGCACGCAAATTGCTCGATGAGAAAAAGCCAGAGCTTGCTTATGCGCTGGCTGCCGATCACAGCGCGCAAGGCCGCGAACAATATATTGAAGCTGAATTTCATGCGGGCTGGATCGCGCTGCGCTTTTTGAATGATGCCGCCAAAGCCATGCCCCATTTCACCCGCGCCGCACAACGGGCCGAGACCCCCATCTCGCGCGCACGCGCGGCCTATTGGCAGGGCCGCGTGGCACAAGCGCAAAACAAACGCGAGGAAGCCCGCCAATTTTACCTACGCGCAGCACAAGAGCCGACGGTCTATTATGGCCAAATCGCGCGCGAAAAATTGGGGCTCTCCGCCGCTGGCTTGCGCAAGGCGAAAATGGCTAGCGTTGGCGATGAGCGACTGTCTGCGCTGCGCGTGGTCGAATTTCTCTATGCCTTCGGCGAAATGGAACAGGCTACAACTTTAGCCAGCGATGCGGGGCGCGCCATCAATGATGAAGCGCAATTGGCCGCACTCGCCCTGATCACCCAGCGCAACAATGATGCGCGCGCAAGCTTGGCCCTTGGCAAGCAAGCGCTTCAAAGAGGCCTCCCGTTTGACGAGGCTGCCTTTCCCTTGAGCGGCATTCCAAGCTTTGAACCCGCCACTCTCTCGGCACCCATGCCTGTGGTCCATGCCATTGCGCGACAAGAAAGCGCCTTTCATCCGCGCGCTTTGTCACCGGCTGGTGCAAAAGGGCTGATGCAGATGATTGATGCCACTGCGCAGCGCACGGCCAAACAAATCGGCGTACCCTTTGAAAAAAGCAAATTGCTGGATGAGCCCGCCTATAATGCACAATTGGGTGCGGCCCATCTGGGACAATTGCTGGCTGATTTCAAAGGCTCACATATTCTGACCTTTGTCGCCTATAATGCGGGGCCGCGCCGTGCGCGTGATTGGATTGCAGCCTATGGCGACCCGCGTGATCCCGCCATTGATCCGATTGATTGGGTGGAGCGCATTCCCTTCTCGGAGACGCGCAATTATGTGCAAAGGGTCATGGAAAATCTGGATGTCTATGCGCGACTGATCGAAAAAGCCGATAGTGCCACTCTACGTGCGGAATTGCGCACCGATGACAGACGGCTTTAAACTCATCCCATGAGCGCAAACATCATCACCTCCCGCTTTCATACATCAGCTGATGGCCTTCGCTTGCATTTGCGCGATTATGTTGCGCAAGAAGCGAGCCACCTGCCCGTTGTCTGCCTGCCGGGACTGGCCCGCACCGCCGATGATTTTGATGCCGTCGCACGCGCCTTGGTAAGCGGCACTTATGGCGCCCCACGTCGCGTGGTGGCGATTGATTATCGCGGGCGTGGCCTGTCTGATCGCGATGCTGATCCGAAAAAATATGATCTGGCTGTCGAGAGTGCCGATATTCAATTGATGTTGGCGGCAGAGGGCATCACGCAGGCGATTTTTCTGGGCACGTCGCGCGGGGGCATCCACACGATGCTTTTTGCAGCTTTCAAGCCAGACCTTCTTGCAGGCGTTATTCTGAATGACATTGGCCCCGTGCTGGAGCCCGCAGGTCTCATCCGCATCAAAGGCTATGTCGGCAAATTACCGAGCCCGCAAAATTGGGATGAGGCTGTTGCGCTGTTCAAAACAGTTTCGGGGGCGCAATTTCCGGCCTTAAGCGATGCGGATTGGCACGCCTATGCGCGCCTGACGCTGGAAGAGAAAGAAGGCAAGCTCGTTGCGCGCTATGATCCGGCACTGGCCCGTGCGCTCGATGCTTATGATCCCACACAACCCATGCCTGACCTCTGGGCGCAATATGAGGCGCTGAAGCCTTTTCCATTGCTGGCGATTCGCGGGGAAACATCTGACCTTCTGTCGCCTGCCATCTTCCAAGAGATGCTCGCCCGCCACCCGCAGGCGCAAGGCCTTACGGTGCCAGGCCAAGGCCATGCGCCATTGCTCCTAGATGTGCCCTCAATCGAGCGGATCTGCGCTTTCATCGGGACGATCAGCTCCTGAGGGGGCCAAAAGCTTGCCAATCCCGCCCGCCTCGGGCATAGAAACGCGCGGCCCCTCAGGGCCTGCGGAGACGTGGCCGAGAGGCTGAAGGCAACGGTTTGCTAAATCGTCATAGGGGAAACTCTATCGTGGGTTCGAATCCCACCGTCTCCGCCAGTTCACCTCAAAATCTACAATTAAATCAATAACTTAAAAAATTACGCGTGGCTTTTCCCACCGCTGGGTCCCACATATTGTCTTTGAGTGCTGATCGGCCTCTGCTATTTCAAGTCAAAAGATAGAATGCAACCAGCGATTGAGGGTGGGTCATGAATTTTTGGGAAGCTATCAATTCTGCTTTTAAAAATTATGCGACCTTCAAAGGTCGGGCCTGCAGATCGGAATTCTGGTACTTTTTTCTGTTCTGTATCTTGATCAGCTTGATTGCCCAGCAGATCGATTTCGCCTTGCACCAAAATGAAAGCGGCGCAATCTCAGGCATTGTCTCAATTATATTGTTGGTCCCGGGAATTGCGCTGCAGGTGCGCCGCCTTCACGACATTGGAAAATCCGGGTGGTGGTTTTTCTTGAACTTGATCCCCCTGCTGGGTCAGATCGCCCTCATTGTCTTCAGCTGCATGCGCGGACACGCAGAGACAAACCAATATGGCGATAATCCACTTGCCGAGATGATGACTGACGCCGGCATTTCCAGCCAGCAATAAGATTTTGCGTCGTCAAGCGGCGGCCAAGCCAGTCCGAAGCGCACGGGGTCAATTAGAAGCTGGCACGTCCGAGGGATCGCGTTTCGATATTTTATAAAAATGAGAAATGCTTCTGAAGACGACGACCACAAGATTATAGAGAACGATCATTCCAAACAGTGTGTCGACACACGTTGTATCCGAAGGGAAATCTTTGATGACGAGTTCTCGCGCACCGAATATGCCAAGGATAATCGCGCCGACATCGATGATCAATTCATTAAAGGGCCGTGTCGCCATCGTATAGACGGACACCAGAACGATCATTAAGACAACCATCGTCACAATGATCTTCAAATGCATTGGTCGTTCAAATTTAGCAATGGCAGCAAACAAATAAGGTTCTGTAACATTTCGTGGCTTGTAGTCAGCACCATTGACTGCATTGAAGTTCTGCAGCTCCATACGTGCGACGCTCTCAGAAAATGACACTTCAAAACTGTCTTCTACATCTTTTGGTGTCAGACGTTTCGCAGGCTGACCTGTGTAAGTGCGTTCGATGTTGATCCCGACCCCGAATGTGTATTTATCAAACGGATACAAGAACAGACGCCCGGTGAATGGAAGCTTGATCTCGCTTGCAATTGGAACGTTCGCGTCTGGGATTGTGATGGAAGCATTTTTTGAATGTGAACGCTGATCTTTGGTCTGCTCATTAATCCCAAAGAACGTTATTTTATCTTCAAAAGCACCGCAGGGTGCTACACAGCTTCTTTCACCCGAGATCTCGATCGTGACGACTTGCGTCATCTCATCGACGTCCTTGAGGGAAATCTCGATATCGGTGAAATGTTGTCCGTGATCAGTGAGGTCTTTGGTCAAAAACTGCTGCTCGGGCACAAGGCCCCGAATGTCTTTCACGATGCTCTGAACAGCCATCGGAAGAAGAGCCAGAATGATAAGCGATGAAAAAGCTGCCGCGACCGAAATAATCAGGCTGAATCGGAAGGCCGATATTTTCATGATTATTTTCTTCATGGCGTCTTCTAACTTTTTCGATTAGCGCAGAAATCGAGACCGATTGGTTTAACGATTTTAATAAGGCCATACGCAAAATGTAAATTAGTATCCACGAATTACATGATTCAATATAAGTCTGCAATCAAGTGAAAATTCGGCATTTATGATGAGCTGGCTGATGCATCGCCTACACTTCAAACAGGCCTCAAAACTGAGGGCGAGTTTTGAGAGATAGATAGGCTTCACGACGTCGCATAGGCATACAAGGGATGATATTTATATCTCAGATTAAGAAACATAGCGTCTCGGCTTCGATATAAAATAAAAAAACCATCCGCAGTCCTGCTTATTGCAAGTTCAGCAAATAAGCGACAATCATGGGTGAGCGACCAAGTGACTTAATGAGTAACTCAGCTTTTGCTTCATCTAAAGAGGGATCAGTTTCATTCTGACCCCTCTTCTTGATGGCGCCTCCGCCACTCCGATCAGCCTCAAAAAGTTCCCGGCTTGTCAGGCACGATCTTGAAGCTGCGTTTGGCACCCGGAAACCATTTGGCGAAAATCTTGTCTGCCTCGCCTGAGGCTTCCAGCTCCATCAACGTCGCATTGACGAATTCCTTGAAACGCGGCTCGCCTTTGGGGATGCCAAAGCCCGATGTGCGCGGGCCGATGTAATCGGGCACCAGCATGAAATCATCGGGCTTGGCATCGCGCTGCGCCATGGACAGCAGCAGCACTTCATCGGCCAGAAACGACATTGCGCGTTTGTCTTTCACAGCCTGGAAGCACAATTCGTAATTGTCGTAATTGACGAGCTGAATCGTCGGCACTGCGGCTTTCAATTCTTCATCAACGCTTGCGCCCTTGTTCAGCGCCAAAGTCTTGCCCGCCAGCTGCTGCATGGAAGTAATGCCGGAGTCTTTGCGGATGATGATCTTGTGGGGCGAATCCAGATAGGCATAAGAAAAGTCGATTGACTTGGCGCGCTCCACCGTGCGGCTCATACCCACCGCCACCAATTGCGCCTTGCCCTCTTGCAGAAAGCTGATGCGGTCCTGATTGCGCAAAGTGACCTGCTGCACTTTCACACCCAGTTTTTCAGCCACGCGGCCCGCCAGATCAACGTCATAGCCGATCGAGAGGCTTTCACCAGTTGCACGCGAGCTGAAGGGTGGTGAGGAATCTGTCACACCAACCAGCAGAACGCCATCGGCTTTGATCTTGTCGAGCAGATCAGCATGAGCGGGCGTCAGAGCGAGACAGGCCGCAAGACCAACAAGAAACGAAAAGGTAAGCCCTTGGTGACGCACAGCCATCATCCCCTCCCAAAATTATTTCTTCTTCTCAGCTTCCTGCATGGTGGTGCGCACCATGTCGATCGTCTTTTCATCAAAGCGATAGGCAGCTTCAAGCGTCTTCATCAGCTCATCAGGCGCGATGAGTGAAACATTCAAACCTTGGCGACCTGCATCTTCTTGTGTGGTGGCATCAAGCAGCGTGTCACGAAAGGCTTTGCGCAGAGCCGCCAAACGATCTGCTGGCACGCCGGGTGGGGCAACAAAGGGGCGGCCCATATCCGCGCGCAGCAAGAAAAATTCGGCCGCTTTGCGTTCAGCCGGCGACAAATCAAGATCATTCAGACCCGGCACATCCTTGATGCGCGGATCAGCTGCGAGGCGCCCCTGCACCAGCAGACGACGCGAACCGTCTTTGAGGCCCGGCTCACGCAATGCCGTATCATAAGAGATGAATGTGCCATGTGCTTCGCCGCGCTCCACGGCCAGATTCATATCGCGCGAGCCCGGATAGCCCTGCACAATGCGCAATTTCAAATGAAAGAGATCGCGCAACATCACCGGATAGGTGAGGCTATCAGCGCCCGAACCCGTCGCTGCAACAATCAATTCCTTGCTGCGCAATTCGGCAAGTTTTTGCACAGGGCCATCGGTGCGCACAAAGGCGACAATCGTATCGCGGTCTGGTGAGCCGATGTAGTTGAACTGGCGCGGATCAAATTGCGCCGACTTATTGCCAAGCAATGGCTCGAAAGGCACACCGCGATTGATGAGCGCCATAACGGTCCCATCCTTGGGCGCCGTTTTGAAAGCCTGATTGGCGGCCACGAGTGAGCCTGCACCGGGCACATTTTGCGGCACGACAATCGGATTGCCGGGCATGAAGCGGCTCATGTGGCGGCCCAGCAAGCGGGCCCACAGATCATCCGATCCACCCGCGCCGTAACCGATCATGATCGTAATGCTTTTGCCCTTGAAAAAATCCGCGACCGCATCGGCACGCGCCGCATTAGCAGACGCAGCAAGCGCTGCACCGAACAAAATGACTTGGGCAAGCTTGCGCATATTCCCCTCCCCAACAGCCCTTCAAGGCCTTTATTTCTGGAGGCTCATGGCCTCCATGGCTTTTTCATCCGGCTTCATCTCGCTCTCGCCTGCTGCATAGCCATTGCGTTGCAGAATATAGGTGAGAATGTCGGTGTAAGTTGTGTCGTTCAAACCACCGGGATTATCCGGCGGCATGGTTGTTTTCACATAAGAGAAAAGTGAGGCAACAGAGCCCGAACCCCAATGATCGCGAAACCATGAGCCGCGCAAAGGCGCACCGCCAAAGTCGCCATCATTCAGATTTTCACCGTGGCAAATACCGCAACGCTGGATGTAAGAATCTTTGCCGCGCGCCACTTGCTCAGAAGAAAACATCGGAGCCTGCGCCGCAGCCGTAGAGACGGCGGCGCAGAAAAGCGTGAATGTCAGCGCAACAAGTTTCATTGAACAGCAAAGACCCAGAGTGTCGCGCCGCCATCCGGATTTTTAATATCCGGCGTCAACGTGTTCAGCGAACGCACTTGTGAGGAACCGTTACCAACGGCAATCGCCACATATTGCTTGCCATTCACCGCAAAGGAGATCGGCGGGGCATTCAGCGCATTGTTCAGGCGTGTTTCCCAAAGCACTTTGCCATTGGTGTCATCATAAGCGCGGAAATAGCGATCCAGCGTGCCGGCAAAGACAACGCCGCCAGCTGTCGGCATCACGCCGCTCGACATGGCTGCGCGCTGGCGCTGCACCCAGGCTGATTTCTGATTGGTCAGATTGACAGCCTCAAGGCGACCAAACTTGCCATCGCTATTGGGGATCGGCACACGCGCATAAACAGCACGACCACCACCCGTATATTTCTCACCAGCCTCCAGCGGCGTCGGAGTCGTGTTCGAGCAATATTCGGTCATGGGCATGTAGAGCATTTGCGTCTTGGGGCTATAGCCCGTGGACGGCCAGCCACGTGCACCGGGATCTGCCGGGCAATTGAAGGTCGTCTTGCCGATGTGCGGCATGGCCGCTTCATTGATGGTCTTGGCGCCAGTCTTCGGGTCAATCGACTTCACGACATTCTGGAAGACGGTTTCTTTCGCCCAAAGGAATTGCCCGTTGGTGCGATCCAACACTTCAACAATGGCCAGCTTGCCTGCAGTCACCACCGTCTTGCGGGTTTTGCCGGCAATGGGCAGATCCACAAGAATGCGCTCATAGGCGTAATCAAGATCGAGCGTGTCATTTTCCAGATGCTGGAAATGCCATTTCATCTTGCCGCTCTTGGGCTCGATGGCGAGCGTGGCGTCTGTGTAGAGCGCGCTATTTTCTGCGCCCTCTTTTTTCGGTGTTGTGCCGCGCATTTCGGCAATCCACGGATAGGGCTGGCCAACACCGTGATAGATCGTGTCGGTCTCGGGATCATAAGAGCCTGCAATCCAGGCCGAGCCGCCGAAACGTTCGGCCTGAGGCAGGCCATTCCATGTCTTCGCATTCGGGTCGCCATCTTGGGCCACCGTATGCACGCGCCATTTTTCAGCACCGGTCTTGGGGTCATGTCCGGTAATGAAGCAACCACCCGGCTGCGCGGCATTGCAGCCACTCATGGACGCAACGAGCACGCCATTGGCCATGAAGGGGCCGCTTGAATAGCGATAGCCCTTCTTCCAATCGGCTGTCTCATGATCAAACACGAGCTTGCCCGTGCGCGCATCAAGCGCGACGACATGGGCATCGGATGTGGTGATGTAGAGATTGTCGCCAAACAGCGCCATATTGCGCTTGGCGAGAGAATTACCGCCCTGCTGGATCAGCTGGGGCGCGAGATCACGGCGATATTCCCAGATGAGATCGCCGGTCGCTGCGTTGAGTGCCTGAATCTTGTCGCCCGAATTGGTGACAAAGAGAATGCCGTCATGCACCAGCGGCTCGCTCTCGGTGACACCGGAATTCAGCGACCACGTCCAAGCGACGCGCAGATTTTTGACATTGCCCTTGTTGATCTGGCCGAGCGGGCTATAGCCCCAGCTGGCATAATTGCCGCGCCACATCAGCCAATCATTGGCTGAGGGCTTGCGAAGCATGTCTTCGGTGATCGTGCTCCACTTCGGCGCGGATGATGGGGCTGGCGATTGCGCCTGCGCCTGAGCCAAAACGAATGTGCTGGCAGCTAGTCCCAGCATGAGCCGATGGAAATTGCCCATTTGATCCCCTCCCTTGATGGCTGATCTCTGACGGATCAGCTCGTGGGCTGAGATTGGCAAGAGCTGCGACAATAAGCAACCGATCTTGCGAGGCCCCTGTGGAACTGGCATCCTGCCCCCATGACTGAAACCGCCCGCCGCAGCCTCGCCCGGCTCCTTTCAGAGAGCGGCGCGCAAGGGCTTGACCCGGCGGCCGTGACATTTTCGGGCGCGGATGACCTTTATTCCGGCCCCTTCCAATCAGGTCACGCCACTGGCGTGGCCTTGGCAGCAGCGATTCTGGCTGCGCGTCCCGAGCGCGCCCTCGCGCTTGATCTCGACCATGCCGCCCTGATGAGCGAGAGCTATCGCCATGTTCTCTTGGATGGACAAAGCGTGGCGGCCCCGCGCGACCCGCTGACGGGCTTTTATGAGACAGGCGATGGGCGCCAGATTTTCCTGCATGTGAATTTCCCGCACCACCGTGCGCGCGCTTTGGCTCTTTTGCGGGCTGAGCCCACTCGCGACTCTCTGCAGCAAGCCATTGGCGCATGGAAAATGCCGATGCTCGATGCCGCCTTGATGGCCTGTGGCGCTATTTCTGCGCCCGTGCTCATGCCGCAAGAATGGCGCGATCTCGCACCCGCTTTGCCTTTGGTCAGCATTGAAAAGATCGGCGACAGCGCGCCCCAACCCTCAGACAGTTTGCGCGTGGTGGATTTCACCCGCGTGCTGGCTGGCCCGACCTGCGGTCGTTTGCTGGCAGAACTCGGCGCGGATGTGACGCGCATCGACAATCCGCTCTATCCCGATCTTGTTTCCTATCGGCTGGATGCCAATCGCAACAAAAGCGAAGTGACGCTTGATCTGCGCCAGCCTGAGCAACGCGCCGACCTTTTGGCGCTGGTCAACAAAGCGGATGTTTTCTTGCAAGCCTATCGTCGGGGTGTGGCGGAAGCCCTCGGGCTTTCTGCCGAAACTCTTTGCGTAAAGCGGCCCGGCCTCATTCACGCGTCTCTCTCGGCCTATGATGAAGGCACTGTCTTCGCGGGGCGGCGCGGCTTTGACAGTGCTGTGCAAGCAGCCAGCGGCATGGCGCTTGTGCATGGCGAGGGGACAGCAAAACTCCTGCCGACCTCGCCGCTGGATTATGCAGCAGGCTTTCTGCTGGCTTTTGGCGTCAATGAAGCTTTGCATCGCCGCGCCAACGAGGGCGGCTCCTACCGTGTGCACACATCCTTGGCGCGTGTGGCGAGCTGGCTACACACTCTGCGTCATGAGCACACGCCACCGGAAAATGCCGAGCGCATGGCCACGATGATTGCCACCTATTCGCAAGAGAGCATCACGCCCTTAGGCGTGATCCGCCATATTGCCTCGCCAAAATTCTAAATCAGAGACGGCGGTCGCGTGCTTCCTGCATCCAGGGCATGGACTTGCGGATTTTATCTTCAAAAGCGACGATTTCGCTTTCGTGTTTCATCGTCAGACCGACTTCATCGAGGCCTTCAATCAGGCGGGTCTTGTCGGAAGCCGAAATCTCGAAGGAAAATGTTTCGCCATTGGGCGCGCGCACGGTTTGCGCGGGCAGATCAACTGAAAAAGACTGCGCACCGTCGATCTCTGAAACCAGAGCTTGCAGGCGATCCATGGCTGCGCCGGATAATTCAATCGGCAGCAGACCATTGAGCAGACAATTTTCGCGGAAAATATCGGCAATCGAGCGCGCAATCACGCAGCGGATGCCCACGCCCGTCAGACACCAGACCGCACTTTCGCGCGAGGAGCCGCAGCCGAAATTTTCATTCGCCACAAGAATAGCAGGCTTTTGATATTGCGGCTTGTTGAGGACATGCTCATTGTCCGAGCCATCCGCATTCATGCGCTGGCGCTTGAACAGCAATTGTCCCCAATCAGGCGACAGACCTTTCGCTAATTGCAAAGGCGCAATCTGATCGGTGTTGATATCATCTTCGATCATCGGCATGGCCGGACCAGACAGGGTGATGAAGGGCCGCATGATGATCCCTTAAAGTTTGCGCACGTCGGTGATGCGACCCGCCACAGCAGCAGCGGCTGCCAAAGCGGGACCGACAAGATGCGTGCGCACGCCCCTGCCCTGACGATTTTCGAAATTGCGATTGGTGGTCGAGAGCACGCGCTCACCAGCTTGCCCCATATCGCCATTGGTGCCTGCGCACATGGAGCAACCGCTCTCGCCCCACATGAAGCCCGCCTCTTTGAAGATGCGATCAAGGCCACGCGCTTCAGCATCGCGTTTGACTTGGCTGGAACCAGGCACAGCCCAAGCTGTCACGCCGGGCGCCACTTTGCGACCCTTCACAATATGGGCGGCAATCTCAAGATCGGGCAGACGCGAATTGGTGCAAGAGCCGATGAACACACGACCAACAGGCAGACCTTCAATCGGCGCGCCGGGCTCAAGACCCATGTAAGAAATGGCGCGCTCAACAGGTGCGCGCTTATCCGATTCCAATGTCGCGGGATCAGGCACGCGCCCATCAATGCCGATCACTTGGCTCGGCTCCGTGCCCCAGGTGATTTGCGGCGCCAAATGGCTGCAATCGACATCCAGCTCTTTGTCGAAGATTGCATCCGCATCTGTAAAAAGTGTGCGCCAATAGGTGAGCGCCTGATCCCATTGTGCGCCATCGGGCGCAAAGGGACGACCCTTGATCCAGTTGAAGACCGCCTCATCGGGCGCGACAAAGCCTGAGCGCGAACCCATTTCAATGGTGAGATTGCAAAGCGTGAGGCGACCTTCGACCGGCAAAGCGCGCGCAACAGGGCCTGCAAATTCGATTGCAAAACCGCGCCCACCCGCCACACCAAGTTTGGCGATGACGGCAAGTGCCACATCCTTGCCCGCCACATCCGCACCGAGTGAGCCCAGAAGATTGACGCGCAAACGTTTGGGACGAAACAGCGTCACCACTTGCGTGGCCAGAATATGCTCAAGCTCGGTCGTACCGCAGCCAAAGGCCAGAGCGCCAAGACCACCAACCGTGCAAGCATGTGAATCGGGCACCGCATGTGTCGCACCCGGCAAGACAAGACCGAGTTCGGGTGCAACCACATGGCTAATGCCTTGATCAGGATCACCTAAATCAAACACACGCACATTGTTCTTGCGCGAGCCTTCACGCATGGCGCGCACAAAGGCCGCACCTTCTGCATAAGTGTCATCCGTGCGCCCCGGCTGCACCGAGACGGAATGATCCTGCATCGAAAATGTGAGGTCAGGGCGGCGCACTTGACGACCCGCTTGCGCGAGTTTGCCAAAAGCATGCGGCGCATGCAGATCATGCAGCACATGGCGGTCAATATAGATGAGCTCACGCCCATCGGACCGTCGACCCACCAGATGCTGTTCCCAGATCTTGTCGAAAAGAGTGCGGCCCTGCTGGCTCATTATTTCGCGCCCATCGCTTCCATACTGTCTTTCAGCGCGGAAATGATTTCAGGCGAAGCACCAGAGAGCGCCTTGAACACTTTGGTTGCTTCCTTGTCGTCCACATATTCAAAAGGCAGACCATTGCGCTGAACGGATTCTGCGATGAATTCCTTATCATTCATCGTGTCAGCAATCGCCTTGCGCAAGATTTTCAAAGCAGGCTCCGGCGTGCCGGGAGGGGCGAGCCCCACATAGGCAAGATCACCAAATTGCTGGACGGTCCAATTGAACGCATTCCACAATGGGCCTTCCGGCAGCTTGCCATGGATCTCCTTATAGAGATCCTGAAAGGCTGGCATGTCAGTTACATCGGTGCGGCGCGCATAGTCCCCCTTGTCGCTTGAGGCGACGAGGTAAGAGAAGCCCATGCCCTCACCCGATTGGATGAAACCCTTCGAGCGCGTCCGGAAAGTTGCAAGGCTGGTGTTATGGAAATTCACTTCGCCACGTTGCAGCGCCAAGAACACATCAGCGCCTCCGCGATAGCCCGACACCACCTTATGCGGCACACCCAGTGCCTTCAGCGAGAGATGTGCGAGAATGCCCGACAGATCGGTCGTGCCATAAGCGCCAACGATAATGTTTTTTGCCTTCATAATATCAGCAGGCTTTTTCGAGCCTTCCAGCGCATCAATGCGCATATAATTCACGCGCACATCAGAAATGCCCCCCAGATAGGGAAACTGATCATAGCGCGCACGCAATCCCTGATTGCCAAGCGCCTGCGCCAGCGGATCCCACAAAGAGAAGATGATCTGCGTGCCGTCTTTCGGCGCCTTTTCGTAGATGTAATTGAAAGCGAGCACGCCACCCGCGCCCGGCATATTCTGCACGACAATCGAGGGATCGCCCGGAATATGCTTTTTCAGATGCGGCACGAAGAGTCGCACCAAAGTGTCAGCCGAACCACCGGCCGCCAGACCCACCATCACGGTGAGCGTTTTGCCGGCATAGACATCCTGCGCCTGCACGGGACGAGCAATAAAAGCTGAGAGTGCGGTGGCGGCCAGCGCCAGACCTTTCATCCAAGACTTCATTTTTCCTCCTTTGGCCGCTGCATGGGGAGGGAGCGGCCTTGTTTCAACTTACGCAGATCAATCTTCGCCGGATGCGGGCGGGGTGAATTTGGCTTCCCGCGCCTGCCAATCGGCCAGACGCAGAATATCCAGATAATCACTCATGGGTGCGGCCCCGACGCTGGCCTTGGCCACATCGCCCGTCTCTTTCAAAACCCGCAGAAAATTCTGCATCGAGGGAAGCGCTGCGAGCAGCATGCAGACCGAGCAGGACAAAAGACGAAAGCCGATGCGCTCCAATGTCTTCACATCAAGCGGCGGCACGCTGCCGGTCGGCGTCACATTATAGAGAAGCGGGATATCAATCGCGCGGGCGATCTCTTCTGCCTCTCCGATGGTTTTTGGCCCTTCGATGAAGATCACATCCGCACCCGCCTTTTGATAGGCCTGCGCACGTTTGATCGCGGAAGCCAAACCTTCCACAGCACGTGCATCGGTCCGGGCGCAAATGACAAAGTCATCATCAAGCCGTGCATCGACAGCGGCTTTGACTTTACCTTCCATTTCTGCGGAAGAAATGACGCGCTTGCCTTCCAGCATGCCGCAGCGTTTGGGGCTCACTTGATCTTCGATCATGATGGCGGCCACACCAGCACGCTCGAATTCCATAATGGTGCGGCGCACATTGAGTGCATTACCATAGCCGGTATCCGCATCAGCAAAAACCGGCAGACCACTGGCCTGCGCCATCGCGCCTGCATTGGCGGCATTTTCAGCCAAAGTCATAATGCCCACATCGGGCATGCCGAGCTTCATGGCGGATGAGGCATTGCCCGAACTCATGAGCGCTTCAAATCCTTCATGCGCGATGAGCCGCGCAGAAAAGGCATCGCCCACGGAAGGGATCATGGTGATTTGCTTGCGCGCGATGAGTTCGCGAAAGCGTGTCGTCGGCCGTTTCAACGCCATTCTGTTTCCTCGACCCTTGAGCTCTTGAAGCGATTGGCGCCCCCGATTCCGGAGCACCTCTCCTTTTTATTGGGATGAAGGCGCCTTTGCAAAAGCCCCGCCTTGCTGGGGCTGGACCCGCCCCTTACAAACTTCCCATGTTGAACCGCCTCATTCCCGATCCTTTCCTCGTCGCCCTGATTGGCGTGGTCGCCTTGGCCGCCTTTCTGCCAGCCTCCGGCAACGCCGCCGTGGCGGTGGACATCATCGCCAATATTGCCATTGGCCTGCTGTTCTTTTTGCAGGGCGCGCGGCTGGCGCGCGAGACCGTGATCGGCGGCATCACCCATTGGCGCCTGCATGTGCTGGTGCTTGGCTGCACCTTTGTGCTCTTCCCGTTGCTTGGCATTGCACTGCACGCGCTGGCACCCAATCTCCTGTCGGAGACTTTGTGGGTCGGCATGCTGTTTCTCTGCGCCCTGCCCTCGACGGTGCAATCATCCATTGCTTTTACGTCCATCGGCAAAGGCAATGTGCCTGCCGCCATTTGTGCTGCGACCGCCTCCAATCTGCTCGGCATTTTCATCACGCCGCTGCTGGTAGGGCTCTTGCTCTCAGCCAAAGGCGAGATGGGTTTTGATCTCACAGCTATTGGCAAAATCGTGCTGCAATTGCTGGTGCCTTTCATCGCCGGTCAAATCTTGCGTCCCAAAATTGGCGGCTTCGTGCTGAAGCACAAGAAAATCCTGTCGATGACAGATCGCAGCTCCATTCTGCTGGTCGTCTATTCGGCCTTCAGCGCCGCTGTGGTGAACGGCATTTGGCAGCGGCTGGCTGTGAATGATCTGGTCACATTGCTGCTGCTTGATAGTTTGCTGCTCGGCGTGGTGCTGCTGATCACCACGATGGCTGCGCGCGCCTTCGGCTTCGACAAGCCCGATGAAGTCACCATCGTCTTTTGCGGTTCGAAAAAGACGCTGGCCAGCGGCGTGCCTATGGCCAATGTGCTGTTTCCAGGCGCCGCAGCAGGCATCGTCATTCTCCCCTTGATGATCTTCCACCAAATCCAGCTCATGGTCTGCGCCTGGATGGCGCAACGCTATGGCCGCTTGATTGAGGAAAAAGAACCGATCACGGGGCCGTGATGGGCCCCTCTCCTAGACTTGAGCGCGGCATTCTGGCATCGGAGGCTTGTTCAAAAATCACAATCACCTGATGGGAAACTGAGGGTTTCGCATTTGTAATCGGTGCGGTTATTCTGCCAAGCAGAGCCTGTACAGGAAGAAACGAAAATGAACGCTGAAGTCAGCACATTCATGATCCAGCTTTTGCAGATCATCTGGATCAATATTCTGCTCTCCGGAGACAATGCCGTCGTGATCGCGCTGGCATGCCGCGGGCTGCCACCCAAGAGCCGCACCATCGGCATTGTTGCGGGCGCGGGCGTGGCCATTGTGTTGCGCATTATCTTCACTCTGCTTGTTGTCTCGCTGCTGGCTATTCCGTGGCTGCGTTTGGGCGGCTCGCTTTTGTTGCTCTGGATCGCGGTTAAACTACTGACCGATGAAACTGATGAGACCAATGTCGCGGAAGCAGGCAACATCTGGCAGGCGGTGCGCATTGTGGCGATTGCCGACATGGTCATGTCGCTCGACAATGTTCTCGCCATTGCAGCGGTCGCCAAAGATTCCAATCTGCTTGTGATCATTGGCTTGGGCATTTCGATCCCGCTGATCGTCTTTGGTGCACAGCTCGTCATTACAATGATCGAGAAATTCCCGTGGCTCGTTTGGGTCGGCGGCGCCTTGCTCGGCTTTGTGGCGGGCGAACTCATCGCTTCCGAGCCAGCCATCCAGCCCTATATCGGCGGCATTTCCGAACATACGTTGGAACTGGCTCTGGGTGGCATCGGCGCGGTCTTTGTCGTCGTGCTGGGCTATCTGCTCAAGAAGCGCGGCGGCGGTGATGAGGCCGAAAATCCGGCCTGATCACCTCGCACAGAGCCAAAAATCCAAAGGCGCGGGCCAAAACCCGCGCCTTTTTGCTGACCAAAGGGGATTTGCGCTTGCGCCTTTGGTCGATCTTTATGTAAAACTCTCCAAAATTTCATAACAAAGGGAGAGGTCATGCAGTTTTCGAAGAAACAGGCACTTGCGGCTGTTTTGACGGGCCTGCTGGCGATCCATGCCCTTCCCGCCGCCGCCCATTTTCAGGAAATCCTGCCCTCCGATGATGTGCTGCCTGATGGCGGCAAGGTGAGCCTTGATCTCGTCTTCACCCATCCGATGGAGGGTGGGCCGGTGATGGAGATGAAAAAACCTAAGCGCGTGGGCGCGCTGATCGGCGGCAAGACGATTGATCTCTCGGCTTCTCTGAAGGCAGTGAAGAAGCAAGGTGCGGGTGCATGGTCTCTCACGCATGAGCTGAAAGAACCCGGCACGGCGATTTTCTTTGTCGAGCCACAGCCCTA
Organism: Beijerinckiaceae bacterium; assembly: GCA_947452455.1. Lineage (GTDB taxonomy): Bacteria > Pseudomonadota > Alphaproteobacteria > Rhizobiales > Beijerinckiaceae > Terripilifer. The sequence goes on from CANGBX010000008.1 coordinate 139,021, forward strand.
CTGGGAGCCAGCGGAAAACAAATACATCGTCCATTACGCCAAGGTCGTGGTGGATGGCTTTGCGTCAGGCAAAGGCTGGGATGAAAAGATCGGCCTGCCTGTCGAGATTGAACCGCTCACGCGCCCAACAGGATTGTGGACCGGCAATCTCTTCCGCGGTGTCGTGCTGAAAGACGGCAAGCCCGTGCCCTTCGCAGAAGTCGAAGTGGAATATGTGAATGATGGTGCAGTGAAAGCCCCAAATGATGCTTTCATCACGCAAGTCATCAAAGCCGATGCCAATGGCACTTTTGCTTACGCCATGCCGCGCGCCGGATGGTGGGGCTTTGCTGCGCTGATCGAAGATGACAAGCCCGCCAAATCACCTGACGGAAAAGACGCCAAGACAGAACTCGGCGGTCTCATCTGGGTGAAAGCGACCGACATGACGGGCGCACGCCCCGCGGCGCGAGGCAAATAAATTGGCGCATATTCCTGACGGCGTTTTGTCTCTTCCTGTGCTGGTCGGCGGCGGCGTGATTGCTGTTGGCGCTGTCGCACTGGGTTTGAAGAAAATCGGCGACGAGGATATTCCGCGCACCGCCATTCTTGCCTCGGGATTTTTTGCGCTTTCGCTTTTCGCTCTGCCCGTTGGCCCATCAAGTATTCATCTGCTGCTTGGCGGATTGATGGGCATTGTCTTGGGCACAGCGATTTTTCCGGCCGTCTGCGTAGCGCTGCTTTTGCAAGCGGTCATGTTCGGCTTTGGTGGCCTGACGACGTTGGGCGTGAACATTGTCAACATTGCTTTGCCGGGGGCTGTGATTGGCGCCCTTGTTGCGCCCATGGTTCAGCGCGCGACACCGGCACGCGCAGCCTTGATCGCAGGAATTGCCAGCGCGCTGTGTGTGGGCCTAACAGGCCTGATGGTGGCGGCCTCTCTCGCACTCTCCTCTGCCGATTACATGCTGTCGGCACGCGTGATGATCGCCACTTATCTGCCGCTCATGCTGGTTGAAGGTTTCGTCGGCGGTTTCTGCATTTCGTTCGTGAAACGCGTGAAGCCCGAATTGCTGGCGGGTGCTGCATGAAGGTCTGGCGCGCGCTTCTACCACTCTTGGCACTGTCGCTCATGATGAGCGGGGCTGAAGCGCATCGCCTGAAGCTTTTTGCCACGCTCGAAGACGGCACGATCTCCGGCTATGCGTTCTTTGTGGGCAGCAGCCGCGCGCAAGATGCGGATCTGCGCATCACGGATGCCAACGGCAAAGAAGTGGCTGCGCTGCGCACGGATGCAAAGGGCGCGTATAGCTGGAAAACCCCCAGCGTGCAGACCTATCGCCTTGTCGCCAATACGGGTGATGGCCACGTGGCGGATACGACCATTGATGCCAAACGTTTCGCTGGGCTCTCTGCTGATGCAACGGATGCGGCCGACGATGATGAAAGTGCGCCTGCTGGCAGCATCAGCGCCGCACAAATCGAGCGCATTGTTGATGCGGCTGTCGCGCGCCAGATGCGCCCGCTGATCGAAGCCTATGAGGCAGCTGAAGGACGCACGCGTTTCAATGATATTATGGGCGGCATCGGCATGATCATCGGCCTCGCAGGCCTCTCGCTCTGGGCGCAAGCGCGCCGTCGGGAGAAAAAGCCGTGAGCCTCGCACGCCTCACCGAAGCCCCGTCCCTCGTCATCACGCGGCTTGATCCCCGCTCGCGCATCATCAGCGCTCTTGTCTGCGTGCTCACCGCTGTGTCGATGACGCGCACAACAGGCCAGATCGGCATGGTGCTGGCAGCCATTGCGCTCGCCATTCTGGCGGAGGTGAATTGGCGCGACATGCTGCATCGCTTGGCGCATGTCGAAGGCTTTATGGTCGTGCTTTTGATCCTGTTGCCATTGACGATGGAGGGCCGCACTCTCATCGCAATCGGCCCACTCGCGCTTTCAGAGACAGGCTTGATGCGCGCTCTTGCCATTGTGCTCAAGGTCAATGCGGCGGTCATTGCGACAATGGCTTTGCTTGCCACATTAGAGCCTGTGCGGTTGGGCCGTGGTTTGGCCTCGCTTGGTGTGCCTGCGCGCCTTGTCCATATTCTGCTGTTTCTGGTGCGCTACCAAAGCCTGTTTCGGGAAGAAGGCGCGCGCCTCATGGAAGCCATGCGTGCGCGCGGCTTTGCGCCCCGTCTTGATCTGCGCACATGGCGTGCTTACGGCAATTTCACCGGCATGTTGCTGGTGCGCTCGATGGAGCGCGCCGAACGCGTGGAAGAAAGCATGCGCTGCCGAGGCTTTTCGGGCAAATTCCCGCTGCGCAGCACACGCGCGCTCGGCTTCGTTGATTTTGCTTTTCTCTTTGCGCTCGGCTGCGCCCTTGCAGCGCTTATCATTCTGGATCGCTTTGCATGACACATCTGATCGAAATGAAAAATGTCATTGTCGAGCGTGAAGGTGCGCGCGTGCTGGATGGCGTGTCCATGTATCTGGAACGCGGCGAGCGATTGGCCGTCATCGGCTCGAATGGGGCAGGCAAAACAACTTTTTTGCGCGCTCTGATCGGCCTGCAAAAACTCTCCGGCGGCAGCATTGAAGCATTTGGTCGCGCGCGCCAATCAGAAGATGATTTCCGCGAAGTGCGCCTGCGTGCTGCCTATCTCTTTCAGGATGCGGATGATCAGCTGTTCTGTCCAAGCGTGGTCGAAGATGTCGCCTTCGGTCCGCTCAACCAAGGTTTTTCAGAAGACGAAGCCATGGACAAGGCGCGCGCCACTTTGGCACGGCTTGGCCTCTCGGCTCTTGGGCCCCGCGTGACGCGCAAATTATCGGGCGGCGAAAAGCGCCTCGTCTGTCTAGCCGCGATTCTGGCGATGGACCCGGACGTTCTGCTGCTGGACGAGCCAACCAACTCGCTCGATGCGCATCATGTCGAGAAGCTCGTTGAAATTCTGAACTCTCTTGATGTGGGCATGATCATCGTTTCGCATGACCGCCCCGTGCTCGACCGTTTGGCGAGCCGCGCTTTGCTCATGAAAAACGGGCAACTCGAACCGGCTGTCTTGCATCGCCATCCGCATATGCACGAACATGTGCATATTCATACAGACCATGCGTGAATAAGCGTTTGGCGCCGGCGACCCCGCTCTCCCTCCGCTCATTTGAGCAGAGAGAGAGGCGCGACCGCCTGGCGCCAAAGCCAAGCATCAACCGAGCTGTTTATTTCTTGCGGTAGACAAGCAGCGTTTCAAACATGCCGACCTTTTCGACGCTGCTTTCCTTTTCCCATTGCTGGATCACCGTGGACTCAGCCGTGTCGAAGGCAAAGGACTTGGTGTAGAAAAGGATATAGCCGCCCGAACGCGTCTTATGCGTGAGCATATCGGTCACTTCGCGGTCCGTGAGAGCGCCGTAGAGATCATTGCGCTCATTACGGAATTCACAGAGGTGGAACAGCGACACCACATCGAATTGCGGGAGCAGACGCTCTTCGAGCTGATAAATATCACCGAAGAAAGCCTTATAAGTCTTTTCGACTTCCGGGCGATCAATGGCGAGTTTGACGAATGTATCATATTCGCCGGGGCTCGCTGTAATCCCATAAACGCAATTGTTGCTGTGGTTCTCTGCCTGACGAATGCCGACAATGTGGTGGCTGCCTGTGCCGAAATGGAAAATCGACGCATCTGTGATGCCCTGCTTCTCAATCCAGTCACAGAAATGAACGTCACAGGGACAGGTCTCAACCTGCAAATCCCACACGGCGTCCCAAAAATGCAATTTACGATTCACATGCTCATTCATTTGACGACCCCTATGACAGGCAAGCCTCCCCGAACGCCTTGAATATCGGCGCCGCGTTCGGTGAGTCGGACTTCGCCCGCATCGTCCCTTTCCAAGACGAAACGGCGCGAATGGAGATCGGCAAGGCCTGCGGCCCCGCCGGTGGTGATGAGGATCGCTGCCGGCAAATATTGCGCGACGCGATCAAACAGATCGATTTGCTCGGCGGGGCCGAAACAAGAAAAAGCATCTTCCAGAATGACAATGCCCGGCCGGGTTACGATCAGACGCGCCAAAGCCACGCGCTGCTTCTCACTGGCCGAGAGCACATGCTCCCAGTGGTCGACTTCATCGAGCCGCTCAGCCAAATGGTCTGCACCGCAGATTTCGAGTGCTCGCAAACAGGCGGCCGTCGAGTAGGCCTCCAGCCCGCGCGGGAAGCAGATAATGTCGCTGAGCCGCCCCGCCTGCAAAAAGGGATTGGCGGCGACGTAAGACACTTGCTTGCCATGCGGCACGCGGATTTCGCCCTCGCCCCAGAGCCAAAGTCCGGCAAGCGAGCGCAGCAGACTTGATTTGCCAACACCGGCTGCGCCGCTGACAATGATCCGGTCCCCCGGTTCGAAACGCGCATGCGCGCGTTCAATGACGATTTCGCCGGACGGGCGCATCAAGCGCAATTCATGCAGCTCAACCGCATCCACCGCGACCTTCGGGCGCTTGATCAATGGGACGCCATCCTGCTCGCTACTGTCCGCATCGGCCATGGCTTCGTTCAATTCCACAATGCGGCGGGCTGAGGCCGACCATTCCGCCACGCGCGAATAATTATCGATCAGCCAGCCAATCGCGATTTGCACCTGCACGAAGGCTGAGGCGAGCTGCATGACTTCGCCCAGAGACAAGTCACCCGCCAAATATTTTGGCGCGGCCAGCACCAGCGGAAAGACAGGCACCATGGCGGCATTGCCATTGGTGAGCCAGGTGATGCGCGCATGTTGTCTCACCACCCGCATCCATTTGGAGGCCAGCGCGCTATAAGTGCTCGACAGCTGGCGACGCGCATGGTCTTCGCCCTGCGTCAGCACAATGGCTTCGGCATTTTCGCGCATGGCCATCATTTCGGCGCGGAACCGCGCCTCCGCCTCATTGCGGGACGCCACAGCGCCCGATAGCCCGCCGCCGACCAAGGGCATGAAGGCAGACACGACCACGCCATAGACCAGCGCGCCAATCACCATGAATGCGGGGATATGAAATTCACGCCCGCCAAAGGCGATGTCCAAGCCGCCACCGACTGTCCAGAGGATCACCACGAAAGTGGAGGCCGTCAGCACCGCCGTCAGAAGACCGATGGCAAAATCGGTCAATGGCTCAGTCGCCATACGCACATCATCCGATATGCGATATTCGGGGTTGGGGAGCCCGTTGCGGGCAATGCGCATGCGGTAAAAGCGCTGCCCTGAGAGCCAGCGGGCAAGCAAGCGCGTGGTGCACCATTCACGCCAGCGCACCTGAAGCTTCTCGCGACAGATCAGAATACCAACGCCAACGGCCGCCACGCAGAAGACGAGCAGCGGAAAGGCAAAGGCGGCCAGCGCTGCCCCGCCCGTATCATGGCGCTCCAGCGCATCGAAGAACCAGCGGTTCCACCGGTTCATCCCGACATCGACAACAAGTTTGACGATCAGACAGCCGACGAGGCCCAAAGTGAGGAGCGAGGCCGCACGGGCCGTCGCGCCGCGCCAGTAGCCGCCTGCAAACTGGATGAAAGAACGCAAGAGATGCGATCGTTTCTCCTCAGCCATCTCAAGACGATGCTCGGAAGGCGTCCCGGTCATTCACTTCTTCCCTTGGCGCCCATTTAACGGGTCGAGCATGGGCTAAATGATAAGCAGGCCGTTGCTCGCTCTGGAAGTCGCGCGGGACGCTCCACGCGGCCTTTCGGGTCACGACCGCGTGAGACAGAGCCGGTTCTCACGCAACCTTGATCAACAGGCTAATGCGGTACGCTCATTGCCAAGGAGCATGCCTATTGCAGAAACGGGTACGAAGGACCGATCAGGTGATTGAAAACAAACCGTATCTGCGATCAGCGCGGAAAAATCATGTCAGGCAATATATTCTGGCCAAACCGGTGCCTTGCCACTTGCACCAGCCTGTCCCTTACGCATCGTAAAACAATAAAACCTTTTTGCCAGCACTGATTTACATCTTTCAGCGAAAAGCTTGCTTGAGCTTTTCTAGAGCGGCTTTTCGTCCGGCTCGGTCTCTTCAATCGCCTCTGACACATCTTCCAAGCTCGCGCCTTGGCTGATGCGCCGGGAAATATCGCGCAGTCGCGTCAATTGCTGGACGATGGTGGGCACATGATCGAGCCCTTCCATCAAACGCCAGACATAAACGAGAATAGCGAAGATATCGCCCGTCTCGCTTTCCGGTAGAACTGTCGAGCGCAAAAGGATGGCAATAAAGACTAAAATCGACAGAACTTCGATAATGGTCCAATTAAAGGCTGCTGCATCGGAGAGCTTCACGCGCCAATTGCGCACGGCTGTAAAATGCTCACGCACTTCTTCGCGCTTGTACCGCTCAATGAAGACCACTTCTTTTTCGAGCTGGTCATTGAGCTCCTGATTGAGCCGCGACGTGACGCGCACATAGACTTTATTGACCAGATAGACCGGTATGAAGAGAAGCGCCGCCAAAGCGCCAATCGTCATGTCGTACCAGAAGAGAATAATGGCTGAGCCAAAGATATGGATCAGCGAGGTGATGACGACGGGAACATCGATCTCGAAGAAGGTGACGAATTCGCGCGACATAGCCGAGCGCGCGGCCACAGAGGTGGCCTCAATCCCCGCCGTACGCTGACGGATGATCGTGTCTTCGACAATATCATTATAGACCTGCGTATAGACGCGCGTGTCATACATCTGGCGGAAGCAGCCAATGGAGGCCCGAGCCGCCCAAGCGAAGACGATCGGCAGCGCATGATGAAAATCATGCGACATGAGCCCATCAATCGCCACGCCAGTTGCCCATGGATAAGAAAGCTCGAGCAAGTCTTCGATGAAGGTGAGCGCATAAGTCAGGCCTATGCGCCACTTATAGGGACGAACCGCATCCAAAGCTGTGCGCGTTTTCGGCTTCATCGCGTTCTTCTTCTGATCCAACATTTCTCATTCCGGGCGCAGCAGAGACAAAACAGGCAGATTTGCCCCCTTGTTGCCACAATTGCGGCCGACAAGGTCGCAACTGATTCACCAATAGGGCAAGTCGGAGGGGGCTGAAAAGGCCCCCCGCGTTTAATCGACTGAGGCAAGCCGTGTTGAGGCCTGCCACATGCCCCGGGGAAGTTGACGGCACTCCCGCCACCAGCTCGGCCCCCGAGGAGATTTAATGGTCCGTTCCAAAGCTAAGACGCGCGCAGTGAGAGCTGCGGCCCTGATGCTTTCGATTCCAGTGATGGCTCAAGCCATGACTGCGATGGAACGCGTGCCCCTTCCTGTTCCACGCCCGACTTGGCTTGATGCGGCCCCGCTCGATGAAGTGGCTCAGAAGGTCGAGGCGACCCCTGCCCCCGTGCAAGTCGCTTCACTGCCTGATCCTGTGCCATTGCCGATTGCGCGCCCCGCACGGCTTGGTCGTGTCACTGTTGATGTCGATGTTCTCAGTGATGCGTCTGCGAATGATGCGCCGCCTCTTTCGACAAAAGTCGCAATCATGCCTGCGCGTGTTCCGCTTCCTATTCCGCGTCCTGATTTTCTCGATGCACTTCCTGCTGATGATGAGCCGGCAGTCACAGTCACGCGCGTTCCACGTCGTGCACCTGCTGATGAGAGCGAACGCAATAGCACATCACCGCTGCACAGCATGATCGAAGATTATGCGCGCTACCATGGTGTGCCCTTGCGCCTCGCGCACCGCATCGTCCAGCAGGAGAGCCGCTACAATCCGACACTCAAGGCGAAAGCCCATTTCGGCTTGATGCAGGTCAGCCTGCCGACCGCCAAGTCGATGGGTTATGGTGGTGATATTCCGGGTCTGTTGGATGCCAAAACCAATCTGACCTATGCCATGCCCTATCTGGCTAATGCCTGGATCATCTCCGGTGGCAATGAAGAGAAGGCGCGTCGCCTCTATATGAGCGGCTATTACCCGGACGCGAAGCGCAAGGGCCTGCTGAAAGAGCTGCGCAAGGCCGACAGCCCTGCTGTGCCTGGCGCAATCGACGCCGCCGACGCGCGCTAAAGCAAGCCGCGAGGCTCAAACCATCCATGAAGAGAGAAAAGGCCCGGCGCAGATAGAGCTCTGCCGCATGGGTTTATGGGCATTTTGCGGTGCCGTGCCGCCAAAACGAAAACGCCTCTCCGATCCGCGATGGGACGAGAGAGGCGTCTCGAATGAATGCAGAGTGAACTGCTGATCATCCTGCTGCTGACACGACCACCACAGAGGCGATCGTGTCTTACAGCTGTTCCTGACCCTGTCTTGCGACAGGCACCAAGAATTAGGCAGCGGCCGGAGCGGCCTTCGCCTTGCGCACAGCGCGCTTCTTGGCAGGCTTACGAGCAGCCTTCTTAGCAGTCTTCTTGACGGCCTTCTTGGCAGTCTTCTTGACGGCCTTCTTAGCAGTCTTCTTGGCAGTCTTCTTGACGGCCTTCTTGGCAGTCTTCTTGACAGCCTTCTTGGCAGTCTTCTTAGCAGCCTTCTTGGCGGTCTTGCGAGCGCCCTTCTTGGCAGCGCCCTTACGGGCAGTCTTCTTGGCCGCGGTCTTCTTCGCAGCCGGCTTACGCTTCGTTGTTGCCTTAGCCATCTGAGGTCCCCTCTGATTTTGTCCGCCGGCGAAAGAAAGTCAGTACCGGCATGAGGCGTGGATAAAGTAGCTCCGTTAACGAGTGGTGCAAGTGTCTGTTTGGCAAATGACTCGTTTTCGACCCACTCATGAGCGTGCAAGACCATCGCGATCCAAGCATTCGTGCAACTCGATTGAACGCTTCTTCCGACATGATTTTGTCGTTGCTGATCATCAAGCTCATGGCCCCGCACAAGCGACCAATGAGGTGCCCAATCAGGGCCGGCACAGACCCCACCACACCCCCATCCCGCTGAGGGCCCACGAAGAAATGCCCAATTTTAGGGGACTTTTTGTTTCGAACCGCCGTTAACCAAGAATAAACCATCCGATTCGGGGCTCGATTCTTGTCAAGCCCAAAAAGACCTCAGACTGGATTTTTATGTGTCCTCTCCACGGCTCATGAGGGCGCGCATGAGGCGGGCGCAAACATCCTTGCAAGAGACGTATGAGACCTCTAATGAGCATCAAAAAAAAATTTTGCGAAATGCATTTTTTTTCAAAAAAAAAAGCGCCGCGGAGACCGCGGCGCGATGCGAATCGCGCAAATCGAGAGAATCACACCTCCCGATATGCGTCCGATTCAGATCCCCAATTTCTGTTTGAGGAGGTCATTGACCGACTGCGGATTCGCTTTTCCGCCGGTCTGTTTCATCACCTGACCAACAAACCAACCAAGCATTGTCGGCTTCGCTTTCGCCTGCTCAACCTTATCCGGATTGGCTGCGATGATCTCATCAACGGCTTTTTCAATCGCACCGGTGTCGGTCACCTGCTTCATGCCGCGCTGTTCGACGATGGTATTGGGGTCACCACCTTCGCTCCAGACAATCTCGAACAGATCTTTCGCGATCTTGCCGGAGATGGTGTTGGCAGAGATCAGATCGACAATCGCGCCGAGCTGTTTTGCGGAGATCGGCGAGGTCGCAATCGTCTTGCCTTCCTTGTTCAGACGACCGAAGAGCTCGTTGATCACCCAGTTCGCCGAGATCTTGGCATCGCGACCGCGAGCAACCTCTTCAAAGTAATCCGCGGACTCGCGCTCCATGACCAACACACCCGCATCATAGGGCGGCAGGCCATAGTCCTTGATGAAGCGCGCGCGCTTGTCGTCCGGCAATTCCGGCAAACCTGAAGCCAGCGCATCCACATAGGCCTGATCGAATTCAAGCGGCAGCAGATCGGGATCGGGGAAGTAGCGATAGTCATGCGCTTCTTCCTTCGAGCGCATAGCGCGCGTCTCGCCCTTGCCGGGATCAAACAGGCGGGTCTCCTGATCAATCTTGCCGCCATCTTCAAGGATGGCGATCTGACGGCGCGCCTCAACCTCGACAGCCTGACCAATGAAGCGGATCGAGTTGACGTTCTTGATCTCGCAGCGTGTGCCGAGCGGACCACCGGGGCGACGCACGGACACGTTCACGTCAGCGCGCAGGCTGCCCTCTTCCATATTGCCATCGCAAGTGCCCAGATAACGCAGGATGGTGCGCAGCTTCGACACATAGGCACGCGCCTCTTCTGCCGAGCGGATGTCGGGCTTGGAGACAATCTCCATCAGAGCCACGCCTGAGCGGTTGAGATCGACGAAACTTTCATTGGGCGACTGGTCATGGAGCGACTTGCCCGCATCCTGCTCCAGATGCAGACGCTCAATGCCGACCTTGATCTGCTCTGTGGGCGTCACATCGACGATGACTTCGCCCTCGCCCACGATCGGATCTTTGAACTGGCTGATCTGATAGCCCTGCGGCAGATCCGGATAGAAGTAATTCTTCCGGTCAAACACGGAGCGGTGATTGATCTGCGCGCGCAGGCCAAGGCCCGTGCGGATCGCCTGTTTGACACATTCCTCGTTGATGACGGGCAACATGCCGGGCATGGCTGCATCGACGAGCGAGACATGGCTGTTCTGATCGCCACCGAAAGCGGTCGAGGCGCCGGAGAACAATTTGGAATGGGATGTGACCTGCGCATGGATTTCCATGCCCACGACAATCTCCCACTCGCCAGTAGCGCCCTTGAGATATTTGGATGGTTTCGCGGTCGTATTCATCTGGCTCACCACCAAGCTTTCGGCAGGGACATGCGGCCCGCCGCCTGTTCAATCACTTCAGCGACTGAGAAGAGCGTTTCTTCTTCAAACGGACGGCCGATCAATTGC
>CANGBX010000009.1 GCA_947452455.1 Beijerinckiaceae bacterium
GGGGCATCTTACGCGGTATTTGTCGTCACCCCCTTTTACTTTTTTTCAGAGGTAAGCTTTGTTTACAGCCTTCAAGCTCTCTCTAAAAATCACAGGCCAAAGCATTTTGCCGCGATGCAAGCCCTCATCTTTTTTCCCTGTGCTGCTCTTGAAGCGATACGCTTTACCTATCCGGACGTGCATTTGGCTTTATATCTCATTTTGCTGTCCAGCGTTAACGCATCAGCGATCTGGATCTGTACCAGAACGCAGGATCCGAACTTGAGAGATGCGCCATTCTGGAAAATGTTGAAATACGTCGAGACGTTTTTCTTGGCCATCAGCTTAATACGCCTTGCGCTACTCCTGTTAGGCACCACGATTACACCAACTCAGGGCGGATCATCGAATATGATCTTGGTCGCGGTGATGCTGACACTGCTTATATTTCGTTCTTATTGCTATCAGTCCGTCTGGATGACGTGGGCGTCGCCCCATGCAACAGAAAACAGGCTCAATAAGAATTTGATTAAAACACTCCACGAGCGGGAGATGCTCTTGCAACAGCTTGCAGCCTCCAACCGGCGCCTCAGTGTGAGCGCGCTTGCAAGCTCTCTAGCACATCAACTCAGCCAGCCGTTGACGGGCGCCTCCTTACAAGCAGAGGCTCTGAGAAAAAAACTTCTTCACCAGCCAGTTACGCCGGAAGCTTTTCACAGCCTCGAAAAAGTGACTGATATTCTTAGCCATCTGTCTGGTGTTGTCAGCAATCTCCGGTCGCTATTTGGCACCGGGGAAAAGTTGGAGAAAATAAATCTCGCCTCTCTATGTAGAGAAGTCACAAACCTGATCGAATTCTCAGAAACGGGATCTCAAAGGAACATCTTCATTTCAGGTCATATACATTCCCAGATTGTCGGCAATCCGGTTCAAATCCAACAAGTGCTTTTCAATCTCATAGAGAATGCAGAAGAAGCAGGACAAAGAAGCCAAAGCAATCATATTGAAATAATTCTAGCCGACGACGGAAACAGAGTTTCGGTTATGGTTCGTGATCACGGCCATGGCTTTGATGCCAATATTTTAGAAAATCTTTTCGATATTTACCAAACAACGAAAGAAGACGGCACGGGGGTTGGGCTTTGGCTTTGCCGGCAAATTATTGAAAAGCATAAGGGCAGCATATCCGCCTTTAATCACCCAGATGGGGGAGCGTGCGTGCGCATTGAGTTTCCTGCCCTCGGATTTTCATCATGAAGCGGCAGAAAATCTACGTCTTGGACGATGACCCCCATATGCGCGACGGCCTTGATGCACTTCTGTCACCCGAGTTCGAAGTTCACTGCTTCGATACTGCGACGCCTTTTTTAGCTGCGCTTGAGAATGGCGGCTATGCAGATTGTATTCTGCTCGATCTACGCCTGCCAGAGATAGATGGTTTTCAGGTTTTGTCGGCATTAAAGAAATCGGGAAACACAACGCCCATCGTCTTCATGAGCGGCGATGCTGAAAAAGCAGATGTGATCGAAGCGTGGCGAGGAGGAGCAGCCGATTTCGTGTTCAAGCCTTTTTCTGCAGATGAAATACGCAACAGCATCGATACACTTTTGCAGTGCGTCGCCTCGAACGCTGGGGGCGCAAACAGCAACCTACCTATTACCCCGCGTGAAGCCCAAGTCTTGTTGCTCTTGGGTCAGGGCCTGCATCAACACGAAATTGGCAAACGCCTTGGCTTATCTTTGCGAACCGTGAAGATGTATCGGTCGTTCTTAAAAGATAAATTGGGTTTGAATTCGCTGGTCGAGGTTGCCCGTTTTTATGATCGCCACAGGCCAGCCATCGCGATGAAGGCCGGGGTCGCAAAGTAGCGTTGCTTCTGAGATTTTCGGTCCAGCCCCTTACGCCCCACACAGGCCACGGCGAATGGGGCCAGCGGGTCCGCTATTGGTCCGCAGCAAAGTCTGGACGCATTGCGCGCTAGCGCGACCGCTTTTTGAACAAACCAGCGCAAGGGCGAACGCTAAAATAGCCATCCAGCTTCCCATATGCTTCCCAAATCATCTTTTTGGGAAACGGACAGAGCCTAGATAGCAGATAAGTCATTGAAATGAATGGCGCGCCCGAAAGGATTCGAACCTCTGACCCTCAGATTCGTAGTCTGATGCTCTATCCAGCTGAGCTACGGGCGCGTGCCGAGCCGCGTCAAGCGGCATGGGCGCTCCATGTAGCCGCTCCTCTGCGTGATGGCAACAGGCGGGGCTGTTTTTTTCAGCCCCGCGCGGCAAATTCCTCAGGCGTTGGGGGAAACGCCCCCATCCTCTGACGTTTTCACCGCTTCAGCGGCAGGCAGCGTGATGCGGAATGTGGCGCCCAGCCCCGTATCAGAGGGCACGAGCGCAATGGTGCCGCCGTGAGCGCGGACAAGATCAGCCGCAATGGCAAGACCGAGCCCCGTGCCACCCGGCCGCGAGGAGGCCTTGAAGGGCTCGAACAGACGCTTCTGTGCTGCCATCGGTACGCCGGGGCCCGTATCGGCCACTTCCACCACCACAATGCCGTTACGCACGACTGCGGTGATGATGATTTCCGGCGCGCGACCAGGCTGCGGGCCAGCTGTCTCCAGCGCCTCATTGGCATTACGCAAAAGATTGAGGAAGACACGGAACATATGCTCGGGATCGGCCTGCACCATGAGGCCCTTTTGCACCTCATTGCGAATGGTGACGCGGCTCACACCCTCGGGCATCAGCACTTCCGAGGCTTCGCGGATCACCCCGCGCAAGCCCATGGGGCGCATATTCGGGGCGCGCTCCACCGCGCGGCCATAGGTCAAAGTCGATTGGCAGAAGGCAATGGCGCGGTCGAGTGTCGCGATGAGTTTGGGCGCAAGACGTTTGGCGATCGGATCGGAAGATTCGATAAAGCGGTCGGACAGCAATTGCGCGGAGGCCAACATGTTGCGCAAGTCATGACTGACTTTGGCAACAGCCAGACCCAGTGCCGCCAGATTTTTCTTCTCTGCCAATTCGCGCAAGAGCGCGCGCTGCATATCGGCAAGCGCTTGTTCTGCGCGGCCGATTTCATGGCCCAGACCCGAGGGGCGAATGATGCGCGACGTATCTTCGGGCGCAGCACCAAAAGAAATAATGCTCGAGGTGAGGCGGCGCATCGGGCGCAGCACAAGACCGTTGATCGACAAAGCCGCAAGACTTGCAACGATCAAAGAGATGATCAGCGAAAGCGCCAGAAGATTGCGTGAATGGACCAGCATGGCTTGGCGCAAAGGTGCCTCTGCCATGGTGATTTCAATATATTCTCCACCCGCTGGGGCGGGGCCCATCACCGCCAAAGTACGGTTGCGGCGTGTGGTCAATGTGCCAAAAGCCGACGACACGGCTTCGAAGAAACTTGCATTGCGCATGTCATAGCGCACATCGATGCGCGCTGGCGGATCGCCTGCGGCCAACAGGCGGCGGCTGTCTTGCATTTTCAAAACAATGGTGCGCGCCCGCACGGCGAGCAGTGCATCGTCAATCAAGCGATCAGGCACTTGCGCGGCGGTCGCGTCCAGCAACAAAACGGCGGTCGATGCCGCGCTCAAACGATCACGCAGCCAGTTTTCGCGAAACAAGGCGATGGCTGGAACATAGACCGCGATTTCGGCCAGCATGACAAAGCCGATGACGAGCAAAAGCACACGCCCGGCCAAGCCGAGACGCGGCTTCATGGCCGGATCAAGCCGCTCCGTCAAAGGATCACGCCTCTCATCACGCATGCGCGCAACCTACCCCATATTGGGACCTCCGCACAGGAGAGATGGCCTCCCCCGTGAAATGTCCGGTTCTCATACGGCTTTGCTTGGCAAGAGGATCAGCCTTGGGCCCGCCAACGGCGCCGCAATATGACTGAAAGCAAGGCGATGCCGGCCAGAACTATGAGCGCAAAGACCAATTCCGGCTGCAAAAGAGCAAGCGGGTGGATTTCCAAGCTGCACAACCCATTTCCGGCAGCCGTGCAGGCCCGCCAAGCTGCCAATTCGGCTGCTAATGCCTTTTCAAGCCCCGACCCGACAAAGGCAAAGGCCAAAGTGACAGGCAAAATGCCAAGCGCCGTCGTCCAGAGAAACGTCAAGAGCCGAATGCCGATCAGGCCTGTACCGATATTCACAAACCAGGACGGGAAGATAATCGCAACACGCAAAAACAGCATGTAAGCGCTGGCATCTTCGCGAAAGCCGCTGGCAAAAGCTTGCAGCCGCGCGCCCAAACGCGCGGACAAGAGATGCGAAAATCCCGTGCACGCGGCCAGAAACAAAACGGCGCCACCCAAAGTTGAGCCCGTCACAGA
The DNA here is from genome assembly GCA_947452455.1 of Beijerinckiaceae bacterium. Taxonomy (GTDB): domain Bacteria; phylum Pseudomonadota; class Alphaproteobacteria; order Rhizobiales; family Beijerinckiaceae; genus Terripilifer. The sequence goes on from CANGBX010000009.1 coordinate 4,327, forward strand.
CAATAGCGTGCCCAGAAGCGGGCCGAACAAAAAGCCTGAGGTGAGTGAGAGCAAGGGCGAAACCGGAAAGGCCATCGCCACCATGGCAGCATAAGTGCCGACAAAGGCCGAAACGGTCAGAAGGGGACGCTCAGCAACAAACCCTTGCAGAAGATCACGCCCCTCCATCAATCGCATGAGCGAAATATTTTGCGCCAGACCGCTCGACCAGATAGCGCCAGCAAGACAGACAATGAGGAGCAGAGGAAGGAAACGGATCATGCCGTTTGCCGCTTGACGAGCGAGGCTCCGCGAACCACTCAACCAATCCGCGCGGATAGTTTCTCGAACAATTCGTTCTTCGACGAGAAAATATAATCCATCTGCGCGACCGTGACATGATCGGCGCCTTGCGAGACAAGCCAATCTGCGAGATCGGCGACTTTCTTTTTCGCAGCAACGAGTGTCAGCGGGCCGTCTTTGGCGATGCCGAGCGGGGCTTGCGCGCCAAAGAGCTTTTGGGCTTGCGCAAAAACCTTGGCGCGATCACCCGAAATGCTGGCGCGGACTTCGCGGGTGGTGCGCGCTTCTTCTTCGGCCGCAATGCGGCCCAGAATCACGCGCGCAAGATTGCGCGTCCGCTCGTTCCAATCAGCCGTCAGCGAGGCGACGAGATTGGCTTCAGAGCGCAGCATGATGCCGTCGTCCAAAACCTTCAGCGCATTGGCGGCCAGTGTCGCGCCCGTCGTTGTAATATCAACGATGAGTTCCGCCTGCCCCGCCGCTGGCGCACCTTCTGTCGCACCAAGGCTTTCGACTATGCGATAATCGGTAACACCTTGCTCGGCAAAATAACCGCGCGTCAGATTGATATATTTGGTTGCAACCCGCATGCGCTCGCCGCGACGCATGCGATAGGCCGCCGCGACATCTTCAAGGTCGGCCATATTGCGCACGTCGATCCAGGCTTGGGGCACAGCCACAACAACATTGGCGTGACCGAACCCAAGTGGTGTCAGCAATTCAACTTTGGCATCGGCATCAGGCAAAGTCTCGCGCACGAGATCTTCACCGGTAATGCCCATGTGAGCTGTGCCAGCTGCCAATTGCGAGACAATTTCAGAGGCTGACAGAAAAGCGATTTCCACGCCTTCAAGACCCGCCAGCGTGCCGCGATAATCACGAAGACCACGACCGCGCACGACTTCGAGCCCGGCGCGTGCAAAAAACGCATTGGCGTTTTCTTGCAAGCGGCCTTTGGAGGGAACAGCAAGAACGAGATTGGTCATCACTTGCCTCCCTGTGCCAACAAACGATCACACCAGATCGCCGCACCAATGGCCGGAATTTCTGCGCTCGCACCCAAAGTTGTCATCAGGCGATCATAACGACCGCCACCAACGACGGGGCGCGCATCGCCCTTGTCATCAAAAGCCTCGAAAACGAAGCCCGTGTAATAATCAAGATTGCGCGCAAAGCCTGCCGAGAAGGACAGACGAGCGGTTTCAACCTTGCGCGCCGCAATGAAGTTCAAACGCGCATCAAAACCATCAAGCACGGCATTGAGATCAAGCTTGGCATCTTTGGCGAGCTTGCGCATGGCGCTCGAGGCTTTCGCCGGATCGCCTGCAATCTTCAAGAAGCTTTCCAGAATGGCACGCTTTTCTTGCGTCACGCCGCCGCCTGCTTGCGCCGAGGCTTGCTCGAGATAGCGCTCAGCAATTTCATTGGCCGAGCGACCACCCACAGACGAGATGCCGGCAATCGACAAGAGATCTTGCACGAGTGCGCGCGCGCCATCGCGATCAACGCCCGCAAGAGCAGCAAGCACGCCCGAGTGATCTGCCGTCGAACCATTGTCTTCGCGGTCGAGAATTTTTGTCAGCTCCTGGCCAAGCGCATGTCCGCGACGAATGCGGCGCAACCAGACAGGCGGCAGATCGAGTGCTTCAAGCAAACGCGCGAAAAGGCCCGCATCACCAATGCGCACAGTGAGCTTGCGCCCGAGCGCCTGTTCGGCGGCCTCGAGCGCCAGCACCATGACTTCGGCATCAGCGGCTTCACGATCAGTGCGACCGAAAGATTCAAGGCCCGCCTGATATTGTTCAGACGCGGTGCCTGCACGGAAACGAAACACGGGGCCAAGATAAGAATAGCTTGCGGGCTTTCCCGCTTGCGCGCCGCCGAGATAATCGCGGCAGACGGGAATCGTATATTCGGGGCGCAGACAATATTCAGCGCCAGACGCATCGCTCGTCAGATAAATGCGGCCGCGAATATCCTCGCCCGCCAAATCCAGAAACACGGCGGCGGGCTGCAGAATGGCGGGCTCGGTACGGGCAAAACCGGCGGCAACGAGATGCGCCAGCACGGCCTCGCGGCGTCCTGTCGTCTCGGGCCCTGCGGCCATGCTCTGTCCGGTCCTACTCACGGGTCTCACCCTCTCAAAATAAAAAGCGCCCCGCTTGTAGCAAGCGAGGCGCATTGATGCGAAGCCTTTTAGCTCAATCGTGCTTAACGCGGGCCCCGACCCCCTCGCCCCGCAGGACGGGGTCGCCGATCCCCAGCGGCTCGGCATCCAGAAGCACAAAGGCCATGCGGCAGACGTCCGGGCCCTTATTGCGCCAAGCGTGGTAGGTGCCGCGCTGGATCATGACATCCCCCGGCCCCATGGTGACCTTCTCGTCTCCGTCGAGGTCCATCTCGATCTCGCCCGACAGGACGATGATATAATCAATGGTCTCTGTGCGGTGGCGGCGGGGCGTATTGCCGGGCGGATATTCGGCAATCATGAAGCGGGTGCCCTTTTCCGGCGGATAGGTGCCCAGCTGGCGGGCGCCCATATCCTCGGCGTCGAGACCCAGCGGCATCGTGGCGGGGGCGTCATCCGAGCACCAGACCAGGGTCGAGAACTGGCCCGGCCGCGAGCTCTTGGTATTGGTGGCCACTTCATCGATCAGGACAGTCGCCCGGCCATCAGAATCATGGCCTGTGACGATGCGGCGGATGGGTTGGGGCTGGCGCTCCGGGGCGTTGGTCATTTCTCGTCTCCTCCCGGCCCCCTTTCATCGGGGGCTTGTTCTTGCTCTGCAGGGGTAATCTGGCACGGAGCGGGCGCGGCTGAAACCCTCCACAGACAAGCGAACATCAATTGACTTCACCTCGGCTCTGCCCCTATATGCGCGCCAGCGAATTCGGCCAGCGCCGACGTCGTCCAATCCCCTATGCCGCAAGGCAATTACGGGGAGCTGGATCCGGCGCCAACCTCGACCCCTTTGGAATACCCTCAAGGGCCTGAAATCAGGGCACTTTTGGCTGTTCCGCCAGTTTTGGAGCATACCTGTGAAGCGCACATATCAACCCTCGAAGCTGGTGCGTAAGCGCCGCCATGGCTTCCGCTCCCGCATGGCCACCGTCGGTGGCCGTCGTGTGATCGCTGCTCGTCGCGCCCGCGGCCGCAAGCGCCTCTCGGCCTAATACGAGACCCCCTCAGGGGCTCGCGTTCAGGGGGCCGACCCAAATGACAGTCCAAAATGGCGGATCTGTCGGCGCATCGGCCCGCACATCATCCTCAGTCGCCCAGTCCTCGACTATTCATGGGCGGCTGAAAGAGCGCCAGCAGTTCCTTGCCGTTGCCAAAGGTACGCGCCTTCATGATGCGGCCTTCACTTTGCAGGCGAAATTGCGACCAGCTGATGCGCAGACAGAAAACCGCCGCTTCGGCCTCACCGTCACGAAAAAGACCGGCAATTCTGTGGAACGCAATCGTATCCGCCGCCGCCTGCGCGCTGCCTTGCGCGACAATGGCGTGACACACAACACACTACCCAATAGCCCTGCTTGCGATTATGTGATCGTTGCACGGCGCGAATGTCTTTCACTCCGCTTCGCCGATCTGACAGAGAAACTCAGCGCGTTGATCGCGCGCATGGACCGGCGTCTCACCAAAACCACCGACACTCATCAGGCCCAAAACACATGAGCAGCGAACAAAAGAATCTCTTCCTCGCCATCGGCCTGTCGATGCTGGTGCTGTTCGGGTGGAATTATTTTTACGGCGCGCCGACTGTCGACAAGCAGCGCCAAGCGCAACAGGCCACGCAGCAAGGCGCCACAACGCCTGCCGCCAATGTGAATCCGGGTGCAGCCCCCGCGGCAACTGCCGAAGCCGCTCCAGTCACACGCACACGTGCCGAAGCTCTGCCGCTCTCGCCGCGCATCACGATTGATACGCCGACGCTGGCTGGCTCGATTGCGCTCAAGGGTGGCGTGATTGACGATGTGTCTTTGAAAAACCATCGCGAGACCATTGATCCCAAGAGTGCGATGATCGAACTCTTCGCGCCCGTTGGTTCGATGCATGCCTATTATGCGGAAACGGGTTTCCGCGCGGCCGCTGGCAGCACGCTCACATTGCCTGATCTGAACACGGTCTGGAAAGCCAACGGCACGAGCTTGTCAGTCGGCAAGCCGGTGGAACTGACCTGGGACAATGGCAAGGGCCTTGTCTTCAAGCGCAGCATTTCGGTCGATGACAGCTACATGTTCTCGGTGAAAGAAACGATCGAGAACAAGAGCGGCGCGGCGATCACTTTGCAGCCCTATTCCGCCATTACGCGCATCGGCAAGCCGAAGACGGATGGCTATGCCGTGCTGCATGAAGGCCTGCTCGGTGTCATCGGTGACAGTCGCGTCATTGAGCTGACCTATGATGCGATTGAAAAAGAAACGCAGATGATGAAGCTGGCCGAAGGCACATCAGGCTGGCTGGGCTTTACCGATAAATATTGGGCGACAGCCATTGTGCCGGCGCAGGATGTGAAGTTCGGCGGCCGTTTCTCGGCTTTCGGCCCGCAGGGTGCGAACCGCAGCTACCAGACATTTGTGCTCGAAGATGCGCGCACAATCGAGGCGGGCGCAACGAGCGATGTGACCACCACGCGCATTTTTGCTGGCGCTAAAGAAGTGCGCGCCATTGATGGCTACCAGACCTCGCTGGGCATCAAGAATTTTGATCTGATGATCGATTGGGGCTGGTTCTATTTCATCACCAAGCCGCTCTTCAAATTGATCGACATGATCTACCATTATGTCGGCAATTTCGGCGTTGCTATCCTGATCGTCACCGTTCTGGTCAAGGCTGTCTTCTTCCCGCTTGCCAATCGCTCTTATCTGTCGATGGCGAAGATGAAGGCGGTGCAGCCGGAAATGACCCTGCTTCGTGAGCGCTTCAAGGATGACAAGCAGAAGCAGCAGCAGGAATTGATGGAGCTCTACAAGCGCGAGCAAATCAACCCTATTGCGGGTTGCTTGCCGGTCGTTGTGCAAATCCCCGTCTTCTTCGGCCTCTACAAAGTGATCTTCATCACGCTGGAAATGCGCCATGCGCCTTTCTTCGGCTGGATCAAGGATCTTTCTGCGCCCGATCCGACCACCATGTTCAATCTCTTCGGCCTGCTGCCGTTTGATCCGACAGCTCTGCCCATGGTTGGCCACTTTTTGGCCATCGGCATCTGGCCACTGCTCATGGGCGTTTCCATGTTCGTGCAGATGAAGATGAACCCGGAGCCCACCGATCCGGTGCAGAAGCAGATGTTCACCTGGATGCCGGTGATCTTCACCTTCATGCTGGGCACATTCCCGGCGGGTCTCGTGATCTACTGGACGTGGAACAATCTGCTCTCTGTCTCGCAGCAATATTTCATCATGAAGCGCGCAGGCGTGAAGGTGGAGCTTTGGGACAATCTGACCGGTCTCTTCAGCAAGAAGTCGTCGGCCTAACAAACAGCCTCGTGCGCTGATCCAGCGCACGAGCCGCAACAGGGATTGGTTCCATGATCGAGAGCGATCCCGAATTGTTTGAGCGCGCCCGCAAACTCTTTGCAGGCAATTGCGAATTCATCTGGGCGGCAGCCAAGATCGACGGCTTGCCGCCGATGGGCCCCGTCGAGATCGCCTTTGCCGGACGCTCCAATGTCGGCAAGTCGTCGCTGTTAAACGCGCTCACCGGACGCAAAGCTTTGGCACGCACATCGAACACGCCCGGGCGCACCCAGCAGCTCAATTTCTTTGCCATGGGCACACCCGGTGAAGAGCCCATGCGCCTCGTCGATATGCCGGGCTATGGCTATGCCGCCGTGTCGAAAGAAAAAATCTCGACCTGGACCAAGCTGATGCACGCCTATCTGCGCGGCCGCGCCTCGCTGGCGCGCGTCTTCGTGCTGGTGGATGGGCGCCACGGCCTGAAACCACCGGATCTCGAAATGTTCGACCTGCTGGATTCCAGCGCCATGTCCTATCAGGTCATTCTGACCAAGAAGGACGAGTGCAAAAAATCCGAAGTCGAGGCGCGACTGGAAAGTGTCCGCGTCGCTTTGGCCAAACGCCCGGCGGCTCATCCCGAGATCATTTTCACTTCGTCAGAAAATGGCGAGGGCATCGGCGAATTGCGCGAGGGCATTGCCCGGCTGATGAAAGAACGCGGCACGGAGTTTTAGGCCCGCCCCTCCCCGTCATTGCGAGGAGGCCGTAGGCCGACGCGGCAATCCAGAAGCCACACGTGAAGCTGCTGGATTGCTTCGCTTTGCTCGCAATGACGGCCTTTTGCCGGCCACCCCTGTCTTGAGGCTGCCATAGGGACGGGCTAAACAGGGGCACCACGAAAGGACCCGCCGATGACCGACACGCTGAAGGGCAGCCCGCAAGAGCAGGCCGAAATTCTCATGCAGGCGCTGCCGCATATGCTGCGCTATGACGAATCTATCATCGTGGTGAAATATGGTGGTCATGCCATGGGTGACGAAGAAGTCGCCCGCCGCTTTGCCAAAGATATGGTTCTTCTGGAACAATCAGGCGTCAATCCGGTCGTTGTCCACGGCGGTGGCCCGCAGATCGGCGCCATGCTGAACAAGCTCGGCATCAAATCCGAATTTGCCTCCGGCCTTCGCATCACCGATCGCGCAACGGTCGAGATAGTCGAAATGGTGCTGGCTGGTTCGATCAACAAAAATCTCGTCGGCTATATCAATGCTGAAGGCGGTCGCGCGATTGGTCTGTGCGGCAAAGACGGCAATATGGTCACCGCGCGCAAAGTGACCGACACAGAAGTTGATCTGGGTTTTGTTGGCGAGCCCGACAAGGTTGACACGACCGTGCTTGACCAAGTGCTCGGACGCGAACTCATCCCCGTGCTTGCACCTGTCGCTATGGGCGCTGATGGCGAGACCTATAATGTCAATGCCGATACATTCGCGGGCGCCATCGCTGGCGCGCTGGGTGCCAAGCGTCTCTTGTTTTTAACGGACGTGCCTGGCGTGCTTGATAAGAACAAGCAGCTGATCAAGGAATTGAAGGTGGATGATATCCGCCGTCTCATCGCCGATGGCACCATCACGGGTGGCATGATCCCCAAGGTCGAGACCTGCATTTACGCGCTGGAACAGGGCGTGGAAGGCGTTGTCATTCTGGACGGCCAGACGCCCCATGCCGTGCTTGTTGAATTGCTCACCGATGGTGGCGCAGGCACTTTGATCACGAGGTAAGAACCATTTCTGGAAAAGCCGCAGATTTCGACGTCATGAAGATTGACGCGGCTTTTCCGCTTCTGCCCGAAGCCACACGTGCAGCCTTTGCCCATGTCGACACATGGGTGTTTGATCTCGACAACACACTCTATCCGCCATCCAGCGATCTGTGGCCAAAAATAGACCATCGCATCACGGTCTTCATGGCGCATATGTTTGGACTGGATGGACTTTCATCCCGTGCGCTGCAGAAATATTATTATCAGAAATATGGCACGACCATGCGCGGCCTCATGGAAGAGTATCAGATCTCTTCCGATGAATTTCTCGAATTCGTGCATGACATCGACCGCTCTTCGATCCTGCCCGATCACGCCTTAGCGCAGGCCATCACCACTTTGCCCGGGCGCAAACTCATTCTGACAAATGGTTCACACAAGCACGCGCTACAGACAGCCCGACATCTCGGCATCGACCATATCTTCGAAGATATTTTCGACATTGTTGCAGCCGATCTGGTGCCAAAACCTGCAGCCGAAACCTACCAGCGTTTTTTCGACAAGCATGCGGTGAATCCAGCCAAGGCCGCCATGTTCGAAGACATTACGCATAATCTTGCCGTGCCCCATGAACGCGGCATGAAGACCGTGCTGGTGACCCCCGAGACAGGTGCGCGCGATCATCGAGAAGATTGGGAAATCGCCGCTGGCGCCAAGGCATCCCATGTGGATTTTCTGACGGACAATCTGCCCGCTTTCCTATTCGGGCTCGGTCATTCGCCCGCTTGACCTGACCTTTGGTTTGACTGTGAAATGGCGACGCTGACAGCGCATTGCAGATAATCAGCCTCATTTGACAAAACAACCTTTAAGGTTTATTCATTTTGGACAAGCTCAAACCGTCTCATGATCTTGAGGCGTTTCAGGCGGCGTTTGTTCTCCATCGAGCGCCAATGACCATCTCGGCCATTACCAGCGCTCGAACCTTAGGTTTTGAAAAGCGTGAAGGCATCGCGCGCGTTATCGAGGCCCTTCAGCGCAAGCATTTCGTCAAATCCGTCACCAGTTTCAAAGATCACAAACAATGGCAGGACGTTTACGTCATCCCTTGGGGCAACGTCGCTATCTATATCAAATTCACAGAACACACTTTGACCGAATTCATTTTGCTGTCGTTCAAAAGGAAATAGGCCATGCGCGATGACGTTCAATTTCCTTTTGGCCAGACCATGATTCATCCGGAAACAGGCGCACTTCTCAAACGCGGCCGCCGGATGGAAACCATCGAATATATGGGCCTGAAAAAGGAATTCGAGGCCACAGGGTTTTTCCCAAACGACGGCGGAGATGGCGTCATCATGGGTGATGACCATGACGCCTTTGAGAAAGCCTTCGCCGAAGTGAAGGCCCAATATGCGGCCCAAATGCGCACGCTCGCCAAAGAGCTGCGCCGCAAGGCCAAGCTGACCCAGAAAGAGGCAAGCCAGCTTCTCACCGGATCGCCCAATTCCTTCTCCAAATATGAGCGCGGCGAGGCCCTGCCGAGCTGGCCCACCGCCCTGTTGATGAAACTCATTGCCCAAGACCCCAAGCTCGTTGAAAAGATCCGCAACGGGTGACATTCGCCCCCCCGCTTGCTAGAGAGCGGCACCAGATAAACCGCTGTTTTCAGCGGGTGCCGCTTGAGGGGAGTTTCCATGTCCATCGCCGATCTTGCCCAGACCATCGAAGCCGCTTTCGAGGACCGCAACAACGTCAACGCCCAGACGCAGGGCCGCGTGCGCGAAGCCGTCAACGAAGCGCTCAACCTGCTCGACAGCGGTAAGGCGCGTGTGGCTGAAAAGATCGCTGGCAAGACCGGCCCGGAAAGCTGGGCTGTGCACCAATGGCTGAAGAAGGCCGTGCTGCTCTCCTTCCGCCTGAATGATATGGCCCCGATCTCGGGTGGCCCCGGTGGTTCATTCTGGTGGGATAAAGTGCCCTCCAAGTTTGAAGGCTGGGGTGCTGCTGAACATGCAGCCGCTGGCTTCCGCTCTGTGCCCAACTGCATCGTGCGCCGCTCGGCTTACATTGCACCCGGCGTGGTGCTGATGCCGTCCTTCGTGAATCTCGGCGCTTATGTTGGCGAAGGCACAATGGTCGACACATGGGCCACGGTGGGCTCCTGCGCGCAGATCGGCAAGAATGTGCATCTGTCGGGCGGCGTTGGCATTGGTGGCGTGCTGGAGCCCTTGCAGGCCAATCCGACCATCATCGAAGACAATTGCTTCATCGGCGCACGCTCGGAAGTGGTTGAAGGCGTGATCGTCGGCGAAGGCGCAGTGCTTGCCATGGGCGTCTTCATCGGCGCTTCCACCAAAGTCATCGACCGCGCTACGGGACAGGTGCATGTCGGTTATGTGCCGCCTTATTCCGTCGTGGTCTCGGGCAATCTGCCCGGCAAGCCACTGCCGGATGGCACACCGGGCCCCTCGCTCTATTGCGCGGTCATCGTGAAGACGGTCGATGCGCAGACGCGCTCCAAGACCGGCATCAACGAACTGTTGAGGGATTGATGAGCGCGATCCTCTCTGGCGAGGGCTTCCACTTTCTGTTTCGCACAGACAAGGGCGTGATCGCACGTGATGTCTGGTGGCTTGGCACGGCGCTGACAGGCGCCGTGGCTCTGGTGGCAACGACCATCTGGATGGTCATTTCACCTTTGGCAAAACATGGTCTTGCCGAGCGCGGTCTGATCGACCCCGCAACCTTGGGTGTGCATGTCTATCTTGCGGTTTATGCCTTCCTGATCCTGCTCACAGGTGTGTGCTGGTATAATTTGACGGCCAAGCGTTTGCGCGCACGCGGACTTGCGCCTGCGCTGGCGGGCCTGCCGCTTGTTCTGGCGCTTCTGGCTGGCGCCGCACATTGGACAACCCCGCGCTTGCCGGAGATGGTGCCCTTGTGGTCGGCTTGGTTGGTCGACACAGGCCTTGTGCTTATGCTTGTCTGGACAGCCTTTGAATGTGGCCTGCGGGCCCAGGACCAAGAGACAGAATGACCAGTGCGCTCGACATTGCACGCGATCTCATCACTTGTGCGTCTGTGACGCCAAGCGACGAAGGCGCGCTTGATGTCGTTGCGCGCTATCTCAAGGACGCGGGCTTTAGCATTGAGCGCGTCCGCTTTTCTGATGCCAACACGCCCGACATTGACAATCTCTATGCCAAGATCGGCACAGGATCTCCCTGCCTGATGTTTGCAGGCCATACCGATGTCGTGCCACCCGGTGATGCGAGCCAATGGCGCTTTGATCCTTTTTCAGCAGAAGTCGCGGACGGCCAGCTGTGGGGGCGCGGCGCAGTTGATATGAAGGGCGGCTTGGCGGCCTGCATCGCGGCAGCCATCGCGCATGTGCGCGAACATGGCACAGCCAAAGGCTCGATTGCCTTTCTCATCACCGGCGATGAAGAAGGCCCCGCCGTCAATGGCACCGTGAAATTGCTCGACTGGGCGAAAGCGCGTGGCGAGCATTTCGATCATTGCATTCTGGGTGAACCGACCAATCCCGAAAAGCTCGGCGACATGATCAAGATTGGCCGTCGCGGTTCGCTGACCGGCCGACTTGTCGTGCATGGCAAGCAGGGCCACGTCGGCTATCCGCATCTGGCTGATAATCCTGTGCCGCGCATGGTTGCCATTCTTGCTGCGTTGAAAGCCAATGCGCTTGATGCAGGCACCGAGCATTTCGATGCGAGCAATCTGGAAGTCACCACCGTCGACACGGGCAATGGCGCGACGAATGTCATTCCGGCCTCTATACGCGCAACATTCAACATTCGCTTCAATGATCTCTGGACGCCGACTTCGCTCGCGGAAGAAATCTCGCGTCGCGTGAAGTCCGCCTCACCAGATGGCAAGTTTGATCTGACGTTTGATCCGACCAATGCCGTGGCCTTCCTGACATCACCTGGTCCCTTTGTTAATCTCGTCGCAGACGCGATTGAACAAGAAACAGGCCGCCGCCCGGTTTTATCGACCACGGGCGGCACATCGGATGCGCGTTTCATCCAAGCGCATTGTCCGGTTGTAGAATTTGGCCTTGTCGGCCAGACCATGCATGCGGTTGATGAGCGCACGCCCGTTGCCGAGCTGGAACAGCTCGCCGTGATCTATCGCCGGATTTTGCAAGCCTATTTTGGCTGACCCTTAATAATCGACACCGATGAGATAAAGCCCTGCGGCCGGCGCGACCTGCCCGCAGCGCGTGCGATCTTTTGATTCCAGCACCGTGCGTAATTCGCGCGCGCTCCATTTGCCCGAACCCACATGTTCGATGGAACCCACCATGGAGCGCACCTGCCGATGCAGGAAAGAACGCGCTGAAGTATAGATATGAATTTCTTCACCCACGCGCGACACATCGAGCCGCTCCAGCGTGCGCACGGGGCTTTCAGCCTGACAATCGGCATCGCGGAAGGTGGAGAAATCATGGCGGCCGACAAGCTGCTGGGCCGCTTCATGCATGGCCTCGGCATTGAGAGGGCGTTTCACCAACCAAGCCTTGCCTGCATCAATAGCGAGAGGCGCACGGCGATTGATGATGCGATAGAGATAATGCCGACGCGTGGCTGAAAAGCGCGCATCGAAATCATCCGCCACCACTTCGGCTTTGCGAATGGCGACCAGATGCGGGCGCATATGTGCATTGACAGCATCGCGCAATTTATCGCCGCGCCAATCTTTGGCGAGATCGCAGGTCGCAACTTGTGCTGTGGCATGAACGCCTGTGTCGGTACGCCCGGCGCCTTTGATCACAACCGGCGCACCATCGACTGCGGCGAGCGCGTCTTCAATGACTTGCTGCACAGCCAATCCGTTGGCTTGGCGCTGCCAGCCACAAAAAGCCGAGCCATCATATTCAATATCGAGGCGATAGCGCGCCATGTCGATCAAGCCGGAGAGGGAAGGACAAAGCCCTTCGACAGACGCGCACCGCGCAAGAACTCATCCGCCTTCATCGGCGCTTTGCCGGCGCGCTGCACATCCATGATCTGCAATGCGCCCTGCCCGCAAGCAATGGTCAAAGCATCATCCAGCAATGTGCCGGGCGCACCCTGTCCGCTCGCCACTTTCGAGCGCAAGACTTTGATGCGCTCGGGGCCTTTGCCGAAATCCACTTCAAAGAAAGCGCCCGGAAAAGGCGACAGGCCGCGCACATGATTGTGCAGCTCGGTCGCGCTGCGTCGCCAATCGATGCGAGCTTCTGCTTTTTCGATCTTGTGCGCGTAAGTCACGCCCTCTTCGGACTGCGGTGTAAAATGCAGCGAGTCGCGTGAGAAGGCAGCCAGCGCACGCACCATCAAATCCGCACCAATCATCGACAGGCGATCATGAAGATCGGAGGCTGTCATGTCAGGCGCAATCGTCACGCGCTCGGCCATGCCGACAGGGCCTGTATCCAGCCCCTCTTCCATCTTCATCACCATGACGCCGGTTTCAGCGTCTCCCGCCATAATGGCGCGCTGGATGGGCGCGGCACCCCGCCAGCGTGGCAAGAGAGAGGCATGCAGATTGAGGCAACCCAGATGCGGCGCATCGAGCACAGCTTTGGGCAAGATCAAACCATAAGCGACCACGACAGCCACATCGGCATCATGCGCGGCAAAGCGCGCGATCTCTTCATCATGACGCAAAGTCTTCGGCGTGAAAACCGGAATGCCGAATTTATCCGCCAATGCATGCACGGGCGAGGGGCGCAAATCCATGCCGCGACCTGCGGGCTTGGGTGCGCGCGTATAGACGGCGACAATCTCGTGACCTTGGCCCAAAATTTCCGTCATCACGGGGACGGAAAAATCGGGTGTCCCCATAAAGACGACGCGCATGATGCTTACTCGTCATCGCCGCGCAAGCGCGCAGCTTTCACGAATTTCTTGGTCACGCGCTCGCGCTTCAAGCGCGACAGATGATCAATGAAGAGCACGCCGTTCAGATGATCGATCTCGTGCTGGAAGCAAGTGGAGAGCAGGCCGTCAGCTTCGATCTCTTGCGTCTTGCCATCACGATCTAGATAACGCACGCGCACTTTTTCGGGGCGCTCGACATCCTCGTAATATTCGGGGATCGACAGGCAGCCTTCCTGATAGACGTTCTTTTCGTCCGAGGCCCAGACAATCTCCGGATTGGCGACGCACAGCGGGCGCGGCTCTTCCTCTTCCTTGGCGACATCAATCACCAGCACGCGCTTGGCCACAGCCACCTGAATGGCGGCCAAGCCGATGCCCGGCGCGTCATACATGGTCTCCAACATGTCATCCATGAGCTTGCGCACGGCCGCGTCAATTTCTGTCACGGGTTCGGACACGAGTCGCAGGCGCGGATCGGGCAGTTCAATAATGGGCAGAATGGCCATGGTACGAGACTTCCAGAAAATGATGATTTGGATGTAGTCAGGAAGCGCCACAGGGTCAATGACGTTCATCTTCTGTTCGCTTGGTAGCCCGAATCGCGCTAGGCTTTGACCATGGATACGACCCTCATCATTCTCGGTCTCGCCTTTGCGGGCGTGACCCTCGCCCTTGTTTTCGTCATGAGCCGCGCGCAAGGCCACGCTCAGCGTGCGCAGGAGATCGCCTCGGCGACGTCAGCCGAGCGTGAACGCGAACTCGACGATAAAGTGGGTGAACTCAACCGCATCAATGCGCAGCTTGCGGGCCAAATGCTGCAATTGCAGCAGCAGCTCAACGAGCGCCATTCGGAATTGACGCGCACGCTCTCCGAACGCCTCGACAATGTGAGCAAGCGTGTTGGCGATTCCATGGAAGCCACCACCAACAGCACGGCAGAGCGGCTGACGGCGCTAGGCGAACGCTTGGCGGTGATTGATTCAGCACAAGCCAAAATCACAGGGCTCACGCAGGAAGTCGTGTCTCTGAAAGATATTCTGGCCAATAAGCAAAGCCGCGGCGCCTTTGGCCAGACACGCATGGAAGCCATTATCCGCGATGCCATGCCCGTGGGCTCTTATGAATTTCAAGCAACGCTCTCGAATGGCAAAAGGCCCGATTGCGTCTTGCATCTCCCCGGCGACAAGCGGCCTCTGGTGATCGACAGCAAATTCCCGCTGGAATCCTTCACCGCTTTTCGTGACGCCAAAGATGATGTGACGCGCAAACAGGCCGAAGCGCGCGTGCGCACGGATATTTCCAAACATATTACCGATGTGCGTGAAAAATATTTCATCCCCGAAGAGACGCAGCCCATGGCGCTGATCTTCGTGCCGTCGGAATCCATCTATGCAGATCTTGTCGAGTTTTTCGATGATCTCATTCAGAAAGGCTATCGCGAGAATATCAGCATCATCTCGCCCTCGCTTCTGATGATGGCCGTGCAAGTGACGCAAGCCTTGGTGCGCGACGCCAAAATGCGCGAACAGGCGCATGTCATCCAGAAGGAAGTACATGTTTTGATGCAGGATGTCGGGCGCTTGTCGGAGCGCGTCGGCAAACTCAAGTCGCATTTCAATCAGGCCGTTGCCGACATTGACGCGATTGATGTCTCCACGAATAAAATTGTCTCGCGCGGCAAGCGGATCGAGAAGGTTGAAGTCGGCGATGACGAACCACCGCTTCTGACAGCTGAGTAAATACGCCCGTCATTGCGAGGAGGCCGAAGGCCGACGCGGCAAACCAGAAGCCGCATGTGGGGCTTTCTGGATTGCTTCGCTTCGCTCGCAATGACGGACTGAGAGGTGTCGCGAGCGGGACTTGAGAGCCGCCTTAAAAATCCGTGCGGCTTCTGATCGCCGCTGCCAGCGTGCCATCATCAAGATAATCAAGCTCGCCACCCACCGGAACGCCATGTGCGAGGCGCGTCACGCGGATGTTCTGCGCGCTCAGCAAATCCGTCACGTAATGCGCAGTTGTCTGCCCATCGACCGTGGCATTGACTGCGAGAATGACTTCGCGCGTGCCTTCTCTCTGCACGCGATCAACCAGCGATGAGAGGTTCAAATCTTTCGGGCCAATGCCATCGAGCGGCGACAAAGTGCCGCCCAGCACATGATAGCGCGCTCGCAAGGCAGCCGCGCGTTCCAGAGCCCACAGGTCGGCAACCGTTTCGACCACAACAATCACTGAAGGGTCACGCCGCTCATCACAGCAGATCGTGCAAGGATCGATTGTGTCGACATTGCCGCAAGCCGTGCAGGTGATGATGCGCTCGCGCGCCACTTGCATCGCATCCGCAAGCGGCCCGAGCAATTCATCTTTCTTGCGGATGAGGTGGAGTGCCGCGCGACGAGCAGAACGTGGACCCAGACCCGGCAAACGCGCGAGCAATTGGATCAGACGCTGGATTTCAGGACCCGCAACGCGCTCAGCCAATGTGTGCCTCGATCAGAAGGGCAGTTTCATGCCGGGCGGCAGCGGCAGACCCGCCGTAATCGCCTGCATCTTTTCAGCGACCAGCGCCTCGCCCTTGCGGCGCGCATCTTCATGCGCGGTGACGATGAGATCTTCGACAATCTCTTTCTCGTCTTCTTTCATCAGCGAGGGATCAATCGCCACGCCGCGCATCGCGCCTTTGGCGGTCATGGTGACACGCACCATGCCAGCACCGGCCTGTCCTTCAACCGTGACGTTTTCCAACTCGGCCTGCAAATCAGCCATTTTCTGCTGCATAGCTTGCGCCTGCTTCATCAGTCCGAACATGTCTTTCATGGCAGAAAATCCTCAGAGGTCTTCATCATCATCGCCGATTTCCGTATCGGCATAGATCACATCTTCACCGCCCGCTTGCGGGGCATAAGCATTGGTAAGCGGCTCGACATCGCCAATCGTGCGCACGGCGATAATTTCCGCACCCGGAAAGCGTTCAAGCACAGAGCGCACCAATGGCTCGGCACGCACGCCGCGCATTTTTTCAGCTTCCTTGGCGTCGCGGGTTTCTTTGAGCGTTGGCGCGCCGGGCTCATTGGAAATGGCAACAACCCAGCGCGTCCCCGTCCATTCGCGCAGCTTGTTCATGATCTGCGCGGCCAACGCGGGCGATCCACCGGGTGCAAGCGCGAATTCAAACGTGCCATTTTCAATGCGCACGGGGCGCACATCGGATTCCAGCGCGATTTTCATTTGAATGTCGCGATTGGCCTGCGCCAAAGCAACGACCTCTTGCAAGCTGGTGATGCGCGGGCCCGCATAGGCTTGCGGTGCATTTTGCGGAATGGCGAGAGGTGCAGGCGCACGCATGGCCGAGCCTTGCGCCATGGCAGACGCGCCACCACCGCCGCCACCTGATGGCGCGCTGGTTGGTGCACCCGTGGAGAGAGGCGCATTTTGCAGGCGCTTCAACACATCTTCGGGCGTTGGCAAATCAGACGCATGTGCCAAGCGCACCAGCACCATGTCAGCAGCTGCCAAGGGGCGTGGCGAATGGCGCACATCGGCTATGCCTTTGGACAAGATCTGCCACGTACGCGTCAACACAGGCGGCGTCAGCACAGCTGCAAATTCGCGGCCGCGCTTCAATTCTTCCGGCGTCACTGAGGCATCAGGCTTGGCGTCCGGCACAAGGCGCAAGCGCGTGACGAAATGCACGAATTCTGCGAGATCAGATAAAACAAGTGCCGGGTCTGCGCCCTGATCATATTGCTCTTTGAGCATGGTCATGGCGGAAGCGACATCGCCCTTCATGACATTTTCAAACAGATCGACAATGCGCGCACGATCGGCCACGCCCAGCATATCGCGAATGGTGGCTGCGCCAATTTCATCCGCGCCAGCCGATGAGCCATGCGCAATTGCCTGATCGAGCAGCGAGAGCGCATCACGCACCGAGCCTTCTGCGGCGCGCGTCACCAAAGCCAAAGCTTCAGCGGCAACATGCACGCCTTCTTTGGCGCAGATGCCAGCCAGATGATCGATGAGGACTTGTGATTCAATGCGGCGCAAATCAAAGCGCTGGCAGCGCGAGCGCACCGTCACCGGCACTTTGTCGATTTCCGTGGTCGCAAAGAGAAAGCGCACATGGGGCGGTGGCTCTTCGAGCGTCTTCAACAGGCCGTTGAACGCGGCCTTCGAGAGCATGTGCACTTCGTCGATGATATAGACTTTGCAGCGTGCCATGACCGGGCGATAGCGCGCGCTCTCGATGATCTCGCGGATGTCATCAATACCGGTATGCGAGGCCGCATCCATTTCGATCACATCGACATGGCGGCTTTCGATGATCGCCTGACAATGCACACCGAGTTCCGGCATATCGACAGTGGGACGATTGATGCCCTGCGAGGGCAATTCGTAATTGAAGGCGCGCGCCAGAATGCGCGCCGTTGTCGTTTTGCCGACCCCGCGCACACCCGTCAGAATGTAGGCCTGATGGATGCGGTCGAGTTTGAAAGCATTGGAGAGCGTGCGCACCATGGCTTCTTGACCGATGAGATCATCGAAGCTCGAGGGGCGATATTTGCGCGCCAAGACGCGATATTCGCCAGCGGCCTGTTGAGGCTGGGGCTGAGGCGGCAGATCAAGACCTAGCGACAGAGCGCCGTCATCCGGGCTTGGGGCGTTCGGGGGCGCGTCATTCATGCGAGGGATATGCCATTTATAGGGTGGGAGGCTGGACAGAGACCCGCCCGGTCTCGTTAGGGCTGCTTCCTTCCGGACCTGACCCGGTTGGCGAGTGGTGCGTCCACCGCCAACCTCCCGCGATCTATTTGGCAGTCCGGGGGCTGCGATGCAAGGGGCTGTGTGGATAGAAGGCCTTGTTATGCGACAGCACCAAGCCCTTTACGCGCCAGCAAGTTCAGAAGCTTGAGCGAAGGGCCGCTCGGGCGCTTCGAGCCTGCCTCCCATTGCCGCACCGTGGAGGGACTTGTGTTCAGGACGGCCGCCAGCACGGCCTGACTCAATTTCTGAGAACGGCGCAGCTTTTTGATCTTCTCTGCATCGAATGGCTCGACGGGTGCCAGACACAAAACATCATATTTTCGCATCGTCCGCTTTTCGATCAGACCAAGTCGTGCCAAATCGCTGGCTGTTTCGTGAACTGCCTTCAGGAGAGGGCTTTCTGCCTTAACGCGTGCCATGATCAATCTCCCAAATGGCGCCGTCCCGGAGGGCAGTTTGCAATTCTTCCTCTTTCAGTCCGAGCAGATCTCTTGCCAAAGCTTTCAGCGCCGCCTGCTCGCGTGGTGTGATGTCAGCACGCTCATTTTTCTTGAACCCGTAGAGATAGAACCATCGCTCACCCGCGCGGGTCGCAACAATCGTCCGCACACTGCCGCGCTTTCCTTTGCCGCCAATGGCAAGACGTTTCTTGTAAAGGCCGCCACCGAGATCCCCGTCGTGCAGACCCTGAGACAATTCTTGCACCGCCGTGACCAACGACGTGTCGGCGATATCGATTTTTTTAAAGGCAGCCACAAAAGCCCGTGTTTTGAAAATGCGTATCATAAAAGTATACCACTAAGTGATAGTTTTGGAAGACCCCACCGGGTCGTTCCCATCCAAAAAAATGCATCAAATAATGCCCAAACTTAGCCAACGCTTATTCAACAGGCCAGTTCACGCTTTCCCCGCCCCGCTCAGGGCCTTAAGTTCCGGCCATGACACAGGATGCTTCTGCCCGGACGGGCTATGGCGACAATCCGCTCGATCGGCTCGGCATGCGCCGGGATGATGCGGATTTCGTCTCTCACCTTTTTGCAAGCCCCAGCACGCGCCACATCGTGTTTTCCGGCGAGATCCCTCTCCTGCGCGAGATAGCAGGCGGCCTCTCGCCCTATTTCACCGCCGCGCAGGCCGATGAGCTGGGGGCTTATGCAGATCCGCTGTTGCTGGGTCGTGATGAGAAGGCAGCCGTCTTTGCCCGTCAGCTGTCGCAAGCCGTTCCCGAAGTCGCGCAAGAAGGCGCGCCTTTGCAGATGGATTTGCGCAGCCTTGCCGTGCAAGGGCGCTTGCCCGCGCCAGAGCTTGGCCAATTGGCGCAAGCCAAGAGCCTGCTGCATTGGCACGCACGGCATGGCTTCTGCGCTCAATGCGGCAATCGCACCCATGTCGCCGCAGCAGGCTGGAAGCGCATATGTGACGCCTGCGGGGCGCAGCATTTTCCACGCACCGATCCTGTCGTGATCATGCTCGTGCTGGATGGTGAGCGCTGTCTCGTTGGCCGCCAATCGCGCTTCAATCCGGGCATGTATTCGGCGCTCGCTGGTTTTGTGGAGCCGGGCGAGACCATTGAAGCCGCCGTGCGGCGCGAGGTGGCTGAAGAATCAGCCATTCTTGTAGGCGAAGTCACCTATTACGCCTCCCAGCCTTGGCCCTTCCCCGCCTCGCTGATGATGGGCTGCTTTGCGCAGGCGCTCTCGAGCGAGATCACGGTCGAAACCTCTGAACTGGAGGATGCCCGCTGGCTCACCCGCACCGAGGTGCAGGCCATGTTTGCTGGCACCCACCCGCAAGGACTCGCCACCCCCAACCCGATTGCCATTGCCTGGCATCTCCTCAAAGCCTTTGCTGATGGGCGCGAGCCGCGCTTTGGCGCGCGTTGACAGGGGCGCGGGACTGACGTTGATGGGGCCATTATGGTGAACCGCCTCATCCCCCTGCCCGACGGGCGCCGTCTTGATCTCAAGACCCGGCCCCTCGTCATGGGCATTCTCAATGTGACGCCCGATTCTTTTTCGGATGGCGGCCAGCATAATGAGACGGCACGCGGCCTCACCCATGCGCGCGAGATGATCGCGGAAGGCGCCGACATCATCGACATTGGCGGGGAATCAACCCGCCCCGGCCACACGCCTGTGGTGGCGGAGGAAGAGATCGCGCGCATCGCGCCCTTCATCGCGCCGCTCGCCAAAGAGAGCGTGATCTCCGTCGACACCATGAAAGCCAAAGTCGCAGCCTTTGCGCTCGAACAAGGCGCGCAAATCGTCAATGACGTCTGGGGATTTCAGCGCGATCCTGATCTCGCGCGCGTGGCGGGTGAGCATCGTGCGGCCTGTGTGCTCATGCATAATCGCGAGCAAGAAGATGCGGCCATCGACATTGTCGAAGATATGTTGAGCTTCTTGTCTTGCTCGCTCGACATTGCACAGCGCGCACGTATTCCACTCGATCGGATTATCCTTGATCCGGGCATTGGTTTTGGCAAAACGCCCGAACAAAATCTCATTGCGGTGCGCCAGATCGGTCGCCTGCACCAGCTTGGCTGCCCTGTCCTGCTGGGCGCCTCACGCAAGCGCATCATTGGCACGGTGACAGGGCGCACTGACCCGAAAGACCGGATGGCGGGCTCCTTGGCCCTGCATCTTTTGGGGGCGCAGGCTGGCGCTGACATTATTCGTGTGCATGATGTCGCACCCCATGTCGACGCGATGAAAATGCTCGCGGCGTTCCGGACCTGAAGAATGGCAGATTCTATGAAAGCGCAAGTCCTCATCGAAGCTCTCGAACTCCACGCCTATCATGGCTGGCATCGCCATGAGGGCGAATTCGGGCAGCCGTTTCTGATCAATCTCGAGCTCGAAACCGACATTGCGCGCGCCGCCGCCAGCGATGATCTGCATGACACGCTTGATTATGCCAAGATCGTCGACACGGTGCGCAAGCTGTTCGTCGATACGCGCTACAAGCTGGTCGAGACAGCTGCGGCTGCCGTTGCAAAAGGACTGCTCGCAGAATTTCCGGCCGTGACCATGGTTGATTTGCGCGTGCGCAAATTGAAGCCCCCGATTCCCGAACGCTTGTCGGCTGTGGGCATTCACCTGCGCCTGCCGCGCACGTGATGTGACGATGGTGCGTGCTTATCTCGCGCTTGGCGGCAATGTCGGCGATGTGGAACAATCGTTTCGCAAAAGCCTTGCTGCCCTGCGCGCGCATGAGCATGTCAAGGTGCTGAAAGAATCCGCCATCTATCGCACGCCGCCCTGGGGCAAGACGGACCAGCCTGATTTTCTGAATATGGCTGTCGAGATTGAAACAGATCTCTCCGCACATGATCTGCTGGATTTATGCCTGACCATCGAACGCGCCTCGGGGCGCGTGCGCGAAGAGCGCTGGGGCCCACGCACCATTGATCTCGATATTATCGCTTATGATGATCAGGTGATCGCTGATGAGCGGCTTACCGTGCCCCATCCGCATGCGCATGAGCGCGCTTTTGTGCTGGCGCCGCTGGCCGATATCGCGCCTGATCTGATGATTGCAGGCAAGAACGTGCGCGATTGGCTGAAAATCGCTGATGCGAGCGGCATGACCCGCATTTGAGCCCCGTCATTGCGAACGCAGTGAAGCAATCCAGATGTCGCGTGAGGCATTCTGGATTGCCGCGTCGGCCTGCGGCCTCCTCGCAATGACGGAGGAAAGGCCCGAGCTCGTCATTGCGAGGAGTGCAACGACGAAGCAATCCAGAAAAGCTGACGGGAAAGATGCGTAGACCCCCACCCCAGCCCTCCCCTCAAGGGGGAGGGAGTTTGTGGGCGTCAGCATCACGACAAGCAATCTGCATTGCACGCTGCATCAAATCCCCCTCCCCCTTGAGGGGAGGGCTGGGGTGGGGGTCGCGCAATCTTTGTAATGACGGCACCCGCAGGGCGCGTCACTCAGCCGCCTTCTGTGTCTCCACGCGGAACGGATGGGCAGGATAGACACCCAAAATCCGCACTTCACGCGTGAAAAATTCCAGCTCTTCCAAGGCGAGTGCCAGAGCCGGATCTTCGGGATGGCCATCGACATCGCACAAGAATTGCGTGGCGGCGAATTCGCCCTCCACCATATAGCTCTCGATCTTCGACATATTCACGCCATTGGTCGCAAAGCCGCCGAGCGCTTTGTACAAAGCCGCCGGCACATTGCGCACGCGGAAAACGAAACTCGTCACCAAAGGACCTGCATCGGGCTTGGCCCAGTTTTGATCCTTCGACAAAACGACAAAGCGCGTCGTGTTATGCGCAGCATCTTCGACATCGCGCGCCAGAATATCGAGCCCGTAAATATCTGCCGCCATCGCGGGCGCCAGCGCCGCACGCGTCGGGTCTTTCCATTCTGCGACTTGGCGCGCGGAGCCCGCGGTGTCGCCGCCATTATGCGCCTTCAGTCCGAGTTTCTTGATGATCTTGCGGCATTGGCCCAGCCCGTGAATATGGCTGTAGACCTCTTTGATGCCTTCAAGCTTGGCACCTTTGATCGCCATCAGCTGGAAGTGAATGGGCAGAAAATATTCGCCCACAATATGCAGGCCTGATGCGGGCAAAAGATGATGAATATCCGCCACGCGTCCGGCGAGCGAATTTTCAATCGGAATCATGCCAAGCTGCGCGCTGCCATCCTGAATGGCACCCAAAGCATCTTCGAATGTCTCGCAAGGAAGCGGCTGCCAATCTGGATAGACATCCGCGCAAGCAATATGCGAATTGGCACCCGGCTCGCCCTGATAGGCGATCATCTTCTGTGACATGTTTTATTCCTTAGGGGCGAGCAACGCCCGCGCGCGCTCGAGATCATGCGGCGTATCAACGCCCAGCGGCACAGCATCGACAAGTGACACATCAATCCGCATGCCGGCTTCCAACGCGCGCAATTGTTCGAGCTTCTCGCGTTTTTCCAGAGTGGACGGCGGTAGCTGGACAAAGCGTTGCAGCGCTTTGCGGCGATAGGCGTAAAGCCCGATGTGATGATAATGCGGACCCTCATTATAAGGCACGGTCGCACGCGAGAAATAAAGCGCGCGCATGCGCCCCGCCGACAAAGGTGTCGCAACAATCTTCACGACATTCGGATTATGTCGTTCGTCTTCACGCGTAATCTCGACCGCGAGTGTTGCAATATCAACGGCAGGATCTGCGAGCGGCAAAAGTGAAGCTTGAATCGCATAAGGCTCAATGGTGGGCAGATCGCCCTGCACATTGACGATGACATCATGCCGGCCTTCAGGGTCGAAGAGCTCAACTGCTTCCCAAATACGGTCGGAGCCCGATTCATGGTCGGCGCGCGTCAGCACAGCCTCGCCACCGGCTTTTTTGACCGCCTCGACGATTTCCGGCACGTCACCCGCCACCAAAACGGGTCCGATTCCCGCCTCACAGGCACGCCGCCAGACATGCACAATCATCGGCTCGCCATGGATGAGGGCGAGCGGCTTATTGGGCAGCCGGGTGGAGCCCAAACGGGCCGGAACAAGGACAATCGGATCTGACATGAGTTTATTCTATATTATCAGATAGTTATGCTGCTTTCGACGGGGCGGGCCTCATTTCACGGCGCGGAGCCGTCTTAGGGGTCAGCCTCCGCCGCAAGCCAAGCGGCAAAAGGTATCAGTGCGGGGGCCCTTATACTCTGTTGCCAAGACGGCGGCAAAGCGGGTAATCAACGCCCGCGTGCGCTGAATTGAAAAGCGTATCGCCCATGGCCGCGCGGGTCGCGCGGTCCAATGACAGTTAATGCGGAGCCCCAGAGACATGGATTCCTTTGAATTCAACAAAATCGCCGGCGCAGTGCTTGGCACGCTTCTGTTCATCATGGGTCTCGGCATCGTGTCCGATGCAATTTTCAAAGGCGGCGTGCCGAAGCAGTCGGCCTATGCCCTGCCCGCAGCTGAAGAAGCTTCTGCCGGCGGCGCAACTGCCGCTGCCGCGAACGCTGTTCCGCTCCCCGAGCTGCTGGCCAAAGCGGACGCCAAAAAAGGCGAGGGCTTGTTCAAGCCTTGCACGGCTTGCCACGTGGCTGAAAAGGGCGGCGCCAATAAGGTTGGCCCGGCACTCTACAATGTCGTGAACCGCCCAATCGGGTCGGTTGCGGGCTTTGGCTATTCCGATGCCATCAAGGGCAAGGGTGGCAACTGGTCTTATGACAATCTCGACCATTTCATTGCCAATCCGAAGGGCTTCGCCTCGGGCACGAAAATGGCTTACGGCGGCGAAAAGGATGCAGCCAAGCGCGCTGACATCATCGCTTACCTGCGCGCACAGGCCGATGCTCCGGCCGCGCTACCGGGCAAATAAGCCAAACTGCACTTCCTTTCAAAAGGCCGGGCATGTCCCGGCCTTTTTCATTTCTGATTGGCGCCACCAAATCCCCCTCCCCCTTGTGGGGAGGGGCTAGGGGTGGGGGTCACGAAATCTACAAAATCTCAAGACCCCCACCCGGCCCAACTGCGTTGGTCCACCCTCCCCACAAGGGGGAGGGTTGTTGAGTCTCTCGCGTCGCGCTGGCACGCATCCGAAAAAGCGACATAATCGCCACGAATCATCGGTGACCCACCGATCGACGAGGACGCCCATGAGTTTCACCCGCCGCACCACGCTGACACTGGCTGCCAGCCTCGCTTTGCCGCGCGGATGGAGCCAAGTCCATGCAGCAGACGAGATTGAAACACACGGCCTCTCGACATTCGGTGAACTGGCGCTACCGGCCAATTTCCCGCACTTCGCTTATGTGAATCCGCAAGCGCCGCGCGGTGGCACGCTCGCGATGCAAATCAAGAATACCAGTGGCAATCAGAATTTCGAGACTTTCGACACGCTGAATATTTTCGTCTTCAAAGGCGATGGCGCGGCCGGCATGGACATGACCTTCGACACGCTCATGGCGGGCTCGGGCGATGAGCCCGGCTCCATGTACGGCCTTGTCGCCGACAAAGTGCGCATTGCACCGGACAAGCTGACCTATCGCTTTCATATTCGCCCCGAGGCACGCTTTCACGACGGCTCTAAACTGACCGCGCGTGATGCGGCTTTTTCTTTCAATCTGCTCAAAAGCAAAGGCCATCCGGTCTATCGCTCGATCCTCACGGAGTTTCTTGGCGCGGACGCCGAGAGCGATGACACACTCATCGTGCGCTTTTCGAAAAACCGCTCGCGCGATTTGCATCTGGTGATCGCTGGCCTGCCGATCTTTTCAGAAAAATACTGGGCGAGCCGCGACTTCGAAGCCTCGACGCTTGAAGCCCCGCTCGGCTCGGGGCCCTACAAAGTCTCGCGCTTTGAACAAGGCCGCTATATCGAATTCGAGCGCGTGAAAAACTATTGGGCTGAAAAACTACCCGTGAATGTGGGGCAAAATAATTTCGACCGCATGCGCTATGAATATTACCGCGAACGCCAAGTCGCTTTCGAGGGCTTCAAATCCGGCCAGATCAATTTCAATGAGGAATATACAGCGCGCCTGTGGGCGACCGCTTATGATTTTCCCGCCGTCCGTGACGGCCGCGTGAAGCGTGATGAATTGCCCAATGGCGCTCCGACACCGAGCCAAGGTTGGTATTTCAATACGCGCCGCGGAAAATTTAAAGACGCGCGTGTGCGAGAGGCTTTTGGGCTGGCTTTCGATTTCGAATGGACCAACCGCAACATCATGTATTCCGCGTACAAGCGTATGGCATCTTTCTTTGAAAATTCCGACATGAAGGCAACTGGCCTTCCGTCCAAAGAAGAACTCGCTCTGCTCGAACCCTTCCGCGCCGATCTTCCCGTGGAAGTTTTCGGCGAGCCCTATGTACCGCCAAGCTCGGATAGCTCGGGCTCTGACCGCAACCTTCTGCGCCGTGCCGATGACTTGCTGCGCTCAGCTGGATGCAAGCGCGACAACAATCGCCTGCTGTTGCCCGATGGCACACCGTTTGAAGTCGAGTTTCTCGATTCCTCCGGCGCGCTGAAGCCCCACACCGAACCGCTACAAGCAAACTTGCGCAAACTCGGCATTGTCTCGACGTTTCGCACCGTCGATGCCGCGCAATATAAACGCCGCCTCGACAATTTCGATTTCGACATTGTCACCATGGCGCTCGGTGGTTCTTTTACCCCCGGCGATGGCCTGCGCATCACCTGGTCGTCGGAAGCTGCCAAAACACCCGGCACACGCAATGTGGCGGGCGTTGAAAGCAAAGCCGTTGATTTTCTCATCGACACCATTTCGCGTGCTGACAAGCGAGATGAACTCAATGTGGCAGCCAAAGTGCTCGACCGTGTGCTGCGCGCAGGGCGCTATTGGATTCCGATGTGGTATAAGGACAAGAGCCTGATTGCCTATTGGGATGTCTTTTCGCGGCCTGACAAAACGCCGCGCTATTCGACGGGCGCACCCGGCACATGGTGGTGGGACGCCGAAAAGGCGAAACGCATCGACTATAAAGGCTGACGCTCCGGCGCGTCCGATCCAAGGAAAAGCATGCTCGCTTATATTGCCCGCCGCCTTGCCCTGATGGTGCCGACGATTTTCGGCATTCTGCTTATCTCATTCGTCATCGTGCAATTTGCACCGGGCGGGCCGGTGGAGCGTGTGCTGGCGCAATTGCAGGGCCTCGATTCTGGCGCGACCGCGCGCTTTGGTGGTGGCGCCAGCGATCTTGGCGCCAATGCGCAATCAGCCGGCGCCGACTCGCGCTACCGCGGCGCGCAAGGTCTCGACCCGAAATTCATCGCGGAACTCGAAAAGCAATTCGGCTTCGACAAGCCTGCCTATGAGCGCTTCTTCATCATGCTGAAGAATTATGCCGTCTTTGATTTCGGCCGCTCGTATTTTCGTGACACGCCCGTCTTGCAGCTGATCAAAGAAAAACTGCCCGTCTCCATTTCGCTCGGCCTTTGGATGACTTTGCTCTCCTACGCCATCTCCATTCCGCTGGGCATTCGCAAAGCGGTGAAAGATGGCTCGCGCTTCGACACATGGACCAGTGCCGTGGTGATTGTGGGCTATGCGATCCCCAGTTTCCTCTTTGCTATTCTTTTGATCGTGCTCTTTGCCGGCGGTTCGTTCTGGCAAGTCTTTCCGCTGCGCGGATTGTGGTCAGAGAATTTTGCCGATCTCTCATGGGGCGCAAAGATTCTCGATTATCTCTGGCACATTGCTTTGCCCGTCACCGCCATGGCGATTGGGGCTTTTGCGACATCCACCTTCCTGACGAAGAACTCGTTTCTGGAAGAGATCCGCAAGCAATATGTGCAGACCGCTCGCATGAAGGGGCTGACAGAGCGCCAAGTGCTCTACGGGCATGTCTTCCGCAATGCCATGCTGATTGTCATCTCGGGCTTTCCGGCGGCTTTCGTGCATGCCTTCTTCACGGGCTCGCTCTTGATCGAGAGCATTTTCTCGCTCGATGGACTGGGCCTGCTCTCTTATGAATCGATCATCAACCGTGATTATCCGGTGGTCTTCGCCAATCTTTATATTTTTGCGCTGCTTGGCCTGATTGTGAATCTCATCTCGGATCTGACCTATACTTGGATTGATCCGCGTATCGATTTTGAAACGCGAGAGGTGTGAGATGAGCACATCTTCCGCGCAGCTGGCGCCTGCGCTCGAACACAAAGGCTTGCTGAAACTCTCGCCCATCAATCGTCGCCGCCTGGATAATTTCAAGCGCAATCGCCGCGGCTATTGGTCGTTCTGGATTTTTATCACGCTCTTCATACTCTCGCTCTTTGCCGAATTCATCGCCAATGATCGACCGATCATCGCCTCTTACAAAGGCGAGATTCTCTTTCCCGTCGCCAAAAACTATCCTGAAGAAAAATTCGGCGGCTTTTTGGCGGAGACCGATTATCGCGATCCGGAAATTGCGCGCGAGATTGAAGCCAATGGCTGGATGCTCTGGCCGCCGATCCGCTTTTCCTATCGCACACACCAGCGCGATTTGCCGACCCCTGCGCCATCTGCTCCGACATGGTGGCTGTCTGACACGCAATGCCAGAGCATAGCGCAGAGCTGCCGCGCGATTGAGTGGAATTGGCTTGGCACGGATGATCAGGGTCGCGATGTGGTCGCGCGCCTCATCTATGGTTTTCGCATTTCCATTCTCTTCGGGCTGATTTTGGCCGGCGTCTCGTCCATCATCGGCATTGCAGCAGGTGCTGTGCAGGGCTATTTCGGCGGACTGACTGATCTGATCTCGCAGCGCTTCATCGAAATCTGGTCCTCGCTTCCCCATCTCTATTTGCTGATCATCGTTTCTTCGATCATCACGCCGGGCTTTTTTGTGCTGCTCGGCATTTTGCTGCTCTTCTCATGGGTGTCGCTTGTGCATGTTGTGCGCGCGGAATTTTTGCGCGCTCGCAATTTTGAATATGTGAATGCCGCGCGTGCGCTTGGCCTGTCGGACGGCAAGATCATGTTCCGGCACTTGCTGCCCAATGCCATGGTGGCCACGCTCACCTTCCTGCCCTTCGTGCTGAATTCTTCCATCACGACCCTCACCTCGCTTGATTTTCTCGGCTTCGGCCTGCCGCCGGGCTCGCCGTCGCTGGGTGAATTGCTGTTGCAAGGCAAAGCCAATCTGCAAGCGCCATGGCTCGGCCTCGCCGGCTTCTTCGTGATTGCGGCCATGTTGTCGCTGCTGATTTTCATCGGTGAAGCCGTGCGCGATGCCTTCGATCCGCGAAAGACATTTTCATGAGCGCGCCGCTTCTCTCCGTTCGTGATCTATCCATCGCCTTCCATCAGGGCGGGCGAGAGACTCTGGCTGTCGACAAAGTCTCCTTCGATTTGCAAAGCGGACGCACGCTGGCCTTGGTCGGGGAATCGGGCTCTGGCAAATCCATCACCGCGCTGTCGATTGTCAAACTGCTGGGGTCCACATCGGCAACCTATCCATCGGGACATATTTTCTTCAAGGGCAATGATCTGCTGCAAGCCAGCGACGATCAATTGCGCAAAGTGCGCGGCAATGAAATCACCATGGTCTTTCAAGAGCCCATGACCTCGCTCAATCCGCTGCACACGATTGAAAAACAGATCGGCGAAATACTCGCCCTTCACGGCATGCGTGGCGAAGACAAACTGCGCGCACGTGTGATTGAATTGCTCGAAGAAGTCGGCATTCCTGATCCCGCCACGCGCCTCTCGGCCTATCCGCACCAGCTCTCGGGCGGCCAGCGCCAGCGCGTGATGATTGCCATGGCGCTTGCCAATAGACCTGATCTCTTCATTGCCGATGAGCCGACCACCGCGCTGGATGTCACAGTGCAAGCGCAGATTTTGAAACTGCTGAAAGAGCTGCAAGCCAAAATGGGCATGGCCATGCTCTTCATCACGCATGATCTGGGTATTGTGCGCAAAATCGCGGATGACGTTTGCGTCATGCAAAAGGGCCATATTGTCGAAGCCGGTCCCGTTGAAAAAGTGTTCTCTGATCCGCAGCATGCTTACACAAAGGCATTGTTGGCGGCAGAACCCAAAGGTCTGCCTGCGCCCGCCAATCCGGATGCCAAGCCCGTGCTGACGGGTGAAAATATCCGCGTCTGGTTTCCGATCAAGCGCGGCTTCATGCGCAAAACCATTGGCCATGTGAAAGCCGTCGATGGCATTTCACTGACTGTTCGCGAAGGCGAGACAGTGGGGGTTGTGGGAGAATCGGGCTCCGGCAAAACAACTCTGGGCCTCGCGCTCTTGCGTCTCATCCGCTCGGAAGGGCCCATTGCTTATCTGGGTTCGCGCATTGACGGGCTTGATTCCAAACATATGCGCCCGCTTCGTCGCGAGATGCAGATTGTTTTTCAAGATCCCTATGGCTCGCTGTCTCCGCGCATGTCGGTGGCTGACATTGTCGAAGAAGGCCTGCTGATCCAAAAGCCGGACCTGTCGCCAGCAGCCCGACGCGAGATTGTCGCGCAAGCGCTTGCTGACACGGGGCTTGATCCCGCAGCGATGGATCGCTACCCGCATGAATTTTCCGGCGGCCAACGCCAACGCATTGCCATTGCGCGCGCGATGGCGCTTGACCCGAAATTCGTCGTGCTCGATGAGCCAACCTCTGCGCTTGATATGTCGGTGCAGGCACAGATTGTCGATCTGCTGCGCGACCTGCAAAGAAAGCGCAATCTCGCTTACCTTTTCATCTCGCATGATTTGAAAGTCGTGCGCGCTCTGGCGAGCGAATTGATTGTCATGCGGCAAGGCAAAGTCGTGGAATCAGGCCCCGCGACAAAAATCTTTGCTGCACCCGAGACAGAATATACGCGCAGTCTGTTTGCGGCAGCCTTTTCGATTGAAACAGAGGCGCCCCCCGCATGAGCCGCGCCCTCATACTCGTGCTGGATTCACTTGGCGTGGGGCACGCGCCCGATGCGAAGAGCTTTGGCGATCACGGGGCAGATACGCTCTTTCATATTGCGGAGGCTTGCGCAAAAGGCCTGTGCGACAATGATCTTCGCAAAGGCCCGCTCGCCATGCCTCATCTTGAGGCCTTGGGTCTTGGCCTTGCTGCAAAAACATCAGGCGGTGCATTGCCTCCCGGTTTCTCAATCACACAGCCGCAAGGCGCTTATGGCTGTGCGCGCGAAATCTCTCCGGGCAAAGATACGCCCTCCGGTCATTGGGAGATTGCCGGCAGTCCGGCTGATTTTGCCTTCGGCTATTTTCCCCAAAGCAATCCTGCCATTCCCGATGATCTTGTGGCCGCTCTCGTGCGCGAGGCGCTGCTGCCTGGTGTGATCGGCCGCGTGCATGCGTCCGGCACAGCAATTCTGGAAGAGCTGGGTGATGAGCATGTGCGAACGGGAAAACCCATTCTCTACACGTCGGTTGATTCCGTATTGCAGATTGCCGCACATGAAGAGAGCTTTGGCCGCGAGCGGCTTTATGAACTTTGTGCGCTTGCGCGCCGCCTCTGCGATCCTTTGAAGATTGGCCGCATCATCGCGCGCCCCTTTCTTGGCAACAGCCCCAAAACCTATCAGCGCACGCCCTATCGCCGAGACTTCTCTCTGCCACCACCCGAGGGCTCCATCTTCGACCGCGCGCAGGAAGGTGGTCGTAACGTCATCTCCATTGGCAAGATCGCTGATATTTTTGCGCATCGGAACACGGGGCGCGTGGTGAAGGGCCAGCACGATATGGACCTCTTTTCCAAAACGATTGAGGCCTTGCACACGCTGCCCGATGGCGGATTGATCTTTGCCAATTACGTCGATCTCGATACGGATTTTGGCCATCGCCGCAATGTGGCGGGTTATGCAGCGGGTTTAGAGCGATTTGATGCGCGCATGCCTGAATTGCTCGGCGCATTGAAGCCCGGCGATCTCTGCATTTTCACCGCTGATCATGGCAATGATCCGACGTGGGGCGGCACAGACCACACACGTGAACATGTGCCGATTGTCGCCTTCGGGCCTGATGTTGCTCCACGCGCTTTAGGCGTGCGCGACACTTTTGCCGACATCGGCGCCAGCGTGGCACATCATCTGGGGCTTGCGCCCACACGCACCGGATCTGCTTGGCAGAAAGATCAGTAGCCGACAGCCGCCGTGCCCATCTGGCGTGTATCTGCTGCGCCATGAATTTCGCCCTTCATGCGCAAAATGCTTTGCGTGGAACCCATGGTGCGATGCTCGCGCACGACATGGCCTTTCTGCTCGAGCAATTTCACCGTATCAGGCGAGATGCCGCGCTCGATGCGCAATTCATCCGGATAAAGCTGGTGATGCACACGCGCGGCTTCACTGGCTTCTGCGACATTCATATTGTGATCAACAATATTGCTGATGACTTGCAACACGGTCGTGATGATGCGCGAACCACCCGGCGAGCCTGTCACCAGTTCAAGCTCGCCATTGCGAAAGACCATGGTCGGACTCATGGATGAGAGCGGGCGCTTGCGTGGGCCCGGTGCATTGGCATCACCCCCCATCAATCCGAAAGCATTCGGGGCTCCGGCGGTCGCGGCAAAATCATCCAGCTCATTGTTGAGCAAAACACCGGTGCCCGCTGCCACCAAACCAAGCCCGTAAGAAAAGTTCAGCGTATAGGTATTGGCGACCGCATTGCCCTGCGAATCCATCACCGAATAATGCGTTGTCTGGTCGCTTTCATAGGCCAGAGGATCGCCGGCT
This sequence comes from Beijerinckiaceae bacterium, assembly GCA_947452455.1. Lineage (GTDB taxonomy): Bacteria > Pseudomonadota > Alphaproteobacteria > Rhizobiales > Beijerinckiaceae > Terripilifer. The sequence continues at coordinate 36,630 of CANGBX010000009.1, forward strand.
TTGATGTCTTTCGAAGGTGTCGCGCGATCTGGTGAAATGCGTTTGCGCAACTCATCTGCATATTTTTTGGAGATCAGGCCCGCGACCGGATTTTTCACAAAGTCAGGGTCACCCAGCCATTTCTCGCGGTCTGCATAAGCGAGCTTCATGGATTCAGCCATGAGATGGATCGTCTGCGCAGAATTGGGCCCCGACTTATTGATCGGGAATCCTTCCAGCATGTTCAAAATCTGCACGACATGAACACCACCCGATGAAGGCGGCGGCATGGAGACAATCTCGCGATCCCGATATTTGCCGCGCACGACCTCGCGCTCGACCGCCTTGTAATCGCGCAAATCATCGGCTGCCATCACGCCGCCCTCATTGCGCACGGCATTCACAAGACGCTCAGCTGTCTCGCCCTCATAAAAGCCCTTCGGGCCCCGCTGCGCGATGCGATAAAGCGTGGTCGCCAAATCCGGCTGCACCAGCACGTCGCCATCACGCAATAGCGTGCCATCCTTATTCAGAAAAACAGCGCGCGAAGAAGAATAGCGCGCCAGCCGATCCTTCACCTCTGCGAGAGATGAAATCAGATCACCCTCAACTTGGATCCCGTCACGGGCCAGCAACATGGCGGGGCGCACAAGGTCGGAAAATTCCAACTTGCCGGAGCCATATTTTTCCCAAGCCAGATAAAGCCCAGCAACTGTGCCGGGCACGCCCACACCAAGTCCGCTTGCTTGCGATTTGGCAGGCACGAATTTTCCTGATTCATCCAAGAAAATAGTCTTGGTCATCGCAGCCGGAGCCGTCTCACGATAATCAATGGCGATGGTCTTCTTCTCGCCAGCCAAGTGAACGAGCATAAATCCGCCGCCACCCAGATTTCCGGCGCGCGGCAAAGTGACGGCCAGCGCAAAGCCTGTGGCCACAGCCGCGTCCACCGCATTGCCGCCGCGTTTTAAAATGTCGATGCCAATTCGTGCGGCAACGGCTTCTTGCGCGACGACCATGCCGTTTTTGGCGACAACGGGTTGCGTGCGGGCAAAGCCCGCCACAATCGGCTCAGCAGCATTTTGGGCTTGCGAAACGGGCGCAAAAATCAACGCGCCGCATAGACCATAAATAAAAGTTCTCAATTGCCCCACCTGTTACGCCACAGACTTTCCCCGATCATGCAGGAAATACGGGGCTCCCGTAAAGCTGCGGGTTGAACAAGAGGCGTTGGCGGGGCGGGCAAAGAGGCAATTTCGCGCACCAATTTGGTGCGTGTGGCCTCGACAAAGGAGAGCGTGTCGCGGATGGGCACCATAAAGGCGTCAAAACCGCCGATCACGCAATCCTCATAATAAATATCCAGTTCGGCAATATCAGCCGGGCTGATGTAGGAGCGGATGCCCACCAGCGGCAGCCCATTGATCGTCACGCCCTGTGCCAAAGCATCATCGCGCGCTGCGGTCACCGGGCGCCCGCTATTGTTGGGCCCGTCGCCCGAGACATCAATCACCTGACGCGCGGAAGCAAAACCATTGTCATCGAAAAGCTTCATCGCGCCATCAATCGCCCCTGAAATCGAAGTGCGCTGCGCACGCCGATAGGGGGCATTGATGAGCGCATCGGCAAAGGCGCTCGCACTCTCGGGCCCGTCAATCACAGTCCAAGGCACCAGCAGATCCTGGTCGAATTCTGACGCCCATTGCATATAGACAACGGCGATGCGCCCTGTTGTGCCGGATTTGAGCGCATTGAGAAATTGCTCGGAGCGCAGAGCTTCGACATAGCCCTGCCTTTGCAAGCGCTGCTCGGCCGTATCCATGGAATAAGAAATATCGACCGCAAAGACGAGCTCGACATCCACCTCGGTCGCGCCATTGCGCGCCGTAGCGGCGTTTGCAAAAAGGGTCCATGCAAGACACGCTATGCCAAGCGGCCTGATCAGCGGAAAAGCCATGCGCCTGCTCCATGCCGAAGAGACACCAAGTGTGACATGCTGGCGCAAGAAGGCAATTGGCGGATTGTGCCAAGGCTGGCATTCTACGTAAGCTGTAAGTGAATTCGAGGCCCCTGATGGATGACCGCGTGATCAATGCGCTTTTTGATGCTGCTGCCCAAGTGCGCTTGAGGGCCCATGCGCCTTATTCGGGCTTTGCGGTGGGTGCTGCTGTGCGCGCTGAGGATGGGCGTGTTTTTGTGGGCTGCAATGTGGAAAATGCCGCCTATCCGTCTGGCACCTGCGCGGAGCAGGCAGCCATTGCCGCCATGACCGCAGCTGGTGCGCGCAAGATTGAAGCGCTGGTTGTTGTGGGGGATGGCCCAAGGCCAGTGACGCCTTGTGGCGCCTGCCGCCAGCGCATCCGCGAATTTGCGTCTGGCAACACACAAATTCACGTAGGCAATCTGGCAGGCGCACGTCAGTATTTTTCTATGTCCGACTTGTTGCCTCACTCCTTTGGTCCTGAATTTCTCCCCCAAGGCTCATGATGGATATGCACGCCTTTGCCCTACTTTCTGTAAGCCTTATTGATCTGACAGACCTGTCAGATGAGGCCAGCGCAGAACAAGCTGCGGCTCTTGCGCAACGTGCTTTAGCGCTTCCTGTGCCTGTTGCAGCGCTGTGCATCTGGCCGCGCTTCGTGGCGCAAACACATCAGGCTTTGCAAGGCTCATCCATCAAAGTTGCAACAGTGGTCAATTTTCCCCATGGCGGTGAACATATTGCGGCGACCTGCGACGAGACCAAACGCGCCGTGCAAGAGGGTGCGGATGAAATCGATCTGGTCTTGCCATGGCAGGCTTTTCTGGATGGTCGCGAAAGCGAGGCGGCCCATATGATCCGCGCTGTGCGCGCCGCCTGCGACACTGCCCATCTCAAAGTCATTCTCGAGACAGGTGCCTTGCGCGAGGAAAAATACATTCGCGGTGCCTCGCGCCTGGCTCTGGCAGAAGGCGCTGATTTTTTGAAAACATCCACCGGCAAGATTGCCATCTCGGCTACGCCCGAAGCCGCACGCATCATGCTGGAAGAAATCAAATCGAGTGGACAAAACGTGGGCTTTAAAGCCTCTGGCGGCCTGCGGACATATGAGCAAGCGCGGCTTTATTTTGATCTTGCCGAAGAGATTATGGGTACAGGCTGGGCAAAGCCCGATCATTTTCGTTATGGTGCAAGCGGTTTGCTCGATACATTGCTTCAGCATTTTTAAGAGGAATTTTTTTGATGTTCCTGCCGCAAGAAATCATTCGCAGGAAACGTGATGGCGAAACGCTCTCCAGCGACGAGATTGAATTTTTCATTGATGCGCTGACCAACAACAGAGTGAGCGATGGTCAGGCTGCAGCTTTCGCGATGGCGGTTTATTTTCAAGGCATGTGCGCACAAGAATGCGCTGCCCTCACCCGCGCTATGACGAGCTCTGGCCGCGTGCTGGATTGGAGCGGCGAATTTTTGGGTGGGCCCGTGCTCGACAAACATTCAACCGGCGGCATTGGCGACAATGTCAGCCTCATTCTGGCGCCCGCAGTGGCAGCCTGCGGTGGTTTTGTGCCGATGATTTCAGGCCGCGGTCTGGGACATACAGGCGGCACGCTCGACAAACTCGAATCCATTCCCGGTTATTGCACCACACCAGACTTAGCGCGCCTTGCGCGTGCCGTGCGCGAGGCAGGCTGCGCGATCATCGGCCAGACCGATGAGCTCGCGCCAGCTGATCGTCGCCTCTATGGCATTCGCGATGTGACGGCAACAGTGGAATCTGTGCCGCTCATCACGGCTTCCATCCTCTCAAAAAAATTGGCTGCCGGACTCAACGGCCTCGTGATGGATGTCAAAACAGGCTCAGGCGCTTTCATGCCGGAATTAGAACAAGCGCAAAATTTGGCGCAGTCTCTTGTCTCTGTGGCTGCAGTTGCCGGATTGCCGACGCATGCGCTTATTACCGATATGGACCAGCCGCTCGCAAGTTCGGCTGGCAATGCGCTTGAAGTCACGCATGCCATCGCCCATCTCACCGGCACACGGCGAGAGCCGCGCATGCAAGAAATTGTCTGCGCACTGGGTGGTGAAATGCTGGCCATCGGCAAGCTGGCTGCCAATCGCGCCGAAGGCCATGCCATGATTGCGCAAGCCTTATCCAGCGGGCGTGCAGCGGAAACTTTTGCGCAGATGGTACATTTGCTTGGCGGCCCTGCTGATCTTTTGGAGCGCCCCGCCGCGCATCTGCCGCGTGCGCCAGTCAATGTGCCTGTACCCGCACGCGCCACCGGTTTCGTGCAACGCATGGCCACGCGTGACATCGGCCTGATGATTGTCGGGCTTGGCGGTGGGCGGCAACGCGCTGATGAGACAATAGATGCTTCTGTCGGCATCACCGCCATGGTCGAAATCGGTCAAGCGGTTACACGCGGCGAGCCTCTCGCCTATATCCATGCTGCAACAAAGGAAGCGGCCAGCTGGGCCGTGGGCCTTATGGCAGAAGCAGTGACGATCGGCGCGCAGCCGATCAAAGCTTCACCCGTCGTGATTGATAGACTGGTGCCCTAAAGCCGTTTGATTGCGACAATCTCGCCATAAGATTTAGCGGCAATCCGTTGGCGTGCTTCGGCAAAAGATTCCGAGACGACCTGCATGTGGTGGCCATTGGCATGCAGCAGGCGATGCGCATCTTGCAAAAGGCCGACATGGCCTTTCCAGAATACAAGATCTCCGCGCCGCAAGGGGGTGCCCTCTGGAACATCTTTTCCCAATTCGGCTTGCATCATATCCGTGTCGCGCGGCGCAGAAATGCCTGCTGCCTGCAAAGCGATTTGCACAAGGCCGGAACAATCAAGCCCGAGACATGTTTTACCACCCCAGAGATAAGGCATGCCGATGAAGGATTCAGCTGTAGTGACAAAATCCGAACGCGTCTTTTCTATCGGCGTCAAATGTGCGGCCCAGATGAACAGGCCGCTTGTCACTTGCATGAAATCATCGCGCGGCGCGCGCACTTCCACTTTTGCGCCCATGGTCAAAGCGCCGACAGGCGGCGTTTTCATATTGGGGGTAGCATAGAGAAAAGTACGCGGCACAGGCACATAATGGGTCGGCGTGAGTGGCATTTTGTGCAAGGCATCAGCCGACATATAGCCGACATAACCATCACTCACGAGTTGGCCCCAAGCCCAGCCCTCATCAATGTCATAGACGATGACTTCTTCGCCATGCAGCACTTGCGTATCGATGCTGCAATCAGATTCCGGGCGTGGCCGCAAGGCAATCACCTCGTCGATGACGCGCATGGAGCGGCCTTCGATATAATGTTTTGCGGTCACAAAACCTTTTAAGTGAAGCGCCGCCAAATCTTCGCGGGCAGGCGTGCGGCGAGGGTCATATTCGCTCATGCCACCTCTTCTCCACTCTTCAATTCCACAGCTTTGCGCGCCACCATATCGCCGAGTTTTTCGACATATAGCGCACCCTTCACCGTGCGTTGGATGATGACGTTGCGCTTATCTGTCTCGTCACGTCGGCGTGCAATGATGGCTTGCTTGCCCATCGCATCCAAAGCGCGTGTGATGACGGGCTTGGTGACACCCAACTTTTGCGCAAGGCCGCGCACCGTATGGGGCGGGCGCTCCAGATAGACGGTGAGCAAAATTGCCAATTGGCGATGGGTAAAATCAGCCATGCCTTCCGGCTTGGTCTCGCGCACCATGGCGAGCGCAATGTCATGCAACAGGTCGAGGCCCTGTTCCGGCTTCATCTCGATCGACATGGCGCCTCCGCTGGCTGTGCGCTCATCTCACGACAGTCCGTAACGCTTTTCAAGAAGCGCATAAAGCAGACGTGCAGCTTGCGTCTCGCCACCTTCGGGACGCCCAGGTTTGGTTGAGGGATTCCAACCGTAAATATCAAAATGCACCCAAGAGGCAGCACCTTCGACAAAGCGGCGCAAGAACAAGGCAGCCGTCACCGAGCCCGCAAAAGGCCCGCTCGACACATTGTTCAAATCCGCCACTTTGCTGTCGAGCAGGGAATCATAAGCCTCCCACAAAGGCAGGCGCCAAACCGGATCATGCTCGGCCATGCCGGCCTCCGCAATTTCAGCCGCCAACTTATCATCACCCGTATAGAAGGGCGGCAGATCAGGCCCCAAGGCCACACGTGCAGCACCGGTGAGTGTTGCAAAATCCATCAGCAGATCGGGCTTTTCTTCTGCGGCAAGTGCAAGTGCATCAGCCAGAATGAGACGGCCTTCTGCATCCGTATTGCCAATCTCCACATGCAGACCTTTGCGGCTCGCGCAAACATCACCGGGGCGGAAGCTGTTGGATGAGACCGCATTTTCAACAATCGGAATGAGCACGCGCAGACGCACGCGCAATTTCGCATCCATAATCATATGGGCAAGCGCGAGAGCTGTGGCAGCGCCCGCCATATCTTTCTTCATCAACAGCATGGCGCTGGACGGCTTGATATCAAGGCCACCCGTATCAAAACATACGCCCTTACCAACAAGCGTAACTTTGGGTGCATCGGGCGGGCCAAACACAAAATCCACAAGACGTGGCGCTTCATGCGCGGCACGACCCACGGCATGAATGAGTGGAAAATTATATTTCAAGAGATCATCGCCTGCGATGACGCAGGGTTTGAGACCATATTTTTCACCCAAGTCACAGGCTGCTTTTTCCAGCGCGGACGGGCCCATATCATTGGCCGGTGTATTGACGAGATCGCGCGCGAGCGTGACGCCTTCCACAATACGGCGCAGGCGTGTCCCATCAACGCCCTCGGGACACAGCAGGACGGGCTGTTCACTCGTCTGTTTGCGATAGAGCGTGAACCGATAGCCTGACAGGCACCAAGCAAGCGCCGCCTGTTCTGCTGCCTTTGCCCCGCCCGGCAGATCGACAAATTCATAAGTGCCTGCTGGCAGCAGCGTCGCCAATTTTCCCGGCAGGAAAGAATCATATTTGGGCGCATCGGCGCGCTCCACGCCAAACAGCACGCAAGCCAGCGTGCCATCGGGTGCCGGCAAGAGACAATGGCGCCCGGCCTTGGGCTCAAAGCCGCTGGCCTTGGCATAGGCCAGAGCCTGACCGCCCAAAGCGCTGGAAACAGATTCCCACGTATCCGCGCTCACAAAGCGAATGGGCGTGACCGGCGCTTGCGGGCGGGTGTCGATGAGCAACATGGGTACTTCCTTCTCAAGCCTGTGGGCTCTACTTATTTTAAGAAATCGTTAGGGTTAATTTTCTATTGTCACCCTATTGTTTTTTCCATTTCCGGCGGGTCACGCCATGTCCCTTTTCGCACATCGGCGCGCCAAGATCAGGCTTTGCCTTCTGATGCCCCTCGCAATGGTGAGCCTTGCGGGCTGCGCCTCTGTCAGCGGCTTCTCGCCCCTTGGCGAACAGATTAGCGCAAGCTTGCCCAATGATGAAACAGGATTGCGCCGTTACTCCGAAGAACTCGGCCGCCGCTATGATGCCAATCCTGCCGACCGGCAGACCGTACTGATCTATGCTGCGGTCTTGCGCAAATTGGGGCAAACTGCGCAAGCCGTGGCTTTGCTCCAGCGCGAAGCTGCAAGCAGCCCCGAGGACCTCGATGTGCTCGGCGCCTATGGGAAAGCGCTCGCCGATGCAGGCCGCTACCAAGAGGCTGCGGAAGTACTCTCTCGTGCGCACATCCCTGAGCGACCCAATTGGTCGATCCTCTCCGCGCAAGGCTCCGTTGCCGACCGCTTAGGCGACCATGCGCAGGCACAAGGTTTTTATGAAGCAGCGCTGAAAATCATGCCCGATGAAGCCTCGGTTCTCTCCAACCTCGGCTTGTCCTATGCGCTCTCACGCGATCTCGAGCGAGCGGAAGAGACCTCACGCCGTGCAGCTCAATTGCCGCAAGCCGATATGCGCGTGCGGCAAAATTACGCTTTGATTCTTGCGCTGCGTGGTAAATTTTCAGAAGCTGAAGATATTGCGCGGCGCGATTTACGCCCTGAAGAGGCTGCGCAAAATATCGCTGAAATTCGCGCCAGCATTGCCCAATCAGACACCTGGAAAGCACTGCGCCAAGCGCAAAAAGACAATGCGCCACGGGTGATTTTGAGCACTGCGCCTCGACGCTCGACCTCTGGCGCGCCAGCCCCGCCTGCTTTGCGCAAAGGACTTTAAAAAAAGCTTTTGGCCGCCTGCATGGCAGCGGGCCCCAAAATGACAACAAAGAGGACGGGTAGAAAAAAGACAATCATCGGAACTGTAAGCTTGGGCGGCAAGGCGGCTGCCTTCTTCTCTGCATCTGCCATGCGCATATCGCGGCTTTCTTGCGCCACTGTCCGCAAAGCGCTTGCCAAGGGTGTGCCATATCGCTCGGCCTGGTTGAGCACCGTCACAATCTGGCGCACGGAATCAACATTCACGCGGCGCGCAAGATTTTCATAAGCAATCCGCCGATCTGGCAAAAAGGCGAGCTCCGCCGTCGTCAGTGTCAATTCTTCGGCCAAAGCGACAGATTCACGCCCGATCTCTTCCGAGACGCGCCGAAACGCATGTTCAATCGAAATGCCTGCTTCCACACATATGAGCAGCAGATCGAGTGCATCGGGAAAGGCGCGGCGGATCGTCTCGCGGCGATCACGTGTGACTTTGTCGAGATAAACCTCAGGCAATTTGATGCCGATATAAAGCAGAGCGATCAGTGCACCAATCCGCGCCATGGGCGAATAGCCCATATCATTGACGAAAAAGAGATAAGTGAAACCCAGAAGAAAAAGACTGATCGGAACAATAGCGCGGAAAAAAACAAACGTGGTCTCAGCCGCTGCACCACGAAAACCAGCTGCCGCTAATTTGACAGCCGCGTCTTCAATCCCGAGCCATTGGGCGAGATGAAAAAAAGCGACGAACCTTTTCATAAAAGGCTTTTCATCTGGCCGCAGCATGCGCCCGCGCGCCAGACGATCTCGCTCTCGTTGACGGATCCGTTCGCGCTCAAGAGCCACGGATTTCATTCTTTGCTGCAAGGGATCTGGCGAGAGATAAGGAAGAGCCACAGCCACAAGAACCGCAGCCGCACAGAGATAAATCAGCAGCTGGACAAGAATGTCGGGGTCTTTGAGCCGCTCGAGAAACATCATTGGCGTCTATATGTCGAAAGAGATCATGCGCTTCATGACGAGAACGCCAGCCAGCATCCAGAGACACGAGAATAAAAGCATCATATGCCCTTCGCGCGTAGTCCAAAGCACATCCATATAACCGGGGCTGGTGTAATGAACGAGCGCGGCCACGCAGAATGGAAGCGAGCCGATAATTCCAGCCGAGGCTTTGGCTTCGGCCGACATGGCTTTGATTTTCTCGGCCATTTTTTTGCGCTCGCGCAGCACATTTGAAAGATTGGTGAGGCCCTCGGCGAGATTGCCGCCGGATTTCTGCTGTATAGAAATCAGAATGGAAAAAAAGCGTGCCTCGGGCACAGGCACTCGCTCTGACATGCGGGTAACAGCCTCAGCGATGGTGAGCCCGACCATTTGCGACTCACTCACCAAGAGAAATTCACCTCGCACAGGCTCGGGCACTTCGCGGGCAACAATTCTCAGGCATTCCGGCACAGGCAAGCCGGCGCGCACGCCGCGAATGATAATATCAATCGCAGAAGCGAAATGCTCAACAAAGCGCGCCATGCGACGATATCTTAGAAAAACGAGGATGAGCCGTGGCAGGCCCAAGGCACCAAGAGCATAGCCAAAGATGATCATCAGCGAATGATCAGTCACTGTATAAAAGGCAGTGGCCAACCCAATGCCGATAAAATTCGACCATGTGTAAAATTGTGTCTTTGAAATGCGCAATCCGGCTTGCACCAAGCGCTGGTCAAGCGTGAGACGACGAGCCGTTTTTTCGCGCATCTCCACTTCTTGCAGGCTCTCGGCAATGTGTTTGCGCCTTTCTGCAGGATCAACCATGCGCGGGCCTGACAAAACGCGCTCATCTGTCTTGATCCAACGGGCACGGCGCTTCTCTGCTGCCATATCGCCAGACAGATAAGGGAAGACCAGCGCCAGAAAAGCGCCAAACAAAGCCAACATCACCAAGAGCGGCACAAGCCAATTTTGCAGCAACGCCATGGCTCAGCTCTCCCCGGCTGGAAGATCAGTCACTTCCGCATCATCAAGTGCTGCAGCAAGGCGTGCTTCTTCGTTGTAATAGCGCGCGCGATCCCAAAAGTGCGGGCGGCCTATGCCGGTTGAGCGATGGCGCCCCATCAATCGTCCCTGCGCATCCTCGCCGAGCACATCATAAACATAGAGGTCTTGCGTGGTGATGACCTCACCCTCAAGCCCCACCACTTCGGTAATATGGGTGATGCGCCTCGAACCATCGCGCAGGCGCGCCGCTTGAATAATGACGTCAATCGAACTCATCATCATTTCGCGAATGGTGCGCGCAGGCAGCGAGAAGCCGCCCATGGTGATCATGCTTTCCATGCGGCTCAGCGCCTCACGCGGCGAATTGGCATGCAAGGTCCCCATCGAGCCATCATGGCCCGTGTTCATGGCCTGCAAGAGATCAAACGCCTCGGGCCCACGCACTTCACCCACGATGATCCGCTCTGGGCGCATGCGCAAACAATTGCGCACCAGATCGCGCATGGAAATGGCTCCCGTGCCTTCAAGGCTTGGCGGTCGCGTCTCGAGCCGCACCACATGGGGCTGCTGCAATTGTAATTCTGCTGCATCTTCGCAGGTGATGATGCGCTCGCCATGATCAATGTAATGAGTGAGGCAATTCAACAATGTAGTTTTGCCAGAGCCTGTGCCACCTGAAATGACAACATTACAGCGCACGCGACTGATGATTTTGAGAATCTCTGCCCCTTCGGGACTGATCGATCCCAAACGCACAAGCTGATCCAAAGTCAGTTTTTCTTTTCGAAATTTTCGAATGGTGAGCGTCGGCCCATCAATCGCCAAGGGAGGCGCAATGACATTGACGCGTGAGCCATCCAACAAACGTGCATCACAGATGGGAGATGATTCATCCACACGTCGCCCGACCTGGCTGACGATGCGCTGGCAAATATTCATGAGCTGCATATTGTCTTTGAAGCGGATGTTGGTCAGCTGAATTTTACCATTCACTTCAATATAGGTGCGGCTGCAACCATTGACCATAATATCGGCAATATCGTCACGGGCGAGCAAAGGCTCCAGTGGCCCAAACCCCAGCACATCATTGCAAATGTCATCGAGCAGCTCATCTTGCTCTGTCGTCGACATGACAAAGCTTTTGATGGCAATGATCTCGTTCACAATCTCCCGGATTTCTGTGCGTGCCATCTCGCTATCGAGTTTCGACAATTGCGAGAGATCAATGGCTTCAATCAATGCACCGAAAATCAGGCTTTTATGACTATAATATTCTTCTGACCGGGATAATTCCGTGCGAGCGGACAAAGGAGCTGCGCGCACCGGCGTTGGTGACATAGCACGCGCACCCACACGCGCCTTGACGAGTGATTGCCGATCCTGTCCTTGCCCTGAACGCCTGCCAAACATGACGCCTTACCTTTTCAAAATAACTTTAACCAAAAGCATTGCGTAAACGGCCGAGCCATGGCGCGAGCATTGAAAAGCGCGAGACCTGCATATCCGCGCGGCCTGCGAGCGTGAAACTCAGCTGACGTAAGGGCTCAGCAATTTTTGCGGCGCCCTCTTGATCAATGACCAATTGCCCATGATTGGCCGCTGTCCCGAAAAGGCGCGTGTCATGCGCAAGGACAATTGCGGGCTTCATGCCCATTGCTTTGCTGAAATCAGCTAGCGAAATTTCGGGCCGTTTTTGTAAGCCGCAGCGGTTGAGGATGAGTTTGGGGTTCAGATCATTCGGTCGCTGCCCGACAAGATATTCAATCAGGTTTTTTCCATTCCGCAGATTGGCTAAATCGGGCTCGACAACCAGCACAACATCCTCAGCCGATAAGAGCACATTTTTTTTCCACTCTGGCCAACCATGTGGCAAATCGAGAATGATAAAGGGTGCAATGGCACGCAAAGCATCTATTGCTGCATCAAATACATCGGGCTCCACATCATGCGCTGATTCAACAAGCGCTGGAGATGACACGAGACTGAGATTTTCTTCACAAGAGGTGAGCAGGTGTTCAACAAAATTAATGTCGACACGCTCGCCTCCCTCCATTGCATCAACCAGAGATGTGACGGGCTCCTGATTGAAATTAAGCCCCGCCGTACCGAAGGGAATGTCCATATCGACAAGAATGACATGTGCCTGGAGGTTGCGCGCCATGCTGGCCGCCAGATTTTGTGCAAACGTTGAGACGCCGACACCGCCCTTGGCTCCTGTGACAGCTATCACGCGACCAACCAGGCGCTGTGTCGGATTGGCGTAAAGGCCCGAGATCAAGCGCACGACATCAGCGGGCGAGAATGGCTGGACCATATATTCGCTGATGCCGCGATCCATCAATTCGCGATAAAGCGTAATGTCATTGACTGCGCCAATGGCGATGACCTTGCTGCCGGGGTCGCAGACATCTGCCAAAGCATCAATTTGTTCTATTAAGATATCCCGATTGTCGCTGCTTTCTATGATGACAAGACTGGGTGTAGGCGTATCGCTTAGCGCCTCACGTGCAGCTGCCACACCCCCCAGATCGACATGCATTTGTACACGGCTCATGCGTGGATCAGCAGCGACCTTCAGGATCAAATGATATGTTTCCGGCTTCTCACAAAATGCGCTGATGGTGATCGGCGGAAGAGGTGCGATATTTGTCAATTTGCCCCTCCCGGCGTTGCGCGATCTTCGCGCAGACGATTGAGCGCCCGCACACGCATTTGAGCATCAATCGGGCTTTCAACGCGTGCACTGATCAGATCCCGCGGATCGGCGGTCTGGGTGGCGATCATATTTTGATAAGCGCAGCCGAAATTCGAATAGACGCGATTGTTCCAATTCGTATCAGCACTGGAAGCCAAATTTTCCGGCCAGCGCCCGCAATTTGTCACGACTTCTGCTTTCATCCGCGCAAAGCTGAGCCGCATGATCGGTGTGCGATCTGTCTCGCCCATAGGCTCGCGGATGAGTTTTGCACTGCCCCGCATGCCTTCGGAGACAAGCGCGGCCCGCAGCCGATCCAACTGGGCTTTGGCGCTTTTCTCATTGCGTGGATTTTCAGCCATACGAATAAAAATAGGGCCCGAGCCGAAATGACGCCAATCAGCGACAAAGCTTGCAATCTGCTCTCGCGCGCGCTCATCAAACCGGTTTGCAAAAGGCAGGGTGAGCTCCTGCCAGCTCTGGCGCAATTCAATCGGATGTCGCAAAGCCACATCGTCACCCGCAAACGCATTGAAATCCGGCGGCTTGACCGCACAGCCTGTCAATGCGCTAGTAAGCATCAACAGTCCTGCAATCGCTTTGGCGCGCTCAATCATTGATGAACCCCACGCGTCCTCGTAAAGGCCCAATCCGCGCATCCCCTCCCGCATAAGTGTCATTCACGCGGCCAAGAAAAACAGCCTGCGGATCAGATGCGTCAGCCAAATTGTCTGTCGGTTTTTTCACCTCGCTTGGCAACATGGGGCGCGCGATAACAGGGGTGATGATGATCATCAACTCACTCTCTTCACGCTGGTAATCACGCGAGCGGAAGATGGAACCGATGACAGGCAGGTCCATCAGGCCCGGCAGGCCATTCAAAACTTGCCGTGAGCGGACTTGAATAAGCCCCGCAGAGGCAATGGAAGCACCCGAGGGCAACTCAACCGTTGTTTCATTTTTGCGCGTCAAAAATCCATAGACCGGCGTATTGCCATAAGTGATGCTTTGCGTCGGATCGACTTCGGTCACTTCGGTAGACACACGCAATTGAATCCGTCCTTCGGTCATGACGACAGGCGTGAAATTCAGCGTCACACCATAGGGACGAAAAGCAACTGAAGCTGTACACAGTGATCGATTGGTTGTCGGATCAAGTGTGCAATTTTGACCCGTGGGGATGGGCATTTCACCACCCGCGGTGAATTTTGCGCTTTCACCAGACACGGCCGTCACAGCTGGCTCTGCAAGAATGCGCGCGACACCATAGCGCTCCAAGGCCTGCAACGTTGTCGCAACTTGCCCGGCTGTGCGTAGTGATGAAGGCGGCGCACCTGAAATACCAAATGCATTGGTGAGATTTAACTCACCCCAATTGCCACTGGCAGCGAGATTGGAAACACCCAATTGCTTGAGCACCGCACGGCGCACTTCAGCAATGGTGACTTTGACCATGACCTGATCCTGCCCACGGATGGTCAATGAATTGATGACCTTTCCAGAAGATGTGCCGCCAGAGGTGGTCAAGAAGCCCGAGGCAATTTCAACTGCTTGCTGCGCATCGCGCGCTGAATCCACAGAGCCCGTCAGGATGATCGTATCATTGACCGTGCGTGTTGAAATATTGTGCTTGGGCATGGCTGTGCGCAAGATCACTTCCAATTCGCCGACATCGCGCCCAATTGAAATTTCGAGATTGGCGATTTGTCGGCCTGCATTATCCAATGCGAAGAGGCTCGTTTGTCCTGCTTCCATCCCAATCACATAGATTTTGCGCGCCGAACGCACGATGGCATTGGCGACTTTCGGATTGCCCAGAAATATTTCTGACGCGTCCCGCGGCAGATCGACAATGACAGATTTGCCGATCCCCATATTGATGCGGCGTGTCAGGCTGTCAGCCTCTTGCGCGCGTGCAGTGGCAACGACAGTGGCTGCCAGCACTGAGGCAACCAGGATGAAGCGCAGAAATGGCTGCCAAAAGTTCTTCATCGGGCCCCCTGCACAATGCCGTTGCGCACGATTGTGGTGATGCCTTCCCGCTCGACACTGCGACCAGCCGCGCCCTCTTCATCAACCAAGGGTCGCAGTACAAGGGTGAGCTGCGATGTACGCTGCGCGAGGATGAGCATCTCGCCTTGGTCAGGTGTTACTTCCAATGTGGCTGTCGTCGCGCTGGCTGCGCGTTCAACAATGTTTTGGCCAATCGCCAACACGCGCGCATTGAGCAAAATGGTTTGCACGCTTTGCGAGTCAAAGCCGCGCCCGTCCTCGTCACGCGAAATCTTCACAACATCGACGCGATCATTGGGCTGGATAAAGCCTCCTGCAGAAGACAAGCCCTGCGGATCAATGGGGATAGCCACCGCACGCAGACCCGGCTGCAAAGTGGCCGCGAGATAGCCGGAGACGCGGCCCGTGCGCAGCAATTTCTCGCGGCGGATGGGATCACCCGCAACTATCGCTTGGCGCACAAAGGCACCGCGCAAATCCTCAGCCTGTTGGCGCGTGATCATGCCGGCCAGCACATTGGCTTTCGGCCATTTCTGCCAAGACACATCAGCATCTGACATCGCGCGACCTATTGTCAGGTCATTGGCGGCAACAGCAACATCTTCCGTCGTCACATTTGGCGCAGGCGGGGCCACCACTTGTCGCAAGGGAGCTGGCGACTGGTTCATGATGACAAGCGCCGTCCCGCCCGCAGCGAGCGCCAATCCCAGCATCAATATGCGCAGCCGTCTCATGCGCCCCGTCCGCCTGGCCCTTTAGATATGTCAATTTTCAGATAAACTACGTAACGTAATATACGCGCGAAGATGGTTAACCGAGCGTTAACGGATCAGATCTGCAGGATCAGTTTGATGATGGGTGCTTGCGCATAGACATGCAGTGCGGCGAGCGCCATCGGCACGCCATAGGGCACGCCCTCATTGCGATTATGCAGGCGCGTCAACCACGTAACATTCACCAGCAACGCGGGAATCGTCATGCGCCGCCATTGCAAAATGATCAGCGACATCACGCCACCCGCCATAGCTGCGAGCAATAAAAAATCGACGAGGCCCGGCCAACCCAGCCAGAGCGCAATGCCTGTGGCGAGCTTCGCGTCACCGCCGCCAATCCAGCCGCGTGAAAACATGCCAAAGCCGATGAGCAACATGAATAAGCCGCAGGCCAGATGGGTGAGAAAAACTTCCATCGTCATCTGCATCACGACTGCCATAAGCAGAAAAGCAATGCTCAATGAGGCTGTGAGGCGATTTGGCAGACGCATGGTGAGCAGATCCGAAGATGCTGCATAGGCCATGAAAATCGGGAAAATAAGAAGCGCAATGAATGACATGACAGACGTTCCCATCTGCGGCGAAAAGTGCCGATGTGCCGCAGGGTAAAGCAAGCGTGTTGCACTTCTCTTAACTGCCGGAAAATTGCTTCAGTCTTCATTCACCACTTGCGCCTAACCTTACGGCATTGCTCGCCCTCATGAGGGGAAAAATGGTTTTGCGTTTTGTTGTCCGGCGCGTTTTGGCCGGGTCCTGTTTGGCACTATTGGCTTGGCCTGTTGCTGCGCAGGATGTTCTCACCCTTGAAATTGACCGCGCGAAAATCGTGGAGCTGCCGGCTGGCACGAACACGCTGGTGATCGGCAATCCCGGCATTGCCGATGCTACCGTCTTGCGGCGGCAAAACCGCATCGTGCTGACCGCGCGCGCTTATGGGCAGACCAATATGATTGCACTCGATACGCGCGGACAAGCCTTGGCAGAAGTCATGCTGGTTGTGAAAAACGCCGAAGTTGGCTTGGTGGTCCAGCGCGGGTTAGAGCGCGAAACATGGACCTGCTCACCGCGCTGCGAGCCTGCAATCAGTCCGGGTGATGCAGCCCGTCACACGGGCGAGGCCATCAAACAAGCGGGCCAACATGGCGGCTTTGCACGGCCCAATGCGCCGGCTACAAAATAAAAAAGCCGCGAGAGTTCACTCTCGCGGCTTTGTTGAGATGAAACGAGATCCGTATCAGATCGTCTGATTATAAGCGCCGACCTCAGGGTTCTCGCGCATCACGGCATCAACAGCCTTGAACATATCGCGCATGCGCTGTTCAGCCACCGGGCTTTCAACAACGACAACGAGCTCGGGCTTGTTGGACGAGGCACGCACGAGGCCCCATGTGCCGTCTTCGGCTGTCACGCGCACACCATTGACGGTGACGAGATCGCGGATTTTTTGACCCGCCACCATTTCGCCCTTGGCCTCCATGTCCTGAAAACGTTTCACGACACGCTCCACGACCTGATATTTGATCTCATCATCGCAATGGGGCGACATGGTCGGCGAGCCCCAGGTCTTGGGCAGATCAGCATAAAGATCAGCCATCGACTTTGACGGATTGCGATCCAGCATATCGATCACCTGAATGGCTGTGACGATACCATCATCATAACCACGCCCAACAGGCGCATTGAAGAAGAAGTGACCGGACTTTTCAAAGCCTGCCAGCGCTTTCAAATCGGTGACGCGACGCTTGATGTAAGAATGGCCTGTCTTCCAGTAATCGGCCTTCACCTTGCGCTCGATCAACACGGGATCTGTTGCAAACAGGCCCGTTGATTTGACGTCCACAACAAAGGTCGCACCCGGATGCAGCGCTGAAAGATCACGTGCCAACATGACACCGATCTTGTCGGCAAAAATCTCGTCGCCATGATTGTCGACCACACCGCAGCGGTCGCCGTCACCATCAAAGCCAAGGCCCACATCGGCACCGACTTCCTTCACCTTATGGGCGATGGCGTGCAGCATTTCCATATCTTCGGGATTGGGATTGTAGCGCGGGAAATTATAATCGAGCTCGACATCGAGCGGCACGACTTCGCATCCAAGCTTTTCGAGAATCTGCGGCGCAAAGGCACCTGCCGTGCCATTGCCGCAAGCCGCCACCACTTTCAACTTGCGCTTGATCGGCGCACGATTGGTGAGATCGGCAAAATAACGCGCCGGGAAATTGTCGACATAGACATAACCACCGCCCGAGCGCGTGATGCCCTTGGCGTTGAGCACAATGTCAGACAGGCGACCCATTTCATCAGGGCCGAAAGTGACGGGGCGTTGCACGCCCATTTTCACACCCGTCCAGCCATTGTCATTATGCGAAGCTGTGACCATGGCCACGCAAGGCACATCAAGTTCGAATTGCGCGAAATAGGCCATGGGCGAAAGCGCCAGACCAATGTCATGCACTTTCACACCACCGGCGACGAGGCCGGTGATGAGCGCATGTTTGATCGAGCTTGAATAAGCGCGGTAATCATGACCCGTGACGAGCTCGGGCTTCACACCCATTTCATGAATGAGTGTGGCAAGGCCCAGACCCAAGGCCTGAATGCCCATGAGATTGATCTCTTTGCCAAAGAGCCAGCGCGCATCATATTCGCGAAAGCCTGTCGGCTTCACCAGCGGCACCGTTTCGAATGCGTATGTATTTTGGGCCAGCTGATGTGAGGGCTTGGGGAACATGTCACGCCTCTGATTACGTCACCGGATTGGTCCGGCCACAGATAAGATAGGACTGATGACGTCAAAAGCGAGGCGGAGGCGCCCGCTTTAGGCACGCGCCCTCCCCGACCCCTGATGCCAAGGCCGATAACCCTTTTTGACTGACCTAAGGTTACGATCAGGTTTCCAAAGAGCGCTGCTTCTTGAGCCCGTAAAGGGCATCGAGCGCCTCACGCGGGCTCAGATCGTCCGGATCAAGGCCATCAAGTGCTGCCCGCAGCTCGTCCTTGGACAGGCCCGCCGCAGGCGCGGCCGCAGCCGCCTGCATGACCGAGGCAAAGAGGGGCAGGTCATCCATCATTTTTTCAACGGGGGCCGAGCGTTCACCCGCCTCGAGTTCCGCCAGAAGCGTGCTGGCCCGCGCCACCACCGCAGCAGGCAGGCCTGCGAGTTTGGCGACCTGTATCCCGTAAGAACGGTCTGCTGCCCCAAGCACCACTTCATGCAGGAAGACGACATCGCCCTTCCACTCCGTCACGCGCACGGTGAGATTGACGAGGCGGTGGAGCTTTGCAGAAAGTTTGGTGAGCTCATGGAAATGAGTGGCAAAGAGCGCGCGCGATTGGTTCGCCTCATGCAAATGCTCGACCGTCGCCCAAGCAATCGACAGACCATCATAGGTCGCCGTGCCGCGTCCGATCTCATCCAATATAACGAGCGAGCGCGGAGTGGCCTGATTGAGAATGGCCGCTGTCTCGACCATTTCGACCATGAAGGTGGAGCGACCACGCGCCAGATCGTCAGCCGCGCCCACGCGCGAGAAGAGACGATCGACAATGCCGATGCGCGCCACACGCGCTGGCACATAAGCGCCCATTTGCGCGAGCACAACGATGAGCGCGTTCTGGCGCAGATAGGTTGATTTACCCGCCATATTCGGGCCGGTGATCACCGCAATACGACCAGATGCACCCTGCCCGTCTGCCAATTCGCAATCATTGGCGACAAAGGCCTGACCGCGTGCACGCAACGCCGCCTCGACAACGGGATGACGGCCCCCTTCAATATGGAAGGCGACACTCTCATCGATGGTCGGGCGCACCCAATCACGCATAACCGCGATCTCGGCAAGAGCTGCGGCCACATCGATCATCGCCAGCGCATCGGATGCGGCTTTGAGTTCATCAGTCGCAGCCAGCGCAGCACCCGCGAGATCATCAAAGATCGCAAGTTCGAGGGCAATGGCGCGATCAGCGGCTGACGCAATCTTGGCTTCGATTTCATTCAGCGCGGTTGTCGAGAAACGCATGGCATCGGCCATGGTCTGGCGATGAATGAACGTTTCGTTGAACGGCGCTTTGAGCAGCTTCTCGCCATGCACCTGCGGCACTTCGATGAAATAGCCCAGAAAATTATTATGCTTGACCTTGAGCTGTTTGGTTTCTGCGAGCTCGCAATATTGCGTCTGCATGCCGGCAATCACACGGCGGCTTTCATCTCGAAGACCGCGTGTTTCATCAAGCTGGGGCTCGAAGCCTGCGCGCACAAAACCGCCATCGCGCTTGTTGAGCGGCAAATCATCAGAAAGCGCTGCGCCAAAGCGGTTTTCGAGATTTTCGGGCAAGCAACGCAAAGCCGCCAAAGCCGCCGCCAATTCATCCGGCAAAGGCTCTAAACCTGAGAGGATACGGACCGTCTCACGCGCCGCAACCAGCCCATCACGCAGACAGGCCAGATCACGCGGGCCACCACGTTGCAGAGCCAGACGCGAAAGGGCGCGCGACAGATCGGGCGCAGCGCGCAAGTTCTGGCGCAGATTCATGCGCAAAGGTGCGCGATCTACAAAAAAGGCAACCGCTTCTTGTCGGCGCAAAATAGCCGCCACATCCGTCAGCGGCGCTGCCAAGCGCTGCGCCATCAAACGACCACCGGCCGCTGTCACGCTCACATCAATCGAGGCCAGCAAAGAGCCGTCACGCTGGCCGTTCATCGTGCGCGTCAATTCAAGATTGGCGCGGGTCGCTGCATCAATCTCGAGCGTGGCACCGCGCTGCATTTTTTCGGGCCGCGCGAGCGGTGGGCGCACACCGATTTGCGTGCGCTCGATATAGGCAATGGCAATAGCCGCAGCCGAGACTTCCAAGCGCGAGAAAGCGCCAAAGCCGTCGAGTGTCGTCACGCCATAATAATCGCAAATGCGCCGCTCGGCGCTCGCCTGTTCGCCGCTTTCACGCGGCACAGGGCTCATCGGCACGCCTGTTTCTTGCGCGAGCTGGATCAGCTCAGGCGCATCCACCAAAGCGGCAGGTACAACAATTTCGCGCGGTTCGAAACGCGCAATTTCTGCGGCCAGCGCGCTGTCAGTCGCTTCCGTCACAGTGAAGGCGCCGGTTGAAATATCGACCGCTGCCAAACCGTAAAGCGCGCTCTCATCCGAATTCTTCTGCCGCGATAAAGCCAACAAAAGATTGGCGCGGCCGGGATCGAGCAAACGCTCTTCGGTGATCGTGCCCGGCGTGACGAGCCGCACGACATCGCGCTTGACCACGGATTTCGCGCCGCGCTTTTTGGCTTCCGCCGGATCTTCCATCTGCTCGCAAACGGCGACACGATGGCCAAGACCGATGAGGCGCTGGAGATAATCATCGGCGCGATCAATCGGCACGCCACACATGGCAATGTCTTCGCCCAGATGCTTGCCGCGCTTGGTCAGCACAATGCCAAGGGCACGGCTGGCAATCTCCGCATCCTCGAAGAACAGCTCGTAGAAGTCGCCCATCCGGTAAAAAAGCAGGCAATCGGGATTGGCAGTCTTGATCTCGATAAATTGGGCCATCATCGGCGTGACGCGGGTGGCATCTCGCTCGGCGGCGGCAGGGGGATCTGAAGGGGTGCGGGACATGGCTTGGAGCATGGGCTGGACCCTAGCAGAGCCCCAGATTGGGGGGAGTCGTGGGCCGGCACTTGTCCACGGCCATGAGAGGCCTCCTTCACCAGCCCTTCATGGATGGTTTGGTAACCCTTGGCAGGGCAGTCTGGCCTTGGAAGCGGGGACGCGGGCGTTTAAGGTCGCAGCCTCACGAGAAATCACAGAAAAACCCGAGAAAACCGAGATCGACATGACCGACAAGCCCGGCAAGCTCACCCGTCCCAAGCGCCCGAAGATCACGGATCAGGAAGCGCTGCAATTCCACTCCCGCGGCCGTCCGGGCAAGATCGAAATCGTCGCCACCAAGCCCATGAGTACGCAGCGCGACCTGTCGCTGGCCTACTCGCCGGGCGTGGCCGTGCCGGTGAAAGCCATCGCCGCCGACCCATCAACGGCTTACGACTACACGATCAAGGGCAATCTGGTCGCCGTCATCTCCAACGGCACCGCCATTCTGGGGCTGGGCAATCTGGGTGCACTGGCTTCCAAGCCGGTGATGGAAGGCAAGGCGGTTCTCTTCAAACGCTTTGCCGACATTGATTCCATCGATCTCGAAGTCGATGCCGAAGATCCCGATGATGTCATCAATGCGGTGCGCTATCTCGGCCCCTCATTTGGCGGCATCAATCTCGAAGATATCAAAGCGCCGGAATGTTTCATCATTGAAGAGCGCCTGCGCGAACTCATGGACATTCCCGTGTTCCATGACGACCAGCACGGCACGGCGATCATTGCTGCAGCTGGCATGTTGAATGCCATTCAGCTCACCGGCCGCGATATCAAGAAGACCAAGCTTGTGTGCAATGGCGCGGGCGCGGCGGGCATTGCCTGTCTTGATCTCATCAAAGCCATGGGCTTTGCCCCTGAAAACGTGCTGCTCTGCGACACCAAAGGTGTTGTCTATAAAGGCCGCGCGGAGGGCATGAACCAGTGGAAATCAGCGCATGCGATTGAAACAAAAAAGCGCACGCTGGAAGAAGCGATGGAAGGTGCGGATATTTTCTTCGGCCTGTCCGTGAAAGGCGCGCTGACTCCCGACATGGTCAAAAGCATGTCGCCCAATCCGATCATTTTCGCCATGGCCAATCCTGATCCGGAAATCACGCCGGAAGAAGCCCATTCTGTGCGCGATGATGTCATCATCGCCACTGGCCGGTCGGACTATCCCAACCAAGTGAACAATGTTCTGGGCTTTCCTTACATTTTCCGCGGCGCGCTCGATGTGCGCGCGACCACGATCAATATGGAAATGAAAATTGCGGCGGCCAAAGCGCTCGCAGAACTCGCACAAGAAGATGTGCCCGATGAAGTAGCCGCAGCCTATCAAGGCGCGCGCCCGCGCTTTGGTTCGGAATATATTATTCCCGTACCTTTTGATCCGCGCCTCATCAGTGTCATTCCCGTCGCTGTTGCCAAAGCGGCGATGGAAACAGGCGTTGCGCGCAAGCCCATCGTTGATTTCAAAGCCTATGCCGCACAGCTCTCTGCGCGACGCGACCCTGTTGCGGGCGCCTTGCAGCGTGTTATTGATCGCGTGCGTCGCTACCCCAAGCGCGTTGTCTTTGCCGAAGGCGAAGAAGAACAGGTGATGCGTGCAGCCGTGTCCTTCGTCAATCAGGGGCTTGGCACCGCCGTGCTTGTGGGTCGCGAAGATCGTATCAAGGAAGTCGCCACTTTTGCGGGCGTTGATCTTGCCGACAAAGGCATTGAAATTGCCAATGCGGGCATGTCCCATCGCAACACGGCCTATGCGCAATTCCTCTATGAGCGCCTGCAACGCAAAGGTTATTTGTTCCGCGATTGCGCACGCCTGATCAATCAGGACCGCAACCATTTCGCAGCTGCCATGGTTGCGCTGGGTGATGCCGATGCCATGGTCACGGGCGTCACGCGCAATTTCTCCATCGCGCTCGAAGAAGTGCGCCGTGTGATTGACCCGAAACCCGGCCACCGCGTCATGGGCCTGTCGATGATCCTCGCACGCGGTCGCCCTGTGCTGGTGGCTGATACTGCCATCACCGAAATGCCGACCGCCGATGAAATTGCACAAATTGCGATTGAAGCTGCCGGTGTATCGCGTCGCCTCGGCTATGAGCCGCGCGTCGCCATGTTGGCTTTCTCGACTTTCGGCCATCCTGCAGGCGAGCGCTCGGCAAAAGTCATCGAAGCCGTGAAAATTCTCGACGCTATGCGCGTCGACTTTGAATATGACGGCGAAATGGCCGCCGATGTGGCGCTCAACAAAGAGTTGATGGCCACATACCCCTTCTGCCGTCTGACCGACACAGCAAATGTGCTGGTCATGCCGGCTTTCCATTCGGCGTCGATCTCGACCAAAATGTTGCAGGAATTGGGCGGCGCAACAGTCATCGGCCCGATGATTGTTGGCCTCAACAAGCCGGTCCAGATTGTGCCGCTTGGCGCAAAGGACTCGGACATCGTCAATATGGCAGCACTGGCCGCTTACAATGTAAACGGCTGAGTTCAGCTCATCTAAAAGAGGGTTTGCGATGCGCATCGCTATGATTGGGTCAGGCTATGTGGGTCTGGTGTCGGGCGCCTGTCTGGCTGACTTCGGACATAATGTCATTTGCGTCGATAAAGACCCAAATCGCATTGCCATGCTGGAGCGTGGCGAGATTCCGATTTTCGAGCCCGGCCTCGAAGATCTTGTTGCAACCAATGTGAAGCAGAAGCGCCTGTCTTTCACTCTGGATCTCGCACAAGCGGTCAGCGGCGCTGATGCCGTCTTCATTGCGGTGGGCACGCCCTCGCGCCGCGGCGATGGCCATGCGGACCTTTCTTACGTCTATGGCGCAGCCAAAGAGATTGCCGCCGCCATCACCGGCTATTGTGTTGTGGTGACCAAATCGACCGTGCCCGTCGGCACCGGCGACGAGGTTGAAAAGATCATTCGTGAAGCGCGGCCTGATCTCGACTTTGCAGTGGTCTCCAATCCGGAATTTTTGCGCGAAGGTGCGGCAATCTCGGATTTCAAACGCCCTGACCGCATTGTGGTCGGCGCGGAGACAGAACGCGCACGCGAAGTGATGAGCGAAATCTACCGTCCTCTCTATCTCAATCAGGCCCCGCTTCTCTTCACGGGTCGGCGCACATCCGAACTGATCAAATATGCGGCCAATGCATTTCTCGCGACCAAGATCACCTTCATCAATGAAATGGCGGATCTGTGCGAAAAGGTCGGCGCCAATGTGCAGGATGTCGCGCGCGGCATCGGCCTTGATAATCGCATCGGCTCGAAATTCCTGCATGCAGGCCCCGGCTATGGGGGCTCCTGCTTCCCGAAAGATACGCTGGCTCTGGTGCGCACGGCACAGGAAGCCGGCGCGCCCGTGCAGATTGTCGAAACGGTCGAGCGCGTGAACAAGACGCGCAAGAAAGCCATGGCCGCGCGCATCATTGCAGCTTGCGGTGGCGATGTGCGGGGCAAGAAGATCGGCCTGCTCGGTCTGGCTTTCAAACCCAACACGGATGATATGCGCGATGCGCCCTCACTCGATATTGTGGAAGCCCTGCTTGCAGCTGGCGCAAAGGTTCATGCCTTTGACCCCGAAGCGATGGAACAGGCCAAGCCGCTGATGCCGGGCATTGCTTATGAAGAAGAACCCTATGCCTGCGCGCAAGATGCAGATGCGCTGGCCATCGTCACCGAATGGGATGCCTTCCGCGCGCTGGATTTGAAGCGCGTGAAAGAGATTATGAAACATCCGGCACTTGTTGATCTGCGCAACATCTACCGCCCGGTCGACATGCAAAAGCATGGCTTTATCTATTCGAGCATCGGGCGGGCGTAAAACGCGACCCGTCATTGCGAGCAAAGCGAAGCAAACCAGAAGTCACAGGTAGGGCTTCTGGGTTGCTTCGTCGCTAATGCTCCTCGCAATGACGATGAATTACACCGTCACCTGCGCACCAAGCTCAACGACGCGGTCTGATGGAATGGAGAAGAAGTCCGTCGCATTGGCAGCCTGCCTCGACAGCATGATGAACAAACGATCCTGCCAAGCCGGCATGCCGGAATTGGGGCTTTGCTTGAGCGAGCGGCGGCCCAAGAAGAACGACGTCGTCATAATGTCGAATTTCAGCCCCGCCTTGCGCATCGTGGCAAGAGCCGCCGGCACACGCGGGCTTTCCATAAAGCCAAAGTGCAATGTGACTTTGGTGAAATCTTCCGAGAGCTTCTCGATCTCATAGCGCTTGTCAGGCGAGACGCGCGGCGTCTGCTCTGTATTCACGCTGACAATAAAGACGCGTTCGTGCAGCACTTTATTATGCTTGAGATTATGCATGAGTGCCGAGGGCGCGACCTCTGCATCACTTGTGAGGAAGACAGCTGTACCGGAGACGCGCGTCGGTTTTGATTTTTCCAGCATGCGGATGAGATCGCGCATAGGAATGGAATCGCGATGCGTCTTGGATGACAAAAAGCCCGAGCCGCGCAGCCAAGTCCACATGATCAAGACGACTATGCCGCCAACCAGAACCGGCACCCAGCCACCTTCAAACAGCTTCAGAAGGTTGGCAGAGAAGAACACGCTTTCAATCACAAAAAACGTGCCCATCGTGGCAAAGGCACGCCACACCGGCCATTTCCACAAGCGCCAGAGCACGACGAAGGCGAGCATGGAATCGACGACCATCGAGGCCGTCACCGCAATGCCATAGGCGGACGCCAGTGCGCTGGAGGATTTGAACAAGGCGACCAAGAGCAACACGCCGATCAGCAATATATGATTGACGCGGGGAATGTAGATCTGGCCTTCCTGCTTGTCGGACGTGTGGTGAATTTCCAGACGCGGCAAGAGGCCAAGCTGAATGGCTTGGCGCGCGAGCGAGAAAGCCCCGGTGATGGTCGCCTGGCTCGCGATGATCGTCGCAACAGTCGCCAAAATAACAAGTGGCAACAGCGCCCAGTCAGGAGCCATCAGGAAGAAAGGATTGTCCATAGCTTCGGGGTTAGCCAGCAACAAAGCGCCTTGGCCAAGATAGTTCAGCACCAAGGCTGGAAGAACGAAAAAGGACCAAGCGATTTGAATGGGACGACGGCCAAAGTGACCCATATCGGCATAAAGCGCTTCCGCACCTGTCACCGCGAGAAAGACTGAACCCATCACGACAAAGCTGAGCAGCCCGTGCGAGAAAAGGAAGGTCAGGCCATAGACCGGATTGAACGCAAGGAAAATGCGCGGGGCATCACCCAGATGCGATATGCCCATGGCCGCCAGTGAAAGAAACCAAAGCACCATGATCGGTCCAAAAAATCCGGCCACAGCTCCTGTTCCACGACTTTGCACCATGAACAGCGTGATGAGGATCACAAAGGTAATGGGCAGAATATAATGATCGAGCGCGGGTGCGACGAGTTTCAAACCTTCAACAGCTGAGAGCACCGAAATCGCCGGCGTGATGATGGCATCACCCGTGAAGAGCGAGGCGCCCAAAATCCCGAGGAACAAAACGCCGATGGAGCGGCGCCCGATTGCCGATTGCGCGAGCGCCATCAGCGCCAAAGTACCGCCTTCGCCGCGGTTGTCTGCGCGCATAACGAAGATGACATATTTAATCGTGACGATCAGAAACAAAGCCCAGATGAGCAGCGAGACAACGCCCAGCACATTCTCATCATGCGAACCCACACCTGCCGTATGGGCGAGCGATTCACGCAAAGCGTAAAGCGGGCTCGTGCCAATGTCGCCATAGACGACGCCGATCGAACCCAGTGTCAGCGAAGCAAGACTCCCGTGACCGTGGCCATGGCCGTGGGCATCATGATTATGGTCGTGATGATCGTGAGCATGGGCGTGGGGCTCGGACTGATGCGAGCTGTGATCCGCCGACGGGCCGTTGGGCATGGAATCTTCCTTAGAGGTCAATCCTCTGGTCGCCCTTTGTCTGGGCCGAGCGGCTATACTCCTTTCCGCAACGCGGGAGAAGAGGCTAGACCCGAGCTCCCGAAAGATTATTGCACCGCGGGAGGGAGACTGCCCCACCCCGCCGACTTGCCCCGAGGGACGGTTTTTGAGACATGACCTTCATGGCCAATGCCCCGCCTGACTTCCCATTTGCCCTGCCCATTGATGCGGTGCTGGGAGAATTGCGCGCAAAATCAGGGTCCCATACCCGCCTTGTACTGGTCGCCCCTCCGGGTGCGGGCAAAACGACCCGCGTACCCTTGGTCCTGAAGGACGAGGCCTTTGCCGCAGGCGGCAAGATTATTTTGCTGGAACCAAGACGGCTGGCCGCACGGGCCGCGGCTGAACGCATGGCATCCACACTCGGCGAAAATGTCGGAGAGACGGTGGGCCTGCGCGTACGACTGCAATCGCGCATCTCCGCCAAGACGCGGATTGAAGTGGTGACGGAGGGCGTTTTCGCCCGGATGATTTTGGATGATCCGGAATTAAAGGGCGTCGCCGCCGTTCTGTTCGATGAATTTCACGAGCGCTCGCTTGATGCCGACCTTGGCCTTGCACTTGCGCTTGAAGCCCAAGCGGGTCTGCGCGAAGATTTGCGCATTCTTGTTATGTCGGCAACGCTCGATGGTGCGCGTGTCTCCAAACTCATGGGCGATTGTCCGGTGATTGTGAGCGAAGGTCGCGCTTTTCCGATTGAAACGCGCCATCTGCCACGCGAAGCACGTTCGCGCATTGAAGAGGATATGGTGCGCGCCATCCAGACGGCTTTGCGCGCAGAAACGGGCTCTATTCTCGCATTTCTGCCCGGCCAAGGCGAAATCCGCCGCCTCGCGCAAATGCTCGACGGAAAAATACCAGACACTGCCGAATTGGCTCCGCTCTATGGTGCAATGGATCGCGCGGCACAGGATCGCGCCGTGCTGCCTGCTAAAAACGGCGTGCGGAAAATCGTGCTCGCGACATCCATCGCCGAAACATCGCTCACCATTGAAGGTGTGCGTGTGGTCATCGACAGCGGGCTGGCGCGCGTGCCGCGCTTCGAGCCTGATCTGGGATTGACACGGCTTGAAACCGTGCGCGTCTCGCGCGCAGCTGCTGATCAAAGACGTGGTCGTGCAGGGCGCACAGAACCCGGCGTTTGCTATCGACTGTGGGAAGAAGCAGCGACAGGCGCGCTGGAGGCTTTCTCTCAGCCGGAAATTCTCTCGGCAGATCTATCGAGCCTGTTGCTGGATCTGGCAGCTTGGGGCGTGCGTGAGCCCAACCAGCTCGCATGGCTTGATCCGCCCCCCGCGCCCGCGCTGAAAGAAGCCCGTCAATTGCTGGTTTCTCTTGATGCGCTGGATGAGACTGGCGCCATCACCCCGCAAGGGCAGGCCATTCGCGCATTGGCCTTGCCGCCGCGTCTCGCGCGCATGGTGATTGAAGCAGCCAAACAAGGCGAAGCGCGTTTGGCGGCTGATCTGGCTGCCGTGCTGGTGGAACGCGGGCTTGGTGGCGAGCGTATTGATTTGGCCGAGCGCGTGGAAAATTTCCGGCGTGATCGCGCGCAACGCGCCGAAGATGCAAGGCGCTTGGCACGCGGTTTTGCCGAAGAAGCCGCGCGACAAACCGGGCGCAAAGATCAAGACGGCGGCGAACTCTCTGATTGCGGACGCCTGATCGCCATTGCTTATCCCGACCGCATTGCCAAAGCGCGCGGGCGTGATGGCGAATTTCTCATGGTCAATGGCCGCGCGGGCGCAATGGAAGGCCATGAGCGTCTTGCGCGCGAGCCATTTCTCGCCATTGCAGAAATCTCTGGTCGCGCAGGCGCCGCGCGTATTCTGGCGGGCGCTGCACTCGGTGCCGAAGATGTTGAACACATCGCAGGCGCACAGATCATCGAGCGCGATGAAGTCACTTTCGACAAGCCAAGCATGAGCCTGCGCCGCAGGCGCGCGCGCAAACTTGGCGCGATTGCTCTGGCTGAACAAATCTTGGCCGTTGAAGCCGATGCGCAGGCCGCAGCAGCCCTCGCGCAAGGGGCAGCTGCCATCGGCATCGACAAATTGCCTTGGACCAAAACGCAAAAACAATGGCGCGACCGCGTGATGTTTTTGCGCCGCGCGGAAGGGGACGAATGGCCCGATCTCTCCGACGAAGCCTTGGCGCAAAATGCGCAAGATTGGCTCGCGCCCTTCATCGAAGGGCGCACATCACTCAATGCCATCACGGCTGGTGATCTCGATAGCGCGCTCGCAGCGCTTCTGCCGTGGGACATGACGCGCAAACTCGATGCGGAAGCGCCTACACATTTTACCGCCCCCACGGGCTCGCATGTGGCCGTTGATTATGAAGCCGAAGGCGGGCCCGTGCTTGCCATCCGCGTGCAGGAACTCTTCGGCCTCTCGACGCACCCTTCGCTGGCGGGCGGGCGCGTGCCACTGACCTTGCATCTGCTCTCGCCAGCCCATCGCCCGATCCAGATCACCAAAGACCTGCCCGGCTTCTGGAAAGGCTCATGGGCGGCAGTGAAAACAGAGATGAAGGGCCGCTATCCGCGCCACCCGTGGCCGGATGATCCCGCAAGCGCGGCGCCCACCACGCGGGCCAAGCCGCGCGGGACGTGAGCTCGCCCCTCTATGTTAATGTTCACCTAATGTTCTTGACGTAATCCGAAACATAAGCCAAGCTCACACCTGCCTTTGCGTGAGATGGAGCGGGCTTATGGTGGTCAGGGTCGCGACAATTGCCTTTGAGGGGATCGAGGCCCGCCCGGTGGATGTGCAGGTGCAGCTCATCCCCGGTCAGGTGGCTTTCATTGTCGTTGGGCTGGGCGACAAGGCGGTGGCGGAATCGCGCGAGCGTGTGCGCGGCGCTCTCATGGCATCAGGTCTTGCTATGCCCGCACGCCGCGTGATCATCAATCTCGCGCCGGCCGATATGCCGAAAGAAGGCAGCCATTTCGATTTGCCGATTGCGCTCGCCATTATGGCAGCCATGGGCGCGATCCCTGCGGATGCTCTGGCAGGCCATACCATTCTGGGCGAATTGGCGCTCGATGGGACGATTACGCCGGTGGCGGGCTGTCTGCCGGCAGCGGTTGCTGCCAATGCGCGCGGGCATGGTTTGATCTGCCCTGCCGCTTGCGGGCCGGAAGCAGCCTGGGCGTCATCCGATCTCGACATCATCGCGCCGCGTTCGCTCATCCAGCTCGCCAATCATTTCAAGGGCACGCAAGTGCTCTCGCGCCCCCTGCCAGCCATGCGCGCAAAGGGAGCGCCGCAGCCTGATCTCTCAGAAATCAAAGGACAAGAAAGCGCCAAACGCGCGCTCGAAATTGCCGCTGCTGGCGGACATCATCTCTTGATGAGCGGCCCGCCGGGTGCGGGCAAAAGCATGCTGGCCGCGCGGTTGCCTTCCATTTTACCACCACTGTCGCCGCGCGAATTGCTCGAAGTATCGATGATCCATTCGGTCGCCGGATTGCTGGCCGGTGGTGAGCTGACGGATCGCAGACCGTTTCGTGCGCCCCATCATTCAGCATCTATGGCAGCACTGACGGGCGGCGGTTTTTATGCGCGCCCCGGCGAAGTCTCGCTCGCCCATCATGGCGTATTGTTTCTCGATGAATTGCCGGAATTTTCCATGCAGGCGCTCGATTCCCTGCGCCAGCCCATCGAGTCCGGCGAAGTCAGCGTGTCACGCGCCAATGCGCGCGTCACTTACCCCGCGCGCTTTCAATTGATCGCGGCTATGAACCCCTGTCGTTGCGGGCACGCCACAGATCCGGGCTATGCCTGCCAGCGCCAGCCCAATACGCGCTGCATGGCGCAATATCAGGCGAAATTATCCGGGCCTTTGCTCGATCGTTTTGATCTGTCGATTGAAGTGCCGGCTGTTCATGCGACGGATTTGCTTCTGCCACCACCCAGCGAGGGTTCACGCGAGGTGGCCGCACGCGTGGCGCGCGCCCGCGCCATCCAGCGCCAGCGCTTTCTCGATATCGGCTTGCCGGGCCTTGAAACCAATAGCGCAGCTTCAGCCGCTGTCGTCGAACAAATGGCGCGGCCTGACAAAGCAGGCACGGATCTCATCCGCGAGGCTGCAGACCGTATGCGGCTCACCGCGCGCGGCTTCCACCGCGTGCTGAAACTCGCCCGCACTTTGGCCGATCTCGACGAATCAGATTCCGTACGCCGCATTCATATTGCCGAAGCGCTCTCCTATCGCCGCCAATCAGCGGCAACCGCCGAAGCCGCGTAAAATCAAGTGAATCAGACAGACTCTCGCCGTCCATTTAAGTGTCATAAAAGCGTCGAGAAACTGTGTTGATTGGGCCTCATCAGGGGAACAGATACATGGCAATGGCATTCATCGGCGCACCAACAGGCATGATCCGCATGGCCTTCCAGGCGAGTATCCGCGCTCTGCCCAAGCCAATGCCACGCGCCGTGCGCGACCATGGCAATCTTGACCCGTCTCTGGGCCGCATGGGCTCGCTTGAAGCCCGCCTCGCCATCACCAAGAAAGACATCCGCCGCGCGCAAAAATTGCGCTACCGCGTCTTTTTTGAAGAGGGCGGCGCGATTGCCGATACCCGCTCGGCTCTGTCACGTCGCGACATTTGCCCCTTCGACCGCATTTGCGACCATATGCTCGTCATCGACCATGATGCGCGCAGTAAATTCGGCCGCAAAAAACCGAAAGTTGTCGGCACCTATCGCTTGCTGCGCCAGGACATGGCCGAAAAACACGGTGGCTTTTACAGCGCGCAGGAATTCGACATAGCGCCGCTGCTCGCACAGCACGCCGGCACGCGCTTTCTAGAGCTCGGCCGCTCTTGCGTGCTGCCCGAATATCGCTCCAAGCGCACGATTGAACTGCTCTGGCGCGGCATTGCCAGCTATATGCAGCATTATCGCATCGGCGCGATGATTGGTTGCGCTTCGTTTGAGGGCACCAATCCGCTGGCTCATGCCTTGCCGCTCTCCTTCCTGCATCACCATGCAACAAGCGAAGGCGATTGGGCGGCTCAGGCCCTGCCCGAGCGTTTCGTGAAGATGGATATGATTTCCAAAGAGGCGATTGAACTGCGCCGCGCTTTGGATGCGCTGCCGACTCTGATCCGCGGCTATTTGCGGGTGGGTGCCAAATTTGGCGCAGGCGCTGTGATTGATCGCCAATTCGGCACAGTCGATGTGCTGGTTGTTCTGCCCGTATCGGCCATTGATGCGAAATATCTGGAACATTTCTCGCCGACGCAACGCGCGGCCTGATTAACGGCCCTCGCCCTGCGCCAATAAAGCCTGCAAACCCTCGCGATACGTCGGGTGGGCGAATTCAAAACCCAATTCGCTTTTGATGCGGGCATTGGAAACGCGTTTGTTCTCGCCATAGAAAGAGCGCGCCATCGGCGTCATCTCTGTCGTGGCGAAATCGCGCTCCGGTGGCGGCGCCATGCCCAATAATGTCGCCGCATATTCGACCACATCTTGCGGCGGGGCGGGCTCATCATCCGTCACATTGTAAATGCGGCCCGGCTGGCCGCGCGCGATGCAGGCGGCAATGGCATCGGCAATATCAGCCACGTGAATCCGGTTGAAGACTTGGCCCGGCTTGATGATGCGCCGCGCCGTGCCCTCGCGCAGATTGGCGAGCGCATTGCGCTGTGGACCATAGATTCCAGACAGCCGCAGAATATCAAGCTCCGCGCCCATATCGGCGGCACATTCTGTCCATGCCTGTTCGGCGCTCAGGCGCGCATGCGAGCGCTCGGCCACAGGCACGCAAGGCGTGTCTTCATCCACCCAGCCACCTTGATGATCACCATAAACGCCGACCGTCGAGAGATAGATGATGCGCTGGACTGGCGCGCTCTCCAAGGCTTCGCTGTAAAGGCGCAAGACCGGATCGCTTTGTGCATCAGGGGGCGCAGAGACAAGAATGATATCGGCTTGCGCGAGCGCCTCTTCTGCGGCCGTGAAAAGAACGGGTGTCACGCCATCCATCTGCGCGAATTTATCGGCACTGCGCGTCGTGGCATGGATGGTCGAAAAAATATCGCCATAGCGCGCCACAAAAGCATGCGAAGAATAGCCGTAGCCAAAAATCAGAAGATTCATCTCATGGCTCCCAAGGCCTGCCATTCTGCGACAACGTCAGCATCTGTTTCGCCTGCATGTTCTTGCGCCAGCGCGACAATGTCATCTGGCTCAAACAATTGCTCCGCAGCCCAAACCGCCATGGCCCGCACTTGAGGATCGGCAAAGCGCAAATTCTCAACCACATGCGGGCGCAGGCGCACATCACCCGAATTGCCAATCGCAATCATCAGATTGCGACGAAAGCGCGCCAAGCCGATACGCTTGATCGGCGAGCCTGAAAAATACGCGCGGAAAGCAGCATCATCAAGACGTGCCAGCGCATCAAGATCGGGTGCCAGCAAATCTTCCCGCGCCTGCAATTTCGCTTCACGCGCGACTTGCGCATATTTGTTCCACGGGCAGGCGGCCAAACAATCATCGCAGCCATAAATGCGATTGCCCATTTTCGTCCGGAACTCGCGATCAATGGGCCCGTGATGTTCAATCGTCAGATAAGAAATGCAGCGGCGCGCATCGAGTTTGTAGGGCGAGGTAAAAGCCTCTGTCGGGCAAGCCTCCAGACAGGCCGAGCACGAACCGCAATGATCGATCTCCGGCGCGTCGGCTGGCAGATCCATATTCAAAAAGATCGAACCCAAGAAAAGCCAGGAGCCGAATTCGCGCGAGACAAGATTGGTGTGCTTGCCCTGCCAGCCAAGTCCGGCGGCGGCGGCCAAAGGCTTTTCCATCACGGGCGCTGTATCGACGAAAACTTTCATCTCGAGCGCCGGTTCTTTTTTCGCTTCACCCGCAATCCACGAGGCCAGCATTTTCAAACGGCCTTTGACGAGATCATGATAATCGCGATGGCGCGCATAGACGGAGATCGCGCCTTTGTCTTTGTGCGCCAGCACATCGCGCGGATCAGCATCGGGGCCGTAATTCATGCCAAGCATGACGATGGAGCGCACATCCGACCAGAGCACACGCGGATCAGAGCGGCGCTCCTTGGTCTCTTCCATCCAGCCCATGGAGCCATGCGCACCTTGGCCTAGCCATTCGGTCAGGCGTTGTGGCGCATCGGGAATAGCGTCGGGCTTGACGATGCGCAGCGCATCGAAGCCGAGTTCATCGGCACGCGCGCGCAGTCGGGTGAGAAAATCCGCGTTCAGAAATCGAGATCCGCATATTCCGGAGACGGCGTGATCCCCGGCAGACGGTCGCTCAGAATCGCGCGAAACGACGGGCGGGATTTCACCCGCGCGTACCAATGTTTCGCTGCTTCGTCCTCGCCCCATGGCACGTCGCCCAGGAAATCAACGCTGGAGAGATGCGCAGCCGCCGCGAGATCGGCATAAGTCATGCGATCTCCCGCGAGCCAGTTGCGCGACTGCACCAGCCAGCCAATGTAGCGCAGATGATAGCGGATATTGTGGCGCGCGGCACGGACCAATTCCATATCCGGCGCACCGCCACCCTGATCGGAGCGCATCTGGCGCTTGAAGACTTTCTCCTGCACCAGCCATTGCGTGACTTCGGCGAAGAATTTGGTGTTGAACCATTCGAGAAGGCGGCGCACTTCCACGCGCCCTGCCGGATCTTCCGGCATCAGGCGGCGCGCACCCAGCGCCAGCCCGCGCGTCTCATCCAGATATTCGGCAATGACATTGGGGCCGACGATGGCCGAAACCATCTGGCCTTCAGTCAGAACGGGGGTCGTATTGGCGGGGTTCAGAACGAGAAAGTCCTGGCGGCGCTCAAAGGTACGCTCCTCGATCATCTCGGGTTCCATCCCATATTCGTCCATCACGATGCGGATGAAACGCGAATGCGGACAGAAAGGATGATAATAAAGCTGCGCCATGACGCTCTGCACCGACCCCGAACACGCCTTGGACGAACAGCCAAGGTAGATTGATTTCTGCACTCCGTATAAAAGCAGAGTGTGAGGCTCACAACCCGAATCGTGAACCATGTGCGCGAGCGCCGCATGTGTTCCACCCGTTGCAGGTTAAGGAGTGGTTAATGTCGCTGATGGATGCGCTGAAAGCCCTGCTTCTGGGTGGCATTGAAGGGCTCACCGAATTTCTTCCCGTTTCGTCAACGGGGCATCTTCTGCTTGTCGGCCATTTCTTGGGCTTTGAATC
Organism: Beijerinckiaceae bacterium; assembly: GCA_947452455.1. Taxonomy (GTDB): domain Bacteria; phylum Pseudomonadota; class Alphaproteobacteria; order Rhizobiales; family Beijerinckiaceae; genus Terripilifer. The sequence goes on from CANGBX010000009.1 coordinate 72,019, forward strand.
CAAGGGCAAGAGTTTTGAGGTTTTGGTGCAGCTCGGCGCCATTCTCGCCATTCTCTATGCCTATGCGCACAAGATCATCGCGATCATTCTCGGTCTCAAAGACGATCCGCAAGCGCGCCGTTTCGTCATCGCTGTTTTGCTCGCCTTCATCCCCGCAGCCGTAATTGGCGCGGGCGCTCATAGCATCATCAAAAGCGTGCTCTTCAACCCGCTCATCGTGTGCACCATGTTGATTGCAGGCGGTCTCGTGCTCCTCGCAGTCGATGATCTTGCCCCCGAGCCGACCTTCGATGATGCGATGGATATGCCGCTGAAGACCGCACTTCTGGTCGGCTTCTTTCAGTGCCTGGCCATGGTGCCGGGTGTCTCGCGCTCGGGGGCTACCATTGTCTCGGCCATGTTCTTGGGCGCGTCCAAACGCGCGGCTGCCGAATTTTCTTTCTTCCTCGCCATGCCGACCATGGCAGGGGCTTTCGCTTATGATCTTTTTAAAAATTACAAGCTGCTCGAATTCAATGATGTGATGCTGATCATTATTGGCTTCATCGCGGCCTTTGTCTCAGGCCTTTTTGTCGTGCGCGGCTTTTTGCAATTTGTCTCGCGACACGGCTTTGCCTTCTTCGCCTGGTGGCGCATTGTTGTGGGCTCAGCCGGATTGATTGCGCTGTTTGTCGTGAAATAAAAATCAGGCCGCGCGGCGCGCAAAGCAGCCGAGCCATTCTGCAATCGTCCAGAGATCATCCATCGCAATCTCGTCCTGCGCGGCGAACCGGCGCACACCAGCGCGCAAATGATCCGGAAAACCAGCTGCGCTTTGATCTGCGCCCGTCACCACAGCATGAATGGAATCGTGACGGCGCAACGCGGCACAGACCATGTCGCGCTCGTCATAGGTCCAATCCTCAAGGTCGGCAGGTCCAAGCATGGGCAAACGCTAGCATGGGGGTGAGGGGGCAGCAAAAGGCGTTCAGATGATCTTTTCGGGTGATGTGCAAATATCTGAAATGAGACAGCGTTCGCAATCAGGGCGGCGCGCCTTGCAAATATAACGGCCATGGAGAATCAGCCAATGATGCGCGTGGCGCATGAATTCGGCCGGAATGACTTTCTCCAAACCCAGTTCAATGGCGAGCGGCGTTTTGCCAATCGCCAGCGGAATACGGTTCGAGACACGGAAGAGATGTGTGTCCACCGCAATGGTCGGCTCACCAAAAGCCATATTCATCACGACATTGGCGGTCTTGCGGCCAACACCCGGCAGTGTTTCGAGAATTTCGCGCGAGCGCGGCACATCACTGCTGTATTTTTCTATCAACTCGCGTGACAAGAGATAGACATTTTTCGCTTTGGTGCGGAAAAGGCCAATCGTCTTCACATATTCGCGGATCTTCTCTTCACCCAGCGCCACCATTTTTTCTGGCGTATCAGCAATGGCAAAGAGTGCGCGCGTCGCTTTGTTGACGCCCGCATCAGTGGCTTGCGCGGATAACACAACCGCTACGAGCAATGTGAAGACATTCACATGTTCGAGTTCGCCCTTTGGCTCGGGCTTGGCTTTGCGAAAGCGCGCGAAAATCTCATGCACGGCTTCTGCCCCGACTGGGCGGCGGCGACCTTTCGGCTTTTTTGCAGCTGCTGTTTTGGCGGGTGACTTGGCAGGCTTCTTGGCCGGACGTGCGACTTTTCGCGGCACCGCTTTCTTGGCGGTTGCCTTCTTTTTGATGGGGGCGGGGCTCTTTCTTGCGGGCATGGCTGGGTTATAATGGGAAAGAGGGAGCCACCCAAGGACGCAACGTCCATCGCGAGGCCTTTTCAGTGGATCAGACGTCACTCGTTGAAAAGCCATTGTTTTCGGCGCGGCTCACCCCGCACCGCTCGCTCTCCCATGCCAATTTTCGTCTCTTGCTGCTGATCTTTTCAGGCGCGGCCTTTGTCACTGCCCTGCCCTTCATCTTTCTTGGCGCCTGGCCCGTCATGGGTTTCATGGGGCTGGATGTGGTGATCTTCTATATCGCCTTCCGCATCAATTATCGCGATGCGCGCGCTTATGAAGATGTGAGCGTGACACCGCTTGAATTGCATCTGGCGAAAGTCTCGGCCAAAGGAGCGCGCGCCGATTACAGCTTCAATCCGCTCTGGGTGCGGCTGGAAAAAGAAGAGGATGAGGAATTCGGCCTGCAAAAGCTGGCTGTCGCCTCGCGCGGTTCAAATGTCGAAGTCGCGCGCTATCTTGATCCGGATCGCAAGGCCGTCTTTGCGCGTGATCTCTCGCAAGCTTTGGCCGAAGCGCGGCGCGGACCGCGCTATGCTCATGAGTGAGCGTGTCGCGCTCCGCTCCATGTCACGTGAAGCTTTCGCTGCTTCGGGCCTTTCTTTCGCCTACGCTTTTCACGACACGCCCTTTGGTGAAGTGATCGCACTCATCTGCGATGGCGCGCTGGCCGGTCTTGGCTTTGCGCAAGATCGCCAAGCGGCGCTGGCCGATATGAAGCGCCGCTGGCCGAAGGCGAGTTTCACTGAACAGTCGGGAGCGGGTGCTGATTTCGTCGCGCGCATTTTCAACGCGCAGACTCCAAAGCCAGTGCCGTTGCTGCTGATCGGTGGCGACTTGGACCGCGCAGTTTGGGAAGCCTTGCTCGCTATTCCCGCGGGAAGCTTCACCTCCTATGGTGCATTGGCTGAAAAGCTCGGTCGGCCCAAAGCAGCGCGCGCCATTGGCGGGGCAGTTGGGCGTAACCCCGTTTGCGTGGCCGTTCCCTGCCACCGCGTGCGGGGCAAGGACGGGACACCGACGGGATATCATTGGGGGCTTTCAACCAAGCAGGCCTTGCTGGACTGGGAAAATAAACATTCTAAAATGTGAAATAAATATATCTACATCCATACTCGGGCTGTTTGACAAAAAGAACAAAGCGTCCTAGAAAAGAAACACGGCCCGCGACTGAACAGGGCTGCTTGTGTATCCCAAGGAGCTTCCCATGTTCGCGTTCACCCGCCGCACCGCTCTCGCTGTGACCTTGTCGCTGGCTGTTTCTGCCCCCGCTTTGGCGCAGGTTTCCGAAATCCGCGTTGATTACGCGACCTACAACCCGCTTTCGCTGGTCATCAAGGACCAGAAGCTTCTCGAAAAGGAATTCGAGAAGGACAAGATTGCCATTCGCTGGGTCTTCTCGGCCGGCTCCAACAAGGCGCTCGAGTTTCTGAATGCTGGCTCGCTCGACATTGGCTCGACCGCGGGTGCGGCGGCCCTGATCGCTCGCATCAATGACAATCCGGTCAAGACGGTCGGCATTTTCTCGCGCCCCGAATGGACGGCCCTCGTCACTGGTAAGGACTCGAAGATCACCAAGATCGAAGAGCTGAAGGGCCAGAAAATCGCCGTCACACGCGGCACGGACCCGCATATCTTCCTCGTGCGCGCGCTCGACAAGGCTGGCCTGACCGAGAAAGATGTGAAGCTCGTTCTCCTGCAGCATGCTGATGGCAAGACCGCGCTGATCCGCGGCGATGTCGACGCGTGGGCGGGTCTCGACCCGATCATGGCGCAGGCCGAAGTGGAAGAAGGCGCCAAGCTCCTCTACCGCAAGGCTGAGGACAACACTTGGGGCGTGCTCAACACCCGCGAAGAGTTTCTGGCCAAGAACCCGGAACTCGTGAAGCGTGTTCTCAAGGTCTATGAAGAAGCCCGCATCTGGGCAAAGGCCAATCCGGACGCTCTGAAGAAGGCGCTGGTTGCTGAAACCAAGCTGCCCGACACGGTCATCCAGCGCCAGCTCGAGCGCACGGACCTGACCAATGCCTCGATCACCCCTGCCACGACCGAAACCATCCTGCAGGCGGGTCTTGCCCTGCAGAAGGCAGGCGTCGTGAAGCCGGAAACAGATGTAAAGGCTGTTGTCGGCGCTTTGATCGATACCCGCTTTGCGGTGTCGGCCAAGTAAGGCTAGAAGGCTGGCTCCGGCGGGGAGCTGATCCCGCCGGACCCGTTTTCTGGAGACCCTATGAGCGAGGCTACGCTCGACCAAACAACGACCACAAACGCGCAGCCCAAGGCTGCGCGCTTTGCCGTTTTTGGTACATCCTTTCTGCTCGGGCTCGTGCTGCCGGTGACGGCTGGCCTCTTGTATGAAGCAGCCTTCCGCGCCGGGCTTGTGCAGGCGCGCCTACTGCCCCCGCCAAGCCGCGTTTTCACAACCCTCTGGAAGCTCGCCCAAAGCGGCGAACTGACCACGCATGTGCTCGCCACAACGGTGCGTGTCGGCATGGGCTTTGGCTTGGGTGCGCTGGTCGGCATGTTGCTTGGCGCATTGACGGGCGCTTCGCGCAATGCGCGCCGCCTGCTCGATCCGACATTGCAAGCTTTGCGCGCCATTCCTTCACTAGCTTGGGTGCCGCTTTTCATTCTCTGGCTCGGCATTTTCGAAAGCTCTAAAATCGCGCTGATTGCAGTGGGCGTGTTCTTCCCCGTCTATCTCGGTGTGATGGCAGCCATTGCCAATGTCGATCGCAAGATTGTCGAAGTCGGTCGCGTGTTTCGTCTCTCGCGTCTGGCCCTTGTACGCCGCGTTTTGTTGCCAGCCATCCTGCCTGATTTCATCATCGCCATTCGCTCGGGCCTTGGCCTTGGTTTCATGTTCGTTGTGGCGGCTGAAATCATGGGCGCATCGGAAGGCCTCGGCTATTTGTTGGTCGATGGACAACAGCTCGGCAAGCCCGATCAGATTCTCGCCGCAATCATCGCCTTTGCCGTTCTCGGCAAGATTGGCGATTGGCTGATTGTTGTGCTCACCAAGCCCTTCCTCACGTGGCAAGACACGCATCAGAGGGGCGCATGACATGCTGACGATTGACGCTCTTTGCAAAATTTATCCCAACGGCACGCAAGCGCTGGAAAAGATCAGCCTTGATGTCGATGCGGGCGAGATTGTTGCGCTTGTCGGCGGTTCGGGCTGCGGCAAGACCACGCTGTTGCGCATGATTTCCGGCCTTGAAGCGCCAACGCGCGGCCATGCCGCGCTTGATGGCGAAGTGATAGATGCGCCTCACCCGGCCGTTGGAATCGTCTTTCAAGAAGCGCGCCTTTTGCCTTGGCTGACGGTGGCGCAAAATATTGCTTTCGGTCTCGACCATCTGCCCAAAGACGAACAAGATCGCCGCGTGGACGAAGCGCTGCTGCGCGTGGGCCTTGCCGGCTATGGCAAGCGCTGGCCGCGCGAATTGTCAGGTGGTCAGGCGCAACGTGTTTCTATTGTGCGTGCGCTCGTCACACAGCCCAAAGCGCTTTTGCTCGATGAGCCCTTCTCCGCGCTCGATGCTTTGACGCGCGAAAGCCTGCAAGACCATTTGCTAGCCCTTTGGGAAACACATCGCCCGACGCTCGTGCTTGTCACGCATGATGTGGAAGAAGCCGTCGCGCTCGCCGATCGCGCCATTGTGCTGCAACCCAAGCCGGGACGCATTTTTGCAGATATTCCGATTGATCTGCCGCGCCCGCGCGATCGCTTGTCGCCGGAATTTGCCGAAGCCAAGCGCCTTGTTTTGAAAGCGCTCGACGGCTCAATCAACCAACCCCATTCGCATCAGGCAGGCCGCGTTCAAAGCCCCGCCGCTGGTGGTTCTTTTTAAAAGATCAGAACAAGGAGATCGTACGATGGATGCCAATGCACTGCGCGCCATGCAGGCTCCCTATAAGGACAAATATAAGAACGATCCCGATGCGGCCGTCATCACGCTGAAAGCTCATGGCACGCTGGATGAAAGCAAGATCGCCTGCAAGGTCGAAACAGGCCGCGCTTTGGCGGTGGCAGGGCTCCATCCGGCAACGGGTGGCTCGGGCGCGGAACTGTGCTCGGGCGACATGCTGCTCGAGGCGCTGGTGGCTTGCGCGGGCGTGACGCTGAAGGCGGTCGCCACAGCGCTGGCCATTCCGCTGAAGAGCGGCACGGTACGGGCCGAAGGCGACCTCGATTTCCGCGGCACGCTCGGCGTCGACAAGGAAGCCCCCGTGGGCTTCCGCGAAATCCGTCTGTCCTTCGACATCGACACGGATGCCACCGAAGAGCAGATCGCCTCGCTGATCAAACTGACCGAGCGCTATTGCGTGATCTTCCAGACCCTCAACAAGCCCCCCAAGCTCGGGCTTCAGGTCAACCGGGGCTGATCAGCCCCGTCATTGCGAGGAGCAAAGCGACGAAGCAACCCAGAGAGCCCCACGTGCGGCTCTGGATTGCCGCGTAGGCCTGCGGCCTCCTCGCAATGACGAGCTTTGGCTCTGAAGGCTGCAGCTCCCCTAAAAACCTCTTTATTTTGCCTCATTCCCGTCTTGCACGGCTGGGGGAGCGTTCCCATATCCGGCTCATCAGAACGGCTTCCCCGCTCTTCTCTCGCGTAACCAATTCGGGGACCCGGACCGGCTCGGCTGCCTTGTGCGCCGCCCGGACCAGATCGGATCGCTTCGGGGTCCGTGGGTTCCGCCTCAGAAAGGATGAGTTCAAATGGCAAAAGTCATCGGTATCGACCTCGGCACCACCAATTCCTGCGTCGCCGTCATGGATGGCACCACGCCGAAGGTGATCGAAAACGCCGAAGGTGCCCGCACCACGCCCTCCATTGTTGCTTTCACCGATGATGGCGAGCGCCTCGTTGGCCAGCCTGCCAAGCGCCAGGGCGTGACCAATCCAGAGCGCACCTTCTTCGCGATCAAGCGCCTGATCGGGCGCACCTTCGAAGATCCGATGACGCAGAAGGACATGTCGCTTGTCCCCTACAAGATTACCAAGGGCGGCAATGGCGATGCTTGGGTCTCCTCAGACGGCAAGCAATATTCGCCTTCGCAGATCTCCGCCTTCACACTGCAAAAAATGAAGGAAACGGCTGAAGCCTTTTTGGGCCAGCAAGTGACGCAAGCCGTCATCACCGTTCCGGCTTACTTCAACGACGCGCAGCGCCAAGCGACCAAAGATGCCGGCAAGATCGCGGGCCTTGAAGTGCTGCGCATCATCAACGAGCCGACCGCTGCCGCATTGGCCTATGGTCTCGACAAGAAGGGCTCGGGCACGATTGCCGTTTACGATCTGGGCGGCGGCACCTTCGACGTGTCGATCCTCGAAATCGGCGATGGCGTGTTCGAAGTGAAGTCGACCAATGGCGATACGTTCTTGGGCGGTGAAGATTTCGACATGCGCCTCGTCGAATATTTTGCCGATGAGTTCAAGAAAGAGCAGGGCATTGACCTGAAGAAGGACAAGCTCGCTCTGCAACGCCTGAAGGAAGCCGCTGAAAAGGCCAAGATTGAATTGTCATCTGCTGCGCAGACCGACATCAACCTGCCCTATATCACGGCCGATGCCACTGGCCCCAAGCATCTCGCGCTGAAGCTGACGCGCGCAAAGTTCGAAGCCATTGTCGATGATCTCATTCAAAAGACCATCGAGCCTTGCCGCAAGGCGATGAAGGATGCTGGTGTCACCGCCGCACAGATCGACGAAGTCGTTCTCGTTGGTGGCATGACACGCATGCCGAAGGTGCAGGAAATTGTAAAATCCTTCTTCGGCAAAGAGCCGCATAAGGGCGTCAACCCCGATGAAGTCGTGGCCATTGGCGCGGCTGTTCAGGCCGGCGTGTTGCAAGGTGATGTGAAGGACGTTTTGCTCCTCGACGTGACACCGCTGTCGCTGGGCATTGAAACATTGGGTGGCGTGTTCACACGCCTCATTGATCGCAACACAACGATCCCGACCAAGAAGAGCCAGGTCTTCTCGACCGCTGAAGATAATCAGACGGCTGTGACGATCCGCGTCTTCCAGGGCGAGCGTGAAATGGCCGCCGACAATAAAATGCTCGGCCAGTTCGATCTGGTTGGTATTCCCTCAGCACCGCGCGGCGTGCCGCAGGTGGAAGTGACCTTCGATATTGATGCCAACGGCATTGTGAATGTCACAGCGAAGGACAAGGCCACGAATAAGGAACAGCAGATCCGTATTCAGGCCTCGGGCGGCCTGTCGGATGCCGACATCGAAAAGATGGTGAAGGATGCTGAACTGAACGCAGCTGAAGACAAGCTCCGCCGTGAATTGGTGGATGCGAAAAATCAGGGCGAAGCCATGATTCACACGGCTGAGAAGTCGGTGTCCGAACATGGCGACAAAGTCTCGGCCGCCGACAAGTCGACGATTGAAGCCGCCGTCACCGCGCTCAAGAGCGCACTCGAAGGCGATGATGTCGAAACCATCAAGGCCAAGACCAATGAGCTTGTGCAGGCCTCGATGAAACTCGGCGAAGCCATGTACAAGGCGCAGCAAGGTGCCGAAGGTGCGGCCGCCGATGGCGCCGCGGCACAAGACGCCCATGCGCATAAAGACGATGTGATTGACGCGGACTTCAAAGAAGTCGGTGGCGACGAAAAGAAGAAGTCTTAAAATCCAAGATCAAAGTGGCGGGCGGGAAATTTCTCGCCCGCCTCTTTCTTGTCCGCAGTTAAGGCTTGAGCGAAACGTGAAGAGACATGGCCAAGGCTGATTTTTACGAAACACTTGGCGTAAGCCGCACGGCCACGGAAGCTGAATTGAAATCGGCATTCCGCAAGCTCGCGATGCAATTCCACCCCGACAAAAATCCGGGTGATGCTGCAGCCGAACAGAAATTCAAAGACATCAACGAAGCCTATCAATGCCTCTCCGATGGCCAGAAGCGCGCAGCGTATGATCGCTTTGGCCATGCTGCTTTTGAAAATGGCGGCGGCATGGGTGGCGGCATGGGCGATGGCTTCGGCTCTTCCATGGCCGATATTTTCGACGATCTCTTCGGCGACATGATGGGTGGTGGACGACGCGGGCGCGCCAATGGTCGCGAACGTGGATCGGACCTGCGCTACAATCTCGAAATCACGCTCGAAGATGCCTTCAAAGGCAAGACGGCAACCATCAAAGTGCCGAGCCTTATGTCGTGCGAAGCCTGCACGGGCACAGGCGCGAAAGCGGGTTCCAAGCCGAAAGCATGCGGCACCTGTGGTGGTGCGGGACGGGTGCGCGCACAGCAAGGTTTCTTTGCCATTGAACGCACCTGCCCGACCTGTCAGGGCCGCGGCCAAATGATCGACAATCCGTGCGATGCATGCCGCGGCGCGGGACGCGTCACAAAAGAGCGTTCGCTTTCCGTCAACATTCCACCCGGTGTCGAAGATGGCACACGCATCCGCTTGGCAGGCGAAGGGGAAGGTGGTGTGCGCGGCGGACCAGCCGGCGACCTCTATATTTTCCTCTCCATGCAAGCCCATCCTTTCTTCCAGCGCGATGGCGCCGATCTCTTCTGCCGCGTGCCGATCTCCATGGTGCAGGCAGCACTGGGTGGCGAGTTCACCGTGCACACGGTTGATGGATCAGAAGCCAAAGTAAAAATTCCGGAAGGCACGCAATCAGGCAAGCAATTCAAGCTCAAGAGCAAAGGCATGCCTGTGCTGCGCACGCGCGATTTCGGTGATCTCTATGTGCAGGCGAATGTCGAGACGCCGCAGAATCTCACCAAACGCCAGCGCGAATTGCTCGAAGAATTTGAAACGGAATCGTCCAATAAGACGCATCCGGAATCTTCGGGCTTTTTTACACGCATGAAAGAATTTCTCACTGGCGCACAGAGCTAACACTCACCTAAGCTTGAGCATCGCGCTGGCGCATCTTTCTTGACCTGACCTACATTGTTCTTCATCAGTGATTGTTGCTGTCGAAATGGCGGAGTGGTGGATTGCATCTCAATCAAACTAGAGCTGATCTGAACGGCAGAGCCAGTACAAGACACCACAGCCGGAGCCATCGCGTTCAAGCGAGCCTTGTTGAACAGGCACGTTTCATTCGCGCTTGGTTCGACAATCCTGCCACCACCGGTGCTGTGTCGCCCTCGGGACGTTTTTTAGCGCGCAGCATGGCTGCTCGTGTCGATCCGCAAGAAGACGGATTGATCGTCGAGCTTGGGCCAGGCACGGGCCCGGTGACACAAGCGTTGATCGCGCGCGGCATTGCCGAAGAGCGTCTTGTGCTTGTCGAGTTTGATGCCGATTTCTGTCGCCTGCTGGAGCGGCGCTTTCCACGTGCAAAAGTCATTCAAGGAGATGCACTGCATTTGTCGCACACATTGGCCGACAAACTTGATGCGCCTGTTGCGGCCGTTGTTTCAAGTTTGCCACTGCTCAATCTGCCCGACGCGCAACGTCTGGCCTTGCTTGATGAGGCCTTCCAGTTGATTGGCAGCAAGGGGCGCTTTGTGCAATTCACCTATGGGGTCGCCTCGCCCATGCCGCAACATGCGAAAGATGCTACGCCTGTCCCCTTTTCAGCGCAGGCCTCTTCCCCCGTCTGGCTTAATCTGCCGCCCGCCCGTGTCTGGGTTTATCGGCCCGCCACAGAGGCGCCACGCGCCAAACACTCGTCCGCTTCGGCTTTGTTCAAGCGCATTGCGGGGGAAATCCGCCTGCGGGCACGCTGATTGTCTCGACAGGCCACGCCGTCGGGTGCATCAGGGGTAAAACCCAACCGGACGAAGACCATGGCCAACATCTCCCCCCGCGACCGCCTGATTGTCGCGCTCGACCTCGCCAGTACAAAAGCGGCGGAAGCCATGGTCGCCGAGCTCGGCGATGCTGTGAGCTTTTACAAGATCGGGCTGGAGCTGACCTATGGCGGCGGGCTTGGCCTCGCCCAAGACCTGATCAAAAGCGGCAAGCAGGTCTTTCTCGATCTGAAGTTCCACGACATTCCCAACACCGTCGCCCGCGCCACAGAACAAGTGGCCGAGATCGGTGCGACTTTCCTCACAGTTCATGCCTTTCCACAGACGATGAAAGCCGCTGTTGGCGCGCTCGGCGCCTCGAAGATGAAGATTCTGGCTGTTACCGTCATGACCTCTTATGACGACGATGATCTGCGCGAAGCGGGCTATGCTTTGCGCGTGCCGGAACTGGTCGGCCGCCGCGCCCAGCAGGCCAAGGCGGCCGGTATCCACGGGCTGATTCTCTCGGCGGAAGAAGTGAAAGCCATGCGCGGGATCGTCGGGCCGGACATGCGCCTCGTGACGCCAGGCATCCGGCCTGCCGGGGCTGCCATAGGCGACCAGAAACGCGTCATGACGCCCGCAGAGGCTATTTCAGCAGGCGCCGACCATCTGGTCGTCGGCCGCCCTGTGACACAGGCCAAAGACCCCAAAGCGGCGGCAGAAGCCATTGTCGCGGAGATTGCCGGAGCCTGCTAAGCTGACGTTCAGATCCTGATTTTTTGTTATACATTTATTCTTTTTTGTGATACGAAAATGATTGAGTTTGATCCGGAGAAAGACCGGAAAAACATTTCCAAGCACGGGATCTCGCTGCGTCGCGCGAGGGACCTAGAAGTTGTGATTCACTTTCCCGATCAGCGCTTCACTGACGGGCGCTACCGCGCCTATGGCACGATTGATGAGAAATACTATTGTTTAGCCTACGTGATCCGGAACGGGCTCATTCGCGCGATAAGCCTAAGGCGCGCACATGATTACGAGGTTTATGACCATGTCAAAAAAGCGCATTGATGACTTTTATCCATCTGGCCCCGTCGATGACCCCGACAACCCAGAATGGACGGCGGAAGATTTCGCCCGAGCCCTCCCATGGGAAGCCATGTCGGATCTCGAAAAATCTGTCTTTAAGAAAGCCCGTGGGCGGCCGCCCATTTTAGCCCCCAAAAAGCTTGTCTCGCTGCGGCTGGATTCGGATGTCTGGGAAGCTCTGGAGGCCTCGGGCCCCGGATGGCGGGCGCGGGCCAATGCCATTTTGAAAGCGGCCCTCAAGCCATAAAAAAAACGCCGGGCGTACATCCGGCCCGGCGTTTCAGAGCCTTTGGGATTGGGGGACAATCTCTCATTGGCTTAAGGGTGACCATAAAAGCTGATTGTGACGTGAAAATGACGCGATTGAGGCAAGATGTGCTTATGCCTTTGCGCCCGAGGCCCCTGAGCGCTATAGACCCCGCAACGTCTTTTCCTAAGGATTGAGGGAGGTTGGCATGAGCGAGATGCGGCTCGTCGTGGCAGGGGCTGCCGGACGCATGGGGCGCATGCTCGTGCAGATCATCCATGAAACCGAAGGTGCGGTTTTGGCCGGCGCTTTGGAGCGCGAAGGCTCGCCCGCCCTTGGCCAGGATGCCGGCCAGCTGGCAGGTGTCGGTGCCAATGGCGTGAAAATTTCTGCCGATGCACTCGCCGTTCTGGCCCAAGCTGACGGGCTGATTGATTTCACCTCCCCCTCGGCCACCGTTGCTTATGCGGGTCTCGCCGCACAAGCACGCATTGTGCATGTGATCGGCACCACAGGCTTGGCCGCCACCGACATTGAAAAGATCGATGCAGCTGCACGCCATGCTGTTGTCGTGCGCTCGGGCAATATGAGCCTTGGCGTCAATCTACTCGCCGGTCTTGTCAAAAAAGTCGCGCAGACACTTGGCGAAGATTACGACATTGAAATTGTCGAAATGCATCACCGCATGAAAGTCGATGCGCCTTCAGGCACAGCATTGCTGTTGGGCGAAGCAGCCGCCAAAGGTCGCGAGATTGATTTGAGTGCGCGCTCTGTGCGTGTGCGCGATGGCCACACGGGCGCACGCACTGCGGGCGATATCGGCTTTGCCACTTTGCGCGGCGGCACAGTGGTGGGCGACCATCAAGTGATCTTTGCTGGCAGCGGTGAGCGTTTGGAACTCGCGCATCGCGCAGAAGATCGCGGCATTTTTGCACGCGGTGCGGTGAAAGCCGCGCTTTGGGGACATGGCCGCAAGCCCGGCCATTACAACATGGCCGACGTGCTCGGCCTTTCTGACATTTGACACGACAATAGGAGCGATCATGCAACGCACTCTCGTGCTTTTGCGCCACGGCCAGAGCGATTGGAACCTGAAGAATCTCTTCACAGGTTGGAAAAATCCGGAACTCACGCCGGTTGGCATTGAAGAAGCCAAAAAGGCTGGTCAGGAAATCGGCAAGCTCGGCATCAAATTTGATCGCGCTTTCACCTCGGGCCTCAAGCGTGCGCAAGACACATGCGATCTCGCGCTCAAGGAAATGAACCAGTCGTTGAATGTCGTGAAAGACATTCAGCTTAACGAGCGCGATTACGGCGATCTCTCGGGCCTCAACAAAGCCGAAGCCGCGCAGAAATGGGGCGAAGAGCAAGTCATGATCTGGCGCCGCTCATACGACACGCCACCGCCCGGTGGTGAATCGCTGAAAGACACGCTGGCCCGCGTGCTTCCCTATTATTGCCAGAACATTCTGCCCTGCGTGTTGCGCGGCGAGCAGACACTGGTGGTCGCGCATGGCAATTCGCTGCGCGCTTTGCTGATGGTGCTCGAACGCGCCACGCCTGAGACCATCACCGGCATTGAACTCGAAACCGGCGTGCCGGTTGTCTATACGCTCAACGCCGATTCCACTGTGGCGGACAAGAAAATCCTGCATCACGGCTAATCTGATCGGAGGCGGCACCTCTCCCGTACACGGGAGAGGATGTCTGCCGAGGTGAAACCATGCATGAGATTGTTCCCGGCCTTGTTTATGCGCCAGGCTATCTCTCGCGCGAAGAACAAGACGAACTCGTCGTCGACCTTCGCGAGGCCGTGAAACAGGCACCCCTGTTCACGCCGCGCATGCCGCGCACGGGCAAAGAATTCTCCGTCCGCATGACCAATTGCGGCGCGCTTGGCTGGGTGTCAGACCGCGAGCGCGGCTATCGCTATCAAGCAATCCATCCCGAAACCAGCGCGCCTTGGTCGCCGATGCCACGCCTTGCTTTGCGTGCATGGGATGATCTCTCGCCTTACAAACATCCCCCCGAAGCCTGTCTCGTCAATTTCTACGAGGCATCAGCGCGCATGGGGCTGCATCAAGATCGCGATGAGGAAGATTTCGATGCGCCTGTCGTGTCGCTTTCTCTGGGCGATTCCTGCCTCTTCCGCATTGGCGGGACGCAGCGCAAAGCACCGACGAAAAGTTTCAAGCTACACTCGGGCGATGCGATGATGCTGACAGGGCCTGCGCGTCTGGCCTTTCACGGCGTGGACCGCATCATGGGCGGCACGTCGACTTTACTTCCACAGGGCGGGCGGTTGAATTTGACGTTGCGCCGCGTGACGAAAGCTTAAACTCCCCGTCATTGCGAGGATCGTAGTGACGAAGCAAACCAGACATGCAGCATGCGGCCACTGGTTTGCTTCGCTGACGCTCGCAATGACAGTTAGTTAGCGGCTTCCGGCTTTGGCCCGCCGCGCGCGACGCCGACTTTGGCAGGGCGCAAGCAGCGATCACCAATCGAGAAGCCTGCCTCTACCACCTGCACAACCGTGCCGCTCGTCACGCTAGGGTCCGGGACTTCGAACAAGGCTTCATGCAAGTTCGGATCAAACTTCTCGCCTTGCGGCTCAAGCTTTTTCACGCCGAAACGTGCCAGCCGCGACAGGAAATCGCGCTCGGTAAGCTCAATGCCTTCCACGAAGGATTTGAGCGCGGTGCTCGCCATCTCCTTATCTTCAACCGAGACGCTTTCCACCGCACGGCGCAGATTATCGGCGAATGTCAGCATGTCGCGCGCAAAAGACGTGACGCCATAGAGCTTGGCATCTGCCACTTCGCGCTCGGTGCGACGGCGCAGATTTTCCATCTCGGCCATCGTGCGCAGAACCTTGTCCTTCAGCGCATTATTTTCCTGCATGAGATTTTCAATCTCGGTGAAGGGCTCCGGCTCGCCGATGGGCGATTGCGGCGAGGCCTCCGAGGTCATGGAGCTCTCATGGCCGCTGTGTTCAGAGGCTTGTGTGGGCTTATGGTCCGGTGTGTTCTCTTCAGTCATTTCAAAACTTCACAGCTCAAAAAAGGGTCAAGACGCATATCAGGTTGCAGAGGCCAAAAATCAAGGTTTGGCCCCTACCCTTAGCGCTTGGATGTTGTCTTGGGAGGCTCAAAAATCTCGAGCAGAGCCTTGCGGATCGTCCCCTGCCGGCTGGCGGCCGTAATCTTGAGGCCCGTCAGGTCTGTCACATAGAAAACGTCGACCGCCTTTTCGCCGAAAGTGGCGACATGGGCCGAGCTGATGTTCAGATTAAGCCGCGACAGGGCCGAGGTGAGATCAAAGAGAAGGCCCGGCCGGTCAAGGCCCGAGACCTCGAGCACCGTATATTTGTTCGACAAATTATTATCGATCGTGACTTCGGGTGCCAGCGGGAACGTCTTGTCGACGGGCTTGGGTGCACCCATGCGATTGGCAATCGCATCGGACAGGCGGATTTCGCCGCGCAAGGCTTTTTCAATCGCTTCGGCGACGCGGGCCGCGCGGCGCAATTCATCTTCATCGCGATCAAAAGCGCGACTGATGGCAATTGTATCGAGCGCCAGACCATCGGTGGTGGTGAAAATCTGCGCATCTACAATATTGGCGCCAGATGCCGCACAGGCGCCTGCGATGATCGACAAGAGACGCGGATGGTCGGGCGCGACGACGGTGAGTTCCGTCACACCGCGGAACGCATCGGTTGCCACTTCTGTTGCGAGCGAACGCATTTCAACTTCGGTGAGATGCAGCAGATTGGCGTGCTTGACCTTGTTAGCGAGATCAACCTTCAACCAATAGGCCGGATAGTGCCGCGCCGCATAAGCGTCAAAATCAGGATCAGACCAGCCAGGCATAGCAGCGCGCAAATCTTCCTGCGCTTTGATCACGCGTTGCTTGCGATCAATCGCCGAATGGCCGCCTGCAAGAACAACTTCGGTTTCCCAATAAAGCGTGCGCAAAAGCTGGCCCTTCCAGCCGTTCCACACACCCGGACCCACGGCGCGAATATCGCAGACGGTGAGAACAAGCAGCATGCGCAACCGTTCCAGCGTTTGCACCGTATTGGCAAACATCTGGATTGTTTTGGGGTCAGACAGGTCGCGGCTATGGGCGACATTGGACATAACAAGATGCGTGTCGATCAACCAAGAAACCGTATCCGTCTCGGCTTCTGACAGGCCGAGCCGCGGACACAGTTCTCGTGCGACACGCGCGCCTGCAATGGAATGATCTTCCTCGCGGCCCTTGGCAATGTCATGCAAGAAAAGCGCAACATAAAGCGCAGTGCGATTGGAAATAGAGGGGAGAATTTCGGAACAAACCGGATGGTCTTCCGCCAAGCGCCCGCTCTCAATGCCCGACATAATACCAACGGTGCGCAGCAAATGCTCATCCACCGTATAGTGGTGATACATGTTGAATTGCATCATCGCGACAATGCGCCCGAAATCGGGAATGAAACGGCCCAAAACGCCGGCTTCATTCATGGCGCGCAACACCGGCTCTGGCGATTTATTCGACGTCACAACATCCAGAAACAAGCGGTTGGCTTCAGGATCTTTGCGCAGCTTCGCATCAATGCGCTTCAGCGATTGCGTGATCAGGCGCGTAGCATGAGGATGGATCGCGAGTTCATGCTTATCGGCCAGCTGATAGAGGCGCAGAATATTGACGGCGTCTTTTTCAAAAACCGTGTCGGATGTGACCGTGATGCGGCCATGCTCCACCGCAAATTGCCCGCCGGGCAGCGAGCGTTTGGTCGGGCGCAATTTACCGATGAACCGATTGAGCATCGCGCGCGGCTTGGCCTGGCGTTCTTCCATCGCCGCGCAGACAATCGCGGTCAGATCGCCCACATCTTTAGCGATCAGGAAATAATGCTTCATGAAGCGTTCGACATCGGACAGTCCGCCATGGCCCAGATAGCCAAGGCGCTGCGCAATCATGCGCTGCACGTCAAAGCTCAAACGCTCTTCGGCGCGATTGGTGACGAAATGCAATTGGCAGCGCACACGCCATAAAAATTCTTCGCAACGATGGAAGTTGCGCAACTCCGTCGCACTGAAGAGACCTGCTTCGACAAGCTGATCCAGATCACGGACGCGATAAACATATTTGGCGATCCAGAATAGCGTGTTCAAATCACGCAAGCCACCCTTGCCTTCTTTGACATTGGGCTCGACGAGATAGCGCGATGTGCCCGCGCGCTGGATGCGCTGGTCGCGCTCTGCCAGTTTGGCGGCCACAAATTCAGCTGCTGTATTTTTGACTATTTCATTGTCAAAACGATCGCGCATTTCTGCAAAGAGCTGCTGATCGCCCAAAATGAAACGCGCTTCGAGCAGCGCTGTGCGGATGGTCATATCTTCGCGCGCTTGGCGCAGACATTCTTCGACAGAGCGCGTGGAATGGCCGACCTTCTGTCGCAAATCCCAAAGAACATAAAGCATGGCTTCCACCACGCTCTCGCCCCAAGGCGTTTGCTTATAGGGCAGAAGAAAAAGCAGGTCGATGTCAGAGCCCGGCGCCAAAGTATCGCGGCCATAACCACCCACGGCTGCAACGCAGAGACGCTCCGCCGCCGTTGGATAGGGCGAGGGATAAATATAGGTGATGACATATTTATGGATGGCGCGGATCAACTCATCTTGCAGATGAGAGAGACGGCCTGCACAAGCCAGCCCCTTGCCATTCTCATCGAGAATCTGTCGGGCCATCGCCCGACCCGCCTCCAGAGCTTCACGAAAGCGCACGACGGCGGCTTTGCGAAATGCGTCTTTGTCGTTGCTGTGCTGCTCAGCTAACGCGGCAATATCGGCATCAAGCTTTTCGCGATCGATAATCGCATCGCGGCCCGGCTCATTGCGGCTACGGGCGCGCTTGCGCGGCGGGGCGGTGTTGGGAGAAAGAAGCGTCATGAGGGCTTTTTTAGCATGGCCCCGCAGGACAGTGCCAGCACATCAGCCCCGACGCTTGGCCTCAATCGCATCCCAAATATCAACCGCCAGATCAGGCCCGCCTAGCCGCTTGATGGCACGCACGCCCGTGGGAGAGGTGACGTTGATTTCGGTCAGATTGCCGTCGATCACGTCAATCCCGACGAAAATCAGACCTCTTTTCTTCAATTCCGGCCCGATTGTCTCGCAAATCTCGCGTTCGCGGGGCGTGAGATCGGTCGCTGCTGCCGCGCCGCCACGCACCATATTGGAGCGGATATCATCCTCGGCCGGTACGCGGTTGACTGCGCCTTTGGCAACGCCATCGACCAGAATAATGCGCTTGTCGCCCTTGGAGACGGCCGGCAAGAATTTTTGAACGACCCAAGGTTCGCGGAATGTCACGCTGAACATGTCAAAGAGCGAGCCGAAATTCGGGTCTTTCTGCGCGATTTTGAAAACAGCCGAACCGCCGTGACCATGCAGCGGCTTCATCACCACATCGCCATGCTCGGCACGAAAAGCTTCAATCAAGGCTTTGTCACGCGTGATGAGCGTGGCCGGCATGAGGTCGGGATAATTCATGACGAAGAGTTTTTCCGGCGCGTTGCGCACGCTTGCCGGATCATTGACCACGAGCACTTTCGGGTGCACGCGCTCGAGCATATGGGTCGAGGTGATGTAAGCCAGATCGAAGGGCGGATCTTGGCGCAGCAAGATCACATCCATCTCGTCGAGATTTTTCAGAACGGGATCACCAAGCGTGGCGTGATCACCCACAACATCGCGCACCTGCAAGGGCTGCATGCTTGCAACCACCTCACGGCCACGCTGGCCGAGCTTGTCGGGTGTGTAATAGAAAAGCTTATGGCCGCGCGCTTGGGCTTCCAGCAAAAGCGCGAAAGTGGAATCGCCCGCAATATTGATCTTTTCAATCGGGTCCATTTGGACGGCGACGGTCAGGGCCATTCTCTCTTCATCCTTGCCTAGTTTCGGTCAGCACAGCGCCTTACTTTCCCTCTCGCGTCAAGCCTCAAGGCGGCAGCGAGAAAGCTGATGTGGGTGGTGCAGGCGAAATTTTTAAGGTCGGCACTGGGCTGGCTGCGGGCTTGGCTGCTGTTTGAACATAGCCGCTCTTCTCAAGATGTTTGCGCAGGGCAGAGGGATAAGACAACGCAATCTCTTTGCCCGGCGGGCACATGCCCTTGGCATCGACTTCGACCATACATTCACTGAGCGGCCAATCGGAGGAGGAATTATAAGTCCCCATCATCCGCGCCCAAGCATCATCCAATTCACCGACCAAGGCTTTGGTCGCGACCCATGCTGCGAGAAAGCCGTTGGAATTTGCAAGCTCGCTATTATTGGCCATTTCAAATTCCATGGCGTGAATTTTTTGGCGGCGCAAGGATTCATATTTGGGATCATTCGAGACATCCAGCAACACACCATCGCGCAAAACATGGATGCGAATGGGTGCGCGCGATTCCGCATAAGAGGCATAAGCATAGTAAAAAGAATTATCGGCCGAGAGAATTTCATAAGTTCCATCACCATCGATATCTTCAAACCAATAGCCATCGGAATCCAATATCTCGCCCTCGACCACGCGCCATGCCTCTCCCACCTGCGTGATAAAGCGCGTCTCCGTGCAGCAATGCGCACCGCCCGTAAAAGCCGTAAAGACGAATTGCGGGGAGGCAATTGCCGGATCAAGGCGCAGTGCAATGACATCGGAGCGCGGCTCTTCGCGATTCAATTCTTCGATCTGCACTTGGAAGAGAATTTTGCCATTGCGCGAGGCCGAGAAGATCGGATCATAATCTTCATTATCTTTGCTGCGCACGCGCGAGAGTGTGAGGTTCAAATCACGAAAACTGAATGAGGCAGGCTTTTCGCCGCCCTCATATTCCCCGCTGAATAAATAATCAGGCGCCTTCTTCGTCCAGACTTCAGCGATATAGGCATCGCCTTTCGACAATGCCATATCTTTGGGTGCTGCACCCGTGGACAAAAGCTTTTGACGCACGGGGCGAATATCGGTGCCATCATGCGGTCCGGCGACAACGGCATACCAACCATTGGCGCTTTGCATCACGCGCACACCCGACAAACGCCAGCTAAATGTCTGCGCAATGCCGATTGCCTGATTCAAATCCTGACGGCTGGCCAGCGCAATCCAGCGCTGGTTGCCATTTAGCGAATAAGAGCCCGCCCAAACGATCTGCGAGACGAGACAGGCGGCCACGAAAAGAAAAGCGCGGAACATGAGGCGGGCACTCAAAGACGATGCCCTCATTATAGCCACGTCACAGATTGAGTTCAAAAGCGCCCTCGACGCGCTCCGGCCAGCGCCATGGCACCATGAGGATGGCATCCCCCCTCACTGCATAGCGCTGTGCTGCGGGGTAACGCGCCAGCCAATGGCGGGCGGCTTTGGAGAGGCGCGCGATCTTGCGTCCATCAATGGCCAGCAGCGCCGCATCACGGTTTTGGCGCGCTTTCACTTCGACGAAAATGATCAGCGAGCCGCGCTTGGCGATAATATCGATCTCACCGCCATGCGCCGCATAAGAATAGGCAAGGACTTGCCAGCCGGTGAGACGCAAAAAGAGGCGCGCGAGAAATTCCGCTTCCATCCCGAGGCCACGGGCGCGGCGACGATCTGAGCTGGCGCGCGGGTCGCTCAGCCGTCGCCTCCATCCGCTTCTGCCGAGAGCTGGATGGCGCGCGCATAAACGCGCCGGCGCGGCAGGCCAATTTCTGCAGCCACAACCGAGGCTGCATCTTTGACCGAGAATTTTTTCATCGCTTCGATCAGGCGAGTGTCGAGATCAGCTGCGCCCTCTTCCGCCTCTTGCGCACCGGGCGGGCCGACGAGCAGAACGATTTCACCCTTCGGCGGATCTTCCGCAGCCAATTGATCGGCCAGTGCGCGCAGAGAGCCACGCCGGACTGTCTCATAATGTTTTGTCAATTCGCGCGCGATGGCCGCTTCGCGCCGACCCAGTACAATGGCGAGATCGTTCAAAGTTTCGGCCAATCGACGGGGACTTTCGAAAAACACCAGCGTGCCGGGAATGGCCGCCAATTCGCCAATGCGTTGACGACGCGCGCCCGATTTGGACGGCAAGAAACCTTCAAAGAAAAATCGATCTGTCGGCAGACCCGCGACAACCAGAGCTGCCAGCACAGCGGATGCACCAGGCACAGCTATGACTTCAATGCCTTGCTCGACCGCATCGGCAACGAGTTTGAATCCGGGGTCGGAGACGAGCGGCGTACCCGCATCCGACACAAGCGCGAGTGCGGCACCGTCTTTGAGGCGCGCGAGCAAATGCGGGCGCACCACGGCGGCATTATGTTCGTGATAGGCAACAAGCGGTGTTGAAATGCCGTAATGGGCGAGAAGATTTTTGGTCACGCGCGTGTCTTCGGCTAGCACCGCATCGGCTGCCGCAAGCGTGGCCAGTGCGCGTAGCGAAATATCGCGCAAATTGCCGATAGGTGTCGCCACGACATGCAGACCCGGCGCAATCGGCTCAGCCTCGGCCTTCAGCCCAAGCGCCGTATAGCTACCGCCTTTGCCCTCTTTGTCGCTCACGTGTTCCGCTCCAGCCTCAGCTTCAGTTTAACCGCCCGAAGCCGCCTCAGTCTGTTCTTTATAACGCAAAATTCGTCCTGTATAGAGAACAGGCTACTTTAACAGCCAAGCCATAGTTTCGGCCCTTTTGCCGCCCCATATTGCTCAGAACGGCGCTTTATGTCTCTTGAAGCGCAACAGGAGGGCTCCGGCAGATGTCGCCGGGCCACAGCATTTTGGCGTATGTGATGATCTCTTCTTTCTTTTCTTCCAGACTTTTTGTGTTGGTTGCGCCACTTAGCGCCCTTCTGCTTGCCGGTTGCGGACCTACAGGGCGCTCGCAGCAAGCGCCTTTGTCAGCTCCCACGACTCCGGTGGAATCAGAAAATCTCACAGCGCCCCTCAACGAATCGCGCACGCGCATTGCTTTGATCTTGCCGCTCACCCAAGCCGGCAAGCCCAGCACTGTTGGCCAAGCCTTACGCAATGCAGCCGAACTGGCCGTGGCGGAAGCTGGAACCAATAATGTCGACCTGATCATCAAGGATGATCTCTCAACCTTGGATGGCGCACGCCAAGCCGCCCAAGCCGCTCTCAACGAGGGTGCGGAACTGATTGTGGGCCCGCTCTATGCGCCCAATGTGAAAGAAGTGAGCCGCATCGCACGCGCGGCCAATAAGCCGATGATTGGTTTTTCAACCGATGCCAGCACGGCTGCGCGCAGCTCATATCTTCTCTCTTTCCTGGTTGAAAATTACGTGGACCGTGTGGTCGATCATGCGCTGACACGCGGCAAAAAGAATTTCGCCGCAATCGCGCCTGAAAATGATTATGGAAATGTGGCGATCAATCAATTTGTTGATCTCGCCAACAAGCGCGGCCTGCGTGTGGAGATCGAGCGCTACACACCGGGCAATGCGGGCCCTGCCATTCAAAAACTTGCTGCCAAAGCTGCGCAATTCGATGCGCTCTTCATTCCCGAGCAAGCCGAAAATATGGCGGCTGTTGCCGGCCTTCTGTCTGCCAATGGATTGGATGGCAAAAAGGTGCAGATTCTCGGCACCGGTCTATGGAATGATTCACGCGTCTTGAATCTGCCAGCCCTGCAAGGCGCGTGGTTTGCAGCCCCTGACAATGCGGGTTTCAATGCTTTTGCGGGTCGCTATCGCGCACGGTACGGCTCTGATCCGGCGCGCATTGCAACACTCGCTTATGATGCGATTGCGCTTGCAGCCGCACTGGCGCGCACACAAGGCGATGCACGCTATTCGGAAAGCGTGCTGACATCGCCAACCGGATTTAACGGCATTGATGGCCTCTTCCGCTTTACGATCGACGGGCTGAATGAGCGCGGCCTCAATGTGCTGGAAGTGCGCAGCGGTGCTGCCACGCCTGTAAGCCCCGCGCCAAAAACTTTTGCCTCGGGTACTTAAGCGGCGAGATCGGCAACAATCGCATCGAGCACGGGAAAGCCCTGCTGCGTGACGCGGATGCGCCCATCCGCATCTTGCTCAATCATGCCGTGTTCGATGAGATCAGCAATACGCTGCGCGCTTAAGTGCGTGCCTGAGAGTGCACTGAAACGAACGGGGTCAATGCCCTCTTTCAGGCGCAAGCCCATGAGCAGAAATTCATCACCTTGTGCTTCGGGTGTCAGCACTTCTGTTTCAATAATGCCATGGCCATCACGCTCGACATGCTCAAGCCATGTCTCGGGATGTTTTTCTGTGGCCTGCGCGAGGCGACCTTCATTGGTGATGAGACGCCCATGGGCACCCGGCCCCACGCCTGCATATTCGCCATAGCGCCAATAGACGAGATTGTGCCGGCTTTCGGCACCCGGACGCGCATGATTTGAAATCTCATAGGCTGGCAGACCTGCTGCCTGCGTCACCTCTTGCGTCACATCCCATAGAGCGCGGGAGACATCTTCATCCGGCATTTTGAGTTTTCCGGCATCG
Source organism: Beijerinckiaceae bacterium (assembly GCA_947452455.1). GTDB lineage: Bacteria > Pseudomonadota > Alphaproteobacteria > Rhizobiales > Beijerinckiaceae > Terripilifer. Next base: position 95,338 of record CANGBX010000009.1, read on the forward strand.
AAGAGTTTTTGAAACATCGTGTCGGGCTCAATGGTGAGCTGATAGAGCGACAAATGTTCAGCCGCACGTGCAATGGCGGACCGTAATTCTTCGCGCCATGCGTCTGGTGTCTGGTCAGGGCGCGCATAGATGAGATCGAACGAGAAGCGCTCGAAGATCGAGGCTGCAATGGCAACCGCCTGCATGGCTTCATCAGACGTATGCATGCGGCCCAAGCGTTTCAGATCCACATCATTCATCGCCTGCACGCCCAGCGACACACGATTGACGCCCGCCGCACGAAAGCCACGGAAACGATTGGCTTCCACGCTGGTCGGATTGGCCTCGAGCGTAATTTCCGCATGAGGCGCGACAGACCACGCACCTGCAATCGCATCAAGAATGGCACCGACTGTTTGCGGCTCCATCAATGAGGGTGTGCCGCCACCAAAGAAAATCGATGTGACTTTGCGCCCCGGCGCCATTCCTGCGCGGTGCGCAATCTCACGCTGAAAGGCCGCTACAAATCGCGCTTGATCCACTGTCTTGTAGCGGACATGCGAGTTGAAATCACAATAGGGACATTTCGATAGGCAGAAGGGCCAATGAACGTAAACGCCAAAGCCCGGATCGAAGTTTTGTAGGGTGAAGGACATGAGGAATGATCGCATGTTTCGCCCGTCATTGCGAGCGAAGCGAAGCAATCCAGAGGCCTCACGCGGGGCTTTCTGGATTGCTTCGCCTTCGGCTCGCAATGACGGGGCCTTATTTAGCGAGGCACGCCTTGGCCAAATCCTGAAAGGCGCGGGCGCGGTGCGACAGTGCGCGTGAGCCGTCAGCTGGAAGCCCGTGCTTTTCGTCAGACGTCATCTCGCCGAATGTGCGCGTATGACCTTCGGGCAGGAACATCGGGTCATAACCAAAGCCAGCCGTGCCGCGCGGTGGCCAGACGAGATCACCATCAATGCGACCTTCAAAATGTTCGACATGACCATCCGGCCAAGCGATGCAAAGTGCGGAGATGAACCACGCCTTGCGCGTCTGGTCGCGGCCAATGCCTTTGGCATTGAGTTCGGCATCAATCCGCGCCATGGCAGCATCGAATTTCTTGTCGACCGCCCAACGCGCGGAATAAATACCCGGCGCGCCATCCAATCCGGCCACGCAAATCCCGCTGTCATCGGCAAAGGAGGGAAGGCCAGAGGCCTCTGCGCCTGCGCGCGCCTTGATCTCGGCATTGGCCATGAAGGTTGTGCCCGTCTCTTCGGGTTCCCCAAGCTTCAGCTCACCGGCCGAGACCGCGCTAATGCCATAAGGCTCCAGAAGCTCGCGCATTTCCGCAAGCTTGCCCGCATTATGCGTGGCGATGAGGATCTTTCCTTCGAGGCGGCGATGCTGTGACACGCGCGAATCCTTCGGCTTTGTTCAAAACGGCGGCGAAAGTCTCACGAAACCAGCCCGAACGGAACCCGAAGCCCAGGCAAGAGGCGCGACAGAGCACGATCACGCCCCTGTGATTCATAGAGTGGCGATCTGGTCATGGATGAAGCAAGTAAAGCCCGCCAATGCCGGATCTCGCCCCAATACTGCCTATAAGTTAGGCACTTAACTGCCTCATCGAGGGCAGCCCGCCACTTCCCCTGCCTGAAAAAGGGCCTGCCCCCGCGCCACTGCGTAAGAAGTGCCTGTGCCCGCTAGATTCACCGCTCTGGCACGCCCGTTGCACTCATTCCCTTGCGTCCCTTGCGGACGATCACAACTCACCGGCGCCCGCCTCCTGTCAGGGCTGACCGGCAACTTTTAGGGGATGCCATGTCTTTCACCCGGCGTATCATGCTGCGCACCGCTGGCGCAGCTCTCGGCGGCGCACTCGCCTTTGCCTCGACCTCGGCCTTCGCTCAGGGCGCCGGCACGATCAAGGTCGGTGTTCTCCATTCCCTCTCGGGCACGATGGCCATCAGCGAAACCACGCTGAAGGATGTCATGCTCATGCTCATCGAAGAGCAGAACAAAAAGGGCGGTCTACTCGGCAAGAAGCTTGAGCCTGTCGTTGTTGACCCCGCTTCCAACTGGCCGCTCTTTGCTGAAAAGGCACGCGAGCTGATCTCGAAAGACAAGGTCTCGGCGACATTCGGCTGCTGGACATCTGTCTCGCGCAAGTCGGTTCTGCCGGTTTTCGAAGAGCTGAATTCGATCCTCTTCTACCCTGTGCAATATGAGGGTGAAGAATCTTCCAAGAATATTTTCTACACGGGCGCCGCCCCGAACCAGCAGGCCATTCCTGCCGTCGACTATCTGATGGCAAGCGAAAAGGTCCAGCGCTGGGTTCTGGCTGGCACCGACTATGTCTATCCGCGCACGACGAACAAGATTCTTGAGGCCTATCTCAAGTCAAAGGGCGTGAAGCAAGAAGACATTATGATCAACTACACGCCGTTTGGTCATTCCGATTGGCAGACGATTGTCGCTGACATCAAGAAGTTCGGTTCTGCTGGTAAGAAGACAGCCGTTGTGTCCACCATCAATGGCGATGCCAACGTGCCTTTCTACAAGGAACTCGGCAATGCTGGCGTGAAGGCCACCGACATTCCTGTCGTCGCCTTCTCCGTTGGTGAAGAAGAACTCGCCGGTATCGACACCAAGCCGCTGGTTGGCCATCTCGCCGCCTGGAACTATTTCCAGTCCGTCGATAATGCTGACAACAAGGCCTTTATCGAAAAGTGGAAGACTTTCACCAAGAACCCGAAGCGCGTGACCAACGATCCGATGGAAGCACACGTCATAGGCTTCAACATGTGGGTGAAGGCTGTCGAAAAGGCCGGCACGACGGATACGGAGGCCGTGCTTGACGCCATGATCGGTGTCTCGGTGCCTAACCTCACCGGCGGCTATTCGACCATGATGCCGAACCACCACATCACCAAACCTGTATTGATTGGCGAAGTGCAGGCTGACGGCCAGTTCAACACGGTCTGGCAGACATCCGGTCTCGTCGTTGGCGACGAATGGTCGGATTATCTTGAAGGCTCGAAGGATCTGATCTCGGATTGGCGCAAGCCCCTCTCTTGCGGCAACTTCAATGTGAAGACCGGCAAGTGCGGCGGCGCGGGCAAGTAAGCCACGCCTGATCGAACAGACTGCGCGCCCCTCCCTCCTCTCATGCGCAGTCAAAAGCGGCCCGGACGGCACCACATGCCGCCCGGGCCCTGAGAAACAAAATCCACGCAGAACAAACTGCGGGCCAGCTTCCAAGAGGCCGATATGAACCAGCTTCCTCGCCTGCGTGCGTCACGTGCGCTCGCCATTCCGCTCCCGGCGAACGGCGCAAAGAGCCTCATTGAAACGCTTGCCTTTGCGGCAGCTGCTTTTGTTCTTTTGATACTCGCCTTGTTTGTCGCCCCTCATGCCCGCGCACAGGGCGGCTTTGACGTGATCATCGGCCTCACCACCGATAAATTTCCCGACACAGAGCGCGCGCTGAATGAATTGCCCGGCGCTGGCCTTGCCACGGCACCTGATATTGTTGAGGCGCTGGTCGCCAATCGGCTTTACTTCAATGGCCCAGCCCGAAAACTCTATTTTGCCGATGAAGCGGGCAAGATGTTTGATGCCGCCACCGGCGAGAGCGCCGATGTGATGGCTTCTGCGCTGAAGAAAGTGCGCATCAATAATGCCGTGCGCCGCTCACTGGATGCCGCACGTGGGGCACTCACCCTCATGTCGCCCGACCCCGCCAAGCGCAAGGCCGCTGCCGACAGCGTCTTCAAATCGCGAGATGCCACAGCGTTGCCATTGCTCGAGGCTGCGCTCGCACAAGAAACCGTCTCAGCCAATCGCAAGATTCTCGAAGAAGCGCGCGCGGCCATTATTGCAGGCGACAGCGGCGCCAATGAAGTGCAGCGCCTTGAAGCCATCGACATTTTGAAAAGCCGCGGCGACCAAGATGCCGTGAGTGTTCTCACCACCATTGCCTCGTGGAGCGAGGGTCGTGTGAAAGCAGCCGCAGATTCGGCCTCTTCTGTCATTCAAGCCAAACTCGCCTTGTGGCGCAATGTGCAGAATATCTGGTACGGGCTTTCGCTTGGGTCTGTATTGCTGCTGGCAGCCATTGGTCTCGCGATCACCTTCGGCGTCATGGGCATTATTAATATGGCCCATGGCGAAATGGTGATGCTGGGCGCCTACACCACTTTTGCTGTGCAGGAGTGGGCGCGCACGAGCCATCCGGGTCTGTTGAATTATTCTCTCTTCATCGCCATTCCGCTGGCTTTTCTTGTCACAGCGGCTGTGGGCATTCTGATTGAGCGCGTGGTGATCCGCTTTCTCTACGGGCGCCCGCTAGAAACATTGCTCGCGACTTTCGGCATTTCGCTGATCTTGCAACAGGCGGTGCGCACCATCTTTGGTGCCAACAATCGCGAAGTCTCGGCCCCCTCTTTCATGGCGGGCTCGTTTGATTTCGGCAGTTTGCAAATCGGCTATGGGCGCATGTGGATCATTGTTTTTGCGCTCGCCGTTTTCTTCGCGCTGCAATTTGTTTTGCGCGCGACCTCTTTTGGGCTTCGCATGCGTGCGGTGACGCAAAACCGCCGTATGGCCTCTTCCATGGGCATTGATACCAATCGCATTGATGCCATGGCCTTCGGCCTTGGCTCGGGCATTGCCGGCATGGCGGGCGTAGCGCTGTCGCAGATCGACAATGTGTCGCCCAATCTTGGCCAGAGCTACATTATCGATAGTTTCATGGTCGTGGTGTTTGGCGGTGTTGGTAATCTCTGGGGCACGTTGCTGGGTGCGCTCACACTGGGTGTTGCCAATAAGTTTCTCGAGCCGATTGCAGGCGCGGTGCTGGGCAAAATCCTGCTGCTCGTCTTCATCATTCTCTTCATCCAGAAACGGCCGCGCGGACTCTTCGCGCTCAAAGGCCGCGCGGTGGAGGCATGATGATGGAAGCCCGCAAGCCACTCCTCCTCTCGCTCATCGACGGGCGCGGTGCGATCTTTCTTGGCATTCTCACGGCAGCTGCCGTGCTCGTGCCACTGCTCTCGCTTGTCATCCCCGCCAATTCTGCTTTTGCCATTCCGGCCTATCTGGTGGCGCTGTTTGGCAAATATCTCTGCTATGCGCTGCTGGCGATTGCGCTCGATCTGGTGTGGGGCTATTGCGGAATTCTCTCGCTGGGGCACGGGGCTTTCTTCGCGCTGGGCGGTTATGCGATGGGCATGTATCTCATGCGCCAGATCGGCACGCGCGGCGTCTATGCCCATCCCGAACTGCCCGATTTCATGGTCTTTCTGAACATGAAAGAATTGCCGATCACATGGTGGGGTTTTCAAAGCTTTCCCTATGCCATGCTGATGGTCTTGCTCATTCCAGGCCTCTTGGCTTTCATCTTCGGGTTTCTTGCCTTCCGCTCGCGCGTCACCGGCGTTTATCTGTCGATCATCACGCAGGCCATGACCTATGCGCTGCTGCTCGCCTTCTTCCGCAATGACATGGGCTTTGGCGGCAATAATGGGCTGACCGATTTCAAAGATATTCTGGGCTTCAATGTGCAAGCCAAGGAAACGCGTGCGGCACTGTTTGTCGCCAGCTGTATCGCCCTAGGCGCTGGCTATCTGATTGCGCGCGCCGTCACAGAATCGAAATTCGGCAAAGTGGTGATTGCCATTCGTGATGCGGAATCGCGCACGCGCTTTTTGGGCTATCGCGTCGAGACGTATAAGCTCGCCGTCTTCGTGCTCTCGGCCATGATGGCGGGTGTGGCGGGTGCGCTTTATGTGCCGCAAGTGGGCATCATCAATCCGGGCGAATTTGCGCCGGGCAATTCGATTGAAGCCGTCATCTGGGTAGCGGTTGGTGGACGCGGCACGCTGGTGGGTGCGGCACTGGGCGCCATCATCGTCAATTGGGGCAAGACTTTCTTCACCGGCGCTTTGCCCGAATATTGGCTCTTTGCACTGGGCGCACTGTTTGTGCTGGTCACGCTGTTTCTGCCCAAGGGCGTTGTGGGCGTGATCGAGCAATTTAAAGCGCAGCGCGCGTCTGCGAATAAAGGCGGCACAGCCGCCGCACCAGCGGCGGAGTGAAGACCATGGATATCGCCAAGAACTCCCTGCTCTATCTCGATGGCGTCAGCGTTTCTTTTGACGGCTATAAAGCGCTGCGTGGTCTTTCACTCACGCTCGCGCCGGGCGAAATGCGCGCCATTATCGGCCCCAATGGTGCGGGCAAAACGACCATGATGGATATTATCACCGGCAAGACACGACCCGATGAAGGCGATGTGCTGTTTGCCGGCTCGCATGATCTAACGAAAATGGATGAAGCCTCGATTGCCGAATTGGGCATCGGCCGCAAATTCCAAAAACCCACTGTGTTCGAAAGCCACACAGTGGATGACAATATCCTGCTCGCGCTGAAAGCCCCGCGCTCGGCGCTCGCCACTTTGTTTGGCAAACCATCAGCCGACACACGCGCGCGCATCGACCAGATTTTGGAAACCACCAAGCTGAAGGACCATCGCTTGCGGCTTGCAGCAGACCTGTCGCATGGGCAAAAGCAGTGGCTCGAAATCGGCATGTTACTGGCGCAAGACCCGAAATTGCTTCTGGTCGATGAGCCGGTGGCGGGCATGACGGATGCAGAAACCGCACAGACTGCTGAACTGTTGCGCGAGATTGCCATCGATCATTCGGTGGTTGTGGTGGAACATGACATGAGCTTCGTGCGTGATCTGGGTGTGAAAGTCACCGTTCTGCACGAAGGGGCCGTGCTGGCTGAAGGCCCGCTGGATGTCGTCAGCGCTGATCCGCGCGTCATTGAAGTCTATTTGGGACGCTGAACCATGCTCGCCGTTGAATCCATCGACCACTACTATGGCGCCGCGCAGGCTCTGCGCTCCGTCTCGCTCAATGCCAAGCCCGGCCGTGTGACCTGCGTCATGGGCCGCAATGGTGTGGGCAAAACTTCGCTCATGCGCGCCATCTGCGGGCACCAGAGCATCGCGGGCGGTCGTATCATGTGGGAGGGTGAGGATGTCGCCAAACTGGCACCCCATGCACGCGCGCAGCGTGGCATTGCCTTTGTGCCGCAGGGCCGCGAGATTTTTCCTCTCCTCACTGTGCGCGAAAATCTGGAGACCGGCTTTGCTGCCGCCAAACGCGCCGACCGCTATGTGCCAGATGAAATCTACGATCTCTTCCCCGTGCTGAAGGACATGCTCTGGCGACGTGGCGGCGACCTGTCGGGCGGCCAGCAGCAGCAGCTCGCCATCGGTCGCGCGCTGGTCACGCGCCCGCGCCTTTTGGTGCTGGATGAGCCGACGGAAGGCATCCAGCCCTCCATCATCAAGGATATCGGCCGCGCCATTGACTATCTGCGCCAGAAGGGCGACATGGCCATAGTGCTGGTCGAGCAATATTTCGAATTTGCTCGTGACCTGGCGGATGATTTCATCGTCATGGATCGCGGTGCCGTCGTGATCTCGGGTGACAAAGCCTCTATGGTGGAGAAAGATGTCCGCAGCCGCCTGTCCGTCTGAGTGGCACAAGACCTTTTTCTCGCGAGTGACCCCGTGAACGCGCCTTTCCTCAGCCATCATGTGCCCATCGGCGCGCGTGCGCGGGGCGCCATCCGTGCGCGTTTTTCCGCCCTCGACGGGCGCAGTGCTTTGGCTGATCTGTATGAAGCGGGCGGTTTGCGCCTGCGCTTTCCACGCAATGCCCAGACCTGCGAGGCCGTGCTCGTCAATACGGGCGGTGGCATTATCGGTGGCGACCGCGCGGAACTCTCATTCGACGTTGATGCGCATGCCGATGCCATGATCACCACGCAATCGGCTGAAAAAATCTATCGCGCACAGAATGTGCCTGCCGAAGTCGCGCTCTCGCTCAGGGCTGGCGCTGGCGCACGACTCGAATGGCTGCCGCAAGAAACCATTCTGTTTGAAGGTGCAAAGCTGAAACGCTCTTTTGCCCTCGATATGGCAGATGATGCGCGCGTGACGCTGCTGGAAGCCACGACCTTCGGTCGGCTCGCCATGGGCGAGAGCAGCATCAGCGGCATGCTGGCAGATCGCTGGCGATTGCGCCGTGGCGGCAAACTTGTCTTTGCGGATGATCTGCGGTTGGAGGAATCCATCGGCGCGACACTCGATCGCAAAGCTTGCGGACAAGGCGCGCGTGCCACCGCACTCTTTTTGCATCTGGCCCCCGAGGCTGAAAGCTTGCTTGATCTCGCCCGCGAAACACTTGCACCCGCGACTTGCGTTTGGGGTGCGAGCGCGTGGAATGGGCTTCTCGCCATTCGTCTTCTATCGCCTGCGCCAGAAACCATCCGCGCGGCGCTTGTGCCTCTTCTTGAAACCCTGCGCGGGCGCTCTGCTCCGCGCGTCTGGCAATAGGGAGTTATTTTCCCATGAATCTCACCCCACGTGAAAAAGACAAATTGCTGATCGCGCTCGCCGCCATGGTCGCGCGCAACCGCCTCGCGCGCGGCGTGAAGCTGAACCATCCCGAAGCTGTCGCCCTCATCACCGACTATGTGGTGGAAGGAGCCCGCGATGGGCGCAGCGTGGCTGACCTCATGGAAGCGGGCGCGCATGTCGTCACCGCTGACATGGTGATGGAAGGCATTGCCGAAATGATTCACGATGTGCAGGTGGAAGCCACTTTCCCCGACGGCACGAAACTGGTGACCGTGCATGAGCCCATCCGTGGCTCGGCCTCCAAAGATATTCCCGGCGCTGTGTTTGCAGGGTCAGGTGATGTGCTGATGAATGAAGGTCGCGAGACGGTGACGCTGAAAGTGTCGAACACTGGCGACCGCCCCATTCAAGTGGGCTCGCATTATCATTTCTTCGAGACCAATCCGGGCCTGTCTTTTGACCGCGCCAAAGCGCGTGGCATGCGGCTCGATATTCCAGCGGGCACGGCTGTGCGTTTCGAGCCGGGACAAACACGCGATGTGCAGCTCGTGGCACTATCGGGAAATCGCGAAGTCTATGGCTTGCGCGGCGAAATCATGGGCAAGCTCTAAGAGGGAGATGACAAGATGACAACGAAACTCTCCCGCGCTGCTTATGCAGATATGTTCGGGCCCACCACCGGCGACAAAGTGCGCTTGGCCGATACAGCGCTCATGATCGAGATCGAGAAAGACTTCACCATCTATGGTGAAGAGGTGAAATTTGGTGGCGGCAAAGTCATTCGTGATGGCATGGGCCAGTCGCAAGTGTCGCGCGCCGATGGCGCTGTCGACACGGTTATAACCAATGCGGTCGTGATCGACCATTGGGGCATTGTGAAATGCGATGTGGGCCTGCGTGACGGGCGCATCTTCAAACTCGGCAAGGCGGGCAATCCCGAAATCCAGCCGGGTGTTGATATAATTATCGGGCCCGGCACGGAAGTGATTGCGGGTGAAGGCAAGATCCTCACCGCGGGCGGCTTTGACACACATATCCATTTCATCTGCCCGCAGCAGATTGAAGAGGCGCTGATGTCGGGCGTCACATCTATGCTGGGTGGCGGCACGGGGCCAGCCACAGGAACCTTTGCGACCACCTGCACGCCAGGCCCTTGGCATATTGCGCGCATGATCGAAGCTTCAGATTCCTTTCCGATGAATCTGGGCTTTGCCGCCAAGGGCAATGCGGCGACACCCAAAGGCTTGATCGAACAGATTGAAGCTGGCGCCTGCGCCATGAAGCTGCATGAAGATTGGGGCACCACTCCAGCAGCGATTGATAATTGCCTGTCGGTGGCCGATGACACAGACGTGCAGGTGATGATCCACACCGACACGCTGAATGAATCAGGCTTTGTCGAAGACACAATCAAGGCGTTCAAAGGCCGCACCATTCATGCCTTCCACACCGAAGGGGCAGGCGGTGGCCATGCGCCCGACATTATGCGTGTAGCAGAACTTGAAAATGTGCTGCCCTCCTCCACCAATCCGACGCGGCCTTTCACCAAAAATACGCTCGATGAACATCTCGATATGTTGATGGTCTGCCATCATCTTGATTCATCGATTCCTGAAGATCTGGCTTTTGCCGAGAGCCGCATCCGCAAAGAGACCATCGCAGCCGAAGACATTCTACATGATCTGGGTGCGCTCTCGATGATGTCATCAGATTCGCAGGCCATGGGGCGTGTGGGCGAAGTCATCATCCGCACGTGGCAGACGGCCGACAAGATGAAGCGCCAGCGCGGGCCGCTGCCCGAAGACAAGGGCGACAATGACAATGCCCGCGTCAAACGCTACATCGCGAAATATACGATCAACCCCGCGATTGCCCATGGCGTGTCGCGCCATATTGGCTCGATCGAAGCAGGCAAGCTTGCTGATCTTGTTTTGTGGACGCCGGCTTTCTTTGGTGTGAAGCCTGATCTGATCATCAAGGGCGGCATGATTGCAGCCGCCCCCATGGGCGATCCGAATGCGTCGATCCCGACACCACAGCCCGTGCATTATCGCCCGATGTTTGGCTCATATGGCGCAGCCGTTTCACGCACATCCATGACCTTCGTGTCGCAAATGTCGCTCGACAAGGGCATTGCCACACATTTGCGCGTCAGCAAGCAGATGGTTGCTGTGCAGGATACGCGCAAACAAATCTCGAAGAAGAGCATGATCCACAATGGCGCCACGCCCAAGCTGAGGATCGATCCCGAGACTTATGCGGTGACGGCTGATGGCGTGCTGCTGACTTGCGAACCCGCCTCGGTCCTGCCGATGGCGCAACGCTATTTCATGTTCTGAGGAACAGATTATGATCCGCGCTGGAAAAATCTTGGCACAGGCCGCAGGTAAAAATGCCTGCGCTGATACAGTTCTGCTCGATTCCACAGAGCGCCATCGTCGGCGCGCCACGATGGCATGCGTGCGCGGCTTGGAATTTCTGCTCGATCTGCCGGAAGCCATTATGCTGCGCTCGGGCGATGCGATCATGCTTGATGATGGGCGGCTCGTAGAAGTGCTGGGCAAGCCCGAGCCTTTGGCTGAAATTCGCTGCGGCAGCGCGCGCGAATTGGCCAATGTCTCCTGGCATCTGGGCAACCGCCATCTGCCGGTGCAGATTTTCGAAACCAAGATCCGCATCCGCCGCGACCATGTGATTGAAGATATGGTGCGCGGCCTCGGCGCCAAGATTGCGCTCATTGAAGCCGCCTTCGATCCCGAAGGTGGTGCTTATGCGCAAGCCGAACATGCGCATGATCCCGGACATGATCATGGGCACGATCACCACGACCATGGCGATGATTGCGGCTGCGGACATGATCACCACGGGCATGACCATGCGCATGGCCACAAGCATGGCTGAGAGCGCGCATCTGCCGCTGGCCATCTGGCTGTCGCCAGCCTTTCCGGTTGGCGCCTTCGCTTATAGCCATGCGCTCGAATGGGCGGTGGAAAGCGGTGCGGTGGAGGATGCAGCCACACTCAGCACATGGATCGATGATCTTCTGCGCTGCGGCTCGGGCCGCAATGATGCCATTCTGCTTGCAGCCAGCCATCGCGCCGCACATGATGCAGCCGCGCTGATCGAGATCAACGAATTGGCTTTGGCGCTCGCACCCTCGCGCGAGCGGCATCTTGAAACATCCGCGCAGGGTGCGGCTTTCGTCATTGCCATGCGCGCGGCTTGGCCTTGCGCGGCGCTCGATGCACTTGATGGCGAGACGGCCTATCCTGTTGCGCTTGGCGCTGCCGCGGCGGGACACCATGTGCCCTTGGCCGCAACGCTGGAGCATTTTCTGCTGGCCTTCACCGCCAATCTCGTGTCGGCGGCTGTGCGCCTTGGCCCCATTGGGCAGACCGATGGCCAACGTGTCACGGCTGGCGCTTTGCCTGCCATCCACGCAACGGCGCGCTTTGCGCTCACTTCCACATTGGACGATCTCGGCTCGGCCACCCTTGCCTCCGATCTCGCGTCCATGCAGCATGAAACCCAATATTCGAGGCTCTTTCGATCATGACCGCATCTTTGAATGGACCGCTGCGCGTTGGCATTGGCGGCCCCGTTGGCTCCGGCAAAACCGCGCTGATGGAAAATCTCTGCAAGGCGCTGCGCGACACTTACGATATCGCCGCCATCACCAATGATATTTACACGAAGGAAGATGCACGCCTGCTGACTGTTGCAGGCGCACTGACGCCTGATCGCATCATGGGTGTGGAAACAGGCGGCTGCCCGCATACCGCTATTCGCGAAGACGCCTCTGCCAATCTGGCGGCCGTGTCGGACATGAGCAAAAAATTTCCGGGCCTTGAAATCATTCTGATTGAATCGGGCGGCGATAATCTTGCAGCTACTTTTTCGCCGGAGCTCGCGGATATCACCATCTATGTGATCGATGTGTCGGGCGGCGAAAAGATTCCGCGCAAAGGCGGGCCTGGTATTACGCGCTCCGATTTGCTCGTCATTAACAAGATCGATCTCGCGCCCTATGTCGGCGCCTCGCTCGACGTGATGGATGCGGATACGAAGCGCATGCGGGGTGAGCGGCCTTATGTCTTCTCCAATATGAAGACGAAACAGGGCTTGCAGCCGATTATGAATTTCATCGCCAAGCGCGGCGGCTTAGCCCTGCGGGCTCCGATCACAGCTGACTAATCACGCCGGCATTGCGCTATGGATTGCCACGTCGGCCTTCGGCCTCCTCGCAATGACGGGAGAAAGGCTACTGCCTCTCGATCGTCATTGCGAGGAGCGCAGCGACGCGGCAATCCAGCTTCACGCGTGAGGCCTCTGTATGGTTTCGCTTCGCTCGAAATGACGGCGTGAGTTGCGACTCTTTAGCCGACAAGGCATGATGGCGGCACGAGGAGAATCCCATGTCATCCAAGCTCGACCAGCTCAAATCTATGACCACGATTGTTGCCGACACAGGCGACATGGCTTCCATTGGCGCCTTCAAGCCGACCGATTGCACCACCAATCCGACGCTGATCCTCAAAGCCGCACAGATGGACGCCTATAAGCATCTGGTCGATGAAGCGATTGAATGGGGCCGCAGCCACCATGCCGTCACCAGCCAAGTTACAGATCGGCTGGCTGTGAATTTCGGTGCCGAGCTTGCCAAAATTGTGCCCGGCCGTGTGTCAACGGAAGTGGATGCCGATCTCTCCTTCGATGTTGAGGGCATGGTCAGCAAAGGTCGCGCGATCATTGCGGATTATGAATCGCGGAGCGTGGCACGCAGCCGCGTGCTCATCAAGCTCGCCACCACATGGGAAGGCATCCGCGCCTGCGAAATCCTCCAGCGTGAAGGCATTGATTGCAACATGACTCTGCTCTTTGGTCTGCCGCAGGCCATTGCTGCGGCAGAGGCTGGTGCTTTTCTCATCTCGCCATTTGTCGGGCGCATTCTCGACTGGCATGTGAAGGCGAGCGGTAAGACATTCGGCCCAGAGGAAGATCCGGGCGTTTTATCGGTACGCAATATCTACGCTTACTACAAAGCTTACGGCATCGAGACTGTTGTCATGGGCGCCTCTTTCCGCTCCATGGGTGAGATTGAAGCGCTGGCAGGTTGCGATCGCCTCACCATTGCGCCTGCTCTGCTTGATGAACTCGCCAAGAGCGAAGGCGCCTTGGTGCGCAAGCTTGATCCCGCACAAGCCGCCAAGCTTGCGCCCGCCAAAATGTCGCTGGATGAAAAAACCTTCCGCTTTCTTTTGAATGAAGATGCGATGGCGACTGAAAAGCTTGCTGAAGGCATTCGCCTTTTCACAAAGGATTTACGCGCCTTGCGCGAGATGGTGGCAGGCTTGCTCGAAAATTCAGCTGCACGTTAAAAAAACCCGCCAGAATTTTACTGGCGGGTTTCTTGTTACTTTAAAATTTCAGATCGCCTTACTTGCCTTCTTCCGGATAGGCCTTGCGGACCTTTTCCAAAAGTTCCGGCGTGATATTGGCGACATCCATCACCAGCTTCTGCACGTCTTCGCCCTTCATCGGGCCCATGCTCATGCCCAATTTGTCGAGATCGCCGGTGAAGGCTTTGTCGATCATGGTGGCATCGAATGCACGGCGCAAAGTACTCACGCGATCATCGGCCGTCTTGGGCGTGGTGAAGAAAGACGTGCCGAGTTCACTTGCCGACATAATGGCGGTGAGGATCTGCTTCTTCTCTTGCGTATCGGCTGTTTCAATCGCGGTCGGGACATCCGGCAATTCCGGCAGGCGCTTCAGACCGAACTGCGAGAGCACCTGGATGCTGCCATCCTTGAACCACGAAGGCTTGGCGGAGCGAACCGCTTCATAAGCTGTCGAATGGCCTTCCACTTCGCCGCGCTCAACCGCAAGCATGGCTTCATTCGAACCCTTGTAGCCCATGACCAGCTTGAACTTGGTGCCCAAAACATTGTTGAGCACGAGCGGATAGATGGACACGGTGGACCCAGCCCCCGTGCCACCCAGCGTGGTCTCCAGCTTCATGGCATCTTCAATGGTCTTCACTGGCGAGGTCTTCCAAGTGAAGACCATATTCACCAGCGGGCCAACGCGACCAATCCAGTTCAATTCAGCTGTCTTGAAGCGCACGCCATTCGAGCCAAGCTTTTCATCGAGCGGCAGCGTGGGAGCCCCAAGGCCAACCACTGTGCCGTCTTTTGGCGAGCTATTGAAGATCTGATTGACGGCCAGGAATGAACCCGCGCCCGGCATGTTGCGCACAACCACCGTCGGATTGCCGGGAATATGCTTGCCCATGTGCTGGGCGATCATGCGCGAATAAGTGTCGTTGCTGCCACCTGTCGCATAGCCGATCACAAATTCGACCGTCTTGCCTTTGTAGAATTCGGCCGGGGTTTGCGCCTGCGCCGCACTGGCCAGCAGGATTGCGCCCATCGTGCCCATGAAAATCGGCTGTGTCATTTGCATCTTGCGCATTATGTCCTCCCACGGCGGCGCCGGGCTTTGCCGACCAAATATCGCTTGATCACGGGATAATCTATCCGAGGCAGGGAATCCACCCCACGAACAATGGCTTGTAAATGTTCACAAGTACGAGAGAGCTGCTGCCTTGCGCTTCGCGCGCGCGGGGGCCATGTTTCACATCATGGTCATCACCCCGGGACACCCGAATAATCTGGGCGCCAGCGCGCTTGTGAGCATGAACAATCGGTCGCGCGAGATTTTCCGCTCGATTGTCGACAGCTATCTGGCCACGGGTGAGCCTGTGGGCTCGCGCCATATTTCCCGCCTGCTGCCGATCACCCTCTCGCCCGCCTCCATCCGCAATGTCATGCAGGACCTGGAAGAGCTGGGCCTGGTCTACGCTCCCCATACATCTGCCGGGCGGCTGCCAACTGAACAGGGCTTGCGCTTTTTCGTCGATGCCATGCTCGAATATGGCGCTCCGACAGAAGAAGAGCGGCGCAAGATCGAAGCGGAAGTCAAAGCCGCCTCCCAAGACCGCACGCTGGATGGTGTGCTGGCTGAAGCCTCAAGCCTGCTCTCGGGGCTCACCCGCGGGGCGAGCGTGGTGCTGACGACAAAAGAAAACGTCCGGCTGAAACATATTGAATTCGTGCGGCTCGATGCCGAGCGCGCGCTGGCGGTGCTCGTGTCAGAGGACGGGACCGTCGAAAACCGGCTTGTGGCCATCCCCGCAGGCCTTCCGGCCAGCGCTCTGATTGAGGCGGGCAATTACCTGAATGCGCGCCTGCGCGGCCGCACTTTGGCCGAAGTCCGCTCGGAAATTGAAGCCGCCCGCCTCTCCGCCCAGACCGAACTGGATGAATTGACCGCGAAACTGGTGGATGCGGGGCTCGCCAGCTGGGCCGGGCTCAAAGGCGAAAGCCAACAGCTCATCGTGCGCGGCCAAGCCAATCTATTGGATGACTTGCGGGCTGCCGAGGATCTGGAGCGCATCCGCCTGCTCTTTTCCGATCTGGAGACCAAGACGGATGTGATCGACCTGCTGTCGCGCGCCGAAACGGGCGAGGGCGTGCGCATTTTCATCGGCTCGGAAAACAAGCTCTTTTCCCTCTCGGGCTCCTCGATGATTGCCGCCCCCTTCAGGGATGGCGCGCAACAGATTGTCGGCGTTTTGGGGGTCATTGGCCCAACCCGGCTCAATTACGCCCGCATCGTGCCCATGGTCGATTACACGGCCAAGGTCGTGGGCCGCCTGATGCAGGGACGCTGAATTTCATTTTTTGATTGATTTTTGTAGTCTATAGGATACATTTCAATGCTCGTTTTCAAGAGCGATGAATTTGTTGATTGGCTGAAGAAGCTTCGAGATCGGCAAGCCCAACTGCGGATTGCTGTTGCCATCGACCGGATGGCAAAAGGCAAGACGGGAGATGTCCGCCCTGTGGGATCAGGCGTGTCTGAAATGCGGCTTCATTTCGGCCCGGGTTACAGGCTGTATTTCTTCAACCATGCCGGCTGCGCCTATTACCTCCTGGCTGGAGGAGACAAAAGCTCCCAAGCAGATGACATCAGAAAAGCTATCGAGTTGAAAAAGCAGGCTCTGGAGAAGCTGAAATGATCAACATGACGCCGTGGGACAGTGCCGAGCTTCTTTCATCAAAAGAAGATATCGCAGCCTATCTGGACGCCGTCTTCGAGGATGCCGCGCAAACGAATGACTATAGCCTCATTCCGCACGCCCTCGGCGCCATCGCCCGCGCCAAGGGCATGACGGATATTGCCCGCGAAACCGGCTTGTCCCGCGAGAGCCTCTATAAGGCGCTCTCGGAAGACGGCAATCCGAGCTTTGCCACGGTGATGAAAGTGCTGCAGGCGCTCTCGATCGAGCTGCGGACAAAAGCCAAATCAGACGAAAAATCGGACCACGAAGCGGCCTAGGGTCACGCTTTCCCCAAAAGCCCTTCGGCAGCCTTGGAAATGTGGCCCGCGCCTGCTATCCCCATGCCCCATGACGACCCATCCGATCGAAAACATCCGCAATTTCTCCATCGTCGCGCACATCGACCACGGCAAGTCGACGCTGGCCGACCGTCTGATCCAGACGACCGGCACGCTGGCTGAGCGCGACATGGTCGAGCAAGTGCTCGATTCCATGGATATCGAGCGTGAACGCGGCATCACGATCAAAGCCCAGACCGTGCGCCTCGAATATAAGGCGCTGGATGGCAAGACCTATATTCTGAACCTCATGGACACGCCCGGCCACGTTGACTTTGCCTATGAAGTCTCGCGCTCGTTGGCGGCCTGCGAAGGATCACTGCTCGTGGTCGATGCCTCGCAAGGTGTCGAAGCCCAGACGCTCGCCAATGTCTATCACGCGCTCGACGCGGGACATGAGATCGTGCCTGTGCTCAACAAGATCGATCTGCCCGCTGCAGAGCCCGATCGCGTCAAAGAACAAATCGAAGAAGTCATCGGCATTGATGCATCCGACGCTGTGCCGATCTCGGCCAAGACGGGCATCGGCATTGACCTCGTGCTCGAAGCCATTGTGAAGCGCCTGCCCCCGCCCAAGGGTGATGAGACTGCGCCACTGAAAGCGCTGCTGGTTGACTCTTATTACGATGCTTATCTGGGCGTTGTTGTCATCGTACGCATCATCGACGGCACTTTGAAGAAGGGCCAGAAGATCAAGATGATGGCGGCGGACGCCCATTACTCGGTCGACAAAATCGGTGTGTTTCGTCCGAAAATGCAAGACGTGAGCGAGCTTGGACCCGGCGAAGTCGGTTTCATCACTGCGCAGATCAAGCAGGTGGCTGACACACGCGTCGGCGACACGATTACGGACGAGAAGAAATCCTGTGCGGAAGCACTTGCAGGTTTTAAGCCGGCGCAGCCCGTTGTCTTCTGCGGTCTCTTTCCCGTTGATGCGGCTGATTTTGATGATCTGCGCGCAGCCATGGGCAAGTTACGCCTGAATGATGCGAGCTTCTCCTATGAAATGGAAAGCTCTGCAGCGCTGGGCTTTGGTTTCCGTTGCGGCTTCTTGGGGCTTTTGCATCTGGAAATCATTCAGGAGCGTTTGCAGCGCGAGTTCAATCTCGACCTGATCGCCACCGCGCCGTCCGTCATCTACAAAATCGCGCTCAGCGATGGCACGGATATTGAGCTGCACAACCCAGCCGATATGCCTGACGTCATGAAAATCGCCGCGATCAATGAGCCATGGATTCGTGCGACCATTCTGACGCCTGATGATTATCTGGGTTCGGTTCTGAAACTCTGTCAGGACCGCCGCGGGGCGCAGATCGATCTCAATTATGTCGGCAAGCGCGCCATGGTCACTTATGATCTGCCGCTGAACGAAGTCGTTTTCGATTTCTACGACCGGCTGAAGTCGATCTCGAAGGGCTATGCCAGTTTCGATTATGCGATCAGCGACTATCGCGAAGGCGATCTCGTGAAAATGTCGATCCTCGTCAACACCGAGGCCGTGGATGCGCTCTCCATGCTGGTCCATCGCACGCGTGCGGAGAACCGCGGCCGTGCCATGGTTGAGAAGCTGAAAGACCTCATCCCGCCCCACATGTTCCAGATCCCGATTCAAGCGGCGATTGGCGGCAAGATCATTGCCCGTGAAACCGTGCGTGCTTTGCGCAAAGACGTGACCGCGAAATGTTATGGCGGCGACGCATCGCGCAAGCGCAAGCTCCTCGACAAGCAGAAAGAGGGCAAAAAGCGCATGCGCCAATTCGGCAAGGTGGAGATTCCGCAGGAAGCCTTCATCGCTGCCTTGAAGATGGACAGCTGAGGCCCGCGCAGCCGACCCGCACTTTTACGAAAACGTCAGAGCCTCCCATCTGTTCGGCGGCTCCGCTTCGTGCCATTCTATCGCCCATCATGTCGTCTGAAGGTTCGCCCCGATGAGAAATATTCTTGTGCCCGTTGAAGCCCATTCGGCGATTGATTCCGTTTTGCAGACGGCCACGCTTACCGCACAGCGCTTTGGCTCCTACGTAGAAGGCACGCCGCTCGGGCCCGATCTGCCTGATCTTGTGGCCTTTGATATGCCCGTGAGCTGGAGCGTTGCGGACCAGAACACGTGGAAAGATATGGCCGATGAAGCCCATCAGCGCTTTGAAGGAGCGATGCGGCAAGCGGGCCTAGAGCCCGCCGGCAAAGACCGCACGAGCTCTTGTTTTGGCTGGACCGGCGAAAGCGCTTTTGGCGAAAGCCAGATCGGCTCTTATGCGCGTATTTTCGATTGCACCATTCTCGGACGCCCCGGACCCGAGCGCGGTGATCCGCGCATGGCCACAGCCGAAACGGTTCTCTTTGAAAGCGGCAAGCCGATTATTCTGGCGCCGCCCAAAACGCCGGAGAAAATAGGCGAGACAGTTGTCATTGCCTGGAACAACAGTGTCGAGACCGCGCGCGCCAGCGCCATGGCCATGCCATTCTTGCAGAAAGCACAGAAGGTCATCGTCATGACGGTTGAAGAATTCCGCTCTGAAGGCCCGGCGGGTGATCTCTATGCCGAAATGCTGCGTGGACATGGCGTCAATGCAGAATTCATCTTGCGCAGCGCGCGCCATCGCAACAGCGGTGAAGCGGTTTTGCGCGGGGTCGAAGCTTTGGGCGGCGATCTCTTGATCAAGGGCGCCTATACACAAAGCCGTTTGCGACAAATGTTTTTTGGTGGCGCGACAAGCCACATTATGAACTTTGCCGAGATTCCGGTTTTGATGACGAGCTGAGAAAAGCTCAGACGCGACGCATCGGATTGGTCCAGGCGAGGATCGATCCGATCGTTGTAAACCCAGCCAAGGTCAAAAAAGCGACGCGGAAAGCAGACGTCACTTCTTCGGTGATGGCAAGGCGGCGCGCCGGTGAGAGGCTCGCCAAGGCCGCTTGCGGATCTTGCAAAATGGCACCGAACAATTTGGCAGCTTCGGGATCACGCGCAGCCAATGTGGTGAAGAGAATTGTGCTGATGGCCGCTGTTCCAAGCGAAGCCCCCACCGAGCGTGACAATTGCACGGAGCTCGCTGCTTGCCCCAATTGACGCGGACCTGCCGCAGTTTGCACCGTCATTTGCGCGACACCCATCACCGAGCCCATGGTGATGCAGTTGAAAAAGAGCAATGCCGACAGCTGCATTGTGGTCAAAGAAGACCCATAGAAACCAAAGATGATGAGCGTGATGGTTGTGATCATCAAGGTCACTGACGGCAAGATCATCGTACGCCCGGTGCGCGACACAATACGCCCTGTAATGATCGAGCCCGAACCGATACCGGCAGTGATCGACAAAAGCACAGTTGAAATATCGCCTGCCGAGGCTTGATGGACGGCACGTAAATAAATCGGCATGAACGACACCAGCGAGACGAGTGTTGCGCCATGGCAAGCCGCCATTAAATCCGCCCGCCAAATGGCAGCTTGTCGCAACAGGCGCACCGGCAACAAAGGCGAGTCGATGCTGAATTCGCGGCGGATCAACAAAACAAATGAAACAATCGCGAGGCCGAGAAGACCAAGCCCCAAGGATTGTTTTTCCGCACTCAAGGAGCGCACCTGATCGAGTGCCAACAACAAAGGCACGATGAAGCCGACAAAATAAATCAGCCCCGGAAAATCAAAACGGAACCGTCCCTGTCCATTGCCGGGTCTTGCTTTCAACCGCATGGTCAAAAGAACCGCGATAATGCCGGTGGGCACATGCATCAGAAAGACCGCGCGCCAGCCGAAGAGGTCGGTAACAAAGGCGCCTGCCACAGGCCCAAAAGACGAGGCCGTCACAGCAATGCCTGCGAGATAACCTTGGAACTGGCCGCGTTGGCGCGGCGGCACAGCCTCCCCGATCAAGGCCTGCGACAAGGACATGAGGCCACCACCGCCCAGCCCTTGCAGAAAGCGGGTGAAGGCAAGAACGGCAATCGAGGGAGCAAAGGCGCTGGCCACGGCTGCGCCCAGATAAAGCGCCAACGCGATAAACATAAAGCGCCTGCGGCCATACATGTCACCGAGATAGCCATAGACGGGCGCGGCAATGGTGACGGCGATCAGATAGGAAATCACCACCCAGGACACACGCTCGACATCACCAAGTGCCGCCGCAATCGAGGGCAAGGCGCTGGCGACGATTGTCTGGTCGCTCATGCTCATGAACATGGGCAGCATGATCGAGGGGAAGACCGTGAAGAAGAGCTGCTTGGTGCTCATCGGCGGCTCGGTCGATACAGCTTCTGGTCCGGCGCCGCTTGTCACTGTGAGCCTTGTCGTCAATGAGGGGAGAATCAACCCCGCACGGGGCCGCACACCTGACATAGGGCGAGCGCATCGGCCCGCCAAGCACTGCTTGGCTGCATCAGAACTAAATTTGATTCAAAACATGCCTGTAAAGCCAATCAGCTGGCGTTGAGGCAGGCCTTAGCGAAGCCGATTGCGCCAGACTTAGGCCCTCGCCTAAGATCCTCCCGCCCGAGGAGTGCTCCGGGCCAAAACCAAGAAAGGCGCGCCTATGGTCGATCCCTTTGAAGATCATTGCTGGCAGGACCTCATCCCGGCCGAGATTCTCGACCTCTACAAACATTACAAGCGCGATCTTTACATTGGCCCCAGCGCAGCCCTGCTCGCCATCGATCTTTACGAACTGGCCTATGAAGGCGGCCCGCGGCCGGTGGCCGAAGTGGCGAAGGATTACCCCTCGTCCTGCGGCATCCATGCCTGGACGGCGATCGAGCCCACCAAGAAACTCTTTGCAGCCGCCCGCGCAGCTGGTCTGCCGATTTTCTACACAACAGGCGATACGCGCGAGGCGTCCAAGCCCGCAGCGATCAAAGCGACCAATCGGCGCAGTCTGGGTGATCGCTCCAATGCCTATGACATTCGACCCGAATGGGCCCCGCAACAGGGCGATGTGGTCATCACCAAACAACGCGCCAGCGGCTTTTATGGAACGCCCTTGCTGGCACATTTGACGCAATTGCGGATCGATACTGTGATTGTGATTGGCGAGAGCACATCGGGCTGCGTGCGTGCCACCACGGTCGATGGCTATTCGAACGGCTTCCATATGGTCATGGCCGAGGAGTGCTGCTTCGACCGCAGCGAGATATCCCACAAGGTCAATCTTTTCGATCTTCATCACAAATATGCGGATGTGATGAAAACAAACGAGATCCTGACTGAATTGTCGGGTCGGTCAAAGACCTGAGGGGCTTGATTTGCGCCCCCTGATACCCGATGCTGACACCAGATAAGAAAGAAGCGGGAGCCCCAGCAAAAGAGGGACCCCGCAGGGAGGATAAAATGGATTTCTCGCTGCCAGAAGAACTTCGTCTGCTCAAAGACAATCTGCGCCGCTACGTCGACAAGGAAATGATCCCCTATGAGCGTGAGACGCTTGTTGGCGAGGAGCTCAAACCCGAATGGCGTGAGAAATTCCAAAAAGGCGCGAAAGACCTCGGCATCTGGCAAATGGAAGTGCCGGAAGAATTCGGTGGTCCGGGCCTTGGCATTATGCCGCGTGTGATTGTGTGGGAAGAATTGGCCCGCAGCATCGCTTTGCCAACCCGCGGCGAAAGCATGATTGGCCCGTCTGTGCGCGCCATTCTCTTCGCGCTCGAAGGCGAATTGCGCGAAAAATATTTGATGCCGGTTCTGCGCGGAGAAAAGCGCGCCTGCTTTGCCCAGACCGAGCCAGATGCTGGCTCTGATCCGGGTTCCATGCGCACGGTGGCAGTGCGCGATGGCGATGAATATGTGATCAATGGCGTGAAGCGTTACATCAGCCACGCTGACAAGGCCGACTTTGCGCAAGTCATGGCCGCGACAGATCGCTCGAAAGGCTCACGCGGGGGCATTTCCTGCTTCCTCGTCGACATGAACCTGCCGGGCGTGCGCATCTCGACCAAATATCAAACCATGATGGGCGACTCGCCTTGCGAAATCGTTTTCGACAATGTGCGCGTGCCAGCCAAAAACCGCGTCGGTGAAGAAGGCGAAGGTTTCAAATTCGGTCAGAAATGGCTGGGTGTCGGCCGCATCAAACATGGAGCACGCGCACTTGGCGTGGCGGAACGCTGCCTTGATATGGCGATTGATTATTCCAAGCAGCGCGTCACATTCGGCAAGCCGCTGTCAGAGCGCCAAGCCATTCAATTCATGCTCGTCGACAGCTATGTCGAGCTGAAGCAAGCGCGCCTCTTGGTTTATGAAGCAGCCTGCAAAATGGATGCAGGCGAAGACACGCGTGTGGACGCCTATATCTGTAAATCAAATGCCGATGAAATGGCTTTCCGTGTCGTTGATCGTTGCATGCAGATTTTTGGCGGCATGGGCTTGACCACCGATCTGCCGATTGAGAAGTTCTGGCGCCAACAGCGCTCGTTCCGCATCACGGAAGGCGCGACCGAAGTGATGAAAATGGTCATTGCGCGGCATCTGCTGAAAAAGTCCTGATGTTTTCAACTGACTGGACCCGCATCGCCGGCCGCGATCTCTTCACGCTGTCACTCATCGGCGCAGCCGAAGGCAGCGTGGAAGCAGAAACAGCGCAATTGATCGATGAGGCGCTCGAGATCATCCGCGAGGAAGGTCTCGACAAACGCCACATCGTGCGCTCGCGTCTTTTCACCGATAGCCGCGCCAATCGCCAATTGGCGAGTGATGTGCGCCGCGCGACATTGGTGGGGACATTGCGCGGATCAAGCTCGAGCTTTTTCGATGCGCGACGCCTGCCCGAAGACGGGCGCGTGCGTCTTGATCTTTCCGTGCTTGTGCCGCGCGATCCGCGCGCGGTGAAAAGCGTGGTGGATTATGACCCTGTGATTGCCCCGCCCCGTTATGTGGCGCTCGACGGGCTTGTCTTTCTGTCGGGCATTACCGACATGACGGAGGGCCTCAGCGCACAAGTTCCAGCCATTCGAGCGGCTATTGATCTGTCACTCAAAATGGCTGGCAGTCATATGTCTCGCGCCCAGATCATGTCGGTCTTCGTGGACCGTGAGGAGGACCCTCGCGAGGCGCTGGCCCTGCTCGACACCCACTTTGCCGATTGCCCGGTGACGCCCGTCCTGACGCAAGTGGGCGGCTATTCAGCCAACGAAAAGCGCATCGAAATCGAAATCTCCGCCAGCCTCGGCTGAGCGGCCCCGCGCGGCGGCTTGAGCTTTGGCCGCGCTCGCGGGATAAAGGGATCAAGAACGGGCCCCTTGGGCCCCAAGCCTGACATCAAACAAGAACAGGGATGGACACGATGGGTGAATATGCGCTCGGCCAGCCGGTGCCTCGCTTTGAAGATCCCCGCCTTATCCGCGGCGGTGGCCGCTATGCCGACGATATCAGCATGCCGGGCCAGACCTTCGGCGTTGTTGTGCGGTCCAAACATGCCCATGCGAAAATTCTGAACATCGACACCAGCGCGGCAGAGACCATGCCCGGCGTGCTGTGCGTGCTCACCGGCGAAGACTGGAAAAAATCAGGCTATGCCGATCTGCCCATGCCCAAGGGCCGCAAGCGTCGCGATGGCTCGCCCATGCATACGGGCAAATTCCCCGCGATGACGTCTGACAAAGTGCGTTGGGTTGGCGACTATGTGGCCTTCGTCGTCGCTGAAACACGTTTGCAAGCGCTGGACGCAGCCGAAGCCGTGGTTGTCGATTATCAACCACTGCCCGCCAATATTGTCACCGGCAATGCACCCAATGATGGCACGCCGCTCGTCTGGGACGATTGCGCCAATAATATTTCTTTCGTCCATCAGGAAGGCAATAAGGAAGAAACCGAAGAAGCTTTCAAGAAAGCCGATGTGGTTGTGCGGCACAAGTTTGTCATCAATCGTGTGACAGCTGCCACGATGGAGCCGCGCGCATGCGTTGGCTATTATGATTCCGCCGCCGACCGCTACACGATCTACACAACGCTTCAGCGCGCCATTCATTACCGCGGCCAGCTCGCGCGCACATTGCGCGTGCCCGAAAGCAAAGTGCATGTGATTGCAGGCGACATTGGCGGCTCCTTCGGCATGAAGTCGGGCGTCTACAATGAAGTGGCACTCACGCTCTTTGCATCAAAAGTGATCGGCCGCCCTGTCAAATGGACCTCGACACGCTCAGAGGGTTTTCTGTCGGACGCGCAGGCGCGCGACAATGTGACGGAAGCCGCACTTGCTTTGACGAAGGATGGCAAATTCTTGGGCCTGCAAGTGAAGACCATCGCCAATGTCGGCGCTTATTTGCAGCCGGGCGGTGATGGCGGGGCGACATCCAATCTCGGCACGTTGGCCGGCGTCTATACAACGCCTGCCATCCATGTCGATGTCACAGCGGTTTTCACCAACACCAATCCGATGCGTCCCTATCGCGGCAATGGCCGCCCCGAAGCCGCTTATGTGATTGAGCGCATCATCGATCTGGCAGCCAATGAACTGAAGATGGATAAGGCGGAAATCCGCCGCAAGAATATCATCCCCGTCGAAGCACTGCCCTATCAGACGCCTCTCAAATTTCTCTATGACTCGGGCGAATTTGAAAAGGGCATGGATATGGTGCTCGACATGGCCGATTGGAAAGGCTTTGAAGCGCGCCGGCAGGAAGCCAAAAAGCGCGGCAAGCTGCGCGGCATCGGCCTGTCCAATTCCATTGAAAAGGCCGCCTCACCCGGTTTCGAAGGCGCAGAAATCCGCTTTGACCGGTCCGGCACTGTGACCATTCTTTCGGGCGCGGTGACGCAAGGGCAAGGCCATGAGACCGTGTTCAAACAGCTCGTCTGCGATCGCCTCGGCGTGAAGCCCAATGACGTGCATTATGTGCAGGGCGATACCGATGCTGTCTTCTTTGGTGAAGGCACGGGTGGCTCTCGCACCGCAACAGTGGGCGGCTCGGCGCTTTATCTGGCGGCAGAAAAAATCGTCGATAAAGCCACGAAGATCGCCAAGAAAATGCTCGGCGACGAAGATGTCGATTTCAAAGACGGTATTTTTACAGGCCGCAAAACAAACCAAAGCCTGACGATCAGCGAAGTCGCCAGAGGCTCGACCAATCCCAAAAATCTGCCCGAAGGCATGGAAGTCGGCCTCATCGCCAATGCGGTCTATGCCAATGATCTGATGAACTACCCGAGCGGCAGCCATGTCTGCGAATTGGAAATCGACGAAGAGACAGGCGTTGTCGAAATCCTCCGCTACAACGTGGTGGATGATGTCGGCACAGTGCTCAATCCGTTGCTGCTCAAAGGACAAATCCACGGCGGTATTTCGCAAGGCGTTGGTCAGATGCTGATGGAAGATCTGACCTATGACGCCGAGAGCGGCGAATTGCTCGCAGGCTCTTTCATGGATTACGCCATGCCGAAGGCCGATCATTTCTGCCCGATTGATGTGGTAAGCAATCCTGTTCCGACCAAGAGCAATCCGCTTGGTGTGAAGGGGGCGGGCGAGGCCGGCTGCGTGGGCGCCTTGCCGGCGGTCGCCAATGCTCTGGCAGACGCGCTGAGTGTTTATGGCATCCAAGATGTGCCCATGCCCGCGACACCCGCGCGCATCTGGCACTTGCTGCAAACAGCCAAGACCAAGGTAGCGTAAAAAATAAATACAGCTCCGTTTGCAAGAAACCCTCAGCTTCGCTACCGATGCTGAGGGTTTTTTGTTTTTCACTTTTCGATTCTCACTTTCTTAAGGTCATTTTCATCATGGCGAAAATGCAGAAGTCATTCTCTCACAGCGATCTTTCAGAAGAATCACAGGATTGGGTCGCACAGTTCAGACATCATCTAAAAGGCCCAGCTCAGGTCGAATGTTTCAGTTCAAGAAACACTTCTGTCGGGCGTTATCGCACCATGCGCATGCGTCGCTTTGGTCGCTCACGAAAATCTGCAGATATCCCCACCCTCATCATCCCGCCCTTGGCCGTACATGACGCAGGCTTTGTGGATCTCTTCGCCGGCAATTCACTGATTGAGACATTGCTCAACGCCGGTCACGACGCGATTCATCTGGCTGATTGGCGCAAGCTTTCGCCAGATAGCGCTGAACAATCCATCGATGCCTGCATGTCCGATCTCGCCATTGCGATCGATGATCTGGGCGGACGGGTCAATCTTGTCGGGCTTTGCCTGGGCGGGCTTTTCGCGCTGCTGCTTGCGGCGCGTTTCCCTGCCAAAGTCGAAAAACTTGTTCTCGCAGGAACGCCTGTTGATATGGACGCACAATTGTCGCTGCTGACCTATCACGCGGGCAAGCTTCAAACTTTGCCGCGCAATTTGGTTGCTGCAGAAGATTGGCTTGCGCCACTGGCGATCAATAAAACAACAGAACTCTCCGGCTTGGAGGCGATGCAGCGAGACCTCGGCTCATTCTCCCGCAAAGATCTGGATGCCCTTGCGGCATTTGGTGCATGGGCACAGCGCAAGGGTGATCTTTCGGCACCCTATTTGCGTGATCTCTTGATGCGCATCATCAAGGGCAATGAAATCGCCAAAGGCGAGTTCAAGGTTCTGGGGCGGACAATTGATCTGAAAGACATCCGCGCCTCGCTCTTTGTGCTGGCTGGCACGCGCGATGAAATTGCACCACGTCGGCAAGCGTTGCGCGTGCTGGACCTTGTCGGAACACCCAAGGCCCGCAAACGCTCACTGGCAGTGGAGGCCGGGCACTTGGCTTTGTTTATGGGTCGCAAAACCTTGTCACGCGAGTGGCGCATGATTGCAGGCTGGCTGCAATCACAAGCGCCACGCGCGCAAAAAGCGGCTTAAGCCATCGCCGGAAGCGCTTCGAGCAAATGGCCGAAGCCCGAACGCTTCTCGTTCACATGCAGACGCTTCTGGAATTCCCAGACGCGTGCCGGCACAGGATGAACCACAGGCACGCCCAGATCGCGCTCGAGCATGTCGACAATATGCAAGGTGCGCCAACCCGAGCCCAGCATATAAATGGCATCGGCGCCCTTATGCTTGATGAAGCTCTTCTTGATATGGCTGTAGACCTGCTCGCCTGAGAGCTCTTGCACTTTGTTGAAAGGCACTTCGACGCCTTCCATGCAGCGCACATCAAAGCCCGCATCTTTGAAATAGGCCCCAAACGTATCGTTGATCTCGCCCTGAAAATATGAGGCGCCAATGATGCTCTTGGCGCCGAGTGCGCGCAAAGCTGCAATATGGTTTTGGCCCGCGGTAAAGATCGGCGTTTTATATTTGGCTTCCCATTCGCCCACGAGACGGGTTTCGGCTTCGCGGCCCATAACCATGAAAGGCGGGGCGCCATTGGGATGAATGGCATCGCAATTTTGCTCGGCGCAAAGTGCGATCTGCTGCTCATAGGCGCCCATCACGGTTTTGAATTCTTCCCGCGTGCCGCGCGTGATGTTGATGAACAGCGGAATGACGCCAATGCCTTCTGGCAAAAGCCGGATGAATTCTTCCGTAGCGCCGGGGCGCAAGGTTGGATGAATAATGCCGGCAATGCCGCGCCAAGCCGAAAAGGCCATAGGTTTCCTCCCGATGTTGCTGCACGGTTTTTTGACCCGCGCTTGGAGCGACATTCTGGCTGAAGGGCGGCGGCTTTGGAAGGGCACCAGCATTGGGGGGTGGAGACCCCAAGAAAAAGCCCGCCCCTTTTGCAAGAGGCGGGCAAGTCTGGGAGGAAACGCCTAAAGAGGCGGGCTTGCACCGGAGAGCTTCCAAACTAGACCGGTGCACAGCTGTCCCTATTGGAGCAAATCCCGCGCCAAACCCCGCCCACTGGGCAAATTCCCCCTCAGGCGGCCATTTCGCCCGGAAAAAAGGCAGTCTGGCTCAAGCCATAGGCGAGCCGCCCCAAACCGGCCCTGACCAAAGATGCGTGATCGTACGAATGAGGGCTTTTTGACCTCACCCAGAACACCCATTATTGGTTCAGCGCCCGGGGCAGCCATGCCTGCCCTGCGCGGCGTTTCTCGACATTTTCGGTGACCCCATGCCTGCATATCGTTCCCGCACCACGACCCACGGCCGCAATATGGCGGGCGCGCGCGGCCTTTGGCGCGCCACGGGCATGAAAGACGAGGATTTCGGCAAGCCGATCATCGCCATTGCCAACAGCTTCACCCAATTCGTGCCGGGCCATGTGCACCTGAAAGACCTTGGTCAGCTGGTCGCCCGCGAAGTCGAAAAGGCCGGCGGCGTCGCCAAAGAATTCAACACGATTGCAGTCGATGACGGCATCGCCATGGGCCATGACGGCATGCTCTATTCGCTGCCATCGCGCGAAGTCATCGCGGACGCAGTCGAGTATATGGTCAACGCGCATTGCGCGGATGCCATCGTCTGCATTTCCAATTGCGACAAGATCACGCCCGGCATGTTGATGGCTGCCATGCGCCTCAACATTCCGGTGGTCTTTGTCTCTGGCGGCCCGATGGAAGCCGGCAAATATATTCATGAGGGCAAGTCGCATAAGGTCGATCTGATCGACGCCATGGTCGCGGCGGCCGATGACAAAATTTCCGATGAGGAAGTCAATGCCATCGAGCGCTCGGCTTGCCCGACGTGTGGCTCATGCTCGGGCATGTTCACCGCCAATTCGATGAATTGCCTGACCGAAGCTTTGGGCCTCTCGCTGCCCGGCAACGGCACGACACTCGCCACACACGCCGACCGCAAGCGCCTCTTTGTAGAAGCGGGCCATTTGATTGTTGATCTGGCGCGCCGCTATTATGAGCAGAATGATGAATCCGTTCTGCCGCGCAATGTTGCGAATTTCAAAGCTTTCGAAAATGCGATGACGCTCGACATTTCCATGGGCGGCTCGACCAATACGGTCTTGCACATTCTTGCTGCCGCTTATGAAGGCGGCATCAACTTCACCATGGACGATATTGACCGCCTCTCGCGCCACGTGCCTGTTTTGTGCAAAGTCGCGCCCGCCATTGCCGATGTTCATGTTGAAGATGTGCATCGCGCGGGCGGCATTATGTCCATTCTCGGCCAGCTTGAGCGTGCGGGCCTGCTGCACACGGACACACCGACCGTGCATGCGCCGACCATGGGCGAGGCTTTGGCGCGCTGGGATATTTCGCGCACCAAAAGCGAAACCGTGCGCGAATTTTTCCGCGCGGCTCCCGGTGGCGTGCCGACACAAGTTGCTTTCTCGCAATCACGCCGCTGGGATGATCTCGATGAAAATCGCCAGACAGGCGTCATCCGTGATGCTGACCATGCTTTCTTGAAAGATGGCGGTCTGGCCGTTCTCTCCGGCAATATTGCGCTCGATGGCTGCATTGTGAAAACAGCAGGCGTCGATGAGAGCATCCATGTCTTCTCAGGCCCCGCACGTGTCTTTGAAAGCCAAGACGACACGGTGGATGCGATTCTGCGCGGCAAGATCAAAGCGGGCGATGTTGTCGTCATCCGCTATGAAGGCCCGCGCGGCGGTCCTGGCATGCAGGAAATGCTCTATCCGACGAGCTATCTGAAATCGAAGGGCCTCGGCAAAGCTTGCGCGCTGATCACCGATGGTCGTTTCTCGGGCGGCACATCGGGCCTGTCCATCGGCCATTGTTCGCCGGAAGCGGCAGAAGGTGGCGCGATTGGCCTCGTGGAAGAAGGCGATACAATCGAAATCAATATCCCCAAGCGCATCCTTCGTGTGGCGATCAGCGATGAAGAACTCGCCAAGCGTCGCGCCGCGATGGAAGCCAAAGGCAAGGATGCCTGGAAGCCGGCCAAGCCGCGCCAGCGCAAAGTGACAACGGCTTTGCGCGCTTATGCGATGCTCACAACAAGCGCGGCCAAAGGCGCGGTTCGCCAGATCCCCGGCGACTAAGACAAACAAAGGCGGCGTGGAAACGCCGCCTTTTTTAATGCCCGAAGAAAACAAGAAGTGGCTTACCCTGTGAAAATTGTCGTTCCCGCCCTGATCAAGCGCAATATGGCGCTGTTTGCTTTGTCGCAAAGTTTTACGGGCGCCGGCATGCAATTCATCTACGGGCTCGGGCCATTGATGATTGTGGGCATTAGCGGATCAAATGATCTGGCGGGCCTCTCTGTCGCGCTGATCGGTCTGTCGCGTTTTCTGGTCTCTTATCCGATTGGCAAGATCACCGATTCATTCGGACGCAAGCCCGGTATTTTGCTTGGCCTTGCACTGGCACTGGTTGGCACATTCATCATTGCTTTTGGTCAGGATGTTGCGAGCCTTGCCGGCGTCATTGTCGGCATTCTGATTTTCGGCATGGGCATGAATGCCGCGCAACAGATGCGTGTAGGCGCGACCGACATGTTTCCCTCTGTGCTGCGCGGACAAGCACTCGGCTATATTGCACTTGGCACATTTGCCGGACTCATTCTCTCACCCGCTGTTGTCAATCTGGGTGAGCGCATGGCTGAAGCAGGCGTCGGGCAAGCACTCGTTCTGCCTTGGTTGATGCTGCCTGTCCTCATCATCATTGGCGCATGTCTTGTTTATTTTGTGCGACCCGACCCGAAAGAGATCGGCCAGAATCTTGCCGCTTATTATCCGGGCTATGTGGAGCCGAAGCACGCAGCAAGTCAGAGCGATAAATTCGTCGGCGGCTCTTTGATGAAATATGCGCCGACACGCTTGGCCATTGCCGCCAATGCGGCAGCGCAGGGCAATATGTCGATTGTCATGGTGCTCACCTCGCTTGTTTTGCAGCATCATGGCCATTCGCTCACCGCCATTGCCTGGGCGCATTTGTTTCATTCCGCCGGCATGTTTGCTTTTTCGATCCCCATCGGAAAATTGTCCGACCGGATCGGCCGCGCAAAAATTATGTATCCGGGTCTGGTGCTGACCATTGCGGGCGCTGCACTTGTGGGCCTGACAACAGGCTATATTCCGATCACCTTCGGCACTTTTCTTGTCGGCATCGGTTGGGCCATGACCAATGTCGCCTCGACCGCGCTGCTGGCGGACGAAGTCGATACAAGCATGCGCGGGCGCGCCATTGGCACGAATGATTCATGGGCGGGCGGCACGAGCCTTGTTCTCTCCCTCATTACAGGGCCGTTGATTTCTGCGCTTGGCCTGCCTGCATCGGGTGTCTTTGCTGCTTTGGTGGCGGGTGTCCCTCTCATCATGTGGGGGCTCGAGGGCGCAAAGGCGCGCAAATGAGCGAGCGGTCTGCCATGCCCCTCTCGCATACGCTTTTGGCCGTCGCGGTCATGGCGGTGTGGGGCAGCAATTTCGTGGTCATGAAAGAAGGGCTCGCGCATCTGCCGCCACTCTTCTTTGCCGCGCTCAGATTCACGCTGGTGATTTTTCCTGTCGTCTTCTTTCTGCCGCGCCCTCAAGTGCCATGGCGCAATCTTGCCACTTACGGGCTCTTCATCGGCCTGGGACAATTCGGACTGATTTTCACCGCGTTGAACGGACATATTTCGCCAGCGCTTGCCTCACTCGTGGCGCAGACGCAGGTCTTTTTCACCATCACGCTGGCGCTGGTGCTGGATGGCGAGAAGGTAAAGCCGCTGCAATGGGGCGCGCTTCTGCTGGCCGCCTCCGGCCTCGTGGTGATCGCGCTGCATACGGATGCGCAAACCACTTTAGGTGGGCTCTTGCTGGTGCTCGGCGCCGCCTTGTGCTGGGCGCTGGGCAATATGGCGAGCCGCAAGGCCGGACGCGTCAACATGCTGGCCTATGTCGCTTGGTCGAGCTTCTTTGCTGCCCCACCCCTGTTTGCCCTGTCATGGCTGGTGGAGGGCCCACAGGCCATGCTGCACGGCGTGGAGGACGCGACCATCGGCACATGGGGCGCTGTCATCTGGCAGGCCCTTGGCAATTCGCTGTTCGGCTATGTGGCATGGGGCTGGCTTCTGGCGCGCCATCCAGCGGCCCTTGTGACGCCCATGGCCTTGCTCGTCCCCATTTTCGGCTTTGCTGCCTCTTCTTTCTGGCTTGGCGAAAGCCTCCCCATATGGAAGCTTGCCGCTGCAGGATTGGTCATGGCAGGACTATCCCTCAACTTGCTGGCCCCGCGCTTTCAACGCGCGGCTGAGGAGAATTAGGCGGATGTCAGAGGTGTCGGGTCGTTTGGAAACGCTGGAGACTACCGTCGCCCATCAAGCGCAAGCGATTGAAGACCTCAACCGCATCATCACCGATCAATGGACCATGATTGACCGCTTGAAGCGCGCCTATGAACAATTGAGTGACCGCGTGCAGGAAGCCGAAACAAGCGCGCGCCAAGCCGGACCGGCGGAACCGCCGCCGCCCCATTATTGAGAGCGGCGAGAATGACGGCAGCAAGCAAGATGGGACACAACCTGCGGCCAGATCCGCGTGGCGTTGTGCTGCTCGATGCGCAAGACAAGCCAATCGGCACTTTGGGCAAACATGCAGCCCATATGCGCGGGCTTTATCATGCAGCCATTTCCATCATTCTGGTTGATCGCTCTGGCCGCCAATTGCTGCAACAACGCGCTTTCACCAAATATCATTGCGGCGGCTTATGGACCAATGCCTGCTGCTCGCACCAGATGGCTGGCGAAAGCTCGGCTGCTGCTGCAAAGCGTCGCCTGTTTCAAGAATTGCGCGTGAAGACAGAACTCAAACCCCTCGCGCGTGTGCGCTACCGTGCACGCGTCGGCCATCTCACCGAGCATGAATGTGTCGACGTCTTCGTGGGACTTGTCGAAGACATGCCGCGTGTGAACCCGCAAGAAGCTGAACGCGTCGCTTGGCTCTCGCCGGGCGACCCGCAAGCTTATAATCCGCTAACACCATGGTCAGCGCTTTATCTCGAACTCTTCGGCTTTGAAGGCCCGCGCGAACGCGCGCTTGGTCTTGACAATGGAACGGTTCACGATTGCGGGCCGACCTTCCGGCTCTAGTAGCCTCGCTCCAGCTTGCATCGGCTTGACCTTCTTACGCTGAGAAGGTGTATCGATAGGCTTGAACTTTCCAAAAGGGCAGCCCCATGAGCGACCATCAGCATTCCCCGACCAGCTCCTGCTGTGCGGACCATGCCGCCCCCGCGCTCCTGCCCGCTGAAGCGCGCGACCCCGTCTGCGGCATGATGGCCAAAACTGATGGCTCGAAGCCCACAAGCCGCGTCGATGATCACGATTTCTTTTTCTGCGGCAATGGTTGCAAAACAAAATTTGATGCCGACACAGAATTCTATCTGACGCGCACCGCCAAAGATCTTGTCTGCGGCATGGATGTCAATGTCGCCAATGCCAAATATGCGCTGCGCCATAACAAGAAGAGCTATTACTTTTGCTCTGCTGTCTGCGAATCAAAATTCGAGAAAGAGCCGGAACGCTACACGGGCGAAACACCAGCACCGCCGCCTGCGCCTGTGCCAGAAGGCACAATTTACACTTGCCCGATGGATCCCGAAATTCGCCAGATCGGCCCCGGCACCTGCCCTATCTGCGGCATGGCGCTGGAGCCTGATATGCCAAGCGCCGATGCGGGCCCCAATCCCGAATACATCGATTTTCTGCGCCGCCTTATTTTGGCAGGCCCGCTTGTGCTCCCCATTGTTATTCTGGAAATGGGCGGCCATGTCGGCGGCTTTGAATGGATGCCACCTTTCATTTCGGGCCTCATCCAATTGGCTTTCGCTCTGCCCATCGTTGCATGGGCGGGACGGCCTTTCTTCGAGCGTGGCTGGCTATCGCTGAAAACGCGCAACCTCAATATGTTCACGCTCATTGCTATGGGCACAGGCGTGGCCTTTGCCTACAGCCTTGTGGCGCTTTTTGCGCCCGGACTTTTTCCGCATGCCTTCCATCATCATGATGGCTCTGTGCCGATCTATTTTGAAGCCGCATCCGTGATCATTGTTCTTGTTCTTGCCGGACAAGTGTTGGAATTGCGTGCGCGCGAGCAAACAGGCAGCGCCATTCGTGCATTGCTCAATCTCGCGCCAATGACAGCGCGGCGTATGAAAGACGATGGATCCGATGAAGAAATATCGCTGGATCTCGCACGTGTTGGTGACCGCTTGCGCGTGCGCCCCGGCGATAAAGTGCCTCTCGATGGCGTGGTGATGGAAGGCCGCAGTGCGGTCGATGAATCTTTTGTCACGGGTGAAAGCATGCCTGTCACCAAAGAGATCGGCGCGAAAGTCATTGGCGGGACCATTAATGGCACAGGCGCATTTATCATGCGTGCTGAAAAAATCGGTCGCGACACAATGCTCGCGCAAATCGTGCAGATGGTTGCCAATGCGCAGCGTTCACGCGCACCCATTCAGCGCCTCGCTGATCAAGTAGCGGGCTGGTTTGTGCCT
This sequence comes from Beijerinckiaceae bacterium, assembly GCA_947452455.1. GTDB lineage: Bacteria > Pseudomonadota > Alphaproteobacteria > Rhizobiales > Beijerinckiaceae > Terripilifer. Next base: position 130,453 of record CANGBX010000009.1, read on the forward strand.
CTTGTTCTCGGCGTGGCGATTGTTGCTTTTGTTGCATGGTCGCTCTTCGGGCCAGAACCGCGCATGACTTTCGGCCTTGTGGCGGCTGTCTCTGTTCTCATTATCGCTTGTCCCTGTGCGCTTGGCCTTGCCACGCCTATGTCGATTATGGTCGGCGTGGGACGTGGTGCACAAGCAGGTGTTTTGATCCGCAATGCCGAAGCGCTGGAGCGGATGGAAAAGATTGATACGCTCGTGATCGACAAGACCGGCACGCTGACGGAAGGCAAGCCGCGCGTGACCGAGATTGTGACAGCAGAAGGCATCGACAACAATGACGTGCTGCGCCTTGCAGCAAGTTTGGAAGCCCCGAGCGAACATCCACTCGCCTCGGCCATTGTGCAGGCTGCACGGGAAAAAGATCTGCCACTCAGCCCTGTGGAACAATTCAACCAGCCTGTAGGCCAAGGCGCTATGGGGCTGGTGGATGGCCACAAACTCGCCATCGGGCACGCAGCTTTTCTTGGTTCGCAAGGCATTTCAACAGAGCTGCTCGCGGCAAAGGCTGATGATCTGCGCCGCTCTGGCGCGACAGCCGTCTTTCTCGCCATGGATGGGAAGCTGGCGGGCGTGCTGGCCATTGCCGATCCGGTCAAAGCAACAACGCCCGCAGCTTTGCAAGCGCTGATGCTGGATGGTTTGCGGATTGTTATACTCACGGGCGACAATCGCACCACAGCGCAAGCCGTTGCGCAACAACTCGGCATTGCAGAGGTGGAAGCAGAAGTTCTGCCTGATCAAAAGCGTACCGTGATTGAAAAATTACGTGCGCAAGGGCGCATTGTCGCTATGGCAGGCGATGGCGTGAATGATGCGCCAGCTCTTGCTGCTGCCGATGTGGGTATTGCCATGGGCACTGGCACAGATGTGGCGATTGAAAGTGCGGGCATCACTTTGCTCAGCGGTGATTTGCAAGGTATTGTTCGCGCGCGCAATCTTTCACGCCAAGTAATGGGCAATATCCGCCAAAATCTGTTTTTGGCCTTTATCTATAATTCGCTCGGTGTGCCGATTGCAGCTGGTATTCTCTATCCGCTCTTCGGGATTTTACTCTCGCCTGTTATAGCCGCCGCTGCTATGGCTTTGTCATCAGTCAGTGTCATCAGCAATGCTTTGCGTCTTCGTTTCTCATCCATCGATTGAAGGAGAAAATCATGCGTGTTCTGCTTGCGACCGTCGCTCTCGCATTTGCTCTGCCAGCCTTCGCCCAGCACAATCATTCTGGTCATGCGCAACATGGCGCGGCGTCCATGCCGGCATCTGCATCGTCAAAGGCCTACCAAGCAGCCAATGACAAGATGCACCACGACATGGACATCAAAATGACAGGCGATGCTGATGTTGACTTCGTTCAAGGCATGATTCCGCATCATCAAGGCGCGGTCGACATGGCCAAGATCGTCTTGCAATATGGCGCGGATCCAGACATCAAGAAGATGGCGCAAGAAATCATCGCCGCTCAGGAAAAAGAAATTGCCATGTTCCGCGCATGGCTGGCCAAAAGACAGAAATGAAACTCGACTCCTTTTATCTGATCATTGACGGATCGCATTGGCTGGAGCGGCTTTTGCCGCACGGTCTGCGTCTTGTGCAATTGCGCATCAAGGACAAGCCGGAAGAGTTCGTGCGCGCCGAAATCAGACGTGCGCGGACTTTATGCGAAGCTGCAGGCGCAACTTTGGTCATCAATGATTATTGGCGCCTCGCTCTGGAAGAAGGCTGCAACTTCATCCATCTGGGTCAGGAAGATCTGGCAGAGGCTGATCTGCCTGCCATTCGCCAAGCCCAATGCCGGCTCGGCATCAGCACGCATGATCCCAATGAGCTGGCCACAGCGCTTGCTCTAAAACCGGATTATGTGGCGCTTGGGCCCGTCTACTCGACAACTCTGAAACAATTGGATTGGGCACCACAAGGCGTTGCGCGCGTGAGTGAATGGAAAGCGCGTGTCGGCCACGTGCCGCTGGTGGCGATTGGCGGCCTCACTGTCGAGCGCGCCCACGCTGTGTTGGATGCAGGCGCCGATAGCGCAGCCGTCTCGACAGATGTGCTTGGCCATGCTGATCCGGAAGCGCGCACGCGTGAATGGGCGGCGCTCAGCCGCGCGCGGGCTTAGTGCGCTCGGCGCGGCAACGGTCCGAGCAATATTTCACCTCGTCCCAGACCTTTTCCCATTTCTTTCGCCAAGTGAAAGGCCGCCCGCAGACCTGACAGGTCTTTTGCGGCAGGTCACCCTTCTTCTGCATCTTCGCCAAAACAGCTACTCCTGAACCGCAGCGCGGGGATCTGCGTATCTACTCCATGAATTACGCATTCCCCTTTGCTTCTGGATTAGCCTGATGACAACGCTTCGCCTCATTCTCGGCGACCAATTAACGCGCGAGATCTCAAGCCTTGATGGGCTGGACACCAAAAGCGACGTCATTCTCATGGCCGAAGTCATGGAGGAGACCACTTATGTTCCCCATCACAAGCAGAAGATTGCATTGATCCTCTCTGCCATGCGCCATTTCGCACAATCGCTGAGCAAAGAGGGCATGCAAATTGATTATGTGAAGCTGGACGATCCCCACAACTCAGGCTCTTTTACAGGTGAAGTCGCACGGGCCATTCACAAGCACAAAATCAAGCAGATTATTGTCACTGAGCCCGGTGAATGGCGCGTCCTTGAAATGATGCGCGATTGGTCAACGCTTTTTAGCCTGCCCGTTGAAATTCGAGAAGATGATCGTTTCTTTTGTACCCGCGGCCGCTTTGCGCGTTGGGCCGAGGGACGCAAATCCTTCCGAATGGAATTTTTCTATCGAGAAATGCGTCGCGAAACGAACCTGCTGATGGAGGGTGATGAGCCAGCCGGCGGGCAATGGAATTTTGACCATGACAATCGGAAGAGCTTACCCTCTGGCGTGAAAGCTCCCAAGCGCAACCGCTTTACACATGATGCCGTCACGAAAGACGTGATCACTCTCGTCGATAAACTCTTCCCGAACCATATCGGCCAGCTTGAAAATTTTGGCTGGGCCGTGACGCGCGTAGACGCACTGTCTGCCCTTCATCATTTTATCAAAGATTGCTTGCCCAGTTTTGGGGACTTTCAGGATGCAATGAAACAGGGCGAGCCTTTTCTGTTTCACTCCATCATTGCGCCTTATCTGAATTGTGGTCTTTTGACGCCACGTGAAGTCTGTGGTGCAGCCGAACAAGCTTGGAAGAGGGGCAAAGCACCGCTTAATGCGGTTGAGGGTTTCATCCGCCAAATTTTGGGGTGGCGTGAATATGTGCGCGGTATTTACTGGCACCAAATGCCCGCTTATGCGCAAGGCAACGCGCTGAATGCAACGCGCAAACTACCGGAATTTTTCTGGACGGCCAAAACAGCGATGAATTGTATCGCGCAAGTTGTCGAAGAAACCAAAGCCAATGCCTACGCTCATCATATCCAGCGCCTGATGGTGACGGGCAATTTTGCCCTTCTGGCCGGCATTGCACCCGCTGAGATCGAAGCCTGGTATCTGGCCGTCTATGCGGATGCTTATGAGTGGGTTGAGCTTCCCAATGTGCACGGCATGGTCTTGTTTGCCGATGGTGGACTGCTTGCCTCTAAACCCTATGCGGCATCTGGCGCCTATATCGACCGCATGTCCGATTATTGCAAAAACTGCGCCTATGATGTGAAGGCCAAGTCGGGTGAGAAATCTTGCCCGTTCAATCGTCTCTATTGGCATTTCATGATTGAGAATGAGGCGCAGCTGTCAAAAAATCCGCGCATGGCTATGCCTTACCGCACACTAGCCAAAATGCCCGCCGAGCGCCGCGCCGAGATCACACGTGAAGCGCTTGCATTTCTTGATAATGGGGATTTGGAGACTGAATAATACAAATAGGCAAAGTTTTATTCCAATTAATTTACCGCAAATAATTTGAATTTAATTTTTCATATCTAAGCTAAAAATTTGACTTTTCTTTCAGTAACTACCTGGATTTTTTAATTTTTTTCTAACTAATTTCAACATAAATCAAATTATATCAATAACTTATTATATTTTGGCTTCGTTCTGTTAAACACTATGGCTCTCAGGCTACTTTAAGCATTTGCTTGGTGGCTTGATAGCTGTCCCATTCATCAATTGCTCTTTGACGTCGCCGGATAGCCGCCTGCTCATAACGGTGAAGTTTTGTTATTTGCAACAGCGGATTTCTAGGTGTTTTGGAAAGTCTGTAAATTGATTTTTGGAGTCTGCGGAAAAAACTCCAATCTTTTTTTGTTTTTGGTCCCAACCAAAAATCTAATTCATCTGTTTGCATATATAGAAAAGTTTCCTTGATACAGGGATCGTCTAAAAGTTCTGACATTGGCAACGGGCTGTCTTTTCCCGCGGCATGTAAATGTCGCAATAACATTTTATATGCGCGTACTATATTGAGACCTAACTGTGCTTCTACAAATTCACGCGCAAGATATAAAGTTGCTTCACTTTTATCTGTCTTACATAATTGTCGAGCAAATACATCAACCTCTGGACTCGATGAGTTAAATTCTATTTTAGATGCCAACCCATGAATGGTCGCATTCATTGAGGATATTTGTTTTCCTGCATCTGTCCGGGGGCCTGTGCTTTTCCTCGCATTTAATCTGTTTGCACGAAGCCGCGGAGATATTTTGCGCCGCCCCATAATTCAGCCCTCTATTGCGGGTGTGGCTGAAACAGAAATTGATTTCGATGCCTTATTGTCTTCAAGCGAGTTCACAACATGTATGATCTGTTTGGCAAATGCCGATTTGCGCCGTTCAATTTCACGCAAAGTATAATTTCTGCGGACTTCTAGACGAGTAATATTTTGATCAATGTCAAAAAGGACGCTATCTTCATTCTTGAAGGCACGCGCATTTATGTCCAACAGCGTTACTCCAAAATTTTGGAGGCAATCTAAAGCGCTTTCCAAGCTTGTCTTCATCTGGTCTCGAACAATATCACAGTGCTTCGAGGTCATAGAAGATGAAACACTGAAATCTGTATATTGCCTGACAGCTTGCATCTGGCCCTTGCGCATTGTGCCAATGCGGATCTTCCGAAGACGGTGGATCTCCCATGTCTGATCGACCACATCCCGAATATAGATTTCGTCAATCAAATCATGGGGGCCAACTTGGTGGCGGAAATTATCGTAAAACGCCTTATAGCCGGCCTCGTCTTCGCCATGCAGCAAGGGGGTGGGACCGAGTAAGGCTTCCAGTGTCTGGTTTCCGCCTGGCTTCGATTGACCATTGGCATTCTTTGATGGGCGACCACGCCTGCGAACGGTTGATTGCTTTGTCATCAGCTTAAACTCCTCTTTGTTGAGGGCTGGGTGACGGCGCGGGAATGAGTGGAGGGAAAAGGGAGCCAAAGCCAGACAAATGCTCTGAAAAAGCAGGAAGGATAATTCTGGCGCGGTTTGCAGGCACGACTTCTTTCCACTGACTAATCCACGAACAGGTCAATCCCAGCCAAAACACGACTGGTTCATGAACGCTGCCCTATCTCCCCCGAGGGAGACGGCTAGCTTGGAAAGGAGCTGCCAATTGAAGGCTGATCACACCGAGGATCGCAACTTTCAATAAAGAATAAAACATGAACACGGCTTGCTGTCAAGATAAAGAAATACCCTTTGAGCACAGTTCAAATGGGTTCTCAGAATGAGCTCAAGCGGCTTTTAAGAGGGGTTGCGTAATCTTACGCCTGGACCTCGACCGTCATCGCTATTGATGAATTCGATACCAGCGCTCTCGAGGGCAAATTGTATTTTCCAGACCGTTGCTGCGGCCCCACCAAGCGGCCCTCGCTTAGCTTCCAAGCGCTTAATAGTGCCAACAGCAACAGCTGATGCTGTAGCTAAATCTGACTGGGTCCAACCAATCAACATTCGTGCGGCCTGAATTTGTTCTACTAAAATCATTTTGTGATTGACTATAAGTCTCTTTTATGCGACTAAAAGTCGCAAATAGGAGGTGTGAATGAATTTAGCACATACAACGAGCCTAGAACGCACCCGCTTTGTAGAACTCCGCCGCCGACTGCTTGAGCTGCATCCGGACTTGGATGACGAGACCCTAGCCGACACGTTGGAAGGTGCAAGTTCTTTCCAAGAGGCACTGGCAGCTTTGATCCGTTCTGCACTGGAAGATGAATGTCTGGCAAAGGCTCTCAAAGAGCGGCTCGATCA
>CANGBX010000010.1 GCA_947452455.1 Beijerinckiaceae bacterium
GCTTGGAACTGGCGAAAGCCTCTGCTAATCAAGGCCATCTTCTCCCAAGGTCGAGGGCGCCCAACGCCCCCGAGGGCCGGAGCAAGCCCCACAAACAACAAAAGCGAGGATCCCATGCCGCATGACGCACCATCACATTGGCACGAACCAAAAGCTGGCGAAATCGCCGGTCTTGGCAAGTTCAAGCGGCCTGCAATGCCTTACGACAAGTTCATCGAGTCGGAAGGCATCCCTTGCTATCGCAACATCGGCGTGCGCACGGTTCTCGATATTGAACTGAAGCCATGGAAGCGCCTTGGCGGTCGCGGCTCTTACATCCAGTTGTTTGGCACAGAAGGCCTCTGGGGCTCTTACGTTGTCGAAGTGCCCGCTGGCGGCGCACTGAATGTCGACAAGCACATGTATGAAAAGGTTGTCTTCGTTGTCGAAGGCCGCGGCTCCACCGAAGTTTGGTCGGGCGCCAATGCCTCCAAGAAGCAGACCTTTGAATGGCAGAAGGGCTCGACCTTCTCGATCCCGCTCAATGCCTCGCACCGTTTCGTCAACGCCACCAATTCGCCAGCATTGCTCTATTGCGGCACGACGGCGCCAAACGTGATGAACCTGTTCGACAATACGAACTTCATCTTCAACAATGATTTCGCATTCTCCGATCGTTATTCGGGCAATGATGATTACTTCAAGTCGGTCGAAGATGTTGAGCCCGATCCGGTGCGTGGTCTGGCCATGCGCCGCACCAACTTCATCCCCGATCTGATCAATTGCGAGCTGCCGCTCGATAACCGTCGTTCGCCCGGCTATCGCCGCGTCGAGCCGTGGATGGCCGGCAACCGCTTCTATTTCTGGATCGGCCAGCATGAGACAGGCCGCTATTCCAAGGCCCATAAGCATGCCTCGGCTGCGGTTCTGCTCTGCCTCAAGGGCAAGGGCTACACCTACACTTGGCCGGCTGATGTGATCGGCATGCGCCCGTGGGAATCCGGCAAGGAAGAACTCGTCAAGCGCCAGGATTATGAATACGGCGGTCTCGTGTCTGCTGCTCCGATGTCGGGTGACTGGTTCCACCAGCACTTCGGTATTTCCAAGGAACCGCTGCGCGTGTCTGCTTGGCATGGCCCCAACAACCAGCGTTCGCGCAAGGCCGGTCTGCCGGGCGAAGCGATCATGGATTACGGCGCAATCGACCTGAAGAAGGGCGGCTCGGCCATTCCTTATTGCGATGAAGATCCGCATCTGCGCAAGGAATTCGCTGAACGCCTGAAGGCTGAAGGTGTGGAATCGCGCATGATGCCGGAATTCTATTCCGATGCTGCAGCAGGCGATGCCGTCGGCAATGTGATGTAAGATATTCGCCCTCGGGTGAAGATCAGGCGTGGCCTTCGGGCCGCGCCTTTTTTATGTGCGCGCATCTCTCGGCGCGATTTGCGCCCTGCGCTGAAACATCCGATGCTGTACGTCGAGATAGAAAAATCCGGAGGCGGACGATGAGCGCTGAACGCTGGAAACATGATGGTGTGCGGGTCATTCCCGCGGGCTCACTGGATGGCGCTAGCGTGCCCTCGACGCCGGGCATGGATCGCAAGGCGGCCATCGATTTCGCCCGCGCGGGTGCGCAGAAACTTTGGGCTGGCACAGTGACCATCCATGCAGGTGCCAAGACGGGCGCGCATCATCATGGGCCGCTGGAGAGTGTGATCTTTGTCGTGAAGGGCCGCGCGCGTATGCGCTGGGGCGACAAGCTGGAATTTACCGCTGAAGCAGGTCCGGGCGATTTCATTTTCGTGCCGCCCTATGTGCCCCATCAAGAGATCAACGCACGCGACGATGAGGCCTTGGAATGCGTATTGGTGCGCTCAGATGGTCAGGCAACATCGATCAATCTGGATATCGAGCCGGTGGAACAACCCAGCGAAGTGCTGTGGGTTGATCCGATTCATCAAGGGTGATCGCAATGACGGCTGTGAGGTTGTTATCAAACGACCGTCATTGCGAGGAGCGTAGCGACGCGGCAATCCAGAAGCCTCGCGTGTTGCCTCTGGGTTGCTTCGCTTCGCTCGCAATGACGGCCTGAAGGCTCATCACCCTTCCAAAAGATTCCACTCTTTCGCAACCGTGCCGGCTGCTTGGCCTTTGCGCACGTAATAATTCCACATTTTGGCAACGTGGTGCGGGCGGTCTTCGAGTTTCAGAATCTGCTCGATTTCTTGCGCCGTCAGCGGCTTTGGCTTGGCGCCCGCATTCATCACCTGCAATTGTGCCGTCGCATTTTCTTCAAAATGTACAGCATCCGAAATCAGCGCGGGCAGGCTTTCAGCCACCAGCAAAAGACCATGGGCACGCATCAGCGCAACATGATGGTGGGCCAATGTTGCCGCGAGTTCCTTGCCTTGCTGCGGGTATTTAATGTGGCTCGGATCTGGATGGGTCGGGATGCCGCTCGCCCAACGTGTGGCGCGTGCGCGCATGGGGAGAAGCTGTGCGCCTTCCATCATGGTGAAAGCGATGGCGAGATCCATATGGCTATGCAGGCTTGCATTCACATCAGGGCGTGCGCGCATCGTTTCAATATGGATCGATGTTTCGGACGGCGGCTTGCCATCGCCATCAATCACCTTGCCGTCGAAATCAACGGTGAGAATGCGCTCTGGCGCCAGTTCGGCGCGTGAATCTGTGCGGCGCTGGATCATCAGCGCATCTTGGCCCGGCACGCGCACGGCAATATGCCCGCTATATTGAAGGATGTTCATCTCTTCGAGCATGCGCGTGACCGCGCAAACTTCCGCTGCCAATCGTTGTTTGCTGTTCAGTCCAGTCAGTGCGGACATTAAGTGTCTCCCTTTCTTGTTGTTGCTTGGATGTTTTCTTGTTTCTTGAAAAAGAAACCGCCGACCTGTGGGGTCGGCGGTTGGTTATCTTTTTACACGATGATCTTGGTGCCTGTGCTGGCCGGGAAAATATCTTCCGGCTTCACATGCTTATGGGCAATGCCCTGCTGATAAGTATAGAGCAGCATCTGTTCCCAAGTGGCGCGGTTTTCATCAATGCCGAAGGGGAATGTGTCGCCCATCATGTCGCGCATGCGGCGCGCATAGGTGGGCAGCCAGGGCAGCGGATAACGCGACACTGCCGGATCAAACAAGCGCTCGATCGAGCGGTTCTTTGACTCGACGAAGGCGTTATAGAGATTGCGTGGCACCCACGGGTTCTCATCAACAATCGACTTCTTCATCGCGATGATGTGCATGATCGGCCAGACCTTGGTCTTGGCGTAATAATCTTCTTCCATCTCGAGATATTCGGGGAAGAGGCGCACAACATTCGGGTCGCCTTCAAGGAAGCAGGTGGGCGGGCGCGCAATGATCGCGCAATCGATTTCACCCGATGCCAGCATTTCCGACAGCGACTTGTCACCCACGCGGGTGAGTTTGAGGCCTTCGGGCAAGTTCAGCTCGACCTTTTCAATGCGGCCAGGTGAATTGGCGCCGGCCTGATACCAATGCACATCCGTCAGCTTGACGCCGCAATCATTGTGCATCCAGCCGCGCATATAGACGGCGGCCGAATGCGCCCATTCAGGCGAGCCGACGCGCTTGCCCTTGAGATCGCCGATCGTCTTGATGCCGGAATTCTTGTTCACGTAGAAAGACGAGAAGCGGAACAGGCGCGAGCAGACCACCGGCAGGCCAACGATGTCGCAATCGTCGCGGGTGATCTGGGTCGAGAATTTAGCGAACGACAATTCGCTGACGTCGAATTCGCGGTTAAAAGTCTGGCGGGCGAAGATTTCATGGTGACCCAGCGTCAGCCAATTGTGGTCAATGCCCTCGGCCTTGACGAGGCCCATGCGGAAATCGCGGAAATGATCGTAATCGGTCGTCGCGATGCTGAGTTTCAACTGGCTCATCTGCCCACCCCTCCAAAGCTTGTTATCTGCGGGCCTCTGACCCCGAGGGGCGGACCATCCCGGTTCTGATACATGAAAGGGCGGCCATGGGGAATATGGGCTGGCCGTCATTGCGGGGACATGCGGACCCCTTTATGCTTTGAAATCAGAAGAATCTGGCGCCACGCCCTGAAGGAACCCCACATGCTTCGTTGGTCCATCGCTACCGTCTCCATGGGGGGCACGCTGGAGGCGAAACTGGCTGCCGTGGCAAGAGCCGGTTTTCGCGCGGTCGAGATCTTCGAAAATGACCTGACCTTCTTCTCCGGCAAGCCCAAAGATGTGCGCTCGCGCTGTCAGGATCTGGGCCTCGAGATCATTGGTCTGCAGCCTCTGCGCGATTTTGAATCCATGCCCGAGCCGATGCGCGCGCGCAATTTCGACCGCGCCGAGCGCAAATTCGATCTGATGGAAGAATTGGGCACACGCTTTTTGGGCATGTGCTCCTCGGTCTCCGAAGACAGTGCTGATGACAAGCATCGCTCAGCCGCTGATCTGGCAGAGCTCGCCGATCGCGCGGCGCAGCGTGGCTTTCGACTGGGCTATGAGGCGCTGGCCTGGGGCCGCTATGTGAAAGACTGGATGCAGGCCTATGAGCTGGTCTGTCTGGCGGATCGTCCCAATCTCGGCATTGTGCTCGATTCATTTCATATCTGCGCCAATAAAAATCCGCTGGCGCCATTGGCTGAGATTCCCGCCAGCCGCATCGGTCTTGTGCAATTGTCGGACGCGCCGGGCATTCTGATGGATCCCATGTCGCTGTCGCGCCATCACCGCTGTTTTCCCGGCCAAGGTGATCATCCGGTGGCCGAGTTTCTCGATTGCGTGATGAAGACGGGCTATCGCGGGCCTGTTTCTTTGGAGGCTTTCAACGATCATTTCCGTGGCGCGCCTGCCGCGATGATTGCGCAAGATGGAATGCGCGCGCTGCAGATTGCGGGCGAGACGCTGGACAAGGGTCGCATCGCACAGGGCCTCGCGCCCTTGCGTATCGGTGGCGAATTGCCGGAAGCCTCGCCGATTGGCGGCATTGAATTTGTTGAATTCACCACGGGCTCATCGGGGCCGGGTTCGTTTGTGGGGCTGCTCGAAGGTCTTGGCTTTACGCGCGTGGCGCGCCACCGCTCGAAAGAGGTTGATCTCTATCGCCAGAATGATCTCAACATTGTGGTCAACAGCGAGCAGGATGGTTTTGCCCATGCCTTTGGCTTGCTGCATGGCACATCCATGTGCGCTCTGGGCCTGCGTTTTGACAATCCCGAGCGCGCGCTGGAGCGCGCCAATGCGCTTGGGGCGCCGACTTATTTTGGTCGCATCGGGCCGGGCGAAGATCTCATTCCCGCTGTGGCGGGTGTTGAAAATTCGCTGATCTATTTCATGGGGGCACAGAAGGCTGGTGCGCCCACCAATTGGGATCGCGACTTTGTTTTCGACAAGGCGGAAGCGCCGGGCTCGCTGAAATGTTTCGACCATTTCTCGAATGTGCTGCGCCGCTCGGAATTTTTGTCGTGGATGACCTTCTACAAAAGTGTGCTGGGTCTGGTGAATGATCCGCAGGTGGAAGTGGCCGATCCTTATGGAGCTTTCTACAGCCGCGTCATCCGCTCGCCCTCGAGCACATTGCGCATTCCGCTCAACATTGCCGATGGCGGCTCAACCGCCGTGTCGCGTTTCATTGATGCCTTCGGTGGATCGGGTGTGCAGCATATCGCGCTCGAAACAGGCGATATTTTTGCCTTTGTCGAAGCAGCCGTTGCGCGCGGGGTCAAGTTTCTCGCCATTCCGAACAATTATTATGAGGACCTGTCGGCGCGCTTTGTCGATCTTGATAATGATCTTATCGAGCAGATGCGCACATACGGCATTCTCTATGATCGCAATCGGTCAGGTGAATTCTTCCAGATCTATACGGCGACATTCGAGAAGACGTTCTTCTTCGAGATTGTCGAGCGTCGTAATTACGAGCTCTTCGGGGCCGCCAACACGCCTGTGCGCTTAGCTTCACAGGTGGCTGAACAAGAACGCATGGGGTGGTGACACCCTTGGCCGTCATTGCGAGCGAAGCGAAGCAATCCAGAAAGCCGCACGTGGGGCCACTGGATTGCTTCGTCGCTTCGCTCCTCGCAATGACGGCGCTGCTGGAAATATATAAGGGGGAAACGACATGAGATTGTTCCGTTGCGCCTGTCATTCAGGCCTTTCTTATCTGCGCTCGCCAGCTGATGCGGCGTCCGGCGCACCAGCACCCAAGTCTGGCGGCAAGGTTGATGCGTCAGTCTTCAAAGATATCGCTGCCGCCAGCCGCATTCTCGCTGATCAGGGCGTGGTCGATGGTTTCGGCCATGTCTCCATGCGCCATCCCCATGATCCCAATCGTTTCCTGATGTCGCGCTCGCTGGCGCCTGCGCTCGTCACGCCCGATGATATTCTTGAATATGATCTGGAATGCGAATGTGTGGATGCGCGTGGCTTTGGCTCGTTTCTGGAGCGTTTCATCCACGGCTCGATCTATCGTGCGCGTCCCGATATCAATGCAGTTGCCCATTCCCACTCACCCAATGTCATTCCCTTTGGTCTGACGGGCCGCCCGATGCAGGCCATGTTCCACAATGCGGCTTTCATCGCGCGCGGTGTGCCGATTTTCGACATTTCTGAAAAATTTGGCGCGACCGATATGTTGGTTGGCAATAACCCCAAGGGTGATGCGCTCTCGGACGTGCTGGCTGACAAGGATGTCGTGCTGATGCGCGCGCATGGTTCTGTTGCGACGGGCCCTGATTTGCAGACAGCCGTCTTCCGCGCGGTCTATACGGAATTGAATGCGCGCATGCAGGTCACAGCGACCATGCTGGGCGGCCATATTGCAGCACTCTCGCCTGAAGAGGGCCGCTTGGCCGATGAAGTGAATCGCAATGCTGGTTTCCGCGCTTGGGATTTGTGGAAGTCCCGCGTGGGTTACTAAAGAGGTTTGATATGTCGCAGAAGAATGATCCGCGCCAAGAATTGGTTGATTGCATCCGCATGCTGGAAAAGGCGGATATCATCGATCACAACGGCCATGTCTCCATCCGCTATGGCGACAATCTGCTGATCAACAATGGCTCGGCTGTAAAGGGCTTGATGACGCAGGATGATCTGGTCGAGATCGATATGGATGGCCATGTGGTGTCTGGCAAAGGCAAGCCGCCGCTCGAGTTTCACATCCATACCGAAATCTACCGCGCGCGCCCTGATGTGCAGGCTGTGGCGCATACGCATCCCAAATGGTCGACGTTTCTGACCATGGTCGGTAAGCCTTACAAGCATGTCTATGCGCAGGGCGTGTTGCTGGGCGATATGCCGGTGATGAATACGCCGATGTCGGTCAACACAAAGCCGATGGGCGAGCGCCTCGCGCAGACATTGGGCAAGCGTCCCGCAGTTTTGCTGAAGTCGCATGGCGTGACGATTGTCGGCAGCAATATGATCGAGTGTTTTGCACTTGCTGCCTATGTCGAAGAGAATTGCTATCGCCAATATATGGCCGAGCAACTGGGCGAGCCTTACGAATTTTCGGAAGAAGAAAAGAAGGCTTGTTACGAGAAGCTCTGGTCAACGTCTCTCTTCCAAAAGACGTGGGATCATTATCGATCCAAGGTGACGGGCTGACGGCGTAAAACGCCGTCATTGCGAGCAAAGCGAAGCAATCCAGAGGCCTCACGTGCAAAGACTGGATTGCTTCGCTGCGCTCGCAATGACGGACCCTTCGGGGCCGTCAGATCGTCGCTTCCATCATGGCGCGCAATTCCGGCGTCACTTGCGGCTCAATCCCGAACCAGTCGCGGAACGCCGGGCGGCCCTGATGCAGCAGCATGCCAAGACCATTGACGGTCTTGTTGCCGCGCTCGCGGGCTTCTTTCAAAAGCGGTGTCTCTTTCGGGATGTAAACAATATCCGACACCAGCGCATGCTTGGGCAATTTTGCGAGCGACAGATCAAGCGCGCTTTGTCCGACCATGCCTTGGCTTGTGGTGTTCACCACCATGGCGGCATCTTCGAGCGCTGCATGGCGATCATCCCATGCCACAGCTGTCATCGGCGCACCGAATTCGCGCGCTAAGCCCAGCGCGCGCTCAGGTGAGCGATTGATGATGCGAATGTCCTTCGCGCCGCGATCAGCAAGCGACAGCGAGACAGCACGCGCGCCCCCACCCGCTCCCATGATGACAACAGGGCCGGCATCGGCTTTCCAGTCCGGCACATCTTCTAGAATGCCGTGGATGTAGCCATAGCCGTCGTTGTTCAAACCTTTCAGCGAGCCATCCTTGCGCACCACAACGCATGAGATTGCACCGATGCGCTTCGCTGTCTCGTCAATCTCATCCATGAAAGCCATGGCTGTTTCTTTATGCGGGATGGTGAGATTGCATCCGGCGAAGCCAAGCGCATGCAGCGCCTTCAGAGCGGGGCCAATGCCATCGGGTTCAACGGCGAGCGGCAGATAAGTGCCGGTCAGATGGTGCGTCTTGAACCAGTAATTATGCATCATCGGCGAGCGCGAATGCATCACGGGCCAGCCCATAACGCCGGCAAGAAGGGTACGGTCAGGATGCGCCATATTCGTCTCGGCTCAAAAAATCTCACACAAGCCCCGTCTGGGGTCTGCGGGTTTCTAACGGGTGAAAGCCGATCCGTCGAGTTTGACCTTTGGCCCACTCAAGCCTGTCGCAGCACCTGCGCCATATAGGCCTCGATGGAGGCCCAATTGCGCCCCGCACCGATGGCGGCGCGATAGGAGGCGACAATGCGCCCAGCAAATGCGCTCTCGCCCGCCTTGCGGTCGAGCACCACTTGCGTCTTGGAGCGCATGGCAGCGATGACATCGGGCGGGAAGGCAGTCACTTTCGCGCCCGCAGCTACCAGCTCGACAATGGCTTGCGCATTGCTCGCCTGCGCTTCCACAAGACCAGCTGCATGTTCTGCTGCGCAAGCATGTTCGACAATCGCGCGCAAATCTTCGGGCAATTTTTCGAAAGCCGAAATCGAGAGCAAAGCTTCAGCCGCACCATTGGGCTTGTTGAAGCCCGGCATATGATAGACGGGCGCAAATTTCTGAAAGCCGAGCGGCTGGTCGTTGACGGGTGCCAGCAATTCCACCGCATCAATCGTGCCGCGCTCCAGTGCTGGCAGAATATCGCCCGGCGCAATGGATTGCGGCGTGGCACCGAGTTCTTTGTAGATCTCGCCGCCCAGACCCTGCACGCGGATGCGCAGGCCTTTCAGATCATCCACCGATGTAATGGCTTTGCGAAACCAGCCGCCCATGGACGGGCCTGTGTTGCCAGCGAGCAATCCGCGCACGCCAGCGGGGCGATAAAACTCGTCCCACAATTGCTGCCCGCCGCGCTGTTCAATCCATGTCTGATGTTCAATGGGTGGCAGGCCGAAGGGCGCTGTGGTGAAGAGCGCGGCGCCCGGCATTTTGCCGTCCCAGAAGAACGAGGCGGTGTGGCCCATTTCTGCGACACCCGTCGAGATCGCTTCAAACACGCCAAAGGCTGGAACGATTGCGCCCGCGGGAAAAACGTCCACCAGCATGCGACCGCCGCTCATCTTGTTGATGCGCTGTGCGAGGCGTTCGGCAGACACGCCGGGGCCGGGGAGATTCTTCGTCCATGAGGTGATCATGCGCCAGCGGATCGGCGTGCTTTGCGCACGCGCGACATGAGGGGCGGCAAGAGTGGCGGCTGCGGTTGCGGCGAGAAGTGTGCGGCGGGAGGGTGTTTGTGTCATTGTTCCAAATCATTCAGCGCGTCATTGCGAGCGAAGCGAAGCAACCCAGAGCCGCATGTGAGGCTTCTGGATTGCTTCGTCGCTTTGCTCCTCGCAATGACGGCGAGGAGCGAGGGTTGCAATCAGCTCTTTACGTAAAGCTGGCCGCCGCTTTTCAGGAACTCGGCGCTCTTGTCCGCCATGCCCTTTTCGCGTTCGGCGATGACAGCTGCTTCAGCGCGCAGATCCTGCGAGATTTTCATCGAGCAGAATTTGGGTCCGCACATCGAGCAGAAATGCGCGACCTTATGCGCATCCTTGGGCAGCGTTTCATCGTGGTAGCAACGCGCCGTATCCGGATCGAGACCGAGATTGAACTGGTCTTCCCAACGGAAGTCGAAACGTGCGCGTGACAGCGCATCATCGCGCACTTGCGCGGCCGGATGACCCTTCGCCAAGTCAGCTGCGTGAGCCGCAATGCGATAGGTGATGACGCCGACCTTCACATCGTCACGATCCGGCAGGCCGAGATGCTCTTTCGGTGTGACATAGCAAAGCATGGCGCAACCGAACCAGCCGATCATCGCCGCGCCAATACCTGACGTGATGTGGTCATAGCCCGGTGCAATGTCGGTCGTCAGCGGCCCGAGTGTGTAGAAGGGGGCCTCGTGGCATTCCTTCAGCTGCTTTTCCATATTGATCTTGATCTTGTGCATCGGCACATGGCCGGGGCCTTCGATCATGACCTGGCAGCCCTTTTCCCAAGCGCGCTTGGTCAATTCGCCCAGCGTCTCAAGCTCGGCAAATTGCGCGGCGTCATTGGCGTCTGCAATCGAGCCCGGACGCAGGCCGTCACCCAGCGAGAAGGAGACGTCATACTTGCGCATGATGTCGCAGATCTCGTCGAAATGCGTGTAGAGGAAGCTTTCCTGATGATGCGCCAAGCACCAGCGCGCCATGATCGAACCACCGCGCGAGACAATGCCCGTAGTGCGCTTGGCAGTGAGCGGCACGTAAGCCAGACGCACGCCCGCATGAATGGTGAAATAATCGACGCCCTGTTCGGCCTGTTCGATGAGCGTGTCGCGAAACACTTCCCATGTCAGCTTGATCGGGTCGCCATCAACCTTTTCGAGCGCCTGATAGATCGGCACCGTGCCGATCGGCACGGGCGAATTGCGCATGATCCAGTCGCGGATGTTGTGGATGTTGCGGCCCGTTGATAGATCCATCACGGTGTCTGCGCCCCAACGGATCGACCAGACGAGCTTTTCGACTTCTTCGGCCATGGAAGATGTGACAGCCGAATTGCCGATATTGGCATTGACCTTCACGAGGAAGTTGCGGCCGATGACCATCGGCTCGAGTTCCGGATGGTTGATGTTGGCTGGAATGATCGCGCGGCCGCGGGCAATTTCATCGCGCACGAATTCCGGCGTGACGAATGCGGGAATGTCGGCACCAAAACTTTCACCATCAGCGAGTTTTTCCTGCGCTTCTGCGCGCGCGGCTTCGCGGCAGAGATTTTCGCGGTGTGCGGCATAGATCATTTCTTCGGTGATGATGCCCGCGCGTGCGAATTCATATTGCGTCACGTGGCCAGCGCCGCCCATGAGTGGAGCGGTGATGGCGGGGCAGGGTGGCACCAGCTTGTCGGGCGAGACATCGCCATTGTCTTCCGGCTTCACAGCGCGGCCAGCATAAGTGCTCAGATTGGCGCGGCGCGCCAGCCAAGGTGCGCGGATGCGCTTCAAGCCCTTGGCGAGATCAACGGCAATATCGGTCTCGGTATAGGGGCCGGAGGCATCATAGACGCGAACGGGCGGCTCTTTGGGGTCTGTGACCGAGATTTCGCGATAGGGAACCTGAACATCCGGATGGCCGGGCACCGTGTAATAGACCTTCTTGGAGCCGGTCAGCGGGCCGGTGGTCACGGTTTCTGGCACGATGGTGCCTGATTTCGGCTGGATGTTCATTTGGCTCGTCCTCCGTCATCGACCGGTTTGGGCTAGCGGTCAGGAGGAGTTGGCCCTATGTGGCCCGCCCGTCCCTGTCGCCGGCATTATCCGGATCAGGTTCAATGGGTATGATCTCAGCCGCCGGACCATCCAGCAGCACCCCATGGCTTATGGAGAGACGTTACTCTTGTGGGCGGGAGGGTGCAAGCGGGCGTTCCGTCATTGCGAGCGCAGCGAAGCAATCCAGAAAGCCCCACGTGAGGCCCCTGGTTTGCTTCGCTGCGCTCGCAATGACGGTGAGGTGTCACCCCTGCGACTGAATTTGCCCCTGAAAAAGGCCCTCATCGACATGGATGAGATATTGCGCGCCAATGGCGGCGCCCAAGGCATCGTTGCTCTCGATGAATTCTGTCAGGAATTCATGCAGGCCCGTCTCGAAAATCTGTTTGATGTCGATGGTCTCAAGCTGGCGCAGGGTTTCATGCGCTTTGTTTTGCGAGGCGCCCGTGCCGCCATAGGCGCGGCCGATATTGTCGAGCAGGCGCGCAATATCATCATAGCATGAGCGCAAAGAGCGCGGCATTTCGGGGCGCAGGATCAAGAGATCGGCCACGAGCCATGGTTTGATCGTCTCTTTGTAGACCCAATTATAAGCTGTGAGCGCCGAGACCGCGCGCAAAATGGCGGTCCATTGGAAATAATCCAGCGAGCCGCCGACCTGTTCTGTCTCAGGCAGCAAAACATTATATTTCACATCGAGAATACGGGCCGTTGTATCCGCGCGCTCCATGTAAAGGCCCAGCCGCGAGAACCAATGCGCATCATTGCGTAACATGGTGCGATGCGCCGAGCCATCAAAATCCAGCGAGGCTTTGCGCACAAAATCCAGAAAGCGCGTGAGCTCCAGCCGGTCGATGGTGCCGGGCTTGCCGAAAGCGGCTTGAAACCGCTTCATCTCCAGCCATGCACCATTGATCGATTGCCACATTTCAATGGTCAAAGCCGTGCGCACAGCACGCGCATTGGTGCGGGCATATTCGAGACAATTGCAAATGGAGGACGAGTTTTGCGGATCAAATGCGAGATAATAAATCGCGCTCGTTTCATTCACCGCGCCGATTTGCTCGCGATAACCATCGAGCGCGCCTGCCGCATTGAGCGTGCTTTCCCATTCAGAGCCGGTGCCGCCATAGGCGGTGGGTAGCGTTGCGAGGCGTTGGGCGGCATCAATAATGCGCGCCAGAAAATCCGCGCGCTCCATATAGCGCGAGAGCCAGTAGAGATTATCAGCGGTGCGTGAGAGCATCAGACAAGCCCTCCCTGAAAATCTTCAATGACCCATGTGTCTTTCGTGCCCCCGCCTTGGCTGGAATTGACAACCAGCGAGCCTTCTTTCATCGCCACGCGCGTGAGCCCGCCGGGAATGACGCGCACACCATCGGCGCCCGACAGAACAAAGGGGCGCAGATCGACATGGCGAGCGCCAATGCCGGATTCAAAAGAGGCCGGACATGTCGAGAGATTGAGTGTGGGCTGCGCAATAAAGCCATCGGGATCATTCTTCAGCTTTGTTGCAAATTCAGCGATCTGTTCGCGCGTCGCATGTGGTCCGACCAACATGCCATAGCCGCCTGAGCCATTGACCTCTTTCACCACCAGTTCAGGCAAGTGATCGAGCACATATTTTAAAGAGTCGGGCTCACGGCAGCGCCATGTCGGCACATTTTTCAAAAGCGGTTCTTCGTCCAGATAAAATTTGATGATCTCGGGCATGTAAGTATAGACAGCCTTGTCGTCTGCCACACCCGTGCCAACAGCATTGGCAAGTGTGACATTGCCAGCGAGATAAGCGCTCATCAGTCCTGGCACGCCCAGAGCCGAATCTGGCCGGAAGGCAAGGGGATCGAGAAAATCATCATCGATGCGGCGATAGATGACATCGACGCGCTGCGGCCCCTGCGTTGTGCGCATATAGACCACATTGTCTTTGACCAAGAGGTCGCGGCCCTCGACCAGTTCAACGCCCAATTTATCGGCCAGAAAAGAATGTTCATAATAGGCCGAATTGAAAATGCCCGGAGTGAGCAAGACGCAAACCGGATCGCTGCCAGCTTGTTTGGGCGCTACGGACCGCAGACTTGAAAGCAGGGCGTCTGGATAATTTTCGACAGGTGCTACGCGGTGCTGGGCAAACAGCTCCGGCACCAAGCGCATCATGACTTCGCGATTCTCCAGCATGTAGGAGACACCAGACGGCGTGCGCGCATTATCTTCAAGCACGTAGAAATCATGGTCATCCACGCGCACAATATCGATGCCCGAAATATGCACATAGACATCATGGGGCACTTTCACGCCGCGCATTTCGGGGCGGAAATGCTCGTTGTTGAGAACAATGTCTTCGGGAATGATGCCAGCCTTGATGACCTCGCCCTTGCCGTAGAGGTCGGCCAGAAACATGTTCAGCACTTTCACGCGCTGAATGAGGCCTGCTTCAAGTCGCGTCCATTCGGAGCGCCCCAACACACGCGGGACGATATCGAAGGGGATCAGGCGCTCGGTTGAATCCTTATCGCCGTAAACGGCAAAGGTGATGCCAATGCGGCGGAACATGAGTTCGGCCTGGCTGCGGCGTGAGGCCAGAAGCTCGGGCGGGGCAGAGGCCAGCCAGTGGGCCACGCGCTGATAGACATCTCGCGGTAGCCCGTCAGGCTTCGTCATCTCGTCGAAAAAACGCCCATTGGCCAATGACCGCACTCCTGACTCACCAAAGTATTGCAGGAAAGCTCAAGCAAGTGAAATGCCACGCCGGGCTGACCCTTGGGCATCAGGTTCGTGCGATCAAAGGCCTGTTTTGGCTTGAAAAGGGGCAAGGGGGAGCGTCGGCTGCCCTTTCAAAAGCGGCGGGTGCCTAGAGTTTAGGCAGGGGTCTTGGGCGCCCTCGGGCAATTGCTCCTTTGCCTTGGCTCTCAAAAGAGCCCTCTTTGCGTGTGTTCAGCGAGGTGGTGCAGCCCCTGCGGGAGGCCGCTGCATGGCTTCGCTTTCGGCGTGCAATGACGATTTCGGTATTCAGCCCCCGCTTAGAGAAATAGGGGGTCAGAATCGCTTGCGTCTGGTGGTGAATTGGTTCACTTCTGATCCATCCGTTTTGCATGGCGTAATGTGATTATGCCATTTGTGAAAAACGGATCTGCCGCACGAAAGACCGTGAAGGTTGGCGGCTTCCCCAATTCGAATTCTTGCGGGCTCCTCCCCCGCAAAACGGTGATTCATGCAACGTAAAACAGCCTTTATCGCGGTGTCCGGTGGTCTTGCTGTCCTGATTGTCGGCCTTTCGGTGTTCCAATTCATCGTGAAGCCGCAAATCATCAAGGGCTTCATTGCCAATGCGCCGCGTCCTGTGCCCGCCGTTGCCGTTGCCGATGCGAAGGTGGAGAATTGGCAGGCGCGTATTGCTGCCATCGGCACATTCCGCGCTGTCCAAGGCATCGATATTTCGCCCCAAGTTGGCGGGGTCGTGCGGGCAATCGATATTGAATCGGGACAAGATGTGCAAAAGGGCCAGCTCTTGGTGCAGATCGACGATTCCGTTGAGCAAGCCGATTTGAAATCCAATCTTGCAACCTTGCGCAATGCGGAATTGGCATTGGAGCGTCAGCGTCAGTTGATTGCTGGTGGCTCGACGGCTACCGCACAAGTGGATTCAGCCTTGGCTGCGCGTGACTCGGCGGCAGCCGCCGCAGATCGCACGCGCGCTTTGATTGCGCAAAAGGCATTGACCGCGCCTTTCGCAGGTCGCCTTGGACTGCGCAAGATTGATGCGGGCCAATATGTGCAGCCCGGCACATCGATTGTGACGTTGCAGCAGCTTAACCCGATTGATGTCGATTTCCCTGTGCCCGAGCAGGATATTTCGCGCGTGGCTGTTGGTCAGCCGCTGGAAATTTCTGTCGATGCCTTTGATGGGAAAATTTTTGTCGGCAAGGTCACATCTGTTGATGCGCGCGTCAGTATTGAATCGCGCACCATTCTCGTGCGTGCGCAAGTCGGCAATACTGATGGCGAATTGCGACCTGGCATGTTTGCCAATGTCGCGCTTCTGGTTGGCAAGGGTGTGGATGTGGTGACGCTGCCGCGCACCTCGATCACCTATTCGCTTTATGGCGATACGGTCTTCGTCGTGAAGCCTGCGCCGGTACCCGCCGGTGCTGCGCAACCGTCTGCTGATCAACCGCTTATTGTTGAGCGCCGCGTGGTCAAGACGGGCGATACGCGCGGTGCTCGCGTGTCGATTGCTGAAGGTGTGTCAGCTGGTGAGCGCATCGTGACCGAAGGGCAGCTGAAGCTGCAGCCCAATGCGCGTGTCCGCATTGATGAGGCAGGCGGGCTTCAAGCCCCCGCAAGCCTGCCTCGCCAATAGGAGCGCGCACGCAATGAGTTCCTTTACGGATATTTTCATTCGACGTCCGGTGCTGGCGAGCGTTGTCAGTCTGCTCATCCTGTTGGTTGGTTTGCAGGCCGCATTCAAATTGCAAATCCGGCAATATCCGGAATTGTCGCAGACGACGATCACCATCACGACGGTCTATCCCGGTGCCAATGCTGATTTGATCAAGGGCTTTATCACGGTCCCGATCGAGCAGGCGGTGGCGAGTACGGAAGGGATCGACACGATCATTTCCAATTCCCAGCAGAATACATCGCTGATCACGCTCAACCTGCGTCTCAACGCCAATCCTGATCGCGCGGTTTCCGACGTTCTGACAAAAATTCAACAGGTGCGCTCAACGCTACCGCGCGAAGCCAATGATCCAATTGTGGTGAAGCAAACGGGCCAAGGCTATGCGCTCATGTATATGAGCTTTAATTCCAAGGTTCTCACCGCCTCGCAAATTACCGATTATCTGACGCGCGTTGTGCAGCCGCGCTTGCAGACGATTGATGGCGTCGGCAATGCACAGATTTTGGGTGGACAGACATTTGCGATGCGCATTTGGCTGGACCCCAACCGCATGGCCGCGCGTGGCGTGACGCCCGCCAATGTGCGCGATGCGCTGGCAGCCAATAATTTCGTCTCCGCCGCCGGCCAAATCAAAAGCGAATTCACCCAGACCAGCATCAATGCGCTGACCTCTTTGTCGAGCACGCAGGCTTTTGGCGATCTTGTTGTCATCGCGCGCGGCGACAGTTTGATCCGTCTCTCGTCCATTGCCGATATTGAGCTTGGCCCGCAATCGGTCGATGCTTCATCCGTCTTCGACGGTTTGAAAGCCGTCTTTATCGGCGTCTATGCGACGCCGTCCGCCAATCCATTGACGATGATTGACCGCGTGCGTGCGGCCTTCCCTGATATTCAGGCGCAATTGCCAACCGGCATTGAAGCTTCGATTGCTTATGACGCGACCGAGTTCATTCGCGCTTCGATTTACGAAGTGGCCAAGACGCTCTTGGAGGCGGCTGTCATCGTCGTCATTGTGATCTTCTTGTTCTTGGGCAATTTCCGCTCGACGCTAATTCCCGTGATCACCATTCCGCTGTCGCTCATCGGTGTGATGATCGCGCTCTTGATGATGGGCTATTCGATCAATCTGCTCACATTGCTGGCTCTGGTGCTGGCCATCGGGCTTGTGGTCGATGATGCGATTGTTGTTGTGGAAAATATCTATCGCCATATCGAAGAGGGCATGACGCCTTTCGAGGCTTCGTTGAAAGGCGCGCGGGAAATCGCGCTGCCCGTTATTTCCATGACGATCACTCTGGCCGCCGTCTATGCGCCGATTGGTTTTGTGACCGGCATTACCGGCGCCTTGTTCCGTGAATTTGCCTTCACACTGGCCGGTGCTGTGATTGTGTCGGGCTTTGTTGCGCTCACACTCTCGCCGATGATGTGTTCCAAGCTGTTGCGCCCGCCGTCCGAAGATCACAATCCATTCGTGGCTTTTCTCGATAGGCTGTTTGACAATCTGCGCCAGCGTTACGAGCGCCGCTTGCATCGCTCGCTCGAATTTCGCGCGATGACGGGGCTTGTGCTGGCGGGCGTGCTGGTGCTCACCGCGGTCATGTATGCATCAACGCCCAAAGAGCTCGCGCCGGAAGAAGATCAGGGCATCCTCTTCCTGCTCGTCAAGACGCCGCAATATGGCAATCTCGACTATCTCGAACAATCGACTGATGCGCTCTACAAGATTCTCGACACGATCCCCGAGAAGAGTCACGTCTTTACGATCAATGGTTCGGGTGGTGTGCATCAGGCCTTTGTGGGTCTTTTGCTGAAGCCCTGGGAGCAGCGCAAGCGCTCGCAAAAGCAGGTCTTGCAGGAATTGCAGGGGCGTATTGCTTCCATCACAAGCGCGCAAGTTCTGGCCTTTGCGCCGCCCGCTTTGCCGGGCTCGACCGGTGGCCCGCCACTGCAATTCATCATTCGCTCGACGAGTGATTATCAGTCGCTCGCCAATGTTCTGGACCAGATGCTGACAGCTGCGCGCGAAAGCGGCATGTTCATCTTTGTCGACGGCGATCTGAAATTCGACACGCCGCAAGTGGAGTTTTCCATCGATGCGGATAAGGCGAACCGCCTTGGCATCCGCATGCAGGATGTCGGCAATTCGCTTTCGACCTTGCTTGGTGGCAATTACGTCAACCGCTTCAATCTTTATGGGCGCTCCTATCAGGTGATCCCGCAAGTGCCGCGCCAATATCGCGCCACCGAAGATTGGCTGACGCGCTATCAAATCCGCACAGGTACGGGTGAACTTGTGCCGCTGTCGGCGATTGCAACCGTCAATGCCACAGTGCAGCCCAATGCATTGACGGCTTTCCAGCAGTTGAATTCGGCGACTTTGTCAGGCGTGCCTTTTCCGGGCCGCACTTTGGGTGAAGCGGTCGATTTCCTGACGGAGAAATCGAAAGAGATCTTCCCTGAAGGTTATACCTATGACTTCAACGGCGATGCGCGCCAATTGGTGCAAGAAGGCTCGGCTCTGACAGTGACCTTCATCTTCGCGCTGATTGTCATCTTCTTGGTCTTGGCGGCGCAGTTTGAAAGCTACCGCGATCCGTTGATCATTTTGATTGCACTGCCCACATCGATTTTCGGCGCGCTTCTGCCGCTCAATCTGATGGGCATTGTGGGTGCTGCCTCGATCAATATTTACACACAGATCGGTCTGGTGACGTTGATCGGACTCATCACCAAGCATGGCATTCTGATGGTGGAATTTGCCAACAAGCTGCAAGAAGAGCAGGGCTATGGACGCCGTGAGGCGATTGAACATGCTGCGGGTGTGCGCCTTCGCCCGATCCTGATGACGACAGCTGCCATGGTGGTGGGCATGATCCCGCTGATCTTGGCCTCGGGTGCCGGGGCGCGTAGCCGCTTCGACATCGGCCTTGTCATTGCCATGGGCATGGCGATTGGCACGCTGTTCACGCTCTTCATCACGCCGGCGGTCTATACATTCATCGCCCGAGACCACAGTCATGACCGCGAGAAAGAGGCGGGCGGGGCGGTGAGCGCCACTCCGGCAGAGGCCAAGGTTCAGCCGGCGGAATAGCTCGAAAAACATGGATTTTTGCCTCGGGCCGGGTTAAACCCCGGCCCGGTTTCGTTTGGCGCTGTTGGCGCCCCTCACATCCCGAAAGCTTTCATGGCTACTCCCGATCCCGTCAGTCGGCGGCGCACTTTCGCGATCATCTCGCATCCCGACGCCGGTAAGACCACGCTCACCGAAAAGCTGCTGCTGTTTGGCGGTGCCATTCAGCTCGCCGGTGAAGTGCGCGCCAAGGCCAATCGCCGCCAGACCCGTTCCGACTGGATGGGCATCGAGCGCGAGCGCGGCATTTCGGTTGTGACTTCGGTGATGACCTTTGAATATGATGGTCGCGTGTTTAACCTGCTCGATACGCCGGGCCACGAAGACTTTTCGGAAGATACTTATCGCACGCTCACCGCGGTCGACTCGGCGATCATGGTGATTGATGCCGCCAAGGGCATTGAAGCGCGCACGCGCAAATTGTTCGAAGTCTGCCGTCTGCGTGATATTCCCATTGTCACTTTCATCAACAAGCTCGACCGCGAAACGCGCGATCCTTTCGATCTCTTGGATGAGATTGAAAAGACGCTGGCGCTCGATTGTGCGCCCGTCACTTGGCCGATTGGCCGGGGGCGTGATTTCAAAGGCACGTATGATTTGCGTAAGTCGCAGATCCGCGTGCTCGACAGCGAAGAGGGCGCTCGCAAGGTCAATGGCCCGCTTGATCCTTCCATCGCAGCGCTTTTGCCCGAGCATGAGCGCGCAGCCTTTGTCGAAGAATTGTCGCTGGCGGTTGACGGGCTGAAACCCTTTGACGAGAAGGCTTTTCTTGAAGGCCATCTGACGCCCGTCTATTGGGGCTCGGCCTTGCGCACCTTTGGTGTGCAAGATCTGATTGATGGTCTGGCTGAATTTGCGCCGCCGCCGCGTGCGCTTGATGCTTCGACCCGCAAGGTCGAGCCGCGCGAGGCCAAGATGAGCGGCTTCGTGTTCAAGATCCAGGCTAATATGGACCCCAACCACCGCGACCGCATTGCCTTCATGCGTGTGTGTTCTGGCAAGCTGACGCGTGGCATGAAAGCCAAGCTTGTGCGCACCGGCAAGCCGATGGCGCTCAATGCGCCGCAATTCTTCTTTGCCCAAGAGCGCGCCATTGCCGATGAGGCTTATGCGGGCGATGTGGTGGGCATTCCCAACCACGGCACGTTGCGCATTGGTGATACGCTGACCGAGGGCGAGGAAATCGTCTTCCGTGGGGTTCCGAGTTTTGCGCCCGAAATTCTGCGCCGTGTGAAATTGGGCGATGCGATGAAAGCCAAAAAGCTGCGCGAAGCTTTGCAGCAAATGGCTGAAGAGGGTGTGGTGCAGGTCTTCGTGCCCACCGACGGCTCGGGAGCCATGGTCGGCGTGGTCGGCGCCTTGCAGCTCGATGTGCTGGCGGAGCGCTTGCAGGCCGAATATGGCCTGCCCGTCTCCTTCGAGCCCTCCCGCTTCGAGCTCTGTCGCTGGGTGAGTGCCGAGGACCCCGCAGAACTCGAGAAATTCCGCCGGGCTTTCAGCTCGTCGATTGCCGAGGATCTCGATGGCGCGCCGGTGTTTTTGGCGCCCTCAGCCTGGGCCTTGCGCTACGAGCAGGAGAAATGGCCGGCCATCTCCTTCACCGACGTTAAGGATTATCAGAAACAGGCTGCCTGACGGGCCTTTGGCTGTGCTATAGACGGGCGCAGTTTTGAAGGCGAGGCAAGGGACTGATGGCGACCATTCTGCCAATCATCATGTGCGGGGGATCTGGCACACGCATGTGGCCGGAATCACGGGAGAGCTTTCCGAAGCAATTCCTGCAACTCACCGGCCCTCTCTCGACCTTCCAGAGCACGGCGCTCATGCTGGCCGGCGCGCCGCAATTCGCGCGCCCCATCGTCATCACCAATACAGACTACCGCTTCCTTGTTGCCGAGCAGCTCGCGCAAGTGAAGGTCGATGCGGAAATCGTGCTGGAGCCCGTGCGCCGCGATTCCGGCCCTGCTGTTGCAGCGGCCGCTGAAATTGCCTTTGCGCGTGACCCTGAAGCCATTGTCATCATTATGGCGGCGGATCATGTCGTGCAAAAGCGCGATGAATTGGTGGCGCTCTGCGTGAAAGCGGCTGAGGCTGCTGGCAAAGGCCGCATTGTCACGCTTGGCATCAAGCCGACGCATCCCGAGACGGGCTATGGCTATATCCAGCCGGGTGATGTTGTGTCGGGTGATGTGCGCAAAGTCGCAGCTTTCGTTGAAAAGCCCGATGCGAAAACGGCGCAGACCTATCTCGACAAAGGTTATTTTTGGAACTCGGGCAATTTCATTTTTTCCGCGGCCAC
The DNA here is from genome assembly GCA_947452455.1 of Beijerinckiaceae bacterium. Taxonomy (GTDB): domain Bacteria; phylum Pseudomonadota; class Alphaproteobacteria; order Rhizobiales; family Beijerinckiaceae; genus Terripilifer. The sequence goes on from CANGBX010000010.1 coordinate 21,544, forward strand.
CATGCGCGAAGAAATTGCACGTTTCGAACCGGAAATGGCGGAGGCCTGCGCGGCAGCTGTGTCCAAAGCCAAGCGTGATTTGCAATTCCTTGTTCTGGATCAGGCCTCATTTGAATCCGCCACCAAAAAGTCTATCGATTATGCGGTGATGGAGCGCACGGACAAGGCGGCTGTCATTCCAGCCGACATCGGCTGGTCGGATATTGGCACATGGGCCGCGGTGCGCGATCTCAGCGCGCAAGATGCGCATGGCAATGCGCTGACAGGCGAAGCCTTCGTGCTCGATGGCAAGAACAATCTGGTGCGCTCAGAGGGTCTGCTGACGACGGTTGTCGGGCTCGACAATGTGATTGTTGTCTCGACGCAAGATGCGGTGCTGGTGGCCCATTCCTCGGCTTCTGCGCGCGTCAAAGATCTCGTCGAAGAATTGAAAAAACAGAAGCGCCCTGAGGCGCAAGAACACAAGCGCGTCTATCGTCCGTGGGGTTATTATCAATCGGTCGACAATGGCGCGCGCTATCAGGTGAAGCGCATCGTTGTGAAGCCGGATGGTCGCCTTTCGCTGCAAAAGCATCACCATCGCGCTGAACATTGGATTGTCGTCAGTGGCACGGCCGAAGTCACGGTCGATGGCAAGGTACAGCAGGTGCATGAAAACGAGTCGATCTATCTACCGATCGGTTGTGTTCATCGTCTCGTGAATCCGGGCAAGATCAATCTAGAATTGATCGAAGTGCAGACGGGTTCGTATCTTGGCGAAGATGACATCATCCGCATGGAAGATATTTACAACCGCAGTTGAGTTGCGCGCTTGGCGCATGGCGTCATTTGACCCCGCATTAAAATGCTTTTTCTAGATTGACCTTGCTGGAGAGCTGCGCCTAGTTTGGGTGTGCTTCTCTCGAGAGGGGTCTTTTCATATGAAAATTTTTTCTTTTCTTTCTTGTTTCATCATTTTGATCGGCGCGTGTTTCGGCGTGCAAGCGCGCCCTTTTGTGAACGCTGAAGATCGAAATAGTCAATATACAGGCCTTTTGCCCTTGTGTGATAACGCACGCGTTTTGGGCGAAATCGAAACCGATTTCCGAGATCGGGAGAGCAGTTATTGGAATTCTGATCTCGGTATTGTCAGTTTTCAAAACGCGCAGGAAATTGCTTATCGACCAACGGGGGTCGATTTTGTGCCTCGCCGTTATTGTCGGGCGCTCGTGTCCATGAGTGATCAGAAGGTACGCGACATCAGCTATTCGATCGGTGAGCGCGAAGGCATGATCGGTTTTACCTGGGGCACGGAATGGTGCATATCGGGGCTTGACCGCAACTATGCTTTCGGGATCGATTGCCGTGCTGCGAGGCCCTGATCTTTTCTGGATGAAATGCGAGCTATTATAAGATTTTGTCTTACGCCTATGTGCTTTCTGCTTGGGCTTTTGCTGTCGCAGACGCCAGCGCGGGCGCAGGCCTTTGACTCTTATGTTTTCGCCCTTTCCTGGTCGCCGGGTTTTTGTGCTGTGGAAGGCCAAGACAAGGGCCGCGAACAATGTGCATCGGGCAGTGGTGTGCGATTTGTCGTGCACGGGCTCTGGCCCCAGCAGGGGGGTGGGTCAGCCATTGATTGTCCGGCAGGCCAGCGCTCGATCCCGCGCCAGACGTTGGACGCCGGGCGTGATCTTTTCCAAAGCGATGGGCTCGCGCGTTATCAATGGCGCAAGCATGGTGGTTGCACGGGCCTTGCGCCATCTGCTTGGCTGGATGATGTGCGCCGCGCGCATGCAGCTGTCATTGTGCCGGCCGCTTTTGCACATCTTCAAAGCGAGCTGCGCGTCGAGCCCGAGGATATTTTGCGTCAATTCCGCGAGGCCAATCCGCGCCTGCGCCCCGGCATGGCGGCAATTGCCTGCCCGCGCAATATTTTTCAGGAAATCCGCATCTGCATGAGCCGTGATCTGCGCGACTTTGTGCCCTGTCCTCAGGTCGTGCAGCAAAGCTGTCGTGCGCGCGCCATTTCTGTGAGAGCGCCCTCATGAATTATCGCCATGCTTTTCACGCAGGCAATTTTGCCGATGTGTTCAAACATTTGCTGTTGGCGCTGATGCTTGATTATCTGAAGCGCAAAGAAGGCGGCTTTCGCTACATCGACACGCATGCGGGCCTTGGCCTTTATGATCTGTCGGGTGATGAAGCCTCGCGCACGGGCGAATGGGTGGACGGCATTGGCCGTCTCGTCAAAGAGTCTTTTGCACCAGAGATCGCAGCACTTCTGGCGCCCTATCTGCAAGCTTTGGGGCCGCAGGCGACAGAGCTTTATGCGGGCTCCCCCGTCTTGGCCCAACGCCTTTTGCGCAAGCAGGACCGCCTGACCTGTTGCGAATTGCACGAAGAAGATTTTCACACGCTCGAGCGCCGGATGGGGCGGGACAATCGTCTCATTCTGCGCCATGAAAACGGCTATCGTGCTTTGAAAGGCCTTGTGCCGCCGACCGAGCGGCGTGGTCTTGTGTTGATCGATCCGCCGTTCGAAGAGCGTGATGAATTTCAAACCATGGAAGAAGCGCTCGCCATGGCATGGCGCAAATGGCCGACGGGCATTTATGCGCTTTGGTATCCGGTGAAAGATCTGCGCGCGATTGGCCAATTTGTGGCCCGATTGAAAGAGCGCGCTATCCCGCGCATCTTGCGTCTGGAATTGGCGGTGGAGGCTGTGCGCAGCGAAGGCGGGCTTTGCGCAACAGGCCTCATCATCGTCAATCCGCCCTACACTTTGGAAGAGCAGGCGCGCCGTCTTTTGCCTGTGCTTGCCAAGGTTTTGGCGCGTGGGCCGGGTGCATCCGCCTTGGTTGAGGTTGTCCAGGGCGAGGCGCTTGCCTGAGGGCGTGCCGATTGCCATAAGAAGAACAAAGGCTCTGGGAGGAAAAAGATATGAAACTTCGATATGGCGCGGCTTCACCTTTCGCGCGCAAATGCGCTCTGGCGAGCCATGTGCTCGGTCTCGCAGACCGTCTGACCTTGGTGGATAATACGACCGATCCGGGCGATGCGATCCGTTCGCGCAATCCCCTCAACAAGATCCCCATGCTGCTGACCGATGATGGCATGGCGATTTTCGACAGCCCCGTCATTCTCGAATATCTCGATCATGTGGCTGGTGGCGGCAAGATTTTGCCGACAGAAGCCAAGGCGCGTTTCCGCGCGCTCATCCAGCAGGCGCTTGCGGATGGTCTGATGGATGCTGCCATTCTCGTCATGTATGAGGGTCGCTTCCGCGAGGCTCATCAACATTCACCCAAATGGGTCGCGATGCAGCAGGGCAAAGTCGATAAGGCTTTGCAGGCTTTGGAAGCCGATCTGCCGGGTGATGAAATTACCGTTGGCACGATTACCATTGCTTGCGCGCTGGGTTATCTGGATTTCCGCTTCAATGGCGAATGGCGCAAGTCCCATGCGAAGCTGGCCGCTTGGCAGGATGGTTTCCGTGCCCGTGTGCCGGGTTATGACAAAACACAGCCTGTGGCTTGATTTTCGGCTCACGCCACAAAAGAAAAAAGCCCGGCGGGAAACCGCCGGGCTTTCTGATGTCAGATCGTCGGTGACGATTAGAACTTGTAGTTCACGCCCGAACGAATCGCGCTGGTGTTCGAGCCAGCAGTCGTCACGCCCGTGAGGCTGTAGTTCTTGTCGTTGAGGTGAGTGTAGAGATACTCAGCCTTGCCCGAGATGTTGTTGGTGAAGGCATATTCAAGACCAGCGCCGACAGCGTAGCCGTTTTCCCACTTCGTACCCGAACCGGCAGCGGTCGAGACCTTCATGTTGCCGCCAGCGTAGCCGGCTGTGCCGTACACGAGCGCGCGGTCCATCGCGACGCCAGCGCGCGCACGAACTGTGCCGAGCGAGGTGATCTTGGCCGAGTTGGTTGAAGTCGCGCCGTCGATGTTGGTCTTGGCAAGGTCGCCTTCGACGCCGACAACGAAATTGTCCATCTGCTGGTTGTAGCCAACCGTGCCGCCGATCGAATAACCGTCGAGGTTGCCAACAGCGGATTTGGCCGAGCCGGAGGCCTTGCCGAATTCATAGCCGCCGTTGAGGCCGGCATAAGCGCCGGTCCAATTGAAAGTCTTATAGGCCGGGGCCGGGGCAGCCGCTGCCGAACGGCGCGGAAGGTCAGCCGCGAGAGCGGTGCCAGCGAGGGCAGTGGCGGCAATGGCGCCAGCGAAAATCGACTTGAACATATGCTTACTCCTCTAACACACCGGCAGAACCCACGCCGGCGATATGGGATTGGTTTAAGATTTCAGGGGTTACTAAATTCTAACCGCCGAGCTTTCCTTGTCGTTATTGAATAGGGCGAGAATTGGGCTGAAGAAGGGCATGTAAGTAAAAGTATAAATAATTCGATGTTTTCACGTTAACTATGGCCAATTCTATTGAACTTCTAATGAATACTGGAATCGCTTCTAAGAAGACTAAGAAATAGTGTGCTTAACGAATGGTTAAAGCTGGTTATTGTTCCAGTTAAACGCGCCTTTTTTCGTGGGAGCCTTGCTGTTTTTATTGAAAAGGGCTTGTCGTCACGCTGCGTTGCGACAGGTAAGGTACAGATCAGACACAAGGAAAAGGCATGAGCGGAGAATTACAATCGGCCCGGAATGCTTTGGTGACGGGTGCGGCACGCCGCATTGGCCGGACCATTGCCTTGCGTTTGGCCGGTGAGGGCTATGGGCTCGCACTCCATTCAAGCCAGCGCTCGGCCGCTGAGGCTGAGGCACTGGCCGCGGATATTCGTGCCAAAGGCGGTCGCGCTGTTGTGGTGACGGGTGATCTTGGTCAAGCGGGCGATGTTGCGGGGCTCATCGGCAAGGCGAGCGCTGCGCTTGGGCCCCTGTCGCTTCTCGTCAACAATGCCTCGCTTTATGAATCGGACACGCCTGACGATTTTGATGTTACGTTTTTTGATCGTCTGATGGCGGTTAATCTGCGCGCACCCTTGCAGCTGGCGTCCGACTTTGCGCGCGCTTTGCCGGAAGGCGCGCGTGGTGCGATCATCAACATCATCGACCAGAAAGTGTTGCGCCTCAATCCGCGTTATTTCTCTTACACATTGAGCAAGAGCGCTTTTTGGACCGCGACCCAAACGATGGCGCAAGCCTATGCGCCGCGCATCCGTGTCAATGCTGTGGGGCCGGGGCCTGTTTTGCCCAACCATCTCGAAGGCGTGGAAGGTTTTGAGAAAGAAGCCGCAGCCGTGCTCTTGGGTTCAAGCGTTGATCCGCAGGAAATTGCCGATGCTGTGATCTATCTCGTCCATGCGCGCAGTGTGACGGGGCAGATGATTGCGGTGGATGCGGGCCAGCATCTGGCTTGGAAAACGCCGGATGTGCCCGAGCACTAATCAGCTGTCGGCAGGCGGCGGATGGTGAATTCGATCTGGCCGTCGGCCAATTCACGCCAGCTTTCAATTTCCGTCATATAGGCTTGTTTGGGAAAAGCATCGAACCATTCACGCGCTTTTTCGCGCGCCGCATCGCGTGGCATGGTGAATGTTTCACGCCGCCATGCGCTTGAGGCCTGCTCGCGCGCATAGCGTGTCGCGCGTGAGCGCTGCGACAGCGAATGGGCAATATCAGCAGGTCTTTTGCGTTCGAAAGCCATACGCAACAACTCCGAGGCTTGGCGCGCATTATAAAGCGCGCAGCCTACAAAGGGGAGTCATTTGGCGTAGATGCGCGCCGTTGCGTCTAGAAGCGCATCAATCTCTTGCGGGCTTTCAGGAAAACCTGCCGCAATCCATGATTTTTCGAGATGCGCCAAAGCCTCGCCAAGTGCTTTGCCGGGCTGCAGACCGCGCGCAATCAGATCTGCACCGCCCCGTGGCAGCTTGGGTTCGGGCAGATGGGTCGCGTTTTCCAAAGCGCCCGCCCAGTCGAGCGCAGGCTCTTGCGCTTGCGCAATGTGAAGCGCGTCTAGCGTGGCTGGGCGGCCGAAATGCAGCAGCATTTCGCGCGTGCGCTGCGCGTCTGGCGCCCTCGCGCCATGCAGAAAGTCGAGGGCTTGTGCGCAGCGCAAGAGACGCTGCGTTTCCGCATTGGAAAGGCGCAAGACATCTTGCAAACGTGCGGCATCTTCACGCTTGAGCAGTGCGACTGCGGCGAGCTTTAGCAATGGGTCGGCATTCGGCGTCAAAGCGCTCAAACGCGTGAGGCAGAAGACGCCGTTGATGAGCGGCATCAGCAAGCCGAGGCTGCTCATCAAAGACAGCGTGTCATGTGCTTGAGCTGTTTCGAGCAATTTCATCAATTCGGCGCGCACGCGCTCGCGTGACAAGCCGTCAAGGCCCGCGCGATTTTCGACAATGGCTGTGAGCGCTCCCGCATCCGCTTTTGTTTTTGCAAAGGCAGCGTGAAAGCGGAAATAGCGCAAGATGCGCAGATAATCTTCGCGGATGCGGGTAGCCGGATCGCCAATGAAGCGCACATGCTGCGCTTCAATGTCTTTCATCCCGTCTGCATAATCATAGACCGTGCCGTCTGCTGATACAGAGAGCGCATTGAAGGTGAAGTCACGGCGCAGCGCATCTTTTTCAAAGTCGCGGCCAAACAGAACTTTGGCGCGCCGTCCGTCGGTCTCGACATCTTCGCGCAAAGTAGTGACCTCGAAAGGCGTGTGATCGACAATCACCGTCACCGTGCCGTGTTCGATGCCGGTCGGCACGCTTTTCAATCCGGCAGCTTTGGCGCGTGCGATAATGGTTTCTGGTTTCGCGGTGGTGGCCAGATCAATCTCGCTGACAGGTCGGCCCATGAAATGATTGCGTACAGCCCCGCCGACGACGCGCAAGTCTTCTCCATTCCCGTCGAGGGCTTCGAACAGACGGCGTAGACGCGCATCATCCAGAAAGGAGGGAGAGCCAATCTTCACGCATAGAGCCTTTCGTGAAGATTGCGGATAATGCCCGCCGTCACGCCCCAAATATTCTTCTCGCCATAGGGCATTTTATGGAAATGCCGCGTCACGCCCTCGCGCGTGCGCGATTCCCGCGTGTGGTTCGATGTGTCCATTAAAAAGCGCAGGGGCACTTCAAATGCTTCTTCCACTTCGGCCCGATTGATCGTCAGATCAAACGGCATCTGCACTTCGGCCAGAAGCGGCAGAATGCGAAAGCCCGAATGGGTGAGATAAGCGTCAAGAAAACCAAGCGGTGTCACAAGGGCGCGTGCGAGGCCGATTTCTTCTTCCGCCTCGCGCAGAGCCGCATCCATCGGGCCCTTGTCTTCCGGATCAATGCGCCCACCCGGAAAAGCGACTTGTCCTGCATGGCGACGCAAAGCGAGCGAGCGGCGCGTGAGCAGCACATGGGCTTCATCATCACGCGTAATAATGGGTATGAGCACGGCGGCGGGTTTGGCGCTTTCGGCCAACCCGTCCTGATAAAGATCTGGGTTCAAGACGTGATCGCCGCGATGGGGCAGCTGGCGCGGATCAATCGCAGCAGCTGGCAGCTCTAGCGAGAGGCGCGCTTGCGCCCGCGCGCGCAGATCGGCGGCGGAGAAAGGCGCAAATTCAGGCATCTGGCTTGTTGTCATGCTTGCTGTGGCGCGCCGCCATCCTCCATCACAAAGAAGTGTCCCCCTGATGACACGCCCATGACCTCGCGTCCATTCATCTGGCGTGTCTCGGCTTGTCCCATCAGATCATAGGCAAGAGATCGCGTAAGCAGGGCCCAAAGATCGGCGCGCACGCGCAGATAGGGTTTGATGCCGCCGGCCTCGCCCTGTTCGAAGCGCAGGGGGTGGTCGTCATCAACCCTGACCTCGTCATCCAGATTGGTGCGGAAAATCAGATCTCCAGCGCTCTCTCGCATGGAAACCGCCAGAAAAGGCGCGTCTTCGACCGCAATCGGTACTTTTTCGACGGGTGTGACAAGAAAATAGCCATCCGCGTCGTGGCGCAAGACGCTGGCGAAAAGCGTGACCAGAGCGGGGCGGGCAATGGGTGCGCCTTGGTGCCACCAGCTGCCGTCACGGGCGATTTTGAGCCCGATATCAGCGCAAAGCGGGGGATTCCACAGATGCACCGGCGGCAGGCCCTTTTGGCCTTTTGCCGCTGCCGCAAGGGCCTCCAGCTGGCCTTGGCCCTCTTGTCCGCCCTTTTGCGCCATAATTGTCAGCCATCCTCTCGTGTGGACGAAGGGCGACCCGCATCGACATTGTCGCCCGCTGTCCTAAACTAACCGGATCAGGTTGAAACGGGAACCGTCACGCCATCGGGCTCCGGGGGAAATGAGATGCAGGACAATACAGCCACGTCACTCGATGCTGCCGTCACCCGATCCGCCGAATTGGCGCTGGAACGCGTGGGTGCGGCCCGTGCCGCCATTGGCACTGTGATCTTTGGGCAGGAGCGTGTTGTTGAAGAAGCGCTCGTCACTTTGATTGCAGGCGGCCACGGGCTGCTTGTCGGTGTGCCGGGTCTCGCCAAGACGAAACTTGTCGAAACGCTTGGCGCTGTCTTGGGGCTCGATGCGCGGCGCGTGCAATTCACGCCCGATCTCATGCCCTCCGATATTCTGGGCTCCGAAATTCTCGAAGAAGGCGCTGATCGCGCACGCTCCTTCCGTTTTGTGAAGGGGCCGATCTTCGCGCAATTGCTGATGGCCGATGAAATCAACCGCGCTAGCCCGCGGACGCAATCGGCGCTCTTGCAAGCGATGCAGGAATATCATGTCACTGTCTCGGGCGAGCGGCATGATCTGCCAAAGCCTTTCCATGTGCTGGCCACACAAAACCCGCTGGAGCAGGAAGGCACGTATCCTTTGCCCGAAGCCCAGCTCGACCGCTTTCTCATGCAGATCGATGTGACCTATCCCGATCGTGATGCCGAGCGGCGTATTCTTATTGAGACAACGGGCGAAAGCGATGCGCGCTTGCGCGCAGCGATGACTGCCGAAGATCTCATGGCGACACAGCGTTTGGTGCGCCGTTTGCCCGTGGGTGAACGCGTGGTCGAATCTATTCTTGATCTGGTGCGCGCGGCGCGTCCCGGTGAAGGCGGCGATGATGTGACCAAACATGTTGCTTGGGGGCCGGGCCCGCGTGCCGCACAGGCTCTGATGTTGGCCGCACGTGCACGTGCACTGGTGGATGGTCGCCTCGCGCCATCGCTTGATGATCTGGCAGCGATCGCTGAACCCGTGTTGAAACACCGTATGGCGCTGACTTTTGCGGCGCGTGCGGAAGGCTGGACCATTTCTTCGGTCGTGGCCAAATTGACCGAGCGGCTTGGCTGATCCCATGGCGCAAGTGGAGCTCCTTGATCGAGATGCAGCCGAGCGTGAGGCTCTGCATCCGCTTGGGGCGCTCGATTTGGCGCGCCGTCTGCCGGGCTTGATTGTCTCGGCGAAAGAAGTTGCGGCCACCGTGATGCATGGCATGCATGGTCGCCGCCGCGCAGGCACGGGCGAAACATTCTGGCAATTCCGGCCTTTCACCTTTGGCGAAGCGAGCGCGCGTATTGATTGGCGCCGTTCCGCACGCGATGATCGGCTTTATGTGCGCGAGCGTGAATGGGAAGCCGCGCATACGGTCTGGATCTGGGCAGATCGTTCGCCGTCCATGGCCTATGTCTCCGATCTCGCGATGCAGCCGAAAATTGATCGCGCTTTGGTGCTGGCTTTGGCTTTGGCTGATTGTCTGGTGCGCGGTGGCGAGCGTGTCGGGATTCCCGGTCTCACGCGCGCTTTTGCAGCGCGCGATATTGTCGAGCGACTCGCTGAACGCATGGCGGAAGAGGCGACACGTCCTGATTTTGTGCCCGCAGAATTGCCACCGGCAGATGCTTTGGCGCCCCGCACACAAGCCGTCATCATTTCGGATTTTCTCTCTGATCCGGAAGAGATCGCAGCCACTATTCGCAGCATGGCCTCGCGCGGCGCGCGCGGTCATCTCGTCATGATCACTGATCCGGTGGAAGAAACGTTCCCGTTCAGCGGCCACACCGAATTTCGCGATGTGGATTCGCCCGCGCGTTTGCGTGTGGGCGAAGCGCAGTCTTTCCGCAGCGCCTATATGCAGCGCCTCGCTGAGCATCGTGAACAATTGCGCAATGCGGCGCGCTCGCGCGGCTGGACCTTTGCGCTTCATCACACAGATCGTCCTGCATCAGAGGCTTTATTGGCGCTGCGCATGCAGCTTGAAGCCGGGCAGGGGGGCTGATCATGCTGGGCCTGCCGCTCGCTTTCTCCGCGCCGCTTGTTCTGACAGCCTTGCTGGCTCTGCCTGCGCTTTATTATGTGCTGCGCCTGACGCCACCACGCCCACGTGAGGTGTCTTTTCCTCCGCTGCGTCTCATCTTGGATTTGCAAGCGCAGGAAGAAACACCTGCGCGCACACCCTGGTGGCTGTTGGCTTTGCGTCTTCTCTTGGCGGCTTTCATTATTCTGGCGATGGCCGGGCCCATCTGGAATCCGCTTGCAGCTTCGCTCAATGCGCGCGGGCCTTTGCTGGTCTTGATGGATGATGGCTGGCCGTCGGCGCCCAATTGGGCCGAGCGCGTCAATGCGGCGGGCGAGCGGATGGTGGCGGCCAATCGCGATGGGCGCCCTGCCGCACTGCTTGCCATGTCGGAAGGTGCGCGCGAGATCGCGGCCCAGGATTCCGCGCGCGTCACCGAGCGATTGCGCGCTTTGAAGCCGCAGCCTCATGTGGCAGATCGCATGCTCACTCTGCCTGCGATTGAGAAATTTGTGAGCGCCCATCGCGATGCGGAGATTGTCTGGATTGCTGACGGCGTGAAGAGCGGCAAGGCGGAAGAGTTTTCCCGCGCTTTGATGCGCGTGGCGGGTGATCGTCCCGTGCATCTGGTGCGCGCAGATCGTCTGCCATTGGCTATTTCCTCGACTGAAAATGCGGCCGGTGCTTTGGAAGCCACGCTGGTGCGTGCGCAGGCGCAAGGCGCGGCCTCGGGTCTTGTGCGCGCTTACGACAAAAAGGGGCTCGCTATGGGGCAAGCACCTTTCGATTTCGGCGGCGCATCTGAAACAAAAGCCTCGTTCGATTTGCCGATTGAATTGCGCAATGACATTGCGCGTGTGGAAATCGAGGGCGAACATTCAGCGGGCGCTGTGAGCCTGCTGGATGAGCGCTGGAAGCGCCGCCGTGTCGGGATTGCCGCAGGCTCGACGGCCGATGTCGCCCAGCCCTTGCTCTCGCCGCTGTATTATCTGCGCCGCGCCTTGCAGCCCTTTGCCGATGTGCGCGAGGCGCAAGCCGCGCGCGGAGATCCCATTCTCTCGCTTCTGGAAGATCGCCTTTCGGTTCTGGTGCTCGCCGATATAGGCGTCATTACCGGCAAGACGCGCGATGAAGTCATGCGCTTCGTCAATGAAGGCGGTGTCTTGCTGCGCTTTGCGGGATCGCGTTTGGCTGGCGCTACTGATGATCTCGTGCCGGTGCGTTTGCGCAGAGGTGGTCGCGTGCTTGGTGGCGCTTTGTCTTGGGACCAGCCCAAACAATTGGCGAGTTTTCCGGCGGAGAGCCCTTTTGCGGGGCTTCTCGTTCCCCAAGAAGTCACCATCACACGTCAAGTGCTGGCTGAACCTGATGCCAATCTGCCCGCACGCACATGGGCGCAATTGGCGGATGGCACGCCTTTGGTCACGGCCGAAAAACGCGGCAAGGGGCTCATTGTTTTGGTGCATGTGACGGCTGATACGACATGGTCGAACCTGCCGCTGTCGGGCCTGTTTGTCGATATGTTACGGCGCACCGTGGCTCTGTCTGGTGAGACGCTTGCAGGTGGTGTTGATGCGCAAGCAGCGCAGCGCGCTGAAACACTTGCGCCACAGCGCACGCTGAATGGGTTTGGCACGTTGGGCGCACCGCCGTTGAATGCGAGGCCGATCCCTGCGCAATTTGCAGGCGCGCCGAGCGCCGAGCATCCGCCGGGATTTTATGGCCCGCCGGAAGCGCAAGTGGCGGTGAATACATTGCAGCCGGGCGAGAAAATTGAAGTGGCTTCTTATGACACGGGCATTGTCACGGAGCCTTTGACGCGTGCGGCACCTCTGGATTTGCGTGCCAGCCTGATCGCTCTCGCTTTGGCGCTTTTCCTGATTGATGCTTTTGCATCGCTTTGGCTGGCGGGTGGTTTTGATCGTTTACGCTGGCGCAAAATCTCGCGCGGCGCTGCTGCGGCTCTGTTTGTTACGCTTGGGTCGCTTGCTTGCTGGAGCGAGCCTGCGCAAGCGCAAAGCAAAGCGGGTGATGCGGCGCTCACCACGCGTCTGGCTTATATTGTGACGGGCGATGCGCAGGCTGACGAAGCCTCGCGTCTGGGTCTCGCCTCGCTGTCGCGCGCCTTGGCGGCGCGCACGGCTTTGACGCCGGGTGAGCCGCAAGGTGTTGATCCGGCCCGTGATGAATTGGCTTTTTATCCGCTCATCTATTGGCCGATTGTCGCAACACGTCCGCAGCCCTCACCCGAGGCTGTGACGCGCATTGCCAATTTCATGAAGCAGGGCGGCACGGTCATCTTTGACACGCGTGATGCTTTGACCTCGTATGCCAGCGGCCCGACTTCGCCCGAGCAGCAATGGTTGCGCACCATGCTCGCAGGCGTGGATGTGCCGGAGCTGGAGCCCATCCCGCGCAGTCATGTCGTGACAAAGACATTTTATCTGCTCGAAAATTTTGTTGGCCGCACTACAGTCGGCCAGACATGGATCGAGGCTTTGCCGCCTGACAGTGCTGACCAAGGCAATCGGCCTGCGCGTGCGGGCGATAGTGTTTCACCTGTCATCATCACCTCGAATGATTTCGCAGGAGCTTGGGCAGCGGATGCCGGTGGCCGTCCACTCTATCCGCTCGTTCCCGGCGGCAATCGTCAGCGCGAGCTGGCGTTGCGCGCGGGCATCAACATCGTCATCTACACGCTGACCGGCAATTACAAAGCCGATCAGGTGCATGTGCGTGATCTTTTGGAGAGGCTCGGCCATTGAGCAACCTCTCTCTCCATTTCACGCCGCTTCTGCCTGCGTGGCTGCTGATCAGCTTTGCGATTGTGGCACTTGTTGCTGTGGCGCTGGGTGCATTCGCGCGTCGTCGTGGCACGTGGATGCGCGCTTTGGGTCTCGCCCTCATTCTCGTTGCGCTGGGTGATCCCTCGCTGGTGCGCGAAGATCGTGATCCGCTGAAAGATGTTGTGCCGGTGATTCTGGATCGTTCGGCGAGCCAGTCGATTGATGTGCGCAAAGCGCAGACGGATAAAGCGCGCGCTGGTATTGAGGCAGCGCTCAATGGTCTTGGCACGATTGAAGCGCGCCTTGTTGATGGCGGTGGCGCTGATTCCGGTAATGATGGTACGCGGCTCTTTGCCTCGCTGAATGCCGCACTGGCCGATGTGCCGCCCGAGCGCGTGGGTGGGGCCATTCTTGTTACCGATGGCGTTGTGCATGACATCCCCTCGCATGCGGCAGCACTTGGCTTCACGGGCCCTCTGCATGTATTTGTGACGGGGCGTGAAGGCGAGCGTGATCGGCGGATCGAATTGGTAGAAGCGCCACGCTTTGGTCTCGTCGGCAAAGATTTGAGTGTGGGCCTGCGCGTGCAGGAGACAGGCGGCACGCAAGAGCCCGTTGCTGTGCGCATCCGCCGCGATGGTGTGGATGTCGCCACGGCACGCCTGCGCCCCGGTCTTTTGGTGCGCGTGCCCGTGCTGATCGAGCATGGCGGGCCCAATGTGCTCGAATTTGAAGTGGCAGCGGCGCCCGATGAGCTGACGCTTCTCAACAACAAAGCCGTGCTGACGGTTGAGGGCGTGCGCGACAAGCTGAAAGTTTTGCTGGTCTCGGGTGAGCCGCATGCGGGCGAGCGCACCTGGCGCAATCTGTTGAAGTCGGATGCCAATGTCGACCTCGTGCATTTCACCATTCTGCGTCCGCCGGAAAAGCAGGATGGCACGCCGATTTCGGAATTGTCGCTGATCGCCTTCCCGACAAGTGATTTGTTTGGTCGTCGCATCAAGGATTTCGATCTGATCATCTTTGATCGCTATTCGAGCCAGACAGTTCTGCCTGCGGTCTATTTCGAAAACATCGTGCGCTATGTGCGCGAGGGCGGCGCTTTGCTGATGGCAGTCGGGCCTGATTTTTCAGGGCCCGAAGGCCTGTATTATTCGCCCTTGGGCAAAATCTCGCCTGCGCGGCCTTTGTCGATTTTGGAAAAGCCCTTCCGCGCGCAAGTCTCGGATGAGGGGCGCAAACATCCGGTTACGCGCGGCCTGCCCGGTGCCGATCAATCGCCCCCGCTTTGGAGCGAATGGTATCGGCAAGTGGGTGCGGAGCGTCTGCGCGGCTCTGCTGTGATGAGTGGCGCGGATAACCAGCCTCTGTTGCTGCTCTCGCGTGAAGGCAAGGGCCGCGTGGGTCTCATGCTGTCAGATCAGATCTGGTTGTGGGCGCGTGGCTATCAGGGCGGCGGGCCGCATCTCGATCTGATGCGGCGCATGGCGCATTGGCTGATGAAAGAGCCGGAGCTCGAAGAAGAAGCTTTGCGTGCGACGGCGCGCGGCCGCGAGATCACGATCGAGCGGCAATCTTTGACGGGCGATACGCCACTTGTTGTGCTCACGGGCCCAGCGGGCGCGTCCCGCCAAGTGCAATTGCAGGCCGCTGAAGCGGGTCTGTCACGTGCAACAGTTGCGGTTGAAGATTTTGGCCTCTACCGCGCGAGTGAAGGCGATCTCTCGGCACTGGTGAATGTCGGTCCGGAAAATCCGCGCGAGTTTCAAGATGTCGTCTCCACCATGGAGAAATTGCGCGCTTTGGCCGAGTCCACAGGCGGCACTGTGCGGCGTATTTCTTCGGGCAAGGGCGATGAGATTGATCTGCCGCGTCTCGTTTCCATGCGCGAGGCGAATGTCTATGGCGGATCGGATTACGTCGGCTTGCGCCGGACCAATGCCAGTGTCGTCACCGGCATAGGTGTCGCGCCATTGGCTCTCGGCTTTTTCGGACTTGTGCTTTTGCTGGGCAGTGTGATTGCCGGATGGCTGGCCGAAGGGCGCAGGCGCCGCGCTTAAGCTGCGCGCGTCACCGCACCTTGCACGCCTTCAAAAGCGCCGTCTTGCAATTCGCAAATCAGCAAACGCGCCGGATCAACCGGACCGGGCAGGGTCAAGCGACCCATCATCACGCGCTTGAAACCCACGCGCTTGTAATAGGGCTCATCGCCCACCAGCAGAACGAGTTTGTGGCCTTGCGCACGCGCCGCATCGAGCGAGGCTTGCAAGAGACGCTCGCCAATGCCGCGCGAGCGGAAGGCTGGCTCAACGGTAAGCGGCCCAAGCAGAAGTGCCGGTGCACCACCCGCGCGGATCGGCGTCATGATGTTCGAGCCAACGAGAAACGTGCCGACGCGCGCCACAAATGAACAGGCAGTGAGCGGCGCCATGCCTTCGCGCAGCCGATAGGCCGTGCGGGTAAAACGGCCGGGGCCAAAGGCGCGCTCATCGAGTTTTTCGATTTGCGGCAGATCGGCTGGCGTGAGCGGGGCGACGTCGAGCGTGAGTGCAGTCATAAAACGCCCTTTAACATGCCGGACCGCCCGCGCAAATCTCACCAATAGGGGTCGGGCTGGGTCGCTTGCAGCACTTCCGCAATCCGGCGCCGCGTCGGCCCTGTCGTGCCTTCGGGCAAAGCATCGAGCGGGAAAAAGCCATGCTCCAGAATTTCACGGGGGTCGGGGCGGTGGTCCGTCGCCTCGAAACTGCGGATGAGATAGAGCGCCACATGGTCGCGGGCCGACCAGCGGCGGTTGAGATAAAGCGCGAAAAGCTCGGGCTTCCCTTGCAGGGCAAGGCCGGTCTCCTCCCAAAGCTCGCGGGCCAGCGCCTCGCCGGCCGTCTCGCCCGGCTCAATGGCCCCGCCCGGCATGTGCCAGCCCGCCACATAAGAGTGACGGATCAGGCAGATGCGGCCTTCGCCATCCAGCACCATAGCCCGCACCCCCATGGTGAGCGGGCGGGTCAGGCGGGCCACATAGGGCATGGCCAGACTGACCGAGCGGCGCAAGGTTGCCAAAAAAATCCGCTTCATCCCGATCATTCCATCTGGGGGCTGAGCCAAAAAGCCCTTCCGCTCGTATTAGAAGGATTCTAAACAACTGGCGACCATCCGGAGATGTCATCCTGTGAAAAGCTTCGCCGACCTCACTGCCCGCGAAATCCTCGCCGTGGCTATATCCTCGGAGGAAGAGGATAGCCGCATTTATGCGTCCTTCGCGGAAGATCTGGCCGAGCGCTATCCGGCGTCTTCGAAAGTGTTCGAAGAAATGGCGGAAGAAGAGCGCGAGCACCGCCACGCTTTGCTCACCATGTATGAGCAGCGCTTCGGCAAAAACTTGCCCCCCATCCGCCGCGAAGACGTGAAGGGCTTTTTGAAGCGCCGCCCGATCTGGCTCACAAAAAATCTGTCATTGGAGACGATCCGCAAAGAAGCGGAGAATATGGAATTTCAGGCCGCGCGTTTTTATGAGCGTGCTGCTGCGCAGACGACCGATGTCGGCATTCGCAAATTGCTGGGCGATCTTGCCGAAGTGGAGAAAAGCCACGGCCGCCACGCGGGCGAGCTTGAAAGGCATCTTCTGACCGAAGAGGCCAAGCAAGAGGAAGCCTCGACCTCGCACCGCATGTTCGTGTTGCAATATGTGCAGCCGGGTCTGGCCGGCTTGATGGATGGTTCGGTCTCGACGCTGGCGCCTTTGTTTGCCGCCGCTTTCGCCACACATTCCAACTGGGAAACATTTCTCGTTGGCATGGCAGCCTCGATTGGCGCTGGCATTTCCATGGGCTTTGCCGAAGCTTTGTCTGATGACGGCGCTTTGACGGGACGCGGTACGCCCTGGCTGCGTGGTACGATTTGCGGCTTGATGACGACGCTCGGCGGCATCGGCCACACATTGCCCTATCTCGTGCCCGACACATGGGACAATGCCTTCTGGATTGCGACAGGCCTTGCCGGCATTGTCGTGTTCATCGAACTTTGGATCATCGCCTGGGTGCGTGCGAAATATATGGATACGCCTTTCTTGCAGGCAGTTTTCCAGATTGTGCTTGGCGGTGTGATCGTTCTGATGGCTGGCATTTTGATCGGCGGCGCGTGACCTTCCGCCTCGCCCATCTTTCCGACTCGCATATCGGCCCGCTGCCAAAACCCCATTGGCACGAGCTGATGAGCAAGCGCCTCACAGGTTATGTGAACTGGCAGCGCCGTGGGCGCATTCACAATATGGATGTGCTCAAAGCCATTGTTGATGATCTGCGCGCGCAATCACCCGACCATATCGCCATGACGGGCGATATTCTCAACATCGGCCTGCCGGCTGAATTTGCCATGGCTGCTGATTGGCTGACTACATTGGGCGAAGCGCAGCATGTGAGCTTTGTGCCGGGCAATCATGATGCCTATGTGCCCTCTGCCATGCCTTTCATCGCGAAAACTTTCGCGCCCTGGATGGCGGGTGATGAGACGCGTGCAGACGCTTTCCCCTATCTGCGTCGACGCGCTGATGTGGCGATCATCGGTCTGACATCGGGCGTGCCCACCGCACCTTTGCTTGCCAATGGTCGCATGGGCGGGGCGCAGCGCGCGCGCTTTGCGCAAATGCTGAGCGAGACGCGCGGGCTGATGCGTGTCGTGATGATCCATCATCCGCCGCACAATACGGGTGCGACACCGGGTCGTGGCCTCACCGACTCGCGCCGCTTTGAAAAGATCATCCGTGAAGAGGGCGCCGAACTTATTCTGCATGGTCACAACCACCGCCATTCGATTGCCTATCTCGATGGGCCGCAGGGCCGCGTGCCGGTGGTGGGTGTGGCCTCTGCCTCGGCCGTGCCCGGCACAGAGCGGCACCGTGCGGCCTGGCACCTGTACGAGATCACGCGCGAGGATGCGCGCTGGCGCATCGAAGGTGTGATCCGCGGCATGAAGCTTGACGGCAACGGCGTGATTGAGGTCGGTCGCTTCTCGCTCTAGGCTCACGCCATGACTGGACAATGGCAATTCTGGATCGACCGCGGCGGCACTTTCACCGATGTGATTGGCCGCGATCCGTCCGGCCATCTGCATGTGCATAAATTGCTGTCGGAAAATCCGGAAGCCTATGAGGATGCCGCGATTGCCGGCATTCGTCGTTGTCTGGATCTGTCCATTCTCGCGCGTATTCCCGATGGGCTGATCGAGTCTGTCAAAATGGGTACGACAGTTGCCACCAATGCTTTGCTCGAGCGCAAGGGCGAGCGCGTGCTGCTTGTGACAACGCGCGGCTTCCGCGATGCGCTGGAAATCGGCAATCAGGCGCGGCGCGATATTTTTGCGCTGAAAATCGAAAAGCCCGAACAGCTTTATGCCGGTGTGCTGGAAGTCGACGAGCGCGTGTTAGCCGATGGCACGCGCGAGCGTCAGCTCAATGCCAAAGCTTTGCGGCATGATCTCGAAGCCGCTTTTGCGCAAGGCTATCGCGCGGCCACCATTGTCTTCATGCACGGCTGGCAATTTGTGGAGCATGAAAAAGAAGCGGCGCGCATAGCGCGCGCCATTGGCTTTACGCAAATCTCCGTCAGTCACGAGATCTCGCCTTTGGTGAAATTCATCGGACGTGGCGACACATCTGTGGCGGATGCTTATCTCACGCCTATTCTCGCGCGTTATGTCGAGAAAGTGGCGCGTGAATTGGGGACGTCCACGCGGCTGTATTTCATGACCTCTGCAGGCGGGCTTGTCTCGGCTGATCGCTTCACGGGCAAGGATGCGATTTTGTCGGGGCCAGCGGGCGGGGTTGTCGCCATGGCAGAGACAGCGCGCGCGGCAGGTTTCAAACGCGTCATCGGTTTTGACATGGGCGGCACGTCTACGGATGTCGCGCATTTTGCCGGAGACTTCGAACGCTCCTTTGAAACGGAAGTCGCAGGCGTGCGTTTGCGTGCGCCGATGATGCAGATACATACAGTCGCAGCTGGTGGCGGCTCGGTGCTCGCCTGCGAGAGTGGGCGTTTTCGTGTCGGGCCGGATTCGGCGGGCGCCAATCCGGGGCCTGCTTGCTATCGGCGCGGCGGGCCGCTGGCTGTGACCGACGCCAATGTGATGGTCGGTAAGCTTCTGCCGGATTTTTTCCCCGCGATTTTTGGTCCCGCACAAAATGAAAAGCTGGATGCGGAGATTGTGCGCGAAGGTTTCTCGCAGCTGGCGGTCGCCAATGCGCTCAAGCGCGCACCCGAAGATATTGCTGACGGTTTTATCGCCATTGCAGTGGCTCATATGGCGGAGGCCATCAAGAATATTTCGGTCGCGCGCGGTCATGATGTGACGACCTATGCGCTCAATTGTTTTGGGGGCGCGGGTGGTCAGCACGCCTGTCTTGTTGCCGATGCGCTTGGTATGCGCCGTGTGCTCATTCATCCCTTATCGTCTGTGCTCTCCGCCTATGGCATGGGGCTCGCAGAGCAGCGCGTCTTTGTGCAGGAAAGTCTGGAGCGCCGGCTCGATCAGACAGGCTTGAAACTTTTGCGGACCCGCGCGCGGAGGCTTGAAGCGCGCGCGAGAGCCGAATTAAGCGCGCAGGGCGTTGCGAAAAAGCAGATCATGACGCGTCTGGTGGTGCGCCTCAAAGTGGCGGGAACGGATATGGCGCTCGAATTGTCTGAAAAAATATCCGGCGCTGAGGCCGTGGTGTGCGCGCGTCTGTCGCGCGCTTTCACAAAATTGCATGCAGCGCGTTTCGGATTTGCCGATGCCAAAGCCTCATTGGTGATTGATGCTCTTTCAGTCGAGGCTTTTGCCAAAAGCAAGAGGCCGCAAGAGCGCCGATATCCTCTGCGCAAAGGGCAGAAGCCAAAACCCGCGGCCAAGACGCGCTTCTTCTCGCAAGGCCAATGGCACAAGGCGTCCGTGCTGCTGCGCGAGGCTTTGCGTCCCGGCGCGCAAGTGAAGGGTCCGGCACTCATCATCGAGGCGCATCAGACCATTGTCATCGAGAAAGATTGGCGCGCTGCCATCAGTGCTCTGGATCATGTCATTCTGACGCGCGCCAAAGCGCAGAAGAAAAAAACAGCAAACGCTCGTCACGCTGATCCGGTGCTGCTTGAAATTTTCAACAAGCGTTTCATGTCCATCGCCGAGCAGATGGGTCTTGTGCTGCAAAACACCGCCTCTTCGGTGAATATCAAAGAGCGGCTTGATTTTTCCTGCGCCATTTTTGATGCGCGCGGGCATCTGGTCGCCAATGCGCCGCATATGCCGGTGCATCTGGGTTCGATGGATCGCTCGGTCGAGACGATCATCCGCGCCAACAAAGGCAAGATTCGTCCCGGCGATGTGTTTGCGCTGAACGCGCCTTATAATGGCGGCACGCATTTGCCCGATATCACGGTTTGCACGCCGGTCTTTGATAGCTCGCGCAAAAAGATTTTGTTCTGGGTGGCCTCACGCGGTCATCATGCGGATGTTGGCGGCATTGCGCCGGGCTCCATGTCACCTCTTGCCACACATATTGAAGAAGAGGGCGTCTATCTCGACAATCTGAAGATCGTCGAGGGTGGGGCATTTCGCGAGCGCGCTATTCTCGAAGCGCTTCTGATGGCGCGCTATCCGGCCCGCAATCCGGCACAGAATCTCGCGGATCTCAAAGCGCAAATCGCCGCCAATGCCAAAGGCCTTGGTGAATTGCATGCGCTGATTGCCGATTATTCTTGGGATGTTGTGCGCGCCTATATGGGCCATGTGCAAGACCATGCCGAGGCGCGTGTGCGTGATCTCATCGGCACATTGCGCGATGCGCAGGCCGAGATCGAGACAGATGATGGCGCGAAAATTCATGTGCGCATCACGGTTGATCCCAAAACGCGCCGCGCCAAAGTGGATTTTTCCGGCACATCTGCGCAGCGCGCCAATAATTTCAATGCGCCCGAGCCGGTGACGCGCGCGGCTGTGCTTTATGTCTTCCGTGTGCTGGCGGGTGGCGACATGCCGATGAATGCCGGATGTTTGCGCCCGCTCCAAATTATCATTCCGCAAGCCTCCATGTTGTCGCCGCAATATCCGGCGGCGGTGGTGGCGGGCAATGTGGAAACCAGTCAGGCGGTAACAGATGTGCTCTTTGCAGCGCTGGGCCGCTTGGGTTCAGCGCAAGGCACGATGAACAATCTCACTTTCGGCAATCGCGATTATCAATATTACGAAACACTTTGCTCGGGCGCGCCCGCGGGTGATGGCTTTGATGGTGCGGCCGGCGTTCACACGCATATGACCAATTCGCGCCTCACCGACCCCGAAATTCTTGAAATGCGTTTTCCGGTCGTGCTGGAAGATTTCCATATCCGGCGCGGCTCTGGTGGCAAGGGCCAATGGAATGCGGGTGATGGCACAAGCCGCACCATTCGCTTCCGCGAAAACATGCAGCTTTCTATTTTGTCAGATCATCGTCGCATCGCGCCCAAGGGCACATTGGGCGGCGAAGATGGACAATTGGGACGCAATCTTTTGCGTCATGCGGATGGCCAAGTGGAAGAGTTGAAAGCTTGCGACACGCGCGCCGTGCAGGCGGGTGATGCGGTGATCATCGAGACGCCGACGGGTGGCGGCTATGGCCGCGCCTAGCGGCGTTTGGGCACGAATTCGCCGTTGAGCAGCAAGCGATCGAGTGGCGAGAGTGGCGCCATTTTGGCGGGCGGATCAATCACGGGCTTGGGCGACAATGGCGCGCTTTCGACAGGCACCATATTCTGCGCCACGCGCACGCGCGGCGCTTGTGTGGGTGCGGGCGGCGGTAAGCCCAATGAAATCTTCGAGCCATTGGACAGGCTCGAAGACGTGTTGGCGGCCACAGCCGTGCGCGGCACGGTCTTTTCAATCAAGCCTGCAATGTCGAGATCTTCATCCAGCTCCGGCGGATCGGGCAGATCATCATGCTTGAAGGGTTTGGGCATAAGGCCGGGTGCGGGGATCGGCTTGCAATAGCGGCGTGGGCCTTCTGACGTATTGCCGTGCATGGCCAGATCAACATGCATGTGATTGTAGTGGAACACGTCAGAACCCGGCGCGAGCACGGTGGTA
Source organism: Beijerinckiaceae bacterium (assembly GCA_947452455.1). Lineage (GTDB taxonomy): Bacteria > Pseudomonadota > Alphaproteobacteria > Rhizobiales > Beijerinckiaceae > Terripilifer. Next base: position 43,643 of record CANGBX010000010.1, read on the forward strand.
AAAATCTGGCAGGCGCCTGCCTGAATTTCGCGCAAGAAGGCTTTGTCGTTTTCTTTGCCGCGCGTCCAATCGCGCACAAAGGTGATCTCGCGACCATCCATCAGCACAAAGCCGGCAATGTCGATTGCATTGCCGAAGCCATGCTCTGACAAGCGCACGCCTTGATTGTTCATCGAGCGGCAAGCGTAAGAGCCCATGCTTTTTACTTCGGTAATCGGCTGGCCGAAGCGCTGCAAAGCGATGGGCTGCACGAATTCGCTCACCCATTGATCCAGCGCCGCTGTCATCGGGCAGCCGATGGTCTGTGTCGAGGTGAGGGCGACTGTGCCACCTGCGAGGGCCGTGACTTTCAGCGGCATGGTCAGGCCGCAAATGCCGGGCCCGTCGATTTCCTTCGCCAGTTCGACGAAGGAGGACATCTGGATTTTCTTTTCGGCAAAGCAGGCTTTTTCCGCTTGGGTACGCCAAGCCGGCCTCTGCGGGCGCTGGAACAGCGAACAACCGGACAGAGCAAGAGCGGCAACCGACAAGGCTGCTATAGGCCATACGCAACGCGCCATTCTTCCTTGTCGCCCGGGAAGGGTTAAAGGCGGCTAAACCAAATGTGGCAAAGTGTTGAAAAAGACGGGGTGCGGCATTGCTGCATCGCGGCGAGGATCACGTAAATTTTGACGCTGGGTCGGCTTATAAAGCTTGTGATGACCTCCTATATTGTTGGGGCGGGCGTCTTGCCCGCTTTACCCCGTGAGGTAATGCCCATGTCCATCCGTCGCTCGACCAGCAAAATGGCTGCGATGGCGGTAGCCGTCACTTTGGCGCTCGCGCCTGCTCTTGCCATGGCCAAGCCTGGCTCTGGCAGCAGCTCTGGCAGCCGCGGCTCCAAGACCAATTCCGCACCGCCTGCGACCCAGACGGCGCCCGGTGCTGCACAGCCCATGCAGCGCACCATGACCCCCAATGCCCCAAGTGCGGCTCAGCCCGGCGCGGCGCAGGCTGCCCGTCCCGCAGCGCCCGCTCCCCAGCAGGGCGGTTTCTTCGGCTCCATGCTCGGCAAGGGCCTGATGGCCGGCCTTCTCGGCGCTGGCCTGTTCGGCCTGCTTTCGGGCTCGGGTCTCTTCAGCGGCCTCGGCTCGCTGACGAGTTTCTTGGGTCTCATCTTGCAGATCGGCCTGATCTTCTTGGTCGTGCGCTTTGCGATCAGCTATTTCGCGCGCAAGCGCGAAGGACAGCTGGCTGCCGCGACCCCGCATGGTCAGGCGCCGGAACAGCCGATGCAGCGTGAAGCTTTTGGCGGCATGTTCGGTGGCGGTGCAGCTGCTGCAGCTGCTGCAGCAGCACCTGCTGCGCAATTGGCTGAACTGCAGATTTCGCCGGAAGATTTCAACGCTTTCGAACGCAAGCTGGCGGAAATCCAGAGCGCTTATGGCGAAGAAAATATGGACCATCTGCGCCGTCACGTGACGCCGGAAATGGCGTCCTATTTCGCCGAAGACCTCGCTGACAATGCCCGCAAGGGTGTGCTCAACAAAGTCTCGGGCGCGAAGCTTCTGCAGGGTGATCTGTCGGAAGCCTGGCGTGAAACGGATGCGGATTATGCGACTGTCGCCATGCGCTTCTCGGTCATGGACACGATGGTGGATCGCACCACCGGCGCGTACATTTCCGGTGATCGCACAGAGCCGTCGGAGACGACAGAAATCTGGACCTTCACCCGCCGCGCAGGTGGCGGGACGGAAGAGTGGAAACTCTCCGCAATCCAGCAAGTCGCTTAAGAAAAAAGACGGGCGCCGAAAGGCGCCCGTTCTCGTTTGGGCACCCTCTCCTCCGTCATTGCGAGCGAAGCGAAGCAACCCAGAAGGCCTCACGAGTGGCCACTGGATTGTTTCGTCGCTTTGCTCCTCGCAATGACGGCGCTTTATTTTTTGCGGCTTCGTGAACTCTGCGGCGTATTGGCCGCCGCGCCATATTTGCGCGTGCCTTGATAGCCGCCGGCTTGATCTTCCACCGCTTGCTGGCGTGCCAGCGGATCATTGCCAATCGCAAGTTCGGTGGCTTGCAGGCGTTTCACTTCATCGCGCAGACGCGCTGCTTCTTCGAATTCGAGATTGGCGGCTGCCTCGCGCATGCGCTTTTCGAGATCAGCCAGATTCGCTTTGAAATTATGGCCAACCGTCGGTGCATGTGCGAGGCCGACATCCACAGTGACGTGATCTTGCTCATAGACCGAGCCCAGAATGTCTTGAATGCCGCGTTTGATCGTCGCCGGCGTGATGCCATGTTCTTTGTTATAGGCCTCTTGCTTCTCGCGACGACGCGCTGTCTCGGCCATGGCGCGTTCCATCGAGCCGGTGACGTGATCGGCATAGAGAATGACTTTGCCATCAACATTTCGCGCTGCACGGCCAATCGTCTGGATGAGCGATGTTTCCGAACGCAGAAAGCCTTCCTTGTCGGCATCAAGAATACCGACGAAGGCGCATTCGGGAATATCGAGACCTTCGCGCAGCAGGTTGATGCCGACCAGCACGTCGAATGCACCAAGTCGCAGATCGCGCAGAATTTCGATGCGCTCGATCGTATCAATATCGGAATGCATGTAGCGCACGCGCACGCCGTTTTCATGCAGATATTCGGTGAGATCTTCCGCCATGCGCTTGGTCAGCACAGTGATCAGCGAGCGATAACCGCGTTGCGCTGTTTCGCGGATTTCTCCCAGCACATCGTCCACCTGCATGCGCGCAGGGCGCACTTCGACGGGCGGATCAATCAGGCCTGTCGGTCGAATGACCTGCTCGACGAACACGCCGCCCGTCTGTTCCATTTCCCATGTGCCCGGTGTTGCAGACACATGCACAGTCTGCGGGCGCATCGCCTCCCATTCCTCAAAGCGCAAGGGGCGATTGTCGAGGCAGGAGGGCAAGCGGAATCCATATTCCGCGAGTGTCGCCTTGCGGCGGAAGTCGCCGCGATACATGCCGCCGATCTGTGGCACGGTGACATGGCTTTCGTCCGTAAAGACCAGCGCATTGTCGGGCAGATATTCGAACAGGGTTGGCGGCGGCTCGCCCGGTTTGCGGCCGGTGAGATAGCGCGAATAATTTTCAATCCCCGCGCAAGAGCCGGTGGCTTCCAGCATTTCGAGATCGAACATGGTGCGTTGTTCGAGGCGTTGCGCTTCGAGCAGGCGGCCTTGTGCATAAAGCTCTTCGAGCCGCTGCTTCATTTCATTCTTGATGCCGGAGATGGCTTGCAAGAGCGTTGGGCGGGGCGTGACATAATGCGAATTGGCGTAGAGTTTCAAAAATTCGAGGTCTTGCGTTTTCTTGCCCGTCAACGGATCGAATTCGGCAAGGCTTTCGACTTCATCGCCGAAGAAGCTAATACGCCAAGCGCGATCTTCATAGTGAGCTGGAAAGACTTCAACCGTATCGCCGCGCACGCGGAATGTGCCGCGTGAGAAATCGGGCGTGCGTTTGTATTGTAGCGCGACAAGATCATTGATGAGTTGGCGTTGGTCGATGCGCTCGCCGAGTTTCAGCGAGAAAGTCATGGCCGTATAGGTTTCGACCGAGCCGATACCGTAGATGCAAGAGACGGAGGCGACGATGATGACATCATCGCGCTCGATCAAAGCGCGCGTGGCGGCGTGGCGCATGCGATCGATCTGTTCATTGATCGAGGATTCTTTCTCGATGAATGTGTCGGTGCGCGGCACGTAGGCTTCGGGCTGATAATAGTCGTAGTAAGAGACGAAATATTCCACCGCATTGTCGGGGAAGAAGCTTTTGAATTCGCCATAGAGCTGCGCAGCGAGTGTTTTATTCGGCGCGAGAATGAGCGCGGGCCGATTGGTATGCACAATCACTTGCGCCATGGTGAAAGTCTTGCCGGAGCCCGTGACGCCGAGCAGCACCTGATCGCGCTCATGCGCGTCGACGCCTTTGACGAGTTCGGCGATGGCTGCGGGCTGGTCACCCTTGGGCTCGTATTCGGAGACGATTTTAAAGTTGATGCCGCCTTCGGATTTTTCGGGTCGCGCCGGACGATGGGGCACCCAGGCCTGTTCGTCGCGCAGATTGGGGTCGCCTGCTTCGAGCAAGCTCTTCAGCGACTCGGCTGTTGCGGTCGAGCCGGAGACTTCGAGCGTCGCGCGCTGAGGGCGCTGACGCTTGGGGCGGCTTTCCGTGAAATCGAGATCGCCAGTCGGGTCGAGGCCAAGGCTTTCGGCCAGTTTCGGGTCGATCCCTGTCACGGGCCCCGAATCAAACCCCGTCTGCGGAGATTCACCAAAACCTTTGACCAAAGCCGGATTGAGCAGGGCGGCCAGATGGTCGCCGAGCGGCTGTACATTGGGCTTGGCTGCCTTGCTCGCAGGCGTGCGGCTGGCTGGTTTTTTCGGCGGCTTGGCTGGGGACTTTGGCATGAGGGCAATATGGGGCGGGAATCATCCGGATGCCAGTGTCAGGCGTATTAATGCCGTCATTGCGAGGAGGCCGCAGGCCGACGTGGCAATCCAGAGGCCCCACGTGAGGCTTCTGGATTGCTTCGCTTCGCTCGCAATGACGGACATAAGTCACTTGCCCCATCTACCGCATGGCACTAGTTTCCGCCGTTCCTCCCACACGAGATTCTTCCCGGAGTTCTATCATGGCCTTTCTTGCTGACGCCCTTTCCCGCGTAAAGCCTTCCGCGACCATCGCGGCGACGCAGAAAGCGCGTGACCTCAAGAATGCAGGCCGCGATATTATCTCCCTCTCGGTCGGCGAGCCCGATTTCGATACGCCGGACAATATCAAGCAGGCTGGCATTGCCGCCATCCAGCGCGGCGAGACGAAATATACGCCTGTGCTCGGCATCCAGCCTTTGCGTGAGGCCATTGCCCGCAAGTTCAAGCGCGAGAACGGTCTCGACTATAAGTGGACGCAGACAATCGTCGGCACCGGTGGCAAGCACGTCCTGTTCAACGCTTTCATGGCGACGATGAACCCCGGCGATGAAGTCGTGATCCCCGCGCCTTACTGGGTGTCCTATCCCGACATGGTGCTGCTGTGCGGCGGTAATCCGGTCTTCGTGCCTTGCACGATGGAGCATAATTTCAAACTGCAGCCGGAAGCTTTGGAAAAGGCGATCACGCCGCGCACGAAGTGGCTGATCCTCAACTCGCCGTCGAACCCGACAGGTGCTGCTTATACGCGCGCTGAATTGCAGGCGGTCGGTGACGTGCTGAAGCGCCATCCGCATGTCTGGGTGCTCACCGACGACATGTATGAGCATCTTTGCTACGGCGATTTCGAATATACGACCATCGCTCAGGTTTGCCCCGACCTCATGGATCGCACACTGACCATGAATGGCGTGTCCAAGGCCTATGCCATGACCGGCTGGCGTGTCGGTTATGCGGCGGGTCCTGACCAGCTCATCAAGGCGATGGACCTTCTGCAGGGCCAGCAGACGTCAGGCACATGCTCGATTGCGCAATGGGCGGCTGTGGAAGCGCTTGATGGTTCGCAGGCGCATCTGCCTGTGTTCAAGGCCGCCTTCCAGGAGCGCCGTGATCTTGTGGTCTCGATGCTCAATCAGGCCAATCTCCTGACCTGCCCGACGCCGGAAGGCGCCTTCTATGTCTATCCGTCCTGCCAGCAGGCGCTGGGCAAGAAGACGAAGGAAGGCAAAGTCATCGCCAATGACGAGGACTTTATCTCCGAGCTGTTGATGGCTGAGGGCGTCGCAGTTGTGCACGGCACGGCTTTTGGTCTGGGCCCGAACTTCCGCATTTCTTACGCGGCCTCGATGCAGACACTCGAAGATGCCTGCACACGCATCCAGCGCTTCACGGGCAGCTTGGTGTAACCACCCTCTCCAAGAGGGAGAGGGTCGGCGCGCACGCGCCGGGGTGAGGGGTTAGCCTCTCAATCAATATAGGCCCTGTCGAGAGACGGGGCCTTTCCTTTTGGCGTTATAACCCCTCATCCGGCGGCTCCGCCGCCACCTTCTCCCTTTGGGAGAAGGTTAGGGGCGTGCAACAAAAAAGGCCCCGGAAAACCGGGGCCTTTTGTTTCTTGCTAGAAGACAGTGATCAGTGGGCGACGTCGGCCCAGACTTTCTTCTTCGTGTAGTAGAGCAGGCCTGCGAAGACGAGCAGGAAGGCCAAGGCGCGGAAGCCCGTCTTCTTGCGTTCTTCGAGCTTCGGCTCGGCAGCCCACATCATGAAAGCCGCAACGTCGCGCGAATATTGCAGCAGCGTCTTGGGCGAACCGTCTGTGTAATCCACTGCGCCATCGGCGAGCGGGGCTGCCATGGCGATCTTGTTGCCCGGCATATAGTCGTTCCAGTTCGGATCATCCGCTTTGGAATAGCCGTTCATCAGAGCCACAATGTAATCGGGGCCATGTTCCTGATAGGCGCCACCTGGGATCGGCAGAGCGTCAACCAGGAAGAGCGGGAAACCACGCGAATAGCCGCGCGCCTTGGCGAGCAGCGAGAAGTCCGGCGGTGCCGCGCCAAGAGCCGCGCGCGCGGCTTCGACGTTGGCGAAAGGTGCCGGGAACTTGTCCGAGGCACGGCCGGGGCGTTCAAACATGTCGCCTGAATCGTTCGGGCCGTCCTTGATCTTATATTCGGCGGCGAGCGCCTTGACCTGCGCTTCCGAGAATTGCGGGCCGCCTTCTTCCGACAGATTGCGGAAGGCCACGCGCTTCATCGAATGGCAGTTCGCGCAAACTTCCCGATAGACCTGGAAGCCGCGCTGCAACTGGGCGCGGTCGAACTTGCCGAAAGGTCCAGCAAAGCTCCAGGGCTGGCGCTCGGGCAGCGGAGCGTCATGGCCGCCAGCGGCGAGAACTGGACCCGCGACGAGTGCTGTCGCGAGGCCGAGGATAGTGAGGCTGAGTTTGGTCTTGATCATTGTCGTCATGTCCCTCGATCAGCCTTACTTGTTTTCGGGTGCATGTGCGGCACCAGCCGCAGCAGCACTCGCTGAACCACCACGTGCCAGCACCGAATCCGCAATGGAAGCGGGCAGCGGCTTGGGTGTCTCAAAGAGGCCCAAGAGCGGCATGATGATGAGGAAGAAGGCGAAGTAATAGACGGTGAAGATTCGCGACGCGATCACGTAGCCACCTTCTGCCGGCATGGCGCCGAGATAGCCAAGGCCAATCCCGCAAATCACGAAGACCCAGAAGAAGACGCGATAGACCGGACGATAGCTCGCCGATTTGACGCGTGATGTATCGAGCCAAGGCAGGAAGGCCAGCACGGCAATCGAGCCAAACATGGCAATGACGCCGCCGAGCTTGTCGGGGATGGCGCGCAGGATCGCGTAGAAGGGCAGGAAGTACCATTCCGGCACGATATGCGCGGGTGTCACCATCGGGTTGGCGTCGATGTAATTGTCGGGATGGCCGAGGTAGTTCGGCACATAGAAGATGAACCAGCTGAAGAAAGCCAGGAACACCACCATGGCGAAACCATCCTTGATGGTTGCGTAAGGCGTGAAGGGCACGGTGTCGCGCTTCACATCTTTCACTTCCACGCCCGTCGGATTGTTCTGACCCGACACATGCAGTGCCCAGACGTGCAGCGCGACAACGGCCGCGATCATGAAGGGCAGCAAGTAGTGGAGCGCGAAGAAGCGGTTGAGCGTCGGATTGTCGACCGAATAGCCACCCCACAACCAGGTCGTGATGGATGCGCCCACCACCGGAATGGCCGAGAAGAGGTTGGTGATGACCGTTGCGCCCCAGAAGGACATCTGGCCCCAAGGGAGAACATAGCCCATGAAGGCGGTGGCCATCATCAGCAGGAAGATCACAACGCCCAAGATCCAGAGCACTTCACGCGGCGCCTTGTAAGAGCCGAAGTAAAGGCCGCGCAGCATGTGAATATAGACGGCGATGAAGAACATCGACGCGCCATTCGCATGTGTGTAGCGCAGGAACCAACCCCAGTTCACGTCGCGCATGATGTGCTCGACCGACTGGAAGGCATAATCGACATGCGGCGTATAATGCATCGCCAGCACAATGCCGGTGATGATCTGCACGCCGAGCATCAGCGACAGGATGCCGCCGAAGGTCCAGAAGTAATTGAGGTTCTTCGGGGTCGGGTAGACCACGAAAGAAGAATGCATCAGGCCCATAATCGGGAGCCGGCTTTCAAACCAGCGGCCGATGGCGCTCTTGGGGACGTAAGTTGAAGGTCCGCTCATGTCATCCACTCGTTTCGATGTTTTGTCTCGTCAGCGCTGCGACGCGCGAAACCCGGATGCGAAGCCGGGTTTGAATGAATCAGCCGATACGCACTTTCGTGTCGGTGAGGAAGCTGTAGACAGGCACTTCCAGATTGCGCGGTGCCGGACCCTTACGGATGCGACCCGACGTATCGTAGTGCGAACCATGGCAAGGGCAGAACCAGCCGTCATAGTCACCCGAATGGCCGAGCGGCACGCAACCAAGATGCGTGCAGACGCCGATCACAACCAGCCATTCCGGCTTCTTGACGCGATCCGCATCTTTCTGCGGGTCGGGAAGCTGGGCGAGCGGGGTCGCTTGGGCTTCGCCAATTTCCTTCTTGGAGCGGTGGCGCACGAACACCGGCTTGCCGCGCCATTTCACCGTCATGATGCCGCCTTCCGGCAGCGCGGCGAGATCGACTTCAGTCGACGCCAAAGCGAGCGTCGAAGCGTCGGGGTTCATCTGGTGGATCAGAGGCCATGCCACTGAACCAGCGCCAACCGCCGCAACTGCGCCGGTGGTAATATAAAGAAAATCCCTGCGGGTCGGCTCGACCGTCGTTGCTTCTGCCACGATTAACCCCCAAATCCATGTCATCTTGCCTCTGCGCGCCGGCGTCGCCATCTGGCGGGGAAAGCCTGCGGAGGGCACGTTTGAAAAGGGGCCGGTTGGCCCACCTCTCACCGGCCGTTTGGATACGGCTGGTGCTCGGTTGCGGCAATGCGACCCATCGCCACCGGAGCCGCATAAAAACGGCCTCGGGCGCGGGAATCCGCTCGCGAGCGGGCGTTGTTTCGCACCCTTCGCCGCACTTGTCTATAGTCACGGGCTCGTGAGATGGTTTACTCCCGCCCGAGCCTTCCACGCCCTCCTTAAGGCCTTCCCCCGCAAGACAATGTCCGAGCCTGATCGCCTGTCCCCCGCGGCCCCTCAAGGCCGCCTGACGCTGGCCCTTTACCAGCCCGATATCCCCCAAAATACGGGGACCATGCTGCGCACCTGTGCTTGTCTGGGGGTGGATGCCGCGATTATCGAGCCGGCGGGCTTTCCGGTGACAGACAAGAACTTCCGCAGGGCGGGGATGGACTATCTCGACCATGTGCCCATTGACCGGCACGCCTCCTTTGCCGCTTTTGAGGCTTGGCGGGCTGAAGCGGGCCGCAGGCTCGTCCTGCTGACCACCAAGGGGGCTGTCGATTACAGGGATTTCGCCTATCAGCCGGGGGACATACTCTTGGTCGGTCGGGAATCAGCCGGAGTTCCGGATGGGGTTCATGATGCCGCAGATGCGCGGGTCATCATTCCCATCCGGCCGGGGTTGCGTTCGCTCAATGTTGCCGTGGCGGGGACCATGGTTTTGGGCGAGGCTTTGCGCCAATTGGGGAAGGAAGAAGAATGACCGAAACTTTGTTGGCGCAGCGTCAAGCTCAAGCAAAAGCATGGTTTGAAAGCCTGCAAGACAAAATCATCGCAGCCTTTGAAGCACTCGAAGATACAGCCGACATGCATCTTCATCCAGATGCGCCCAAAGCGCCCGGCCGTTTCGAGCGCAAGCCTTGGACGCGCGACAATCATGATGGCGCACCGGGCGGCGGTGGCCGGATGGGCCTGCTGCACGGGCGTTTCTTTGAAAAAGCCGGTGTCCACACTTCGACCGTATTCGGTACATTCGCACCGGAATTTGCAAAACAGATTCCAGGTGCTGCCGAAGATCCCCGCTTTTGGGCGTCGGGCATTTCGTTGATCGCCCATCCTTGGAACCCCAATGCACCGACGGTGCATATGAACACGCGCTTTGTTGTGACGTCGAAAGCCTGGTTTGGCGGCGGCGCAGATTTGACGCCTGTGATGATGGCGCGCCGCACGCAGGAAGATGCGGATTCACAAGCCTTTCATGCGGCTTTCGAAGCCTGCTGCGGCCGTCACGAGATCGCCGATTATCCCAAGTACAAAGCTTGGTGCGAGGAATATTTCTGGTTGCCGCATCGCAGCGAACCACGCGGTATCGGCGGTATTTTCTATGATTATCTCAATTCAGCGGGCGATACCGACAATAGCGCGTGGGATAAGGATTTTGCCCTGACGCGCGATGTTGGCGAGACATTCGTGTCGGTCTATCCGCAAATTGCGCGCGCCAATATGGTGAAGCCTTGGACGGACGAGATGCGCCACGAACAGCAGGTGCGCCGCGGCCGCTATGTCGAATTCAATCTGCTCTATGATCGCGGGACGATCTTCGGATTGAAGACGGGCGGCAATGTCGATTCCATTCTCTCGTCTATGCCGCCAACGGTGAAATGGCCGTAAAGGTTTGAAAAGTTCGGCGCGTTCACGCGCGCCGGGCAATCCTGCCCGAGATAGACTTGCTTCGTGAAGACGCGAAAAGGCGTGTAATAATGGCATTCTATGTGCCAGCCGTCTTCAGCCTGGTTTGCCCAAACGCGCAAGCCCTCGTTCCAGACGAACAAGGTCGAGTTGATGACGATGAGGGCTATGATGCCCGTCGCAAGGAGCATCAGACGGAAAATTTCCATGGGCAAAATTTAAAAACAATCATGAGACGCAATAAGGCTATGTTGAACCCAAGCTTAGCCAAAAGTCCATAACTTGTTGCCCAGGAAGCTCCAGAACTGCACGATGCCAGTCGTTACGACTTGCGCAAGTAGATATGGAATCTGAAACTTCTCGACAAAAACTGACATCAGGCCGCCTGTGATCAAAAAACCGATGGCGGCTACGGCGCAAAAGCGCCAGATCGCTTCACGATGCGTGCGGTCGCTCTCGAATGTATGGCGGCGATTGAGGCTGTAAGACGTCACACCACCGCAGATGTAGCCGATCAATGTGGCGGGCACAGGCTCCCATTGAAAAGCTTCCACCAAAAGAATCAGAGCCCCGTAATGGGCAATGACGGCGAAAAGCCCAACAATGACGAAAGCGGAAATCTGGCGGGACAGAAGCATGATCTGTTTCCTAATGGGCAGGCCGGGCCTTGTCATCCTTGCCGGGCTGCGGGGGCATTGTTTTTTTATCTTTTCCTCCGCATATCTGAGAGACGCATTGTCGCTGCCAGATTCTGTCGTAAGGGAACCTGTGCGGGTCGTTATGAGTTCAGTTAGTGTTTTCTGGTCATAGTGTTCGGCATTTTATTTTTGTTTTGTTGATTTTGAGATCACAATGGCTTTTTGCCTTACTCTTATCGGAAAGGGTCTAACCCCCTTTCGCCGTGCTCAAGATGGCGCGGTCGCGGTGGAATTTGCCCTCGCGGCATGGCCGCTTCTCTTCGCGCTCCTGTTCTTGGCCGATATGGCTGCCAATGCCATTGTTTTCGATAAGGTCGATGCTACGGGGCGGGAGCTTGCATCCCAATTGCGCAGTGGTGCGATTGATCCGCAGGCCCATTCTGCACAGAGCTTTCGCGAGCAATTTGTTTGCCCTGCCTTGCCGACGCTGACCTGCGAGCGGGTGGTTGTTAATCTTGCGACTGCGGCATCTCTGTCGAGTGTGTCGCCTGTGGATGTGGCTGCAGCGCGTTGGTGTTCTGGTGCGGCGCAAGATGTCATGATCTTTCAGCTCGCCTATCCAACGCCGTTTATGTCGCGCATCTGGGCAGGCGATTTTGCTGATCGTGCGGTTTATTACGTGGCGTCTTTCGGCCTGCGCAATGCACCTGGCATGATCGCGGGTGTGTGCTGATATGCGCGCCGCTCTGAGACGTTTCCGTGACGATGAGAGTGGCCTGACATTGGTCGAATCCACGCTGATCATGCTGGTGCTCATCTATGCCATGGTCAATTTGACTGAGTTTGATCGTTATTCGCGTTTTGCGCGCCATCTGACTGCGGCGACGGAAAGTCTCGTCACATTGATGAGTGAGCGCGCGATCCCGCTGCATGATCGTGATTGGAGCGATGATGCGGCCGCTCTGTTCTGGCTGTTTCCCGAAGCGCCGCTTCTTTCAGGTGCTGAATGGCGCAAGACTTTGGGTGTGCAGGCCTCGCTGGTGCGCTTTGTGCCGAGTGATCCGTCTTGTGTGGCCGATTGTGCAAGCACGAGTGCGCAAGTGCTCTGGACATGGGATGGCGGCACGGTTGAATCGCGCGCGCTTCTTGCTGCCAATCAAGTCTTGCGGGTGTGTGGCACGCTGGCGCCGGGCGGCGAGACGCCAGCCAGCAATACGCTGCCGAGCCGGTTGTTTCGCGCGGGCGTGATGTTTGTCGTCACACTGGCTTATGAATACCAGCCCTTTTCATCGACGGCGGTGATTGGTCAGCGCCCTCTGGTGCGTGAGGCCTATGCCGTAGCGCGCGCGGGTGATCAGCGGATTGAAAGTGCGTCAAATGAGGCTCAGTCATGCCCTTGAGCCGCATTGTCCAATCCTTGCGAGAGATGCGGGAGCATCTTGGCACTCTGCCGCTGGTTGCCGCGGCGGTGCTCATCCCTATCGCGCTCGTTACAGGTACGGCACTTGATTATGGCATGTCGTTTCAAGTTCAACAGAAGCTGGATCAGGCGGCCCAATCTGCGGCTGCGGCTGCTGTTGCGCAGAGCCGCGCTTTGCGTGCGATCCAACCCAATGTGCAGCCAGAAGAAATGATGGAGCGCGGACGCGGGCGCGCAGACATGGTGTTCAATGCGCAAAAACCCAATGTTCGTAATGTCAAAACGAGCTTCCGGTTGGAGCGGGACCTTGAGCCCAACACCTATATTGCCACTTTTGATTATGATGCGGCACAGCCCACGATTTTTCTGCGTTTGTTGGGCATTCGAGATCTGAATTTGCACGGCAATGCGCGTGCAACATGGGTCGCGCGGGACGCTTTGATCGATGAAGATTTCCAAGAGTTTGAAACTGACGTGCGCGCCTCTGGTCTCAAGACCTATGCGCCGATGAATGGTTGGCTGTCCAATGCGCGTCTGCGCTCCGCAGGCTCCGCGATCATACAATTGGCAGATGCATCGCGTTATGGTGAAGGCAAACCAGAGAATGTCACCGTCGCTGTCGAGCTTGATGTGGGTGTTGGCAATAGTTTTATTGCCAAGAAGTTTTCAGCTGATCCCGGCTTGCATCAGGTGCGCTATTGGTATCGCGAGCAAGTGCGCAATGAAATGGTTGCTCCTGCCTGGTTTTGCAGCACACGCGAGGAAGATGTGTCGTGGATGACGACGCGTGATCGCTCATTGGCAGGAAACACCAGCCAGCTTTCGGTGCATCTGATGCCCGACAATGGCAGATTGCCGACGAGCGATATGGCTTTTGCCTCAGGCAATCGCATTGATGCTTGTTATTCGTCCGGAGGGCGCTGGATCGAGCGTGTGATCAAGGTCGATATCATCACGCGCGGTGATTATTGGATTGCATTTCATGCGCAGGGCAAAGCGGATGGAATTGGTGCGGCTGTTGCCAATATTGTTGTGTGCCGTGAGCCTTGCGCGCAAGATGATGGCACGCAGCGCCCGGTCGTTCAGAATTTTCCTTGGGTGACAGATGATCTTCTGTTTGAAGATCGTTTCAATACAAATGAAGGGCCCAATCCCATCACGCTGTCGCCGTCTCGCGGCAAAAGCGGTTGGGATTTAGCACCCGCAGGATGGGTCGTCTGGCCGCAAAATAATATCACCTATAAAGCCGGGGCTGAAAACAGACCGGGCTTTGTCGAGCTTGATGTGCGCACAGCCGCCGGCGCTTTCGAAAACCGCGCCATGGGGCGGTCCTTTTTTCTTGTGCCGGGCTTTTACATGCTGCGCTATGGCTACAGCAGCGGAGCTTCTCTCGTTGGTTCGATCGCCTGCAATTATTTTAGTCTTGATGCGGCCTTGCAGCGTCTTCCGCGCGTGCGCGGTGCTGATACGCGGCGCATTTCAGTGCATGTCGATTTGGATTTTGCCTCGCTCCATCCAGAAATCATGGGTCGGGGAGAGGATGAGCGGGCTGACTGGTTCTCCCCGACGCGGGTGAGTGAGCGCGATCTCAAATCCGACCGCCTGCCGCGCCTGCCGACACTGTCCAATGCGATTGATTTCTGCGCCGATGCTCCGGCTGGCACGATCGTGCCGCGCGAAATCGTTTTCAAGGTCGACCGGCCGGGCATTTACTGGGTCACTTTTGTGGGCGCTGGACCGGCGGACGGGGAGGGCGGGCGCATCTCCAACGTCCAGCTCTACGCCCGTGGCGCAAATCCGGGCGGTGGACTGCCGCGGGTGGTGCGTGGCTATGAGCGCAACGACCCTCTCGCTCCACCCCCTGTGGGGGCTTGGCTGCCTATGCCTCCCAGCGCAGGCGGTCGCGCAGCCTATAAGGTCCAGCTCCAGTAAAAGGGCTGGTTTCCTCTGGGGATCGCGCTGCTTCCTGCGTTCTCGGGGGTTCCCACCCCCCGGCTTTTGGGCTACATCAGCCTCGACTTTCGGGCCGGGGCTCCCGCCTGATTCCCCAAAGGGGTTTTCGGAGGACGCGCTCCGGCCATTTCGAGGCCGACAGCGCGGCCTTTTTTTGTGCGCCGAGGCAGGCCTCGCGCGCGCCATGCGAGACAAGACGACCATGCCGAAGCGGACAGACATCAAAACCATCCTCATCATCGGCGCGGGGCCGATCGTGATCGGGCAGGCCTGCGAATTCGACTATTCCGGCACGCAAGCCTGCAAGGCTTTGCGCGAGGAAGGTTATCGCATCGTGCTGGTCAATTCGAACCCGGCCACGATCATGACCGACCCCGACATGGCTGACCGCACTTATGTCGAGCCGATCACGCCGGAGATTGTTGCCAAGATCATCGAGAAGGAACGCTATGCGGTCCCCGGCGGCTTTGCGCTGCTCCCCACCATGGGTGGCCAGACCGCGCTGAATTGCGCGCTGTCGCTCAAGAAAATGGGCACGCTGGAAAAATTCGACGTCGAGATGATCGGTGCAACCGCCGAGGCCATCGACAAGGCGGAAGATCGCGAACTCTTCCGCGATGCCATGACCAAGATCGGTCTCGACACGCCGCGCTCGCACCAGATCAAGACACTCGCGCAAGCGCTCGACATTATGGATGACATTGGTCTGCCGGCCATTATTCGCCCCTCTTTCACCATGGGCGGCACGGGTGGCGGCATTGCTTATAACAAGGCCGAATATATCGAGATCATCGAGCGCGGTATTGATGCTTCGCCGACCAATGAAGTTCTGGTCGAAGAGAGTGTGCTGGGCTGGAAAGAATATGAAATGGAAGTTGTCCGCGATAAGGCGGACAATTGCATCATCGTCTGCTCGATTGAAAATATCGATCCGATGGGCGTGCATACCGGTGACTCGATCACGGTTGCGCCCGCGCTGACGCTGACCGACAAAGAATATCAGATCATGCGCGATGCCTCGCTCGCCGTGCTGCGCGAAATCGGCGTGGAAACGGGCGGCTCGAACGTGCAGTTTGCGGTGAACCCTGAAAACGGCCGTATGATCGTGATTGAAATGAATCCGCGCGTGTCGCGCTCGTCTGCGCTTGCCTCTAAGGCAACAGGTTTCCCGATTGCCAAGGTCGCAGCGAAACTCGCTGTCGGCTATACGCTCGATGAAATTGCCAATGATATTACGGGCGGCGCAACGCCGGCCTCTTTCGAGCCGACGATTGATTATGTCGTCACGAAAATCCCGCGCTTCGCCTTTGAAAAATTCCCCGGTGCCGAGCCGCTCCTGACCACCGCCATGAAGTCGGTGGGTGAAGCCATGGCGATTGGCCGCACCTTCGGCGAATCCCTGCAAAAAGCTTTGCGCTCGCTGGAAACCGGTCTCTCGGGTGTCGATGAAGTCGAGATCGAGGGTCTGGGGCAGGGCGATGACCGCGCCGCTATTCGCTCGGCACTTGGCATGCCGACACCGGATCGTTTGCTCGTTGTCGCGCAGGCACTTCGTCACGGCCTGTCGCATGAAGAAATCTATGAGGCCTGCAAGATCGATCATTGGTTCATTGATCGTCTGCAAGAGATTGTTGATCTTGAAAACAAAGTGAAGCAATTCGGCCTGCCCGACGATGCCGCGAACTTCCGCATGTTGAAGGCTGCCGGTTTCTCGGATGTGCGTTTGAGCTCTCTCTCGGGTCTCACTGAAGAGCAGGTGAGTGCAAAGCGCTATGCGCTGGACGTGCATCCTGTTTACAAGCGCATTGACACTTGCGCGGCAGAATTCGCCTCGCCCACGGCCTATATGTATTCGACTTATGAAAAGCCGTTTGGTGGGTCTGAGCCCGTCTGTGAAGCCAAGCCGACCAATCGCGAGAAGGTCGTCATTCTGGGCGGCGGTCCGAACCGCATCGGGCAGGGCATTGAATTCGACTATTGCTGCTGCCACGCGTGCTTTGCGCTGTCGGATGCAGGCTATGAAACCATCATGGTCAATTGCAATCCGGAAACCGTCTCGACCGATTACGACACGTCGGATCGTCTCTATTTCGAGCCGTTGACGCAGGAAGACGTTCTCGAAATTCTGCGCAAGGAAAAGATGAATGGCACGCTGAAGGGTGTGATCGTTCAGTTCGGCGGCCAGACGCCGCTGAAGCTTGCGCATGGTTTGCAGGAAGCGGGTATCCCGATCCTTGGCACCAGCGTCGATAGCATTGACTTGGCGGAAGATCGTGATCGCTTCAAGCGCCTGCTCGATAAGCTGGGTCTGAAGCAGCCGAAGAATGGCATTGCTTATTCGGTTGAGCAGTCGCGCCTGATTGCCGCCGAGCTCGGCCTGCCGCTCGTTGTGCGCCCCTCTTATGTGTTGGGCGGTCGCGCGATGGCGATCATTCGTGACGAGGCCGCATTCGATGATTATCTGCTGGGTACGCTACCCGGTCTCGTGCCCGCTGAAGTGAAGGCACGTTATCCCAACGACAAGACAGGCCAGATCAATACGGTGCTGGGCAAAAACCCGCTGCTGTTTGACCGCTATCTGTCGGATGCAGTGGAAGTCGATGTCGATTGCCTGTGCGATGGCAAGGATGTGTTCATCGCGGGCATTATGGAGCATATCGAAGAAGCCGGCATTCACTCCGGTGACTCGGCCTGCTCATTGCCGCCGCGCTCGCTGTCGAAGGACGTCCTCAAACTGCTCGAAGAGCAGACGGCGAAACTGGCGCTGGCGCTCAATGTCGGCGGCCTGATGAATGTGCAATATGCGCTGAAGGACGGCGAGATCTATGTGCTCGAAGTCAATCCGCGCGCCTCGCGCACGGTGCCTTTCGTGGCCAAAGTGATTGGCGAGCCGATTGCCAAAATTGCTTCGCGCATTATGGCAGGCGAACCGCTGGCGAGCTTCGGCTTGAAACATGTCGAGCTTGGCCATGTGGGCGTGAAGGAAGCCGTATTCCCCTTCGCCCGCTTCCCCGGCGTCGACACGGTTCTGGGTCCGGAAATGCGCTCGACCGGCGAAGTCATCGGTCTCGACCGCTCCTTCGAAGTGGCTTTTGCCAAGAGCCAGCTGGGTGGGGGCACCAAGGTCCCGACCTCCGGGACAGTCTTCGTTTCGGTCCGCGATGCCGACAAGCCGCGCATCCTCTCGACCATGAAAATGCTGTCTGATCTGGGATTCAAGATCTTGGCTACAGGGGGGACACAGCGCTTCCTCGAGGGCGAGGGCGTGCAGGCCGAGAAGATCAACAAAGTGTCAGAAGGCCGCCCGCATGTGGTGGATGCCATCAAGAATGGCGGAATCCAGTTGGTTTTCAACACGACAGAGGGGGCGCAGGCTCTGGCCGATAGCCGCTCTCTTCGCCGTTCGGCCCTCTTGCATAAGGTGCCCTACTACACCACTCTAGCAGGGTCGATTGCTGCAGCTCAGGGCGTGAAGGCCTATAAGAGCGGCGATCTTGAGGTCCGCGCTTTGCAGGACTATTTCAACTGACGAGAGGCGAGCGGTTCCGCTCCCCCTCGTTTTCCTGAATTCCCGCAGTTCGGGAGGCCGGGTTTCGGCCTCGCGGACGGGGATTCTTTGTGTCAGGGGTCGGCTTGCCGGTCTCGGGCCTGACAGGTGAATTTTAGAAAGATACGGATATGGAAAAGATTCCCATGACCGCCCCGGGCTATGTCGCTCTTGAGGAAGAGCTGCGGCGTCGCCAGCAGGAAGAGCGTCCGCGGATCATTGCGGCCATTTCCGAAGCGCGCTCGCATGGCGACTTGTCCGAAAACGCGGAATATCACGCCGCCAAGGAATCGCAGTCGTTGAATGAAGGCCGCATTGCCGAGCTCGAAGACAAGCTCGCTCGCGCGGAAGTCATCGACGTGTCGAAGCTCTCCGGCAATACGATCAAATTCGGCGCCACCGTCACCCTCATTGATGAGGATACAGACGAAGAGAAGGCCTATCAGATCGTCGGCGAAAGCGAAGCCGATGTGAAGCTTGGCAAAGTCTCCATCACCTCGCCGATTGCGCGCGCGCTGATCAGCAAGAAAGTCGGCGACACGGTGGAAGTGAATACGCCGGGTGGCGGCAAAAGCTACGAAATCACGGCTATCGCCTTCAAGTGAGCGTGCATCTGCCGCGCGAGACGCGTGCCTGGATTTTGCAATCGGGCAAGATCGGGCATGAAGTCAATTGCATGGGCGTGGCGCGTGAATTGGGCCTTGAGCCCGAAATGCGCCGCGTGCAAGCACGCCCTTTCTTCGAATTTTTCGCGCCCTGGGGGCCGATTGATCCGCGTGACAATCCGCGCCATCCCGCAAGCCCATTGCATGGGCCTTTGCCCGACATTGTCTTTGCCTCTGGCCGCACCACGGTGCCCTATCTGCGCGCCATCAAAAGATTGTCGGGCGGCAAAACGTTCACGGTCTTTCTGCAAGACCCGCGCGTGGGAACAGGTGCGGCTGATCTGATCTGGGTGCCCGAACATGATCGCCTGCGCGGTGAGAATGTATTGGTCACGCTGACTTCACCCCATCATATGCGCCCCTCAGTGCTCGAAGCCGCGCGTCAAAACCCTGATCCGCGTTTGGCGGCGCTGCCGCAGCCGCGTGTGGGCATGGTGCTGGGCGGGCCGAGTGGCGCGCATCGTTTCGAGGCTGCGGATATTGCAGCACTTTGCGAGATTGCGCGCGATATTTTGGCCAGCGGGCAGGGCTTGATGGTGACGCCCTCTCGCCGCACGCCCGCAGAAGTGATGGGCGCCTTGCGTGCTGCTGTTGCAGAAAGTGGCTCTGCCGCAAGCGCTTTTGTCTGGGACGGTACGGGCGACAATCCCTATGCGCAGATTTTGGCGCAGGCTGATGCTTTGGTCGTCACGGCTGATAGCGTGAATATGGTGGGCGAGGCGGCTTCAACAGGTGCGCCTGTTTTTATTTACGAGCCGACAGGCGGTGCTGACAAAATGTCGGGCTTTCTGGAAAAGCTCGAAGCAACAGGCGCTCTGCGCGTGTTGCCGAAAGAGCGTGCGGCGGGTTGGTCACGCGCGCGCTGGTCTTATCCCCCCGTCGATGCCACGGGTCTCATCGCCGCTGAAGTGGTGAAAAGGTATCGTGCTTTTCGGGGTGCTTAGGCTCCGTCATTGCGAGCGGAGCGAAGCAAACCAGAGGTGTCATGTGTGGCTTCTGGTTTGCCGCGTCGGCCCTTGAGGGCCTCCTCGCAATGACGAAGTTGGAGATTACAACCGCACCGTCTGTTCCGGGTAGGACAGCTGTTCGCGCGCGCGCCAATCATGCGTCACATAATTCAAAATGACGGATTTGCGTTCACCCTGGATCGTGCGCTTTTCAAAGCCGTGCCACGTATTGTCGCCGGGCACGAAAATCATCGCCGTATTGCGCTTGAAGGGCGAGCGACCGAAATGCTTGTCTTCGGCTGCGTAAATATCAGTGCCGAGATCTTCATGGCCCGGGCCGTCTGACAGATAGATCAGGCAGGTGAATTTCTTCACGCCGAGATCCGTGTGCGGTTGCAGCCAGAAACCATCCGTATCAACGGCATATTCGAGGCGCAGATAAGTGTCATCGATGGGCGCGGTGAGTGTTGTGGCAATGGCTTGCGTGACTTCTTTCGACTGCAAAGCTTCCGCCACTTTGCGCATGACGGGGAAGCGCTCCATCGACTCTTTGTCGAAATAGGAGCGCTGGTCATTGTGCAATTCGCGCTTGCCAGACACGCCGGCGAGAGAGGGTGCGGAGATCGGCAAGGTGGCGAGCTCATCGGCCACGGCGGCTGGAAAAACATTGTCGATCAGCCAATGGCGATAGGGGGCCTCGAAGACCTGACGCGCATTGATGCTCGCGGCGAAGCTGGCGATAATGTCTGCGGTGGTAACCGCGCTCGTATCCGGCATGGGAGGCTCTGCCTTTGTGATCAGGGGTCGGGCGCGTCTCTGGCCCTTGAATTGGGCCGCACACTAGTGCCGCCCCCGCTGGCGGGCAAGCTTTTGCTGCTTTGGCCCTCGCGACACAATGCCCTTCGCCAGAGGTCTTATGGCTGTGGTCAAAGCCTGTCCGAGCCTTGCAGCCAGTGCATGTCATTCTTATACCTAAAGGCCTGATCCAAGGGGCGCTTCCTGCCCCGAAGTGCCCCCTCGGGGCTTCACGAAACCGCGATACCCAGAGATTTTAAGATGGCCTCCACCGCCCCTCAGCATGCGCGCTTGATTATTGTTGGCTCGGGCCCCGCCGGCTACACGACCGCGATCTATGCAGCCCGCGCGATGCTCAAACCCATGATGATCTCCGGCTTCGAGCCCGGCGGCCAGTTGATGATCACGACCGACGTCGAAAATTACCCCGGCTTTGCCGATGCCATCCAGGGCCCCTGGCTGATGGAGCAGATGCGCAAACAGGCCGAGCATGTCGGCACGGATATGGTCTCTGACCACATCACCAAGGTTGATCTGTCAAAGCGTCCCTTCACGCTTTGGGGTGACAGCGGCACGGTCTATACGGCCGACACGCTAGTGATCGCTACGGGTGCAAAAGCCAAATGGCTTGGCATTCCGTCTGAAGAAAAATTCAAGGGTTTTGGTGTTTCGGCTTGCGCGACCTGCGATGGTTTCTTCTACCGCGGCAAAGAAGTCATGGTGGTGGGCGGCGGCAATTCGGCGGTCGAAGAAGCGCTTTATCTGTCGCATCTCGCCTCCAAAGTGACGGTCGTGCATCGCCGTGACTCGTTCAAAGCCGAGCGCATTTTGCAGGAGCGTCTCTTCAAGACGCCCAATGTCGAAATCATCTGGGATAGCGCGATTGATGAAATCTGCGGTGACACGACACCGCTCGGCGTCACCCATGTGAAGCTGAAGAATGTGAAGAGCGGCGCCATCACCGAGCGTCCCGTGCATGGTGTGTTTGTGGCCATTGGTCATGAGCCGGCCTCGCAGCTCTTTGCCGGTCAGCTCGAGATCAAGCCCAATGGCTATATCAAGACTGCGCCGGATTCGACGCAGACCAGCGTGCCGGGCGTTTATGCTGCGGGCGATGTGACGGATGATATTTATCGTCAGGCTGTGACAGCGGCAGGCATGGGCTGCATGGCAGCGCTCGAAGCCGAGCGTTGGCTGTCCGTGCAACCCAAAGCGCAAGCGGCGGAATAAAGCGAAAGGACGCGCCCGTGGATTGGGACAAGCTGCGCATTTTTCATGCGGCTGCCGAAGCGGGCTCCTTCACCCATGCCGGTGATGCTTTGGGTTTGAGCCAATCGGCTGTGAGTCGGCAGGTCAGTGCGCTTGAGCAAGATCTGAAAGTGCCTTTGTTCCATCGTCACGCGCGCGGGTTGATCCTGACCGAACAAGGCGAGTTGCTGTTTCGCACAGTGAAAGATGTCTGGCAGAAACTCGATGCGACACGCATGCGCCTGTCTGACAATCGCGAACGCCCGCATGGTTTGCTGCGCGTCACCACCACGATTGGTGTGGGCTCGGAATGGCTAACACCGCGCATTGCGGATTTTTTGGAGCTTTACCCCGATATCGAACTCAATCTGATCTTGTCGGATGATGAATTGGATATCGGTATGCGCGAAGCAGATATGGCTTTGCGTGTGCGCGAACCCGTGCAGCCCGATCTGATCCGGCGGCGGCTCTTTACGATGCATTTTCATGCTTATGCGGCGGCAAGCTATTTGAAGCGCTATGGCCAGCCCAAATCACTTGATGATCTCGATAAGCACCGCATTCTGACTTATGGCGCCTCGTCCGCACATTATCTGACGAATATCAATTCGCTCCAATATGCGGGTCGCGCTGCGCGCTCACCGCGACCATCAGCCATGACGTGCAATAACATTCCAGCGCTTCGGCATGCGGTGGAAGCGGGTGCTGGCATTTCAGTTCTGCCGGATTATCTGGTCGGGCCAGATTCCACGCTCGTGCGGATTTTGCCCGAAGCCGATATGCCGGAGCTTGATTGCTATCTGGTCTATCCGGAAGAATTGAAAAACGTCGCGCGTATTCAGGTGTTCCGCGACTTTCTGGTCACCAGCGCACAGCGCTGGGATTTCTGAGGCGTCATTGCGAGCCGAAGGCGAAGCAACCCAGAAGGCCGCACGTAGGGCTCTGGTTTGCCTCGCTACGCTCGCAATGACGGACTAGAACCAGATCTTCTCGTTCTCCATCCCCTTGTAGAGATCGGCGACCTGTTCGCCATAGCCGTTGAACAAAGTCGTCGGAATGCGGCTGCCTGTGCCGAGCACTTCTTCGGTGGCTTGCGACCAGCGCGGATGGGCGACTTCCGGATTCACATTGGCCCAGAAGCCATATTCGGAAGCCTGCAGTGACTGCCAGAAATTTTTAGGCTGTGTATCGACAAAAGAAACGCGCGTAATCGACTTCACCGATTTGAAGCCGTATTTCCACGGCGTGTGCAGGCGGATCGGTGCGCCGAATTGTTTGGCGAGCGGCTTGCCATAAGCACCCGTCACCATAAGTGTCAGATCATTGGTCGCTTCGGCCATGTAAAGACCTTCGACATAGGGCCATGGATACCAGCTCTGCTTCTGGCCCGGCCCCATTTTCGGATCAAGGAAAGTTTCGAGGCGCACATATTTGGCGCCTGATGTCGGCTTGGCGAGATCGACCAATTGCTTCAGCGTGAAGCCCGTCCATGGCACGGTCATCGACCAAGCCTCGACACAACGATGGCGATACAACCGCTCTTCGAGTTGGACTTTCTTCAGCAGATCATCGATCGCAATTTTGAAGGGCTTTTCGACCAGACCGTCGATGGCAATTTCCCATGGTCGCGTCTTCAGCGTATCCACGCGCGTGAAGATGCGCTTGTCCATGCCGAATTCGTAAAAATTATTATATTGTCCGTTGAGCTTTTCCGCCGTGACTTCACGGTCGAGCTTGAAAGCCTCATTGCGCCGCGCCGGATACAGGCTGGCGGAGGGATCGGCTTCTTGTGCTTGCGCCAATGCAGGCAAAGCGCTCGTGGCAATGGCGCCTGCGCCCGCCCCCAGAAGCGCGCGGCGGTTCAAAAACAGGGATTCGGGCGTGGCATGGCGCTCGGCAATTTCCCAACCCTTGCGGCGAAAATAATGCATCACGATCTCCTGCTTCACTCTGGATGGATTCATGCGCTTAAAAAGCGCGATAGCAAGTCACGATTGGCACATTACAGCCTTGCTTTGCCCCCGACCGCTCGGCGAAGCTGGGTCAAAAGGAATCTGTCTATGACCAAAGCATTGATCGGTATTATTGGCGGCTCGGGGATTTACGATCTGCCGGGCCTGAAGGATCTGCGTGAGGAGCGCGTCAAAACGCCATGGGGCGAACCGTCTGACGCTCTGCGCTTTGGCCGCATTGGCGGGACGGATGCCGTCTTTCTGCCACGCCATGGGCGCGGCCATCGTCTCTCGCCATCAGGCATCAATTACCGCGCCAATATTGATGCGCTGAAGCGGGTCGGCGTGACCGATATCGTCTCGGTGTCTGCCTGCGGCTCGTTTCGCGAGGAGCTGGCGCCGGGCACATTCGTGCTCGTCGATCAGTTTATCGACCGCACGCATGGGCGCGCCTCCTCCTTCTTCGGCAATGGCTGTGTGGCGCATGTCTCCATGGCCCATCCGGTTGCGCCCAAATTGCAGGATTGTATTGAGGCGGCTGCGCGTGATGAGGGCATCCATGTCGTGCGCGGTGGCACTTATGTCTGTATGGAAGGCCCGCAATTTTCATCTCTTGCGGAATCGCTCGCCTATAAGGCCATGGGCTGCCATGTCATTGGCATGACGGCTATGCCCGAAGCCAAGCTCGCGCGCGAGGCTGAAATCTCTTATGCGACGGTCGCCATGGTGACGGATTTCGATTGCTGGCATCCCGACCATGACGAAGTGGATGTGGCCGCTGTTATTAAAGTCGTGCATGAAAATGCGGCCAAGGCGGCAAAACTATTGGCGCGATTGATCACGGATTTCCCGAAAGAGCATCAGGCCTGTCCGGTGGGTTCTGACCGCGCGCTCGACAATGCGATTATGACGGCGCCCGCGGTGCGCGACCCCGATCTGCTCAAAAAGCTTGATGCCATCATGGCTCGCGTGAACGCGCGTTGAAGGACGAAACAGAATGACCATCGAACACGACTTGCGGGATGCGATCCGCACGATTCCGGATTATCCCAAAGCGGGCATCATGTTTCGTGACATCACGACGCTGCTCGGCAATCCGCGCGCCTTTCGCCGCGCTGTGGATGAATTGGTCCAGCCATGGGCGGGCACGAAGATGGATAAGGTCGCGGGCATGGAAGCGCGTGGCTTTATTTTAGGTGGCGCTGTGGCGCACCAATTATCGGCTGGCTTTGTGCCGATCCGCAAAAAAGGCAAGCTGCCGTTTACGACTGTCTCGATTGCCTATTCGCTGGAATATGGCGTCGATGAAATGGAAATGCATACAGATGCCATTGTGAAGGGCGAGCGTGTGATTTTGGTTGACGATTTGATCGCGACGGGCGGCACAGCGGAGGGCGCGGTGAAACTGCTGCAGCAAATGGGCGCAGAAGTTGTGGCTGCTTGCTTTGTGATTGATCTGCCGGAGCTGGGTGGCGCGAAAAAGATCGAGGCACTCGGCGTGCCTGTGCGCACGCTGGTGAAGTTCGAAGGGCATTAAGCCCTAGCTTCGTCATTGCGAGGAACGTAGTGACGAAGCAATCCAGGGGCTGCAAGTGAGGCTTCTGGATTGCTTCGCTTGCGCTCGCAATGACGTGACTAGATATGTCACGCCACCTTCCAGAAATTCACGCTTTCAAATTCAAACACAGCAGCGCCATGTTGGTTGATGCCGGTGTTCTTGGCTTTCACCAATCCCCAGCCGGGTCGTGAGGTGAGGCGTTTTTCAATCGCGCGCGTATCATAGGTGATTGTGTCGCCCGCATAGACGGGCTTCAGCCAGCGCAGATTTGTAAAGCCGGGCGAGGGGCCGGGTTGCACGGCAGAGCCGCTGCGCTGAACCGTGTCGATAAAGCAGCGCATCCAGCAAGCGGCTGTGTGCCAGCCAGAAGCAGCAAGTGCTCCAAAGGGGCCGTTCAGTGCCGCTTCATGATCGAGATGAAAATCTTGCGGGTCATAGCGGCGCGCAAATTCAATCACGGCGCTTTCAGAAAATGACATGCTGCCGAGCACGATGCGCTGGCCTGTTTGCATGTCGGCAAAAGGCGGAATGGTGCCGGCTTCATCAAAGGGCAGGAAGGGCGTCGCGCTTTCACGCTTCAGATTGGGATGGGCTTGGCGTTTGGCGCCGCGCTTACCGATCATAATGGCATTGTCTTGCACCATGACGGCAGTGCCCGTTTGATCGCTCAAAGTGAGACGGAATTGCACAATGCCAATCGAGGGGCGTGACTGCGAGACGCGTGCCGAGATGACATCAGCTTGCATCGACAAGATCATGCCGGGCCGAACAGGCTTCAGCCATTTGACCTCTTCAATGCCGGGCGCGCCGCGCCCATCGGTGATGTTGAGAAAGCCGTCGCAAATAAGCCGCATGCCAATGGCGCATGTGTGCCAACCTGATGCTGCAAGACCGCCGAGCATGGAGCGCTGGGCGGCAGCTTCGTCCAGATGAAAAGGCTGCGGATCGAAGGCGCTCGCAAAGGCGATCACTTCGTCTTTGGTGATCGCATATTGGCCGAATTCGAGTCGGCTTCCTGCGGGGAAGTCTTCGAAAAAAAGCTGCTTGCCCGTGTTCATGGCATCGCCAGTTCAAATGGCGGCGCGCAAATCTTCAATTCGCGAAACGGAAGTGAAGGCAGTCGCCGTCCTGCACCACATATTCTTTGCCTTCGAGCCGGAATTTTCCGGCTTCGCGGGCCCCTGCTTCGCCATTGAAGGCGACATAATCTTCGTAAGCAACAGTTTCCGAACGGATGAAGCCTTTTTCGAAATCCGTATGGATGACGCCGGCGGCTTGCGGGGCTTTCGTGCCCTTTTCAATCGTCCAGGCGCGGGCTTCTTTCGGGCCAACGGTGAAATAAGTCACCAACCCCAAGAGCTGATAGCCCGCGCGAATGACGCGGTTGAGGCCGGGCTCTTCAAGGCCGACGGCTTCGAGATAATCTCTTTGTTCGTCAGCTGGCAAAACGGCAATCTCGCTCTCGATCTTGGCCGAGACGACAACAGCGACTGCGCCTTCTTCCTTGGCGCGCGCAGCGACTTTGGCGGAAAAGCCATTGCCCTTGTCGGCTGAGGCTTCTTCGACATTGCAGACGTAGAGAACGGGTTTGGAGGACAGCAGGCCCAAGCCTTCAAACAATTTGCGCTCTTCGGCTGTGCGCTCGACCATGCGTGCAGGCTTGCCGTCGCGCAGCAGGACGAGGCAGCGGTTCATCAGATCGAGAAGCTCCTTGGCTTCTTTGTCGCCGCCCTTGGCTTTCTTCTCCGTATTGGTGACGCGTTTCTCGAGGCTTTCGAGATCGGCCAGCATCAATTCGGTTTCGATGATTTCGATATCGGCGAGCGGATCAATCTTGCCCTCGACATGGGTAATGTCTGTGTCTTCAAAGCAGCGCACGACATGGGCAACGGCATCGCATTCGCGGATGTTGGCCAGAAACTGGTTGCCGAGACCTTCACCCTTGGAGGCGCCGCGCACGAGGCCGGCAATATCGACGAAGGTCAGGCGGGTCGGGATGATTTCCTTGGAGCCGGCAATGGCGGCGAGCTTTTCAAGCCGCGTGTCCGGCACTGCGACGTCACCGACGTTGGGCTCGATGGTGCAGAAAGGGTAATTGGCCGCTTGCGCGGCGGCCGTCTGCGTGAGGGCGTTGAAGAGGGTCGACTTGCCGACATTCGGCAGGCCAACGATGCCGCATTTAAAGCCCATGATGGTCTCGATAGTTTTGGGGGAGGGCAAGACGCCCGAATTGCCCTGTCCTATGGAACGCAGGCGGGGAAAAGGCAAGGTGCTCCCCTTGCTTCGGAGCCTTTTGGCGGGCTATCTGCGCTCCATGACACAGATCACTTGCCCCTGCCGCAAGACGGCCGAGAAAACCCTCCCCTTCGCGGACTGCTGCGAGCCCTATCTGACGGGTGCCGCCAAGGCGCCGAGCGCGGAAGCTCTGATGCGTGCCCGCTATTCGGCCTTTGCTACCGGCAAGATCGATTATCTGATCGACTCGGTTGCCCCTGAAGCCCGCGGCGACATCGAGCGTGGCTCGCTGGAAGCTTGGGCGCGCGAAAGCGAATGGCATGGACTTGATATTGTCGAGACGGTCGAAGGCCGTCCGGGCAACAAGACGGGCATTGTGGAATTCGTCGCGCATTTCACGCGCGCGGGCGATGAGCGCGAAGCGCATCACGAACGCTCGACCTTCCGCTTCGATGACAAAGACCAGTGCTGGTATTTTATCGACGGCGCGCGCCCCAAGGGCCGCACGATTGTGAAAGGCCCGCAGATCGGCCGCAATGATCCGTGCTCGTGCGGGTCTGGAAAGAAATACAAGAAGTGCTGCGGCGCGGCTGCGTAATCACTTCTGCCCAGGAATTTTCTCATCCTTGAAACCTGCCGCATCCATCGCGAGGTGGATGCGGTTCTGGAAGCTCGCATCTTCGCCTTTGGCCAGCAGCGATGCATCGTGTGCGATGCAATCACACAAGGCTTCCACCCATTTCATTTCATTTTTGCCAAAATCATTCAGCACGAAAGAATGGACGAGGTTTTTATCGCCCGGATGGCCGATGCCCAGCCGTACGCGGCGATAATCATTGCCCATATGGGCGGTAATGGAGCGAAGCCCATTGTGCCCCGCATTGCCGCCGCCTTTTTTGATGCGCAATTTAGCGGGCGGTAGGTCAAGCTCGTCGTGAAAAACGACAATGTCTTCAAGCGCTATTTTATGAAAGCGTGCAGCTTCGCTAACGGCGCGGCCGCTTTCATTCATAAAAGTCTGCGGCTGCATGAGAATGACGCGTTCCGCGCCAATCGTGCCTTCTGTGCAAAGGGCCTGATATTTTGGCCGCGCGGCAGGAAAGTTATGCGCGCGTGCAATGGCTTCAATCGCCATGAAGCCGATATTGTGGCGGTTGCCCGCATATTGGCGGCCCGGATTGCCAAGCCCGACAAAGAGCAGCATTTCGACCCCTCAATATGAAACCGCCCGCGCGAGAGGCGCGGGCGGCAACATTAACATGGTGCGAAGAAGATTACTTCTTGGCAGCCGGAGCAGCTGCAGCCGGAGCGGCAGCGGCAGGTGTTTCTTCAGCCTTTGACGGCGGCGTGATCGAGGCAATCGTGAAGTTGCCAGCCTGAGTAGGCTTGCAGCCTTCAGGAAGCGTCACGTCACCGATGTGCAGCGATTCTGCAATGTCGAGCTTCGACAGATCGGCGCTGATCGACTCAGGGATCTGATCAGCCGGGACCTTCATCTCGACGGAATGCAGCACGATGTTGAGCGCGCCGCCCTTCTTGATGCCGGGGCTGGTTTCCTGATTGACGAAATGCACCGGCACGTTGACGCGCAGACGCGAGCCTGGACGCAGGCGCAAGAAGTCGACATGGACAGGGGTGTCCTTGACGACATCGAGCTGATAATCGCGCGGAATGACGCGTTCTTTGCGGCCGCCCAGATCGATCTCGAAGATCGTCGTCAGGAAGTGACCCGCATAGATCAGCTTGTTGATTTCACGGTAATCGAGCGAGATGGCTTCGGCGTCGACGCCGCCACCATAAATCACGCCCGGAACACGGCCTTCACGGCGTACGCTGCGGGCGGCCCCCTTGCCAGTCCCGCTGCGGACCGTGGCTGCCAGCTGTTTGGTTGCTGCTGCCATTGGTTTGGTCCTTACTTAAACAAAAATACTCCCGTGCCTCCAAGGGTGTCGGCGGGAGCAGGGCGGTGTTTAAGGGAAAAGGGCCGGAGTGGCAATGGTGGGGGCTTCCCGTATAGGGGAGGAGATGTTATTCTTACAAAATAAGTATCGATCATGGATTTGTAAGATGTCTGATACCGCCACTTTGAGCAGCAAATTCCAGATTTCCATCCCCAAGCCGGTTCGTGAGGGCCAAGGTTGGCAGGCTGGGCAGGAGTTTGTCTTTATCCCCAAGGGCAAGGGTGTGCTGGTCATGCCGGTGCCAGACCGCGCGCGGCTGCGCGGAATTGCCAAAGGGGCGGACGTGAGCGACTACCGTGATCGTACGGACCGTTTCTGATGATCGTGGTCGACACGTCCAGCTGGATCGAATGGTTGACCGATAGTCCTGTGGGGCAGCGCATCGAGGCCCTGTTGCCCAAGCGCGAGGAAATTGTGGTTCCCACGCTTGTTCAGCTTGAGCTGACCAAATGGCTATTGCGCACCTGCGGCGAAGACGTGGCCGACGAGGTTTTAGCCTATACGGAAAAATGCCACGTGGTCGCGCTGGATACGCGCATCGCCCTTTTGGCGGCAGAGCTCTCGCGCAAGCATCAATTGGCGACTGCAGACGCTATTATCTTTGCAACGGCGCATCTGTCTGGTTTCGAGCTGCTCACCTGTGATGCGCATTTTGATGGCTTTCCGGGTGTCACCTTCATTCAGAAGAGCTGACAGGGCGCCTTTCTCAATCAAAAAGGCTCGAGACCGATTCTTCCTTCGCAGTGCGGGCAATGGCTTCGCCCATCAGGGGGGCGATGGAGATGACGCGGATATTGCTCGCGACCCGCACAGCTTCCGTCGGTTGGATGGAATCGGTGACGACCAATTCCTTCAGCTTGGACGAGGAGATGCGCGCCACAGCGCCGCCCGAGAGCACGCCGTGGGTAATATAGGCGCGCACTTCTTTGGCGCCGCGCGCCAGAAGAGCTTCAGCCGCATTGCAGAGCGTGCCGCCGGAATCGACGATATCATCTACCAGAATG
The DNA here is from genome assembly GCA_947452455.1 of Beijerinckiaceae bacterium. Classification (GTDB taxonomy): domain Bacteria; phylum Pseudomonadota; class Alphaproteobacteria; order Rhizobiales; family Beijerinckiaceae; genus Terripilifer. The sequence continues at coordinate 74,122 of CANGBX010000010.1, forward strand.
CAGCTTTTGCCTGACACGTCGCCGATGACATTCATGACTTCGGATTCGCCAGCGCGCTCGCGGCGTTTGTCGACGATAGCGAGCGGCGCATCAATGCGTTTGGCGAGCGCGCGCGCACGCACCACGCCGCCGACGTCAGGTGAAATCACCATGACATTGTTGAGATCGAGACGTTCCTTGATGTCGCGCACCATGACGGGCGCGCCGAACAGATTGTCGGTTGGAATATCAAAGAAGCCCTGAATCTGGCCGGCATGCAGATCGACCGTCAGTACGCGGTCAACGCCCGCGCGGGTGATCAGGTTGGAGACGAGCTTGGCCGAGATCGGTGCGCGCGGAGCTGGTTTGCGGTCCTGACGGGCGTAACCGAAATAGGGAACGACTGCAGTGATGCGGCGGGCGGATGCGCGGCGCAACGCATCCGTCATGATCAGCAGTTCCATCAGATGGTCGTTGGCCGGAAAGGATGTCGACTGGATGATGAACGTGTCCTGCCCGCGGACGTTTTCCTGAATTTCGACGAAGATTTCCATGTCGGCGAAGCGCCGGACCTGACACTTGGTCATCGGCACGCCGAGATAGGCGGCAATGGAATCGGCGAGTGCCCGGTTGGAGTTTCCTGCGAGAAGTTTGATGTCGCTCATATCGGAACCCCTTGCCCGTGCTGGCCATGTTGGGCGGGGTTTAGCAAGCTTGCCGGGCCCAAACAACCAAACCTTGCCGCGCGCACGCGTGATCCACCGGAAAACATGAGCATTCCCCGACGCTCAAGGCTTTCTTTGGGCCCGGTCTGTGCCTAGATGTCGGGCATGAGCCGCCGACCCAAACCCGAGCTGGATGATCTGACGCCCCCCGAGGATGGGGAGGCTGCCTTTGCCATGCCGGGCGAAGAGGGGGGCGATTCTGCGGAGGCGGACGAGGAATTGGCAGGCCCGCTTGATCTGGCGGCAGAAGGCGAGGCGGTGCCGGCCTCGGTCCAGCGCGGGGCCGATGTCATCAAATCCTATTTGCGCGATGCGCCAACGGGGCCCGGCGTCTACCGCATGATCTCGGCTGATGGCGAAGTGCTCTATGTCGGCAAGGCGAAGAGCGTGAAAAAACGCATCGCCTCTTATGCGCGCGGGTCCGGCCATAATGGCCGCATTGCGCGGATGATTTCACTCACCAGCTCGATGGTCTTTGTCTCGACAGCGACCGAGACGGAAGCGCTGCTGCTCGAAACCAATTACATCAAGCAGATGAAGCCCCGCTTCAATGTACTGATGCGCGACGACAAGTCGTTTCCCTATATTTTGCTGACGCGTGATCATGATGCGCCGCAATTGACGAAACATCGCGGTGCGCGTTCGCGCAAAGGTGATTATTTCGGCCCCTTTGCGAGTGTCTGGGCAGTCAATCGAACTTTGAATGCCTTGCAGCGCGCCTTTTTGCTGCGCTCTTGCACAGATTCCTATTACGAAAACCGGACGCGGCCCTGCTTGCTCTATCAGATCAAGCGCTGCGCGGGGCCCTGCACAGGTGAGATTGCGCAGGATGATTATGCAGCGCTCGCCAATGAAGCGCGCGATTTCCTGTCTGGCAAAAGCCGCGCTGTACGTGAGCATCTTGCCAGTGACATGACTCAAGCTTCAGAGGCGCTGGAATTCGAGCGCGCTGCACGGCTGCGCGATCGTATTGCCGCGCTTTCTGCCATTCAGGGCGAGCAGGGCATCAATCCGCGCACGGTGGAAGAGGCCGATGTCTTTGCCATTGTCGAGCAGGCTGGGCAATTCTGTGTTGAAGTCTTCTTCTTCCGCACGTTCCAGAACTGGGGCAATCGCGCTTATTTCCCGCGTGCGGATAAAAGCATGGGCGAAGCTGAAGTGCTTGATGCTTTTCTCGCACAGTTTTATGCCGACAAGCCGCCCGCCCGTCTCGTCCTGCTTTCGCATGATGTGGAAAGCCGCGAGCTGCTTGAAGAAGCACTGACCGCGCGGGCTGGCCGCAAGGTGGAAGTGGCAGTCCCGCAGCGTGGCGAGCGCCGTGAGCTTGTCGAACATGCCAGCAAGAATGGCCGCGAGACAATCGGGCGCAAACTCGCAGAAACCTCCGCGCAGACGAAGTTGCTTGAAGCCTTGGCGGGCGTCTTTGCCATCGAGAAAAAACTGCGTCGTGTCGAAGTCTATGACAATTCACACATCATGGGCACGAATGCGGTGGGCGGTATGGTGGTGGCTGGTCCGCAAGGCTTTATGAAAAGTCATTACCGCACCTTCAATATCAAGGGCGATGATCTCACGCCGGGTGATGATTACGGCATGATGCGCGAAGTCTTGCGCCGCCGTTTCGCGCGGCTGGTCAAGGATGAGGGCGCCGAAGCGCCTGCGCCCGCGCCCGAGACAGAAGAAAATGCAGATATCTTTCCATCGCGTCCCGATCTCATTCTGATCGATGGTGGCCGCGGGCAGTTTCAAGTCGCGCAAGAGATTTTGGCAGAACTCGGTGTTGAGGGTGTCGCTGTGGCTTCCATCGCCAAGGGCGTTGACCGCGATGCGGGACGCGAGATGTTTTTCGTGCCCGGCAAAGAACCGTTCCGTCTGCCCCCGCGCGATCCGGCCCTTTATTTCGTCCAGCGTTTGCGTGATGAGGCGCATCGCTTTGCCATTGGCACACATCGGGCACGGCGTAAGAAGGATTTCACCAAATCCCCGCTGGAGGAAATCGCAGGCGTCGGCCCGGCCCGCAAGCGGGCACTGCTCCATGCCTTTGGCACGGCCAAGGCCATTTCTCGCGCCGGGCTTGCCGATCTGGAGAAAGTGCCAGGCATCAACGCCGCCACGGCCAAGCTCGTCTATGACTTTTTCCACGATAAAGGCTGAGCCCGCACACAGGTGAGGGGCCGATCAGCGGTCTTTCACCCATTGGTGGCTTGACGCGGGCCACGCCACGCTGTTTCCCTGCGCTCGTCATGACAACAGCGACCATCAAAAAGGGCGGCATCTGGAGCCTGCCCAACATTCTCACCTACGGGCGCCTCGCGGCTGTTCCCGTGGTGGTCTCGCTTATGTTCTGGTCCGAGCTGCATTGGGTCCGCTGGACGGCGCTGGGCGTCTTTGCCGCTGCCGCCATCACAGACTTTTTTGACGGCTATTTCGCCCGCACCATGGATCAGCAGAGCTCGCTTGGTCGCATGCTGGATCCGATTGCCGACAAGCTTTTGGTTGCCGCCTGCCTTCTGGTTCTGGTCGCGACGCAATCGATCAAGAGTTGGGATATTTGGGCAGCGATTGTCATTCTCTGCCGTGAGATTCTGGTCTCGGGCTTGCGTGAATTTTTGGCAGAGCTGCGTGTCTCCGTGCCTGTCACGCGGGTCGCGAAATATAAAACAACGGTGCAACTTCTCTCGCTCGGCTTTTTGATTGCGGGTCCCGCGGGTGAAGACGTTTTGCCCGGTTGCGTCGCCATCGGCCTGACGCTGCTTTGGACAGCCGCTTTGCTGACGCTTTACACAGGCTATGACTATATGAAGTCCGGTCTGAAACATGTTGACTGAGGCAGGCGCATGAAAGCCGTCTATTTCGCTTGGGTGCGTGAGCGCGTGGGCAAGCCCGAAGAGATCCTCACACCGCCAGCCTCCGTCATCACGGTGGCCGATCTGATCGCTTGGTTGAAAGGTCGGGGCGAAGAATATGCCTATGCTTTCGAGAATGGTCATGTCATTCGCGTTGCGATTGACCAGACGCATGTGAAGCATGACACACCGATTGCCGATGCGCGCGAGATTGCTTTCTTCCCGCCGATGACAGGTGGCTGATATGTCGACGGTGATCCGCATCCAGCGCGAGGATTTCGATCCGCAGGCGGAAGCGGATGCGCTGACCAAAGGGCGACCGGATGTGGGCGCGCTGACGACTTTCACGGGCTTTTGCCGCCATGAAGAGGGTGCGCTGTCAGCTCTCGAGCTCGAACATTATCCCGGCATGGCCGAAAAAGAATTGCAGCGCATTGTTGATGAGGCGCGTAAGCGCTGGCCTGTGCAGGGCATTACGGTGTTGCATCGCTATGGCAAGATCATGCCCGGAGAGCGCATTGTTTTTGTCGCTGTCTCGGGTGGGCATCGCGGCGAGGCCTTTGCGGCCTGCGAATTCATCATGGATTTTTTGAAGACCTCGGCGCCCTTCTGGAAGCGCGAGCACAAGGTCGACGGTTCGCAAGGCGAATGGGTCGAGGCGAAGGATGCCGACGACAAAGCGCTGGAGCGCTGGAAGTAAGCCGTCATTGCGAGCGGAGCGAAGCAAACCAGAAGCCTCATGCGCTGCTTCTGGATTGCCACGTCGGCCTGTGGCCTCCTCGCAATGACGGGGAGGTGGCGGCTTTTTGTTAGGCGTTCACGGCAGCTGTGTAGTCTTCGATCAGCTGGCGGGAGATCGCACCGGGCGTGAAATTGTAAGGGCCGACTTGCGAGACCGGCGTCACTTCAGCGCCTGTGCCGCAGATGAAGCACTCTTCTAGGCTCGCCAATTCATCCGGCATGATGCGCCGTTCGATTACTTCAATGCCGCGGCGCTTGGCCAGATCAATCACCGTGCGGCGCGTGATGCCATCGAGGAAGCAATCGGCGATGGGCGTATGAATCTTGCCGCCCTGCGTGAAGAAAATATTCGCGCCCGTGCATTCGGCCACGCGGCCTTGCCAGTCGAGCATCATGGCATCGGCAAAGCCCTTGCGCTCGGCGCGGTGCTTGCTGATCGTGCAGATCATGTAGAGACCAGCCGCCTTGGAATGGCAGGGCGCCGTCATCGGGTCGGGGCGGCGATAATCGGCAATGTCGAGCTTGATGCCCTTCATTTTCTGATTGACGTCGAACATGCTCGGCCAATCCCACACCGCAATCGCGACATTGATCGTGGCGTTTTGTGCAGCCACCGCCATCATTTCCGAGCCGCGCCAAGCGACAGGGCGAACGTAGCAGTTCTGGAAGCCATTCTTCTCGACCGTCAGGCGCTTTGCCGCATCGAGTTCGGCAACCGAATAGGGGATCTCGAAATCGAGCAGCTCGGCTGAATTGCGGAAGCGCTCAGAATGTTCGGTGATCTTGAAAATCTTGCCGCCATAAGCGCGCTCGCCCTCAAATACGCAGGAGGCGTAATGCAAGCCATGCGAGAGAACGTGAAGCTTGGCATCCTTCCAGGGCGCAAGCGCGCCGTTCATCCAAATGAAGCCGTCACGCTGGTCGAAGGGCAGAACTGACATGGACACGTCTCACTGATTTTTCGAGTGTTTCGCCCGTTTTTGGGGCTTAAGCGGGTCTTGACGATTACCCACCAACCTGAAATATGTCAATATGGCTGACGTAAAAGGGATAGGTTGATGGATCAGGCCCTGAAATCGCGTGTTCCCGGCCATGACGCGGCGCAAGAATCTGCGCCCATGTTCGACCTGATCGAATTGTTCTTTTTCGCCTATCGCGATTTCGTCAGCGATGCCGACCGCCTTCTGGAAGATATTGGCTTTGGCCGCGCCCATCACCGCGTGCTGCATTTCGTCAATCGCCAGCCCGGCCTGATGATCGCTGAATTGCTCGATATTCTGGGCATTACCAAACAGAGCCTCAACCGTGTGCTCAAAGAGCTTCTGGACAAGGGCTATGTGGAAGCCCGCCCCGGCGTGACGGATCGCCGCCAGCGGCTCTTGTTCCCGACCGTCAAAGGGCGGCGGCTCGCCAAGGACCTCTCCGATCTGCAAAGCCAGCGCTTCGAGCGCGCGCTCAGCGAATTGCCCAAAGATGCCAAAGAGCCGGCTATCGACTTTCTCATCGCTATGATTGACCCTGTACAAAGGGACAAAGTCACGTCGCTTGTCTGGGGCAAGCCGCGCGAGGAGACAAAATGAACGAGGCGCTCGCCAGTTCTGCGCCAGCTTTATCCGACGATGCGCCGCATCTGCTTGTCGTCGATGATGATCGGCGCATTCGCGCTTTGATCGCGCGCTATCTCACGGGCCAAGGCTATCGCGTCACGCCCGCAGGCACGGCTGAAGAAGCGCGCGCCAAATTGCGCGCCCTGTCTTTCGATCTGATCATTCTCGATGTGATGATGCCCGGCGAGACGGGTCTCGAATTTGCTGAAAAATTCCGCGAGGAGTCGGATGTGCCGATCCTCATGCTGACGGCGCGCACCGATATTGATGATCGCGTCCGCGGGCTTGAAGTGGGCGCGGATGATTATCTGGCCAAACCCTTCGAGCCGAAAGAATTGTCGCTGCGCATTGCCTCCATCCTGCGCCGCACGGTGGCGCGCGCCGATGAGCCGGTGGTGGCGAGTGTGCCGAGTGTGCGCTTTGGCGACTTCACCTTTCATCTGGAGCGCGGTGAATTGCGCCAGGGCGAGGAGATCATCCGCCTGACCGATCGTGAGCGCTTCATGCTTCGTTTGCTGGCCAATGCAGCGGGTGAACCCGTGTCGCGCGACACTTTGGCGGGCGATAACGGGGCCAATAACGAGCGCACAGTGGATGTGCAGATCAACCGCTTGCGTCGCAAGATCGAGATTGATTTGACCAATCCGCATTATCTGCAAACCGCGCGCGGCGCGGGCTATCGCTTGATGCTGGATCGGTGAGGAGACGCGCGCGATGAGCCTCTCTCTGCCAAATTCACTCGCGAAGTCGCGCGCCGCATGGCAGAATTTTGCGCGTAATGTCGCCGATTATATGCCCAAAGGGCTTTATGCGCGCTCGCTCTTGATCGTCATCGTGCCGATGGTGATTTTGCAGTCGGCGATTGCTTATTTTTTCATGGAGCGGCACTGGCAGCTCGTCACCTTCCGTCTGTCGACAGCGGTGGTGCAAGACATCGCGAGCATTGCCGATCTCTATCGCGCTAACCCTTCGCCGGACAATGTCGCGCAATTGCAGAAGATCGCCTCCAGCCGCATGGGGCTTGATGTGCAATTTTCGGTCCGCGAGCCTTTGCCCCCCACTTTGCCAAAGCCCTTCTTCTCGATTCTCGATCAGGCCTTGTCGCGCGAAATCTCGACGCAAATCCGCAGGCCCTTCTGGATCGATACGGTGGGCAAATCGAGCTTGGTTGAAATCCGCATCCAGCTCGAAGATTCCATGATGCGCGTGGTGGCGCGTCGTAATGCGGCCTATGCTTCGAATTCGCATATCTTTCTGGTCTGGATGGTGGGCACATCTTTGGTGTTGCTGGCTGTCTCCATTGCTTTCTTGCGCAACCAGATCCGACCGATCTTGCGGCTCGCACAGGCCGCGCAGGATTTCGGTAAGGGGCGTGATGCGGAATGGCGGCCCCATGGTGCACGCGAAGTGCGCCAAGCGGGTTACGCATTCATTGAAATGAAGCGGCGCATCGAGCGTGCCATGGAGCAGCGCACGGCCATGCTCAATGGCGTGAGCCACGATTTGCGCACCGTGCTGACGCGTTTCAAACTCTCCCTCGCTTTGCTTGGCGAAGGCCCCGAGTTTGAAGCGATCCAGAAAGATGTCGAAGAAATGCAGCGAATGCTGGAGGCCTATCTTGCCTTCGCCCGTGGTGATGCGGGTGAGGTCGCAGAAGCTACCGACATTGGCGCTTTGCTTGAAGAATTAAAGGCGGATGCGGAGCGTCAAGGGCATCCCGCGCAGATTGAAGTTTCGGGCGAAACGAGCGTCATCGTGCGGCCTGATGCATTCAAGCGGTGTCTCTTCAATCTTGTCTCAAACGCTTGTCGCTATGGCGACCGCATCGAGATTTCAGCTGTGCGTGATGCGCGCTTCCTCACAATCAATGTCGATGATGATGGGCCGGGCATTCCCGCTCATGAGCGCGAAGATGTGTTTCGTCCCTTCTACCAGCGCGATGAAGCCCGCACATTGGAAGAAGGTTTTGGCACGGGATTGGGGCTCGCTATTGCGCGCGACATTGCCCGCTCGCATGGCGGCGATATTCAACTCGCACAAAGCCCGCTGGGCGGCCTGCGCGCGAGTGTGCGCGTGCCGGTGTAATCCATCCCCGTCATTGCGAGGAGCCGTAGGCGACGCGGCAAGCCAGAAGCCGCGCGTGGAGCTTCTGGGTTGCTTCGCTTCGCTCGCAATGACGGCTTAGAGCGTGTGCGTCCGGCGCGTGTCCTGATCGCTTGGTCCCGTCTCTTCATCGAAATGATCGCGGCGCATGCGGGGGCCGCGGGTGCGCGCCATATTGAAGACGGAGCGCGCCAGAGTGCGCAGAGGTGCGGCGAGACGGTTCACGTCTTCGACGCGCGCAACCAGCATCTCACCGCGTGACAGCTCGCGATCTAACGCGGCCATGGTGCGCGCAAGCGCTGTGTCTTCATCATCAAACCAGACTTCGAGAATGCGCGTCCAAGCCAGCACGAGGCCCTGAAGTTTGATGTGACCTGTTGCGCCTTCGGATGAAATGTCGGCGGCTTCCAGCATGAAACGCATGGAATTGAGCGCCATGGAATTGAGCGCTGTCGCAGAAACAGGATCACGCCGCGCCCATTCGAACACATTGCGCAAAGCCTCGCGCCAAGGCGCCATCGCATCCAGACGGCGCATCAAGACATCAAAGAGACGATCTTTGGCAGGCTCGCCTGCGAGATCATTGGTTGTGCCGTCGAGCACGATGCGGTCGACGCGGCGGGAGGCGGCGGCGAGCACGGCGCCTTTGGAGGGGAATTGATCGCGGAAGTCGGCGAGGCTGAGGCCCGCGCGCACGGCGACATCGTGGATCGAAATGTCTTCCCACCGGCGCTCGGCAGCAAGCTCCATCAGCGCATCGACAATGATGTCGCGCTTGGATTTGGAGGTTTGGGTCTCGCTCATGGGGCAGCCTCGAAGAGGGATAATCGTCCCTCTTATCTAGGCCGCGGCAGCGCGCTTTCCAATGGGGATTTAGCCTGAGAGCTCGCCTGCGCGACGCAGGGCCGCAGCCACGGCGTCTTTCATCAGGGGAGAAAGCCCGTCATCCGCCATGAGAACGGCGAGGGCTGCTGCCGTCGTGCCTCCCGGCGAGGTGACGTTTTCACGTAATTTGGCTGGCGGCAGCTCAGGGGAGAGGCGCATCAGCTCGCCCGAGCCCTCAACGGTGGCGCGTGCCAGACGGGCGGCGAGATCAACGGGCAGGCCCGCGGCCTCACCAGCCTTGGCCAAAGCTTCGGTCAGATAGAAAATATAGGCGGGGCCCGAGCCCGAGACGGCGGTTACCGCGTCGATCAGGCTTTCGCTCGTCAGCCATTCCACCGCGCCGACTGAGCCGAGCAGAGCATCTGTCATCGCGCGTTGGCGTGGAGAGACGCTGGCGCTGGCGGCCACGCCGGTAATGCCACGGCCAATGGCAGCTGGCGTATTGGGCATAGCGCGCACGATGGCGCTGGTGCCTGACAGGCGCGCGGCAAGATCAGCAATGCGCTTGCCGGCCAGAATGGAAATGATGAGCGTGTCGGCGCCAACGAGGGGCGCGAGGCCAGGTGCTGCGGCATCCAGCATTTGCGGCTTGATCGCGAGAATCAGAACTTCTGCGGCTTTCCATGCGCTGGCGGGCGGATTGAGTGCAATGGCGTGCTGCTGGCAGATTGCCGTCAGATCAGCATAGGGAGCTGGTTCAAGAATGGTGATGGCGGAGCCGGGCAATCCCATGGCGAGCCAGCCTGACAGCATGGCTGAGCCCATCTTGCCCGCGCCAACCAGAGTGATCGACGCGGGGAGATTTTGGGACGGGTTGGACATCACGCTTCGCCGACGGTCTCGAACATCGCGCTTTCCAAAGCTTCACGTGCGGATTTGCCCGCCCACATGACGAATTGGAACGACTGGTAATAACGCTCGCAAGCTGTGACCGCGGCTTTCAGCACCGCTTCGCATTGCTGCGGCGTCGGCTCGGCACCACCCGACAGAATGATCGCGTGACGGAAGATCACGACATTTTCGGATTCCCACAGTCCGAAATGGCCGACCCAGAGCTGCTCATTTATGAGTGAGACGAGGGAGTGAACTTCAGCGCGGCGACGCTCGGCGATTTTCACATCAAAGGCGCAAGCGACATGGAGAGATTCCACATCAGGCAGCCAGGTGAAAGCCACTTGATAATCGGTCCAGCCACCGCCGACCGTAATGGAGATTTCATCGTCGTCGTCGCGGTCAAACCGCCAATCGTTAACGGAGGCTATTCTCTCGACCACGTCGACCGGGTGCTCGGTGCGTTCGAGTTCAGCATGCATAAATGACATAGGCAGGAGCCTTGCGACCTGAATGGGCTTAACGCGGTTTTTTCTTCACTCTTGACGACGACGCAGGGCGCAACCCGTAAGCGGAAACTCTTCTTGACTCATTGGTGGAAGACACCAGCGAATCAGTCCGCATTAGGAATATACGCAAGTGAGTCCAGTCGCCTAGAGTCGCCTCGCTCTGTGGGTTGCAAATTTGTGGAGTCGTGACCGCGCGTCTTTGACTCAAGTTATTGTCTCCACAGACGTTCTGACTCTCGCGAGTCATGTCATGCGGCACTTAAATGGCCTGTGGAATCTTTTTCAACGCGCTTGCAGATGAGTCATGTGAGTCACGTTGGACTCCTTTTGGACTCTTCTTGTTCTTTTTGCGCGTTAACCTTTTGCGTTCAGCTGTGACTCAAGTTCTGCCAAACGTGCAGCGAGCTTTTCATTTTCTTCACGAGCGAGGATGGCCATTTCGCGCACGGCTTCGAATTCTTCGCGCGTGACGACATCCATCGTGGAGAGCAGGCGCTCAATTTGAGTCTTGGCGAGGGTTTCTGCTTCGCGGCGCACGCCTTGAGCCATTCCGGCCGCGTCCGTCATCAGGCGGGCGAGATCATCAAGGATCGGATTGTTGGTCTGCGGCATGGCGGCGGTCTCTCATTTCTCAAGAAGGCCCTCTTTTCGCGCCTTGTGCGGGCAAGCGCAAGAGGGGGCAGCGCCCAGCCTTGACGGCGGCAGGCTTGGCAGCGCATCACCACATGGTCAGAGGAGCTTTTATGCCGCTTTTCGCTGTGCCGTTCCCGGTGATTGATCCGGTTCTTATCGACATCGGTCCGCTGCCGATCCGCTGGTATGCGCTCGCCTATATTGCGGGGCTCCTTCTCGGCTGGTGGCTCATGCGCCGTCTCGTCGCGCAGGAGCAGCTCTGGGACGGGCGTGTGCGCCCAACCATCGTGAGCCTTGATGATCTGCTCGTCTATGCGGCGCTCGGCGTCGTGATCGGTGGGCGCATGGGCTATGTGCTCTTTTACAATCTCGATTATTTTCTGGCTCACCCCGCATCTATCCCCGCTGTTTGGGAAGGCGGCATGTCGTTCCACGGCGGGCTTGTGGGTGCAACGCTCGGCATCTGGCTGTTTGCGCGGCGTGAGAAAGTGCCGATGCTGTCCGTCACCGATCTGTGCGCGGCTGTTGTGCCGCTTGGTATTTTCTTTGGGCGTCTTGCCAATTTCATCAAGCCGGAATTATGGGGCCGCGTCAGCGATGTGGATTGGGCCATGGTGTTTCCCGATGCCGCAGCTGGGCCTTTCCCGCGCCATCCCAGCCAGCTCTATGAAGCCGCCACAGAAGGCGTGTTGCTTTTTGCTCTGCTGATGTTGGCTGTGCGCATGGGGGCTCTGAAACGGCCCGGTCTTGTGACAGGCCTGTTTGGTGTGGGCTATGGGCTTGCGCGCATCTTTTGCGAATTCTTCCGCGAGCCTGATCCCCAGCTCGGCTTTTTGTTTGGCGGTGCGACCATGGGCATGTTGCTGTCGCTGCCGCTGGTCTTGGCTGGTCTCTTTCTCATCGCGCGTGGATCGCGTGCACGGGAGATGAAGCCTTGAGCGAGCTGAAGCGCATCTTGCAAGAATCCATCGCGCATGACGGGCCGATGGGGCTCGATACTTTCATGGCTGTGTGCCTCGGCCATTCACGCCACGGCTATTATATGACGCGCGATCCTTTCGGCGTGAAAGGTGACTTCGTCACCGCGCCGGAAATTTCGCAAATGTTTGGCGAGCTGATCGGGCTCTGGGCGGCAGAAGCATGGATGACGCTCGGTGCGCCCGAGAAAATTCATCTGATCGAATTGGGACCGGGGCGCGGCACGCTGATGTCCGATGCTTTGCGCGCGGCACGGATCTCGAACGAATTTTCATCCGCACTCGAAGTTCATCTTGTCGAGACGAGCCCCGTGTTGCGCGAGATGCAAGAGCATGCGCTGGCACAAGCCACCGTGCCCGTGTCTTGGCATAAGAGCCTTGATGAGGTGCCGGAAGGGCCATCCATCATCATTGCCAATGAGTTTTTCGATTGTCTGCCCGTTCGCCATTATGTGAAGGCATCCGGCCAATGGCATCAACGCTTGATCGGGCTCGATGCGCAAGGCGAGCTTGCTTTCGGTCTCGCACCCGATGCGGAAGCCTTGCTCACCATGGAGGCGCCGGATGGTGCTGTGCTGGAAATCTCGCCTGCCTCGCAATTGATGATGACGCAGATCGCCACTCGTATCGCCATTGGACAGGCTTCGGCTCTGATCATTGATTATGGTCATGCTGAAACAGGCTATGGCGAAACATTGCAGGCTTTGCGCGCGCACAAATCTGTTCCGGCTTTGGCATGTCCGGGTGAGGCTGACCTCACTGCACATGTCGATTTTGCAGCTCTCACGCGCGCTGCGCAGGCTGCGGGCGCAGATGTCTTTGGCCCCGTCTCGCAAGGTGAATTGCTGATGCGGCTTGGCATTGCGCAACGCGCAGAAGCTTTGAAGAAACGCGCCAGCGAAGAGCAGGCCCAAGCGATTGATCTGGCGCTCGCCCGCCTTGTGACAGAGCGTGTGGGTTCATCCCCCGGCATGGGCACTTTGTTCAAGGCTATTGCTGTTGCTCCGCGTGGTGCCGCTGTGCCAGCTGGCTTTCGGCGCGAGGCGTGAGAGCCATGTCTTTGCCAATCATCCAGAGCGATGTCTTGCAGGCTGATGGTATTTCACATGCCTTCTTCACGCGTCAGGGCGGTGTGTCGCAAGGTGTTTATGCCGGCCTCAATGGCGGGCGTGGGTCGCGCGACAATCCAGAACATGTGGCAGAAAATCTCGGGCGCATGGCTGATCAGCTCGGTGTGGTGCGTGACAATTTTCTGCTGCCCTATCTCGTCCATTCGCCTGATTGTGTGATGGTCGATGCGCCTTTTGGTGCTGAGCGACCGCGCTGTGATGCGCTTGTCACAAAAACACGCGGGCTTGCGCTGGGTGTGACGGGCGCTGATTGCGGCATCCTGCTTTTTTGTGATGCGCAAGCCGGTGTGATTGGCGCAGCCCATGCAGGATGGAAGGGCGCTTTCACCGGCGTGCTGGAAACCACTTTGCAAAAGATGGAAGAGGTTGGCGCATCTCGCCCCTCCATTCATGTTGTGCTTGGTCCCACTATTGCGCAGGCGTCTTATGAAGTGGGGCCGGAGTTTCGCGCGCGCTTTATTGAAGCTGACCCCATGAATGCGTGGTTCTTTGCGCCTTCAGAGCGCGAGGCGCATCACATGTTTGATTTGCCCGCTTATATCGGTGCGCGTTTGAAAGCCAGTGGCGTGGGGCGTTTTCAAAATCTGGCGCTGGACACTTATGCCGATGAGGCGCGGTTTTATTCCTACCGCCGTTCGGTGCATCGCCAAGAAGATGATTATGGTCGGCTCGTCGCTGCCATTGCGCTTGGTGCCTAAGCGGGCTCCGCGACAAACATCATGCGTGTCTGGTTGTGGCCGATATTGTTCGGTGAGCGATGCGCACGGAATCCATGGGCAGAAAAAAGCGTCTCGATATCTTGCGGCGCATAGCGCGTGAGGCCGATTTCTTCCCGCAATTTGCGATAGTCAGAAAAGAAGGTCGAGACGAGGCCTATAAGGGCCGGAATGAGAAAGCCTCCTGTCCATGCAAAATTGAGCAGGGCTTTGACATCATCAATCGCATCGGCTTCTTTGGGAATGACATCGGCAATGACCAGTTTGCCACTGTCTTTCAGCTTACGACGTGCCACATCGAGCAAAGCTTCGAATTCCGTATGGCTCAGATATTGGATCATCGAATTGGCGATGAAGAGATCGAGCGAATGGTCAGGTAGGGCCTCGAGAGCCTCTGAGGACAAAACGACAATGCGCTGGTTATGGGTAAAGCGCAGACGCAAGCTGTCCTGCACTTTGGGGGCCGTATCAAAAAGGTAGAGCATTGCACAGCGTGCGGCGACGGCTTCAGAGCCTTCCGCTTCGCCGCAGCCATAATCGAGAACGACCATCTCTTGTGAGGGCACGAGCGCCGCAATGTCTTTGGCAATGCGGTCGTAATGCAGCGCGCGGTGGCGCTCATTCACATAGATTGAATGCGTTCCGTTCCAGAACTCACGCCAAGACATTCTTTACCCGCGAGCGTTTCCCCTGACTTCTCCCTAGCATGGGAGGAGCCTTGTGTCGCTAGAGCGCGAGATCAGGGAAATGTGATCGGGTTTTAGGCTTTAGTCTTTGGTTGCGCAGGCATTTTGCCCTGCATCATCTCGACGAAACGGGCGAAGAGATAATGACTGTCGCGTGGGCCGGGCGAGGCTTCCGGATGATGCTGGACGGAAAAAGCCGGACGGTCGGTGAGTGCAATGCCGCAATTCGAACCGTCGAAGAGCGAGCGATGCGTCTCGACCGCATTGGCGGGCAATGTCTTGGGGTCGACCGCAAAGCCGTGGTTCATCGAAACGATTTCGACCTTGTCGGTTGTGAAATCTTTCACCGGATGGTTTGCGCCATGGTGGCCCTGATGCATTTTCGCGGTCTTGGCGCCAACGGCGAGTGCGAGCATCTGGTGACCCAAGCAAATGCCGAAGGTCGGCACTTTCGCGTCGAGAATTTTCTTGATCACCGGCACGGAATATTTGCCGGTTTCTGCCGGATCGCCGGGGCCGTTCGACAGGAACACGCCATCCGGCTTCATCGCGAGAATCTCATCCGCACTGGTGGTGGCGGAGACAACGGTCACGTCGCAGCCTGCATCAGCGAGTAGGCGCAGAATGTTGCGCTTCACGCCATAATCAATCGCGACAACTTTGAACTTGGTGTTCTTGGCTGTGCCATAGCCTTCGCCGAGTTTCCAGGTGGTTTCATTCCACTTGTAGCTCTGCGCGGTGGTGACGCCCGGCACAAGGTCCATGCCGTCAATGCCCGGCCATTCCTTGGCCTGCTTCTTTAGAGCGGCCACATCGAACTTGCCTTCGGGGTCATGTGCGATCACGGCATTGGGCATGCCTTTTTCGCGAATGAGCGCAGTCAGCGCGCGTGTGTCGATGCCGCACAGACCAACAATCTTGCGGGCCTTGAGCCAAGCATCGAAATGGCGCGTGGCGCGATGATTGGCAGGCTCGGTGATCGGGGCCTGCAAGATGACGCCGCGAATGCCGCTCTCGGCAGCCATATTCACCGTTTCAATATCTTCCTCATTCGTGCCGACATTGCCGACATGCGGGAAGGTGAAGGTGACGATCTGGCCCGAATAAGACGGGTCGGTGAGAATTTCTTCGTAGCCCGTGATGGCGGTGTTGAAGCAGACTTCGCCAACGGAGGTGCCAACGGCCCCTAAGCCAAAACCTTCGATCACTGTGCCGTCGGCCAGAACCAGAAGGGCGGTGGCCACCGGCTTTTGCCAGCCTTGGTTTGCGGCTTTGTCTTGAACGGGCGTTGTCATGGCTCTACACCGTCTTTCGCGCGTTCGGGCGCGGCGCGTGAAACGCTGGCGCGGCCGGACGGTTGGATTACGAGAATCTTAAGGGTCGCGGCCACCATAAAGGGCGCGAAGTTCGCGCGGAAGCTAGGTGAGGCCTCCTTCCGCGTCAACCCTGTGGGATAGTCAGAAGGCTGAGAATTTTCAGCCGTTTAGTCGGGCGTGTCGAAGCGCCGCCGGATGAGGAGAACAGATCATGTCGCTGCGCGAGCGTTTCACGCAAGAAATGAAAGACGCCATGAAGGGCGGCGACAAGAGCCGCTTGGCCGCTATCCGTATGATTCAAGCCGCTTTGAAGGATCGCGACATTGAGGCGCGCGGGGCCGGCAAAGAGGTTTCCGAAGAGGATATTCTGGCTCTCCTCCAGAAAATGGTGAAGAGCCGCCAAGAATCGCTCGCCATGTATGAGCAGGCGGGCCGTGAAGATCTGGCGGCGACCGAGCGTGGTGAAATCACGGTCATCCAGAGCTTCTTGCCCGCGCAAATGTCGGACGAGGATGTGAAGGCCGCCATCGCCGCCGCCATCACCGAGACGGGTGCCACCGCCATGAAGGACATGGGCAAGGTGGTCGGTGCGCTGAAGGCCAAATTCACGGGCCAGATGGATTTCGCCAAGGCCAGCGCTTTGGTGAAGGCCGCTCTGAACGGCTAAGGCGGCTGGCCCACAGGGCTAAACCCTGTGGATAAGGTGAAAAAACGCGGCGTTGCGCGCCCCCCGTGTTTTTGGGCCGCTCCCCTCCTATATGAAGGGGTCTCAGGAGCTTGCCGCCCGTATGCGCTTTCCGCCGTCCTTTCTTGATGAGATCAAGGCCCGGCTTCCGGTTTCGGAAGTCGTGCGTCGGCGCGTCAAATTGCAGAAGTCGGGCCGCGAGTGGAAAGGCCTCTCTCCCTTCAATTCGGAAAAGACACCCTCCTTCTTCGTCAATGATCAGAAGATGGCGTGGTTTGATTTTTCCTCCGGCCGCAATGGCAATGTCTTTGACTTCGTCATGGAGACGGAAGGGCTGACATTCCCCGAGGCTGTCGAGCGGCTGGCCTCGGAAGCCGGTCTCTCGCTGCCCACCGTCACGCCCGAAATGCAGGAGCGTGAGCGCAAGCGCACAAGCCTGCAAGATGTACTCGAACTCGCAGCCGCTTTTTTCGAAAGCCAGTTGCAAGCCCAGATGGGTGCGCGTGCGCGCGGTTATCTGGCGGATCGTGGTCTTGGGCCAGCCATCCAGAAACAATTCCGCATCGGCTATTCACCGAATGAGAAATTTGCACTGCGTGATTATCTCGCAGGCAAAGGCGCGACTGCCGAGCAGATGATCGAGACAGGTCTGCTGGTGCACGGCGAAGATATTGCTGTGCCCTATGATCGCTTTCGTGATCGTGTGATGTTTCCGATCTGTGATCGCGGCGGCAAAGTCATCGCATTTGGTGGGCGCGCCCTCGATAAAGAAGTGAGCGCGAAATATCTCAATTCGCCTGAAACACCGCTGTTTCACAAAGGTTCCGTTGTTTACAATCACCACAATGCGCGCAAGGCCGCGCATGACAAAGGACAGGTGATTGCGGTCGAAGGTTATGTCGACGTCATTTCGATGAGCGTCGCGGGCTTTCCCAATGTTGTGGCGCCACTTGGTACAGCGCTGACCCCCGACCAATGCGAATTGCTTTGGCGGATGAGCGAAGAGCCGATCCTGTGTTTCGATGGTGATCGTGCTGGGCGCAAAGCCGCCTACCGCGCCATCGATACGGCGCTGCCGTTGATTGGTCCGGGCAAAAGTCTGCGCTTTGCTTTTTTGCCTGACGGGCAAGACCCTGACGATCTCGCCCGTTCCGGTGGGCATGACGCGATTGCAGACGTGCTCAATGGCGCGCGCCCTCTGGTGGACGTGATGTGGACGCGCGAGACGGAGGCGGGCCCGCTCGATACGCCCGAACGCCGCGCGGCATTGGAGCGTCGTCTCTCCGAGCTGATGAATGAAATTCGCGACGAGACGTTGCGCCGCTATTACCGCGATGAAATCCGGTCCCGACTTGATGTGTTGTCGGGGCGTGGGCAGGGCGGTGCTTACCAGCGCGGCGGGGCGCGGCGCGCAGGTCCGCAGGCCCGTGGTGGCATGATGCCGGGCGCCCGTCCGGCTCGGGGCGGCTATGGTGGCTTCTACCAGCCGCCCGCCTATACGGCGGCACCACCTCCGATCAGCGCGGCTCTGACGCGGAGCCGGGTTTTTTCGGGTTCGGGTGGCATTGCCCGCCGCGAGGCAGAAATTCTGCTCAATCTTCTCAATCATCCGGGGCTTCTCGCCCAATATGCCGAGGATCTGGCTGAAATTGAATTTGTGGGGCGCGAAACCACCCGTTTGCGCTCTGCGATGACGGCTCTGGCGGCCGAAACCTATGCGGATCATGTGGAATTGCGTCTGGCGCTCGACCGGATGGGGCTTGAGCCCGAGCGCTTGGCGGTGGAGGCCGCGGCTCTGCCTATGCCCTGGCCCTTGAAGCCGGATGCGGCAGAAAACGACGCAGGCGAGGTTTTGCGGCAGGCGCTGGCCTTGCATCGGCGCGCGCGGGCATTACATAGGGAACTCAAATCTGCCGAAATCGCTCTGGGCGAGGATGCCAGCGAGCAAAACCTTGCGAGGCTGCGCGAGATTCAGGCGGAGCTTTCCGGGATTGAGGGACGCGAGGCGGCGGTCGAGGGGTTTGGACTATCCTCCGGGCGCGAAGGACAGGTTTTGTGAAGATATGAGCGGGGAGCCCTCGGGGCTCGCCCGCCAATATCGTTATTTAGGACCGGCTTAAGGCCGGTCGGCCTAGGATTGGCCCCACGTGATTCGGGCCGCCAAGGCAGGATGGAGTTTGAGGATGGCGAAGAAGGACGAAGAGAAGCGCGAAGGTGAGGCGGCCGCCCCTGAGACGACCGATAGCCCGCTGCTCGACCTTTCGGATGCCGCCGTCAAGCGGATGATCAAGCTCGCCAAAAAGCGCGGCTATGTCACCCATGATGAATTGAACGCTGTTCTGCCGTCGGAAGAAGTGTCATCCGACCAGATCGAAGATGTCTATGCCATGCTCAATGAAATGGGCATCACCGTCTCCGAAGCCGAAGAAGATGGCGACGGTGAAGAGGCAGCCGACGACACGCCGGATGAATCCGATTCCACCGATCTCGTCGATGTTGCACGCCCCGCACCTGTTGTGGCTGCGCGTGCCGAGCCGACCGATCGCACAGATGATCCTGTGCGCATGTATTTGCGCGAAATGGGTTCGGTCGAGCTGCTTTCGCGCGAAGGCGAAATCGCCATTGCCAAGCGCATCGAGGCTGGCCGCGAAGCGATGATCGCAGGGCTTTGCGAAAGCCCGCTCACCTTCCAGGCCATTATCATTTGGCGCGATGAATTGAACGACGGCAAAGTTTTGCTGCGCGACATCATCGACCTTGAAGCCACTTATGCAGGCCCCGACGGCAAGAACACGCCGAAGGTGGATATGACCTCGCCAGAAATGATGGGCTCTGTGCAGCGCGGCCCGATGCCCGCACCTCCGCCGGAAGAGCCGCCGAATGGCGAAGAAAATTTCGACGACGAAGACGATATGGAAAATTCCGTCTCGCTTTCGGCGATGGAAGCGGAATTGAAGCCAAAAGTTCTCGAAACTTTTGACCGCATCGCGGATGCCTACAAAAAGCTGCGCCGCTTGCAGGACCAGAATGTCGAGAACAAGCTCAAGAATGAAACACTGACGCCGGCCCAAGAGCGCAAGTACAAGACGCTGAAGAAAGAGATCGTCACGGATGTGAAGTCTCTCTCGCTCAATCAGAACCGCATCGATGCGCTGGTCGAACAGCTCTATGACATCAACAAGCGCCTCATCGGCATGGAAACCCGGCTGATGCGCTTGGGTGAATCGCATGGCGTCGCACGCGAAGACTTCCTGAAGAATTATCAGGGCTCGGAACTCGACCCCAAATGGCTGTTGCGCGTCGGGAAACTCGGCACGCGCGGCTGGAAAGATTTCATCGCGAAAGAAAAAGATCCGATCAAAGTGTTGCGCGGCGATATTCATTCGCTCGCCACTGAAACCGGTCTTGAAATTCAAGAATTCCGCAAGATCGTCCAGATGGTGCAGAAGGGCGAACGCGAAGCCCGTCAGGCCAAGAAGGAAATGGTCGAGGCAAACTTGCGTCTCGTCATTTCGATTGCGAAAAAATATACCAACCGCGGCCTGCAATTCCTCGATCTCATTCAGGAAGGCAATATCGGCCTGATGAAAGCGGTCGATAAGTTCGAATATCGCCGCGGCTACAAATTCTCGACCTATGCCACTTGGTGGATTCGCCAAGCGATCACGCGCTCGATTGCCGATCAGGCGCGCACGATCCGTATCCCCGTGCATATGATCGAAACGATCAACAAGATCGTGCGCACCTCTCGCCAGATGTTGCATGAGATTGGCCGCGAGCCGACACCGGAAGAATTGGCCGAAAAGCTCGCCATGCCGCTTGAAAAAGTGCGCAAGGTTTTGAAGATCGCCAAAGAGCCGATTTCGCTTGAAACGCCGATTGGTGATGAAGAAGATTCACACCTTGGCGATTTCATCGAAGACAAGAATGCGATCCTGCCGATTGATGCGGCGATCCAGTCGAACCTTCGCGAAACGACAACCCGCGTGCTCGCCTCGCTCACCCCGCGCGAAGAGCGCGTGTTGCGCATGCGCTTTGGTATCGGCATGAACACCGATCACACGCTGGAAGAAGTCGGTCAGCAATTCTCGGTGACGCGCGAACGTATTCGCCAGATCGAGGCGAAGGCGCTTCGCAAGCTGAAGCATCCGTCTCGCAGCCGCAAGTTGCGCAGCTTCTTGGATAACTGATTTTTTCAAACCCCAGCAGCGATGCTGGGGTTTTTTACTTTAGGGGTTTCAAATGCCGAGTGCTTCATACGAGGCCATTTGGGTTGAGTATTTGCATATGGTTCAGTCTATTATTTCTCGGCTATCTAACCAATCAGCCGCTTTGAAAAATTTTGCGATTAGTATAACTGCGGCACTTTTTGGTGGTGCTGTTTCCCTCAATAAACCGAGTGTATTGTTCGTTGGTTTACTGGTGGTGCTTGTTTTCTGGTTTTTGGACACGCAATATCTTCGATCAGAAAGGGCCTATCGCGCCCTGTATGATGAAATTCGTAGTCGGAACTGGGCTTCCAAGCCTGACTTTGCTTTGACCTGTACTCGGCCGGCTGAGTTTTGGCCTTTGGCTTTCTCTTGGTCGATTGCGCCATTCTATCTGTTGCTTGTGTTTTTTCTTTTAAGCGCTTTCTTTGTGATGGGAATGAAATGACGGTTTCTTATGACGGCATGCATCCTGGGCCATTTGGTTTAGGAACCCGCGGGCTGCTTGGCGACTTTCTTACGCGCCGTGCTTTTTTTTCTTTTCATTATGCAGACATCATGCGGGTCAATAACGTTCGAAACGCTTGGAAGCTAGACGAGGGTCGTGCAGCTTTGATTGATGCGAGCCTTTGGGAATCCAAAAAAACCGAAAGCTCAGAAAATCTGAAGGCAACCATTAGGAGCGGCATGAACGGCACCTCAGTCGTTTGCGTCTTGGTGGGTACCGAAACTTGGGCCCGGCGCTGGGTGCGTTACGAAATTGCGCGTAGCGATGTTGACGAAAAGGGGCTGCTGGCAGTTCATGTAAACGGAATCAATCATCACCAAAGAAAGCAGCCTGATCCTTTAGGGGCAAATCCGCTAGATCATGTAGGTGTCTTTGATCCCGGTGATGGCAACGTCTTTCTTATGGAAACCGATGGGGTCGTTTGGAGAAGTTATCTCGACTATGTGCAGCCGGTTAAGTGGCCAAAATACCTCCCAAGGATGCCTCGAACTTATGTTCCCCTTTCAGCTGGGGCCAGAGAATATGATTGGCGTTCCAATGGTAAAGACTTGATCGGGTCGTGGGTCGATTCTGCCGCAACACAGGTGGGGCGGTAGTAGATACGAGGCGGGAATGCTGGATTGCCGCGTCGCCTTCGGCTCCTCGCAATGACGAGTGGGGTGGGTTATGCTCTGCTTCTTAGCAGACTCGGATTTTTGCCCATGACAAACCCATCCCAGCCTCGCGGCCAGCTCACTGTTCGCACCATCGCTATGCCCGCTGACACCAACGCCAATGGCGACATTTTTGGTGGCTGGGTCATGTCGCAGATGGACCAGGCGGGTGGCATTGCGGGCGTGGAACGCGCGCAGGGCCGTGTGGTCACGGTCAAAGTCGATTCCATGACCTTTATTGCGCCGATGAAAGTCGGTGATGTGCTGGAAGTCTATACCGAGGTCGAGCGGATCGGGCGCACGTCGATGCAGATCCATATCGAGGCCTTTGCCCAGCGGTTTCAGACGACGCTGCGGGAGAAGGTGACGGACGCAACCTTCACTTTCGTGGCCGTGGACGATCATGGGCGCCCGCGACCCATTCCGGCTGGTTGAACGCGGGCGCGCGACCCGTTATCACCGTGACACCCGAATTGGATTTTCGGGCCTGTAGCTCAATGGTTAGAGCCGGCCGCTCATAACGGTCTGGTTGCAGGTTCGAGTCCTGCCGGGCCCACCATTCCACAGCCATAAATTATGATCTGTCCGTCCGTGCGGATAGTATGCCCCACAAGGCTGCGCTGAGAATCGGCGGCCCTCGCCAATCCATCGGGAGGAACCTATGACGGAAACCACCAAAAATCCTGCGCGTCGTGCGCTGTTAAAAGGTGCGGCTCTTGCTGCCGCTGCCGCGCCGCTTGCCATGGCAACGTCGCAAGAGGCGGAAGCCGCTGGCGGTAAAATTATTGGCGAAGAGCATTGGGCGCAGAAGGGCAATGTGAAGCTCTATCTCTGGCGCAAGCGTTTGGCTGACGGCAAGAAGAACAAGCCGGTTTTCTTCATTGTGCATGGCTCGTCTTTCTCGGGCCGCGGTGGTTATGATCTGCAAGTGCCGGGCAAGCCGAATTATTCCTTCATGGATGAATTTGCGCGCGCTGGTTACGATGTCTGGGCGCTGGACCATGAAAATTATGGTCGCTCGACGCGCGGCACGGGTGTGAATTCCAACATTGAGACAGGCGTTGCCGATATTGAAGCCGCCATGCCAATCGTTGAAAAGGTAACGGGCCAGAAGAGCTTTTTGTTCATGGGCCAATCGTCGGGCGCGATCCGCGCGGGCGTTTTCACCATGCGCCACCCCGAGCGCGTGCAGCGCCTCATCCTCGATGCTTTCACCTGGACAGGTGAAAAGGCGCCGGAAATCATGCGCCGTCGTGAGCAGGTGGAAAGCTACAAGAAGAACACCAATCGCAAGATGGATCTCGACACATTCATGGGCATTTTCAGCCGCGACGATCCGTCAACATTCGAGAAGGAAGTGCCGAAGGCGCTGGCTGCCTATGAATTGAAATATGGTGATACGGCGCCGTCTGGCTCCTATATCGACATGGCGATCAACATGCCGATGGTGGATCCCACCAAGATCAAATGCCCCGTGCTGCTCACCCGCGCCGAGACGGACGGCAATGCGACCGATGAAGAGCTGATCGAATTTTATGGCAAGCTCAACACCAAGGATAAGCAATTCGTCATGATGCGCGGCATCGCCCATGTGGCTGTGCTTGGCATTAACCGCCACCGCGTCTGGCATGCCATGCGCGAATTTCTGACTATGCCCGATACGCGCAAGGTCTGAGGCGCTTTCATCCAGAGGCGGCGTTTGTTGCCTCTGGATTGCTTCGCTTTGCTCGCAATGACAGCGCTCTCACGCCGTCATTGCGAGGAGCCGAAGGCGACGTGGTAATCCAGTAGGCCGCCAGCGCCCCTTTTGTTTCATCTTCTGCAAGCTTCGCGGCGCTAGACTTTGTGCATGAAGCTGAAACTCGTCTCCCTCGTGACACTTGGTCTGATCGGCCTGTCCTCGCCCGCTTTTGCGCAAGGTGCGTGCGGGCGCGCCTTGATGATGGCGGGGCCTGATATCAACGGGCCGGCTGAAGTCGTGCAGAAGCGCATGCTCGAGCGTGAATGCGAGATGGAGCGCGCCGATGATCGCGCGCGTCAACAGCTCGCGCAAAAGCGCATTGAAGCGCGCAGCTCCTGGAATGCAGTGCGGCCGGAAATCAAAGCTTGCATCAATGCCAAGCTGGAATTGGATGGGCGCACGATTGATCAGCTCATCAATCTCGGTGTGTCGGCTTCTGATGATGCGATTTCGCCTTACCGCCGCGAATGTTTCGGTTTGCCCGCGCAACGCGACGGGGCCAATGCGGGCGCACCAACATTCACGCCGCCGCCTGCTGCCCCCGCCAACTCCGCGAGTGCAGCGAATGCGGATAGAAATTCGCCTAGCCAGTCTGGATCAACACTCCTGTCACCGACCGGGCGTGATAGCGGGCTTGCCGATATGCCGGTGCAGGCTGAAGGCGGTCGGGTGGTGATTGCGCCGGGAAGCAGCGACATTGTGGTTGTGCCTGCGGGACGCGGTGGTGTGCAAGGCACGCGCAACCTCAGCCTGCTTGAAGCCGCAGTCAATCCGCTGACCGGATCGCGCAGATTGTGGGAGGCCTTCAAAGATGAAGGCGGGCTTGCGTCTTTCTCTGATTTTCATGGCGTGAAAATCAACAAGGCTTCTGTCAATGTCGAGCAGGATCATGTTGCCTCGAGCCGCCTGCAAGTGCCTGCTGCAACGCCCCCACGTAGAGTGCGAGAGGCTTTGAATGATGCTTGCCGCGGACGCGAACAGGATTGGAAAGCCACAACAGATTCACGCGGCACGCGCGGAGAGTTGATCACGCCACAGCTCATATGTCGTTATGAGACAGATGATGGTGCATCGGACTATGAAATCGTGATGCAAAAGCGCAAATAAAAAGGCCCGCTTGAAGCGGGCCTTTTCTTTAGTGATGCTCGGCCATGGCCTTGATGCCGGCGGCCTCGCCGCTGACGGGGAAGAAATCCCTCAGCCATGCGGTGACGACCTCATGCACGCGCTGGTTCTTTTCAGCAAACATGAAGTGATCTGTGCCCGAGAAGAGATGCATTTCAGTTGGTGCCTGCGAGCGCTCATACATGCGGACCGTCTGGCCGGGCGGTGTCACGCTATCGACCGCGCTGTGCAGCAGCAGAGTGGGCCGTGGCGCAATGTCAGCGATGACATTTTCAGCTGTGAAGTCGAACATGCTTTGGGCCGTATCAACCGGCATATCCATGATCGAGCCTTTGAGCACATGGCCGCGCAGTTTTTCGGGGATCGGCACAATGTCATAGCGTGAGACGATCATCGATGTGCCGTGCTTGGCTTTGTAAGCGCGACCTTCTTCCAGCATCTTCAGGAAATTCGGATAATTGTCGCCATGCTGGCCTTCGAACTTCAGCGCGCCATTGCCCCAGCCGGAGGCCGAGATGCAAGCCGCCACGCGCTTGTCGGTGCCGGCTGTATAAACAGCCACAGCCGCGCCGAAAGACGAGCCCGCCACAGCAATGCGTGCGGGGTCAACATTGGGATGGTTCTGCAAGAAGGAGAGGCCGTTCTTTGTGTCTTCCACCTGCTCCATGCAGATGAGGCGACCTTTCGGGCCCTCGCTCGTGCCGCAACCGCGGAAATCGAAACGCAGCGTCACATAGCCGAGCTTGTTGAGCATGTTGCAGGGCGTGATGACATTGCCCGCGTGACGCGTGGAACCAAAGCCATGCAGAACGATGAAGGCGGGGCGCTTTTCATGCGCGCCAATGCCATCTGGCACAGAGACTGTGCCTGTCAGCGTCAGCCCTTCGGATGTGAATGTAATGTCCTGTTCGGCCATAAATATTTCGCCCTTCAAAGATACATGTTTTTCATATGCTCAGCCCGATAGCGCAGGCCGGCCGCCGCATCTGGCGGGATGGACTTGGCAATAAAGCCAATCTCGTCATCCGACAATAAGATCGACGCCGCATCGATATTTTCAATCAGGCGGCTCATCGTCTTTGTGCCGGGAATGGGGATGATGTCTTCGCCTTGTTCGAGCAGCCAGGCGAGTGAGACTTGCCCCGGTGCGCAGCCGCGCTTGTCGGCAACGGCGCGAATGGCTTCCACCAATTCCAGATTTTTAGGCAGGTTTTCTGCCGAGAAACGCGGATGGCGCAGGCGCTCATCCTTCTCGCCAAGCGAGTTTGCCTGCACAGCGCCCGTCAACAGCCCGCGCCCGAGCGGTGCATACGCAACAAAAGCAATGCCCAGTTCCCGTGTCGTTTGCAAAACCTCTTCCGCCTCCTGGCGATAGAGAACGGAATATTCGCTCTGGATCGCTGCAATCGGATACACCGCGTGTGCGCGGCGCAGAGTTGTCGGGTTCACTTCGCAAATGCCGAGCGCACGCACTTTTCCCTGTTCGATAAGCCGCGACATGGTGCCAATCGTGTCTTCAATCGGCACGGTGGGATCAATGCGGTGAACATAATAAAGGTCGATGACATCCGACTTGAGCCGTTGCAGCGACGCCTCGCAAGACGCGATAATGGTTTTGGGGTGGTTGTCGGCAACCTTGCCATCCTTGCCCGCCACATTGCCGAACTTGGAGGCGATGACGATTTGCTGGCGCGTTTTCCGAAAGGCTTTCGCGAGCAATTCTTCATTATGCCCGTTGCCATATTTGTCCGATGTATCGAACATGGTCACGCCGCGTGCATATGCTTCCTGCAAAACGGCGAGTGCATTGGTCTCATCAGAAGGGCCATAGCTTCCTGACAGAGAGGCGCAACCCAGTGCAATTGGGGATGAGTTCAATCCGCTGTCACCAAGGGGGCGCGGCGGGCGTGGTGCTTGTGTCATTCTTGTTTCCACCATGAAAAAAGGGCGCGCTGGTTTTTGGCGCGCCCTTCCAAATTCAAGAGATCAGCTGCGCCATGGCGCTTTCTTGACGGTCTGCGTTTCGATTTCAAAGTGGCTGTTGTGATGATGCTTGGTCACATCCGTTGGATAGGACCATGGCAGCTCGCTATAAAAATTCATGCGCAGGAATTGCGTGCAATCGACCGGATCGGTGATGACGCTATGGCCAATACCGCGCGGGATCACCGTCACTGTGCCGGGCGAAGTGTCTGCATTGCCGGTTTCCGACATGTCGAGCGCCTTGCCGCGGAACTGGATGCGCACTTCTTCCGAGCGCAAAGCGCGGTGGAAGGCGAATTGCTCGCCGATGATGTTGTAGACTTTGATTTCAAGATGCTTGCCGCGCATGACGGGCTTGGGCTCGCCGCTGGTGCCAGCGATTTCCTTGAACAGATCGAAAGCGCGCAGCTTCAGAATGCCGCTCTTGGCTTCGCGCGGGCTGGTGGAGCCTGCAGGCACAAGGTCGACATAATCACGCTCGAAGATCGTCTCATCGGTCGGTTTGTCATCCCAGCAGATCATGCGCTCGATGACCTTGTCCTTCGGCGCACTCTGGCGATCGGCGGGAATGGTCCAGTTCGGGCCGTTGACACGGCGCACATTGAACTTGGTTTCGGAGACCTGATCTTCTTCGGTCATGAAATGCGTGAAAGGTGCATTCACCCAGGCAAACCAGCGCAGGCTGTCGGCTGAACCTGATGAGCGATGCGCAATGCCTTCGGGAATGTGGATGATGTCGCCTGCTGCCATTTCGTAAGTGGCAAATTCAGTTTCAATCGTGCTGGAGCCCGCAAATTGCACATAGACCGTGTCGTAATCGACATGGCGCACGAATTCCTGTTGTGCACCGCAGACACTTTCAACGCCGATTTTTTGGTCGGCATTTTGCAGGATGATGGCGCGATCATTCGGGTTCTTCAGCAGATCGAAAGCGCGAAACATCGGCAAAGCGCGTGTACTTTTGCCGGAGTTCATGAGGCTCGACTTCTGGCGCAGAGCCCAGGCTGGCAGATAGGAGCGCGCTGACGTGTGCCACGTCGTCATGAATTCCTTGGCTTTGGTCGGAATGTTCATCGTCCGTCTCCGTTTTCTTTATTTGTTGGTGACCATGAGACTGGCCTGCTGCAATTCAGGCACAAGCTCATCGGGAATTTTGGCAATTTCAGCAACCGTTTCGGCGACACGCTCGCCCGCGAGCGGATCAAGCCCGATTTTCAGCGTGGCAATTTCTGCCAAGAAGTCTTTGTCTTCCATGCAGCGCATGAAGGCTTGGCGCAGCGCGCTCAGTCGATCAGCCGGCACTTGCGGCGTCGAGAAAAAGCTCGTGCCAATGTCAGCGGCATTCACAATAGCACGCATCAGATCATTCTGCCGCTTGGTCTTGGCGAATTCGACGACGGTCGGCACATGCGCCAATTCGGCAATACGCTTGGACGAGAATTGCGTGAGAATATTGACGCTCTTGTCTTCAATCCATTGCGGGTGACTGGTTTTCAGCGTGTCCCAGCCCGTGCAATGGCCATCGACTTCTGCGCGCTCAACAGCGAGCATGCCTTCCATCGAGCCGGAATAGCCGCGCACAATATCGAATTTCGTGCCCAGAATTGTGTTGGTGGCATTTGGGTAGACCGTGATGGCCGAGCCCGCACCTGTGGCCGACAGGCGCACAGTGGTTTTGAACGCATCGTCAAAAGTTTTGATCGAGGCGCCGCGCGTGAAGATGACGTTGACCAGCGTATTGATGCGCCCGATCCACGAAAATTCCGAGGATTTGAAACGCTGCCCGCTGCCCGCCGGTGTGAGGCGTTCTTCAAGCGGCAGAGTAGGCGAGGCGAGTGCGAGCACAGTGCCATCGCGCGGTGCGGAATTGGCGACAAAGGCCGCCGCTGTCACGCTGCCAGCGCCCGGCATATTGCGCACGACCACGCCGGGATTGCCCGGAATATATTTGCCAATGTGATTGGCGAGCACGCGTGCATAGAGATTATTGCTGCCACCCGGCGGATAGCCGATGATCAGATCAATATTCTTACCCTTGTAGAAAGGTTCGACATTGGCCCATGCCGTGTCACTTGCAAGGCCTGCCAGTCCGCCTGCCGTGATGGCGAGAGCTTGACGTCGGCTCAAAAGCGTTTTGTCTCGGCTCATATTGATCCTCCCGCTCGGCGCTTTTTTGGCGCTGTTTTTGTGACCGCAAATCATCATTTGCGAGCGGGAGAGTCAAGGCGCAACGGGGCATGAAGCCCCGATGCGCTTTGAATTTATTTGGCTTTTGGAATGCGCGCCAAAAACTCCAGAACGGCACTGTTGAACAGGTCTGGTCGCTCCCAATAGACCGAATGGCCCGTCTCTTCTGCGACCACCATTTGCGCGCCCGGAATGGCATCGCGCACCAAGCGCATGATGGAGGGCGGCGTGATGAGATCGGCAGCGCCTGCAATCAGCAAGGTCGGCACTTTGACATTTTTCAAAGAGGCGTCCGTGATGCGATTGGTTGGCACTTGCCGATAATCCGTGCCTGTCAGTGCATGATGTTCGAGATCAAGCCAGAGTTTTGTGCCCTCAGCATTGACGGCGCGATAAGAGGGGCCGAGCTCGCGAAAATCGACCGGCATTTTATCCCAGCCCTGTGGCTTGGATTGTTCTGCCGCTTTGAAAATAGCGCCATCACGCACACCAGCTGAATTGCTGGAGATGATGAGCGACAGAAGCTTTTCCGGATAAGACAGGGTGAAATCCATCGAGATGGAACCACCAGCTGCCGATGCAATGAGATGGAACCGCGGTAGATTGAGCGCGGCTGCAAAAGCCGCGAGATCTTGCGAGCCGCTACCGGGGTTGGCTTTGTCAAAGGGTGATGATTTGGCATAGCCGCGGCGCGAATAAGCAATGACGCGGTAGCCTGCTTTGGCAAAGACACCTTGCTGATAGGCCCAGATCATCGCGCTGCCGGAAGCCGGATGCATCAATACAATCGGCGTTCCATTCCCGCCAGTGTCCCAATAGAAAAGCTGTGCGCCGGGAATATCGATCAATCCCGTTTTTGCAGGCGCTTGTTCTGCAGGTGGCATGTGCTGGAACGGCGAATTGCTATCCGTGCGCACGGGCAGTGTTTGCGCCTGTGCTTGTGTTGCACCGAGGCCCGATAGGCTTGCGCTCATGGCTACACCAAGACTGGTCGCGGCCAGAAATGCGCGGCGATCCGTTGTATCATCTGCAGCCATTGTCCCCTCCCTGATCTTTTTTTGAGATCAGATCAGGTTGGCTGCTTCTCTGCAACATCAAGATGGCGTGTGGAGCGGGCAATTGACCTGACGTTCGAGATCAATCTGAAAGGTCGGGTGACCGATTTTATAGCGCGCTTTCATCATGCGCGCGGCCTCGACCAAAAAAGCATCGCCCGGATGGCCGGCGGGCATCACCAGATGGCAGCTCATTGCCTTTTCTTGCGTTGAGAGTGACCAGATGTGCAGATCGCAAACTTCGCGCACGCCCGGCATGCCGAGCAATGTTGAGCGAATGGCGTCAGGATCGACATCGTCGGGCACGCCCGACAAAGCCATGCGCGACGCAGAGGTGAGAAGGCCCCATGTGCCCCAGATGATGACGATGTTCAGAACAAGGCTCATCAGCGGATCGATCCAGACAAGACCTGTGAGTGAAATGATCAGGCCTGCAACCACAACACCCGCCGAAATCACCGCGTCGCCTGCCATGTGAATGAAAGCGCCGCGAATATTAATGTCGCTCTTGGCGCCACCTGCAAACATGAAAGCAGTAATGCCGTTCACAACAACACCGGCTGCAGCAACAGCCATCATCAGATTGGTGGCAACAGGGGATGGATTCATCAAACGCTGCACAGCTTCAATGGTGATGGCCCCGACAGCGACCAGCAACAACATGCCATTGATGAATGCTGCGAGAACGGATGATTTTCCAAGGCCGAATGAATAACGCGCATTGGGCGGACGTTTCGCAAGGCTCAATCCGGCCCAGGCAACAATCAGGCCCAACACGTCAAACGCATTGTGTCCGGCGTCCGCAATCAGCGCCATGGAATTGCCGATAATGCCAGCCGTTACTTCGGCAATGACAAAACCGATGTTGAGAATAAGTCCGATGATAAAGGCGCGACCAAAATCTTTTGGTGCATGATCATGATGGTGGTGATGGTGATGCTTGTGCTTGTGATCATGCCCGTGGTGGTGGTCGTGAGGTCCATGATGATGGTCGTGCATGATGTCGCCCGCTGCTTTTTGGTCTTGTCGAAAACCGTTTTGAAGGCGGCCAGCTATCTCGGTCAAGCGTATTGGCGGTGCTGCTGCGGTTCAGTTCAAAAGTGAGCGCACATTGGGGCGCATGCATGCGCAAAATGCCAATTTTGCAGCCCCCGAGGCGGTCGGCCTATCGGGGCTTGTTGCCAGACCGGCCCCAAAATCTGGACGGAAAGCACTAAACTCATGCTGTATATAGGTATTTCCTGATATTCGGCCGGTTCCCGCGCTGCTATTTCAGGGGGTGGCTGCCTGTGGGTAAGTCATTCTGCCTTTTTAAAGATCGCTGTTGACTCATTCTCAGGCAGGGACTAGAAACCCCTCCACTGTGGTGACGGGCTCTTTGTTGAGACGTTGCCCTCTTCCTTGACCTTCGATGGCGCATGGTGCCGGGCAACCGGAGCACTTCGCTGTCGAGCGCGTTTTGGTAGAGATGACTGCGCTGTTTGACATGTAAATCGGAAGAAAGAGAAACGTGGACGGCGGTGTCCTTGCGAGGGCTGTGCTGTGAGGCATGGTCCGCAAAGAGACTATCGACGGTCACGTTTTCGAACACCATTCGCTTTGATTTGTCGTGAGGCAGATCGTTTTGGAGCGAGTGTGTTCGGGACTCGTCAAGAGAAATAGTGACTAGTCGGGAACAAATCTCATTCAACTTGAGAGTTTGATCCTGGCTCAGAACGAACGCTGGCGGCAGGCCTAACACATGCAAGTCGAACGCCCCGCAAGGGGAGTGGCAGACGGGTGAGTAACACGTGGGAACGTACCCTTCGGTTCGGAATAACTCAGGGAAACTTGAGCTAATACCGGATACGTCCGAGAGGAGAAAGATTTATCGCCGAAGGATCGGCCCGCGTCTGATTAGCTTGTTGGTGAGGTAACGGCTCACCAAGGCGACGATCAGTAGCTGGTCTGAGAGGATGATCAGCCACATTGGGACTGAGACACGGCCCAAACTCCTACGGGAGGCAGCAGTGGGGAATATTGGACAATGGGCGCAAGCCTGATCCAGCCATGCCGCGTGAGTGATGAAGGCCTTAGGGTTGTAAAGCTCTTTTACCTGGGAAGATAATGACGGTACCAGGAGAATAAGCCCCGGCTAACTTCGTGCCAGCAGCCGCGGTAATACGAAGGGGGCTAGCGTTGTTCGGATTTACTGGGCGTAAAGCGCACGTAGGCGGATCTTTAAGTCAGAGGTGAAAGC
>CANGBX010000011.1 GCA_947452455.1 Beijerinckiaceae bacterium
CATGGCCAAGGAAAAGTTCTCTCGCACGAAGCCGCATTGCAACATCGGCACGATCGGTCACGTTGACCATGGCAAGACGTCGCTGACAGCGGCGATCACCAAGGTTCTCGCTGAATCCGGTGGCGCTTCTTTCACCGCCTACGACCAGATCGACAAGGCGCCGGAAGAAAAGGCACGCGGCATCACCATTTCGACAGCACACGTCGAATATGAAACCAAGGCCCGCCACTACGCACACGTCGATTGCCCCGGCCACGCCGACTATGTGAAGAACATGATCACCGGTGCGGCGCAGATGGACGGCGCGATCCTGGTTGTGTCGGCTGCTGACGGCCCGATGCCCCAGACCCGCGAACACATTCTGCTGGCTCGTCAGGTCGGCGTTCCTGCGCTCGTCGTCTTCCTGAACAAGGTCGACATGGTTGACGATCCGGAACTGCTCGAACTCGTCGAACTCGAAGTTCGCGAACTTCTCTCGAAGTATGAATTCCCCGGCGATGACATTCCGATCACCAAGGGCTCGGCTCTTTGCGCGCTCGAAGATCGTTCGCCTGAAATCGGCCATGACGCTGTTTTGAAGCTGATGGATACGGTTGATGCCTACATCCCGCAGCCGGAACGCCCGATTGACCAGCCTTTCTTGATGCCGGTTGAAGACGTGTTCTCGATCTCGGGTCGCGGCACGGTTGTCACGGGTCGTGTTGAGCGCGGCATCGTCAAGGTTGGCGAAGAAATCGAAATCGTTGGTTTGAAGCCGACGATCAAGACGACTGTCACGGGCGTCGAAATGTTCCGCAAGCTGCTCGATCAGGGTCAGGCTGGCGACAACGTGGGTTGTCTTCTGCGTGGCACGAAGCGCGAAGACGTGGAGCGCGGCCAAGTGCTGTGCAAGCCGGCTTCTGTGAAGCCGCACACGAAGTTCAAGGCGGAAGCCTATATTCTGACGAAGGATGAAGGTGGCCGTCATACGCCGTTCTTCACCAACTATCGTCCGCAGTTCTATTTCCGCACGACGGACGTGACGGGCATTGTGACTTTGCCGGAAGGCACGGAAATGGTGATGCCTGGCGACAACGTGACGATGGAAGTCGCGCTGATCGTTCCGATCGCGATGGAAGAAAAGCTGCGCTTTGCTATCCGCGAAGGTGGCCGCACGGTTGGTGCGGGCGTCGTTGCGTCCATCATCGAGTAATCAGGTCTTGAGGTTCCGGGCGGCGCGCGTTTTACGGCGCGCGCCCCTCGAACAGAGGATGAATTCATGAACGGCCAGAACATCCGCATCCGCCTCAAGGCGTTCGATCATCGCATCCTTGATGCGTCGACGAAGGAAATCGTCTCGACGGCGAAGCGGACGGGCGCGCAGGTGCGCGGTCCGATCCCGCTGCCGACGCAGATTGAAAAGTTCACGGTGAACCGTTCGCCGCACATCGACAAGAAGTCGCGCGAACAGTTCGAAATCCGTACCCACAAGCGTGTTCTCGACATCGTCGATCCCACGCCGCAGACGGTCGATGCTTTGATGAAGCTCGACCTCGCTGCCGGCGTCGACGTCGAAATCAAGCTTTAATGTAACCGGGCACCTCTTCTTTGAACGTGCCTAAGTAGGAAGAAAAAATGCGGTCAGGTGTCATCGCACAGAAGGTCGGCATGACCCGCGTCTTTACGGACGCTGGTGAACATGTTCCGGTCACCGTCCTCAAGCTCGATGGGTGCCAAGTTGTGGCTCATCGTACGCAGGACAAGAACGGCTATACCGCCATGCAGCTCGGCATTGGCCGCGCGAAGGTGAAGAACGTCTCGAAGGCTGAACGCGGTCGCTTTGCGGTTGCGCAGGTCGAACCGAAGATGAAGCTCGCTGAATTCCGCGTTCCGGAAGACAAGCTCATCCCGGTTGGCGCTGAAATCACCGCGGATCACTTTGTTGCCGGCCAGTTTGTCGATGTCACAGGCACGACGACAGGTAAGGGCTTTGCAGGTCCGATGAAGCGTTGGAACTTCGGCGGTCTGCGTGCGACCCACGGCGTGTCGGTCTCGCACCGTTCGCATGGTTCGACCGGTGGCCGTCAGGACCCTGGCAAGACCTTCAAGAATAAGAAGATGGCCGGTCACATGGGTGTTGACCGCGTGACGACACTGAACCTGCGCGTTGTGCAGACAGACGTCGAGCGTGGCCTCATCCTCGTCGAAGGCGCAGTCCCCGGCACCGCTGGCGGCTATATCTTCGTGCGCGATGCCATCAAGAAGGCACTCCCCAAGGATGTGCCGCTTCCCGGAAAATTCCGTATTGCCGGTGGCAATGCGGAAGTGGCTGCACCTGCTGCAGCTGAAGAACAGCAGGAGGGCTAAGCCGTGAAGTTCGACGTCACGTCTTTTGACGGCAAGTCCGCCGGTTCGATCGATCTCAACGACGAGATCTTCGGTCTGGAACCTCGCCAGGATCTCATTGCCCGCATGGTGCGCTATCAGCTCGCCAAGCGTCGCGCTGGTACGCATGCGGTGAAGAACCGCGCGGACATCGCGCGTACGGGCAAGAAAATGTACAAGCAGAAGGGCACTGGCGGCGCCCGTCACGGTTCGGCACGCGTGCCGCAGTTCCGTGGTGGTGGTCGCGCTTTCGGTCCGGTCGTGCGCTCGCATGCGCATGATCTGCCCAAGAAGGTGCGCGCTCTGGCTCTGCGCCATGCGCTCTCCGCCAAGCTCAAGGATGGTGGCATTGTCATCTGGGATAAAGCCCAGCTCGACGCCGCCAAGACCAAGGTGCTGAAGGACCAGTTCGCCAAGGCGGGCATGGTTTCGGCTCTGATCATTGATGGTTCGGACGTGCAGGACAATTTCGCTCTTGCCGCTCGCAACATCCCCCACATCGACGTGCTGCCGATCGAAGGCATCAACGTCTATGACATTCTTCGCCGCGAGAAGCTCGTGCTGACCAAGGCGGCCGTTGATGCGCTGGAGGCGCGATTCAAATGAGCCAGGCGCGGAACCAGGACGCACGTCATTACGACGTGATCGTCGCTCCGGTGATCACCGAAAAGGCGACCTTTGCCTCCGAGCAAAACAAGGTCGTTTTCAAGGTCGCCAAGAATGCGACAAAGCCGCAGATCAAGGCCGCCGTCGAACGTCTGTTCGATGTGAAGGTCGAGAGCGTCAACACGCTCGTCCGCAAAGGTAAGAACAAGGTGTTCCGCGGCGTGCGCGGCACCCAGTCTGACGTCAAAAAAGCGGTCGTGACCCTCGCCGAGGGCCACAAGATCGACGTGACGACCGGTCTGTAAGAGGGGTTCGGAACAATGGCACTGAAGACATTCAAGCCGGTCACTCCGGGCCTTCGCCAGCTGGTGATCGTCGACCGTAGCGAGCTCTACAAGGGCAAGCCGGTCAAGGCGTTGACTGAAGGCAAGCACTCGTCGGGTGGTCGTAACAACAATGGCCGCATCACGGTTCGTTTCCGTGGTGGTGGTCACAAGCGCACCTATCGTCTCATCGACTTCAAGCGTCGCAAGCTTGATATGGCCGCGAAGGTCGAGCGTTTGGAATATGATCCGAACCGTTCGGCATTCATCGCGCTGATCAAATATGCCGATGGTGAATTGTCCTACATCCTCGCTCCGCAGCGTTTGTCTGTCGGCGATGAAGTGATCGCGGGCAATCAGGTCGACGTGAAGCCCGGCAATGCCATGCCGCTGTCGAACATTCCGGTGGGCACGATCGTGCACAACGTTGAAATGAAGATCGGCAAGGGCGGCGCCATGGCGCGCTCGGCTGGCACTTACGCGCAGATCGTGGGTCGCGACCAGGGTTACGTCATCCTGCGTCTCAACTCGGGTGAGCAGCGTCTCATTCACGGCCAGTGCTTCGGTTCCATCGGCGCTGTGTCGAACCCTGATCACATGAACACCTCGCTGGGCAAGGCAGGTCGTTCACGTTGGCTCGGTCGCATGCCGCATAACCGCGGCGTCACCATGAACCCTGTTGACCATCCGCACGGCGGTGGTGAAGGCCGCACCTCGGGTGGCCGTCATCCGGTCACACCATGGGGCAAGCCGACCAAGGGCAAGAAGACACGCTCTAACAAGTCGACGACGAAGTTCATCGTGACCTCGCGTCACAAGAGCAAGAAGAAGGGCTAATCCATGGCACGTTCGATCTGGAAGGGCCCGTTCGTCGACGGTTATCTGCTCAAGAAGGCAGAGACCTCGCGCGCTTCGGGACGCTCGGAAGTCATCAAGATCTGGAGCCGTCGCTCCACGATCCTGCCGCAGTTCGTGGGTCTCACGTTCGGCGTCTACAACGGTCAGAAGCATGTGCCGGTCAATGTGACCGAAGACATGATCGGCCATAAGTTCGGCGAATTCTCTCCGACGCGCACCTATCATGGTCACGCAGCGGACAAGAAGGCGAAGAGGGGCTAAAATGTCGAAGACAAAAACTCCCCGCGCATTGAAGGACAATGAAGCCAAGTGTGTTGCACGCATGTTGCGTGTCAGCCCGCAGAAGCTGAACCTTCTCGCCCAGCTCATTCGCGGCAAGAAGGTCGAGACGGCTCTGGCCGACCTCGAATTCTCGCGCAAGCGTATCTCTGTTGAAGTTCGTAAGGCTTTGCAGAGCGCGATTGCCAATGCTGAAAACAACCACAGCCTGGACGTCGATGATCTCGTCGTCGCGGAAGCCCATGTCGGCAAGGCGCTTGTCATGAAGCGTTTCAGCCCGCGTGCACGCGGTCGCGCCGGTCGGATCGAGAAGCCTTTCTCGAATCTGACGATCGTCGTGCGCGAAGTGCAAGCTGCCGCTGCCAAGGCCTGAGGAGAGAACGATGGGTCAGAAAGTCAATCCGATCGGGCTTCGCCTCGGCATCAACCGTACCTGGGATTCCCGCTGGTACGCCGGCAAGGGCGAATATGCCAAGCTGCTCCATGAAGACCTCGCGATCCGCGCGGCTCTCATGAAGGCGCTGAAGCAGGCTGCCGTTTCCAAGATCATCATCGAGCGTCCGCACAAGAAGTGCCGCGTCACGATCCAGTCGGCTCGTCCGGGTGTGGTCATCGGCAAGAAGGGCGCGGACATCGACAAGATCCGCAAGCTCGTCGCCAAGCTGACGGACTCGGAAGTCGTCATCAACATCGTCGAAATTCGCAAGCCCGAAATCGATGCGACGCTGGTGGCGGATTCGATTGCCCAGCAGCTCGAGCGCCGCGTGGCTTTCCGTCGCGCCATGAAGCGTGCGGTTCAGTCCGCCATGCGTCTTGGCGCTGAGGGCATCCGCATCAACTGCTCGGGTCGTCTGGGCGGTGCGGAAATCGCCCGTCTCGAATGGTACCGCGAAGGTCGCGTGCCGCTGCACACGCTGCGCGCCGACGTTGACTATGGTGTCGGCACGGCCCACACGGCCTACGGCACTTGCGGCATCAAGGTCTGGATCTTCAAGGGCGAAATCCTTGAGCACGATCCAATGGCCCAGGACAAGAAATTGGCCGAAGCTGATCATTCTGGCAGTGGTAACGAGCGCCGTCCGCGCCGTGACCGCGACGCCGCCTGAGGCAACGGACCTAACAGACAAGAGCCAAGATCATGTTGCAACCTAAGCGCACGAAGTTCCGCAAAGCCTTCAAGGGTCGCATTAAGGGCGCCTCGAAGGGCGGTTTTGAGTTGAACTTCGGTCAGTTCGGCCTTAAGGCCATGGAGCCGGAGCGGATTACTGCCCGGCAGATCGAAGCGGCCCGCCGCGCCATGACGCGTCATATGAAGCGTGCTGGCCGTGTGTGGATCCGGGTGTTCCCGGATGTGCCGGTTTCCAAGAAGCCGACCGAAGTCCGAATGGGTAAAGGCAAGGGCGCTCCCGAATTGTGGGCCGCGCGCGTTGCACCCGGTCGTATCATGTTTGAAATCGACGGCGTGCCGCTCGATGTCGCGCGTGAAGCGATGATCCTTGCGGCGGCCAAGCTGCCGATCAAGACGCGCTTCATCCAGCGCATCGCAGAGTAAGAGGGGACTGAACAGATGAAGTCGAAGCAGCGCCTCTCGGACATCAAGTCAATGACCGAAGATCAGCTCGGGGACGAAGTCCTCAAGCTGAAGAAGGAACAGTTCAACCTGCGCTTCCAGCGCGCCACGGGCCAGCTCGAGAACACCTCGCGCGTCCGCATCGTGCGTCGCGAAATCGCGCAGGCCAAGACGATCGCCGCGCAGAAGCGCGACGCCGCCAAGAAGTAAGGGCCAAGCAATGCCGAAGCGTATTCTCCAAGGCGTCGTTGTCAGCGACAAGCAGGAAAAGACCATCGTCGTGAAGGTCGAACGTCGTTTTACGCATCCTCTTCTGAAGAAGACGGTGCGTCGTTCGAAGAACTACCACGCGCACGATGAGAACAAGTCATTCAAGGTCGGTGACCAGGTTTCGATTGAAGAAACCAAGCCGATCTCGAAATTGAAGCGTTGGGTTGTGGTCGGCGGCGAAGCCAAGTAAAAGCCGATCCCAATTCGAGTAGATGAGCGAGGGGGCTCTCACGAGCCCCTTCAGACGTAGTCCGGACCGAAAGCAAGGCGCTAGAGGCCGGAAACCGATCTGAGAAGAAAGGCGCATGCCATGATTCAGATGCAGACCAACCTCGACGTGGCCGATAATTCCGGCGCACGCCGCGTGATGTGCATCAAGGTGCTCGGCGGTTCCAAGCGGAAATACGCCGGAGTTGGCGACATTATTGTCGTTTCCATCAAAGAAGCCATTCCGCGCGGCCGCGTGAAGAAGGGCGATGTCATGAAGGCTGTCGTTGTACGCACAGCCAAGGACATTCGTCGTTCCGACGGTTCCGTGATCCGTTTCGATTCCAATGCGGCCGTTCTGATCAACAATCAGAAAGAGCCTGTTGGCACCCGTATCTTCGGGCCGGTTCCGCGCGAGCTTCGCGCCAAGAACCACATGAAGATCATTTCGCTCGCGCCGGAGGTTTTGTAATGGCTGCGAAGATTAAGAAGGGCGACAAAGTCGTCGTTCTCGCCGGCCGCGACAAGGGCCGCTCCGGCGAAGTGCTGCAGGTCATTCCTGCCGAGGGTCGCGCAGTCGTGCGTGGCGTCAACCTCGTGAAGCGTCACACCCGCCAGACTGCGCAGACAGAAGGTGGCATCATCTCGAAAGAGGCGACCATCGACCTGTCGAACCTCGCTATTGCCGATCCCAAGGATGGCAAGGCATCGCGCGTCGGCTTCAAAGTTCTCGACGACGGCCGCAAGGTTCGCGTCGCTAAGCGTTCCGGAGAGATGATCGATGGCTGAGGTTCAATCAGGCAAGGTTGCCAAGACCAAGGCCACAAAAGCCGTTCCGTCGGCTGATCTGGCCACCGCCGCCCAGCTCGTTGTGCCGCGCGACTACATTCCTCGTATGCGCAAGCATTACGATGAAGTCGTTCGTCCTGCGATGATCGAGCAGTTCGGTTACAAGAACCCCATGGAAGTTCCGAACATCGAAAAGATTGTTCTGAACATGGGTGTGGGCGAAGCCGTCAACGACACCAAGAAGGTGACGATTGCTGCCGGCGATCTCGCATTGATTGCTGGCCAGAAGCCGGTCATCACGCGCGCCCGCAACGCGATCTCGACCTTCAAGGTCCGCGAAAATATGCCGATCGGCGCGAAGGTCACTCTGCGCAAGATCCGCATGTATGAATTCATTGACCGCCTGGTCACGATTGCGCTGCCGCGCATTCGCGACTTCCGCGGCCTGAACCCGAAGTCGTTTGACGGCCGTGGCAACTTCGCCATGGGCATCAAGGAACATCTCGTGTTCCCTGAAATCGACTACGACAAGGCTGAATCTGTTTTGGGCATGGACATCATCGTATGCACCACGGCCAAGACTGACGACGAGGCGCGCGCACTCCTGCGTGCGTTCAACTTCCCGTTCCGGCAGTGAGATAACAGTCTCATACGCGGAGACCAGAGGTAACCATGGCTAAAAAGAGCTCGATCGAAAAGAACAAGCGTCGCGAGAAGCTGGTGAAGCAATTCGCCGGTCGTCGTGCACGCCTGAAGGCGATCGCCAATGATGAATCGTTGAGCATGGATGAGCGCTTCGCTGCTCGTCTGAAGCTTGCCGAACTCCCGCGCAACTCGTCCGCTGGACGCGTGCGTAACCGCTGCGAAGTGTCGGGGCGTCCGCGCGCCGTCTATCGCAAGATGAAGATGTCGCGCATCGCCGTGCGTGAACTTGGCTCCAAGGGTCTTGTGCCCGGCCTCGTCAAGTCGAGCTGGTAAGGGGAGGCATTCCGATGAACGATCCATTGGGCGATATGCTCACCCGTATTCGTAATGCGCAGATGCGCCGCAAGGGCAAGGTGTCGACACCTGGTTCGCGGCTGCGTGCGCATGTGCTCGAAGTTCTGGCGCAGGAAGGCTACATCCGTGGCTATTCCCAGACGGACTTCGGCAATGGCCGTACCGAGTTCGAAATCGAACTCAAGTACCATGAAGGCCAGCCGGTCATTCGCCAGATCGAGCGCGTCTCGAAGCCTGGCCGCCGTGTTTACTCCGCTGTTGATGCCATGCCGCGTGTTGCGAATGGCCTCGGCATTACCATCATTTCGACTCCCAAGGGCGTGATGGCCGACCACTCTGCACGTGAGCAGAATGTGGGCGGCGAAGTGCTCTGCCGGGTCTTCTAACCAGAACGAGGGAAAAAATGTCTCGAGTCGGAAAGAAGCCCGTTGCCGTGCCGGCTGGTGTCACCGCTAAGGTTGATGGCCAGGCCGTGTCCGTGAAGGGCGCCAAGGGTGAACTGCGTTTCGTCGTTCCTGACGATGTCAATGTGAAGCTCGAAAACAATGCGATCATCGTCGATCCGCGTGCGGAATCGAAGCGTGCGCGTGCCATGTGGGGCATGTCGCGTTCGATGATCAACAATCTCGTGACCGGCGTCACCGCCGGCTTCACCAAGACGCTCGAAATCACGGGCGTTGGCTACAAAGCTGCTGTTGCTGGCAAGAACCTGCAATTGTCGCTCGGTTTCAGCCATGAAGTCCTCTATCCGATCCCGGCTGGCGTGACGATCGTGACTCCGAAGCCGACGGAAATCACCATCTCGGGCGCAGACAAGCGTCAGGTTGGTCAGGTTGCTGCCGAGATCCGTTCGTATCGTGGTCCTGAGCCTTACAAGGGCAAGGGCGTGCGTTACTCGGATGAGTTCATCTTCCGTAAGGAAGGCAAGAAGAAGTAAGGAGAGGCCGCGATGGCTAAGGATAATCAGGCTCTCGCCCGCCGTAAGGCGCGCGTTCGCCGTTCGATCCGCGCGCGTGCCTATGGCAAGCCGCGTCTGTCTGTGTTTCGCTCGTCGAAGCAGATCTATGCGCAGATCATTGACGACGAGAAGGGTGCAACACTCGTTGCCGCTTCTTCGCTCGAAAAAGATCAGCGTTCGGCTCTGAAGACCGGTGCTGACACGGCTGCTGCTAAGGCCATCGGCAAGTTGATTGCCGAGCGTGCGAAGAAGGCTGGCATTAGCCAGGTCGTCTTCGACCGTGGCGCTTACATGTACCATGGCCGCGTCAAGGCGCTGGCTGAAGGTGCGCGTGAAGGCGGTCTTGAATTCTAATCTCTCCGGGGCGCGTTCTGCGCTCCGGCGATTTCTCGAAGCGAGCGGTTTTGCCTTTTGCAAACCGCGCAAGTGACGGAATAGAAAAATGGCTCGTGAAGGTGAAGGCGGTCGCGGTCGCGATCGTCATAACAACGAAGAGCGCGACAGCGAATTCGTGGACCGCTTGGTCCACATCAATCGCGTTGCGAAAGTTGTGAAGGGTGGTCGTCGCTTTGGCTTCGCCGCTCTGGTTGTCGTCGGTGACCAGAAGGGTCGCGTTGGTTTCGGTCACGGCAAGGCCCGTGAAGTGCCGGAAGCCATCCGCAAGGCGACGGAAGCCGCCAAGCGCGCGCTGATCCGCGTGCCGCTGCGCGAAGGTCGCACATTGCATCATGACGTTGCTGGTCGCCACGGCGCTGGCCGCGTGTTCCTGCGTGCAGCGCCTGCTGGTACCGGCATCATCGCCGGCGGCCCGATGCGCGCTGTTTTCGAAACGCTCGGCATGCATGACGTTGTCGCCAAGTCGCAAGGTTCTTCGAACCCCTACAACATGGTGCGCGCAACGTTCGACGCTCTGAAGCGCGAAGATTCGCCCCGTTCCGTTGCGGCTCGCCGCAATTTGAAAGTGTCCACGCTCCAGTCACGCCGTCCTGGCGCTGATGCGGATGCGGGCGCTGAAGCCTGATCGGGAGGGTTTTGACAATGGCAAAAGCCTCCGCAAAGAAGACCATCACTGTTGAGCAATTTGCCAGCGTGATTGGTCGTTCAAACGATCAGCGTCAGACGCTCGTAGGTTTGGGCTTGAACAAGATCGGCCGTCGCAAGGCTTTGGAGGATACTCCGGCTGTGCGTGGCATGATCGCGAAAGTCGCGCATCTCGTGCGCGTCGTCGAAGGCCAGTGAGGAGCACTTAAGATGAAACTCAACGGCATTTCCGACAATCCCGGTTCTTCCAAGAAGCGTCTGCGCATCGGCCGTGGTATCGGCTCGGGCATGGGCAAGCAGGGTGGTCGCGGTGGCAAGGGCCAGACGGCTCGTTCCGGCGTGCGCATCAAGGGCTTCGAAGGCGGTCAGATGCCTCTGCATCGTCGTCTCCCGAAGCGCGGCTTCACCAACATTTTCGCGCTTGAATATAACGAAGTGAACCTCGGCCGCCTTCAACAGGCGTTTGAGGCTGGCAAGCTCGATGCGGGCAAGCCTGTCACGATCGAAGCGCTTGTTGCTGCTGGCGTGTGCACCCATCCTCGCGACGGCGTGAAAATTCTCGGCTCCGGCGAGATCAAGGTGAAGGCCAATTTCGAAGTCGCCAAGGCTTCGAAGACCGCCGTCGCCGCGATCGAAAAAGCTGGCGGCTCGGTGAAGCTTCTCGAAGCTGCAGTCGAAGCCAGCGCCTGAAGCAAATGACACCTGACGAAGGTGTGATGCGCTTCACCACTTGATCCCGAGCGGGGCGAGGATGAAAATCCTCCAGCCCCGCTTGTCATGTTCAGACCTTGAATTGAAAAGCGTGGGGCCTGGCCGCGCGCATCCGGAGTGCTTTCATGGCATCGGCAGCCGAACAGCTTGCAGCGAACATCAACTTCTCAGCGATCGGGAAGTCTGAAGAACTCATGAAGCGGATCTGGTTCACGCTGGGCGCGCTGGTTGTTTATCGTCTGGGTACTTACATTCCGCTGCCCGGTATTGATCCGGCGGCGTTTGAAGCGAGCTTTACGGGCAAGCAGCAAGGCGTGCTCGAATTGTTCAACATGTTCGCGGGCGGCGCTGTGCAGCGCATGGCGATCTTTGCCTTGAACATCATGCCGTATATTTCGGCCTCGATTATCATCCAGCTTTTGTCTTCGGTTCTTCCTTCGCTTGAAGCGATCAAGAAAGAAGGCGAATCCGGCCGCAAGCTTCTCAATCAATATACGCGCTATCTGACGGTGTTTCTCGCCATCTTCCAGGCCTATGGCATTGCGATCGGTCTTGAAGGTCAGACGGGCGTTGTATCTGATCCGGGCTGGTTCTTCCGCATTTCGACCGTGCTGACTTTGATGGGCGGCACAATGTTCCTGATGTGGTTGGGTGAGCAGATCACCTCGCGCGGCATCGGCAATGGCTCGTCACTGATCATTTTCGCCGGCATTGTTGCGGCCTTCCCTGCTGCGATCGTTTCGACATTGGAGCTGGGTCGTCAGGGTGCGATTTCGACAGCGCTGATCCTTGCCGTGATCATCATGTCGGTTTTTGTGATCGCCTTCATCGTCTTCATGGAACGCGCGCAGCGCCGTCTGCTCATCACCTATCCCAAGCGTCAGGTGGGCAATCGCGTTTATGAAGGACAAACATCCTTCTTGCCGCTGAAGCTCAACACGGCCGGCGTGATTCCGCCGATCTTTGCTTCGTCGCTGCTGTTGTTGCCAACGACCATTGCGAGCTTCTCGCAAGCGCAAGGCGGCACGGGCTTCTTGGCAACCATCACGACCTATCTCGGCCACGGCCGACCGCTTTATATGGTCGTCTATGTGGCGCTGATCGTCTTCTTCGCCTTCTTCTACACGGCGATTGTCTTCAATCCGACGGAAACGGCGGACAACCTCAAAAAGCATGGCGGCTTTTTGCCGGGCATCCGTCCGGGCGAGCGCACAGCGCAATTCATTGATTCCGTGCTCATGAAGATCACGGTTCTGGGTGCGGGCTATCTGGCCATCATCTGTCTCTTACCCGAACTGCTGATTTCCTACGCAGCGCTGCCGTTCTATTTCGGTGGAACGTCGCTGCTCATCGTTGTGAGCGTCACGATGGATACTGTGGCTCAGGTCCACGGCCATTTGCAGGCGCAGCAATATGAGGGGCTCGTGAAGAAGGCGAAGCTGCGCGGGAGAAAGAGATGAGGCTGATACTTCTGGGACCGCCGGGTGCTGGCAAAGGAACACAAGCCGCCCGTCTCGTTGAAACATTCGGCATTCCGCAGCTCTCGACCGGAGACATGCTGCGGGCCGCCGTCAAGGCCGGCACGCCCGTGGGCGTCAAGGCCAAAGCGGTGATGGATGCAGGCGGGCTCGTCTCGGACGAGATCGTCGTTGGCATTATCTCGGACCGGATTGAAGAGGCCGATGCCAAGAACGGCTTCATTCTGGATGGTTTTCCGCGCACGGTTGCCCAAGCCGAAGCGCTGGACAAGCTGCTCTCCCAGAAGCACATGGAACTGGATGCTATCGTCGAGCTGAAGGTAGACGAAGCCGCGCTGCTGTCGCGTATCGAAAACCGTGCGCGCGAAACGGTCGCCGCTGGCGGCACGGTGCGGGCTGACGACAATCCGGAGGCCTTCAAGGTCCGTCTCGAC
The DNA here is from genome assembly GCA_947452455.1 of Beijerinckiaceae bacterium. Classification (GTDB taxonomy): domain Bacteria; phylum Pseudomonadota; class Alphaproteobacteria; order Rhizobiales; family Beijerinckiaceae; genus Terripilifer. The sequence goes on from CANGBX010000011.1 coordinate 12,888, forward strand.
GCCTACCGCGTCCAGACCGCGCCTGTGTCGGCCTATTATGCCTCCAAGGGCACATTGAAGGCCGTGGACGGCATGCTGCCCATCGACGATGTCACCAAGGCCCTAAACAAGGTTCTGGGCGCCTGAGGGCAGGGGTTTTTGAGGGTTTCAAAGCCGGGCCATGCGCCCGGCTTTTTCATGGCGCAGAGGGCTTTCTTTGCGCTTGACCCACCTCCGTCCTTCCCCTAGAAGACACTCCTTCACCCGAGACGCGCGCGTTCTTGGGGCCCTGTCTTTGGCAGGGTCGTCCCAAAACGCGTGGCTCACTCCGCAGAGGCCGGCCTCCACCGGCGCGGAGATCATCAGTCGGCTGCTCTCGGAGCAGCCTCACATGGAGACGGCCAAATGGCTCGTATTGCAGGCGTAAACATTCCGACCAACAAGCGCGTGATCATTGCGCTTCAGTACATTCACGGCATCGGCGCGAAGAACGCGCAAGAGATCTGTGAAAAGGTCAACATCCCGTCCGAGCGTCGCGTTGCTCAGCTCACTGACGCTGAAGTGCTGCAGATTCGTGAAACCATCGACCGTGACTACATGGTCGAAGGCGATCTGCGCCGCGAAGTTGCGATGAACATCAAGCGTTTGATGGATCTGGGTTGCTATCGCGGCCTGCGTCATCGTCGTCAGCTGCCGGTTCGCGGTCAGCGCACGCACACCAATGCGCGTACCCGCAAGGGTAAGGCGAAGCCGATCGCCGGCAAGAAGAAGTAAGTTTTTCGCTCGCGAAAAACTTATCCCGAGGCCGAAAAGCCGAAGGGATCCAGACCAAACAAAACCATTCGCGCAACACTTAAGTTGCGCGCATTACCTCAATCCCCAGCGCCTGGCATTACGGGCGCGCATGAAGGACTTTTGATATGGCAAAAGAAGCAGGCCGCGTCCGCCGCCGCGAACGCAAGAACATCGCATCGGGCGTCGCCCATGTGAGCTCGACGTTCAACAACACGATGATCACGATCACCGACGCGCAGGGCAACACGATCTCCTGGTCGTCTGCTGGCACGATGGGTTTCAAGGGCTCGCGTAAATCGACTCCTTACGCCGCTCAGATGGCTGCAGAAGATGCTGCCAAAAAGGCGCAAGAGCACGGCATGCGCACGCTCGAAGTCGAAGTGTCGGGCCCGGGCTCTGGCCGTGAATCGGCTCTGCGCGCTTTGCAGGCTGCCGGTTTCACCGTCACCTCGATCCGTGACGTGACTCCGATCCCGCACAATGGTTGCCGTCCGCGCAAGCGTCGTCGCGTCTAATCTCATCTACAGTCTTCGTCTCTCTCAGCGACGGTTGAGAGAGGCATTTGTTTGTTTTCATCGACAGCATGAGGCCAGGGTCGACGGACCGATATGCTTCACGCTGCATCATGAAGGAAGTCTCACGTGATCCAGAAGAACTGGCAAGAACTCATCAAGCCGAACAAGCTCGAAGTCATCGCTGGCGATGATGCCAAGCGTCTTGCAACTGTCGTTGCAGAACCGCTCGAGCGCGGCTTTGGTCTGACACTGGGCAATGCGCTGCGTCGCATTCTCTTGTCGTCGCTGCAGGGTGCTGCGATCACCTCCGTGCAGATCGATGGTGTGCTCCACGAATTCTCGTCGATCCCGGGCGTTCGTGAAGATGTCACCGACATCGTGCTCAACATCAAAGACATTGCCATCCGCATGCAGGGCGAAGGCCCGAAGCGCATGGTGCTGAAGAAGCAGGGCCCGGGCGCTGTGCTGGCTGGCGACATTGGCGTGTCGGGTGACGTTGTTGTTCTCAATCCGAACCTCGTCATCTGCAACCTCGACGAGGGTGCAGAAATCCGCATGGAATTCACCGTCAACACCGGCAAGGGCTATGTTCCGGCTGAACAGAATCGTGCGGAAGATGCGCCGATTGGTTTGATCCCGGTCGACAGCCTTTATTCGCCGGTCAAGAAGGTTGCTTATCGCGTCGAAAACACCCGCGAAGGTCAGGTGCTCGACTATGACAAGCTGACTATGCAGCTCGAAACCAATGGTTCGATCACGCCGGAAGATGCTGTCGCCTATGCAGCACGCATTCTGCAAGATCAGCTCAATGTCTTCGTGAATTTCGAAGAGCCGCGTCGCGAAGAAGCAGCTCCCTCGATCCCCGAGCTCGCGTTCAATCCCGCGCTGCTCAAGAAGGTCGACGAGCTCGAGCTCTCTGTGCGTTCGGCCAATTGCCTCAAGAACGACAACATCGTCTACATCGGCGATCTCATCCAGAAGACGGAAGCCGAGATGCTGCGCACGCCGAACTTCGGCCGCAAGTCGCTCAACGAGATCAAGGAAGTTCTCGCCCAGATGGGTCTCCATCTCGGTATGGAAGTGTCCGGCTGGCCGCCGGAAAATATAGAAGAGCTCGCCAAGCGCTTCGAAGAACATTATTGAGATTAAAACCGGGGGCGGCTTGCTGCCCCCAAATACCCAGACCGGCGTTCCTTGGCACGGCGTCCGGTAAAATTTTAGGAGAGCCACATGTATCACGGTCGTTCCAAGCGTCGTTTCAACCGCACAGCCGAACATCGCAAGGCGATGTTTGCCAATATGTGCCAGGCGCTCATCAAGCATGAGCAGATCATCACCACGCTGCCCAAGGCGAAGGATCTTCGCCCAGTCGTCGAAAAGCTTGTCACGCTCGGCAAGCGCGGTGATCTGCATGCACGTCGTCAGGCGATTTCGCAGATCAAGGACGTTGATCTCGTCCGCAAGCTGTTTGATGTGCTCGCACCCCGCTACAAGACCCGCAACGGCGGCTACACCCGCGTGCTGAAGGCCGGTTTCCGCTTTGGCGATAATGCAGCAATGGCTGTCATCGAATTCGTTGATCGTGATGTGAATGCACGCGGTCAGGATTCGGGCCCGACCGCAGAAGCAGCGGCTGAGGCCGCTGAATAATCAGCGCATCAGGCTTTTGAATTTAAAAGGGCGGTCCCTCGGGCCGCCCTTTTTTGTTTTGAGGTGATTGCTTATGTTAGTGTTGTCATTGCGAGCGGAGCAAAGCAAACCAGAGGCCTCGCGTGTGGTTTCTGGTTTGCTTCGTCGCTTTGCTCCTCGCAATGACAGCGTGATCAAGGAGACGTTCATGCGCAGTCTCGCACTTGCCCTTTTTGCTGTGTTGACGTTGACCCTGCCGCTCCACGCGCAGACGCGTGCTGTGCCTGACAATCGCATGCAGGTGACGCTCTCTTATGCGCCGGTCGTGAAAAAGGCGCAGCCGTCAGTCGTGAATGTCTATGCATCACGCGTCGAGCGGCGCCCCAGCAATCCTTTGTTTGATGACCCCGTGTTTCGCCGCTTCTTCGGTGAGCAGCGTCGTGGTGGACAGACAGCGCAATCGCTTGGCTCTGGTGTGATTGTTGATACGAGCGGTCTCGTCATCACCAATCATCATGTCATCGAAGGCATGACCAATGTGAAAGTAGCGCTTGCCGATCGGCGCGAATTCGATGCTGATATTGTGTTGCAAGATCCACGCACCGATCTCGCCGTTTTGCGTATTCGCAACGGCGCCAATTTTCCGGCGATGGAATTGGCAGATTCCGATGGGCTTGAAGTCGGCGACATCGTGCTCGCTATCGGCAATCCGTTCGGTGTCGGCCAAACGGTCACGCAGGGCATTGTCTCCGCACTCGCGCGCACGCAAGTCGGCATTACCGATTACGGTTTTTTCATCCAGACAGATGCAGCGATCAACCCCGGCAATTCGGGTGGCGCGCTTGTTGATATGCAGGGCCGTCTCGTTGGTGTGAATTCAGCGATCTTCTCGCAATCGGGTGGCTCGGTTGGGATCGGTTTTGCCATCCCCGTGAATATGGTGAAGCTTGTTGTCGCTGCTGCCAAAGGGGGCGTGAGCAAAGTGCGCCGTCCGTGGTTAGGCGCAACCCTGCAAGGCGTATCGCGCGAGATTGCGGAATCGCTTGCCATGGAGCGCCCCGCAGGTGCGCTTGTCTCCGACATTCAAAACAATTCGCCTGCTGCTCAATCGGGTCTTTTGCGCGGTGATGTCATCACCCATGTCGATGACAAGGAAGTCGATGATCCGGAAGGGGTGGGCTATCGCATGGGCGTGCGCCCGCTGGGTGGTTCTGTGAAGCTCACCGTTTTGCGTCGGGGCAAGGCCACGATGCTTGATCTGAAGCTTGCCGCTGCACCCGAAACACCGCCGCGTGAAGAGGTGAAAATTTCCGGCCGTAATCCTTTTGATGGAGCGAGTGCGGTCAATGTGTCTCCGGCGACGCTGGAAGAATATTCCGTTGAGGGCGTCAAAGACGGCGTCCTTCTGGCCGAGGTGCCGCAGGGCTCGACAGCCGGCAATGTCGGCTTGCAAAAGGGCGATGTGATAGTTGCGGTCAATGATCGCAAGATCGAGCGCACATCTGATTTGCGCACAGCCACCAATGTCGGACGGCAGGTCTATTGGAAGCTTGTGATTTTCCGCAATGGGCAGATGATCACCAGTGTGATCGGCGGGTAGGATGGTCGTCATTGCGAGCGAAGCGAAGCAAAGCAATCCAGAAGCCCCATTTGTGAAATCTGGATTGCCACGTCGCCTCCGGCTCCTCGCAATGACGGTGCATAAGGGCGGGCAGGGATGAGTGATCTGTTTCAAAAAGCAGGCATGGAAGAGAGCGCGCCGCGCCCGCTGGCTGATCGCATGCGCCCGCAAGTTTTGGCCGATGTCGCGGGGCAAGACCATCTCGTCGGGCCTGATGGGATTCTCACGCGGCTGATCCGCGCGGGCTCTTTGGGTTCTCTGGTGTTCTGGGGGCCGCCGGGTACAGGCAAGACAACACTCGCGCGACTTCTCGCACATGAGACCAATCTGGAGTTCGCGCAGATCTCGGCGATCTTCACGGGCGTGGCAGACCTGAAGAAAGTTTTTGAAGCCGCGCGCGAGCGCCGCCGTATGGGGCGCGGCACTTTGCTTTTCGTTGACGAGATTCATCGATTCAATCGCGCGCAGCAGGATAGTTTTCTGCCCGTGATGGAGGATGGCACTGTCACGCTGATTGGCGCGACGACGGAGAACCCGTCGTTCGAACTCAATGCAGCGCTTTTATCGCGTGCGCGTGTGCTCACCTTCCGCTCGCTTGAACCCGAAGCGCTCGAAAAAATGCTCGCGCGTGCCGAGACAATCGAGGGGCGCGCACTTCCTCTTGATGAGACTGCGCGCGCCAGCCTGATCCGCATGGCCGATGGCGATGGTCGTGCTGTGCTCACACTGGCCGAAGAAGTCTGGCGCTCGGCAGGCGAGGGCGAGATTTTTGATGCCGCACAATTGGCCGAGATTGTTCAGCGCCGCGCGCCGATTTACGACAAGGCGCAAGAGGGCCATTACAATCTCATTTCGGCTTTGCATAAGAGCGTGCGTGGCTCTGATCCCGATGCGGCGCTTTATTATCTCGCGCGCATGCTGGATGCAGGCGAAGATCCGCTGTTCCTTGCACGTCGCATCGTGCGCATGGCGGTGGAAGATATAGGGCTTGCCGATCCGCAAGCCCTCGTCATCGCCAATGCGGCCAAGGATGCTTATGATTTTCTCGGGTCGCCCGAAGGCGAGCTCGCCCTTGCCCAGGCCGTGATCTATGTCGCGACCGCGCCGAAATCCAACGCGGCTTACACGGCCTATAAGGCAGCACGAGCGCTCGCGCAGACCCATGGCTCGCTCATGCCGCCCAAAGTCATTCTCAACGGCCACACCAAATTCATGAAGCAGGAAGGCTATGGCGAGGGCTATGCCTATGACCATGACGAGCCTGAAGGCTTCTCGGGCCAGAATTACTGGCCTGATGCACTGGGGCGCCATTCGCTTTATGAGCCCGTCGAGCGCGGCTTTGAGCGCGATATCCGCAAAAGGCTCGATTATTGGGCCAAGCTGCGCCGCGAGCGGGGGCAATAGAACTGGCTCCGGGGCGGACGCTGGGCTATAAAGCCCCGTCATTGCGAGCGTAGCGAAGCAACCCAGAAGCCTCACATGGGGCCTCTGGGTTGCTTCGTCGCTTTGCTCCTCGCAATGACAGCTAAAATCCCTGAGAGCCTTTCACGTTCCATGCAGTCTTTTCTTCTTGTCTTTCTGGGCGCCGGACTAGGTGGCGCTTTGCGCCATGGCGTGAACATGGTCGCTGTGCGCGTGGCCGAAGAGGGGTTTCCCTGGGGCACGCTGTTCATCAATGCGGCGGGTTCATTGGTGATGGGGCTGTTTGCCGGCTTCTTTGCTTTCAAGGCGGGTGAGGGCTCTACGCAAAGCCTGCGTTTGTTTTTGATGACAGGCGTGCTCGGTGGCTTCACCACATTCTCGGCTTTCTCGCTTGAGACAATCTTGCTCTGGGAGCGCGGCGAAGCCGCCTCTGCTTTGCTCTACGTCGTGGCGAGTGTTGTGCTCGCCGTTGTTGGCCTCTTCTTAGGCCTGTCGGTCGTGAGGTCATTTTCGTGAGTGAGACAAAAAATTCGGGCGGTGTGCAGACCTTCATCGTGACAGCCGATGAAGATGGCATGCGCCTTGACCGCTGGTTCAAACGGCGCGTGCCGGATTTGTCGCTCGGCCATCTCAATAAAATTTGCCGCACGGGCCAAGTGCGTGTGGATGGATCGCGCGTGCAAACATCAAGCCGCCTTGCCGAAGGCAATGCCGTGCGCGTGCCGCCGCTCAAACTCGATGCGCCTGCCAAGCCAGCGGTGAAACGCGCCGTTGTGTCGGATGATGATGTCCGCTCCATCCGCCAGATGACGATCTTTGAAGACAAGCACATTATCGTGCTGAACAAGCCATATGGTTTGGCCGTGCAGGGTGGTTCTGGCACCAAGCATCATATTGACGGCATGCTCATGTCGATGGCCGATGAAAAGGGTGATCGCCCGTTGCTGGTGCATCGTCTGGATCGCGATACATCAGGTGTGCTGCTGATTGCGCGTACGCGCAAAATGGCGTCCGATTTGGGCGAGTTGTTCCGCTCGCGCCAGACGAAGAAGATTTATTGGTCAGTTGTGGAAGGTGTGCCCAAGCCGACACAAGGCCGCATTTCGCTCTTCTTGGCCAAGGGTGCCGGCATGGGTGATGATCGTCGTGGCCCGAGAAAGCCCGGTACCGAGCGCCGCGACCCCGAGAAAATGCGTATTGCCAAACATGGCGATGAAGATGCGCAGCATTCCGTGACTTTTTATGCGACGGTCGACAAAGTCTCGCCGCGTCTTGCATGGCTGTCGATGAAGCCGATCACGGGCCGCACGCACCAATTGCGCGCTCATGCGGAAGCTATTGGTCATCCGATCATTGGCGATCCGAAATATGGTACGCGGCCCGAGAATGATCCGCGCCGCACGGATCCTTTGCGCGCGATCCCCGCACAGGTTGAGCGCAAGCTGCATCTGCTTGCGCGCCGTCTCATTTTGCCTCACCCCAAAGGCGGGACGATTGATGTGACCGCGCCGCTGCCCCAACATATGCAAACGACGTTTGATTTGCTGGGCTTTGATCTCAGCACCTATGACCCGATCATGGATGCGCCCGACGAATGAAACTCGTCATTTTCGATGTTGATGGCACATTGGTCGACAGCCAGCATTTCATTGTCGAAGCCCAGACGCGCGCCTTTGCGGCCCATGGCATGGTGCCGCCCTCGCGCGATCAAATGCTCTCTATCGTCGGCCTGTCACTGGTGCAGGCCTTTGTTGAGCTGACGGGTGACGAAGAGAAATCTGTGACTTTGGCGCAAGCCTATCGTGATGCTTGGCATGTCATGCGCACCGACCCCAATTATGCCGATGCGCTTTACCCCGGCGCTCGCGAGGCGGTGGAAGCTTTGGCGCAGCGCGATGATGTGCTGCTCGGTGTGGCGACAGGCAAATCGGTCAAGGGTGTCCATCACATGTTCGATGAACATGGTTGGCATGAGCATTTCGTCACCGTGCAAACCTCAGATCATCATCCCTCGAAACCAGACCCCTCCATGATCCTCAAAGCTTTGAGCGAGACGGGGATGGAGCCGCAGGACGCCATCATGATTGGCGACACAGGTTTTGATATGGAGATGGCCCGCAGCGCCGGTGTTCGCCGGATAGGTGTGACATGGGGCTATCATGATCATGTGCGCTTGCTGGAAAGCGGCGCGGAACATCTGGTGCATTCTTTTGATGAGCTGATGGTGCTCTTGGCCTCCGGCCGCTGTTGGAATTAAACATATGACCATGCGCGAAGACCTGTCCAAAGATCTGCTGCCTGTCCATGGCGAGGACATCGATCCCGTCGAAATGGCGCGGCGTGATTTGAAGAAATCTTTGCCCAAGCGCTTTTATGCGCAGGCGCATTTTGAACTGCGCGATGGCGGCCATGTGCTGCTGCTCGATGGACGACCTGCACAAACGCCGGGGCGTAATCGCATCGCTTTGCCAACGCCAGCTGCGGCGCAATTGGTGGCTGATGAATGGCAGGCGCAGGCCGAGCAGATTGACCCGGCCACCATGCCGGTCACACGCATCGTCAATTCCGCCATTGATGGCGTGGCGCGTGAGATGGATTCCGTGCGCGCAGAAATCGCGCGTTATGCGGGGTCTGATCTTGTTTGCTATCGCGCCTCTGAGTCGGATGGTCTTGTGCAGGCGCAAGCGCAGCACTGGGACCCTGTGCTGGCCTTTGCGCGAGACACGCTTGGCGCGCGTTTGGTTCTGGCTGAGGGCGTAATGTTTGCCGAGCAACCCGATCACGCGCTTGTTGCGATACGCCAAGCTGTCGATGTGGTCGAAGGTGAAATGGCACTCGCGGCTCTCCACGTCATGACCACATTGACGGGCTCGGCTTTGATTGCTCTGGCGCTTGTGCGCAAACATTTTGATTTAGAGGCAGCATGGTCTGCGGCCCATGCTGATGAAGATTACCAGATGCGCATTTGGGGTGCCGATGCGGAAGCAATCGCGCGGCGCAACAAACGCTGGCTTGAGATAAAAGCCGCGCATGATCTCTTTCAAGCGTCCCATATCTGACGCTAGGACGCAGACTTCTCACTTTGCGTCACGCAAACTAATTGTGATTTCCTGATAGAGTCGCGTCAAAAATTTATCTTTGCGCAATTTTTGAGCGCAATACTTCCGCTATTGATTTTTGTTTTTCATTGCGGATTTCCCATGCGCTCGATTTCCATCACGCAGAAAATGACCATTGCGGCGCTTGCCGTTCTCTTCCTTGTCGTCACCTCATCAGGAGCTGGCATGTGGGTGGCGGTGAAATTGTCCGGCGGGCTCGACCGTGCCATGTCGTCTTCGCGTGTGCTGCGCACCCATATGGGCGCTGACATGATGCATGATGCTTTGCGCGCCGATGTTTATGCGGCTTTGCTTTCCATCGATCCTGACATGGGCTTTTCGCTCGATGATGTAGAAAAGGATTTTGCTGAGCACCGCGCAGACTTTGAAAAGCAGATTGCCGAGAATGAAAATGCTGACGTTTCGGAAGAGACACGTCTGCTCTTTTCCAAAGTTCGCATCCCGCTGAAAGAATATATCCGCGGTGCGGGTGAGATCATCAAACTGGCGGGCACAGATCGCGAAGCTGCCAAAGAAAAAATTGTGCGCTTTGGTGAATTGTTCAAAGAACTCGAAGAGGCGATGGAGAAAGTCTCGGACTCTGTCTCGCAAGCTGATCAGGCGGAAGCTGAGACGGCCAAACATAATGCGGTGCTCGCGCGTTATCTGATGGGCGCGCTGACCATTTTGGGCATTTTGATTGCAGTTGCTTTGATCATTCTGGCGCAATCCTCCATCGTCCGGCCGCTCACTATGATCACGCGTGCCTTGGATCGTTTGGCGAGTGGTGATTTGAAGACGCAAGTGCCAGCCGTCAAAAGCGAGGATGAAATTGGCCGCATGGCGCGCGCTTTGAACGTCTTCAAAGACGAAATGTTGGGCCGCCAATCAGAAGTCGAAGCCCGCAAGGCCCGTGATCAGGCTGATGCGGATCGTGCGCGCCATGAATCCGTTTTGCGCGCGCAGGAAGAGCAGCGTCGCGATGTGGTCGCCGCGCTTGCAGATGCTTTGTCACGCGTGGCGCAAGGCAATCTCGCCGCCCGTATCAACGATCATTTTCCGGAAGAATATCGCCAGCTCAAGGATGATTTCAACGCGGCTATTGCCAGCCTTGAACAAGTCATGGTGGTTATTTCGCGCGCGGCTGAGGCCACGCGCAATGGCACTGGCGAGATCTCTGCTTCGTCGGATGAATTGGCGCAGCGTACGCAATCGCAGGCAGCGAGCCTCGAGCAAATGGTTGCCGCTTTGCAGGATATGACAGGCGCTTTCAAACGCTCGGCCACAGACGCAACTCATGCGCGCCAATCGGTCACCACCGTGCGCCAAGATGCGCAAAGCAGTGGCGATGTAGTGCGTCGTGCGGTGGAAGCCATGGGTGCGATCCACAATTCTGCTTTGGAAGTTTCCAAAATCATCGGTGTGATTGACGAGATTGCTTTCCAGACGTCGTTGCTCGCGCTGAATGCAGGTGTGGAAGCCGCTCGTGCGGGGGATGCTGGCAAGGGCTTTGCCGTGGTCGCGCAAGAAGTGCGCGCACTCGCCAGCCGCTCGGCTGAATCGGCCAAGGAGATCAAGGGGCTGATTTCAGCTTCGACCACGCAGGTGGATCTGGGTGTGAATCTGGTGGCCGAAACCGGCGAGGCTTTGTCGCGCATGGCGGGGCGTGTGGGCGAGATCGACACGCTCGTGTCAGACATGGCGGCGAGCGCACTCGAACAATCGCAGCGCCTGTCGGAGATCAATTCCTCCGCCAATCAGATCGATCACGCGACGCGCCAGAATGCGGCCATGGTGGAAGAAATGACCGAAGTCGGCCGCAATCTCGCAGTGGAAGCCCGCGAACTTGCCGAACTGGTTGGGCGTTTTGAAGTGAGCGGGGAAGTCGCGCGGGAATGGCGTATGGCGGGGTGAGGGGGCTCCGTCATTGCGAGCGCAGCGAAGCAACCCAGGGGCCTCACGCGTGGCCTCTGGATTGCCGCGTCGGGCTAAAGCCCTCCTCGCAATGACGGGGAGAGGTGTTTGCCTCTCTTCCCATCCCCAACCCCCTCCGTCCGTCGAATAGGTGCACCGCGCTGCAGCATGCTAAACCTAGGGTCTGATTGTCCGGAAACTGGCAGCCCGAGGCCTCCCATGAAGCATGTCCTTGAAATTCTTGAAAAACGCCGCGCCGAGGCGGCTCTGGGTGGCGGGCAGGCCCGTATTGATGGCCAGCATAAGAAGGGCAAGCTGACGGCGCGCGAGCGCATCGAGCTCATGCTCGATCATGGGTCTTTCGAGGAATATGACACGTTCGTGCAGCACCGCTGCACCGATTTCGGCATGGATCAGGGCGCTAAAACCCCCGGTGATGGCGTGGTGACGGGCTGGGGCACGGTCAATGGCCGCATGGTCTATGTCTTTGCCAAGGATTTTACCGTGTTCGGCGGCTCGCTGTCCGAGACGCATGCGGCCAAGATCACCAAGATTCAGGATATGGCGCTGAAGAATGGCGCGCCAATCATCGGCCTGTTTGATGCGGGCGGTGCGCGTATTCAGGAAGGTGTCGCGGCACTGGGCGGCTACGGCGAAGTGTTCCAGCGCAATGTGATTGCCTCTGGCGTCATTCCGCAAATTTCCATGATCATGGGACCCTGCGCGGGTGGCGATGTTTATTCGCCCGCCATGACCGACTTTATCTTCATGGTGAAAGATACGAGCTATATGTTCGTCACCGGTCCCGATGTGGTGAAGACCGTGACCAATGAAAGTGTGACAGCGGAAGAATTGGGCGGCGCGTCTGTGCATGCGACCAAGAGTTCGATTGCCGATCGCGCTTATGAAAATGATGTCGAAGCGCTGTTGCAGATGCGTCGTCTGATTGATTTCTTGCCATCCTCCAATCGTGATGATGTGCCCGAATGGCCCTCATTCGATGATAGCGAGCGCATGGATATGTCGCTCGACACGCTGGTGCCGGATAATCCGAACAAGCCCTATGACATGAAGGAACTGATTTTGAAGGTCGCTGATGAGGGCGATTTCTTCGAGATTCAGGAAGCGCATGCCAAAAACATCATCACGGGTTTTGCGCGCATTGATGGGCGCTCGGTCGGCATTGTCGCCAATCAGCCGATGGTGCTGGCGGGCGTGCTGGATTCCGATGCCTCGCGCAAGGCGGCTCGCTTCGTGCGCTTCTGCGATTGCTTCAATATTCCGCTCGTCACTTTTGTCGATGTGCCGGGCTTCTTGCCGGGGACCGCGCAGGAATATGGCGGGCTCATCAAACATGGCGCGAAATTGCTCTACGCTTATGCGGAAGCGACCGTGCCCAAAATCACCATCATCACGCGCAAAGCTTTCGGCGGCGCTTATGTGGTGATGGCGTCAAAGCATCTGCGTGGTGATGTGAATTATGCTTGGCCGTCTGCGCAGATTGCGGTGATGGGTGCCAAGGGCGCGGTGGAGATTATCTTCCGTCAGGATATTGGCGATGCGGAAAAAATCGCCGAGCGCACAAAGGAATATGAAGATCGTTTCCTTTCGCCATTTGTGGCGGCCGAGCGGGGTTATATTGACGAGGTGATTATGCCCCACGGCACGCGCCGTCGCATCGCACGTGCACTGGCTGCGCTGCGGCATAAGGTGCTCGAAAATCCGTGGAAGAAACACGATAATATTCCGCTGTGAGCGGGGCCTTTTTTGTGCCGTCTTTGCGAGCGGAGCGAAGCAATCCAGAGCAGCACGTGAGGCCCCTGGGTTGCTTCGCCTGCGGCTCGCAATGACGGATCTAGATTTCCGGCAGTTTCGCCAAAATCACTTCGCGTCTGTCTTGCAGCTTTTCCGGCAGTTTCACACTCTCGCCCAGACGTTCGACATTTTCATCGACCGTAAAGCCCGGTGCATCTGTGGCGATTTCAAACAATACGCCCGACGGCTCGCGGAAATAGATCGATTTGAAATAAGTCCGGTCGAGAACTGGCGTCGTCTCCAGTCCTGCGCGACGGATTTCGGCAACCATGGCGCTTTGGGCGGCTTCATCGGTCGCGCGAAAGGCCAGATGATGCACGGAGCCTATGCCGCGCTTGGCTTGCGGTGCATTGACTGCTCGCAAGAGATCGATTTGCGCGCCGGGCGCCTTTGCGCCGCTTTGCAAACGCATGCGCTCAAAGCCCGGCAATTCGGAGCGGCCTGTTTCATGCCAGCCGAATACATCCAGCAAGACGCGCGCTGTGGCTTCCACATCGCTGACCAGCAAAGTCGCGGCATGCAAGCCGGTGATGGCATGATCGGGTGACATGTCATCCAAGTGCGGATGCGTGAGGTCGAGCATGTCGTGCTCGACCAGTTCGAGAGCCAGACCATCTGGATCATGCAAGGCAATGACCGGGGCTTTGGCATCATGATCGAGCGCGCAAGCAATGCCTTCGTCGCTCAAACGTTCAGCCCAGAAATGTGCCGAGCCCGGCGGGATGGAGAAAGAGACAGCAACTGTTTCGCCAAAGCCCGGCTGTCCGGCGCGCGTGTCTTCCCACGAGAAGAAGGTGATGAGCGTGCCGGGCGTGCCCGTTGTGTCGCCATAATAGAGATGCCAGCTCGCGGCATCATCGAAATTGACTGTCTTTTTGACGAGCCGTAATCCGAGCACGCGTGTGTAAAAATCATGCGTGCGGCGGATATTGCCCGACAGCGCGGTGACGTGGTGGAGGCCGATGGAATGTGTCATGGCGCATGACATGGCGCGGGATTCACACCCCGTCAACCACAAGGATTCCGCCCCCCTTAACCCTGACGCGTGATGGGCCAGCCAGATTCACACAAGGGTAAGGAGGTAGGCTCACTCTGATCGCATGTTTTGAGTGGCGTAACTTTGAGTGAGGCTTTGCGTGTTGAGCCGTTTTGAATTGGGAGAGGGGGAAACCCCGCGTGCCTCCATTGCCGCTTTGGCGGCCCGCCCCGTCCTCACCGAGGAAGATGTGACGCATCTGCGCCGCCGCGTGCTGCGCTTTGGCTTTGTCACCCGCGCCGAGGCCGAGGCTTTGTTCGAGATCGATGCCGCCCCCTCAGCCAAGCCCGAAAGCTGGACCCCGCTATTTGTGGAGGCGCTGACCGACCATATCGTCTGGCAGTCGCGCCCGACCGGCGTGGTGAGCCCCGAGCAGGCGGCATGGCTGCTCTCCCGCACGTACGGCGCGAAGACGCTCTCCCGGCTGGCCCTGCTGGTCAATATTCTGGCGGAGGCCCATCAGGTTCCAGCGAGCTTTTTGGCAGCCGTGAAGGAGCGGGCCGCCCAATGGCCGGGCTTGGGGAAAATCCATTCAGCTGCCTGATAACAGAGCAGAAAAGGGGAGTGGCTGCACACCGGCTTCCCCCTTAGGCGAATGGACCGAATTGCTGCGCTGCCATAAAGATGGACCCCGATAAATTCTCGCCCGGCGCTTTGGCACACCGGGACCTTTCGGGGCGCAAATGTTCAAGAAAATTCTCATCGCCAACCGTGGCGAGATCGCCTGCCGTGTCATCAAGACCGCCAAGCGCATGGGCATCAAGACAGTCGCTGTCTATTCGGATGCCGATAAAGACGCGCTCCATGTCGAAATGGCCGATGAGGCCGTGCATATAGGGCCGCCCGCTGCGGCAGAATCCTATCTGGTGATTGAGAAGATTATTGCCGCCTGCAAACAGACGGGCGCGGAAGCTGTGCATCCGGGCTATGGCTTTTTGTCCGAGCGCGAGGCCTTTGCCCATGCGTTGAAGGAAAACGGCATTACCTTTATCGGCCCCAATCCGCGCGCCATTGCCGCGATGGGTGACAAGATTGAATCCAAGAAATTCGCCAATGCGGCAAAGGTCTCGACTGTGCCCGGTTATCTGGGTGTGATCGAGAGCGCTGATCACGCCGTGAAGATTGCCGATGAAATCGGCTATCCGGTGATGATCAAAGCCTCTGCGGGTGGTGGCGGCAAAGGCATGCGCATTGCCTATAGCCGCGATGAAGTGGCGGAAGGTTTTACGCGCGCGAAATCGGAAGCCAAAAGCTCCTTTGGTGATGATCGTGTGTTTGTTGAAAAATTCATCGTCAATCCACGCCACATCGAAATTCAAGTGCTCGGCGACAAGCACGGCCATGTGATTTATCTGGGCGAGCGCGAATGTTCGATTCAGCGCCGCAATCAGAAAGTCATTGAAGAAGCCCCGTCACCTTTGCTGGACGAAGAGACGCGTCGCAAAATGGGCGAGCAGGCGGTCGCGCTGGCCAAGGCTGTTGATTATGATTCCGCGGGCACCGTGGAATTTGTCGCGGGCCAAGACAAGAGTTTCTATTTTCTGGAAATGAACACGCGTTTGCAGGTGGAGCATCCGGTCACGGAACTTATCACCGGCATTGATCTTGTCGAGCAGATGATCCGTGTGGCGGCTGGTGAAAAACTGAGCCTCCAGCAGAAGGATGTGAAACTCAACGGCTGGGCGGTGGAAAGCCGCATTTATGCGGAAGATCCGACGCGCAATTTCTTGCCATCAACAGGCCGCCTTGTGGCCTATAGCCCGCCGGCTGAAGGTGTTGAAGACGGCATTACCACGCGAAACGATACAGGCGTGTTCGAGGGTGGCGAAATCTCGATCTATTATGATCCGATGATTGCCAAGCTTGTGACCCATGCCAATGATCGCTTGACCGCGATTGAAGCGCAGGGACGTGCGCTTGATGAATTTTATATCGACGGCATCCGCCACAATATCCCCTTTCTTTCTTCACTGATGCAGCATCCGCGCTGGAAGTCTGGTCAATTGTCGACGGGCTTTATTGCCGAAGAATATCCGGAAGGCTTTTCGCCGCTCAAAGCGGAAGGTGAAGTGGCGCATGTGCTGGTGGCTGTTGCCGCCCATGTTGATCATGTGATGAATGAACGTAAGCGCGCCATTTCGGGCCAATTGCAGACGCAGCATGGGGTGACGTTCGAGCGTGCGCGTGCGGTTGTGCTGGGCAAAGCGCGTTTTGATATCGAGCTAGTACCGGGTGATGAAGCCCTGCTCGTGCGCTTTGATGATGCGGGTGGCCATGCCCATCATCTTGAATCCGATTGGGCGCCGGGCACGAAAGTTTGGCGTGGCCTGGTCGATGATGATCTGACCGCCGTGCAAGTGCGCCCCATTTTGAATGGTTTCTTGCTCTCGCATCAGGGTGTGTCGATCGAGGCGCGTGTCTTCACGCGTCGCGAAGCGGACCTCTTCGCACTCATGCCCGAGAAAAAAGTCGCCGATACATCCAAGACCTTGCTTTGCCCGATGCCGGGTCTCGTCAAGCAATTGCTGGTGGTCGAGGGCCAAGAGGTGAAGGCGGGCGAGGCGCTCTGCATGGTGGAAGCCATGAAGATGGAAAATGTGCTGCGCGCTGAAAAAGATGTGACGGTGAAGAAGATCAACGCAAAGGAAGGCGATAGTCTCGCCGTCGATGCGGTGATTATGGAATTTGCTTAAGGCATCCCCGCAATACACGAGCTACAAATCGATATGCTCAGGCGCTTTGCCGCTTTCGTGGCGTTTCCAGACGCGCGCGTAAATCTCTTTGAATTGCGCAACTAGGCGTGTTGCGTCATAGAGCTTGGCGCTTGGCAAAGCGCGGGTGAGTTTGCGTTTGAGCAATTCACTTTGTGCTTTGGATTTTCCAATACGCGTTGCGAAAGAAATATAGGCTTTTGTATCCGGCACGATGGTCTCGGTCATGCCGACGGCTTGCAGCAGGCTGGCGCTCAGGCGTGATTGTCCGGTTGTACCGGGGCGTGTGAGAACCGGTAGACCCGCCCAGAGTGCATCTGTGGTGGTCGTTGCGGCGCTGAAGGTGAATGTATCCAGAAAAAGATCCGCGCAGCGATGGCGGTGAATATGTTCGGCTTTGCTGGCCAAGCGCGGCGCAAAAATAAGCCGCGCGCGATCCAAACCTTGGGCAGCCAACAGATCACGCAAGAATTCGCGCGAACGTTCGCTGGGGCCATCCGAGAGCCAGAGCACGCTGTCGGGCACGGCTTTGAGAATGCTGATCCAGACGGCAAAAACCTCTTCGTCAATCTTCAGCCAATTGCCGAAAGCGCAGAAGACGGTTGGTCCTTCGGGCAGGCCGTGGTCAGCCCGATTAGGTTCTCCCTCGGGTAGGGTGACACGATCACCGCATTGAAACGCATCCATCAGCCGAATGAGCGGGCCATTGCCATTGTCGCGCTCATCATCTTTCACAAGCACATGATCGACAATTGTGTAATCGATGAAGGGTGCGGGCATACCGGCCAGATGTTGCAGCCAATGAATTTGAATGGGCGCGGGGCGCATGGCAAAAGCTTCCGGCAGGCCACCGCCCAGATAGCCGTCCAGATCAATCAGAATGGAAATATTGTCAGCGCGAATTTGCGTGGCCAATTGCGCGGGCGTCATGCCGCGGCAATCGCGATAATTTTGCGTGGTCGCACGAATGCGGCCCGCATAATCACTCGGATCAAAAGCGTTGAGATGAAGTGCATAGAGATGGAGATCTGCGCCGGTCTCGCCATGCGCCTCAAAAAACGGCGAGAGCAAATGGCCGATCGGATGTTCGCTGAAATTATAGGACACAAAGCCGACGCGTAATTTTGCGGCAGCTTTATGTTTCACCTCAGGCAGGCGCGGGTTGCGCGCATGCAGCATATCGCCCACCGCATTAAAAACGCGCATCAGCAGGTGATCTTCAATGCCATAATAGGGAAGCAGAAAGCTCAAACGCCGCAGCGCATTTGTGTCATTGAGCATCCAGCGCGGGCGCGCATCTTTCGGAAGGCTTGCTTCGAGGGCAGGCAGAAGCAATTGCTTGGCTTGCGCGCGATGGTCGAGCCGTGTGATGCGCCCGGCAATGGAGAGATAAGAGGCGAGGCGAATGTCGACGGTTTTTGGCGGCAGGGCTTTGATTGTGGCCGCAGTAATCTCGAGTGCCTCATCCAGTCTGTTGACGCATTGATAGGCGACAGAGAGCTGCTCAAGCGCTGGAATGGTTTGGCCATTGCGCGTGATGAATTGTTCAATCAGTGTCACCGCTTCGGGATAGTTTCCATCCTGAATATAAAGATTGGTGAGCTCGCGCAGATATTCAAAATGATTGGGTGCACGCGTCAGGCTTTGAACGAGAAGCGCTTGCGCTTCATTTTTCCGCGCCGCGCCGATGAGCAGATCGGACAGGCTCAAAGCACTGGCTGCTCTTTGCGGCTCGCGGCGTATTGCTTCGCGCAATATGGCTTCTGCTTCGGCCAGATTGCCTTCGCGTTTGAGGGCGACACCCAGATTGTGAAAGGCGCTCGCATCACCACCTGTGGCGCGAAGAGCGAAGCGCAAGGCCTCCGCTGATTTGGTGAAGGCGCCCGTATTGAAATAGAGCTCGCCCAGAAAGGTCCAGAGTTCCCCCCGTTCGGGGGCGAGCTTGGCTGCGGCTGAGGCATTTTCTATGGCTTTGCGCAGATCTTGGCTCGCGGCAGCTTCGCGCGCCTTTTGGAAAAGACTTTCGGCAGCTTTGGACATGAAAAACAATCTAAAAAATGGTGCTCAATGAATGCGGCGAGTCTATCAGCCCCGGCTTGCGGCTGGAAGGGGCGGAGCGGGTACGATACAAGGGGGCATGCCGCTGTATTTCGCTTATGGGTCCAATATGGATGTGAAGGCCATGGCCGAGCGCTGCCCGCGCTCCAAGGCTTTGGGACCCGCACGTCTGGCGCGTCACCGCTTTTTCATCATGGACAGCGGTTGGGCCTCTGTCTGCGCAGATCCGCGCCACAATGTGCATGGCGTCTTGTGGGATCTGGCATTGGCGGATGTGCGCGTGCTCGATCATTATGAGGAGATCGGAAGCGGCCTTTACAAAAAGATCATGCAGCCCGTTTTGCGCGGCGGTGGTGCATCTGCGCGTGCGCTGGTCTATGTGGGCGGCTCCTTGAAATCGGGCGTGCCACAGCCCGGTTATATGGAACAAGTCATCGCGGCCGTCCAGGATTGGTCTTTGCCCGTAAATTACTTACGCGAATTGCAGAGCTTTGTGCCGGCCAGCAAACGTGCAGGCCCAGCACCTGCCTGGACGGCACCTGATGGGTCCACACAATCAGCGCAGGGCGTCAAAGTGCGCCCGCGTTTTGCCACACCGCTCGATAAGGGCCGTTCATGATTGATATGCTCGTCATCCATTTGCGCATTGAAGGCAAAGTGCAGGGTGTTGGTTTTCGCAATTGGGTCGCACGCGAAGCGCGGATGCGTGGCCTCTCGGGCTTTGTGCGCAATCGGCATGATGGTTCTGTAGAGGCGGTTTTTTCTGGCGATGCGGATGCCGTGTCAGCATTGGCCGAAGCCTGTGGGCGCGGGCCTATTGGCGCGCGGGTCGAGCGTGTGGATGTGCGCCCCGGTCGTGAAGAAGATCTCGCGCATGTCGCCGCGAGTTTCCCGATTTTGCCGACGGCTTAGACAGTCGGCCCAAAAATTTCTTCAAAGGCGGCGCGCAGCGCCATATCGGCTTCCGGCATGGTCACGGGCAGGCCGAGATCGACAAGGCTTGTGACACCATATTTTTGTGCCGAGATTCCGCATGGCACGATGCCGGAGAAATGCGACAGGTCGGGTTCGACGTTGAGCGAAATGCCGTGATACGTCACCCAACGGCGCAAGCGTATCCCGATGGCAGCAATCTTGTCTTCAAAGCCGTCGCCTTTGTCGGGTCGCTTCACCCAGACACCGACACGATCTTCGCGCCTCTCGCCACGGATGTTGTAGGCACCGAGTGTCGCCGTGATCCAATCTTCGAGTGCAGCCACAAAGGCACGCACATCCGGAGTGCGGCGCTTCAAGTCGAGCATGACATAGGCAACCCGCTGGCCTGGACCATGATAGGTGAATTGACCGCCACGTCCGGTCTTATGCACGGGGAAGCGGGCATCGCGCAGATCCTCATCCTGTGCCGAGGTTCCGGCTGTATAGAGGGGCGGGTGTTCGACCAGCCAGACAAGCTCGGGCGCTTGGCCCTCGGCAATGGCCTCGGCGCGGGCCTCCATAAAGGCCACAGCTTCAGCATAGGGCATGAGGCCCTCAGCAATGGCCCATTCGACAGGCGGATGGCCTGTCGCTGCCACCATGGGGCGGGCGATGCTATCGCGTGTCTGAGGGGCCGGATTTGGGGACAAAATCACTCTCCTGAAGCGCCCTTTCATCGCATATTGCCAAGGATTTGCGAAAGAGGGCGAAAAGCGGCTTTCAAAGCTTGTCACAGGGGAGGTGATTTGTTAGACGGGCCGCCTACCAAGTGGCGGGGCTAAACCCGTCATTTCAAATGTGCGGCCATGGCGGAATTGGTAGACGCGCTAGCTTGAGGTGCTAGTCCTTTAACCGGGGTGGAAGTTCGAGTCTTCTTGGCCGCACCATTTCTTCTTGATCTTATCAATTCTGATCGCGCGGGATGATGGATACGCATCCTGTTTTGCCTATTTAGCGTGGGCTTAAGCGTCTGCGCCGGGGCAATTGACTTCGGCCCATGGCTCTATAAAGAGCCGTTGAGAGTGCGAGCAGTCCAAGCCGGATATCGTCCATGGCCGAACTAGAAGACGAGAAGGCCCTGGTGGCCCCTGACAGCCTGCGGGACGACGAGGGAGAACTGCGTTCATCCTTCGTTGAGGCGGTGGCTGCTTCTATCGAGGCAGGCGATGCCGACGCTTTGCGCGCGCTCGCAGGTGATCTGCACGAGGCCGATCTGGGTGCGCTCATTGAAGCGCTTGAAGCCGACCAGCGCACAAGTCTCGTTGAATTGCTCGGCGATGATTTCGACTTCGTCGCACTGACCGAAGTTGATGAAAAAGTCCGCGAAGACATTCTCGAAGATCTGACGCCCGAAACGGTCGCCGAAGGTGTGCGCGATCTCGAAAGCGATGACGCTGTCACCATTCTTGAATATCTCGATCCGGAAGATCAGGAAGAGATTCTCGAGGCGCTGCCCGCGGTTGATCGTCTCGCCATTCAGCGTTCGCTCGATTATCCGGAAAATTCAGCCGGTCGTCTCATGCAGACGACGCTCGTGCGCACGCCCCCGTTTTGGACGGCGGGCCAGACGCTCGATTTTATTCACGACATTTCCGATGAAGATCTGCCGGATTCCTTCTTCGAAGTTTTTGTCGTTGATCCCGCCTATCGCCTGTTGGGAAATATTTTCCTCGACAAGCTGGTGCGCGCACGTCGCTCTTCCAAGCTTGAAGAGCTGATGGACCCTGATCGCCGTCGCGTTTTGGTGACGGATGATCAGGAAGAAGTGGCACGCTTTTTCGAGCGCTATAATCTCGTCTCCGCGCCGGTGGTGGATGAGGCAGATCGTCTTGTAGGCGTGATTACCATTGACGACATCGTCGACGTTATCCGCGAAGAAGCATCCGAAGATATTGGCGCGCTTGGTGGTGTGTCGCCGAAGGAAGAATTGTCCGACACGGTTTTGTGGATTACCAAGAGCCGCTTCACTTGGCTCTTCATCAATCTCATCACGGCCTTCATTGCCTCCAGCGTCATCGGCCTGTTCGAAGATCAGGTGCAGAAGATGGTGGCTCTGGCCGTGCTGGTGCCGATTGTGGCGAGCCAGGGTGGCAATGCCGCGACACAGACCATGACCATTGCTGTGCGCGCTTTGGCAACCCGCGAACTGACGCGCGCCAATGCCTGGCGCGTGGTGCGTCGTGAGGCTTTGGTTGGCTGCATCAATGGCGTTGGTTTTGGCATTATCACCGGCATTGCTGCGGCGACTTGGTTTGGCATGGCGTCTCTGGGCATTGTGATTGCGCTCGCCATGTTCACCAATCTGGTGGCGGGCGCTTTGGGGGGGATTCTCATCCCCATCGTGCTCGAAAAATTTGATGCCGATCCGGCTGTGTCATCGGGCGCTTTTGTGACGACTGTTACCGATGTCGTCGGCAATTTCGCTTTTCTCGGCATTGCGACTTTGTGGTTCAAACTCGGGTAAGGGCCCATTAACTCCCTGTTGACGCGCGCAGATTAATTTCGCGCCTATGCGCACACCCTCTCTTCTTCTTACGGCTCTTGCCGCTCTTGCTCTCGTTGGCTGTGGCGGGCCCCGCATGCCTGCGGGCTCGCAATTCAGCGGGCCTTATCCGACCGACTTCGAAGTGCATGGCATTGATGTCTCCAAATATCAGGGCGACATTGATTGGAATAGCGTGCGTCGTTCGGGCGTCGAATTCGTCTGGATCAAGGCGACCGAGGGTGCCAATCACGTCGATGCCAAATTCCAGCAGAATTGGACGGGCGCCAAACAGGCGGGCATTGCGCGCGGCGCTTACCATTTCGTCTGGTGGTGCCGTGATCCGCGCGAAGAGATCGAATGGTTCAAGGCCAATGTGCCCAATGATCCCGATGCTCTGCCGCCAGTGCTCGATGTCGAAGCCACACCAGATTCCAAAAGCTGCAAGCGCACCTTGCATCGCGAAGACGTGCTCGCCGACATGCGCATCATGTTGCAGGAAATGGAACGCGCTTATGGCAAGCGTCCGGTGATTTATGTCACGGTCGATTTCTACCAGCACGTCATGCATCCGAATGAATTTTCGGATTATCCGGTCTGGGTGCGCAGCGTGAAACATTCGCCGCCCGTGACCTATCCGGGCCGTCGCTGGGCCTTTTGGCAATATCAGTCCGATGGCCTCGTGCCGGGCATTCGCGGCAAAGTGGACCGCAATGCCTTTGCCGGCACGCGCGCGCAATGGAATGCGTGGTTGCAGGGGCGCTAACAAGGCGGCGGGGTTGACGCCTTTCCCCCGTCATTGAGGGGCCGCAGGCGACGAAGCAACCAGAGCCGCGCGTGAGGCCCCTGCATTGCTTCGCTTCGCTCGCAATGACGGATCTCCTTTGCTAGGATCGCTCCAAACGGGAGAAACGCAATGCTGAAACTCTGGGGCCGTCTCAATTCGCTGAATGTGCAAAAGGTCGTCCTCGCGCTGGAGGAGATCGGCACGCCCTATGAGCGCATCGATGCTGGCCTGCAATTCGGCCATAATAAAACCCCCGAATATCTGGCCAAAAATCCCATGGGCCTCGTGCCCGTGCTGGAAGAAGATGATTTCGTTTTGTGGGAGAGCAATGCGATCACGCGTTATCTCTGCGCCAAATATGCACCGACCACGCTTTATTATGCCGATCTGCGTGCGCGCGCCGATGCCGAGCGCTGGATGGAATGGCAGGGCGGCAGTTTGAATACGGCTCTGGTGCCGGCTTTTTATAATCTCGTGCGCGTCGTGCCAGAAAAGCGCGACATGGTGGCGGTGGAAGCCTCACGCCTCAAAGTGATAGACCTCGTCGCCATGTTTGATGCGCATTTGAAGGGCCGCGATTTCGTCTCGGGCGCACATTACGGCTATGGTGATATCGGCATGATGCCAATCATCCATCGCTGGTTGCACATGCCATGCGAGCGCGCATCAGCACCCCATGTCGAGGCTTGGTATCAACGCTTGATGCAGCGCGCCGCATGCGAGCGTGTGTTGACGCTGCCGCTCAGCTGATCAGGCTTCTGTCTCTTCATCAGCATGGGGTTCCGTATCCACGGAACCCGGCAGGCCCAAGCGATAGATGCCGCGGAAATCTTCCGGATCAGCCGGCTCGCCTTTGCGATAGATGATGATCTTTTCCGCGCGCGCGAGGCCAATGGCAGCATTGCGCACTTCGCGTGCCCATGTGCCGGCGCTTGCATCATCGCCCTTACGGCCTTCGGCAAAATGTTTGGCAACGACCATCGGGTTGATGCGGCGCCCATCTGCTTCGTGAAGCATGCGCATGATGAGCGCTTCGAGCGTGGGTTTCTTTTTCTTGGGCTCTGTCACGCTTGTGTCTCCGGCGGCTCGTAATTCACGGCCTCTTGAGCATCCGACATATATTGGCGCGCAGACATCACGACCAGAATAGCGGCTGTTGTTGCCATAAAGGCATAAGGTCCCGCAAACCAGCCGAAATAAGCCAAAGCGAAAAAGAAAGCACGTTGTCCGCGTGTGAAATGGCGCCCCGCCGCAATATTCATCTTGGCGGCGCGCATCGCGGTGCGGCGGCGCTCTTCCTTATCGGGTGACATTTTCTGCGGGGTCGCACCGACCAGGATCGCCGTATAGTTGAACAGGCGATAGGACCAGGCGAATTTGAAAAAGGCATAGCCGAAGATCAGGATGAGGCCGACGATCTTCAATTCCCACAAAGTTCGCGTCTGGTCCGCGCCAAAGGGGAGGTCGGCAAAAATTTTCAACAGATCATCGGTGGCGCGCAACAGGGTGGATACGCCGCCAATCGCGAGCAGAGAGGTGGAGGCAAAAAAGGCCGTGCCATTTTGCAGCGAGGCCATGAGGGAGGAATCCATAATGCGGTTTTCACGCTCGGACATTTCGAGCATCCAGCGCACGCGGTAATTATCCATCAGGCGATTGAGGCCCTTATCGGCTGCCGGCCCATGGCCGATCAGCACATGATAGGCAGCCCAAGCGGCGATGAAAAAGCCGAGGGCGAGGAGATCAGGCGATGTCAGGCCAAAGTCTTTCACGGCAGGCTTTCCGGCTCTGGAGAAGGAATCACTCCGAAGCCCAGATTAGCGGGCAGGGCCTTGCGGCGCGACCCTTGTCAGTTCGGGGCTGCTATGCGCGCCATTTATAGCTAGGCTAGAGTTTCTGACGGCGAGGAGGCGAGGCACATGCAAGGAGCAGGCGGCATTGCGCTGGTGACGGGGGCGGGGTCAGGCATTGGCCGCGCGACCGCTTTGGCATTGGCAGAAGCAGGCTGGACTTTGGTGCTGGCGGGTCGGCGGCCCGAGCCTCTGGACGAGGTGGCAGCCCTCATTCGCAAACAGGGTGGCGAAGCTTTGCCTTTGCCAAGTGACGTCTCGGATGAAGAGAGCGTCGATGCTTTGTTCAATGAAGTACAACGTCTCTATGGCCGCTTGGATTTGTTGTTCAACAATGCAGGGCTCTTTTCGCCTGCCGTCTTGCTGGAAGATCTGACCTATGGACAATGGCGCCAGATGGTCGATGTCAATCTGTCAGGCGTCTTTCTCTGCACGCGCGCTGCTTTTCGTTTGATGAAAGCGCAAGATCCGATGGGCGGGCGCATCATCAACAATGGCTCGATCTCGGCCCATGTGCCGCGCCCGAATTCCGCGCCCTACACATCGACCAAACATGCGGTGACGGGCCTCACCAAATCCGCAGCGCTTGATGGGCGCAAATATAATATTGCTGTCGGCCAGATCGACATCGGCAATGCGGAGACGGATATGGTGGCGCGCATGAAGACCGGCGTGGCTCAGCCCGATGGGCGTATCCTGCCCGAGGCGGTGATGGATGTGAGCCATGCCGCCAAGGCGGTGGTCAATATGGCCAGCCTGCCTCTGGACGCGAATGTTCTGTTCATGACCGTCATGGCAACCAAAATGCCCTTTGTCGGACGCGGCTAAGGCGGCTAGACGAGGCATATGGCACTTCATCTCATCAAACTCTGCGTCGGCGCTGAATCGATCAAGGACCTCGAGGACTGGATCGAACTCAAGCTTCGCCAAATGAAAAAAGACGGGCGCAAGCCCGAGCAATATCACACGACACGCATGCTCCCTAAGCGCGTGGATGAAATCCTCGACGGTGGTTCGCTCTATTGGGTGATCAAGGGACAAATTGCTGCGCGTCAGGAAATGCGCGACATCCGTCCTTTCACCGATAGCGAAGGCATTTCACGTTGCCATCTTGTGCTGGAGACAAAAGTCATTCCGGTGATGCCGCGCCCCTGCCGCCCGTTTCAAGGCTGGCGCTATTTGAAGGATGAAGAAGCGCCGCGCGATCTGGGTGAGGGCGGTGCGGATGTTGCACTCATGCCTGAAGAGCTGCGCCGTGAATTGCGCGAATTGGGATTGCTCTGATCCATGATCATCAATCTCCTCATCGCGCTTGCTATCATATTCGGTGTCTATCACGCGATCCGCTTTGCCGGACGCGCGCCGCCGAAAGTTTTGGTGCGTGCGGTGAAAATGGCAGGCGGCATTGCAGCCTGCGGTGTGGCCGGACTTTTGTTCCTGCGCGGACATAGCGAGATTGCCATTGCGTTGATTGGTCTGGGCGCATGGATTGCGGGCTATGGCGTTGCGCCGCAATGGCTGCAGCGTTTCAAAGGGGGTAAGCCCGGCGCACAGCGCTCGGCGATGATCGAGATTGAAATTGATCCGGCCTCGGGGGCGATGCAGGGCGTGGTGCTGGCTGGCACATACGAAGGGCGCCAGCTCGGTGAACTGACGCCCGCAGAATGTAATGGTCTCTATCAGGAAGTCTTTGCCGCTGATCAGGCAGGCGCGCGTCTGTTAGAGATTTATTTTGACCGCCGCTTTCCCGGCTGGCGTCAGGCAAGCGAGAGTGACGCGAATGCGGGGAGCCGCCAAGCGGCCCAACACCGTGTCACTGGCGCGATGACCGAGGATGAAGCTTATGAAGTCCTGGGGCTTGGGAAGGGTGCCACGCGTGACGAAATTACGTCCGCTCATCGCACGCTCATGAAGAAACTGCATCCCGACCACGGGGGGACGACGGCTTTGGCTGCGCGTGTCAACGAGGCTAAGGAAATCCTGATGCGTCGTCATCAGTAAGGCCCTCAGTTCTTGGTGGTGAAGCAGCTCATGCCCGAGCGCTTCAAGGATTTGCAGGCGGCTTCAGCTTGTGTTTCCGACAGGCCCGCAAAACGCGCGCGATAGACTGTCTTGCGACCTTTGCTGATTTTCTCTGTCACAGGTGTTGCTTTGGCGAGCGTGCCTTTGCTGGCTGTCTTGGCGCGCGAGATCAAAGCCTGTGCTTTTTTCGGCGCATCCGTCGCGCCGATCTGGATCATCACGCCCTTTGCCTTGGCGGGCGCTGCCTTTTCAACTGCGGCGACTTTCTTGGTCGGAGCAGCGGGTTCAATGCGCGCATATTTGGGTTCGGCGCGCGTGGTCATTTTCGGTGCAGGCGCGTCAGCTCCTTGCGCGCCATTCACCCAGCGCATGCCGTTGGCCTGTGCGGGTGGCACGACAGCCGCCGCATTCAAAGACGGGCGATTGGCATTGTCGATCGATACGCCGTGATAGGCGACGGGGTCAGTTGAGGCGACTTGCACGGGACGTGATGGTGCGGCCGCTTCTGTTCCGGTGCGCGAGACTTGCACGCGGGTTTCAGGTTTGGCTTGCGCCTTTGCCGTGACGACAGGTTCCATCCGCGCATTGGCAAAAACCGACGGTGCTGTTTTCACATGCGATGCATATTGGATTTTGTCGGTGATCAGATTGGCCATAATGCGGTCGCGTGCCGCCGCTGATGTGCCACCCAACACCGCGGCCACCACATGCTGTCCATCGCGACGCACGGAGGTGAGCAGATTAAAGCCCGACGCATTGGTGAAGCCGGTCTTGATGCCGTCCACGCCTTCAATGCGACCCAGCAGATTATTATGATTGCGGATCGACTGGCCCGCATAGCGGAAGTTGGAAGTGGCGAAATAGCTGTAATATTTCGGGAAGCGTTCTTGAATGGCGCGTCCGAGCAGAACGAGATCGCGTGCGGTGGTGACTTGGCGCTTGTCAGGCAGGCCCGAAGCATTTGCATATACCGTGCGCGACATGCCAAGCGAACGCGCTTTGGCGGTCATCATCTCGGCAAAGCGGGCTTCCGAGCCACCGATATGTTCAGCAATGGCGGCGGCCACATCATTGGCCGAGCGGGTCACGAGAGCTTTGATCGCATCTTCCGCAGAGATTTCATCACCCGCCGAGAGATAAAGCTTTGACGGCTTCATGGAGGCCGCATGGCGCGACACGCGGATCGGCGAGTCGAGTGTCATCTTGCCGCGCTCAAGCTGCTCAAACAGCATGTAGAGCGTCATGACCTTCGTCACGGAAGCGGGATGGCGAAGCTCGTTCTCGCTCTTGGCGTAGAGAATCTTATTGGTGTTCGCATCAACGACGAGCGCTGCGAAGGGCGGCGTGTAGCCGGTGATCACATGCGGGCGCTTGCCCTTTTTCTTTTTCTGGGCGGCCTGCGCTTCCATCGGGGGGATTGCGAGCGAGAAAATGAGGCCAACGCCTGCCAGAATTGCAAAGGCTCGGCTTCTCTGGCCCGCAACACGCATCATCATTCGCTTTAACCCCGACCGCCTGGGTCTGGACCTTCCGGACCGTCACCCAAAAACAACAGTCCGGCCAAGTTAAGTGAACGCGGTTACGACAGAGTTAATCTTGGCTTTCCAAAGGGCGAGTTTTCTTAAGGCCAGATAGGGGCTTACCCGCGACCTTGATGAGGTTTCTGCAAATATCTTCAAAAAAAGACCGGCTTCTCGGGAACATTTATCTGCGCAACTCGTTCTTTACTTACTGAGGCAGCGTTTGGTTAAGCATCCAGCCCTTTGAATTCAAGCAGTTAAGTTCACTAGCTGTTTCAAAAACCCGTTTTGGATCAGCTGACTTTGCTTTTTAATGGAGGAAGATATGCGCGCCACTTCGTTATCAATATCCGTGCTCGCAGCGGTTCTTCTGGCAGGCTGCGGGCCGAAAGACCGATCCGTAGAATTTTACACTCAGGCAGAGAATGCCGCCGAATTCGCGGATGCGCTCGAAATCTGCAAAAAATCGGGTTTGAGCCAAAAAGATAAGTGCGTCGCTGTCTGGCAGGCGAAATCCCAGATGGATGCAGCTGAGGACAAGGCGCTCCGCAAGCGAGCCGTCAGCGAATTGTACGGGATCACCGTGGTCCCGAAGTCGCCTGTACGGGAGCCTGTTTCTGAAGGCGCTTCTGCGCACCAATCCACAAATGTGGAGACCGCCACGGCCAATATGGACAGCCCCAATTCAAACAATTGAATGGGTGATTGGACGATCAGACGTTAATTATTGTGCGGCGCACAAAATCTTCTTGACTTAATGGTGCGCTGCACATAATTATGATTCAACGGCAGCTTGAAAAGGATCACTGCCGCGGATCAGCCGCCAGACTAGGCGGCCGTTTTAAAGGCAGATGACCATGTTCAAGAACATCGAAGACATCCAGGCTTTCTCGAAGGACCAGCTCGAATCCGCCACGGCCACAGCCACTGCGCTGACCAAGAGCGTGCAGCAGATTGCTGCTGAAGCTGCTGAATTCTCGAAGAAGTCGCTCGAAACACAGACGGCTTTCGTCGAAAAGCTGTTCGGCGCCAAGTCGCTCGATAGCGCCATCCAGATCCAGCAGGACTATGCCAAGTCTTCTTATGAGACCTTTGTTGCCCAGGCGACGAAGTTCAGCGAGCTCTACACGGGCCTCGCCAAAGAAGCCCTGAAGCCTGTCGAAGCTGTTGTGGCTAAGGCCCAGACTTTCGCCAAGTAAGGCGCGAATTTTAGGCGCCTTCTGCCCCCTAGGCAGTACTTAAAAAAAATCAAAGGCCCGGTTTGTCCGGGCCTTTTTCTTTTAATTCAATGTTTTGAACAGGTTCCTGTCCACAGGCGGTCATTTAATGCCAGCTTTTCATCATCTTCCTGTCCGGATCATATTGGCATGGTGATTGCCATGCACATAGACTGACAGTGGCTCCTGTGGGCGACTCTCGTCCGTTGCGGCAAGTGACGGCCGCGGCCAAATTCCACAGGGTCCGGGTAGGGTTGGCCCCTTACCATCTGCGTATGACGGCCTACATGACAAGTAGACTGGGGTTGAGGACGGAAAAGTGACGGTCGGCAGGTTTTCGGTTCGGATCGGAATAGGCGGGGGCAAAGTGCCCTTGTTGCCGCTTCGTGCCGCGCGCGAGCCCCGCAAGGGCGACCCCGGAAACAATGGTTCCGGGACGGCTGTGATCACCCGTACCAAAACCCAGACGAAGAAGCCGAGCATGTATCGCGTTCTCTTGTTGAACGATGATTACACGCCGATGGAATTTGTGACCCACGTCTTGATGAGATTTTTCAACAAGGATGCCGATGAAGCGAGCCGAATTATGATGCATGTGCATCAGCATGGTGTCGGCGAGTGCGGCGTATTTACTTACGAAGTTGCGGAAACCAAGGTCACAATGGTCATGGATTTCGCCCGGAAACATCAGCACCCTTTGCAATGCATTATGGAAAAGAAGTGAGAGCCTCCCATGCCGTCCTTCTCGCGCAATCTTGAACAATCGCTTCACCGGGCTCTCGCGGTGGCCAATGAGCGCCACCATGAATATGCAACGCTCGAACATTTGCTGTTGAGCCTGCTCGACGATCAGGATGCCGCTGCTGTGATGCGCGCCTGCTCTGTCGACACGGATGTGCTCAAAAAGAACCTCGTCGAATATATCGATCAGGAACTCGAAAACCTCGTCACCGATGGTCATGAAGACGCCAAGCCCACAGCGGGGTTCCAGCGCGTCATCCAGCGTGCTGTCATCCATGTGCAATCATCCGGCCGCGAAGAAGTGACGGGTGCCAATGTGCTGGTGGCCATTTTCGCTGAACGTGAAAGCCATGCGGCTTACTTCCTGCAAGAGCAGGATATGACGCGCTATGACGCCGTGAATTACATCAGCCATGGCATTGCCAAGCGCCCCGGCATGTCCGACCCCGCAAAGGCGCCGCGTGGCGCTGAAGATGAAAATGATCATCGCGACAATCGCGATACGCGCGAGAATCCTTCAAGCGATGGCAAGAAGAAAGAAGGCGCGCTCGAAGCC
The DNA here is from genome assembly GCA_947452455.1 of Beijerinckiaceae bacterium. Classification (GTDB taxonomy): domain Bacteria; phylum Pseudomonadota; class Alphaproteobacteria; order Rhizobiales; family Beijerinckiaceae; genus Terripilifer. The sequence goes on from CANGBX010000011.1 coordinate 43,631, forward strand.
TATTGCGTCAATCTGAACAAAAAAGCGAAGGACGGACGCATTGATCCGCTGATCGGTCGCGAGGCCGAAGTACAGCGCACGATCCAGGTGCTGTGCCGTCGCCAGAAAAACAACCCGCTGCTCGTGGGAGATCCCGGCGTTGGCAAGACGGCGATTGCCGAAGGTCTTGCGCGCAAGATCATCAAGGGCGAAGTGCCGGAAGTTTTGTCCAAGGCGACCGTCTTCTCGCTCGACATGGGCACGCTGCTGGCGGGCACACGTTATCGTGGTGACTTTGAAGAGCGCCTGAAGCAGGTGATGAAAGAAATCGAACAGCACCGCAATGCGATCCTGTTCATCGATGAAATTCACACCGTGATCGGCGCTGGCGCGACATCTGGCGGCGCGATGGATGCGTCGAACCTGTTGAAGCCAGCCCTCGCGCAGGGCACGCTGCGTTGCATCGGTTCGACGACCTATAAGGAATATCGCCAATATTTCGAAAAGGACCGCGCGCTGGTTCGTCGCTTCCAGAAGATCGATGTCAATGAACCCTCGATCCCGGATGCGATTGAAATCATGAAGGGGCTGAAGCCCTATTTCGAGGAGTTCCACAAGCTCCGCTACACCAATGATGCGATCAAGGCCGCGGTGGAACTCTCAGCGCGCTATATCAATGATCGCAAGCTGCCCGATAAGGCGATTGATGTGATCGACGAGACGGGCGCCTCGCAAATGCTTCTGCCGGAAAATCGCCGCAAGAAGACCATCGGCATCAAGGAGATTGAATCGACCATCGCGACGATGGCGCGTATTCCTCCCAAAACCGTATCGAAGGATGATGCGGAAGTGCTGCGCCATCTCGAAGAGACGCTGCGCCGCGTGGTCTATGGTCAGGATGCAGCCATTGGTGCTTTGTCATCGGCGATCAAACTGTCGCGCGCGGGTCTGCGCGATGCGGAAAAGCCGATCGGTTGCTATCTGTTCTCCGGACCCACGGGTGTCGGCAAGACGGAAGTGGCCCGCCAGCTTGCTGCGACCTTGGGCGTTCAGCTGACCCGTTTCGACATGTCCGAATATATGGAACGCCATACGGTGAGCCGTCTGCTTGGCGCACCTCCCGGCTATGTCGGCTTCGATCAGGGTGGTTTGTTGACCGATGCGATCGATCAGCATCCCCATTGCGTGCTGCTGCTCGATGAAATCGAAAAGGCGCATCCAGATCTCTACAACATTCTGTTGCAGATCATGGATCACGGCAAACTCACCGATCACAACGGCAAGCAGATCGATTTCCGCAATGTCATTTTGATCATGACGACCAATGCGGGTGCGGCTGACATGGCTAAGTCTGCCTTCGGCTTCCATCGTGCGAAGCGTGAAGGTGATGATGTCGAGGCGATCAACCGTCTCTTCGCGCCGGAATTCCGCAATCGTCTTGACGCGATTGTGCCCTTCGGTCACCTGCCGGCGGAAGTCATCTCGCAGGTTGTCGACAAATTCATCATGCAGCTCGAAGCGCAGCTTGCTGATCGCAATGTGTCAATCGAGCTCACCGATGAAGCGCGCAAATGGCTGGTCGAGCATGGCTATGACGAGGCTATGGGTGCACGCCCGATGTCGCGCGTCATCCAGCAGCACATCAAGACGCCGCTGGCTGATGAAGTGCTCTTTGGTCGCTTGAAGAATGGCGGCACAGTGCGCGTTGTGGTCAAGGGTGATGATGACGGCACACGGACGCTGGGCTTTGTCTATCCCGAAGGTCCAATCCTGCCGCGTCCGGAACGCGACATTGTGGAAGCCGGCAAGAAGCGCGTGCGTGCAGAACCGGAAGTCCGCGCCAAGGCCAAAAAGAAGTCACCGCCGAAAAGTGGTGGCACGCCGATGGTGCCCAAAGTGCCGCTGAAGAATTAAACGAAAAGGCCGGATGAAAATCCGGCCTTTTTCTTTTGGTCTTTCAACCGTTATTGCGAGCGTCAGCGAAGCAATCCAGCGGCTGCACATTGGGCCTTCTGGGTTGCTTCGCTTCGCTCGCAATGACGATCAAAGCGCGGCTTTGATTTTTTCCGCATGGGTCTGCAACAGCGCGCTATCGGCCATCGCGCCTGAATGTTTGCGCAAAGTCACACCTTCCCAACGCGGGATCACATGGACATGCAGGTGAAAAACCGTCTGTCCGGCGGCGGCTTCATTGAATTGCGTGATCACCACGCCATCCGCACCCATGCCCTGTTTTACCGCGCGCGCAATTTTTTGGACCGTTGCGAAGAGCGGACCGAAAGTGGCGGTATCGGCATCAAGCAGATTGACGGACGGGTTTTTTGGCACAATCAGCGTATGCCCATCGGCTTGCGGCATGATGTCCATGAAAGCGATGGTGTGCTCGTCTTCATAGACCTTTGTGCAGGGAATTTCGCCGCGCAGGATTTTGGCAAAAATATTGTTGGTGTCATAGGTCATCACTCTCTCCATATTCAAGGACCGTCCTTGCGAGCGTAGCGAAGCAATCCAGGGGCCTCACGTGTGGCTTATGGAATGGCCACGTCGCCTGCCGCTCATCGCAATGACGGTGTGTTAGCTTTTCTTGAAGGGGACATGTTCTCCGTAAATCTCTATCTCGGCTTCCACATGAGCGCGTTCGCGCCGCAGGAAATCCTCCACGGCTGACGAGAGCCGCGCGTCGGCAAATTCATGCACCGAGAATGTCTCGACCGGTTCATAGCCGCGTGCAAGTTTGTGTTCACCCTGTGCGCCAGCCTCGACCCGCAGCATGTTGCGCGACAGCGCAAAGTCGATGGCGCGGTAATAGCACAGCTCGAAATGCAAAAAGGGATGCTCTTCGATACAGCCCCAATTGCGCCCATACAGCGCGTCGTCGCCGATGAAATTGATAGCGCCTGCAATCCAGCGCCCCGCGCGTTTGGTCATGACCAGCAGAATACGCTCGGACATTGTGCGCCCGACTTCTGTGAAGAAGGCGCGTGTCAGATAGGGCCGTCCCCATTTGCGCGAGCCTGTGTCCATATAGAAGGCGAAGAAAGCATCCCAATGTTCATCGGAGATGGCGTCGCCTGTGAGCATGTGAACTTCAAGGCCCGCTGCGAGCGCTTGTTCGCGTTCTTTGCGGATGTTCTTGCGTTTGCGGGAGGCAAGCGCTGCGAGAAAAGCTTCGAAATCAGCATAGCCACGATTGAGAAAATGGAATTGCTTGCCCGAGCGTTTGAGCCATCCGTTCGCACCAAGCACATCATAATCTTCTTGAGTGGGGAAAGTGACGTGGCTTGAGGATGCGCCAGCCTGCGCGCGCAAGGCTTGAAGACCGGCGATCAAAGTTGTGCGGGCCTCATTGGCGCGCGGTGTATCAGCCACCAGCAAGCGACGCCCGGTGGCGGGCGTAAACGGCACGCAAACTTGCAGCTTTGGATAATAATCTCCGCCCGCCCGCTCATAAGCATCAGCCCAAGTCTGGTCGAAAACATATTCGCCCATGGAATGGGATTTGAGATAGGCGGGCGCGCAGGCGAGAAGCTGTCCGTCTCCATCTTCGATCAGAAGATGGCTGGCAGCCCAGCCTTGTTTGGCGACAGCAGAACGTGAGCGCTCAAGGGCCAGCAAGAAACGATGCGAGAGAAAAGGATTGTAGCTTTCTTGAAAGCGCAAGCGATCTATATCGCTTGGCAGGTCTGCACTCTTGGCGCGTAAATCCCCCGCTGGATTTTGCGGATTGGCGCAAGCATCCCATTTTTCTGGCGCAATCTCTTCGATGGCGCGGATGGTGCGCAAATTCAGATCATTCGCTCCCATCAATGCAATTCTCCGCTCTGGCGCGCGAAGAGATAGGCCGCCCCCAAACCAACCACGCCCAGCAAGAGACTATGCAAAATGATGATGGGTGTCAGGCCCAGATGATGCATGCCCAATCCAAAAACCACAGGGCCGATAGCCTGGCCCATGAAGAAGCAAAAAGCATGCGCCGAAAAAGCCGCGGAGCGGGCATCTGGCGCAAGTGAAGAGACTTCCGTCTGGATTGTATTGTGCAACATGCCAAAGCCGAAGCCCAGAAGCGTGATGAGCGCAAAAAAGGCTGGCCAGACCGGCACGAAGATGCAGGCGATCTGCCCCAAAGCGCCTAGCCCGCCACCCCAAGCCATCAGGCCCGTGCGATTCAAATAGCGCATGAGAAAGGCGAGAATGAATGAATAGAGAATTCCGCCGACACCAATGCCCGCGATAATCATGCCGGCTTCTTTGGGCCCGCCGAGCTGATGGCTTTCAAGAATTTCGGCGACATAGGGCAAGATGCCAAACACCGCGATGGCTTCCAAAAAGACAGCGCCATAGCAGAGCAGGCTTTTCGGATTGCGGAAAATGACAGGATAACTCTGATAGGCCTGCAAAAGATTGGCGCGCGGCGCATCGGGCTTTTTGGGCTCGGTGAGTTTGAAGGCCGCGCCCAGCGCTGCAATGCCGGTGACGCAGGCGCCTACATAAAAGAACGAGCGCCAATTGATGATTTCAGCAAACAGTCCGGCCAGTGACGAGGCGCAGATTTGTCCCACAAGCGCGGCGGCAACAAAGCGGGCGATGGCGAGCTGTCGCTGATCGGGCGGGAATTTATCGCCGACCAATGCCAGCGCCACCGGAATGGTTCCGCCTGCCGCCAATCCACCGATGAAGCGCAAGCCGATGAGCATGTCGAAGCTGGTGACAAAGGGCAGGGCAAGCAAAGTCACAGTGAGAATGGAAAGACATATGGCCAGCAAGCGCCCTTTGCCGAAGGCATCTCCTATGGGGCCCAGCACAGGCTGGCCCAGCGCATAGGGCAAAGCATAAGCAGACGAGACAAGTGCAGCAGTTGCCACAGGCACGGAAAATTCACGCGCCAGCACTGTGACGAGCGGATCAACAGAGCGGTAGGCAATAGCGCTGGCAATGCCGCAGAGTGAAATGAAAAAGAGAAGCATCAGGCGAGTTCAAACCAAGCTTCGATTTCAACAGCGCTATCGAGCGGCAGAACGGCGACGCCCACGGCTGCGCGTGCATGGCGACCATTCTCGCCAAAGACATCGACCATGAGATCGGAGGCCCCATTCACGACAGGTGCAATGGCGGTGAAATCGGGCGCGGCATTGACGAAAGCGCCTAGCTTCAGCACGCGGGAAATCGCATCAAGAGAGCCTGTCGCCGCGCGTGCCTGGGCGATGAGATTGATGGCGCAGAGGCGCGCGGCAGCGCGTCCGGCTTCAGGCGACACTTGGGCGCCAAGCTTGCCGCAATGCTCCGGCGCCAGCTTGCCATCTGCCCCGAATGCGAGCTGGCCCGAGATGATGAGCATCTTTCCCGAAATCGTGAAGGGCACGTAATTGGCCAGTGCCGCCGCCGGGGGAGGCAGAAGAAGACCCAATTCCTTTAGGCGCATCTCGGCGCTCATGCCATTCTCCTCATTTAGTTTTGCTCAGGCCCTTTGCGGGCGGCTCAACAGACCCTATTTCTGAAGCATCGGGCGCTTTTTAAAAAGAGCATCCCCTGCATAACAGCTTTTCGTCAAACGGGACGGCAGAAATGAAATTGATGAATGTTTGCCTTCTCGTTGCCGCGCTTCTCGTGGGGGTCGCTCCCGCGCTGGCGGCAGAGGCGCCCTTTATCCCCCATCGTGCGATTTACGATCTGACTTTGGAGAAAAGCACGGGCACATCGGCGCCGGCGTCCGCGCGTGGCCGCATTGCTTTTGATTTTTCAGGTTCTGCTTGCGAAGGCTTTGTCACCACTTTTAGGCAGGTGACCGAATTGCAGCCCTCGGAAGGCGAAACCCGTACCTCTGACATGCGCTCGACCACCTTTGAGGACGGACGCTCCAAAATGCTGCGCTTCAAGATCGAGACATTGGTCAATGGCCGCTTGGCCGAGACCATCGATGGGACTGCGCAAAAGGCCGATGATGGTGAGGCCTTGTCGATTGATCTGCGCGCGCCCAAACCCTCAAAACATGATTTTGGTGTGAACCCGCTTTTTCCCACCGAACAGGCGCGCACGTTGATTGCGGCGGCCAAAGCGGGCAAGCGCACGTTTGAGGCGAAAGTTTTCGACGGCTCAGATACCGGCGAAAAGATTTACGACACGCTGACGGTGATTGGTGCGCAGGCCGACAAGCTGCCGGAAGATCCTGCTTTGCGCGATGCGCTCAAAACGATGCCGCGCTGGCCCGTGGTTGTCAGTTATTTTGATCCGGGCAAAGCCGATGCTGCGCCAAGCTATGTGCTGGGCTTTGATCTTTATGAAAACGGCGTGTCGGGAAATCTGCGGCTTGATTACGGTGATTTTGTTCTGGGCGGCAGGGTCAGCAAATATGAACCGCTTCCGCTAAAAGAGTGCAAATAAAACTTTATTGCACAGATGCGTAGACCCCCACCCCTAACCCCTCCCCACAAGGGGGAGGGGGATTTGGTTGCGCGCGCACTTCAACCCTCCCCCCTTGTGGGGAGGGTGGTTGCGTAGCAACCGGGTGGGGGTCTGCGCATCTTTTTAATTTAGTAGCGAAATTATTTGCAATGAGGGCTGCCGCTCACTCATCCTCAAAGGCGATGCCGCGCACGACGGCATCGCCGCCGAATTTCTTCCGCAATGAATCAACCGCCGCTTCGCGGGCTTTGTCGCGTGTGGTGCGTGTGTCAGCCAGATCACCGTGATCGGCTTCTGAAGCTTCAGTCAGCGCACTTACCCCCACGCCGATCAGACGGAAGGGCGTGCCATCAGCTTCTTTTTCCAGACACTCACGTGCCGCATTGAAAATGCGTGTGGCGAGTTGGGTTGGCTCATTGAGTGTGCGTGCGCGTGTGCGCGATTTGAAGTCTTTGGTTTTCAATTTGAGGGTGATGGTGGAGCCTGCCAATTCAGACTCTTTCAAACGGTCCGAGACTTTCTCGCTCATGCGCCAGAGTTCGCGCGCCAAGGTCTCGACATCAGCAATATCGCCGTTAAAAGTCGTCTCGTTGGAGACGCTCTTTGTCTCTCGTTCTGAGGAAACATCGCGCGTATCAATGCCACGCGCGAGGCGGGCCAGACGCTGGCCTTCCATGCCATAGCGGCGCATCAAATCTGTCTCGTCGGCGCGCTGCAAATCGCCGATCAGGCGATAGCCGTCGGCCTCGAGCTTTTCGCGCATGACTTTGCCAACACCCCAGATCATCCCCACAGGCTTGTCGCGCAGGAAATCGAGGGCTTCGGCTTTGCCGATCACGGCAAAGCCGCGCGGCTTGTCCAGATCCGAGGCGATCTTTGCCAGAAATTTGCAATAGGACAGGCCGACGGAAACAGTGATGCCGATATTCTTTTCGACATCGCGCGCAAAAATCGCCAGCACGCGATCAAGGCTCATGCCATGCAGGCGTTGCGTGCCTGTGAGATCAAGAAAAGCTTCATCAATGGAGAGCGGCTCAACAAGGGGCGTCAGCGCGCGCATCATCTCGCGCACTTGCCCGCCCACATGCGCATATTTCTCCATGTCGGGACGCACGACCACGGCATCGGGGCAGGCTTCCAACGCCTTATACATGGGCATGGCGGAGCGCACACCAAAGGTGCGCGCAATATAGCAACAGGTCGCGACAACGCCGCGCTGGCCGCCGCCCACAATCACAGCCTTATCGCGCAGGCTCGGATTGTCGCGTTTTTCGACCGCCGCATAAAAAGCATCGCAATCAATATGCGCAATGGAGAGCGTCTGTCGTTCGGCATGGGTGATGAGGCGTGGTGAGCCGCAAGCGGCACAGCGCATCGGACGCCCGGCGGGGGCAGCCTCGCTCAGACAATCCCTGCACAGCGCGCTCAGAGGCTCTGCCATTCGGCCGGGCCTGAGAGGGTGACGGCTGCCCCAGAGATGACGTCGGGCGCCAGATTTGTTTCTGCGGCAAAGACCAGCAGGCTTTCTTCATCCGCGCACAGATGCTCCAGCACAGCCCCCAAAAAACCTGCCTGCTGGGCTGCCTCGCGGATGGCGCCATGGTCGATGCCGGTGAGGGAGAGGAATTTATCGAGCCGTTCGGGGTCGGCTGCCAGCCACGACAGGCCCAGAACGGCGATCTCGCCCGCTTTTTCGGGGCTCACGCGCGCAGGTTGGGGTCGCTGACGGGTTGGGATTTCGCCCTTGTTGCGGGGTTCTGGCTTGGGATGGGGGCGAAAAGGACGCTCGGTCATGCGGGGCTCTGTGGAAAAACCAAAGTCGGTTATCTTTGCCGGGCAGGATTCTCAATTCGGCAAGGTTTAAGCCTGTAAATTCTATCATGCCCCAATGGCTGTGGCACGGGTCGCGCAAAACATGTCCAAAAAAGTTCTGATCGTCGAAGACAATGAGCTGAATATGAAGCTCTTCAACGATCTTCTGGAAGCTCATGGCTATCAGACGGTCCAGACACGCTCGGGGCTTGAGGCGACTGATCTCGCGCGTACCCATATGCCCGATCTTATTCTGATGGACATCCAATTGCCGGAAGTCTCGGGGCTTCAGGTCACGCAATGGATCAAGGAAGATCCAACGCTGAAACATATTCCCGTCATTGCCATCACGGCTTTCGCGATGAAGGGCGATGAAGAGAAAATCCGGCAGGGCGGTTGTGAGGCCTATCTGTCAAAGCCCATTTCAGTCGTGAAATTTCTTGAGACGGTTAAAAATTATATTGGAGACAAATAGGGGATGTCCCCATGCCAGCGCGCATATTGATTGTTGATGATCATTTTCAAAATATCAAATTTCTCGAAGCCCGCCTCTCCGCCGAATATTACCAAGTGCTCTCCGCCGCCAGCGGTGCTGAGGCTATAGAGATTGCCACACGTGGTGTGTGCGACATGATCCTGCTGGATGTGATGATGCCGGGACTCGACGGTTTTGAAACCTGTCGGCGGTTGAAGAGCGAGCCTGCCACAGCGCATCTGCCTATCGTCATGGTGACGGCGCTAGATGGGCCACAGGATCGATTGCGCGGCCTTGAGGCAGGCGCGGATGATTTCCTCACCAAGCCGATCGATGATCTGGTTTTGATTGCACGTCTGCGCGCTTTGAGCCGCCTCAAATCATCTTTCGATGAATTGCAGGCACGTGCCAAAGAAGCAGGAATTGCAGGGGTTTTTGCAAAGCCAGCGCAAAGCGGATCGGTGCCGCGTCTTTTACTTGTGGATGATGATCTGGCAGCAGCAGAGCGTCTCGGTGAGGGCCTGTCCGATGAGTTTTCGCTGCGCCATGTGCCTGATGCACAAGTAGCACTTTTCGAGGCGGCAGAATTTGGCTGTGATCTGGCGATCATCAATCTGGCTTTGAAAAATGCCGATGCGCTGCGCCTATGCGCGCAATTGCGCGCGCTTGAGCGCACGCGTGAACTCCCGATCGTGTTGGTCGCCGAGGCAGACGAGCGCGAGCGCGTCTTGCGTGCGCTTGATCTCGGGGTGAATGATTTTGTGCAGCGGCCCTTTGCCATCCATGAATTGAAAAGCCGCTTGCTCACCCATTTACGCCGCAGGGCGATGGTCGAGGGGTTTCGGGACAATCTGCGCGCCTCGCTCGAATGGGCCCACATGGATCCGCTTACAGGCTTGCGCAATCGCCGCTTTCTGGATGGCGCCTTGCAAGAGCATCTCACCCTGGGCACGCCCTTCACGCTGATGATCCTCGACATTGATCATTTCAAACGCGTCAATGATCAGCATGGGCATGATGCGGGTGATGATGTCTTGCGCATTGTGGCGCAGCGATTGCGCGGGGCTTTGCGCGAGGATGATGTGATCTGTCGTCTGGGTGGCGAAGAATTTGCCGTCGTGATGCCCGGCGCTGATCTGGGCAGTGCCGGGGTGATTGCGGAGCGCGCACGGATGGCTGTTTCCAGTGAACCTGTCGCGCTGTCCTCATTGGCCATCAGTCTGCCGCTCACCGTCTCTGCGGGGCTGGCGGTAGCCGCAAACGGCCTTGGCCCCCGCGACCTTTATCGGCTGGCAGATGCCGCCCTCTATCGTTCCAAGGCTGCGGGCCGCAACCGGATTACACCCCATGCTGCCTGAAGGGGGCTTTGCCGTAATTTTGGCGTCTTGCCACGGCTTTATGGGCGATAGAGACAGATTCGCGGGCAAATTAACGCAAAGCATTTAGGTAAACGCGAGGGATAAGTCCCCGCGGGGCCCGGTTTGCATTGCAATTCGGCACGGGGCCTGTACCCTTTTTCTCAGCTCCCCGCCTGCGGGGAGGGATCCGGTTTTCAGATACCCTACGGAGTGCTCAGGTCCGCCGCATCTCCTGGGTCCGTGGGGTCGGCCGGTCGGTGATGGCAAGGAGTGGCCTCCTCATGCCGTCGTCCCGACCGGCCACCAATTCAAAAGCCCCGGTTCGCATCCAGCGACCGGGGCTTTTTTATCGGTTGAAAAACGAAAAAAGCCGCCCGAAGGCGGCTCGTTTCTTCAGAAACAGCAGGATCTTACTTGATCTTGGTTTCCTTGAACTCGACATGCTTGCGCACGACGGGATCGTACTTCTTGAAAGTGAACTTCTCGGTCTTCGTACGTGCGTTCTTCGACGTCACGTAGAAAAAGCCGGTGTCGGCAGTCGACAGGAGCTTGATCTTGATATTGGCGGCCTTGGCCATGGGTCTGATCCTGAAATAGCGGCCGTGGCCGGGAAAAGAGAGCGACCGGCACGCAGGCCGGTCGGATTGGGGCGCACCTTACGGATCGCCGTGGCGATGTCAAGATTGGGGTGGGCTATCCTCGGCCACATCCCAATTGAGCACATTGCCCTTCCGGGTGATCCGGTGGCGCATGCCCGAGAAACGTGGCAGGCGCCCCTCTTTGGCCAGAGCCTTGATCTTGGCCAGGCATTTCTCGCCCTGGTTCCAGTCGATTTCGGTGATGGCTGGCCGCAGATCGAAATCCCACCATTGGGAGGCCAGAATCCGGTCGCTGACCGCTTTGGGAAAGCGTCGTTTCAACAGTCGCGCCGGCGTGCCGCCGACAATCGTGTGGGGCTCGACATCGCGCGTCACAACTGCGCCTGCGCCAATAATGGCGCCATGGCCGATTGTGACGCCCCCTAAAATCATCGCGCGTGTACCAATCCAGACATCATGGCCGATGCGCACGGGTTTGGTATTGCGCACGCTCGGGTCAATCGTGGCATCGTCTGAAAAAACCTGACGATATGTGATCGGGCTGGTGGTCAGGCGATCGAGGGGATGATCGGGCAGGCCGATGCGACATTCATTGCCAATGCTGCAATAGCGGCCGATCTGCGCATCCACGATGCGCGAGTCCTGCGCCACATAAGTGCAGGCACCGATTTGCGTGGCATAGAACGAGGTCGAGCCCATGGTGCGCACGGGCCGCTCATATTCAATCCATGTCGAAATCGTGGGCGCCTGTTCGCAGGCAAAACCGCGTTCGCGAAACCAGCCGATTAATTCGGTCATAACGAGCCACTCTAAAAACAATAAAAAAATCAAAATCAAATATGTGAGCAAGCTAGGACTAAGCCATAGAGCTGGCAAGTCGACTATCGGTCAGGCGCGTTTCAAATCAGCTCGCGTTGCCAAATGCCGCGGCGATCAAAATAAAGCGGGACAGGGAGCATGGGGCTCATACCCGCTTCCAGCCGTTGGCCGAGTTCCAGCAGGATCGTATGCGTGATCGAGGGCATGTCGAGCTTTTCCGCGCGCGACAGAGGCAACCAGACGAGATCAACCAACTCTTTGTCAGGGCCGATCATACCTTCGACTTTTCCCGCGATCGTCTCGGCGCCCACGGCGAAAAAGGCCGTGTCAAAGCGTCTCGGGCGTCCCGTCGGGGTTACAGCGCGAGCGATCAGATGCAGGCGATCCAGTTCGGGATAAAGGCTGTGGCTTGCATATTCGGCCCAGGGGCCTTCCGGCGGGCTCTCAGGCGTTCCGTAATCGGGTGAGCCGATCAGCAGGCCCGTTTCCTCATAAGTCTCGCGGATGGCCGCCAGTGCCAAAGAGCGGGCGCTGGAGGAGGTGGCTTGGCGCGCGCGCTTCATGAGGCGCATTTCGACAAGCTCGTGCAAAGCACCGGCAACATTCATCTTGCGGTCTGATGGATCGACGCGCCCGCCCGGAAAGACATAACGGCCGGGCATGAAGACATGTGACTCGTTGCGCCGTCCCATCAAAACTTTCGGTTCGGCACCCGAGCCGTCGACAATGATCATGGTGGCGGCAGGCACGGGACGGATGGTTGGATGGCCAGAGCCCGGCGCCGCTTTGGCGCCAGCAAGGCCTGCAAAAGCAGGTTTGGCCGAAGCCTCGCTCACGCGGCAGCCTTGCTCTCGCGCGGCTGCACGGTTTCAAAACCATGCATGCGCAAAGCCCATTGATAGGCAACCAATGCGCCTTTGAAGCGCGGCAAAAGCCAAAACACGAGAAGCAAAGTCAGCACAGGCCAAAGCACCATATGGATGCGAATATCCAGCGCATCATTGCGCTCTTCGACAAACAGCATCAGCCCGCCGATCACATGGGCGACGACGAGAATGGTGAAATAGGGCGGCGCATCATCAGCGCGATGGTGGTGCAATTCTTCGCCGCAATGGGGGCAGCAATCGCTCACCTTCAAGAAACGGTAAAACATGTGGCCTTCGCCGCAAGCCGGACAGCGCATGCGAAAGCCTGTCTTGAGTGCAGCCCGCCAATCGCGCGGCGCGGTCTCGTTCTGTTTTACGGTATCCGTCATGTTTAGCTCGAAATCTGTCTAGCGCTGCTTCTTACGCGACTTCAATGAGGCTTTCGCGCCCTTTTTGCGAGGTGACGGGGTGTCGCGCCCACTCTTTGCCTTTTTGCCAAAGCCCCCACCTCCGGGCCGTGCCTTGCCATCGCTCAGCATTTCGAAGCGCAAGGCGCCCGCAAAGGGTGCGGCCTCGACAAGCTTGACCTCGACGGGATCACCCAGCCGGAAGGTTTCGCCCGTGCGATTGCCGATCAGGGCGTGGAGCCCTTCCTCGTGGCGGAAGTAATCCGTGCCCAGAGTGGCAGCGGGGATGAAACCATCCGCGCCTGTCTCGGAGAGCTTTACGAAAAGCCCGGCCTTGGTGACGCCCGCAATGCGCCCTTGGAAAGAGGCGCCGATTTGTTCAGACAGCCAACCGGCAATGAGGCGGTCCGTGGTCTCGCGCTCGGCTGCCATGGCGCGCCGCTCGGAGGCGGAAATGCGCACGGCAATTTCAGCGAGTTCTCCACCTTCAAGATCGGGCAGTCCGTCGGGCCCAAGTTTCAACGCGCGGATCAAAGCGCGATGGACGATGAGATCGGCATAGCGGCGAATGGGAGAGGTGAAATGCGCATAGCGTTTGAGGTTCAAGCCGAAGTGGCCGTAATTCTCTGCGATATATTCAGCTTGCGCCTGCGTGCGTAAAACAATCTCGTTCACGACATGCTCATTATCCGTGCCCTTCACGCGGGCCAGAATGTCATTGAAATTGGATGTACGCAGCACTTGCCCCTTGGCAAGCTTGATGCCGATGGACGAGAGAAACTCGGACAGATTGGTGAGCTTTTCAGCCGAGGGTTCGTCATGCGCGCGGTAGATGAGCTGCTGTGACTTTTGTTCCAGCGTTTCAGCCGCCGCCACATTGGCGAGGATCATGAATTCTTCGATCAGGCGATGCGCATCAAGGCGCATCGGCACCATGATGCGATCGACCGTGCCGTCTGCTTTGAGCAGAATCTTGCGCTCGGGCAAATCGAGATCAAGCGGGCTGCGCTTGGCGCGCTCTTGCTTGACGCATTCATAAGCGGCCCAGAGCGGCTTCAATACATTTTCGAGAAGCGGCTTGGTGAACTCGTCCACTTGACCATCAATGGCCGCCTGCGCCTGCGGATAAGCGAGCTTGGCGACTGATCGCATCATGATGCGATGGAATGTGTGCTTCTTCTTCTGGCCATCGGCGCCGATGATCATGCGGACAGCAAGTGCGGGGCGATCTTCGAGCGCGCGCAGCGAGCACAGATCATTGGAAATACGCTCGGGCAACATGGGCACGACGCGATCTGGAAAATAGACCGAATTGCCGCGCTCCAGAGCCTCGCGATCCAGCGGGCGGCCGGGGCGCACATAGGCCGACACATCGGCAATCGCGACGGTGACGATAAAGCCGCCTTCGTTATTGGGATCATCATCGGCGCGCGCATGAACGGCGTCATCGTGGTCTTTCGCATCAGCTGGATCGATGGTGACAAGCTGCAATGCGCGCCAGTCTTCGCGATGGTCCATATTTGCCGGACGCGCGCTTTCGGCTTCAGCCAAAGTTTCTGGGCGAAAGGCATTGGGAATATTATGCGCGTGAATGGCAATCAGGCTGACGGCTTTTTCGCTGCGCAAAGAGCCGAGCTTTTCTTTGACGCGCGCGGCCGGCAGACCAAAGCGGCCCTCGCGGATGATTTCAACGGCAACAAGATCACCATCTTCCGCGTCTTTCTGCGCGCCGTCTGGCACCATCAATTCGCGGTTCATATTTTTCTTTTCAACGGGGATCAGGCGTCCGCCACCTTGCGGCATGGTGCGGTAGATGCCGAGCACCTGCATTTTGGCGCGCGACAAAAGCTTGATGACGCGCCCCGTATAGACTTGCAGTTTTTCTGTGCTCTCATCGGAAAGCTCGACCCGCACAAGGCCGCGATCTCCGACACCCGGCACCGGCTGACCAGGACGGGCTTTGCGCGGCGCGCTGATGAGAATGCGCGGCGCAGGGCCATTGTCTTCGTCCCATTCCACAGGTGTTGCAACGAGCTCGCCATCTCGGTCACGACCCGTCACATCAGCGAGCACGACATTGGGCAACATGCCAGACTTATGGAAACGCTTGCCGCGTTTCTCGACCGCACCTTCGGCCAGCAATTCTTTCAAAATGGCTTTCAGACCGATCTTGTCGGCCCCGCGAATGCCAAATTCGCGCGCGACTTCGCGCTTGCCGATTTTGACGGGCTGTCCGCCTGCTGCTTCCCGTTCGCGCGCAATAAAGGCGAGGATCTCTGCGCGCGAGGGGAGGGGCTGTTTCACGCCTTTTTCACGGCCTTCTTTTTGGCGGGCGCTTTTTTAGCTGCTGCTTTTTTCGCAGGGGCTTTTTTGGCCGCAGCTTTCTTTGCAGTTTTCTTGGGAGCTTTCTTGGCTGCTTTGCGTGCAGCACCCGGACCCGCCTTTTCCTCGATCAGCATCAACGCATCTTCGAGCGTGATGTCATCAGGTGATTGGCTTTTGGGAATGGTCGCATTGACCTTGCCCCAATTCACATAAGGTCCATAGCGACCCGCGCGCACACTCACCGCGCCGCCTGCCGGATGAACGCCCAGCACTTTACCGCCGCCCGCATCACCGCCCGTGCCATTCTGTTTGGCTTCGATCAGCGCGACCGCTTGTTCGAGTGTGAAACTATCGGGATCCGTGCCCTTGGGAATGGTCGCATTGATCTTGTTCCAGGCCACATAAGCGCCAAAACGACCAGCCTTTACAGCAATCTTGCCGCCGGTCGGATGATCGCCCAATTCGCGGCCCGCAAATCGACCGCCACCGCCGCGCTGTTCTTTCGTGGTGATGAGATCAATGGCGCGATTGGCACCAACTTCGAGCACATCATCATCCTTGCCCAGATTGGCATAGGTTTTTTGATGTTGGACATAGGCTCCATAGCGGCCGATGCCAGCCAAAATCGGATCACCGGATGTCGGATGTTTGGCGACTTCGCGCGGCAACGACAAAAGGGCGAGCGCTTTTTCAAACGTCACTTCATCTGTCGAAAGTCCCTTCGGCAGCGAGGTCTTTTTGGAATCTTTTTCCTCGCCCAATTGCACATAGGGTCCGAAGCGGCCGTTGCGCACGGTGACTTCGAGATCGCTTGCCGGATCACGCCCCAAAACTTTGACGCCCGGACGACCTGATGCATCGCCTTCACTATTGGGCGAGACGGCGCGCGTGAATTTGCACTCGGGATAATTGGTGCAGCCGACAAAGGCGCCAAATTTCGAGAGTTTCAGCGAGAGTTTTCCCGCGCCGCAAGCGGGGCAGGCACGCGGATCACCCACGCCTTCCTTTTCGGGGAAGATATGCGGGGCCAAGAGATCATTCAGCGCATCGAGCACTTGCGTGGTGCGCAAATCTGCAGTGCCGGCAAGAGCCACAGAAAACTCCGCCCAGAATTCACGCAGCAATTGCTTCCAGTGAATGTCGTGGCTCGTGACTAGATCGAGCTTTTCTTCGAGCGCTGCGGTGAAATCATATTCCACATAGCGGGTGAAGAAGCTTTCCAGAAACGCGACAACCAAGCGGCCGCGGTCTTCTGGTACAAGGCGCTTCTTGTCGAGGCGCACATATTCGCGATCACGCAGCACAGCCAGTGTGGAGGCGTAAGTCGAAGGACGGCCGATACCGAGTTCTTCCATGCGCTTGACCAGAGTGGCTTCGGTAAAGCGCGGCGGCGGCTCGGTGAAATGTTGCACAGCTTCGATGCGCTCTTTGGTGAGAGCCTCGCCCTGAGCCATGGGTGGCAGACGATTGGCATCCTCATCATCATCGTCATCGCGGCCTTCTTGATAAAGCTTCAAGAAGCCATCGAATCGCACGACCTGTCCCGTTGCACGCAGATCAATCTGCTTGTAAGCGCCGCCATTCACGCTTGCTGCAATATCGACGCTGGTGCGCTCAAGTTCAGCCGATTCCATCTGGCTCGCAATGGTGCGCGTCCAGATGAGATCATAGAGTTTCGCCTGTTCGACATTTTCAGCGCTGCGATTGAATTCGCGCGGCAGGCGGCCGAGGTCGGTCGGGCGCACGGCTTCATGCGCTTCCTGCGCGTTCTTGGCCTTGGCTGAATATTTGCGCGGCACGCCGGGCAAATATTTGCCGCCGAATTCCTGCTCGATCACACGGCGCGCACCCGCAATGGCTTCGGGCGCCATATCGACGCCGTCGGTACGCATATAAGTGATGATGCCATCTTCATAGAGACGCTGCGCAATCTGCATGGTGCGCGCGGGCGCAAGACCAAGCTTGCGCGAGGCTTCCTGTTGCAGCGTGGAGGTGGTGAAGGGCGGGTAGGGGTGTCGCTTGGCGGGTTTGGATTCCACGCTCGTTACGTTGAAAGTCGCGTTTTCGAGTGCGGCTTTGAAGCTTTCTGCTTCCGCGCCTGTGCCAATGTCGAGGCGGTTGATCTTCTTGCCATCTGCCCCGATCAGGCGGGCTGAGAAGGATGCTGCTGCCTTGGTCTTCAGAAATGCTTCGAGTGACCAATATTCGCGGGCTTTGAATTTTTCGATATCGAGTTCGCGCTCGCAAACAAGACGCAGCGCCACCGATTGGACGCGACCTGCTGATTTCGCGCCGGGCAATTTGCGCCACAGCACGGGCGAGAGTTTGAAGCCGACGAGATAATCGAGCGCACGGCGGGCGAGATAGGCATCGACGAGATCGGTGTCGATCTCGCGCGGCGCTTTCATCGCGTCCAGAATGGCTGTCTTGGTGATGGCATTGAAGACGACACGCTGCACGCGCTTGTCTTTGAGAACTTTCTTGGCCTTCAGAATTTCCAGCACATGCCAGGAAATGGCTTCGCCCTCGCGATCCGGGTCGGTGGCGAGAATGACCGTATCGGCATCTTTGACCGCTGCGGCGATCTCGGACAGGCGCTTGGAGGCCTTGAAATCGACCTCCCATTTCATCGCAAAATCATCATCGGGATCGACCGCGCCATCCTGCGAGGGAAGGTCGCGGACATGGCCGAAGGAGGCATAAACCTCATAGTTCGAGCCCAGATATTTGTTGATCGTCTTGGCCTTAGCGGGCGACTCGACGATGACGACGTCCATGGAAATATCCTGAAAATCAGTGGGTTATGCGGCCTGAGCGGGGTAGATGGAACCTCAAGCCGGGCCCGAAAGGGGCCTCGTTGGAGCCGAAACATGGTGGAGGGTTGGGGGCCTGTCAAATGGCTTGGCCCGAAAATGCGCCCAAACCCACCCCATGCTCCCCCCTAAGGGGGGAGCAAAATATTTTGTCTCATGCCGATGATCATCGCCGCGATCGGGGGGCTTTGGAGGGCTGATGGCCGTCGCGCGCTCATATGATCTGGCAGGTGAGCTTTGAACTTCCGGAACAGTTGGGCGATGCCAATCAGGCCAATCTGCTGCATGGCGGGCGGCATCGAATGCGCGACGCATTATATATATGTGACAGTGTTGCTATTCATATCGAAAGTCTTTGGAGCGACGAAACCGGCAATTTGCCACCTAAGTCTGTTGAGGGCAGGGGCTTGCGCTTGCCTTGACCCGCTTTTGCCCCCTATACAGGCAACTTATGGCAGCCACGCGCGCAACGACCTCATTCCCCCACCGACATTTGCTCGGGATCGCGGGGCTTTCCCGTCCGGAAATCGAATATCTGCTCGATACGGCAGATGAGGCCGTCGAAGTCTCCCGACAGATCGAGAAAAAGCGCACGGTTCTGTCGGGCCGCACCCAGATCAATCTGTTCTTCGAAGCCTCGACCCGCACGCAATCGTCTTTCGAACTTGCAGGAAAGCGCCTTGGTGCGGATGTCATGAATATGGCGGTCGCCAATTCGAGCGTGAAGAAGGGCGAGACGCTGATCGACACGGCGGTGACGCTGAACGCGATGCGCCCCGATCTGATCATTGTGCGCCATCATTGTTCGGGCGCAGTCGAGCTTTTGTCGAAAAAAGTTTCCTGCTCGGTCGTCAATGCTGGCGATGGTTCACATGAACATCCGACCCAGGCTTTGCTCGATGCGCTGACCATTCGCCGCCGCAAGGGTAAGATCGAAGGTCTCACCATCGCGATCTGCGGCGACGTGGCTCATTCGCGCGTCGCGCGGTCGAATATGATTTTGCTGACACAGCTTGGTGCGCGTGTGCGCGTGGTGGCGCCATCCACTTTGCTGCCCGCCGGCATCGAGCGCATGGGCGTCGAAGTGTTCCGCGATTTCAACAAGGGTATCGCAGGCGCTGACATTGTCATGATGTTGCGCTTGCAGCGTGAGCGTATGGATGGCGCCTATGTGCCCTCGCTCAAAGAATATGCGCATTTCCATGGCCTGACCGAAGAGAAGCTTATAGCCATGGCGCCAGAAGCGCTGGTCATGCATCCGGGCCCGATCAATCGCGGCGTGGAAATTGACTCTTCCGTAGCTGATGGTTCGCGCTCGCTGATCAACGAGCAGGTGGAAATGGGTGTGGCCGTGCGCATGGCTGTGCTTGAAGCGCTCTCCAAAAATCTGCCGAACGGGTGAGATGATGAGCGCTCTCAAAAACCTCGCCCTCCTCGACGCGCGCCTGATCGATCCTGTTGCTGGAACAGAAACACGCGGTGGCGTGCTGATTGAAAATGGTCAGATCAAAGATGTCGGCGCAAACGTAACGCGCGCCAATGTGGGCAGCGGTACTGATGTGATCGATTGCAAGGGCGATGTTGTGTCGCCCGGCCTGATCGATATGCGCGCCTCCGAGCATCGCGAAACCATTGCCTCTGTTTCACGCGCGGCACTTGCCGGCGGTGTGACAAGTGTGTGTGTGGCGCCAGATTCAAGTCCGGTGCGCGACACAACGGCGCTGGTCGATTTCTTCGTGCGCCGTGCGCGCGACAATGACAGCGTGCGTCTCTATTCGATTGCAGCTCTGACAAAGGGTCTTGCCGGCAAAGAGATCGGCGAAATGGGTCTCTTGTCCCGCGCAGGAGCGATTGGTTTTGGCAATGGCAGCGTCTCGGTGCGTGACGCGCAGGTCATGCGCCGCGCCATGACTTATGCGGGTGATTTCGACGCACTCGTGATGCACTTTGTGCAAGATCCAGATCTCGCCGCGACAGGCGTGATGAACGAAGGCGAATTTGCTTCGCGTCTAGGTTTGATGGGTGTTCCGCGCGAAGCCGAAGTGATTATGCTCGATCGAGACTTGCGTCTCGCAGCGATGACAGGTGCACGCTATCACGCTGAGCTTATCTCCACGACATTGTCGATGGATGCGATGGTGAAAGCGCGCGCCAATGGATTGAAGGTCTCTTGCGGTGTGTCGATCAATCATCTTACGCTGAATGAAAATGACATTGGCGATTATCGCACCTTCCTCAAACTCATGCCGCCTCTGCGCCATGAAGAGGAGCGTCTGGCTCTGGTGGAAGGCATCAATTCCGGAGCGATTGATGTGATCGTCTCCGATCATTGCGGTCAGGATGTCGAAGACAAGCGCGTGCCTTTTGCCGAAGCAGAAGCGGGTGCTGTGGGTCTTGAAACCCTGCTGCCGGCTGCTTTGCGTCTCGTCCATGCCGGACAGGTCTCGTTGCCTAAATTGTTGCGCGCTATGACATCGCGCCCCGCCGAGATTTTGGGTCTGCCGCAAGGCCGTCTTGCCAAAGGCGCACCCGCTGATCTCATTCGCTTTGATCCCGACGAACCTTTTGTCGTTGATCCTTCAAAGCTTCATTCGCAATGCCGCAACACGCCCTTTGATGAGGCGCGTCTGCAAGGTGTTGTGCAGCTCGCCATGGTCGCGGGCAAAGTGCTGCACGGCTGAGGCC
Organism: Beijerinckiaceae bacterium; assembly: GCA_947452455.1. Classification (GTDB taxonomy): domain Bacteria; phylum Pseudomonadota; class Alphaproteobacteria; order Rhizobiales; family Beijerinckiaceae; genus Terripilifer. The sequence goes on from CANGBX010000011.1 coordinate 64,168, forward strand.
CATGGAAGAGAAAATCATCGCCCTTCTTTTTGGCTATTTGCTTGGCTCCATTCCTTTCGGTGTGGTGCTGACGAAACTGGCTGGCACAGGTGATCTGCGCTCCATCGGCTCGGGCAATATCGGGGCCACCAATGTGCTGCGCACGGGCCGTAAAGATTTGGCCATTGCGACTTTGCTGCTTGATGCGGTGAAGGGCACGGTTGCAGTTTTGATTGCGCTACAATTTTCGCGCGAGCTTGCCATTCTGGCCGGGCTTGGTGCCTTTGTTGGTCATTTGCATCCTGTCTGGCTGAAATTCAAAGGCGGTAAAGGCGTTGCGACTTTTCTAGGTCTTGTTGTCGCTTTGCATTGGCCCTCAGCACTCGTCTTTATTGCCGCTTGGTTGGTTGCGGCCTATCTCACACGCTATTCGTCGGCGGGCGCTTTGGTGGCCTGTCTTGCTGTGCCTGTTTCGCTGATGGTTTTTGGATTGCAGGATGAGGCTGAGCTTTTCGTCGCGCTTGCGATTTTGCTCTGGTTCCGTCACGCTGAAAATATTCAGCGCATATTGTCCGGCACGGAAGGCAAAATTGGCCAGAAGGCCGAACCCAAAGCCTGATTTTTTAAAAAGTATTTTTTGTTTTTTTGACGGGGCTTTCCCCATGCAATTGTCCGATGCGCAGCGCTTGGATTGGCTGCGTTTGATCCGCAGTGAAAATGTTGGGCCTCGCACCTTTCGCACGCTCGTCAATCGTTATGGCGGGGCAGGGCCGGCGCTCGAGGCTTTGCCGCATCTGGCCAAACAAGGCGGGCGCACCATCCGCATCGCTGCGCGCGAAGATTGTGAGCGCGAGATGGAGGCGATCCAGAAATTCGGCGCGCGCCTTTTATGTCTGGGTGAGAGAGATTATCCCAAAAGTCTGCGCGCGATTGATGCGCCTCCACCCATTCTGTGCGTGTTGGGCAATGTTACGCTTTTTGCACGGCCAGCTGTTTCAATCGTCGGCTCGCGCAATGCTTCTGCTGCGGGTCTTGCTTTCACCGAGCGTGTGGCTGCGGAACTGGGCGCGCAGGATGTGGTGATTGTCTCGGGTCTTGCACGCGGCATTGATGCGCGTGCGCATCGCGCCTCTCTTACGACCGGAACAATTGCGGTGCTCGCAGGTGGACTGGATCGCATCTATCCAAACGAACATGAAGATTTGGCGCGCGCTATTTCAGAGCGTGGCGTGTTGGTCAGCGAAATGCCACTGGGTTGGGAGCCGCGCGGGCGTGATTTCCCGCGCCGTAATCGGCTCGTCTCGGGCTTGGCTCTGGGCACATTGGTTGTGGAAGCAGCACGCCGTTCCGGTTCGCTGATCACCGCACGTTTTGCAGGTGAGCAGGGGCGCGAAGTTTTTGCAGTACCCGGATCGCCGCTTGATCCGCGCGCAGAAGGCACGAATGATCTGTTGCGCGAGGGGGCCATCATCTGCACGTCCTCGTCCGATATAGTGGAAGCCTTGGCGCCGATCTTGCGCGATGGATTGCCCGAGCCCGGCACTTTGTTTGAAACGTTCAACGATCACACCGAGCCACTGTGGGATGAGCTTGATCTGTTCGATGGCCCGCCAACACCTGTTACGCTGGCGGGGCACGAGATGGATGAGCCGGAGCCCGCGCCCTTTATTGCCCCTGTCAGGCGTGTCGCGCATGCGGATAGGGATGTGGATTGGCGCGCGCGGATTGTTGATCTGCTCGGTCCTTCTCCCGTTTCAATCGATGATCTGGCGCGGCTCAGCGAAGCGCCGCTCGCGCAATTGCGCGTGACGCTTTTCGAATTGGAACTGGAAGGATTGATCGAGCGCCATGGTGGCGCTCTGGTCTCGCTGATCACACGCTCTGATCATTCAGCGTGATAGGGCGCCTGCGTTTGTGCATCGCGCTCGGGCTTGGCCTGTGCCGGCAGATTGGCAATAGAGTCGGCTTCCGCACGTGCCATGGCGAGAAAATAAGACAGCAATTCAAGATTGGCTGTATTGGACATGCGCTCGAGATCAAGCACCATTTGTCCGATGTAGCGTGCTAGTTCTACGCGGGCATCTGTTTCCGCAGAGTGAGCAGAGCCATTGGAATGAATGCGGGTGACATTGCTTTCAGATGTCACAAGACGTGGCGGCATGAGCTAACTCGGTAGACGTTCATCTTAAACCCGACACTAACACAATGAATGGTGGCGAACAGGGCAAAGATGAAGCGAGCTGGATGCATCAACAGTCTCGCGCAACCAAAGACCTCCTTACGGAAGTTCTTTGAACATCTCATTTGTATCTTGTTTTATTCTTTCTATCCGATCCAGCGCGCCTTGCAGAATATAGGCCGCCGCCATGCGGTCGACGACTTCCGCGCGTTTGGCGCGTGAAGCATCTTGCTCGATCAGTGTCCGCGTCACTGCTGCTGTGGAAAGGCGTTCATCCCAATAGATGACGGGCAGTTTGAGATGCGCATCAAGATTGCGCACGAAAGAGCGGGTGGCTTGTGCGCGTGGCCCCTCGGTTCCGTCCATATTCAAAGGCAGGCCGATGACGAGCGCGAAGGCCTCTTGGGCTTTGGTGATGGCGGAAAGCTTTTGGATGTCGGCGGTGAATTTTTCCCGCCGGATTGTCTCGACCGGGCTGGCGATGCGCCGCTCCACATCCGAGACCGCCACCCCGATGGTTTTCGTGCCCAGATCAAGGCCGATGAGCCGCGCGAAGCGGGGCAGGCGGGTGAGAAGCTCGTCGAGGGTCAGAATTTCTGTGGCCATGAGCCGGACCTAGCAGAATTCACAGGCCGGGGACAGGGCAGATGGCGGGCCTGCGCCCGCATGGCCCTAAGGTTTGCTCACCCCTTGGAGGGGGTGCTATAGGCTCATTTCCCGTTTCACCCCATCTTTAAACCCGCTGTTTCTCCCACGGAGTTTTCATGTCCGTTGACCAGGCCACCGTCCGCCGGATCGCGCATCTAGCGCGCATCGCCGTGCGCGATGAGGAGGTTCCCCACCTCCAGGAAGAGCTGAACGCCATTCTCTCCTTTGTTGAGGAGCTGAGCGCCGTTGATGTCAGCGGCGTTGAGGCGATGACCTCTGTCATCCCGATGCGTCTGCCTTTGCGCAAGGATGAAGTCACCGATCATGCCGGTGCTGATGTCGTCACCCGCAATGCGCCGGGCGCTGAAGACCATTTCTTCACTGTGCCGAAGGTGGTGGAATGATGAGCGATCTCACCAAACTCTCTTTGGCCGAAGCCCGCGATGCGGTCGCAACCAAAAAAGTCTCCTCCGTCGAGCTGACCAAGGCGCATATCGAGGCGATCGAAAAAGCACGTGGCCTGAATGCCTATATTGTCGAGACGCCGGACAAGGCGCTCGACATGGCCAAAGCCTCGGACGCGCGCATTGCATCCGGCAAAGCGGGCCCCCTCGAAGGTCTGCCGCTCGGCATCAAAGATCTTTATGCGACGCAAGGCGAGCACATGCAGGCTTGCTCGCATATTCTCGATGGATTCAAGCCGCCCTATGAAAGCACGGTGACGAGCCAGCTCTGGCGTGACGGCGCTGTCATGCTCGGCAAACTCAATATGGATGAGTTCGCCATGGGCTCATCCAATGAGACATCTTATTATGGTCCTGTTGCCTCGCCTTGGCTGCCGCCGGGTTGGGATGCCGACAAGGGTCGCGCTTCACTGAAGGGCGACAAGAAGGGCCTTCTTGTTCCCGGTGGTTCATCGGGCGGGTCTTCGGCTGCTGTCGCCGCGCATCTGTGTCTGGGTGCAACAGCCACCGACACGGGTGGTTCCATCCGCCAGCCTGCGGCCTTCACCGGCACGGTTGGCATCAAGCCGACTTATGGTCGTTGCTCGCGTTGGGGCGTGGCCGCTTTCGCATCGTCGCTCGATCAGGCTGGCCCCATTGCACGCAATGTGCGTGATTGCGCGATCATGTTGCGCTCCATGGCTGGCTATGACGCCAAGGATTCCACCAGCGTGAATACGCCTGTGCCCGATTATGAAAAGGCGGTCGGCGCATCGATCAAGGGCAAGAAGATCGGTATTCCGAAAGAATATCGCATCGACGGCATGCCCGCTGAAATCGAAGCGCTCTGGCAGCAGGGCATTGCATGGCTGCGCGCGGCGGGTGCGGAGATTGTCGACATCTCTCTGCCCCATACCAAAACCGCTTTGCCGGCATATTATATTGTGGCACCTGCCGAAGCCTCGTCCAATCTCGCGCGCTATGATGGCGTGCGCTATGGCCTGCGGGTTCCGGGCAAAGACATTTCGTCCATGTATGAGAATACACGCGCGGAAGGTTTTGGGCGCGAAGTGCGTCGCCGCATCATGATCGGCACCTATGTTCTCTCGGCGGGCTATTACGATGCTTATTATGTGCGCGCGCAAAAAATCCGCACGCTCATCAAGCGCGACTTCGAGCTCGCCTATCAGGATGGCATTGATGCGATCCTGACGCCTGCCACACCATCTGCCGCCTTCGGCATTGGTGAGAAGGGCTCCGGCGATCCCGTCGAGATGTATCTCAATGACGTCTTCACCGTGACGGTGAATATGGCGGGCCTGCCGGGCCTTGCTGTTCCGGGAGGATTGTCAGCCAGCGGCCTGCCGCTCGGTCTGCAATTGATCGGCCGTCCGTTTGAAGAAGAAACGCTCTTCTCAGTCGCTGAAGTGATTGAACAGGCGGCGGGCCGCATGTCCCTGCCGAAAGCTTGGTGGTGAGCCAGATGAATACGACCGCGAAACCATCCAAATATCTCAAGGGCGC
>CANGBX010000012.1 GCA_947452455.1 Beijerinckiaceae bacterium
TGATCGAGCCGCTCTTTGAGAGCCTTTGCCAGACATTCATCTTCCAGTGCAGAACGGATCAAAGCTGCCAGTGCCTCTTGGAAAGAACTTGCACCTTCCAACGTGTCGGCTAGGGTCTCGTCATCCAAGTCCGGATGCAGCTCAAGCAGCCGACGGCGGAGTTCGACAAAGCGGGTGCGTTCTAGGTCTAAATGTAACATATCTACCTCTTTAGATATTAAATATCTTATAAGTGGTAGTTTTTATACCATAATGATGAAGTTGTCAAGTAATGATTACGGGGTCTCAAATCAGGGCGGCGCGAGCCATGCTTCGTTGGTCTTCAACCGACCTTGCGGCTAAGGCAGGTGTCGGAGCTCAAACAATTATCCGTTTTGAGGCAGTAGATTCTGTTCCTCCGAGCCGCTCTTCAACGTTGCTAGACGTGAAGTTCGCGCTCGAGGCTGCAGGAATTGTGTTTCTTCCTAGCGGTGATGATCGTGGCCCTGGCGTCCGGTTGCGTGACCCGTCATAGTTTCTGATCAATGCGCTTTTCTAAAACACTTATGGATGGCAATATGACATCTTCAATTTGATTGGTTTTCGAGACCCTAATCAAGTTCATTGCGTTGTTTAATTTTCGACGCGTTTTACAGAACGAAGCCAAATTATAATAAGCCGCTGAAATCAAAAAACTTATTACAAAATAAATTTTTCTTATCGCAGGTTAGCCGGCATACGGTGGCTGGTTGTAGCCCTTGGGCGAAAGCGTGAAAATCTCGACGCCTTCTTCGGTCACGCCGACCGTATGTTCAAATTGCGCAGTCAGTGAGCGGTCACGCGTGACAGCGGTCCAGCCATCGGCCAGCACTTTCACATGCGGGCGACCGAGATTGATCATCGGCTCGATGGTGAAAAACATGCCGGGCTTGAGCACGACGCCTTCGCCATGTCGGCCATAATGAAGAATGTTGGGCTCATCATGGAACAGGCGGCCCAAGCCATGGCCGCAGAATTCGCGCACCACCGAGCAGCGCTCGCCTTCGGCAAATTCTTGAATGGCCGCGCCAATGTCGCCAGTCGTATTGCCGGGCTTGACCATGGCAATGCCGCGCATCATCGCTTCATAGGTCACTTCAACCAGGCGCTCTGCACGGCGCGGCACCGCGCCCACAAGATACATGCGGCTGGAATCGCCATGCCAGCCATCGACAATCAGCGTCACGTCAATGTTGACAATATCGCCCTCACGCAGCGGCTTGTCATCGGGAATGCCGTGGCAGACGACATGATTGATCGAGGTGCAGATGGATTTGCGATAGCCGCGATAATTGAGTGGTGCCGGATAAGCGCCATGGTCCATGGCAAATTCAAAGCACAATTTGTCGAGCGCTTCGGTTGTCACGCCGGGCTTGACGACATCGACCATCATGTCGAGGGCTTCTGCTGTGAGTTTGCAGGCCTTGCGCATGGCCGCGAAATCTTCCGCGCCATGCAATTTGATCTGGCCCGTCTTGCGGCCGGGGGCTTCGGCCGCGTCTACGAAATTCATGTCACTTCCATGGGTTTGGGGCGCGCACCGGGGGCGCGCAGGAGATGGACTCGAATCTAAGCAAACTCAGCCCCTGCGCAAGCCCGGAAGTGGGCCTCTCTGGCTTTTGGCCGCCCGCCTATGCTAGAAAATGCCCCGGACAAGAAAATACGCCTATTCTCAAGGATATGCGCAGTCCGAACCCCGGACCGAGCGATGCAAAAATCAATCGTCAATGATCTCTCAGCCTTTGGCCGTCACGCCCCCCTTGGGCTGACGCAGGCGATCCTTGAGATCACGCGGGGCAGCCCCGCGACCTGGGGCGGGGCGCGGCGCGCTTTCTTCCTGCGCGCTCTCGGCGTGAGGCTTTTGAACGGTCGCCCGCTCGATGTCGAAAGTCTGGGCGTGCGGATGCGGCTCTATCCGGCCAACAACAGATGCGAAAAGCGCCTGTTGTTTACGCCGCAATATTTCGATCCTGCAGAGCGCTCTTTGCTGGCCAGTGTGGCCAGCGAAGACATGCATTTTGTCGATATTGGCGCGAGTGCTGGCGGCTATGCTTTGTCGATGGCTGTTCTGGCAGGTGCGCGCTCGAAGATTCTCGCAGTGGAACCAAATCCGGTTATTTTCGAGCGTCTCATTTACAATATCGGGCAAAATCCCTTTGCGACGGTAAAGGCACTTGAATGTGCGGTGGCTGATCGGGAAGGCGAGATCACTTTGTTTTTGGATGCGCATAATCAGGGTCGCACATCGGTGCGCATTTCAGATGCAGCCGGCGGCACACTCAAAGTTCACGCGCGCACGCTGAAAGATATTCTGGCAAGCGACGGCTATGCGCGCATGGATGCGCTGAAGATTGATGTGGCGGGTGCGGAAGACGTGATTTTGGAACCCTTCTTCCGTCAGGCTTCGCCCGATCTTTGGCCGCGCCTTATTCTTTGCGCCCGTTCGCCGACAGCTTGGTCGGTGGATCTGGAGCGCATGTTGCCCGCTTATGGCTATCGCGAAGTTCTCCGCTCGCGGGAAAACATCGGCTGGCAAAGGGCCTGACCAAGCGGGGGAAATCCCCTTTTTCGGGCTCTTTCGGCTTGCGCGGGGCGGCCTGTCCTCCCTAAACCTTGGTCTGAACCAAGAGCAAGGCCGAGATGATGAGCCAGAAGCATATTACCGCTGCCATTCTTGTCATTGGTGACGAGATTTTATCGGGCCGCACCAAGGACAAGAATATCGGCTATATCGCCGATTATCTGACCAATATCGGCATCGATCTGCGCGAAGTGCGCATTGTTCCCGATGTGATGGAAGAGATTGTCGAAGCGTTGAATGCTTTGCGCGCGCGCTATTCTTATGTCTTCACCACAGGCGGCATCGGCCCGACCCATGATGACATTACAGCTGATGCGGTCGCAAAAGCTTTTGGTGTCGAGCTCTACGAAGATGAGCGCATCATTGCGGCCATGCTGGAGCGCATCAAGCCCGAAGATTTGAACGAAGCGCGCCGCCGCATGGCGCGCGTGCCGCGTGGCGGCGATCTTGTGCCCAATCCGGTCAATAAGATTCCGGGCTTCCGCATTGGCAATGTGATCACCATGGCAGGCGTGCCGATGATCATGCAGGCCATGCTGGATAGTGTTGCGCCGACACTTGAGACGGGCGTCAAACTCACCATGCATGCGATTGATGCGGGTCTTCCCGAAGGCCAATATGCCACGCCGCTGGCTGATATTGCCAAAGCGCATGAGGCGCTCTCCATCGGCTCTTATCCAAGTTATGTCGATGGCGCTTTCCGCAACCAGATCATCGTGCGCGGGCGCGATCCGCAATTGGTTGCGACAGCGGCCCAAGAGATTGAAAGCATGCTGGCCAAGCTGCGTGCCGGATTGAAGGGATAAAAAATGTCGGATCCGAACAACAAAGCTTTTCCGGTTTCGTGGGATCAGTTCCACCGCGATTCCCGCGCTTTGGCTTGGCGTCTGGCGGAGGCGGGGCCTTTCGAGGCTTTGGTCTGCATCACGCGTGGCGGTCTTGTGCCGGCCGCCATTGTGGCGCGCGAGCTCGGTATCCGCATGATCGAGACGGTCTGCATCGCCAGCTATCATGATTATACGACGCAGGGCGGCTTGAAAGTTTTGAAGGGCATTACGCCCGAAGTCGCCAAACAGGGTGATGGCAAAGGCGTGCTGGTGATTGACGATCTCGTCGACACAGGCGCAACCGCACGTGTCGTGCGCGAAATGCTGCCGCACGCCCATTTTGCCACCGTCTATGCCAAGCCGCAGGGCCGCCCGCTGGTCGATACTTTCGTGACGGAAGTCAGCCAGGACACGTGGATTTATTTCCCGTGGGATCTGGGTCTGGCTTTCCAGCCGCCGATTTCGAAGAACGAGAAGGGCTGAGGGCGCAAACTGAGCGCCGTCATTGCGAGCGTCAGCGAAGCAACCCAGAGGCCTCACGCGCGGCTTCTGGCTTACCGCGTCGCCCGCGGCTCCTCGCAAGACGAAGAGAAGCCTGCCCCCTGCCGGAATCGAACCGGCACGCCCGAAGGCCCAAGATTTTAAGTCTTGTATGTCTACCAATTCCATCAAGGGGGCAGGCGGGCTCTTATTTCCATGAAAAGCCCCTGATGGGAAGGCCCGGGCGGGCCTTGTCCGCGCCTCTCTTTTCGGTGCATGCTCCCCCTAACAAATAAAAATCTGGGAGAAATGATCATGGGGCTGGGCGCGCGTCTGAAGGGGCTGACCCTTTCTCTACTTGCCGGAACTCTGGTTTTTGCGGGCGCTCACGCGGCATCCGCGCAAGAGGGCTATTTCCGCGGCAAGCGCGTCACCATCATGATCAATTATGCAGCCGGTGGCCCGACCGATATCGAGGGGCGCCTGTTTGCCAAACATATCATCAAATATCTCGATCAACCGGCCAGTCTGATCGCGCAAAATATGGATGGCGCTGGCGGATTGATCGGCACCAATTGGCTGGGCGAGATTGCGCCGCGCGATGGCACAGCTTTCGGCTATCTGACGGGACAGATCTGGCGCTCGATCAATGATCCTGCACCGCGTCGCGTCGAATTCAAAAATTATGAGTTTGTCGCCTATCAGCCGGGCACGACCGTTTATTTCGCGCGCACCGATGTGGCGCCGGGCTTAAAGAAGCCCGAAGATTTCGGTCGCGCGGTAGGTGTCGTCTCGGGCGGTCTTGGTGCGGATAATGCCAAGGATCTCTTATTGCGCTTGGGCCTCGATATGCTCGGGCTCAAGTATAAATATGTCACCAGCTATCGCGGGTCGCAGGCCGCGCGTTTGGCGCTTCAGCAAGGCGAGATCAATTATTATGCAGAATCGCCGCCCTCTTATCGCTCACTCATTGAACCGACTTTGGTGAAATCGGGCGAAGTCCTCCCGCTGTTTTATGATCCGGGTTATGACGGGGAAACATTCCGCACGCCCAAGCAAATGGAAGGCGTCAATATGATGGACTTCCGCCAGTTCTACGAAAAGATCAAAGGCGTGCCGCCGTCTGGTCACTTGTGGGATGTCTATCGCACTATTCTTGCCGCCAATGGCGCCATGCAGCGTTTGATTGTCATGCCGCCCGGCGTGCCCAAAGAAGCCAAAGACGCTTTGACCAAAGCGATCAAAGATTTGGAAAAAGACGCTGACTATGCGTCGGATGCAGAAAAGACGCTTGGTTATGTGCCCGATTTTGTCATCGGTGATCAGGTGAATGAACGTGTGCGCAAGCAATTGGCGCTTCCCACAGGCACGCGCGAATTTCTGGCCAATTACGTGAAAAACGCGCCGCGCTGATCTTCATAGAGCCAATCGAAGCGCGCCATCACCATATCGGGTGGTAGCGCGCGCATGCCCATGTCGCGCACAAGTGCGGCGGGGCCTGAGAGATGGTAGATCATGCCTTGTTTGCGAGAGGCTGTCTGGATCCGCGCCGCCCGCGCGCTGCGCTTGCGTTCATAATCGGCAAGACCGCGTGTGATGGAGACTTCCTGCCAGCTGCGCGGCATGAAGGCAGCCCCCAATGCGCCGGCATCTTCGATGGCTTGCGCTGCACCTTGCGCGAAAAAGGGCAGCATGGGATGGGCCGCATCGCCGAGCAAAGTCACGGGGCCCGCGCTCCAGCGGTTTAAAGGTTCGGCATCCAGCAACGGCCAGCGGCGCCAATCGCTCACCGCCTCCAGCAATTTGCGTGCGGATGAATCCCAATCGCGGAAAGCGCGCAGCAATTGTCGCGCATCGCCTTGCGAGACCCAAAAATTCTCATCATCACCGCGCCATTCATCTTCCGTAATGGCAACAATATTGATGAATTTTTCGCCGCGCAGCGGATAATGAACGAGATGTGTTTTGGGCCCGAGCCAAAGCGCTGTTTCTTTGGCTCGCGCAAAGGCAGGCGCTTCATTTGCGGGGAGCAGTGCGCGCCAGGCGACCCTTCCCGAATAACCAGCCTTGATCGCACCAAGTCCGGCCGCGCGACGAATGAGCGAATGGGCGCCATCCGCGCCAACCAGCAAGTCTCCGGTCTCTTGCAAATTGCCGCTGTCGCTTTCCATCTGCAATGTCACTTGCGTGGCGTTGAATTCAAGGCCGTTGACGCGTGCGCCCAGTTCCAGATGAATGTTGATGTCTTGCGACACAGCATCGAGCAGGGCTGCTTGCAGATCGGCGCGATGGGCCACCAGCATCGGGTGATCCCAGCGCAGCCGCGCTTCACGCCCCAGCGGCATGATCATCAGTTGCGAGCCGCTGGCACCTGAGCGCACGCGCAGACAATCGGGCTCCATCGCTTTGCCTTCGAGCCGATGCAAAACACCAAGGTCTGCGAGAATGCTCGACGCATTGGGCGGGATCTGAATGCCGGCACCCACTTCATCCAAAGATGTGGCGCGCTCAAAGACATCGACGAGGAATCCCGCGCGCGACAAAGAGAGCGCTGCGGCCAGTCCGCCGATGCCAGCGCCTGCAATCAGCGCGCGTCTTTTCTCGTGGGGGGTGCGTGCCACCTGAGGCCCTTGCGGGGATCAGGCCGCGGCCTGATCCTGTTTCCACTCACAAGTGGCTGGATCGGCATGGCCGTGAAGCGATGGCTCGTATTTGAACAGGGTCGAGCAATAGGGGCAGACGGCTTCGCTCTCGTCACCCATGTCGATGAAAATATGCGGATGATCGAAGGGCGGCAGCGCACCGATGCACATGAATTCCTTCGCGCCCACACGCACGAGCGGGACACCCGGCTGGTTGTGGAAATGGGGCGTGGAATGTTCAGCCATGGCTTCTTGTCCGTGAGAGCAAGGGGTTGTCTGTTGGCGCGCACCATAAGCGAGGGCGGGCGGCTTGGGTAGGGTCAAAAAGACTTAACCCAAGGGCGTCTAGGGTGAGGTATGAACCGGCTTCACAAGGGGCAGGGGCTTTCGCTATGGTCCCGGCCCGTTCCTATGGGATCACCTTGATGCATTTTTTCAATTCTGACGGGCTGCAGATCGCCTATATCGATCATGCCCCGACAGGCCCCGATATCGACGAGCCGATCCTGTTGATCCATGGCTTTGGCTCCAACCATGCCGTGAATTGGGTCAATACGCTCTGGGTGAAATTTTTGGCTCATTCGGGCCGCCGCGTCATTGCGCTCGACAATCGCGGCCATGGCGCCAGCCAGAAGGTCTATGATCCGGCCCTCTATCACACCGCCACAATGGCCGAGGATGCGCGCCGCCTGATCGAACATTTGAAGCTCAAGCGTGTCGATGTCATGGGCTATTCCATGGGCGCCCGCATCACGGCTTTTCTGGCGCTCAACCACCGCGAATATGTGCGCTCGGCCACGCTCGGCGGGCTTGGCCATCATCTGGTCAACGGGCTTGGCCTGCCGATGGGCATAGCCGATGCGATGGAGGCGCCCTCGCTGGACGGGCTCACCGACCCGATGCAGCGGATGTTTCGTGCCTTTGCCGAGCAAACCAAGAGCGATCTGAACGCTCTGGCGGCCTGTATCCGGGGCTCTCGGCAGACATTGACCCGTGAGGAGGCCGCCGCCATCCGTGTGCCGATTCTGGTGGCTGTGGGCACCAAGGATGATGTGGCGGGCAATCCGCATGAGGCGGCAGCCCTCATTCCCGGCGCCCGGGCCCTCGACATTCCCGGCCGCGACCACAATCTGGCGGTGGGTGACAAGGTTTTTAAAGAAGGCGTCTTAGCCTTTCTGAAGGAGCGCCCCTAAGCCAGAGCCGCTCGCCCTTTGCGGGCGGGCCATGGTAGAAGGACACAGGCGTAGAGGAGTTTTTGAATGGCGCAGGCTCAGACGGCCACAGCAGTCCCCGGCGGACAGGCTGATCCGATTTTTTCCCGTCTTCATGTCGAGGCGGAAGAGGCGGTGGCTCGCGAACCGGAAATGGCGGGCTTTATCCGTCCGGCCATTCTCAATCTGCATTCACTGGAAGAAGTGGTGGCAGACCGCGTGGCCGCGCGTCTTGACCATGGCGCTGTGCCCGGTGCTTTGATCCGCGCGCATTATCTCGAAGCCATTTCTGAGGATGCAACGCTCGGCGAAGCATTCCGCGCCGACATTCTGGCAGTCGCAGATCGTGATCCGGCTTGCACGCGCCTGCTGGACCCCGTGCTTTACTTCAAAGGTTTTCACGCCATCCAGACGCATCGTCTGGCGCATTGGATGTGGAACCGCGGCCGCAAGGATTTCGCGCTCTATTTGCAATCGCGCGCATCGGAAGTGTTCCAGACGGATGTTCATCCGGCAGCCAAAATCGGCAAGGGTCTGTTCCTTGATCATGCGACGGGACTTGTTGTCGGCTCGACGGCTGTGATCGAAGATGATGTGTCGATCTTGCAGGATGTGACGCTGGGCGGCACCGGCAAGGAAGGTGGCGACCGTCACCCGAAAATCCGCTGGGGTGTGCTGATCGGCGCAGGCGCGAAGATTTTGGGCAATATCGAAGTGGGCCATTGCGCGCGTGTGGCAGCGGGTTCTGTCGTGCTGGCCCCTGTGCCGCATAACAAGACCGTGGCAGGTGTGCCCGCCCGTGTCGTGGGTGAGGCGGGTTGCGCAGAGCCCGCGCGCTCCATGGACCAAATCCTCGCGGATAAGTTGGACGTCTGACAGGTCTGCCTTGCGGGCGGGCATGTTTTTTGGGACAAGGCGCCCAAGATTGAAGAGAAAAAGGACAGGACGCAGACATGCCTCTGGAGAAGATCGAAATTCGCAAGTTGCAGGAATTTCTGCGCCACTCCTTCGGCAATGAATCGATCCGCGTCGCGATGAACCCGAAAAATGTCGAAGCCGCCGATGTGCATTTCGGCGAGCGCCGGATTGGCGGCATTGATGTCGACGATGAAGATGGCGACCGCTCATTCTCGTTTGAAATGAAAATCCCGGTCGGTCGCGAGACGATCCAGGAATATCTGCGCATGTTGTTTGAAAACGACAAGCTCACGATTGTGGCGCGCATGCGCAAGCAGGATTCTGTTGAGCTCAACAGCGGCGAGGATTTCCTTGGCGTGATTTCAGCCGATGATGCCAAAGGCAAAAGTTTTACGCTGCAAATGGCCATTCTTGATTTCGATCTGGAAGATTTTTGAGCCTCGGAGCTTCTGATGCCGATTTATTCTCTGGGCGATCTGACGCCCGATCTTCCAGCTGACGGCCGCTATTGGGTGGCACCCGATGCCAATCTCATTGGCAAGGTGAAGCTCGGCGAAGATGTCGGCATCTGGTTTGGCGTGACGCTGCGCGGCGACAATGAATGGATCACGATTGGCGCGCGCTCCAATGTGCAAGAAGGCACGGTGATGCATACCGATCCCGGCGCCCCGCTTGTTGTTGGTGAGGGCTGCACCATCGGCCACAAGGCCATTCTGCATGGCTGCGTGATTGGCGACAATTCGCTGGTCGGCATGGGCGCGACCATTCTGAACCATGTCAAGATCGGCAAAAATTGCCTTGTCGGCGCCAATGCTCTGGTGACAGAGGGGAAAGAATTTCCCGACAATTCGCTGATTGTCGGCTCGCCTGCCAAAGTCGTGCGCACGCTGGATGAGAATGCGATTGACGGCTTGCGCAGTTCAGCTGATCGTTATGTTGCCAATTGGCAGCGCTACGCGCGCGAGATGAAACAGATCGGCTGAGGAGAGCCTGCGTCTTTGAGTGACCAGCCCCGCGAGCGCCTTTTCAATCTGCCAGGCGTGATCCTGTGGCTGATCGTGGCGATGGGCGCGCTGCATTTTTTCCGCGAGCATTTTCTGACCAATGAAGATGATCTCGGGCTGCTGGCAGCCTTTTCTTTCGTGCCAGCGCGCCTCACCGCGCAATTTGATGCTGCTGGCGTCGCCGCTGTGCTGCGCGCCATTGCGCTTCGCGGTGGCGACGATATCGAAATCGCGAATTATTTCTTTGGCGATGGATCGTTTCAACCTTGGACTGCGCTGTCTTACGCATTCCTTCATGCGGACTGGACGCATTTCGGTTTGAACTCGATCTGGTTTGCAGCCTTTGGCGCCCCTGTCGCGCGTCGTTTCGGGGCTGCGCGCTTTATCGCGCTGTTTGTCGTCACAGCGCTCGCAGGCACGCTCTCGCATTGGCTGTTTCATGCCTATGATGCGACGCCGATGATTGGCGCCTCGGCCGCCGTCTCGGGTGCGATGGGGGCTGCTTTGCGCTTTGTCTTCCAGCCCGGCGCGCCGCTGGGTCTGGCTTTGGCTTTGCGGCCAGATGAGCCGCTCGCTTATCGGTTCAGGGCTTTGCCTTTGCGTGATGTTTTGCGTGATCAGCGTGTGCTGACCTTCATCATTTTCTGGTTTCTCTCCAATCTGATCTTCGGCGTGGGCGCGCAACCGCTTGGCTTGAGCGATGGCAGCATTGCTTGGCAGGCGCATGTCGGTGGTTTTCTAGCGGGGCTTTTGCTCTTCTCAGCCTTTGATCCCAAAGGCTCGGATTCCACTTTCGAATTTCGGTAAGTTTGGCCGAAAGGCGCATGCAGTATTGCTTGTCGTGAAGCGATTTTGCGCGCATCCTCGTTAAACTGCACCAGCAGGCGGGAGGATGATTGTCATGACAGTCTCACGCATTCTCGCAGTGAAGGGCCGTCAGGTTGCGACGGTCGCACCCGAGCAGACTTTGCACGAAGTTTCTGTTCTTCTTTCGACAAAAAGCATTGGCGCGCTGGTTGTGACAGATCACGACGGGCGTGTGGTCGGGATCATCTCCGAGCGGGATGTGGTGCGCGCTGTCGCCCAGCGCGGACCGCAAGCACTGGGCGATATGGTGGCCCAGCATATGACGGAGCGTGTTGTCACTGCAGGCGAGGGCACAACCATGGATGCTCTTATGCAGAAAATGACGAGCGGCCGCTTCCGTCATGTGCCGATTGTGGAAGGCGGGCGTTTGCTCGGCCTCGTTTCCATCGGCGATGTGGTGAGCCATCGTCTGATGGAGTTTGAAGCCGAACAGCGTGCGCTGAAAGATTATATTGCAGCTGGCTAGGTCGCTTATTCCCTAAAGGTAAGACGCGCGCTGCCATCGGCGGCGCTCTCGACCTTGCGGTAAAAGCATGAACGGCGGCCTGTGTGGCAGGCCTTGCCATCGCCGCCCGCTTCAACAACCAGTTGAATAGCATCCTGATCGCAATCGGTGCGCATCTCGACCACGCTTTGCACTTGGCCGGACGTATCGCCCTTGCGCCACAGCGCATTGCGCGAGCGCGACCAATAATGCGCGACACCTGTTTCCAGTGTCAGGCGCAGAGCCTCCTCATTCATATAGGCGACCATGAGAATATCGCCGCTGGTCTTTTCGGTCGTGATGCAAACGATCAGCCCGTCGCGATCAAATTTGGGCGCGAGAAGCGCGCCTTCTTCAATGGCATTTTTGTCGCCGCGCGGGGCAAAAGGGGAGGCAGTCATGGGAGGGCCTGTTGTGTTGTCGGGCAATGTATAGCCCAATGGCGCCGTCATTACGAGAGAAGCCATCCAACAGCTACACAAGCCGACATAGCCGTCATTGCGAGGGGCCATAGGCGACGAAGCAATCCAGAAGCCACGCGTGAGGCCTCTGGATTGCTTCGCTTACACTCGCAATGACGGGGAAGGGAATGCTCGCAATGACGGGTTGGTGTAAGGCAAGAAAAAAGGCGGGTCTTGAGCCCGCCTTTTCTTTACTTGAAGCCGCGCAGCAGCGTGTAGAAGCGGGCTTGCTCCGACGGATCGTCTCGAAAGACGCCCGTGAACTGGGTGGTGACCGTTGAGGCCCCCTGTTTCTGGATACCGCGCATCGACATGCACATGTGCTCGGCCTCGATCATCACGGCAATGCCGCGGGGCTTGAGCACGCTGTCGATCACGTCCGTGATCTGGGCGGTCATGGTTTCTTGCGTCTGCAAGCGGCGTGCGAAAGTGTCGACCACGCGGGCAAGCTTCGACAGGCCAACCACACCCTCAGACGGGTAATAGGCGATATGAGCCTTGCCGACGAAGGGCACCATGTGGTGTTCGCAATGCGAGGCAAAGCCGATGTCACGCACCAGCACCATATCGTCATAGCCTTCGACTTCCTCGAAGACGCGCTCTAGATGCTCTTGGGCATTGTCGCGATAACCGCCGAACAATTCCTCATAGGCCTTCACCACGCGCTTGGGCGTGTCGATCAGGCCTTCGCGTGCAGGGTTTTCACCAGCCCAGCGCAGCAGGACACGAACGGCGGCCTCTGCCTCTTCGCGGCTCGGCCGGACGACAGGCTCAGGGGTAGGCTTCGGGTTTCGGGCAGGCAAGGTCTTAACCACGGCATCCATGTGGCGCCTCCAAGTGAGGGGGTTTCAGGGAATTCTGAGAAGTTACGGCGGCGATTTAGCCTTGGACCAGTAAAGATTAGCTTTTTCTTTAAGGGGTGCGACCGAAGGCATCAGCCTTCTCGTCAGCTCCCCTGCCACCCTATATAAGGATCCCATGAGCTTCTGTCAGGTCACCCATGCTGAATGACATTTACAACCGCCGAATTCTTGAATTGGCAGGCGAAATCCCCCGTTTGGGCCGGCTGGACCAGCCGGATGCGACGGCAACCGCCCATTCCAAACTCTGCGGCTCGACCGTCACCATCGACCTGAAGCTTGACGGTGGGAAGGTCGCGGACTTCGCCCATGATGTGAAAGCCTGTGCCCTGGGACAGGCCTCATCCTCGATCATGGCCCGTAATGTGGTGGGCGCGACGCCTGAAGAATTGCGGGCGGTGCGCGAGGATATGCGCCGCATGCTGAAGGAAAATGGCGCACCGCCCGCCGGCAAATGGGCCGATTGCGCGGTGCTCGAGCCCGTGCGCGACTATAAAGCCCGCCACGCCTCGACCCTTTTGACCTTTGATGCGGTGGTCTCGGCCCTCGACCAGATCGAAATGGGCAAGGCGGGGTGACGCCCCTGTCGCTTTGGCCCCGCCGTCTCGCTCAAGAGGCGAGGCTTTTGCCGCGACGGCTCGCTCATGTCGCGATCCGGGCTTATCAATTGACTCTGTCTTCGCTCATCGGGCGCCAATGCCGCTATCTGCCGAGCTGCTCCGAATATACCGATGACGCGATCCAGACCCATGGCCTCTGGGCCGGCGGCTGGATGGGTTTGGCCCGCATCTGCCGCTGCAACCCTTGGGGGGGGTCGGGCTATGACCCGGCGCCGAAGGTGGTTCCGGCGGGGGCTTCTGCCCTGACACCCTGGCGCTATGGGCGCTGGCGCTGCGAGGCGATCGACCCTTAAGTCGTCATTGCGAGCGCGAGGCAAACCAGGGGCATCACGTGAGGCTCTGGGTTGCTTCGCTCCGCTCGCAATGACGTAGAAAACTTGCGCACCCCGCGCCTGATCGGTTATTCCGCATCCCATAGCAATCCCGCTTACGCCGACTCGTATCGGCGAGTGAGCAACAGGAGACGACATGATTTCCGTGACTTTTCCGGACGGCGCACAGCGCCAGTTCGATGCCGGTGTGACCGGTTTTGATATTGCCAAATCCATCTCGCCCTCTCTCGCCAAGCGCACGGTCGCGATGGCGCTCGATGGTGTTGTGACCGATCTGGCTGATCCCATCACGCACGATGCAAAAATCGAATTCGTCAATCGCGAAGATCCGCGTGCGCTGGAATTGATCCGCCACGATTGCGCGCACGTGCTTGCAGAAGCTGTGCAGGCGCTCTTCCCCGGCACGCAGGTCACGATTGGCCCTGTGATCGACAATGGCTTCTATTATGACTTCTTCCGCGCGGAACCTTTCACGCCGGAAGATTTCGCGGCCATCGAAAAGAAGATGCGCGAGATCATCGCGCAGGACAAAGCTTTCGTGAAGGAAGTCTGGAGCCGCGATCAGGCGATCGCGCATTTCGAAAAAGCGGGTGAGGCATTTAAAGTCGAACTCGTCCAGACGATTCCTGCCGATCAAGATTTGAAAATCTACAAGCAGGGCGATTGGCTCGATCTATGCCGTGGTCCGCATATGACCTCGACGGGCAAAATCGGCACAGCCTTCAAACTGATGAAAGTGGCGGGTGCTTATTGGCGTGGTGACAGCACCAAGCCGATGCTGTCGCGCATTTATGCGACGGCTTTCGCTAAGCAAGAAGAGCTCGACGCTTATCTGACGCAATTGGAAGAAGCCGAACGGCGTGATCATCGTCGTCTGGCGCGCGAAATGGATCTCTTCCATTTTCAGGAAGAAGGTCCCGGCACTGTCTTTTGGCACCCGAAGGGCTGGACGCTTTTCCAATCGCTCATTTCTTATATGCGCCGCCGCCAACAGCAGGCTGGCTATGTGGAAGTGAACACGCCGCAAGTCTTGGATCGCGCTCTGTGGGAAACATCCGGCCATTGGCAGACCTATCGCGAGAATATGTTTGTCACCCAGACGGAAGATGAACGCGTCTTTGCACTGAAGCCGATGAATTGCCCGGGTCACGTGCAGATTTTCAAAAACGGTCTGAAGTCCTATCGTGACTTGCCGTTGAAAATTGCGGAATTTGGCACGGTGCATCGCTATGAGCCCTCAGGTGCTTTGCATGGCGTGATGCGCGTGCGTGCTTTCACGCAAGATGACGCGCATATTTTCTGCACCGAAGAGCAGATCATGGATGAGGCGATGAAGATCAATGATCTCATCATGTCGATCTATGAAGATTTCGGCTTCACCGACATTGTGCTGAAACTCTCGACGCGCCCCGAAAAGCGCGTGGGCTCGGACGATGTCTGGGACAAGGCGGAAGCCGCGCTGAAGCGCGTGCTCGATACGGTTGCCCAAAGCGGCATCAAGACCGGCATCAATCCGGGTGAGGGCGCTTTCTACGGTCCCAAGCTCGAATATACTTTGCGTGATGCGATTGGCCGCGAATGGCAATGCGGCACGACGCAGGTGGATTTCAATCTGCCGTCGCGCTTTGGCGCTTTCTACATTGCGCCCGACAGCGAAAAGACCGTGCCTGTGATGATCCACCGCGCCATGTTCGGTTCGCTGGAGCGCTTCACCGGCATTCTGATCGAACATCATGCAGGCCATTTCCCGCTCTGGCTTTCGCCGCAGCAGATTACAGTGTGCACGATCACGCAGGATGCCGATGATTATGCCCATGAGATCATCGCAGAAGCGCGCAAGCGCGGTCTGCGGATCGAGGGCGATCTGCGCAACGAGAAGATCAACTACAAAGTGCGCGAACATTCGCTCGCCAAAATCCCCGTTTTGCTCTGCATCGGCAGAAAAGAGGCGGCTGAAAAGTCGGTCTCGATCCGCCGTTTGGGATCGCAAGCGCAGACATCCATGTCTCTGGGTGAAGCGCTCGACGCATTGGCAGCTGAAGCCGTGCCGCCGGATTTGAAGCGGCATTGATCAGACAACGGCGGGCCTTGAGCCCGCCGTTTTGTTTTGGGGCGTTTTTCAAGTCATCATGACCTTGGCCCTTATCGGGCTGTATTGACATTTGTACATACATTTGAGAAGCTGAAATGGATTTCAGCGGGTTTGATTGGGACGCGGCCAACCGCGAGAAATGCCAGACACATGGCGTGAGCTTGCGCGAGATCGAATGGGTTTTGCAGCACGGCGCTGTTGCGCCTGACCCAGTGCATGCGATGAGTGAACAACGCTTCATTGCTGTTGGTCGCACGCAAGAGGGGCGTGCAACATTCGTTGCTTTCACGCTTCGTCATAAAGGCGACCTATGGCTCGCCCGGCCGTTTTCAGCACGCTATATGCACGCCAAGGAGGCGCGCCTTTATGGACAGTAAGCGTCGATTGAAAGTCCCAGTGATGACAACTGACGAAGAGGCTGAAGCCTTTCTTGATCAGGATTTGTCGGACCTCGACTTTTCACAATTCAAGCCGATGCATTTCGAGCTTCAGCCCAAAAGCGAGCGCGTGAATATGCGCCTGCCCAAGCCTTTGCTCGATGCAGCGCGGGCGCGGGCCCAAGCAGAAGGCATTCCCTATCAGCGCTTCATTCGGCGGGCTTTGGAAATGGCGCTTGCTGCTGACACCAAAAGCAAAGGCAAAAGCAAACGCAAAGCTTGAAACAGAAATGGCGGGCCAAAGCCCGCCAATCTTTCTTTGCACTTATCAAAAGCATTTAGGTTTGCGCTTCGCCTTGGGTCTTCGGGTTCGCGAAGACGCTACTAACTTGTTCAAGGCCGGCCATGAATTGCTCTTTGGTCTGCGCGACAATGTCACCGCGGTCTTTTCCTGATAGGCGGGGCGCTTTGTCAGGATCGAAATCACCGAGATTGTTTTCGGCCTTCCAGGCAGCAAAATCATCCGGGCTCATCGGCGTGGTCGGCGACTGACCGCCCAGGCTCGTCAGTGGTATCGAGGGTTCAATGCCAGCTTTATAGGCGCGCGCTACCTTCTCATCGTCAAAATGGTTGATGCCGGCGATCGGATAGCCTTCCACATTATGATAGGTCGCAACGCCCCAAAGCGAGGGTTGTGGTGGCGTGGTGTCGTAGAAGATCACAGTTTGGTGGTTTTCTTCGGCGTCTCTAGCAAGTCGAATGGGCCAGACACCGAGCACAAACATGCGGTCGTCGAGATATTGCGGTTGGTCTTGCTGTGGTTCTTGGTCGTTCACGGCAGCATGGCCTTTCTCAATGCGGCTTTATTTAGAAAGCCTTGAATGTGATGATGGTGCGTGTGTCGGCAATGCCAGGAATGATTTGCACTTTCTCGCCCACGAAATGGCCGATGTCGACGCCTTTCTCGACATAGAATTTGGCGAGAATGTCATAGTTCCCCGCGATCGAATAAATCTCCGAGGCGATCTCCGCTTCCGCCAAAGCGCTGGCCACTTCATAGGTGCGCCCGAGGACGCATTTGATCTCGACAAAAAAGGTCTGCATGGGTTTGGCTCCGCTCAGTTGGCCATGACCTCGACCTCGCGGTCGGTATTGGCGGGAACTTTCAATGTCATTTGATGCGTGCGTCCATCGCGGCGCGCAATCACCGTATATTCGCCTTCAGCCAGCACGAGGCTGGGGAAAGCGCCGATCATTTCGCGGATCACGTCACCGCCCGGTGTCAGCACCGTAAAGCTGGTATTGGCAAGTGCTTCACCGCCCGCGACATTGACGAGTTTCAATGTGATGTTGGAGGCGCGATGGCGAACGATGGCTTCCGTCAATTTGCCCGGATCAATGCGCACTTCCGCGTTGATGACGGAATTTGTCGCATTCGCCGGAAGACCCGCAACAGCGGGAGCCGAGGGTGAGACACTTGAATCGAGATAGGTTGAGACAATGCGATAGGTGCCTTCCGGCAGGCGGATCAAATCATCGGGCTTGAGATTGGCCGCGACAAGTTTTTCGCGCTGGTCGGGACGCTCGGGCACATAAATATCGATCTTCAGGCGCGCGGGCTGAATGTCAGCCTCACCAAGCTTGCCAGAAATTTTCAAGGCACCAGCATTGAGCGGAATGCGCTCATTCACATTGTTGCTCGAAATAACCACGCGGCGTGTGACGGCGGCGAGCCCATAGGACGCATGAACAATGTAATCGCCGTCCGGCAAAGTGAAGGATGGCGCGAGCTCAGTGGATTCTGCCACCAGACCATGTTGGCCATTGCCTTCAATGCGGGCTTGGAAAATCCGCCAGCGAACGCCGCTCACCAAAGTCGTGGCCGAGCCGCCAAAGGTTGCGGAGAGAAAGAGACGGCCGGAGCCCGGCATCGGCACAGTGCCCGGAGCCGGGCGCAAAGGGCCCGGCGAGGCGGCGGCCGGCGGGGCGGCCTGCGGACGCTGTCCAGTTTGCTGCGCACGCGCATCTGCAGCGCCGAGCACAAGGGCAGCGCAGAGGAGGGCGGCGGCAGAGCGAAAGGTCATGGTGGGGAGTGTTCTGCCCAATGCGCGGGATTTAGTCAAAGCGGGCGGGTTGCAGGGGCGGCTGGAACTTGTCAAAAGGGCGAAGTCGATCAATTGACCAATCTTTGGGCCGATCATTAGCCCCAAAAAGATGATGAAAATGAGCCCGGCATGACCGAGATCCTGCATCTGCTTTCCACCCGCCGCTCTGTGCCGCCTGTTTCTCTGACAGGCCCGGGCCCCAGCGCCGATGAGCTTGGCACTCTTTTGAAGATCGCCGCACGCGTGCCAGACCATGGCAAGCTGGCGCCTTGGCGCTTTATCGTCTTTCAGGGCGAGGCGCGCGAGCGTGCGGGCCAGATTGTGGTCGATGGTTTTAAACGCCGCGAACCCCAAGCTGACGAGGCCCGCATTGGCGCAGAAGCCAAGCGCATGACTATGGCGCCGCTGATCATCGGCGTGGTCTCGACCGCCAAAGAGGGCGCCAAAGTGCCGGCTTGGGAGCAGGAGCTCTCAGCGGGCGCTGTGTGCATGAACATTCTGCTCGCTGCCAAAGGTCTGGGCTTTGATGGCTCCTGGCTGACCAATTGGTTTTCTTATGATCGCGAAGTTTTGGCGCAATTGGGCGTGCACGAGGGCGAGCGGATGGCGGGTTTCATCCATATCGGCCGCGCCACGCAAGTGCCTGATGATCGCCCGCGCCCTGATCTCACCCAGATCGTCACTTATTTCTAAGAAGAGCGGTGTCGCAGATGTTTTACGAACCCGAAAAGCGCGATCGTTCGCTTCTCCCGCATGATCCTTTCAAAGCGCTGATTTCGCCCCGTCCCGTGGGCTGGATTTCCACCTGCGGCGCCAATGGCGAGATCAATCTCGCGCCCTATTCATTCTTCAATGCTTTTTCGGGCGCGCCGCCGATTGTCGGCTTTTGCTCGGAAGGGTTTAAGGACAGCGCCTATCTTGCCAAAGAGAGCGGCGAATTTGTCTGGAATTGTGCAAGCTATGATTTGCGCGACCAGATGAATGCCACCTCGGCCCCGCTGCCACGTGGCTCGAGCGAATTCGTCCATGCGGGTCTCGAGATGGCTGATTGCGTCTTGGTGAAAGCCCCGCGCGTGAAGGCCTCGCCCGCCTCGCTCGAGTGCAAGGTCACGCAAGTCGTACGTCTTGATGCATTGGAGGGCGTGCAGACGGATCGTTATCTTGTGCTTGGTCAAGTGATTGGCGTGCATTTGAACGAGGCCTATCTGCGTGATGGCGTGATGGACATCACTTTGATGAAGCCGCTGGCCCGCTGCGGCTACCAGGATTACACAGTGGTCGACAAAGTCTTTTCGCTGAAGCGCCCAGCGGGAGCTGGCAATCAGGCCGCAGGCGGCTGATCCATCGCCTTTGGTCTTGAGCTCATGACAGGCCCTCTTTAAGGTCAGAATCGCTGCGTCAGTCGTTTGGCTGATTCAGGCCCGGCCGATTTTTTTGCGCGCTGCTGCTTTCTTTTTGAATGACGTTTGGATTTTGGGGCCCTTGTCGATCAGCGCCGATTTTTTCGCTTTTGCGCGCGAAGCTTCTGCTTCTGCGCGGGCGGCTGGCGTGACCTCGCTCATCTGCGATTATCTGCATATGGATTTGAGCGATGACGAGGCGCTGGAAGTCGAAAGCATTCTGGCTGTCTTGCTCGATGATCCGTCGCCGCTTGTGCGCCGCGCGATGGCCGAGGGCTTGGCGCATGAAGTCGATGCACCGCGCCATATCATTCTCGCACTGGCTTCTGACCAGCCGGAGATTGCAGCGCTCGTGCTGCAATATGCGCCGCATTTATCTGATGCCGAATTGGCTGAAATGGCGCTCATCACAACTGTGGGGCCACAATTGGCGATGGCGCGGCGTGTGCCGGTGGCAACGTCCATCTGCGCCGCTTTGACGGAAGCGGGCGCGCCTTGCGTCTTGATTGAACTTGCACGCAATGAGAAGGCGCAACTCTCGCAAGCCATCATGCTGCGCATGTTGGAGCGCGCGGGCGAAGAAGGGCGCTTGCGCGATGCGTTGATGATGCGCGCCGATGCAGGCCCCGAAGTGCGCTTGCGCCTTTTGGAACATGTCAGCGGTGCGCTCTCAACTTTTCTCAAGCAAACAGGCTGGCTGTCGCCCGAGCGCGCCGAGCGCATGTTGCGGGAGGCGCGCGAGCGCGCGATTGTCGAAATCAGCGCGCAAGCCGATGATGTGAATTCGCCCATTCATGGTGCAGCTGGTGCAGCTTTGTCTCTGGTGCGCCATTTGCGCGGGCAGGGGCAATTGACGCCAGCCCTGATCTTGCGCGCATTGCTGTGTGGCGACCGCCTGATGCTGGCAGCCGCACTCGCCGAATTGGGGGAGCGCCCGCTGGAGCGCGTGCTGGCCTATCTCGATCATCCCGCAGGCCATGCTTTTGCTGCGCTCTACGAGAAGGCCGGCCTGCCGCAGGCCATGCTGCCCGTCTTCATTGCTGTGTTGGTGGCAATGGAACGATTCCCGCACACTGCCGGCGCCCATCCCGACCGAACTCTGCTCAAAACGGCGCTGCGGGCCTGTGCCAGCCTGCCAGAGGCGCAACGCTTGTCGGTCGAGGCCTATCTCGGCCGCCTCGAGGCCGAATCCCTGCGCCTCAAGATGCGCCAATTGGTGCCGTCTCCGGCCTAATTCCAGCCTGATCCAGCCGCATCTGCGCCCTTGTTCCGCCCTGATGGGTGGCGCGAAACCTATTTTGAGTGCAGGTTCAGCAGGGATTCAGCACAATTTCCACAAGTGATGGCTAGTTATGTTGCAGAAATGCACCAGGCCTCGGACAAACAAGCCGAATTCATGGCAAAACCATTTCGTAACAAATCGTGAAATAGATCGGCGGGTAGTGTCCTGTCACCGAAAGGGAGGGGTAGAACCCTAATTGCCCCCCGTTTCGGATCTGGTTTTGGGGCTTCTCCCATTGTCCAGATCGGGTCATCACACTGGAGGTTTCACATGAAGCTCGCTAAGAGCCTTCTCCTCGGTTCCGCCACGGCTTTCGTTGCCGTTGCTGGCGCCAACGCTGCCGATCTTCCCTCGAAGAAGGCTGCACCTGCTACTTACGTCAAGGTTTGCGACGCTTACGGCGCGGGCTTCTACACGATTCCTGGCACAGACACCTGCGTCCGCATCACCGGCAAGGTGCGTGCTGACTTCGCCTTCTCCGGTCAGAAGGACGTCTACGCGTCTAACGTTTACGCTCCGACATCGGGCAACATTGTTGGTGGCTACATCTACAACAACGTGCTGACCAAGTCGGCCGCAGCTTACTACAACACCGATACCGTGCTGTTCGGCAATACCAATGCTTACTTGGCGGACGCCGGCCATGTCACGACCAATGACCAGGCAGCTGGTTCTTTCGCAGGTCAGGCCTCGTCCATCGCCGCCGTGTCCCTCAGCGCCGGTTCTGTGTCTATTGGTTCGGCTTATGCCAACACCAGCGGTACTAAGACCGCCTACGGCTACGTTGCCGCTAACGGCGTCGCTGCCAAGGCTGAAAACCTCTATGGTTGGGAAGCCCGTTCGGAAATCGGCTTCGATGCCCGCACAGCCACACCTTATGGCACAGTGCAGTCCGTTGCTGTTCTCCAGATCAA
>CANGBX010000013.1 GCA_947452455.1 Beijerinckiaceae bacterium
TCTGGTCGTAGGCGGTGAAAGAAGCGCCACCGGATTCAGCGAGAACCTTGGTGATCGCCGCTGTCAGCGACGTCTTGCCATGGTCAACGTGACCGATCGTGCCGATGTTGCAATGCGGCTTCGTGCGAGAGAACTTTTCCTTGGCCATGCGTCATCCAGATGGTTGAGCCGCCGGCCAAGGGCCGGTCGGTTTGGTTTGATAATTGCGGGGGCGGGATAGGCGTAATTTGCGGAAATCGCAAGCGCCAAATGACCAAGCTCAACATGCGTCTTGGCAAAAGACGTCCATGAGTGCGGGAATGACGGAATTACGACGGAAATTTTGGAGCGGGTACAGGGAATCGAACCCTGGTATTCAGCTTGGAAGGCTGCTGCTCTACCATTGAGCTACACCCGCTTATACGCCCTGATATGCCCTGCCCTGCGTCTCTTGGCAATGGTCGCTAAGATCACCCAGCAAGGCTTTTTAGGTTGACAGGGCGCGAGCCTGTCACCATAAGCGCCTCCACGGATCGGCCCCGTGGTGACACGGGGCTTTTTCGTCGGGGGCAACACCCTCGCGGGGGAATGTCCCGAGCGGCAAAGGGGGCGGACTGTAAATCCGCTGGCTTAGCCTTCGCAGGTTCGAGTCCTGCTTCCCCCACCATTTTTCTTTAAGAAATACGCTCATTGCGTCCGGCCCGCTTTTGCGACACACAGGCTTGATGAGCCGCAAGCGACCCCCCCATTCCAAAGACCGCCGTCCCGAGCGCAGCGAAAGCCGCCCGTTTCAGAAACCCGTCGAGCGACGCGGGGCCAACAAAACCAGCGAGCAACGCGAGCCGCATAAGCCCCGCGACGTGCGTGAGCCACGTGAGCCGCGTGAGGCCACTGGTGCGCGCAGCGAACGCGCGCCGTTCGGTGCCCCGCGCGGACCCGCTCGTGCGAGCCAGCCCAAATTGCCAGCCGATATTGCGCTGATCTGGGGCTATCATGCCGTGCGCGAAGCTTTGCGCTCGGAACGACGCAAAGTCTTGCGCGTGGTCGCGACCGAAGCGGCTGCTGAAAAACTCTCGGGCGAAATTGCCGCAAAACATTTGCAGGCAGAAATTGCAACGCCCGAACAAATCGCACAGCGCTTGCCACAAGATGCCGTGCATCAGGGCGTGTTGATTGAAGCGCGTCATCTGGAAGATCTCGACATTGAAGATCTGCCGGAAAATGGTTTCATCCTCGTTCTCGACCAAGTCACAGATCCGCATAATGTCGGCGCGATTGTGCGGACCGCTGCAGCTTTCGGACTCGATGCCATTGTCACGACCGAACGCCACTCCCCCGCTCTCACCGGCGTGCTCGCCAAAACTGCCTCGGGCGGTCTTGAGCATGTGCCGATTGTCACCGTCACCAATCTGGCGCGCGCGCTCGAAACTCTGGGACGCAACGGCTATTTGCGCGTGGGGCTTGATTCAGAGGGCCCGCGTTCTCTGGAAGAAGAAACGCTCTCGCGTCCGCTTGCATTGGTGCTGGGTGCGGAAGGCAAAGGCCTGCGCCGTCTGTCGCGCGAAAATTGCGATGTGCTGGCGCGCATCGATATGCAAGGCCCGATCAAAAGCCTCAATGTGTCGAATGCCTGCGCGGTCGCCCTGACCATCGCTCAGATGAAACTAAAGCCCTAAGGGAAAGCCAGGAGCCTGCCCTCTAGACGAAGGTTCATGCCGAATGGCCTTGGGCAGGCATTTTGTTCGCACATGCGAAACAAACGGCAGGCCCACCAAACTCATCCAAGAAATACCAATGAAAATCGTGTTTTATTCATGCTGCATTGCAATATAGTCAAAGCTGATTTTTAGAAAATGCCTGATTTTGAGGGAAAAATCGAAGGAATCTTATACCTTTTGCCACGTTCCCCTCTCCTGCATCGCATCACATAGGTTGTGACAGTCGCCCAAAGCGGCCCTCCGTCTCACAGGGGCGGACAAAGTCACCGAGGATGTTTGCGGACCAACCGCAGCGCCTCAACCCAACAGGAAACCCGAGGGGTCCACATGAGTCTCGCTTCAGCGTCCGCCGGCCAAGCCGCGCGGCCCATGTCGGCGGAAGAGCGCAAAGTCATTCTGGCTTCGTCGCTCGGCACCGTCTTTGAATGGTACGATTTTTATCTCGCTGGCTCGCTCGCTGCGAATATCTCTGCCAATTTCGGACCGGGCACTGACCCGACCGCGAACTTCATCTTCACGCTGATGGGCTTTGCTGCGGGCTTTGCCGTGCGTCCCTTCGGTGCGCTCGTTTTCGGTCGCCTCGGCGATCTGATCGGCCGCAAATATACATTCTTGGTCACCATGACGTTGATGGGTCTTGCGACCTTCGTGGTTGGCCTTCTGCCCAGCACCGCATCGATCGGCCTGCTGGCACCTGTTGGCTTCATTCTTTGCCGTCTCGCACAGGGCCTTGCGCTTGGTGGTGAATATGGTGGTGCGGCGACTTACGTCGCTGAACATTCGCCCAACGGGCGTCGTGGTTTCTACACATCGTGGATTCAAACGACCGCCACGGTTGGTCTGTTCACTTCGCTGCTCGTCATTCTGACACTGCGTCTGAGCATGTCGCCGGAAGAATTCGCGGCCTGGGGCTGGCGTGTTCCTTTCCTTGTCTCGATTGTCCTGCTGCTCGTTTCGATCTGGATTCGTCTCCAGCTCAATGAATCGCCGGCCTTCCAGAAGATGAAGGAAGAAGGCACGCTGTCGAAGGCACCGATTGGTGAAGCTTTCGGTCGCTGGGACAATCTGAAGGTCGCGATCATCGCGCTGCTCGGCGGTACCGCTGGTCAGGCTGTGGTCTGGTATACGGGCCAGTTCTACGCGCTCTTCTTCCTTACCCAGACGTTGAAGGTTGATGGCACCACCGCCAATCTTCTGATCACCTTCTCGCTGTTGCTCGGCACGCCGTTCTTCATTCTGTTCGGCTGGCTGTCGGACAAGATCGGCCGTAAGCCGATTCTGCTCGCAGGCTGCTTGATTGCCGCTCTCACCTATTTCCCGCTCTTCGGAAAAGTTGCTGAGCTCGCCAATCCGAAGCTGATGGCAGCCCATGACAAGGTGAAGGTGACGCTGATTGCTGACCCTGCCACTTGCGGCAATGTGTTTGATCCGGTGGGTGTGCGCACCTTCACGCAAGGCTGCGATGTGGCCCGCCGCGTGATGGCACAGACCTCGATCAAATATGAGCGCGCTGACGGCGCTGCTGGCTCGGCCACCAAGGTCATGGTCGGCACGAAGGAAGTGCTCTTCAACGCAGACTTCGCCAAGAACATTGTGGCGACGACCGTTGAAGCTGGCTACCCGAGCGTGGGTGATGCGACGATCCTGAAGCAGCCGACCATTGGCGGTCTGCTTGGCGATAGCCGCGGCTTGACGGTCATCGGCCTGCTCTTCGTTCTCGTGCTCTACGTGACGATGGTCTATGGCCCGATTGCCGCTCTGCTCGTCGAACTCTTCCCGACGCGCATTCGCTACACCGGCATGTCGCTGCCCTACCATATCGGCAACGGCTGGTTCGGCGGCTTCCTGCCCCCGACCGCTTTCGCCATCGTGGCGGCCTCCGGCGATATTTTCGCCGGCCTCTGGTACCCGATTGTGGTGGCGCTGATGACCTTCGTGATCGGCCTGATCTTCATGCCGGAAACCAAGGATCGCGACATTTTCGCGGACAAATAAGCGGCAAAAGCCCGAAACCAACGAGAAAGGCCCCGCTTTGGCGGGGCCTTTTTTGTTGAGATCGCATAAGATTATTGCAAGCTCGGCTTTGTGCTGGTAGCCAATGCCCCGCGGGTTCGCCCGTCGCCGGATTAGCTCAGCGGTAGAGCAGCGGTTTTGTAAACCGAAGGTCGGGGGTTCAATCCCCTCATCCGGCACCAGTTTTTCTCCCCAAAACCAGATCCACGAAACAATGTGGATATCGACGACGCGCTCAAATGCCCGCGCGACCGAATCCGTGAAATGTGGTGTCTTGCATCCCGGCGGGCCGTGATGGGCTCTGCCGCCACGGTTCTTGAAAAAGCACCAAGCGCAATGTGCTGGCGGCAGAGGCCCTTGCCGCTGCGCAACACGCGCGCCATCAAGAGCCCCATGAAACAAATCACTCATCTCATCGCGCGCCTGTCGCCTCCGGCCTTCTGGTTCTGCGTGGCGCTGATCCTGTATTTATCGCTGGTTCCCGGCACGATGCGCCCGCAAACGGGCGCCTCCGGCCATCTTGAACATTTCATGGCCTATGCCATCACCGGCGCCATCTTTATGGCGGGCGTGCGAAGCCTCATGTCCGCACTGGCGGCGGCTGTTGGTCTGTGCTGGCTCAGTGGCGCATTGGAAATAGCCGAGCTTTGGATTCCCGGTCGCACGGGTCAGATTGCGGGCTTCATCTGGTCGAGTGCGGGGGCATGGCTCGGCCTGCTGCTGGGCCATTGGCTGTGGCGCACTATGCAGCGCGTGACTCCGCACGAAAATTGAGCACAACGGCGCAGATTTAAGGCGAAAGACGCCCCTTCAGGCACGACTCCCATGACAATGCATGGCTAACCTTCAATGGCATTTCGCGTTTTCTTTTCGGGAGATCAGCCATGGATCGGGGAGCCCGCGTGAAATTTAAACCTGGCTCAAAGGCGCAAGCCAATTGGCGCGTCGGTGAAGATTTGGCCGGATGGGTTTTAGCCCGCTACCGAGCCCTGCAACCGGGCCTGCCTGAGCGTGTCGATGTGCGGTTCGGAACGGGTGTCACGGTCTGGGGCGAGCGCGCCAGCGAATTTGTGGAACTCGCTAGCGAACACGTGCAGTAAGAGCGCGCTTCAGTCGAGAGGAAAGACGTTTTGCAGACGCAAACGCCGCACAACTTCCAAACCGCCCTTATGGGTGACATGCCCATAATCAAAATGCATCGGTTCGCCATCGGGCGTGCGCACGAGGCATTTGCGCTCTTCGCACAAAGTGTCGATCATGGAAAGATAAGTCACCGGCTCATTTCGTAGAGCCTCAGACAAAGCTTTATCGAGCGGGAAGCGCGCCGGATCGCGACGCCGATCAATGAGCCCTTCATCTTTGTACAAAAGCGAGCGCAGCAAAAGACGAGGGACGGTATCGAAATAAATCGGCACAGGTCCAACAACATAAATTTTGTCGGCATATTGCTTCAGAAAACGAACAGTCTCTGGCACGCGCGCTACATCCGACATGATCCAATTGGCAGAGATGATGATGCCATCAAGGCGATTGTTCGGCAAAAACTCGCGGAATGCCCATTCCATTACTGCACGGCAACGCGCCGAACCACCCGGATCACGCAAGACAGGTTTGCAGCCAGAGGCTGACGCCAACATCAAATTGGTATTTGAAGGGGCTGCTTCTTGCCAAGCCGTGATCCAATGTCCGGCATGACTATCGCCTAAAAGCAGAACATTTTTCTTTCCAGGTTTGACTTGAACGCACAGATCATCGACACGGGGACGATCCGCTTGTGCACGACCAATGAAGCAACGAGCTTTGGAAAATTCGGTTTCAGGAAAAGCATATTTCCAAGTCGCAAGACGGCGCGCCTCTTCGGGAAAACGGCTTTCAAAACCTTGTCCCATCACGAGCGCGCCAGCAACGGCCAATCCGCAAGCCATAACGGCGCCCGCGCCCCAAAAGGCTGCGCGTCGCGTCGGCAAAAGCGTGCCATAGCGGAACGGGCGTTCAATAAAGCGCCACGAGGCAAAGCCGATGGCCAGCGACAGAGCACCCAAGATCAAACGATCCGAAACGGAGAGATAAATATCGAAACGCGATTTCCACAAAACGATCAGCGGCTGATGCCACACATAGATGGAGTAAGAAGCTAAACCGATCAGCACAATCCCGCGCATGGAAAAGGCACGATAAACCCATGTGTCGCGTTCGCGTCCCGCATGAATAATCAGCGCTGCGCCCACGCAAGGCACCAAGGCACTCCAGCCTGGAAAGGCTACGTTCTTATTGAAAGCCCCTGCAGCAGCAATGATCGCCACGACGCCCAGAAGTGACGCGCCATTGCGCCAATGGCGATTGGGAAGTGCCGGCACTCCATTCAAAGCTACCAAAGCGCCGAGCAAAAGCTCCCATGCGCGTGCTGGCAAAAGATAGAATGCCGCTTCCTGATTATCCTGATTCATCCAATAGACGCTCAGCGCGAAGGAGGCGATGGCGAGGACCCAAATAAGACCGATCAGCCTGCTTCCATGCAAACGCAAAAGCGGCAGAAGAAGTACTGGGAAGAAAAGATAGAATTGTTCTTCAACCGCTAGCGACCATGTGTGGTGCAAAGGCTGCATTGCGGAATCATCGGCAAAATAGCCCGCGCCTGCATAAAAGAATAGATTGGCAGCAAAGCCGATGGCCGAAGCCAATTGCTGACCATAAGATTCCAGCTCTACGGGAAAAAGAATCCACCAAGAAACAAAGGTTGTCGCAAGAAAGGCTGCAAATAAAGCTGGGAAGAGACGACGAATACGTCGCTCATAAAAACGCGCAAAACTGAACCCGGACGTTTGCGCTTCTTTGACAATCAGACCAGTGATCAAAAAGCCCGAGATGACGAAAAAGACATCAACGCCAATATAACCGCCACGCGTAAAACCCACGTGCAGATGAAACATAACAACAAGAATGATGGATAAAGCACGAAGCCCGTCAATGTCCGGGCGATAAGCGGCAGGGTTTTGATGCGACATGCCGGGCAGGTCCTGGAGTTTGAGAGCCATCGGCGCTTCTAGCCAATGCGCCAGAGTGCTTCAAGACCGGGCAGGATCTCAGGTCTCATATTCTGGCATGGCCTGGCGCCGGTAGCCGGACAAATTCCTTTGCTTGATAGGGTTTTGACAGGCGAGCCCGCGCGCTTTGCCACCCCTCCCACAGGCGCTGTGAGGCGCCGCATTGCATCCCCTCGCAACCTGTGGTCCCATCCTGTCCAGAGCGGTCCCCAAAGCAATGGCCGCCGGGAGGATATGAGCATGCGCAAGCATTTCGTGCTGGCCGCAACGCTGACGACATTTTTGTCGGGAACAGCTTTCGCCGAAACCTTGAAAGTCGCCCTGCCGCAAAAGGGCAATTGGGATACGGGCATTGTCGAATTCGGCGTCAAAGCCGGGATTTTCAAAGAAGCCGGTCTCGATATTGAAATCAGCTATACGGCGGGCGGTGCAGCCACCGTGCAGGCCGTGATTTCCGGCTCTGTCGATATTGCCACGCAGACGGGCCTTTTGGGCCTGATCGGCGCCTATGCCAAAGGCGCGCCGGTGCGTGTGATTTCCGCCGCCATGACGGGCTCGCCCGATATTTACTGGTATGCGCGGACCGACAAGAACATCAAGTCGATCAAAGATGCGACCGACAAAACGATGGGCTATTCGGCCGCTGGCTCCTCGAGCCATCTGATTGCGCTGTCGCTGCTCGATCAAGCCAAGATCAAGGGCAAGCCGACAGCGACAGGGGGCATTCCCTCCACCTACACGCAAGTCATGTCCGGCCAGATTGATATGGGCTGGGCTGTGCCACCTTTCGGCGTTGAAGATTTGAAAGCAGGCAAGATCAATATTGTCGCCAAGGGCAATGATCTGGAAGACATCCGCGACACGACCGTGCGTGTGAATTTCGCCAATGCGGATTCGCTGAAAACAAAGCGCGCTTTGTTCGTGAAGTTTTCGGAAGCCTATATCAAATCGCTCGAATGGGCTTATGCCAACGATAAGGCAATTGATTATTTTGCCGAGAGCGCGGAAGTGCCGCGTGCCGTTGCACTGGAATCGCGCAACACATTTTATCCGAAAGAAGCTATGCAGCCCTATGATGTGCGCGGCCTGAAAGTCTCGCTACAACAGGCTGTCGATTTCAAATTCATTCCAAAGCCGATGGATGAAAAAGAAATCGCCGGGCTCTTCGACATTCTTGTTCCGAAAAAGTGAGATGAGGGCCCGGCTCAGGCCGGGCCTTTCCCCTTCATGATCACGTCCATTCTCAGACCGCCGCCGATCATCGCGCGCATGGCGTTTTTCGCCGTGTTGTTCGGTGCATGGGAATGGGCCTCGCGCATGGGAATGGTCAGTCGCTTCATTGCGCCCCCGCCCTCCGAAGTCCTGCCCGCCATTAGCCTGCTCTATCATGACAATGAATTGGTGACGCGCTTCTTGCGCACCTTCGGCCAAGTCTTTGCCGCCTCCGGCATTGGCGCGGGGCTTGGCATGATCATCGGCTGGTGGCTGCATCACAATAAAAATGCGGGCCGTGCTTTTACCGATTGGTTTGCTGCCATTGCTGCTGCGCCACTCGTTCTGCTCTTCCCGCTGTTTCTGGTTCTCTTCGGGCGCAATGCGTCAACCATTATTGCCATGGGCGCAGTGGCTGTGCTCCCGCCCATCATTCTGAAAACCAAAGAAGGCCTCGACCATGTGCCTCATGTGCTGATCAATGTCGGGCGCACATTCAATCTGACACGCTGGCAGTATATTCACCTGATCATGATGCCAGCCTCACTGCCGACAATTTTCACAGGACTGCGTCTGGGTCTCGTCTTCGCGCTGATCAATGTGGTGGGCGTGGAATATCTGATCGGCTTTGGCGGAATGGGATTGATGATTGCCGAACTGGGTGATCGCTTCGAAGTGGCCGGCATGTATGCTGCCATTCTCTTTGTGGTTTTATGCAGCGCATGTTTTTTCTGGTTCACGGCGAGGCTTGAGACATGGCTCTTGCAAAGCAGATGATCTCGCGCGTCACCCTTTACCGCATCAGCGCGGCGCTCTTTCTGCTCACTCTCTGGGAGGCAGCAGGCGCATCAGGGCTTTTTTTCAAAGGCGTTTTGCCGTCCACATGGTTCATCGGCAAATCACTGATCCGCCTTTCGGGGGACCCGATTTTCTGGGGCCATTTCAGCGTTACGCTTTTTGAAATTCTCTCTGGCTTTGCAATTGGCTCGCTGGTTGGCATCATCGTCGGCTTGGCGCTTGGCATGAACCGCTATAGCGGGCAGATTTTCGAACCCGTCATCGAATATCTAGCCGCCACACCCAAAGTGGTCTTTCTGCCGATCCTGCTCATTCTGTTTGGCATTGGTGTCGGCTCGAAAATTTCACTCGCTGCTTTGTCCTGTTTTTTCCCGATGACACTGTCACTGGCGGCTGGCGTGCGCGGCATGAACCCCATGTTTCTGCGCGTGGGGCAGACGCTCAATCTCTCGCTCGCTCAACGCATCCGCATGATCTATCTGCCTGCCCTCGTGCCGCCCATTTCAACGGGCCTGCGTTTGGGCTTTGGCATTGCCACCGTTGGCGCGCTGCTGTCTGAAATCAAATTGTCGAACAAAGGCCTCGGCCATGCCGCCATGCAGGCCTATGCGCGTTTTGACATTCCCACCATGATGGCGATCCTGATCGTCATCTTTGCGCTGGCCGGATTGGGCAATATGCTCATCGGGTCGATCATTCGCCTGCCCGGCCCCAACACCAGACGCCTGACGAAAGAAACATCATGAGCCAAGAGATCGAAAAGCCCGTTCCTTCCTCCGACAATGGCGTCTGGGGCTCTGACATCATCGCCGATTTGATGCGCCAATTGGGCCTGCCTTATGTCGCGCTCAATCCCGGCGCTTCTTATCGCGGCTTGCACGATTCACTCGTCAATCGCTTGGGTAATCGCGATCCGCAAATGCTGCTTTGTCTGCATGAAGAAAGTGCAGTCGCCATTGCCCATGGCTGGGCCAAAGTGAAAGACGCGCCGCTCTGCGCCATTGTTCATTCCAATGTCGGACTGATGCATGCCACCATGGCAGTCTTCAATGCCTGGTGTGACCGCGCACCGCTTCTGCTGCTGGGTGCCACTGGCCCCGTAGATGCCTCCAAACGCCGCCCGTGGATTGACTGGATACACACATCGAAAGATCAAGGCGCTCTGATCCGCGATTATACAAAGTGGGATGACCAGCCCGCTTCTGTCGCCTCCGCGATTGAAAGCATTTTGCGCGCTTGGCAGATCACACAGACCGCGCCGCGCGGTCCGGTCTATGTCTGTCTCGATGCAGCGCTGCAAGAAATGCGTCTGGAAAATCCGCCCAAAATTCCTGACATTGCGCGCTTTGCTGCGCCCCCGCCCGCCGACCCGCCGCAGGCTCTTTTGAAAGACACGGCTGCACATTTGGCGAAAGCCAAAAAGCCCTTGCTGATGATTGGTCGCGTCTCTCGCTCTGAAAAAGACTGGGCAGCACGCATTGCTTTGGCCGAAAAACTCGGCGCGCTTGTGCTCACCGACATGAAAATAGCGGGTGCTTTCCCGACCACACATGCGCTGCATGCCGCCCCGCCATCGACATTCCCGAGCGAAGCGGCCTGCAATCTCATCCGCGAAGCAGATGTGATTGTTGCGCTTGATTGGGTTGATCTCGCAGGCACATTGAAGAGCGCATATGGCGAGAAAGATGCCACAGCCAAGATCATCAATGTGACGCTCGACCAATATTTGCACAATGGCTGGAGCATGGATCATCAGGGTCTGCCGCCTGCCGATCTCTATCTCGTGGCTGATCCCGACACGACGATTGCGGCACTCAACACAGCTCTCGCCACGCATCAGAAGGGCGATGTCTGGAGTGGTTGGAAAAAGGCTGCGCCGATCACATTGCCGGAAGGCGAAGCGGGCAAACCGCTCACCGTGCCCATGCTCGCCAATGCCGTGCGCAAGGCTTTCAAGGGCAAGAAGACGAGCCTCATGCGCCATCCGCTCTCATGGGCTGGACATATGTGGGATGTCGAACATCCGCTCGATTTTCTGGGCACGGATGGCGGTGGCGGCATTGGCTCGGGCCCAGGCACATGCGCGGGCTCGGCACTTGCGTTGAAGGGGTCTGACCGCATTGCGCTTGCCATTCTGGGGGACGGTGATTTCCTGATGGGCGCTACCGCCATCTGGAGCGCCGTGCATTACGGCCTGCCGATGATCGTCTTCGTCGCCAATAATCGCTCTTTCTATAATGATGAAGTCCATCAGGAACGCGTCGCCAAAATGCGCGACCGTCCGGTTGAGAACAAATGGATCGGCCAGCAGATTGCCGCGCCCGATATTGATCTGGCCATGCTGGCACGCGCGCAAGGCGCAACAGGCTTTGGCCCGGTGCGCGACATTGCTGATCTGAACGAAGTCATCTCGCTGGCGATTGAGGCCTATGGACGTGGCGAGACGGTCATTGTCGATGTGCGTGTTGAGCCCGGTTATGATACCGGCATGTCGAGTGCCTTGGTGAAACCTGTCGAGCGCAAATGATGCACGATACACACAGCACACCTACGCTCAGCATTCAAAATGTCTCGAAACATTTCGAGACAGGCAAAGGTACGGTCACAGCTGTCGATCATGTCTCGCTCGATATTCAACAGGGCGAGTTCATTTCCATCATCGGCCCGTCCGGCTGCGGAAAATCGACGCTGATGAATATGATCGGCGGGCTCATCACTGAATATGATGGCTCGATTTTGCTGGATGGAAAACCGGTGCGCGGATGCCAGCCGGAAATCGGCATGGTGTTCCAAGAAGAGTCGACTTTTCCTTGGCGCACTGCGCTCGACAATGTCGCCTTTCCGCTCGAAGCAGGTGGTGTGCCCAAAGACAAGCGCCATGTGCGTGCGCATGAATTGCTGGATCTGGTCGGCCTGACCGGATTTGAAAATCATTTCCCGTCGGAATTGTCAGGCGGCATGCGCCAGCGCATTGCAATTGCCCGCACGCTCGCCTTTCAACCGCGCATCCTGTTGATGGATGAGCCCTTTGCCGCGCTCGATGAACAGACACGTCTGTTGCTTGGTGACAAAGTGGTGCAAATCCAGCAGAAGTTGAAACAGACGACTTTGCTGATTACGCATAATATTGCCGAAGCCGTGCAATTGTCGGATCGTGTTTTGATCATGACGTTTCGACCGGGCCGCATCAAACGCGTGGTGGAAATCACCCTGCCCCGTCCGCGCTCATCAGAAATGGTGGGCTCTGAAAAATTCGCCGCTTATGTCGCCGAGATCTGGGCTGATCTGCGTCAGGAAGCTTCAAAAGGCTTGAAAGAAACTGAGGCAGCGGCGGCGCATTAAGCGCGACCTTCTTGCTAGCCGATCATTATTGCGCGACCCCCACCCGGTCCGCTACGCGGCCCACCCTCCCCACAAGGGGGAGGGTTAAGCCCCTCATGCAACCTGATCCCCCTCCCCCTTGTGGGGAGGGGTTAGGGGTGGGGGTTGCGCGTTCGACGGATTAAAGCCGGAGCAATTTCTTCGCATTACCTGAAAGCAATTTCACTTTGTCTTCGCGCGAGATTTGCAACGTCTCGACCCAATCCATCGCGGGCTTGTTGGCGACAAACGGCCAGTCCACCGCAAACATGATGCGATCCATGCCGAGTTCCGTCATCGTGCACATGAGAGCCGGTGTCGAGAAATTGCCGCTCGTTGTCACATGGAAGTGGCGCGAGAATTGTTCACGAAAGCTCAACTCTTCATGGCCGGGGCGCGATAGCGCCTGATTCACGCGCCACAGCAAGAAGGGCAATGTCTCGCCCATGTGACCCAGAATGATTTGCAGATTGTCATGCTTCTCAAATACGCGCGACAAAACAAGGCGAATGGCTTGGGTGGCTGCCTCCACCGTATAGCCCCAGGCCGCACGGATCACCTGCGGAAAGTCTTCCGCATAATCGGCATAATAGGCCTTCATCACATCGGGATGGGGGAAAGACGGATGCAGATAAATCGGCACGCCGAGCTTTTCCGCGCGCGCAAAGATCGGCCAGAAACGCTTGTCATCCAACCACAGACCGTTCGTCAATCCGTGGATCATCGCGCCTTTAAGCCCGAGCTCGCTCACGCAGCGATCAAGCTCGTCAGCCGCTTTTTCCGGATGAATGGTCGGCAGCGCGGCAAAGCCTGCAAAGCGAGTGGGGTGAAGTGAAATGGCTTTTGCCAAGCGATCATTAACGCGGCGGCACAGATCAACCGCAATATCTTCAGGCAGCTTCTGGCCTGATGGCGCACCATGCGAGAGTAGCTGCATGTCAATGCCGGCTTCATCCATTTCACGGATGCGGATTTCGCCCAGATCATGAAGACGCGCGAGCAAATCTTTCGAGCGTGTGCCTTCCGCACCCACAAGATGGGAGACGAGCTCTGCATCCCAATAATGTTCCTCCAGCGCGATCACCGGAATCTTTTGCGAAGTCGCCATAACGTTTCCTCTTTTCTTGCTTTTACTTTCCCGCCGCGCGGATAGCTTCAAACAGACGCAAAGGCGTAGCGGGCATATCGACTGGCCCCACACCGTGACGTGCCAGCGCATCGGTGAGCGCATTCATGACAGAGGCGAGCGCGCCCGCGCAACCCGCCTCACCACAGCCTTTCACACCCAATGCATTGGTGCGTGCGGGCGAAGGCTTGGAATAAAAATGCACCTGAGGCGCATGTTCAGCGCGCGGCATGGCATAATCCATAAACGAGCCCGTCGCGAGCTGGCCGTCATCCGTGTAGATCGTGTTTTCGAGAAAACATTGGCCGATGCCTTGCACCACACCGCCCTGCACTTGCCCCGCCACAATCATCGGGTTCACCAAAGTGCCGAAATCATTGACGCTCGTATAAAGCGCAACTTTCGCTTCGCCCGTCTCCGGATCAACTTCCACTTCGGCAATATGCACGCCATTGGGATAGGTCGAGGGCGAGAGCTTGTGCATATGACTGACATTGAGCGAGGCGCCCGTCGCTGCAAGCTGCAACAGTCCGATGCTTTTGTCCGTGCCGGCTACCGTCAACTGGCCATCGATGAATTCAATGTCACCCACAGCGGCTTCCAGCACATCGGCTGCAGCAGCACGCGCTTTTTCAATGACAAGATCAGCGGCTTCATTGAA
Source organism: Beijerinckiaceae bacterium (assembly GCA_947452455.1). GTDB lineage: Bacteria > Pseudomonadota > Alphaproteobacteria > Rhizobiales > Beijerinckiaceae > Terripilifer. The sequence goes on from CANGBX010000013.1 coordinate 13,912, forward strand.
GGCATTGCCGCTCGCCATAATGCTTTTGGAGCCACCCGTGCCATTGCCCATCGGCAGCGCATCGGAATCGGTTTGCATCAGACGGATTTTGCCAAAGGGAATGCCGAGTTTGGCGGACACAACTTGCGCGAAACTCGTCCAATGGCCTTGGCCGTGATCATGCGTGCCGGTCGAGAGCAGCACTGTGCCATCGCTCTCAAAGCGGATATCGCCCAATTCATTGGCGCCGGGTGCAGTCACTTCCAGAAACTGGCCAATGCCGATGCCGCGCCACAGACCACGCGCAGCACTCATCCGTTCGCGCGCAGCAAAGCCTTTGTAATCGGCTTTCTCCAAAGCCTCATCCAACAGCGCAGCGAAATCACCTGAATCATAAACAGAGCCTGATGGCGCGCTATAGGGCAATTGCTCTGGTGCAATGTGATTGCGTTGACGCAACTCGACCGGATCAATCTTCATCTCGCGCGCGGCAGTATCAACCAGACGCTCGAGATAATAATTACCCTCCGGCCGCCCTGCTCCGCGATAGGCAGTCACGGGCACCGTGTTGCTCAAAGCGCATTTGGTGCGCACTTCAATCAGCGGCGTGCGATAGGTGCCGACAAGATGTTTCATCACATTGAGTGCTGGGATCAGCGGGCCAAAGCCCGTCAGATAAGCGCCGACATTGGCCGTGCCTGTGACGCGAAGCGCCAGAAAATGCCCCTCGGCATCCAGCGCCAATTCGCACGTAAACTCATGGTCGCGGCCATGATGGTCCGACACAAAAGATTCCGAGCGATCATCCACCCATTTGACGGGCCGCATCAGCGTGCGCGCGGCATGGGCCACACAAATATATTCGGGGAAGAAGGCCGTCTTCATGCCGAAAGAGCCGCCAACATTTTTCGCAAGAATACGGATCTGTTCAGGCGGCACGCCCAAAACTTCCGAAGCCGCAGCCCGCATGCCCATCACGCTTTGCACCGGCAGGTGCAAGGTGAAACGCCCCTCTTCGAAAGTCGCCACGCAAGCGCGCGGCTCCATCGGATTCACGACAAGACGATTGTTGATGAGATGCAGACGCGTGACATGCGCAGCCGAGTCAAAAGCCTGCGCCACTTGAGCCGCATCACCATAATGATAATCGAGCACGACGTTTAGGGGCACATCATCATAGACAAGCGGCGCACCCGCTTTCACGGCTTCGCGCGAGTCAACCACGCAAGGTAGCGGCTCGATGTCAACATGCACGGCTTCGGCAGCTGCGCGCGCTTGGTCTTCGGTCTCAGCCACAACACACGCCACAGGGTCACCCACAAAGCGCACTTTGTCGGTCGCAAGTGCCGGGCGCAGCGGCTTCAGCATGGGTGTGCCATCCGCATTTTTCAGCGGCACCTTGCTGGTCTGCGGATGATAGGCGGCCATATCGGCGCCCGTGTAGACCGCCACCACGCCGGGCATAGCGCGCGCATGGGACGCATCAATGGCTGTGATCACGCCATGCGCATGCGTGGAGCGCACCATGGCGAGATGCAGCTGGCCCGCATAATTGACATCAGCCGTGTAGAGCCCCTCGCCGCGCAAAAGTGCCGGATCTTCGGCGCGCGGCACAGATTGGCCGACGCCGAATTTCATCGTGGCGAGTTGGTCCGCGTCAAATGGGGCATTCATCGAAAGGCTCTCTCTGCATCCATGCGAGCGGCGAGCCTATCAGGATTCGGCCATACCTTCGATGCGCTTCACATCGAGCAGGCGCACGCCATCGGGCACAATGAGAATGGCCTTTTCGCGCGCCAGCCGTGTCAGCATGCGGCTCACCGTCTCGACCGTCAGGCCCAGAAAATCGCCTATGTCCTGCCGCGTCATCGGCAGCGGGATGGTGACAGACTGCTGCGAGAGGCGTGCCCAGCGCTTGCGCAGGCCAATCAGAAAGGCGGCGATCTTCTCTTCCGCCGTGCGGCGACCCAAGATCACCATCTGCTCCTGCGCCATGGAGAGCTCATGGCTGGCGAGCTGGTGCAATTTGCGCAGCACATGGGGCTTGGCATCGACGAAATCGGAAAACGCCTGACGCGAGAATTGGCAGGCGGTGAGCGGGGTCAGCGCATCCGCCGAAAATGCATTTCTCTCGGTCAGCGAGAGGCCCAAAAAGTCGCCAGGCAAGGCAAAGCCGACAATCTGGCGCCGCCCATCGGGAAGCAAGCGATAGAGGCGCGCCGAGCCCGCCGTAATGTTGAAGACCGCAGCGGATAATTCATCCTGCTCGAAAATCGTCTCGCGGGCCGAGAGTGTCAGCGGGCGCGACAGGCGGTCGAGCTCCGATAGCTCGTCTGGCTCCAGTGCCCCGCAAAGGGAGAGGCTGCGGACGCGGCACTGCTCACAATGGGTTGCGGGCTTGGCATTGGGGCAGAGCGTGAGAGAAGGGACCAAATGGGCCTCCGAGGGGCTTGCCATTCTCGTTCCTCGAGCTGTTTCATGCGGACGTGGTTGATAGTTTACCACCACGGTTACACTGAGAACAGGGTTTCTCATCTGCATCAGGCACAAGAAGAGTGTGCACCCCGTGCATGGCTGGCGCAAGACCAGACGGGTATACCCCCAAATAAGGGCAAATAAAGGCCAAAACCAAGCTTGGCGCTACCGCGCAATATGGGCAGCTGAACCTTTGCCGGTTGAAATATAAGCAAATCCTCACTAGCGTTCCGCTTGTTTCGGAGATTAATTGTGAGCGAAAAGAACGAACTTGCGAATTTGGCGCGCTACGCGGCAAAGATTTTCAAACTATTGAGCTCGCTGCGTGGGCAGCACGGGATCGATTTCGATGAACTTTTGATTTTCTTTGCCCTCGGCCGACTGAATTTCGACCAGAGCCCGGGCAATCTCATGTTCATCAAGCCGGCGAACATTGTATCCCTTTCGGATTTCATGGAAATTCCGCGCGAGACCCTGCGCCGCAAGCTCCTGCGGCTTGAGGAAAAAGACATGGTCCAGCGCACAAGCTATGGCTTTGTGGTCAAGGATCTCGAGAGCTGGAAGCGGATCGCAGAAATCGCCGTCCCTGCCGAGGGATAACAAGCCGCCATCGCGAAGAGGCCGAAGGCCGACGCCGCAGCCCAGACCACAAACAAAAATGCCCGTGCCGAAGAAGCTTTCTGGATTGCTTCGCCTAGGGCTCGCAATGACGGTGCAAAAAGCCGCTTTCCTTCCCACGTCATTGCGAGGAGCGAAGCGACGCGGCAAACCAGAAGCGGCACGTGAGGCATGATTGGGTGCTTCGCTCACGCCCGCAATGACGGCGCAAAAAAAGCGCGCTGCATTTTCAAATCATCGGCAAGATCCGTAGACCCCAACCCCAGCCCTCCCCTCAAGGGGGAGGGAGTTATCTGCATCAGCACCGTGAGAAGCAATCTGAATTGCGCGCCGCATCTCAACCCCCTCCCCCTTGAGGGGAGGGTAAGGGGTGGGGGGATGCGCGATCTTTCTGATGAGCGCGCCAATCAGCGCTTAATTGCCGAATTGCTCGCGCAGGATTCGCTCATCCAGCGAATGTCCCGGATCATGCAACAGGGTGAGACCGGTGGCGTGATCCATCGCAATCTCGACCTTCATGACATTGCGGATTTCAAAATGATCGGCGACCGCGGCGACCGGTCTTTTATCGGCTTCCAGCACGTCAATCGTGACGCGCGCCTTGTCGGGCAAAAGCGCTCCGCGCCAGCGACGTGGGCGGAAAGCGGAGATGGGTGTGAGCGCCATCAATGGCGCATCGAGTGGTAAAATCGGGCCATTGGCCGAGAGATTATAAGCGGTCGAGCCCGCGGGTGTGGCCACCAGCAAACCATCGGCCACCAGCTCTGAAAGGCGCTCGGTGCCATCAATCGAAATGCGCATTTTGGCCGCCTGATAAGACGAGCGCAGAACCGAAACTTCATTGATGGCGCGCGCGCTGGTGACTTCGCCATTCACATCGGTGGCTGTCATGGTGAGCGGATGAACGGTGGAGGTTTCCGCAGCACTGAGGCGCTCACGCAGGGCTTCACCTGAAAATTCATTCATGAGAAAGCCGACCGAGCCGCGGTTCATGCCATAGATCGGCTTTTTGCGGCCCATGAAGCGATGCAGAACTTGCAGCATCAGGCCATCACCACCCAGCGCGACAATGACATCCGCACTGTCGGGTTCGACATTGCCATAAATGGCCGCCAAATCGGCAAGCGCCCGGTCCGCCTCCGGCGTGCCGGACGACAAAAAGGCAATTTGCTCGAAGCGGGTTTTGGCCGAGGTGCTCATAGCGCCTTCTTAGCCGGAAATGGAGGTGGCGGGAAGGTAGGGGGTGAGGGGCGCCCCGTCCACCGTCATTGCGAGGAGGCGAAGCCGACGCGGCAAACCATCAAGCACAAATGAGGCCTCTGGGTTGCTTCGCTGACGCTCGCAATGACGAGCCGAAAGCAGCAACCCTTCCACCGTCATTGCGAGGAGCGAAGCGACGCGGCAAACCAGAAGCCACACGTGAGGCCTTCTGGGTTGCTTCGCTAATGCTCGCAATGACGGCGCTGAGGTGGTGGCGTAAAACAAGAAAAACCCCGGTGATTGCTCACCGGGGTTCTCAATCAGAGAGAGTGATCTCTCAGATCAGATTAGAACGTGCGTTCGACGCGCAGACGGCCGGTCACGTTGTGCGAGGAGCAAGTTGCCTTGCTGTCGCCAGCAGCATTTGCATAGCAGGAGCTACCGAAAATCTTATCGGTTGTTTTTAAGCCCCAACCGCCATCTGGCGCGTTGTACTTCGTGTTAGCATAGAGCAACTCGACACCGATTTCAAAATCCTTCGTCGGAAGGAATGCGACCTGCGAGCCAACGTTCCAGACTTGCGCATCACCGAAGCAACCATTGATGGCTGTCGAAGTAGCGGAAGTAGAAGCTGCACCGCCTGCACCGTTAACACTCAGGTCGATTCCGTTGGCGCAGTTCTTAGCGGCTGACGGAGCCTTAACCTTGCCATAGGAGGCTAGGAACGACTGACGCCACTGGGGAGCCCAGTAATGGTCGAAAACACCGGCCACATTCCAAGAATCGACCAAGCTGATTCCTGGAGCGGTTGCGCCGGTGTACGAAGAACCGGTGTAAACATAGCTCGGATGATTGAGCTGGAAACCACCCACGTCACGCTTGTAAGCAGACGACTTGAACGACGACCAGTTGGTCGTGTATTCGGTCATGCCGCGTGCCCAAGCAGCTGTGAGCCAGAGGGCATCACCAGAAGCAATCATAGGCAGATTGAACTTCGTGCCAAGGCCGAGCGCATAAGCGGTCTTATTGACGTTGAAGCGATCATAAATGCCATTGTCGCCCGAGACTGGATCCTTGATGTAAAAGCCCGTCGAAGTCTGAACGTTGTCACGCGACGTGCTAGCCGAGTGGATATAGCGAGCCGCACCTGCGAGGCTCAGATTACCCCAGCCCTGTTCGAGGTCGATGCGAGCATTAACCTGCGGAATGTTTTCGTCGACCGGACCACGTGTGCCGAATGAGTTCTTATTCGACGTGCTCTGAATCGATGTGTAGTCGAAACCACCGAGCGTAGTGTCGACAGGATCCTGCAGGGCGATCGTGGCCGAGAAGCCGCCGCCGAGAGCTGCGGTGTAAGCGATCTGCTTAGCGCCGTTGGCGAACGAACCCCAGTGACCTGCGCCGTAGAAGCGCGACGGCATGTAGGCAAAGTTATCGCGAGCAACACCGAATGTGAAGCCAGCAAAGCGAATGTAAGCGGCTTCCAGCGTCGGCGAAGCGCCGGACGAGTCAGCACCAGAGGCATTCGCCAGCGAGCCGGTCGTACGAGCCAGACGGGTTGAGAAGACGGTCTGCACGGTGCCGTAAGCTGTCGCGGTACGAGCGTCCATATCAACGCGACCACGTGTTTCCCAGCCAGTCTGCTGCAAGCCAGCGGCTGCCTTGCCAGCGGAAGACGAGGGATCGAACACAGTCTTCGTGTAGTCCGGACCAGAGGTGCCTGTCTTACCCCACGTTAGTGGAGCTCCAGTCGCCTGAGTGTAGATGTCCTGCTTCGGAACGAAAGCATAGTCAGCGCGCACGCGGCCGCCGACCTTGATGCAGGTGTCTGTGCCCGGAATCGTGTAGAAGCCCGCGCCGTAGGCGTCGCAGACCTTCACGTAATTGACGGGGGCTGCCTTCTTCGAGGGAAGATCGGCTGCATTGGCGCCGGCAACGGCAACGAAAGCCGTGGCGGAACCGAGGAGAAGGCTCTTGGCGAGCTTCATGAAAAACCTCCAAAAAATGACTTCGAAAAAATCATTCGGTTGAAATGAAAGGCTCTTCCGTCAGGTGTCTTAAAATGCGTGACACCGGGCTGAAGAACCCTGCCTGCCCCCTGCCCAAACAATCAGACAAGCGACCGACCGCGCCTCGGGGAATCCGAAGGCATGGGCTGGACTGTAACTAGGAGAGATACTTTCGTCTCCCGCAAATTGACGAAAAGCCGTGCACAGGCCCCTTTTCGGCCACAAGCGTGGCACAGGTGCCACAGTCGGGGCGGGCAGGCGCGGCGAGCTCGCCTGTCCAATGTCCATTTTGCGCACCACAGACGAGGGAATTTGCACCAGAGCGATGTGCAAAGACCCAGTCAGGGCGGCCCGAAAATGTGATCCGCACGCCCATTAGGGTTGTGTCTCATTTAACGGACGCCGCTCGCCCCCCCCCCCCCACCCTAACGGACAAGAGCCTTTTGGACGGCGCGCCTGTTACTTACGTCAAGGTTTGCGACGCTTACGGCGCGGGCTTCTACACGATTCCTGGCTCTGACACCTGCGTCCGCATCACCGGCAAGGTGCGTGCTGACTTCGCCTTCTCGGGTCAGAAGGACGTCTACGCTTCGAACGTTTACGCTTCGACCACGGGCGCGAACATTGTTGGCGGCTACATCTACAACAACGTGCTGACCAAATCGGCTGCTTCGTCAATCACTGACACAGCGGTTATCGGCAATTCGCATCCTTATTTTGACGGCATCGGCATCGTAATTGCGAGTGCGGTTTCTGCCAACACGACAACCGGCGTTCTGTCGGCATCCGCTGTGACCGCGAACACGGGAACGGTTGTGGTTGGCTCGTCCTTCGCCGCTGGCACCACGAAGACCGCCTACGGCTACGTTGCCGCTAACGGCGTCGCTGCCAAGGCTGAAAACCTCTATGGTTGGGAAGCCCGTTCGGAAATCGGCTTCGATGCCCGCACAGCCACACCTTATGGCACAGTGCAGTCCGTTGCTGTTCTCCAGATCAA